>CAXXMX010000010.1:0-3294476 GCA_963668565.2 Acidimicrobiales bacterium
ACGGCCCATCGCTTTTGCCGGTGCAGCACTCCCGCAGATCGACGACACGCTACTGTCCGACGACTCCGCCACGTTCCTCCAACGGTGCTCGCGTTACGACATCGACAGGCTCGACGCGCAAGCGTCAGCCATTGCGATCGCCGAGCCCATTCGCCGGCATAACGGTTCCATCGACGATGCCGCTCTCCGCGCTGCAGTCGAAGCAACCTCTGGATACGCATTCATGGTCCAACTCGTCGGATTCCACACTTGGAAGGCCGCCGCCGACCCGACCAAGGGCATAAGCCTCTCCGAGGTCGAGAGCGGTATCACCGAGGCGAGCAGGCGTATCGGCCGCCTCGTCCTCGCCCCAACCTGGAAGGGATTGTCCGACATCGACCGGCGATTCCTCATCGCGATGGCCCACGACGAACACGCCTCAAGACTCGCCGACATCGCCGACCGCCTGGGGGTAAACGCCAAGTTCGCCGGCGTCTACCGGCACCGACTCATCAACGCCGGCATGATCGTCGCGGCGGGCAGGGGCTGGGTTGACCTCGCCCATCACACCACCCGTGCCTGGCTCCGAACAGAGCTGCCGATGCCGTAGCCGGCATGGGAGGAAGGTCTGCCCGCGAACTTCCGCAGCACGCTCTTGGACGGAAAGTCGCTGAGAGCGGCGCATAGGGTGAAGCCATGTCGGACTTCACGCACGTCGGGGCTGCAGAGCTTGCCGGAGCATTGCGCGTAGGGCAAGCGTCGAGCCGGGAGTTGCTGGATCTGTACCTGCGCCGCGTCGAGGCAGCCAACCCTGCGGTCAACGCGGTTGTGACGCTTGACGTCGAACGGGCACGCGGGCTGGCCGCCACCGCCGACGACGCCCTCGCCCGGGGCGAGCCGGTCGGGCCGCTGCACGGGCTGCCCATGACCGTGAAGGACACGATCGAGACCGAGGGGCTTCGCACGACGGCCGGAGCCCCCTGGCTGGCCGGGCACGTGCCTACGCGGGACGCCACTGCCGTTTCCCGGCTCAAGGCGGCCGGGGCCATCGTGTTCGGCAAGACGAACTGCCCGATGCTCGGCGGGGATGCCCAAAGTGAGAACGCCGTGTTCGGGACGACCAACAACCCGTGGGCGACCGACCGCTCACCGGGTGGGTCGTCGGGCGGGTCCGCCGCGGCGCTCGCGGCCGGGCTTACCTCGCTGGAACTCGGTAGTGACATCGGCGGCTCTGTCCGGAACCCGGCCCACTACTGCGGCATCTACGGGCACAAGCCCAGCTCCGGCATCATCCCGACCCGCGGGCACATCCCACCGCCGCCGGGCGCTCTGAGCCCGGTGGACCTGGCCGTCGTTGGGCCGCTCGGGCGCGCCGCGGAGGATCTGGAGCTGGCGCTCGACGTGCTGGTCGGTCCCAACGAAGCCGATACCGCCGCCTGGCGCCTGGAACTCCCCCCGCCACGGGGGCGGTCGCTGGGCGATTACCGGGTGGCCGTGTGGCTGGACGATCCGGCGTGTCCCGTCGACAGCACGGTCGGGGCGGTTCTGAGTGATGCCACCGACGCGCTCGCCCGGGCCGGCGCAGCCATCGACGGTGCCCGGCGGCCCGACTTCTCGCTGGCCGACGCCCATCGCACCTACCAGCGCCTGCTCTACGGGGCCACCGCAGCGGGGCTGGCGAACCGGGTCTTCGGGACCCTGCTCGGGAAGGTAGGAGAACTGGCGGCTGACGACGACGGGCGTGGCGCCCGCTACCTGCGCGACGGCACGCAGCGCCACCGCGACTGGCTCGTCGCGAACGAGGACCGCGCACGCTACCGGGAGCGCTGGCGGGAGTTCTTCGGCGACTGCGACATCCTGCTGTGTCCCACGGTGCCGACGACGGCTATCCCCCACGATCACTCCAACATCAATCACCGCACGATCACCGTGAACGGCGAGACCCGCGACTACTGGGACCAGATCATCTGGTGCGGTATGGCCAGCATGGCGGGCCTTCCCGCGACCGTCGCTCCCGTGGGTCTGGCAACCGACGGCCTCCCGGTCGGCATCCAGATCGTCGGCCCCTACCTGGGGGATCGCAGCACGATCGACTTCGCCCGGCGACTCGCCGAGGTGGTCGGCGGCTACGAGCCACCCCCGGCGTTCGCATGACCGAAGGGGCCTCGTCGCACCCCGACGGGTTATCCCGGCACTTCATCGACGTGTCCGGCCGGGAGGTTCACTACCTGCGCGCCGGTTCCGGGCCGGTGGCGGTGCTGCTGCCCGCCTTCCCGTGGTCTGCGGGTTCGCTCGCCCCCCTGGCGGAGGCGTTGGCGGACGACTTCACGGCGGTCGTCATGGACCTCCCCGGCTACGGGAACTCCCACGCTCTGCATGGATCTCCCACCCTCGCCGATTACGCCGACGCCGTGGCCGCCAACCTCGGCGCCCTGGGCATCGACCGGTGCCACCTCTACGGCCTGCACACGGGAGCACAGGTGGCCCTCGACGTGGGGATCCACCACCCCGGTCGCGTCGCCAACGTGGTCCTCGACGGACTACCTCTCCTTGAGGACGCTCAGCGAGAGGACCTGGTCAACAGGTTCTGTCCACGGTTCGATCCGTCGTGGGACGGGGCCCACCTCGCCGCCATCTGGTGGTGGTGCCGCGAGCAGTCGCTCTTTGCAGTCCCTGGTACCAGCCGTCAGCCGCGACACGACTCGATGTCGACGAGCCGGCTCCCGCGGTGCTGCATCGCCGCGCCGTTGACGTGCTCCGGGCAGGCGCGGGCTACGACGCTGGACTCCGGGCCGCGTTCGCCCACTCGGCTGACCTCTCTCGCTGGCCCGCATCGAGGTGCCGCACACGCTGGTGACGGCGGCCGGCGACCCGTTCACCCCACATGGTGCTCGGATCCCGGAACCACGGGCGCACGGGGAAGTCATCGATCTGCCGCCTGGGCCGGACCGCGAGCAGCGACTGCGATCACTCATCGGCGGTGGCAGCGGTGCCGACGCGGCGCTGCGGTCCCCGGAGCCGGCACCAGTAGCGGGTGTCGCCAATCGCAGCTACGTCACGACCCGGCACGGCCAACTGCTGGTGCGACGCATCCCTGGCGTCGGGCGGCCTCTCGTGATGCTCCACGCCTCCCCGACTTCGTCGACTTTGCTGGAGCCGCTGATGCGGGAACTGGCCGCGAACCGGCCGGTGATTGCCCTCGACACCGCCGGCAACGGCGACTCCGATCCGCCGCGTGGCGACGGGCCGTTCGATCTCGCCGATTTCGCGTCCATTGCGAGCGCGGCGTTGGCGGGCTTGGCGCCCAACGAGTTCGACCTCTACGGAACGCACACCGGCGCGATGATCGCCATGGAGGTGGCCATCTCCAACCCTCGGGTTCGCCGCCTGATCCTCGAGGGCGTCACGATGTTCGACGACGGCGACCGGCCCGACCTGTTGCCCCGCGAGGAACTGCTGGCCAACTACCTCCCTC
The DNA here is from genome assembly GCA_963668565.2 of Acidimicrobiales bacterium. GTDB lineage: Bacteria > Actinomycetota > Acidimicrobiia > Acidimicrobiales > CATQHL01 > VXNF01. Next base: position 3,455 of record CAXXMX010000010.1, read on the forward strand.
GTTTCGAGCCCAGTTGGGATGGCACTCATCTCGCAGCGGCTTGGCACTTTCGCCGGTCGTTCACGACCTACTGGCCGTGGTTCCGCCGTACCCGCGACGGCATCCGCTGGGTGCCCATGGTGGAGTTGGCTTCGTTCCACCGAGGATTCGTCGAGGTGGCCAAACGCCTCGACACCTACCACCTCCCCTACCGGTCGGCACTGGCCTACCCGACTGCCCACCGCCTGCCCATCATCCGGGTACCGACCCTGATCGCGGCGCACCCCGACGACCCTCTGCAAACCCACAGCCCCGAGGCCGCGAGCCTCGTGCCCGACGCCCGCTGGGATACCCTCCCCAACGACCTCACCGACGCGGCCGCCCTCTACGAGGAGTTCCTTCGCCTCGGGTGAACGCGAAGTCAATTGCTCAAGGCACAGCAGTCGATCTCGGCGCAGCGCGTCTAAGTTTTTCAAGGTTTTAGAAGGATTATTAGCCAGACATAAACCTCAACTATTCTGATAACTTCGCCGACCGGTAGGCTGCCGCTCCAATGGATCGCCGACACAACCCGTACACGCCGAATGCGGGCGCCAAGCCTCCGGTATTGGTCGGGCGCGAGCAGGAACTCGAGACGTTCGAGATCCTCCTCGGGCGCCTTGCCGCTGGCCGTACCGAGCAATCGCTGATTGTCGCCGGGCTCCGCGGCGTGGGTAAGACGGTCCTCCTCGGCGAGTTCCGGCAGCGTGCCCTCGACCAAGACTGGAGGGTCCTGGAGATCGAGGTTGCGAAATGGGACGACAGTCAGTTCCGCGCAAACCTCGCACGAGAGGCTCGGAGAGCGCTGCATGACATTGGCTCGCGCGGCAGGTGGACCGAGAGGGTCAAGCGAGCAGCCGGAGTGCTCAAGTCCTTCACTCTGAGCATCGACCCGGACGGCAGGCTCACGGTCGGTCTAGACGGCGAACCGCTCCGGGGCCACGCGGACAGCGGCGCGCTGGACGCCGATGTCACGGACTTGCTTGTCAGCCTCGGGGAAGCGGCCCGCGAGCAGGAGACCGGCGTGGTTCTGCTGCTGGACGAACTCCACTTCCTGAATCGACCCCAGATGGAGGCCCTGATCGCGGCGATCCACAGGACCGTGCAGCGCGCCCTGCCGATCACCGCAGCCGCCGCGGGGTTGCCGCAGATCCACGAACTCGTCGGCAAGGCCAAGACCTACGCGGAGAGGCTGTTCAAGTTCCCCGAGATCGGACGCCTCGACGACGACGAGGCAAGGCGCGTGCTGCGCGAGCCGGCTGCCGAACTCGACGTTGCGTTCAGCGGCGAGGCGCTCCGGCATGCCCTGGACTTCTCTGACGGCTACCCGTACTTCCTGCAGGAATTCGGCGAGGCAGCGTGGGGCATTGCCGCGAATCGCCAAATCACCGGGCGGGACGGGAAGAACGCCAGATCGGTGGTAGAGGAGAAGCTGGATTCAGGCTTCTTCAAGGTCCGCCTGGACCGCACCACCGAACTCCAGAAGGCGTACCTGCGGGCCATGGCGGAGCTTGGACCGGAGCCTCAACTCGCGGGGAGGGTGGCGGAGCTCCTTAACCGCACGTCACAGCAGTGCGGTCCGACCCGGAAGCAACTGATCGACAAAGGGCTTCTCTACACAACCGACCACGGCTACGCCGCTTTCACCGTGCCGCGGTTCGACCAGTACCTCAAGCGAGCGATACCCGAACTCTCACCCCCGCCCGTTCGCACTCGCGCCCAGCGCCTGAGACGCCAGATCGACTAGGCGGATCCTCGTCGAGAGCGGTTCAGGCTCGAGCGTCGAGGCAGTCGATGGCTTCGGTGCTCCGGCGCCCCACATCCGGGCTGCCCAGTCACGTCCTGAGCAGGGCGTCAGTGTCCATGGTGAGATCCGCGTTCAAACCGCATCGCCGGAGAGCGGGTTCCGGCCGCGCTTCTTGACCGTGGTGGGCGCTCCGCCGGACCGACGAGCCGGGAGGGCGTAAGGTGTCCGGCGGTTTGGACTCGTCCAGAGGGGGATTGCACGATGAGGCGACGGAATTTCGCTTACCGACTGATCTCGATCGCAGCCGCGATCGGACTACTTGCCGCGGCCTGCGCCGAGAGCGGCGCTGACGAAGCGGCCGCGGCATCTGCCACCGCGGGCACCGCCATGAGCGAGGCGCAGGCAGCTCGGTCCGAGGCTTCCGCAGCGAACAGCGCGGCCTCCGCCGCCGACGCCGCGGCTGCCGCGGCGGACGCCTCGGCCGCCGCTGCGGCGGCTCGAGCGGAGGAAGCGATCGCCGCCGCCGGAGTGGCCAGGGCCACCGCCGAAGGGAACGAGGACGCGGTCGCGGCCGCGGAAGCGGCGCTGGCGGAAGCCAGGGACGCAGCCGCTTCCGCCCAAGCTGAGGCGGCCAGCGCGCGGGCCGAGGCGGCCGCCGCCCAGGCTGAGGCGGCCGCCGCGCAGGCCGAGGCGGCGCAGGCTCGAACAGCGGCGGAGCAGGCGGCCGCGGATGCCGAGTCCGCAGCGGCCCTACCTCCGCCGGCTCCCGAGCCACCGCCGGCCGAGCCCGAGCCACTCACCTTCACGATGATCTTCCCGGCGGTCCCGTCGAACGTCGACCCCGCCGTGTATCAGGGCCGACCCACCGGCGAGACGACCCAGAGCGTGGTGAGCACCCTCGTCCGCTACGTGGCGCTGGCCGACGGCGCAACAGCGCTGCAGGGACCCGCCGACCTCGAGGGCGAACTCGCCGAGTCGTGGACCCAGGAGGACAGTGGCAGCTACGTGTTCACCCTCCGCGAGGCGCTCAGCCCGTACGGCAACTATGCGACCTCCACGGACGTGCTGTGGACGTTCCAGCGCGGTCTGGCCACGGACTTCATCACGCCGTTCCTGCTGAGCGTCGGCGGCATCGACCGTGAGAACCCCATCGAGGTCATCGACGGGCAGACGTTCCGGCTCGTGGCCCCGAACGCCAACTCGCTCACGCTGCCCGTACTCACGTGGTACGGCATGGGCATCCTCGACAGCGTCGAGGCCAAGGCAAACGCCACCGACGAAGACCCGTGGGCGACCGAGTGGATGGCCACCAACTCGGCCAGCTACGGCGCCTACCAGGTCGAATCCATGGTTCCGGGCGAGGAGATCCGCCTCACCAAGAACCCGAACTACTGGGACGCCGGCAACGTCGCCATCGAGAACGTGGTGATGCGGGCCGTGCCCGACGCCGGCAGCCGCATGCTGCTGGTCGGCGCCGGCGAGGTCGACTTCGTGGGCGGCCTCACCTTCGACTTGTTCCGGAGCGTGGTGAACGCCGCCGGGGACGGCATCGAGCCCATCGCCGGGTTGGACGTCAACCTCGACAAGCTGTCGCTCAACACGCGCTTCGCCCCATTCGACGACGTGCGCGTGCGCCAGGCCATCTCGCTGGCGCTCGACCGTGACGCAATCATCGCCGGCGCCTACGCGGGGCTCGGCACGCCTGGGCTCTACCCGATCTCCACGGCCATCCCGCAGCCGGATCCTCCGGCCGACGCTGCCGCCCGCTACGACCCGGACGCGGCGCGGGCACTGCTCGCCGAAGCCGGTCTGGCCGACGGGTTCGACTTCACGCTGTCGATCAACCCCAGTTCGGGTCCAGGACCCTACGCCGAGCAGGTCGCCGTGCTGATCCAGGATCAGCTGCGCGACGTTGGCATCGGTGTCAGCATCGACCTCATCGCCTCGCCGGCGGACTTCAACACCGCAACGCGCGGCGGCGAGCTCGAAGCATGGCTCTTCGGCACCCGGCCGCTGGTGAACGACGCCGCCTACTTCCTTCTCCTGGCCGTCGGCCCGATGTCGACGCGCCTCGAGGGCTACGGCAGCGAGACCGTCGATGCGCTCCTCGGCCAGATCGTGGGCGAGCCGCTCGGACCTGCGCGCGATGCGCTGCTGGCGGAGATGCAGGCGTTGCTGGCTTCGGAGGTTCCCTACGTGCCGCTGGTGGAGACGGTGCTGCCGTGGGTGCACCTTGGCGGCTTCAGCGGGATCGCACCCAACCCGCTCGGCGCCCTCTACCTGCAGGACGTCACACCATGACGGGGGCGCGCTCCGGGCGGGCGATCTGAGCGGGTTCGCCCGGACGGACCCGTGACGGCCGCCGCGCTGCGCAGCACCCTGCGCGACGGCCGTAGCAGGCTGGTGGTCAGCGCCTACGACGCGCTGACCGCCCGGCTGGCCGAGGCGGCCGGGTTCGAGATCCTGCACGTCACCGGCTTCGGGACCGCGGCGGCGCTCACCGGCGCACCCGACATCGGCCTGGTGACCATGACGGAGATGGTCGAGACGACCCGCCGCATCTGCGACGCCACCCAGCGCCCGGTGATCGCCGACGCCGACACCGGATACGGCAATCCCCTGAACGTCTCGCGGACCGTCCGCTCCTTCGAATCGGCAGGAGCCGCCGGGCTGCACATCGAGGATCAGGTCACGCCCAAGCGCTGCGGGCACATGGCCGGCAAAGAGGTGATCCCGACCGGCGAGATGGTGGCCAAGATCGCCGCCGCCGTCGACGTGCGGAGCGACCCCGAGTTCGTGATCATCGCCCGCACCGATGCGCGGGCCGTCGAAGGACTCGACGCCGCCATCGAGCGTGCGAACGCCTACGCAGAGGCAGGCGCCGACGTGCTGTTCGTGGAGGCCCCGCAGTCGACCGAGGAGATCCGCCGGATCGCCGACGAGATCCCGGTCCCGCAGCTCTTCAACTGGGCGTACCAGGGCGCGACGCCGCACGTGTCGCGCCGGTGGCTGGAGGAGTTGGGATTCGCCTGGATCCTTTTCGCCGACGTGGTCCTCGCCACGCATCGAGCCGCTGCGGGCTTCTTCGCACGCCTGGCCGGGATCGACTCGCCCGACGAGCTGGAGGACCTGCTCACCGGGTTCGACGACTTCAACGAGTTCGTGGGGCTCGGCGACTGGCGCGCCGCGGAGCAGCGCTACGCCACCGCCGAGGAATGAGAAGATTCGGGCCGCAATGCAGGACAAGCACCGGATCTACGAGGAGGCCGAACTCGGCGGCAGGGTTGGTCTCGGTGAGCGCGCCGCTGTCCTGGTCGTGGATTTCCAGCGCTGCTTCGTCGACCCGTCGGTGCCGGGCGCCGGCGACTTCTCCGACGCCATCTCCGCCACGGCGCGCCTCTTGGCGGCCGCCCGCGCCCACGGGCTACCGATCGCCTACACGGTGGTCGGCTACGAGAACCCGCACCGTGACGCCGGCCAGTTCATCCAGAAGTGCCCCACCCTCGAGCACGCCCGGCTCGGCAGCCCCATGATCGAACTCGATGAGCGCCTCGGGCGCCTACCGGACGAACCGGTCGTCGTGAAACAGTTCGCCAGCGCCTTCTTCGGGACCACGGTGGCCTCCTACCTGACGTGCGCCGGGGTGGACACGGTGATCCTCGCCGGCTGCACCACCAGCGGGTGCGTGCGCGCCTCGGCGATCGACGCCATGCAGCACGGATTCCGGACGATCATCCCCCGCCAGTGTGTGGCCGACATCGCCGTCGAACCGCACGAAGCCAACCTGTTCGACATCGACGCCAAGTACGGCGACGTGATGGACCTCGACGACGTGCTGGCCGCGGCCGCGCTCCCCGCCCGGGCCGGGAGCGACTGATCCCGTGAGCCTGGCACTCGCCATCGACGCGGGCGGCACGTTCACCGATCTGGTGCTGACCGACACCGCCAGCGGGCGTACGTGGATCGCCAAGACACCCTCGGCGGCCGATCCGACCCAAGCCGTGCCCGCGGGCATCGCCCGGGTGTGCGCCGACAGCGGGGTGCAGCGCAGCGACATCGTTGCGCTGCATTACGGCTCCACAGCCGCCCTCAACGTGCTCCTCACCCGCGGGGGGGCCACCATCGGCCTGCTGACGACGGAGGGGTTCGGGCAGATTCTGCACCTGGCCCGCTCACAGACCCCGGGACCGCTCGTCGGCTGGCTCAACTGGGTGAAACCCGACCCGCTGGTGCCGCTCGAGCTGACCCGGGAGGTGCCCGAACGGGTACGGCCCGACGGCACCGTCGAGATCCCGTTCGACGACGATGTCGCCCGCTCGGCCATCGAGGACCTGGCGGGCCGCGGGGTCGAGGCGATCGCCGTGGTGTTCCTGCACAGCTACGCCAACGTGGCGCACGAGTTGCGTGCCCGTGCCATCGCCACCGAGGTTGCGCCGGGCATGCAGGTCACGCTGTCGCACGAGGTACTGCCGGAGTACCGGGAGTACGAACGCGCCATGACGGCGGTCGTCAACACCTACATCTCCCCGTCGGTCTCGCGCTCGCTGGCGGACTTCGGCTCCCGGCTGCGGGCCGAGGGCCTCGACTGCGCCGTCAACATCGTCCGCTCCGACGGCGGGCTCATGTCGAGCGACGCTGCGGCCGTGCGACCGGTCGAGACCATCGTGTCGGGGCCGTCGGGCGGCGTCGCCGGTGCGCTGGCGATCGCCACCACCGCGGGCTTCGGCGACATCCTCACCCTCGACATGGGTGGCACGTCGGCGGACGTGTCCGTGTGCACCGCGGGCGAGGCACTGATCACTCGCGACACCACCGTCGGCGACCTCCCGGTCCGCTCGCCGAGCGTGGACGTGCGCAGCATCGGTGCCGGCGGCGGCTCCATCGCCTTCGTGCCGGAGTTGCTGCGCGGCCTCCGCGTCGGACCCGCTTCGGCGGGCGCCGAGCCGGGTCCGGTCTGCTACGGCCTGGGCGGCAACCAGCCGACCGTCACCGACGCCAACCTCGTTCTGGGCCGGCTGCCGACCGGCCTGCTGGGCGGCGAGATCACCCTGGATCGCGACGCGGCGGAGCGAGCACTGCACCGGCTCGGCTCGGGCATCGGGCTGACCGCGCACGAGACCGCCGGGGCCATCGTCGACATCACCAACGAGAAGATGGCCGGGGCACTGCGCATCATGTCCGTCGAGCGCGGCCTCGATCCCCGCGACTACACACTCGTCGCCTTCGGCGGCGCCGGACCGTTACACGGGAACGCTCTGGCCACACTCCTCGGCTGCTTCCCCGTGCTGGTCCCGCCGGCGCCCGGCGTGCTCTCGGCCTACGGCTTCCACACCGTCGGCCATCGCAACACGTTCAGCCGGACGCTGATCCGGGAACTCCGAGCCGGCGACGACCGCGACGTGGCGAAGGCCTTCGGAGAACTCGCCGATCGGGCGAAGGCATGGCTGGCGGCCCAGGGCCTGCGCGACGGCACGTTGACCTGCTCCTGCGACCTCCGGTTCCTCCGCCAGGGCTACGAGATCGAGGTCGACGTGATGCTCGACGACGAGGGCGGCGTCGAAATCGACGCACTGGCGGACAGGTTCCGCGGCGAGCACCACCGGCTGTACGGATTCGTCCCGGAGGCGCCGATCGAGATCGTGAACGCCCGCATCGAGGCGCGTGGCCCGGCTCCCCGAACCGGACGGGAACCCCTGGCGGTCACTCCCGGAGACGGCAGCAGTGCACGGACCTCCTCCGAGCAGGTCTACCAGCGGGGGCATTGGGCGCAAGCAGGGGTGTACCAGCGTGACCTGCTCCGGCCGGGGGATGTTGTCGAGGGACCGGCGATCATCGTGCAGACGGACACGACGACGTTCGTGCATTCCGGTCACGTCGCCGCCACCGACGCCTGGCTGAACCTCCTGATCACGCCGGAGGGCCAGCGATGACCAACCCGGCCCCCGCAGTGGACCTGGCAACCCTCGAGATCATCGAGAGCGCGCTCTTGAACATCCGCGAGGAGATGGACGCCGTCGTCCTGCAGTCGGCGATGTCGCCCATCATCAGGGAGCAGCACGACGAATTCCCGCTCGTGACCGATGCGGCCGGGAACATGCTCGTTGGCCAGTTCGGTTCCTACGTACCGCTGCTGCTGGAGACCTTCGACGACGAGATCCGCACGGGCGACGTCATCCTCCAGAGCGACCCCTACCTCTGCGGCGGCGCCATCCAGCACACACCGGACTGGTTGGTGCTCGCCCCCGTCGACTACGAGGGCGAGAGGGTCGGCTACGCCTCGATGTTCGGCCACGTGTTGGACTGCGGCGGCACGGTGCCCGGCAGCATGGCCGCCACGGCCACCTCCATCTGGGACGAGGGCATCCGCATCCCGCCGGTGAAGCTCTTCGCCGAGGATCGGCTGAACACCGACGTCCTCAAGATCATCCTCAACAACTCGCGCACCCCCGAGATGAACGAGGCCGACCTGATGGCCCTGGTGGCCGCGTGCCGCACCGCCACAGCGCGGGTTCAGGACCTCTGCGCCCGCTTCGGCGTCGACACCTACCGGCGGGCCTGCGACGCCCTGCTGCGGCGCACCCGCGACGCCATGGCCGCCATCATCGTGCGCCACATCCCCACCGAACCGGTGAGCTTCGTCGACGTGGTGGACGACGACGGCCAGGGCAACGGCCCGTTCGAGATGAAGCTGACCGTGTGGCGGGAGGGCGAGACGGCGTTCTTCGACTGGACGGGCACCGACCCTCAGGCGCCCGGCCCGATCAACCTTGCCACCCACGACGGGCTCTTCAAGATGTTCGTCGGGATCTACCTCATCATGGCCTTCGACCCGGAGATCTCGTTCAACGAGGGCTTCCACGACCTCCTCGAGGTGATCCTCGAGCCCGGCTCGCTGGTCAGCCCGGAGTTCCCCGCCCCGCTCGGGCTGCTGAACATCACGCTGGCCCGGCACTTCGACGTCATCCAGGGGGTGCTGGCAAAATGCGCTCCCGAGTTCGCCGCCGGTGCCGGCTACGGGTCCAGCCCGGCGCTCACCTACAGCGGCCACGACGCCCGCGGCGAGTACTTCCAGTTGGGCGAGATCAGCTACGGCGGGTTGCCGGGGCGGCCGGCCGGCGACGGGCTGGACGGCCACTCCTGGTGGCCGCTGTTCACCAACATCCCCACCGAGTACATCGAGAGCTACTTCCCGGTGACGGTGCAGACCTACCGCTCGATCCCCGACAGCGGCGGCCCAGGGCGCCACCGCGGCGGCAACGGCGTGGAGAAGGTGTACCGCTTCGAGGCCGACGGCGAGATCACGATCCAGGACGACCGCTGGCGGAGCCGCCCGTGGGGCTGGGCCGGTGGCCGGCCCGGGGCGCCCAGCCGCAAGGTGCTGATGCGGGCCGGCGGCGAGACGGAGGAGTTGCCCTCCAAGTGCGACGTCGTGGCCGTCAAGGCCGGTGACCGACTGGCATTCGTGACGGCCGGCGCCGGCGGGTTGGGCGATCCGCGCGAACGCCCGGTGCCCGCCGTGCTGGCGGACGTTCGCAGCGGCCTCGTCTCGGCGGAGGCGGCGCGGACCCACTACGGGGTGGCCATCGGTGCCGATATGGAGTGCGACGAGATCGCGACGGCGGTTCTCCGCCAACCGCCCGCGGCCGGTAACGGCCGGGACGCCGCCGACGACCATGTCGCCGACGGCAGCGGGGCACGGGACGAGGGGAACGATGGCCACGGTGGCTGACCTGGTCCTCGTGGAGCAGTCCGGCGGCATCGCCGAGGTGACGCTCAACCGGCCCGCCAAGCTCAACGCCCTCAGCACCGGGCTGCTGGAGGCACTGCTCGACACCCTGCAGCGGGTCAGCCAGGACCCCTCTGTGAGAGTCATCATTCTCTCCGGCGCGGGGCGGGCGTTCTCAGCGGGCGGCGACCGCGATGACCCCGACGATCCCTGGGGCGTCAGCGTCGAGGCCGACACGGCCCTGCTGCGGCGTCTCATGGAGTCGGCACGGCTGCTGCACGAGATGCGCGCCGTGACGATCGCGGCCGTCAACGGACCGTGCGTCGGGGGTGCGATGGCGATCGCATGCGCCTGCGACCTGCGCTACGCAGGGTCTTCCGCACGCTTCGCGACGGGATTCGCCAAAGTCGGCCTCTCCGGCGATTTCGGCGGCACGTGGACGCTCAGCCGGATCGTGGGGCCCGCCAAGGCACGCGAGCTCTACCTGCTGCCGGACGTCATCGACGCCACCGAGGCGCAACGAATCGGCCTGGTCTCCGCAGTGACCGACGACGCTGAACTGCTCCCCCACGTTCGCCGGCAGGCCGGGCGCGTCGCCGAAGCGACGCCGGGGGCGCTCGTCGCCATGAAGCAGAACCTCAACGACGGGCTGCGGCTCGGGTTCGGCGAGTTGCTCGACCGAGAGGCGGAGCGGCAGGTGCGCTCCACGCGGGATCCCGAGTTCGAGGAGAGATACCGCCTCCCGGGGCGGTGAGGCCGTGCCCGTGGGACAACCGCTCGCCCGCCGGCTCATCGAGTCGCACCTCGTCGCGGGGGACGCGGTTGCGGGCTCGGAGATCGCACTCAGCGTTGACCAGGTCTTCATGGACGACGCCGTCGGGCCGCTGATCGCGCTCGAACTGGAGGCCATGGGCGTCGACCGTGCGCGAGTCGATCTCGCCGTCGGCTACGTTGATCACCTGCTGCTGCAGGCGGACCGGTACAACGCCGAGGACCACCTCTTGATGCGCAGCGCCTGCGAGCGGCTCGGGTTGTGGTTCAGCAGGGCGGGCAACGGGATCTGCCACGCCGTGCACCAGCAGTCCTTCGGGCGCCCCGGCGCCTGCCTGCTCGGCTCCGACAGCCATACGTGCGCCGCGGGAGCGCTCGGCATGCTCGCCATCGGCGCCGGTGGCCTGACGGTGGCGCTGGTCCTCGCCGGCGAGCCCCTGTACCTGACGATGCCCGAGATCTGGGGTGTCCGCCTCGTCGGTGAACTGCAACCCTGGGTGAGCGCCAAGGACGTCATCCTCGAGATGCTGCGGCGCCACGGCACCGACGGGGCGTCGGGCCGGTTGATCGAGTATCACGGGCCGGGGGTGGCCGCGCTGTCGGTCTGGGATCGCCACGTGATCGCCCACATGGGCGCCGAGATGGGGGCGGTGACCTCGCTCTTCGAGTCCGACGGCGAGGTCCGTCGCTACCTCACCCGCCAGGGCCGCGCCGGCGACTGGCAGCACCTCGCCGCGGACGCCGACGCCGCCTACGACCACTTCAGCGAGCTGGACCTCGGCACCGTCGAGCCCCTCGTGGCACTGCCGCCGAGTCCGGGCAACGTCGTACCGGTCACAGAGGTGGCCGGCGCGGAGATCCACCAGGCGTACATCGGGTCATCGGCCAACCCCTCGTTCCGCGACCTGGCCGTCGCGGCGGGGATCGTGGCCGGGCGGGCGGTGCATGATCGCGTCTCGTTCGATGTCAACCCGGCCAGCCGCGAGGCGTTGGGCAATCTCGCCACCGCCGGCCACGTCGCCACGCTCCTGCAGTCCGGGGCGCGCCTGCATCAGGCCGGGTGCAACGGTTGTCCGGGAATGGGCCAGGCGCCGGCGCCCGGCCGGATCAGCCTGCGCACCGTTCCGCGCAACTTCCCCGGCCGCTCGGGCACCGAGGACGATTTGGTGTACCTGGTGAGCCCCGAGACCGCGGCCGCATCGGCCCTGACCGGTGTCATCACCGATCCCCGGACGCTCGGGCCCGCGCCTCCCGCCGCCGCCGAGCCGGCCGAGTGGGTCACCAACCACGCTCTGCTGGTGCCGCCGCTTCCCGCAGAGCGGGCGCGGGACATTCAGCTCGCGAAGGGGCCGAACCACCCAGCCCTCCCGCACTTCGACCCTCTCCCGGAGCGCCTGACGCTGCCGGTGCTGTTGAAGATGGGCGACGACGTCTCGACCGATGAGATTCTCCCCGCCGGCCCGCGCGTGATGCCGCACTGGTCGAACGTGGCGCGGATGAGCGAATTCGCCTTCGAGGGGGTCGACCGGAGCTACCCGGCCCGGGCCCGTGCCGCCGCGGACCACGCCGTGATCGCCGGGCACAACTACGGGCAGGGCTCCAGCCGCGAGCAGGCGGCACTGGCGCCCCGGTCGCTCGGGCTGCGGATCGTGATCGCGCTGAGCTTCGCCCGGATCCACCACGAGAACCTCGCGCTCTTCGGCGTCCTGCCCCTGGTCTTCGACAACCAGGGCGACTATCCGGCCGTCGCTGCCGGACACACGCTCGCGCTCACCAACGCCGAGACCCTGCTCGCCACAGGCGCCGGCAGGGTGCGGAATACCACAACCGATCAGCGGTTCGCCGTTCGCCACGATCTCTCCCCTCGGCAGGTGGACATGGTCCGCCACGGAGGCGCCATCAACGCCGTCCGGGCGTCGGCGACGGTCCCGGGACGCTGATGCTCGCACGCGAACTCGTCCTGCCGCACCTGCTTGCCGCTCGGGCCGCTGACCATCCCGACCGCACGTTCCTGGAGGAGGTCGACGGCCGCTCGCTCACGTACGCCGATCTGCACCGCTACGCACTCACCTGGGCGGACGCCTACCGGCGCCTCGGAGTCGGACCCGGCGATCGGGTGGCGGTGATGCTGCCCACCGGCACCGACGCCGTGAGCGCCTGGCTGGGGCTCGCCTGGCTGCGCGCCCTGGAGGTTCCCGTGAACACCGGGTACGTCGGCCGGATGCTGCGTTACGTCCTGGAGCACTCGGGCTCAACGGTGCTCGTCACTGCGAGCGCGTACCTGGACCGCCTCAGCGACGTGGCCGACACCTTGACGCATCTCCGGACGGTGGTGGTCCATGACAGCACCGAGCCGGTGGCCGATCTGCCGTTCCGGTTGGTCGGGCGCCGGGAGTTCCTCGCCGGAGCATCCCCTGCGAAGGACCTCGACGGCCCCGGCCCGGCCGACATCGCGACGGTCATGTACACGTCCGGCACCACGGGCCCCTCCAAGGGAGTGCTCATGCCGTGGGCGCAACTGCACGCCACCGCGTCGGCGAGCATCTTCACCGGCGACTTCGGCCCCGACGACGCCTACTACCTGCCGTTCCCCCTGTTCCACATCAGTGGCAAGGGCCCCATCTACACGTTCGCTCTGGTGGGCGGCCGTGTCGTCATGCGCCCGTCGTTCAACACCGGGGCGTTCTGGGACGACATCGGTCGCTACCGGTGCACCACGACGCTCCTGCTGGGGGCGATGGCCAACTTCATCGGGCGCCAGGAGCCGCGGCCCGACGATGCCGACACGCCGCTGCACACCGTGGTCATGGTCCCGCTGATCCCCGAACTCGACGACTTCAGGCAGCGCTTCGGCGTGCGGGTGTCGACCGCTTTCAACATGACCGAGGTGAGCGTGCCCCTGCATTCCGACGGCTGGACGCTGGCGGACCTCGAGAGCTGCGGGAAACTTCGGCCCGGCTACGAGGTGCGCGTCGTCGACGAGGACGACGAGGAGGTGGGGCCCGGCAGGGTGGGCGAGCTGATCGTCCGAGCCGACGAGCCGTGGACCCTCATGGCCGGCTATCTCGACATGCCCGAGGCAACGACGGCGGCCTGGCGGAACCTCTGGCTGCACACCGGCGACGCCTTCCGTTGCGACGAGGACGGCAACTACTACTTCCTGGACCGGATCTCCGACACCATCCGGCGCCGCGGCGAGAACATCTCCTCCGCCGAGGTGGAGGTCGTGGTCAACGAGCACCCCGGGGTCCTGGAGTCGGCCGCCGTCGCCATCCCATCGGAGTGGGGCGAGGACGAGGTGAAGATCGTCGTCGTGGCGCGCCCCGGCAAGACCGTGACCCCGCCCGAGTTGATCGAGTTCCTCACGCCCCGCCTCCCCCGCTTCATGCTCCCCCGCTACGTCGAGGTGGTCGAGGAACTCCCCAAGACCCCCACGGCAAAGATCCGCAAAGTCGAACTCCGAGCACAGGGCATCACGCCGACAACCTGGGACCGCGAGAGCGATCGCTAACAGCGAGTAGACACCAAATCTTCGTCGCGGATCGAGGCGTCGTAGTCCTTCGGTGCCGAATCAGGCCAGATGGATAGCGCTCGCGTATACCGAGCGATCCCGGGCTGGACCACTATCGGTCTCGAAAGCCCAGTTCAGGTGAACCGTCTGGCGTCTGACGGTCTCACGCGTGTTCGGCGCGTACCGCTTTCCGTAGTGCTCTGCCATGAAGCTCATCAGCTGGGTGATGCCCCGCAAGGGATCCTCCGCCTCACTCCACGCCCTGTCCGGGGTGAGATCGAGCAGCGCCAAGAGAGCGAGAGCGGATCGCTCGTTCCGCTGCTGTCTCGGGAACTCGAGCTGGCTCAAGACATCAATTGCCTCGTCAACGGTGGCCATCATCGATCCTCCGCCGAGGAGGGGACGTGTCGGTCGAACAGCGCGTCGATGGCGGCTTGCGTGTGCTCGGCCTGCCTGGCTGCAACCCCAAGTGCATTGAGTTGCCCCACCCTGGGGTAGTTCAATGACCGCAGATCGGTCGCGTTCACTTGTGTGTGTCCGTTGAACTGCCTGAAGAACATGTCGACCGCCGTTGTGTTCAGGTACGCAGCAATTCCCCAGGCAAGCTCGAGAGGCAACCCAGCCCCGTCGACGTGGAAGACGTTGACGTGGTTCTCGACGGCCACCTCGGTAGCTCCCAGGTCATCGGTCTCGAGCACGGCGGCCACGATCCTCCGGCGCTCCTCCTTGGAGGAGAACCGCTTGACCAGCACGTAGTTACCCGCTGGTAGCAGCATCCTCCGCGTGACGCTGTTGACAGCAAGCGCCGCTGGTTTCCTACGGCGCGACTCGTCCGGCCGGACGCGCCCCGACCGGAGGTGGTAGGGATAGACGAGCGGAACCGTTCCATCCACCGCGGACTCGCGTAAGTGCTCGCGTACCCGGAAATCGACGACCCTGCCTGTCGACACCGCGGCACCCGTGTCGGGCAGGGAACACTCAAGTGCCGCGATTCGCGTCGCGGCCGCTACGGCTGGATCCCCCGAGACGATGCGGATGAATAAGTCCGGATCGTCGGGACGTACGACGTTCGCGAAGGGCACCCGTTCCTCTTGGACGTCCTCCTCGCCGGATCCGGCACTCGTCGAGATGATCACCGCTTCCTGCGCGGCACCCTTGACGAGGTGGACGACCACATTCTCCTGCAACACACCTGTGTCACGGAATGCCTTGTCGCGGGCTTCGAAGAGGTGAATCCGGCGCAATGCCGAGTGCTCGAGCAGCGCTTGCCTGAACGCCCGGAAGTAGGGGCCGTTGCAGAAGCTCCTGGGTGTGATCGCCACAAGCTGGCCGCCCGGGTTCAGGAGCTCGAGAGCGAGGGCAACAAACGCGGCGTACAGGTTCGTGACCTCGATTCCCGTGCGCGACAGCATCCGCCGCAACGCCGACGAGGTAGCGAGCTTCTGGTACGGCGGGTTGAGGATCGCCAGGTCGAAACCCACCTCGTGTGGCGCGAAGAGTCCGCCGTCCAGCTTGCGACAGGCCCACTCCACGAAGTCCGCGGGCACAGTCCGCGCAGTGATCGACGGCGCGGCTTGCGCGCACTCGCGCAGCGTCTCGGTGAGCGCTTCGAGCAAGTCCCCGTCGACCTCCACCGCGGTCACGTCCAGGTCGACAGCCCATCCCTCGGCCACCGCTCGATCGACAAGGGCCGCCGTAAGGGAGCCGACACCGGCGCCAGGATCGAGCACGCGCACCGGACCCTCCGGAGGGTCGAACATGCCGGCCAGCAGCGACGCAATCGGCGCCGGAGTGAAGAACTGCCCAAGCGCGGACCGCTGCGCCGCGGAGCGGTCGGCAGTCTCCGCGACACGTCGCGCCTCGGTGCGGACCGCCAACGACGCAGATGCGGCATGTGTTGCCACTTGAAGACCATCGGTCATGATTCCCCAGTTTGTACCAGCCGTGAGACACTCCAGCGGTTCTCCGGTCCCTCGGTCCCGGCGCCTCGCCAGCGGTGCGCCTGGCATGCTGGTACCTCCATCGGTCGGTGCTTGAGTGGGCACCGGTCATCATGACCGGAACCGTGCACCGACCGATGGAACTGGCCCACCCCAATTGGTCATTGGCGCAGTCGAGCGGCGGCCCGTTCGGCAGCTTGGCGTAGCTGATCCGGATCACGGCCAGCGCGCAGCCATTGGGCAGGCGTCTCGCCGGCGAGGTCCTCCTCCTGGGGCGTGGTAGCCCAAGCAGCGATGACAAGCGAGTCGATGTCATCGAGGCGGTCTCGGAAGGCGCCGATCAGATCGCGGACTTCGGGTCGGATGCGTGCTTGGTCGATATCGAACTGCCAGGTTGGGTACCAGGTTGTGACATCGCCGGGGAGACCGAGAAGCGATCCGGTGTTTTGGCGCTTGGCCAACGCTTGGCGGGTGATACCGAGCAGCCGTGAGACCTGGGTGGTGTCGAGCCGATCGCCGACGATCTGAGACCACCGTGCCGCCGCCAACACCTGCGCGGCTGCGCGACGACCGAGCCGGTTCGCCTCTTCGACGTCAAGCTTGCCCAATAACACCGCGTCGGCAGTCAACGCTTCCACGAAGCTGTCGGTCACAGAAGCTGCGGCCGACAGGCTGACGTCGTTGTCGCGGCGGCGATGCTCACGCACCTCTTCCTCGAAGACCCCTTCGACCGGCCGCTGGAGTCCGGGCTCGAGTACCACCTTGAGGGCTTCGAGGAGCCGGTCAGAGTTGCTCGTTTCGATCTGACCGTGCACCAACCGGTTGCGCATCCTTGTCAATGCGGTCTCAGCGACCGCGCTGTTCTCAGCAATCGGCGCCTCGAGCACGCGACGGAGCCGTTCGTCGTACTCGGCCTCGCTCAGAATGACGTGGCCACGGCCAGGGTCGGTGTGACGCGCCAGCAGCCGACCCAGCAAATCCACGATGTGGGGTTCAGTCGTCATGGCGATTCCAGCATATCCGAGACCGTCAACCCGTCAACTCATGTGCGCCAGGGGCGAAGGTCGGTCTCGTGGGACGCCGGATCATGACCGCCGGGTTCCTCGACCGCCCGGAGGATTCTGCGAGTCGCCACCACAGCGCAGCCCTCACCGCGCGAGCAGGGCCGTGAAGTCCGCCATCGCTACGTCCGGACGAGCGAAGATCGCCGCGACGATCACCTCGATTCGATCCCGACCGATCACGCCCGCAGCGCAGTCGGCGAGCTTTCGGAGCAGGTCGCCGTCGCTCATCGGGTTGGCGGTCGATCCCCTGAACGCATCGACCGAATTCCCCTCCCGGCTCCCGTCGGCAAACCGGACCTCCAGGGAGGCGCTCTCCATCCCACGGCGGGGATCGGCGACGAACGTGACCGACTCGCGGATCGCCAGGATGCTGCTGTCAGTGCGCGCCGCGGATTCCATCTCCGTGGCCGTGAAACACCCGCGGTGCCATGCCGCGGCGACGCAGTAGCTCCCGTCGAATCGAGCCTGCTGATCGTCGGTCGGGACGGCGAACCGCCGGCGCCGGCTTCTGTTCACTTCGGCAACCAGCGGCGCCACCCGGAACTCCATCGATCTGAGTTCCGAACGCTTGGATTCGGGTGTCCGTCGCCGGAGTTCGAGCGTGCAGTCCAGGGGAGCCTGGCTGATCGTCTCGGTGGGATACCGCTTGAAGGCGATGGGGCCGCAGATGCGCCAGTCCTCGCCGAGGCCGGCGAGCGTGGCCGTTACCGCGGTCGGATCGTTCTCGGCCACCGTGGCCAGCAGGCCGTGCTCGCCGTCGATGGCGGAGGCCGGTGCCGTGAATCCCCGATGAGCCAAGTCGGCGGCGACGAACCCGCTGCGGGCGGCGTCCCCGATGCGGTAGGGGTGGACGTCGGTTCCCAGCGCCTCCAGCGGCCCGGCGCCCCCCAGCGCGGCAAGCCCCAGCGCATGGGCCGTCCGTTCGGCGTCCAGCCCCAGCACCGCCGCGCAGCCCGCCGCAGCGCCGACTGCCCCGGCAGCCACCGCAGGATTGAAGCCGCGGTCGTAGTGCGCGGGCATCAGCATCGTCGCAACGGCCAGTTCCACCTCGACGCCGAGGGCGAGAGCAGTGAGTGCGGTGGCCAGCGAAGCTCCCGATATCTCGGCGGTGGCCTGCACAGCGGGCCACACCGGAGCGGTGGGATGCACGAACGCCTCGATGTGGGTCTCGTTGAAGTCAAGTGCCTCGAGCAGGGCGCCGTTGACGAGCGCGGCCCGGTCGCCGGTCGTCCTGTTCCCGGACCAGAGCAGGCGGGCCGCGCCCCCGACCACGCCGTCGGTCGCCCAAGCCCCCAGGCGGCCGACAGCGGGATGGTCGGCTCCGGCCAACGACGCTGCCACCGCGTTCAGGAGCAATCTGCGGGCCACCTGCTGCACCGATTCGGGCAGGGGCACCGCCCGGTGGGCGGTCACGAAGCGCGCCAGACGTCCGGTCACCGTCGGTTGCCCCGCGATCGCGTCCATCGGCCAATGGTACGGTCGCTGTTCCGGCATCGCCGGATGCGGGGAGCGCGAGGGGTGCGGCGAGCCCGGTTCTCCCTTCCCCCCGCCGCCGAAGCCGGCTCGACATCGACGATTGGGAGAACTCGTGGCGGCTCGCGAATGCGATTTCCTCTGCATCGGGGGTGGGCTCGGAGGTCTCGCCGCCGCGTTGCGCGCCGCCGATGCGGGCCTCGACGTGCTCATCGTCGAGAAGTCGCCGCTCATCGGGGGTGTTGCCGCCTACAGCGGCGGCGTGGTCTGGGTCGGCA
This sequence comes from Acidimicrobiales bacterium, assembly GCA_963668565.2. Lineage (GTDB taxonomy): Bacteria > Actinomycetota > Acidimicrobiia > Acidimicrobiales > CATQHL01 > VXNF01. The sequence continues at coordinate 21,983 of CAXXMX010000010.1, forward strand.
ACAACCACCTCCAGCGGAGCGCCGGCCTCGAGGACAGCACGGACGACACCACCAGGTACCTGCGTTGGGTCGCACGTGACGCCGGCACGTTCGACGACGAACTGCTGGCCACGTTCGTCCGGCGCGCCCCCGAGGCCGTGGAGTACTTCTGTGGCCTCGGTGTGCGGTTCCAGAGCACCGGGCTCGGCGACCAGTACCACCCCGACGCGCCGGGATCCAAGCCGGGCGGCCGCATCCTCGAGGTGACCGTCGACGGCGACGCGCTTGGGCCGTGGCGGGACCGGTGCCGCAGCTCGCCACACTTCCGACTCCTCGGGCTGACCCATGACGAGGTGCGCCGGGCCGGCGGGGATCTGGTCGCGGGTGACGTTCTCGCCGACCTGCACCGCCGGCGCCGCGAGAGCGATTTCTGGACGTGGGGCCCGGGGCTGTCAGCCGGCTTCGCCGCCGCGGCCCTCGTGCAGCGGGGAGTGCCGATCCTGCTCGGGACACGATGCGTCGAGTTGATCCAGACAGGCGACCGGGTATCCGGTGCCGTCGTCGACACAGGCCGCTCTCGACTCGAGGTCCGCGCCCGGCGCGGCGTGCTGATCGCCACGGGCAGCTACGGCAACGCCCCGTACGCCGCCGACATGGAGGGCCTACCGGAGATCTTCGAGGCCTCCCCGCCGGTGCTCGACGGTGACGCCCTCACACTCGTTCAACCCACAGGAGCCGCCCTGGCGCGCGCCGGCGGGGCGTTCACGATCTTCGGCTATGAGAGCCCGACCGAGCGCCATCCCGGGACCGACGTTCCGTTGCACCGGGAGCTGTCCCGGGCGCTCGGACTCCCCCACGCCATCGTGGTGAATCGGGCTGGCAAACGCTTCGGCGACGAGAGCTTCTACGGCTTCCTGCTGCGTGCCGTGAAGGAACGCGACGCCGCGGGGCAATTCCCCAACTACCCGTGCTTCCTCATCGGCGACAACCGCTACCGCTCCCGCTACGGACTCGGTGACACCTCCGAATGGCCCGCAGATCTGGCGCAGGCGCCCCGTCTCGCCGATCTCGCCATCTCGCTCGGCATCGACCCCGGCGGCCTCGAGGCGGAGGTTGCGGCGTTCAACGAGCCCGCGGATGAGGGGAACGACCCCGCGTTCGGCCGGGGCTCGCTCCCCTACAGCCGCCTCCGGGCCGGGGACCCCAACCAGCTGCCGAACCCCAACCTGGGCTCGCTGCGCGAGCCGCCGTTCTGGGGCCTCCCACTCAAGCTGCTGGGTACCGGGATCTACTCAACAGGCCTGCTGATCAACAGCGACGCGCAGGTGTTGCGCGAGGACCGCTCCGCCGTTCCGGGGCTGTACGCCACGGGCAACGCCGCCGCCTACGTCGAGCAACCCGGCTACGTCGGCGGTCTCGCCAACGCCCGAGCCATTACCTACGCCTACCTCGCCGCCTGCCACGCCGCTTCGTACACGCACTCGTCCTGAACCCGCTGATGCGCCAGATCTAGGCGGACCGCTCCCTGACCGCCGGCGCGCCGTCCCGCTTGCTATGCGTCGCAAACTAGTTTATGTTACAAACTAGTCTCGACAACGGGAGGCAGACCGATGCAGGCACTGGATTCGGACGGAAGCACGCTGACCGACAGCGAGAGCTGGGCGACAATCCACGCCACGGTCGACGATGCCCGGAGGTCGATGTACGTCGCGGGGAGCACGGCGACACTCCTGCTGTGGGCCGCGATCACTGGGCTTGCATTCATCACCCAGTACGCCATCGCCGAACTGGCAACGGGCTTTGCCGAGCGCTCCCGATGGTTCCCGTTGGCGCTGTGGAGCGTGCTCGGCCCGCTCGGCGGGTGGGCCAGTGCAATTATCGGGCGCCGAGCGCGTCAACGCATCGGAATCGGAGACGCCGCTCGCAAAGTCGAAATCTGGTTCGTCCTGTTCTGGCTCGCTGTGGTCACAGCGTCGTTCCTCATTCCACTGGCCGCTGGAGTGGGGAACGTCGATGCCGCCGAGAGAGGCGCGCGCATCATGCTCGTCGTCGTGGGCATCTGGACACTGGCCCTCATCCTCTTCGGAATCATGCACCGCCCCCTGATCGCTGCTGGGGGCGCGGTCTACGCCGCAGCGTTCTACATCCCCTTCTACCTCGCGGGTGACATCGCCCCGGCGATCTCAGGAGCGACGCTGCTGGCCGTGGCCGCAGGCGCGCTCGCCTGGATCGCCAAGAAGCGAGTCGGCGGGTGAGCGCCGCCGACTCGCCCACCGGCGACGGCATCGTCCTCAACGACACAATTCATCAGGCAACCCGGCTGCGCATCATGACCGTGCTCGTCTCCGTCCCGGAGGCAGACCGGCTGGCTTACGGATTCATCCAGGAGACCCTCGCCCTCACCGGTGGAAATCTGACCATCCACCTACGCAAGCTCCAGCAGGCGGGCTACGTGGAAATCACCAAGGAATTTCACGGCTCCAAGCCGCGAACCTGGGTCCAGTTAAAGGCGAGCGGACGGCGCGCCTTCGCGGAATACCTGTCCAATCTGGAAAGGGCGCTCAACTTCCGACCACAGCAGCCGAGACCGGCGGCGGCTCCTCCACCGCCGTCGGCAACGTAGTCACGACCACGGGACAGTGGGCCGCCTCAGCTAGCCGGCGACGGGTTGCAGTGCCTGCCAGATGCGCTGGGGCGAGAGCGGGGTGGCGAGGGTGGCTCCGGGCGTGGTGTCGGCGCCGGATAGTGCGTCCAGCACGGCGTTGATCACGCAGGAGAAGGCGGCGTTGGTGCCACCCTCGCCCATCCCCTTCATGCCGCCGGGCGTGTAGGGGGAGGGCGTCTCGAGGTGCTCCACGGTGAAGTCCGGGAGCATGTCGGGCGTGGGCACGAGATAGTCCGCGAGCGTCGTGGTGCGGGGCTGACCGCCGGCGTCGTACACGATCTCCTCGCTGAGCGCCGCGCCGATGCCCTGCGCGGCGCCGCCGTGGACCTGCCCACGGACGATCACCGGGTTCACCACCGTGCCGCAGTCCAGCACCACGACGTAGTCGGTGATTTCGACACCACCCAACTCGGGGTCGACGGCCACGGCACAGGCGTGGGTGGCGAACGAGAACGTGGGGCTGGGGGGGTCGTAGATGTACGAGGCGGTGAGTCCGGGAGCCTGACCGTCGGGCAGCCGGAAACCCCGGTGGGCCGCCGCGGCCACCTCGGCCAGCGGCACCGAGGCGGCAGTGCCGGCCACGGTGACCTGCCCACCGCTGAGGCTCAGGTCGGCGGGGTTGGCCTCCAGCATGTCGGCGGCGATGGCGCGGATCCGCCCCGCCAGCTCCCGGGCGGCGACGAGCGCGGAGCCGCCTCCCAAGGCCATCGAGCGGGACGCAGCCGTCCCGTACGCCGAGTAGGGGGTGACGTCGGTGTCGCTGTGGATCACCTCCACGTCGGAGACGTCGACACCCAACTCATCGGCCAGCAACTGCGCCAGGGTGGTCTCCAGGCCCTGGCCGTGGGGAGACACGCCGGTGTAGAGGCGCACGCTGGCGTCGGGTTCCATGCGCACGACGGCGCTCTCGTAGCCGCCGATGCGCAGGCCCAGGATCTCGTTGAGGAAGCTGGGACCGACGCCCGCCAATTGCACGTGCGAGGCGTACCCCACACCGCGCAGGCGGCCGTCATCCGGCGACGACTCGGCGGTCCCCCGACCCTCGATCAACTCGCGGGCGCGGCGCAGCGGGACGGCGTAGTCGCCGTTGTCGTAGGTCACGTGCGTGCGGGTGGTGTACGGCTGCGACGCGGGGCGGATCATGTTCTGTTCCCGCACGTCGGCCGGGTGGCGGCCCAGCGCCCGGGCCACGAGGTCGACCGCCCGCTCACCGATGAGGGTTGCCTGGGTCTGGCCGAAGCCCCGGTACGCGCCCGTCGGCATCGTGTTGGTGGCCACCAGGCGCCCGATGCCCCGCACGGCGTCCCAGGTGTACGGCCCCGGTGCCATGCCGAGGGCCACGAACAGCGGCCCTCCGGAGAAGACGCTGCATTGAGCTCCGGCATTGCGCACCGCGTCCACGCGCAGGCCGCGCAGCATGCCGTCGTCGTCGAAAGCCACCTCCACATCGCAGATCTCGCCCCGCGCATGCGAGGTCGCCAGCAGCGACTCCGTGCGCGTCTCGGCCCACAGCACCGGGCGCCGCAGGGCGAGTGCGGCGATGATCACCATCATCTCGTCCTCGTAGAGGTGGTCCTTGAGCCCAAACCCCCCACCGACGTCAGGCGCCACCACCCGCACCCGGTGTTGTGGCATACCCAGCACGGCACAGATGACGTCGCGCACCCCGTGCGGCACCTGCGTGGACGTGTGCACGACCAGCTTGCCGGTCGGCTCGGTATAGGCCAGCACGCCTCGGCCCTCCATGGGTGCCCCGCTGAGGCGCCCGATCCCCAGCCGGGTGCGTAGGCGCCGGTCGGCGGCGGCGAAGACCGCCTCGGTGTGCTCGGCGCTGTCGCCGGCCGTGCAGGCAGCCAGAAGGTTCCCCTCCACGCCGTCCCAGAGGCGCGGCGCATCCGCTGCGAGCGCCTCCAGCGGGTCGATCACCGCCGGCAGTTCCCCGATGAGCGGCAGGATCGTCTCGGCGGCGTCGGCGGCGGCAGCGGCACTGCCGGCAACGACCACGCCGACCGGCTGGCCCGCATAGCGCACCCGGTCGTCCAGCAGCGGCGTGGAGGTCTGGTTCTGCTCGGCCAGATGCCACAGCACGGGGAAGCCGCCCTTCGCCCGGGTCCGCAGTTCCTCGGGCCCGATCAGGTGGGCACCGGGCGGCAGGTCGCCGACCTCCAGGCCCTCCAGGATCCCGTGAGCCACCGGGCTACGGATGACGGCGGCGTGCCGCACACCCCCCATCGCACCCGCCAGGTCGGCCACATAGCGCGCCGAGCCGCGCAGCATGGTCTCGTCGTTGACCCGCGGGATGCTGCGGCCGACGAAGCGGGGACTCATCGGCGTGCCCTCAGGAGGTCGGCCGGGCGATGGGCGACCCGAGCGCCCGGGAGGTTCGCGACCTCCGTCGGTGGCGCGCCGCGTTCGGTGCGGCGGACTCCCGCCCACCCCGGCGCGGAGGGTTCGACCGCGTTGCTCATGGTCGACCGAAGGCTAGTCCCGCGCCCCGAGACCCGATCCGCCCGTACGAACCAACCCGACGGGACGGCGAACCCGGCGACGCGCCACCGCCTGGCAAGGGCGTCTCTCAATCCACCGGCGCGATCCGCCCGGCGAGGCGGAAGGCCACGGCGGAACCCCCCAGCAGGATGGCGAGGATGAGCCATGCCCACTCGTAGGAGCCGACGCTGTCCACGAACGCGCCGAACGCCACCGGCGAGACGAGCGCGCCCAGGTAGTAGCCGGTCATCGTGGCGGCGGTGGCGCGGGCCACGGCCGGGCCCGCCCGGTCCACGACGGTGGCATGCATCGTGCCGATGCTGGCGAACTGCAGGACGATCCCGCCGAGGACGCCCACCATGGCCACGCCCAGGCCGAGTACACCGCCGGCGGCGAGTAGCAGGCACGAGATGCCGGTCCCCACCACCAGTGTCACCAGCAGGCGCATGCGCCGCTGCGACCCCAACCGGTCGGCACCCACACCCGTGGCAACCATGGCCACGGCACCCACCGCCGATGACGCCCCGACGAGGAGGCCCGCCCATGTCGACGACAGGCCCAGCGACTCCTCCGCGTACGGCACTGTCCACGAGAGCAGCGGTTGGGCGCCCGCGATCAGGCAGAACGCCGCAATCGGGAACCAGACGAACCCTTTCGGCAGGCTGTGCGAGCGGCGCTGCAGCAGCTCGTGCGGCTCACCCCTGTCGCCCGGTAGGACTCCCAGTGCCACAACTGCCATCACCCCACCGCCAACACCCAGGCTGCCGAAGACCCACTCCCAACCCCAACGATTGGCAACGACCGGAGCGAGAGCCGCGCTCACAGCGCTCATCAGGAGGATGCCGGAACTCCGCGTCGCCAGGGAGACGGTGCGGCGACGGGGACTCACCGCACCGGCGACGGAGACGTTCGTCCCGACGTTGTTGAGCGCGTAGCCGAACCCCGCCAGCACACCGGCGGCGGGCAACGGCGCGTAACCACCGAGACCGGCGCCCACCCCGGAGGCCAGGACCACCAGCGCCATCCCGGCGGCCACCGCAAGCCGCGCACCGACGCGGTCGCAGACGCGCCCCGCCGTCAGCGACGCCAAGCCTGCGCACCCGAAGTAGAGGCTGACCAGCAGCCCGATGTACCAGCGCCCGACGCCCAGATCGGCCCGCAGGGAAGTGGCCACGAACCCCGGCACGTAGCCGTAGGCCGAGTTGACCGCGATCGACAGCGTGCAGGCGCCGACGACAACCGCCGGCCGGCGGGGGCGGGAACGACTCAACGTCGGTCATCCAACTGATAGACGCCTGCCGTCGTGAGGGCTTGCGGACCGTTGTGTGCCGTTGCCGTCGGTCCGCGTGCCATATCGCCGGCAGTCTCGCCGATTGGCAGCAGTTGCGTTGGGGACTACGGCTTGGTGACGTCCATGACGACCACAGTGACCTTGCGTGCTTCGACGGGAGTCAGATCGTCCTCCAGTCGCCGCTTCAGTTCTTGCGGTGTGGTTGGATAGCTGCCGTCGGGCGACGGCTTCGTCACGTCGTTTCCGAACCAAAGCACAAGGAAGATGCCGTATCCCCCTGTCGCGGCGTCGGTCGTGTACCGGCCGATGAGTTGGCTGCGCAGGGCTCTCCACAGGTCGATGTGGGAGTTCTTCTTGATCTCGACCGGAACGTTGAACGCGCCGCGGCTCACGCGGATGTCGGCCCGTCTGCCCGCGGCATAGGAGCCCTCCGGCGCTGCGTCGACCTCCGCAGGAAGACGCTCCTTCAAAGCGGCGAGCAGCGAGTCGCGACAGGAGTTCTCGTGCTTGGAAGTAGTCAGCCGGCCGTATCCGTCCTCGTTCCAGAATTGACGCCAGGGGTTGCTGTCGCCACCCCGCACATCTTCGGAGACGTCATGGATCCGCTCGACAACGAGCGCGGCCAGATCCGCAACGTTGGCCGGCGCCTGATCGCTGAGCGTGCGCTCGACCTGCTCGATGCTGGGATGGCGGTGAGAGGCATCACGATGGACTACGCGCTGGCGTTCCAGAGACCAGGTGAGTCGACCCTTCCACGGAGCCAACTGTGGATCATCGATCAGATCCCGTAACGCCTGTTGGGCTTCGTCACCCGCCAGCGAGCCGAGTTGCGCGATCAGTGCAGATATCCGATCGGACGCGTGCATCTCGAGTGTCACGAGGCCATTCATTGCGAGCGGGCGATACGAGCGGCCCAGCATCTCGATCGTGTCCTTAAGCGCGGCTGCATCTCGAACAGTGTCGAGGATCGAACCGCCGAGGCCACGTCGATCCGAGATGTCTTGGAAGAAGTCCGCCAACTGCCTGACCCGTCTCTCGCTCTCACCGACCCAAGCCTTCAGTTCTGGGAACCCAGAACCCGGCGACAGCAACTCGTCAGCCGCCAACCATCGGACGCGTTGGGCGACGGTCATACTCGTCGAGGAGAGCTTCTTCTGGAGGAGTGAGCGGAGCGCCGACTTGTCGTCGTATTCGAAGACCTCGGCCAGCAGCCGGTCGAGCTGTCGGAGTTGCTTGTGCGGGCCGCGGGTCGGGAACGCCCGGAGCAGTCGCAACCTCACATCGTGCACCAGTTCGTCGCATCCGGTGACGGTTTCCAACTCGTTGAGGCCGAGCGGAGCCTCGTCACCCGCCCTGATGGTGGCAGCCGCGCACCGGTATAGGACATCGAGAACCAGCTCGGGATCCTGCCGGAGCCATCGGTCGTGCCAACCTGCGGACACCTGACCTGCAGGAACGCAGTAGTGGATGGCGAGGGCGTTGCGCTTCTGGGTGTTGTCAAGGCCGTCCAAGCGCGCCGGGTCCTCCTCGTCGAGGAGATGCAGGCTCGCCAGCACCGGATACGCCAACCACGAGTGCTTCGATTCCAAGTGCAGCGCGATCGTCCGCTCGGCAGCGGGAACGTCATCGCGTGTCACGGCTTCCCGCAGACCGGCAAGGACGGCGTCGACGAGACTGTTCTCGCCACCGATGAATTCGGCGATGCGGTCGCGAGAGGAGGTCATTCGGTCGGCGCCCGCGAACCGGCCGAAATAGGCTCTGGCCAGGGTGTTCAGGTTCTGGAGTGAGAATCTGTTCTCCCGCAGTTCGGTCTCTCGCGATCGAATGAGTTCTGACCATTCCGCGCGACGCTGCCGCTGGTCGGTACGCGCCTGCTCGCGAAGCGCCTCGAGTTCCTTCAGGTGCGGATCGTCCGCGGCGGACGGTTCCGACGCGCTCTGCTGAGTGAGTCCGTCGAGCCACTCTGCCAGCGCCCGACGTCCGCGGGTGCGCTCGAAGAGAACGTCAAGAGTCAGACCCTCGCTCCTCTCTGGGTTTCGTAGTGACCGGTGTGCCTCACTCAGCAACTCTTTTGACACAGCGGGGTCCGTGTCCGAAATCGCGAAGGCCTGATCGAGACACCAAAGCCCGAAGTCAGATGGAAGCTTGCTCCAGTGCAACGCATCGCCGTGCCAGAATCCCAGCGGATCATCCCGACTGCGCGTCGTGAGCCACTCCAGATATACGGCCTTCTGGATCTCGGGGCGAGCCTCCAGCCAGGCCCGGACGCGGCGTTCATGCTCCTCGGTCCGAGAGATCAGGCGACAGCGCGCGACAGCGCTAAGCCAGTTGTACAGGCGCGACGGCTCGAGCTGTTCGCCGAGAGCCTCCAAGCCTCGTACCAGCAGACGCAGCGGAAGGTCCTCGAATGGCGGCTCCTCCCGTTCCGAGATGAGTCGTGCATAGTCCTCGTGGAAGGCGTCGAGCAGTTCCACCACGTGCTGGTTAGAGGACCGCTCCTCGAGGGTGGACTGCCAAAATCGCCAGAATCGGCCCCCGAAGACGGGCCGATCCCGCGATAGGGCGTAGCGCCACACCTGCGAGGGAGCGATCGCATTCGGGTAGAGGTGACTAAGCAGGGTTCCAAGGAGTTGATCGTCGGGATCGGGCAGCTTGCGGTCGTGGACCGCATCCAGCAGCCAGAGAGCGTTGTCCGTCCTGGTGTCGCCGTCGGGAGCGATGCGGAGATAGGCGCCCAATGCACGCAATCTGACCTCCGCCGACGTTGCGGCGTCGCGCAGAATCGCCTCCACGGTCGATTCGAAACCAATCAGCGATCCGACCTCCGACGCGTCCGCCTCCGACAGCACGTCCAGGACGAATCCGGTGAACCGGTCGTCGCAAGCTCCAGCGCCCCGATCGCCGAGCAGTTCGTTGATCAGAGGAGCCATGTCGGGAGACGCGAGAGACCGGAACGCCCAAGCGGAGTCGTACCAAGCCTCGTCGGCTCGCCCGTCGCGCCATTGATGACCCGACAAGTGCCCCTCCGTGGCGAATGTCGCCAGCGACCAGAGCAGCCGCTGCTTGTCGTCGGTCGTGAAGTCCCCGATGTCGCCGTAGATGCCGACACCTACGGGATCCGCATCGATGAGTTGCCTGCGCGCCTCAATGGGATGTGCGGCCAGCCAGGCGGAGAGGCCCCGGAGCACCGTAACAACGCGCCCGTCGCCAGCGCCCGTCATGAGCGCGACGATGCGCCGAGCCGGTAGGCCCTGACGGACAAGCGCCGCGAGATAGCGGCCCGCGAGGAACTCCGCCACCAGTCGATGAACAGGACTGAACGCCCGATCGCCGACAGCCGTGAACAGCCTCGTGGCCAATGCGTACTCGAGACAGATTCGGGAGCGATGCTCCGATGCGGCCTCGAGCGTGTCCAACGACACGAATGTGGAACCTTCGACGCCGGACGCAACCGAGTACCCATCGATCCCTGAGAGCAATTGCAGCGCGCAGAGATAGCCGGAGGAAGCCAGGACGGTCTCCACCGATTGTGGAGTGGTGCCCTCGCGATGCTCCTCGTTCCGCTCGGTGGCCATCCGACGGCATGCCGTCTCGAAAGTCTCCAGCCGACTCGTCGGCCAGCCTCCACCGTGGCGGACCGCTTCCGCGAGCAGGCGCAGCGTCAGGGGATTACCCAGGAGCCCGCCGACGCCCCGTATGCGCGCCTCCTGCAGAAACTTGTCTGCAGCGACGCCGAGAGACGGCGAACTCAACAACTCGGCGGCGGCTTGCTCGCTGAGGGGATCGAGCCGAAGAACGACGATGCTCCCGCCGGGCGAGACGGCCTCCAGGCTCTGCCGGTCGTTGTGGCCGAGCCAGTCCGCCTCGCGACAGGAGATGCGGAACTGCGGACAGCCGAGTCGGTCGAGGCGGTTGCGAATCTCGTCCAGCGGGAGCCGCGAATCCGCGGCACCTGCCCGCATCTCGTCGAGTCCGTCGATGAACAGCGTCGTATCCAGCCACTCGGGGCGAGATTCGAGGTCCGGCCAGATGAAATCCCGCGCGCCGATGTATCGGGCCGCTCCGCCGAGTGCTCGACACTCCTTCTTGAATTCGGTCGTTTTGCCGGCACCGGGATCGCCGAGCAGCACGTACGCGTGCAGCGACCCGAACGCGCTCAGCGGCCTCGACTCGCCAAATTCGAGTCCCCCGTTACGGCCGGGTCGGATCTCGGTGCAGGTCCGGTCGACGGTGACGTTCATGTCGCACCGAACCAGTGATCGGCCGGCACTGACAGGAACTCGTGCAGCGGTACTCCCGACTCACCAACAACGACCGTGGCGCGAGGCCGGAAACGCCGCTCGAACTCCGACAGGCCGGACAGGAATCCCGCTCCACCGCCGCTCTTCACCTCGATCCCCACTGTGAGGGGTCCCCGGTGGAGCACGAAGTCCACCTCGTGGTTCCTGTCTCTCCAGTACTTCAGGGTGGTGCTCGGCGCGGCTGTGTTCGCGAGATGCGCCCCGACCGCGCTCTCGACCATGCGGCCCCAGAACGTCCGGTCGGCCCGAGCCTCGTCGAACGCATAGCCGGACGCAACGGCCATCAGAGCCGTGTTCAGCACGTTCAGTTTCGGTGTCGAGGCCTTGGCCGACACCGGGCGCTCTGTGTGTTTGGGCAGACCGGTCAGCAGTCCCGCCTGGGAGAGAAGGTCGAGGTACCGCGCCAGTGTGGTGGTGTTGCCCGCATCCCGCAGCTGGCCAAGCATCTTGTTGTACGACAGCTCCTGCCCCGAGTAGAGCGAGCCGAGATCGAATAGCCGCTTCAGGAGCGCCGGCTTGTCGACGCGACTCATCGAGAGCACGTCACGCTCGATATTCGGCTCGATGAGGGCGCCACGGACATAGGCCACCCATCGGTCCGCGTCGTGGATCAACCGAGCCGCACCCGGATAGCCGCCGAAGTACACGTACTGCTCCACGTCGAATCCGAACGCCTCGGACATCTCCGGGTACGACCAGTGCGTGAGCCGGATCGGTTCGAAGCGCCCCGCGAGACTCTCGTTCAGGCCGGCCTGCATCAACAGAGGCGCCGAACCGAGAATGACCACGTGCAGCGGGCAGCCGGTGGCTCGGTCAGCATCCCAGAGTCCCTTGACCGCGTCCGACCAGCCATCGATCTTCTGAATCTCGTCCAGCACGAGAACGAAACCGCGCTCCGACGACCAGGCGCGATGGCGACTGTCCTCCCAGATGTCAGCCAACCACTGCGTGTCGCGTTGAGCTGACGGGAGCGCCCCGTGGCCGGCTTCTGAAGGAGAGGGCCACGGGGCAGCCCGAGATTCGGGCGCGTCGACTGCCTCGTATCGGTGGCGCTGCGCGATGGACGAGAGTGCCTGACGCGCCGCCGTGGTCTTTCCCGTCTGGCGCGGACCGAAGATCGCGATGAGCCGCTCAGGCGGTTCCGACAACCGCTGGACGAGTACTGCCACCTGCGAACGCCGGAAATCGGCCATGCGACCATTGTACTGATTACGCTATTGAGTAAAACTACTCAGGAGCATAACCAACGTGATCCCAGCACGGCGCCGGACACCGGGCCGATCCCGGCCGCACCGGCGGCTCACATCATCGTCCGGGTCGAACGGAGTTCAGCCCGCCGTCTCCCCAAGTTTGACAGACTGACGCCCGTGCCCGGACTGCTGCTGCGGAATATCGCCCACCTCCTGACCTTCGACGACGCCGATCGCGAGCTTCGCGACGTCGACCTCCGCGTCGCCGATGGGCGCATCGGCGAGATCGGCAACCTCGAGCCGCAGGCCGGCGAAACCGTCATCGACGCCTCCCGGTTGCTCGTCATGCCGGGCCTCATCAACGCCCACCAGCACCTCTACCAGGTGGGGCTGCGCAGCATCCCCGAACTCGAGAGGGTTCTGCTCCCGGAGTGGCTCAAGGGCCTCGGGCGTATCTGCATGCAGTGGTGGCGCGACGGCCATTTCACGCCCGAGACGGTCGCCACGATGGCCCGGGCCGGCATGGTGGAATCGCTGCTGTGCGGGGTGACGACGGTCGCCGACCAGCACTACTTCTTCCCCGGCGGGGTGACGGCGCCGTACATCGAGGCCATCATCGAAGCCGCCCAGGAGGTGGGCATCCGCCTGAACGCCGGACGGGGCACCATGACGTACCCCCGCAGCGCCGGCGGGGAGGCGCCCGAGGCGGCCTGCCAGAGCGTCGACGAGGTGCTGCGCCACAGCCTCGAGTTGATCGAGAACTACCACGACCCCGACCCGCTGGCCCGCATCCGCATCGACCTGGCCCCCTGTGGACCGCACGTCGACCGCCTCGAGCTGTTCGCCGCCTTCGCCGAGATGGCGGCGGAGCACCCGGGAGTGGGCCTGCACACCCACCTCTACGAGGGTGTGGACACCCAGTTCTGCCGCCGACGCTACGGCAGGTCGCCCTGGCAGGTCATCGGCGAGGCGGGCTGGCACAGCGACAAGGTGTGGCTGGCACACATGATGGACGCCCCTCGCGGCGAGATCCCCGAATACGCCGCCGCCGCCGTGGGGATCGTGCACCTCATCGCTCCCGACCTGCGCATGGGGTTCCGCCCGGCGCCGGTGCGGTGGTGGCTCGACGGGGGCTGCACGGTGGGATTCGGCACCACCGGCTCGGCCTCCAATGACGGCGGCAACCAGATGGGCGACATGCGACTGGCGGCCCTGTCGCACCGTCAGCACAGCCCGGACCCCGAGCGCTGGTTGAGTGCTCGCGAGTTGCTGGCCATGTCCACCCGCGGCTCGGCCCGCTGCCTGAGCCGCCCGGCGCTGGGCATTCTCGCGCCGGGCGCCGGCGCCGACCTTGCCGCCTGGGACATAACCACCGTGGACCGCGTCGGCGTGCACGACCCGGTCATCGGGCTGCTGCTGACCGGCCTGTCCGACCGCGCCGACCTGGTGATCGCCGCCGGCGAGGTGGTTGTGCGCGACGGCCGCTGCGTCAGCGTCGACGAGTCAGAGGTGGCTGCGGCAGCCCGCGCCACCCTCCCGCCGCCGGTATGAGCGGCCGTCCGAGCCCCGGAGCCGGGGGCGACGGCACCCACGAGAGCACCAACTCGGACGGCGCCCACGAGGGCGTCAACTCGGTGGCGTTCGAAGCCGTCGGGGTGTCCCGGCGCTTCGGCGCCACGCAAGCCCTGGACTCGGTGGACTTCGACCTCCGGGCGGGTGAGATCCACGCCCTGGTGGGCGAGAACGGCGCCGGCAAGACAACGCTGGCCAAGATCGTGGCCGGCACTCTGCGCCCCGACGCCGGCACACTCCGGCTCTTCGGCGAGCGGTACACCCCCCGGCGGCGTTCGGAGGGTTCGGCTGCCGGCGTGGCACATGTCCGCCAGCAACTCTCGCTGGTGCGGGGCCTCACCGTGGCGCAGAACATCGAGTTGGGCCGTCCCCGACAGCACCCGGGCCCACCGCAATCCGGCGCGGCATCTGCCGGCGAGTCGCCGCGGGCGAGTCGCCCGGGCGCTGGACCCGGCGGCGGGTGGCGGCCGTGGCCGAGGCCGTTCAACGCCCGGGCGGCCCGCGCCGAAGTGGAGCGGCTCGCCGGTGAACTGGACCTGGCGGTTCCGGCCGACTCCCTGGTCGACGACCTGCCTATGGCTGTTCGCCAGCAGGCGGAGATCCTCATCAGCCTCGCCTGGGGCGCCCGGGTCCTGATCCTGGACGAACCCAGTTCGGCGCTGGGACCGCTGGAGACCGACGCCCTCATCGCACTGTGCCTGCGGCTGCGCGACGAGGGAACACCGATCATCTACATCTCGCACCGCCTGCCCGAACTCGCCCAACTGGCCGACCGGCTCACCGTGCTGCGCCAGGGGCGCGTCGTCACCGCAGGCGAGGACGTGGCGGCTGCGGACCTGCGGCGCATTGCCGAGCTGATGGTGGGCGACATCTCGCTGCTGGAGGTTCGCCGGCCCGACCTGGAACTCGGCGACGTGCGGCTGGAGGCCGAGGGATTGCGCGTGGCCGCCGAGCACGGCCCAGGCCTGCGCGACGTGTCGCTGCAGGTGCGGGCGGGAGAGATCGTCGGCGTGGTGGGGGTCGCGGGCAATGGGCAGGAGGAGCTGGCGGCGGCGCTAACCGGTCAGGTCCGCCCCGACGCGGGGCGGGTGCGGATCGACGGTGCCGACGTGACGGGCTCACCGGCGGCCGCCATCGCCGGCGGGGTGGCGCTGCTACCCGAGGATCGCAGCGCCGGGCTGGCCGCCGACTTCTCCCTGGCCGAGAACCTGATTGCACGGCGGGTGTCGGACCCGGAGTTCGCCCGCTTCGGCGTGCGGCTTCGGGCAGCGGTGCGGCGCCACGCACGAGTCCTGGCGCGGCGCTTCGACGTGCGCCCGCCGGAGCCGGCACTGCGGGCCGGGTCGCTCTCGGGCGGCAACCAGCAGAAGCTGATGGCGGCGCGCGAGATGGAGCGCGATCCAGCGGTGCTCGTGGCCGCAGGACCGACCAAGGGCCTCGACCCCCACGCCGGGCGGGCGATCCGCGACCGGTGCTTCGACACCGCCGCCCGGGGCGGGGCGGTGGTCATCATCTCCGCCGACCTCGACGAGGTGGCGGAACTGTCGCAGCGAGTGGTGGTGCTGAGCGGGGGGCGGGTGACCGACCGGTTCGGGGTGGAGGAAATGACATCGGCTCGCCTGGGCGCCGTCATGGCGGGCCTCGACTGGGATCCGACCGACGAGCCGGAGAGCGACTCGTGAGCGTAACCGCAGGGGGCACGCCCGGCGCCGGAGCAGGAGGCACGATCGGCGGCGGCGACGGTCCCGGACCGCTGCGCGCCGACACGGCGTTCGAGAGGGCGACCATCGGCCTGGGCACCAGCCTCCTGGCGGTGGTGGTCGCCCTGGCGCTCGGCGCGGCCATCCTCGCGGGATCGGGGCAGAACCCGCTCACCGCCTACGGCGCCATCCTGGCGGGCAGCTTCGGCGACTGGTTCGCCATCGGCGAGACGCTGGCGCGAGCCGCACCGCTGGCGATGGTCGGCATCGGCGCGGCGGTGGCACTCCGTGCGGGCGTCATCACCATTGGCGCGCAGGGTCAGCTCATCGCCGGCAGCATCGGCGCTCTCGTGACGGGGTTCCTGCTGCGGGGCGCCCCATCGGCTGCGGCGATCCCGCTGGCGGCCGTCGGGGGCGCGGTGTTCGGGATGGTGTGGGTGGTGATTCCGGCCCTGCTGCGAGCCCACCTGAACGTCAACGAGATCCTGTCCACACTGCTCTTCAACGAGTTCGCCTTCCTGCTGCTGGCGTACCTGTTGAACGGACCCCTCAAGGAACCCCGTGCCATCACGCCGAAGTCTGAGCCCTTCGCGGAAAACGCCGTTCTCGGCGACCTCGTGGCAAGCACCCGGCTGCACGCCGGCGTGCTGGCGGTGGTGGTGATGGTGCTGCTGTTCGGATTGTGGACACGCTCGACGATGGGGTACCGCTACGACCTGTTCGGAGAGAACCCCCGCCTGGCGCACACTCTCGGCATCGGCGGGCGGCGCATCATCCTCAACTCGCTGCTCATCTCGGGGGCTCTGGCGGGCCTGGCCGGGTGGCTGCAGTCGGCGGGGCTGCTACAGCGGCTGTTCGTGGACATCGCCGAGGAGATCGGCTTCTTCGGCCTGGTGGTGGCGATGCTGGGTGGGGCGCGACCGCTGGGCATCCTGGCGGCGGCGCTACTGGTGGGGGCGCTGCAGGCGGGCGGGCTGCACATGCAGGCCGTCGAGAGCATCCCCGCCTCGCTGAGCGACATCATCCAGGCGCTGATCCTGCTGGGGTTCGCGGTTCGGTACGCCCCACAGATCGCCGCCATCGCCCGCCGCGTGGTGCGCTCGGTCGGCGAGTCGATGGGTGCCGTTGCGGCTTGGGGTCGCAGCGCCGACACAGCCGGGGACGGCGGCGGCCGGGCGGGGTCAGGGAAGTCCTGACGTGGGCAAGCTCGCCGAGTTGACGTTCTGGACCGCCACGTTCTCCGGCGGTATGCGGCTGGCCACGCCGCTCATCTTCGCCTCCCTGGGCGAGACGCTCGCCCAGCGGGCCGGCGTGCTGAACATCGGCCTGGAGGGCTTCATGATCGTCGGGGCTCTCGCGTCGCTGTACGTGGCAGTCGAGTCGGGCATCGTCGTCGGCCTCCTGGCCGGTGCTCTGGCCGGCGCGGCGCTGGCGCTGCTGATGGTGTGGCTGTGCGTTCGCCTGAACGCCAATCAGGTCGTGGTCGGTTTCGGGCTCACGATCCTGGGGGTCGGCCTCACCGGCTACATCTTCCGCCTCACCACCCCGCTGGGCGGCGCGCGGCGTCAGGTGAGCATCCTGGGCGAGATCCACATCCCCGGCCTGTCCGACATCCCATTCCTTGGTGAGGCCTTCCTGTCCAACAGTTGGATGACGTGGCTGGCCCTCGGGATGGTGCCCGTCGTCTGGTGGGTAGCGCAGCGCACCGTGTTCGGCCTGGAGGTGCGGGCCGTCGGCGAAGACCCCGACGCGGCGTTCGCCCGCGGCGTCAACGTGATCCGGGTGCGGTCGATCGCAACCCTGCTCTCGGGATGCCTCGCCGGATTGGGTGGCGCCGCCATCACCACGGCGCTGGTGGGCGTGTTCGAGCCGGGAATCACCGCCGGACGGGGGTTCATCGCCCTGATCGTCATCATCATGGTGCGCTGGTCGGCCTGGGGCGTGGCGGTCGGCGCGTTCGCCTTCGGCCTCGCCGACGCCCTCGGCACGAACCTGCGCAACATCGTCTCGGACAGCGTGCCGAGCGAGGCGCTGCAGACGATCCCGTTCCTCGTGGCGCTGATCATCCTGGTGATCGGCGCCCGCCGGGCGCGCATGCCCAAGTCGCTGGGCTTCAACTACGTGCCCGACCGCTAGGCCCCGACCCGCCGACCGCCGCCGGCGACCCGCTCCCCCAATCTCGCACCACCACCGCAATCGTCCCGTCGGAACCGGGACAAAATCGTCCCGTCGCCCCGCACCGAACCGAGGAGCCCCGCATGGCCGCCAACCCCGATTCCGACCGATCCTTCCTCATCAGGGGGGGCATCGTGCTACCGCTGGAGGGCCGCCGCGTGTACCACGACCCAGGATCGGTACTGGTACTCGACGGCAAGATCGCCGCCGTCGGCAGCGTCGAAGAAGTGGACCGTCACCCCGCCGCGGCGCACGTGAAGGTGATCGACGCCGACCGGCACGCCGTGATCCCCGGCCTGCACAACTGCCACCTGCATTCGGGCCTGCTGCGCGGCACCGCCGAGTCGCTGGCGCTGTGGGAGTGGCTGGAGAACCACATCGACCCGGCGCACCGGGCACTCACCCCGGAGATCGCCGAGGCGGCCTCCTGGATGGCCTACACCGAGGGGCTCCGCGGCGGCACCACCTCGGTGCTGGACATGTGGCGATTCATGGAGGGCTCGGCCCGGGCGGCAGAGGCGATCGGCATCCGGGCCACGCTGGCCCCCTACACCGCCGACCTGTACGACTACTTCGAGTCGCTGGAGACCAACCGTCGCCTGCTGGAGACCCATCTCACCGCCGCGGGCGGGCGGGTGCGCAGCTGGGTGGGCCTCGAGCACATCTTGTACTGCTCGGCGGACATGTTCCGTGGCGCCGCCGCCTTGGCGGAGGAGTTCGGCACCGGCATCCACACCCACTCCTCGGAGTCGATCTGGGAGGTGCAGGAGTGCCTGCGGCAGTTCGGGCGGCGCCCCATCGAGGAGTTCTACCAGCGGGGCATCCTCGGGCCATCCACGGTCATCGCCCACGGCGTCTGGCTCGACGACCGGGAGGTGCGGATCCTCGCCGAGACCGGCACGTCGGTCACGCACTGCCCGTGCTCGAACATGAAGCTGTCGTCGGGGCCGGCCAGGGTGGGCTTCTATCGCAGCCAGGGCGTGACGGTGGCGCTGGGCAGCGACGGCGAGAAGGAGAACAACAACCTCGACATGCTGGAGGAGATGAAGTTCGCCTCGCTGCTGGCGAAGGTCTCGACGCTGGATCCGACCGTGGGCGATCCGTGGGACATCCTCGACATGGCCACCCGCTCGGGGGCCAAGGCCCTGGGCCTAGATGACGTGACAGGCACCCTCGAGGAGGGCAAGGACGCCGACATCGTGGCCGTGGATCTGCGGAGCCTCCACTTTGTGCCGCTGCTGGGTGGCGAGGACTTCAACGCCCCGGCACATCTGGTCTTCAGCGCTTCGGCTCGCGACGTGAGCGACGTGTGGGTGCAGGGGCGCCACCTGGTGGCCGGGGGCGAGGTGATCTCGGTTGACGTGGCCCAGGTGGCCGAGCGGGCCCAGGCCGCGGCCGAGGAACTGTTCGCCCGCCGTCGCGCCCTGCCGGGCCAGACCCCCAGTCCCGCCAGCACCCTCGGCAAGAACGTCTGAGACTCGGAGCCACCCCTAGCCTGCGAGGATGCTCACCGCTTCGGGACTGGCCAAGTCCTACGGCATCCGTCGCCTTTTCGCCGATGTCTCCGTGCAGCTCGCCGCCGGGCGGCGGGTGGCGCTGGTGGGCGGCAACGGCACCGGTAAGACCACCCTGCTGGAGATCCTCGTCGGCGTCGGTGAGCCCGACGAGGGCACCGTCACCCGGCCCCGCGACGCCGAGATCGGCTACCTGCCCCAAGACCTCAGCGCGTCGGCCGACGGCACCGTGCACGAACAGGTCTTGGCCGGCGCGGGAACGCTCGCCCGCCTCGCCGAGCAACTCGCCGACCTCGAGCGCCGGCTCGCGGCACCCGGCGAGGACCACGAAGCCGTCCTGGCCCGCTACGGCGAGACGCAGGCCCGGTTCGAGCAGCTCGGGGGGTACGCCTTGGAGGCCGAGGTCGGCAAGGTACTGGCGGGGCTCGGCTTCGCCCCCGCCGATGCCGGGCGCCCGGTGCGGGAACTCTCCGGGGGCTGGCGGATGCGGGTGGCCCTCGCCCGGCTGCTGGTCGCGCGGCCCGACATCCTGATCCTCGACGAGCCCACCAACCACCTCGACATCGACTCGACGGCCTGGCTGGAGCAACGGCTGGTGACCTGGCCGGGCGCGCTGCTGTTCGTGAGCCACGACCGCGACTTCATCGACGCCGTCGCCAACCGCGTGATCGAACTGACCGAGGAAACCGCCATGACCTACGTCGGCGGGTTCGCCGAGTTCGTCGTGGCCCGGGAGGAGCGCCTGGCCCGCATCGAGGCGGCCACCACCCGGCAGGCACGCGAGGTGGCCCGGGTGGAGCAGTTCATCGAACGCTTCCGCTACAAGGCCACCAAGGCCCGGCAGGTGCAGAGCCGCGTGAAGACCCTCGAGAAGCTGGACCGCATCGCCGCGCCGAGCCGGAACGTCCTCGTCGCCCGGTTCGCGTTCGGCGAGCCGCCCCGGTCACCTCGGGTGGTGGTCGAACTCAGCGACGCCACCGTGGGCTACGACGACGACCCCGAACCGGTCATCTCGGGGGTGACCCTGGCGGTCGAACGGGGCCAGACGGTCGCCCTCGTCGGCCCGAACGGCGCCGGCAAGACCACGCTGCTGCGCCTGATTCTCGGTGAGTTGACCCCCAGCAGCGGCCAAGCCCACCTGGGTGCGAACGTGAAGGTTGCCGCCTTCGAGCAGCACCAGGCCGACGAGCTCGACGAGTCCAGGCGGGCCATCGAGGTGCTCTCGCACGGCATCGATTTCGGCAAGCGCAACGTGCGCTCGATGCTCGGCGCCTTCGGCTTCCCCGGCGACGCGGCCGACCGGCGCGTCGGCGAGCTGTCCGGCGGGGAGCGCACCCGCCTGGCGCTTGCCCGCACGATGGTCGAGCCGGTCAACCTCATCGTTCTCGACGAGCCCACCAATCATCTCGACCTGCCGAGCTGCGACGTGCTGGAGGACGCCCTGACCGCCTACCCCGGCACGGTGCTGCTCGTCACCCACGACCGCCACCTCATCCGCTCGACGGCCGACGCCCTCATCGAGGTGCGCAACGGGAGAGCCACCTGGCACCACGGCGTGGACGAGTCGCTGCTCGTCGGCCCGCCCGCTCGCGGCCAGGCCGAGCGCCCCGGCGATCGCGCCGACAACACCCGCAGCGAACGACGCAAGGCCGGCGCCCGCCGGCGGAATGAAGCCGACGGGCTGCACCGCCGCATCGCCAGGCTGGAACGCGACTGCGCGACCGCCGACGCAAAGGTGGCCGCGCTCCTCCAGCAACTCGGCGATCCCGAGGTCTACAGCCGGCCCGAGGAGGTCCTCGCTCTCGCCACGGCCCACGAAGCGGCTGCCAAACGGGCCGCAACCCTGCTCGCCCGCTGGGAGGCCGCAGTCGAATCCCTCGAAGCGCCCCCCAGCGACGACCCAGACCCTGGCCGCTCACGAAACGGCGGCTAGCAGGTCGGTGAGGTGGGCCATGTCGCGAATGCGGGACCCATCACCACCACAACCTCGCCACCCGCTAACAGAACTTGCTTACCTGATGCGCCGCTTGGCGCCAGAATGAGCGTTGCGAAGCAGTAAAGCCACGATAATCTATCGATACTCATTGTTAATGGATGAATAGTCGGTCCTGGGAGGTTGGGCTACCGTGGCACTAGGCCTGAAGCGAGTTCTGGGACCGGGGGGTTGCTCTTGAGTGACAGTGTTCTGACGAGCATCAGCGGGACCCGACCAGAGCGCCAAGCCTGGCAGCGGATCGAGTTGGGCTCGCCGACCAGCCCGGCGGCGGTTGTGGCGGCGGCACCCCCGCCGCTTCTCGATCGCGTAACAGCGGAGCCCCAGCGAGGGTTCCCGGCGATTGCGAAAGAGCCGGAAGCGTGCGCGGTGATCACTCGGGCTGTCCAGAGCCTCCCGAGCGCCCACTTGATCCACCTTGGCGACAGCCGCCGCTTGGAGCTTGCGCCGGACAGTGTCGAACTCGTGGTCACTTCTCCTCCCTACTGGACCCTCAAGGAATACAACAATCAAGCTGGCCAACTCGGGCAGGTTGAGGGCTATGAGGAGTTCTTGGACGAACTCGACGAGGTGTGGCGCCGCGTCCATCGCTCCCTCGTGCCCGGCGGGCGGATGGTGGTCGTCGTCGGGGACGTCAACGTGTCGCGCAAGGCGTTCGGGCGACACTTGGTGTTCCCGCTGCATGCCAGCATCCAAGAGCGCTGCCGCCTGATCGGATTCGACAACCTCGCGCCGATCATCTGGCACAAGATCGCCAACGCGAAATACGAGATGGGCCCCGGCGGTTTCTATGGCAAACCCTACGAGCCGAACGGCGTCATCAAGAACGACATCGAGTACATCCTGCTTCAGCGCAAGCCCGGCGGATACCGCAAGCCCGAGCTGGCCACAAGGCTCATGTCGATCATTCCAGCCGAAGACCATGCGGAGTGGTTCCAGCAGATCTGGCGCATCACCGGCGCATCGACACGGGACCATCCAGCGCCTTTCCCTCTCCGCCTGGCCGAGCGTCTGATCCGCATGTTCTCGTTCGTGGGGGACACGGTCTACGACCCATTCCTGGGCACCGGCACGACCGCTGCCGCAGCAGCGGCCTGGGGCCGCAACAGTGTGGGCTGCGAGATCGACCCGATCTACTTCGAGCGCTCCGTCAAGAGGGTGCGCGACGCCCTCGACTCACCGAGTCAACTGGCCTTGGACCGTACGGCCTGAGTTGTGGCTCGATCGCCAGACCCCACAGGTCTTGCTCGGGTAGACCACTTGGGAGAGTTGGCCACTCCGACAATTGAGGACTACTGCGCTGTCGCCGCCGAGTACATCAGAGGAGCGTCGCAGGTCGGCGATCAGAGGGGTAAGGCGGCACAGCTCCGGCTCTCCAACGGGCTCTCTCACGCGACCCTTGCCAGCCTCCGGGAAACGGGGCTCAGCCTGGACGGCGCCGTCGCGGGTGAGCGAACGGTCGGCGGAGGCCTGCGGAGCGTGAAGGCCGACGTCTCGGAGATCACGGAGACGGACGGCTTGAAGTTGGCCGTCGAAATCAAGCCCGTCCACTTGGCCGTTGGGCGCGCTGTCTGGAACCGCTTCGGAGACATTCGAACTTTCGCCGTCAACGTTCATCTCAAGTTTCCATTCGCGGTCGTTGGCGGCATCCTCACGTTGCCGACGACGGAACGCGTGCGGTCGCGGCATGACGATGATTGGAAGCCGACGACACACTTGATCGAACGAGCCATCGGACGGTTCACGCGTGCCGGCGGACGGCAGACCGAGGGCGATGCTTCTCACTTACTCGAGGGCATCGCAGTCGTTGTGTTTGATCGAGAATCGGGACGCATCGAACCCGAGCTTCCTGCCGTCGGCAGCGGCCTTCGATGGCAGGAGTTCATCAACCGGATGGCCGAAACCTACGAGGCTCGATTCGGCGGGGATTGACGGACACTAACGGCACTGTCCCGTGTCCTGGGACCGTCCTATGGATGAGCCTTCACGAGAACGTGGGTCTTGGGTCTACTGGTGCCGGGCCGTCGGCGCTCAGAGGCGGACGCCGCCGAAGCTGATGTCGGTGAGGTGGGCCATATCGCGGTCGAAGGTGGTGAGGTCGTCGGCACAGAACTCGCTGAGGTGGGTGTGCCCGCAGGCCCGGGCCAGTACGGCCATCAACTCGACGGAGGCTGAGAAGAAGTTGTGCAGCCGGCCGGCGGCGGCCTCCACGGGAAGGCGGGACCGCAATTCTGGGCGCTGGGTGGCGATCCCCACCGGGCAGTTGTTGGTGGAGCAGGCCCGCATACCGAGACAGCCGATGGCCTGCATGGCCGCGTTCGACACGGCCACCGCGTCGGCGCCGAGGGCGAGCGCCTTGGCAAAGTCGGCGGGAACCCGCAGCCCGCCGGTGACGATGAGCGTGACGTCGCGGCGACCGCGGGCGTCGAGATGGCGCCGGGCCCGGGCCAGCGCTGGGATGGTCGGCACCGAGATGTTGTCCCGGAAGATCACGGGTGCAGCGCCCGTGCCGCCACCGCGCCCGTCGAGGATGATGTAGTCGACGCCCACCCGCAGGGCGGCGTCGATGTCGTCCTCGATGTGCTGCGCCGAGAGCTTCACCCCCACCGGGATCCCGCCCGACGCCTCCCTCACCTTGTCGGCGAAGCGGCGGAAGTCGTCCTCGTTGCAGAGGTGCTCGAACGTCGACGGCGAGATGGCGGCGGTGCCCGGTTTCAGACCGCGCACCTCGGCGATCCGCCCCTGCACCTTGGCGCCGGGCAGGTGCCCGCCGGTGCCGGTCTTGGCCCCCTGACCGAGTTTGAAGTGGAAGGCGGCACATCCAGCGGCCTTGTCGAGCGACCAGCCGAACAGGCCGCTGGCCATTTCGTAGAAATACCGCGAACTCTCGGCCCGTTCGGTGTCGAGCATGCCCCCCTCGCCCGAGCAGATACCGGTGCCGGCCCGCTCGGCGCCGCGGGCGAGCGCCACCTTGGCCTCCTCCGACAGCGCCCCGAAGCTCATGTCGCTCACGAGGATGGGGATGTCGAGCGTCAGTGGCTTGGCCGCGTTGGGGCCGATCACCACCTCGGTGCCGACCGGCACGTCGTCGAGTTGGGGCCGGCGGGCCAGTTGCGCGGTCACGAACTGGATGTTGTCCCAGCTTGGGAGTTCCTGGCGGGGCACGCCCATCGACGCGACCGGTCCGTGGTGGCCGAGGTATTCGAGCCCCTCGTTCGCCAGCCGGCGGATCAACCCGACGTGAGGCTCGGCGGCGTCGCCGTGGGGGTCGTGATAGGCGCCCTGGTAGGCGGTGCGGTCGTACGGCTGCGGGTGTTCCTTCTCCCATTGGAGGATCTCGTCGAGGTCCACGAACAGGTCGTCACCGTCGATCCACGAGGCGAACTTGGCCAGTCGCTCGGAGTTGTCGTAGCTGGAGACACCCGTGTGGAAGACGTAGTCCCAGCCGTGCAGCCCGCAGACGATGTTGTCGCCGACGATGCTGCCGTCGCTCTGAGAGCGCCCCGATGCAGGCAGCGCCCGTAGAGCACCGAGTGATTGTCATCGAATCGCACGATGACCAGATCGACGTTGCTCACGACGGTGCCCACCGGCTCGCGGTCCGGCACCTCGCTCCATGTGGCAATCCTGAACGGTTGCATTGGTCATCACTCCTGTCGCCGCGCCCGCACCGAACCATCGCTGTTCGACAGTCCCGCAGATCGTAGGCAGGCACCACCGACGGCGTGCCGCGACCGCTTCGGACAATCGGCTTGGCGCGACCGGCTCCGACACCGGCCCGTCGCTGTGATGGTCAGGCGGTCACGAGCGGTCGTACCGCCTCGGCGATCCGGCCTAGTCGATCGTGCGCATGACGGCGGGCTGTGGCGAGATCACCGCCGCGGACCTCCTCGGTCGTCTCGATGTAGATCTTCAGCTTCGGCTCGGTGCCACTGGGTCGCACGATCACCCGGTCGCCGCCCCCCAGACCGAAGACCAGCATGTCGGTCGCCGGCTGCGCCGCGTGCGAAGTCCCGCCCATCGTCATTCCGGCGGAGGCCGGAATGCAGTCCCCGGCGACGCCGCTCTCCGCTGCCGGCCCCCGGGCCGGGGTCGCCAGGTAATCGGTCACGGAGGTGACCGGCCGGCCGGCCAGGTCGGACGGTAAGTGTTCCCGGAGACGTCTGGTGGCCGCGGCCGGGCCTGCGGCGGCCTCGGCGGATGGGAACCGCACCGTCAACTGGCCGGTGGCGTACACGTCGTGGTGGCGCGCCAGATCGTCGAGGCGTTCGCTGAGCGAGGAGCCTCCGGCGCGAAGCTCGGCGACGAGCTGTACCAGCAGGGCCGCCGCGCTGATTCCGTCCTTGTCGCGCACCTCGTCGCAGACCGCATAGCCCAGCGCCTCCTCGTAACCGAACAGCAGGCGCTCGGAGCGGCCTTGGGCCGCCCGGGCGATCCACTTGAACCCCGTCAGGGTCTCGGCGTAGGACACACCGGCGTCGGCCGCCATCGCCCGCAGCATCTGTGAGGACACCACGCTGGCTGCCAGCAGCACCGGCTCGTCGTTGGCGGTGGCGGCACGACGGCGCAGCAGGCAGTCGGCCAGCAGCACGCCCAGTTCGTCCCCGGTAAGCCGGCGCCAGGCGGGGTCGTCGGAGCCGTCATCGGATGTTGGAACAGGCTCGGCGACAGCGAGGCGGTCGGCGTCGGGGTCGTTGGCGATCACCAGATCGGCGCCCTGCTCACCGGCCAGGGTGTAGGCGGCGTCGAGCGCTCCCGGCTCTTCAGGATTCGGGAACGCCACGGTCGGGAAGTCGCCGTCGGGCGCGGCCTGGGAGGCAACGACCATCGGGGCGGGCAGACCCAGCCGCTCGAACAGCGCGAGCAGCACCGGCGCACCAACACCGTGCAGCGGCGTGTACACCACCCGCAGCAGCTCGGATGCTTGCGGGGCGCCGAGCCTCTGGTTGGGAGGCGGCTGTTGCAGGCGCCGGGTGATGGCCGCTAGGTAACGCTCGGTCGCTTCGGAACCGACGCGGCGCACCACTCCAGCACCCGACGGCGGCGGAAGTTGGCGTGGTGGCAGCGGAGCCGCGGCCATGTGCGTCTCGACGGCGGCGTCGGTGGGCGGCACGATCTGCACCCCACCGGCGTCGTAGAGCTTGTAGCCGTTGTCGCCGGGCGGGTTGTGGCTGGCCGTGATCACGATGCCGGCGTCGGCTTCGCGGTCGACGACGGCGTGCGCCGCCACCGGTGTGGGCACCTGCCCCAGGAACAGCGCTTCGCCCCCGGCGGCCGCGACGATCGCCGCCGCGTCGGCCGCGAAGACGTCGGAGTTCCGCCGAGCGTCGTGCCCGATCACCACCCGTGCGCCCGCCGGCAGGGTGGCCATGACCGCGGCGGTGGCCGAGCGGACCACCACGCGGTTCATCCGCGCTGGGCCCGCCCCCAGCGGCGCCCGCAGGCCGGCGGTGCCGAACCGCAGCCGCCCGTCGAAGAGGCGGCGCAACTCTTCGGCCGCGCCGGCGTCCGTGCCGGCCGACGCCAGCAGGGTCTCCAATTCGGCCCGGGTGTGCGGGTCGGGGTCGGCTGCCAGCCACGCCACCGCTGCCGCCCGCACTGCGGGGTCGCCGCTCATGGGCACGCCAGGAGACTGGCGGCGTGCACCGGCCGGTCACACCGCCGTGAACGAGACGGACGGGTCATGCCACCGGTGCCTGCACCTATCGGGGCACCCCGTCAGAGACGGTCGATCACGCCGCGCAGCAGCCGGCCCACCCGTGCGCCGGAAGCGGCACCCGCTTCGAGTACCTCCTGATGGCTGGGACCCTCATCGGTCATCCCCGCCGCAAGGTTGGTCACGAGCGAAACTCCGAGCACGTCGAGACCGCAGTGGCGCGCCGCGATGCACTCCAGCACCGTGGACATTCCCACCAGGTCGGCGCCCATGGTGCGCAACATCTCGATCTCGGCCGGTGTCTCGAAATGGGGGCCGCGCAGGCCCGCGTACACCCCCTCGGGCACCTCGGGGTCGACCTCGGCGGCCAGCGCGCGCAGACGAGGCGAGTAGGCGTCGACAAGGTTGACGAAGCGGTCGGTGCCCCACTCGGTCCCCGCCACCGGCGACTCGCCCGTGAGGTTCAGGTGGTCGGAGATGAGCACCGGGCCGCCGACGCGGTAGTGCGCTCGCAGCCCTCCGGCCGCGTTGGTCAGTACCGCCACAGCGCAGCCGGCGGCGGCGGCCGTGCGCACGCCGTGGGTGACGGCCGCGGCGGAGTTCCCCTCGTAGAGATGGACCCGCCCCCGGAACACCAGCACGCGCCGATCACCGGCCGCCACCGCAGCCACGGTGCCCCCGTGGCCTTCCACGCGGGAGGCCGGGAACCCCGCCAGATTCGTGGTGGGGATCTGCGCCTCGGTGTCGCCCAACTCGACCACGGCATCGTCCCAGCCGGTGCCGAGCACGACGGCGGCTTCGAAGCCTTCCCCGAGGCGGTCGCCGATCTGCGCCGCAGCCTCGTTGGCCAGTTGCCGGGCATTCGTCATGGTCATCCCTCCGCGGCTCTGCGATGTTGGCGGCGCCAAGTCTCGCGCGCGGCGGCGAGCGGCCACCCGTCGCCGGGGCCGGCCGGCAAAAATGAGCCGGCCCCGGAGGGGGTATCCGGGGCCGGGGGCTGGGGGGAGATCGGTTGTGCGTGTCGGCGACCGGGCTACCGGCCGCCGCGTTCGGTTGTGGCGAGCGGCGTCAGGCGGCGTTGTGGTGCCGCTGGTGGCGGCTACGTGCCCGGCTCCAGTCCCACGTCGAAACCTGATGGTTGCGCCGCGGCTCGGCCGAGCGCACCTCGGACACCGGGTTCGGGGCGAACGCCAGGCACGGCAACTCAACCGTGTCGATGTCGCTCAGTACCGGTGAGGACCAGCGGATCGGGCTGCAGGTGCAGTGTGGCGAGTGCTGCGTCGCTCCGGTTCGGGGCTGAAATTCTTTCCTCATGCCCATACAGACGGTTAGCACCCCCCGAAGGTTGACAAGTCCCCGGCCCGCTCAAGGGATTTTCTCGTTCTTGAACGCAAACCGACATACGTGCTGGGTGCCAGGAACTCGCTGTTTTGGGTCGGCGGGACCGGCGAGCGCGTCTCGGGCGCCGGCGACTCAGTCGATGTAGTAGCCGCCGTTGACGTCCATCACCTCGGCGGTGATGAACGAGGCTGCAGAACTCGCCAGGAACAGGGCGGCGTAGGCCACGTCGTCGGGGGTTCCCATCCGCCCGACGAGCACCAGCTTGGCGTACTGGTCCATGTTGGGCCTCTCGGTCATGCGGCTGTGGATCATCGACGGCGCCAAGGCGTTGACGGTGATGCCCTCCTTCGCCACCTCCGGCGCCACGGCCCTCGCCAGGTTGTGCACGGCCGCCTTGGAGGCGGCGTACGCCGTCACACCCGACAGGCTGCCCATCTTCCCGGAGTTGGATCCGATGTTGATGATGCGGCCGTAGCGGGCCTCGCGCATGGCCGGCAGCACCCGGCGGATGCACAGGAACGCGCCGGTTGCGTTGACGTCGAAGACGCGCTGCCATTCCTCGAGACTGGTGTTGACGACCCCTGCCGGCCCCAGGATCCCGGCGTTGTTGACGAGGATCGACGGCGCCCCGAACGTGGTCTCCACCTCGCTGATCGCCGCGTCCACAGCCGCTTCGTCGGCGACATCGCAGTTGAGCGCCAGCATCCCCGGGTCATCCGGCATGTCCTCGCCTTCCCAGTCCATGTCGAGGAGAGCCACGCTGGCACCCTGGCTTCGCATCGCCTCGGCGATGGCCCGGCCGATGTTGCGAGCCGCACCGGTCACCACGGCCACCCGCCCCTCGTAGCCGGGCAGCTTGATCCCCTCCAACGTCCAAGCGCTCATCGTCTCCCCCATCCTGTTGTCACCGGCGGCCGATCACCGGACCGAATGACGGCACCGGCGGCGCGGATTCACTGTAGTGGCGGGGATACCGCAGATTCCGTAGGGGCGCACTTCCCGACTGACTGTCGACGATATTTCGATATAATCCCGTCATTCTCAGCTTCCTTTCGGCGTAGAGGTCTTCGGCCTGCGCCGGTGTCGCCCACACGGGCGCCGCGCAGTAACCCGCTGCCACCCGCACCGGCTACGATCCGAAAGGCCCGCTATGGAACCTGCAATCCTCGGCGTACTCGCCATCATGCTGACGGTCATGCTCTACCTCGACCGCACGCGCCGCGCCGACATCGGGGACATGCGTGCCGACCATGCGGGTCTCCGCGCCGACATGAGCACCGAGACCGCCACCCTCCGCAAAGAGATGAACGACGGATTCGCCGCCCTCCGCAAAGAGATGAACGACGGATTCGCCGCCCTCCGCAAAGAGATGAACGATGGGTTCGCGGCGCTCCGCGAGGAGATCCGCACCTCATCCGCCCGGACCGACACTCGTATCGATCAACTCACGACCGCCGTCATAAACCTCGCCGAGAGCCTCGGACAGGTCAAGGGCCGCACCGAGGTCCACGTCGCCGCCGAGTAGATCGTCGTGCCGAGTCGTCTCAACCGGCTAAGCCCGCGGATCCAGAACGCGGTCTCCGTCTGGATGCCACCTCAGTTCGTTGGCCAACCTCACCGATGGCGCGAAGCACCACTCGGGCAACCGCGTGATCGCCATGAGCCTGCTGGGCATCGACACCGGCACACTTCTCAATGGCAGGCCCGGCCGGAGCGTCCACCGTCATATTGGTCAGCAAATTATGACTATACTTTTGCCATGACGACTTCGACCTTCAGTCCGACGGAACGAACGGTGGCCGCCGGCGAGTTCAAGACGAATTGCCTGCGCCTCATGGATGAAGTGCAGGCAACTGGAAAGGAGATCGTCGTGACCAAGCACCGCCGGCCGGTCGTGCGAGTCAGCCCGTTCCGCCAGGAGCGGCCCAAGCTGGTTGGGTCCTGCGTGGGGCAGCTGCGAATCCTCGCGGACATCGACGGCGAGCCGTCTATTCCGCTCGATGACTGGGACGTTCTCGCCGACCACGGACCCATCGAGAGCCCCGTCAACTGATCGAGCCTCCATGCCGTGACCATCCTGCTGGACACCAACGTCCTACTACGGGTCACCGCCGACAGCGGGGAGATCGGCGCACCCTTCAAGGAGGACGTGGAATCCGCCCTCGAGGGCGGCGGCGTCGCCGTGTCCACAGTGACATTCGTGGAGACCACCCGCCTACACCATCACGGACGCATCGACCTCGGCTGCCACCCCGCCGTCTGGCGCCTCGAGCGACTGCGATCAGGACTCTTGGAAATCCCGATCGGCGGCGAGATCGCCGTCGAGTCGGTCCTGCTGATGAATACCGGCTTCCACAACGACCCTGCAGACCAGTTGATCGTCGCCACGGCCATGCTGGAAGGAATGCGCCTCGCCACGACCGATCGCCGGATCATCGCGTGGGCACAGCGGACGCGACTCGTGCCGGTGGTGGACCCGACCGGACATACCGAGGACTGACGACGACGGGCTGGTAGTCGAGAGCGGGCCCGAGACTGCGCGCGGCAATTGCGGGTAGAGGTGTTCGTAGTTGATGGCTTCGAAGAAGCGCTCGATGACGCCGTTGGCCCACGGCGCCTGCCGACTGCAGCGGGCAGTCCGGTCAGACCTCGAGCATCAGGGTGACGGGGCCGTCGTTGGTCAGTTCCACCGCCATGTTGGCGCCGAAGGAGCCGGTTGCCACGGATGCGCCCAGGCGCCGCAGTTCGGCGACCAGTTCGTCGATCAGCGGTGCCGCTTCGTCAGGGGCGGCAGCCGCGATGAATGACGGTCGGCGACCCTTGCGAGTGTCGCCGTACAGGGTGAACTGACTGACCACCAGGATTTCGCCGCCGACCTCGGCAACCGACCGGTTCATGTGACCGTTCTCGTCGGCGAGGATGCGCAGGTACCAGATCTTGGCGGCCAGCTTCAAAGCGCTGTCGTGATCGTCGCCATGGGTCGCCCCGATCAGGCAGCACAGCCCCGGACCGATTTCACCGACAACTTGGCCGTCCACCCGAACGCGGGCCTGCGCGACCCGCTGCACCAGCGCTCGCACACCTCCAGCCTAGGGTCGCTGTGACTCGGCCTCATCGGTGAGTCATCGTCGGCAACCGCGAGATCGCGCTCAACGCAGGCTGACCGGCCGAGCCGGCGGCTCGGACGGCCACGAACCCTCGCCCGGAGTGGGATGGCCGGTACCGTGCGGTGATGGTGGGTCGCCAGTTGCTGACCGATGTGGTGATCGTGAACGGTGACGGGCGGATCGCGCCCTACGAGGGCGACGTGCTGATCGACGGCGACCGGATCGTGCAGTTGGGCGACGTGACGCCGAGCGCCGCCGCCGGGGCGGACAGGGTCATCGAGGGCCGGGGGCGCGTCCTGGCGCCCGGGTTCGTGGACACCCACAACCACGGGGCCCTCGGCGGTACCCGCATCGGCCGCCACGGCATCCCCGTCACCTGCGAGATGGCCCTCATGGGGGGTGTCACCAAGCGCATCTGCGGTTCGGACGGCCTGTCGCCCGCCCCGGTGCTGGCTGACCAGCGCGACGAGTACGCGACCCAGCTGCGGCCCCTCGACGGGTCCATCGGCGAGCGGTGGCCGTGGGCCTCGGTGGCGGAGTTCTACGACTGGCATCGGGGACGCTCGGTCACCGACATGGGCCTGCACCTCGGGCACAGCGCGGTCCGCCGGGTCGTCATGGGCAACCTCGCCCAGACGGCCGACAACCAGCAGATTCGCGACATGTGCGAGGTGGTGCGGCGGGAGGCGCCGCTGACGCTGGGGCTGTCCACCGGGCTCGTCTACAACCCGGCGGTGTACTCCGACCGGCGGGAGCTGACGCTGCTGGTGTCGGCCTTCAACGACGTGAAGCCGGGGGCGCTGTACCCGCACCTGCGCTCGGAGAGCGACGAGATCGTCACGGCGCTGAACGAGGTTCTCATCCCCGCCTTCGAGGGCGGCGGCGGCTATTGCAACGAGCACAGCAAGATCGCCGGCCGCCGCAACTGGGACAAGTACAACGAACTGATCGGGCTGATCGACGAGGCCGCCGACTTCATCCCGACGATGGAGAACATGTACCCCTACCCCGCCGGCAGCACCACCGGCGACGCCATCTTCCCGCCGGAGATTCGCGCTGGCCTCCGGGAGGAGTACCTCGCCCGCCTCGGCGACCCTGCGGCACGCCGCAGCGCCTACGAGCGGATCAGGGGCGACACCACGACCTGGGACAACTTCGTGGATTTCTGCGGCGGGCTGGACGGCGTTCAGGTGGCCGGAGTGCGCGAAGGCGTCGGCGATGAGTTCCTCGGCAAGCGACTCGGGGACGTGGCGAGGGCCGCCGGCCACGAGGACCTCACGTCATTCGCCGCGCACGAAGCGGTCATCGACTTCTTCGTGGCCAACCGGGGCGAGATCACCATCATCACCCACTACGGCAACGACGCCACCGTGGAGCGGTTCTTCCGCCGGCCCAGCATGGCCATCTGCACCGACGGCCTCATGCCGGGCCCCGGCCAGAAGCCACATCCCCGCTCCATCGGATCGTTCCCGAAGGCATTGCGCATGGCCCGCGAGATGGGAATCCCGGTACAAGAGATCGTGTACAGGATGAGCACGCTGCCGTGCCGGTTCCTGGGGCTGGACGACCCGGTACTGCGACCGGGTGCCGACGCTTCCCTCGTGCTGTTCGACTGGGAGAACGTGCAGGAGCGCAACAGCTTCGACGAGCCGCAAACACCCCCCGAGGGAATCGACACCGTGTGGGTGCACGGCCACCTCGTCTACTCCGACGGCCGCTTCGATCCCCCGAGCCCCTTCGGCGGGCGCATTCTGATCTCCCCCGGACGGGGGGCCTGAAGGGTTCATCGGTACCGTCGTGGCCAGCCTGGCGCGGGGCCCTAGGCGGTCGCCGGCGGTGGAACCCTTCCGGACGGGAGAACTCAGCGTGCGAGAGGGATCCGTCCGGCACGGCGGAAGGCCGCTGCCGCACCGACGAGCAGCAGGCAGCCGATGAACCAGGCCCAGCTGTAGGAGCCAACGGTGTCGACGACCGCTCCGAACGTTGTCGGGGCGGCGACTGCGCCTGCGTAGTAGCCGGTCATGGTCACCGCCGTGGCCCGGGCCACCGCCGGGCCGGCCCGATCCACGAAGGCGGCCTGCATGGTGCCGATGCAGGCGAGTTGCAGCGAGATCCCCCCGACCACGCCCAGCACTGCGACACCTATGCCGACCGTTCCACCGGCGAGGATCAGCGCGCTCGAGGCTCCGGTGGCGAGCGCGAACGCCACAGTCAGGCGGATGCGCCGGGACGCTCCGGCCCGATCGACCGCCAACCCGCTGACGATCATCACCCCGGCGCCGATGGCCGTCGCCATCCCCACAAGCACCCCGGACAGCGCGGGGGATGCGCCGAGCGACTCCTCCAGGTACGGCACCGACCAGGAGTACATGGGCTGCGAACCGAAGATCAGCAGGAACGCAGCCACCGGGAACCAGCCGAAGCCCCTCGGCAGGCGGTGTTCGGCGGCGGCAGCACGACCCACGCGATCGTCGGGCAGAACCCAAGCGGCGGCAAGAGCCACGACGGCGGCGGCGACACCCAGGCCACCGAGGACCCACTCCCAGCTCCAGCGGTTCGCGACCCACGGGCCGGCGGTAGCGCAGATCGCACCGACCGCAGGAACGCCGGCGGTCCGAGCGGAGAGCGCCACCGTGCGCCTCCGGGCGGTCACCACACTGGCCACAGCCACGGTGGTGGCCACGTTGACGAGGGCATAGCCGATCCCGCCCAGGACAGCGGCCACGTAGAGCACGGAATAGGTCCCCACGACGGCGGCCAGACCGGCAGCGAGCGCTACGAGGAGCAGGGCCGTCACAGAGGTCAGGCGCGCTCCCCAACGGTCGGTCAAGCGCCCCGAGACCGTCGATCCGACAGCGGTAAAGACGAAGTGCACGGTGATGACGAGGCCGACCTGCCAGCGATCCAGGCCCAAGTCGGCTCGGAGGGCGGTGGCGATGTAGCCCGGTGCGAACGCCACGACCGAACCGAAACCGGTCGACAGGGTGCTCACCGCCACCACCACCGTCGGCGTCGGCCTTCTCTGCATTCTCATCCGGCCACCCAGGGGAATCGCTCCGGTGGGCGTCGCAATTGTGCCGGTTCGAGATGCCCGAGTCGCACCGGACCGGGTGACGCACCGCCCTGCGAGCCGGTGAGCCTACCGGTCACCCTGGGCAGCGGGGATGCCTTGAACTACTCGTGCTCAGCGAGAGTCGCTCAGTTGCCGTCGTCGAGGTAGCCGATGACCTCGCCGACGGGGATCATGTCCTCGCCGGCGTCATGCACGATTTCCACCAGAGTGCCACTGGCGAGGGACTCCATCTCGATGACGATCTTGTCGGTCTCGATCTCGGCGAGGGGTTCACCGCGCCGGACCGCGCCGCCCACCTCCGCCAGCCACGACTCGATGCGCCCCTCGGTCATGTCGTAGCCCAACTTGGGCATGTGGATCGCCACCCGCATCAGCGGCAGACAGCGCGGACAGCATCGACGATCCGCTCGACGCTGGGGATCATCGAGTCCTCCAGCGGCGGGCTGTGCGAGATGAGGGTCTCGGGCAGGCTCACCGCCACCGGCGGCACCGTCATGGGCACACCGGCCGTGGCAAGGCGGGAGATGACGGCCGCCCCCCAACCGCCATCGTGGTACTGCTCCTCGGCGATCACCAGCCGCCCCGTCCGCGCCACACTCGCCGCCACGGTCTCGACGTCGAGCGGGCGCAGCCACGAGATGTCGATCACCTCCACGTCGATGCCCTCAGCAGCAAGCACGCCGGCCGCGTCGAGCGAGCGGTGGACCATCAGCAGCGAGGCCACGAGCGTCACATCGGCGCCGGGGCGAACCGTCACCGCCCGGCCGATCTCGGCCAGAGCGCCGTCGCCGCGCACCACCGGGCCCTTGCGGAGATGCATGGCCTTGTGGTCGAACACCACGACGGGGTTGTTGTGGGCGATGGCGGCGCGCAGCAGCCCGTAGGCGCCCTGCGGCGAGCCGGCGACGGCCACCTGCAGGCCGTAGAACTGCATGAACCAGGACTCGCCGGTGCTGGAGGTCTGGGCGCCGAACCGCCCGCCCCCGCCGCCGCTGGCGCGCACGGTGACGGGCGCCGAGATCTGGCCGCCGGACATGAACCGCCAGCGGGGCATTTCCATGGCGATGGCGTCGAACGCGGTGGGGAGGAAGTCGCTGAACATGATCTCCGCCACCGGGCGCAGCCCGGTGAGCGCCATCCCCAAAGCGATGCCGCAGAAGCCGTTCTCGGCGATGGGGGTGTCGAAGACCCGATCGGCGCCATATTTCTCATACAGCCCCAGCGTGGTCTTGAACGGTCCGCCGGCCTTGGCGATGTCCTCGCCGAGCAGCAGGACCGTGTCGTCCGCGGCCATGGCGTCGTCGAGAGCCAGTCGGATGGCCTCGCGGTAGGTCATCACCTCCGCCCCGCCGGGGGCCGCCGGCGCCACCTCAGCCGGCGAAGACATAGCCACGAGCCTGTTCGAGAGTGGGCCACGGCCCCTCAGCAGCCCGGTCGGCCGCCTCGTCCACGATGCTTTGCAGCCGCTCGCGGATCTCGTCGAGGTCGCCGGCAGCGCCGAGGCGGGCCGCCAGGATCCCGATGGGGTCGCGCTCCTTCCACGCATCCAGCTCGCCCGGCGGCCGGTAGGCGCCGGGATCGGTGCGGGAGTGGCCGCGATACCGGTAGGTCTGGGCCTCGATCAGCGTCGGCCCGTCGCCGGCCACCGCCCGCGCCCGGGCCTGCGCCACCAGGTCGTGCACGGCAACCACGTCCTGACCGTCGACGACGGCGTGCGCCATGCCGTACGCGGTGGCTCGGTGAGCAATGGGCGCCTCCGGTGGCAGCGCTGTCGAGTCCCGGAAGGGCGTGTACTCGCCGTACTGGTTGTTCTCGATGAGGAACACCACCTGCGAGCGCCAGAGTTGCGCCATGTTCAGAGCCTCGTGGAAGGCACCGATGTTGCACGCCCCGTCACCGAAGAAGCACATGGCGATACGGTCCTCGCCACGCAGACGGGCGGTCATACCCGCACCGGTCGCCACCGGGATGCCCGCGCCGATGATGGCCGGCGAGCCGATCATCCCCAGCGAGGCGTCGATCACGTAGCTGGATCCCCCCATGCCCCCGCAGGCGCCGGAATCCCGACCCATGATCTCGGCGAAGAACGCCTCGAGATCCATACCGCGGGCCAGTGCGTGATGGTGGCCGCGGTAGGTGCACAGCAACCAGTCGTCGGCCGCCAGCGCGCCGATGGCGCCGACCGAGGCCGCCTCCTGACCCTGGCAGAGATGCACAGTGCCGGGCACGAGACCCTGCATGTAGATCTCCATGACCTTGTCCTCGGCCAAGCGGATGAGAACCATCTGCTCCAGCCAGGAACGCAGGACAGCATGAGATGGCACAGTCATACCCACCGCCTCAGGTGACGGTGCCGACCGATGGACCGAGCTAGTGCTCATACTCCTCCATCAGCTCGACGTAGTTGCCGTCGGGATCGGTGCAGAAGCAGACGCTGACCGAGCCTTCGGTCAACTCGAAGTTGACCGGCCCGGAGATGAACGGAACTCCCTTCGCCTTTAATTCCTCCACGGCGCCGGGCAGGTCGTCCACGACGAGGGCGAAGTGGCAGGACCCCACCGAACCCATCGGGGTGATGTGCGTCTGACCCTCGGGCACGTAGTACTCCAGCAGGTCGATGAGCACGTCGGGGCTTTCCGGCGCCAGCAGCCGGGTGGACTGGGCTCGGGCGCCTTTCAGGCCGTTGGCCTCGTCGACTTTGTCACCCTCGAGTTGATGGTTCTCGGCGAGACGCAGTCCCAGCTTGCCCACGTAGAACTCCAGCGCCCTCTCCGTGTCGCTGACCGTCACGGCCATATGGTCGAACGTCATGACCTTCATGTGCCCCCACTCCTTGTGATCGTTACGTTGCATACTCCGCGACCGGTGGCCCGAAGTGCAGCGCCCTTCCGAGCGAGAGCATAAACCCCAACCCGATCCGCGCAAGCGGCCACCGGGTTGCCTACATGGCCGTCAGGCCGCCGTCGATCAGGAACACGCCGCCCGTCGTGAACGATGACTCGTCGCCGGCGAGGTGCAGCACCGCCTGGGCGATCTCCGCCGGATCGGCAACCCGCCCCAGCGGATGCATCGCCTCCAATGCCGCGAGCTGCTCAGCGCTCAGGGCATCCAGCATCGGCGTGCGCATCACGCCAGGGCAAACGGCGTTCACGCGGATCCCGTCGGCGGCGTGGTCGAGAGCCATGCAGCGCACCAGACCGATGACCCCGTGCTTGGACACGTTGTAGGCAACCTGAGCCTGCTGGCCGATGACGCCGGAGGCCGAAGAGATGCAGACGATGGACCCGCCCCCCGAGCGGGCCATGTGCGCGATGGCGTACCGCGAGCAGAGGTAGGACCCCTTGAGGTTGATCGCCAGCACCCGGTCCCACTCCTCCGGGGTCACCTCGCACACGGTGCCGGCACTGGCGATCCCGGCGTTGTTCACGAGCACGTCGAGCCCGCCGAAGCGTTCCACCGCGACCTGCGTCAGCCGCTCGGCGTCGGCGGCGGAGGTGACGTCGGCATGCAGCCCGACCGCCTCGCCGCCCGCGTCCACAATGCGCCGCGCCGTGCCGTGCGCGGATGTGGCGTCGACGTCGGAGACCACGACCCGGGCGCCCTCCCGAGCGAAGAGTTCGGCCACCGAGGCGCCGAGGCCTCGCCCGGCGCCCGTCACGACCGCACGCTTACCTGCCAGTCGACCCATGGTGCCCTCCCGTTCCTCCACTCGCGCAGCCGGCTAGTCAGCCTTCAGCCGCCGCCGGCGCTTCGTCGGTACACCTCGGGGTTGGCGACCGCCGCGGGACGCCGACCCTCCAGCACTGCACGCACTCCCCGGGCCATGTCGCCGAAGATGCGCTCTCGAGACTTGTCCGAGAGGCCGAGCGCATGCGGGGACAGCAGCACCCGGGGATCGCTGAAGAGGCGATGGCTTAGATCGGGCGGCTCGGGGTCGAACACGTCGAGCCCCACCCCGGCCAGAGCGCCCGCGTCGAGCGCCGCCGCAACGGCGTCGAGCGACGCAATGAGACCGCCCCTCGCCAGGTTCACCAGGAAGGCACCCGGGCCGGCGCTCATCAGGAGATCCGCGGTGATCATCCCGCTGGTCTCCGGCACCAGCGGGGCGTGCAGCGCGATGTGATCGGCCCGGTCGAAGAGTTCGGGCAGGGTGACCGGTTCGGCGCCCAACTCGCGCAGCCGCTCGTCGCCGAGGACCGGGTCGGCAGCCAGGACGCTCATACCGAACGCCGTACCCAGGGCGGCCACGCGCCTGCCGATACGACCCATGCCCACAACTCCGAGCGTGGCGCCGGCAAACTCCGCCACCACCGCCCGCTCCCGCTCGGCGAAACGACCGGCACGGACCAGCGCGTCGAGCTCGCGGAGTCGCTTGGCCAGCGCCAGAAGCAGGGCGAAGGCGCCCTCCGCGACAGCGATGGAGCCGGCATCGGGCGTGACGATCACCGGGATGCCACGACGCGTGGCGGCGGCCACGTCCACGTTGTCCACACCGACACCGCTGCGGCCGATCACGCGCAGCCGCGGCGCCGCCTCGATGAGCGACGCCGGAAGATGGCCCTCACTGCGCACGATGAAACCGGCGACGTCGGCGGCACGTGCCAATAGCGCGGCGCTGCTGCCATCAGTCACCACCACCCGCGCAACCCCCGCCAGCAGCGCCTGCACCTCGTCGGGAACAGGCCCGGTGGAGACGACGAGCGCCTCGCCGCTCACCGGCCCCACCTGTCACCGTCGACCATCGGGGCAACCTCCCCCACCAGCCGCTCAATGGTCTCGCGGTCGTAGGGAGCGGGGATCTCGGCGATCACCGTGCCGAACCCGACCGCCCGGTACCCCGAGATCAATTCGGCCACATCGCCGGGGCTTCCCAGCCATATTGACGAGTCCGGGTCGGGAAAGACATGGCGGTTGACCCTGTCCGGTTCGCCCTGCCGACCGAACCCGCCCCAGATGCTCTTGTTCCGCGCCAGCATCCGGGCGAAAGCGGCCTCGGCCTCGGCGCGGCTGTCGCGCACGATGATCTTGGCCTGCACCGACCGCTCGATCTCGCTCTGGTCGCGCCCGACGTCAGCACAATGGGCGCGCAGCACGTCATCGTGCTCGACCAGTTCGGCAGGGGTGCCGTAGGAATTCCAGATGTCGGCGTAACGGGCCACCGTGCGCAGAGTCTTGCGCTTGCCGCGGCCCCCGACGAGAACCGGGACACTCCCCCGCACTGGCAGGGGTGCGTGGCGAAGACGCTCCACCGGGTAGTAAGGCCCGTCGGAGGTGACCTCCTCGCCGGCGAACAGCGCCCGGATAACGCCGACAGCCTCGTCGAGCCGGTCGAGGCGCTCGCCGAACCCGCTTCCAAAGTCAATGGCGTGCGCCCGGTGCTCCTCCTCGAACCAGCCGCCGCCGATGCCGAGAATGACCCTGCCGCCGCTGATGTGATCGACCGTGGTGACGATCTTGGCGAGCAGCGCCGGCGAACGGAACATGTTGGCCGTCACCAACGGTCCGAGCTGCAGCCGCTCGGTGGAGGCGGCAAGTGCCGCCAGGGTCGACCAGGCCTCGAACACCGGCTGGTCGGGCTCTCCATAGATCGACAGGAGATGGTCCCAGATCCACAGATGGTCGTAGCCCAGTCCGTCGGCGAGGCGGGCGGTCTCCAGAACATCGGACCACTCGAGGGCCTGATTCCACAGGCAGATCCCGAGCCTCAACGGCGGAGCGGTGTCGGGGGATTCGTCGGCGGGATGGTGACTCACGGGGTTCTCCTCGGATATCGGGCCGCTCAGATCCGGTAGAAGCGCTCGGCGTTCCGGGCAAACAGGGCGGTCTGCTCGTCACGTCTGAAGTCGGCGACAACCGAACGGTAGACGTCGAAGAAGTCAGCGAGGGAGCCGCCCAAGCTGTCCACGGGGAAGTTGCTGGCGAACATGCAGCGGTCGACGCCGAAAATGTCGATTGCTTCGGTGACGACGGGTCGGATCGTCCCGGCGCTGGGAGTCCGGTCCATCATGCCGAACCCCGACAGCTTGACGGCCACAGTCGGCAGCGACGCCAACCGCCGCAGACCCGTGCGCCAGACGGCCATCGCCTCGGCTGTGCGGTCCAGCGGCAGCCCCACGTGGTCCAGGACCACGGCCGTCTCGGGACACGCGGCCAGTGCGTCGTACGCCTCGCCCATCTGCGACGGCAGGATCTGCAGGTCGAACGACAGCCCGCGCGGCGCCAGCAGCGAGAAGCCCCGGCGCCAGTCGGGATCGGAGAGATAGTCCCCCCGGTCCGCAAAACTTCGGCGCGGGTCGCCGGCATCGAAGTTGAGGTTCTGGCGCACGCCCCGGAAGTTGGCGAAGTCGGCGTGGGCATCCAGCAACTCGGCCGCGCCGGGATCGGCCAGGTTGACGAACCCCACGATGCCGTGCGGGAAGCCACCACGGTCGGCGAGGCCCTGAAGCCACTCCGTCTCGCCCACCGGGTCCGCGTCGTCGAACTCGCACTGCACATGCACCGACTTGACGATCCCAGCCGGGCGGGCGTCGGCCAGGTAATCCTCGATGAGGTAGTTGCTCTGCATCGACGAGTAGTCGCCGAGGAACGTTTCGAAGGGAGGATCGGCGTGCAGCCACTCGTAGCGGTGCTCCGCTAGATCCCGCAGGCGGTGGCGCGTTCGCAGCCAGCGGCGGTAGCGACGGATCGGTTCGAAGCCGTGCTTACCCAGGTCCCACAGGTGGTGGTGGCAGTCCACCACGCCCGGACCGCTCACCGTCCCTCGCCCTCCGTCAGCCTTCGCGGGCGATGAAGCGCGCCGCCCCCTCACTGAGCTGGCGTGCCGAGGGCTGCATGGCATGCACGCCGCCGTCCACCATCAGCACCGTGCCGGTGATGAACGACGCCTCGTCACTGGCGAGGAAGAGAACCGCACTCGCCACCTCGTCGGTGGTCGCCAAGCGGGCGAAGGCGGTCTGCGCGGCGTAGGGCGCCACGTTGACCGGGTCGGTCTGGGCCATCATCTCGGTGCCCACCATTCCTGTGGGAGCCACCACGTTGGCGCGGATACCCCAGTCTCGGCAGTCCTGGGCGATGCAGCGCGCCAGCCCGATGACCCCGTGCTTCGAGGCGTTGTAGTCGGCCTGGTTCTCGTTGGCCAGCACGCCCGACAGCGACGACACGAACACGATGCTCCCACCGGCGGGCTGCCGGCTCATCCGGCGGATCGCGGCCTGCGAGCAGAGGAACGGGCCCTTCAGGTTCACCCGCATCGTGCGATCCCAGTCAGCCTCGTCGATCTCGAGGACGTGGCTGGCGGCGCCGAACACCGCGGCGTTGTTGACCAGCACGTCGAGTGAGCCGAAGGCGGAGACGGCCGCCTCGACCATCGCCCGCGCGTCGGCGGCGACGGTCACATCCATCTCGTGGGCGACGGCGTCGCCTCCCTCCGCCGCGATCGAGGCGGCCACGGCGGCAGCGCCGGCGGCGTCGATGTCGGCGATCACGAGCTTCGCGCCCTCCGCTGCGAACCGCCGGGCGACCGTCTCGCCGAGCCC
Source organism: Acidimicrobiales bacterium (assembly GCA_963668565.2). Taxonomy (GTDB): domain Bacteria; phylum Actinomycetota; class Acidimicrobiia; order Acidimicrobiales; family CATQHL01; genus VXNF01. The sequence continues at coordinate 63,562 of CAXXMX010000010.1, forward strand.
GCGAGCCGCTCCCGTGACCGCGGCCACTTTGCCGGCGAGTCTCACTTGTCAACCCCCGGTGCCTCGTCGCCGCCGAGATACGCCTCCCAGTCCCACGTCTCGATGTTCGACCGGATCCGGCCGACGAACAGGGCGGCCGTCGAGCCGTCGAACGCCCGGTGGTCCCATGACAGGCCCAGATGCCCGACGTGGTGCACGGCGACGGTGTCAGTGCCATCGGGGAGCGTGACGACGGTGGGGCGCTTCGCCACGCCGTCGGTCGCCAGGATGGCCACGTTGGGCAGGTTGATGATGGGAGCCGACATGAACGAGCCGAAGGAGCCGGGGTTGGTGATCGTGAACGTGGATCCGCTGACGTCGGCGGCCCCGAGGCGCCCGGCGCGGGCTCTGGCGGCCATGTCGTTGATTCGCCGTGCCAGCTCCTCCAGCGTCAGGCTCCCGGCGTCGGGCACCACCACGACGATGAGACCGGCACGGTCGAGGTCAACGGCGATGCCGAGGTTCGCCCGGTCGTGGAACGTCTGCGAACCCTCGGAGAAGTCCACGAGGCTGTTCACCTCGGGAAATGCGGCCAAGGCGTCGATGGTCGCGGTCGCAACGAACGGCAGGTACGTGAGCGAGAAGCCCTCCCGCTCCCGGAACGCCGCCCGGTGCCGGCGCCGCACCTGCTCCAGCGCCTCGTAGTCCACCTCCACGGACGTCCAGACGTGCGCGGCTGTTCGGCGGGACTCGGCGACGTTCTGCGCGATGCGCTTCCGCAGCCGGCTGAGGCGGGCCTTCCCGTTGCCACCGGCTCCGATGGCGCCTTCCGTCGAACTCATATGGACACCTCCTGTGGGTCGAGGCGGAAGGCGCTCCGATGCACGCCCATCACACCGCCAGCGGTAGTCGTGCGAGGCCCCGCTCGGTGGAGATGTGCAGGCGCTCCACCTCGCCGGCGAGACGGAAGTGAGGCACCCGCTCGAAGATCACTTCGAGGGCCACGCGCCCCTCCAGGCGGGCGAGCGGCGCCCCCACACAGCGGTGCACGCCGTCGCCGAAGCCGAGGTGGCGCCGCGGGCGCCGGAACACGTCGAACGTGTCCGGGTCCTCGAACACCCGGGGGTCGCGGTGCGCCGCTCCCAGCAGCATCATCACCCGGCTGCCCGCAGGCACCACCCGTCCGTGTAGTTCCACGTCGCGGGTGGTGACCCGGGATGTCCACTGCACGGGCGATTCGTAGCGCAGTAACTCCTCGGTGGCGTCCGGGACCGCCTGTGGAGTGACCGCCAATCGGGCCTGCTGCTCGGGGTGTTGTGCGAGGAGGTACAGACCATTGGACACCAGGGAACTCGTCGTGGTGTTGCCCGCCAGGTAGACGATGAGGCACATCCCGAACATCTCGCCGGTGCCGATCGCCTCGCCGTCGATCTCCCCGTTGGCGAGGCTGGAAACCACGTCGTCGCGAGGCGATCGCCTGCGGTCGGCCACCAGTTCGGCAAAGTAGCACCGCAGTTCGGCGGCCGCGGCGTTGGCGACATCGTCGAACTCGTCGGTGCCCGACAGGGCCAGCAGCATGTCGTGCGCCAACTGCCGGACGGTCGCCTCGTCGGACAGCGGGATACCCATGAGCCGGCAGATGACCAGCACAGGTAACCGCTGGGAGAAGTCGGCGGCGAAGTCCCCGCCGCCGTCGGCACTCAGCGCGTCGATCAGTTCGTGCGCGAACGCCCGCACCATCGGCTCGTATGCGCCCACCGCGTTGTTCGAGAAGTGGTGGCCCACGAGGCGCCGGAGTTGGTCGTGGCGAGGCGGATCCATGTTGAGGATCTCCGGGCCGATGGTCTCGGTGAATCCCGGCTCGATGTTGACCCCCTCCGCGCTGGAGAACGTGTGCCAATCCTTCAGCGCCGGGCGCAGGTCCCCGTACCGGCACAACGCCCAGACGTCCCGCGCCGAACTGTAGTAGAGGGGGTGATCGGCCAGCAGTTGCCGGTAGTAGGGGTACGGATCGTCCATCACATGTGGCGACAGCGGGTCGTAACCCACCGGATCGGGCCCCGTCACCGGCCGATTGACAACCACAGGGGGCAAATTAGACTGCGAAACGGCAGGCAGCACGATGACTGCCCTGGGGGATCTGTAGAACTCGCGGGAACGACGCGTGCGGCTCGCTTGCGTGTTACCTGACACGACCGCTCCATCGCATTCGGCGGTGGCGGCGGAGCAAACAACAGGGGGGAATCAAGTCATGCGTAACAGGACCAGACGTTCATCGCGGCTCGGGGGAGGGCTTGGCGTTCTCGCTGCCCTGCTCGCCGTACTCGCACTGCTCGCCGCAGCCTGCGGGAGCGACGACGGGGACGGTGGTGCCGCTCCGGCCGCGCCGCCCGAGCCGGCGGCAGCACCCGAAGCAGCGCCCGAAGCAGCGCCCGAGGCGGCACCCGACGCGGCACCCGACGCACCTGCCGCGGCACCCGCTGCCGACGACGAGGAGGAGGTCAGCCTCACCCAGGCCGACGGCGACGCCATCGAGATCTGGGTTGTTGGATCGGTACTGAACAACCCGTTCTGGGACCTCATCCAGGACGGTTCGCTGGCGGCAGGGGAAGCCCTCGCCGACGCCAACGTCACCTACATCGCTCCGGAGGACTTCAGCCTGGCCAACGTCAACGAGTTCATCGTGACAGCCGTGGCGGCCGGCCCGGACGCCGTCCTTGTGGACTACCGGACGGCCGAGTACGAGGAAGCGGTCATCGACGCCCTCGACAAGGGCATCGCGGTGCAGTTCTACAACAACTACGTGGGCTGGGACTCCAGCGATGCGAGGGTGAGGCGGCTCTCCGGAACGGCGGTCGGGCTCGACAAGGCCGCCGCGGCGGCCCGCAGCGCCGAGCTCTACCTCGAGTACGTGAACCCGGGCGACCAGCTCGTGCTGTTCAACTCGCTACCCGACTCGCCGGAGCACTTGGAGATCCAGAACGCCTACGTCAAGGTCTTCACCGAAGCAGGCTGGAGCGAGGACGACCTCGACATCGTCGCGCTGCCCGGCCTCGATCCGGCTCCGAACTTCGAGGTCATCAAGACCTACCTGGCAGCCAACCCCGGTACGCAGGGCATCGTCACGTGGGACACCACGTCGGGCACGCCCGCCGCGCAGGCCAAGGCCGATTCGGGTTCGGACATCCCGCTGGTCATGTGGAACCTCGACCAGACGGTCATCCAGGGCGTCAAGGACGGCAACGTCCAGCTGAGCCTCACGCAGCAGCCGTTCCTGCAGACGTTCTACGGAGTGATCTCGGCGTACATCAAGGTGAAGTTCGGCTTCATCGACCCGCCGGTCATCGACCCCGGAACGCTGATGGTCACCGCCGACAACGTCGACGAGGTCGAAGCGCTGTTCGAGGCCGGATACGCCGGTTAGGACGGCCACACGGTCAACCGTGTCGGGGTGCGCGCCCGTCGTGCACCCCGACACGCACCTTCACCACACACTTCCTCGAGCACCTAGGCGGGCGGCGTGAGCGAAGCATCACCACCCGGTCGGGTCCTCCGCGTCGGCCGGCGCCTGCTGGGCCAGCAGGAGCTTGCCCCGCTAATCGCCATCGTCATCCTGTTTCTTGTCTTCGAGTTCCGTTCGGGAGAGGTCGGGTTCTTCACCAACCCCGACCTGATGAGTTCGGTGGCCGCGCTCACCTCCTCGGTGGGAATGGTCTCACTGGGGGTCACCGCGCTGATGATCTCCGGCGAGTTCGACCTGTCGGTCTCAGCCACGTTCGCCCTTGGGCCCGCCGTCATGGGCTGGCTGATGCGGGAGTGGGGCTGGCACATCCTCGCCGGGCTCTTCGCCGGCCTCGCCATCGTGGCATGCATCGGCCTCATCAACGGACTCATCACCACGTACGTGGGTGTCCCGTCCTTCATCGTCACGCTCGGGATGCTCTTCGCCGTGACCAGCTGGAACCGGATCATCCTCGGCGGGTTTCCGGTGGACCTCATCAAGGAGGAGGGAACCGTCAAGAAGATCCTGGGCGCCGACATCCCCGGCTCTCCCATCGCCGCCCCGTTCGCCTGGATGGTGGGCATCGGGATCATGCTCGCCTTCATCCTGTGGCGTACGCAGTACGGGAACTGGACGTACGCGGCCGGCAAGTCCGGCGGCGGTGTCGCCCGAGCCATGGGTGTCCCGGTGCTGCGGGTGAAGCTCACGAACTTCGTGCTGGCCGCGTTGCTGGCCGGCCTGGCAGGGATCCTGCAGTTCGCCGACTTCGGATCCTCCAGTGTCGCCTCCGGCATCGACATCAATCTGCTGGCCATCGTGGCCGTGGTCGTCGGCGGGACATCGCTGTTCGGGGCGAAGGGCACCGTCATCGGCTCCATGCTCGGGGCGATCATCATGGGTTCGCTGAAGGTGGGCTTGATCGTCATCAAGGTGCCGTCGGCGTACTACCTGGGCCTGGTGGGAGTGTTGCTCGTGGTGTCCGCGGGCCTGAACGCACGAGTCGAGGTGCTGCGCCGCGGTGGCACGAGGAGCACACTGTTCGGATGAACACCGACGCGACCACCCCGGTCGTCGAGCTCGTGAACGTCACGCGCCGGTACGGGAAGCACTACGCCGTGCGCGACGCCAGCATGGCCATCCACCCCGGCGAGGTGGTCGGCCTGGTCGGTGACAACGGCGCCGGCAAGTCCACGATCGTCAAGATGATCAGCGGCTACATCGAGCCCTCGGCGGGCACGATAAAGATCCAGGGCAAGCCGGTGCATTTCGGTTCGCCGCGGGAGGCGCGGGCCGCCGGCATCGAGACCGTTTACCAGGATCTGGCCATCGTCGACGAGATGGCCCTCTGGCGGAACTTCTTCCTGGGCCAGGAACTCCACCGCAGGATGCTCGGCATCCGCTACCTACAGGTCTCCGAGATGGTGCGAATCTGCGACCATCACCTCGCCGAGGTCGGGCTGACTTCCGTCGAGTCCTCGCGCCAGACCGCAGCCACCCTGTCGGGCGGCGAGCGGCAGTCACTCGCCATCAGCCGGGCGATCCACTTCGATTCACAGTTGCTCGTGCTGGACGAGCCGGTGGCCGCGCTTTCGGTGCGCGAGACCCGCCGTGTGCTGGACGCCATCGAGGCGGCCAAGCAGAACAATCTCGGCGTCCTCTACATCGACCACAACATGGATCACGTGCTGCCCGCCGCCGATCGCATCGTGATCATGCACCGCGGCACCATCAGCCGGGTGGTCAAAAAGGGCGACCTCACCGTCGCCGAGTTGACCGACGCGGTCGCCGAGTCCGGCACTGCGACAGCCGAGCGCTGAGGGGGTCGTCGTGGGACGCCTCGACGGCCGGGTCGCCTTCATCACCGGCGGAGCCAGGGGCCAGGGGCGGGCCATCGCCCTGCGGTTCGCCGGCGAGGGCGCCGACATCATCATCTGCGACGCCTGCGGGACAGGGTCCGCTCCCTACCCGCTGGCCACCGAGGCCGACCTGAAGGAAACCGCCGAGGGCGTGCGCGCGGCCGGGCGCCGGTGCGTGGCCGAGGTCGCCGACGTGCGCAGCCAGGTGGCTCTCAACGCGGTGGTGGAGCGCGGCGTCGAGGAACTGGGGCAGGTGGACGTCGCCTGCGCCAACGCGGGCATCTTCTGGTCCGCGTCGCTGTGGGAGATGACCGAAGAGGTCTGGGAGGCGGTCATCGGGGTGAATCTCACCGGCGCCTGGCACACCACCAAGGCGGTCGCCCCGCACATGATCGCCCGCCAGAGCGGCAGCCTCATCTACACCGTGTCGACCAACGGTTGGCACGGGGGATACAGCTACAGCGCCTACACGGCCTCCAAGCACGGCGTGGCGGGACTGATGAAGTGTGCAGCCCTCGAATTGGGCCGCCACGGCATCCGCTCCAACGCCCTCCTCCCGGGTGCCGTCAACAGCCCCATGATGGTCAACGCCTACTCGAAGGAGTTCGTGACCGGCTCTGCTGCCTCCAGCGACGAGCAACTCGACCAGCAGGTACGCCACAACACGATCCTGCCGGGCCGCCGCATGCTGCCACCCGAGGCGGTGGCCGACGCCGCCCTCTGGCTGGCCTCAGATGAATCGCAGCACGTCACGGGCGCAGAGATCACCGTCGACGCCGGCCACACCACGCTCCCCCACTACAACTGGGACCCCCTCGACACCCCGGCCTGAGCGCCGCAGGGGAGAGTGCCGCGGACCGCCGCGGCTCCGCAACACCATGCCGACGGGGTTAGCCGCGGCTCAGCTCAGAAAGATATGACTATCTTTCTCGAGAATTGCCGAACTCATCCGCATTTCGGAAAGATCCCATTATCGCGCCGTCGCGGACCGACACACTCCAGAACGACGGCGCGCCGCTTAGGCCTGGGAGCGGGCGAACTCCAGAGCCTCGTCCCAGGAGGCGCTGCGGGCGATGAGGCGCCGGTACTGCATGACGTGGCGGGGGCGGTTGAAGCCCAGCACGGCGACGATGCGTCCGGCCCGGCCGTAGATGGCGGCGAAGCGGCGCTCGTCCGGCGAGCCGGTCACCACGACCACCTCGTCGTCGGGGCCCGAACGGCCGGCGAGTTGGATCTTGCGGTCGTACTGGTCGCTCCAGAACCACGGCACAGGCGCGAAGGGCTCGCCGCTGTCGCCGGCCAGCAGGCGGCGGGCGGCCGCCATGCCCTGCTCGATGGCGTTGTCCCAGTGCTCGACGCGCATCGACTGCCCGAAGAGCCTGTTGGGCCAGCGGGCCACGTCCCCGGCGGCCACCACGCCCGGCGCCGCCAGGCAGGTCTCGTCGCAGACCACGCCGTTGGCGATCTCCAGGCCCGAACCGTCAAGCCACTCGGTGTTGGGGATCACGCCGACGCCGACAACGACCACGTCGGCGTCGAGCCGGGTGCCGTCGGTCAGCGCCACCTGCTCCACCCGATCAGTGCCGGTGACCGACTCCACACCGACGCCCAGCCGCAGATCGACGCCGTGATCGACGTGGACATCGGCGCAGACCCGGCCGATCTCCGCCCCGAGCACCCGCTCGAGCGGCGTCTCGGCTATCTCGACCATCGTCACGTCCAGCCCCCTGCCCCGTGCGGTGGCCGCAACTTCTGCGCCGATGAACCCCGCTCCCACCACGACCACTCGCCCGGGCGTGGCGTCGAACTCCGAGCGGATCGCCAGGCTGTCGGCGAGGGTCCGCAGCGTGTACACCCCGGCGAGATCCTCCGTGCCGCGCAAGGTGCGCGTCCTTGCCCCTGTGGCAATCACCACGCCGTCGGCCGCCAGGCGCTCGCCCCCATCAAGGCTGACCGTCCGGGATGCGGCTTCGAAGGCCACCGCCCGTGTGCCGAGCCGCCACGTCAGTTGCAGGTCAGCCAGCGCGGCCTCGTCGTACAGCGCTATCCGCTCGGGCGGCCACTCCCCCGCCAGCACCTGTTTGGACAGCGGCGGGCGATCGTAGGGCGCATCGACCTCGTCGCCGACGACGGTGATACTGCCGTCGAAACCCTCCCGGCGCAGGGACTCGGCCGCCCGCATCCCTGCCAGCGAGGCACCCACCACCGTCACGGACTTCACGTCAGAATCTCGATCTCAGCGGCAACCGGATGGGCTGGGTAGAGAGTCACCACAGACCCGCGCTCCGGCAACACCAAGGCGTAACGCGAATTCGCGGGCTTGAAGATGGGCAGTAGCCGCGGAAGTGCTAAGCCTCCGCCACGGAGATGGCCTGCTTGGGGCAACGCTGCACCGCCTCGTCCACCTTGCCGCGCAGATCCTCGCCCGGCGTCTCATCGAGGATGTACAGGAAGTCGTCGTCACGCACCTCGAACACCTCGGGAGCCACCTGCATGCAGATGGCGTTGCTCTCACACAGATCGAAGTCGACGACGATGCGGTAGCTCATGGGGCGATCTTTCCTGCTCGACGTTCTGGGAACGGCCCCAGACTACCCGGCGCCCAACGGCGGGGCGCTCCCCTAGATCTCGATGATCTGGCGGACGACGTCGCCCGTGCGGAGAGCCTCGATGCCGTCGTTGATGTCCTCGAGGCGCAGGCGCCGGTCGATCATGCCGAGCAGGTCGAGTTGCCCGGAATCGGCGAGGCGCAACAGCCGGTGGAAATCCACTCGCACGTCGGCTCCGCCGTAGTAGGAGCCCACCAGGTTCTTCTCGGCGAAGAAGAACTCGAAGGCGTTGAACGACACCTGCTCGTCCATCCGCCCCACACCCACGATGCAGCAGGTTCCGCCGCGGCGCAGCGAATCGAAGGCGGCGCGCATCGTGACCGGGTGGCCGATGCACTCGAGGGCGTAGTCGAAGCCCTGACCCTCGTTCACCTTGGCCTTCGCCGCGTCGAGATCTTCGGGAAGCACCGCCTCGGTGGCACCGAAGGATCGGGCCACGTCCAGCTTGGCCGGGTTGCGGTCCACGGCCACGATCTCCGCCGCCCCGGCGATGCGCGCCCCCTGGATGGCCGATACGCCCACACCGCCGACGCCGAACACCACCACCGACGATCCAGGAGCCACCTTGGCGGTATTGAGGGCGGCCCCGACGCCGGTCATGACACAGCAGCCCACGAGGGCCGCCGCGTCGAGTGGCACGTCGGGATCGATCCGCACGACGGCCTGTTCGGGCACCAAGGTCCGCTCTGCGAACGTGCCGACGCCGCACATGGATGCCAGTTCGAGATCGCCCTGTCGGAACTGGCGGCGCAGCATGATGCCGAACTGCAGATCGACGCACAGGTTGGGGCTCTTGTGGCGCAAGCAGTAGACGCACGTCCCGCACGGCGGCGACCACACGGCGATCACGTGGTCACCGACCGACACCGAGGTGACGCCGTCGCCGACCTCGCTGACGATGCCCGCCCCCTCGTGTCCGAGCACCACCGGCAGGCTCTGGGGGATCGTGCCGTTCATGACCGACAGGTCCGAATGGCAGATGCCCGTGTGGGTGATGTCCACGATGACGTCGTTGGGACTGGGGTCGATCAACTCCACGTCGTCACAGACTTCCAGCGTCGTATCGCCGACGTTGCGCAGCACCGCAGCCCGCATATCCGTACTCCCTGATAGCACCTGGCCGTCAGCGGCGAGACTACGCCCTGCGCCCACATCGGCGGGAGCGCCCCGGTCGGGTGATGAGCCCTGCGAGCGTCGCTACGGCATGATGCGGCCGTGACATCCAACACGACCGCACTGACAGGTTGGCGCAACGCCGCAGCCGAAGCACAGGCAATGCTGCCTCGCGGCGATGTCCCCCGCCGGGCCTACGTCCTGGAGCCGTCGCCTCCGGCCGTGGGTATCCCGCCGTATTTCGCCGACGATCCCGCGGTTCCGGGGAGCGGATGCCCGGGCGATCACGCGGGCCGGCCGGCGCCCGACGGGTTGGCCGGCACCGAGACCGTGACCCCGACCTCCGCCGGCGAGCTGACCTGGCGGGAACTTGCGGGCGACGGCGACGAGTTGGCCGACTTCGCCCGCCGGCGTTGGCTCGGCCCGTGGCGGCGGCTCGGTTCGCTGCCGGACGGCTATGTGCCGCGGCTGCAGGACGCCCACCGGCTGGCGTATGCGGTCGTCGCCGAGGCGCGCCGGGCGGCCAACGGCAAGTTCGGTCTCCGCTACACCGCCGGAGGGTTCGGGACCCCGTTCTTCGCCCACGACGGTCGGGACACGCAGGTTCGCGTGGCCGAGGGGCAGATCATCGTGCAGTCCGGCGACGACGCCCGGGCCGTACCGATCGAGTCACTCAGCAGCGCCGCCGCCCACTGTGTCCTCAGCCCGAGCAGCGAGGCGGCCGAGGGCGACAGCCCTTCGCTGGGCGACCTCGAACGACCCCTGATGGTCGACGCAGAGATGACGGCGTTCCTGGGCGACTGGTTCGGATTCGCCTTCTCGGTGCTGGAGGAACTCCGGCTCACGCCCGGCGCCCGCGACGTGGGGCGAACCCAACTCTGGCCCGGGCACTTCGACCCCGGGGTGGAGATCACCGCCGGCGACCCCGGAGTCCACCCCGCCGGCTCGCAGGCGAGCGGAGCATCTCCGGCGAGCGACGACGGCGACGTCAGCCGCCGAGCCACGTACGGCGCCTCGCCCGGCGACCAGCACAACCCGGCGCCCTACCTCTACGTCGGTCCGTGGGGCGGCATCGACACCGACCCCTACTGGAGCGCCGAAAACTTCCCCGGCGCGGCTCTGGGCTACGACGCGCTCCTCGCCGCCCCCGATCAGCGCAGCGCGGCGCTGGAGTTCTTCACCGCCGGCTACGAGCGCCTCCGCCGCCGCTGACCGCGACGTGCCGCGGGCCTAGGCCAGGGCGCGCCAGATCCGCTCGGGCGTGGCGGGCATTTCCATGTTGCGCACGCCCAGCGGCGCCAGGGCATCGACGACGGCGTTCATGACGGCGGGCGTGGAGGCGATTGTTCCCGCCTCGCCAACGCCCTTCACTCCCAGGGGGTTGGTGGGGCTGGGTGTCACCGTGGAGCCGGTCAGCAAACTCGGCGTATCGGAGGCGGCCGGCACTAGATAGTCACCCAGGGTCGCCGTGCGCAGCTGGCCGGCGTCGTCATAGACGGCGTCCTCCCACAGGGCCTGCGCCACACCCTGAACGATGCCCCCATGGACCTGCCCTTCGACCACCATGGGGTTGATCTGCACACCGCAGTCATCTATGGCGGCGTACTTCACCAACTCCACGTGCCCGGTCTCGGCGTCCACCTCGACGACGGCAATGTGCGTGCCGAAGGGGAACACGAAGTTGGGAGGATCGTAAGTGGCCTGCGCCTCCAGGTTGGGCTCGAGCCCGTCGGGCAGGTTGTGCGCGGTGAAGGCCCCGAAGGCGATGGCGGCGATGTGGACGCTCGCCGACGGCGTGCCGCGCACCGAGAACGTGCCGCCCGCGAAATCGAGATCCTCCTCGGAGGCCTCGAGCTGGTGGGCTGCGATGGTGCGTGCCTTGGCGATGACCTTGTCGGCGGCCAGAGCGACGGCGGTTCCTCCGACCGCCAGCGAACGCGACCCGTAGGTGTCCATGCCCAGCGGCGCCAGAGCCGTGTCGGAGTGCAGCACCTCGACGTCGTCGGGATCCACGCCGAGGCGCTCGGCCACGATCATGGACCAGCAGGTCTCGTGCGCCTGCCCGTGGGGAGAGGTGCCGGTCACGACCTGAACTTTCGCTGTCGGCAGGATCCGTACCGTGGCCGACTCCCAGCCGCCGGCGCCGTAGTTGAGCGCGGCCAGTACCCGGGAGGGCGCCAGTCCGCACATCTCCACGTAGCTGGAGAAGCCCACGCCGAGATGCCTGGAGCCTCCCCCGGCGCGGCGGCGGGCCTGCTCGGCACGGAGGTCGTCGTAGCCGACGAGATCCATGGCCTTCGCCAGCGCCGGCGTGTAGTCGCCGCTGTCGAAGCTCAGGCCGGCCGTGGAGTCGTAGGGGAACGACTCGATGAAGTTGCGCCGGCGGATCTCGTCGGGCGTAAGACCCACCTCGGTCGCCAGGGCGTCCATCGCCCGCTCGATGGCGTAGGTGGCCTCGGGCCGTCCCGCGCCGCGATAGGCATCCGTGGGGGTCTTGTTGGTGAACACGCCGGTGCAACGGAACGAGTACGCCCCGACGTCGTAGCAGCCGTGGTACAGGAAGCCGCCGAGCAGCGGGACGCCGGGCGTCACGAGCTGCAGGTAGGCACCCATGTCCGCGATCAACGACACGCGCACCGCCGTCACCTTGCCGTCGGCATCGGCGGCGAGGGAGATGTCCTGGATCTGTCCCCTCCCGTGGATCGTGGCCACTGCCGCCTCGCTGCGGCCCTCGGTCCAGCGGACGGGAAGGCGACGCGCCGATGCCAGGGCGAGGCAGATCACCTCTTCGGCATAGACGTTCAGCTTCGAGCCGAAACCTCCACCCACCGCCGGGGCCACGACCCGGAGCTTGTGCTCGGGCAGACCCACGGTGAGGGCGAGCATCACCTTCAGTATGTGGGGGATCTGCGTGGAGGAGTACACGGTCACGTCGCCGGCGTACGGGGAAGGCACGACAACCACACCGCGGGGCTCCATGGCAGCGGGAATGAGCCGCTGGTGCACGTAGCGCTCGCTCACGGTGTGCGCCGCCGCGGCGAAGGCGGCGTCGACGGCGTCCTCGTCGGGCATCAGTTCCCAGACATAGCTGACGTTGGTGCCCATGTCGGGGTGGATGACGGTGTTGTCGGCGGCGGCCTCCTCCAGATCGATCACGGCGTCGAGCGGCTCGTAGTCGACCACCACCTCCTCGACGGCGTCGGCCGCGGCGTAGCGGCTGTCGGCCAGCACCACTGCCACGATCTGCCCCACGTGGCAGACAACGCCGGTTGCCACCGCGAGGTGCGGCGGGTTCTTCATGTCGGGCGTCACGGGCCAGGCGCACGGCAGCGGGCCGGCTCCCAGGGCGGCGAAGTCCTCACCGCTGTAAGCGGCCACCACCCCGGGCGACGCCAGGGCAGGCCCCAGGTCGACGCCGCTGATCCGGGCGTGCGCGTGCGGGCTTCGCACGGCCGCCATCCACAGAGCGCCGGGGACGTCCATGTCGTCGATGAACCGGGCCTCCCCCGACAGCAGCGCCGGATCCTCCCTGCGCAGCCGTCGCGTGCCGATCACCGTTGTCTCCTGCGCTGTGGCGCTCATGGCACCCCCTTTGGCCGTTGCGGTCGCCCCCAAGATACGCCACCGGGCGACCCCGGCGCCGAGCGGTCAGCCCGTGGCGCCGCCGCGCTCGGCCCACCAGTCGTCGAGGCGCGCCGCGGTCTCCTCGGCGGTCAGTTCGGGACACTCCCGACGCAACTGCAGAAGGAATCTCAGTGCCTGGCCGATCCCGGGGCCAGGGCCGATCCCCAACCGCCCCATGACGGCGTGACCGTCCAGCAGCGGCCGCTCTGCCGCTCGCCGCTCGGACTCGGCCAGTTGCTTGATGCGCTCCTCGAGTTCGTCGACGTGACGTTGGAGTTCCTCGGCGCGTGCACGGTTGCGCGTCGTGCAGTCACAGCGCACCAGCTCGTTCAGGTGGCCGAGCAGGTGGCCGGCAGCGCGGGCGTAGCGGCGCACGGCGGCGTCGGACCATCCACCGCTGAATCCCTTGAACCGTCCCGAGAGCCGTACGAGTTCGGTCACGTCGGCCACGACATCGGGGGGATAGTCCAGCGCCTTCAGGCGCCGGCGCGTGATCCTGGCACCGACGGCCTCGTGCTGGTGGAACGTGACCTTGCCGTGCTCGTAGGAGCGCGTGCCGGGCTTGCCGATGTCGTGGAACAGGGCCGCGAGACGCAACCGCAGATCGGCGCTGGTCTTGGCGGTCACCGCCACGGTGTGGGCCAGGACGTCCTTGTGGCGATGGATCGGGTCCTGCTCGAGACGCAGAGCCGGCAGTTCGGGCACGATCCGCTCCGCCCATCCGCTGCGCACCAGCCGCAAGAGCGGATCGGTGGGATCATCGGCCAGCAACGCCGCGGAGAGCATGTCGCGCATCTGCGCCACCTCCGCGATGTCCGGCCCCGCGCCGGGTTCCGGCGAGGAATCGCCGACGCCGGATCCGGCGGGGATGTCCGAGATATTCATGGCCTCATTCTGCCGCCTGCGGGAGTAACCGCCCCGGCGCGGCGAGCAGTAATCGGGCTCCCGCTACCCTTAACGCCGATGAAGGCACTCGTCTTCGAACGCAAGGAGGCCCGCTACGCGGCGACGGCGCTGGCAACGCGCCTCACCGAAGCGGCCGCACCCCGCCTCGCTCCGCTGCGGCTGGCCGACATCGATCCGCCGGCATTGCCCGGAGCCGGCTGGCACAACGTCCATCCCCGCCTCTCGGGTATCTGCGGCAGCGATCTCGCCCTGCTCACCGGCCGCACATCCCGCTACTTCGAGCCGCTCGCCTCGATGCCGTTCGTGCTCGGCCACGAGGTCGTGGGTGATCTCGACGACGGGCGTCGGGTCGTGATCGACGCCGTCCTCGGCCACGCGGCGCGCGGCGAGCCGCCCCCGCATGCCGGCGCCCACCCTGCCGACGGGAACGACTACGGGCACCTCACCTCCGGCCCGCTCGGGGCAGGGCTGCAGATCGGGTCGTGCAAGCGAACCGGCGGCGGGTGGTCAACGCAGTTCGTGGCCCACGACAGCCAGATCCACGTCGTGCCCGAGGACCTCGGCGACGAGGCGGCCGTGATGGTCGAGCCCGCGGCGAGCGCCATCCACGCCGCGCTGCGCGCCGACGTTGCGGCCACCGACACCGTCGTCGTGATCGGCGGCGGCCCCATCGGTCTGTGCGCGATCGCCGCGCTGCGACGCGGCTCGGCCGCCGAGCGCATCATCGCCGCCGTCAAGTACGAGGAGCAGCAGCGCCTCGCCCTCAGGCTGGGCGCCGACCTGGTGGTGAAGCCCACCGAGATCCGCCGCGCGGTGCGCCGCGTCCTGGGATGCCGCATGAACGGCGACCTCTTGAGCGGCGGCGTCGACGTGACCATCGATGCCGTCGGCAGCGCCGGCTCATTCGCCGACGCGGTGGCGGTCACCCGGCCCCGCGGGTCGGTAGTGCTGTGCGGCATGCCCGGGCCGAGTCGCATCGACCTGGCACCGGTCTGGCATCGAGAGATTGCGCTGCTGGGCGCCTACACCTACGGCACCGAGCACCTCGCCGACGGCGCCGCGGTGCACACCTTCGACATGGCGTTCGAACTGGTGCGCTCGGAGGGGCTGGAGGAACTCGTCTCCGCCGCGTACCGCCTCGAGGACTATGCGATGGCCGTGCGCCACGCCGATCAGGCCGGCCGCCGCGGCTCCAGCAAGATCGTCTTCGATCTTCGCGACGAGCGCCGCTGAGCGCCCGCCGCCGGCGCGGTTACTTCTGCTCTTTGAACTCCACGTGACGCCGCACAACCGGGTCGTACTTCTTCAGCGTGATGCGCTCGCGCTGGTTGACCCGGTTCTTCGTGGTCACGTAGGTGTAGCCGGTGCCCGCGGAGGACACGAGCTTGATGATCGGCCGCTTGTCGCTTCCCGCAGGCATCAGACCTTCACCCCCCGGCGCCGCATGTCTGCCAGCACCCTCTCGATTCCGTGCTTGTTGATCGTCTTCATCCCCTTGGCGCTGACACGCAGGGTGACCCACCGCTTCTCACTGGGCACCCAGTAGCGGTGACGCTGCACGTTGACGTTCCAGCGTCGGCGGGTCTTGCGATGCGAGTGGGACACGTTATTGCCGAACGACGGCTTGCGCCCGGTGACCTGGCAGATGCGCGACATAGGTGGAGGAGTGTATCGGTGCGGCGGTTGGCCCGACACCGTCGGGCCCGCGCATCCGTGTACCCGGGACGCTGCCCGGGGGCGCGCATCGTGCACCCGAGAGGCGGAACGGGCACCGGCGAGCGACCCCCCACATGGGTCGGGCGGTAACGTTGGCCGTGTCGCCCGGCCCGTGAGGAGCCACCGGGTGACGGACCCAGGAGGACAACGTGGCCGAACCGATCCGCTTCTACTTCGATCCCACTTGACCGTGGTGCTACCAGACCTTCCGCTGGGTCCGGCGACTCGCCGAACTCGACGTCGTGGAGGTCGAGTGGGGCGTGTTCTCACTTGCAATCATCAACTTCGAGAAGCCCATGGAGGAGTTCGATCCCGACCGCGGCCGCGCCATCAAGGCGCTGCGCACCGCCATTGCCGTGCGCGACCGCTTCGGCAACGAGGCCATGGCCCGGTACTACGCCGCCATCGGCAACCGCATCTTCGACGGCCTGCAGCCCTACCAGGACGACGCCACCATCACCGGCGCGCTGAGCGATGCGGGGCTCGATGAGGGGGTGCTCGCCGACGCCGTCGCCGACCCGACCACGTGGGACAAGCTGCTCGCCGAGCACACCTCGCTGACCAGCAGCACCCGCAGCTTCGGCGTGCCCACGATCCAGCTCGACGGCCCCGACGGGCCCGCCACGTTCGGCCCGGTGATCTCAAACCCACCGGACAACGACGAGGACGCCGTCGCCCTCTGGCACCACACGGCCTGGCTCACCCGCTACGAGAACTTCAGCGAACTCAAGCGTGACCGCACCGTCGACCCCGACCTAGAGGCGTGGCGAGCGCGGCAGTAGCGCCCGCGCCACGCGCGTGGCACAAGAGCGTCCCCCGGGGCGCTCACCCTCGCTTCGCTGAGGTAAGCGCACTCGGACGAGTCGCACATCCGCGACGACGCTCGACACTTACAGGACCATCACGGGACAGCCCTGTCATCCCATAGGACCGCGCAGCGCCGGAAAGGACCGCACACCTAGAAACCCCATATGAGCGATCCACACGCATTAGCATCGCCTGATATGTTCCGGATTGGCCGTCACTGGAACCGCAGACCTCTAAGCTACTGCCGGTTACTACCGGCCTCAGCGCAATGACTGATCGCCCGCGATGTTGTGTCCGGGCATTTCAATCGGGGGACATGTGGGGAGCAATGTCGATCTATCGATCCAGCTATCGATCCAGCGACCAGGCTTGAGAGGACACCCGCAGCTTCGCGGGGCCCTACACCGCGTGCTTGCGAACGTGCCGGGGGTCCGGCGGACGCTCATTTCACTGCTGGGAGTCGGCGCGCTGGTTGCGATGTCGTCGCCGGTCATGGCCCAGGATCCGCCGGCGATCTTCGACGCCGACGCCACGTACAGGATCGCCGCGCATTACGGGCAAACGACCGAGATCGACCTGGAGGGCTACCTGGCCGATGGCGTGACGGGAGTCACTTTCAGCCTCAAGTCGTGTGACAGCTCGCGAGCCGACTACTACAGCAGCGCCAGCGTCTAGGATAGCACGCTGACGCTGGTCTCCAACACCCTGGGGCATGCGCACGGAAGCGCCGCCGAGACCGAGACCACCTGCACCGTCACCGGCACAACGACCGACAGCACCACCGGGGACCGGGACTTCAGCTTCTACATTGGCTCCTCGCGGACACCGGGGGCTTTGCAACCCGGCTCGCTGACTGCCACCGCAGTACGCGTGGACGAGATCGACGTGCAACTCTCGGTCGCCGGCGAGAACAACTACGTCCGGCTGGCGTGGAGAAAGTCCGGTGGCTCTCCCACGTTCCGTGTCGCCTCGGGCATCAGCGCCAGCACGACGTTGACGATTCCGAACCTCGAACAAGGAACGCTGTACGAGATTCGCGCCTACCTGATGCATCGCCAGAGCTTCGACCTCTACCGCGCCGGCAATACGGGCGCAGCCGGCACCTTGATCGCCGAGGGAAACCCGGCGGCGAAGTGGGCAATGAATCTGACCGGCAACGGACTCGGCAAGAACACCACCGTCTCAGCCACCACTCTGGCCCAGCAGACGGGCGGATCCGTCTCCATCAGCCCGGCGACCGTGACGGTCGCCGAGGGCGACACCGCCACGGTGACCGTCACGCTCGACACCACGTTCGACGCGGACAAGATCATTCCCCTGAGCGTCGGCGGCACCGCCGGCAGCGGCGACTACAGCGGCGTGCCCACCAGCGTCACCATCGACGCCAACACCCGCACACAGACCTTCACCGTCAACGCCGTCGCCGACGCCCTCGCCGACACCGGCGAAACCGTCATCATCGGCATCGACTCCGATCACGCCACCTTCCCCGATGACCTCGCCGTCGGCACACCCGACACCAGCACCATCACCATCACCGACGATCCCACCGTGAGGATCACCCCGGTCACGGCGACCGTTGCCGAGGGAGGCACGGTCACAGTCACGCTCACACTCAGCGCCACGTTCAGCGCCGACGTGCTGATCCCCCTGAGCGTCGGCGGCACCGCCGGCAGCGGCGACTACAGCGGCGTGCCCGGCGGCGTCACCATCGACGCCAACACCCGCACACAGACCTTCACCGTCAACGCCGTCGCCGACAGCGTCGCCGACAGCGGCGAAACCGTCATCATCAGCATCGGCACCCCACCCAGCGGCATCAGCAAAGGCACACCCGACACCACCACCATCACCATCACCGACGTCACTGTTTCCTACGACCCGTCGAGTTACACCGTCTCCGAGGGCGGCTCGACGACGGTGACCATAAAGCTCACCGCTGCTCCGGGCACCTCTGTGACCGTCCCGCTCACCCACCGGGGCACCAACGGCGCCACCAGCGGCGACTACACCGTCCCCAACCCCTTCCGGGTCACCTTCGGCGCCACCGACACCGAAGCCACCTTCACCTTCGGGGCCACCGACGACACCGACGACGACGACGACGAGACCGTGAACCTCGGCTTCGGCACCCTGCCCCCCGGCGTCAACGCAGGCGCCACCGCCACCGTCACCATCAACGACAACGACGACCCGCAAGTCACTGTCTTCTACGACCCCACCACCTACACCGTCACCGAAGGCGGCGCCACCACGGTGACCGTCAAACTCAGCGCACCACCCGAACGCCAAGTGGTCATACCCCTGACACACACCCCCGCCGGCACCACCACCGGCAGCGACTACACCGTCCCCGACCCGTTCCAGGTCACCTTCGGGGCCACCGACACCACGCGGACGTTCACCTTCGTGGCCGCCACCGACGCCGACACCGACGACGAGACAGTTGACCTCGGCTTCGGCACCCTGCCCCCCGACGTCAACGCAGGCGCCACCGCCACCGTCACCATCAACGACAGCAACGACCCCACCATCACCGTGTTCTACGACCCCACCACCTACACGGTCACCGAAGGCAGTTCCACCACGGTAACCGTCAAGCTCAGCGCTGCTCCGGGCACCTCTGTGACCGTCCCGCTCACCCACCGAGGATCCAACGGCGCCACCGGCGGCGACTACACCGTCCCCGCCCCCTTCCGGGTCACCTTCGGCGCCACCGACACCGAAGCCACCTTCACCTTCGGGGCCACCGACGACACCGACGACGACGACGACGAGACCGTCGACCTCGGCTTCGGCACCCTGCCCCCCGGCGTCAACGCAGGCGCCACCGCCACCGTGACCATCAACGACAACGACGACCCGCAAGTCACCGTCTTCTACGACCCGACCACCTACACCGTCACCGAAGGCGGCGCCACCACGGTGATCATAAAACTCAGCGCACCACCCGAACGCCAACTCACCGTCCCGCTCACCCACCGAGGATCCAACGGCGCCACCAGCGGCGACTACACCGTCCCCAACCCCTTCCGGGTCACCTTCGGCGCCACCGACACCGAAGCCACCTTCACCTTCGGGGCCACCGACGACACCGACGACGACGGCGAGACAGTCGACCTCGGCTTCGGCACCCTGCCCCCCGACGTCAACGCAGGCGCCACCGCCACCATCACGATCAGCGATGCGGTGACTCCGCCCGTGACTCCGCTCGTGACGCCACCACGCCCCAGCGAGCCACCGCCAGCGACGACACAGCCGCCGACCGTGACGGTCTCGTACGGCTCACCCACCTACACGGTGAGAGAGGGCAGCACCGTCGCCGTGACGATCATCCTTAGCGCGGCACCGACGACTCCGACCGCCATCGTCACCACCGATACGCCCGGGAGAGGGACCACCGCCGACGACTACTCGGACGTGCCCCCCACGGCGACGTTCGAGGCGACCCAGACCACTCGGAGCTTCCCGTTCAGTGCCACCGAGGACACCGAGGCGGACGACGGTGAGACGGTGACCCTGGGGTTCGCCACGCTGCCTCCGAGCGTCACGCTCGGGACCTACCCGACCGCGGTCGTGACCATCCTCGACAGCCAGCCTCCCGAGACCATCGACGAGCCCGCGGAGGACATGCAGGAGATTCCGAGCGTGATCGTGACACCCACGTTGCTGACGTTCCCGGAGGGTTCAGGCGACACGTACACCGTCGTGCTGACGTTGCGCCCGACCGGAACGGTCACGGTGACGCCGTCAGTGAGCGGCGACGACGACGTGACCGTCGACCGTCCGTGGCTGACGTTCACCGCTGGCGACTGGCACATCCCGCAGACCGTCACGGTGCGCGGCGCTCGCGACGGCGACACCACCAACGACACAGCTCAGATCAAACACACAGTGTCCGGCGCCAACTACGAATCCGAGACAGCGGACGATGTGGCGATCACGGTGACCGACGGAGGCCGCCTCGGCCCGCCTCCAGAGTTCCCGACGGGATAGCGGGCCTTAGCGGACAGCCGGCCTCCGCCGCCGACACCTCCCCGAAGACTCCATGGGCCGGCGCTACCCCCGGCGCGATACCATCGCCGCAGCCGAACTCACAACCGGCAACCAACCACCGAGGCTCAATCCGAAAGCCCACCACTCCACGGGACGCCCCCTTCGGCTAAGACAAAATCACGGGCCGTGCGCGAGTTTGAAGGACGTAATAGTGGCAACCCTGAGCGAGAAGTCCACACTCATTTCGCCGTACAGTGGAGAGTTGGTCGACCTGATCGTCCCGCAGGACCAGGCTGCCGATCTGAAGGCCCGCGCCAGCGGCCTGCCCAGCATCCAACTGTCTGACCGCGCGACCTGCGACCTTGAACTCCTCGCGACGGGAGCGTTCTCGCCCCTCGACCGGTTCATGGGGCAGAACGACTACCGGGGAACGGTCGGCGAGATGCGGCTCGGCGGCGGCACGCTCTTTCCGATACCGGTGACATTGCCGGTCGACGATCCGTCGTCCATCGAGCTCGACCGCGACGTCGCGCTACGCGATTCTCGTAACGAACTGCTGGCTGTCATGACAGTGCAGGAGGCCTACGAGTGGGACCTGCTGGAGGCGGCTGACCATGTATTCGCGACCCGTGACGTACGGCACCCCCTCGTGTCGGAGATGCACCGCTGGGGAAGGGTCAACATATCCGGCCCGCTGCGGGTGCTGCGGATTCCGCCGCACAACGACTTCACCGGCTTGAGGAAGACCCCAACCGAGACGCGCGCCACCCTGGCCGGCTACGGCCACCCGAACGTCGTGGCCTTCCAGACCCGGAACCCCCTGCACAGGGCCCACGAGGAACTCACCAAGAGGGCCGCCGGGAGCGTGGACGGCGTCCTCCTGCTTCACCCGGTGGTGGGGCTTACCAAGCCCGGGGACGTAGACCACTACACGCGCGTCCGCACCTATGAGGCGCTGATCCGGCACTACTACGAGCCCGACAGGGTGCTCCTGTCGCTCCTGCCGCTGGCGATGAGGCTTGCCGGCCCCAGAGAGGCACTCTGGCACGCCATCATCCGGCGCAACTACGGCGCCAGCCACTTGATCGTCGGCCGTGACCACGCCAGCCCTGGGGTCGACTCGGCAGGCAACCCGTTCTACGGCCCGTACGACGCCCAGGAGATCGTCGACCGGTTCAGCGATGAGACCGGAGTCGAGGCCGTGACGTTCCATGAGATGGTGTACGTCCCCGACGACGACAGATACGAAGAGGTCACGGCAGTTCCTGAAGGCGCAAGAACAGCCTCAATCTCCGGGACGCAGGTACGTGAGGAGTATCTGAGCCAGGGGCGAGCTCTGCCCAGTTGGTTCACCAGGCCGGAGGTCGCTGACATTTTGGCCGAAAGCTACCCTCCGAAGCATCGGCAGGGCGTGTGCGTCTGGTTCACCGGCCTCAGCGGTTCAGGAAAGTCCACGACGGCTGAGGCGCTCACGGACCTGCTCATGGAGCATGGGCGGCAGGTCACTGTGCTGGACGGGGACGTTGTGCGAACGCACCTGTCCAAGGGGCTTGGCTTCTCCAAGGAGGACAGGGACACCAACATCGTGAGGATCGGGTTCGTTGCCTCAGAGATAGTTCGTCACGGCGGAGTGGCGATATGCGCGGCCGTGAGCCCATACAGCGCCGCGCGGAACGAGGTGCGCGCCATGGTCGGCTCCGAGCACTTCATCGAGGTGTTCGTGGATACGCCTCTCGACGTCTGCGAAGAGCGCGACTCCAAAGGCATGTACGCCAAGGCGCGCCGCGGTGAGATCACCGGCTTCACGGGCATCGACGATCCATACGAAGCCCCGGAGAATCCGGAGATCACGCTGGATACCGTCCGAAACTCTGTGCGGGACAACGCCCGCCTGATCCTGAACCACCTCACCGAGGAGCGGTTCGTACGATCCCCGGTAGACGAGCTCGCCCAGTCCAACGGCGCGTAGGCGGCCCCACAACCCCGCTCACCCAGTAGTGGGGTCCACCTAGATTGTCGAGCGAGTCGACCGAAGAGGTACGCCATGCTGAAGTTCGCACTCGGTCTCCTTGCCTTGTTTCGAAGGATCTCCCTTCTCGTCTGGAGGCTTCGTGGCAAGACGCCAGACGATGTGGCCGTCCAGCGCGTCGTGAGCGGCGAGTCCTGGAACGAGTTCTGTGATTCGCTAAGAGCGGCAGGAGCTGCGTTGAGTTTCCCCGGAGCTCCGCGGGATCCGTTCAACCAGGCGGAGGGATACCGGTACTTGAGCCGTCTCGTCCGTGCCGGCCTGATGGCGTTCGTCGAACACGCCGACGCCGGGGCGCCGGTGCTGCATCGCGTCGTCAACGAAACCACCAAGCTGGGCGCGGACAATCCCGACAACTTCTACCTGACGGCCGCGTTGGATGGGAATTCCGACTACAGGATCACCGGGCGGCGCAACACCGTCGCCTACCTGAGCTTCGGAACCCAGTCCGGCAACTACGGCCAGGGTGGCGGCCTTCCCCCCACCGGGCACATCGAATCCGATCAGATCGAAATGGACGAGGACGGTTGTTTCGAACTCGTGCTCAGCTGCAATCCCCAGGACACCAACTGGCTCCCCATGAGGCCCGAAACCGGGACATTGGTGGTCCGCCAGACCTTCGGTGACCGGAACACGGAAACCCCGGCGGAGCTGACCATAGAGCGCATCAACTGCGCCACCGACGGGCGCCGCGCCTCTCACCTGACCGCAAGGGCGCTGGACGAGGGGTTACAGAACGCGGGGGCGCTGGTAGCCGGCGCGCCACTCCTGTTCGCCAAGTGGGCGCGCGACTTCAAGAAGCACAGCAATGAACTGCCAATGTTCGATCCGCAGGTGTCGCTGGCCGCCGGCGGAGACCCGAACATCACCTACTACCACAGCCACTGGGCAATTGCCCCCGACGAAGCCCTGTTGATAGAAGTCATACCTCCGGAATGTGAGCACTGGAACTTCCAGCTGAACAACTACTGGATGGAATCGCTGGACTACCGCCATTTCAGGATCCACACCAACAAGCATCTTGCCCACTACGAGGGAGACGGCTCTGTGCGTCTGATCGTGGCGCACGAGAACCCCGGCCATCCCAACTGGATCGAGACCGCAGGCCACACGTCGGGCACCATGTGTTTCCGATGGGTGCGGGCGAAGGAGCATCCGCAACCCCGCACCCGACTGATCAAGTTACCCAGCCTGCCGGAACCAGCCCAGCGGAAGGTCGCTCCCACAGCGGGGAGCGGTTCGTGACGTCCACGGACTACGAGAACCCCTATCGCCCTGTGCCAGTCAGGGTTTTCAACCGGATCGGGAGAGCGGGCCCGAGGTTCGGACTTTCCGGTCGCCTGGAAGTCGACTCACTCATCGGCCATGCGCAGCGGAAGACCGGGCTGACGGACTTCGGTGAGGACGGACACCTCCGTGCCCTGCAAGTGCTCGTCGAGTCGATCAACGACGAAGCCCGACTGACCGCAGTCGGCCGGCAGATACAGAAGTCGCGGCTCGCCGCCGCGCTGGTCAACCGGTTGCGGATCGAGGAGCTTCTCAGAAGGCATCCCGAGATCCATGACATCAATCTCGGCACGATCGTTCTGATCAGTGGATTGCCGCGCACCGGCACCACCCTGCTGCAGCGCCTGGTGAATTCCCATCCGGGCGTTCGGGGCATCTCAGGCGCGGAAGCGCTGAACCCGGTATCGGCGGTCGATCCGTCCGAACGCGGGCAGAGAGCCCGCACACGCCGTGCAGGTATCGCCAAGAGGGCCATTTCCTATCTGGCGCCCGAGTTCATGGCGATCCATCCGATCGATCACGAGCAGCCCGAGGAGGATGTCCTACTGCTCGATCTGACCTTCATGACCCAGTCGGCGGAGGCCATGATGGCTGTGCCGAGCTATTCCCGCTGGCTGGAAGGTCAGGATCATGGGTGGACCTACGAATACTTCCATCGGATCCTGAAGGTGCTCTGCTGGCAGCGCCCCGGCCGTACCTGGGTGCTCAAGACCCCGCAGCACATGGAACACCTCGACGCGTTCATTGGGGAGTTCCCCGACGCCACGATCGTGCAGACTCACCGCGATCCGCGCATCGCACTCGCCTCGTTTTGCAGCATGGTGGCCCACGCCCGCGGCATGCTCAGCGATTGCGTCAATCCGAACGAGATAGGGCAACACTGGTACAGGAAGACCCGAAGGATGGTTCAACGGACGATGCGGGCCCGCGTGGATCCCGAAGCCCGTCGATTCATCGACGTGTCATATTACGACCTGACGAGAGACCCGATCGCCGAGCTTCGGGGGATCTGCAAGCAGGCGGGCATCGCTTTCGACGACGAGGCCGAGCGCGAAGCCGCCCGATGCATGGAAGCGAATCCGCAGAACCGCTTTGGGAGACACGCCTACCGACTGGCCGATTTTGGGTTGACCGAGCAAGACGTGGACGAGTCCTTCTCCTCCTACCGGGAGAAACATGCGATCCCGTTCGAATAGGCCCGCAGCCGGCCACTGAGCGAGAACCAGCGGTCGGCCCCAGAGGTACCCATTGCCATGGACCGGGGAACACGGAAGATCAGTAACGGCAACGCCGTCAGCGCCATGATCAAGGCGATCCGCGACCTCAGGACTCGCAAGGTTCCCGACGTCAGCCCGCTCTCCGGATGACGTCCGGATCGACGGCAAGACGTGCCTGGTCACAGGGGCGAACAGCGGATTGGGTAGAGCTGCTGCGATTGAACTCGCAAGGCGCGGCGGGAACATGATCCTGGCCTGCCGGCCAGGTCACACCGAAACCTGCGACGAGATCAGGCGACTCTCCGGATCCGAGGCCGTGGAGCTGATCGAGGTGGACCTCTCGGATCTTCGCTCCGTGCATCGCTGCTGCGACGACCTGCACCGGCGCGGCATCCGCATCGACATCGCGCTCATGAACGCCGGCGTCATGTCGCGCCGGTCGAGGAAGACGCCGCAGGGATACGAGGTCATGTTCGCGGTCAACTTCCTGGCATCGCGGGTGATGATCGACCGATGGCTGCAGGATGGTGTCATCCGCCCGTCGAGGCGGGCCGACGAGACCCCGCGGATCATCTTCGTCGCATCGGACTCGCACCGGTCCGCTCCGGACGTCGATTTCGATCGCTTCGGTGCGTACACGGAGCACGGGATGACGGAGAGCATGCGGCAGTACGCCGGTAGCAAGCTGATCCTGTGCACGTTCGCGACCGAGCTTTCCCGCCGGCTGAACCCCGGCGAGAGCGTCGACGTCGCCGTGCACGCGCTGTGCCCGGGAGGCGTCGCCACAAACATCGTCAAAGACGCGCCTCCACTGCTGAAACCGATCCTCAACGCGGTGTTGCGGCGACTCTTCCAATCTCCGACCGAGGCGATCGGACCGGTCGTCTACCTCTGCTGCGCGGAGGAAGCGGGGAGCTCCACCGGGATGTACTTGCACATGATGCATCGGAAGCGGGTCTCGCCAGTTGCGTCGGATCCGGACAACGGGGCCAGGTTGTGGGAAGCCAGCGAGGCCTTGGTGGCGAAGTCTCGGGAATCCCACTGATCCGGCCCGAAGCATGCCGCGATAGTTCTCCAAGTCCGCAGTCACGGCACTCTGGTACTTTGACCGCCCGTATGTCTCGGGTCTCTGCTGCACTCGCGCCCATGGCCGAGCGACTCACCCGGCCCGACTGGGTGCGACGCATCAACCTGATGGCCGGCTCCGTCGGCGGCCGGCCCCGAGACTTGGTGCCCATCGATGCCGGCGATCTGGTGCAGCGGGCCGCGGCCTCCCTCGGCGCCATGCCCACCGGCGACTTGGGCGACCCGCACTGGCAGGAACGCTTCGAGGCTCTCGTCGCCGCCGTTGACGCCTCTCCTATGCATGTGGTCGGCCGGCTGATGACCAGGCAGGAGTTGCTGCGCTCGCTGCGCAGCCGCCTGCTGCTCACCGCCGCCATCGACGCCGCCCCCGAGATCACGGCCGAGCCCGTGGCCGCTCCGGTGTTCATCACCGGTCCCGCCCGCTCGGGCACGTCGATCCTGTTCGAGCTGCTCTCCCTGCACCCCGACCTGCGCGCCCCGACCGCCGCCGAGGGGCTCCACCCGGTGCCGCTGCCCGGTGACGGCGCCGCCGATCCGGGGGTGCTGGGGGAGTGCGAGCAGGAGCTGTGGGCCGATGTCCAGCCGGAGTTCGAGGCCATGCACGAATTGCGCACCGACCTACCCGTCGAGTGCGTCACCCTCACGCAGGGCAGCTTCTGCGGCTTCCACTGGAGCATGGTCGCCCCTGTGGGTGCCGAAAACTGTGTCGTGGCTGGTCAGGCGGCATTTCGGTACTCGTTGATGAGTCGTTAGAAGTCCACTGCTGGCGAAGTGGTCTACTGCGGGGTTCGCTCGGCCACTGACACCGAGGCTCAACCCGAAAGCCCGCCCCCCCACGGGTCACAGCGGGCCGTTCTAACGACTTGGAGGTGTCTATCTGGCTGGTCTGGTGGGTCGGTGGCGACGGGTGGTCGCTGATCGAGCGAACGGTGGGGCCGGTGCGTGTTGTCATGATCGATGTAGTCGACGACAAGCTTGTTGAGCTGGCGGCGGTTCCAGATGATGGTGCGGTCGAGGAGCTCGCGTCGCAGGGTGGCGATCCAGCGTTCGGCGAACGCGTTCGCCACGGGAGTGCGCACAGGTGTCTTGAGGATCTTCATACGTTCGGTTCTGAAGATCTCGTCGAAGGCGTCGATGAACTGGCTGGCGCGGTCGCGCACGAGCGCCTGGGCGTCGGCGAGTTGGTGGCCGTACTGGAGCAGCAGGTTCCGCGCTGCTTGGGTGGTCCAGACGCCGCTGGGGCGGTCCGTGACCCCTGCGAAGTACACGGTTCGGGTGGCGATGTCGATGCACAACAGCAGGTAGAACCTGCGCAGCGTGACGGTTTCGATGGTGGCGAAGTCGCAGGCGATGGCGCAGGCGGCGGCCTGGGACCGCAGGAACTGCGACCAGGTGACTTCGGAGCGTGTGGGGGCGGGGTCGATTCCGGCGTTGTTGAGGATCTCCCCAGACCGTGGACGCAGCGAGGCGGTGGCCGAGCCCGGCGAGTTCGCCCTGGACGCGGCGGTATCGCCAGGTTGGATTCTCGGCTGCGAGGCGCAGCGCGAGTCGGCGAAGCTTCGCTGAGGTCGATGGCCGGCCCGGCGGTCGCTGTGGTTGAGTCCAGTGCCCGGCGATGCGGCGGCGGTGCCAACGCAACAGCGTGTCGGCGGTGACCAGCCACCCGGCTCGGCTCGGTCGCGGTAGCGCGGCCGCGATCGCCCCGAGCAAGCTCCCGTCGGCGTCGGTGATCTCGGGTCGGTCGACCTGTCGGCGCAGCACGCCGAGTTGGTGGCGCAAGACGATGATCTCGAGGTCCTTCGAGCGGCCTGACCGCACAGTGAGCCGAGCCAGTGACGCCAGGAATCGGTACAGATTCGGTACACGATTCGGTACACGAATCAGCATCGGCCCACATCGCGGCAGGTCAACAACCACGGCCGAGTTTCCGGCACCCACAGGGACCCGTTTGTGAGTCCAGGCGCTATGGGTGTGTTGGTTGGTGTTGGTGTGTCCAGTGGTCAGCGTAGGCGGCGGGTGTGAGCCCTCCGAGGGATTGGTGTGGTCGGTAGGTGTTGTATTCGGTTCTCCAGTCCTCAAGCACGACTCGGGCTTCGAGGAGGTCGGCGAAGTCTTCGGTGTTGAGGCATTCGTCGCGGAGGCGTCCGTTGAAGGACTCGATGTAGGGGTTCTCCCAGGGCGATCCGGGCTCGATGTAGGCGGTGTGGGTGCCCCAGATGCGGCACCAGTCGCGCAGCGCGGCGGAGACGAGCTCGGGGCCGTTGTCCATGCGCAGGTGGGCTGGGGCGCCGCGCTGGGCGACGAGGCGCTCGATGACGGCGACGACACCGTCGGCGTCGATGCTGTGCGCGGCGTGGATGGACAGGGCTTCTCTGGTGAACTCGTCGACGATGTTGAGCAGCTTGATGCGGCGCAGGCCGGCGGTCTCGTCGAACTCGAAGTCCAGGGCCCACACATCGTTGGGGCGCTGGGCGCGTAGCCGAGCTGCGGTGCCGTCTGCGAGGCGGCGGCGCTTGGCACGGCGCTGGGGCGGGCGTTGCAGGCGCTCGTCGCGCCAGATGCGCTGCGTGCGCTTGGGGTTGGTGACCAGACCCTCGCGGTGCGCCACCGCATGGGCCTTGCGCCACCCGAGGCGGCAATGGCAGCGCGCGAAGTCCCGCAGGTGCTCGCGCAACTCGGCCTCAGCGTCATCGGGCGCCGCTTTGGGCCGGCGCTGCGTCGAGCGGTGCTGGCCCACCACCGCGCACGCCCGGCGCTCAGAGACCCCGAACCGCGCCTGGATCCGCTCAACAGCGATCCGGCGGCGGTCCGGGGTCACCATTTTCCCTCGGCCAGCTCCTTGAGCATCGCCTTGTCCAGCTCCGCCTCCGCCAACAGCTTCTTGAGCCGAGCGTTCTCGACCTCCAACTCCTTGAGCCTCCTCGCGTGGCTGGGGCTCATCCCCCCATAGGCCCGGCCCCACCGGTGCCACGTCGACTCGGTGATCTCCAAATGGCGCAACACCTCGGTGAGATCGGTGCCCGAACCCAGCATCCGCTCGCCCTCACGGACCTTGCGGACCGCCTGCTCAGGGGTGTGCCTGCTCCCCTTCATTGTCGTCATCCTCCCATCCTTGGGAACTCAGACCCACAACACGCGGACTCAAATCAGGGTCCCACCTCACCGCAGTCACGACACACCCGAGCGGACCGCACCCGCCGGCCCGCCGCGGGCCCTCCGACGGTTCAACTAAGACGGCGGCAGGCCTGAGGCCCCAACCCGCAGCGCCCGAGTACCCACAGCCCCCGCGCGCTGCGCAACCGCACCACCGAGAAGAACCCAGAGCCCGCGAATCCCTCCAACGTAAGGGCCCCCGCCAACGCCACCGCAAAGACAATCGCACCCCGCCAGAACCCCCCAAGACTCCGAACGCTGCCGGACGATCCCCCTACCCGGAGCCCGCTGTGGGACAGAAAGTGGGAACTCAGATTCGCATCGGTCGTATCAAATAAGCTCTGACCTGCATATATAGTGATTTATAGCTGCGCCCACGGCAGGATTCGAACCTGCGACCTTGGACTTAGGAGGTCCCTGCTCTGTCCAACTGAGCTACGTGGGCAGGCCGGCGATGCGCTGGCTCATGGCCGGAGCCGGTCCGGTCGCCCCCGATCGTAGCGAGGGCCGACCGGACCGGCTCCGGGGAGGGGGATCAGGCCGCTTCGGCCAGCCGACCGGCCATGAGCCGGCCCAAGTCCCGGTAGAGGGAGGCGGCCGGCGCCAGCTTCCGCCACGCCAGCACCACCTCACGACCCGGCTTGGTGTCGCTGAACGGCCGCACCACGACGCCGGTGCCCTCGCGGGCCTCGACCTGCCGAGCGCTGGCCGGCAGGAGTGTCACACCCATACCGGCGGCCACCATCTGGCAGATCGTGTGCAGGCTGGTGCCCTGGATGTCGCCGCCGCTGCGGGCTCCCGCCCGGTCACAGATCTCGAGGGTCTGGTCGCGCAGGCAGTGCCCGTCCTCGAGCAGCAGCACCGTCTCCTCGCGGATGCCACGCATCGCAACATGCGACTGGTGTGCAAGACGGTGGTCGGGCGCCATCGCCAGCAGGAACGGGTCGTTGAGGATGACCTCGTAGTCGAACCGCCCGTCGTCTATGGGCAAAGCCATCAGTCCGAGATCCAGCTCGGCGGCTGCGAGAGCCGCTGTCAGCGGTGCGGTCTGTAGCTCGAGCAGGTGAACCTCGACAGACGGGTGGCGCTCACGCACTGCCGGCAGCACCCTTGCCAGCAGGTAGGGCGCAACCGTCGGGATCGCAGCCACCCGCAGTGGACCGGTGAGCTCGGTCGCCGAGCGGTGGGCCGACTCGAGCAACTCGTCGGCTTCGCGCAGAATGACCCGGGCCCGCGCGGCGAGTTCGCGACCGGGGGCGGTGACGGCGATCCCCCGCCCGACACGCTCGGTCACAGCGACCCCCACGTGCTTCTCGAGCTCGCGGATCTGAGCACTCAGCGTCGGCTGGGTGACGAAGCACGCCGCCGCCGCCCGGCCGACGTGGCCGTGCGTGTCGAGCGCCACCAGGTACTCCAGCTGGCGCATCGTCGGACGCATCCCGATGGTGGTCAAGAACGGCCTCCGCTCCGGAGTCGCCGCATCGTTGCCGTTGCCATTCGCCGCGGTGGTGCCGTTGCCGTTCGCCGTGCCGTTGCCGGGGCCGTTGGCCGTGGCGTTGCCCACGTCTCGCCGGCCATCTATATCCGTGCGGCGGCCACGGCCTCATCGACGTGGCTGCCGTACGTGGCGTCGGCCTTGCGGAAGTGGTCGATGGAGCGCGCCACGATGGCGTCCCCGATCTCGCTGCGCTGGACCTGCGCCAGCGAGCCGGCGATGGCGTCCACCAAGCGTTGCTGCTCCTCTGGACCCATGAGCCGGTACAGGTCACCGGCCTGCTGGTAGTCGTCGACCGCTCGGACCTCCGGACCGTAGGCACCGGAGAGTTCGCCGAGGTCGAAGCCCTTGTACAGCGCCTCGCCGGTCTGGGTCGGCCCGGAGAAGCTGTTGGGTTCGTAGTTGACACTGCGCCCGCCGTTGCCGCCGACGCGCATGGACCCGTCGCGGCCGTAGTTCTGGCCGTGTTCGAACGTGCAACCCTTCGGCGAGTTGACCGGCAGCTGCGTGTGGTTGATGCCGAGCCGGTAGCGGTGCGCGTCGCCGTAGGCGAACAGCCGGGCCTGCAGCATCTTGTCGGGACTCGGCCCGACGCCCGGGACCATGTGCCCGGGATCGAAGGCCGCCTGCTCCACCTCGGCGAAGTAGTTGTCGGGCGTGCGGTTCAGCTCCATGCGCCCCACCTCGATGAGCGGGTAGTCGCCGTGCGGCCACACCTTCGTGAGGTCGAAGGGGTTGACCCGGTAGCCGGCGGCCTCCGCCTCGGGCATCAGTTGCACCTTCAGCGTCCAGGAGGGGAAATCGCCACGATCGATGGCGTCGTACAGATCCTGCTGGTGGTGCTGCGGGTTCTCGCCGGCCACCCGTGCCGCCGTGGCCTCGTCGAAGGAGCGAATCCCCTGATCGCACTTGAAGTGGAACTTCACCCAGTGGCGCTCGCCGTCACGGTTCACCCACTGGAACGTGTGCGACCCGTAGCCGTTCATGTGGCGCCAGCTCGCCGGCAGGCCCCGATCCCCGAAGAGCCAGGTGAACTGGTGCGTCGCCTCGGGCGAGTGCGAGAAGAAGTCCCACACGTTGTCGGGCTCCTGGCGGTTGGTGTAGGGGTCGTGCTTCTGCGAATGGATGAAGTCGGGGAACTTCAGCGGGTCGCGGATGAAGAAGACCGGCGTGTTGTTACCGGCGAGATCCCAGTTCCCGTCCGCCGTGTAGAACTTCACCGCGAAACCGCGGGGATCCCGCACCGCATCGGCGGCTCCCTTGGACCCCGCCACGGTGGAGAACCGGACGAACACGTCGGTCTGCTTGCCGGCCACCGAGAACATGTCCATGCGGGTCCAGCGGGCCGCCTCGGGGTTGGTGACCGTGAACGTTCCATACGCCCCGGAACCGACGGCGTGCACGATCCGCTCGGGAATGCGCTCACGGTTGAACCGGGCGAGCTTCTCGATGAGGTGCTGATCGGCGAGCAGGACCGGGCCGGCGGGTCCGGCCGTCTGGCTGTTCTGGTTGTCGACAACCGGAGCGCCGGACTCGGTGGTCAGGGTGGGGCGTTGGGTGGTCATGGTGCAGCCTCCCTTGTTATGGCTTTCATTCTCATTCCAGTATGGCGGCACCGACACCCAAAGACAATTTGATAATACCTCACTTACACATAGCCTCTGACTATGAAACGTCGGCGGTCCCCCGCCGACTCAGTCCCCCAGGCGCGCCTCGATGAGTGCGGTGAGCTTCGCGGGATTCCCTTCGCACGCCTGAAGCTCGCCCGGCGACGCCAAGACCCGCCAGCCGGCCCCGCCACCTGCCAGCACCACGGGCAGCGCCCCGGCCGCCGCCAGCTGCTCCGCGGAGGCCTCATCGCGATGGAGCAGCGTCATGGTCAGGCCGGCTGCAGCGCACGCATCCTTCCAGGATCGCTTCCCCATGGGGTTCATCCCGTGGGTGATGTCGCAGAGCGCGCAGTGCCCGCGACCGGCCAGCTTGTCGACCACGTAGCGCAGCTCGCCTCGCAGCCCGCCGTCGGCATCGAAGATCCCGACCAAGCTCTCAGCGCCGGTCATCATCGCGCCCCTCTTCAGGCATCTGCTGAGACCTACTCGAGCTGGTTGCCGTCGGCGTCGAAGACCGCAATCGCACGGCTGGGGCAGTTGTGGGCCGCCCGGAGCAGCTGCTGGTCGCTGAGTTCGCCGACGGTCGGCAGCACCGTGGCCAGCTCGTCGTCGTCGAAGCCGAACCCGGCCGGGAAGTCGGCAACGCACCGCCCGACGCTCATGCACTCGTCCTGATCGATCGTTACCCGGTATGCCATCGCAAAGACGTTAGGGCGGGAATCGGGCGGCGCCGACCCCGGCACCTCGCAGCAGGCGCGAGCGTCGGGTGGCGAAGACCTACGCGTGGGCGTGCCAGCCGCCGTCGACGTAGAGAACCTCGCCGGTGATGTAGGAGGCCCGCTCGCTCAGCAGGAACTCGATCACCTCGGCAACCTCGCCGGGCTCCCCCACACGGGCCATCGGCACTCGGGCCCCGAACCACGCCACCTGCGAGGGATCCTCGAGGCGTTCAGCGGTCATGGGCGTGCGTATCCCTCCGGGTGCCAGGGCGTTCACACGGACCCCCAGCGGTGCCCCCTCGATGGCAGCGGCACGCGTGAGGCTGGCCACCGCCCCCTTCGAGGCGACGTAGTGAGCCTGGCCCGCCACGGCGATCTCGGCGTTCACTGACGCGACGTTCACGACCGACGCAGTTCACCAAGCCTGCCAGGGGTCCGACACCGTCGAGGACGCGGTCCCAGGCCGCCTCGTCGGTCACGTCGAGGGCCACCACGTCGGGCGAGGCGGCTGCGTCGGCAGCAATCGGATCCCAACCGGCGGCGGCCAGCACGCGGCAGGACTCCGCCCCGATCCCCGAGGCGCCTCCGGTCACCAGGACTCTCCGCAGCACCACCGCACGGTATCCCCCTCCAACGCCGGACGACGACACAGCGGCTCCGCAGTGAGCCGGCACCAGCGACCGGTCGACCGTGCACCCGGCGTGACATCGGTCAACCTCGGGACGCCCCGCAACGCAATGCCGCTACCGTGACCCGCCTGAGAGTCCGGTCGCCGCAGTTCGTCGCACCCCCGGTGGGTTCGTGGGCCTGAGCATCACCATCCTGGGCTGCTCGGGTTCGTACAGCGCCCCCGGCCTGGCCTGTACGGGCTACCTGGTGGAGTCGGATGCGACCCGGGTGTGGCTGGACGCCGGACCCGGGACACTGGCAAACCTCCAGCGCCACTGCACGCTGGAAGAGATCGATGCGATCGTCATCACCCACGAGCACCCGGATCACTGGCTCGATCTGGCGATGGCCTACATCGCCTGCCGCTACTTCCTGGACCGCGGGACCATGCCCGTGTACGGCACGGCCGGCACCAACGCGCTCGCGAGGGCCTTGGCCGGAGGACATGATCTGGCGCCCACGCTCGACTGGAACCTGATCACCGATGGCGACAGCGTGGCCATCGGTGATCAGCAGTGGCGGTTCTCCCGCACCGATCACCCCGTGGAGACTCTCGCCCCCCGCGTGGACAGCGGCGGACGCTCGTTCGCCTTCTCCGCCGACACCGGTGAGGACTGGTCGTTCGCCCGGCTCGGCGGCGGCATCGACCTCGCCCTGTGCGAGGCCACGTTCCTGCATCAGGACCTCGTGTCACCGTCCCCGCACCTGAGCGCCCTGCAGGCAGGAGCGATGGCCGCCGACGCCGGCGTGGGACGGCTCCTGCTCACCCACCTCGCGCCCCGCTCCGACGCTGCGGCGTTTCAGCGCGAAGTCACCGAGTCGTTCGGTGCCCCGGTGGAACTCGTCGACGTGGATCGGCGCTACGAGGTCTGAACCCGGGGTTCGACCCATGCCTCGATCACGCACGCGGTAGACCCAAGCCCCGCGGGTCGCAGTGGGTTCCGGCCTCCGCCGGAACGACGAAGGATGTGCAGGACCATCGTGCGAGGCGAGCCCCGCGGGTCGCAGTGGGTTCCGGCCTCCGCCGGAACGACGAAGGATGGGCAGGGGTGCGCCGCTCAGGCGGTGGCGGGCGGAGGCCTTAACCGGTCGGCGACGGCGCGGGTCAGCCGGTCGAGGATGCC
Organism: Acidimicrobiales bacterium; assembly: GCA_963668565.2. Lineage (GTDB taxonomy): Bacteria > Actinomycetota > Acidimicrobiia > Acidimicrobiales > CATQHL01 > VXNF01. The sequence goes on from CAXXMX010000010.1 coordinate 98,056, forward strand.
GGCCAGGAGCACGATGGCGATGCCCGCCTCGAAGCCGCTCCCGACGCTGTCGCTGCGTCGCAGGCCCTTGACCGCTTCGAACCCCAACCCGCCGCCGCCGACGAGGCCGGCAATCACGACCATCGACAGCACGAGCATGATCGTCTGGTTGATCGCAACCATCAACTCCGGAGCGGCGAGCGGCAGATCGACGCGGCGCAGCCGCTGCAGGCGCGTCGACCCGAAGCTGTCGGCCGCTTCGCCGATCTCGACAGGAACCCGGCGCAGTCCCAGATCGGTGTAGTGCGCCGCGGCCGGAAGGGCGTACAGGATCGAGGCGATGATGCCCGGAATGCGCCCGACGTGGAACAGCATGATCACCGGAACCAGCAGGACGAAGCTGGGAATCGTCTGCAGGAAATCCAAGAAGGGGTTCAGCGCGGTCTGGAACCGATCCCGCTGGGCCGCCAGGATGCCGAGCGGGACGCCGATAATGAGCGTCACGGCCACGGCGACGGTCACCTGGGCGAGGGTGTCCATCGACTCCTTCCACATGCCCAGCATCCCGATCGCCGTGAGCGCGGCCCCGATGCCGAGCCCCAGGCGGACGCCCCGCGCCGCCAGGCCCAGCACGACCCCGATGCCGATCATGACCGGCCACGGGATGTCGGAGGCGAACAGCTCCCGCAGCGGGGTAACGAGGTTGAGCGTGACGAAGTCGCTGAACGGGCCGGTGCCGATCCCCGAGTCGGCGATGTCGTAGAGATGGATCTGCATCCAGCCGACCGCGTCGTCGATGTAGTCGGCGAACTGCCAGTGGAATCTCTCCGGGAACGGGCCGTGGCCGGCACGGCCGCCGACGACTGCGGCCACAGCCACGCCGACAGCGAGAGGCCGTATCCACCGGAGATCGCGGCCCGGCGACGCCGTGGCAATGCCCTGGGAGAACCGGTCGAGGATGATCGCCATGATGACGATGGCGACGCCCGCCTCGGTGGCCCGGCCCACGTCGAGCGTCTGCAGCGAGCGGAGCACGACCTGACCGAGTCCCCCGGCGCCGATGAACGCCGCGATGACCACCATGCTCATGGCGAGCATGATCGTCTGGTTCACGCCGGCCAGAATCGCCGGGCGCGCCTGGGGCAGGCGCACCATCTGCAACGTCTGACGCTCGGTGGCACCGAACATCTCCGAGGCCTCGACCATCGCCGGCGAGACATTGCGCAGCCCCACATCGGTCAACCGCACGACCGGCGGCAGGGCGAAGATCACGATCGAGATCACCGACGGCACGCGGCCGATGCCGAACAGCAGCACGAACGGGATGAGATAGACGAACCCGGGCATGGTCTGCATGGCGTCGAGCGTGGGGCGAAGCACGCGGGCGAAGCGATCGCTGCGCCAGGAGGCGATGCCCAACGGGATCCCGATGGCAAGCGCGATGATGACCGCCACGCTCATCAGCGCCAGCGTGGACAGGCCCTCCTCCCAGAGTTCGAGCATGCCGGTCACCCAAATCCCCGCGAACCCCAGCGCGCCGGCCACACGGCCTCTCGCCCACCAGAGCCCGACTCCGGTAGCGACCGGGTAGGCGTACCACGGCAGCCAGAGCAGCGCCGACTCGATCCAGCGAATCCCGGCGTCGATGGCGTCCGAGATCGAGTCCAGGATCACCGTGTAGAGCCAGTGCGACGTCTGGTTGCCGATGAGCCAGCGCCTGGCTCGGCCGATCGGATCGGCCAAGCCAACGTCCAGGGACTCCGGGAAGACGCCGAAGCCCGAGAGCAGCGACGAGGCCAGGAAGCCTCCGACAACCACGACGGTGAGTGCTGTGAACAGTCGCCCGGTGCCGCCGCCGAACGGGCCGCGGCGTCCCGCAATCTCGGGAGCGGGGGGAGCCGTACTGTTCGTGGGTCGGTCGCCGGGCGCGTCGTCGGCTCGCCCGCCCGGCAATTCGACCGCGGTCACCGGTGTCTCTCCGACACCACCTCGGCCACGTCGGCGCCGTGCAGCAATCCGACCGGTTCCCCGTCGGCGTTGCACACCACGAGCGGGTTCCCCGACGCCAGCAGCAGCGGCAACGCCTTCTCCAGCGGCGCCAGCGTTGATATCCGCCCCCAGGAGGGATCCGGGACGACGTCACCGAGCGGCCGCATCAGCGCGCAGGCCAGGAGGACTTTTGCGATCGGCGCATCCTGAGTGAAGGCTCGGACGTAGTCGTCGGCCGGCTCGGTGAGTATCTCCGCGGGTGTCCCGACCTGCACGAACTCGCCATCGCGCATGATGGCGATACGGTCCGCCAGTTTCAGGGCCTCGTCGAAGTCGTGGGTGATGAAGATCAGCGTGCGCTGCAACCGCTCCTGCAGGGAGATGAACTCGTCCTGCATCTCCCTGCGGATGAGCGGATCGAGCGCCGAGAAGGGCTCGTCGAAGAACAGCACCTCGGGGTCCACGGCAAGTGCGCGGGCCAGCCCCACCCGCTGCTGCATGCCGCCGCTGAGCTGCTGGGGGTAGTGGTCGCTCCAGCCGTCCAGCCCCACGGTGGCCAGCAGTTGGAGTGCCCGCTCCCGGCGCTCGATCTTGCCCACACCCTGCACCTCGAGGCCATAGGCAACGTTGTCGACCACCTTCCGGTGCGGGAACAGGGCGAAGTGCTGGAACACCATGGCGATCTTCCGGCGGCGCAGCTCGCGCAGTTCGGAAGCGTCGGCGGCGGTGAGGTCGGTGCCGCAGATCTCCACCCGACCCTCGGTCGGCTCCACCAGGCGCGACATGCAGCGCACGAGCGTCGACTTGCCCGAGCCCGAAAGGCCCATGACCACGAACGTCTCGCCCTGGTTGACCTCGAAACTGATATTCCGCACGGCCACCAGGCAACCGGTCTCGGACTGGATCTCCTGGCGGGCAACGCCCTCGGTTGCCATCTCCCGGGCTTGTTGCGGCTTGCGGCCGAAGATCTTCCAGAGACCACTGACGCCGACCGTCCGCATCACGATCTCCGGCTCAGGGCGTCCCCGGCGCGCCCACGTAGAACGGTACGTCCAGAGGATCCAGCGGCGTGTTGCCCAGCAGCAAATCGGCGGCCTTCTCTGCGACCATCATCACCGGAGCGTAGATGTTGCCGTTGGTCACGTTTGGCATGACCGACGCGTCCACCACACTCAGCCCCTCGGTGCCGTGCACACCCATCGACACGGGATCGACAACGGAGCGATCGTCGCGACCCATGCGGGCCGTCCCGGAGGGGTGCAGCGCCGTCTCGGCGTCCCGCCCCACCCAGTCGAGGATCTCGCTGTCGCCTTCGACATCGGGGCCGGGCGAGAGCTCGCCGGCGTTGTACGGAGCGAAGGCCGGTTGGCTCATGATCTGCCGCGTGACGCGGATGGTCTCGAGCCACTCCCGCCGATCCTGTTCGGTCGACAGGTAGTTGAACAGGATCGCCGGCTTGGCCCTCGGGTCGGTCGACCGGATCCTTACGGAGCCTCGGGAGTCGGAGAACATGGGTCCGACGTGCACCTGGTAGCCGTGCCCGCCGCTCGGTGCCGTGCCGTCGTAGCGGATCGCCAGCGGCAGGAAGTGGAACATGAGGTTCGGGTAGGACTCGTCGAGGTTGCTGCGCACGAAGCCGCCGCCCTCGAAGTGGTTGGTGGCGCCGGGCCCCCGCCGGAACAGCCACTGCAGACCGATCCACGGCCGGCGCCACACCTGGAGGTGCGGCTGCATCGACACCGGCAACTTCGAGGCGTATTGGATGTAGACCTCGAGGTGGTCCTGGAGATTCTCCCCGACTCCGGGCAGATCGGCCACCACCGGAATGTCCAGCGACCGCAGCAGGTCCGCCGGGCCGACGCCGGAGAGTTGCAGCAACTGGGCCGATCCGAACGCACCCCCGCACAGGATCACGCGCGCCCCCCGGACGGTGCGCGTCCGGCCCCTCCGGGTGCACTCCACTCCCACCGCCCGGTTGCCCTCGAAGACGACGCGATTGATGTGGGTGCCGCATTCGACGGTGAGGTTGGGGCGACCCAGCACCGGGTGCACGTATGCCCTCGCTGCCGACAGCCGGCGCCCCCGGTGGATGTTCCGGTCGAAGGGGGCGAAACCCTCCTGGCGGAATCCGTTGAGGTCGGCGGTCAACTCGTAGCCCGCCTCCTGGACAGCCTCGAAGAAGGCCACGAACAGGGCGCTGGTGGCCGGTCCCCGCTCGAGGACCAGCGGTCCGTCGCCGCCCCGGTACTCGTCGGGGCCCGCCAGACAGGTCTCCATGCGCTTGAAGTACGGCAGGCAGTTGCGGTAGCTCCAGCCCTCCATACCGTCACCGGCGGCCCACTTGTCGTAGTCCGCCGGGTTGCCGCGCTGGAAGATCATGCCGTTGATCGAACTCGACCCGCCGAGGACCTTTCCCCGGGCGTGGTAGACGCGGCGTCCACCCATGTGGGGCTCGGGCTCGGTCTCGTACTTCCAGTCGTAGAAGCGGTTACCGATGGGGAATGCCAGCGCCGCCGGCATATGAATGAAAACGTCCCAGCGCCAGTCGCGGCGACCGGCCTCCAGGACAAGCACACGATTGTTGTGGTCGGCGCTCAGCCGGTTGGCAAGTGCACAACCGGCTGAGCCGCCTCCCGCGATGATGAAGTCGTACAACTACTACTCCCCGCAGGGCGCAGCGGTGGGACCGCCGCGCCCTGCCGGTGTCTGGATTAGGGCAGCCAGGCCTGCCAGGTGCTCGCGTTGGCCTCGATCCACGCCGCCGCGGCTTCCTCGATCGACGCACCGTCAAGTTCGACGGCGGCCAGCATCGAGATCTGGTCGGCTGCGGCGTAGTTCATGTTGCGCAGCAAGGCGTCCGCCGCGGGGGCGTCGTTCTTCAGATCGCGGTTGACGATCTTGAAGAGGTCGTCCGCCGGGTAGTCGCAGTCGACCCCGCCGTCGTCAGCCTTCGCGTAGCACTCGTCGCTGTACTCGGGCAGCTTCACGTTGGTGAGGTCGTAGCTGTTGAACGCCGAATGCGGTGTCCAGAAGTAGAACAGGATCGGTTCCTCACGGTTGTACGCCGCGTCGAGCGCCGCCAGGATCCCGGTCTCGGACCCGACATAGACGATCTCGAAGTTCAGACCAAGGTTCTCGATGATCTGCGGGTCGTAGATCGTCCAACTCGGGTCACCACCGAGGTACTGGCCCTTGTCACCCGTCTCGGCCGTGGCGAACATCGCCGCCAACTCGGGATCGGCGAGGCCCTCCCAGGTGGCGAGTGCGGGGTACTGATCCACCATGTAGGTGGGCATGAACCAACCGATCTTGCCGACGGGACCCAACAGCCCGGCATCGTCCACGTTGCCATCCGCGCTGTCGATGAAGTCAGCCCGGTTTCCGGCGTGACCCGACGGCCACACCTCCAGGGAGCCATCGATTTCGCCGGTGTTGATGGCCGCCCACTGGGCGTTCTCGTCGATATCCACCGTCTCGACCGTGTAACCCAACTCGTCCTCCAGCAGCTGCGCAGCAACCGCCACGTTGACCGCCGAGCCGTTCCACGGGTTCACGGCCAGCGTGATCGTGGTCTGGCTGCCAGTATCGGTCGCCGTTGCGGCCGGCTGGTCGGAGGGGCCGAGTGTGTGGATGGGTTGGCCTTCGGGGTCGTAGTACTTGCCGACGTTGTCGCGGTTGACGAAGACGTGGTCGATGTGGATCTCTTGTGGTACGGCGCGCCCGTCGAGGATGTCGATGAGCGCGGCGACGGCGTACACGCCGTACAGCTCGGGGAAGTACGCCACCGAGCCCAGGTAGCGGGTCTCGTCGGGTGATCCCTCATACATGCGCTCCACGCCGTTGGGTTCGGCGCCGTGGCCGGCGGCCACGCCGCTGCGCCCGGCCTGCTCCATCGCCCGGCTCATGGGTACCGCCACGACATCGTCGAGGCTGGTGGCCAGCACGTGCTCGGCGCCGGGGTTGGCGGTCAGCCAGTCGGTGGTGGACTGCAAGCCGTTCTCGGGGCTGCCGTCCACGTCGATGCGATCCACCGGCACGTCGCCGCCGCAGACCGCTTGCACGCCGTCGGCGAAACCGCTGACACGCAGATCCGGCGCCTCGCCGGCAGTCAGGTTCTGCCCCAACAGCACGTGCACGCCATCACAGTTCCACGTCTCCAACGCGTACAAGCCGGTGTTCACGCCCGCCAAGGCGCCGGACACATAGTTGTTGGCGCCGAAGAAGATCGCATTCGGGTGCCACACGTCGATGGTGATCACCGGAATACCGGCGTTGTTGAAGACCTCCATGGAACTGTTCGCGGCCTCGTTGCGCCAGTTCCCGAACACGACCGCGTCCGGATTGGTCTCGGCCACCGTCGCCGCGCACGACAGAGCCTTCTCCGGGTCGTACTCGCTGTCACAGATAACGCCCATGTGCACACCCGACGCCGCGGCCGTGCTCACGATGGAGTCCTCGATGAACTGGGAGAACTCCAACGCCGCCCAACCCGACACCCACGCAATCTCATAATCCTGCGACGCGGTGCGGATCGACGGGTCGAACGGCGCCGCCGGGCTGGAACCCGCCTCGAAGGTCGCCGTGTCGAAGTTATACGTCCACGGGAACACCAGATCAGGCGGCAAACCACCCAAAATCCCGCCCGCAGGACCCGGCATCGCGTACCCCGTGCCGCCCACATTCAACGTAAACGGACCACCCGGCGCATCCGACGGACCACCCGCCTCAGCAGGCGGCGCCGGCGGCGCATCCGACGGCGCCGCAGGCTCATCTGCCGGCGGCGGCGGAGGCGGCTGACTGGTGTCATCCTCCTCATCACCACCACACGCAGCGGCAAGCAGAGCGATCGTCACCGCCACGGCGGTGACGATCCACAGATTCTTTCGTCTTGGACTCATTTGCACTCCCTCGTAGTCATGTCCGTAGCCGGCAGCGGCCACACACAGAATCTCGGTAATCATAATCTGGAACAGTTCCATTCCTCTCGCGGGGTATGGGCCCGCCGTGTCGGACCGTTCCACCACACGGCGACCGGATGGACACGCCGGGGATTCCACAGCATCTCGGTGAACGACGGGCGACGGAGCCAAGGGCCGGGCGAGCCGGCGTCCCGGTACTGTGAGCGCCGTGCTTCACCTGTACAACACGCTCAGTCGCGAGGTCGTCGAGTTGCGCCTCCGCACGCCGGGAGAGGTCTCGATCTACGTGTGCGGACCGACGGTGTACGACGTGCCACACCTGGGTCATGCCCGAACGGCCCTGACATACGACGTCCTGCGCCGCTACCTCCTGTGGTCGGGCCTCAAGGTGCGCATGGTCAGCAACATCACCGACGTGGACGACAGGATCATCGCCCGCGCCGCGGCAGAGGAAAGCACCGAGGAGCAGGTCGCCGCCCGCTTCACCGAGGTCTATGTCAGCCAGATGAGTGCCCTGGGGGTGGCAGAGCCTGACGAGCGGCCGCGCGCCACTGGCTACATCACGGAGATGATCGAGTTCGTGGACGAGTTGCTGCGGAAGGGCGCGGCGTACGTCATCGACAGCGCAGGGGTCTATTTCAACATCGCCCGGTATCCCGGCTATGGCCGCCTCCCCCGTCGCCAACTCAGTGAACTCCGCGACAGCGCGGGCGCCAGGGTTGCGGTCGATGAGCGCAAGCGCGACCCGCTGGATTTCGCGCTCTGGAAGGCAGCCAAGCCCGGTGAACCCGCCTGGGACGCGCCCTGGATGAGTGGGCGGCCCGGCTGGCACATCGAGTGCGTGGCCATGTCGCTCGGACTGCTCGGCGACGGGTTCGACATTCACGGGGGCGGGTCCGACCTGATCTTCCCGCATCACGAGAACGAGCGGGCCGAGGCCGAGGCGGCAGGGCGCCGTTTCGCCCGCCTCTGGATGCACTCGGCGATGGTGAATGTGGGCGGCGAGAAGATGGCCAAGTCGGCCGGCAACTTCCGCACGCTCGCCGATGTCCTGGCGGTGCACGACCCGCGGGCGCTGCGGCTGGCGATGCTGCAGGCCCACTACCGCACGACGATGGAGATAGACGAAGCGGTGCTGGCGGGAGCAGCCGCCGGCATCGGCCGCCTGGACGCCTTCGCCCGGCGAGTCGGCGCACTGGGCGAAGTCGACACAACGGAGCAGATTGCGGCCACCGACGCCGCCCGGACCGCTTTCGTTGAGGCCATGGACAACGACATGGGCACGCCCGCCGCCGTCGGCGTGATCTTCGATGTCGTGCGGAGGGGCAACGTCGCCCTCGACGATGGACAAATCGCAGTTGCGGCAGCCTGCCTGGCCACCGTGAGCGACCTGAGTGGCGCCCTTGGCCTGGATCTCTCGCCCAAGGCGAAGAAGCAGATGAGCGAGAATCGTGCCGTCGATCAGCCGGACGTCGGTGGTGCAAGGATCAGAGCCTCGACTAAGTCCGGCGTACCAACCACGACGGCGACCGTCAGGTTGAAAAAACCCGCCTCCCCCGACGATGCCACCGTGCAGCAACTCGTCCACGAGCGCGATTTGGCCCGAAGAGCGCGTGACTTCGCAACAGCCGACCGGATCCGGGACGAGTTGGCCAATCTCGGCGTCGAACTCGAGGACACCCCGGGCGGCACCATCTGGCGCAGGGTTCGCTGAGAGGAGCGATGCGCGACCTGTTCGCAAGTGCCGCCCGCGTGGCCAGCGACATTGCGCTCGGCACGAGCGAGACCGTCGAGGCCCAACTCCGGCGCGCGCTGCACGGACCGCTCGGCACGGTCCGGCGGGTCGAGCGCCTGGCCGAGGGCTCGCACACCACCCGGCACCTGCGGGCCGAGGTGCACCTGGCCCGCGGCGGGCAACGGTCGGTGTTCGTGAAGACGCCGTCGCCCGCCCCGATGACGCGTCTGGTCGTCGAGGCGGCCGGTCTCACTGCCAGCGAGGTCCGCTTCTACCGGACGCTGGCCGCGAGTGTCCCGCTACAGGTCCCCGAATGCCTGCACGCCCGCCACGACGGCACCCGCTTCATGCTCGTCCTGGAGGATCTGACCGGCTCGGCCCGCCTGCCGGCCTCCAGCGACGCCTGCACGGCACGCCAGGCGCTGACGGTGATCGACGCCCTCGCGGACCTGCACGCCTTCGGTTGGGGTCGCCCCCAACGAGGGACGGCCGGCGGGTGGCTCCTCACGCAGGTCGATCGTGAACGCTCCCTCGGTGCCTGGCTGCGACTCCCGCTGATGAGTCGTGGGCTGGATCTTGCCGGCGGGCAGATCAAGCCGCGGTTGGCGGCCGACGCCCTGCACTACGCCCGGCACCACCGGATCGCCTACGAGAGACTCACCGAGCCCCCGCACACGCTCGTCCACAACGACTGCCACATCGGGAATCTTGCCTTCGCCACCGAGGACCGCCCGATCTTCCTGGATTGGCAGATGGTGCGCGCCGGGCAGTGGGCACGCGACGTGGCTTATTTCTGCACGCTGGCGCTCGATCCCGCCGATCGTCGCTCCGGTGAGGGCTTGCTGCTGGACCGTTACCGTCGTCGCTTGCGCGCCGCCGGGGGCCCGACCCTGGATGCGGCAGCCGCGCTGGAGGCCTACCGGCGTCACGTCGCCTACGCATTCGAGGCCGTCATCGTCACCATGGCCCTTGGCGCCGCGCCACGCGAGGCCACCGACACCTGGCTCGCGCGGGCTGCGGCGGCCGTCGAGGATCTCGAATCCTTCGACGCTCTGGACCTCCCCGACTGACCGCGCCCGGTGACACAATGCGGGCAGCCCACAGAGGGAGGTGTCCGGGTGCACAACGTTCTTGACGGTCTGCGGGTGGTGGAGGGGTCCGCGTTCGTGGCCGCCCCTTCGGGGGGGATGACGCTCGCCCAGTTGGGCGCCGACGTGATCCGCTTCGACCCGATCGGCGGGGGCATCGACCGGCACCGCTGGCCCGTCACGGGCGACGGCACCAGCCTCTACTGGGCCGGACTGAACAAGGGCAAGCGGTCGGTGCAGATGGACGTGCGCTCGGAGACCGGACGGGAGCTTCTGGCCGACCTGATCTGCGCCCCTGGGCCTGGGGCAGGCATTTTCCTCACCAACTTCCCCGCCACGGGTTGGATGGCCTATGACGCGCTTCGCTCCCGGCGCGCCGACCTCATCATGCTGGCCATCACAGGCAACCATGACGGCACCACCGCTGTGGACTACACGGTGAATTGTGCTGTGGGCTACCCGATGGTGACGGGGCACGCATCGGACGGCGACGACAACGAGGAACGCACCGACGACGATCGGCCAGTGAACCACGTGCTGCCGGCCTGGGATTTGCTGTGCGGGCAGACTGCCGCGCTGGGCCTGCTGGCCGCCGAACGTCACCGGAACCGCACCGGAGAGGGCCAACTCGTCACGCTGGCGCTGTCGGACGTGGCGCTCGGGGCGGTCACGGCCCTGGGCCACGTGGCCGAGGCGCAGATCCTCGGAACTGAACGCCCGCGGCTCGGCAACGACCTCTACGGTGCCCTGGGTCGGGACTTCCGCTGCGCCGACGGACGCCGCGTGATCGCCGTCGCAATCAGCCCCAAGCAGTGGCAGGCGCTGTGCGCCGCGTGCGAGATGACCGACGCGATGGAGGCACTGGCGACCGAGACCGGTCTGGATCTTGCCCGGAGCGAAGGCGATCGATTCCTGGCTCGGCAGCGCATCTTCGAGGCGATCGCAGACTGGTGCGGCCGGCGGACCCTCGCCGAGGTTGCCGAGGCGTTCGACCGCCACGGCGTGTGCTGGGGTCCTTACCAGACCTTCCGGCAACTGGTGGCGGATGATCCCCGCTGCTCGGTCGCCAACCCGTTGTTCGCGCCGGTGACCCATCCGGATGTGGGCGCCACCCTGGAGGCCCGGTCGGCGCTGCGGTTCGGTGGGCTGAGCCTCGACGACCCGGCACCCGCGCCTCGCCTCGGGCAGCACACCGACGAGATTCTCAGCGAGTGCCTCGGGCTGTCGGGCACCGAGATCGGGCGCCTGCACGACGCCGGCATCGTCGCCGGACCCGACGAGTAAGCCACCCGCGGGCGCCCATCAACCGAAGGAAGGAACGTCCATGACCGCACGAATCGGAGTCATCGGCACCGGATGGTGGGCGACGCGCGCGCACCTCCCCGCCATCGCCGCGAATCCAGACGCCGAGTTGGTTGCCATCGCCGATCCCAACGAGGCGAATCGAAGCCGCGCAGCGGCGGTGTTCGCGCCGCCGGCGAGCTACGGCGACTACCGGGACATGCTGCAGGCGGAGCAGCTCGACGGCATCGTCGTGGCGGTGCCGCACACCCGGCACTTCGATATCACCCGCGATGCGCTGCGCCGGGACGTGCACGTGCTGCTCGAGAAGCCGATGGTGCTGAGCAGCGATCACGCTCGCGAGCTACTGCGCGCGGCCGCCGAGCACGAGCGCGAGATCATCGTGGGTTACCCGTGGCACTACAACGAGCAGGTCAACCGGGCGCGCGAGTGGATCGCCTCGGGAGCCATCGGGAACCTTCTCTACGTCCACTCGCTGTTCGCGTCCATCGTCTGGGAGCTGTACCGGGGCGAGCCCGAGTTGGTCGCGGACGCGATGGGTTACACGGTCAACCCCACCGGGAGGGACACCTACAGCGACCCGGCGCTGTCCGGCGGCGGCCAGGGCGTCACCCAGATCACGCACTCCGGCGCGCTGCTGCTGCACATGACAGGCCTCGAACCCGCCGAGGTGTTCGCCCACATGCACAACCACGATCTGCGCGTGGATCTCGTCGACGCCCTCAGCGTGCGCTTCGAGGGTGGCTGCCTCGGCACAATCGGCTCCACCGGATCGACCGTGCGCACCCAGCAGGAGGTCCTGGAGTACCGGCTCTATGGCACCGGCGGGCACATCCTGTTCGATGTGATGAACGAGCAGTTGACGATGTATCGGGCGGATGGCTCGACCACCGAGAGCCCGCCGTGCCCGCCGGCGCCGGCAGGTCGCGACTATTCCACGAGCTACCCCGAGGAGGGTCCGCTCAACAACCTGGTCGAGGTCATTGCAGGAGGCCCGAACCGCTCGCCCGGACGCCTCGGCGCCCGCGTCGTCGCCATGCTCGAAGCCGCCTACGCCTCAGCGGCCGACGGCGCGTCCCACCAGGTAGCCCCCACCGACCCCTGATCGGCTGCTACCGCATGAGGTAGCGGTCGATCACCTCTTGCACGATGGTGAGGCCCCATCCCGGCCCGGTGGGCACCGGCACCCAACCGTCCTTCTGCTCGATGGGCTCGGTCACCAGTTCGTACTGCATGGGCGACGGATTGGGCTTCAGCTCGAACACGACGCCGTTGTCACAGCTCGCGTAGAGGTTCGCGGCGGCGGCCGTGTTGATGGCACTCGACCACGAGTGCGGGGTGAAGCGCACGCTGTGGGCGTTGGCGAACTCCACGATCTTCTTGAACCCGGTGACACCCTCGGCCTTGCCCGGATCGGGCATGACGATGTCCGCCGCCCCCAGTTCGATCAGTTCCTTGAAGGCCCGCAGCGTCCACTCCTTCTCCCCGGTGGCAATCGGCGTGCTGATGGACTCCCGGAGACGTATGTAGCCCTGGATGTCATCCTGGGGCAGCGGCTCCTCGATCCAGAACAGGTTGTAGGGCTCGAAGGCACGGGCCATGGCGATGGCGTGTGACGGCGTCCAGCGCACGTGCGTGCCGACGTCCACGATGAAGTCGACGTCGGGACCGACGGCCTCGCGGATCGTCGAGACAAGGGCCAGATCTCGCTTCGGGTCGCGCCCGAAGCAGGTCTCGGGACTCTTGCCCCAGCCGCCCTTCACCGCCGTGTAGCCGCGCGATGCGAGGTCGGCGAACTCCTCGCCCGTGGCGTCGAGGTCCTCGGTGTCGAAGATGATGCTGGCGCAGGCCCGCATCCGTTCCATGCGCTTGCCACCGAGGAGTTCGTAGACGGGCACGTCCAGCAGGCGCCCCTTCAAGTCCCACAAGGCCATGTCCACGGCGCTGATGGCGAAGCTCGCGACGCCGCCGTTGCCATACCACCAACTGCGATCCCGCATGGCCTGCCAGTGCCGCTCGACGTCGCGTGCGTCCTCACCGATGAGCAGCGGCGCGAATCCCTCCTCGACAACGACCTTCGTCGCCAGAGCGGCTTCGGGGAATTGCGCGATGCACTCGCCCCAACCGACGGCGCCGTCGGCGGTCGTCACCTTGGCGATCGTGACGTAGCGGCTCTTGTTGCTGTCGTGCGGCTCGGGATAGTGCAGCGGGAAGGCTTCGACGGAGTTGATGCGCATGCGCGCAACCTTACGCGCCGAAATGCGCACGTATCCCCCTCCCTGGAGATCGAACGGTCGATCATTCGACCAAAACAGACTCGCGAGGTCTGCCCGACTAGTGTCCGCGCTCGGTAGAGCGAGGAATGCGCCCGCAGTTGCCCCGTGCAAGAGGAATGGGAGTTGCCATGACGACCAACGCCATCGAACTGCGCGATATCGAGAAGTCCTTCGGCCCGGTCGAGGTGCTCAAGGGCGTGTCGCTCTCCGTGCCGTCCAGCCGCTGTTACGGGCTTGTGGGCGACAACGGTGCCGGCAAATCCACACTGCTGAAGATCCTCAGCGGCGTCCACCCCCGCGACGCCGGCGAGATCCTCGTCGAGGGCGAACCGGTCGACTTCCACGCCGCCATCGATGCCCGTATCTCCGGTATCGAGATGATCTACCAGGATCTGGCGCTGGCGGAGGATCTCGATGCCGCCTCGAACATCTTCCTCGGACGCGAGCGCCAGAAAGGCCGCGGACCGGGCTTCAGACGCCTCGACCACAAGCGCATGCACGCCGAGGCGGCAGCTGTCCTGGAATCGGTGGGCAGCCCCATGCCGACGGACCGCAAGGTGAAGGCGCTGTCGGGTGGTGAGCGCCAACTCGTGGCTGTGGCACGCGCCCTGGAGTTCGACCCGCGCATCCTGCTCATGGACGAGCCAACGGCGGCCCTGTCGGTGGAGAAGGTCAACGTCGTCAACAGGCTGATCGCGCGGCTGAAGGACCGCGGCGTGACGATGATCCTCGTGAGCCACCGCTTCACCGACCTCATCCAGGTGGCCGACACCATCGGGGTGCTGGTCCATGGCCGAATCGTGGACGAGTTCGACGTGGCCGGACAGACCATGGACGACATGACGACCCGCATCGTGCGTCTCATGAGCGAGGCAGCCGTGGGAGCAGGTCGGTGAACGACCAAGCCAGCGGCTGGAACAGCCGCGACGGGGAACCGTCCCCCGTCCTAGCAGAACTCAGCAGGACCGTGAGCAGAGGAGTCACCTGGGTCCGCGACACCGTCAGCGATGTCGGCCCTGGACTCTTCATGATCCTCGCCGCGGAGATTCTGGTCTTCTGGCGACTCGCCCACCCGTACTTCCTCCAGAAGAGCAACTTCATCGAAATCGGCAAGCGGATGGCGATCAGAGGTATCGCAGCCGTTGGCGAGACCATCGTCATCATCGCCGGCGGGTTCGACCTCTCTGTCGGATCGGTTGCCGCTGCCGCCAGTGTGGGCTCGGCCGCGGTCGTGGACAACGGCGGCAGCCTGGCCGCCAGCGTGCTGGCGGCGCTGGTCATCGGTGCGCTGATCGGTGTCGCGAACGGCGCCATCACCGGTTATGGGCGAATAAATCCCCTGATTACCACGCTGGGAACTCTCGCCGTCGTGCGAGGTCTCGCCTACGTCCTCACCAACAACAAGCAGGTGACCGTCAGCCACGAGGGATTCCAGAACCTGGGGAAACACAGCGTGATCGACATCCCCTACATCGTGTTGATCCTCCTGGGCACCTATGTGGTCTTCGGCTTCATCATCCCGCGGTACCGCTTCGGGCGATACATGTACGCCATCGGCTCCAACGAGCGCGCCGCGGCTCTCGCGGGCGTGCGCGTCAACCGTTGGAAGCTGGTCTTCTACGGAGTCTCTGGCCTGCTCGCCGGCCTTGCCGGGCTGGTCAACGCCGCTCGGCTCGGGACCGGGATTCCATCGTCATCGATAGGACTCGAGTTGGAGGTCATCACTGCCGTCATCCTGGGAGGGACCAGCCTGCTGGGCGGTCGGGGACGTCTGCTCGGCACCTTCCTCGGAGTGCTATTCCTCTCCTGTCTCCTAACCGGGCTGATTCAGTCGGGTGCGGAGCCCGAGTACCAGAGGGTTGCGCAAGGCAGCGCCCTGGTCCTGGCGGTGCTGTTCGACGAGTGGCGGCGCGGGCGCCTTGCCCGTGGTTAACGGGCGGGAGCCAATACGGCTCAGCCACTACTTCCGGGTCAGCGATCCCGCTGAGTACGCCAGGCGTCACGCCACGGTTTGGCCCGAGATCGAGGAGTTGTTGCGCGAGTGTGGGTTCGGTCGCTACGACATCTACCTCTGGAATAACGTCGTGATCAGCTTCATCGAGGTGGACGACTATGCCGCAGCCGCCGAGCGCTACAACGCCAGCGACATCGGTGTCCGCTGGGAGGAGCACTTCGCCGACCTGGTCACCCTCGACGAGACCGACGAGTACGGCTGGGCCAAGCCCTTCGACCACGTCTGGAGCCTGTAGGCCTACGACCGGCGCTCGAGTGCGCACGGCGCCGCCGCGACGCTGCTACGGGCCGCAGTAGTGTCGCCATCAATCCACTGCGCCGAACACGCTCAGCGGGCGTAGCGCCACGACGCAAGGAGTCCGACGATGACCACGACAGGCACGGACCGGTCCGGCGCGCCCTACCCGGCGCGGCTCGACATCGACTACCCCGAGGAGGGTCTGAGCCGCCTCAAGACGCTGTTCCGCATCGTTCTCCTGATCCCGATCGTGATCGTGCTGGCGCTGATAACCGGGGGTTACCCAGACAGCTACGAGGTGGGCGAGACCACCTACGTCATCGTCTCGACGGGCAGTGTGCTGGTCGTGCCGGCGCTTCTCATGCTCCTCTTCCGCCGCAAGTACCCGCGCTGGTGGTTCGACTGGCACCTCGAACTCACTCGCTTCACCACTCGCGTCAGCGCCTACTTCCTGCTCATGCGGGACGAGTACCCATCAACCGACGAGCAGCAGGCCGTCCACCTCGACCTCGACTACCCCGATGCGGCGCAGGACCTCAAGCGCTGGCTGCCGCTCGTGAAGTGGCTGCTGGCGATCCCGCACTATGTCGTGCTGGCGATTCTTTGGATCGCTGCGCTGGTGATCACGGTGATCGCGTGGTTCGCAATCGTGTTCACGGGACGCTACCCCCGTGGCATGTTCCGGTTCGTGGTGGGGGTGAACCGTTGGACTCTGCGCGTCGAGGCCTACATGTTCCTGCTCATCACCGACCGTTATCCACCCTTCAGCCTCAAGGCGTGACAGCCGGGACGAACGGCCCGCCGCCCGACCGTTGACCGCGGATCAGCCCGGTGGGAGTTCCAGGATCTCGATGGTGATGCCGTCGGGATCGCGGAAGTAGCCCACGCGCTTGCCCTGGTTGGGCCCGGACGTGATCATCACCGGCCCCCTGCTGCGCGGCGTGGCGCCGAGCGACACGAACCGCTCGAAGTCCGCGGCCAGGTCATCGGACGACAGGCACAGGTGCGCCGTCCCGGGATTCTTGGTCTCGATGTCGACCATCTCCCCGACGGGCTCGAGGTACTCGATCAACTCCAGCAGCACACCGGAGTTGGGGATGTTGATCAGCGCCACGTCCAGCCGGGCGCCGGGGTAGCCGATCTGCTCCCCGGTGTACGGGGTCTCGAAGATCCGCCGCACGAACGGCTCGGTCTCGAACAGGGCGGAGTAGAACGCCACCGAACGGTCCAGGTTGGGGACGGTGAAGCCGACGTGATGTGTGCCGCAGAGCATGTTGGGGTCCTTGTCGAGAAGATGTGCTGACGCGTGCCATGTATAGCCGCCGAGTCGGCGCCGCCCAAGCCCCGGCGCGGCGATTGAGCGCCAGCGCGCCGGCGGTGACTCACACCGTCACCCACACCTCCCGGGGTCCGCGAAACTCGAATCCGTGCAACTCGACCGGACGCGCCGGATCCAGTGCCATCTTCGGGAACCGGGCAAGTAATCGCTCGACGCCGATCCTCACTTCCTGGCGCCCCAGCCACTCGCCGAGGCATCGGTGGACTCCGAGGGCGAACGCCGCATGCGGACCCTCTCTGCGGTCCAGATCGATCTCCGTGGGATTCGTCCAGTGGTCCTCGTCCAGGTTGATCGACCGCAGCACGCCGGAGACGAGATCGCCGTTGGTTATCGGCACACCGGCGAGTACCAGATCTCGTGTGGCCTGCCGCGTCATGGTGCCGACCGGGCTGTAGACACGGAAGACCTCCTCGACAAGGCGACGCAGTCTCCGACCGTCCGACGCCACCTGCGCCCGCAGGTCGGGCCTCGACAGCAGCACCCAGGCCACGAGGCCGACGCCGTCACGCGGCTCGTTGATCCCGCCGGAGATCATGAGGCGCACGTTGTTGACGATCTCCGCCGGTGTCGCACCCACCCCCACGAACCAGTCGATGGCGCGGTCGCCCCCGCCGGATCGGCCGATGCGCTCGCCGATCGCCGCTCCCAGGTCGGCCTTGGCCGCCTCGCCGATCGCCGTGGCGACCGGGTCGTTCTCGAAGTTGGCGATGTCGGTGACCAGCCCCTCGCACCAAGACCACATCCGGTCGAAGCCGTGGTGGTCCAGGCCCAGCACGATGGCGAGCGCCCCCGCCGCGAGCGGTTGCGCGTAGGCGCGCATGAGATCGAACGTGTCGCCCTCGATCCCATCGATGATCCGGTCAGCCAGCGCAGCAAGTTCCCCTGCCACGAACGCACCGCTGCGGCCGCTCGACTGGAAGGGGGGCAGCATCAGCTCGCGCAGCCGGGTGTGCGCCGGCGGATCCATCACGAGCATGTTCGGCCCGAGCGCTCTGGCCAGGAACGAGGGGTCGGTGGCCGCGCTGAACAACTCGGGGTGGGCCTCCATGAAGGAGACGTCCTCCCAGCGGGTGACGAGCCACATATCCATCGAAGGCACCCAGCACACGGGCTCGGTGGCTCGCATCCGCGCCAGGATCGGATCGGGATTGGCCTCCAGCTGGGCCAGCGTGACCTCGGATCCAATTCCCACGGCTCGCGCTCTCAGACGCGGTCGGCTAGTTGAAGATCATCCCCCCGCAGACGTTCAACGCCTGCCCGGTCACGTAGTCGGCCTCATCGCTGAGGAAGTACTGCACGGCCCGCGCCACGTCATCGGGTGTCTCGATGCGTCCCATAGGGATGGTCGCCACCAGCCGGTCGACCGACTCGGCCTCGGTGATCCCTTCTCGCTGCGCTCGCACGCTGTGGATCTTGGGGGTCATGGCCGTGTCGACGATGCCGGGGCACACCGCGTTGATCTGCACCTTCGGGGCCAAAGCCATGGCAAGCGACTGCACCACGCTCACCACGCCCGCCTTGGAGGCGGTGTAGTCGACGGCGTCAGCGCGGCCCCTCTTGCCGCCGATCGAGGCGATCGCCACGAGACGGCCGCCGTCGCCCGCCATCATGTGGCGGGCCAGCGCCTGCAGCGTGAAGAAGGTGCCCTTCAGGTTCACGCTCAGCGTCCTGTCCCAGGCCTCCTCGCTGAGTTCGAGGGCGGGAACAATGTTGACGATGCCTGCGGACGTCACTCCCAGCGTGAGCGGTCCCAACTCGTCGCCGGCCTCCGCAACGGCGGCCCCGATTGCCGAGGGGGACGCCACATCGGCCGGATAGGCCACGGCCCGCCCACCGGCGTCACGGATCTCGCCGACCACAGCCTCGAGGGCGGCGGCATCGATGTCGTTCAGCGCCAGAGCCGCACCCGCCGACGCCAGTCGCAGCGCGACGCCGCGGCCGATCCCGTTCCCTGCTCCGGTCACGAAGGCGTTACGCCCGTCGAACATTCCCTGGCTCATGTTCCCTCCCCGCATGACCTCGCGCCGCGGCGTCGCCGGCAGCAGGTCGCATACGCCGACACACTAACGTTGCCGCCCGATGTACGGCCGTGCCGGGACGGGGCGCGGCACGTTCAACCGGCGAGGCTTCGCCACCGCCGCCCGAACCCATCGCAGAGGGATCGCCACACATGAACACCGCCGCTCCCGATCCGGCCGCACTCGGCCTCGACACACGGTCATGGCTCCCCGATCGTCACGATCACGGCATCGCCATCGTGGGCTGCGGCGGGATCACGAACGACGGGCACCTGCCGGCCTACACGTCGCATGGGCTGAACGTCGTGGGCTGCTACGACATCGATCCGGCGGCGGCACAACGTACGGCAGAGAGGTGGGGCATCGAGCGGGTGTTCGGCTCGCTGGATGAAGTCGCCGGCGATCCCTCGGTGGAAATTGCCGACATCGCCGTCCCCGCGTGGCGGCAACTCGAACTGGTCCGGACCCTCGCAGACGGCGGCAAGCACCTGCTTTGCCAGAAGCCCCTCTCGAACGAGTTCTCTCAAGCTGTCGAGATCGTGCAGCGCGCCGAGGCCGCGGGGGTCAAGCTGGCCGTCAACCAGCAGTACCGGTGGAGCCCGGTCATCCGAGCGATGCACACACTCATGACGCAGGGGCGAATCGGCGAGCCAACGGCCGCCTTCATTCACGAATCCCTGGTGAACCCTTGGGAGCTCTGGCCCTGGCTGATGGAAGTCCCGCAGTTGGAGATCATGTACCACAGCATCCACTACCTCGACGGCATGCGTTTCCTTCTCGGTGACCACGGCGAGCCCGAGTGGGTGACCAGTCGACACACCCGTCACCCGCTCCAGGCTCCGAGCGCGGAGACGAAGACGGTCACAATCCTCGACTACGCCGACGGGTTGCAGGCCTTCGTGGCGGTCGACCACAACGACGTCAGCGACGACGTCTTCGGGCGGGTGCGCGTCCTGGGCACCGAGGGCGTGGTCTCGGGCACCATGGGGCTCTCCTACGACTACCCCCACGGGCGCTCCGACACCGTGCGCTGGTCGGCGCACGACAACCCCGACGGCGGCTACGAGACCGAACTACCGGGGCGCTGGATCCCCGAGGGTTTCGTCGGGCCGATCTCGTCGCTGATGGCCGCCATCAACGACGGCACCGAGCCGCCGACGAGCGGCCACGACAACCTCAACACGCTGCGCCTCGTGAACGCCGCCTACCTGTCGGCGGCCGAGAACCGTTCGGTGCGCCCCACCGAGATCGGCTAGAGCGCCTGACGAGCCACGCCCAGCGGCGCTGCAACTCAGATCAGGGCACGCACCAGCAGGCTCACTGCGGCGGCGACGGAGATGATCAGCAGCGCCGGGCGCGTGTAGCCGCGATCGAGCACCCGGACGAGCCGCCCCGAGACGAGATAGCCGAGCAGTTGGCCCGGGACGAGCAGCGCGACCGCGAGCAGGTGCCGGGTGCCGAACTCGCCCCACGCCGCCAGGACCGCCAGCGAGATCGAGGCGCCCACGAGGAAGTACACCGACATCGTGCCCCGGAGTTGGCGCGGCGGAATGTGCTGCAGGGTGAGCGCCAAAGGCGGGCCGCCAACTCCGGTCGTGGTCCCTGCCACACCCGAGACGAACCCGCCGATAGCGATCATCCGGCGCCCCTGCGGCAGGCGGATCGGCGCCACGGACAGCGCTGCCCCCGCCAGGATCACCGACGCCAGGAACACCGAGAGTCCCCACGCCGAGAGCACCTCCACCAGCAGGAACCCTCCCAGCACGGCGCCGGGCACACGGCCAACCAGTGCCCACAAGAGAGCCGACTTGTTGATCCCGACACGGTCCCGGCGGGCCACCATCATGCTCATCACCAGCGCCGCAGCCAGCAGCGGCCCGGGCACGAAATCCGGATCGATCTGGATGAGGATCGGCGCAGCGACGACGTTCAGACCGAATCCGACGCTGCCCTGCACTGCGGCCCCCGCGGCCATCACAACCATGGCTGCGACGATCTCCCATGGACTCATCGCAGCCTTCGGGATCCACCGGCACCGATCACCGCCGGAGCCTACGACCGCCTCGTCCGTCGCCGGCGGAGCGCCTCGGTGCACACGGCGGCAGCGGAACCGGCCCGCCGGTGCGGTCACCCGCGCACGTCGCTAGTATCCCGCCATCGTGGCTGACAGGAGTGCAGGAGACCCGGACAAGCCCTGGTGGTTACGGGGCAATCACGGCCCCCTCCCCGACGAGACCGAGGCGCTCGACCTTCCGGTGCGTGGCCGGATCCCCACGGACCTGCACGGGATGCTGATCCATGCCGGCCCCAACCCGCCCCGCTGCGACTCGCCGCACTGGTTCCTCGGCGAGGGAATGCTTCACGGGCTGCTCTTGCGCGGGGGACGAGCGGTGCGGTATCGCAGCCGCTGGGTGCGTACGCCCCGGCTGGAGGGGCCCGCGGCCGACGCGGACGATCCCGATTACTCCCCCGCCAATACGAACGTGGTCGTCCACGGAGGGCGCATCCTGGCTCTCGAGGAGAACCACCGCCCCTACGAGGTGACCTCCGATCTCGACACCGTCGGTCCGGTCGACTTCAACGGCTCGATCCACAACCTCACCGCGCATCCGAAGATCTGCCCGCGCACGGGCGAGATGCTGGCGTTCGCCGTCAGGCCGGACGGGCCGCAGGTCGACTATTTCCGGTTCGGCAGCGACGGAGCGCTGGCCGGCACCGCCACGATCGAACTGCCGCGGCCGGTGATGATGCACGACTTCGCCGTGACGTCCGATCACGTCGTCTTCATGGACCTGCCGATCGTGCGGGATCTCGGAGCCCCCGGTGGCCTCCCCTATCGCTGGGACCCGGACCATGGCGCTCGGCTCGGCGTCATGCCCCGTGCCGGGGGTGACGTGCAGTGGTTCGACATCGATCCCTGCTACGTCTTCCACACGATCAACGCCTGCGAGATCGGCGGGCGGATCACGCTCGACGCCTGCCGCTACGACTCTCTCTGGAGCAAGTCATCGGACCGGTTCGACGTGCCCGCCATGGTGCACCGCTGGACGCTGGGACTCCGTGACGGCTCGGTGCGGGAGGAAACCATCTTCGACGTGCTCTGCGACTTCCCGCGCATCGACGACCGGCTCCTCGGCCGCCCGAACCGCTACGCCTACGTGACGACGCTGGTTGACGAGGAGACCGGCGCCGTCTCACACGGCCACCGCGTGGTGCGCCTCGACCTCGTGGCACACACGACTGAGCACCATCACTTCGGCCCGTCCCGGTACGCCAGCGAGGCGGTCTTCGTGCCCCGCCACGCCGAGAGCGACGAGGAGGAGGGCTACGTGCTGGCCGTGGTGTACGACAGCGAGCGCGGTTCCAGCGAGGTGGTCGTCCTCGCCGCCGACGCCATCGGTTCGGAACCACTCGCAACTATCAGCCTGCCCAACCGCGTGCCGTTCGGCTTCCACTGCTCCTGGGTGCCCGCCGGCGCCTGAGCGAACAAGCAGCGAATCCCTTCACAGGCCGCCGCGCTTACTTGCGTCATTCCGGCGGAGGCCGGAATCCAGGGTCCAGCTGGTCAGCCTGCGACTACCGCTGACTGTCCAGCAGGTCAGCCTGCGACTACCACTGGCTGTCCCGCAGACTCCCCGGGCACGTCACTCCGGTGTCATTCCGTTCTCACCCGCGCGACATTTCCGTCGCAGGCGACATGTGGCAGACTTTCCGCAGGAGGCCACCGATGTCCGACCCGTCCGAGAAGCTGCTCGATGCCATGAGCCTGCTGGAGGAGTTGGCGCGCGAGGTCACCCCGGAGGAGGCGGTCGACGCGATCGACGCTGCCACACTGCAATCTTTCTGGCGCGAGTGGCCCCACACGGTGGGGTGGGCCGGAGCCCTCTGGCGGCGCCTCAATCAGGATCTCGACACTCCCTCACAGCCGGGCGACGGCAGCGGCTACGACGAGACCGGCGGCTCGGGCTGACATGGCTGCGCTGCGCCAGGTCATGAGCACACAGGTGGTGACCATGCCGGGCTCCACGCCGATGGCCGAGGCAGCCCGGCTCATGGTGCGGCGCCACATCGGGTCGGTGCTCGTCGTGGACGGCACAATGCTCAGCGGCATCCTCACCGAGCGCGACGTGCTGCGTGCCGCCGGCAAGGCCACGGACATGTCCACTGACCCGATCGACCGCTGGATGACGCCCGAGCCCATCACCTGCAGCCCAGAGATCGACACCGAAGAGGTGGCGGAGATGATGCTCTCCGGCGGCTTCCGCCACCTCCCCGTGGTCGACAGCACAGGGCTTCTCGGCATCGTGAGCCTCCGGGACGTTCTCAGCGCCCGCATCGGCCGCACGCGCTGAACAGACCGCCCCGCCTGCGGCCCACTTGAGCGCACGCAGGACGCAGATCCCGACGTCGAGCCACATCCAAGGAGGCGCGGGCGTGGACCTGGACGAGATCGACCTGAGCAGCACAGGCAGGTTCTGGGGTCTCCCCGAGGCGGAGCGGCAGCAGGCGTTCGCCCAGCTGCGGGCCGAGGAACCCATCCGCTTCTTCACCGAACGCGCCTACTTCCTCGACGGCAAGGAGGTCTTCCCCGCCGGGCCGGGCTACTGGGCGCTCACGCGCCACGCCGACGTCGTCGAAGCCAGCCGACGAGCCGACCTCTTCTGTTCCGGCCGCGGCGCCTCGATCGCCGACCTCCCGATCGAGTTCAACGAGTACTTCGGCTCGATGCTGCACATGGACGATCCGCGACATGCCCGCCTCCGCGGGTTGGTGTCTCGCGGGTTCACGCCTCGCACCCTCGCTCGGGTCGAGCACCAGGTCGAGCAGGTCGCCGGCCAGATCGTCGACGATCTGGCTGGCCGGGGCGAGTGCGACTTCGTGACCGAGGTGGCCGCCCGCCTGCCCGTGCAGATCATCTGCGACATGATGGGCGTCCCCAAGAGCCTGCACGCGGAGGTTCTCGACAACACCAACATCATCCTCGGGGCCAACGACCCGGAGTACGTGCCGCCGGGCGCAAACCTTCTGGAGGCCATCCTGACGGCGGGCGGCACGCTGGCGGCCATGATGCTCCAAGGACCTCGAGATCATCGTGTTGCGCCACCAACTCGCTGTGCTGCGCCGGCAGGTCAACCGACCCGAACTCACCGACGCCGACCGGAGCTTGCTCGGGGCGATAGCGGCCGCGCTCGCGCGACCGAGCCGAGCCGGGTGGCTGGTCACCCCCGACACACTGTTGCGTTGGCACCGGCGCCGCATCGTCGGACACTGGGCCCAACCACAGCGACCGCCGGGCCGACCATCGACCTCAGCGGAGCTTCGCCGACTCACACTGCGCCTCGCAGCGGAGAATCCGACGTGGGGCTACCGCCGCATCCACGGCGAACTGCTCGGGCTCGGCCACACCATCGCAGCGTCAACTATCTGGCAGATCCTCAAGAACGCCGGCATTGAACCCGCACCCACGCGATCGAAGGTGACGTGGTCCGAGTTCCTCCGGTCCCAAGCAGCCGTGGCCTGCGACTTCGCAACCGTCGATACCGTCTTGTTGCGCAGGTTCTACTTGCTGTTCTTCATCCAGATCGGCAGCCGAAGCGTGTACTTCGGCGGGATCACCGAACACCCCACGGGCGCCTGGACCACCCAAGCAGCGCGGAACCTGCTCCTCCACCACGCCGACGGGCTCGCTGGGACGCGTGCGCTCGTACGCGACCACGGCAGCCAATTCACTCGAGCATTCGACGAGATCTTCAGAACCCAAGGCTGCAAGGTCCTCAAGACACCCCTCCAGACGCCGGTCGCGAACGCGTTCGCCGAACGCTGGATCGCAACCCTGCGCCGCGAGCTGCTCGACCGCACCATCATCTGGAACCACCAACAACTCCAACGACTCATCATCGACTACATCGACCACTACAACACCCACCGCCCCCACCGCTCACTCGCCCAGCGACCCCCGGACCCGCCCGACCCTCCGAACCAGCCATACCAGCACCTCGAAGCCACGAAATCGACACGATGCGACGGACTCGTCAGCGAGTACCGACATGCGGCCTGACCAGCCACGACCGGGTTTCCGGCACCCACACGGTGATCCGGCGGTCGCGTAGTTGACATCTTCCACTCGGTGGTCTGTTTGACATATGTCACATCACCTCATGTGACAATCCTCCCCATCGAGTGCTTAACCTGCTCCGGTGCTTTTCCCCCTTCGATTCCCCCGTCGCCGTGCCGATGCGAGACGAGCCGGTGCCCGCCAGACCGCGACACGCCGGCCGCCCTCGTCGCGCGCCCGGCGTGTCGCGGCGATCGCGGTCGGTCTCTGTGCGTCGCTGGGGCTCCTGGGGTGCTCTCCCTTCGAGGCCTACAGCGTCTGGTTCGCAGTTCAGGTTCCCGATAGCCCCCCACGTGGCCGTGAGGGCGCCTGCCCGCAAGGAGAGCCGATCCTGAGCGAGATTGTCGATCGCGACACGGTGATGCGTTGGTCATCCACCGTGTGCGCTGTCTTCGACCCGACCGATGCCGCCACGGCGTTGTGCGTCATGTCCTACGAGTCCGGCGGCGACCCCAGCCTCACGAATCGAGACGACCCGGCACGCGGCTCGTTCGGCTTGATGCAGATCAACTCCGACTGGTGGATCGGCTCGGAATATCACGAGCGCATGGTGAAGCGGTTCGGGCGCAGCGACGAGACGTACCTCGATCCCGCAGTGAACATTGGCGCTGCCGCCCTGCTCGTCAAGGATCCCCAACTCTCGGGCTGGCACTCCTGGGCGACCAGCAGGTTCTGCCCACACCACCACAGCAACGAGATGGTGTAGCGGTTCCTCGCGCCTACGGTTGCAGCGAGGCGTTCGACGTCCGGAACTTCTACCAGTTCATGGCCGACGTCGGTAGCAGGTGCAGGTCGCCTTGGACAGTGCTGTACTCGTAGACCGTGAAGGCGCACGAGACCGTTTCCCACAGCGGGCACGTCGAGGGTCCGGGACCCGATCCCAACGTCCAACGGGGGATGACGGTCGCGCCGGAGTGTCCGAGGGACTGTGCCGTCGCCGTGATGTCGTTCGTGGACCGCATCGAGGGAGAGTGACCGGCTCTCCAGCGCGCTCGGACCACAAGTGACCGCGGAACGATCCCACTGGGGGGTGACGGCTTCGGCGACCCTCACGTCCCTGGTCCTGAACCTCGACCAGTCGACCGTGCTGCTGGCGGCGCCGTCCATCACCGAAGCCCTCGGCGCCGACCTGTCCACGACACAGTGGATGTTCTCGGGTTTCCTCCTGCCGCTGGCGGCTCTGGTAACCCTTGGTGGCGGCCTGGCGGACCGGTTCGGCGCCTCGGTCATCCTCCGCTGCGGGCTGGCACTCTTCCTGGCCGGTTCGGTCGGCAACGCCTTCGCCGGGAGTATGGGCACGCTGATCGGCCTGAGGGCGCTCACAGGCACGGGCGCGGCGCTGGCGTTCCCGGCGTCGGTGGCGCTGCTACGGGCGCACCTGCCGCCGGGGCGCCCGCTCACCTTGGCGCTGGGCCTGTGGTTCACCGGAGCGCTAGGCGGTGTGGCCATCGGCCCTCCGGTCGGCGGGTTACTCCTGCGCGTGGGGCCGTGGTCGTCGATCTTCTGGGTGTCAGGCGCCTTGACGCTTGCCGCCCTGGCTCCAACGTTGTTCGGCGTCCGGGGAGAGCCGGTTTCGCCTACTGCGGCCCATCTGCCGGTCGTGCCGAGCCTGGCGGGCTCGGTCGGCCTGGCCTTGCTGATCTGGGGATTGATCAGCGCCGGTCAGGACGGCTGGGGGGCCTCCTCGGCTCTCTGGCGGATGACTGCGGGGGTGGCAGTGCTAGCGCTGATGGTGATCATTCTGCGATTCCGGGACGGCACGGGCCCGGACTCGGGGTACGACCGTCGGAGGCTCGCCGCGGGCCTCACCATCATGCTGCTGGCGATGGTCCCCATCGTCGGGACGATGTTCTTCGTCATCACGCATCTGCAGACCGTGCTCGGGTTCTCCCCGCTGGTCGCCGGCGTCGCCTTCATGCCGTTCGGCATCGTGGCGGCCCTGATCTCCCCATTCGCCATACGCCTGCTCGAACGGTTCGGTCTCGGGCGCATGCTCGGAGCCGCCGTGCTGCTGGATGTAGCGGGCCTGGCGACTCTCTCCCGCATGAGCCCGTCGTCCTCGTACGCTCTCATCGGGATCTCGTTGGGACTCGTGGGGGGCGCGATGTCCGTGTTCCCGGCGGTCTCGCTCCACTTGGCCCTCAGCTCGGCACCGACTTCCCGCAGCGGCCTCATCACGGGGGCTCACACGGTGGCGCTACAGCTCGGCCAACTCCTCTCGTTCGCGATCATCGGATCCCTTGTCGCCTCGCGTGTCGGTGACATCTACCAGAGGCTGCTGGAAGACACCGGCCTCGACCCCGACGTGCCGGAGGGGATCATCGGTGATCTGGCCCTCGGCCGCAGTGCAGCGCCGCCGGGCGTGTCGGCGGCCGACGGACTGCTCTACGAGATCGCCGGAGAGCAGGCGTTCACCACGGCCGTGGGGCAGACCGCCCTCATAACCCTGGGCGCGGTCGCTGTCGCTGCCCTCTTGGCGACCGTAGTGCTGCGGCCGCGCCGGCGTGTTTCCCGGCCCGTCAGGTTGGATAGGGAGCTTGCCCCCCGGGGGTGATCGGTGATCGCGATCCCGGCTCGGCGCGCCGCGGTGCAACCGGTCAGACAATGCCGTCGGCGAGCAGTTCGGCTACCTCGTCGCTGTCGAGGCCGAGTAGACCCGCCAGTATCTCCTCGTTGTGCGCTCCGAGGTCGGGGCCCGGCCAGCGGAGCCGTCCGGGCGTCTCGGACAGTTTCGGCACGACGTTCTGCATCGGCACTTCGCCGATCTCGGGATGGGTGAGGCGCACGATGGCCTCGCGAGCCGCGAAATGGGGGTCGCGCAGCATCTCCGGCGCCCGGTAGATGTGCCCCGTCGGCACGCCGTGCTGCAACAGGACCTCGTTCAGCTCCTCCGCATCGAGCCCGGCCGTCCAGGCGGCGATCAACTCGTCCAATTCGGCTTGGTGCGCGCCGCGCGCCACGTGTGTGGCGTAGCGCTCATCGCCGGCCAGATCGGACCGGCCCATGGCGTCGGCCAGCCGGGCGAAGACCGTGTCCTGGTTGGCGGCGATGATCACCATCTGCCCATCCGCGGTGGGGTACACGTTGGACGGCGCAACGTTGGGAATGATGGCCCCGCTCCGCTCGCGTATGTACCCGGCCACGGCGTACTCGGGTATCAGCGACTCCATCACCCCCAGCACCGCCTCGTAGATGGCCGAGTCCACCACCTGACCACGGCCCGTGCGCTCGCGGGCGTGCAGGGCGCAGAGCGCTCCGACGCAGGCAAACGTCGCCGCCAGGGTGTCGCCGATGCTGATGCCGACCCGGCTCGGCGCGGAGTCGGGGCTGCCGACCACGTACCGCAGCCCTCCCATGGCCTCGCCGACCGAGCCATAGCCGGGCCGCCCGGAGTACGGACCGGTCTGGCCGAAGCCCGTGACCCGTACCAGAATCAGGCGGGGATTGATCGCCGAGAGCTCCTCGTAGCCGAGGCCCCAGCGCTCCAGCGTCCCGGGCCGGAAGTTCTCGACCAGGATGTCGCTGGAGGCGGCGAGTCGCCGTACGAGGTCCTGGCCGCGGGGCTCGCGCAGGTTCAGGGTGACCGACTTCTTGTTGCGGGCCACGACGGGCCACCACAGCGAGTGCCCCCCGGACTTCTCTCGACCCCACTGGCGCATCGGGTCGCCGACACCGGGTTGCTCGATCTTGATGACCTCGGCACCGAAGTCGGCGAGGAGCTGCCCGCAGAAGGGTCCGGCGAGTAGGACGCCTGTCTCCAGGACGCGAAGTCCGTCGAGCGCTGGGGTCATCGATCGCTCCGTCGGCCGCTACATGCCGGCCGCTTTGTTGGTTGCGAAGGGCGCTTGCTACAGAGCGCTCAGAGCGGCTTCGTAGTCGGGTTCGTCGCTGATCGGGTTCACGAGTTCGGTATGGGCGACGTTGCCGTCCTCGTCAATGACGACCACGGCCCTCGCGCACAGCCCTGCCAGCGGGCCGTCGGTGAGCTGCACGCCGTAGGAGTCGTAGAAGTCCGGCGAGCGGAACGTCGACGCGCAGGACACGTTCTCGATGCCCTCGTCGCCGCAGAACCGTGCGGCTGCGAACGGCAGGTCGACCGAGACGCACAGGACGGTGGTGTTGCCGAGGCCCGCGGCGCGCTCGTTGAAGGTCCGCACCGACGTGGCGCACGTTGGCGTGTCGATGCTCGGGAAGATGTTCAGCACGACGCTCTGTCCCGCGAAGTCGCTAAGGCTCACAGGTGCCAAGCCGGCACCGGTCAGGCTGAAGTCCGGAGCAGGCGCACCCACGCCGGGCAGGTCGCCCCCGGTGTGCATGATGTTCCCGCGAAATTCGATTTCGGGCATGGTGGATCCTCCCTCGGTGATTCCTCCGGCGCTGTTGTCTAGCCGATCCGCGGGCCGATGCCTCCGGGCGCGGCCCGCGGCGGATGGATCGACCATGGCAGGAACCCCTCCCGCTCCTCACAGGTTCCACCACGTGAGCGTCGCGCACGTTCGCTCGCGGCACGCGTGACACCTTGCACGGGTTCGCAGCGCGCTCCGGTGGCAGGTGCCGGGCGCCGAACCGGTACCGTGAATCGCGAACATCGCCCCGACCGGTCGCGGCGCCCTGCGCCCGCAACGGTGGAGACCCGAGACTCGAGGAGACAATGAGCACCTACCGTCCGCCACTGCGGGAAATGCAGTTCGTCCTCGAACACATCTGCGACGTGCGCTCTCTGGCCAAGCTGGAGGCCTTCGGTTCCTTCGACCCCGACAGCATCGAGGACATCCTCGCCGAGGCCGGCCGGTTCTTCTCGGAGGTCTTCGCTCCGCTTAACCGCACCGGCGACTCCACGCCCAGCGTCCACAACGAAGACGGAACCGTCACGACGCCCCCCGGCTTCCGCGACGCCTACGAGGCCTACGTGGATGCGGGCTGGGGCGCGGCGGCCTTCGGCCCCGAACTCGGCGGAGGCGGCCTGCCGTGGGCGGTTGGACTGGCCCTGCAGGAGATGATGACGGCCTCGAACCTGGCACTGTCGCTGTGCCCGCTGCTGACGCAGGGTGGCATTCACCTTCTCGACCTGCACGCCAGCCCGGCCCAGCGAGCCGAGTACCTGCCGAAACTCGTCGCCGGCGAGTGGACCGCCACCATGCTGCTCACCGAACCCCACGCCGGTTCGGATCTCGGCGCCCTGACGACGCGCGCCGAACAGGTCTCCGATGGCAGCTACCGCCTGCGCGGCCAGAAGATCTTCATCACCTGGGGCGAGCACGACATGGCCGCCAACACCATCCACCTCGTCCTGGCCCGCACGCCTGACGCCCCTGCCCGCTCGCGCGGCATCTCGTGCTTCATCGTCCCCAAGTACCTACCCGACGCCTCCGGACACCCCGGCGAGCGCAACGACATCACCTGCGTCTCCATCGAACACAAGCTGGGCATCCACGCCAGCCCCACGTGTGTCATGTCGCTCGGCGAGCGCGACGGCGCCGTGGGTTACCTCATCGGCGAGGAGAACATGGGCATGGTGTACATGTTCACCATGATGAACAATGCCCGGCTCGGTGTCGGCCTGGAAGGTCTCGGGGTGGCCGACAGGGCATACCAGCAGTCTGTCGACCACGCCTGCGAGCGCCTGCAGGGCCGCCGGCCGACCACGGCGCCGGGTGAGCGCGCCGCCATAGTCGAGCACCCCGACGTGCGGCGCATGTTGCTGACCCAGAAGGCCTATATCGAGGCGATGCGCTGCCTGTGCTATTTCAACGCCACCGCGCTGGACCTCGCCCAGCACCACCCCGACGAGGCGGAACGGCGCGCCGCTCAGGAGTTGTGCGACCTGCTCACGCCTCTGTCCAAGGCCTGGTGCACCGACGTGGCCAACGAGACGACCTCTCTGGCGCTGCAAGTCCACGGCGGGATGGGCTATGTGGAGGAGACGGGAGCTGCGCAGTACTGCCGGGACGTGCGTATTGCCGCCATCTACGAGGGCACCAACGGCATCCAGGCCATCGACCTCGTCGGGCGCAAGCTGCCCATGCGCAGCGGTGCGGTCGTGCACGAGTTGCTCGACAGCGTCGAGTCGACCGCCGAGACGTTGCACGACGACCTCACGGCTCTGCGGACGCCGCTGCTGGAGGCCGCCGCTGCGGCACGCTCCTGCACCGACTGGCTGCTGGCGCATCCGGGCGACGCCGCCCTGGCGGGCGCCACCCCGTACCTGCGCCTGCTGGCCAGCGTGGTCGGTGCGTGGCTGCTAGCCCGTTCGGCGGAGGTCGCGCGGGCTGAGATCGCCTCCGGGGCGACCGGAGCGGAGGCCGAAGCTCTGGAGGCCAAGCAGGTCACCGCCGAGTTCTTCTGCCGGCAGCTACTGCCGCCGGCGGCGGCGCTGGCCCCGGCTGTGACCGGCGGCGCCGACATCCTCGCCGCCCTCGGTCCCGCGCAACTGCGCTAGCGGCTCGCCGCTTCTCCAGCGGTCAGCCGCCGGAGGAGCCGACCTCGATCCGGCCCACAGGCATCGTGGCGTCCTGGACGCCGTCGGGAGCGATGGCGGCGCACACGAGGCGGTTGAGCGGGTCGAACTCGCCGACCTCGGGGAACGTGACCAGCATGATCCGCACCCCGTTCTCGGCCACGATCATGCGATAGCGGAAGTCCGCGGTCGCATTGGGGCCCGCCTCATCCTCATGACCCTCGTGAGCGAGGACGCCGGCGACGAGCAGCGGTGGCCCGAGCCGGCCAGGACCGGCCACCACCGTCACGACCTGCCCCGGTGCTCCCGCTCCCTCCGGGCTGGCCGGGTCGTAGCCCGGCGACATGCGCAGAGCCAGCCCCGCCTCGTCGGTCACGATCACCTCGAAGTCGCTGTCGGTGGTGTTCGTCACCCGCAGGACGACGCGCTCGCCCGGCTCGACCCCGAACACGAGCGGACGGCACCCTTCGGCGCCTGCGGTGACCTCCACAGGCCGGGGAGGCGGCGGATCCTCCTCGTCGCCGAGGAAGAGGACCATCGCCACCGCGACCCAGGCCACACCGACGGCAACGCCTCCCCAGAGCACGCCGCGCCACAGGCGGGTGCGATCCGGCCGGCCGCGCCGGCGCCTGCGACGGGCCCCGGTCGCCGCCCGAGGGCGGTCCCGGCCAGCAGTTGCCTGGGATCGGGGAGCGCTGGAGCGGCCGGGCCGGTGCTTCGGCGGCTTGGCGCTCATCCCTGCTGCGGTACCGCGTCGGGATGCTCAGGAGGCACACCCACGGCCCCCGAGCAAGCGGCACCGGGTTCGGGAGTCGTCGGTCCGTCGAACAGGTAGACGTCGAGGAAGCGTTCGAAACGGGCATCGTCGAGGGAGTCCAGCGACAGTTGGCGCGCCCAGGCGGTCAGGACCAGCGGTGAGTCCTGCGCCTCATACGGCGACACCAGCAGATACGGCAGACGCGTCGCCAGCGCCGCCAGTTCGCTGAGGGCCCCGGCGGGAACGTCGGAGCGATACGTCACCCAAACGGCGCCGTGCTCGAGGGAGTGGACGGCCAACTCGTCCAGGACCGGCACCGTGTAGAAGCCACAGTTCAGCCAGATGCCCAGGTGCGGGCCCCCCGCCGGCGGCGCCGTCGGGTACTCGACGTCGTGGCGCACGTGATCGGCGCTCGTCACGGGCACCGAGACGACCCCTTCGATCCCCTCGGGGGACCCGCCGGAGCCATCGGGTGTCTCGGGCAGGGGGGCGGAGGACTCGGCCATCGTGGACACGGTCGGCAGGACATCCGCCAGGTCGGCGCCGACTCGCCCACCACTTCCAGCGCGCGGCTCATCGGCGCTCTCGGCGGGAGGCTCCGGGCTCTCCGCCGGCGCCGTCGGGGTGCCTGCGGGCGGGGGCTGCGCCGCTGTCTCGGGAGTGGTCTCGGCCGCGCCGGCAGGCGGCGACGCACGCTCGCTCGCCGTTACGGAGTCGCCATCGGGGGGCGCGGGCACCTCGGAGGCATCGTTCCCGCCGCAGGCGGCGACGAGAAGGACTGAGGCCCCCAACGCGCAAGCCCGTTTGCCGAGCATCCCCATCGGCGTGTTCGTCCTCTCCCGGTCGCCGGATCGCCTTCGGTGGGTTGCTCGCACCGCTCTGTGCCGGGACGGATCTCCCGGTTCGCCGAGGCCGATGCGGCCGAACATCCCACACGGACACTACGGGGCCGGCACACGATTCCGCTGCCCGGGTGTCCGGCAATTCCCCCGGCGTGAGCGGTCTCGCACTGCTTGGCAACTCCGAGCACACCGGCGGTCGCCGCCTCCGGCTCTAACCTCCGTCCCGTGCCCGCCACATCGGACAGCCGCTCGGAACAATCGCCCCGTGGCGGGAGGGATGCGCCGGTGCGCAGCCGCTACCCCCCTCGGCCGGGTTCAGTGGCGATCGTGACGGGCGCGGCAAGCGGTATCGGGGCGGCGCTGGCCCGACGGCTCGCCGCCGACGGAGCGCTGGTCGTGGTGACTGACATCGACGCCGAGGGCGCCGCAGCCGTCGCCGTGGACATCTGTGGCGAGGCCCGCCGCCTCGACGTGACCGACGCGGCGGCCACCCGCCGTCTGATCGACGAGGTGGAGCGCTCGCTCGGTCCCGTGGAGATCTACTGCTCCAACGCGGGCCTGCTGGTTCCGGGAGGACTCGAGACGACAGCCGCGGGCTGGCAGCGGAGTTGGGACGTCCACGTCATGGCGCACTTCCATGCGGCGGTGGTCCTTGTGCCCCGCTGGTCCGAGCGCGGGGGAGGCATCTTCGTGGTGACCGCCTCTGCGGCAGGTCTGCTGACACAGCTGGACTCCGTCTCCTATGCCGTGACCAAGCACGCCGCAGTCGCCGCCGCCGAGTGGCTCGCCATCGCGCACGGAGATCAGGGCGTACAGGTCGCCGCCCTGTGCCCCCAGGCGGTGCGCACACCGCTGCTGGAGGGCTCGCCGGGTACGCGGGAACCGGCTGGACCCGCTGGCGCCGCACCCGCAGCGCGTTCCGCCGCCGCGGTGGACGGCGTCCTGGAGCCCGAGGCGGTCGCCGACGCCACAGCCGACGCTCTCCGCGAGGGGCGGTTCCTCGTCCTCCCGCACCCGGAGACAGCGATCTACACCAAGCGCCGCGCCGGCGACCCCGATCGCTGGCTGGCCGGGATGCGCCGCCTCGCCCGGCGGATGGCCACCTAGCGCCGGCGGCGGGTCACTCCCCCGTCGTCGAGTCGGTAGGCGACTCGACGAGGCCGGCCAGCGCCCACATCACCGCCTCCGCGACCCGTTCGCGGTCGGTCCGCTCTTCCGGCGCGAGTGGCGTTAGTGCCTCGACGAGGACGCGGACCGTGGGGCGGGCCCGGCCAAGGCGGAGGCGCGGAAACCGCCGTCCGGGGGGCCACACCTCGTCGCTGCCGGTGATTGCACAGAGCGCC
Source organism: Acidimicrobiales bacterium (assembly GCA_963668565.2). Classification (GTDB taxonomy): domain Bacteria; phylum Actinomycetota; class Acidimicrobiia; order Acidimicrobiales; family CATQHL01; genus VXNF01. The sequence continues at coordinate 132,466 of CAXXMX010000010.1, forward strand.
AGCGGCACGGTGCTGCGAGCCGCCAGCACACCGATGCCCGCTTCCGGCGGGCCAACGCCACTGGTCCTTTCCTCAAGGGGGATCACGCGCCCCTCGGGCATGATCACCACCGTCTCCCCTCGATCAAGAGCCTCGAGGCAGGCCTTGATGCCCGTCAGGGCGGACCTGCCGGTCCCCATGGGAATGCAGCCCCCTGCGCGAAGTAAGCGCCCCATCAGCCAGTGGTCGAAGTAGCGCTGGGCGACCACGATGTGGACCGACGACCGGTAGTTCCAGAACAGGCGGAACCCCACGACGATGTCGAACAGGCTGCGGTGGTTTCCTGCGAAGATGGCGGGCGCCGGAACGGGTAGGACCTGCGGGATGTCCCAGCGCGCCATCACCGCCGAGAGCAGCCGGACGCCCGTTCCAAGGAATCCGAATCTGCGGTGGTGGCCGCTCCGGTGACCGCTGGTTGGCCGCATCGGCGGCATCGTAGAGGCCTGCGCGCCGCCTCCCCAGCCCAATACGCTGGTGGCAGAACGGGAGGTGAGGATCTGGTACGTACAGAACTCCCCGACGAGCAGGAACTCCCCGAGCCTCCACAGCGGCAAACCCGCCTTGATCTGACCGTCGACGGCATGAATTGCGGCGCCTGCGCGACCAGCATCGAGAGCGCCCTGCACGACCTCCCCGGTGTGTCCGCAGCGCACGTCAACTTCGCGGCCCGCCGCGCCAGCGTGTCGTACGACCCGCAGCTGCTGAATGAGCGCGACGTGCTCGATCGCATCGAATACCTCGGCTACAGGGCCGCTCCGGGGCACCTACATCTCGACGGTGAGGAGCCATGCTGGACAAGCGGTGGCGCCCTCCTGGCCACTCTCGCTCTGGCCGCGGCCTCGATGCTGGTCTCATCGATCGACGCGCTGCGATTCGCAGGTTGGCAGTGGCTCGTGCTGGGGCTCACCATGCCTGTCGTTCTCATCAGCGGCTTGGCCTTCCATCGGCCCGGCTGGCGGGCGGTGCGGCGACGGCACGCCACCATGGACACCCTCGTGTCGCTCGGGTCGCTGGTCGCCTGGGGCTGGTCGGCGGTCATCACCGTCGGCGGCTTCGACGGGCACGTGTACTTCGACACCGCCGCGGTCATCGTGGCGGTCGTGCTGCTGGGGCGCCACCTGGAGGCGCGTGCCCGGCGCCGGGCGGGTGACGCCATCGGCGCGCTCGTCGGCCTGAGCGCCGGCAACGTGCGGCTCCCCGATGGGAGCGACATCCCGCCCTCCGAGTTGACCGTCGGCATGCGGTTCCTGGTCCGGCCCGGCGAGAGGATCGCCGCCGACGGTTTGGTGACCGACGGACACTCCGCCGTGGACACCTCGATCGTGACTGGAGAGCCCGTGCCGGCCGAGGTCGGCCCCGGTGACGGCGTGACCGGCGGAACCCTCAATACCCACGGCTCGCTCGTGGTGGAGGCCCGCCGGGTCGGCGCGGACAGCACCCTTGCCCAGGTCGTGCGGCTGGTGACCGAGGCCCTGTCGCGCAAGGCACCGATCCAGCGCCTGGCCGACCGGATCTCGGGGGTCTTCGTGCCCGCCGTGGTCGTCGTGGCTATTGCCACGCTGGTGGGCTGGCTCCTGGCGGGACCGGCCGGCGAGGCGATCAGCCCGGCCGTTGCCGTCCTGATCGTGGCGTGCCCGTGCGCCCTCGGCCTGGCAACGCCCGCTGCCTTCCTGGCCGGGGCCGGCAGGGGAGCCCGCATGGGTGTGATCATCAGAGGACCCGACGCGCTGGAAGCGGCGCGGCGCATCGACGTGATCGCCCTCGACAAGACCGGCACGGTGACCGAAGGCCGCCTGGAGGTCGTCGCAGTCGAGGTCGCAGAGGGAACGACCCCCGCTGACCTGCTGGCGCTGGCGGAGGCCTTGGAGGCTCGCTCCGAACACCCGGTGGCGACGGCGATCGTCCGCGCTGCGAACGAGGCAACACGGCCCAGCCCCGGCGTCGTCGTGACGGACTTCGCCAACCTGCCCGGCTTCGGCGTCCAGGGACGGCTGGTCGGGGTGGAGACTGCGGCCGCCGGGGATGGAACAGCGGCGGCCGGCCTCGCACCCACCACTGCCCAGCCTGACGGGGTCACGGTCACCGCTGGGCGGCGCGCGCTGTTCGACCGAGTACCGGCCTCGCTGGAGTCTGCTGCCGAACAGCACACCGCCGCCGGCCGCACGCTCGTGTTCGTGGGACTCGCAGGCACCGCCGGGGGATTCCTGGCGCTTGCGGACACGGTGAAGCCCTCCAGCGCCGCCGCCGTGGACGCCTGGAAGCGCTCCGGCCGGGAAGTCGTGCTGCTGAGCGGCGACAACTGGTCCGCCGCGGAGCACGTCGGTCGAGAGGTGGGCGTCGACCGCACGCTCGCCGAGTTGACGCCGGCCGGCAAGGCCGCCGAGATCGAGCGCCTGCAGGCCGCCGGGCGCCGGGTTGCGATGGTGGGCGACGGCGTCAACGATGCCCCTGCCCTGGCCGCGGCCGACGTGGGGGTGGCCATCGGCACCGGTGCCGACGTCGCGGCCGAGGCCTCGGACCTGACCCTCGTGGGGGGCGACCTAACCATCGCGGTGGATGCTCTCGAACTCGCCCGTCACACACTTGGAACCATTCGCGGCAATCTCTTCTGGGCGTTCGCCTACAACACCGCCGCCATTCCTCTGGCTGCGCTCGGTCTCCTGCGCCCCGAGATCGCCGCGGCGGCCATGGGGCTATCCTCGCTCTTCGTGCTGGGCAACTCGCTGCGCCTCAACCGCTTCGCCGGTCTCCGCAGAGGCCGATGAGTCCGGCCGATCCGGTGCCCGGCAGCGGGCACATTCCCCTCGACGGGCCCTACTACGACCTGCTGCAGCCAGGGGAGGAACTGCCGCGGCAGCCGGGTGTGACCATCGACAGCGGCATCTGTGCCATCTACCAGGCCCTCGTGGGCGAGCGACTGCCGCTGGTGCAGAACCGCCGGCTCTGCGCCGAGGTGACCGGCTCCGATCAGCCGCTCGTCAGTTCGGGGCTCCTCATGGCCCTGTCGGTCGGCCATACGACCACCGTCAGCAGGCGGGTCATCGCCAACCTCTTCTATCGGGACGTGCGCCTCCCGCACCCGGTGTTCCAGGGTCAGACGCTGGAGACCTCCGTGCGCGTCGTGGCCATGCGCGACGGGCGTCCCCGACCCGACCGCGCGCCGCGGGGCATGGTGCTCGTGGCCTGCGAGAGCACAGCCGACGGTGTGGTGGTGGCCACGTACCAGCGCTGTCCCCTCCTGCCCGCCACGGGAGCCGATCTACCCGGCTTCGGCGACGACATCGGCAGCGGCGCCGGCACTGATCACCCGACCGGCGGCATCGATCTGCACGCCTGCGCCGAGTTGGTGCCGGGCGATTGGCAACTCCAGTTGCTCGGCCCACCCGACACCTGGGAGATCGGGACCACCGTGGCCGACCCCCTGCGGGACTACATCGACAACACGCCTGCCCTGCTGCACCTGACCCACAACCTGGCGTTCGCCCACCGCGATGCCGAGGTCTCGCCCTACGGCCGCCGCCTCGTGAACGGCCTGCAGGTTGCGGGCATGGGGCAGGCTTCGCTCAGCCGCGTGCTGCACGGCATGGCCACCGTGGTGGCCTGGGGGTATTGCTCCCACACCGGACCCGTCTTCGAGGCTGACCTGCTGTCGTTCCGCCACACCCTCCTCGCGGAGATCCCCGCCGGTCAAGGACGGCTGCGGGCCGTACGCGTCCGGGCGACCGCCCACCGCGACGACGGACCGGCTTACGTACTCGACTGGACCCTCGCCGCCGTTACGCCCTGAGGCGGCTCTCACTCATTCGGTGCGCGGGGAGCCGCGCGCTGTCAGTCCCTGATGAGTGAGCGCACCAGCTCCGGCGTGGCGGGCAGCGTCGTGACCGCGCCGGGTCGTCCGATGGCGTCGTCGATGGCCGCGGCGATGGCCGCCCCGCAGGCGTTCGTGCCGCCCTCGCCTGCGCCCTTGAGCCCCAACGGGTTCAGCGGACTGGGGGCGTCCTCGCTCAGCAACACCTCCACGGGGGGCTGCTCAGCAAGCGTGGGCATCAGGTAGTCCATGAACGAGGTGGCCAGGGGCTGGCCGTCGGCGTCGTAGCTGAAGAGCTCCAGCAGGGCTCCGCCGACACCCTGGGCAACGCCGCCGATGATCTGGCCCTCGCACAGCATCGGGTTCACGGCACGGCCCACGTCGTAGGCCACCACGTAGCGCTCGACGGTGACCCCGCCCGTGCCCTCGTCGATGCGCACGACCGCCGCGTGGGCACCGTACGGGTAGGTCATGTGGTCGGCATTGAAGGTGGCCTCGGCGGCGGGCTCGCCCGTGGCGGCCAGTTCGGTGGCGGCGAGGTACACGGCGGCACCGGTCATGACCGTGACCCGGCTTGCAAAGGCCCCCATGCCGCGGCCGATCAAGTCGGTCTGACCGTGGCGAACCGTCACGTCGCGGTAGTCCACGTCCAGCACCTCGGCGCAGATCTGGGCGAGGGCGGTCTCCATCCCCTGGCCCAGCGAGGCAGCGCCTGTGACGACCTCTACGCCCCCGCCGTCGAGCCACCGCACGCGCACGTCGTCGAACGGGCCCAGGCCGGACTTCTCGACGAACATGCCGAGACCGAGTCCCACCATCTCCCCGGCGCCACGGCGCCGCGCCAACGACTCCCGCAGCGACTCGTAGTCGATGTGGTCGAGCAGCCGGTCCAGAAGCCTCCGGTAGTCGCCGGAGTCGTAGACGACGTGCGTACCGAGGGTGCTGACCCGTCGGTCGAACGGCATGGCATCGGGCGGGATCAGGTTGCGGCGGCGCACCTCGGCGGGATCCAGGTCGCAGGCGGTGGCGACCGCGTCCATCAGTCGCTCGCGCGCGAACGTGCTCTCGAACCGGCCCGGCGCGCGGTAGGTGCCCGCCGGGGTCTTGTTGGTGAGACGGATGTGGCCGCGCACCCGGTAGGCGGGCATGACGTAGGGACCCGGCAGCAGTGCCACCGACAGGTTCGGCACGGTGGCCCCGTGCGTGCGGACGTAGCCCCCCTGGTCGTGGAAGAACTCGGCGTCGAGAGCCTGCACCACGCCGCGGGAGTCCACGGCGGCCCGCACGTGGTAGGTCTGCTCGCGCGAGTGGTTGGCCGCCAGCATGTGCTCCCTGCGGTCCTCCACCCATTTCACGGGACGATCCAGCTTCAGCGCGGCATACGTCACGAGCAGATCCTCGGGATACAGCTCGCCGCGGATCCCGAACCCGCCGCCCACGTGCCCCTCCCGGCCGACGACCTGTCCGGGCGCCAGACTCAGCATGTCGGCGATCGTGGCGCAGTTGTAGTGCGGCACCTTGGCGATGCCGTACAGCTCCACGCCGCCGGAGGCAACCGGGCGCGCCAGCAGCCCGCGTGTCTCCATCGGGATCCCGCTGTGGCGCCCCACTGCCGCCCGCACCTCCACGACCCGGTGGGCGTCCGCGAAAGCCGCGTCCACGTCGCCGTAGCCGTTCTCCAGCGTCAAGGGGGCGGGGGCCTCGGGCGCCCACGACTCCAGCACCGGATCCAGGGGCTCGATGTCCGCGAAGGCCAACTCGGCGGCGTCCTCGGCCAGGTAAGGGTCCTCTGCGATCACGACGGCCACGGGATCGCCGACGTAGCGCACCCGGTCGCGGGCGAGGACTCGCTGGCAGTAGGGCCGCAGAACGTCCACGCCGGTCATCCGGAACTCGATCGGCGGAATGTGCGCAACTTCCGCGGCGCTCCAGGCCGCCACGACGCCCTCGGCTGCCAGGACCTCGCTCAGGTCCACGCCATGCAGCACACCGTGCGCAACGTCGGAGCGAACCACCCGCAGATGTACCTCACCGTCGAAGCTGATATCGGCGAGGAAGCGGCCCTCGCCGACCAGCAGGGGGCGGTCCTCGAGGCGCAGGACCGACTTGCCGATCACCGCCCGGCCCGCCGGGGCATCGGTAGTGCTCAAGACTCAGGCCTCGCCGGCGTCTCGCACCGACTGCACCGCCTCGACGATCGTCTGGTAGCCGGTACAGCGGCAGAGGTTCGACGAGAGCGCCTCGCGCAGTTCCTCATCACCGATATCCGGCCGGGTCTCGAGCACGCCCGCGCTGAGCATCAGGAACCCCGGCGTGCAGAAGCCGCACTGCAGGCCGTGATGACGCCAGAACGCCTCCTGCAGGGGGTGCAGCGTGCCGTCGGCGTCGGCGAGCCCCTCCACGGTGCGGATCTCGGCGTCCTGCGCCTGAACCGCGAACATCAGGCACGACCGCACCGGCTCACCGTCAAGGAGAACGGTGCACGCCCCGCACACGCCGTGCTCGCAACCCAGGTGGGTTCCGGTCAGCCCGCACTCCTCGCGCAGCGCGTCGGCAAGCGTGCGGCGCGGCTCGGTGGCGATCCGGTACTCGGCTCCGTTCACCCGCAGCACGACTGGCACCGCGGTCGCGGCGTCGGAAATCTCGGTCATGCGCCTGTCGCCTCCTCCATTGATCCGTTGGACCCGCCCATTGAACTCACTGCACGACCGGCCGCCTCCGCGGCACGGACGAGAGACCGGACCCGCTCCGGGGTCGCCGGCATCTCGTTGAGCGCCACACCCAAGGGGGCGAGCGCGTCGTTCACGGCATTCAGTACCGCCGCCGGAGCCCCGATCGTCCCGCCCTCACCCACGCCCTTGGCGCCGGTCACAGTGGCGTCGGAGAGGGTCTCGAGGTGCAGGATCTCGATGTCGGGGATCTCGGTGGTCGTCGGCGGCAGGTAGTCCATGAGCGACGTCGTCAGGATGTTGCCGTCGTCGTCGTAGACGATCTCCTCCAGCAGCGCATTGGCGATGCCCTGCGCCACGCCGCCGCGTATCTGCCCGTCCACGATCATCGGGTTGATGAGCCGTCCCGCGTCCTCCACGACGACGAAGCGCCGCACCGACACGCCGCCGGTGTCGAGATCCACTTCCACCTCCGCCACGTGGCAGGCGTTGGAGAACGTGCCGGCGGGGTCGTAGCCGGCCTGCACCGACAGGCCCGGAGCCGCCCCGTCGGGTAGCCGTTGGGTGTGGTGGTGGGCGATGCGCGCCAGCTCGGCAATCTCCACACCCACCGACGTGCCGGCCACGGTGGCCCGTCCACCCGACAGGACCACGTCGTCGGCAGCGGCTTCGAGGACCTCTCCGGCCAGCGCCCCCAACTGTGCGGCCAGCTTCTGTGCCGCGAGCTGTGTCGCTCCGCCCGCCAGCACCATGGCGCGGCTGGCGAAGGATCCCCAGCCGTACGGGGTGCGATCGGTGTCGCTCGCCACGACCCGCACACGGCTCGGCTCGGTGCCGAGTTCGTCGGCCACGATCTGAGACAGCGCCGTCGCGAGACCCTGCCCGTGCGGCGAGGCGCCGATGCGCAGCGTCGCGTAGCCCGAGGGGTCCATGGCCAGTTCCACGTTCTCGTAGCCCGGCGTGACCCCCATCGCCCTCGCCGCGAAAACCGGTGTGCCGTAACCGGTGCGCTCAGAGAACGTGCAGATACCCAGGCCCAACTGTGGCCCACCCGCGGCGCGGCCGGCCTGCTGGCGCCTGCGGAATGAGGCAAGGTCGACGTGGCGCACCGCCACCTCCATTGCTTCGCGGTAGGAACCGGCGTCGTGGACCAGCCCGGTCGGCGAGGTGTGCGGGAACTCGCTCTGCAGGTTCCGTCGCCGGATCTCCACCGGATCGATTCCCAGACGCGGCGCGGCGGTGTCCATGAGCCGCTCCAGCGCCAGCGTGATGGCCGGCCGGGACACGCCGCGGTACGGGGCCATCGGGCAGGTATGCGTGGCGATGCCGCGTGAGCGCACGCCGTAGTGCTCCACCGTGTAGGGCCCGGGCAGTTCGGCCAGCGCCATGAGGGGCTCGACCCCCCAGGTGATCGGGTAGCACGGCCATGCCCCGACGTTCGCCACCACGTCCGCTTGGAGCGAGTGCAGCCGGGCGTCGGCGTCGAAGCCGGCCCGCAGCCGGTAGCGCTGCTCGCGGCTGTGCCAGGACGCCATCAGGTTCTCGCTGCGGTCCTCGATCCACGCCACGGGACGTCCAAGTCGTCGCGCCAACCAGACCACGACCGCGTCCTCGCGGGCCAGCGGCAGTTTCTGGCCGAAGCCTCCACCGACATCCGGTGCCACCACGCGCAGGTCGGCCTCCGGCATGCCCAGCAGGTCGCAGATGACAGTGCGCACCATATGCGGCGCCTGGATCGAGGCGTGCAGGGTCGTGCGGCCGCTGTAGCGCTCGGTGACGGCGTGCGAGCCACGCGCCTCGAGCGGCAGGGCGGCCTGGCGCCCGGAGATGATCTCCATCTCGACGACGGTGTGTGCCGACTCGAGAGCCGCCGCGAGACCGGGTGTCGCCATCTCGCCGGCCAGCATCACGTTGGACTCCGCCTCTTCGGGGTGCACCAGGGGTGCCCCGGCGGCGAGGGCATCGTCGAGACTCACCGCCGCCGGCAGTGGCTCGATGTCCAGTTCCACCTGTTCGGCCAGATCCTCGGCCTCGGCCGCGGTGTCGGCCACAACCACCGCCACCGGCTCGCCGACGTACCGCACTCGCTCGCGGGCGAGCAACGGCTGGGCGACGCGCACGTAGTCGGGGCGGTGCAGCACGGCGCTGATGTGACCGACCCCGTCGGCATCGAGGTCCTCGATCGTGTACGCCGGGCCGCGCACAGCGCGGATGAGCCCGCTCGCCACCGGGCTGCGCACGAACCGGACGGCCGCCGCGCCGGCGATGTCGCCGACGAACATTCCGGCACCCTGCAGCAGGGTCGGGTCCTCGACCCGCCTGATGGAGCGACCGACCCAGGTCACAGCACTCTCCCCGCGGCGGCGACTACCGGTGCGCCTCGGCACGCGGCGTCGAGGTGCCCTGCGCCAGCGACCGCGACACCATTGCCCGCACCAGGTCGCGCCGGTAGATGGCCGAACCATGAAGGTCACCGACAGGATCCACCTCACTCGCCGCGGCGGCGGCGGAGGCGGCGAAGAGCTCTGCACCCGGCGCCTCACCCACCAGCGTCGCCTCGGCGCCCCGCAGGCGCGCCGGCACGCCGGCCACTCCCCCCACACCGATGCGGGCTTCGGCGATGGCACCTGTCGCAGGATCCAGACGCAGTGCGGTCATGGCAGCCACCACAGCGAAGTCTCCGACGCGCCGGCTGAACTCGCAGAACCCAGCCCGCCAGTCGTCGCCAAGAATCGGAAGATGCACGGCCACGAGCAATTCCTCGGGCGCCAATGCGGTGGTGAACACCGTCTCGAAGAAGTCGGCTGCCGGGATCGTGCGCTCTCCACCTCGGCGCCGCGCCACCATTTCGGCGTCGAGCGTGCGGGCAACGATGCACCATTCGGCCGCCGGGTCGGCGTGGGCGATCGATCCCCCAAACGTGCCCCGCACCCTGATTGGCAGGTGTCCGACGTGGTGTGCCACACCCGCCAGCAGCGACCCGAGCACACCGCCGAGAGGTGCAGAGCCGCCCGACGGTGTGGCGACCGCCGGAGCCTCCATCTGGATGTGCCGCACCCGCGCCCCCACGGCCAGCGTGCCGTTCGCGACGGTTAGGCGGTCGAGTCCCGTCACTCGCCCGATGTCCACGATCACCTCGGGGCGAGCCAGGCGGAAGTTCATCATCGGCACCAGGCTCTGTCCCCCGGAGAGAACCTTGGCTTCGTCGCCGAAGCGATCAAGGGCATCCAGCACACCCTCGACGCTGTCGGGCGCGGTGTACGCGAAACGGGCCGGCTTCATCGCGGTCGCACCGGGGTGCAACAACCCCGGACATCGAACTCCAATACGGTCGCCATCGGCACAACTCCCCTGACGTCTACAACTGCTGCGGGCCGAGAGTCACACCGTAGACGTCGGTCCGCCGGTCGGCGCGCGGCCGGATCAACTCGCTTCGGACCTGCGCTCGGGCTGCATCGGCCAGGTCCACGCTAGCCACCTGCGATTCGCCACGGTCGCGATCCAGCGGGCCGGCCACTATCTGCCCATACGGTCCGGCCAGAATCGACGACCCCAGGAAGTGCAGATCACCAAAGTCGCCGGCCTGCGAGGCGCAGGCGATGAACACCTGCGACAGGTTTGCCTGCAGAAGGGCACCCTGCGCGTGGGGAATCAGGCCATCACGATCCGTGTCTCGACGGTCGAAGCCCCGGACCCATGCGGTCGGCACGCAGATCATCTCGGCCCCCGACAGCGCAAGGACCCGGACCACCTCCACGAACCGCAGGTCGTAACACACGCAGATTCCGAGGCAGCCGAACTCGGTGTCGAACGTCGGAAGACCGAGATCACCGGGCGCGAAGCAGAGCTTCTCGGTATCGAACAGGTGCAGCTTGCGGTAATGACCGACGACCCCGTCGCCGCTCACGGCCACGGCGCTGTTGTACAACACCGCATCGCCGGCGCCATCGGTCCGCTCGCAGAATCCTCCCACGACCACACCGCCGTGCACCCCGGCGACGGCGCTCCACGCCTCGACGGTCGGACCGTCGAGTGGCTCGGCCACCTCCAGCAGTCGTGCCCGGTCGGCCGTGTACCAGGGGACACACAACTCCGGCAGGACCACGATGTTGGCGCCCCCGGCGAACAACGCGGCGGCCGCATCGACGCTTCGCCGGCGGTTCCCCGCGGGGTCGCCCGGCGGAGCGCTCAACTGCGCCAAGCCCACCCCGACGGGGCTCATTGTCCCGGTCGGAGACGGCGACGGCTCACTCCACGCCGAGGAGCCGCAGCAGGTGGCGGTCCGGCGGGCACGGGCCACCCACGCTGACGATGCGGCTGTCGCGGTCCGCGCAGACCGCGTGCTCCACGCCGGCGGGCACGTGCACGGCATCGCCGGCCTCGAACTCCAGGCGCGTGCCGTTGGTGAGGTCCTGCACCGAACCCTTGCCCTCGAGGATGAAGATTGTGTCCTCCGACTCCGAGTGGATGTGCGGGACGTTCTGCTCGCCCGGCTCGAGCACGACGTAGTTCATGTTGGCCACCTCCGCGCCGACGCCGGGCCAAACGATCAGCCGGGCGTCCGAGGAGATGATCGGCATCATCAGATCGGGCTCGTCACGGTGGAATACACGCACTGCCATTGCTAGGCCTCCCGTGTCTCGTAGATGGAGGGATCGGGCGGGCACGGGCCACCGACGATCTCGGCCCCCGAGGCGCCCGCCTCGAATCGGTGCGCCGTGGACGGATCGACGTGCACCATCGACCCCTCCACGAGCGGTTGCTGCTCGCCGCTGTCGGCGTCGACGACCGTGGCGCTGCCCGAACGGACGTAGTACACCGACTCCGACGGGTGCCGCAGATCGAAGGTGTAGCCGCCGGGCTGCAGCAGCACGCGGTGCAGCGAGCGATGCTTCGAGCCCACGCCCGGCCACACCACCGCGACCGCCTCGCCCCCGGACGCAACCAAGGGAAGCAAGACGCTGTTCCCGCTGCCCCGAACGACCTGCACCCGGTTCTCGCTCATCTGCAGCCTTCCACCGTCCAGCGAACTTCAAGAATTCTGTAATCGGTTGAACAGTACTGTAGTTGAGCGGCTCACGACGCCGGGAGCCGCTGCTCAGCGGTCACACCCCCAAGATCGGGGCCGTTCGTGAAGCTCGGCGGCTATCAGGGTTTGATCACGCCGCCGTCGATGCTGATCACGGCGCCGGTCATGAAATCCGACCCCGGCCCGGCCAGCATCACGGCGAGAGGGCCCAGTTCGGGCGGATCGCCGACCCGCCCCAACGGTGTGTTCGCCTCCACGGCCGCCATGATCTCCGGCACATCCAGCAGGTGACTGTTCATGTCGGTGTAGAACGCCCCGGGGGCGATCACGTTCACGGTCACCGTCGGGGCCCACTCCCAAGCCAGGCTCTTGGACAGCGCCACGACACCGGCCTTACTGGCCGAGTAGGCCGACCAGTTCGCGCCGCCGTGGAGGCCGAAATTGGAGGCAATGTTGACGATCTTGCCGTGGCCCTGCGCCAGCATGCGTTCGCCGAAGGCGCGACAGCAGTAGAAGGCGCCGGTGAGGTTGGCCCCCATCACCGCCTCCCAGTCCTCGTCCCCGGTCTCGGTTGCCGGTTTGAGGAGCAGGACGCCGGCGGCATGGAACGCCACGTCCACGCCTCCCGTCCGCTCCCATGCCTCGGCTGCAGCGCTGCTGACCTGTGCCGAGTCGGTGATCTCGACCGCCTGGGCGAGGCACTCCCGGCCAAGGGCGCGCACCTCGGCGGCGGTGCGCTCGAGAGCCCCGGTGTCGCGACCCCAGATGACGATGTCGGCCCCCGCCTCCGCCAGGGCCAGCGCCATCGCCCGGCCGAGACCGCGATTGCCCCCGGTCACCAGGGCCGTCCTTCCTGCAAGCGTGGCGCTCATCAAATCCTCCCGGTTGTCTTCGGTCTCGTCCCGGTGCGATACCGGACTCTCCAGTGGTCAGCAACCGGCCGGAACCCTCGCGTCGTACGGCTCAATCTCGCCGGCTTCCGTCCCCTACAACGTCCGGCTGCTGCCCCCGCTGCGACAGGTTGACCCACACGGCCCGAGCGCGCTTGGAGCCGTGGTTGACGATCCGGTGAGGCCGCGTGGACTCGAAGCCGACCGAGTCGCCCGGCTTCAGTTCGTGTGCGGCGTCCTGGAGTTCGACGGTCAGCACACCCTCGAGTACGTACCCGTACTCGTAGCCGGCGTGGTGGGTGACCTGCACGGCACTCGCAGTGCCGGGCGCGTACTCGTTCACCACGAGCTCGAGGCCGCGTCGGGGATCCACCTGCACGAGCCGCCGCAGCACGCCGTTGGCGGTCTCGACAACCTGCTGATCAGCAGCCCGCTGCACCGCATCCCGCGAGCCTTCCACGTCGAGTTCGAACAGGTCGGCCATGTGCACACCCAGCGCCGAGGCGATCGCTATCAGCGTTCCAATCGACGGGGACGTCCGCCCCCGCTCCACCATCGAGACCATGGAGGCACTCAGACCGGTGCGCTCGGCCACGGCCTGCAAGGTGAGCCCCTGCTCCGCGCGCAGGGCACGGATGCGCCCTCCCAACTCGGCGAGGTGCTCCTCGGTGGCAACCACGGCGCGCCGCGGCGATGCGCCCGTATCAGACCCGTCCGTGACGGCGGGCATCGGCTTATCCACCGGAGAGGCAGCCACGCTCGCGATGGTACCGCTCCCTGACCGTGGCATTCGCTGGACGGGCCACGCAGGCTTCGGCGGGTGATGGGTCAGTGCGGCGCCGGGAGTTTTCGATATTGCTGAAACAGTGACGCACACGATTGAAACACGGCGAACGAAACGGACTATCGTCGCGCTGTCGGAATCGGCCGAGGGAAGCGGCCGGTAGTCAGCGGGGAGGCAGTGTGGTCGACGGGGTCGATGGTCGCGGCGCTGCCGAGGCAAACAGCACCGACGACGCTATCGCCGGGCCGGCTGCCGGCGGGAAACAATCGGTCCGCAAACGCCTTGAAGTCCTGGCTGTGTGGCGTCACGGCGACGTGGCCGGCGCCCTCCTTCTGACCGCCGCCATCATGGCGCTCATCGTCCTTGCCTTCGGCGCCAACCCTTGGACGGTGGCCAGGACGATCGTCAAGAACTCCCTCGCGCAGCAGATCTTCCTGGGCCAGACGATCATGACCGCATCGCTGCTCGTGCTGACCGGCCTTGCCGCCGCCATTCCCTTCACTGCCCGGCTGTGGAACATCGGGGGGGAGGGTCAGATGTTCGCCGGCGCCGTCGTGGCGGTAACACTCGGGATCACCCTGCCCGCGGGCACCCCGCAGGGACTGTTCGTACTCATCCTGATCTTCGGGGCGGCGATGGGCGGTGCCGTGTGGGGCTCGGTTCCCGGTCTGCTCAAGGCGTACTTCGACATCAACGAGATCGTCACGTCGTTGATGTTGAACTTCTTGGCCTACTTCGCGGCCAACTACGTCGTCACGGTTGCCTGGCCCGAGATCTACGCCCAGCTGCAAAGCAAGGAGATCCACGACACCGCCCATTTCCCGGACTTCTGGGCCACGGCCAAGGTGGACATCAGCGTTTTCGTCGCCCTCGCCGCCGCTCTGGCCGCATGGGTGCTGTTGACGCGGACATCCCTCGGTTTCTCCATCCGCTCCATCGGCGCAAACGCGCGTGCCGCTCGCCTGGCGGGTGTGCGGACCAAGTTGGTCACCGTGTCGTCGTTCGCTGCCGGGGGAGCAGCGGGAGGCCTCGCCGGGGCGGTCACGGTTGGAGGTATCCACCACGACCTGGCGCTGGACCTGTGGATCTCGAACTACGGGTATATCGGCATCGCCGTGGCTCTCCTGGCGCGTCTCAACCCGATGGCCGTGCTACCCGCAGCATTCCTGTTCTCGACACTGCGGGTCGGGAGTAACAGCCTGCAGGCCGCCGCCGGGGTCTCCCCGACGATGGGCGACGTTCTCATTGCCACGTTCGTCATCACCCTGATGGTGACGGGCGTCATCCGCTTCCGCTACGCGCAGAGCGAGGGGGCGACGGCATGACCGAGATCATCATCATCACGCTGTTCGCATCGGGCCTGCAACTCATGGTGCCGATCCTGCTGGCGGCCCTCGGCGAGACCATCAGCGAGCAGGCAGGTGTCCTCAATGTGGGCATCGAAGGAACCATGCTCTTCGGCGCGGCCGTCTGCTCTCTCGTCGGGCACGCAACCGGCAACATGCCGCTGGCTCTGCTGGGCGGTGTGGCGGCGGGAGTGGGATCGGGCATCGTCCTGTCGGCTCTCTACGTACGCCGCGGCACCGACCAGATCGTCACGGGGCTGCTCTTCAACATCTTCGCTCTCGGCATCACCGGTGCGTTGGCGTCGCAGGTCATCGGCGGGAACACGGCTCCGACGCTGTCACGCTGGACGGTCCCCCTGCTCGGACGGATCCCCAAGCTGCGCGACGTCATCAACGCGCAGAACTTCCTCTTCTGGGTGTCGATCCTCCTGGCGGTGGCGATCTTCTATCTGATGCGCCGCACTTGGTGGGGGCTCTACGTGCGGGCAGCGGGAGAGCGCCCGCACGCCTCCTCTTCGGCCGGTCTCGATGTCTGGCGACTGCGCTACGGCGCGGTCATCGCCGGCAACGCTCTGGCCGCGCTGGGTGGTGCCGCGCTCGTCGTGTCATCCTCGGGGCGGTTCATCCCGGGGTTCACTTCGGGACGTGGCTTCATCGCACTGGGAGTCGTCGTGGTGGCCCGCTGGAACCCCGTGGCCGTTGTCGCCATCGCCGGACTGTTCGGCCTGTCGCAGGCGCTGCAATTCGTGGCCGGGCTCATCGACTTCTTCGATTCGGTGCCCCAGCAGGTCTGGCTTGCCCTCCCCTACATCATCACCATCGCGGCTGTGGTGCTGTCGCGCGGCTCGCGCTACCCCGCGGCCGTGGGGATCCCCTGGCGGGAGCCCGCCGCGCGGGGGCGTTGAGTCGTGGTCCCGTCATCGAGCAGAGCTGTGGCGTCGAAGTACGATGCGCAAATACTCTGCGCGGCCGCGGGCGTCCGCTGAGAGTCCGGCCCGAGCGCGCGGCTCGTGGTCTCGACCAACACAAACCCAACCAAGGAGAAACAGATGAACCGTCGCACCACAGGCAGGCTGTTCGGCCTGCTCCTGAGCGTCGTACTGATCGCCGCCGCATGCGGCGGTGACGACGACGACACCTCGACAGCACCACCACCGGCTCCCTCACCGGAGCCGGCAGCACCCGCCGCATCACCCGATCCGGCGCCCGATCCGGCACCATCGGCCGATCCGGCACCATCGCCCGATCCGGCTCCCGAACCGCCGCCGGCTCCCGAGCCGCCCCCGCCCCCGGAACCGGCGGCCGACGCTGAGCCCTACAGGGCCGTCATCCTGTACCCCGGCTTCTCCGACGACCAGAGCTGGGCGAACGCCTGGTGGGACGGCGCCATCCAGGCCATGGACAACTGGCCGAACGTGCAAGTCGAAGCCGTCGAGTACGCCTACGAGGTCGACGACTACCTGCAGAACGGCCTGAGCTACGCCAACGAGGGCTTCGACCTGATCATCATGGCCCACGGCGCCATGAGCGATCCGGCAGCACAGGTGGCCGAGGCCAACCCCGACGTCCAGGTGTGTGTCGCACCCGTGCAGCCCACACAGGACCTGCTGGATGCCAGTCCACCGAACCTCTGCTTCATCGACATGGCCCAGCACCACGCCAACTTCTTCACCGGCGTACTGGCGGCCCTCGTCACCGAGACCGGCCACATCGGCGCCCTGGGCGGCTTCCCGTTCCCGGCGCTCACCCGCCAGCCCGAGAGTTTCCACCTCGGCGCACGCTGCGTGAATCCCGACATCGAGTTCAGCCAGCAATACATCATGACCTGGGACGACACGGGCATCGCCAAGACGGCGGCACAGGCCCTCATCGCCGACGGTGTGGACGTCATCCAGTCCGCCACCGACCAGGCCGTGCTGGGCATCATCGAAGCGGCGGACGACGCTGGCAGCCAGGTGTGGGTCATCCCGGCCTACTACGACAGCTACGAGATCAACCCCGACGTGGTGCTGACCTCGGCCATCCACGGGCTCACCGACGTGGCACGCGAGATGGTCGGCCGCGGCGCCCGCGGCGAGATCGAACCCGGCTCGTTCCACGACTTCACCGCCTACAACACACCCGGCATCTCCGCGGCTCCGCTGCAAGGCCCCGGAGCTGCCGCTCTGTCCGCTGAGAACCGGGCGATCTTCGAGGACTTCGAGGAGCGGGTCCGCAGCGGAGCGATCCAGATCCCCGACGAGACCGAGGGCGACAACCCCATCGGCCTCGAAGAAGGCCTCGGCGGCAAGATCGACCTGGCCAGCATCGGCTGCTGAGGCCGCCCTCAGCTCACCGAACCGCACAACCTGACACCGAACGCCGGGGAGCACGGGAGCGCACCGCTTCCGTGCTCCCCGGCGTTCGGGTAGCCGGGCGCCCCGGGCGTACCGGCCCCGGCAGACCGACCACCCACTCACGACACGACTGCACCAAGGAGACCAACCGTGCGCACCGAGATGTACTGCTATCTGGAAGACAAGGACCGTCGCGTCCTGCCCTCGGGCACCAGCAACTCAGCGGAGGTGTTCGACATGTGGCTGGACCCGGACCGCACGGCCGTGGCGTGCATCGACATGCACCGCGGGCACATCGGACCGGACGAGGAACTGACCTGCCCGGCGCCGCGCGCCCGCTGGCGCATCCCGGCGCACAACATGTTCCACGCCGCCTGCCGCGCCATTGGCATCCCCATCATTCACGTCCAACACTGGCAGCGCTACGGCGGGATCGACGACCTGCACTCGCGGCAAGCGAACCGCATGGCGAACTGGCGGGCTCTCTACGAGTTGTACCTGCCCCCCAACCCCGCCATGGACCAGCACTCCTGGGAGGGCACCAAGTGGTTGGACATCCTGGTGGAGGAGGAAGAGGGGGACCTGTACGTGCGCACCAAGAAGCGCCTGTCGGCCTTCTACCCCACCGACCTGGAGTTCCTGCTGCGTCAACTCAACGTGCAGAACCTGGTGCTCACGGGCACCTACACCGACGCCTGCGTTCTGTCCTCGGCGTTCGACGCGGCCAACCGGGACTTCCGGGTGATCGTGCCGCGCGACATCGTGGCCGGCTACACCGAGGAGGTCGAGCACGCCGCCCTGCAGGTCATCTCCCTGCACCTCGGCCTCGTGGTCGATGCACCCGCGCTGGTACGCGAGTGGTATGCCCGCAAGAGCGTTGACGTGCCCGAGCAGTTCGTGGGCATCACCGACATCACCGAGAGCTGCGGCCTGCTGAAGGACACCGAAGCCGAGAGTCAGGAAGCCGCCTAAAGCTCACCCCGACCGGGCGCCGCTGCGGCGCCCGGTCGAGATCCACCGCCTTGCCGTCCAATCCGCGCCGTCCACTTAAACCGGAGGTAGTCATGTCCAGCGATATCCAACACATCTGGGGCGGCGAGCCCGCGCCGCTCATGCCTTACACCCCGGCCGTGAAGGCCGGTGACTGGGTGTTCTTCTCGGGCCAACTCGCCACCGACTTCGAGACCGGCATCACCGCCGAGGGCGGCGGCGACGGGCGCAACCCCTACCTCGACAACCACCTGGAGTTGCAGTCCAAGATCATCCTGGACAACCTCACGACCACTCTGGCGGCGGCCGGCTGCGACATCGCCACCGACGTGGTGCGTATCTACCAATGGTTCACCTCGGAGTACCCCACGATGGAGGAGTTCGCCGCCGGCAACACCTGGCCGCGCATCACCATCTCGCCGTACCTGCGCACACGCGACCTCTACATCAAGCCTCCCCGCCCCGCCTCCACGGGCATGGGTATCAAGGAGCTACTCGTGGCCGACTCGCTCATCGAGGTCGACCTGCTGGCCATCCCGGGCGGCCCCAGCGCGGGCTACGAGACGCCCGAGGGTGTGCCCTCCCCGCTGGCGGGCTACTCGCCGGCCATCCGGCGCGGTGACTGGATCTTCCTGGCGGGCGAGATCCCCGTGGACTGGATGGGCGACTGGATGTCCGAGCGCCACATGGGCGAACTCAGCGGTCTGGCGCCGGAGGCACGGGTGAACCCGTACCTCTGGTACGACTCGCCGATCGAGCGCCAGACCGACTACACGCTGGCGAAACTCGAGAAGATCGCCGCAGCGGCCGGCGCCTCGTCCCTGCAAAACTGCGTGAAGGCCACGGTCTACCTGTCCAGCCCCAACGACTTCGCCGGCATGGACAGGGAGTGGCGCCGGTGGTTCCCCGAGAACCCGCCGGCGCGCGTGGTCGTGCCCTACATGGGGCTCGGCGGCATGGGCTCGCGCATCGAGATCGCCATGAAGCTGCTCGCCGATGACGCCTCGATCTCCAAGGAGACCATCGAGACGTCCGACGCGGTGCAGCCTCCCTGGCACGAGCCGCAGGCCGTGAAGGCAGGCGACTACCTGTTCTTCAGCACGGTGATCCCCACCGACGAGCGGGGCAGCCTGCCGGCCGAGGTGCAGCGCAACCCCGGCTTCCCCCACTACGGCCTGCCGGCCCAGATGGAGATGGAATACCTGCTCAAGAACATCTCGGCCATCTGCGAGGCGGCCGGCACCTCGCTGGAGAACATCTGCAAGCGGCAGTGTTACCACTCCGACTTCGCGGACTTCCAGATCTCCATCAACGAGTGGGCACGGCACTTCCCGGACGGGAAACCGGCTTCCACGACGATGCGCATCGGCGGACCGCTGCAGGTACCCGGCGCCCACGTCATCCTCGATCTCACCGGTTACGCGCCGTCGGCCTGACGGCGGCGCCGCTCTACCGTCAGGCAGCCCGATGGGACAGACCGGATCAATCCTGGGCCACAGCGTGCTGCGCCGCGAGGACGCGGCGTTGCTGGTCGGTGGACGGCCCTACGTGGACGACCTCGACGTCGACGCCCGCAGCGTGGTGTTCGTGCGCTCCGACGTGCCGCACGGCCGGATCATCGACATCTCCGGCGGCGAGGGCGTCTACACCGCGGAGGACCTGGACCTTCCCGACATGCTCGCCGGCGCGCCGGCGCCCGCTCACTTCGGGCGTCCCACCCTGGCTCGCGGGACGGTGGGCTACGTGGGCGATCCCATCGCGGCAGTCGTGGCCGACACTCTCACCGAGGCGCGTGACCGAGCCGAGGACGTGGTGGTCGAGATCGAGGAGCTCCCGGCCAACTCCGATCCGATGGCGGCCACCGAGGTCGTGTTCGAAGTCGATCCGATCGATGACCCGGGAGCGCTCGACGGCGCCGACGTGGTCGTGTCGTTCAGGTACGTGAATCAGAAGATCGCGCCGGCGCCCATGGAGACCAATGGAATCCTGGCCATCCCGAACGTCGACGGCCCGAACGGCCAGGGGCGCCTGCGGCTCTGGGTACCCACCCAGTGCCCGTTCTCGGTCCAGCGGACGATCGCCTCCTGCCTGGGACTCGACATCGAGCAGGTCCACGTCGTGGTGCCCGCGACCGGAGGAGGATTCGGAGCCAAGGGTCATGCGTACGTGGAGCAGGTCGTGACCGCCGCTCTGGCTGTGCGGCTCGGCTACCCGCTGCGGTGGATCGAATCGCGCACCGAGAACATGCTCCACATGGGCCACGCCCGCGGCCAGGTCCAGGACGTCGAGATAGGGGCGCGTGCCGACGGCACCGTTGTGGGCATGAAGGTCCGCGTCACCGCCGACGCCGGCGCCTACCCCGACATCGGCGCCTGGCTTATCTTCTATACGAAGATGATGGCGTCGGGCACCTACCGGATCCCCCGGATCGACTTCCGTGCGCGCAGCGTGATCACCAACACAGCACCGACCGGGGCACTGCGCGGCGCGGGCCGGCCCGAGGCGGCCGCGCTCGTCGAGCGGGCTATGGACCTCTTGGCGGCCGAGATCGGACTCGATGCGGTCGAGGTCCGCCGCCGGAACTTGATCGAGACCCACAGCGAACCGGTCGAGACCCCCACGGGAGCCGTCTACGACGCCGGCGATTACCTGGGGGCAATGGAGCGGGCCGTCAAACTCGTCGACTACGACGACCTCCGGCTCGCGCAGTCCGAGCGGCGCCGGCGGGGAGACCGCCACCAGATCGGTATCGGCGTCGCCAACTACATCGAGGTGACCGGCAACGGACCCAGCAGCGACTACGGCTCGGTCCAGATCCACGACGACGGCACGGTCACCGTGCTGTCGGGTGTCTCGTCCCACGGTCAGGGCCACCAGACGACCTACGCCCAGATCGCCTCCGAACAGCTCGGCATTCCGATGGCTGACATCACCGTCATCCAGTCCGACACCGACTTGGTGCCCCGTGGCAACGGCACGTACGGCTCGCGCTCGCTGCAACTGGGCGGCTCCGCCATCGATCGGGCCGCGGCCGCCGTCGTGGAGCAGGCCCGCCAGATCGCCGCCGAGCACCTCGAGGCCAACGTCGACGACATCGCCACCTATCGCGGCGAGGGGCTGGGCGTCGCGGGCTCGCCCGACACCGTGCTCTCGTGGTCCCGGCTGGCCGAACTGGCCCCCGAGCCACTCGCCGCGGAATGCGACTTCGACCAGGGCGCACGCACGTTCCCGTTCGGCACCCACGTGTCCGTCGTCGAGGTGGACACCGAGACCGGAGGCGTGCGCATGCTGCGCCACCTCTGCGTGGACGACTGCGGCAATGTCATCAATCCGTTGCTGGCCGAGGGTCAGCAACACGGCGGTATCGCGCAGGGTGTGGCCCAGGCGCTTTGGGAGGAGATGGTCTACGACGCCGGCGCAGGCCCGCGAACCACCAACTTCGGGGACTATCTCATCCCCTCGGCCGCGGAATTCTGCGACTTCGAAACCCACCGCAACACGACGCCCACGCCGCTCAACCCGCTCGGCGCCAAGGGCATCGGTGAGGCGGGCACCGTCGGCGCCACGCCCGCCGTGCAGAGCGCGGTCATCGACGCCCTCGCGCCCTTCGGGGTCCGCCACCTGGATATGCCGCTGACACCGGAGAAGATCTGGCGCGCCATGTCCACCGGCGGCAACGGCCGCTGACCACCCTGCGAAGCCGACAGAGGAGCACTCCGCCGTGACCGCGCCAACCAACGGCACCATCGTCGAACTCCACGGCATCTCCAAGAGCTACGGCGAGACGCAGGCGAACCGCGACATCGATTTCGACCTGCGCGCCGGCGAGATCCATGTGCTGCTCGGAGAGAACGGCGCCGGCAAGACGACGCTGATGAACATCATGTTCGGCCACGTCCTGCCGGACACCGGGACGATCCACGTGCGGGGCGAGGCTGCTGAGATCCACTCGCCGCACGATGCCCTGGAGTTGGGGATCGGGATGGTGCACCAGCATTTCTCGCTGGTCCCCACCTTCAGCGTGGCGGAGAACATCGTCCTGGGATCGCGCCCGGCGACAGACCTCCGGTTCAAGCGCGGCGCCATCGGGGCCGAGACGACGGAGTTGGCCGAGCGATTCGGCATGCCGCTCGACCCCCACCTCGCTGTGCAGGATCTCCCGGTCGACCTGCAGCAGCGGGTCGAGATCCTGAAGGTGCTCTACCGGGGCGCCACCATCCTGATCCTCGACGAGCCCACCTCTCTGTTGGGCCCACGGCAGATCGAGAATCTGCTGGCCATCCTCCGCGACCTGCGCAAGGGGGGCTGCTCCATCGTGCTGGTCACGCACAAGCTGGGCGAGGTCATGGAGGTGGCCGACCGGGTCACCGTGCTCCGCGGAGGCCGCAGGGTCACGACCACCGAGCGAGGCGACTTCGACGAGCGGAGCCTCACCCGGGCAATGACCGGCCACGAGATCGTGGCGGTCGAGAGCGACCACGCGCCCTGGACCGACGATGTCCCTCTTCTGGAGGTGCGCGAACTCACGGCTCCCGGCGAGGGGGCGGATCACCTCGACAGCCTGTCCTTCATGGTGCGCCCCGGCGAGATACTCGGTGTGGCCGGTGTGGAGGGCAACGGGCAGCGCACCCTCGTCAACTGCGTCTGCGGGCTCGACAACGCGGAGTCCGGCTCGGTCCACATCGCCGGGCAGGATGTCTCCGGCGCCGGCACGAGCGCCCTTCGCACGGCCGGACTGGCGGTCATCCCCGAAGATCGCCACACGTGGGGCCTCATCCTCGACATGACCCTGGCAGAGAACCTGGCGATGTCGGACATCCCCGCCGGGGCGTACAACAAGCACGGCCTCCTGGACTGGCGCAGCGTCCGGCGCCGCGCGCGCGAGTTGCTCGAGGAGTACGACGTGCGCCCGCCCGATCCGGACCTGCTGGCCGTGAACCTGTCCGGCGGCAACCAGCAGAAGGTGGTCCTGGCCCGGGAGTTGTCACGGGAGCCGAAGGTGCTCGTGGCGGACAACCCCACTTGGGGGCTCGACGTCGGCGCCATCGAGTACGTGCATCGCCGGCTGCTCGACGTCAAGCACAGCGGGGCGGCCGTCCTGCTGCTCTCGATGGATCTCGAGGAACTCCTGAAGCTGAGTGATCGCCTTATCGTGCTGTTCCGAGGTCGCATCGTGCTCGAAGGCTCCGTACGGGACCTCGACATGGACGAGTTGGCTCTCGCGATGGCCGGCCGGCCGGCCGGCGCGCCCGCGGCGGTGTGAAGCTCGCACGGGCCGCCAAAATGGTGGGCATGCAATTGCACAATGGCGCGGCAGCCCTGATACTGTGTTTTCAACGTGATTGAAGCTCGGTCCTTTACTGATCGAGTTGACAAGAAAGTGAGAGGGGAAACAGTGCGACGCATTTTCCTGCCATTGATCGCGATCGTGGTGCTGGGCGGTGTCGTCCTCAGCTGCGGTGACGACGACGAGGGCCCGGTCAAGCTCGGCTTCCTGGCCGGCCTATCCGGGGACTACTCCGAATGGGGTCCACCCAGCCAGGACGGCGCGGAGGCAGCCATCGGTGTCATCAACGAGAACGGCGGCATTTTGGGCCGCGATGCCGAACTCGTGGTGCAGGACAACCTGTCCACGGCAGAGGGCGCCGTCACGGGATACAACCGGATCCGCGAGGAGATTGACGCGCTCGGCGGCGTCGAGTCCGACGGGGCCGTGGCCCTGCTGGACACCGTGGCCGAGGACGAGATGCCGACCATGTGCCCGGCCTGCGGCACGACCGTGCTGGACACCAAGGGCGGCAACTACATCTGGCGCATCACCGCTTCGGACACCACGTACGGCACCATCTCCGCGCAGCTTGCCCGCGACGCGGGCTACACGCGGGTGAACATGCTGGTGCAGCAGACTGAGGGCACCGAGAGCCCGGCCGAAGCCTTCAAGGACGTGTGGACGAACAAGATCGGCCGTGAGGTCGGCGAAGACGTGCGCTTCAATCCCGGCCTCGACAGCTACCAGGCCCAGGTCGAGAAGGCCTTCTCGGGCAACCCCGATGCCGTCTACATCGGCGCCGGCCCCCAGGCTGGGATCCCCATCCTCAGGGAGTACATGTCCAGGGGCTACGAGACCCCGATCCTGGTCTCACCCGACCTGCAGGTGCCCGACATCGCCGAGCTCGTGGCCAGCCTGCCCACCGGCCGGATTCTGGCCGCCCAGGTCACCGACGACTTCGACTCCCCCGCATACGCTGCCTTCGCCGCCGCGCACCAGAAGTTCGCGGGCAAGGCGCCACCCACCGGCTTCTACGAGACCAACCAGTTCGACCAGTACATCGGTCTGGCGCTGGCGATGACCGCCGCCGGAACCACCGACGGTCCCGCTGTCGCTGCACAGGTCTACAACGTCCTCAACGCGCCGGGCACCAAGGTGTACACGTACGCCGACGGCGTCGCAGCGCTCGAGCGCGGCGAGGACATCGACTACGACGGCCCCTCGGGCTCGCTCGAGTTGCACACCGTGACCGGCAACCTGGTCTCGCCGAAGGTGGCAGTGAACCACATCGTCAACGGCAGCTACACCGAGCGCGAAGTCATCGAACTGGACGCAAGCCTGGGCCGGTAGCCCAAGTAGACCGACAAGTAGACCGAATGATTACCCTGGGGCGGCCCCGCTGTCGGGCGGGGCCGCCCCAGGGTTCGGTTCTGTTCGCGTGCAACACGTAATCTTCGGGCTGACCACCGGGGGGGTTCTGGCCGCCGCCACGGTCGGTTTCGCCCTCATCCGCCAGACCGAGAACTTCCTACACATCGCCCACGGGCAGGTGCTGGCCCTCGGCGCCTACCTGTCCATCATCCTCATCACCAACGCCGGACTCAACGTGTTCGTGGCCGGGCTCGTGGCCATGGTGGTCATGGGTGTCGTGGGGGTGGCCCTCGGGGCGGTGGTCTTCAAGCCGGTGGCAGCCCAGGGCGGCAACGTGCTGCTGTTCACCTCCATCGGCCTCGCCTTCGTGATCTACGGGGCGATCATCGCCATCTTCGGCACCATCCTGCGCAAGGTGCCGGTGGGCTTCGGCAGCCGCATCGAGTTCTCCGTGCCCGAGTTCGCGCTGGTCCTCGTGCTGACCGTCGCGCTGGCGACTCTGGTGGGCTGGCTGCTGGCCAACCGCGCCCGGCGCGCCGAGCACCGCGCGGTGGCCAGCACCTGGGCCCGGCTGTGGGCCGCCCGCGGGACCGGGCTGGTGCTGGCTCTGGCCACCGTCGCCGCCGCCGTCCTGTTCGGGCTGGCGACCCAGAGCGACGGTTTCGGGGCGGAGCACAACGCCCTCGACATCGCCACCGGTGAGTTGGGCATGATCCTGCTGTCGCTGGGGGCGGTGCTGGGCCTGCAGTTCTTCCTATCGTTGACGCGCATGGGGCGCTGGCTACGCGCCGCGGCCTCGAACCCCACCCTGGCGGCGGTACGCGGCATACCGGTGCGGGTCGTCTCGGGTGTCGTGTGGTTCATCGGCTCGGCGCTGGCGGCCATGGCCGGGGTCATGATCGCGGTGCGCCGCGGCGGCGTCACCACCCCACTGGGATGGGAGAACATCCTGGTGATCCTGTCCGCTGCTGTACTGGGCGGCACCGGCAGCATCATGGGGGTGATGGCGGCGGCCGTACTCCTGGGCCTGGCCATGGATGTGAGCGCGCTGTGGATCCCCAGCGCCTACCGCCTGGTGGTGGCGTTCGGAGCGCTGATCCTCGTGCTACTCGTGCGCCCTGAAGGGTTGTTCAGCACGCGCCGCCGGGCAGAGCAGGCTTCGTGAACACCCTTGCTTCCCTGAGCGCCCTGGGGTCGCCGACCTTCTGGATGAGCCTGTTCACCCTCATCGGCGTCTACGCCGCGGTCACCATGCTGCTGAACGTGGAGGCCGGATGGGGCGGCATGTGGGACCTGGGCATCGTGGGGCTGCTGGCCGTCGGCTCCTACACCTACACCATCACCACCAACGCCCCCGGAGACTTCGAGGTGAAGTTCGCCCCCGGCTGGCCCGTCTGGGCGGGAATCCTCGCAGCCATGGCCATGACGGGCATCGTGGCCTTCCTCGTTGGGCTGCCTGCCCTGCGAGCGCGGCGCGAGTACTTCTTGATCATCACGTTCGCCTTCGCGGAGGTGATCCGCCAGTTGGCGATCAACCTGCGCGGCGTCACCCACGGGACTGTGGGCTTCAGCAGCGTGGCCCGGCCGTTCGAGAGCTTTTTCCAACGCGACGGCCTGAGAGCCGTCCTGCTCGCTGTGACCTGGGGCGCTGCTCTTCTGGTCTACGGACTGACCCGCCGGATCAGCCGCTCGGGCTATGGGCGGGCGCTGCGGGCCATGCGCGACAACGAGCCAGTGGCTCTGTCGCTGGGGATCCGGGTCGGCCAGCTGCGCCTGCAGACCTTCGTGCTGGTGGGCATCGCCGTCGGCGGCATCGCCCCGCTGTACCTGTGGTGGCTGCGCTACGTGGCACCCTCTGTCTACGAACCGCAGTTCACGTTCACAGCATGGACAGCGCTGGTACTGGGCGGCATCGCCAGCCGGTTCGGCGCCGTGCTGGGCGTGGCGGTCCTGCTGGTCTTCACCGAACTGATCGAGCTGATCGACGTGCCGTCAGAGCTCCGCAACCTGCACGTAGCCGTACATCCCCTGTCCATCGGCCTGCTGCTGGTGCTGGTACTTCGCTTCCGCCCCCAGGGCCTGCTCTCCGAGCGCGGGACGTTCGGGCAGCGAGCCCGCCATGCGACCACCCTCGACACCGCCGGTGCTGCCGCGGCGTCGCGGCTGCGACGCTTGGGCCAACGCGGCGACACCGGGAAAGAGGAGGCGCCGTGACCGCCCCGGAGAGCGCCGGCAGCGGCGCGCTGTTGAGCACGCACGGATTGCACAAGGCCTTCGGGGGCAACGTGGCGGTGCACGACGTGTCCTTGGATCTGTACCCGGATCGCATCACCGCCCTTATCGGCCCCAACGGCGCCGGCAAGACGACACTGTTCAACATCATCACCGGCTACGAGCGAGCCGATGCCGGCGACATCACTTTCGACGGCCACTCTGTGGGGGGGCTGGCCCCCTGGCAGATCTCCCGACGGGGTGTTGTGCGCACCTTCCAGACGCCGGTGGGCTTTCCCACGATGACGGTCTGGGAGAGCCTGCAGGTGGCGGGCGCCTCGCACGCTGTGCTCACGGGGATGCTGACGAGCCGGGGCCGGCGCGAGACCGCCGAATTGTCGCAGCGGGCCGATGAGATCCTCGAGAACCTGGGGCTTCACCAGTTACTCGACACCCCGGTGGACGAGTTGGCCGCCGGCGACCGCAAGCTCGTGGAACTTGCCCGGCAACTCATGACCCGGCCCCGGCTGCTGCTCCTGGACGAACCGGCGGCCGGAGTCAACCCCGGTGCCATCTCGCGGCTCTCGGAGCTGATCCGGCGTGTGCATCGCAGCGGCATCGCCCTGATGATCATCGATCACAACCTCTCCTTCGTTCTCGAGGTGGCGGACTACGTGTACGTGATGGCCAACGGGCGGCGCATCGCCGAGGGCACCCCCGACGAGATCGCCGCGAGCGCATTGGTGCGCCAGGTATACCTGGGGGCGGACGCATGAGCGGCGACGCGGCTTCCATACCCGCCACCGGTGATTCCCCGGACGAGTCGTCGGTGCTGAGCCTGGTTCTCAGCGATCTGCATTCCGGCTACGGCGACCTGCCCATCCTGCACGGCGTCAGCCTCGAAGTGGCGCCGGCGGAGATCGTCGCGGTGATCGGACCCAACGGTGCCGGCAAGTCGACCCTGATGAAGACCGTGTTCGGGCTGCTGACGGTGCGAGGCGGCACGATGACCTTCGGTAACGAGGACTTGAGGCAAACGGGCGCATCAGGACGTGCCGAACTGGGCATGGCCTACGTTCCACAGGAGGGCAGCACCTTCCCCGAACTCACGGTGTACGACAATCTCGCTGTCAGCCTGCTGCGTGAGTCCCCGCTCGCCCAGATCCGGCGCATCAACGAGATGCTGGAATCCTTCCCGGCGCTGCAGGAGTTGCGGCGCGCCCGCGCCGGCACGCTGTCGGGCGGTGAGCGCCAGATGCTGGCCATCGCCTCGGCCATGATCTCCGGGCCCCGCTTCCTGGCTCTCGACGAGCCCACCACCGGCCTTGCCCCCTCGATCGTGCAGGAGCGCATCGCCGACATCGTGGCCGTCCGCGAGCGGGGCACGTCGGTGCTCTGGGTCATCGAGGAGAGTCCGATGCTTTGCCTGCCGCACGTGGACCGGGTCTACGTACTCAACTCCGGCGTGCTCGGGGCGTCGCAGCCTGCCGCCGACATGCTCGACGAGGAGCTGCTGCAGGCCACGTTCTTCGGGATCGACCACCATCGGGAGTAGCAAGACTCAGATCCAGGGGGAGCCATGACCACGACAGCACCGCTTACGAGTCTCGATGACATCGGAGCCGACCCTCCCGACCTCACCAACTACTGGCACCCGGTGTTGGAATCGGCCGAGGTGACCGCGGACGCGCCGATCGGGTTCGAGTTGCTGGGGCGACAGCTGGTGGCCTACCGCGAGCGCGGGCAGGCCCGCGTGCTGGAGGACCTGTGCATCCACCGTGGCACGGCGCTGTCACTGGGCTCGACCACTCCGGAAGGCTGCATCGCCTGCCCCTATCACGGTTGGGAGTACAACGGCGACGGGCGCTGCGTGAATATCCCGGCGCTCGAACCGGGTTCGCCCATCCCGTCGGGAGCCAAGGTCAAGAGTTTCGCTACCACCGAGCGCTACGGGCTGGTGTGGGTGGCGCTCGCCGACCCCGTGGGGCCGATCACCGAGTGGCCCACCGGCGAGTGGGAGGACCCCGGCGTCAAGATCTGGTACAGCCACCGCTATACGTGGCAGGCCTCCGCCGCCCGCACGGTGGAGAACTTCATGGACATCTCCCACTTCCCGTTCCTGCACGACGGGCTGCTGGGCAGCCGCGACCGCACCGTCAGAGGGGGCTACGACGTGGTCCAAACGGACTACGGCTTCTACTTCGACTACAAGGAGTTGGAGCCGGGCGGCGTGCACTCGCCCAGCGGCACCGAGGTCCACTGGGAGTACTTCCTGTGGCTGCCGTTCAGCGTGCATCTGCGCAAGGGCACGCCCGACGGGCAGAGCACGGTCGTGTCGCTGGTCTGCAGACCCACCACCGACGACACCAACGAACTGTTCCTGTTCCTGTCCCGCAACTACAACATCGACGAAGAGGACCAGGGCTTCCTCGACTTCACGCACGTCATCATGGAGGCCGATCGCCGCGTCGTGGAGAGCCAGCGTCCCGTGCCGCTACCTGTGCGCCTGACCGAGGAACTGCACCTGCGCGGCCCCGACGCCGCCGCCCTCGCCTACCGCCGAGCCCTGGGCCCCATCGGCGGCATCTGAGGTTCGAGTTCAACGCAACTGCATGCGCCCTCGGAGGTCGGACCGCGACCCCGCCCGCCCATAGACAACGCTCCGGAGCATTACACCGGACAGCCACCGTCCTTGAACGGGTTGCTTCCCTCGGGTGGGAATCGCGTGGGATCGAGCGGATACGTGAACCAGTCGGTCGAACAGAATCCGCCGAACTCGTCAGCCAGGTTGGTCAGCAACTGCGGCGAGGGACCGCGCCGGAGCGCCGCCCACAACTCCCCTCCGTTCGTGATGTTCTCGGTGTACCAGTCGGGGACGTCCCCGGCCAAGCCGGCCAGAACGATCTCCTCCGCCTCGCGGCTGGGGTCGCTCGACACTGATTGACATCCGGAGTTGTAGTAGGTCAGCCAGGTGGTTGGAACAAGGAGATGGGCCACAACGTCGGCCAGGATCTCCTGTCCCGGACCTGCGTGCGTGAAGCAGTCGGGATGGGTCATGGCGAAGTAGAGCTGCACGGCACCCCACGCCTTGGGGGGCGCAAGACCTGTGGTCAGGTCATAGACGTGGGCGAGTTCGTGGACGACTCCCCCGAAGTTCATCGAGGCGATCTCCATCCTGTCCGACCAGCACTCGTAGGAGCTCCCGGGGAGATCACAGAACGTGTGGACGACCCCACCGAAACTCCCGACCGGGGCGCCCGAGGCTCGCTCGCGGATGTAGTCCCAGGCCACGCGCAGCCACGGGAACTCCGCTTCCCGCTCCGCGACGGCCGCATCCATCCAGGTGCGCAGCAGGAGCGTCGGAGTCTCTGGAATACCGTCCGCGGGGATCGTCTCGAACTGCACCACATGCGTCGGCGTCAATCTCGTCTCGTACGTACCATCCCCCAGTTGCCCGAGTCCGTTGCCTCCCCAGCACGAGACCGAACCGTCCTCATGCATCGCGCAGGCATGTGCGCCCACATCGGACGATCCCCAACTGACGCCCACAGCGACCGCGTCGCTGATGGCAGGAAGCCGTCCCGGCTGCAGCGTGGGCGCCGTGGTTCCGTGACCGAGTTGACCCACTGAGTTGTTCTGTCCCCAGCACGACACGCCGCCGTCGCGATGAAGTGCACAGACACTGCCGTCACCTACGGCGACGGTCACAACATCGTCGATGCCCACCACCCGAGATGGCCTGGAAAGACTCCCGGCAAACCAGCAGTACACCTTCCCGTCGACGGTCACGGCGCAGGTCAGCTCCCGGCCGATCGCGACGGACACAACCGCCGGGAGGTCTCCCACCCTCTTCGGCGACGTGTAGTCCGGCGCGCCGAATCCCGCGGCCCAGCCCCAACACGAGAGGGCTCCGTCGACGTGGATGGCACAGTTGGATTCAGAACCTGCCGAAATGGTCACCACACCCTCCAGGCCCGGGACTCGCTGCGGCAGCAGCCTGGACTCCTCGGTCCCGTCGCCGAGCTGGCCCGCCCAATTGCCCCCCCAGCACGACACCCCGCCATCGCCGTGGACGGCGCAGGTGTGAGACCACCCCGCTCCGACCGCCACCGCATCGGTGATTCCCGGAACAGCGACCGGCAGGTAACGACTCCCGCGGTCGCCCTGCCCGAGCTGTCCCTCGAACCCCGACCCCCAGCAGGACACGGTTCCCCCCTCGTGAAGCGCGCAGACGTGCAAGCCCACACCGGGGTCGTCGCCGGTGCTGACGGCCACCACGTCGCTCAGACCGGCGGCGCTCAGCCGCTCGCGCAACCCATCCTGGCCCCAGCACGCCACCGTCGCGTCGGGTCGCACGGCACACGTGCGGCCGCGTGAGGCTGCGATCAGCGTGTCGGCGCTCCGCGCCAGGTCACCCACCATGACCTCCCCGACAGCGGGGCTCGGCTCCGGCTCCGGATCGGCCGGCTCTTCGGCGACCTCAGACTCCGTCGCCTCCTCGGCGGATTCCACGTCGGTCTCGATCACTACCTCGGCTTCTCTCTCCTCTGTAGGCGGTATCTCTGGCTCCGGCGCCGCCTCGGCTTCTCTCTCCTCTGCAGGCGGGACCTCTGACTCCGGCGCCGCCCCGGGCTCGACCTCGACGCCAGACTGGAGATCGGGCGCGGGCACAGTCTGCAGCTCGACCTCCGCACCGGGCTCGGCTTCCGCACCGGGCGCGGGCTCGGCGGACTCGCCGACGGGACGGGAATCCACGACCTCCGTGACCGGATCGTCCCGGAACAACAGCCAGGCCCCGAGAACTGCAAGACCCGCCGAGACGACGGACGAGACCACGACCACGGCGACGATCCGGCGCAGTCCGGGCATCGTTGTGCGTTCTCCTGTTCCTGGGTCGCTATTGCTCAACTCAGACTCCCCTTCTCGCGGGCAGCCGCTCCACGCCTCGCGCGGGGCTGACCTTCGGTCCCATCACACCGATCCACTAGCAACCGCCGTCCCTGAACGGGTTCGTCCCCTCCGGGGGTAGGCGGTCCGCCTCCAGCGGGTACGTAAGCCAGTCCGTGGAGCACAGCCCACCGAACTCATCCGCCAGGTTCGCCAGGATCTGATCCGACGGGGCCACCCGGAAAGCCGCCCAGAGTTCGGCGCCATTCGTGATGTTCTCGCTGTACCAGTCGGGGATCTCGCCCGCCAACCCGTCGCGAACGATCTGCTGCAGTTCCGGGGTCGGCCGTTCGGGCAGGGCCGGGCACCCGCTGACGGTGAAGCCGAAGTAGCTCAACCAGGCCAAGGGCATCACCAGGCTCGTGACGGTGTCCGCCAGGATCTCCTCGCCCGGTGGCTGTCCGGCTTCCGTGTAGCAAGCGGGGTAGGACACCGCGAAGTAGAGCTGAACCGCACCCCAAGCCTCGCCCGAAACGAGATCCGTGGTGGCGCTGTAGACGTGTGCAAGCTCGTGGACGACGACGGATAGGTGAAGGGAGGTGATCTCCATCCGATCGGCCCAGCACGTGTAGGAGCCTTCGATGGACCCACACAGCGATTGCACCTGCCCTCCGAATCCGGACGCGGTAACCGAGGATCGATCCCGGGCGTAGTCCCAGGCCGCCCGCATCCACGGGAAGTCGGACTCTTGCTGCTCGACGGCCATGTCCAGCCAGGCCCGCAGGAACAGCGTCGGATTCTGCGGGACCTGATCCACCGGGAACGGCTCGATCGGCTTGACGGCCGTCGGAACCCGACGGGGCTCACGGGTCCCGTCTCCAAGCTGTCCAACCTCGTTGCTCCCCCAACAGGAGACTGACCCGTCGCGGTGCACCGCACAAGCATGAGGGCCGAGGTCCGGGCCTGCCACGCTGATCGCGATCGCCACCGCATCGGCGATGCCGGCGACCCGCTGCGGCCGTGAGTGGGGTGACGTCGTGCCGTCGCCGAGTTGGCCGGTCACGTTGGACTCCCCCCAGCACGACACGCCGCCATCTCTGTGCAGAGCACAGACACCGCCCCAACCGGCGGCGACCGCCGCGACATCATCGATCCCCTCCACCAGAGCGGGTTGCGTGCCGGGAGCGTTCTGCCAGCAGTACACCTCGCCGTCTTCACGCACGGCACAGACGCGATCCCAACCGATCGCGACGGTGACGACGCCCTCCACGCCATCGATCCTCCCGGGGGACCGATGGTCCTCGGTGAACACGCTGGCCGGACCGGTGCCCCAACATGAGAGCGTGCCGTCTACGTGGACCGCACAGGTTGCGTTGGGGCCGGCGGCGATCGTCACCACGCCCTCCAAGCCGGGCACTCGCTTCGGCAGACCGCTGAACCTCTCCGTGCCGTCGCCGAGCTGTCCGGCGCTGTTCGCCC
The DNA here is from genome assembly GCA_963668565.2 of Acidimicrobiales bacterium. Taxonomy (GTDB): domain Bacteria; phylum Actinomycetota; class Acidimicrobiia; order Acidimicrobiales; family CATQHL01; genus VXNF01. The sequence goes on from CAXXMX010000010.1 coordinate 165,574, forward strand.
CCCAGCAGGAGACCCCACCACCGGTGTGGACAACGCAAGTGTGGGAATCGCCCGCGGCGAGCGCCACCGCGTCCCTGATCCCCGGGACCCTGACCGGCAAGTAGTGAGAAACCGTGCCGCCCTGGCCGAGTTGACCCCCGCCTCCGGGGCCCCAGCAGGACACGGTCCCGGCCTTGTGCAGGACACAGGCGTGGAACGTCCCGAGCACTTGGTCGCCGATGCTGACCACCACGACATCATCCAGACCCGCCACGCTGAGCCGCTCCCGCAAACCGTCCTCCCCCCAGCACGACACACCGCCATCGAGTCGCACAGCGCAGGTCCGACCCCTGGCGACTGCAACCAGCGTGTCCCCCGCTCCGCGCTCCGCCTCCCAACGTGAAGGAAACGGGATCCGGATCGGGCACCGGCTCCTCCTCGGCGATCTCGTCCGCGCTCACATCTGGACCGTCCTCCGCGGACTCCTCGGGCACCACGACCTCGGCGACATCCTCGACGTCGGCAACTGCCTCAGGCTCCGCAACCTCCACCGCCGGTTCGAGATCCTCCAGAGCCTCGGGCACCACAGCCGCGGACTCCACCTCGCCGGCCTCCTCCATCTCCGGCTCAGCCTGTTGCGGAACCTCGGCCTCCGGCTCGATCACCTCGGTCTGCGGCTCGAGTTCTGACACCTCGACTGCTAATTCTCCGTCGTCCGCGGGCTCAGCGACCACCTCCGCGGGCTCAGCGACCACCTCCGCGGGCTCTGCGACCTCGCTCGGGCGGTCACGTTCCGCCTCTGCGACTTCGCGCTCGGCCTCGAATTCCGGCTCAACGACCTCTCCGTCCGGTTCAACCGTCGCCGGACTCGATGCGATCTCCTCCGCAACGCCGCCCTCCGCGGCTTCGAACTCCGCCGGTTCTGCCTCGGCGCTCTCCGGCTCCTCCAACTCGCCCCCTGTTGGCTCACTCACCTGCTCGGTCCGGGCGGCCTCCGGCGCCGTGTCATCGCCGAACAGGATCCACGCGACGAGAAGGACGAGTCCCGCGGAGAGGAGCGAGGAGGCGACACCGGCGACGACCAGTCTCCGCAGGCCGGGCGTCATCATTTCCGCGAGACTCCGACCAAGGTGCCGGGATTCCTCTCGTCAGGAACCGGCGATGCCATCTCGGCATCCAGGGGTACGACCCGCACGACGGCCAACGGTAGTCGCACGGTCCTTCGCGGCGATTGGCGAATCACGAGTTCCCTTCTTGCCAAACGGAGCGGCCAGAGCCTCGCAGTGCCGAAACAGCGCTGCGCACTGGCAACGCCGGAACATCCCCGCCCCGATCCTTTCCCCATCAGACGAAAGTCACGCAGCAATAGTTCCCGCGGATTCGCGAAAATCTCAAAGCCCGGATGTCCTCGGACAGATCACCGGTATTCCCGCCCTGACCGAGCCGAGACCGCACGCGGGTTGCGATGGGTCTCCGGACAGCCGACACCCTCCGAGTGATTCCTCAGGCGTCGCGGGGAGGTGTGTCGATGCCGCGGGCTCGGCGTTCGGCGACGATGCTGTTGAACAGCGCCCGGGTGTCCTCGATGCTGCCGATGGGTTTGTCGGCGAAGCCGTCCAGGGGCCAGCCGGGATAGGTCTCGTACTCGCGGGCGTACATCGCCGCCCGCATCGTCACCGGGTGGAACGGCCGGGCGCGCACCCGGCGTAGCCCCTCGAGGTCGATGGGGCCTTTGATGGTGGCCTCGCCGGGGCCGTTGATCTTGTTGAGGATGCTGCCGTCGAAGTTGTGGATGGCCGAGTCGCCGTGCGAGCCGTGCAGGCCGCGGGTGGCGCCCTCGTACATCCCAATGTTGGCCATGGCCAGGAAGCACTTGTTCTCATACGCCCGGGCGGTGCGCAGCGACTCCCAGTTACGTACGTCGCCGTGGCTCATGTTGTTGGGCTCCGAGGAGAGGTGCAGGAGGATCTCCGCGCCGTTCATCATCGTGCAACGGGCGTTCTCGGGGAATCCCAGCTCGCCGCAGGTGAGCAGTCCGATGTTGCCGATCTCGGTGCGGGCCACCGGGAAGAGCGCCTCCCGCCCGAACCGGGCCACGAACTCGCTGTAGATGTCCGACGGCGTGGTGTAGGGGAACACCCAGGCGTTGTTGTTGTTCTTCCAGTGCTTGATGAGGATCTCGCCCTGGGGGCTGACGAGGAACGAGGTGTTGAAGAACCGTCCACCGAAGTCGGGGTGGACCTCCATCATGTTGGCGGCGATGTAGACGCCGCGCTGGCGGGCCTTGGCGGAAATCAACTCGGTGTACGGACCGGGGATCGGCGAGGCGATGTCGATCCACTGCTCCAGGCTCAGCTTCTCCCAGCGGGCGTTGATGGCGTATTCGGGCAGCACGACGAGGCGCACGTCGGAGTTGCCGAACGCGGTGACGTAGTCGATCAACTCGAAGATGCGGGAGAGGTTGGCCCGGATGTCGGCGTCGCGCTCGGCCGCGTCCAGCGAGACGGCCCGGGCACGGGACTGGATGCACGCCACCTCGTAGCGCGTTATGTCGCTCATGGTGCTGTCGCCTCCTGTGTTCGCCCCGACACTCGGTTCCGGTCGGCGCGGGTCGTGTGCTGTTCGATCATCGTTCCGGTGTGGGTTGCGGGAGATGCCCGGAGCGCTCAGTAGCCGCCGGCGGCCGCCTCGCGGCGGTGGTCCGCGGCGGCGAGAAGCGCACCGTCACCCGCGGTACCGACCATCACGACGCTACCGAAGATGTCGGTGTCCCCCCGAGTCGCCGGCATGACATCGTGGCCACGGCGCCGCAACTCGCCGCTCACCGACGCGTCAAAACCCTGCTCCAGGTAGAGCTGCCGGTTGGGTTCGGGGCGCCGGGGAGCACCCGAGAGCCAGCGCGGGCTGTCGACGGCTTCCTGCAGTTCCATGCCGCAGTCCACGGCGTTGACGATCACCTGGAAGTTGATCTGGACCTGCCCCCTCCCGCCCGGCGTGGCGCCCGCCATGGCCGGCAGACCGCGGCTGTCGAGCAGGAACGCGCTGAGCGTGTGCAGCGGTTTCCGCCCGCCGGTAACCGCATTGGGACCGGTGCCCACCGCCTGGTTTGCCAGGTGGTCGTTCAGCAGCACACCCGTGGCGGGGTCGTACAGCCGCGAGCCGAACTCGTTGAACAGGCTGTGAATCAGCGTCACGGCACTCCCTTCGGAGTCCAGCACCGTGAGGCAGGTCGTGTCGCTGCCCGCAACCCCGGTCGCCGGCAGCCGGAGATCCTTGAGGGAAACCGAGTAGAGCTGCTCGCATCGTCGATCCACGAGTTCGTCGGAGAGCAGGGCGCCGGCGCGCTCGGTGGACTGCGGATCGTCACTCAGGGTCGCCAGGGCATCGGCGAACGCAGCGTGCTTGCAGCGGACCATGGCGTCGATACGGACAGGGTCGTCGAAGGAGAGCGCTCCCAGGTCCAGCCGCTCGTACATCAGGAGCTGCTGCAGCATCACGCAGCCGAGCGACACCGGAGGTTGCGTGTAGACGGCGAGGTCGCGGTAAGCGGCGACGATCGGGCTGACCCAGGCGCTGGAGTGCGCCGCCAGATCGGTCGCCGCCAGCAGACCGCCGCCGGCCCGCACGCAGCGGACCAGCGCCGCCGCCGGCGACCCCTGGTAGAAGGCATCCCGCCCACCGTCCGCCACGGCTTCCAACGTCGCAGCCAGCTGCGGTTGGCGGAACGACTCGCCCGCCGCGCTGCCGTTGCCGGCCAGGAGCCCGCCGAGGGCCGAATCGGTTCCGAGGGAGGGCCGTACCCGAGCGATCGCCCGGCTCAACTCGGCCGACAGGGCAAATCCCTCGCGGGCGTAGGCGATCGCGGGAGCGAACAACTCCGCCAACGTCCAGGTGCCGAACCGCTCGGCGGCGGCGCACAGGGCATCGACGAACCCCGGCACCGACACCGACAGCGGACCGAAGCGGGGAATCGGCGACTCGACATCGCCCGGAGCAAGGCCGTTCGGCGCCGCTCCGCTGCCGTTCAGGGCCACGACGTCGCCGGAGGGCGCCCGGATGAGCCAGAAGGCGTCGCCGCCGACGCCGCACCAACGGCAGGCTTCGTCTTCAGCTCGGCGTCCGCGTTGGCGGCTGTGCTGGTCGTGCAGTCCCTGCGGCTCGTCAAGGAGGCCCCCGAGGAGTCGTCGCCGGCCGCGCCGAGCGCCGCCGCATCCGATCGGCGCGCAACACCCGCCCCAACAGGAGCCGAGGACAACGTTGACGACGTGTCGCCGGCCGCCGACGAACCACCCGGACATCGACGCGCACGGTTGGCCCACATCCTCTCGCCCGGCTTACGCCCCACCTTCCTGCTGCTGCTGGCCCTCAGCGTGTTCGCCATGAACCTCAACGTGCTGCTGCCCGTGATCGCAGCGGACGTCCTCGGAGGGGGTTCGGGCACGTACTCCGTGCTGCACACCTGCCTGCGGGCGGGGGCACTCGTGGGCTCGCTGTTCGCCGCGATGGCGGCCACCAGAACCGCCGACCACCGCCGCATCTTCTTGGCACTGGTTCTCTGTGGGGCGGCACTGATGTCGGTGGCCGCTGGCACGCAGGCGATCGTTACCGCGGTCACGATCGTCGTGACGGGCGCTTGCGTCGGGCTGTTCCTGTCGATGGCCAGCGCGAACGTTCAAACGGGCGCCGACCGCGCCATACAGGGGCGTCAGGTGGCGGTCTATTCCTTCATCTTCATCGGGGGCCGCTCGCTCGGCGCGCCTCTGACGGGCTGGATGGCCGACGAGCTGGGCGCCAGGTGGACAACACTGATGCTGGGAGCGGGAACCCTGCTGGGAGCGTTGGCCGCCCAGGCCACTTTGCGGAACCGCCGCTCTGCCGACGCGCCGCCCGTGCCCGCTGCGGAGAGCCGGCCGGAATGAGACCACCGGTTGCTCAGTTCACCGCTGATCCGGGTTGGGGGCCGGGGTAGGAGTCCAGGACTCGGTCCACGAGTGCGGTTGCGCCGTCCCAGTCGTAGCGGCGGAACGAGTGGCCCTTGGTCACGAAGGTGGCGCCGGCGTAGAACATCTCGTACTGCATGTGGCGCGAGCCGAACTCCGAACCGATGGCGTCCCACGCCAGCTTGAAGAGCTTGACCCGCTCGTCGGCGGTGGCCACCGGTGACTGCTGGGTGCGCTCGATCAACGAGCGGAGTTCGGCGTTGCCGTAGTCGGCGTCGGAGGACGGCAGCATGATGACGCCGCCGCCGGCGAGGTCACGCAGCCGGGTCGTGAAGACGCTGTAGAGCTGCTGGGTGAGGACCTGGGCCGTGTACAGGGTGTGGGTGTGAGGCACGTAGTAGCCATCCCGATGGTCGCCCTCGATCTCCATCGCCACCACAAGGCCGCGCACCATCTGGGCCTCGGCGGCGATCTGCCCGAGGGTCTCGCGCACCTGCGGGATGGCCAGCAGGCCGTTCGTCTCGGCGATGCGCATGGCGAGACCGGCCAGAAATCGCATCTTCACCGCCAGCCGCACCTGCGCCTGGTAGTTCTGCATAACGTGCGCGGGCGTCTCGTGGAACTGTGCCAGCGTCATCGCCACGTCCTGGTTCACCAGCACCCGCTCCCAGGGAACCTTGGCGTCGTCGAAGTAGATGACCGCGTCGTTCTCGTCGTAGCGGGACGACAGCGGGTAGTCGAACACCGACGGCGCGGCGGCCTCGTAGGAACGCCGTGAGAGCACCTTCAGGCCGGGAAGGTTCATCGGGGCCACGAACGAGAGCGCGTAGCGCGACTCCCCCGGCTGCAGCGGTTGGATCGACGTCACGAGGATCTCGTTGGCCATCACGGCCCCTGTCGCCAGCATCTTGGCCCCGCGAACGGTGATCCCCTCGTCGTCGGAGCGCACCACCCCTGCGGTGAGATAGGGGTCCTTCTGCTCCGAGGCCGGCTTCGAGCGGTCCGCCTGCGGGTTGATGATGACGTACGAGAGGTAGACGTCGTTGTCGCGGGCATAGGTGTAGTAGTCGGCAAGCGCGACGGCCCGGTCCGGGTCGTAGGCCGCGAACCGCTCCAGACCCATGTACATACCCGCGATCGTCGAAGCCACGTGGTCGGGGGCACGTCCCATGTAGCCCATGTGGATCTCGTTCCACGCCTCCAGAGCCAGGCGCCGCTCGACGAGTTCGTCGTGGCTGCGGGGGAGCTGCCAGATGCGGTTGTACGGTCCGCTGCCGTCGCCGGCCCGGTAGGTCATGAGTCCGGCGTTCTGCGGCTCGGCGACGGCGTCGTAGAGCCGCCCGATGGCGGCGACCGCATTGCGGTACGCACCGCTCGTGGTCACGTCGTCGACCAGTTCGCCGTCGAGGTAGACCTGCCGGCCGTCCTACAACGAACGGAGATGTTCTGCGCCGGTCTTCACGATGTCTCGACCTCCTGGCTCAGGCAGTGCGGCGTGCGGTGCACGGTCGGTCAGCTTCCGAGGCTGCGGTACTCACCGCCGAAGAACACCAGCGGAGCCGCCGCGTGTCCCGAGCGGTACGCCACCACCTCGCCCACGAAAATCTCGTGGTCTCCCCCGTCGTAGACGGCGTACGGCCGGCACTCGAAGCCGGCGATGGCATCGGTGATGAGCGGAGCCCCGCCGTAGCCGATCTCGAGTTCCAACCCGGCCCACTTCTCCGCACCCGTCGTGGCGAAGCGTCTCGACAGTTCGGCCTGCTCGGCCGACAACACGCTGATGGCATAGCCGGGCGCTCGTCGCAGCATCGGCAGACTGAGGGCGCCCCGGTCGACGCTGAACAGCACGAGCGGCGGGTCGAGGGACACCGAGTTGAAGCTGGAGACGGTCATCCCGACCGGTTCGCCATCCTCGCCGGCCGCGGCGACGATCGTGACACCGGTGGCGAACATTCCCAGGGCGTCGCGAAAGGTCCGCGACATCAGGACTCCTCGCCGGCCGGTCGTGGCCCGGCAGCGTTCAGAGCCGCCAACTCGAGGGCGCGGTCGGCGTCGTAGACGAGGCGCGCGGCGATCCCCGCCAGCATGTCGAACGACGCCACGCCGAGGTGCGCGAACAACTGGTCGTTGATGTCGCGCTGGCGGGAGGCGAGCCTCGTGAGCAGCGCGACCGCCTCCGGCGTCACGGTGAGGGAGACCGAGCGTCCGTCGCGATCGGACGCCGCCTTGTCGACGAGGCCGGCTGCGACCAGCTTGTTGACCTCGGCACTCACGTACGGCTGGCTCAGGCTCAGATGGCGGGCCACAGATGTCACGCCGACCTCTGCCCGTGCGGCCATGTGGGCAATCGAGATGACGATGGTGTACGCCGGGCCCGACAGACCAATGAATCCGCCCATCCGCTCCCGGAGTTCTTGCAGCTTGCCCGAGAACGCCAGGAGGTCGTGCAACATCCGCCGGAACTGCTCGTCGTCACCGTCGCGCAACAACTCCCGGCGCCCGACGGTGAGCGGGAGTTGCGGGGCGATCACACCGGCTCGCGCAGACAAACCCATAGGTAGCCTATATATCTAACCTATGCGAATAGTGGCGTCAAGCCCCAGACACCCACCTGCTTGGTCGGCACACTCCTAGGATCCGGGAGCGGTCTGGAGAGGAACGACTGCGCGATCCACCCGGGAGGATCCCCATGAGCCTCAGCTTCACCGTGGGCGGCGGTTACGTCGAGATATGTCCCACCGCCGTGGTCATCGCCGGCTTCCTCGGGCGGGACCGGGATGCGGTGCAGCACCATCTCGCCGAACTCGCCGAACTCGGCGTGCCGACACCCGACGCCGTCCCCAGCTTCTACCTCACGCCGGGCACCTCCGCCGTCCAGCAGCCTCGCTTGAGCATGGTGAGCGCCGAGACGTCTGGAGAGGCCGAAGCGGTTCTGGTGTTCGACGGCGACGACGCCTACCTCACACTGGGCTCGGACCACACCGACCGCGCCGCCGAGGCCATCGACATAGCGCTGTCGAAGCTTGCCTGCCCGAAGCCAGGCCTGGCGCCTCGAGGAGGTGGCCGGCGGCGTCGTAGCCGTCGGGCATGGTGATCGGGCTTGCCACCAGGCCTGGCGCCGATGAGCTCCGGGTGCGCAGCTGGATCACCGTCAACGGCACCGAGTCCCTCTATCAGGAAGGTCGCCTCGCCGAACTCATGGGCCTGAGCGAGCTTCTCGACGCCACACCCTTCGCCGACCGGCCCGACCGCTTGGTGCTGTTCACGGGCACGTTCAGCGCTCTCGGCGGCATCCGGCCTGCCGAGCGGTTCCGGGCGGCGCTGGAGGATCCGGCGCGGGGCCGCACGATCACGCTCGACTACCGGATCGACGTGCTGAACGTGCTGCGGGGCTCTGCCTGAGCCCGTGAGAGCCTCCGACATCATCGGCCTCCTCGACCTGGAGCCTCTCCCGGTCGAGGGTGGGTACTTCGCCGAGACGTGGCGCGACCCCCACAGCTCGGCCATCTACTACCTGATGCGACCCGGCGACTTCTCGGCCATGCACCGCGTCGATTCTCCCGAACTCTGGCACCACTACGCCGGTGCCGCGGCGGACATGCTGCTGCTGCATCCTGGCGGGACCATCGCAACCCCCACGCTGGGCGACGACCTGGCGCAGGGGCAGCGGCCTTGCGTGGCGGTCCCCGCCGGCGTGTGGATGGGAGCCACCACCACCGGCGAGTGGTCACTGGTGGGCACCACTATGGCGCCCCCGTACACCCCTGAAGGGTTCGAGTTGGGCGATCCGGCAGAGCTGATCGCCCGCTTCCCTGCCGCCGCCGACGCCATCTCCCGCCTGGTCCGCCCACCGGCACCCTGAGTAGCAGGATCGATTCCCGACCCCGGATCGGCGACCAGAACGTGCTCTCGTCGGAATGACAACTCCGGCCGGGGTGACGGGCTCGGGCCGGAATTCCGTTGTGACCGGCTCGGGGCGTACGCTGAATCGCTCGTAGGCCAAGTTCACGGGAGCCTCGTCGATGATCTCGAAACCGCATCTGGAGTTCCACCCGCTCGACCTCGACGCCGGTTGGGAAACCCCGGCGGGCTATCCCGACGGGATCGCGCAGAAGATCCTGGCGGGCGAGTTGGACGAGGCGGCTCAATCCGGGAACCGCACCCGGCTGCTGCGCTTCGGCCCGGGCGTGTTCACCACGGTCCCGTTCTGCCACGACTACTGGGAAGAGGTGTACCTCGTCAGCGGCGACCTCTACGTGGGTAGCGACGAGCACGGCAACGGTGGCGAGCGTTTCGAACCCAACACGTACGCCTGCCGGCCGCCGGGCGTCGACCACGGCCCGTTCCGCAGCGATGAGGGCTGCCTGCTCCTCGAAATGCACTACTACGAGAACGGCTAGAAACTTGCTGAGCCAGTCCGGGGGCTCCTCTCGCGTCATTCCGACAGCCACCCGCTCCGTCATTCCGACAGCCACCCGCTCCGTCATTCCGGCGAAGGCCGGAATCCACTTCCCGGCGGCTGCGGCTGCACTGCCGGGGGGAGCGCTGACCGCGGGGCGTCGCCGTGCGCATGATCGTCGGCATTTCCGGCGCCAGCGGCGTGATCTACGGCATCCGGCTGCTCGAGGTGCTCGCCGGCGTCGACGACATCGAGACCCATCTGGTGCTCACCCCGTCGGGGCGCCTGAACATCGGCATCGAGACCGACCGCAGCCCCAGCGACGTGGAGTCTCTCGCCGATGTGGTGCACAACATCAAGAACATGGCGGCGCCGATCGCCAGCGGTTCCTATCCCACGATGGGCATGGTCGTGGCGCCGTGCTCGATGAAGACCCTGTCGGCTGTCGTGAACGCCTACTCGGACAACCTCCTCAGCCGAGCCGCCGAGGTCACGCTGAAGGAGGGACGCCCACTTGTGCTGATGCCCCGCGAATCACCGCTGCACGCCGGCCACGCCCGGCTGCTGCACGAGGCCACCCTCATGGGCATCCACGTCGCCCCGCCGATGCCCGCCTTCTACAACTCACCGCAAACCGTCGACGACATCATCAACCACTCCGTCGGCCGCGTTCTCGACCTCTGAGTTCGACCCGGCATCGTGCGCCGCTGGTCGGGCCGCCCCCACCGCCCCGAGCGCTGAGCACGCCGATCGCCACGACAGCACACGGCAGCGTCGCACGCTCAACTCCCGCGCTCGATGTATTCCTGCCAGCACCGCACCAAGCGTGACGCCAGCTACGCGGCGCGTAATGGCAGGTGGACGTGTCGACGGTCATCGGGATTCGCCGGACAGTCAAGGACGCCGCTGGCCGCGTTGGTGGCTCGGCGGGGCCGGCCGGCCAAGGAGCGCAACTGGGAGTTGGAGGCCGCGCGCCGGGAGGTGGAGCAGTTGACCGATATCAAGGTGCAGGCCATCGAGTTGTCGTTGCTGCGGGGAAAAGTAGGTTGGGATGAGCGGTCCGCTTCCGGCGCGGGTCCCCGCGGGAACCAAGGTCAGATCCTCGAGCTGGTCGATGCGGCGACTCCGCCGGCGCGCCCCACAGGTGGGCGTGCTCGCTGTTGGGCGTCTGGATGATCGGGCGTGGCGCTGGCGGCGCCGGTTGCGCGCCACGGGCACTGTTGAGGATCGCCCGCCCGGCGGGGTTGCGTTGCATGCGCTGGCTTGCCCGTGCGGATCGGCGATCCTGGAACTCGTCGAGGAGTGGGGACCCACCGATCGCAGTTCCCGCAAGCTCGCCCACCGCGGCTCCTATGAGGGGATCGTGTGGGTGTCGCCGTCGACGGTGCGGCGCGTTCTGGCTGCTCACGGCCTTGTACTGCCCGAGGCGCCGGCGCGGCGCCCGGCGCCTCGGGCCGCCTGGCCCGCCTGGCTTCAGTGGGAGCCCAACAAGATCTGGTGCTGGGACATCACGCATTTCGGTGCCGCCGATCGGGCGGCGTTCCGATCGTCGACGTCCGAGCCGCCGTGGATCGACACGCACCTCTCCATCGAAGAGACCTCCACCCAGGTAAAGATCCATCTTCGACCGCGCCCTAGCCGCGGAGGGACTCGTCGAGCTGATCACACCCGAACGGTCGGCCTTCGCCGCCGATCGACCCAACCGATCCTGCTGGCCGCCTCGACAACGGCCCCCAGATGACCTCCCAAAGCACCCGCGAGTTCTTCGCCGCCCTCGCGGTCGCGCAGATTCCTGCCGCCCCGGCGGCGACCAAGCCTGGATCGGAGCCCTCGGACACGTCAAAGGCGAATGGCCCCACCTCGAAACCATCACCGACCCGCCCAGGCTCGATGAACTCGACCGGTCCGCCGCGACTTCGACGGCACCCGCCTCCACGCCGGCATCGGACGTCACCCCCGACGACGACACCCGGTCGCGGCGAGATCCGCCAAGCCTGCATCGAAGGCCTCCAGCGGCCCACCGAAGCGCATCGACCATCGCACCAATCAAACCCCACCTCGACACAAGTTGGACCACACCAACCTCCGCGGTTTTCTCAGACACACGTCAGTCGGCCGCGTTCTCGACCTCTTCGGCATCGACCCCGGCATCGTGCGCCGCTGGTCGGGCCGCCCCCACCGCCCCGAGCGCTGAGCACGCCGATCGCCACGACAGCACACGGCAGCGTCGCACGCTCAACTCCCGCGCTCGATGTATTCCTGCCAGCACCGCACCAAGCGTGACGCCAGCTATCGATAGTTTCACAGGTTATCCAGTTATTTGACTGATATCATGCCGCACTCATGGGATCTGCGCGCGCCAAGTCATGACGCCACTGCGAAGTTTCACCTGAGACAGGCCGGCGGTTCGGGACAACAGAGCGGCGCTGCCGCACACCTGGCTTGCCGTGTATCCGCGCGCCACCACGCCGGGTGACTTCGGCCCAATGAACCTGGCATGAATCCGGAGATCGCCGACTCGGCCCGCCGGCACGGGATCAGCGACGATGACATGCTTCACGCCCACCGCAATCCCGTCCGAGTACACCTGCTGGACGAGTTGGACATGCTCGTCGGCGCCGATCGCAGCGGTCGCTTACTCGAGGTCGGTGTCGTGATCGATAAGGACAAGCGAATCGAAGTTATTGTTCATGCAATGCCGATGCGGTCGAGATTCCTGGAGCGGCGACCATGAGTTGGACCCTCGAACAGATTCTCGACCACGCGGATGAACTTGCGGACCGGTTCGAGGCGTTCGACCCTTCGGAGGCAGACGAGATCCCGGTCGCCGAATACCTGCTGCATCGTGCCGTCAGGTCAAGCCCGACAGATCAGACCCACCTCGGCGAAGCTCTGACGACGGCACGCGAGGCAGGGATCTCGTGGATCCGCATCGGCGAGATCCTCGGCGTCTCCGGTTATGACGCCGAGCAGTGGTACAACAACCTCGCCAAGCCACTGGAGAAGAGCGGCCCGAGCCTGGCGTAGCATCGCCATCTCAGCGATCGCTGCCCGCTGTCACGACTGGCGACCACGCCCGACACGGCGGCTTCGCCCCCGTGTCGGGCCTCTCCGTCTTCGGACGTCCTCGCGTTCCCGCCGTGGGGCCCGTCCGCACCAATGCAGCCGGCTGCTCCCTGGTCAGGCGTCCCAGTCTCGGGGCTCGATTTCGGCGGTGTGGCCGTGGCGGCGCAGCAGATCTGCCACGGCATCCTGGGCGAAGCGGAGGCCGTCGTGCATCCCCTGGCGGAACGGCGTGCAGCCCTTGGCCGTTGTAGTCGAGTTCGCGGTCGATCCGTTCGAGCAGGCTCCGCAGGTCGTCGGCCAGCGTGTCGCCCAAGCCCAACACGCCGCTGCCATCATCAACCACCAGCGCCGCCGCAGCCTCCACCACCAAAGCCCAGCAGAACTCTATGCTGCCCTCACCGTGCAGTGACCACTGGAACTGGCCCTCCCCCATACCGTCCGCCACCATTCCGACCAGACCTGACGACTCACCACCCGCATCGGTACCGTCAGTAACCGATCCGAAAGCGCCCCCTTGGGTGTCCTGGGGGAAACCCACTGCGATCATGCTGTTGGGTGAGCGCTACGACGTCAGGTCGAACGTTGACGCGTTTAGAACATTCCTCGATCTGCTGTGCGAGCGACATCGCGACAACTTCGATCGCGTCCTCGAGGTTTCATTGCCCCGCCGCATGTTTCCGCCCGCAGCACGTGACCCGACGGATCTCGGCAAGACCGGCGAACGCGAACATCACGAGCCGAAACAATCCAGAATCTTCTTAACCGAGCACTCGAATCCGAAGTTCATCGAGGAAACGGCCCCCGCGTTTCTCGAGTGCTTTGGCCACAGCAGCTCAGACTTCGAGTTGCGGTATGACTGAACTTCGTCGGTCGGGCTGCGGCGTCAGACCGGGGAATGACCGCGGTCGCGCTGGTTGATGGCGTTCTGGACGTCGCCGAAGAGGTCGAGCACGTCGGGGGCTTCGAACACTCGGTAGCGCTGCCGTCCGACGTTGCGTTGCTGGAGGATTCCGGCGCAAGCGAGCAAGTTGACAGCCTCGCCGGCGCTGGTCTGGGAGTGCCCGGTGAGCACCGCCGCGGACGCCACGGTGATGATCGGGGCGCCCGGCAGCGCCCGCAGGAGAAGGTTGGTGCTGGAGTTGGCGCGGACGCGGCCCACACGTCGGCGCCACCGCTCGGTGATGTCGACGATCGTCGTGCTGTAGCGCTGCACGTCGTCGGCGGCATGGATCGTGGCGGCGGTGAAGACACGAGCCCAGGCGCCGACGGCCTCGGACCGCTCCGAACTATCGGCGGTGCCGTCGTGCCGGAACGAGACGAGACCGCCGATGTAGTCCTCGGCCCGCCGGGCGAGCACGAGGCTGATCAGCGGAACGAACCGCGGTGCCAGCCCGCGGCGGCGCAGCACGACGTGGATCAGCGCCCGCCCGGTACGGCCGTTGCCGTCGGCGAACGGATGCAGCGTCTCGAACTGCGCGTGCACAACTGCCGCCTGAAGTAGCGGGAAATGCAGCGTGCCGTTGACGTAGTCGAGCAGATCGTCGACGAGGGGATGGAGATGTTCCGGCGGCGTGCGTATGGACGTACGAAAAACCCCGCCAGTCCCTCGCCGACTGAGCGGCGCGGGAGGGCGGGGAGGATTGACCGGATACTAACCCCCGTTAGGACGCTCACGAACTTGCGGCCGACAGCACTGACGCTCGGGATGAGACATCTCACGCCAAGCTGGCCGTCATCTGTTGCCGTTTCGCTGACGCGACGGGATGAGGGTGATTGGCGATGGGTTCTCCACTACCTCAGCCGCAGACCGCCTGCTTCGAGTGACTCATCTACTGCGAATATTGCGAATAGATTGCATTGCGATCTATCATGCGGTCCAGTTGGCGATGAGAGGCACCAGCAGGCCCCGACGGCCCCGCGCTGGCAGCACGCCGCACACACCAATAGGAGACCACCAATGCCACACACAGCGATTCTGGAACATCAACTTGCGGTGCCCGACGAGGCGACCGCCGCGCAGGCAGCTGAAGCTGTCGACGTTCTCGAGCGGTTCCTTAGGCATCATCCCGACGTCGCCGCCGCGTCGGTAACGCTGGCCGCGGACAACAACAGTGCCACCCTCGAGATCCCCGGTCACGCCCTGGGGCTGCTCGTGGACATCCTGACCGAGATCGCCAACGGCAACGGCGTCACCGTCGCACCGGTCTTCGCCGAGTTGACAACACAGCAAGCCGCGGACCTGCTCAATGTGTCCCGCCCCTACCTGGTGAAGCTCCTCGACCAGCGGAAGATCCCCCACCGCCGGGTCGGGAACCGGCGGCGGGTCCTGCTCACCGACATCATCGACTACAAGCACCGCGACGAAGCCGAACGCCGCTCGATCGCCGACGAACTCACGGCCGAAGCCCAGCGTCTCGGCCTTGACTACTGACTGGAGAACTCGCCCGAATGTCGTTCACCGCCACCTACGACGCCTGCGTCCTCGACCGCCTGGCGCGATCTGGACTGCCCCGCTCGGTCGCCGAACTCCGACGCCTCTGACCCACCGGCACCGACGTCGGGGCGTGGCTGCGAGCAGCACCTGCTCGGCAGTGGATTCCGGCCTTCGCCGGAATGACGTCGCCGGGGGGGACGGCGGGGCGCCGGGCTGGGACGACTCTCGCCGGTGTGTGGAGGAGTAGAGCGGTGCTCAGCCCCTCCACGTCACGACGTGCAGGTCCCGGCGTGCCGGAAGAAACCCGACGGCGTGGTGCCGTCAGCTGCGGTGGAGGATGAAGTCGATCTCTATGTCGGGGCGGAGGACCTCGTCGGGGCCGAGGAACATGATGCCGGTGTTGCCGTTGCGCTGGCGCGACGGGATGAGGGTGATCGGCGGTGGGTTCTCGATGCCTCTCTCGGCCATGATCCGGTTCCAGGCCCGCTCGAAGCCGCGGTAGTCACGCTGGGCGTGCACCAGGAAGATGTGGGCATCCACCACGTCGCGCAGTTCGAAGCCGTTGGCGTCGATCTGGCCCTGAATCAGCCGCATCGTGGTCTCGGTCTGCATCTCGATGTTGGAGAAGTAGTTCCGCAGTGCCGAGGGGCCGGTTCCCACCACGCCGGTGAGGAAGTCCGGCACCGGGACCTGCCCGGCCAGGAACAACCAGTCGTCGCCGACGGCGATGCCCGGCGTGAAGTTCACCTTGCGCACGTCCACGGGGTGCCAGCTGATGCCCTTGCGGGTCTCGACGATCTCCATCGACTCGTCGGGCATCACGCCCACCAGGTTGGCCACGAACACCGCCCGCTCCACGAGCAGGTCGATTGCCGCCATCGATGCCCGTGTGGGCGGGCGCGGCATGTACCGGGCCCACACCGCATCGACGTCGGGGAACGTGCCGAGATCGGGCTCGTAGAGGTGGGCCTTGATGACGTTGGCCACGTCGGTACCCGCCGACTGCATGACCTTCTGAAGATTGGCGAACACGTACTCGGCCTGGTCGGTGGCGTCGTTGGCGTAGTAGGGGAAGGCCGGAAGTCGCTTGCCCACCGGAATGCCGTTCTCGTAGTCGCATGCCGGTAGGGCCGACGGATATACCCAGTGGCCACCCTTGATGGCCTGCGGCACGTGCTCGTAGGGCATCGGGTCGGGAGCCTCATCGGTGTGGATCGTCTCGCGCTGCTGCGCCGAGCCACCGTTGAGGGCGACGGCGTTGACAGTCACGAGGGTGCCGGGCACGACCTGGTCGTCACCGACCACGATGGTCGTGCGGGCGGGGGGCGCTTCGCCGAACGCATTGATCCAGGCCAGCTTGAACTCACCGAAGTCGGCAGCAGCTGCCAGTTGCACCTCGACCCGCAGCACGCGGTCCATCGAACTGCCGTCGGCCGCCACGCGCCGCGCCAACTCGCCTAGTACGACCTGGGACTGCGTGTAGACGTCCGAGTCGCCCATGTGGGGGGAGTTCGACGCGGACTTCACGGCGCGGCCGTCGCCGTCGACGGGGAAGATCGTCGAGACATAGAGCAGGTCGCCGGCTCTGCGGGTCTCCTGGCCGGGGAGCAGATGCATCGGAGCGGTCATGAGGGTGTCCTCCTGTTGGTCCGGGCCGCGGGGCAGGCGTCCGTCGCGCCTCCGGGTCCCGGGAAATGTCAACGGGATCGTAGACGATTCAACACTGCTTATCATTGTGAATGTCGGGCCGGCGGCAATCACGAGACGAATGACGTCGCTGGTCCCGGCACCCCGGCAGCTAGGAGGACCAGAGATGCCCTACGTCGTACGCAAGATCCCCTTCGAGAACGTCCAGGACACCACCGGGCTGGAGGCGGCCATCGCAGCCGGCGACTTCGCCGCCGACGACATCGTGGCCCTCATCGGCAAGGTGGAGGGCAACGGCGGCGTCAACGACTTCTCCCGCGTGCTGGCCGACCGCGTGCTGCGCGACTTCCTCGTCGAACACGCCGGCAAGACCCGCGCCGAGGCGCTGCAGGTGCCGATCGCCTGGTCCGGCGGCTGCGACGGTGTGATCTCCCCGCACATGACGGTGTTCGCCAAGGTGGACGGTCCCGCCGAGCCGGCCGACGAGAAGCGGCTGGCGGTGGGATTCGCCGTGTCCGAGCCAATCTTCCCCGAGGAGATCGGCCGCCTGCCGATGGTGGACAAGGTGGCCGTCGGTGTGCGCGAGGCCATGGCCGCCGCCGGGATCTCCGACAGCGCGGACGTGCACTTCGTGCAGACCAAGACGCCGCTGCTGACCGCCGAGCGCATCGCCGATGCCCACTCCCGCGGCGAGACGGTCGCCCTCACCGACACGATGGAATCCATGGCAGTCTCCAACGCCACCTCGGCGCTGGGCATCGCCACAGCGCTCGGGGAGATTCCCCGGCCCCAGCCTGAGCAGATCGCCAAAGATCTCTCGGTGTACTCGTCGGTGGCCTCCTGCTCCTCGGGGGTCGAGCAGGTGGAAGCCCAGATCGTCGTGGTCGGCAACCGCACCGGCGTCGGCGGGCGCTACCGCATCGGCCACTCGGTGATGCGCGACGCCCTGGACTTCGACGGCATCTACGACGCCATCCGCTCGGCGGGCCTGGAGTTGCCCGAGCACCCCCGCGCCGAGGACCTCGGCGGCAGGGTGGTGAACTGCTTCATCAAGTGCGAAGCCGACCCGTCGGGACGGCTGCGGGGTCGGCGGCAGGTGGCGCTGAACGACTCCGACGTGCACCACACGCACCACACCAAGGGTGCTGTGGGCGGCGTGGCGGCCGCCGCCATCGGCGACCCAGCCGTGTTCGTCTCGGTGGCCGGGCTGCAGCAGGGTCCGGCGGGCGGCGGCTCGGTGGCCGCCATCGTGGACCTCGGATCGTGAGCCGCCTGCCTGGCCTGCGCCCGGAGGAACTCACCGACGACCAGCGGCGCCTCTACGACTCGATCGCCGGAGGAGACAGGGCCCGCGACGCCTCCTTCCGGCTGACCGAGGACGACGGCAGCCTGGTGGGCCCGTTCAGCACCCTGCTGCTGAGCCCCGTCGTCGGCGACGCGTTGCAGTCGGTCGGCTCGGCCATCCGCTTTGGCTGCGGTCTGAGCTCGCTGGTGCGAGAGGTGGCGATCCTGGCGGTCGCCGCCCACCGGCGTTCACCCTTCGAGTGGTGGGCGCACGAGCCCATCGGGCGCCGGGCCGGCCTTGACGACGCCCAGATCGCGGCGCTGCATGCCGGCGAGACGCCCTCCTTCGAGGACGACACCGCTGCCGCGACATACGCCTTCAGCAGGGCGCTGATCGCCGGGGGCCGGCCCGACGACGCCAGCTACGAAGCCGCCCGCGAGGCGCTCGGCCTCGACGGCGTCATGGAACTCGTGACGCTCGTCGGCTACTACACCTTGCTCGCGCAGTTGATGGAGACGTTCGACGTCGGTGTCCCCAGCGGCGAGACGTCGCCGTTCTGAGCCTGGACCGTCGAGCCATGCACGTCGAGCCGTTCGAGATCGCCGTCGCTGATGACGTCATCGAGGACCTGAAGGATCGCCTGCGCCGCACCCGCTGGCCGGAGGCCGAGACGGTTGACGACTGGTCGCAGGGCATTCCCCTGGCCTACGTGCAGGAGGTCTGCGACTACTGGGCCAGCGGATACGACTGGCGGGCACGCGAGCGGGCGCTCAACCGGTTCGACCAGTTCACCGCCCACGTCGCCGACATGGACGTGCACTTCATCCACGTCCGGTCACCCGAAGCCGGCGCCGTCCCCGTGATAATCACGCACGGCTGGCCCGGCTCGGTGGTGGAGTTCCAGAAGGTCATCGGGCCGTTGACCGACCCAGTGGCTCACGGGGGCTCGGCGTCGGACGCGTTCGATGTGGTGTGCCCGTCGCTGCCGGGCTTCGGCTTCAGCGGCAAGCCCTCCCGCACCGGCTGGGGCGTCGACCGGATCGCCGACTGCTGGGCGGAGTTGATGGCCGGGCTGGGCTACGACCGCTACGGCGCCCAGGGCGGCGATTGGGGCTCGGCGGTCAGTATCGCGATCGGCGCCCGCCACCCCAGCCGGTGCCTGGGCATCCACCTGAACATGATCGTGCGAACGCACATGGCGCTCCCCGACCTGCGCACGGTGGACCCCACGTGGACCGCCGAGGAGCAGCAGGCCGCGGCTGCACTCAAGCACTTCGTCGAGTGGGGTACGGCCTACAACCGCCAGCACTCGACCCGGCCCCAAACGCTGGGCTACGGGCTGACCGACTCCCCCGCGGGCCAGGCCGCGTGGATCCTGGAGAAATTCCGCGAGTGGACGGACTGCGACGGGCATCCCGAGAACGCGCTGAGCCGCGACGAACTGCTCGACAACGTGATGCTCTACTGGCTGAACGCCAACGCCACCTCATCGGCGCGCCTGTACTGGGAGACGTTCAACCCGATTGCCGCTGGGTCCGCTACGCAACCGGCACCGGTCACGGTCCCCACAGGCGTGGCGAAGTTCCCCATGGAGATCGTCCCTCCGGTGCGCTCGTGGTGCGAGCCGTTCTTCAGTGACATCAGGCACTGGAACGAGATGCCCCGCGGCGGCCACTTCGCCGCCTTCGAGCAGCCCGAACTGTTCGTCGAAGACGTCCGAGCGTTCTTCCGCGAGTTGCGCTGACCGCCTGCCGCGTCGTCGACGACAGGCGCAATCAGAGCCTCGACACGCATGGATTCCGGCCTCCGCCGGAATGACGAGTGAGGGTCGGCAGGAGCGTTCACCGGTCTCCCAGTTGGGCTCTTACTCGGTGGCGCGGATGGCGTCGCCGGTCTCCGGGTCGAAGAAGTGGACCCGTTCGCTGTCGATGGCCAGTTCGACGGGAGTTCCCGGGCGAGGTGAGCGGCGCGGGTCGATCCGGGCACAGAACACGGCGCCCTCCTCGTCGGCGAGCAGCGTCACCTCGTCGGTGCGCTCGGTGTCCGCTGCGGCTCGCGTCGCTTCGGTGTCGACACGAGGGGCGTCGACGGTGAACATGAGGTAGGTCTCTGCTCCCAGTTCCTCCACCACCGACGGCACCACCCTCATGCGCGGCAGGTCGGCCGCGGCGTCGTCGGAGTGCGCGAAGTCCGTCGGCCGGATGCCCACGATCACCGAGCGCTCCTGGCCGCGCAGCGGCGAATCGGTGGGCAAGGGCATCCCCAGACCGGGGAACACGACACTGTCGCCCGCCACGGCGGCCTCCACGAAATTCATGCTCGGCGAGCCGATGAAGGCGCCCACGAACAGGTTCACGGGATTGCGGAACAACCGCTGGGGGGTGTCGCACTGCTGCAACACCCCGTCGCGCAACACCGCCACCCGCTGGCCCAAAGTCATCGCCTCGGTCTGGTCGTGGGTCACGAACAGCGACGTGGTCTGCAGGCGGGCATGCAGGCGCACCAACTCCGAGCGCATCGCCACACGCAACTTCGCGTCGAGGTTCGACAGCGGCTCATCCATCAAGAACGCCGCCGGCTCGCGCACCATCGCCCGGCCCATCGCCACCCGCTGCCGCTGCCCACCCGACAACGCCGCCGGCTTGCGATCCAGCAACTCGCCGAGACCCAGCGTGCGCGCCACGGCGTCCACCAACTCGACGCGCTCGGCCTTGGGGACCTTGCGCATGCGCAACCCGAAACCGAGATTCTCCCGCACCGACATGTGCGGGTAGAGGGCGTAGTTCTGGAACACCATGGCAATGTCGCGCTCCGGTGGCGCCAGATCGGTGACGTCACGGTCGCCGATGGTGATCGTCCCGTCGGTGACCTCCTCGAGGCCGGCGATCATGCGCAGCATCGTCGACTTCCCGCACCCCGACGGGCCGACGAGCACCATGAACTCCCCGTCGTCGATGTGCAGCGACAGATCATCCACGGCGCGCACCCCGTTGGGGTACACCTTCGTGCAGCGATCAAGAGTTATTGCGCCCATATCCGTCCTCCAGGTCAGGTCTCTCGCCAGAAGAGAGCCACGTCGTCGGGGCCTGCCGCTCCATTGCCGGACTTGCCGTTGCGCACGCCCTCGACATTCACGCCGTAGATCGGCACGTCGCCGGTCAGCACCCTCGCGACTTCGGCGCCGGCACGGTTCTGCAGCAGATCCAGCGATTCCAGCGAAAGGAAGGCCGTGTGCGGTGTCAGCACGGCGTCCTCGCACGACACGAGCGGTTCGTCGGGCGCCGGTGGCTCCTGCTCCAGGACGTCGAGGCCGGCTCCGCCGAGTCGACCGGTGGCCAATTCGGCATGCAGAGCCCGCTGATCGATCACGCCGCCGCGCGACGTGTTCACGATGAACGCACCGTCGCGCAGCAGGGCCAGTTGTTCGGTGCCGATGAGGTGCCGCGTGGACTGCACGAGCGGTACGTGCACGCTGACCACATCGGCGGTGGCCAGGACTTCGGCGAGTTGGCCGGCCCGCGCCACACCGGCGGCGGCGAAGGTTGCGTCATCGGCAAGCGGGTCGTGCGCAATCACGGTCATCCCGAAACCCTGGGCTCTGACCGCCACAGCGCGGGCCGCCCTCCCGAAGCCCACGAGCCCCAGCGTGCAGGCCGCCAGGCGCCGCATCGGCATGCCGTCGTTGTAGTCCCAGCGTCCCGCCCGGATGTTCCGGTCGAAGCGCACGATGCGGCGCATCGAGGCCAGGATCAGCGCCATCGTGTGGTCACCCAACTCCTCGCTGCAGTAGTCGGGGGTGTGGGTGACGTAGATGCCCGCAGCCGTGGCCGCGACCACGTCCACCTGGTTCAGCCCCGCGCCGTACTGGCAGATCACCTTGCAGCGTTCGAACGTGGCGATGCGTGGGGCGTCGCAGACGAAGTAGTCGGTCATCACCGCAACCGCGGTACGGCAGGCCTCGAGCGCCTCGTCGTCGGGGGCGAACCGCTTGTCCACGACGGTGCATCCCAGCGGCTCGACGAACGACCGCTCGGTCTCGAGGCTCGGGAAGGAGGCCCCGGCCACGACGACATCCCCGCCGGACATCGGACTCTCGGACATCGGACCCTCAGGCTCCCGGCTCGTCGAGTTCGAGCCGGACGACCGTCACGGCGAACTCCTGCAACTCCTCGACGGCCACGGTGGCGTTCCGGTCACCACCGGACACCCACGACGCGGGAACCTCCGCCATCGGGTCGCCCGCCGGATCGATGGTCGAGGCGCCCCGGAGGGATACGCCCGCCGGCAGGGCGACCTCCACGGGGATGTTGCTCATCGGCTGCTCGGTATTGACCAGGGCGAACAGGTACTCGCCCCGGCGGCGCCGTACGAACACCGGCTCGACGAACCGGCCCGGCCGCCCGCGCGCCCGGACGTAGACCAGCGGCAACCCGTGCGGGGCGATGAACGAGGACAGGCCGCGCTGCATCGACGTGAACTGCTCGCGGTCGCGCAGGATCTCCGGCAGCGCCAGCGCGTACCGGAGGTCGATCTCGCCTGCCGCCACGCCGAAAGCGATGGCCGAGTACGCCCGGTAGGTGTACACCGTGCCGGCGCGGTGGCCCACCCACCAGTAGTCCAGGGCGCGGCGGATGGCGGCGGTGACCACCGGATCGGGGATGCTGCGCAGCGCCATCATGAGCCGGTAGCTGGAGGCGACCGTGTAGACGTCCTCGATCTGCGGCACCAGGTCGAGCTTGATGTACGGCGGGTCGCCGGGTCGCTCCAGCGTGGGGTCCACCTGGCTGAGGCAGTAGAGGAACTGCCCGTCGCCGCGCTGGATGCCCCGCTCCAGCCCCCAGCGCACCGCCGCCAGACCGGCTTCGGCTCCCCGGCGGGCGTCGGGGTCGCCGGTGCGCTCGGCGTACATGGCCAGGAAGGCGGTGGCGCCGGAGTGGGTGTTCAGCACGCAGCGCTCGTCGGTGTATCCCAGTTGGTTGATGTATCCGCCCCAGCGGTACCACCAGGCCCCCTCGGCAACCTCGACGTGGCCGTTGGCGGGCGGCGGGTTGGACACCCAGAAGTGCACGGCCCGCTCGGCGGCCTCCACGAATCCCTCGTAGCCGGTGGCGTCGTAGGCGTCGAGGAGGAACATGCCCGAGATGTAGGTGTCGTACATGTGGTGGTGCTGGGGAGGCAGGTTGTAGAACTCGACGCCCTCGTACCAGCCGCCGTGAACGTTCTGGGTGTCGAGGAGGGCGAACGCCTTCTTGATGCCGGAGTCGCGGTAGTGCTCCTTGCCGGTGAGCCGCCACAGCGAGAAGTCCTCGTTGCTCCAGGTGAAGCGCCGGCGCGCCAGCACGTTCAGACCGAGCGGGCGCGTGATCAACTGGTCGTAGGGCCGCTGCATCGCCCCCTCGGTGATCGGCGGCCCCAGCCAGCGGTCCTCGGTCTCCCAGACCCGCTGCTCGGCGAATTCGCCCTCGGGCACGTAGCGCACCTCGTCGCGGTGGTCGTAACGCACCTCGTGACGGAGCGCGGCACGGAAGTCCTCGCTGTCGGCGGCCCCCCGGCGCAGGAACACTGCGGCCTCGAGGCTCTGGCCCGGCGACATCTCGACGGGGAACGCCGTGGTGAGGGCGAGTGCGCCACCGTCCGCGTCGGCGGTCAGGACGCTGTCGGCCAGCGTGCGGTGCCCGTGGGCGCCCACGTCGTTCCACGAGGCCAGCCATGGATACTTCTTGACCGCCACACCGATCAGCGCCGAGCCCCCCAGCAGCACCCCCGAAGCGTCGGCGCGATCCACCGCCGCGCCGGTGCCATCCGCCACCGCGACGCGGGGCAGCTCCACCCGCTCGACCCGAACCGAGGTCTCGGCGACGAGGCGGACGTAGAGGTGGAGGTTTCCGGTGGTGTGCGCATCCCAGCAGAGGCGCGCCGAGACGCCGTCGCCCGCCAGGTGCTGAACGATGCGCCCCATGAGCGGACTCTGGATGGGCATCTCGGTGCGAACGTGACGCAACCGGGCACCGTTTACCGACACACAGACGTCGAGCGCCCCGAGCTCGTCCACCGCGATGCTCCCGTCGTCGGGATCGAAGCTCAGACGGCCGAAGCCCGAGGCGACCCCGATGAGCCTGGTCGTTTGATCTTTCGTCACGAGCGCTCCTCCCCCTTCGGGACCTCGAGCAGCCAACGCCCCGCCGGGCGGCTCAGAGGCCGCTGGCCACGGTCACGGCCTCACCGGTCATGCTCCTGGCACCGTCCGAGCAGCAGAACAACACGGCCGCGGCCACTTCGGTGACTGTCACGCCCCGCTTGATGGGCTGGGCGGCGACGGAGTCGGCATACACCTGCTCGACGGTGCGCCCGTCGCCCAGCGAGGTCCCGGCGATCGCCGTCTCCCAGATCTCGGTCAGCACGTTGCCGGGGCAGACCGCGTTGACCGTGATGCCGTCGTCGGCGAACTCCAGAGCGGCGCCGCGGGTGAGCGCCACCAGGGCGGCCTTGGAGGCCGAGTAGGCCACGAAACCCGGGCGCGGCGAGCGGGCCACCCACGAGGCGATGTTGACGATGCGCCCGCCCCCGGCGGCGGCCATATGCGGCGCGACGGCCTGCATCGCAACGAGCGGGGCGCGCACATTGACGGCGAACATGGCGTCCACCTCGTTGGCATAGACCCCACGGATGTGCCCGGCGCGGTTCATGCCGGCGTTGTTCACCAGCACGTGGATGCCCCCGAACCGTTCCGCGGCCTCGTTCACGAATCGATGCACGCCAAGCGTGTCGGTCACGTCCAGCTCCCAGGCTGCGGCGCTCGCGCCCGTCTCGCGGAGTTCGGCGGCAACCTCGGCGATTTCCGGCGAGCGGGCGCAGATTCCCACCGCATAGCCGGCGCCTGCCAGTGCCTCGGCAATTGCCCGGCCAATACCCCTGCTCGCCCCCGTGACGAGGGCAACCTCGCCGAGGTGCTCAGCACTCACGCCGACTTGCCTGCCTCCGCTCGCATCTCGCCCCGCAGGCGGTCGGTAGCGGCCTCGTCGACCGTCCCATCATCGCTGCAGACCACGCCGTACTCCTCAGCGGCCAGCGCGGGGCTGATGAAACCCTGGCGGACGTCGGTGGCCACACGGTCCGTCTCTCGGTCCAGCGGGTTGCCGTAGCCACCGCCGCCGGAGGTCACCGTGCGGATGCGATCGCCGGCCGCCAGACGCACGTCGGAGAACTTGCCGTTGCACGCCACGCCGAACGCCTCGGTGAACGTCGTCCACTCGTCGTCGGTGCTGCGCTGCACCAGCATGGCCGAGTTCTTGCCGGGTTCACCGTCGAACAGGCCCCAGGGCCGGGTCTTCTCCTTCTCGATGAAGCACGACACCCGCAGGTAGTCGCTCAGCACCTTGAACTGGCGGTAGTAGCCGAAGCCGCCACGGTTGCGCCCGGCCCCCGCCGAGCCCTCGTGGATGGCCAGCGCCTCGTGCAGGATGGGATAACGCGTCTCCAGAATCTCCACGGGCTGCAGAGCGCAGTTGCCGTTGGGGATGCACAGGGCGTTGTTGCCGTCCTTGGTGGCGCGCCCGCCCCAGCCGCAGCCCTCGTTGGTGAGATTGGCGAAGATCTCCCCCGTGTCGGGGTGGTGACCGCCGATGCCGACGAGCGCCGAGGTGCCCCCGTCGTGCGCGGAGACCCGATCCGGCAGGGCATCGGCCAGCGCCCCGTAGATGGCCATCACCAGGTGAGGATGGATCTCGGAATTGCCGCCCACGCTGGCACCCGGGTAGGCCACGTTCACGATCGTCCCGTGGGGGGCGATGATGCGCACCGGCCGGAAGCACCCGTAGTTGGACGGGATGGAGTGGTCGGTGAGATGCAGCAGGGCGTTGTAGGTGGCCGACGCCGTGACGCCGTAGGTGCAGTTCACCGGCCCCAGCCGCTGCTCGCCGCTACCGGTGTAGTCGACGGTCATGCTGTCGCCGTCGATGGTGACCCGCACCTGCAGCAGCGACACGTCCTCGGTCACGCCGTCGTTGTCGATGACGACATCTGAGAAGTCGTAGGTGCCATCGGGCATCTCGGAAATCTCGGCGCGCATACGGCGCTCGGAATAGTCCTTGATGGCCTCGCCCAGAACTTTGAAGCGCTCCGGGCCGTGGCGCTCCACCAACTCCATGACCCGCCGCTCCCCCACGTACAGCGAGCCGATCATCGACTTCAAGTCGCCGTAGGACATCCGCGGCGTGCGGACATTGGCCATGATGATGTTCCAGATGGCCTCGACGTCTTCTCCCCGATCCACGATCTTCAGTGGCGGGATGCGCAGCCCTTCCTGGAACACCTCGGTGGCGTCGCCGGCGAAGCCGCCGGGCACCTTGCCGCCCACCTCGGTCATGTGCCCGATGCAGGACACGAACCCCACGAGTTTGTCGTTGTAGAAGACGGGCTTGATCACGCAGTACTCGGGAAGGTGGCAGCCGCCCCGGAAGGGGTCGTTGTGGAAGACCACGTCCTCGGGGTTGAAGTTCTCCGAACCGATCTCGTTGATCGTCCACTCGACCACGAAGATCATGGCTCCGAGTTGCGCGGGGCAGAACTCGGCCTGGGCGATCATCTCGCCACCGGCGTCGAAGATTGCGCAGGAGAAGTCCAGACCCTCGTTGAACAGCGGCGAGTAGGCCGTGTTGCGCATGGCGATGCCCATCTCACGGGCGGTCGTGACCAGGAAGTTGTTGGCCACCTGCAGGGTGATCTGATCCACCTCGTCGATGGCGGGGACGGCCACATCTGTGATGGTCGTCTCGGGCGCGGGAAGCGTCTGTGTCACGTTGCCGGCTCCTTCTTTGTGTCGTTCGTTGTGGTCTTCTCGACGATTGCTTTCAGGCCCCAGCGCTGCAGTTGCTCGGGTCGACTCACGCCGGCGCGACGTGGATCAGCAGGTTCCCGAAGTCGTCGGTGTCCACGCGTTCGCCGGGATGCACCAGGGTGGTGGACATGGCCTCCTCGACGACGGCGGGGCCGACCAGCTCGGCGCCCGGGGGTAGCTGCTCGCGGCGGTAGATCTTCGTCGGCACCCAGCCGGCGCCACTGAAGTAGACGGGCCGCTCGTCGATGGGCGCGGCGGGGGGGCCGGGCGGCAGCGGGGCCAGATGGGGGCTCTGGTTCACACCGACGGCCGTCATGGTTATCAGAACGAGTTCCACGATCTCGTCGGGAATGTCGTAGCCGTAGAGCCTGCGGTGCTCGGCCTCGAAACGGTCGATGGTCTCGGCCAGATTGTCCGGGCCGAAGGCCCAGTCGGTGAGCGACATTACGACCGACGTGCCGTAGTTCTGGCCGCTGTAGCGCATCTCCACGGTCGGCTCCAGGACAGGCGTGCCGCCGTACCCCTCGGCGGCGATGCGCCGCAGTGCCGTGTCCCGCAGGCGCCGCACGAGGTCGGTGGCGCGCTCGAAGTCCACCAGGTCCGAGCGGAAGCTGGTCGTCACCGACTCGTCCACGCGCATGTCGGCCGTCATCAACCCGAAGGCCGAGAAGACGCCCTGATAGACCGGCACCAGCACGTCGCGGGCGCCGATGATCTGGGCCAAGGCGTTGGCGTGCAGCGAGCAGGCCCCGCCGAAGGAGACCAGGGTGAACTCCCGGGGGTCGAGGCCCCGGTCAATGGACACAAGCCGGACGGCGTTCACCATGTTGAAGTCCACGAGGTCCACCACGGCCATGGCCACGTCCTCGGGCACCATGGCCAGTTCGTCGCCGAGCCGGCCGAGAGCGGCACGTGCCGCCTCGGCGTCCAGTTGCATCTCGCCGCCGAAGAAGCTGTCGGGATTGATGCGACCCAGCGCAACGTTGGCGTCGGTGACGGTGGCCTCCACGCCGCCCCGCCGGTAGCAGGCCGGGCCGGGATTGGCTCCCGCCGAGCGCGGCCCCACCCGCAGCAGCCCACCCTTGTCGATCCAGGCCACCGAGCCGCCGCCCGCCCCGATGGTGCGCACGTCCACCATCGGCGTGTACACCGGCAGGCCCCACTCGATCTCGAACTCGGCGGTGCGGTTGGCCTCGCCGCCGGCGATCAGGCTCACGTCGAAACTGGTGCCGCCCATGTCCATGGAGATGAGGTTCTCGCGCCCCACGAGGCGCCCGAAGTACAAGGCGCTCAGCACACCGCCCACCGGGCCGGACACCAGCAGGTCCACCGGCTTGGCCGAGGCCGCCCTGTGGTCCACCAAGCCGCCGTTGGACTTCATCATCAAGAAGTTGGCGTCCACGCCGATGGGCGCCAAACCGGCGGCCACGTCCTCGATGTACTCCCCCACGAGCGTCTTCAGGAAGGCGTCGGCCAGGGTGGTGCTCATCCGGTCGTACTCCCGCCAGCGCGGATACACCTCGTGGCTCAGCGAGACCCTGGCCCCGGGATGCTCCTCGGCGATGATCTCCCGCATGCGCAGTTCGTTGGCCGGGTTCACATAGGAGAACAGGAAGCACACGGCGACGTCGGAGAGCCCCTCGTCGCGCAGGCGGCGGGCGGCGCGTCGGGCACCCGCCTCGTCGAGCGGCTCGACGATCTCCCCCTTGTAGTTGCAGCGTTCGTCCACCTCGAGGCAGTGGCGCCGCTCCACGAACGGGGTGGGCTTGTCCCACTGCAGGTCGTAGTGGTGCTTGCGGTTCATCCGCTGGATGAAGACCACGTCGCTGAAGCCGCGTGTGGTCACGAGCCCCGGGAGTTGGGTCTTGCGCTCCAGCAGAGCGTTGGTGGCCACCGTGGTGCCGTGCACCAGGTCCCGGATCGTGCCGTTGTCGATGCCGGCCCTTCCGATGACGTCGTTGACCGCCCGGTGAGGCTCTCCAGGGGTGCTGGCCGCCTTGGTGACCTGCACGTGCCCGGACTCCTCGTCGAACAGAGCAAGGTCGGTGAACGTCCCGCCGATGTCGATTCCCATGCGTACAGCCACGGCCCGCCTCACCTCCTCCTGCCGATGCCGGAACTCTCGCCCGACATCCATAGGCCTCGGTCGACGAGCCCGTGCATCTCGACGTGCTCGTCGCGGCAGATCTCCGAGCAGTAGACGATCTGGGCACGCCCGCTGCCGGCGACGATGCGCCGCTGGCGCTCGTGCAGCATGATCCCGCACCGCTCACAGTGCGGGAACTCCTGTTTCACTTGGATCGCCATCGCTCCTCTTCCCTCTTCTTCCTCGCCGCCGCCGTCTATCCCTTGACGGCACCGAACGTCATACCACGGATCAGATATTTCTGGATCACCAGAGCCAGCAGCACCACCGGCAGCACGCCCACCACGCTGAGGGCAGCCTGCGGTCCCCACTCCAGGCCCACGGCCTCGCTGAAGTAGGCCGAGAGTTGCACGGGAACGGTGAAGTGCTCGTGGCTGGCGAACACCAGCGGGACGAAGTACTCGCTCCAGCCGAAGATGAACGTCAGCAGCGTGGTGGCCGCCAGCCCGGGCGCGCTGAGCGGCAGCGCGAAACGCGTGAAGATCGAGAACCACGAGCAGCCGTCCACGCGGGCCGACTCCTCGATCTCCAGTGGGATCTCGTCGAAGAAGCCCTTCATCATCCACACGACGAACGGCAGCTGGAAGGCCGTGTACAGCAGGATCAGGCCCCGGTACGAGTCGTACAGCCCGAGGTCGGTGAACATGATCAGAAGCGGCACGGCGAACACGACCGGCGGCAGGAACTTGATGGACAGTATCCAGGTCAAGATGTGGCGCCCGCCGGTGCGGAAACGCGAGAAGCTGTAGGCGGCCAGCGAGCCGATCGTCATTGCCGCCAACGTGGCGGTGCCCACGATGATGAGGCTGTTCCACAGCGCTCCGGCGCCGTCGTCGTCGGTCCACATCTGCGAGTAGCTCTCGGTGGTCCAGTCGCTGGGGATCCAGACCGGCGGGTCGGAGATCCAGTCAATCTCCGGTTTGAACGACGTGAAGACCACCCACACGATCGGCAGCAGCGCCACCAGCAGCGCCAGCGCCAAGGCGGCAGCCAGGCCGGCGTTGGTGCCGGCGCGGCGCAGCGGCGAGCGCCTCGTGCGGACGCGGCTCACCGGGCCGCCCTCACGACCGAGCGCACGGCGAAGAACACGACGATGCTGAGCCCGCCCAGCATCAGCAGGGCCGCCGCCGCGCCCTTACCCAGGTCGAAGAACTTGAAGGAGAGGTTGTAGATGTAGAACGTGATCGTCTCGGTGACGGTGCCGGGACCGCCGCGCGTGGCCAGCGACACCAGGTCGAAAGTGCGCAGCAGGTCGAGCCCGCGCAGCACGACGGCGATGAGAAGGATGGGTTTCATGGACGGCAGCACCACGTGCCAGAACAGCCGCACGGACCGGGCTCCGTCCACCACCGCCGCCTCCAGCTGATCGCCCTCGGTGGCCAGCAGCCCGGCCAGCAGGATCAGGAACATGAACGGGCCCCACTGCCATGTGTCGGCGAGGATGATCACGAAGGGTGCCAGTGACGGGCTGCTGAGCCACTGGAGGTTGACGTCGCCCGGCCACAGCAGGCTGAGGATCTGGTTCAGGAACCCGTAGCTGTTGTTGAACGTCATGCGGGCGGTGAAGCCCACCACCACCGGGGTGAGCATCATGGGGATCAGGACGCCGGTTGCCACCCACCGGATCCGCTGGTAGGCGGTCCAGAACAGCAGCGCCATCGCCAGGCCGAACAGGAACTCCAGCACGAGCGCCGAGGAGGCGATAAGCAGCGTCTTCTCGATGGAGTTGATGAACCGCTCGTCGTCGAAGAGCAGATCCCGGAAGTTGTCCAGACCGATGAAGGGCCGCCGGGGGAACGTGGTCTTCCAGGTGTGCAGGCTGATGTAGATGGCGTACCCGAACGGGTAGGCGGTGAGCCCCAGGAGGAGCAATACCGCCGGCGCCACGAACAGCCAGCGGGTGCGCGGCCGCCGCAGGGCGCGGCTGCGGCGCCGGGCGCGCCGACCCCCGAGCCCCGCAGGGCCCGGGGGTGCGGCTGCGGCGACCGGCGCCACGGTGGGGTCGGGCTTCGACCCGATGGCCTAGCCGGCGATCGATGCCAGGAAGTTCTGCCAGACCTCCAGCTGCTCCTCACGTCCGAAGGCGTCGGTGATCTTGTCCCACGCCTCGGCGGCGTCGTCCAGGGCGTCCTGGGGCGGCTTCTGGCCGGTGAGGGCGTTGGAGATCTCGATCTCGAGCGCCTGGGCGTACTCGCCGTAGCCGGGCAGCACCGGGTCGGGAACGGCCTGGGCCAGGTTCGCCTTCTGGGCGTCCAGGTAGGCCCCGCGCCCGGGAACAGCTCCGCCATCGCCGGATCGGCGAAGATGGAGGCGCGCACCACATCGGTGTTGCCACCCAGGTTCTGGTTCGCCTGGATCAGGTTCTCAGGACTGGTGAACCACTGGGTGTACAGGTAGGCGGCTTCCTTGTCGATGTTGGAGTAGTTCGACACCAGGATCGTGTAGCCGGGAGCCGACATGGACTTCTGGTTGACCGAGCCGTCCACGACGTAGCCGGGCACCGTGGCGTAGCCCCACTTCCCGACAGTGGAGGAGGCCTCCGGGTCGTTGGCGTTCTTGCCCGCCGCAGGCCAGGTGATGTTGGAGAACACCAGACCGCTGGTCATGGCCTCCACCGTCTCCACGTAGCCGTAGCTCAGGGCGTCGGGGGGCATCACGTCGGCCATGGCGATCATGTCCTCGAGCGCCTGCACACCCGCAGCGCTGTTGACGGCGGCCGACATGTCGTCGTTGAAGTACGTGCCTCCACCTGACCAGAGCCGCTGCCAGAACCACCAGTAGTTGACGGCCCTGATGCGCCACTCGGCGGCGCCGTACAGGTTGTCCTCGGGCCGCGTGAAGAACTCCAGGACCTCGTTGTACTCGTCGTAGGTCACGGGAACCGCCAGCTCGCGGCCGTACTCCTCGGCGAAGGCGGCCTGCTCGGCCGGGTCCTCCAGGAGGTCCTTGCGGTAGTAGAAGATGAACACGTCGCCGTCGGTGGGCAGGCCCACGTAGCGCCCGTTGTACTGCGAGGCGGTGCTGCTGATCGGGAAGATGAAGTCGTCGATGTCCGGGTCGTACTTCTCCACCCACGCGGTCACGTCGACGAGGTAGCCGGCGTTGTCGAGGTCGCCGAGGCGGTTCGTCTCGACGAGCACCACGTCGAAAGTGCCGGCCTTCGTGGCGGCATCGGTGAGGATCTTGCTGGCGTAGTCGCCGAACGGCGCCTTCTGGATGTCCAGCTTGATGCCCGACTCGGCCTCGAACTTGTCCTTGGTGACCTCCGGTCCCAGGATCGAGAGATCCTCGGTGAACACCGTGATCGTGAAGTCCGCCGGCAGGTTCAGCGCCTTGATGCCGACGATGGCCCGCGCGGCGGGCGTGTCATCGGCCATGTCGTCGGCCGCGGGCGGCGGCGGAGGAGGCTCGTCGGCGGGTGGCGGCGGTGGCGGATCGTCCGCCGGTGGCGGATCGTCCGCCGGTGGCGGCGGCTCCGGCTCTGCCGCCGGAGGTGGCGGCGGAGCTGTCGTGGAGTCGTCGTCATCGCCTCCACAGGCAGCCGCCACAAGGCTGAACGCTGCAAGCAGCGCCATTAGCACGGACAGGTGTCGTCTCATTGTTCTTCCCCCAATGCGTCTCGACGACGGAAAGACAAGGCCAATCGTCGACCTCGCTCGAAGGCGACACTGTAGCCGCGTCATGTGACACGGGCCCCAACCTGCCGGTCGTCAGGACGCTGTCGCGCCCGCCGGGGGCTTCGCTCGGCGGAATTGCCACGCGGCGAGCGGGGCGGGAGGTCAGTTCACGGCGGTCCACAGCGCGGACAACGGGAGTGCCGTGAGGCGGTCGCCGAGGGAGAACGCCTCGGACCCTGCGTGCAGGACGACCCCGTTGCGGAACGTGCCCGGCCCCGCTTCGTCGATCCGGTCGCGCATGCGGCGCAGGCCGCGGGCGTCACCGGCCGACACCGAACTCGATGCCTTGACCTCCCAGGCCACGACCTCGCCGCCCGCTTCGGCCACGAGGTCGACCTCCACATCGCCGCGGTGGTCGCGGTAGTGAAACAACTCCGGCCGCCGCTCGGAGAGCAGCGCCTGCTTGCGGAGTTCGTTCAGGGCGAACAGTTCCACGAGCGGGCCGCGGGCCGGGTCGGTGAAGTCAGCGAGCGATGCGGGATCCTTGCGCAGCAGATGCGCCGCGAGCCCGGTGTCGCAGATCAGGAGCTTCTCCCGGCGGGACTCGCGAGCGGTGAGGTTCACCGACCATGCCCGCAGGCGATGGACAAGGCCAGTCATCTCCATGAGCGACACGTACCGCTCGACGGTTCGCCGGTCACAGTCGGCGCCGCGGGCCACCGTAGCGGTGACGTATTCGCTTCCGGAACGGGCCGCCACCAGGCGCAGCAGCTTAGGGATCAGGTCGGCATCGCGGACATCGTCGAGCCGGGTGATCTCCCTGGTGGCCACCGACGACACATACCCGTTGAACCACCGGTGGCGAGCGCGCCGCGAGGCGGTCCGCACGGGCTCCGGGAATCCACCCCGGCAGATCAACTCGACATAGTCCTCCGTGGCCAGCGGCGAGGCGCCGAGTCCGAGCAAGTCGTCCTGGTCGGCGAACGACAGATCCAGCAGGCCGTCGTCGGTGGCGGCGATCTCGCCCTGCGACAGCGGCAGCATCGTCAGGAAGACGGCCCGTCCGGCCAGTGACTCTGTGATGTGCGGGACGGTGAGGAAGTTCGCCGAGCCGTTCAGAAGGAACTGCCCGCGCTCGTCGTTTGCGTCCGCCGCAGCCTTGATGGCTCGAATCAGGGCGTCGCCGCCGAGTTGGATCTCGTCGATCGCCATCGTCGAGCCGGCACCGGAACGCACGAAGCCGTGCGGGTCCGCCAGCGCGGCCGTTCGCGTGTTCTCGTTGTCGAGGTAGTGGACCGCGCCGGCCGGCCCGACGACCCGTCGCACCGCCCACGTCTTGCCCACTTGGCGCGCGCCGGTCACGACCACGATACGGGCCGACCTCAGGGCGTCGCGGATCTCGTCCTCGATGCGCCGATCGAATTGAGTGGCGGTCTGGAAGTCGTCGGGCACAGTACGGGCAATCTCCTGCCGGTGCTAGTTGTTCCTGACGGCCAGCGTACAGGAACCCTGAACCGCTGATGTCAGTTTTGCCGGCCCTCTGATGTTACTTTTTCTAGATCCCTGATGTCGATCGTTCCGCACCGCTCGTGTCGGCTTGTCCGGGTCTGCGGCGAGCGGAGAT
This sequence comes from Acidimicrobiales bacterium, assembly GCA_963668565.2. Lineage (GTDB taxonomy): Bacteria > Actinomycetota > Acidimicrobiia > Acidimicrobiales > CATQHL01 > VXNF01. The sequence goes on from CAXXMX010000010.1 coordinate 199,547, forward strand.
CGCGACTGCCGTGGCCGATGCCCCCGACGGCGGGCATCATGGCCGACCGGCACCGGGTTCGCCGTGGGCGACTAGTGGAAGGACCACTACGCGACGAGGGGATCGCGGGTGGGGAGTTGCGGGAACATCGAGAAGTCGCGGTCCCGCGTCAGCAGCGCCTCCACACCGTGGGCGGCGCAGATGGCCGCGATCCGGGCGTCGTGGACTATCCCGCCGGCAACACGCGGGCGATCGACGAATTCAGCCAGCGTGTCCACGAAGTCCTCCGTCTCGCCGATCAGGCGGTTCGACGGCGACGCCACCCAGGCGCGCAACTGGCGCCACGCCAGCTGTGGCGAACTGGCGTCCTCGCCCCAGATTCGGCGGTTCGTCACCACGCTGAGGAACTCGTAGCAGCACGGCCAGGGGATCGCCCAGGGTCGGTCTCCCTCGGCGAGCGCCCGCAGCACCGCGTGAGCCAGTTCGCCGTGGCGGCTCTCCCGGCGATGGGCGTAGACCAGGATGTTCGTGTTGACGGCGAGCATCAGGGCCCGTCGCCGCCGTAGATCAGCTCCCGGAGTTCCGGCCAGGAGTACCGCTCGAGGGGGTCGGCAGCCTGCGGGTCGCCGACACGCAGGTCGGGCATTTCGTAGCCCGCCGACGCCGGCGCCGAGAGCACGCGCCGCAGCCCCTCCTCGACCACCGCCCGCAACGGGCGACCGGTCTGCTGCGCATGCCGCTTCGCCCGCGCCAGCAACTCGTCATGAATGTCCAGGGTGGTCTTCACGTCACCCATACTACCCATACGCTCCTATATGGCCATACCATACCCAAGTTTCCGATCTCACCGCCTCGCCTCCGGCAGAGCCTTTCAGGCACGGGCCGCGGCACTCAGGGCAGCGGCGGGGCGGGTGTGAACGTGGCGGGGATGTGGGCTCGGCCGTAGAGAATGCCGACGCTGCGCGGCCAGCGGACCTCGTCGTGGGTGACGGAGTAGTCCCCGAGGCGCCGCAGGGTCTCTTCGAGCACGACTCGCATCTCCACTCGGGCGAGGTGGGCGCCGAGGCAGCGGTGGCCGCCGACACCGAAGGTGAGATTCCGGTTGGGTTGACGGTCGAGAAGCATCTCGTCGGGGCGGTCGAACACCTCGGGATCGCGGTTGGCCGAGCCCCAGAGCAGGAATACCGTCTCGCCGGCGGGAATCGGGCACCCCCCGATCTCGATGTCTCGGGTGACCGTGCGGGCGAATCCCTGAACCGGTGCCTCGAAGCGGAGGAACTCGTCGACTGCGGCGGGCAGGAGGTCCGAGTCGGCCGCGAGGCGGCGGCGCTCGTCGTGGTGGAGCTCGAGGTACAGGAGGCCGCTGCCGATGGCCGCCATCGTGGTGTCGAAGCCGCCGATCGTGACCATCATCAGCAGGTCCACCACCTCGTCGCGGCTGAGGGTTCCGGTGGCCTCCAGACCCAGCAGGTGCGTGATCATGTCGTCGCGGGGCGCCGCGGCACGCTCGGCCACCCCGGCGGCGAAGCGCTCGCGGATGGCCCACACGCCGTCCCGGGCGGACTCGTGGTTCGGGTGGTCGGTGGGATAGGCAATGAGGTCATGCAGCGGTCCGGCGAGAATCGCCCAGTCCTCCGGCGGTAGCCCCATGAGTTCCAGCGTGGTCATGGCGGGAACCGGGGCAGCCAGGTCGGTAATCAGATCGCAGCGCCCCGCCTCTATGAAGGCATCGATCGTCGTGGTGGTGAAACGCCGAATGTCGGCCTCCATGGCCTCGGCGGCACGCAGCGTGAAGTACGGATACAGCGCCGATCGGAACCGCTGCAGGTCGGGGGGATCGGCGTTGAGCGGGATCAGGCGCCCCACACCGGTGGCGGGCAGCACCACCTCGCGGTCCGAGGAGAACGTCTCGTCGTCGCGGGCCGCCGCCCACACGTCCTCGTAGCGGGACAGTACGTAGAACCCGCCGTAGGTCTCCGAGTACGCCACCCGCGCCGCGCGTAGGTCGTCGTAGATGCTCCACGGGTCGCCGGCGAAGTCCGTCGAGTGATGATCGAATCGGACGACCGGGCATCCCGGTGGATGGCTCACGGGCGCGAGGAACTCGGCTTCTACGCTCAGCAGGCGGCGTCGAGCCGCCGCAGCGGGCCCGGCCAGTCGACGAGACGCCGGTCGGCGGTCACCAGTCGATGTCCCCCGAGTGCCGTGGCAACGATCAGCCTGTCGGCGGGGTCGGCGACGAAGTCCGGCAGGTTCGCCGCCCGGATGCCGATCTCCCCGTCCACGGCCACCTCGATGACGCCCTGTTCGAGTTGTTCTCGGCGCCACTGCGCGACGTCCTCGGGGAATCTGATGCGCCCCTTGACCTTCAACAGAGCCACTTCCCAGAACGAGATCGCCGAGACGCAGACCTCGCTCGCCCGCCATGCCCGCTCGATCTCCGAACGGGCGCCCGCGCCCAGCCGCCGGTCTCCGGACCGGAGCCACAGGAGGACGTGCGTGTCGAGCACGATCACGGGCTGATCACACGATCCGGGGTGCTCTCGGCCTCCCACTCCACGTCAACGGGTTCGACAATGTCGCCGATGATCTCGAAACGGCCCCTGTCGATCCCGAAGAGGCTCTCCGGCCTCGCCCGGTAAGGCACCAGCCGCGAGACGGGCCGGCCGTTCTTGGTGATGACGATCTCCCCGCCGCTCTCCGCCACCTCGTCCATGAGCTTGAGGCACCTGGCCTTGAACTCCGACGCCTTGATGGTCCGGACACCGCTCGGCTCCGGATTCGTCGCTGACATGATGTGTCCTCTCAACCCACGAACTCGATGACCACATCATAGTCACGTCCTGTCATCGACCAGCCGTGACTCGACCTGGTGGTGCCACGCGCTCTAGTCCGAGCCTCCAACAGACCCGGTGCGATTCACCTCCTGCGCCCGGGACGTGCCGGCTACACGTTCACGGGGCGTACTCGTAGACGGCGTTGTCCCTGCTGGCGGGAATGTCCGTGGCATCGAGGTGCTCGATCACCGCGATCGCCGGCACGCCGCAGTCGCCGAAGCTGTCGCAGGTGACGTCGCCGATGATGCCGGCGTATCCGGCCACGCCGTCGAGGTAGGCGCGTACCCCGGCCCGGTCGATGCGCAGCGTGCCGCGGGACACGGTCGAGGCCGCTTCGATCGCCTCGAGAAGCAGCGTCGTCGCATCGTAGGCATGGCCCCAGAACGCCGAGTTGGGCGGTGAGCCGTAGAGGTCCTCGTAGTCGGCGACGATCCCCTCTGCGCTCATCCCGGTGCTCTCGTTGCGGTTGTCGCCGAAGCGCGTCTCCGGACCCGAGAAGAACATCCCCTCGGTCTCCGGCTGCGCCATGAAGCTGTCCTCTAGCAATCCGTCCGCCGCGATCACCAGGACGTCGTCCATACCCGCCACAGCCGGCGCCTGGCGGACGATGCTCTCAGCGACGGTTTCCGAGACGGGAATGAACAGCGCCTCGGGCGAACCGAGGGCGATACCGGTCAACGCCGGCACCATGTCGGTCTCGGCACTGTGGACCTCCCTGATACCGGTGATCTCGCCGCCGAGGCGCTCGAACGCCCTGGCGAACGCCTCGGCGAGGCTCCGTGTGTACACGTCGCCCACGTGGAGGGCGGCTGCCGCGGCGAAGCCCTTCTCGACCCGGAGGAACCGCGCCACCGCCTCGGCCTGGTAAAGATCGTTGTGCGCGGTGCGGTAGTACCCCGCGTGGTAATGCTCGCTCGGCTTTCCAGCCAGATCCGAGGTCAGAGCAGGCGAGGTGTTGCTCGGCGAGATCATCGCTATTCCCGCCCCGGTCAGCAGCGGCGCCGCCCCGACGGCCGCCACCGAACACGAGGTGCCGATCACGCCGACCACGTCGGCATCGGCAATGATCGTCTCCGCCGCCCCGCGGCCCCCATCGGGCGAGCAATGATCGTTCAAACCAACCCCGACGTGGACATCGAATCCACCGATCGGCCCGTAGTGCTCGACGGCGAGGCGCACCGTCCGCAGGTCCGCGTAACCGCTGCCTGCCTCGTCGCTGATGTAGAGGAGCGCCCGGATCTGGATCGCCTCGCCCTCCGCGACCCGCACGTCGCCGAGCGACTCACCCTCCCGGGAGTCGTCGCCGTCGCTGCAGCCGGAGAGTGCGGACGCAAGCAGCACCAGGATGCCGAGGCCGGCAAGTCGGCGCCGCACGCAGGAGCCGACATTGCCGTTCGTTGTTCCGCGCATTAGTGCTCCCCGGAGAGAAAAGCCACCACACGGGCCCGTCGGAGCGGGCCGCACTGTCTGTCCGGGCAGCCTATGCAGAGCCGTGTCCCGCGAGCGGCGGCGAGGCCTGGTTCAGCGGGGCGGTGCCTCGGGCCACGCGGCGACGATGGGGTGGTCCTCGTCGAGGGGCTCCAGTCCTTTGGCGCCACCGGGCGCGCCGAGACCGGTGACTTCGAAGAACCCGGCGTTCACCTCGGTGAAGCGATGGAAGTCCAAGGGGAGGAAGGCCTCGGGGTAGATGGCCTCGACAGGGCAGACCGGCTCGCAGGCGCCGCAGTCGATGCACTCGTCGGGCTGGATGTAGAGCATCCGCCCGCCCACGTAGATGCAGTCCACCGGGCACTCGGCCACGCAGGAGGCGTCCTTGATATCGATGCAAGGTGGGCCGATGACGTAGGTCACGGGGCCTCCCGGTAGCCGGGGTGGCGCTCGTAGACCCGTTCCAGCATGTCGAGATACTCGGGTTCGGCGGCCACCGCCAGCGGGCTGGGCTCCTGGCCGGGGTAGCCGATCAGCTCGCGCACCTCGGCGCTGAGGTAGTAGGCGCCCACGACCGTCACCGACAGTACGGCGAAGTCGTCGGGACGGTCCGCGGCGAGGCCCCGCGCGAAGGCCTCCGCATCGCCGGGGGGCGCGTCGTCGAGGACCGCGAGGAGGGTCGCCGCCAGGACGGGGGCGGCGTCGAGGCAGCGGTCCAGCAACTCGTCGGCCGCTCCGACCGCCGAGGCCGCCGGCATACCGTGCGCCTCGGCCACGAGCACGTCGGCCAGCTCCGCCAGGGTGGCTCGCTGCGCCGCCGTGGGCCGGGGAACGTTCACACCGGCACCTCCTGGCGAGAGCGGGCCTCGATCATCTGGTTCACGACGCGGAGGGCGTTGGCCATGATCGTGGCCGTGGGGTTGGCGGACCCGCCGGTCACGAACACCCCGCCGTCGATCATGTAGAGGTTGGCCACGTCGTGGGAGCGGCACCAGCGGTCCACCACCGAGCGCTCAGGATCGTCGCCCATCCGGGTAGTGCCCAGCACGTGGCCGATGCCGGTGGGCCAGACGCCGCGAGCAAGGGTGGACACCGCGCCGGCCGCCTCGGCCGCCTCGACGGCCCGCTCCACGTTGAAGTCCAGCATCCGCCGGGTGTTCTCCGACACCTTGTATTCGATGCGGGCGGCCGGAAGCCCCGACGTGTCACACACCTCGGGGTCCAGGACGACCCGGTTGTGCTCCTCCGGGAGGTCCTCCGCCTGGATGCCCCAGGTGAAGGAGTTCCCGAAGATTTCCGCGGCGGCCCGGTGGAAGTTCTCGCCCCACAGCGCCTCGAAGCCCCGGTGGCCGTGCGCCTCGTGATACTCCCCCACGGCAAACATCGGCCCGCCGTGCGGCATGACCATCCACTTGGCGCCCCGCACGAAGTCCCGGTCGGGATCGGTCTCGGCGTACTCCAGGGAGTAGATGTTCTGCCCCCACGGACCCTGCCAACTGTCGAGGGGCTCGTCGCAGACCGCCGTCACGGTCCGGTAGGGATGTTGCATGAGGCGCCGTCCCACCAGCCCTGAGGAGTTGGCCAGGCCGTCGGGGAATCGCGGCGACGCCGACAGCAGCAGCAGGCGGGCCGTGCCCACGGCGTTGGCGGCCAGGATCACCACCTGCGCCCGCTGCAGGTGCTCCACCCCGTCACGGTCGAGGTAGACCGCACCGAGCGCCCGGCCCCGCTCGTCGAGCGGGACCTCCGCCACCCGAGCGCCGGTCACGAGCCGGGCGCCGGCGGCCAGGGCGTCGGGCCAGTGGGTCAGCGACGGCGTGGCCTTCGCGTTCTCGGGGCAGCCGGTCATGCAGGTGCCGCGCCGCTGGCAGGCCTGCAGGGAGCCGTGGCGCCGTGAGGCGATCGCGTTTGCCCCCGGCCACCAGTGCCGGCCGAGGCGGTCCATTCCCCGCGCCGCGGCCATCCCCACCTTGCCGATGGGGATCGGAGGGTTGGGGTAGGCGACCGGTTCGGGCAGGGCCGGGTCGCCCGCCAGGCCCGACACCGACATGTCGTACGCCACCTGCCCGTAAGCCGCCGCCAGGTCGGACCATCCGATGGGCCAGTCGTCGGCAACACCGTCGAGCGACCGCACACGGAAGTCCGAGGGGAGCATCGGCTGCCACATGGCCGCCCACTGCACGAGGCCGCCACCGACGCCGTTGTACATGACCGGGTGGATGTCGGCCTCGCCGGTGACGGGATAGTCGGCCGGGTTGCGGCGGACATTGGGGTCGGGATTCCAGCGCTGCACCCAGGCCAACTCGGCCTCGGGTGTGGCACTCATGTAGTCGGCCGGCTGCGACCAGTCGCCCTGCTCCAGGCAGACCACCTCGAAACCGGCGGTGGCGAGGCGGGCGGCGGCCACCGACCCCGAGGCCCCGGAGCCGACGATCAGGACGTCGGCAACAGAGTTCTCGCCGGCTTCGGGGGTGGCCCGCTGCCGTACGGCCTCGTACGTCGCTGCCATAGCCTCAGGTCTGCCGCCGCAATCTCAGCATATTGAAATACTATATTTAAGTGAAGGAGCCTGTTATGCACCCCACCGCGCACGATAGCGACGCCCTGCAGTGGCACGCGCCGGCTTCCGCCGCGCCGGCGGCCGGATCGGAACGGCCACCGCTCACCGTGCAGGCCGTCGGCAAGGAGATCAAGCGGCTGCGAAAGCTGCGGGGCCGGACCCTCGAGCAACTTGCCTCCGGGGCGGGCGTGAGTGCCGGGCTGCTCTCGCAGGTGGAGCGCGGCCAGGGCAATCCCTCCTTCAACACGCTCGTGCAGGTGGCGCACGCTCTCGGCATCCCGGTCGCCCGGCTGATGGCCGGCGAGCAACTCTCCTCACCGGTGGTGCGGCGCGAGGACCGGCGGCGACTCAACCTGGGCGGCACCGACCACCTGGTCCTCATGGAACTGCTCACGTCGCGCCTCGACAGCGCGCTCGAGGCCATCCGCATCGTGGCCGAGCCGGGATACTCCAGCGAGGACACCCCCTTCGTCCACGACGGCGAGGAGTTCGGCATCGTGCTCGAGGGCACCCACGCCGTCAACGTGGGAGGGGCGCACTACGTGCTGCAGGCCGGAGACTCGATCTCCTACAGTTCCACGATCCCGCACTGGTACGAGAACCCCGGCGACGTCACGTCGGTGTCGCTGTGGGTCGTGACCCCGCCGAGCTTCTGAGTTGATGGACGCTGCCGTCACCCGACCCGCCGCCGATGCCCGCGTGGTGGCCCGCAGCGACGTCGTGGTGGTGGGTGGCGGACCGGCCGGTCTGGCCGCGGCCGTCTCGGCTGCCCGCAACGGGGCGAGCGTCACCCTGCTGGAACGCTACGCCTACCTGGGCGGTCTGGCCGCCGGCGGAATGGTCCTCGTACTCGACGATTTCGCCGACGGGGCAGCCGAGATCACCGTCCGCGGCGTCGCCCAGGAGATGGTGGAGCGCCTGGAGGCACGCGGGCTGGCGGTGTACCCGCCGCCCGGTGACCGCGTCCTCAGCGACGAGATGTGGCGGCGCTGGTCGCGCTGGGGACTGTTCGACCTCTACGCGAAGGGTCCGCAGAAGCCCATCGTCTACGCCGTTGCGTTCGATCCCGACGGCTGGAAGCGGGTATCCAACGACCTCAGCGAGGAGGCGGGAATCAACGTCCGGCTGCACTCCTGGTACTCGGCGCCGATCCTGGAGGGCGACACGATCAGGGGCGTGATCTGCGAGACCAAGACCGGTCCGCAGGCCGTCCTCGGCGACGTGGTCATCGACGCCAGCGGCGACGGCGACGTGGCCGCCGGTGCCGGGGCCCCGTTCGTGGAGGGCTCCTACATGGTGACCACGGTCTTCCGCCTCGGCAACGTCGACACTGCGACGGCGGAACGATTCGAGCACGAGCACCCCGCCGAGTGCCACGGGATCAACCGTGCGGCCCGGCGCATCCTCGGAGGATCCTGGGCGCTGTGGTGGTTGAAGACGCCTCTCCCCGGCGTGGTGTGGTGCAACTGCCCCCACATGAGCGGCTACGACGGGCTCAGCGTGGAGGATCTCACCGCCGCCGACCGTGAGGGACGCAAGAAGATCGCCGGTCTGGTGGACTACGTGCGGGAGCACTACCCCGGATTCGACAAGGCCGTCGTGCTGGACGTGGCGCCGCAGATCGGGGTGCGGCAGTCCCGGCTCATCGAGGGCGAGTACGTGGTGACGAAGGACGACGTCATGAACCGGGCGCACTTCGCCGACAGCGTGGCCCGCGGCCGCGGCTACTACACGCCCTACCGGGCAATGCTCCCCCGGGGCGTGGAGCAACTGCTGATGGCGGGGCGGCACTACTCGGTGACACCCGAGGCGCAGAAGCTGTCGCGGGAGATCCCGCCCTGCATGTCGATGGGCGAGGCGGCTGGGGTGGCCGCGGTCGAGGCCCTGGACAACGGCGTCACGGTCCGCAAGGTGGACGTGACGGCCGTGCAGCGACGGCTGCGCGCCCAGGGTGCCGACCCCGGCGACATCCCCTCGCCGCGCGCACGCCTCCCCGGCGCCCCAGGACCGGCGAATCCGTGACCGACACAGCCGCCGCCGGAGCCGATCAGCCCCTGTCCGGGATCAGGATCCTGGACTTCTCGCAGATCATGATGGGGCCGGTCGCGACACAACTTCTGGCCGACCACGGCGCCGACGTCCTGAAGATCGAGCGCCCCGGCTCCGGCGACATCTTCCGCCACTCCATCGTTGACCCCGACGGCACGGAGCACCCCGCCTTCGGCGCCGTGAACCGCAACAAGCGCAGCCTCGTGATCGATGTCCGCGCGCCCGAGGGTCTGGCACTCATCGACGATCTGGTGCGGGTCGCCGACGTGGTCGTCAACAACTACCGGCCGGGGGTCATGGACCGTCTGAGGCTCGGCTACGAGCGGCTAGCGGACCTGAACCCCCGCATCGTCTACGCCCAGGGCAGCGGCTTCGGCACCGAGGGGGCGTACGTCCGCAAGGGGGGCCAGGACATCCTGGCGCAGGCGCTCACGGGTGCGATGTCGCACAAGGCCGACCCCGACCACCCGACCGCCATCTACCCCATCTCGCTGGCCGACTACAGCGCCGGGATGAACATGGTGCAGGGGATCCTCATGGCCCTGCTCCAGCGGGAGCGGACAGGGCGGGGCCAGCGGGTGGAGGTGTCGCTCTACGACTCGCTCCTCGCCATGCAGATTCTCGAGGCCACCATGGCGCTGATGGGGCGCGCCACCCTCAACTGGGCTCGCATGCCCCTGGTGGGAACGTTCGCAACCGCCGACGGCGAGATCGTTCTCGTCGGCGCCTTCAAGCCGAACCCCCTGCGCGACATCTGCGCGGCGCTCGACCTCGAGGACCTCTCGCAGCATCCCGATTTCTCCACCATGGCCGACCAGGCGGCCCACCGCTCCCGGCTGCAGAGCATCCTGGTCGAGGCGATCGGACGGTTCGAATCCGTCGAGGTCATCGAGCGGCTCGAGGCGCAGGACATCCTCTGCGCCCCTGTGCGGACCCTGAACGAGGCGCTGGAGGATCCGCACACCGAGCCCATGATCACCGAGATCCCGCGCCCCGGTCGGGCACCGCTGCGGTCGGTGGCCTCGCCGGTGCATCTGCCCGACACTCCGGCCGCACCGCACCGGCCACCCCCGGGCCTCGGCGAGGGCGCCGCCGACGCATTGGCGGAGTGCGGCATCGCGCCCGAGCGTGTCGCTGCACTGACTGCCGCGGGAGTTCTGGCATGAGCATCGATCCGACCCCCCACGGAGCGCCGAGGTGAGCATCGATCTGGTCGTGAGCGACCACGTCGCCCGCGTGACCATCAACCGCCCGGAGCGGCTCAACGCCATCGACGAGACGCACCAGACCGAGTTGCGGCGCGCCTGGGAGGCCATCGAGGCCGACCGGTCCGTGCGGGTGGTCGTGCTCACGGGCGCCGGCGACCGGGCGTTCTGCGCCGGCGACGACATGCGTGCGGTGGGTCGAACCGGCCTCGACTACTGGTTGGGTGCTCGCCCCGACGGCTTCGGCCACCTGACGCTGCGCGAGACCCTCGATGTGCCGGTGCTGGCCAGGGTCAACGGCTACGCCCTCGGCGGGGGCCTGGAACTGGTGGTGGGCTGCGATCTGGCGGTGGCGTCCGAGGATGCCGTGCTGGGTTTCGTGGAACCTCGGCTGGGGCGCCTGCCCCTCGACGGCGGGATCGTGTCGTTGGCGCGCCAGCTTCCCGCCAAGTGGGCCATGGAGGTGCTGCTGACCGGGAGGCGGTTCAGCGCCGGCGAGGCGCACGCCCTCGGGCTCCTGAACGAGGTCGTGCCCGCCGCCGACCTCGACGCGGCCGTGGACCGCTGGCTGGAGAACCTGCTGGCGTGCGCACCGCTGTCCCTGCGGGCCATCAAGCAGATCGTCCGCCGTACCGCTCACATGACAGCTGCCGACGCCCGCATGGCCAACCTGCCCGCGCTCGTCGAGGTACTGATCTCCGACGACGGCGAGGAGGGCATCCGGGCCTTCACCGAGAAGCGAACCCCTCGCTGGAAGGGCCGCTGAGCCCCGCCTCGAGTTGGGTCGCACATTGTTTTGACCAGGCGGTCACTCTGTCCAGGAGATCGTCCGCGAAGTCGGCGTCGATGGCGCGCACGGCGGGATCGCTCGCCGCTTCCTCGAGGGCTTTGGGGAGACGAGCCGCCATATCGACTATGCGCTCAATCGTTGACACAGGCCGCACTCTCAAACGACGAGCAGTATCGAGCCAGTCACGTGGGCGGATGTCGCCGACACGGTCGTTGTCGCCGACGCGCATGGCGAGACGGATCTTGTGCTCCCCGCCCCGGCGGTACGGCAGCCCGGAGATGACGTCGTACAGCGGCGAGAGTCGAGCCTGGTGCGCCTCGATCAGCAGCGAATAGTTCTTGGCGTGGGCGTCCGGCGCGCCGAGCAGCCAGTTGAGCGCCAAGCAGTCCACGAAACGCGTGACGTCCGACTCGGCGTGTCCAACAGCATGGCTGCGCAGCACACCGACAACGTCGGCGGCCCCGGGGCCACCGTCGAACTCGTACTTGTCGACAGGATGGACGGCGAGGGCTTGGCACAGATCCTCCTGGTGGAAACGAAACAGCGTCCCGTCAACCTGGAGTCGGTCGAAGCGCCGCACCACGACCGCGACCTGGTCCTCAAACATCTGCAGCGACGTGTGCGCGGCCGGTAGCCCCAGCAGGCGCGCCGTCGTGAGACACAGGTGCTCGTTGATCTCGGCCCGGCGCAGGCCATGGATACCAGGCTTCAGGATGTGCGTCGTCGGCGTCTCTCCCCACGGGACCCCCCACACGCCGTCGGCGAGATGCAGCGCAGTCTTGCGCTGGCCGCCGCCGAGGCTGAACTGCAACCGCAGGCTCCTGTCCCACCATGCTGTCTCGTCGCTCTGCAGGACGCGCAGGCGTTCCGCCACGCCGTGCTCGGTCAAGGGGTTCACCCCGCCGCCGCGGCCAACGAGCCAATTCACCTCGCTCGGCGCGCAGAACTGCACAGCGCCGGCGCAATCGTGACCTATGGGAGTGCTGAGCAGGTCGAACGGGCTTTGCGCTGAGACTCCGTGCTCGTTGGCCCATTCCCGACGGACATCTTCGCCGTCCGGCAGGAGCCCCCACAGCCACGGCGTAATGACGCTGTCGGGGTGAACGAGTTGGGACAGCGGCATGGAGACGGACAGAGGCACTGCGTCCGGGTCGGACCCGTAGCCGGCCTCGTAGCGGAACTCCATGCGTCGCCCAGTTGTGCGGCGGACCTCGCCAATCGGCTCGCCGCCGAGGAGCACGACGAGCGCCGGACCGGTCATAACCCCAGGTGCGCGGCGAGAACGTCCTCAGCGGTCGGGCGATGGCGTGCTCGCTCGGCCCGCTCAACACGCATGTACAAACCCAAGGCACTCAGCACGGCGAGCACTTTCCCCGTCTCGACAGACGTTTTCCCATTCTCGAGCTGCGAGAGCCACTGCCTGCTCACCCCTGCACGCGACGCCACATCTGCCTGCGTCAGCCCCACGTTCTGGCGCTCCTGGCGCACAGCGGCACCGAGCGCCGAACACGACGCAATACGTACCATCGCCAACCTCCTTCCCTCACCTCTCCCCGCTGCTGTCACCGAACCGCGACAAACTGGCTCTGCCTACGTACGACGACATACTAGCCTGTGTCGCCGTACGCGGGCAACAATCTCGTCGCACGGCCTGCCTCCGCCAACCGGCACCAACACGCGGCCACCGACGCCGACCACCCGACAAACCGGAGCGGTCGACTTCTATGAATTGAAGTTCTGTACTATTCTGAAAGCACCGTCTCGAACCGGGAGGATCAGATGAGACATCGACGCACCTTCATGGCCCTTTTCGTGGCCGTCGCACTGGTTGCGGCCGCCTGCGGAGGCGACGACGACGGGGGGACCACCGCACCGGCACCCGCGCCCGAACCCGCACCGGCACCCGCGCCGGAGCCTGCCCCCGAACCCCCGCCGCCGCCCGAACCGGCGCCTGCGCCCGAGCCTGCACCCGCGCCCGAACCGCCACCCCCGCCGGAGCCTGCACCAGCGCCGGCCGAGGCTCCCACGGTCGCCCTCGTGGCGAACCAGCGGGCGGGTGACCTGGGGCCCATCGACGATCTGGTCCGCGGGCTCGAGTTGGTGGAATCCGAACTCGGGGCCGACATCACGTTCATCGAGGCAACCGACCCGTCGACCTTCGAGACGACCCTGCGCAACCTCGCCAACGCGGGCACCGACATCATCGCAGTGACGTTCCCGCCCATGCAGGACGCGGTCGTGGCCGTGGCGCCCGATTTCCCCGACACCCGCTGGATCCACATCTTCGGCTTCGAGGGAGGCCTCGACAACCTGGTCTCCATCGGCTTCGATTACTACAAGGGCACCTACCTCGCCGGGATCCTGGCCGGAGCACTCAACACCACCGGCAAGGTCGGCTTCGTGGGCGGCGTGTCCATCCCACCCCTGAACGCCGACTACAACTCCTTCGTGTCCGCGGCGCAGACGAAGAACTCCTCCATCACCGGACATGCCGCCTTCGCCGACTCCTTCGAGGATCCCGCCAAGGGCCGCGAACTCGGCGCGGCGCTGTACGACAGCGGCGTGGACATCATCATGACCGACGCGGCCGCGACCGACCTCGGCGTCATCCAGGCAGCCGAGGAGAAGGGTGGCTACGTCATCGGCGGCTCGGTGAACTACTACGACAGCCCGGCCGTGATCGGCGGCGTGCTGCTCTTCTGGGCCGAGATCCTCTATGCCCAGGTCGAGCACGCCCTGAGCGACGACTATGCACCGGGCTACTACGGCGCCGGCGTTGCCGAAGGTGGCGTCGACATGGCCATCAACCCCAGCTTCCTCGAGAACGGCCCGCCGGAGATGGTGGCGATCATCGAGGCCACGATCGACGAGATCGACGCGGCCCGCTCGGCGATCAAGGACGGGTCCCTGGAGGTCCCCTTCAACCCCGACCTCTAAGGGCTGTAATCTCGCATCGATGACGACGCCGAGCGGACCGGCTCCCGTCGGAGCCCCGGCGGTACGCTGCCGTTCGCTCGGCGTCTCCTTCGGCGCTGTCCGCGCGCTGCACGACGTCAGCCTCGACTTGGCGCCGGGGCGGATCCATGCCCTGGTCGGCCAGAACGGAGCGGGCAAGACGACGCTCGCCAAGGTGCTCGGCGGTCTGCAGGCGCCCGACACCGGCGAGGTGTTCATCGGGGACCAGGCGATCGGGCCCGGCGACGTGCGCGGCGCCAAGGCCGCCGGGTTGGCGATGGTGCACCAGCACTTCTCGCTGCCGCCGTCGTTCACCGTGGCGGAGGCGCTCGAACTCTCGGGGGCGAGGCCGGGGGGTAACCCGGTCTACCGGCGCAGCGATCTCCACCGGCGCTGGCAGGCCGACGTCGCCGAGATCGGCGGTAAGGCCTCCCTGTCGACACGGATCCGCGATCTGCCCGTCGAAGCGCGCCAAACCCTCGAGATCGTGCGGGCACTGGCCACCGAGGCGCGACTGTTGCTGCTGGACGAACCGACCGCCCTGCTCACGCCTGTGGCCATCGACGCCCTCTTCGAACGGTTGCGGCGCCTGCGTGACGGCGGCGTCACGATCCTGGTCGTCCTGCACAAGCTCCGGGAGGTGGCCGCCGTGGCCGACACGGTGAGCGTGCTGCGCGACGGCGAGTTGGTGCTGGGCCCCGCCGAGATGTCGGAGGTATCGCAGGGCCGCCTCTCCGACGCCATCGTGGGCCCGGCGGGTCACGCCGACAGGGCGGTCGGCGTCGAGTCCTTCGGGCACGGGGAGGGGCAGACGCTCCTGGAGTTGGTCGGCGTGTCGAGCGGTGAGTCGGCCTTCGAGCCGGGGCTCGTTGGTGTCGACCTCCGGGTCGAGGCGGGCGAGATCGTCGGGATCGCCGGGGTGGAGGGCAACGGGCAGCGCAGCCTCGTCTCGGTGATCGCCGGCCTGAGCCCCGTCACCGAGGGCTCGGTCCACATCGGTATCGGTGGTGACGAGGCGACCGCGGCGACGCCGGCCCGGCGGCGACTCCGGGGCCTGCGCCTCGTGCCCTTCGACCGCAACACCGAGGGCATCAGCCGCAGCTCGCCGCTCTGGTTGAACCAGTCGGCGCTGCGGCTCCTCGATCGGGAAGGCCTTTGCACCCCCACCCTCGACTACCCTCGCCGCGGATTCGTGCACACCATCGCCCCGCCGAGCCGCCGGCCGACGCGGTCGGCACTACGTCTCGAAGGCTGGTGGCAGCGTCTCGAAGGCTGGTGGCAGCGGCACTACCCGTTGATCTCGCTGCGGCAGTACAAATGGCAGGCGACCGAGGCGATGGACCTTTGGCGGGTGCGCTACGACACGGTCACGCAGCCCGCCGAGAGCCTCTCGGGCGGGAACGTGCAGCGCCTCATCCTGTCCCGGGAGCTGGTCGGAGGCGTCGAGGTGCTCGTGGCGGCTCAGCCCACGCGCGGGCTGGACTTCGCGGCAACCGATTTCGTGCGTCGCTCGCTGCGGGGCCTGCGGGAGGCGGGCGCCGGCGTGCTGCTCGTCTCCTCCGACCTCGACGAATTGTTCGAGCTGTCCGACCGGCTGCTGGTGATGTACGGCGGTCGGATCGTGGCCCGCTTCGAGGGACCGTATGACCGGCGCGCCGTGGGCGACGCCATGACGGGGGCGGAGCGATGACCGGCGGACTGCGGCGCATGGCGTCCACTGTCGTGCTGGTGATCGTCTCGTTCCTGCTGACCGCCTTGATCCTGCGGGTCAGCGGTTACAGCGTGGGAGACGTCTTCTCCGGGGTCATCCAGGGGGCGATCACCGCAACCGGCGCCTCGACCTCGACGATCCGCTGGGCGATCCCGCTGCTGCTGATCAGCCTCGGTGTGGTGATCGGCTTCCGCGCCGGGTTCTTCAACATCGGCGGCCAGGGACAGTTCTACGTCGGCGCCTGCGCGGCGCTTGCGATCTCGCTGGGTTGGCGTGAGGGTCCCGCACCGCTCGTGATCCTCTGCGGAACACTGGCCGCAATCCTTGCCGGGGTGCTGTGGTCACTCCTGCCGGGGTACCTGCGGGTGCGCTTCGGCACCGACGAGGTGCTCACCACCTTGATGATGAGCTTCATAGGCGCCCTCGTCCTCCAGTACCTCACCGCCGGACCCATGCGGAACCCGTCCGGAACCGGTCAGACCGCGGCAAGCGAACGCATCCCCGAGGCGTTCCGCATCACCGGCGGCTCGGGCGTGTCGGCCACCGTGCTGCTGCTCGTGGCGGGAGTCACCGTGCTCATATGGCTCCTGCTCGAACGCACCCGCTTCGGCCTGACCATCAGCCTCGTTGGGCGAAACGCCACCATGGCCCGCTGGCAGGGCATCAACGTGCGCCGCGTCGGGCTGGGCGCCTTCGCCCTGTCCGGGGCGCTCGCCGGCCTCGCCGGCGCCGTGGAGCTCTACGGTCCCGGCGCCCGGCTGGTCACCGGGTTCTCCCCCGAAGTGGGCTTCACGGCGGTGGTGGTGGCTCTCGTGGGACTGCTCAACGTGTGGGGCACCGTCGTGGCCGCCGTCTTCTTCGGCGGCCTGCAATCGGCCATCTTGTTCCTGCCGATCGTGACCGATCTGCCGCCGCCCGCCCTCGTCCTGCTGCACGGCATGGTGGCCTTCCTGGTCACGATCAAGTTCCGGGCCGTGCGGCGCCGCAAAGCCGAACGTGCCGCCGAGGCGCCGGCGGGCTGATGGAACAGATCCTCGCCACGACGCTGCGCTCGGCGGCACCGCTGGTACTGGTGGCCATGGCCGGAGTCTTCGCCTTCCGAGCCGGGATCTTCCACCTGGGGCTCGAAGGGCTCATGATCGCCGGCGCCTTCACGACGGTTGCCGTGGGCGACACCACGGGTTCGGTGGAACTCGGAATCCTGGCAGCCATCGGCATCTGCCTGCTCCTCTCCGCGCTCTACTGGTGGGTGATCGGCCCCCTCGGCGCCAACGTCATCATCGCCGGCTTGGGGCTCACGTCCATCGGCCTGGGCGGCACGGCGTATGCCCTTGGGGCCATCTTCGATGTGCGCGGCTCGATGTTCACCAAGGTCGTGCTGCCCCGACCCGTCCGAGGCATCACTTCCGGACCGGGTGTGATCATCGCGGAACACTCGATCTTCGTGTGGATCACGCCGCTCATCGTGCTGGCCGCCTGGGTGGTGCTGCGACGCAGCCGCTTCGGTCTGCGCCTCGCGGCGGTGGGCGAGTACCCGTTCGCGGCCCGCTCGGTCGGCGTGAACCCGTCGATGATGCGGTTGCAGGCGCTGCTCATCGCCGGTGCGCTGTGTGCACTCGGCGGGGCGGAACTCTCCGTCGGTGCCCTTCGCAACTTCACCGAGAACATGACCAACGGACGGGGTTTCATCGCCTTCGTGGCCGTAATCTTCGGGGCGTGGCACCCCATCGGCGCGGCCTTCGCCGGGTTGTTCTTCGGCTTCGCCGACGCCATCGGCATCCAGTCCCAGATCAACATCACCGAGCGGGTGCCGCGGGAGTTCGTGCTGATGATCCCGTTCGTGCTCACCATCTTCGCCGTCTGGCTGGGCGGACTGTGGCGCCGCCGCTCCCTGGAGGCCGAGGCCGGCTACGCCGAGCTTCGAGAACCGGACTTCTGAGAGCCGCCGGATCCAGCGACCCGGGCCGCTCCAGCTCCGGTCACGGGACACGAAGTCAACGATCGAACCCGAGCAGGATCCATGGTCGCCGATCCGGCGCCATAACGCCCCAACCCGCGCTGGGCGGACGGTATGCGGACCACTAGAGTGACCATATGACCAGACAAGTAACAGCAAGCCAAGCGAAGGCTCAAATCCTCGCCCTGCTCGACGACGTAGCCGCTGGGGAGGAAATCGAAATCACGAAGCACGGCTGCACCGTCGCCCGACTGATCCCGGCCAGAGGCCCTGCCGCTCTGCGGGGATGCTTCACCGGGGTCGCGCGCAGCGTCAGCGACGACGAGCAGCTGTTCACCACCGGCGCGGACTGGGAGTTCGATTGAGCACGTTGCTGATCGACACCCACGTTGTGCAATGGTGGTCCGCCGAACCCGAGCGGCTCAGCACCGCGGCGGTTGCCGCGCTCGAATCGTCCACCGAACTGGCCGTTGCGGCGATCAGCTGGTACGAGTTGGCCTGGCTCGCCCAGCACGGAAGGATCAGCGTCACTCTTCCCGTGGGCAGGTGGCTCGAGACTCTCGCGCGGTCCGTGCGCACCGTGTCGCTGACCCCGTCGATCGCCGCGACCGCCATTGGGCTGCCGAGGGGGTTCCCCAGCGACCCGGCCGACAGACTCATCTACGCCACGGCTGTCGAGCACGGCTGGCAACTCGTCACGAAGGATGCTCGCCTCAGAGGCCATCGCGGTTCTCCTTCGGTCCTGACAATCTGGTGAACGCGCCGGCCGAGACAGCGTCGGGCTACCAGCCCCGATCGTCGAGCAGCTTCTTGAGGTTGCGCTTGGCGCGGTGCTCGGTGCGCACCCGCTCCAGCAGCGCGGCGAAGCGGTGGGGATCGCCGGCTGCGGTGGCGAGGCGGCGGATGCGGTCCATCAACTCGACGGCCGACTCGTAGTAGGAGGTTTTCTTCATGTCGATGAGAGCGAGGACCTGGGGCTCGTAGACACCGACGGCGTCGAGCGGGTGGGTCTTCTCCCGCGCCCGTGCGAGCGTCATCCACATCTCGCTACCGCACCCGAATGCCAGCGCCGCGCTCCAGGCCTCGTCAACACGGCCCTCGTAGAGCAGGATGGCCGCCAGAGCAGCCGCGACGGGCGAGCCGACCCCGCGCACCGCCGCCTCGCCGTCGGCCTCCTGGTCCGCCACTTGGGCTCGGAGTTCCGCGACGCAGCGCTGCGACCAGCCGCCCGCGACGCCCGACTCCTCACCGGCCTCCGCCAGCAGCCGGCGGTAGGACTCCAGGGACGGATCCGACCGGAACGCGGCCCAGAACAGGTCCACCGCCGCGGCAACCTCGCCGCGCCCGCGCAGGAGCTCGGCGAGGTACTCTCGCAGACCGCTCGTCTGCCAAGACCGTTCGCCGGCCTCGGCGCGAGCCCACGTCCGGCCCACTCGACCGCCTCATCCCCACGGCCCGCAGCGGCCAGGGAACGCGCTATGTCCAGCACCGCGTCCGAGTGGATTCGCCCTCCCCGGCGATGGACATCGATGAGCACGTCGGAATCGCCGAGGGCGAGCGCCCATCCCACCATCGCATCCTGCAGAGCGTACGAGTCGATCTCCCGCCGTGAGGAGCCAGCGGAGCCGGCGATCCGTCGACGGCGCGATTCCAGGTGCTCGCGGTAAGCGGCCAGCCCGGCGTCACCGAGCACCTCCGCGTAGGCGACAGGCGCTCGACGGAAACCCTCCAGGTCCGACGCCAGCTCCAACTGCAGGAGGCGCCCAGCGAGTGCGACTGGTTCCGGGTTGCCCTCCGTACAGGCCCGAAGATGAACCTCAAAGAGCCGCTCCGAAATGATCGACAACCACCCGTCGGAATCGTCGACGTACGCGAGGGCCTCCTCGGCACGGCGGTGCGCGTGCTCGGCCAGAAGTGCGGCGGCGTCGGGATGTCCGGCGTCGCAGAGATCCTCCACGGCGTCGATCACCTCGCCGACACCTTCCGCCCAGCCCCCGGCCTCCCGGTAGTCGACGAACCCGCGATACGGCGCAAACGCGCCGTCGATGCGGTGCCGCCACTCCCGCAGATCGGGACCCTGCCCCCGTCCGGCCCTGGCCTCCGCCAGCAGACGCTCCCGCAGCCGCCAGTCCGACGTGGCCCGCTTGAGGACAATCTCGGCCAACCGATCCTGCGGGAGTTCGGCCACGAAATCGGCCAGCAGGTCCGCCTCGGTTGCCGCCGAGGCCGGTGGCGGGTCCCGGTCCGAGTTTCGACGACGCGACCCGCCGGCGGCAGGCGCCGACAACTGGACTCTCCGCAGGCGCTCGGCCGGATCGAGCAGCACGACCGGTCCTGGTGACTCGCCCGAATCCAGGGTGATCGCCGCCGCCACGCAGTGCTTGCAGAACGATCCGTCCTCGGCGGCGGGGCACGTGCACGACCATCGCGGCTCACCCTCCTCGATCCACAACTCCACGACGTAGGGCATCGTTCCCTGCACCGTCACCTCGAGCCGACTGTCCGTACCCGGGGAAGCGGAGACCCGACCCTCCCTGCTGTAGGCGACACCGCGCCGGTAGGACCGGGAACCGGCGAGGTCCTCCACGACAGGCGCGGCGAACGCCCTGGCGAGACGGTCCACAGCGTCCACTCAGCGGATCAGCAGGCCGCCGTCGACCACCAGCGAGGCCCCGGTCACGAAGGAGGACTCGTCGGATGCCAGGAACACCGCCGCGGCGGCGACCTCGGAGGGCTGGCCGACGCGGCCCATGGGGTGAGCTTCGTTGCACACCGCCAGGGCGGCGTCGGGGTCGGGCTGCTGCCCGCAGTAGTGAATCAACTGCTCGGTCTCGATGAATCCGGGGCAGATGGCGTTGACACGCACGCCCTTGGCGGCGTAGTCCAGCGCCACCTGGCGGGTGAGCATCAGCAGCGCCCCCTTGGAGGCGCAGTAGGCGGCGTCGTTCTCGAAGCCCACGAAGCTGGCGACCGAGGCCATGTTGATGATCGACCCCGAGCCCCGCTCCACCATGGCGGGTATGGCGTGCTTGCAGAGCCAGAAAACACCCCGGACGTTCGTGTCCATGATGTAGTCGTACTGCTCGAACGTGGTGTCCACCACCGACCCGAGGACGCCCACGCCGGCGTTGTTGCAGAGCACGTCGATGCGCCCGTGGCGGGACTGCGTCTCGGCCACGAGCCGCTCGCAGTCCTCCGGGCGGCACACGTCGGTCGGGATGAAGTCGGCCTCCCCCCCGGCGGCCGCTATCTCGGCGACCAGCGACTCTCCCTCGGCCTCGTTGCGGTTGGCGGCCACCACGACCGCCCCTTCGGCACCGAAGGCCACGGCGACGGCACGGCCGATACCCCGCCCGGCACCGGTGACGACGGCGACTTTTCCGGCAAGCCTGTCCATCGGGTCCTCCTCTACTGCGGTTTCACCGCGCTGGCCGCGGTCTGAACGATCCGCCCGCAACGCAGACCGGACCGCTGGACAGTGGATTCCGGCATTCGCCGGAATGACGCGAGAGTAGGACCGCAGAGTGTCCGGACATCTCCTTGCCGGTGCCCAACTGCGGGAGCACGCCCGGATTCGGCATCACTTGACGAGGCCGCCGTGGACGGTGACGATCGAATCGGTCACGTAGGAGGCCTCTTCCGAGGCCAGGAAGGCGGCGTAGGCGGCAATTTCTTCGGGCTTGCCCATGCGGCGCAGAGCCGTGGTGCCGGCGACCTGGGCCACCAGGTCGGGGTCCTCCAGGAAGGTGGCCACCATGGGCGTCTCGACGAAGCCCGGACAGATCAGGTTTGCCCTCAGACCTCGCGGGCCGTAGTTCTGCGCCAGCGAGGCGGTGTAGGCCAGCAGTGCCCCCTTGCTGGCGGCGTAGGCGTGGAAGTGGGAATCACCCCGGTACGACGCCGCCGAACCAACGTTGAGAATCACCGATCCAGGGGCGGCCGCCAGCAGATGCGGAAGGGCGTGCTTGCAGAACAGGAACACGCCCGTGGCGTTGATGGCCAGCACCTGGTCCCAGGTGCTGCGCTCGAGCTCCTCGCTCGGTCGGTCGGCGCCGGTCAGCAGGACGCCAGCGTTGTTGTAGAGCACGTCCAGGCCGCCCAGGGCGTCCACCGCAGCCCCTACCACGGCCGCCACCTGCAATTCTTCCCGCACGTCAGCGGCCACACCGACGGCGGTGGCGCCGCTGTCACGCAGCTCGGCCGCGAGGTCCTCGACGCGGCCGGAATCCAGGTCGGTTACCGCCAACGAGGCCCCCTCGGCAGCAAAACGGCGACTCACGGCGGCGCCCTGACCGCCCACCGCGCCGGTTACCAGGCAGCGCCGACCTTCGAGCCGCTGAACATCCATCGCTTCCCTCCCCCGTCGATTCCCTGCCGCGCCCGCCGGCCGCCGGCACCTCGCGGCCCGTGGCGCAGGGTCTGCGGCCGCCGGGAATGTTCTAGCGTGAGCAGCCGATGGCCGCCAGCCGAGAAGTGCCCGTATCGTTGCGCAGCGCCCGCTGGTTCGCGCCACGGGACCTCTTCGGCTTCCTGCATCGTACGGCGCTGCGCTCGGAGGGGTTCTCCGACGCCTCCATTTCGGGCCGGCCGGTGATCGGCATCGCCAACTCGCACTCCGAACTGGTCAACTGCAACCTGCACTTCGGTGGGTTGATCGAAGCGGTCAAGCGCGGCGTGCACCGAGCCGGGGGTCTTCCTCTGGAGTTCCCGACGATCTCGCTCAGCGAGATGCTGATGAAGCCCACCACGATGCTGTACCGCAACCTCATGTCGATGGATGTCGAGGAGATGATCCGGTCCAGCCCGCTGGACGCCGTCGTGCTCGTTGGCGGATGCGACAAGACCGTTCCGGCGCAGCTCATGGGTGCGGCCAGCGCCGGCGTGCCGGCCATCGCCCTCACCGGCGGCCCCATGCAGCCCGGCAACTTCCGCGGCCGGCGGATCGGCGCCGGCACCGACATCTGGCGCTACACCGACGACCTGCGGGCCGGGCGGATGTCCGCCGACGAGTACGCCCAACTGGAGGCCGCGACGAGACCCGGCGTCGGCCACTGCAGCGAGATGGGCACCGCATCCACCATGGCGACCCTGACCGAGGTGCTGGGCATGTCGCTACCCGGCTCGGCCGCCGTACCGGCCACCGACGCCCGGCGGGGGGCGCTGGCCGAGGAGACCGGACGGCGCGCCGTCGAGATCGCCCGCGAAGGGCTCCGCCCGGCGACGATCCTGACTCTCGAGGCGCTGGAGAACGCCGTCACAGCTCTGGCAGCAGTGGCCGGGTCCACCAACGCCGTCCTGCACCTCATCGCCCTGGCCGGACGCCTCGGCATCGATCTCCCGCTGGACCGCTTCGACGAGATCGCCGCCCGCACCCCCGTCCTGACCAACATCCAGCCCGCCGGCGAGCACCTGTTCGAGGATCTGCAGCGGGCCGGCGGGGTACCGGCCCTGCTCGGCGAACTGGCACCGCTGCTGCACCTCGACGCCGTGACGGTGACCGGCGCGACGCTCGGCCAGAACATCGCCGGAGCCGAAGTCTGGGACCGCGACGTCCTCCGGTCGTTCGACGAGCCGCTGCAACCCCCCGGCGGGCTGGCCGTGCTGCGTGGCTCTCTCGCCCCCGACGGCGCTGTCATGAAGGTGAGCGCCGCCGCGGCAGGACTGCTGCAGCACCGGGGACCCGCCGTCGTCTTCGATGGGATCGACGACCTGCTGGCACGCATCGACGATCCCGAGTTGCCGGTCACAGCGGAGAGCGTTCTGGTGCTGCGCGGGGCTGGCCCGAAGGGGGCGCCGGGCATGCCCGAATGGGGCATGCTGCCTATCCCCCGCAAGCTGCTGGCGCAGGGCGTGACCGACATGGTGCGCGTCTCCGACGCCCGCATGAGCGGCACCGGCTACGGCACCGTGGTGCTCCACGTCGCCCCGGAGAGCGCGGTGGGAGGACCCCTGCTCGCTGTGGATGACGGCGATGAGATCGTTCTGGACACAGCGGCACGGCGCCTCGACCTGTGCGTGGCCCCGGAGGAGATCAGCCGACGCCTCGCCGAGCGGCCCCTACCCGATCCCCCGTACCGGCGCGGCTACGGCAGCATCTACCTGGAGCACGTGCTGCAGGCCGACGCCGGGGCAGACTTCGACGTGCTCCGCCACCGCGACGGCGAGCAGGAGACCGAGCCACACGGGCTGCTCGAGGGCTGGATCAGCGGCTGGTGAGGCCCGTGAGGCACGGATTTCGCCGGCCGTCGGTCGCGTCGGTCGCGGCGCCGGCCACCTGTGCGGAACCAAATCTGCGCAATAACGCCGCCGTGGACGGCTCTATTGCGCACAGCAGCGAGTGACGCGGAGCCGGATCCGGGCGGGATCGTAGGATCACAACCGTGGCAACGGACGCGAGCGACAGCGGGGGCCGTCAGGTGACCGGAACCGCCACAGCGGACGACCTGATCGCCGGCTTCAATCGCGCCTACGCCGAGTTGACTGCGCCCGGCGGACCCTTCGCCTGGACGGTGGAGGAGGTTCTCGGGGTACCCGCCCGGGTGTACACCAGCGCCCCGCCCCATATGCGGGTGATCTGGGAGGGAGCCGCGGCACGCCGTGACGCCGAGTACCTCGTGTACGGCGACGAGCGCTACAGCTACGCCGAGGTCGCCGCCCGCGTCCGGGCCTTCGCCCACCACCTGCGCAGCGAGCACGGAGTGGGAAGCGGCGACCGCGTCGCGATCGCGATGCGCAACTACCCCGAGTGGGTGGTGTCGTACTGGGCGACCCTGTCCGTCGGCGCCGCCGTTGTGGCGATGAACTCCTGGTGGACGGGTTCCGAATTGGAGTTCGCGTTGCGCGACTCGTCACCCGCGGTGGCGATCCTCGACGGGGAACGCCTCGAGCGCCTGACACCCGGCAGCGGCGACCGGCCACTCATCGTGACGCGCCACGACGGTGACCTGCCCCCCGGTGCAACTCACTGGCGGGCCGTGGCCGACGCCGCCGGCGCGCCCGACGACCTACCCCCCACCGACATCGCCCCGGACGACGACGCCTGCATCTTCTACACATCCGGCACGACCGGTCCGCCGAAGGGGGCCCGCACCACACACCGCGGCTCGACGCACAATCTCGTCAATCTGGCGTTCATCAGGGTATGCGGCGACATGGCCCGCGACCGCCGACCGGCGGACCCCGGTGCTGCGCCTCCTCGGGCACCTGCCGCGAGGCCCACGGCGCTGCTTCCGATTCCGCTGTTCCACGTCACCGGAAGCACGTGTGTGCTCCACCCGGTGACCGCTGTCGGCGGGCGGCTCGTTCTGATGCACCACTGGGACGCCGCCGAGGCCCTCCAGCTCATCGAACGGGAACGCGTCACCGGCTTCACCGGCGTACCCATGATGGCGCGCGAGATGCTGCGACACCCCGCGTGGCCCCACACCGACACGTCCTCCCTGCGGTTGTTGGGCGGCGGTGGCGCCGCTCTGCAACCCGACCTCGTGACCCGCATCGACAGCGAACTCGAGCACGGGCGGCCCAGCACCGGCTACGGGCTCACAGAGACGACCGGGATCGCCACAGCAATCAGCAACGAGTACTTCGTGGCCAAGCCGGCGACGGTGGGCCCCCTGGTGCCGTGCATGGAGGCGAAGATCGTCGACGGCGACGGCAGAACACTCAACGTGGGCGAGCAGGGCGAGATTCTCCTGCGGGGGCCGAACGTGATCAAGGGCTACCTGAACCAGCCCGAGGCCACGGCAGCGGCAATCGTGGACGGCTGGTTCCACACGGGTGACATCGCCGTGATCGACGCCGACGGCTGGGTCCACATCAAGGATCGGGCCAAGGACATAGTGATCAGGGGCGGCGAGAACGTCCACTGCGCGGAGGTCGAAGCGGCCCTGCACGAACTCGACGAGGTTGCCGAGGTTGCCGTGTTCGGCGTGCCCGACGATCGGCTGGGCGAGGAGGTGGCCGCTGCGGTGGTACTGGGGCCGGGCACCCAACTGAACGCGGCGGACCTCACCGCCCACCTGACCGGCCGGCTTGCTCGCTTCAAGCACCCGCGCCACGTGTGGTTCCTCAACGAGCCGCTACCCCGCAACGCCAACGGCAAGTTCCTCAAACGAGAGTTGCGAGAACGCCTGGCGCCGGTCTCCTGAGCCCGCGGCGGCGCCTTCAGCCGTCTCCGGCGCCGGCGCCGGACGCCTGGCGGGCGGTCTCGATGAGGGTCACCAGTTCGGTCGCGTCGGGATCGCCACTGAAGGCTTCGCCGATAGCCGCCGCCTCTGCGGCGAGCACGGACATGCCGGCTTCGGTGCTGTCGGAGAATGGGCTACCGCGCAGCACCTCGGCGAATTCGGCCACCACCGCAGCCAGCCGGAAATGCTCCCCGGCGGCGGCGAACGACGCGGCCACGTCGGTCTCGCCGATACTCATCTCGACCTCGATGACGGATCCGCGGCGGGGACGCTCGTACCGCAGCGTCACCGTGGCAAGGGTGGTCGAACTGCCAGACCCGCTACTCGGGGCAGCCAGCTCGAGTTCGTAGAGAGCCGTGGAACTCTGCCCGAGGCCCACCTCACCGGCGTCGACGGTGTTGTCCCGGAAGTCCTCGTCGGCCACATCGCGGTTCTCGAAACCCAGGAGTCGGTACGAGCGCACCGTCTCCGGGTTGAACACCACCTGGATCTTGGCGTCTCGGGCCGCCACCGAGAGCAGGCTCGCCAGGTTGTCGACGAAGATCCTCCTGGCCTCACCGAAGCTGTCGATGTAGTGGTACGTACCGTCGGCGGTGTTGGCGAGTTGTTCCATGAGCGCATCGTTGAACGGGCCGAGTCCCACACCGATGGTGGTCAGACCGATGTCACCGCGATCTCCGATCTCGGAGAGGATCTCGTCGGTGCGGGTGGCTCCCACGTTGGCGACGCCGTCGGAGAGCAGCATCACGAGCACCGACCAGCCCGCCTCCGCCTCGGCGAGCGCCATCTCGTAGCCGCGCGCCAGGCCGGCCTCGGCGTTGGTGCTGCCCCTCGGAGTTACCTCGTCGCGAACCCGGCGAATGATCCAGTCCCTGTTACCGGCCACATCGGTCGGCTCCACGACCGTGGCCACCTGGTCGTCGTAGGCGACGATGCCCACTCGGGTACCGTCCGGCAGGCCGCCGAGAAGCAGCTCCACGGCCTGGTGTGCCAACTCGATCCGCTGGAGCAATTCCCCGCGGTAGCCGGCTGCGGCGCCCATCGAGCCCGACCGGTCCATCACCACGACGATGCTCTGGGGCGCTGCGACGTCGGCCAGAACGTCGGGCGCCCGCACCCCCACCCGCAACAGGACGTGGCCGTCGGAGGCGAACGGTGACGGGGCCACCTCGGTGTCGATCACGAACTCGTCGGGCACCGGCTCGTAACCACCGTCGAAATAGTTGACGAACTCCTCGACCCGCACAGCCTCCGGCGGCGGCAGCGTGCCACCGCGCAGGAAGTTCCGCGCCACCACGAAGGAGGCCGTGTCCACGTCGAGCGCGAACGTCGAGAGCGGATCCTCATCAGTGCTCACGAAGGGGTTCACGCCGTAGTCCTCGAACGTGTTCCCGGAGCAATCCGGACACCCGCTCGGGGGACGCAGCTGCGGCGAGCCGGGCGCCGCGGCGGCACTCGGGGAGCCACGCGTCGCAGCGGCACTCGGGGAGCCGCCGCCGGAGCCGCCGTCGTCCGCCATGTCGTCGGCGGCCATCTCGTAGTCGCCGCTCATGTCGTCGGTTGCGACGTCCGCGGACGGACCGTCCGGCGATGTTGCAGCACTCGTCGTGCTCGGTGTCGTTGCCGCGGCGGAGGTGGTCGTCGAGGAGGCCGCCGACTGTTCCAGAGCCGCCAGCGCTGCCTCAGCCGCCTCCGCCTGGGCGGCCGCCACCGCTTCGGCTGCTGTCGCCCGCTCAAGAGCCAGCGCCGCCTCAGCCTGGGCGGCGGCAGCGGCCTCTTCCGCCAGTTCCGCGGCAGTCTCAGCCTCCTGGGCCTCGGCGTTGGCGGAGGCTGTCACTGCGCGCGCCGCTGCGGCGGCATCTTCAGCCGCGCCGGCCTCGGCGTTCGCTTCCTCCGCCCACGCCCGCGCCTCGTCGGCCTCCACCCGAGCCGACTCAGCCACGGCCTGAGCCGCCCCGACCTCAGCACGCGCCGCAGCCGCGGCCGCCTCAGCCCGCTCGACCTCCGACCGAGCCGACTCAGCCTCCGCACGCATGGCACCCGCGGCCGCCCGCGCCTCGTCGGCCTCCACCTGAGCCGACTCGACCTCGGCCTGAGCCGCGGCTGCGGCTTCCTCGGCCTGCTCGACCCTCGACTGAGCCGTCGCGTTCGCCAAACGCATGCCGCCCGCAGCCTCCTCAGCCTGCTCGAGCTCCACCTGAGCCGCCTGGGCTTCGGCTCGTGCAGTCTCGGCCTCGGCTCGTGCCGCTTCGGCCTCCGCACGCGCCGCAGCCGCGGCCGCCTCGGCCCTTGCCAGCGCAGCCTCGGCGTCGTCCAGTCGCGCCTCCGAAGACGTGGCCGATTGCTGCGGTGGCTCTGCTTCTGAACTGCAAGCTCCGGCCAGCAGGCCGGCGATGGCGACGGCGCCGATCCCAGCCCGGACCCGCACCGTGAACGCTCCCCGAGTCCTTCCCATGGTTATCCCCCCTCAAGCACCGGCTCGATCCGAATGCTCCTTCGACGGTACCCGACGGGCAAAAGTTCCCGGGGTTTCGGACTAGCCGAAGTGTCGCCGCGCCGTCTCGATCAGATCGGCCAATTCTGTGGTGTCGGAATCATCCGGCAGGTCACGCGCTACGGAGCGGGACTCCGCGAGAAGGACAGTCATGTCCAGATCGCGGTAGTCGACGAACGGGCTGCGCCGCATCACTTCGGCGAACTCTGCGGCGACGGCGGCGAGCCGGAAGCGCGGGTCGGCGGCCGCGAAGCTGCCGGCTACCTCAGCCCGCGTTATGCCCCGGACGATCTCTCGAACCGACGCCCGGTTGGAGCGCTCGTAGCGCAGCGTCACAGTGGCAAGTTCCGCCGTCTCGCCCCTGGTGGCCCGCACTTCGAGTTCGTAGAGGGCGGTGGCGCTTTGCCCCAGGCCCACCTCGCCGGCATCGACCGTGTTGTCGCGGAAATCCTCGTCGGCAACATCACGGTTCTCGAAGCCCAGAAGCCGGTACGAGCGCACCGTCTCCGGGTTGAACTCCACCTGGATCTTTGCATCGCGCGCCGCCAGGAGGAGCATGCCACCGAGGTTGTCATCGAAGATCCGGCGAGCCTGCTCGGAGGTGTCGATGTAGTGATAGGTGCCGTCGGCGGAGTTGGCGAGTTGCTCCATGAGCACGTCGTTGAACGGACCGAGACCTACGCCGATCGTGGACAGGCCAATGTCGCCGCGGTCACCGATCCGTTCGAGAATCTCGTCGGTTGTGATGGCTCCGACATTGGCGACACCGTCGGACAGCAACAACACAAGAACCGATCGCCCCGAGTTCGCCTCCCGCAGCGCCATGTCGAAGCCGGCCGACAGCCCCGCTTCAGTGTTGGTTCGCCCCTCGGGGATGACCTGCTCGCGTACCCGTTGCATGATTCGCGCCCTGTTTCCCGCCACGTCGGTCGGCTCGAGGATCGTGCGCACCTGCGTGTTGTAGGCCACGATGCCCACGCGCGTTCCGTTCGGCAGGCCGTCGAGCAGCACGTCCACCGCCTTGTGCGCCAGCTGCATTCGCTCGAGGGGCTCGTCGCCGAAGTCGGCCATCTCACTCATGGAACCGGATCGGTCCAGCACGACGACCACCGCGTCCAGCACCGAGGAGCCGGCCAGCGCCTCGGGAGCCTGCACGCCCACGCGGAGCAGCACGTAGCCGTCCCGGGCAAATGGCGACGGCGCCGCAGCCAAGTCGATGGCGAACTCGTCCCAGATGGACTCGTAGCCGCCGTCGAAGTAGTTCACGAACTCCTCCACGCGGACCGCCTCGGGAGGAGGTAACACGCCGCCCCGCAAATGGTTCCGTGCCACCGCGTAGGACGCCGTGTCCACGTCGAGTGCGAACGTCGAGAGCGGATCGGCGGAGGTGTCCACGAAAGGATTTACCCCGTAGTCCTCGAATATGTTCGACGAGCAACCCCAGCACTCTTCGGGAGAGGCCGGCTCCAGCGATTCCCCAGCCGATTCCCGCTGTGGCGACGACTCGGGGGCGGCCATGGCCTCCTCCGGTGCTCCCATGTCCGCCATCGCATCAGCCATATCGTCGGGGGTGACATCGATGACCGCAGCCTCCGCGGCAGGTGGCGGCGCCGTCGTTGCGGGTGGCGGTGGCTCCGCTACGGGAGGCGGCTCCGCCGGGGCCGGCGGTGGTGCCGATGGTGCCGGGGCGGGCACCGCCGCCTGATTGCCGTCGACAGGCGCCGCAGCCGCCTGCGCGCTTGCCGCCTCTGCAGCGGACCTCGCCGCGTCGGCCTCCGCCTGCATAGCCGCGACCTGAGCGCGCGCCGCGTCGGCCTCGGCCTGCGCAGCCGCGGCCTGAGCGCGCGCCGCGTCCTCTGCCGCCTGGGCGTCCGCCAGGGCGGCCTCCGCTGCCGCAACGGCCTCCTGGTTGCCTTCGGCGGTGGCCTGCGCCAGTTCCGCCGCCGCCAGCGCAGCCTCTGCGGTCGCGAGGGCCTCCAACGCTGCCGTCGCTTCGGCCGAACCCGCGGACCCGGCAGCTTCGGCCTGCGACTCAGGTGCGGCCGGCTCCGGCGTGGACGACTTCGACGGCGCCGGAGCGGGCTCGGGCACCGCCAAGTTCCCGCTCGGACCCGCCTCGGCGCCACAGCCCACAAGCAGAGCGCCGACGGCGACCACGGCACCGACCGCTACCCAACGTCGCACTATTCGCCGCGATCGCAACTCGAACTGATTCATCGTCTTCCCTCCTGCGGTTGCACGCGTCCAGCGCGCCCGATCACCCCTCAGACGACGCCGGAGCGGGAAAAGTTCCCGTGCGTTCCCACGATTTCGCGAGAGCGGGCACGGCGGCACGGCCGGCACACCGACCGCCGGCGAAGCCTCCGGCAGCCGAGCTCCCACGAGAAGAGCCCCCTGCCGGACGGAGGCGCATCCGGCAGGGGGCTCGCAGGGGGACTTGTGTCGGTTGTCAGTGACCGCAGCGGCCCGCCCTCAGGACGCTCCGGCCATGGCCGCGCCGTCGCGCAGCCGGTTCGCCGTCTAGCGGGCTGCCCGGCGGGCAGCGTCGATCAACTGAGCCAACTCCTCGGCGTCGGCGTCGCGGCGCAGGTCGTCGGCCGTGTACCAGGCCTCCTCGGAAAGCAGGCCCATGTCGGCGTCCCGGTACTCCACGAACGGGCTTCGGCGCAGCACCTCGGCGAACTCCGCCGCCACCGCGGCGAGCCGGAAGTGCGGGCTGGCCGAGGCGAACGACCGGGCAATGTCGATGCCGCTGATGGTCTCCTCGATCTCGGTGATCGAACCGCGGCGGGGGCGCTGGTAGCGCAGCGTGGCCGTCGCCAGCCAATCACGATCGCCCCGCTCGCGGCCCCCGCCGGCCAACTCCAACTCGTAGAGCGCGGTGGAGCTCTGTCCCAGGCCCACCTCGCCGGCATCCACGGTGTTGTCGCGGAAGTCCTCGTCGGCGACGTCCCGGTTCTCGAAGCCCAGCAGCCGGTACGACAGCACGGTGTCGGGATTGAACTCCACCTGGATCTTGGCGTCCCGCGCCGCGAGGGCCAGCAGGCTCACGATGTTGGCGCCGAAGATGCGGCGCGCCTCCTGCGTGCTGTCGATGTAGTGGTAGGTGCCGTCGGCGGAGTTGGCGAGTTGCTCCATGAGCACGTCGTTGAACGGTCCGAGCCCCACGCCGATGGTGGTCAGACCGATGTCGTTACGATCGCCGATCTCCCGGAGGATGTCGTCGGTTCGGGTGGCGCCCACGTTGGCGACGCCGTCGGAGAGCAGCATCACCAGAACGTCACGACCCCTGCGGGACTCCTCAAGCGCCATGTCATAGCCGGCTAAGAGTCCGGCCTCGGCGTTCGTGCTGCCTCGCGGCCAGACGTCGGCCCGCACCCGGCGCATGATCTGGTCCCGGTTACCGGCCACGTCGGTCGGCTCGACAACCGTCTCCACCCTGTCGTCGTAGGAGACGATGCCCACACGGGTGCCGTCCGGCAGGCCGTACAGGAGCAACTCGACCGCCTCGTGTGCCAGCTCGATCCGGTCGAGCGATTCCCCTCCGTAGCCGGCCGTCTCGCCCATGGAACCCGATCGGTCGATCACCACGATCACACTTTCGGGAATCACGACATCGGCCAGCACGTCTGGAGCCTGAACGCCCACGCGCAGCAACACGTAGCCGTCACGTGAGAACGGCGAGGGCGCCGCCTCCATGTCGATGACGAACTCGTCCCACTCCGGCTGGTAGCCACCGTCGAAGTAGTTGACGAACTCCTCGACTCGCACCGCCTCCATCGGGGGCAGCACGCCACCCTGCAGATGGTTCCGGGACACCACGTAGGAAGCAGTGTCCACGTCCAGCGCGAACGTCGACAGCGCGTCGCGGTACGTATCCACGAACGGATTCACGCCGTAGTCCTGGAAGATGTTGGAAGAGCACCCCCAACACTCCCCCGGCCGGGTCGGCTCCACCGAACCCCACGCCGACTCCGCCGCAGCAGGTGCCGCCGCGGATGAAGCCCGTGAGCTGTCAGCCTCGGACTGCGCCGCCGCGGCCTCGGACTGCGCCGCAGAGGCCGCAGAACGAGCCGATTCCGCGGCCGCCTGCGCCGAAGCCAAGCCAGCCTCTGCCGCTGCTACGGCCGCCTCATTGCCCTGGGCCGTGGCCTGCGCCAAGTCCGCAGCCGCCTGAGCAGCCCCTGCCACGGCCTCAGCCTCGGCGAGCACGTCCCGAGCCCGTCGCGGAGCCGCCGGTGGCGGAGGCATCTCGTACGCGTCCGGTTGAAGCGTCATAGCCGGTGGTGGAGGAGGCGCAGCAGCGTCGGCGGGCGCCGGCGCTGGTTCCGGTGACGGTGCCGGTGCGGGCTGGCCTTCCCACCTCGTGGTCGCCGTGGCCCGCATGGACTGCGCAGCAGGTGCCGCCGCGGTCGAGTCCCCGTCGTCCCCGCCGCAGGCCGTTGCCAGTAGGCACGCCACAATAACGGCGCTGATCCCCACCCTGAGCCGGGGCGAGAACCGTGACTTTGAATCGAGCAGTTGCATGATCGCTCCTCCTTTGTTTGCACGCGCTCAGCGCGTTCGATCACCCCTCAGACGCCCGCTTCCCGACAAAAGTTCCCGGACTCACCCCCCAGGCCCGTCGCCGCGCCCGGACAAGGGAGCCAACAACCGAGGGCGGGGCCGCCGGGGGACGGCGCCGGCGCGATTTCGCCAGACGCGCCGCCGACGGCCACCGGCGGCCCCAACCGGACAGCCCAAGGCCGTCTCGTCCCCCAGCGAGCCGCCACTGCTCCCGTGCTCCAGCAGGTCTCGCGTCATTAGGATTGGGGCATGGAACCCAAGGTGTCCCTATTCAAAGTGCCCGAGCGCCACCGCAAGTGGGTGGACATCGCCGAGGAGTTGAGCCGGGACGCCTTCGCCCCTCGAGCCGCCATGGTCGATGCGGAGAACCGGTTCCCGTTCGAGAACTACGACGACCTACGCGCCAGTGGCCTCCTGCCGCTCATGGTCCCCGAACGCTTCGGAGGCATCGGCGCCGACTCCTTCACCTACGCCACCATCCTGTCGAAGATCGCACAGGGCTGTGCCAGCACCGGGCTGACGTTCAACATGCACTCCGCCATCCTCTTCTTCCTGCGCCAGATCGCCACACCGGACCAGCAGGAGCGCTACTTCGGTGAGGTGGTCACCGATGGCGCCGTGTTCTCGTCCATCACCAGCGAACCGGGAATCTCCTTCCGCCACAAGGGCAAGATCCGGACCCACATCGAGCGCGACGGCGACGGCTATCGACTGACCGGCAGGAAGATCTTCTGCTCCCTGTCGACCGGTGCCACGTACTACTTCACCTGGAGCTTCCTCGAGGGTGCCGAGAGCCTCGCCGACGGGCTGCTGACAGTGCTCATCCCGGCAGGGCGGGACGGCATCACGATCCTGGATGACTGGGACTCGCTCGGGATGAGAGGCACGGCGTCGAACTCCATCGACTTCGAATCGGTCCGCATCGAGCCCACCGAAGTCGTCGGCGACATCGGCGCCATCCTGGGCCAGAACATGAGCATCTGGTCGGTCGGCTACACGGCTGTCTACATCGGCATCGCCGAGGCGGCGTTCGAGTACTGCGTCAACGCCATGCGCGCACCGCGGTCCGACGGCAGCCCTCCCCGGAGCGAGGACCCCCTCACCTGGCAGCAGATCGGTCGGCTCTCGATGCAGCTCGAGGGCGCCCGCCGGGCGCGCGACACGTTGGGCTACCTCAGTGGCGAACTCGACACCGAGGCGCTGACCTACGTGCTGAACCAGGCCAAATACCTCGCCACCGAGGCTGCGCACGACATCACGACCCAGGGCATGCGGCTGCTGGGTGGCCGGGGCCTGCACCGCGCGCTGCCGATGGAGCGATACCTGCGCGACGCCATGGCCGGACTCGTCATGCCGCCGGCCAACGAGCGCTGCCTGGAGACCGTCGGCAAACTCGCCCTCGGCCTGCCGGCGAAGACGGTCGAGTTCGTGTGATCCGGCGGGCGAGCGCGCGGGCAAGAGGCCGCGCAGGGCGGGCCACGTCTCCAGCGGACAGCCACAGAGACGGCACAGATCGAACAGACGACACGGACGACACGATCCGAACCGGGAGGTAGCCATGGCAAAGCTGACCAAGTTGGACCACGGGAGCATTTCTGTGGGCGACATCGACAAGGGTGAATGGTTCTACGGCGAGTTGCTGGGGCTGACGCCGGTTCCGCGCCCCGACTTCGGGTTCCCCGGAGCCTGGTTCAACGCCGGCGGTACTCCCATCCACCTCACGACCGGTGGGGACATGCGGGGCGTCGGTGTGAAGCTGCGGCCGAACGACCCCCACCTGGCGTTCCAGGTGGACGACATCGACGAGATGATCGACAAGCTCACCGAGAACGACGTGGACTGGTGGGAATTCCCCAATTCGCCGGCCGCAGTTCGCCAGATCTTCTTCTGCGACCCGTGGGGCAACATGATCGAACTCATCCTCTACTAGGTCGCCTGAGCGCCGCAGTTCACCGGAGGCCGGGTCGGAACCGTCCCGCAGCGCGCCGGTTGGCGCGCCCATAGACACTTAAGAATTAGATCGAAACTCTTACTTGCTGTCGCTCCGATTCAGGAACTCTTAACACGCCCGACGCGCACCGGCTGGAACAACCAGTTGGGTAGGCGGAGCGGCACGCCGACGGGCCGATTCGCCTCTTCATCAG
Source organism: Acidimicrobiales bacterium (assembly GCA_963668565.2). Classification (GTDB taxonomy): domain Bacteria; phylum Actinomycetota; class Acidimicrobiia; order Acidimicrobiales; family CATQHL01; genus VXNF01. The sequence continues at coordinate 234,408 of CAXXMX010000010.1, forward strand.
CGGAGTTGTACCTGGGCGGGCCTCGCGGTTGGTCATTCGACCGCAGAGTTGTTAATATTTGGTCCTGAAACTCTTACTGGTGTTCCAGCCGACCGAGGAACGCTGAACGATGCACCGCGGCGAGACGGGCCACTTCCGGGTCACGACCTACCAAGGCGAGAAGGTTCGCGCCTTCGTGCCGACACCATTACCTCCGGTTCCCCCGCTCGAGATCGCCGGCCCTCTGCTGAAGGCGCTCGAGACGGCGAGCCACGCTCTGGGCCGCCTCAACGGCATCTCGACCCTGCTGCCCGACGAGTTGCTCTTCCTGTACCACTACGTTCGCAAGGAGGCCGTCCTCTCCTCGCAGATCGAGGGGACGCAATCGTCGTTGGCGGATCTCCTGCAACACGAGCGGGGCGACGCTCCCGGAGTGCCCCGAGACGATGTCACCGAGGTGTCCAACTACGTCGCAGCGTTGGAGCACGGACTGAAGCGGCTACGGGAGGACGACTTCCCACTGTCGAACCGGCTCCTCCGGGAAGTCCACGGGGTCCTGCTCGCGTCCGGGCGTGGCAGCACGAAGACGCCCGGCGAGTTCCGACGCTCGCAGAACTGGGTCGGCGGAACCCGGCCGGACAATGCCTCCTTCGTCCCGCCACCGGAAGACGAAGTGCAGAATTGCATGGCCTCGCTCGAGTTGTTCCTCCACTCGATCGACGACGACCTGCCGACTCTGGTGCGGGTCGGTCTGGCGCATGTGCAGCTTGAGACAATTCACCCGTTCCTGGACGGCAACGGCCGGGTGGGGCGGCTGCTCATCACGTTCCTGCTCTGCCATGCCGGAGTGCTGCAGGACCCGCTGCTGTACCTGAGCCTCTACCTCAAGGAGCACCGCGACGAGTACTACCGGCTGCTCAACGAGGTCCGCCTCAGCGGCGACTGGGAATCATGGCTGGCATTCTTCCTGGAAGGCGTTCGCGTGACCGCGGAGGGCGCCTTTTCCGCTGCGATGCGCCTGTCGGAGATGTTCAGGACCGACAGGACACGCATATCGTCGCTCGGCCGCCAGGCCAACTCCGCCCTGCGGGCGCACGACGCACTCATGACCTCGCCGTTCCGCACTATCCCCGACGTCTGCCGCCACTCTGGACTCTCCTACCCGGGCGCGGCAGCCGGTATGAACCGACTCGTCGAACTCGACATCGCGACGGAGATCCCAGGCGATCGCCGCGGTCGAGTCTTCGTCTACGACCGCTACCTGGGCATCCTTGCCGAAGGAACAGAGCCACTGTGATCTCATCGACCAGTACCGGGATCTCATCGACCGGCACCGGCGGCTCCGGCAGGGATCGGCGCACGATGCCTCCGCCTATGCTCACGCGGTTCCGCGGCCCGGGGAGAGAGCAATGACGAGCGAAATCGAACATCTCAAAGCTGAGGTGGCGGCGACGGCACGGATGATGTCGGCAGCACGGCTCGTCGACGCTTTCGGCCATGCGTCCGTCCGTCTGCCCGGCGGCGGCTTTCTGATGACCTCCACCGCACCGCTGCTCACGACGGCGGCCGAGACAATTCTCACCGTCAACGACTCGGGCGAGACGATCGACGCCCCCGCAGGCAAGCCGCTGGAGATCGTCATTCACGCCGGGATCTACCGGGCGCGCCCCGACGTGGGCGCAATCTGCCGCGGCCACGGAGCCGCCATGGCCGCCTGGGGAGAGCGCGGCTCCGAGGTGCCGCTTATGCACGGCATGGGCGGCCTGGCCGGCAAGGTGGTACCGGTGCATCCCGACCTGGACCTCATCACGACGCTGGACTCCGGCGACCGGATGGCTGCCACGCTGGGTGACAACCGGTCGATGCTGCTGCAGGCCAACGGCGGGCTGGCCGTCGGCGCCGACCTGGTCGAGGCCGCCACCCGGCTGTGGTATCTGGAGGAGCGCTGCAGGGTTGCGGTGGAGACCGCGGGCCTCCCGCAACCGGTGGGCGCCTGGGCGCAGCGCCTCAGCCACAGTGCGCCCGAACTCATCCGCGCCAAGGCCTGGTTCGCGGCCCGTTTCGGCGACGGCTGAGGCCGGCCGGTCTCCCCGGCGCCGACGCCTGGACACAACGCCAGAGACGCAGCCGTGAGTCGCAGCCGCGTGCTTGGAATTCGTTGGCGCATCACAGGCGCGTTCCTGGCGGCGCTGCTCCTCTCGGCCGGCGCCGTCGGCTTCGCCGTCGACGGCTCGGCGGCAGCCCAGGAGGCCGGACCCGGCACCGAGGTGCGCATCGTGGGCCACCTCCTCGAGGACGGCAAGATCGAGTTCGGACTCCAGCAGCGCCGGGCTGACACCACGTGGGGGGAGCGCCAGTTGCCGGAGCGGCGGCTGTTCCCCGCTGACGCCACCGTGGACCGCTGGCGGTGGTCGGAGGAACTGGATCTCGGCTTCTCCGTGGTGCGCATCACGGCCCGGAAGATCCCCGACGGCACCGTGGAGTTCGGCCTGCAGCAGCGCGGCGCCGACGATGTCTGGGGCGAGCGCCTGCTGCCGACGCGCCGGTTCTTCCCCGCCGAGGCGACGGTCGACGAGTGGTTGCCGTCGTCCTCGCTGGACCTGGGGGCCCCCGGGGACCCGGAGGTCACCGATCCCCTGGGGCTCGTCGCCGGCTTCGAGTTTGCGACGGCCTACAGCCTCGGACCCGACCTCTGGGAGGTGTGGTTGTGCGACACCCCGGCGGGCGAATTGTTCTCCACCGACCAGGACATCCGGCTGAACCCGGAAAACTACGCCGACGCCTTCACGCAGCGTGTGGGCCCCTGGTTCGCCTGGCAGTCGGGTGGCGCCTACAAGCCGCTGTTCCGAGGCGGCGGGCTCGTCACCGCCCCCGAGGCCGAGCCCGCGCAGTGCGAGGAGGCCGTCGCCGGAGCGATTCGCAGCAACGACGCCGACGGTGTGCTGATCGTGGCGGCGCAACTGGACCCCGACACCGACGGCATCCTGGGCTACGCCGGCTGCGGGCTGCGCTCGCGACGCTCGTGGCCCGACAGCGGCCGCTCGGCCGTGGTGTACCCCGGGGCGTTCGGCCATCCCACGGTCGTGGCGCACGAGCTCGGCCACGCTCTCTGCTGGCCGCACTCCTACACCGGCAGCACCGTCGGCGACGGCGTGATCGGCGAATACGACAACGCCATGGACCAGATGTCCGGGGCGCGGGGGGACAATGCGGCGAGCGCCAACGACGTGCCCTTCCCGCTGACGATCGGGACGATCGCCTTCAACCGTTACGCCGCCGGCTGGATCGACCCCGCCGAGGTGGCGATTCACGAACCCGGGACGACCGCCGACTACGAATTGGCTCCGCCCGGCCGGCCGGGGACGCAGATGCTGGTCCTCCCCCACCCCGAGACCGGCACCGAAGGCAGCTTTGCCACCCTCGGCGCCCGCGTGCGCGGCGCCGGCGGCGAGGAGTGGCACGACAGCAATATTCCCGCCGAGGGCGTGGAGTTCTACTGGGTCGACCAGACCCACGAGGGATGCCGCCTGCCCGACCAGGGCTCCTGCAGCGGTCTCGACCGGCGCACCGTCCCGATCGACGCCGCCCCGTACGGCACGGGCCACGTCGTCGGAGCGGGCGGCACGTTCTGGACCATCAGCGGCCACGAGGTCTCCGTCGGCGAGCCCACGGGCGAAACGGGTTCCTACCCGGTCACGGTTCGACCCATCGACGTGCTCGCGTGGCACTACACGCCGCAAGCCGACTCCGACGAGGGCGAGCAGGAGGACCTCGACGGCGCGACCGGCGAGGTCGGCGAGGACGAGGAGCAGGAGGTAACCGCCCGGACGAGTGCCGACCTGATCTCCGGCGAGCAGGACTTCGGCTCGAAGTACGGCGTGGTGTCACTGAACGTGTCGTGCTCGGAGGGCCTCGTCGGCGTCGTCCTGTACTCGTGGAACGACTACATCGATCGCGATGTCGCCAGGGGAGCGGCAACGGCCCGAGCCGTGCACGTCACCTACCGGTTCGGAGAGGAGTCCGACCCACAGCAAGCCCGATGGTCGGTGACCGGCGGCGGGCAGGGCGCCAGGGCTCCGGCGGCCGCCATCGGCGAACTCATCGGCGGCCTGCTGGAGCAGGAGGAGCCGCTGCACGTGACAGCGCGGGCGGTCGGGGGCACCGCTGTCGGCAGCGCCACGTTCCCCGTGCCGACCGACACCGGGGCAATCGAGCGGGTGCTGGCGGACTGCGGCGCCGAGCCCGCAGATCCGGTTCCCACCAGCGACTGGATCGCGCTGACAGACGAGAGCGACGCGCTGGAGGGGCCGCTGCCGTTCGCGGTCCTGACCTCCTTCGAGCACGATCTCGCCGTGCCGTTCCACCGGACGCCGGCCAGGCTCTACGTGGAGTGCGTCGAGCGGCGACCCACCGTCAGCGTCACCCTCGGCGGGATGGCAATCGCAGAGGGTTCGGATGAGCAGGTGCGGGTCGCCCACCGCTTCGACACCGAGAGCATCGTGGAGCGCGACTGGCAGGTCCTCAGCGGGACGCGGGCTTCCATGTACTGGTACGAAGCCCGCGGATTTCTCTCAGATCTTCAGGACCACGACCGCTTGGTGCTGCGAGTCCGGGATCCCGCCGGCCGAGTGCTCGGAACGGTCACTTTCGCCAGCCTCGCCGGCGCCGCCGAGGCCATCCAGCCGGTTCTCGGTGCCTGCCGCTGAGACTCCGGGTGGGCCGGGGCGGAGCGGGACCGCCTAGCGCGCCCCTCGATGACAGCTACACCAGGCTCGTCACCGACCCGCCGCCGATGGCGACGAGACCCATCGTATTGAGCCCGCCGAGGGCGACAAGACCGATCGAATTGACCCCGCCGATCGACACGAGTCCAATCGAGTTCACGCCACCGATGGCAACGAGTCCCATCGAGTTCACGCCACCGAACGTCACGATGCCCATCGCGTTGAACAAGGCGATTGCACCAACCGCCAGAGCGTTGTAGCGGGCTGCAGCGGCGATGCCAATCGCGTTGCCTTTACTGCTCACCGCGACGCCGACGTCGCACCAACTCATGGTTTTGTCGTCCGACATATCGCTCCTCTTTGGGCTGGGCGTACTTTGCGTATTACGGCCGGCCGAAAGCAGGTTCAGCGTGCGGTCCGCAGGGCGGAGTCTCAGCTGTCCCCCCTGATCAGGCCAGACCGGATCGTCAGCACGGTAGTACGGAACCTCGACCAAGCACCCCGAAGCGGCGGCGCCGTCCGGTGGGTTCGGGGCCATCGCTGCGGTTCGCTCGGCGATGGGCGCGAGGACGACTCGCGTAGGGTGCGGGCATGAGCAGCCCGCAACCGGCCAACCTGCAGTCTTCGCCGAGTGAGTCGCCGTATCCGCGACGCTTTGCGGGTCGGGTCGTCATCGTCACCGGGGCGGCCGGAGGGATCGGCCGGGCGGCGGCGCGGAGATTCGCCGCCGAGGGGGCTGCCGTCGTAGCCGTCGACCTTCCGGGCAGCGACCTCGCTGGGACCGGTGCGGCGGTGGCGGCGGTGGGCGGGAAAGTCACGTCCGTCACTGCCGACGTCCGGTCCGAAAGCGATGTGGCCGGCTACGTTGCCGCCGCTCTGGACACCCACGGCAAGGTGGACGCACTGTTCAACAACGCCGGAATCGAGGGCCCGGTGATACCGCTGGTGGACTACCCCACCGACGACTTCGACCGCGTGATGGCCGTCAACGTCCGCGGCGTCTGGCTGGGCATCAAGCACGCCGGCCCGGCAATCGCCGCCTCCGGCGGCGGTTCGATCGTCAACACGGCGTCGCTGGCGGGCATGACCGGCACAGCCAGCCTCTGCGCCTACGGAGCCAGCAAGCACGCCGTCATCGGCCTGACGAAGACCGCGGCTCTCGAGTTCGCCCCTCTCGGCGTGCGGGTCAACGCCGTGGCGCCGGCGCCCATCGACACCCGCATGCTGCACGCCATCGCGGCGGGCATGAACCCCGACGATCCATCCGTCGCAACGGCGCGGATGGCGGCCCGGGTGCCGCTCGCCCGCTACGGCACCCCCGACGAGGTCGCCGCGGTAGCGGCGTTCCTCTGCAGCGACGACGCCACCTACATGACCGGCGCCGTGGTCCCCGTCGACGGCGGCTGGCGAGCCGGCGGCTAGAACGGTCATCCGATAGTCGCGCCGTCCGCCGCGTTCCAGAAGGATTCCTTGATCCGCTGCATCCAAACCTGTACGTCGCACGGTCACCTTCACCAGCTTCGTCGAGGTCGGTGAGCACGTTGAGCCGTCAACCGGCGATGCGTCCCGGGCTCACTAGCATGCAGCCATGAGCAGCGAGAGGCAGTCTCCGCGGTTCGAGCGTCAGGTCGTGATCATCACAGGGGCAGCTGGAGGGATCGGCCGGGCAGCGGCGCGGCGCTTCGCCTCCGAGGGCGCCACGGTCGTGGCGGTGGACCTGGCGGGCAGCGACCTCGACGGAACAGCTGCCGCGGTGGCGGCCGAAGGCGGGGACATCACGACGGTCACCGCGGACGTACGCTCCGACAGCGAGGTGGCCTCCTACGTGGCGGCAGCGCTCGACGCCCATGGCAGGGTGGACGCGCTGTTCAACAACGCCGGGGTCGAGGGCCCGATTGCTTCGCTGGTGGACTATCCCGCCGACGGCTTCGACCAAGTACTGGCCGTCAACGTCCTCGGCGTCTGGCTGGGCATCAAGCACACCGGTCCGGCGATCGCGGCCTCCGGCGGCGGGGCGATCGTCAACACGGCGTCGATGTTGGGCATGGTCGGGACGGCGGGAATGGGCGCCTACGTCGCCAGTAAGCACGCCGTCATCGGCCTCACGAAAACGGCGGCCCTCGAGTTCGCCCCACTCGGCGTGCGCGTCAACGCCGTGGCGCCGGCACCCGTGGACACCCGCATGATCCGCTCCATCGAGCAGGGTATGAACCCCGATGATCCCTCCGCCGTACGGCAGTTCCTCGTGTCGCGGGTGCCGCTGGCGCGCTACGCCGACCCGGAAGAAGTGGCCGCAGTGGCGGCGTTCCTCTGCAGCGACGACGCCGCCTACATGACCGGCACCGTGGTGCCCATCGACGGCGGCTCGCACGCGGGCGGCTAGACCACCCGGACCCCAGCAACAGAGCGAGGTCGGGCAGCCTCCTCAGGCCGGCGGGATCACCGGGACGAGGACGTAGTTGCGGTGCTCGGGGCTGAAGTGCAGGGTGACTTCGTTCTCGAAGATCTCCGGCGGGCGGTCGCGGGGGTCATTGTGGAGGAACGGCCCGCAGCCACGGAGTTCGTTCTTGAAGTTGGACAGCATCATGCCGGACGTGTCCCCGCCGTACTCGTAGTCCCGCCCGCGCACGCTGAAACCGATGCGGTAGCCGGGCGGCACCACGATGCAGGTCGGCCAGATCTCAATGTCCAACTCGTAGACCTCGCCGGGCACCAGCGGCTGCGCGTCGGCCTCGAGATGGGTGTGATACGGCCGCCACGGCTCGGACAACTCGGGGTCCAACCGGCGGTGACTCGCCCGTAGCCAGCCCTGGGCGATCGGCGTGTGCGGGTCGATCGCCCCCATGAAGGTCACTTCGGTGCCGTCGGGGTCGAAGACCCGGAACACCACGAACAGGTCGGCGTCGGCCGTCGACGAGGACACGAACAGCTTCGCCGCCAGCGGTCCCGTGATCTCCATCTCCTCGGTGGTCGGCGCGGTCAGGAACGTCAGCCCGTCACCCGTCGCCTCGTAGCTGAGCGTGTCGGTCCGGGCGCAGGGGTTGAAGCGCAGTTGCCCGTTGGCGTGCAGGTACATCTGGCGCCAGTCGGTGCGCGGGATCGGCCAGTCGTCCTCGGCCCGCTCCACGAAACCGTCGACGTGGCGCACCTGTAGGAGTACCCGCGGCTGGCTGTCCCAGCCGTTGTCGGCGCCCTTGAGGAAGTGCCCGAAGAAGCGCTTCTGCAAGTCCACCCCGTAGTCGGTGTAGTACTCGGTCCAGTGCTCGATGCCGTGCACCTCCAGCCACCGCTCCGGTGAGGCCGAGCGGGTGTAGGCCTCGAAGTTGCCCCGCGGGTGCAATCCCTGGCCGCCCCAGTTGGCCGAGGACAGGAACGGCACGGCCACCTTCGACCAGACCGGTGAGCGGTCGGCGTGGTACTCGTCGTCGAAGGAATGCGCACAGATGTCGTCGCCGAAGGCGCAGCGGTTGGCGGCCAGTTCCTCGTCGCCGAGCGTGGGGGGACCCGACACCAACTCGCCCGTGTTGGAGTTGACCGAACCCCGGGTGCCGAGACCGTGCTGCACGGTCTTGACCTGCATGTCGTACCAGTTGTCCCAGAACGTGCAGAGGATGCCGCCGTGGTGGGTGGAGTCCCGGTACCACTCCGCGGCTCCCTCCCACGGGACCATGGCCACGAGGTGCGGGGGCTGGCGGGAGGCCACGGCCCACTGGTTCATGGCGTAGTACGAGACCCCCGAGATCCCGATCTTGCCGTCGCTCCAGGGTTGGACGGCCGCCCACTCGATGCAGTCGTACAGGTCCTGCGTCTCCCGGGGAGAGAAGTGGTCGATGTAGCCCGGTGAGCGGCCGCAGCCGCGGGCGTCGATCCGCAGGCAGACGTAGCCGTCGGGGACCCACTTCTCGGGGTCGCAGACCTCCCAGTTCTGGTACTTGTTGGTGGAGCCGGCGACCACGTCGGGGTGCTCTTCGGCCATCCGGTTCCAGGCGCTCGGATAGCCCTCCTGGAAGGCGAGCCCCTTGGCGTAGGGGCCGTAGGACAGCAGCACCGGGTAGCGCCCCCCGTCGTTCGGGCGGTAAACGTCGGCGCGCAGGACGAGGCCGTCGTCCATCTCGATGGGGACGTCCCAGTCGACACGCATCCCGTCGCGCACCTCGCTGGACGTCTGGTCGTCAGCGGGCACGGCGGCGGCAGGCAAGGCGTCAGCGGCCATGGCGTCGTCGGTCATTGTGTAGCTCCCTCCACTCGGCCGGCGGCGAGTGTAGATCACCGCTTCCCGCCCTCGGCAAAGTGACACGTTCGGTCCCAGCGCCCGGCGCGAGGGTGCCCATTGCGGCTCGCCGAAAGGCGATATCACCCCGGTGGGGCCAATCGGCGGGTCGAGGTCACTAGCGTGAGAGGCGTGGCTGGTTGGCTCATCGCAGTAACGGTCATCGGGGGGCTGCTGCTGGGCGTCGCCCTCTACGACATGACCCAGCGCCGGCACACGATCCTGGCGAACTTCCCGATCATCGGGCACTTCCGCTACCTGCTCGAGAGCATCGGCCCGGAACTGCGCCAGTACATCGTCACCAGCAACGACGAGGAGCGACCCTTCAACCGGGCGCAACGCCGCTGGGTCTACGCCTCGGCCAAGCGGCAGAATCCGAACTTCGGCTTCGGCACCGACCAGAATCTCGACCAGACCGGCTACCTCATCGTCAAGCACTCCGCCTTCCCGCACCTCGACGACATCGACGAGGCAGCCACGTTGCCGTGCGCCAAGGAACTGGGCGCCTGGCGGGATCGCCCGGGCCGCTTCCGGCCCGCATCGGTGGTGAACATCTCGGGTATGAGCTACGGCTCGCTCAGCGGGCCGGCTACCGAGGCGCTCAACATCGGCTCCAAACTCGCTGGCTGCCTGCACAACACCGGCGAGGGAGGGATCTCCGACTTCCACCGGCGCGGCGGCGAACTCGTCTACCAGATCGGCACCGGGTATTTCGGCTGCCGCAATCCCGACGGCACGTTCAGCCTGCCGCTCCTGATCGAGACGGTCGGCTCCGCGCCTGTCCGGGCGATCGAGGTGAAGCTCAGTCAGGGGGCCAAGCCGGGCCTTGGGGGCATGCTGCCGGGCGTCAAGGTCACACCCGCGATCGCCGCGGCACGCGGCGTACCGGTGGGCGAGACGGTGAAGAGCCCGAACGCGCACAGCGCCTTCGGCAACGTGGACGGCCTCATCGACTTCACCGAGCAACTCGCGAATGTCACCGGCCTGCCGGTGGGCATCAAGTCCGCCGTCGGGGCCGGGCGGTTCTGGGACGAGCTGGCGCGCCGCATGTCCGAGCGCGGCGAGGGACCCGACTTCATCACCGTCGACGGGGGTGAGGGCGGCACCGGTGCCGGGCCGCTGGTCTTCACCGACCACGTGGCGCTGCCGTTCCGGCGGGGTTTCGCCCGCGTCTACCTGGCGTTCGCCACCCACGACCTGCACCAGAACGTGGTGTTCATCGGCGCCGGCAAGCTGGGCTTCGGCGCCGAGGGGCTGGCTGCCATGAACCTGGGTGCCGACCTCCTGAACGTGGGGCGCGAGGCGCTGCTGGCGATCGGCTGCGTCCAGACCCAGCGCTGCCACACGGGGCGTTGCCCCACCGGCGTCACCACGCACAGCCGCTGGTTGACCCGTGGCCTGGATCCGGCGCTCAAGTCCGTGCGCTGCGCCAACTACATCATGAGTCTTCGGGCCGAACTGTTGCAGCTAGGGCACGCCTGCGGGCAGCCCCACCCGGCGCTGGTACCGACGACCGCTCTGGAACTTCTCTACGAGGAACCCGTCAAGCGGGTGGACCTATGCCAGCACTACCTCTACCCTCCCGACCTGGCGCGCCTGAGCCCCGAGCAGGCAGCGACCGCCACCGAACTCTGTGCCCGTCCCGCCGGGGGTGGGGAAATTCCCGTTGCCATCTCGTGAGAGAGGCGCCCACCGTGCGCGGGCGCTCGCCGTCGCCGGGCTGCTGCTTGGCGCCGGATGCGCCGCCGCCTCTCCCGACCTGCTCGACGCTGACAGCCAAGCCGCCCTGCTCGATGCCTGGCTGATTCCGGAGATCGAAGAGGCGCACGACGCCCCTGGAAGCAAAGACGTTCGCGACCGGGGCCTCGGGGGCGGGCGGTTCGGTCTGGACGACGAGTTCGAGCTGTCCGGCGGCGACGACTTCATCGTTCTGGAAGGCGTCCCCGAGCCTCACGAGGCAACGCCGGTGGCGATCCGCGTCACCTCGGTGGAGGCGCTCACCGTCGGCGGCACGGGGTATGCCGACGTGTATGTCGAAAGCGAGGCCGCGCAGCAGGATCGGATCGCCGGCCGTTTCCCGCTCGAGCCTGTGCCGGCGTCCGCACCGGCCGCCACGCCTCCCGGGCCGGTCGGGCTGTGGGTAACCGGTGCCGCGTTCTACAACTGGAGCGGCGGAGGCACGCACCGCGGCGAGGGGATCTGGCGGGCGGTGGCGCCCGGTGCCGTGGGCGACGACGGGTATTCCTGCGCGGGACCGACCGCCGACGAGTTGATGCCGCATGTGTACCCCGAGTGTCTGGCCCTGCATCTCGGCGACGACAGCGCCCGGCACTCCCCCGTCTACGGCTTCGCCGCCGACGGCTACCCGGTGCACGGCCCCTGGGCCGATCTGGAGCTGCCGGCACGGACTTCCTGGCGGATCCGGGATTACGAGACCGCCGGTTCGGCCACCGGGTGCAGCGAGCCCGGCCGCCGTACGTGCCTGCTGGTCAACCCGCTGGACCCGACAGCCGGGACGGTGCGTGCTCCTGCTCCGGGGCCCGACCCCGGGGAGGTTCCCCCGGGGGCGTTCTTCGAGGACTACTGGTTCGACATCGGCCTCGACGACGGATCACCGCACGCCCTCGACGCCTTCAACGGTCATGCCCACGACGACATCGGGTACCACCACCACATCACCCGGATCCAGAACGGTGACGGCAGCTTCACCGACGTGTTCCCGTACATCCTCGGCCCCTGGTTCCGCGGGGAGCTGCACCCCGGGGCTGTGAGCCCGGGCGGCCCGAAGCTCCCCGACACAACCGGCACAACCGGCACAGCACGGATAGTTGAAGCGGAAGAGTTCCCCGAAGCCCCTGGCCCGGCCACCGAGCCGCCCTTCGTCTGCGCTCCCCGGCTCGACCTCTGCGACTGACCGGAGCGTCCCCGACCACCGACCGGAGCGCACCCAACCACCGACCGGAGCGGACCCAACAACGGCGACCACATAACCTCAGACACGGGGTGAGACGATGAACGATCCCGGCAGGGTGCTGGCGGAGCTGGAGGAACTGGGCACGGCCCAGAATCGGAAGGTCTATGCCCGCCACGGCGTGGGTGAGCCGATGTTCGGTGTGAGCTTCGCCCACCTCCGCAAGCTCGGCAAGAAGCTGCGGCACGACCACGATCTGGCACGGGCTCTCTGGGCGAGCGGCAACCACGACGCTCGGGTCCTGGCTTTGTCGGTGGCCGACCCGGCGCTGACGGATCTGGGCGAGATCGAGTCATGGGCCGGTGAAGTGGACAACTACGTCCTGATCGACGAGTTCGCCGCCTTCGTCGCCGCCACGCCCCACTTCGGCGCCTGCGCGGACGACTGGACCGATCGCGACGGCGAATGGGTGGCCTCCGCCGGCTGGAGCCTGGTGGCTCAGCAGGCGCTGCGGGACGACGAAATTCCCGACGGCTACTTCGACGAGCGTCTGCGCACCATCGAGACCCGCATCGGCGGCGCCGCCAACCGGGTGCGGCACTGCATGAACGGCGCCCTCATCGCCATCGGCGGGCGCAACGAAGCGCTACGCGAGAGCGCGACCGCCGCGGCCAAGCGCATCGGCCCGGTCGTCGTCGACCACGGCGAAACCTCCTGCAAGACCCCCGAGGCAGTCCCCTACATCAACCGCATCTGGGCCCGGCGGGTGCCTCGCCGCCTCGGCCTGACACCCCCCGGAGGCGGTTCAGACGTCCATCAGCGCCTTGCGCTGCCCGCCGTCGAGGAGAATGTGCGCGCCGTTCACGTAGCCGCCGCGCGGCGATGCCAGGAAGATGACCACGTTCGCCACCTGTTCGGCCGTGCAGATCGTCCCGAGCGGCAGGCTGTCGATGGTGATTTCGTGGGCGCGCTCGACGCTGATCTTCTTGTCGCGGGCCATCGCCTCCTCGAGGTAGTCCCAGCGCGTGGTCGCCACCGGCCCGGGGTTCACCGTGTTGCAGCGGATGCCGATGCGGCCGTACTGCTCGGCCACCGAGGAGGCGAAGTTAATGTCGGCGGCGTTGGCGGCACCCGCCGTCATCTCCCAGTACGACGGCTTGATGCCGTCATTGCCGACAACCATGACGATCGAGCCACCGCCGCGCGCCCGCAGGTGCGGCACCGCGGCACGCACGGTCCGGACGTGGCCCATGAACTTGAGTTGCAGGCTCTGGTGCCACTGGTCGTCGGTCAGTTCCTCGAGGAGTCCGCCGGGCGAGCTGCCGGCGTTGGGCACGCAGATGTCCAGCCCTCCGAAGGCCTCCGCAGCGGCATCGACGACCCGGTTGGTGTCGTCGGAGCTTCTCATGTCACCCACGAGGGGAAGACACCGGCGGCCGCTGGATTCGGAGATCTGCGCCGCCACCTCCTCGAGTAGTTCCCGCCCCCGGGCAACGATGGCAACGTCGCAGCCCTCAGCGGCCAGACCCTCGGCCACAGCGCGGCCGATACCCATGCTCCCGCCGGTGATGATGGCGGCCTTATCGGTCAACTGCAGATCCACGGGCACTCCTCCTGGTTCGCTGTCGGGCACGAAATGATGTCACACCCCAGCCCTCGCTTGTCGGTCGTTGTCCGGGTGGTGCTGTCCGGTGGGGCCGCCGGTGGCCGTCGGCGGCGCGTCTGGCGAAATCGCGCCGGCGCCGTCCCCCGGCGTCCCCACCTCGGCTATTGGCGGTTGGTGCGGTGCTGTTGTCAGCGTCGGAGGGGTTGATTGACGGTGCCACAGGCTGCGGCGCTGCTGGTTCGGTGGCGCGGGTGTCAGCGGCGGAGGGGTTGGTTGATGGCTCGGCGGGTGCTTGCTGTGCCGGTCGGGTGACCTGGCGGACGCCGCTCGTTGTTGCGAGCATTCCCGCAGCGGGCCGTGGTGGGTGGTCGGTTGGGTGGGGGTTCGAGGCTGAATTTGCCGTCGGGGCCGCGGGTGAGTTGGGCGCCGAGTTCGTGGATCTGCTTGTGGTGGCAGTCGCTGCAGAGCAGGCAGAGATTGTCGATGTCGGTGGGCCCTCCGTTCTCCCAGTGGATCACGTGGTGGGCTTGGCAGAAGCTGTTGGAGGCAGCGCAGACGGCGCAGCCCCCGTCTCGGACGGCGAGGGCGATGCGCTGCGCCGTGTTGGCGTGGCGGTACTTGTGGCCCAACCAGAGAGGCTGGCCCTTCGTGTCGAAGAGGGCCGGGAGGATGTTGGCGTCGAGGGCCAGTTGGAGGAGTTCGCTGGGTGCTAGGGGGGTGCCGTCGATCAGGCGGGCATCGCGTAACTGCCCGGCGACGAGGTCGTAGTCGGCGACGATCACCAGCGTGGCGCGTTGGGGTTTCCCGGCGCCTTGGCGGGTGATGAGCGCTTCGAGCGCATCCGCGTATCGCTGGGCGGGCGTCGCACGGTTGCGGGCGTCCTCGGCGTGCCAGACCTTGTTGGCCATCGCCGCGAGCGCGATTTCGATGCGAGCACCGGCAACAGGGTCGAACTTGCCGAACAGCTTGTACATGCCGTCGGATTGCTGCTTGATGTTGGCCTCGCGCTGGGCGCGCTGGCGGCGCCGCCGCTCCTCGAGGTCCTCGCCGGCGGAACGCTCGTTCACGTGATCCCGGACCGTGTGGCCGAACACATCGGCGGGCTCCTTCTCAGCGGCGGCCAGCAACACCGCCTCGTCAACCGGCGTGTGCGCAGAGGCATCGGCGATCGCCCGAGCGTGCTGAGGGGTGATGGTCCCCGCGGCGAGCGCTTCGGCGGTGCCCGGCAGATCAGCGAGCCGCCCGGCGAACTGCACCTCCCGCCTGGCGCCACCCCGGGACTGCTTCAAGTCACCGCGCAGCACCTCCGCGGCGCGCGCCTCACCATCACGGCCCGCCAGCACCGCGACCGTCTCGGTCCGCACACCCGCCAGCCGGGCCTCGCAGCGCCCCACCAGCACCAGACGCTCCTCGAGCCGCTCACCACCCAGAGACCGCAACCCGGTCACGAGCGCATCGAGCAACCCCAGCAGATGCAAGGAGGAGGGCTCGCCGGCGCCTGGCGAAACGGCAGAACCAGGACCGGCCGCGGCAGCCGGTGTGGTGGGGTCCGAGAAGAGGTTCAGGTCGGTCATCGATGGCTCCCCCGGGGAACGCGTCGTCGTCGGGTCGGCGGGGCCGACGAGCCGGTTGGGGAAGCTCGACCCCCACAGCAGCAGGGGTCAGTGACCGGTACCCGTACTCTACACGACCCCCGTGATAAGCACAACACCTGTTCGTAATATCGGGGCAATATATTTGCAGTGTTCGAAGATTGCCGGCCAGATCGGGGAGGCGCCGACCCACGGACGTGATCGCCCTTTGGCCGAGCGGCCGCGGCCGACCGGATGGTTCCCCGGTGGATCGCTCGTCGTTGGATCGCGGCTGACGATCCGCATCCGAGAGTCGGCTCCGGTTGCGACGGCTTTGCCGAACCCGGCGAGAGCGGTTTCGATCGACTCCCGGAGCCGGTGGCGATCATCGATGGCGGCGGGAGCGACTTCGATCGACCGGCGAGGCGTGCCGATGTGTCGAAGGCCGGCGCAATCGGAACCGCTGGACCATGGATTCCGGCCCCGGATCGAGTCCAGGGCCGGCTCCCGGATCGGGGTCCGGGACATGCCTTCGAGGGAATGAGGCTCATGCTGTGCGGGTCCAAGATGCTGCGACACGACGTTGGGACCCGTGTCTCGGCAGTGCGGTGCGGCGGCGTAGGGACATCGGCAGTGCGGTGGAGCAGGTGCCTCGCCGGAACCGGCCCGCAGCGGCGGCGACGGGAGTTGTTCAGCGGCGAGGTGACCGGCGCCGCTAGGGGCTCTACCGCCTGCGCCGCGTGCCTTTCCCGCCGCCAGAGTCGCGCAGGAAGATCACGAAGCCGACGGCTACGGCGATCGCGACGCCGATGACAAATGCCGCGACCGCGACGAGGACGATGTGGACCAGTAGGGAGATGATCAGGCCGGCGCGGGCCAGTCTGCGGTATGGCCGTGCCTGTCTCGTTGCTTGCCAGTACCCGATGTAGGAGATTGCCGCCGGCACAAGGGGGACGGTGAACCCCAGCGCCATGTGAGTCCCGATAGTTAGCGGGCTCATCAACAAGGCAACCATCGAGAGGACGAATCCGAGAATCGCCATCGGGTTCCCGCGGCGTTCGCTGTCGCCGACCATCGGTTGCTCAACGCGCTGAGGTCCTCGTACCTCTCGCAGAGTCAGGCCGATGCTCATGTTTCCTCCATTTCCCGATGTTCCGCTACCGAAGAGAATCCGGCCCCGCTCGGCGCAGAACTCCCCGTCCATGCCCGGCACAGTAGGGAGGGGGTGTGACAGTCATGCTGCGGTGGTCGGTGGCGGAGGTCGCTCGAGTCGGTGCGGGAGACGGCCTCCGCCAGGGCTTCGGCGATTCTGACGAGGCTCGTGATCGTGCCCGCACGGGCTCCGTCGAGAACACCTTGTTCCCGTAGCGCAGCGGGAAACGGTTCAGGTGCCCGGGGGAGAACGTCGAGCGCTGGAGTTTCGACACCGGCGGGCTTCTGTGCCGCCGGCCCTCCGCACGGTCTGCACTGAGCCGCTCGGGCGAAGAACAACGACAGGTGACTACACTGTAGTCATGAGTGTTGTGTCCATCCGTTTCTCCGACGAGCCGCTGCACGGGCGGCTGAAGGAGAGTGCCCGTCGCCGCGGCCAGGGCGTTTCGCCGCTCGCTGAGCGGCTGATCGACGAGGGCCTGCGCATGGACGCCCACCCCGCGGTGTTGTTCCGGGACGGTCCGGCGGGTCGTCGGGCTGTGCTGGTCGGCGGTCCCGAGGTGGCCGATGTCATCGGAGGTCTCATCGGCGGCGATGTGCCGGTGGCGCAGCGGCGGTCCCGGGCGGCCGAGCTGCTGGGGCTGAGCGAAGCCATGGTCGACGCCGCGCTGGCCTACTACGCGGAGTTCACCGACGAGATCGACGCGGCGCTGGCGGAGCGGGCTCGGGAGGCGGAGGTGGCTGAGGCCGCCTGGGCACGCCGCCAGGCGCTGCTCGAGACGTGAGGCTGCTGCTCGACGAGATGCACGCGCCGGCCGTCGCAGCCGCGCTCGCCGAGGCCGGCTTCGACATCGTTGCCACCGCCGCCGAACCGTCACTGCGAGGATCCCCCGACGCCGACCTGCTGGACCACGCCACCGCCGCCGGCCGCGCCCTGGTGACCGAGAACGTGTCCGACTGCCCGGTGCTCGCAGCCAGCCGGGCGGTCGCCGGCGAGCCCCACGCCGGTCTCATCTTCACGAACCCCACCCGGTTCAACCGCGCCGCGCTCGCCTATCCCGGCGACCTGATCGCCGCGCTGCGAACCTTCCTGGACAACCCACCGGTCAGCGGCGAATCCTGGATCTGGTGGCTGTAGCGGAACGCACAGGATCCATTTCCGTCCTGAGCAAGCAGCGCAACGTTGTGGTCAAGCCAGATCGCCGAGGAGGTCTCAGTAGTTGGTTCGCCGACCCGATGGTTCCGCGGTTGCTACGCCGCTCAGGCAGTTGCCTTCATGATGGCGTCTCGGAAGCGGGCGAAGCTGCGCGCCTGGCAGTACACGGCCAGGACGTTGGCTACGCGTGGATGGGGTGAAATCCTTGACTGAGTGAAGACCGCCGGTGGGGTGGCTGGCCCAGCGGCCGGTGGGTTTGATGCCGCGGCACTGTCCCAGAACGGAACCTGGGCGTGATGGTGCGAGCCGGGAATCGCCTGCATCGCAGCGTTCCCGACGTCGACGCCGTCGATCGCCCGGCAAGACGGAGACGCCCCTGCCGGGCGTCAGCGGCCACTAGGAGGCGTCCTGGTGCCAGCTGACACGCTTGCGGTCGCCGGGCAACTCGGCGAACAGACGGCTGCGACGCACCCGCGATGACAGCGAGTGAACCGAAACCTCGCCGTGAGGTGCTGTTCGGAGGGCGCTCCGGCAACCGGTAACGTCTCAATTAGCAGTTCCTCTGCGACACTCGTGGGGTGGTCGATGTCGTGGCACAGGCACGCGAGTTGATTCGGATCGTGGCCCACGATTCGGCACTACCCCGGTTCGCGCGCCATGGAACTCGCTCGATGCTGCCGTTGGCGATTTCCCAACCCGAACTTGTCCTCGATCATCTCGAAGAACTGCGTCGGCAGGTCGTACCCGATCTGCCGATGTGGCCGCCGACCTGCGATTATGCTCGGTGCGTTCCGGTGGCGACGTTCTGGTCACATCACCTCCGATCTGATCGGCGTGAGGTCTTCGCCACTCCCGAGGACTATCTGGTCCATCTCGAAGCCGAGGTCGACCCAGCGGCCACCGCGGGCGGCGATCTCAAGAGCGGGATCTTGGTAGCGGCGGCCCATTCCTAGCTGGTGCCTGCGGATCGGATCGCCGGTTTGGACGGCGCCCGGATCAAGTCACGATTGAATCTCGATCACGAGTCTCCCTACATTGTGATGATGTTTCCCGCCGCGAGGATGACGGCTGCCGGTGTCGACGTGCGCGAGCCTCGGGGCATTGACGCCGTGCCCGGACGGTTCACGGGGTGGTCACCTGGGGATGTGCCGGATGAGCGCATCGACCAGGACATTCCGGTTGCTGCGCTTGGGGATCTCGAATGGCGACCATAGAGCAGCCTTCGCCCGCCCTGCATGCGGCGGTGCAGCGCACCCTGCTCAGCACCGACCCATGGTCACAGTCGCTGTCCACGACCATGTCCGGTCTCGCGGAGCATCTCACCGCTGAGGAGGCCGACTGCCTGCCCGAGGCGATAGCCGGTGTGCTTCCGACGTTCCGAACAGATCCCGAGCGGTTGCACTTCGCTGCGGACATTGCTGTTCGCCTCGACCTTTTCGAGGTCGCAGACGTGTTGGCAGTTCTCGCAGCCGGCGCTGGTGACCGCCGGCTGATGCTGGCCGCGGCCATGTTGTGTGGGAATCCAGCAGTCGGGCGTCAGCTTCGTCAGCGAGTCGCCGATGTGGTCGGCGACGATCCTGTGGGGCAGATCAGATTGGACCGCCGCGTGGCGCCGACGACGGCGGATGAGACACGTCTGCACCTGCAGCGCTGGCCCGGTGCCCGCGCCGAGCCGGCTCGGTTCGCCCTGGCACCGGTGGTTGTGCTGGACAGCGGCTTTCGCGCGGATGCCGCTCTGAGGTTGGCTGTTCGCCTGGTTGCGGCGGGAGCCACGGTACGGCGATTGACGCCGGAGGCGGAGGTCCCGTTCTGGTTTGGCGCCCAAACCGTTCTCGTCTGCCGGCCTCCGACTCGAATCCGAGTGAGAAGCAGCTACCCGAAGTTCCCCGAGGCGCAGATCCTCGTTCAGGAGGAGATCCCCTCCGTGGACCGAGACGTCGGGAGGTTGCTGCGCCAGATCGATGCCGCTCTGCCCGAGGCGCAGAGGCTGCGACTAACTGCGCTCGGGCCACAACTCGCCACCCACCTTTGGGACCCTGCGGTCTTCACGGCGGGTGTCTATTCGCTGAGCGAGGCCGCCGTTCTGACGGGCGCGACGGAAGCATCCTTGCGCTACCTGCTGGACAAGGGTCTTGTCACGCCCCTAGGGACACGGCGCGGGCCGGTGCGCCTGACGTTTCGCGACGTGGTTGCGGTGCGCACGTGGACCTATCTGAAGTCGATGTCACGCCGGAGAATCTCCAGCAGCGTTGTCGCGGAGTTGATCAAGTTTGCAGGTGATCCCGATGCGGTCAGTCTCGGCGTTGGGTACGGAATCGGCCCGCCGGAGAAGATCGGGCACGTGCCGGCGAATTCCGAGACGATCGGGCTGGCCGCCATGTCTGGAGGCAGGGTGCCAGCCGAGGCGGAGCGCCGAGGCGGCCAGCGCCACCGTGGAGTCCAGGTGGGCGCCACGTCAGGGGGCAGGGTGCTGGTGGACCGCGGGGACGGGTGGGTCGACGTGGAGACGGGCCAGACTCATTTCGATCTGCCGCTCACCGACATTGACGATGTGTTCCGGCCTTTCGACTACGGAGGGGGAACCACGATCGATCTGTTGCAGGCCAGCCCCAACACCAGGCTGAACCCGACCGTTCTCCACGGGTCGCCCTATCTGAACGGTCACCGGATCAGCGCGAAGGCTCTGGCTGGGTTGTTCCGACACGGCGGATATCCCGCGATCACCGAGACGTACGCCGAGTTGGAGGGCGTTGCGGTCGATGACACGGTGTTGGTTGGGCTCGATTTCTTGAAGGCGGCCTGATCGTGCGTCTGCTCTACGATGCCGTCCTGCCGCAGAGTATGGCCTTGGAGGCTCGGCCGGCAATGGAACTCCATCGTTGGGACGGTGCTGACGAGGTGGACACCGAGTTGGTCCGCGCGGCCGCCAGCAGGGGATATCGCGGCGTGATCTTCTTCGAGCAAAGCTCGCTCGAACAGCCGGGGTTGAGGCAGGTTGCCAGGGAGGTCGGCGTGGCGCTTGTGGCAGTGAAGGCGGAGGATCCCATTGAGGCCAAGCAGCGCATTTTGCGCAACATGCGTTCGCTGTGCCAGGCGCTGCACGCCCACGACTGCATCCTCGTGCTCGCCAACGAGGTCCGCCCGATGGATGACGAGGCTGACGGCTAGCAGTACTCGGCCAGGACGTTGGTTACGCGTGGATGGGGTGAAATCCTCGCCTGGGTGAAGACCGTCGAGTGGGGTGGTTGGCCCAGTGGCCGGTGGGTTCGATGCCACGGCACTGTCCCGGAACGGAACCTGGGCGTGATGCTGCGAGCCGGGAGTCACCTGCATCAGGTCACGATCGAGTTCTGGAGAAGCATTCGTGCGCTGCGTCATGTCCACAATCCGACGGGCATGAATGCCCCCGCAACTAGCTGCCGCGATTCTCCGGCGTGCTGACAGGGATCCGCGTGCTGTCACACCTCGAACTTATGTTCTCGGCGATGGTCGCTTCGCTGGCGGGTCTCCCAAGCCCCGACGAATGGATTGACAATGCCTGCCCGGAAGCGGGCGCCGGAGCGCGCGGTGACGTTCCGGCAGCGGTGCAGTGCCGCAGACGTACGTGAATATGTTGAGATCACTCACTATCATCCCTGTTCATGCAGTCTCCGGCCCGGCGATCTGCAGGCGTGAACGTGGTTGCACCGACCTGCCGTGCCCCGTCGAGGACGTGAGGGCGGGTGAGCGAGGGTTCAAACCCCGTCAGACAAGATGAGACGAATGGGATCGATGAGACCGCCGAAGTTGCTGTTCGACACCAACGTGTTCTACGCGTGCGTCGACATCTCACCGAGGCGCCAGCATCCTGACTCCGCCGCGTCGACGCGCCTGCTGGAACTTCTCAACCGGTGCGGGGGTGAAGCGTGGCTGACCCCTGCGACTCGCCGCGACATCGACCGCACGAGCAGTCGGGAGCTTCGCCGCGCCTCCAATCTGCGGATGCGGCAGTGGCGGACCCTCGACCCCCTGACCGTTCCACCACGGCTGTTGGATGAAGCTCGCTATCAGCAACCGCTGCGGGACAACGACGAAGTGGACGCTCACATGCTCGCGGCGCTCGACGCCGAGGCCGTGGACTTCCTGATCACGCAGGACAGGGCGCTGCGCCGCCACGCCGCTTACGCCGGTCTCGGCGACCGAACCATGACCATTCAGGATGGCATCGAAGTTCTCGAGCGGTTGTTGGGATAGCCGACACAGTTCCCGACCGGCAGGCCGTGTCCCGACTACAGGCTGCCGGCCTCAGATCCACTCTTCGAGTCCTTTCGAGCCGGTGACTGCGGATTCGACGCTTGGTTCCAGCGGGCTCGCCGGGGGCACCGCCACTGCTTCGCAATAGACGGAGAGTCCGGCCTCGATGCCGTGGCGATCTTGAAGACCGAGACCGACCAGCCTCACGGGATTCGCGGAACGGTGCTCAAGATCTCCGCCTTCGCAGTCGCCGACCGTGCGGAAGGAGCGAAGCGGGGAGAACTCCTGTTGAAGTCGGTTCTCGACTACGCAGCCGGCGAAGGACACGACCGGATCTACGTCGAGATCTACCCGCATCACGACCGTCTGGTGCCCCTGTTCGAGCGTTTCGGCTTCTTCGACTGCGAGGCACGCACCGATCGCGGCGAGGCCGTCCTCTGCAAGGATCGACGACCGACAGCTGCTGATGCCCAACTCGATCCGCTCGAGTACCACCGCCGTTTCGGTCCTCCGGCCGTGCTCGTGCGCAACGCCTTCGTTGTACCGATCCAGCCACGCTGGCATGACGCGCTGTTCCCTGAGGCTCGTGCGCAGCCCGAGTTGCTCCCGCCGCTCGCGCCGGGCAACGCGATGCTGAAGGCCTATCTCAGCCGCTCCAACATCCAACGAGTCGAGTCTGGAGCGCTGATGCTGTTCTATCGCTCCGAGGATCGCAGGGCCGTCACTGCCGTGGGTGTTGTCGATGGCGTGGTCCGTTCGAACGATCCGGTCGAGAGACAATTCAGGAGGTCACCAGCGAGGCGGCCCTGTCCTGGATCCGTCAGAGACTCGGGGTGCCCGGATGATTCGGGAGATCAAGCCGGATTCACACCACTATGACCCGGCTCGACTGGGCCTTGGTCGCTTGAATCAGTGCGCCCAGGAGAACCCGTGGAGACGGGCGGCTAGCCCCGCTTCTCGGCCACGAGCCAGTCGGCAAGAGCGTCGCTTGCCGTCAATGCGGTGTCAGCGAACGGCGACACTTTCTCGGGCTCCTCCAAGGGGAAAACGATTCCTCGTTCTGGGTGGTCCAAGATCCATCCCTGTGGAGTCGTGAAGTACCACTCGTTTCCGGCCTCGCGGATGTTGAACCACACGCCCTCGAGCGGATCGTTGTTGGGCTGGAGATAGATCACGCTTCGAGCGCCCACCGGCAACACCGACCGGAGCTGGTCGACTGAGGAGTCCATAGGACGGGACAGCTGCACGTAATAGCGCGTCTTGTCATCGGTCTCGAACACCAGGTTGAGGGTCACTCCTTCAATCTCAGTCTCGGAGGAGCCAAAGAAGCGGCCGTCCTCAACATCAACGAGCGTCGCCTCCACCGCAACGGCCGATCGATTGCTCAGGTCCTCGACATTGGGGGAAGGGTTGTAGTCGCTGGAGAAGGACTGAAAATACGAGTCGTACGTATCCACGAACGCCTCATCTGACTCGCCGTCGGACCCACAAGCCGCGGCGAGGAGGCTCAGCGCGAGCAGCCCTCCAAGGATCGCCGAGAAGGTGAGCCGAGGGCGGTCTTGCAGCCCGGAGTGAACAGGAATGATGCTCATGAGGTCGCCACCTCCAAGTCGTTCATGTGGCATCGAGTGTGAACCCAGTACGTCTCCACGGTAGAAGTTCCGCTCACCAAACCGGCTCTCCGCGTTTGATGGGGCAGCGGGGGTTCGGTTGTCTGGCGGGTTCAGTGTGTCATGCGCAGCGGTAGAGGACGCGGGTTCGGTAGTTCTCGGGGTTGGTGTCGGGCATCGAAGGTCCGGTATTGCACGGGAACTCGTTGAGGCCATCGTCGAGCGCAATCCGCACAGTGCCGGCATCCGGCTTTCTTGCCGGAAGGACTACGAGGCTCACCACATGTGGCCCACGTTGGGTTTCGAGAGGTGGGGGGAGAAGCCGGGCCGCAGCAAGGCGGGCCACCCGTTGGTGGTGTGGTGGCGACCGATCGCCGCGCTCTCTTTATTCGACGTTCAGCCCGACGTTGAAGATGACCGATTGGTGGTGGCCGTCGACCGCGAGATCTTCGCCGAGATCAGCGGCGACGAACCGGTTCGAGAGTCGGGAGCCTTGACCGCCGATTGGGTCGAGGAGTTCGCAGAACTGGTTGTCACGGAGGACATCGCGTCGACTTGGGAGGGTGAAGGACAACCCGAGCGCGTCCCGGGGCAGCTTCTCGGCTACCGCGTGCTGGAATCGGGCTCGCCGGAGCAGACGGAGCAGCTGAACTCGGCACTTGGCGGCTCCCCCGACTCGCTATCGATGTCCCGGTTGTTGACAACCATCGGCCAGGCGTCTGAGGGTGGAGCGACTCACTTCCTGACGAGAGATGTCGAAACGCTCCGTCACAGCGACACAATCGAACGACTGACCGGGCTGGCCATCGTGACCCCGGAGGACTTCCTCGTCAGGCTCCACGCTCAGGGGGACGAGCGGGATTTCCGGACACGGACGATCGCCGCGTCCGGATTGTCGATCTCATCGTCACCCAGCATTCCAACCGACTCGGATCTGGCATCCTTGTGCCCTCGGGTCCCGGATGGGCGCCTGGCCGAACTGGAACGCCGCTTGGCCAGCACTGTCTCGCGTGACACGGGCCGTTTGGATGAGATCGTGAGCGACCAGGGTTCTCGACTGGCTCTCGCAGCGTCGTATCGTCCGGATCAGTGCGTTGTCGTGACGGTCCTACGATCCAGCGCAACCGGTGACGCCTACACGGTCACCCGCCAGCTGGCACATCATCTTCGGGTTGGGGCTGCAAGCCAGGGGCAGACACAGGTGAGGGTTGAGGATGTGGTCGAGGGCACGGTCGCCCGCGCTCTGACTGACGAGGGGTTCCGCTACCACGACGGTGCGTGGATCGCCGAGGTCAGGATCGACATCCATGGCCCCGGTGACGGCCAGTTCCATCGGTCGGTGCACGGTTCCGGTCATGATGACCGGTGCCAACACAAGCACCAACCGATGGAGGTACCAGCATGCCAGGCGCACCGCTGGAGTTGCACGAACGCGAGGAGATCTTCCGCGCGCTGGTCGAGGATCTGCAGGCGGGTTGGGCCGCCATCGGCCGTCGGGTGGGTCGACATCCCACGACGGTGGCCCGGGAGATCAACGCCGGGGGCGGCCGTGAGCGCTACGGGCCGGCGGCGGCGGCGTCGTCCGACACCGCAGCGGTTCTCGACGAGATCTTCGAGTTCCCCGAGCAGGGCAACCACAGTGCGGCCAACGCCGTAGATCTCATGCTGGCCAAGGCTTCGACAGAGCCCAACACCGTGGAAGTGGCCAACCGGCTCTTCCCCGACGACGGATTCTCGCCGCGACCCGAGTTCCTCGACACCGCCGCAGCGAACTACGGAGCCACGATCCAACCGGTCGACACCGCCAACGGTTCGGGCGCGGCCCACGTCATCAACAACTGGGTCTCGGGACGCACTCACGGCCTCATCCCGGTGATCGTCAACCAGGCCGCGGTCCAAGACCAAGAGCTGATCTTGGTGAACACCGTGTACCTCAAGGCCGACTGGCTGGAGCCGTTCTTGGCCGGGCGGACCCGCGACGGCGAGTTCACCACCGACACCGGCCACTCAGTGACGGTGCCATTCATGAGCGACCCCAAACCGGTCGATCGCCGATATGTCGTGCTCGACAGCGCCGACGCCGTGGAACTGCCCTATGTCGGCGGCCATCTGGCGATGTGGCTGATCGTGCCCCACGAACGCGACGGCCTCGCAGCCGTCGAGGAATCGCTCGACGCCGCGGCTCTGGCCGGGCTGTCCAGCGCTGCCCGACAAGGCGCTGTCGACCTGACCATGCCCAAGTGGGAACAGACGCTGCCGCCCGCCGATCTGTTCGAGTGGCTGTGCCCACAGGGATTCTGCCCCGGAGCCGGGTTCGACGGCATCGCGCCAGGCATCTTCATCACCTCCGCGCTGCACAGCGCCAAAGTGATCGTCGACGAGAAAGGCACCGAAGCAGCAGCAGCCACCACCATGGTGTTCCTCGTGTCCGGGCATCCGCCGCCCGATCTCACCGTTGTCGCCGACCGCCCCTTCCTGTGGGCGATCATCCACCAGCAAACACAGGCCGTGCTGTTCGTCGGCCGCCTCGTCGACCCCACCGCCTAGAACAACACCACCGCTGCCCGCGACAGAATCAGCGGATTCGGGTGCAGCATGATTGGCGGATTTGAGTACGCCTGCTCGACGGCGCGCACACGACCGCTTCAACGGTGCCGACCCCGAGTCCGCGGTGCTCAGCTGCCGCGGGTGATGGTGACCGTGTAGGTCGTGTCCGAGGTCCTGTCCGCGGACACGACGCGCACCTTGATCGTGTTCTGCCCCACCGTCAGCGCGACCGTGTCATCGCCGCCCGCTTCACCGCCGACATCGGAATACACCGTGTACTGTGCCAGCGAGTTGGTCAACTCGGGAACCACCTTCACCGACGCGACGGCGTTGGGCACCGTGGCGGTGTAGTCCACGGTGTCACGGTCGAATCTGCCCGACAAGGTGATGTCGTTCGTCGCGGCCGTGTCCTCCAACCCCAGGCCCAGAAGCTTGGAGTTGTCCCGCCACGGCGACTCCGGGGTCAGAGCGGGAGGCGAACCCACATTCCAGCAGCGCATGCTGCGGTCAGTGCGCAGCCCACAGACCAACGTCCCCCATTCGATGGTGACAGATTCGTAGCCGATGGTGTCCTCACCCGGGGCGTTCGACGACGGCCCTTCCCAGCAGTTGACAGTGCCGTCGGTCAACACACCGCAGCCGCGGTCCCAAATACCGCCGTCGACGAACTTGTACACGCCTTCGGTCGTCGTGATGGACCGGACCCCGCGGTTGAGTGCATAGCCGTTCGGCACATAGTCCCACCGCCAGCACAATGCGGCGTCGTCGCTTGCCCTGATCCCGCACGCCTGGTTGTAGCCCGCTGCGACGAAATTGAACACCGTGTCGGGATAAGCCGTGTCCATCGGCTCAATTTGGATGTTCTGCGGTTGAGTGCTGCTGATCGCCCAGGGCGAGCCGGTCGTCCAGCAGCGGATCTTCCCGTCGGTCCGCAGGCCGCAGACGGCGTCACGAGCCGATGCCGCAGCCGTGAACGACCCCGAAATCACCTGATGGTTCACACCGTGGAAGCAGCCGATGGTGCCATCGGCCAGCAGAGCACACCGATCGGTGCCGGACTCCGCGGCTGCGACAGGCCGTTCGGTGTCCACACCCGTCTGGAACACTCCGCTGCTCCACCGGTCCCAGCAGTACAGCTCGCCGTTGGCACGGGTCCCGCAAGCTGCGAAACGCTTGACCGCGACACCCTCGAACGTCCCCTCCGGAACATTGCCGACGAACGTCCAGTCGTTCATGTTCCTGAGCGTCTTGCACGACACGGTGTGGTCCATGCGAAGACCGCATACATGGTCCCAGCCGGTGTCGATCTGAAGGAAACCGGTGTGGTCGGTCGCCGCGGCAGGGATTCTGATGACGGTGAGAGTATAGGTGGTGGTGTCGCTGTCAGAGTTGGTGGCGATCACCGAGATGTCGTTGCGCCCATCGACCAGAGTGACCGTGTTGGAACTCGACGGCATCGTGTCCGTGGGACCCTGATAGGTGATCGTCACATCATTCGCGGCGGTCGCGGCGATCGCAACCGACACGTCGTCGGCGGTGGTGAACACCGTGTAGCGCTGCACGCTGGAACTGAACGACGGAAACAGCGTGCCCGCATCAACAGAGAGGCCCGACAGCACCGCGTCGGGATCATTGCGCGGCACCACGCCCGCAGCGGGTGCCTCACGGGTGACGGTGAGGGTGTAGCCGGCGATGCGGCCGGCGCTGTCGGCGGTGATCACGATCGCGGTCTGCGCAGGCTTGCCGCCCGGAACCGCAGCGTTCAACGCAACCTGGTGGCCGTCGGCCTCGCTGTCGGCATCGGGGCTGCTGATCACCACCGTGACACCGTCCGCGGCCGCAGGCGTGACGGTGATCTGCGACGTGTCGTGGGCGACAGTCGCGGCGTAGTCGAAGGTGGTCGCCGCGAACGTCGGTGTAAGGGTGCCCGAACTGATCGTGAGCCCCGACAGACGCGGATCAGTTGTGCGCTGGACATTGCGGGCGGCGTCGCTGACAGTGCCCGGCACCCAAGTGCGGCCCGTCGACTTGGGAACCCTGTCGGGCTGGGACGGGGTGCGGGGTGCTTGAAGCCGCATCGTGTACACGCTTTGGCGCTCGTTGTTGGGCGTCGCGGCGCGCACCGCAACCAGAGTGTCCCTGCCCGCGGTGAGCGTCACCTGACCGTCGTCGCCGACCGCGGTGAACTCAGTGTCGCCGGCAGTGATCGTGAACCGTTCCAACACGGTGTCACCCGCCGGAGTCGCCTCCACAACCGTGGAAGTCACCCCCGAGGGCACGGTGGTGTCATAACGAAGCTTGAGCGGCTCGAAATCAATGTCACCAACACCGCGCAAACTCATCTTTGACGCACCAGCAGGCACCGACCCGCCACGGCCGACCATCAACGTGTGCGTAACAGTCGTAGCGTTGTCCGCCGCGGTGACAGTAACCGCGACGATCGCACCATCCTCACCCAAAACCACCTGATGACCGTCGGCAACAGGGTCAGCGTCTGCCGGGGTGATCGCGATGTCACACGCCTGGGCCGCTGCTGTAGCGTTCACCGTCACTGACACAGCGTCAGCGTCCGCAGTCGCCACATGACTCGTCTCCATCGGATCAAACACACTGTCCAAAGTCGCCCCGTCAAGCCCGACGCTGCGAAGCAAACCATCGGTGAACACCGGATCATCAGCCGCGCCCTCACCCGCCACCAACGCGAAATCAAACACATCACCAGACTGCCAATCCACACATGGAGCGTCCCACAACCAATACCGATACCCCGCCTCATTCACCACACCATCAAGCACCACCGCATCAACAGAACTCAACCACACATCACCCGCCTCAACCCGGAACCCGCCACTCAGATCCACCCCCGTCAACGTCGTCAACGCCACAGGATCGGACAAACCCGCCGCCGGCCCCGCCGCCACCTCACCGCGGATCTGCGCCAACGCGAACAACTGATAGGCACGACGCATCACCACACCATCTATAAACGACACCTCCAAATCACCCACACGCGGCGGATCCCCATCACGCAACGGACTCGAATACCCCGCGAACGCCGAACCCGACGTCGAACCCCCACCCAACGTCATCACACCCGCCAACACCGTGCCCACAGCCACAGTGCCCTCACCAGTCTCGTCAGTCTGTTCCCCGGTGTTCGCGGTGTTCTCAGTTTCCACGACCGGATCCTCCTCTGCGACCGGGTCCTGCGCCGCGGCGGCCACCACCACCTCATCGGACTCGGCCCACGCCCCCTGCACACGATCCGCGTAACGGGCCCGCACCCACACCCGATAAGTGCCCGCATCCAAACCCGACACCGAAAACGACACCGCGCCCCCACCCGGATACGCATTGCCGCCCGAAGAACCGTTATCAGCCCTCCACGTCGTCAACCCCGCAGACGCCAAACCCCACGACACCCGATAATCCTGCGGCGCCCCCAAAGGCGCCGACCACGCCACCAACAACTCCCCGCCCCCCGGACTAGACGCCAAAACCCCCGAAACCGCCCGACCCTCCTGCGCCGACACCCCCGACACCACCAAAACCCCCGACACCAACCCCACAACCACAACCAACCCCAACACCGAACCGCACCGCCGCAACCACCCCGAACCAGTCCACCCCATCACCGAACCCCAATCTCCCTAGTCCAAGCACGCTGCCCACAGCAGCCGAAACAGCACAATAGCAGGCAGCTATGTCCTAAGTATCGCACAGTCATGTCCTGCGTCTGAGTGCTGTGTGACGTGTGTCTGGCTTGGTGTCGCTTCGGCTGGGGGATTCAACCCGCATGTTCGGGTCTTCGGGATGGGTGGTTGCGATGGTAGGCGATGCGTCGTTGGCGGGCTCGGGCGAGGCCGTCGCGTCGGGCGGCTGGGATGGTGTCTCCTTCGCCGCGGTGTTCTTGGTCGGGGGTGACGTAGCCGATGCCGGCGTGTAGTCGGATGGTGTTGTAGCGCTCTCGTTGCGTCTCGAGTTCGGCACGGAGCACGTCGATGTCCTCGATCAGTTCGAGGTGGGGCTGTTCGATCTTGAGGTGCCCGAACAGGCTCTCGATCCAGGCTTGGTCAGTCGGGGTGCCGGGCCGGTCGTAGTGGGTGGCGAGCCAGCACAGGGCCATGAACTCCCGGGTCGTCCCGGAGTTCATCTGAGGGCCGTTGTGCGACATCACCAACAGCACCGGCGCCTCATCGCAGTCGGGGTCCCATGGGGTGCCTTGGGGGTTGCGTTGCTCGATGACCGCGTCGAGGCCCTCGACGCGCAGGGCCCGGTTGAACACAGCCTGGACCTCGATGCTGGTCTCATCGGCGGAAGTGACGTCGGCGATCCACTTGCGGGAAACCACATCGGAGATCACCGTCGTCGCCGCCGCGGCTCGAGTCCAATGCGTCGTGTCGTAGATCCAGATCCGGTTCGGGGCTTCCTCGACGCAGGCCGGCCACGGCCTGCGAGCCGAGCGTCGCTGCCGTTTCGGGCCGCGCAAGCGCAGGTCGCGGCGCTCGAGCACCCGCCGCACGGTGCACGGGTCGGCCCAGAACCGTCCCAGCGGCGACCCCCGGTGGGCAAGCTTGCGATGGGACCGGTCGATGTCGCCCCACTCGTTGAACACGGCCACGATCTCGTCTTGGTCATCGGGGGTGAGCCCGTGGACCGGGCTCACCCCCGGCGCCGCATCGTCGAGACCCTCACCATCCGCGACGCGGCGACGCCACCGCTCGAGCCGGCGCTGGGACAACTCCAACAAGCGGCACGCCGCCCGGGTGCTGCACCCGCCCGCCCCGGCGCGCACGACCAGATCCATGAGCGCTGTCTTGGTGGCCTGATCCACCCGGCGTGGGACTCGGCCACTCAGCCCCAAGGCTCTTTTCCCTCCACCAGCGTCAACCGCACCGCCATCTCGGCCAACGCCGTGCGCAGACGCTCGATCTCGGCCTGGGCCCCCTCCAGCTCGACATCTCGCTGCTTGTCCCGCCGGCCCGGACGCGACCGCGCAAGCGCATCGAGCGCGCCCTGCCGGGCGACCTCGCGCAGCTTCGCGACCGTCGACCGGTCCACCCGCGCCCGATCGGCTGCCTCGCCCACCGTGGTCTCCCCACGCACCAGCTGCATCCAGATCTCGTACTTCTCCTGCGGTGCCAGGAACCGCTTCCTCTTCATGCCATGCTCGGTACTCAACAGGACTCCTCAATGCTCGGTCGAGAACCCTCCCATGCTGGCTGAAACCACCCACAATCAGCGACACGAAGTCAGCTGCAACACAGCCCGACGCCGGGCTGGTCGAGCAGGTGGGGGGCGTATGCGTGTCGGGAGTGGAACCGTTCGATGCCGGCGGTCTCGCCGATGATCTTGGCGGCTGTGAGCGGGCCGACGCCGTGCAGCGAGCGCAGGTTGGGCGCAACCTGCGCGGTGCGGGTGTCGAGCTCGGCGCTGAGGTCTGCGATGGCCGCGGTGAGGCCGCGTATGCGTGCGATGAGGTCTGCGGCGATGCGGGCCACGACGGTTCGGAGCTCGCGGACGCGCCCTTCGGCGGCGTCGAGGTGCTTGCGGGTCGTCAACGGCGCCGGCTGGGGGGGTCCCATGCGGGGTCGATCTCATGGAGGTGCCAGCGCAGCCGGTTCATGCAGCGTGTGCGCTCGGCTACGAGGTCTTCTCGGTGATCGACCAGCAGCCGGATCTCCCCCGATGAGGCGTCGAGGTGAGCTGTGGGCAGGCCTGGCTCGCGCAGCGCCGCTCGGGCCGCCGCCAGTGCGTCTATGGGGTCGGACTTGCCGTAGGTGCGGGCTGCGTCTCGGACATGGGCCATCAGCTTGGGCGGGACCCGCACGATGCGCTCGCCCGCGGCGAGCATGTCGCGCTCGAGGCGGCGCGACAGGTGCCGGCAGTCCTCCACCGCCCAGGTCCGCTCGGTTCCGAAGCGCCCGGCCCAGACGATCAGCGCCTGGTGGTCATCCGTTGTGGTGCCACAGGTGGTGCGACACCCCAGCCAGCGGCCCAGCTCGTCCACCGCGACGACGGTGTGGGTGCGCTTGTGAGCGTCGATTCCCAGTGTGATCATGATCATGTTGCCTTTCGCAGGTGAACGGTGACAGGACCGGTCGGCGGGCACAGCTCAGTGGGGGCGATGCCACGCTCCTGACTTGTTGAAATGGGGGCCAGCATCCCTGAGGTGGGACCCTGATTTGAGTCCGCGTGTTGTGGGTCTGAGTTCCCAAGGATGGGAGGATGACCACAATGAAGAGGAACAGGCATACCCCCGAGCAGGCGGTTCGCAAGGTCCGTGAGGGCGAGCGGATGCTCGGTTCGGGCACCGATCTCACCGAGGTGCTGCGCCATTTGGAGATCACCGAGTCGACTTGGCACCGGTGGCGGAGGTCCTATGCGGGGATGAGTCCCAGCCACGCGAGGCGGCTCAAGGAGTTGGAGGTCGAGAACGGCCGGCTCAAGAAGTTGTTGGCGGAGGCGGAGCTGGACAAGGCGATGCTCAAGGAGTTGGCCGAGGGAAAATGGTGACCCCGGACCGCCGGCGGGTCGCGGTGCAGCGCGTCCAGCAGCGGTTCGGGGTCTCTGAGCGTCGGGCGTGCGCGGTGCTGGGCCAGCACCGCTGCACTCAGCGCCGGGCCAAGGCGCCCACCGATGATGCTGAGGCCCGCCTGCGTGAGCATCTGCGGGACTTCGCTCGCTGCCATCCACGCCTGGGGTGGCGCAAGGCCCATGTCGTGGCGCACCGCGAGGGCCTGGTGACCAACCCCAAGCGCACACGGCGCGTCTGGCGCGACGAGCGCCTGCAACGCCCGCCGCAGCGACGGGCCAAGCGCCGCCGGCTCACCGACGGCACCGCCGCCCGGCTGCGCGCCCAGCGCCCAAACGAAGCGGCTGTCGCAGTTGTCGCACACCATCCTGCGCCGCGACCACACCAACACGGTGCGCCGTCCAGACACCTCCAGGTCGCGGATCTTCTTGTCGCGGCGGTCATGCACCCGGCGGCACTTGAACCCGCACTGCGGGCAGCGCAGCCGCCTGAACGTCGACTCGACACTCACCACCAGCGCGCCCGGAGTGTCCTCGACCACCTCCAACACACGGATCTGCGCCAAGTGCAGCCGAACTGCCATAACATCGCAAGCCATCGGGGCCCTCCTGGATCGTGGATCTCCCAATCACCGATTCCAGCAGGGCCTCGACCCCTGCTCAGGGACCCTCAACCACCCCGCGCCCCACTGTGAGTATGGCGGGCGCGTCCCGGTAGGGGTGCCAGACTGGTGTCGGCGGCGGCATCGTGACTCATCTCCCCACTGACCTGTGTGTCCTCGAAACGAGCTGTCCGATGTTGCCGCCGCCGCCGGTTCGGCGTCTTGGTGCAGACCTGATTAGAAGCCTGTCCGCCCTGGTGGTGTGACTCATCACAGTGTTGTCGCAGCAGGCCCCTTCCGGTGCGCCGCACACGACATCGACAAAGGAGACGCATCGTGTTGGCAGACATCGTGGATCATGTGATCGGCATCGACCCGGATCGAGACCAGATAACGGCGTCGCTGGTGGAGGCGTCCACGGGCGGCGAGCTGGCGACCGCGGCGTTCGAGACGACCCGCGGGGGCTACGAGCGGCTCGTGGCGTGGGCGGACCGCCACACGTCGCGCGAGTCGAGGGCCTGGGCCGTGGAGGGCTCGCGCAGCTACGGGTCCGGAGCGTGCGCGCACCTCGGCGCGGCCGGCGAGCTGGTGATCGAGTTCAGCCACCCTCGCACCGCGGCGACCAGCGACGGCGCCAAGACCGACGCCCTCGACGCCCGCCGGGCGGCGCGGGAGGTTCTCGGACGCCCAAACCTCGCCGTTCCACGCGCCCGGGGCCGCCGCGAGGCGCTGCGAGCGCTGGAGACCACCCGCCGAGGCGCCCAGACGGCGCGCACCGCGGCGATCAACGAACTCAAAGCCCTCATCGTCAGCGCGCCCGTGGACCTGCGCGACCAGCTCCGCGGCCTCACCACCGCCGCCCAGGTCGCCAAATGCGCCGCGTTGCGTCTGCCGGCGGCTCCCCTCGACGAGCTCACAGCCACCAAACAGGCCCTGCGCAGCCTCGCGCCGCGGATCAAGACCCTCACCGCGGAGGCCGCCGACCTGCAAACGAGCATCCGCGGGCTCGTCGAAGCCGTCGCCCCCCACCTGCTCGACCAGCCCGGCGTCGGGCCCGTCACCGCCGCGCAGATCCACATCGCCTGGTCACACCCCGGCCGCTGCGCAACGAAGCAGCATTCGCCCGCCTCGCCGGCGTCGCCCCACTCGAAGCGTCCTCGGGGCAGAACACCCGCCACCGCCTCAACCGCCGCGGCGACCGCCAACTCAACCGAGCGCTCCACACCATCGCCGTCACCCGCAGCCGCTACTGCCCCCACACCCAGGCCTACATCGCCAAACGAACCGCCCAAGGCAAAACCCCCCGAGAAGCCCAACGCTGCCTCAAACGCTACATCGCCCGCCAGATCTACCGCCTCCTCCAACACCCCAAAATCAACACTTGACAAACATAGAAGCATCGTTTCCGCGAAGGCTCAACTTGTGTTGTAAGTCTCACAACTACGTTTCAAGCTGAGTCACCGCGTGAACAGGATCGACCTATCGCCGCGGATCGCCCGGTGGAGGTGTCGTTTCCGGCAGCGGGCAGCGTCAGCGAACCGTCGAGCGTCGGGACCACTCCGACTCGGGTCCGGTCACAGACCACCAGATCATGACTGTCACACCCCAGGACTGAACTGGCGCAATACGCTTCGACAGACTTCAATGGACTACGGGCGAAGCGAAAGATCCGCGGTCTACCCGAAAGGATGCGGCTATGGGTACTCGACTCGTTCTCCGGCTGGCAGGGGAGAACGCTAGGTTGGGGGAGGTGTACGTGTCCGACTTGGCGCGCCTGCTCGGCGGCGTGGAGCGAGTCGTCGGCCGCACCGCGGTTCAGCTTGCCGGTCGGAAGCCTGGGATGTCGGGGCCGCTCCCGCAATCGATCGCCAAGGCGACGAGGCTACAGCTGAGTTCTCTCTCCGCAGGGAGTCTGGTCATCGAACTTGAACTCCCCGATACGCCTACCGACGAGGCGCACTTGGATCTGAATGACGCGCGACTCGGGGAGTCCGCGGTTCACAGGCACTCAAAGTCCTCGCAGGCTCCGAAGGCGGATTTCCTGACACAGTCGCTGCATGGAATCAACTGGCCGAGGACATCAGCATCGGCGAGCGTTACGACGCTCTCACCTGCACGCTCCCCTCCGATTCGCCACAAGAGGCTGTGCTCGACGCGGCTGCCCGAACCCGGCTCGCGGTCGCAGCGCGACAACGCCCGACCGGTGACAAGGCCGGTGAGCTAACCGGAGTCCTGTACGAGGCCAACTTCGAGAAGTGCACAGGTCATCTGCGCACACCCCTAGGCGAAGCTGTTCGCGTTCGCTTCGACGATGAACAAGCGAACGAGATCAAGGAAGCCCTTCGCGAGAACTCACGACTCGAAGGCCAAATCACGTGCACCGACGAGGCGGCAGATGTCGTCTCCGTAGAGGCGATCGAAGTCGTTCAGCCGCAGCGGCTCGCTCTCGGCACAGCGATCGGCGACTTCTGGAACACGCGGTCGCTGGCCGAATTAGCCGAGGCACAAGGTGTCGAAGTCGTTGTCGACGTCGAGACACTCCAAGATGAATCCATCAGCGTCGAGGAAGCCGACGCGTTCATCACGGCGCTCGGTCTGTGAGCGGTGCCCTCGGAAGGAATCCTCGTTGACACCGATGTGTTCTCCTACATCGCGTGGCAACGGTCGGAGGGGAAGCCTTCATACCCATCCTTCGGGACAGGCTCCCCGCGGTCTCGTTTGTAACGGTCGGGGAGTTGTTCTTCGGTGCGACAAAGGCGAGGTGGGGCGAGAAGAGGATCCTCAAGCTGGAGACGATCCTGAAGCGCTACACCGTGATCCCGGGAACATACGACATCGCTCGCGCGTACGGCGACATCAAGGCTGCTTTCCGGGACCAGGTCGATGAGTGTGACATGTGGATCGCCGCGACTGCGATCGCACATGAACTACCCGTCGTCACCAACAATCTGCGACATTTTGAGCCAATCAGCGTTCGTTTCGGTTTCAGCCTTCTGCACCCCGAGCGCACTTAGCCTGGATCCACCGTTGGGGGTGTGCGTTTGGGGGTGTAAATGCGGGGAAGTGCCTCGCTGACCTGGGAGAATGGCCGTATATGGAAGCGGCTTTGGCCCGGATCGGGAGGCACTTCCTGTGAGTGGAGTATCGCGCAATATTGACCGGTTCGGGGTGGTTTTCGATGACGAGTCGTTGGTCGCCGATGCGGGCCTGTTGGCGGCGGGGGTGTTGATGGGTCGGTTGGGTGTGGTGTCGTTGGTGGATGCGTCGGTGCGTTTGGGGCGCCGAGTTGGCGCGGCGGCGCCGGGGCGGAAGGTGGCGGCGATGTTGGTGGGCGCCACCCATATCGATCACGTGGATCGTCTGCGGGCGGGCGCGACCGCTGCGGTGTTGGGTTTCGCGCCGGCGGCGCCGTCGACGGTCGGGTCGTTCCTGCGCGCGTTCACGTGGGGTCACGTCCGCCAACTCGACAAGGCTGCCGGGGCGGTGCTGCGTCGGGCGTGGGCAGCCGGCGGCGGTCCCGGCGAGGCGGCGATGACGATCGATGTGGACTCCACGATCTGTGCGGTGGCGGGCAAGTCCAAGGCTGGCGCCGCTTACGGGCACACCCAACAACTCGGCTATCACCCGCTGGTGGGCGTGCGCGCCGACACCGGGGAGATACTCCACACGCGTCTGCGCCGGGGGTCCTCCCAGAGCGGCCAGGCTCATTTCGTTTCCGAGACGATCGCCCGCGCCCGGCGCGCCGGCGCCGCCGGGCGACTCTGTGTGCGCGCCGACTCGGGGTTCTTCAGCTACGACCTCCTCGACGGTCTGGATCGCCTCAAGGTGCCCTGGTCGATCACCATCGCGCTGTATGGCCACGTCAAAGCCGCCATCGGCGCCATTCCCGAGGCGCACTGGACGCCCATTGCCTACCCCGTCGGCGGCGAAGCGCACGTCGCTGAGACCACAATTGTCGCCGGACGGCGCGGCAACAAGCGCAAGATCCGCGTCGTCGTGCGCCGCACCCGCCTCACCGACGAGACCCAGGGCGAACTGTGGCCGCACTGGCGCTACCACGCGTTCATCACCAACCGAACCGACCTCGACCCCATCGCCGCCGACAAGTATCACCGCCAACACGCCACCGTCGAACTGGCCATCCGCGACCTCAAGAACAGCACCGGCATGGCGCACCTGCCCTCGGGGAACTTCGCCGCCAACGCCGCCTGGCTGACCTGCGCCGCCCTCGCCCACAACCTCTACCGCTGGATCAACCACCACACCGGTCGCCGCCGCAACGGCAAACTCACCGTCGGACAAACCGTCCGCAACCAACTCCTCGCTCTACCCGGGCGCCTCGTCAACCACGCCGGACGCACCATCTTGCGCCTCCCCACCCGATGGCCCTGGGCACCCACCTTCCACACCACCGTGGCGAACATCCGCGCCCTGCCCCAACTCGCCTGAACCCGCCAATCACCCCGACCGCAGCGGCCCCCCACCGGCCCCACGCGCCCCGAACCAACCCGTCCCGGACCCCACGCTCCCCAACACCGCCAAACCGGCCATCCAGACGCCCCGAACCGCCCGACCGACGCGACAAACTGTCCCCAACACCGCCAAACCCACCCCCAACGGTGGATTCAGGCTAAGGGGAACGACCACAGCACGAAGGGATCGTCCGGGTTGATTTCACAGTGCACGCCGCTGAAATACTACGCCCACGCGAGGACTGGATCTGCGGTGGCAGCATCCATGGCGCGCTGCAGGGGGCTGGTCGCACGCAGCGCGTGAGCACTTAGCGAAGATGCACCCCACAATCTCGCGCTCGGCGTGCCGGCTGGGGAGCGTTCCGAAAGGGCCGGCAGGGGGCTCACGGCACCCACACTACTTGCGCGATAAACACCAAAATAGGAGCATCACGGGACACAGGCTCGACTCGTGAGAAGTGATCGTTGGTGCTTGAGCGGGCTTGGTTCACGCCCTGCGTCTTGCGGACCTCAACAACCTGACCGACCGCTACCGCGCGCGTCGCTGGGATCCCCTAGGGCCTGGGATCCC
Organism: Acidimicrobiales bacterium; assembly: GCA_963668565.2. GTDB lineage: Bacteria > Actinomycetota > Acidimicrobiia > Acidimicrobiales > CATQHL01 > VXNF01. Next base: position 272,346 of record CAXXMX010000010.1, read on the forward strand.
CTTGGTCTTTGCTGTACGTCACCGCTGCTGGCCGGCTCGTCATCACCGCCGCCGGTGGCAGCGACTGCGCGATCGCTCGCCTCGCCGGGGGTTAGGGCCAGCCGGTGTCGTTGGAGCGCACGGTCTCGCCGGTGCGGGGGTCTTCGACGATCACGTACACGTCGTGGTCGTCGAAGACCCAGATGCAGTACTCCGAGGCTGCCTGCGCTGTGGAGTAGTTCTCCCATTCGGCGTGTTCCCAGCCCGAGCTGGGCACCGCATAGTGCCAACAACGCACCGCATAGGGGCCCGCCGAGAGGTCGAAGCCGACGAGTTCGACACGCAGGAAGTGACAGTTCGCGCTCGCACAGCGCTCATCTACACCCTGCGCGTCGCGGCCCTGCGACAAGACAACTGACCGGTCCGAGGTGGCGGGCGCGACGATCTCCTACTCGCCGCCGCCACTTCTCAGATCCAACGCAGAGCGGCCCCAGCAGGTGATGGTGCCGTCGCTGCGCAACCCACACGAATGCCCCCCGCCGGCGGAGATGGCGCTGTAGACGCCGCCGGGCGCGTCGGCCTGCCCATAGTGGTTGTAGCCCCAGCAGGTGATGGTGCCGTCGCTGCGCAACCCACACGAATGCCACCAGCCGGCGGTGACGGCGCTGTAGACGCCGCCGGGCGCGTCGGCCTGCCCGTACTCGTTGTAGCCCCAGCAGGTGATGGTGCCGTCGCTGTGCAACCCACACGAATGCGACCCGCCGGCGGTGACGGCGCTGTAGACGCCGCCGGGCGCCTCGGCCTGCCCCCATTCGTTGTCGCCCCAGCAGGTGATGGTGCCGTCGCTGCGCAACCCACACGAATGATCAAAGCCGGCGGTGACGGCGCTGTAGACGCCGCCGGGCGCCTCGGCCTGCCCATAGTGGTTGTAGCCCCAGCAGGTGATGGTGCCGTCGCTGCGCAACCCACACGAATGCGACCCGCCGGCGGTGACGGCGCTGTAGACGCCGCCGGGCGCCTCGGCCTGCCCCCATTCGTTGTCGCCCCAGCAGGTGATGGTGCCGGCGCTGCGCAACCCACACGAATGCGACCCGCCGGCGGTGACGGCGCTGTAGACGCCGCCGGGCGCCTCGGCCTGCCCCCATTCGTTGTCGCCCCAGCAGGTGATGGTGCCGGCGCTGCGCAACCCACACGAATGACTCAAGCCGGCGGTGACGGCGCTGTAGACGCCGCCGGGCGCCTCCGCCTGCCCCCGGTTGTTGTTGCCCCAGCAGGTGATGGTGCCGTCGCTGCGCAACCCACACGAATGCGACCCGCCGGCGGTGACGGCGCTGTAGACGCCGCCGGGCGCCTCGGCCTGCCCGTTGTGGTTGTCGCCCCAGCAGGTGATGGTGCCGTCGCTGCGCAACCCACACGAATGATCAAAGCCGGCGGTGACGGCGCTGTAGACGCCGCCGGGCGCCTCCGCCTGCCCATAGAGGTTGCTGCCCCAGCAGGTGATGGTGCCGTCGCTGCGCAACCCACACGAATGACTCGCGCCGGCGGTGACGGCGCTGTAGACGCCGCCGGGCGCGTCGGCCTGCCCCCGGTTGTTGTTGCCCCAGCAGGTGATGGTGCCGTCGCTGCGCAACCCACACGAATGCGACCCGCCGGCGGTGACGGCGCTGTAGACGCCGCCGGGCGCCTCCGCCCGCCCGTCGTGGTTGTAGCTCCAGCAGGTGATGGTGCCGTCGCTGCGCAACCCACACGAATGATCAAAGCCGGCGGTGACGGCGCTGTAGACGCCGCCGGGCGCCTCCGCCTGCCCATAGAGGTTGTTGCTCCAGCAGGTGATGGTGCCGTCGCTGCGCAACCCACACGAATGCCACGCGCCGGCGGTGACGGCGCTGTAGGCGCCGCCGGGCGCCTCCGCCTGCCCATAGAGGTTGCTGCCCCAGCAGGTGATGGTCCCGTCGCTGCGCAACCCACACGAATGACTCGCGCCGGCGGTGACGGCGGTGTAGGTGTCGGTGGTTGGGGAAGACACCGAATCGCCGTCGCCGCTCGCGCAGGCAGCCGCAAACAACGCCACCGCGATCACGGCAACCAACCAACTCCGCGCGCTCCACATGATTCGGTCCCCCCACATTCGGCGTCGAGCCTCCCGGCGCCCTCTCCGGGGTTCGGCTAAGGCACTCGCACAGACAACCACCGAACGGCCACTACCACAGACAGGACCCCGCGGCGACACCTGCGGCACCCATCAACACCACCAGCGACCCCGCGGCCAACAAGCGCTCGCACACTAGCAACTCGACTTACCCCACACAGTTGAGGTGTGCCCCGGGATTCACGCGGCCAACTCGCTTGACTCCCCGCACCGAGAGTGGTCGCGCCACGCCCCCTCGCTACCACTCTCGGTGCGTTCAGGCGCCCGCGGTCGGTGCACTGTCGAGGCCTCCGACCTGCGCCCGGGCGGCCTCACTGGCTTGGGCGGCCAACTCGGCCGCTCTGCCCCCAGAGCGGCCCGATGCGGGCGGTGGGGGTCAGGTTTCGCGGCGGAGACGCGCTTGGTGGTCGCCGCCGAGCTATGCGTACACTTCGCTTCGGTGGCGTCGGTGTCCCCACCCCAGCGCACCAGCAGAAGGACCACCGCCATAGAGCGCAAGCGCAAGGTCCCGGGCCCTGACGGCACGCCCCACGACGCCACCGAAGTCGGCTTCCGCGCCGCTGGCGAACACTGGAACGAGTACCTCCTCGACGACGGCACCGTCGCGCGCCTCAAACTCGTCGTCACCGGCGTGCTGCGCCTCGACGGTATGCGAGACCAGAAGGGCCAGCCCGTCTACATCATCGAATCGACCAACGTCGTGTCGATCTCCGCCACCGAGGACGAGGGAAGCTGATGACCAATACCCGCACACGAGACCACCCCGGCGACACCAGCGACGCGAACGCACCCCGGCCGACGACGACATTGGGCAAGTTCGAGACCCAGTTCGCCGAGGAGTTCGAGGCCGAGTTCGCGCACCGCCTCGGCGGCCTGAACCTGGCCCGCATGCCGCGCCTCACCGACCTCGAGCCCCGCTTCTCCAACGACCCGCCAACCGGAGAAAACCCCCCGCCCGCAGGCGACGTGCGCCACAACCTCATCGTCCTCTGGGCCGACATCGCTGCCCGGCACGCCATCGTGCGGCGCATCGAGGACCCCGACGAGCTGGTCGCCACCATCGCCGGCATCCCCGGAGCGTGGGGCTCCGGGGCAACGCCCGACGAAGCGCTGGGCGAGCTCCACTCCGTGCTGATCGGCTGGGCCACACTCAAGCTCAACGACGACGGCCGGGACATCCCCGACATGGAGGGCATCCGCCTCGGCCTCGACGCATGAGCCAGCGGCTCACGCCCGCTAGCCGCACCGCCACGATCCTCCCCCAGACCGGCATCAGCCGGGACGACTGGCACAACGCGGCGCACTCAGTACGCCAGGCGCACTCAGTGCGCCGACGCCTGGGCGGCTTCGGCGTCGAGGCGGAGACTGACCACGATGGCGTGCACGGTGCTCGTCCACCAGCGGCCCCCTCGGGGCGTCGGGATCTCCTCGGCAATGAGGCGGTCGGCGATCTCCTGCAGGGTGGCGCCGCCGGCGCGCATCTCCCCCACGATGCGCCGAGCCTCAGGGGAGTGCTCGATCGGCCGGCCGTAGCGGGCGCCCCGAGCCTTCGCGGCCGCCATCGCCTCACGGGTACGCGCCCCGATCAGACGCCGCTCGTACTGGGCCACCGACGCCAACAGGCCCGCGGTCAACTCGCCGCTGTCAGTAGACAGGTCGAAGCCCTCGGCCACCACCACGATCGCCCAACCCCGGCGCCGTGAACGCTCCACCAGCTCGGCCCACGCCAGCAGGCTCCGGGTGACCCGATCCAGGCGGCCCACCACCAGAGCGGCGGCCGCGCCGGCGACGTCAAGGGCCTCCAGCGCCGGACCCAGCGCCGGCCGGCTCTCCGGAGCGACAGCGCCGCTCACGCCGGCGTCGACCACCTCGCCGACCAGAAACCAGTCCCGCTCAGCGATGGCCGCCCGGGCGGCGTCAAGCTGCGCAGCGACGCCCAGGCCCTCGTCGGCCTGGTCCTCGGTAGACACGCGGGCGTAAGCGAACGCCTGGCGAGGTCGGCCGCTCACACCCCCATTTTCACACGAAGGGAACCCATCATGGAAAACCCCGCTCCGGCCAGCCTCGATCTCTGGGGGCCTGGCAGACTCCCCCGGGTAGGTCGAGTTGCCGAACGAGCGGGGATATCCGGCACACGGAAGATCGGAGAGTGCCGACATGAGCCCGTACGGGAGCAAGGTTCGACGCCTGCTGCATCGCCACCGATGGCGGCTCGTGGTGATCGCAGTCGTGGTGGTCGGGCTAGTTGTGGGAGAGCGCCTGCTGACGCAGGCCACCGAGGCGGCGGACAGGGCCTCAGAGATCGAGGTCAGCATGGCCCGCGGCGGCGTGACGGGCGCCGGGGCGCGGGATCTGACCACGGCCCTCATCGAGCAAGGCGTCAGCGTCGATGCCGCCACCCGCGTCGTCGCTGCACTGCGGGTCGACTTCGGCGGCGCGGACCTCGCCGACCTGGAGGCGGCGCACCTGCTGGCCGCGTGGGAGGAGGCCGCACCCGGCGTCGGCGCCGCCCGGGTCCTAGGCAAAGTCGGCGCTCACCAGTTGGGAGTGACCCGCGAGGGGTTAGCGGACTTCGTGCGTGCCGTCACCAGCGAACAACGCCAGCGGCAACTCCCGCCCGCTGTGGTCCTCGCGGGGCTCTCCGAGCACGTGATCGAATACAGCGCGGCCTGCGAGCACGTCGAAGGTGCGCCGTGCCCGCTCGACGTGGTCCTCGACCTCGTCGCGGATCGACAGCAGGCCGACTACGAGCAGTGGGGCCACGTCGACTGCGGCCTCTACGCGAACGCTGCGCACCCCGGATGTGTGACCTTCGCCGACTGCGCCAGCGAGTACGCACTGGCACTCGCCGCGCAGGACGCCTCGAACGATGATTGGGCGACCGCGGAGGCGCTCGGCCACGAGATTGGCAGCGCCGGCTGGGAGGAATGGACCGCCGCGGGCAACGAGGCGGCTCTAGTCACCTGGGAAGCGCACGAGGCGTGCATCGCCGACCGCTACGGGGAAGACCCCGTCGACGCTCTCAAGGCGCTCGTGTTGGCGCGGTAGACAGCCGGGAGGCCTGGGCGGGGGCTAGATGTCCAATCCCGGATCGGCGTCGACGTCGATCCGGGGGCCGACCAGTTCGGCGTCGGTGACAGCCCACAGGTCCAGCACCGCGGGCGACTCGAAGAGGCGGTACCGCTTGCGGCCGACGTTGCGCTGCTTGAGGACACCGGCCTCTACCAGCGCGTTGACAGCGGGGCCGACCCGGTTCGGGTGCACGCCGACGAGCCGGCTCGCCGACTCGACGGTCAGCACCGGCGACCCGGGCAGGACCCGCAAGAGCCGGTCCACGCTCGAGTTCGCTCGTATCGAGGCGAGGTTCTGGCGCCATTCCTGCTGCAGTTCGGCGACGTCGTCGCAGTAGGCGACGGCTCGGTCGGCGGCTTGGCCCATGGCGGCGTCGAACAGCCACAGCCAGTCGACGACCGCGGCCTGCCGGCCGCCATCCTCAGGCGCCCCGACGTACGCGCACTTCTCCAGCGCCGCCACGTACTCCTCGCAGCGCCGAGCCAGCACCACACTCACCGGCGGCGCGAACCGTGGGGCCAGGCCCCGCCGTGCCAGCACCACGTGGATCAGCGCCCGTCCTGCGCGGCCGTTGCCGTCGCCGAAGGGGTGGATCATCTCGAACTGGGCGTGCGCCAGCGCCGCCTGCAGCAGCGGCGGATGCTCGTCGCTGTTCACGTAGTCGATCAGGTCCTCGAGCAGCGCCGCCACGGCCTCGTGGGGGGGCGAAACGAACTGCGAGCCAATCGGCGTGTACTCGCTGCCGCCGATCCAGTTCTGGCGCTCGCGGACCTGCCCGCCCAACGCCGCTCGCGGCGAGTGGCTCATCAGCGTCCGATGCGCGCGCAGCAGGTCCTCGAGGGTGAAACGATCACCACGGCGAGCGTCCCGCACCGCGGACAGCATCGCCAGCACGTTGGCGGCCACCTCCCCCGCGACGCGATCTCCCGTGTCGACGTCGCGTTCGATGCCCTCCGCGGCGACGGCCAACCGGCCCGCCGACACGGCCAGGCCCTCGATCCACGACGACCCAACCGACTCCGCCCGCACCAGGAACCGCCCCACGCCCTCCAGATCGCGGCTCCGCCGGCCGTTCAGCGAACGGATCGCCGCCTCCGCCTCCGCCAAGTTCCCCGCCAAACGCGCCGGGATAGCGAACTCCCACCCGCACAGCAGATCCGGCACGAACGCCTCGTAATAGCCACTCAGGCGATCCGCCCGACTCCGTCCCTCGAACGGCGGCGACCAGTAGCACTGCACCAACTCGCCCACCCTGCGCCCCCTTCCCTCGCTAAACCGCCAACAACCCACAGTCGAACCATCGGTTTACAGATAACCCGTTGATAAGCACGGGAGAACGCCGCAGCCGCCTCCTGGCGGACCGAGTAGTCCAAGTCCGCGAAGATCGCCACCATGTCGATGTCGCTGTGCGGGCCCGCCGTACCGCGAGCCACCGACCCGAACAGCAACACCTTGGAGGCGCCGGCAGAGGTGAAGGCCTGGGCCCGCCTCAGGGGTGACGGTGTTCAGCAGGAGGCGGCGGTGGGGGAGGTGACGGTGGCTCGACGTCGAGGCCCGACGGGTCGGGGCCGGGGTGGAGGCGGGCGACCTCGGCCGCGGCGGCGGCGATGGTCGACCGCAGGTGCTGGTAGTCGACCGGGTACTCGGCGAACTCTTCGACGTCGATCTGCTCGAACGCCGCCAGGCGATCCGCCAGCATGTGGCCCTGGAAGCCGCCGTCCTTGCTGGCCGCGAGATCGCACAGTTCCGCGACGGTGAACCTCTCAGTGAGCGCGGCGAAGTCAACGAAGTCGCGGGCCTCGGCCCGGACCTCCAAGGTGGCGACCTTGTCGGCAGCTAGCTCCTCCACCGCCAACACGTCGCCTCCCTCGGTGCGCACCGCCGGCGACAAGCGGTAATCAACGCCGAGATCGACCCAGGTGAAGTCGGCGCTGGAATCCACCCGGAGCCTCGTGAAGTGGGGCATTTCGATGTAGCGAGTGACCTGCAGGCCGTCGGCCTCCAGGGCGGCCTCGACGAGCCCCACCACCTTGGTGTGCGGCGACGGGTGGCGGGCGAAGAAGTCGAGATCTGTGGTGCCCCGGTCGACGACGCCGGAGACGACCAGGCCGCCGCCGCCGGCGAGAGCGAGTTCGGCACCGTCGGCTACTGCGCCGACGGTGCGGCGGATCCGCTCCTGCAGCGGCGTCAGCACCAGCTAGTCGAGCAGGCCGTGGGTGCGCAGCCAGCGCTCCCACGGCGCACGGATGTGCGGTGACAAGACCAGGTCGTCCCACATCGCCACGACCTCGTCGACATCGACGAACCACAGCACGTCCTCATCGCGGCCCTCGGTCATCACCCGCTGGTAGGCGCGGCTGCGCTGACGGCGATCCGCCAGGTCGTACTCGAAGGGCGCCGACCAGGCGATGTGGCTGGGGAGGCGCACCACTCCGGAGGCCTTCGGACGCGAACGATCCAACATCGCCTCGGGGATGTTCGCCGGCGGCCTCGACAACAGGCGCGTCGGCGACACCGTCGTCGGATGCGGCCCCCCAGGCGGGAACCACTCCTCTGCGGTCATGGTCGGCGGCGACGGATAGGCCATGGACCCAGAATACTCGCCGGAGACGACAGAGGCCTCTTGGCTGGGGCCGCTAGAGGGCGCGCGTCGCGAGGAGTAGGCCTTGGGTTGGCGCGGCGTTCGGCGCCGGGAGTGCGTGCCTCCGGAAGCGGCCGGCCTGGGCGCTGTAACCAGCGCAGCCAGATCAGAGACCCCTACCCGGAGGAAGGAGAGCCGGCTCGGCGCACCCTAAGCCTGAATCCACCGATGGGGGTGGTGGGGGGTTGGTTTGGCGGCGTTGGGGGGGTGTCCCTGTCTTGTTGTCAAGCCTTTCAGGCGGCTTGGGGCAGGGTGTGGGGTTCGTTGGGCTTGTGGTAGGGGGTTTGGGTTTTGAGCATGGCGAGGATGATGTTGCAGCGTCGTCGGGCGACGCAGATGACGCGGCGTTGTGGCGTTTGCCTTCTGAGCGTTTGCGTTGGTAGTAGGTGTCCCGTGTCATTGTTTCTTGCTCAGTCGGCGGTTTGAGTCTGACGCAAGGAGATGAACATGGCGTTCTTGAGGCGGTGGTTGCCGCCTCGGGGTTTGCGGGCGGTGGCGCTTCGGCCTGATTGGCGGTCCACGGGCGCGAGCCCGGCGTAGGCGGCGAGGCGGCCGCCGTCGGCGAAGCGGTGGGGGTCGCCGATCTCAGCGAGGGCTCTGGCGCCGGTCCGCGGGCCGAACCCGCACAGGCTGGCGAGGACTTTTCCCAGCGGGTGGGCCATAAAGGCGTCCTCGATGTCGGCGGCGAGGTGGTCGCGGCGCTCACAGATGCGGTCCACGTCGGCGGCGAGTTCGCTGATGGTGTCGCCCCAGGTGGCTTCGGCGGTGACGGTGAGGCTCTGCGCGCCCAGGGCGGCCCAGATCGCCTCGGTGAGCCGGCCGCCGGCGCGGGGGGAGCGTTGAGCCGGCCGCCGGCGCGGGGGGAGCGTTTGGCGATGCGGGCCCGCAGTCGTGCCCGCCCGGCTGCTCGTAGCGCCGTGGGGGTTCCCCAGCGGGCCAGGGCGTCGCGCGCGCCGGGGTTGGAGGACAGCTTGTCGCCGACGGCGCGCTCCAGCGCGGGAGACACCGCCAGCAGGGCGTCTCTGAGCCGGTTGGCGGCCCTGGTGGCGTCGGCGGCGAGGTCGGCGTCTCGGCCGTTGAGGATCCGCAGGCGCGCCAGCAGCTCATCGCTGGGCTGTGCCCAGCTCAGGCGGTCGGCGTTGCGGCGGGCGTAGTCGGCGAGCACCGCGGCGTCTTTGGGGTCGGTCTTGGCCGCGCCGGCGTACAAGTCGGCGGCGCGGCGCATCGCCAGCCCCGTCACATAGGCCACAGGAACCTCTCGGCGAGCGGCCGCCTCCAACAGCAGCGACGCCGCCGAGCTGGTCGTGTCGATCACCAGCGCCACCGCGCCGTGCGCAGCGGCGTCGTCGATGAGCCGGCCGATCGCCGCCTCGTCGTTAGACACGCCGCGGGCGAGCACCTCGACGCCGCCAGAGGTCACCGCGCAGGCGTAGTGATCGCTCTTGGCTATATCGACGCCGACGAACACCTCGACGCCGACGGGAGCAGAATCTGACATGGGTGGGCCTCCTGGTCCGGGAACAGTCTGAACTTGGATGCTCCCGGCGCCTGCGCCTCAACCACCCTACGATCAGCCCCGAAGGCATGTCCCTGTCAGAGGTCAAAGACACCCAACCGCGGCGGGCGGCAACACCCCCCGGGCCATCTAACTGACAGGGGGCTACAGCCCTACCCGCCGCGGCGAGCAACCAGCCCCGACACTGCCACGCCAGAGCCGCCCAACAAGGTAAAGGGGCGGCACGAACTGCGACCCGATCGGCGTGTACTCGCTGCCGCCGATCCAGTTCTGGCGCTCGCGGACCTGCCCGCCCAACGCCGCTAGCGGCGAGTGGCTCATCAACACCCCCGCCGCCACCAAGCCCGCATCAGCGACCAACGACTCATCATCGAAAACCACCCCGAACCGATCAATCTTGCGCGATACTCCACCCACAGGAAGTGCCTCCTCATCTGGGCCAACAGCCGCTCTTGAATACGGCCATTCTCCCAGGTCAGCGAGGCACTTCCCCGCATTTACACCCCCAAACACACACCCCCCCCCGTCGGTGGACCCAGGCTAATTGAACGCGAATAGCGAGGGGCTTGCGCTGGCGACTCAGGCGGATTCGGTGCCCCTCCACCCAGAGACAACCTCCCCGGTCGTCACAGTTGGCGGTAGGCATCCTTGCGTGCGGAATCGTCAGCACGGCGGCGGCCACCTCCCGCCATCGCTGTCAGGAGAAGCCGGTGATGGCTCCCGGATCGGCTCGTGGATCCCGTGGCCCCCAGGCGCCGGCTGCTACCCGGCTCAGGAAGTCGGTGATGAGGGTGTTGACGAGGTCGGGTTCTTCGATGTTCAGCGTGTGGCCCGACTTGGCAAGGACGGCCAGGCCGGCCGTCGGGATCACCCTCTTGAGCCACACGCTCGTCTCCAGGCAGCCGTCGTCCTCGTCGCCGGCGAGAACGAGCACCGGGGCCGCGATCGCCGCTAGTTCGGCCTCCAGGGCGTACAGCGACGGCCTCCCCCGCTGCACGCCGCGCATCGTGGCGGCGGAGCCTTCCGCCGAATGCTCGCTCACCCATTCGGTGTACTCCTGCCAGGCGCGGGGGTCCTTGTTCTGCAGTTGCACCCGCGACGGCCCGGACATGTACTGCCGTGCGAAGGCACCGATCCCCGAGGTCTCGATCACGTCGGCGATGGCATCGCACTCCCCGCGGAACCGCTCCACCTCCCCGGGGCGGGCGCCGTAACCCGTGCCCGCCGCGACCAGCGACCGGACGCGCCCCGGATGTTGCATGGCGAGGTGCAATCCGGCGAAGCCCCCCATGGAGATCCCGACGACGTGCGCCTCCCCGACGGAGTGAGCGTCCAGTACGGCGACGGCGTCGTCGACGGCGTGCTGCTGGGAGTACGCAGCGGGATCGGCGGGGACCTCCGACGGGGGATAGCCCCGGGCGCCATAGGTGATGCAACGGTGGCTCCGCGAGAATCGCCGCATCTGCGGCTCCCAGGTGCGATGGTCGCCGGCGAACTCGTGGATGAAGAGGATCGGATCGCCGCTCCCCACCGACTCGGTGTGCAACGTCACGCCGTCACCGCTCGTGACCACCTGCGCAGACATCTCTAAGGCAGCTTCCACGTCCATCACCCCCGTCGTCGGGCACCATTGGTAGGTCATCTATGGTGAACGACGTGACCGACGGGCGCAACCCACCGCTGGCCCGGTCGAGCCGGCACGACGAGATCGCCGAGTTCGTGATGTCGTCCGAGCGGCGCCGCAACGCGGTCGACGGCGCCTTCCTGGACCGGTTGAACGAGGCCATCAGCGATGCCGAGGAGCGGCAGTCGGCGACGCTGGTGTTCCGCTCGACACTCCCGGGGGTGTTCAGCTCCGGCGCCGACCTCACGCTCCCCGACGCCGAGCGGGCAGACGTGTCCGATGGCCTCTATGCCACCTACCAGCGGATGCTCCGCTCGCCGGTCATCTTCGTGACCGACGTCGCCGGCGCCGCCGTGGGCGGGGGCGCCCAGCTCTGCCTCGCCGCCGATATCTGCATGGTCACACCCGACGCCTGGTTCCGCTTCGCCGGTGTCGGCCACGGGTTGGCCGTGAGCGCCTGGGCCCTGGTGAGCACCGTCGGGCGCCACGCGGCAGCCGACATGTGCCTGACGATGCGCAAGGTGGACGCCACCGAGGCCATCCGGCTGGGGCTGGCGACACCCCGGCGGGACGAACTCGTCGCCGAGATCGCCCGGACGGACCCAGCGGCTCGCCGGCGCCTGAAAGAACTGCTGACCGCGGAAGTGCATGAGCCGCTGCAGCAGGAACGGAGGGGAAACCGTGACAACTGGACCGGGAGCATCGAAGGCCTCCGCCGGTAGGACCGGCGGACCGGCAGGCGAACCGGTCGCTTCCCCACCGGGAGCCGACCGGTAACCGTGACAGCCGCACACCGACCCCCGGCGGACGCTGTCGACAGCGCGACGTTGCGCGCCTGGCGGATGCACGATCCGACCCTCCCGTCGACCCCCGACCGCGCCCAGCTCTCCCGCCGGCTCCGGCGCGGATCCATCTCGCGGGCGCTACGGCAACGAGCCCTAAACCCAGCGACGAACTCGCGGATCGGCGTGGACGGCGAGCACCTCGGCCTGCGCGAACTGCACGGGCAGACCGAAGCCCTCGCGGCGACGCTTGCCCGCAGGGGCGTGGATCGGTCCCGCCCGACGCTCCTGGCCGCCCCGACGTCACTCGACTTCATCAGGTGCTACCTGGCGCTGCTGGCCGTTCGCTCCCCCGTCGTGCTCGCCAACCCGTCGGCCACGGCACCCGAACTCGAGGCGCAGATCGCCGCGGCATCGGTGTCGGTGGCGATCACCGGCGGAGCGGCAACCGACACGCTCGCCGGCCTCGCCACCGGTACGTCCGTGGCGCACTGGCCGATCGCCGGTCTGGACTACAGCAGTGGCGGCACCCTGGGGCACACGCACCTTCCCCGCTCGGGCGACGTGGCCGTCTGCGCCTTCACCTCGGGTACGACGGGCGCACCCAAGCTGACCCCGTTGCGCCACGGAGACATCCAGGCGTCCATCCGCAGCGCCATGGCCGCTTGGCGATGGCACCGCGACGACGTCCTGGTCCATGCGCTTCCGATGTACCACCAGCACGGGCTCAGCGCCCTCCATGCCGCCGTGCTGAGCGGCTCGTCGCTCCACTGCCTCTCCCGGTTCGACCCCGAGCGACTCATCGACGAGGCCAAGCGGCGCCACGCCTCGGTCGTCTTCGCCGTCCCCGCCATGTGGGAACGCATCACGAGCGCCTATGCGACCGTGGACGCACCCCACCTGCGCCTGCTCATCTCGGGCTCGGCCCCGCTGCCGGCGACCCTGTTCGAGCGGATCAGCGACGTCTTCGGCCAACCTCCCCTGGAGCGCTACGGGACGACCGAGTCGGGACTCAACGTCTCGAACCTCTACGACGGTCCCCGGCAACCCGGGGGCGTGGGGTATCCGCTGCCGGGCGTCGAGATCTCCATCGACAACAAGACGGGCGAGATCTCCGTGCGGGGTCCGCAGGTCTTTGCCGGCTACGCGGGCCGGTCGCCCCGCACCGACGACGAATGGTTCCCAACCGGCGATCTGGCCGAACGCGACCCGGACACCGGCGCGGTCACGATCACGGGACGTTCCAAGGACATCATCATCACCGGAGGCATGAACGTCCTCCCCCGGGAAGTGGAGGACGTACTGGCCCGCCACCAGGCCGTCGACGCCGTGGCCGTCGTCGGTGCGCCGTCGAAACGCTGGGGCGAGGAAGTCACCGCATTCGTGGTCAGCGCCCGAGGCTTCACACCCGACGAGCTTCGCCGCTGGGCCCGGCAGCAACTGAGCGCCTACAAGGTTCCGAAACGCTTCCACCCCATCGCGGAGATCCCCCGGAACCCCACAGGGAAGGTCATGCGGAACGAACTCACCGAACGCGCCTCGATCCTCGGTGCCATCCCGCACGCTGACGACCCTGAGGCCCAGGAGACTGCTGAGTAGCGCACCGGGATCCCTCACCCAAACGTCATTCCGCCGAAGGCCGGAATCCACGGTCAGCGGATCGACCGGCGCCAACCGCCGGTTGCTCAGCGGTCAACTGGGCGTCTGCTGAGTACCGCGCCAGGTTCCCTCACCCAAACGTCATTCCGCCGAAGGCCGGAATCCACTCGCCGCCGCCCTCCACGATCTGCACCTCACGCCTGATTAGGGTGTGACATCGGTCACACCGGCGTGGGTGCTCCGGGGGCGGCGACTCGGCGGGGTCGCCGTAGGCCGTTGACCTGCGGTTTTGGTGGGACTCCTCAACCCGGTCCCGCCGGGGACGTCAACTCGAATCGCCCGAGACGCTCTAGAGACATACACCTGTTGTGTTACTGTTGTATAGGGTCTATAATCTAGTGACAGTAACTGATACGAGACACGGCGGTCGGCGACGCGACCGGTCCGAGACAATCCGGAGCGCTTTCGAGAGGGGGTGGTGAGACGATGGGTGAGTGGGCGGTGCTGGCTGAGTGGCAGGCGTCGCCGGTCTCGCTGGTGGGAGTCGACCTTGCTGTGTTGCGTGGGCGTTTGCGTCTCGTGGGGCGGGCGAGGGCGTCCCTCGCCGCGTTCGAGGCCGACCTCGTTGGTGAGATCACCCGCCAGGAGGGCGAAGCGAAAGCGGAGGAGATCCTGCGCCGTGACCAGAAGCGCTCGCTGGCCGGCGCCCGCAAGGCGGTCAAGGTCGCGGCGCAACTGGAATGGATGCCCGGCGTGGCCGAGAAGCTCGCCGAGGGCGCCATCACCGCCGAGGCTGCGAGCCTGATCGCCGAAGCCGCCGCGGAGACCCCCGTCGACCAGAACTTCCTACTCGACGCCGCCGAACAGCAAGCCGACGACCTGTTCCGGCGCACGCTGAAGAACCACATCAACGAACGCACCAGCGACGAGGAACTCCAAGCCCGCCGCGACCGCCAGCGCCGCGGGCGTCGCGCTTCGATCTCCGAACAACCCGACGGCATGTTCAACCTCTTCGCCCGCCTCGATCCCCTCGCCGGAGCGCGGCTGCGCGGCGCCCTGTTCGCCAAAGCCGACGAACTGTTCCGCGCCGAAGACCCCCAACAGCGCGCCACGCCCCACAGCGCCTCGCCGACGCCCTCGAACAACTCGCCTGCAACCCCAACACCGCCAACGGCGGGCGACGCACCGACGCCGAACTCGTCGTCCTCGCCGACTACGACGCCGTCCACGACAAACTCGTGAACGCCGGCCTCGTCGACGGCACCCGCCTCACCGAAGCCGAAACCCTCGCCATCGCCTGCGACGCCAGCATCCTGCCGGGCATCTTCAACAAACACACCGGCAACATCATCCTCGGCCAAACCCGCCGCAAAGTCAGCCGCCGCCTCCGCAAACGCCTCACCATCCGCGACCGCGGCTGCATCGGCTGCGGCGCCCCAGACAAGATCTGCGAAGTCCACCACATCGAACACTGGCAAAACGGCGGGCCAACCACCTACCACAACACCTGCCTCCTCTGCTGGCGCTGCCACCACATCCGCGTCCACCACCACGGCGAACAAGTCACCCGCCACCCCAACGGCCACTACACCCTCCAACCACCAACCCACACCCCCCCACGCGCCTGAGGTGCTTCTGAGTAAATGTCCGTTTTGGGGGGTTTGATTACGCCGCATTGGGCGGGTGTGTTCATGGCTGGTTTTGGTTGTTGTTGCGATGGTAGGCGATGCGGGTGAGGCGGGCCCGTTTGAGGCCGTCTTGGCGGGCCTGGCGGATGGTGTCGCCTCGGCCTTGGTGTTCGTCGTCGGGGGTGACGTAGCCGAGGGAGGCGTGCAGGCGCCGGGTGTTGTAGTCGCGTCGGGCGTTGTCGAGTTCTGCTCGCAGCGTGTTGGAGTCGGTGATCTTCTCGAGGTGGGGCCATTCGGTTTTGACGTGGCCGAACAGGGTCTCGATCCATGCCTGGTCCGTGGGGGTGCCGGGCCGGCCGAAGCGGGCCGCGATGGAGCACATGGCGAGGAACTCCCGGGTGGTGCCTGCTCGCATCTGGGGGCCGTTGTCTGACATTGCCAGCAGGATCGGCTCCTCGTCGCTGTCGTCGCCGTGGCGGGCTCGTTGGGCTTGGCGGGCCTCGACGGCGGGCCACAGCCCCTCAGTCGAGGGCGTCGGTGAAGACGACCTCGACCTGGGTGGCGGTCTCCTCGACGGTGACGAGGGTGGCGAGCCACTTGCGGGTTACGACGTCCAAGATGGCGTAGGCGACGCGGCCGGCTCTGGGGAAGTGGGTGATGTCGTAGATCCAGATCTGGTGGCGCCTCCATTCGATCCAGTCCGGCAGAGGCCGCGCCGGGGCCGGTGTGCGCTGCGCCCGGGCGGGCATCACCAGCCCCTCACCAGCGAGAACGCGATACAGCGTCGACGGTGACACCCACACCAGCTTCTCGTATGAGCCGCGGTGGGCGAGCTTGCGGTAGCCGCCGTCGATGTCGCCCCAGCGCTCGAACAGCTCCAGGACCGCCCGGCGCTCTGCGGGGGTGATGGCATGCACCGCGGTGCCGCCCGCAGTGTGGTCGTCGAGGCGGCCCGCGCTTCGGCGGTGCTGCCAGCGGCGGCACCGCCGGCCGTCGAGCTCCAACACGGCGCAGGCCCGAGCTGTCGTCCAGCCCTGCTCCAGGGCGCGGTCCACGAGGTCCAACAGGCCCGCCTTGACGCCGGCTTCGACACGCGGGGGCACGCCGGCGGTCACCCCCAACGCTCTTTTCCCTCCAACAAGGTGACCTTGACAGCCATCTCCTTGAGCGCCTCGCCCAGCCGGGCCGCCTCGTCGCGGGCCATCACCAACTCAGGATCGGGCCCCTCGGCGCGCACCCCCGGCCGAGACGACGCCAACGCGTCCAAAGCGCCGCGCTTGGCGACCTCGCGGGCCCGCATGATCGTGGAGCGATCCACCCCCCAATGGTCCGCGCACTCCGCCACGGTCATCTCACCCGTGAGCACCTGCACAAACGCCTCATACTTCTGCACAGGCGACAAGAACCGCCTCCCGCGGCGTCCGCTACGCTCCAAGGGCTTCGAGGTATCAGTCATCTGACGCTCCTTTCACAGCGCCATGCTCCCACCCCGATGCTGCGTAATCAACGACCCAAAACCGGACACGATCCCAGAATCACTACACGCCGGACCGCCAAGCCCGCCAGACCCAGAACAAGCCAGCCGCCACACCAACGGCCACCACACCCCCCAACCACCCATCGACGCCCCCACACGCGCCGGACCACCAACCGCCACAGGGGGCGAACGAGTCGTCGGCCACGCCAACGGCCACTGCACCGTCCAACCACCGGTCGACGCCCCCGCACGCGCCGGACCGCCAACCGCGACACGCCGCGAACAAGCCGCCCACCACACCAACGGTCGGCGCCCGGATTCCGGCATTCGCCCGCATGACAGAGAGACGAACACTCGAACGCCCTCTCGACCGGCGCGTACCGGGGCCGATCACTAGCATCGGACTCACCGCGGTCCCTCGGGAAGCAGGACTCAGTCCCCTGCCAGCCGGAGGTACCGCGGCCGAACCGAGGGGGAAGACAATGCCGTCCACTCTGCTGCGAACCACCTGCTCCCGGCGATTCCATCGGCTGCTCGCCACAGCGATCACGGTCGTGCTGGTCGCCACTGCCTGCGGCGGGGACGGTGGCGACGACAGCTCACGCGCGTCTGAGCCCATTGCGGTACCTGCTCCGCCACCCGCGCCCGGCGACCCCCCGGCACCCCCACCAGCACCCGGCGACCCACCAGCACCCCCACCAGCACCCGGCGACCCACCACCACCGCCACCCGCACCCGGCGACCCACCACCACCGCCACCCGCACCCGGCGACCCGCCACCACCGCCCGATGCCCCGCAGCCCCCGCCGCCGGCCCCGGTCGCAGCGCCCGAGCCGGTCTCCGAGCCGGTCTACGGAGGCGAGTTGGTGTTCGGCCTCGAGGGGGAGACGCCCGACGGCTGGAACCCGGCGACGACGCAGTGCGCCGTGGCCTGCCACACCGTGATGCGCGCCATCTTCGACCCGCTCACCATCCAGGACGACTCCGGAGCGACCCGGCCCTACCTCTTGGAATCCTTCGAGTCGAACGAGGACTTCACCGTCTGGACGCTGCGGATGCGCCCCGGCATCACCTTCCATGACGGAACGCCGGCCGACGCCAACGCCGTGTCCACGCACTTCGACGCCCTGCGGAAGGGCACCCTCACCGGCCAGGTCATGCGACCTCTGGATAGCTGGACGGTCATCGACGATCTCACCCTCGAGGTGCAGAACAACCGGTCCTTCGCCGGTCTGCCCGACATACTGACGTTCCAGATGGGCTACCTGGCCGCACCGAGCCAGCACGCGGACCCCGACGGGGCGGCCAACCCGGTCGGCACCGGGCCTTTCGTCTTCAATTCCTGGATCCCCAATCAGGATCTGGTCGTGGACCGCAACCCCAACTACTGGAAGACCGACGCCGAGGGGCGCTCCCTGCCCTACCTAGACCGCGTGGTGTTCCGATCTATCCCCGACGACGACACCCGGAGACTGGCCCTGCGATCGGGCGACCTGGACGTGCACCACGTCAACGACCCCCTGATTGCCACCGACAACAGGGAGAACCACAAGGTCGTGGAGGAAGGCAGTTTCTTCCAGACCGTCTACATGTTGCTCAACAACGCCAAGCCGCCCTTTGACGACATCCGCGCCCGTCGGGCGGTGGCTCTCTGCACCGACTACGAGACCTACAACCTCCTGCGCGCGGGCGGCAACGTCCCCATCGCCAACGGTCCGTTCGGGCCGAACACCCCCGGCTACCTGGCCGACACGGGGTTCCCCACCTACGACCCGGAGGCGGGGCGGGCCCTCTGGAGCCAACTCGACAACCCCGGAACCGTCGAGCTCGGAACCACGAACAACCCCGTCAACCTGATCACCTCCGAGCTGGTCGCCCAGATGTGGAACGACTGCGGTGTCGACACCAAGATCACCCAGTACGACCAGGGAACCCTCATCCTCAACGCCGTGATAGGGAGCTTCCAGACGTTCCTGTGGCGGAACCACAACGGAGCCAGCCTGGAGGCCGAGCGCATCTGGTGGCACACCGAGTACGCCAGCGGCCTGGCCATCAACTTCGGGCGCATCCTGAGCCCCCGGATCGACGCTGCCCTGGACGCGGCATCGCAGACAGCGGACCGCGACGAGTTGCGGGCGCTCGCCGAGGACATCAACCTGGCCTTCGCCGAGGACGTGCACAACGTCTGGTTGACCTGGTCGCTATGGATGCTCCCCCACCAGGACCACGTCCAGAACCTCGCGCTGCTGACGCTGCCCGACGGGCGCGAAATCCTTAACCTCATCGAGGGTCGGGCGTTCCTCACCGAGACCTGGATCGAGTAGCGAACCGGCCGAATCCCCGGGTGGAGTAGAGCATTGAGGCAGGCCGCGCCGAACAGAACAGCCCCGCACCTGCTCGCCATCGGCGTGACGTTCCCGCTGCTCGCCGCGGCCTGCAGCGGTGACGATGGCTCGTCAACGTCGACCATCCTGTCCGACGACCCGCCGACCGCTCCGGACGCACCACCGGCCACGCCCGAGCCGCCCCCGACCGACGCGCGTCCCGCTCCAGCCGCGCCCGACGCACCGGCAGCGGCAGCGGCAGCGCCCGACGCTCCGCCGACGGCGCCCGACGCTCCCGCCGAGGCTCCCGCGGACCCGCCACCGGTACCCGACCCTCCGCCGCCCCCGCCGAGCGGGCCTCCTCCGGCGCCGGTGTCCCCACCGCAGCCGACCACGGGGCCCGTCTACGGCGGGACGCTGATCTTCGGCCTGGAAGCGGAGACCTCCGACGGTTGGAATCCCGCCACCACGCAGTGCGCCGTCTCGTGCCACACCGTGATGCGCACCATCTTCGACCCGCTGGTCCTCAACGACTCCGACGGCGTGCCGCAGCCCTACCTGCTGGAGTCCTTCGATGCCAACGAGGACTTCACCGTCTGGACGTTCCGGATGCGTCCCGGCATCAAGTTCCACGACGGGACGCCCGCGGACGCCCACGCCCTGGCCACCCACTTCCAGAACCTTCTGGCAGGCGCCCTCGCGGGCCAGACCCTGCGACGGCTGGATGGCTGGGAGGTGATCGATGATCTGACACTGGAACTGCACTCCGGCGTCCCCTTCGCCGGCCTTCCCGGTGGCCTGACCGGTCAATTGGGCTACTTGCCCGCTCCCAGCCAGTACGCCAATCCCGACGGCGCCTCCAACCCTGTGGGAACAGGACCGTTCGTCTTCAAGTCGTGGATCCCCGACGCGGAACTCGTCGTGGAACGCAATCCCGACTACTGGCGCACCGATACCGAAGGGCGTGCCGTGCCGTACCTCGACCGGATCGTGTTCCGACCCATCGTCGAGTCGGACTCCCGGAAGCTGGCCCTCCAACTCGGAGACATCGATGCCACGCACTCCGACAACGGGCTTGACTTCGACGACTACCGGGAGAACTTCGACACAGTCGAGGAGCGCAGCTTCCTGCAGACACACCACCTGCTGATCAACAATGCCAAGCCGCCATTCGACGACATCAATGCCCGGAGGGCACTCGCCCACTGCACCGACCACGAGACCTACAACCCGCTGCGCACCGCAGGCAACTTCGACATCGCCAACGGCCCGTTCGCGCCGAACACACCCGGTTACCTGGCCGGCACCGGGCTCCCCGGCTACGACCTCCAAGCCGGTCGCGCGCTCTGGGCACAGGTCCCCGACCCGGACACGATCCAACTCGGCACCACCAGCAATCCGTTCGACCGGACATCCGCCGAACTGCTCGCCCAGATGTGGGACGACTGCGGCATCGACGTCCAGATCACCCAAGTCGACCAGGGCGCCCTCATCCTCGGCGCCGTCATGGGGAACTTCCAGGTGAACCTGTGGCGAAACCACGACGGCATCAGCCTGGCGACCGAGCGCGTCTGGTGGCACTCCAACTTCTCCACCGGACTGGCCCTCAACCTCGGGCGCATCCAGAACGAGTCACTCGACGCAGCCCTTGACGAGGCAACCGTGACCACCGACCGCGACGAGTTGCGACAGATCGCAGAGAAGGTCAACCGGATCCTCGCCGAGGGCATCCACAACATCTGGTTGCACTGGGTGAAATGGATCCTGCCCCACCGTGACGAGGTCCAGAATCTTGCCCGGATCACGCTGCCGGAGGGGGGCGAACTCCTGAACATCCTCCGAGGTCGGGTGTTCCTGACCGAGACTTGGCTCGAATAGCAGAAGGATCACGAACCATGCAGAAGCGACGACTCCGCCGACTCCTCGCCGTGACAGCGGCCGTTCTGCTGGTCGCGGCGGCGTGCGGGGGAGATGGCGACAGCGGTGGGTCGACCGCGTCTCCGCCTCCGGCGGGCGGCAGCACAGAGCCGGCGCCCCAACCGGATGCCGACGCACCACCATCCGCTCCCGACGCGCCGGCGAGCCCACCGGATGCGCAGCCGGCACCACCCGATGCGCCGGCGGCCGCTCCCGACGCGCCCCCGGCCGCACCTGACGCGCCGCCGGCCCCGGCCGACGCGCCGCCACCGCCTCCGGGCGACCCGCCGCCGCCGCCACCCGCGCCGGTTGCGGCACCCGAGGCCACCTCGGGACCCGTCTACGGCGGCACGCTCACCTTCGGCGTCGAGGCGGAGACTTCCGACGGGTGGAATCCCGCCACCACACAGTGCGCCGTGTCGTGCCATGCCGTGATGCGGGCCGTCTTCGATCCGCTGGTCGTCGAGGACGAGACCGGGGCGCCGCAGCCGTACCTTCTGGAGTCGTTCGAGGCCAACGACGACTTCACCATCTGGACGCTGCGGATGCGCCCCGGCATCAGGTTCCACGACGGCACGCCCGTCGACGCCGATGCCTTGGCAATACACGTCCAAAACCTGAAGGCAGGCGCCCTCACCGGACAGTTGCTGCGCCGCATCGAGAGCTGGGAGGTCGTCGACGAGCTGACCCTGACGGTCTACTCCAATGCGCCGTTCGCAGGGCTTATCGGCGGTCTGACGGGGCAGTTCGGCTACCTGCCCGCGCCCAGCCAGTACGCCAATCCCGATGGGGCGGCCAACCCCGTCGGCACCGGCCCGTTCGTGTTCAAGTCGTGGATCCCCGACGCGGAACTGGTCGTGGAACGCAATCCCGACTACTGGCGAGCCGACGCCGAGGGCCGCTCCCTTCCCTACCTGGACCGGATCGTGTTCCGCCCGATAATCGAGCCGGACGCCCGGAAACTGGCCATGCAGACCGGCGACATCGATGTCACCCACTCCGATATCGGCCTGGAGTTCGACGAATACCGGGAGAACTTCAAGACGGTGGAGGAGCGCAGCTACCTGCAGACGTTCTACCTGCTGCTCAACAACGCCCGACCGCCCTTCAACGACATCCGCGCCCGGCAGGCGCTTGCCCACTGCACCGATCACGAGACCTACAACCTGCTGCGCACCGGGGGCAACTTCGACATCGCCAACGGCCCCTTCGGGCCCGACACACCGGGCCACTTGGCCGACACGGGGTTCCCCACCTACGACCTCGAGGCGGGACGGGCCCTGTGGAGCCAGGTCGACGATCCCGGCACGATCACGCTGGGCACCACGAACGACGCCTACTACCGGACCGGCGCCGAGCTGCTCGCCCAGATGTGGGACGCCTGCGGTATCGATGTCGAGATCCAACAACTCGACCAGGGGGCTCTCATCCTCAACGCCGTGATGGGAAACTTCCAGGTGTTCCAGTGGCGGAACCACAACGGCGTCAGCCTTGAGAACGAACGCGTCTGGTGGCATTCCGAATACGCCAGCGGCCTTGCCATCAACTTCGGCCGCATCGCCAACCCACAACTCGACGCCGCCCTCGACGGAGCCACCCGGACCGACGACCCCGCCGCGCTGGCGCAGTTCGCGGAGGAGGCCAATCGCACCTTTGCCACAGACGTGCACAATGTCTGGCTGCACTGGGTGCGCTGGCTGATCCCTCACCGCGAAGAGGTCCAGAATCTGGGCTGGATCACGCTTCCACCACCGGACGGGCGCGAGGTCCTGAACATCCTGACGGGAAAGACGTTCCTCACCGAGACCTGGATCGAGCCGTGACCCGGCCCGGACGGCTCCGCTAGTCGCACCGAGAGGAAGACTGAGGGTGGCAGCGTTCCTGCAACGGCTCGCCAGCAGACTGGTGCAGACGGCCGCGGTCGTGCTCATCGTCACGTTTGCCACCTACTGGATGCTCAGCCTGCTGCCCGCCGACCCCTGCTTCCTCTCGGTGGGCACCGGTGCCACGGAGGAACTGCTCGCAGAGTGCCGCGAGAACCTCAACCTGGATCGCGGCATCTTCTCGCAGTACGGGGCCTGGCTCGGCAACATGCTGAGCGGTGATCTGGGCGAGTCCTACCGCAACGGCATCCAGGTCACCGACAGCCTCCAGGACAAGCTGCCGGTAACCGCCTGGCTGGTCTTCTACACGACCGTGCTGAGCATCGTCGTGTCGATACCGCTGGGGATGCTGAGCGCCGTACGGCGGGACACGTGGGTGGACCGCCTGCTCACCGGTGGCGCCTTCTCGTTGCTGGCCCTGCCGTCGTTCGTGCTCGGCGTTGTGCTGGCGCTCGTGTTCGCCGTCAAGCTGGGCTGGTTCAACCTGGGCGGCTACGTCGGGCCCACGTCGGGTGTCATCGCGCACTGGAAGTCGCTTTTCCTGCCGGTGGTCACGCTGACGGCGGGAGTCATGCCCGTCTTCCTGCGACTGCTGCGCAGCGACGTGATCACCACCCTGCAGGAGGACTACGTGGAGGCGGCCCGGGCCAAGGGCCTGCCCCGCTGGTGGATCATGCTGCGTCACGTGCTGCGGCCGTCGAGCTTCACGGTCGTCACCGTCGCAGGCCTGAACGCGGCACAGCTTGTGAACGGAGCGCTGGTGGTCGAGGTGATCTACGACCTCGACGGCATGGGAACCTTCCTGATCTCGGCGGTGTTCAACCAGGACTTCCTTGTGGTGCAAACGCTGGTCGCCCTGATCGCGGCGGCCTTCGTGGCAACCAACATGCTCGTGGACGCCATGTACCCGCTGCTGGATCCCCGGGTCCGGGTGCGGAGCCGATGAAAGGAGTCACCGTCCCGGGCGCGCGCGCCCTCGCCACCCTTCGAGGGAAGGAATCTCGCAATGCCGGGGTGGGTCGCCTCCGCCTCGCCGAGCAGTCCGTGGGCTTCTGGCTGGCGTTCCTGTGGCTGGTCGGTCTCGGATTCTTCTTGCTGTTCGCGCCGGTTCTGGGATTCCTGGCCGACCCCGAGGGCTATTCCCGGGAAGTGCTGCAGGGCGTCGGCTGGTCGCACTGGTTCGGTACCGACGAGTTGGGACGGGACATGTTCGCCAGGGTGGTGTGGGGCGGGCGGCTGTCGCTCATGATCGCGGTGCTCGCCGTGGTGCTGGGGATCCTGATCGGCGGCCTGATGGGGCTGCTGGCCGGCTTCTTCGGGGGATGGGTGGACATGGTGCTCAGCGGGGTGATCAACATCCTGCTGGCTCTGCCGGCACTGATCCTGGCCCTGTTCATCGTGACGGTCCTGGAGCAGAACACCCGCAACGTGGTCGTGGCGGTCACGATTCTGGCGACCCGCACCGTGGCACGCATCGTCCGCGCGCAGACTCTGCGGTTCCGCGAGCGCGAGTTCGTCACGGCGGCTCGCTGCATGGGGGCCCGCACGTCGCGGCTGCTGTTCCGTGAGGTACTGCCCAACCTGGTGCCGATCATCGTGGCGTTCTCCTTCCTGGGCCTGGGCCTGGTGATCGTCGGCGAGGGCAGCCTCAGCTTCATCGGCAAGAGCGTGCCGGCGCCGGCCATCACGTGGGGGGGCCTCCTGGCGATCGCCAAGGGCAAGCTGTCGGCGGCGCCGCACCTCACCATCTACCCCGCCGTCGTGATGTTCTTCACGCTGATGGCGGTGAACTACATCGGCGACACGCTGCTGCGCCGCTTCGACGTGCGCCAGTCGATGCTCTGAGACGAACTAGGAGAGCGCCACGGGCAGGCGGGCAAGGCCCCGGAGCGTGAGGCGGGGCTTCCAGGGCGGGTGCTCCTCCAATGCCGTCCAGGTCGTGAAGCGGTCGAGAAGTCCGGCCAGCACCACCTGTCCCTCCAGGCGGGCCAGCGACGCCCCGAGGCAGTAGTGGATGCCCGAGGAGAACGACAGCAGCGGGATCTCTCTGCGGCCCACGTCGAAACGGTCGGGGTCGTCGGTGACGGCGGGGTCGCGGTTGGCCGCCCCCAGCAGGGTCATCACCACGAATCCCTTGCGCACGAGATGCCCGGCAATCTCGACGTCCGCGAAGGCGTACCTGCTGTCGACGTGCACGGGCGGCTCGAAGCGCAGCACCTCCTCCACGGCTGCCGGCACGAGCGATGGGTCGGCGCGCAGCCTGGCCAGCTGCTCGGGGTTGCGCAACAGGGTGTGGACCATGTTCCCGATGAGGTTGGTGGTCGTCTCGAAGCCGGCGCCGTAGATGAGGATCACGGTCATCACCATCTCGCCGACGGTGAGCCGGTCCTCCCCGTCCGCCACGGCGATCAGCCCGGAGAGCAGGTCGTCGGCCGGCTCGGCGCGCCGCCGGTCGATCAGCTCGTGGAGGTACTCCCGCACCTTGTCCCGGGAGACCTTGGCGCGCTCCGCTTCGGCGGGGCCGCGGCCGGGTTCGAGGGTGGCTGCGAGGTCCAAGATGAGCGGCCGCAGCCAATCACGATCGTTCCGGGGGATGCCGACGAGTTCGCTGATCACATTCGCCGGTAGTGGGAAGGCCAGCCGGGCCATCAGATCGCCCCCTCCGCTTGCGGCGAGTTCGTCCAGAAGCTCGGTCGTCATGGTCTCGATGGACGCCCGGAGCTCCTCGACATGGCGGGGAGTGAAGGCGCGGCTCACCAGCGACCGGATGCGAGTGTGGTCGGGAGGGTTCAAGAACAGCATCGACCGGTCACCGCCGGCGTCGCGGCTCGGTGCGCCCATCAGCGAGGGCACCAGGTCGCCGGGCCCGGGCTTCCCCAGCCGCTGGTCGCGCAGCACCGTCCGGCAATCCTCGAACCGTGTGAGGATCCAGTAGTCGGCGAATCCCAGCCTGTGCACGGGAGCCGTCTCCCGCATTTCACGCAGCAGCGGGTAAGGATCGGCGATCACCTCTGGATCGGTCACGAGCCGCCGCAGCAGTTCGTCGCTCATCGCTCACAACCCCCGTCGCTCACGGTCCCGATCGTACGCCCAGCACGGTGACCGGGACCTCGGGCAGGCAGATGCCGGTGCGATGTCGACGGATTCGGTGGATCGACGAGCTGTCCCTCAACGTACAGACCGGCTCAGGGCGACAGACGGGCGTGATAATTTCGGCGGCGTCCGCACGAGCCACTCCATGCAAGGTCGGGTTTCGCGCGATCCCATGGAGTACCGGGAGATCAGATCTCCCTGATCACGATCTCCCTGATCACGATCTGCCTGATCACGATCTCCCTGATCACGACCTCCCTGATCAAAGGAGCGCCCTGACCAAAGGAGCGCCCATGCTCAAATCGTTGAACGGAACCAGGTTGGGCGGTCTCATGCTCATCGTGGGCATCGCTGTCGTCTTCCTCTCGGGCATATTCTCACCAGCCGTCCTGATAATCGACATGGTGACGGGCATCGAACCCGCCAACGTGGAGGAGAGGCTCGTCGCCAAGGTAACGAACCCCGATGCCACCAACGTCACCGCGACCTTCTACCTGCTGGGCCACGTCGTCCTGTTGGGCGGTCTGTTCGCGCTGTGGCCACGTGGTCGGGGTACATCCCGCGGCGATGTGATGATGAGGACGGGGATCCTGGCGATCACGGTCTCGATCATCTGCGGCATCGGCTCCGCGGTGTTGGACTACGTCCTCGTCGTCGGCAACCGGATCGGGCTGGACCTCAATCTCCCCACCGAGCAATTCTGGCCGTTCCTCCAGACCTTCAACGCCGTGGACGTGGCGGTGGAGGCCACGCTGCTCCTCACCGCGTTCAGTGGGCACGTCTTCCTGGCTCTGGGATTGTGCACCATGTTTGCACCGGGCAGGCGCAAGACGGCCGCCGTCGGGATGTCGCTGATCTCACTCGCCGCGCTGGTGCTATTCCTCGTCGGCATCCACGCCGACGGGGCCAGTGTCCTGACATCGATCAGCTCGATCGCCCTCGTCCCGATCACCCTTTGGCTCATCGCCCTCGGCGTCTTGCTCTACAAGGAGGACACCGAACTCGTCGGCGAGCCGGCGAGCGCGTAGCGACTCCCGGCCGGCTTCTCTCGAGCGATTACCGACTGAGCCCGGCGCGCCGGGCTCAGTCGAACTCGTCGGGGGCCAGCGGCTCGGCGACGTCCACTCGAATCAGCTTCATGAGGTGCGCGGCGCGCCCCTCCCAGACGCTGGGCGGACCGACCCGGTAGAACGGTGACCGCAGGTTCTCCATGAGCAGGGTCACCATGGAGGTGTCCTCGGCGTTGGTCACCGCCAGCATCTCGAGTTCACGCTCCTCGTCGTCGAGCGTCTTGTCGATGCCGTAGATCCGCGACAGCAGCCTTGTGCGGTTCGGGGCGATGGGGTCGGCGCGCACCAGGATGAGTTGCGTGGGGTACGGCAGCGGCGTGAGGTTGGGGTAGATGAAGTCGGCGTAGTGGCCGAGTAGTTGCTCCTCCGACAGGTCGTCACGCCCGCCCGCGGCGTCGTCGGTCTCCGCATGGGGCTTGTAGCCGCTGCACGTCCGGCCGGAGAACCGCACGATGGTGTCCATCTGCTTGCGGTAGCGGTTGAGGCGCCGGTGCACGAAACGCACGTGGTAGTCGTCGTTGGAGTTCTCCACGAACGCCTTCCAGTTGATGTCGTAGGTCTCGTCGAGTTGGCGGTGGTAGCGACTGAAGTTCTCGAAGCCGTACCGGTCGTAGCGTTCGGCGAGCGGGGCGATCCATTCCAGGAAAGGCTCGGTCCGCTGCGACAGGCAGCCGAAGACGAGCTTCCCCCATGCCACCTCGATGCGGAACGGGACGAGGCCGTACTGCTCCAGCGGCAGGCCCTCGGGATACATGCGCCCGAGATCCGGAACGCGCACGAGACGCCCGTCGATGCTGTAGGACCAGTTGTGGTACGGACACGTCAGCGTCGTGCCGCAGTTGCCGGACGGCTCGTAGAGCAGCCCCGAGGCCCGGTGCCGGCAGTTGTTCAGGAAGCCCTTGATGGCGCCGTCGGATTGGCGGACCACCAGTACGGGCTGGTAGCCGATCTTGCCGGTGATGTAGTCGCCCGGTGAGCGGAGGTCCTCGGTGTCGCCCAGCCACACCCAGCTGCGCCCGAACACCCGCATCATCTCGGTGTCGAACAGTTCCTGGTCCCACACCTCCCAGGGCTGCAGCATGGGGCTGGCCAGCGGGGAGTTGACCAGGCCCGAACCCTCCCTCGGCTCTGCGTTGGCCCCCGAGGGCGGCTCCGTTCCTGTCATCGCGCCCGTCCAGTGTCGGCAGCCGGGACTCCCGCTACAGGAGCGGCAGCACCTCGGTGCCCACACGCATGACGTGTTCGGCGGCCTCGTCGTAGGTCTCGCCGGGGAAGTTCGGGAACAGCGTCAGGTGCTGCAGCCCACCGAGTGACTCGGCGTAGCCGGCGATGCCCTCGGCCACGTCCTCAGCCGTGCCGATGACCCAGACCTTCTGCTCCAGCGACTCCTCGAGGCTGGGGATGAGGCCGGCCGCGGCGGGGCGACCGTCGGCTGCCATGTAGCCGCGGCTCCAGCCGTAGGGCCCGAGGAACTTCCAGAACTCGTCGTGACCGTTGCGGGCATCGCGAAGGGCCTGCTCGTAGGTGCCGGCCACCCGCACGTTCAGGACGAGCATGCGGTTCTCACCCGGCGCCAGGGCTCGGCCCTGCTCCTTCTCGTACAACTCCCCGAAGCGTTCCCACCACTCGGCGAGGAACTTGTGGTTGCGCAGCCAGAACACACCGCCCCAACCTCGGCGGGGCACGTACTCCAGCGTGGGCGGTGAGGTCACGGCCTGCCAGATGTCGTAGGGGTACAGGGGGCGCGGCACCAGTGTGAGGTGCTGCACGGTGCCGCCCCGGTCGGGGATGCCCTCCGGAGGCAGGTCGAAGTACTTGCCGTGGTAGGCGAACGTCTCGTTCTCGAACGCGGCGATGATCACGTCGAGCGCCTCGTCGAACGTCTCGCGGTTGATGCGGTCGGCCTCGGCCTTGTCGGGATTGTCGAAGCTGCCCACGAAGGCCCCGAGGGGTTCGGCCTCGCGGGGCACGGTGCCCCGTCCGACGCCCAGGACACCTCGACCGCCCGAGAGGTTGTGCATGGTGGCGAAGTCCTCGGCGAGACGCAGCGGGTGCCACTGCGGCACGATGTTGAACAGTGCCCCGATCTTGATGCGCTCGGTGCGCTCCGCCAGCACGGCCCCGAAGAGCAGCGCGTTGGGGAGCACCTCGTAGCCCTCGTGCTGGAAGTGGTGCTCGGTGAGCCAGAACACGTCGAAGCCGGCGCGTTCGGTTGCGACGCCCATGTCGAGCATGCGCTCGGCGGCGTACCACATCTCCTGCTGGGTGTAACGACGATCGGTGGGCACCGGGGGGCCCGAACCCACATCGTTCATCTCGACCGCTCCGAAGAAGAAAACGCCCGTCTCCATATTTGCCTCCTACCTGCGTGGGTCGACGTCCCGCCGGCGCTCGACCGCGTCTCCGGCCGGCCGGGTCGCCGCCGTCAGTCGTCGCCGAAGGAGCCGCGCAGAGCCGCCGAAACGGCACCCGTCAACTCTGCGAACTTCGCCTCGTGGCGCAACTCCGGCGCACGGGGATACGCGAAAGGGATGTCGAAACTTGCCACGATGCGCCCCGGTCGCGGCGACATCACCAGCACCCGTGTCGAGAGGTACACCGCCTCGTAGATGGAGTGCGTGATGAACAGCGCCGCGAACTGCTCGCGCATGAACAGCGAGATGGTCTCCTCATTCAGCCGCTCGCGGGTGATCTCGTCGAGCGCCCCGAACGGCTCGTCGAACAGGAATAGCGGTGGATTCAGAGTGAGCGTGCGTGCGATCGAGGCGCGCATGCGCATGCCGCCGGAGAGCGCCTTCGGGTAGTGACCCTCGAACCCGTCGAGGCCCACGGTGCTGATGGCGGCGCGCGCCAAGCGGCGTCGCTCCTCGCGAGAGTGGCCGTGCAACTCGCCCAGCAATTCCACGTTGCCGAGCACGGTCCGCCACGGCATGAGCGTGGCGTCCTGGAAGATGTACCCGATGCGGTCGCGGTCCACCTTCACCGTGCCTCCAGTGGCACCGTCGAGATTGGAGGCGATGCGCAGCAGCGTGGACTTCCCGCAGCCCGACGGTCCGACCAGCGTCACGAACTCGCCGCTGCTCACGGAGAAGCTGACGTTCTCGAGTGCGTGCGTGCCATCGGGGAAGACTTTGGAGATCCCCTCGAAAGCCAGAACGGCTCCGGCCGAGGCGCCGCCGGGAGGGCCGTTGCCGGAGTGATCGTTCGGTGACGGGACCATGGCGGCGATCAGCCTACCGCTCCGTACCCGGCGCGACCGAGGGCCGAATGCATCGGTGATGCAGTGCCGTCGTGTCGCGACGACACCGCCGTCGAGGCTCTCAGCTCAGGTTCTGGTCACGCCAGGCGACCGTGGCCGCCACCTGGTTGAAGGTGAAGACGTGCAGCGCTCGGATATCCAGGTCGGTCATGTGCGGGCTCAACGGCACCAGCAGATCGTTGGGGTCGTAATGCGGCGCGGTCATCAACCTGGCCACCGCACGGCGGTTCTTGCGCAGGTAGCGCAGCGACTGTCCGATCCCCAGCCGCACGCCGATGCTGAGCAGCTTGGCGCGGTCCACGACACCGGAAATACCGAGATGCACGGGTAGGGACATGCCGGCCAGACGCTCGGCGTTCAGCCAGTTGATGATCCGCGGGGCGTCGAAACACATCTGCGTGCTGCAGTAGCCCTCCAGACCGGCCTCTGCGAGCATCATCTGCTTCCCGTGCAGCGCCTCGTGCAGGACGGCCTGCTCGATGAGCGGATGCCCGTCGGGGTAGGCCGTCACGCCGATGCGTCTCAGCCCGTGGTCGGTCTCGAGGAGGTCGCCGAGGAAATTCAGCGCGTCGTGGTAGCGGCCCGGTTCGGTGACATCTCCTCCCACCAGGAAGATCTCGTCGAGTTCCGTGGCGCGCAGCCAGGCCGCCAGAGCGCGGGTGTGGGTGCGGTCGCGCACCAGGCGGGCCGAGATGTGCGGGACGGCGCGGTGACCGCCGGCGATCAGCCGCTCGGTGATCTCCTGCGTGGCGGCAAGACCCTTGGCCGGCGAAGCTGTCACAGAGACCGTCGCGGCGGGAGGCAGCGCCTCGAGAGCACCGTCGAGGCTGCGCAGCGGGATGACCTCGAAGATGCTCGCCTCGATGACCGCCCGCCGAGCAGTTCGCTGCTCGGGGGTCTCCGTCCGGCGGCGCCGGGAACGCAAAGCCTGTCCCGCGTTCATCAGCTCAATCCCACGATGTTGCCGTCGGCGTCGATATCGATCCCCTTGGCGGCGGGGACCCGGCCCAGACCGGGCATCGTGCGCATGTCGCCGCAGATGGGGTACACGAACCCGGCACCCACAGAGGCTCGCACCTCCCGGACGGGCAGTGTCCAGCCCGTCGGCGCGCCCTTGAGGGAGGCGTCCGAGGAGATCGACAGGTGGGTCTTGGCGATGCAAACCGGCAGGTGCCCGAAACCGGCGTCGGTGTAGGTGGCGAGCTGCTTGGCGGCCTGCGCGGAGTATTCCACGCCGTCAGCCCCGTACACCCTGGTCGCCACCGTGTGGATCTTGTCGACCAGCGGCGCCTCGTCGGGGTACAGCACCGCGAAGTGACTCTCCTCCTCGGCGGCCTCGGCCACCGCTTCGGCAAGCTCCGCGGCACCGCGGCCCCCGTCGGCGAAGTGGGTGGTGGCGGTGGCTCGCACGCCGTACTCGGCGGCGATCTCCGCCACGGCCGCCAGATCGGCGGGGTGATCGGCGGGGAACGCGTTGATGGCCACCACGGGCGTGCAGCCGTGCATCTGAATGTTCTGGATCTGCTTGCGCAGGTTGTCCCCGCCCTCGTGCACCTCGTCGGGGTTCTCCGCCAGCAGCGCCTCCGGCAGCGGCCGCCCGGCCACGATGTGGTGGCGACCCGAGTGCGCCTTCAGCCCGCGCACGGTGGCCACAAGCACCGCCGCATCCGGCGCCATCCCCGAGTAGCGGCACTTGATGTTGAAGAACCGTTCGGCTCCCATGTCGGCGCCGAAGCCGGCCTCGGTGAGCAGGAAGTCGCTCATGCAGATCCCCACGCGATCGGCCACGATCGAGGAGTTGCCGGTGGCGATGTTGCCGAAGGGTCCCGTGTGCACCAGGGCGGGCGTGTTCTCCAGCGTCTGCATCAGGTTGGGCTTGACAGACTCGCGCAGGATCACCGCCATGGCTCCCGCTACACCGATCTCCTCGGCGGTCACCGGGGTACCGGCGGACGTGTAGCCGACGACGATGCGGCCGAGCCGCTCGCGCAGGTCCCTCAGTCCTGCGCACAGCGCCAGGGTCGCCATGACCTCCGAGGCGGCGGTGATGTCGAAACCGCTCTCCCGCGGGATGCCGTCGAGCCGCCCGCCGAGACCGATGGTGACGTTGCGAAGCGCCCTGTCGTTCACGTCCAGGACCCTGCGCCAGGTGATGTTGTGGATGTCCAGGCCAGCTTCGTTGCCGTGGTAGAGGTGCGCATCCACCATGGCCGAGCACATGTTGTGGGCAGCTGTGACCGCGTGCATGTCGCCGGTGAGGTGGAGATTGAGCATCTCCATCGGGACGACCTGGCTGTAGCCGCCGCCGGCTGCCCCTCCCTTGATCCCGAACGTGGGCCCCATGGAGGGCTGACGGATGGCGATCGTGGCCGTCCTGCCGATGTGCTGGAAGGCCTGGCCAAGACCGACCGTGGTGGTGGTCTTGCCCTCACCGAAGGGCGTGGGCGTGATGGCCGAGACCACGACGTAGCGGGCCCGAGGCCGACCGGCCATGGCCTCGACGGCACCGAGGTCGACCTTGGCAGCGCCCTTGCCGTAGAACTCCAGGCACGACTCCGGGATCCCGGCACCTGCCGCGATTTCCTCCAACGGCCGCAGCCGAGCCTGCGACGCGATTTCTAGATCCGACGGGAACGCCATCGACTCCCCCTACTCATGTCCGGCAGTGTCCTTCCGAGCACGATTCCCTGGCAGTCCGGGGCAAACCCGGCGCTGGGGTGTCTTGACTCGCGTTCCGTATTCTGGAACGATTCCATAATACAGAACGGGGTGAGATCCTCTGGTCGCGGCAGGGGAGACATTTCCCCGGCCGGACAGCGGCACGGATCGGCGCCCTGCGGAAATTAAACGCACGGGGCACGTGCAGCGGTGCCCCGCACATCGCGGAGGCATGACGTGAGCGAACTACCCGACAAGGCCCGCTGCGTGGTCATCGGTGCCGGGATCGTGGGGAACTGCCTCGTGGGGCACCTGGCGAAGCTCGGATGGACCGACCTCGTGCTTCTCGACAAGGGACCGCTGCCCAACCCCGGCGGCTCCACGGGCCACGCCTCCAACTTCATCTTCCCGGTGGACCACAACAAGGAGATGTGCCTGCTGGGCGAGCAGAGCGCCGACCAGTACCGCGACCTGGGACTCTCGGTGGACTCCGGTGGCATCGAGGTGGCGCGCACTCCCGAGCGTATGGACGAGTTCCAGCGCCGCATGACATCGGCGACGGCCTGGGGCGTCGAGGCGCATTTGCTCACACCCACCGAGGTGGGCGAGCTGGTGCCGTTCATCAACACCGACGTGATCCTCGGCGGGTTCTACAGCCCGACGGTGTCGGTGGTGGACTCACTCGAGACGGGCACGCGCATGCGGCGGGTGGCCACCGACGCGGGCTGCGCCGTGTTCGCCAACACCGAGGTTCTCGACATCGGCACCGTCGACGGCCCGCTCCCCGGGATGCGCACCGTCACGTCGGTGGTCACCGACAAGGGGACCATCGAGGCCGACTATGTGGTGATCGCCTGCGGCGTCTGGTCGAACAGGGTGGCCAATATGGCCGGCGCCTACATCCCGCTCGTGCCGGCGGTTCACCAGATGGCCGATGTGGGCCCCATCGACGTGCTCGCCGAGACGAACAACGAGATCGGCTACCCGATCGTGCGCGACATGGACACCTTCTGTTACGAGCGCCAGTCGGCAGGCTCAATGGAGGTCGGGTCGTACGCCCACCGACCGATCCTGCAGCACCCCGACACCATCCCCTCCAACGAGGCGGCGGCCCTTTCCCCGACGGAGATGCCGTTCACGCCCGACGATTTCGACACGCAGATGGAAGAGGCCATCGAACTGATGGACATGCTGGGCGACGCCGAGATCCGCTACGCCATCAACGGCCTGCTCTCGCTGACGCCCGACGCCATGCCGTGCCTCGGCGAGATCCCCGGCGTGCACAACCTCTGGTCGGCGGCGGCCATCTGGGTCAAGGAGGGGCCGGGCATGGCCCAGGTCGTGGCGGAGTGGATGACCTTCGGCTACCCCCGCGTCATCGACACCCATGGCGCCGACATCGCCCGCTTCTATGCCGAGGAACGCAGCGACGAACACATCTGGGCGCGCTCCTCGGAGCACTTCAACAAGACCTACGGGATCGTCCACCCCTCCGAGCAGTGGGACAGCCGGCGCAACCTGCGCGTCAGCCCCTATTTCTCGCGCCAGCAGGCCCTCGGCGCCGAGTTCTTCCAGGCCCGCACGTGGGAGCGCCCCCAGTGGTTCGCCTCCAACGCCGACCTCGTGGAGCGCTACGGCCTGAGGGATCGCAAGGTGGAATGGGACGCCCGCTGGTGGAGCCCCATCACCATGGGCGAGCACCTCAACCTGCGGGAGAACTGCGGGTTGGTGGACCTCAGCGCGTTTCAGATCTTCGAGCTGTCGGGCCCGGGGGCCGTCGAGTACGCCGACCGGCTGGCGGTGAACCGGATCGACATACCGGTCGGGCGCGCCGTCTACACGCCCTGGCTGACGCCCGACGGCGGGTTTCACTCCGACCTGACGATGATGCGCACGGGCTCCGAGTCGGTGCGCGTCGTGACCGGTGTGTTCGACGGCGGGCGCGACGAGTTCTGGGTGCGCCGCCACATGCCCACCGACGGCTCGGTCACGTTCCGCAACGTCACCGACAACATCACGACGCTGGGCCTGTGGGGACCCAACGCACCGGCTGTGCTGGGCGCGCTGTGTGACCACGCCCGGGGGGACTCGCCCTACGGGTCGGTCGTCCCCGTCGAGTTACGCTGCGCCGGCGGGACGATCGAAGCCGAACTGTTCCGCATCTCGTATGTGGGTGACACGGGCTGGGAGATCTACACGGCGTGGGAGAACGGGCCCAACCTCTGGGACACGCTGATGGACGTTGGCGCCGACGCGGGGCTGCGGCCGACCGGCGGCGGCGTTTACGGCACGTCGGGCCGCCTGGAGAAGGGCTACCGGCTCATGGGCGCCGAACTCGAGAGCGAGTACAACCCGCTGGAGGCGGGGCTGGCCCGGCCTCGCGTGAAGGCGGCGGACTTCATCGGCAAGGACGCCTACCTGGCGGCCCGCGCCGCCGGCCCTCCCGAGGTACTGATGTGCGTCCTGACCGTGGAGGACCACACCGACCGGCAGGGGCGCAAGCGCTACATGCAGGGCGGCAACGAGCCGATCCTCACCGCCGGCGGCCGGCGAATCACCGACAGCCATGGCAGGGTCTCGCGGGTCACCAGCGCAGGCCCCGGCCCCTCGGTCGGCAAGTACCTGCTGATGGGCTACCTGCCGGTGGAACTGGCCGAGGCGGGCACGGAGTTGCAGGTCATGTACATGAACGAGTTGTTCCCGGTGCGGGTGGCCGGCACCGGCGCCGTCTTCGACCCCGACGACACCCGGCTCCGGGGTTGACGGACCACCGCAGGGCCGAGAGCGGGACGACAGGGAGCCGGAGGCAAGGTCGATGCGGATCCTCTGCTGCGTGAAGCGGGTGCCGGCACCCGGCGCCCGGATCAGCGTGACCGCCGACGGCATGTCGGTCGACGTGGCCCACCTCGGCTTCACCACCAGCCCGCACGAGGAGTGCGGCGTGGAGGAGGCCGTCCAGCTCGCCGAGGCCCACGGCGGCGAGGTGACGGTGCTGACCCTGGGGCCGCCCGAGGCTGCCGAGCAGTTGCGCTACGCCGCCTCGGTGGGGGCGCACCACGGCGTCCTGGTCATCACCGACAGCTCGCCCTGGGATCCGCAACGCACCGCGGTGGCGCTCACCGAGGCGATCCGGACCCTCGAAGCGGCCGGCGGCGCTTTCGACCTGCTGATCTTCGGCAACGAGTCGGCCGACTCGGGCGGCTTCCAGGTGGGTGTCCGGGTCGCGGTCGCCCTCGGGCGCCCCATCGTCGGGGGGATCAAGGGCATCGAGATCGACGGCACGACAGTGCAGGCGCGGCGGCAGACCGATGACGGCTTCGAGGTGTACGAGATGATCATGCCGGCCGCCGTCGGGGTGAAGGAGGGGATCAACCTTCCCCGCTACCCCACGATGCGAGGGCGACTCGCATCCAAGCGGATGGTGATCACCGAGTTGGCCATCGAAGCCGCGCCGGGGGGCCAGACCATGCGCCGGCTGCACCGCCCCGCCGACGTGGTGGCCGAGACGGCGATCCTCGGCAACGGCCCCGAAGCGGCCCCCGCGGTGGTTGACATCCTCGCCGACCTGGGGGTGCTCTAGATGCTGCTCGTGATCCTCGAAGTTGACCGCGGCGCGATGGCCGAGGCGAGCCGCGAGGCGCTGACATTCGGGCGCACGTTGGCGCGGCGGATGGGCGTGCCGATGCACGCGGCCCTGATCGGGAGCGACGAGGGCGCCCTGGTGTCCGAGGCGGGTGACTACGGCGCCGCGGTTGTCCAGGTGGTCACCGACCCGGTGCTCTCGGACTTCGGACCCGAAGCCTGGGGTGAGGTGATCGCCCAGATGGCCCGGCGGTTGGCGCCCGGCGCGGTGCTGGCCTGCGGCAGCGACCGGGGCAACGAGGTGATGGCGCAGGCCGCAGCCCGACTCGATGTCCCCTTCGTGGCCAACTGCCTCGACATCGACCCGGCCGATTGGTCCATAACCCGGCTCCAGTGGGGTGGGTCGCTGCTGGAGGACGTATCCCTGGAGTCCGACGTGGTGCTGGTGAGCTGCGGGCTGCACGCGGTGGCATCCGAGCGGGCGGAGAACCCGGCCACGCCACCGGTCGAGGCCTTCGAGGTGGAATTGGATGCAGCGCTCGCCCGCACGGTGGTGCGCGACCGGGTCGTGCTCACCGCCGGAGTGACGCTGTCGACCGCCCCGGTGGTTGTCGGCGGAGGCCGCGGTGTCGGCTCGGCCGAGGGCTTCGCGCCGCTCGAGGAACTGGCCGACCTGCTCGGCGGCACGGTGGGCTGCAGCCGGGCGGTCACCAACAACGGCTGGCGCCCGCATGCCGCCCAGGTGGGCCAGACCGGCACGCGCATCGCCCCGGAGATCTACATCGCCTCGGGCATTTCCGGCGCCATCCAGCACTGGGTGGGCGCCATGGGTTCCAAGCACATCCTCGCCATCAACATCGATCCCGAGGCCAACATCGTCACCAAGGCCGACTGGGCCGTGATCGGCGACCTGCACGAGGTCATCCCGGCAATCGTCGCCGAGATCCGCTCCCGCCGGTGACGGCGGTCCGCCAGAGGGCGGCGCCGTGGCGGCTCAGGCGTTCAGTTGGATCGAGAGGCTCTCGGCAGCCCGCGCCACGGCCATGCCGAAGTCGTGGGCACGGTCCGGATCGGGGAACCGGTACGCCGGACCGTGGACGTGCAACGCTGCTTGGGCATGGCCGTCGGCGCCGCGGACCGCCGCGGCGACCGAGTGGAGTTCCTCCACAAACTCTCCGTAGACCCAGACATACCCGATGCTGCGGATGTGCTCGAAGCGTTTCCGCAATGCGTCGGGGTCAACCATCGTCCGCGCCGTATAGCGCTCCAGAGGTCCGGCCAGATACTCATCCCGCTCCGCCTCGGGCATGTACGCCAGGATGACGAGCCCCGAGGACACGATGTGCAGCGGCAACCGCTCACCGGTCCAGTCCCGAACCTGCACCTCCGAGTCCGACTCGGTCTGGTCGAGGTAGTAGACCTCCCCACCGCTCGGGATGGAAAGTCCGGCCAACTCACCGACGGTCTCGGCCAGTTCCAGAAGGTACGGCCGTGTTGTTGCGACGAGGTTGCGTCCCGGCGTGACCTTGGCTGCGATGTCGACGAGGCCGCGGCCAAGCCGGTAGACGCCGCCCGCCACATCCTGCTCGACGGCTCCCTCGGTCTCGAGGGCGGTGAGCAGCCGCGCCACTGTGCTCTTCGGGAGGTTCGTCTGCTCCGCCAGGTCCGTCACACCCAGCGGCCCGCGCGCCAGGTAGCGCAGCAGGAGGAAGACGCGTTCGATCGACTGGACCGCCATGACGGCAGGATACGACGAGAGCCAGGAGGTATCCACGCGCCCCCGGTGAGCCGGAGACCGCCCCAGGGCGGGCTACTCCCGAGGTCTGTCCTCCAGGGACGGATCGATGTTGTGATAGTCGGCGGCGTCCGCGACGAAAATGGCGCGCTCGGTCCGCAGCCCCGTCGGAGGATCCAGGGTGCCGGCGCAGATCCACATGCAGCGGGTCTGCGCGTACGGTCCCTCCGGCGGCGGCTCCACGACCTTCCAGAACAGCGAACTCCCGCAACGGCTGCAGAAGCCGTACGCAACGTTGGGATCGTCGGCGGGGTGATGCCACGAGAGCGTCTCGTCGGAGACGAACCTGAGGTCCTCGTGCTCGCAGCAGGTGGCGGCCATGAAGTGGCCGGTCCAGCGCCGGCACCGGTGGCAGTGGCAGTTCCAGACCGGACGGGCGGGTCCTTCGATCACGTAATCAACGCCACCGCACAGGCAACGGCCGCTCAAAGAGTCGCTCACGATCGATTCCTCCAACGCTGCTGGCGACCGGACTCTCCGCACGGGGCGCCGCCACGGCGACGCCGCACGGAAGAGCGCCGGTGAGCCTGTGACCGATGACCAGTGTGACATCTGACCCACATCGTGGAACAGTACCACTATCCGGAACAACACGTCGGTAGCTTGAGATCGTTCAAGTGTCGTAGGTGGGGTCGGCGTCAAACCCCGGACTGGGTGGGATCGAGCCATGGTGAATGGTCCGACGATCGGCCGCGGGAGGGCCGTCCGCACCCTGTTGGTGGGCATGGCGTTCCTGATGGTCGGCAACGGCCTGCAGGGCGCCATCCTGGGAGTCCGAGCCCAGATCGAGGGGTTCGGCTTCGCGGTTGGTGGCGCGGTCATGGCTGGCTACTTCGTGGGTTTCCTGTTCGGGACCGCGGTTGCCGTGCGCTTCTTGGCGGCGGTCGGCCACATCCGGGTGTTCGCGGCCCTGGCCTCGACCGCATCGAGCGCGGCGATCCTGCACGTGGTGTGGGTCAATCCCGTCACCTGGGCGCTGCTGCGGCTGGTGTTCGGCCTGTGCGTGGCGGGGCTGTACGTCGTGGTGGAATCCTGGCTGAACGACATGGCCACCAACGCCAACCGCGGGCGGATCCTGGGCGGCTACATGGTTGTCATGATGGGTGGCCTGGGAACGGGCCAGCTCCTGCTGATCAGCGGCGACCCGGCGAGCTTCGAACTGTTCGTGCTGGTCTCGGTGCTCGTCTCGTTCGCCCTGGTGCCCATCACGCTGTCGGCCACGACCGCACCCCCGCTGGTGGTGCCCGAGCCGCTGTCACTCCGACAGCTCGTGGCGACGATCCCGACCGGCGCCGTCACCGCCTTCTGGGGGGGTGCCGCGCACGGCACCCTGCTGGGCCTGGCCGCGCTCTACGCCAAGTCCGAGGGCCTCTCCGACGTACGGATCGCTCTGTTCACGGCCGCCGCGCCTTTCGGCTGCGTTGTCCTGCAGTGGCCGATCGGCTGGATCTCCGACCGGGTATCGCGTCGCGGTGTCATTGGCCTGGCTGCCCTGGCGGCGGCGCTGGCTGCGGGCGCGTCGCTGCTGACCACACCTGGCTCCGCGCTGTCGTTGCTCTGTATGTTCCTCTTCGGCGGCTTCACCTTCCCTCTCCACTCACTCGCCGTCGCCATCACCGTTGACCGGGTGGCCCCGGCGCAGATCACAGCCGCCACCGCCACGCTTGTGCGCCTGACCGGCGTGTCTGCGGCGATCTGCCCGGCTGTGGCGGGAGCGATCATGGGCGCCACGGGGCCGTCGGCCTTCTTCGTCGTACTGGTCGCCGTCCACGTCGTGATCGCCGTCTACGTGGGCTACAGGATCATCGCCCGCGACACCATCCCCGTCGCCGACCAGAGCGACTACATCGCCCTGCCCGCCCGGAGCACGGCTGTCACCGCGAACCTCCATCCGGTCCTTCTCGAGGCCGACGAGGACACGGAACCCGAGACGTCCCCGGATCGCTGAGCCTCTCGGCCGCGGCTGTCCGCCCGGGGCGCCGCCGAGGGAGAGGACGCGCCCGGCCGCGCCGTGTACGCCGCGGTGAGGCTGTCGGCCGTGCCGGTGCTGCTGGCGTCGATCACCACGGCCGCGAGTTTCCTCACCAACCTCACGAGCAAGTTCGAGCCGGTGGCGGACTTCGGCATCATCACGGGCATCGGCGTCCTGTCGGGTTGGATCGTGATGACCAACTACGTGCCCGCCTGCCGGGTCTGGCTGGACCGGCGCAACGTGGCCAAGGGCCGACCGCTGGCCACCCGCGCGGTTGCCGAGACGATCCCCGGCGCGGGACCGCTCCTGTCACGGACCGCGGCGGCCATCGTGCGCCGGCCGATCCCGATCCTGGCCGGCGCGCTGGTGATCACGATCCTGGCCGCCGTCGCCGCCACCGGCCTCAACACCTCCTTCGATCTGAAGGACTTCCTGCCCCGAGGCTCCGAGACGGCAGACAGCGTCGAGTTGCTCGAAGAGAACTTCGACGGGGGCGCATCCACGATGACGGTCCTCATCGAGTCGGATCTCAACACCGTCCGCACCGTCCGCAACCTGCACCACTTCCAGCAGGTCCTCGCCAACCCGCAGACGCGCCCGGCGGGAATCGCGGGACCCCCGATCGCCTCGGCGGCCGCACTCCTGGAGGACTGGAGGACCAACAGCGGGCAGGCGGGTGACAACTACGACCCCGAACTGGTCGCAGCTCTCGAAGGCTCGCACCTGGGGATCTTCGCTCCCGACGAGGACCTGGCACCGGCTTGGGCACTGCTCGAACGCGCCGACCCGGCGGGGTTCGCAAGCGTCGTGGACTTCCGTGCCGGTGGCCCCGACCGCGCCCTCTTCCAGATTCCGGTGACCATCGAGGGTCCCGAAGCCACGCACCGCCTCACCGCAGACCTGGAGGCGGCCTGGGGAGGTGACGGCGACGAGATGACCCTCACCGGCGGCGACACACTCATCTCGGTGGTCACAAAGGAATTGACCGACAGCCAGGCGCTCAGCGTGGGCCTCACGACCCTGGCCGCGCTGGTCATCCTGGTGCTCTACTTCGGCCTCGGGCGGCGCCGCCCGGTTCTGGGTCTCATCTCCATCGTCCCGATCGTCGTGGTGGTGATCTGGGTTCTGGGGGCCATGTGGGTGTTCGGCATCTCCTACAACATGACCACCGCCCTCATCACCGCGCTCACGATCGGGATCGGCGTCGACTACACGATCCACTTGACCCACCGCTTCCTGGAGGAGGAGAAGGAGTCCGACCGGGTCAGCGACGTGCTCCGGCGGACGATGCTGTCGACCGGCGGCGCGCTCGTGGCCAGCGGCCTCACCACCGGACTCGGGATCCTCGTCCTGGTGTTCGCGCCACTGACCCCGATCCGGGAGTTGGGCCTCATGGTGGCGGTCACGATCTTCCTGGTGCTGATCGCCACCTTCGTGGTACTCCCGCCGCTGCTGGTCCTGTGGTCGCTTTACCACCGCTGGCGCACCGAGACCGAGCTCATGACCCGCCTCGACGCCCTAGAGGCCATGGAAGCCCAGAGAGACCCCGGGTAGTCAGCTCCGCTGCTCCGGCACTCAGCGCGGCGCGATCGACGCACATCTCGCAGGCGACAGACCGCCCCAGGTCAGCGGTGCTCACCATCAGCGATGAGCGCTACGTCTGCTTCGTTCTCTCGCGACTTGGCTGGCAACCCCGGTCGTGTTCCATCGGAACTGCGTCATCTGTGTGGTAACGCCGAACTTTCTCGCGATCTCAGAGCAATCGGCAAGAGCGGACGTACCCTGCCGTCTCGCCCGAATCGCCTCGTCACGGTCAACGACAGGAGCCCTCGTGCCTCGTTCCGCCATGCTGAATTGTTCGCGCTGCGGTCACGCGGATCTACGCCGCGGCCGGCCGTACGCCGCATGGCGGATAGCGCCCTGGCGGGTCCGACCCCTTCTCTGGCTGTTCAATCTGACCATCACCCTCTTGGTGCCACCCAGACCAAGGTGCTCGTGGTGTCACGTCTCGCGATCCCGACGAGCGCAGGCGTCCATCGGCTACGACCCCTTCCTCCACCACAACCCTCACAGTCGCGATGAAATGGTCCTCCGTCGACGCGCAGCCATCTTGCGTCCGCACGCGTCGAGTGGTCGCTGGGTGCCCGAGGACCGCCACACTGTCCTGCGCTACCTCGCGTGGCGGGACGGGGGTCGATGCGGCCTCTGCGCCATGCCTCTACCCGCGAGACAAGGACAGATCGAGCACGTCATACCCAAGAAGTTGGGCTACTTCGACTTCTCGAAAGGACGGGCGTCGCCCGGTACGGCGCTTGAGTCCAAGTTGCATCACGTTGACAATCTTCAAACAGCGCACGACTACTGCAACCGAGCGAAGGGCAATAGTGCCGCCGCGGTCAACTGGCGGCACCCTGGTCTCCCGTCACTGCCTGTCGCCCAAGTCACCAGTGGCGCTCGCACGTACTTATGGGTACCCGAGCGGCAGCGGGGCTGACTTCGGTCGCCGCTCGGCGGTTTGCTGTCAGGCGCTGATGAGTTCGATGCCGCAGGTGGGGGCGTCGGCGCGAGAGAGGCGGGCGTCGGCGGTCAGCAGGGAGCAGCCCAATGCCTCGGCGAGGGCGACGTAGCAGGCGTCGTAGGCGGTGACGTTCTCCCGCAGGTTCCAGGCGCGCCGAAGCAGAGGCCCTGTGGGGTAGACCTCGAGTTCCAGGTTCAGCAGATCGTCGACGGCGGCTGCGACCTGCCCTGCGTCGAGTCCTCCCTGGCGGCGTTGACGACGGAGCGCCGCCAGGACCTCGTCGAGCGTCCGCGTGGCCGCGATCCGGGCGAGTTGAGCCGTCAGGTAGTGCTGCAGCGACTGCCCCGCCAGTGCCGCCCGACGCAAGAGCGCCTCACGGACTGCCGGGAGGTGGGGAGATTCTTCGGGCCGGCACGACAGGCCGAGATGTGGGTGTGACATCGGTCACACCCACGGGCGGTTCGCGTACGGCACCTCGACGGGGACAGCAGAGCCCGCTGACCTGGGCTTTTGGTGGCACCTACCAGGCGGATCCCGGTGGGCGCCTGAACCCGCATCCCTTCGGACAGAAAGATATACATACATCTGTTGTTGATATGTCATAGACAGACTATAATATGGTAAAACATAATCAACAGGGGCAATCTCGGCGGCGACGCTGTCTGGGGCGATTCGGAGAGGGGGTGATGAACAGATGCGGTGCGATCCGATGCGTCACGAACCAACGGGAGCTGACCGGACCGGCGAGTGGGCGGTGCTCAGTGAGTGGCTGAGTTCATCGTTGCCGCTGCAAGAGATGGACTTGCGTGTGTTGCGCGAGCGTTTGCGTTTCGTGGGACGGGCGCGGGCGTCGCTGGCGGCTCTCGAGGCTGAGCTGGTGAGTGAGGTCGCCCGGCGGGAAGGCGACGCCGCCGCTGAGGAGATCCTGCGGGGTGACCAGAAGCGATCGCGGGCCGGCGCCCGCAAGGCCGTGAAGGTCGCGGCGCAACTGGAATAGGCGCCTGGTGTGGCTGAGAAGCTCGCCTCCGGGGCGATCACGCCTGAGGCGGCCGAGCTGATCCTCGACGCCGCCGCCGACGCACCGGTGGATCAGAACCTGCTGCTCGGCGCCGCCGAGACCGAACCCGATGATCTGTTCCGCCGCACGCTGAAGGAACACGTGAACGAGCGCACCAGCGAGGCGGAACTCCAGGAACGCCGGGAGCGCCAGCGGCGCCGACGCCGCGCCTCCATCAGTGAGCAGCCCGGCGGCATGTTCCAGCTCTTCGCCAGCCTCGACCCCCTGGTCGGCAACCGGGTACGGGCCGCGCTGGTCGCCAAGGCCGACGAACTGTTCCGACAGGAGGACCCCAAGGATCGGGCCACACCGCCGCAGCGCTTCGCCGACGCGCTCGAGCAGCTGATCTGCAACAGCGACCCCGGCGCCGGCGTGCCGGCGGGCGTCGAGTTGATCTTGCTCGCCGACTACGACCTCGTCCACGAAAGAATCACCAACGCCCGCCTCACCGACGGCACCCGCCTCACCGAAGCGGAAACCCTCGCTGTCGCCTGCGACGCCAAGATCCTGCCGGGCATCTTCAACAAACACACCGGCAACGTCGTGCTGGGCCGCTCCCAACGCAAGGTCCCCAAGCGGCTTCGCAAGCGCCTCGTCGCCCGCGACGGCGGCTGCATCGGCTGCGGCGCCCACGAGAAGATCTGCCAGACCCACCACGTCGAGCACTGGTGCGACGACGGCGAGACCAGCTACGAGAACACCTGCCTACTCTGCTGGCGCTGCCACCACGTACGGGTCCACCGCCACGGCGAACAAATCACCCGCCACCCCAACGGCCACTACACCCTCGGACCCCCCACCATGTCGAGCGGAGAGAGGCCTTCGCGCCCGCCACCACACCACCGACACACAACCCACGCCGGCAGGGCAAACACACCGGGTCCGACGCGACACCCGCCCCAGACAACCCGCTGAGCGGTGCCGCCGACCACCTGAGCCAACCACCCCCGGTCGACCCCGGCCTGCGCGGGTCAGCCGATCTCGTCGGGCATTTCGGCCTTGCGGCGGGCGACGTAGTCG
The DNA here is from genome assembly GCA_963668565.2 of Acidimicrobiales bacterium. GTDB lineage: Bacteria > Actinomycetota > Acidimicrobiia > Acidimicrobiales > CATQHL01 > VXNF01. The sequence goes on from CAXXMX010000010.1 coordinate 316,961, forward strand.
CGGAGTTCTTCGTCGATGGCGTCGTCGATGGGAGGCGGCTCGTAGCCTGCCAGCAGCTCCTTCCAGCGGGCGTTGGCGCGCTGGGCGGAGGTGAGCGAGCCCTCCTCGTCCCACTGCTCGTAGCTGTTCTGGTCGGCGAGCTCGGAGCGCCAGAAGGCGGTCTCGAAGTTGGCCAGCGTGTGGGGGTTGCCCAGGAAGTGATCGCCGTGCGCGTTGGTGCGGAACGCCTCGAGGGCCAGACCGTTGTCGGAGACATCCACACCGCGCGCGAGCACCTCCATGGCGCCGAGTTGGTCGGCGTCCAGGATGAGCTTCTCGTAGGACAGCGACAGCCCGCCCTCCAGCCAGCCGGCGGCGTGCAGGACGAAGTTCACGCCCGCCTGCAGGGTGGGCAGAAGCGTGTGGGCCGACTCGTAGGCGGCCTGGGCGTCGGGGGCCTTCGAGGACGTGAATTGGCCGCCGGAACGGAACGGCACCCCCACCCGTCGGGCCAGGGCCGCCATCACGTAGATGGCCTGGCCGGCCTCGGGCGTGCCGAAGGTGGGCGCACCGCTGGCCATGGACATGGTGGAGGCGAAGGTGCCGAAGATGACCGGGGCGCCGGGACGCACCAACTGCAGGTAGGCCATGCCCGACAGCGCCTCGGCCAGGGCCTGGGCCGACAGGCCGGCCACGGTCACCGGCGACATGGCCCCGGCCAGGATGAACGGGCTGATGATGCAGGCCTGGTTGGCTCGGGCGTACTCGGTGGCGGCCCCCAGCATCGTGGCGTCCCAGCGCATCGGCGAGGAGGCATTGATCAGCGAGGTGATCACCGTGCGGTCGGCGAGGTCACCGCCGAAGGTGATGCGAGCCATCTCGACGGAGTCGGCGGCCCGCTCGGGTGCAGTCACCGACCCCATGAACGGCTTGTCGCTGTAGCGCACGTGGGTGTACACCATGTCGAGGTGCCGCTTGTTGACCGGCACGTCAACCGGCTCGCACACCGTGCCGCCGCTGTGGTGCAGGTGCGGCAGGGCGTAGGTGAGCTTCACGGTGTTCTCGAAGTCCTCCAGCGTGGCGTAGCGCCTGCCGCGGTCCAGATCGGTCACGAATGGCGACCCGTAGTTGGGGGCGAAGACGGTGGCGTTGGCACCGATCTTCACGCTGCGGGCAGGGTTGCGGGCGTGCTGGATGTAGACCGCTGGGGCGTTGCGCTGCACGATCTGCCGGCACATCCCCCTGGGGAAACGCACCAGTTCGCCGGATACGTCCGCTCCCGCCTCGCGCCACAGTTCGAGCGCCAGGGGGAAATCCTGGAAGGCGACGCCCACCTCGGCCAGCAGGATCTCCGCCGCCTCCTCGATGCGCACGAGACCCTCTTCGTCGAGGATCTCCACCGGCACTCCGGTGCGTTCCAAGTACGGGACCGTCACCGGCACCGCTGCCGCCTGTGCCGCCTGGCGGGCGGCCCGCCCGCCGCCCCTGCGTGTTCGTGGTTCACTCATCGGTTCACTTACCTCGCTGTGTTGTACTTGACAGTCTCGGCGCCGTGAATCGCACTGGGTTTGGTGGAGGCTCGGGTTATTGGTTTCCAACCAGTGCGTGGTCGGCTTGTCGGGCAGCGTAGGCCTCCTCGAACTCCGTCGGCGGGGTGCCGCCGAGGTGGCTGTGGAGGCGCTGGGTGTTGTGCCAGTGCACCCACCGTCACCGGGCCAAGCCGACAGATCAACGCAAAGGCACTCCTCGGCCCGTCGTAACAAGAGTCAGACCCGACCCGGCAACCCCACCATCACATCACAGTCGTAGGAATCCCCGACCGAGCCGACCGAGGGCACCGCACCGAGTTCGGCGAGGCGTTCACCCCAGCGCACCGACGTGAATTGACCGGATTCAACCGGTCGTCGGAATGCGCCACCAGGCCGCCCAGGTGCGCGCCGCGGGGCGCGCGGGCCATCTCCAGGGCGTCGAGCACCATGTCGGTGCGCATGTGCGCCGCTGCTCGCCAGCCGACGATCCGCCGGCTGAACGCGTCGACGATGAAGCACACATACGCCACGCCGGCCCACGTCGCCACGTAGGTCAAGTCGCTGACCCACAGCCGGTTCGGCCTGCTGGCGGTGAGTCCCGCCCGACGAGATCCGCCGGACGCGCCGCGCCGTCAACAGCGGGTCGTGTGGTGCGCACACGGCGCCGGCGACGTGCCCCCGCGATGCCGGCCAGGCGCATCAGGCGGGCGACCTGGTCACGGCCCACGTCGATGCCCGCACGCCGTGCCGCTTTCCAGAGCTTGCGCGCCCCGTAGACCCGGTAGTTCGCCGTCCACAACGCCACCAACTGGGGAATCAACTCGGCGTCGCGGCGCGCCCGCGCCGACGGCGGTCGACTCTTGGCGGCGTAGTAGCCCTACGGGGCGATCGGCAACTGCGCGCAGATCGGCTCGACCCCGAACTCGTCGCGGTTCTCGTCGATGAACGAGACCATCATCTCTGTGGGCGGTCGAGCTCCGCCGCGAAGAAAACCGACGCCGAACGCAAAATCGCGTTCGCGCGGCGCAACTCCCGGTTCTCCTGCTCAAGTTCTCTGAGCCGCCCCCGGTCCGCCGACGTGGTTCCCGCCGCCACGCCGTCGTCGATGTCAGCCTGACGGACCCACTTGCGCACCGACTCCACACCGAACCCCAACTGGTCAGCGACTCTCCTGACCGCGCCGAATTCAGTGCCCAACTCGGCGCGCAACGCCCGCACCAACCGCACAGCCTGCGCCTTCTCCACCTCGGTATACCGATGCGACGACGACCGGCCCGATCCTCTTGCTGTTGCCATGGCTCCATTCTCGCTTCCAAGCTCAGGAGCCTCCACCAAACCCAGTGCGATTCACCTTGCGTGTTCATGCTCACCGCACCCGCCGGCGCCGTCGCGCCAACGGTTCACCGGCCTCGCGGTCGATCCGCGGGGGAAGGTCGACGACCTGCGCCAGATGCGGGGTGGGTGCCGTATCGTGCGGGAAAGCCATCGCCGCCACGAACAGCTCCTGGAAGCGGGTCTCGGTGGCGGTCTCGATCTTGATGATCCGCTCGCTGAGCTGTTCGATCTCGTCGCGCTGAGCCCCTGAGAGCAGCATCCTGGCCGCCCCCGTACCGGAGGCGTTGCCCACCGACCGCACGCCGCCCACCGGGGTGTCGGGCACCAAGCCCAGCACGAGCGCCCGCACAGGGTCGATGTGGGCCCCGAAAGCCCCTGCCAGGCGGATGTCATGCACCTCGGCGACTCCGGCGTGCTCGGTGAGCAGGTCGATGCCGGCACGCAGCGCGGCCTTCGCCAACTGGATGGCCCGGACGTCGTTCTGGGTGATCCGCAGCCGCACCGGCTCGCTCTGCAGCTCGTAGGCGAAAGTACGCCCGTCGGGCACGATCCGCGGCGTGCGCTCGGCGAACTCTCCGTGCACGACACCATGGCGGTCGATGATCCCGGCCAGGAACATCTCGGCGATGACGTCGATGATGCCCGATCCGCACAGTCCCGAGACCTGCAGGGATCCGAGCGCATCGGCGAAACCCGGCTCGTCCGACCAGACCTCGCAGCCGATCACCTTGAAGCGGGGTTCGAGGCTGGCAGGATCGATGCGGACCCGCTCGATCGCACCCGCGGTGGCGCGCTGCCCGCAGCTGATCTGGGCTCCCTCGAAGGCCGGTCCCGTGGGGCTCGAGGCGGCGAAGACCCGCTGGCCGTCGCCCAGCACGATCTCGGCGTTCGTGCCCACGTCCACCAGCAGCATCGGCGACTCGGCTCGGTGCGGCCCCTCAGCAAGGGTGGCGGCCGCCGAGTCGGCACCGACGTGGCCGGCGATGCACGGCGCCACGTAGAGCGAGGCGTGCGGGAGTGCAAGACCGATGTCGGCCGCGGCCGCATGGACGGCCCGGCGAACCGCCAGGGTGAAGGGTGCAGTGCCCAGCGGTGTCGGGTCGAGGCCCAGGAGGAGGTGATGCATGATCGGGTTGCCGACAACGACGACGTCGTGGACGTGCTCCCGGGGGACCGACCCCCCTTCAGTTAGCTCGCCGACGAGTTCGTCGAGCGCCCCCCGGACCGCCTCGGTCAGAGCGGTGGCCCCGCCGGGGTTCATCATGACGTAGGACACCCGGCTCATGAGATCCTCGCCGAAGCGGATCTGCGGGTTCATCCGGCCCGCGGTCCCGACGACCTCGCCGGTGGTCAGATCCAGGAGGTAGCCCGCCAGGGTCGTGGACCCCACGTCGATGGCCACGCCCCATGCCCCGTCGGAGTACCCGGGACGAACCGTCAGCAGGCGGCGACCGCTGTGGACGACCGCGGTCACCGACCCGTTGCCCGCGGTGATCGCCGCATGCAGGTCCGCCAGCACCGCCAGCGGCACGGCCACATCTCTGAGGCCCCAGTCGCGGGCCAGGGCGGTGGTGACCCTCTCGGCATCGCTCACTTCGTCGCCGAGCACCGTCGGGGGCAGTTCCAGGTAGTGCAGGGTGACGACCGGGTCGAGGACCACATCGCCGAGGTCGATGGCCTTGCGGACAACGGGTCGACGCACGGCGCTGTCGGCCGGGACGTCGACGACCATGTCGCCGGCCACGAGAGCCTGGCAACCCAGACGGTGTCCCTCGGCCAGCGGCCTGCGCCCGCTGTAGTCGCGCTCGACGCCGCCGGGCGCCGTCAGAGCCTCGGGCGTCGCTGTGATGCCCCATTTGGCGTGCCGGCCGAGGGCGGGCACCACCTGGCAGCGCCCGCACAGGCCACGACCGCCGCACACCGAGTCGAGGTCGACACCCCCGGAACGGGCCGCATCCAGCACGCTCGTTCCCGCCGGCACCGACACGTCGATTCCCGACGGCGTGAACACCACGCGGTGCTCGCCGGCACTGCAGCCGTCGCTCGTGGAGTCCTCGGTCATGTCTGCGGGCATCCGACCCGCCGAAGTTGGTCCGCCGCTCGGCCGCTCCGACCACTCGCCTGCCGGTCGTCCATCACGCGGCCCCCCAGCCCGGCCGCTCAGACCGTGCCGCGCCGACGCCCAGTCCGGCGCCGGGCGATCCCCGCGCCGAGCGCGCCGAGTTCCCGGTGCTCCCTGATCCAGGCCATGCAGTCGCGGTCTTGTCCAGCCAGCACGTCGGCGGCCATGACTGCGTTCTTCACGTCGGCGTGCAAGGGATTCATGATCGCCGAGGTCATCCCTGCACCGATCGCCATCGAGAGGAATGTGCCGGTGATCATGTGGCGGTTGGGCAGCCCGAAGCTGACATTGCTGGCCCCGCAGGTCGTGTTGACCCGCAGTTCCCCGCGGAGGCGGCGCACGAGGTGCAGAACCTGACGACCCGCCGTACCGACGGCGCCGATCGGCATCACGAGAGGGTCGACGACCACGTCGGCTCTGGGGATGCCGTGGTCGGCCGCCCGCTCGACGATCCTGCGGGCGACCTCGAAGCGCACATCGGGATCCTCGCTGATTCCCGTCTCGTCGTTGGAGATCGCCACGACGGCGGCGCCGTGGCGCTTCACCAGCGGCAGGATCCGCTCCATGACCTCCTCCTCGCCGGTCACCGAATTGATCAGCGGCTTGCCGTCGTAGACCGTGATGGCAGCTTCCAGAGCCTCGACAATCGAGGAGTCGATGGAGAGGGGGACGTCGGTCACCTCCTGGACGAGTTTGACGGCCCTTGTGAGGAGAGCCGGCTCGTCGGCCAGCGGGATCCCGGCGTTAACGTCGAGCACGTGCGCGCCGGCCACCACCTGGGCGACGGCGTCGGCCTCGACCCTGCTGAAGTCGCCGGCCTTCATCTCCTCGGTCAGCAGCTTGCGGCCGGTGGGGTTGATCCGCTCGCCGATTATCACGAACGGACGCTCGAACCCGATCACCACCTCGCGGGTCCGGGAACTGATCACTGTGTCGGTCACGCCACTCCCTCCTGGTCTATGTCCCCTTCGGGGAGCCCCGCGCTGTCAGCGGTCATCGGCTCGCCGCGCGCTGGATCCCAGCCGCCGGTCGCCACGAACGTCTGCAGCCGCTCGCGGGGGAACGCCGCCTCCAGTTCCGCGGCGACGCGCAGGGCGGCGCCCTCGAAATCGTCGCCGTCGGTCGGGCGGGCGATACGCCGCCACTCACCGATGTACTTAGACGCCGAGGACATCCCCGCCACCATCGCGGCGTTGTCGATGGCGCGCTGGAACCGACGGGGCAGGATGCGCTGGACCTTGTGCTCGCCGGACCCGGCATTCACCTGCGCGGGGATATCGCGCCAGCAGATGATGACGAGGTCGCCGCCACCGTCGCGCCGGCGTCGCCGCCGGCCACCTGCCGCTTCGCCCTGCGTCACGATACTCACGCCGCCCGCACGGGTATCCGCCGGCCGGCGAGCGACGACGCCAACCCGCCGTAGCCGCAGACGAGCCGTTCGTACCGCAATCCCAGCGACGCCGCGGCGCGGCGTGCCGCGGTCTCGAGTTCACCGTCGGGCTCCTGCACGAGGTGGATCACCCGGGTGTAGTTCCCGAAGTACACGTCACGCAGCTCGGGGTGCGCGGCGATGCCGAGTCCCTGCAGGATCAGCCGGTCGAAGTGGCGCACGAGGAAGTCGGTCAGATAGAACGTGCCCAGTTCGGCCTCCTGCAGGTCGGCGAACAGCTCCGAGCCCGCGTACAGCTCGTAGCAGTGAGCGCCCGGGAGGCGCTCCACCCCCTCCTCCGCGCACACCCGATCCAGCAGTCCGCCCGTCCCGCAGTCCATATAGCCGACGAGGATCGTGTCGTAGGCCGGGCGGGCTGCGCGGACCCTCCGGCGCACCGCCTCGGGAATCTGTTCGGGACGGTTGTGCAGCCGGGCCGGAAGGCATGCGAAGTCCAGCCCCTCCACCGCAGCCGTTATCTCGCCGAGTTCCCGCGCCAACGCCCCGCAAGCGATGACAAGGACCCGACCCTGCGGCGGCGCCGTTGCCGCGCTGCGGGTCACTGCCGGCTCCCTCACCTGTTGGCGCGGCGCGCCTTGATGAGTTTCGTGGCGGTCTCCGCTGCGATCGCCGCGTCGCGGCAGTACGCATCGGCACCGACGGCTGCCCCGAATTCCTCGTTGAGCGGCGCGCCACCCACAAGGATGATGACCTCGTCCCGCCTGCCCTTCTCAATGAGGGTGTCGACGACGACCTTCATGTACGGCATGGTCGTGGTGAGCAGGGCCGACATGCCCAGGATGTCGGGCTTGTGCTCGTCGATCGCCGCCAGGAACTCCTCGACGTCGGTGTTGATACCCAGGTTGAACACCTCGAACCCCGCACCCTCCAACATCATGGCGACGAGGTTCTTGCCGATGTCGTGGATGTCTCCCTTGACCGTGCCGATGACGACACTGCCGACGGGTTCGGCCCCGGTCTCGGCCAGCAGCGGCCGCAGGATGGCCATGCCGGCCTTCATGGCGTTGGCCGCCAGCAGCACCTCGGGCACGAAGAGGATGCCGTCACGGAAGTCGATGCCGACGATGCGCATCCCCTCCACGAGAGCGTTGTTGAGGACCTTGTCCGGCGACCAGCCGCGCGCGAGCAGGATGTTGGTGCCCTCGGTGATCTCGTCGGCGAGGCCGTCGTAGAGATCGTCGTGCATCTGGGCGCAGAGATCCTCGTCGTCCAAGCTCGACAGATCCAAGTCGTCGGCGTCGTCGAAGTCGACGCTTGCAGGTACATCACTCATGAGCGTGTCCTTTCGGAGTCAACCGCGGCACCCGCTGCGACGGTCCCGAGAATCGGTCCCGCCGGCGAGGAGCCACCGCAGGTTTCACCCTTCGTCCGGCCCAAGTTGCGGTGCCGCACCACTGTGGCACATGCCGTCCTGATTCCGCATCGTGGACCGAAACCATAATACGGAACAAATCTAACACAGGACTCAACCAATATGCATGGCACCGGAAGACGATTCGACGGGCTACTCGCGCGGGCGCGCCGGCGCGACCCGCGCTCGGTCAGCTCAGGCGAAACGCGAGGGAAGGCGTATGGGGAACGCCTCCCGGATGCGGGCGTCGACCTCGGGCGTGATGTGGTCGGGGTAGTGCTCGGCCAGCACCTGCCGAGCGCGCCGGTGGGCGACCTGCAGCGCGCTCAGGCCGCCGGCGTCGATCCAGTTGTCCGGCGAGTCGCGGTCGCCGATGACCGGGTAGACGTACTCGGTCTGCATGAGTGACAGGGTCTGCGCCGAACCCAGGAAGTGCCCCGGCCCGGCGATCACCTCGGCGATCACGTCGGCCGACAGTGTGCCCTCATCCACCTCGATGCCGCGGACGGTGCGGTTGACCGCCCCCATCATGTCGTTGTCGATGACCAACTGCTCGAGCGAGCAGGCCAGCAGGCTGGCCAGCATGCCGGAGGACTCGAAGATCAGGTTGGCGCCGGCGTTGGCCGCCAGCCCCACCGTGAGGCCCTTCTCGTAGCCGGACTGGGCGTCGGGCATTTTCGAATCGGTCATGCTCGCCGGCACCCCCGACGGGAGTCCCAGCCAGTTCAGCAACTGGGCCGCGGCCGCGTTCAGGACGGCCTCCTCCCCGGAACCGCCGCTCATGGCGCCGGTGCGCAGATCGGAGACGAAGGGCCAGAGTCCCACCACGCAGGGGTGGCCGGGCCGCATCAGGTTGACGGTGCACAGCCCGGCCAGACACTCGGCCAGGCCCTGCGCGAGCGCTCCGGCGAGGGCGGCCGGTGAGGTGGCGCCCGCCTGCCCGGCCGAGATGAGCAGGATCGGCATGCCCGCGGCCACCTGCGCCACCAGGCACTCATTGGACTCCTCGGCAAAGCGCAGCGGCGGGACGACGAAGGTGTTGTAGGCGACAACGAACGGACGCTTGGCGAACCCTCCGGGCTCACCGAGCGCCATGTCGAACATCTCGGCGGATTCGGCCACGCGGCCGGGGTCGAACCACGCCGATCCGGAGGGCTTGGACGTGCCGGTCAGCACCGCGTAGGCGGTGGAGAGGTCGAGGTCGCGGGGATCGGTCAGGTCGCGGGCCACGCAGGTTCGCCCGTAGAAGTGGATGTGGTCGAAGGAGTCCACGAGGCGGGCGCAGTCGTAGACGTCCCGGATGGTCGAATGGCGAAACCGGTTGGTCTCGTAGTCGTGGATGAGCACGGCCGCCCCTGCGGTACCGAAGTGCACCCGGTTCCCGCCGACGTGTATCGAATTGTCGTCGTCGAACCCGTGCCAGATCCATTCCTTGGCCGACATCTTGATGCCCCGCTCCACGAGCGCCCTGGGGTAGTGCAGGCGCCCCTCGGCGTCCAGCCACCCGCCGGAGCGGGTCACGACCTCCACGTACTCCGCGAGTGGGGTGCCCATCCCCACGTTCTCCAGCAACCCCAGCGCCGCGTCGTAGATCTGCTGCATGTCGCCGTCGCTCAGCGGCGCGTAGCGGCCACCCGCCATGCCCGGCCACACCGGACGCGCTGCGGCAGCCGGAGGCGCCTGACGCTCGGCGATCCGTCCCGCTCGACCGCCCGACCGGCGACGACGAGGGGATCCCCCCTGCTCTTCGATCATCTGGACTCCTCTGGTCGCGCTGGTTCGGTGGGTGGGTGGGAGTTCTCCGGCATCAGGCTCGTGGGGCCCTGTTCTCCGGGTCGTAGGCCGCCCCGGCCAGCACGGTGGCGTGGCGGCGTTCGTCCAGCATCTCCAACTCGAACGTCGATCCGGGGGCCTCGAACTCGGGCGCCACGTACACGAAGGCCAGGCTGGTGCCGACCGAATGCCCGTACACCCCGCTGGTGGCGATGCCCATGATGTCGTCGCCGCCGGGGACGTAGGCGGGCTCATTGCCCCACGCGTCGTTGTCGCCGCCGTCCACCGCGCAGTAGACGAGCGCCCACTGCAGCGGCTCGGCCCGGTCGCGGCGAGCGAGCGTGGCCTCCTTGCCGATGAACTCCTTGGAGAAGTCCACGAAGCGCTCGATCCGAGCTTCGATGGGCGTGATCTCGGTGGTCAACTCCACGCCCCACGCCTTGTACGCCTTCTCGATACGCATCGCGTTCATGGCGTAGCTGCCGAAATGGACCATGCCGTGGGGCTCGCCGGCCTCGACAATCGCGTCGTACAACTCGGCCATCCGGTCGATCGGGCAATGCAGCTCCCAGCCCAACTCGCCGACGTAGGAGACCCTCAGCGCCTTGCAGGGGACCCCGGCCACATCGATCTCCTGCGCGGTGAGCCAGCGGAAGGACTCGTTGCCGAGATCGGCATCGGTCAGCGGTGCCAGGACATCGCGCGACCGCGGCCCGGAAACCCCCAGCAGAGCAGTGGAATCGGTCACGTCGGTGACGGTCACGTCCTCGCCGGGCTCGACGTGTTGGCGCAGCCAGTCCCGGTCGTGGCTCTGGCCCATGATCGCCGAGGAGAGATAGAAGCGCTCGGGTCCCAGGCGGGTGATGGTCATCTCGGACTCGATACCGCCGAGTTCGGTGAGCATGTGCACGAGCCGGATGCCGCCGGGCCTTGGCAGCCGGTTGGCCGAGAGGCGATCCAGCAGGGCAGCGGCGCCGGCGCCGGTCACCTCGAACTTGGCGAACGCGGTGAGGTCGGCGATGCCCACGCGCTCCCGCACGCCGCGCACCTCGGCGCCGACGAGGTCGAAGGCGTTCGACCGGCGATAGGAGTGCACCTCCGGTGTGCCGTCGGGCGAGAAGTACTGCGGCCGCTCCCAGCCGTAGACCTCCTGCCATCGTGCGCCCAACGCGTCGAGCCGGTCGTAGATGGGGGTCGTCTTCTGCGGCCGGCCCGCCGCCCGGTATTCCCCGGGCGGACGCACCTGGTACATCTCGTGATACTCGTCCAGCGACTTCTCGAGTGTGTAGGAACTGCGCGCACCAGCGTAGTCGCCGTAGCGGCGGGGATCCATGCCGCGCACGTTGATCTCGGTCTGGCCGTGCACCATCCACTGCGCCAGGTACTTGCCGGCGCCGGGTCCCTGGGTCACGCCGATGGATGCGCCGTTGCAGTGCCAGTAGTTGCGCAGCCCCGGTGCCGGCCCCATCAGGAAACCCGCGTCGGGAGTGTGCGTGATGGGCCCCGACACGACCTTGCGGATGCCGGCCGTGCCGAAGGCCGGGATGCGCACCGATGCCCACTCCAGGCACTCCTCGAGGCGATCCACGTCGGGCGGGGTGAGATAGAAGTGCAGGTCCCAGTCCACCCCGTCGACGCCGTAGGGCTGCGAGCCCGACATCTCGTACGGGCCGACCAGCAGGCCGTCCAACTCGCAGCGAGCGTAGATCGAGGCGCGCGGGTCCCGGATCGTGGGGGGCTCGTAGCCCAGATCCACCAGGGGCGCGATGCGCTCGGTCACCAGGTACTGGTGGATGACCGACACGATCGGCACGTCGAGGCCCACCATGGCGCCGAGCTGGGGGGCGTAGTGACCGGCGGCGTTCACGACGTGCTCGCAGACGATCCGATCGTTGTTGCAGATCACCTCCCAGCGTCCGTCCGGCAGCTGGCTCATGTCGGTGACGAGGGTGTGCCGGCGGATCTCGGCGCCGAGCTGGCGGGCGCCGCGGGCCATGGAGTTGGTGCAGCTCGAGGGGTCGGCCCAGCCATCGTGGGGGGTGTGGATCGCCGAAACGACGTCCTCCAAGTCGAGCAGCGGGTGCAACTCGGCGATCTCGGAGGGACCGATGATGTGGGACTCCACGCCGGCCTGGCGCAGCAGGGCGTGGGAGTAGCGATGCCAGTCGGCCTCGTCGTCCCGACCCTTACGGCACAGGCGCACGGTGCCGGGTTGGTGCCAACCGGTGGACAGGCCCGTCTCCGCCTCGAGGCTGCGGTACAGCGACACTCCCACATCGTGGACCTTGGCCAGGTTGAAGTCGCTCGTGAAGTGGGGGATCATCCCCGCGGCGTGCCAGGTAGAGCCGGAGTTCAGCTCTCCCTTCTCCACGAGGATGGTGTCGGTCCAGCCCTCGTGCGCCAGGAAGTACAGCAGGGCGGCTCCCATGGCACCGCCGCCGATGATCACGACACGGGTCTCGGTGGGCATCGTCTCACCTCCTGCGCGGGGTGTAGAAGCTGCGCAGCGACGACGTGGCCGGCACCCGCCGCCCGCCCACGTCGATCTCGAAACTGCCCGAAGCGAGCCAGTCGGCCGTGACACCCTCGGCATGGTCCAGGTACCCCATGGCCAGGCACCGGTCCTCGAGGTAGCTCCAGGCTCCCGACGTTGTGCATCCCACGACCGCACCATCGCGCAGGATCGGCTCGTCGTGATAGACGTGCAGTTCGGGGTGCTCCAGCCGGAACTGCACGAGGCGCTTCGTGCGGGGTCGGCCACGCTGGGCCTCCAGGGCGGCTCGCCCGTTGAAGTCCTCGGCCTTGTCCCACCCGACGGCGAATCCCAACCCGGCCTCCAGAGGGGTGTCGGCCGGGGAGATGTCGTGGCCCCAGTGGCGGTAGCCCGACTCGAGGCGCAGTGTGTTCATGGCGTGGTAGCCGGCGAGGGCAAGCCCGTGCGGCTCACCGGCGGCCACGAGGGCATCGAAGACGGCTCCGGCATCGGCGTTTGGTACGTACAGTTCCCAACCCAGCTCGCCCACGTAGCTCATCCGGATCGCCAGCACCCCGCGGCCGGCCACGTCGATGGTTCGCGCGGTGGAGAAAGGGAAATCCTCGTCCGCCAGCGAGGCGCCGGTGAGCGGTCCCAGCACGTCGCGCGCCAGCGGGCCCATGAGCCCCAGCATGGCCTGCTGCTCGGTGATGTCGGCAATTGTCACGTCGAACTCGCCGCACCCCCGGCGTAGCCGTGCCCAGTCGCGTGTCTGCGTGGCCGCGGAGGTGACCACCAGGAACGACTCCGCGCCGAGTCGCGTGACCGTCAGGTCGGCTTCGATCCCACCCCGGTCGTTGCACCATTGCGTATAGACGGCTGTCCCCGGCTCGGCGTCCACCTCGGCGGCGCTGAGCCTGTTGAGCGCAGCGGCGGCGTCCGGCCCGGTGACGCTGAACTTCACGAAGGACGTCTGATCGAACAGGCCCACCCGTTCCCGCACGGCGCGGCACTCCGCGCCCGCGTTGGCCCACCAGTTCTGCTTGCCGAAGCTGTAGCCGTAGACCCTCTCCTGGCCCTCGAATGCGTACCAGTTGGGGCGCTCCCAGCCGGCTGTCTCGCCGAACACCGCACCCGCGGCATCGAGGCGGTCGTGCAGGGGCGACATCCGGCGGTTGCGGGCGCTCTCGTACTGCCGGTGGGGCCAGTGCATGGCGTAGAGCAGGCCGAGGCTCTCGCCGATGCGGGCGCTCAGATACTCCGGGTCGGCCTGGAAGGGAAAGGCGCGGCTGATGTCCACCGAGGTCAAGTCGATGGGCGGATGGCGGTCGGCGACCCAGTCGGCCAGCACCCAGCCCACGCCGCCGGAGGTCTGCATGCCGATCGAGTTGAAGCCGGCAGCGAGGAAGCAGCCATCCACCTCCGGCGCCTCACCCATGTAGAACACCCCGTCGGGTGTGAAGGACTCGGGCCCGTTGAAGAGGAGCTGGATCCCGCACTCCGCCAGGGCCGGCACACGATGGATCGAGCGCTCGAAGATCGGGCCGATATGGTCCCAATCCTCGGGCAACTGCACGAAGCTGCTGCCGGGAGGAACGCCCTCAAGGTGCCAGATCTTGCCGCGGGGCTCGAAGAATCCGGCCATGATCTTGCCGGTCTCCTCCTTGAAGTACGTGTAGTTTCCGGGGTCGCGCAGCACGGGGGTGGTCGCGTCCACACCCCCCAGCGGCTCGGTGACGACGTAGAAGTGCTCGCAGGCCTGCAGCGGTACGTTCACCCCGATAGTCGCCGCCAGTTGGCGTGTCCACATACCCGTGGCGAGAACAACCGTCTCGGTCTCGATGTCGCCCCTGTCGGTCCGGACGCCGCAGATCCGGCCCCCGGCGGTCTGCAGGTCCGTGACGGCGACGCCCTCGAGGATGGTGGCACCGCGACTGCGCGCTCCCTTGGCCAGTGCCATCGTCGTGTCCACCGGCGAGAGTTGGCCGTCGCGCTCCACCAGCAGCGCACCCACCAGATCGTCGGTGCGAACGAGCGGCCAGCGCTCCTTCAACTCGTCGAGGTCCATGACGCGGGTCTCGAGCCCCACCATCGTCCCCATCGACGCACCGCGGAGAACCTCCTCCCAGCGCTCCGGGTTGTCGGCCACGGTGATCGAGCCCTGTGTACGGAAACCCGGCGACTGTCCGGTCTCCTCCTCGAGTTGCTCGAACAGGCGAGCGGAGTAGGTCGCGAGCTGCGTGAGGCTGAACGTGGAGCGGAGTTGCGTGACGAGTCCTGCGGCGTGCCAGGTGGTGCCACAGGTGATAGTTCCCTGCTCGAGGACCACCACGTCGCTGATGCCGCGCCGCGCCAAGTGGTAGGCCGTGCTGCAGCCGATCACGCCGCCGCCGACGATGACGACCTGCGCCCGGTCGGGAATGTCTCCGCCTACATTCACAAGGCGACATTCTGACAGGTTGGGACCGCTGCGGGATTTCACCCGACGCCGCGCCGGGCACATCGGAACGCGCAGCGCCTAGGCTGCGGCGGGTTGGCCGAGCGCCGGTGCAGAACGATGGAAGCAGGGACGACAACGCAGGGACCCGAACTCGAGGCCACCGTCGCAGACTCCCCGGGCGACGGTGTGTCCGACGTGACGCCCGATCGTCCCGGTACCGCCGACCGAGCCGCCCGCCGGGTAAGAGTGCTCGCGCCACCGGCTGTGGTCGCAGCCGGCGTGATAGGCGTCTGGTACCTGTTCACCTACTTCGTGCTGGATCGGGACCAGCGCTTCTTCCTGCCCCCGCCGCATCAGGTCGTCGATGTGGGCTTCATCACCTGGGACAACCTGGAGCAGGTTCTCCTGGGACTCTGGCGCACCACCCAGGTCACGCTGGTGGGTCTGGTCCTGGCCATCCTGGGCGGCATGGCCATCGCGGTCGTCATGAGCCAGGCCCGCTGGATCGAGCGAAGCGTCTTCCCCTACGCGGTGGCTGTGCAGGCTGTGCCCATCGTGGCCATCAGCCCGCTCATCGGGCTGTGGTGGGGCTGGGACTTCAGCAGCCAGGTGGTTGTCACGATCATCATCTCGATCTTCCCGATCATCACGAACACGCTGTTCGGTCTGCGCTCAGTGGAGCCGAACATGCACGACCTGCTCACCCTGCATCGTGCGAGTCGCCTCACAAGGTTCCGCAAGCTCCAGTTGCCCGCCGCGCTGCCGGCCATCTTCACGGGGTTCCGCATCTCGGCAGGTCTCGCCGTGGTCGGCGCCATCGTGGGTGAGTTCTTCTTCAAGGGCGGCAGCTACGGGTCAGAGGGTCTGGGCCAGTTGCTCTTCCTCTTCCAGAACCAACTCTCGGGGTCGAAGTTGGTGACCGGCATCGTGTTCAGTTCGCTGCTCGGGCTCGTGCTCTTCGGGTTCTTCGCCTGGGCCGGCCGGCGGCTCACGAGCCACTGGTACTCCGCCTGACCCACACGTCGGCGTCGCGGTCAGGGGTGCCCCGAGACGCCAAGGCTCGGTCGCGACTGTGCGAGCTCTGGGAGGCGGTCAACGAACAGGTCCGGGTCACGCCGCCACCTCGTGCCGAGGACGCAGTGCGAGACCACCAACCGGACCGTCTTTGACTACCCTGAGGCCCGGTCTGACCGCACAGGAGCGTAGATCTCCCAAGCAGTCGAAACGGAGGAGACAATCCGATGAACAAACGTGTTCTTATCGCACTCGTCACGGCACTGGCAGTCGTGGCGGCCGCCTGCGCGGCTGACGACTCGGGCTCGGAGGCTGCCGACGCAGCCCTGGCCGAGGCTCGCAGCGCCCAAGCGGCCGCAACATCGGCGCTGGCCGAGGCCGAGGCATCCGCCGCTGCCGCACAGAGCGCCCAGACGGACGCTGGCACCGGCATCGCCGACGCCGCGGCAGCCGCCGCCGACGCGGCCGTCGCCGGAGCCGACGCGGCAGCAGCCGCCGCGGCAGCCGATGCGGCAAGTGCCGCTGCTGAGGCGGCGCAGGCTGGAGCCGACCTGGCACTGGCGACCGCCGAAGGCAACGTGGAAGCCATGGCCGTGGCCGAGACGGCCCTCCAAGCGGCGCAGGCCGACGCCGCAGCAGCGCTCACCGAAGCCGCTGCCGCGCAGGCAGAGGCAGACGATGCGCGAGCAGCCGCCGAGGCGGCGCAGGCGGCGCAGGCCGAGGCCGAGCAGGCGCGAGCGGAAGCCGAGGCCGAAGCCGCCGAAGCCGCCGCAGCGGCCGAGTCCGCGATGGCGGGGGTGTCGCTCACCGACGTGTGCCCCAACCCGCTCATCATCCAGACCGACTGGTTCCCCGAGGCCGAGCACGCCCACACGTACCAGCTGATCGGCACCGACGGTGTCGTGGACGCCGAGAACGGCACCTACTCCGGCGAGCTGCGCGACACGGGTCTCACGATCGAGATCCGGGCCGGCGGTCCCTACATCGGCTTCTCGCCGCCGACGGCACAGTTCTACGCCGACGACGACATCTTCATGGCCTACGTCGACTCTGCCGCAGCCATCAGAGGCTCTGGGGTGACTCCGGTAACGGCTGTCTTCGCCAGCTTCGAGGCCGGCCCGCAGATCCTGATGTGGGATCCCGCGGACTACGACTTCGAGAACTTCGCTGACATCGGCGATTCCGGGGCCACCGTCCTGTACTTCGGGGGTGCGACCTACATGGACTACCTGATCGCCGACGGACGGATCAGCGCCGATCAGGTTGACGGCTCCTACGACGGCTCACCCGTCCGGTTCATCAGCGAGGACGGGCTGGTACAGCAGGGCTTCGCCACGAACGAGCCCTTCCGCTACGAGAACGAGATCGACGGCTGGCTGAAGCCGGTGGACTTCATGTTGACCCACGACGCCGGCTTCGAGATCTACCAGTCGGCGGTCTCCGTGCGGTCCGGCGACATCGAGCGGTACCGGGAGTGCCTGGAGTTGATCGTGCCGATCATGCAGGAGGATCTGGTCAACTACTTCAACGACCCGCAGCCGATCAACGACAAGCTCGATGACATCGTCAAGGAGCTCGACAGCTTCTGGACGTCATCGAAGCCAGGCCACGCCGCCGCCACCGAAGCCATGGTTGATCTTGGATTGGTGACCGACGCCGGCAACGGCTTCGTCGGCGACATGGACGGGGACCGTATCCAGGGACTGCTCGACATTCTGACGCCGATCTTCACGGCGCAGGGCGTCGAGGGCTTCGACCCGAGCGTCACCCCCTCGGATCTGTACACCAACGAATTCCTGGATCCATCCATCAGCCTCGGCTTCTAGCCCTCGCGGACGGGAGTCCAACCGGAACATGTCCCAGCGACGCGGCCCGGCATCCGAGTTCTCTCGGGTGCCGGGCCGCGTCCGTTCCATCGCAGGGGGGGTTGGCCACTGATGCCAACCCCCGACGCCACTACGACTCGCCCTAAACGGCTATGGCGGCGGGTGAAGGACATCGGCCTGCCCCTGACTTTCAGCCTGGCGATGGTGGGCCTGTGGTACCTGCTGTCGTACGTGATGCTGAGCGACGACCGGCGTTTCCTGCTCCCGCCCTTGCATCACGTGTGGATGGAGGCGTTCGCTGACAGCGACGTCCGCGGGGAACTGCTCGACAGCGTGCGGGTGACGGCCAAGGAATCGTTCACGGGGCTCGCCATCGCCGCCGCCGCCGGGATGCTGTTCGCCATTGCGATGAACCTGCGGCGCTGGGTCGAGCGCTCCTTCTTCCCGTGGGCGGTCGTCCTGCAGACCATCCCCATCCTGGCGCTCGTCCCGCTCATCGGCGGTCTGTTCGGATTCGACTTCCAGGCCCGGGTGATCGTCACGGTCCTCCTAGCGCTGTTCCCGATCATCACCAACACCCTCTTCGGTCTGCAGTCGGCGGAACACAACCTGCACGAGTTGCTGACCCTTCACGGGGCGACACGCGCGACGCGTTTCTGGAAGCTGGAGTTCCCGGCGTCGCTGCCGGCCACGTTCGCGGGACTGCGTATCGCCGCCGGGCTGTCGGTGATCGGCGCCATCGTCGGGGAGTTCTTCTTCGGCCGCGGCGAGAAGGGCGTCGGGGTTCTCATCGACAAGTACCGCGGCCAGGCGGCGATCGAGGAGCTGATCGCGGCACTGCTCGTGTCCTCGATCCTGGGGATCGTGGTCTTCTGGGGATTCAGCTGGCTGGGACGCATCAGCACCCAGCGCTGGCACGCCTCCGCCAACGAAGCAGGCACCTGAGAGGGGCCGGTCCCCACTGGGCGACGGCGCGCATCGACGGCGGCCTGATGGCCGGGGCGATCAAGGGGTAGCGATGCTGCGAGTCGGGATCATCGGGTGCGGGCGCATCTCGGACCTGCACGTGCTCGGCTATCGGGGTAGACCCGACGCCAAGATCGTGGCCCTGTGCGACGTCGACGTGGCCCACGTGGCCGCCAAGGCCGCGGAGTGGGGTCTCACGACGGTGGATCTCTTCGACGACTACCGCGAGCTGTGCGCCTCCGGCCGGGTGGACCTCGTGGAGATCATCGTCCCGCATCACCTGCACTGCGAGATGGCGACCTTCGCCATCGGCTGCGATCTACACGTGTCGCTGCAGAAGCCCCTGGCGCTGAGCCTCGAGGACGCCGACCGCCTCGTCGAGTTGGCCTCGCGCTCGGACCGGACGCTGCGCCTCTACGAGAACTTCCTCTTCTACCCACCGGTCCTCAAGGCGGTGGAGCTGATCGATCAGGGCGTCATCGGCGAACCTCTCTCCATCCGGCTGAAGAGCAACAGCGGCTACAGCCCCGACGCCTGGGCGATCCCGTGGTCGGCGCTGCTGTGGCGCTTGGATCCCACGATGTGCGGCGGCGGTCCGTTGACCTTCGACGACGGGCACCACAAATTCGCGCTCGCCTGGCTGATGCTGGGCCAGCCGGCGGAGATCCATGCCTGGATCGGCGAGACGGACATCCTGGGAGCCAAGATCGACTCCCCGTCGCTCATCTCGATGCGTTACCCGAGCGGCGCAGTGGGTTCTCTCGAGGTGGTCTACTCACCGGAATTGCTGATCTCCGAAACGTCGCACTACGCGCAGGACGACCGCCTCGAGGTGACCGGCACGCGGGGGGTGATCTGGGTCAACCGCGGGCATGGACAGATCGGCGACCCGGCTCCGGTCGTCAGCTACGCCGACGGCCACCTCGAGACCTACAAGTGCGAGCGAGGCTGGGAGCACTCGTTCATCGGCGCCACGCGCCATCTGCTGGACAGCCTGGCCGACGGACGGCCGCCGGTTCTCGGCTTCGCCGAGGGGCGGGACATTCTGGCTGCAGCGCTGGCGGCCCAGCGCTCCGCCGCCACCGGTTCGGCAGTGGCCGTCGAGGAGCCCCTGGGGCGTGCGCACCTCACCGTGCGCGCCTCGCTGACGACGCCTGAGCGTGCTGACGGAGACAGGCGATGACCACGATCCTGGCCATCGACGCCGGTACGACCAGCGTCCGCACCATCGCCTTCGACGAGCGCGCCCGGCCCGTGGCGGTCTCCCAGCGGGAGTTCACGCAGTACTTCCCGACGCCGGGCTGGGTCGAGCACGATGCCGCCGAGATCTGGGCCGCCGTGCAGGCAACTCTCGCCGACGTGACATCCCGCATCGACGAGCGGCCGGCGGCGATCGGCGTGACCAACCAGCGTGAGACCGTGGTGCGCTGGAGCCGTAGCCGCTCGGAGCCTCTGGAGCCGGCCATCGTCTGGCAGGACCGCCGGACCGCGGCGCGCTGCGCCGAGTTGCGCGACGAGGGAATCCTGCCGCTCGTTCGCCACCGGACGGGTCTGGTCCTCGACCCGTATTTCTCCGGTTCCAAGCTCGAGTGGCTATTCCAGCGCAGCGACATCGCACCCGGACCGGACGTCGCGGTCGGCACTATCGACAGCTGGATCGTCTGGAACCTGACGGGCGGCACAGTCCACGCCACCGACGCCACGAACGCATCCCGGACAATGCTGTTCGACATCGGCTCGCTGGCGTGGAGCGCCGACCTGTGCGAGTTGTTCGGGGTGCCGATCGAGGTCCTTCCCGAGGTCCGGCCGTCGAGCGGCTCCTTCGGGGCGACCGGGGCGGGCGCCGCCTGCGGCGCCGGCGTACCGATCTGCGGCGTCGCGGGCGATCAGCAGGCCGCGCTCTTCGGCCAGGCGGCCTTCGAGCCAGGTGACGCAAAGAACACCTACGGCACCGGCTCGTTCGTGCTGATGAACGTCGGACCGATGCTGCCGCCGCCGACCGAGGGCCTGCTGACAACCATTGCCTGGCTGATGGAAGATCCCGCCGGCCCTTCGCTCACCTACGCCCTCGAGGGCGCGGTGTTCGCTACCGGAGCGACCGTCCAATGGCTGAGGGACGGCCTCGGGATCATCGACGACGCGTCGGAACTCGAGGAGTTGGCCGCGCAGTGCACGTCGACCGGTGGTGTGTTCCTGGTGCCGGCGTTCGCCGGTCTCGGCAGCCCGCACTGGGATCCCCACGCCCGGGGAACGATCGTCGGCCTCACAAGGGGCACCGGCAAACCCGAGATTGCCCGGGCTGCCATCGAGGCGATGGTGTACCAGACCCGAGACGTGGTCGAAGCCATGATCGCGGGCACCGGCACCAACCTCCGGAGCCTCCGGGTCGACGGCGGCGCCTCCGTCATGGACTCCATGCTGCAGCTCCAGGCCGACCATCTCGGCGTCCCGGTCCAGCGACCGAAGCTCCAGGAGGCAACCGCTCTGGGCGCCGCCTACCTCGCCGGACTCGCCGCAGGCGTGTGGACCTCCACCGAGGAGATTGCCAGGCACTGGGAACTCGACGTTGCCCTGACGCCCAACGCCCCCCGCACCGAAGTCGACGCCGCCTACGCCAACTGGCAACGAGCCGTCGAGCGAAGCAAGAACTGGGCGGTCGGCCGATGAGTTCGGCGGTGATCGGGCGGACGATGGCAGGGTCGGTAGCGACAAGAGCGGCAACAGGATTGGCCTTGCTGATGCTGTTGGCCAATGCATGCACCATGAACATCGACGTTGATCCGAGCGCCGGTCTCGACTTGGGTGGCGAGACGGACAATGGTGTCGACGAACTCCTCCAGACTGTTCTTAAACCCGACGTCAGCGGTGCCGACGCCGGCAGTACGACGGGCGAGGCCGCATCGGCGATGCCGGGGGAGGATCCTCCAGGAGCATCACCGGTCATCGAGGTGTATCCGCCGCCGACGGCAACCGCCGACCCGGGAGAGACCACGGCAACACCCGCGGACTCGGCGGAGGCGTCGACGACCGAGATCGAGGACGCGGGATCGACCGCGACAGCCCCCGCCACAACGGCAACAACCACGACAGCCCCCAACGCGGGTCCTTCCGGCGAGGAGGAAGCGCCGGCACGCAGCGAGGACCTCCCCGGCGAGCCGTACGAGTACGGGCCGGACGCGGGCGTCTCGCTGGCGGTCGTGGGGGTGGACCACGACGACGTCCTGAACGTCCGGGGCGTCCCCTTCGGTGAGATCATCGCCACCCTCGGTCTCGAGAACCCCATCGCCTACCTGCTCGAAGTCCGGGAAGCGCCCTCCGGCGAACCCATCGCCTGGTACGACTCGTGGACCGGGACGATCGTGGCGACCGGTCGGACGCGGAAGCTGCCCACGACGATCTGGCATGAGGTGCAGGTCGCCGACCTCACCGGCTGGGCGAGCGGCGCGTACCTCGCCCCGATCGGATTGACCGACGACATCACGGCGCACCTCATCGATCGTCTCGGCGAGCGGCCGGTGGCCGGCACGCTGACCGATCTCGCTCTGATTGTCGGCGAGGCGTTTGCGTCCGAGGAACCGCCGTCACGTGTCGTCGTGACAGTGGGACCCAGCATCTTCGAGGCCCTAGGCGAGGTGACCGTGGACGTGCTGAACCTCGGCGACGACTCCCTGCTCGGCTACCGGCTGCACGTGTTCGCCACCCCCGGCGCTGACGACTGGATGTCGGACGACCCCGGTCCGTTCACGCTCCGCACCGTCTATCGCACCGTGCTCTGCTACAGCCACCGTGGCGTCACAGCCGACGGCCTCTGCATGTAACAGCGGTGAGCATCGCCGGGCGTTCCCGACGATGTCGCACGGTCGCAGTCAAGAGACAGAGCATCGGGCCCTCCTCGCCGGCTTCATCGGGCCCTCCTCGCCGGCTTCACTCCCCGCTGAAATCCGAAGCGCCTGTAAACGGCGCCTCTCAGAGTCTTGGCGCAGCTATTCACAGAGTTTGGTGCAGATTTTCACAGTTTTAGCTTTATGCAGATACACAACCAAAGCTAAAACTCGTATTAGCTCTCGGAAAACCCGGGCACATTGACGGGCCGCAGTCACAACAACAATCACGGAAGCCTCCGCGTCCGGAACAGGTTCCGGCCTTCGGGGACGCCTCGCGTACAGCACCGGACCCCGGCGCCACCCCCGCAGTAACGTCCGCGGCATCCGGATCGGCTCCGGGACGGCGCCGCGGCGGCTGCCCGCTCTCGGCCGCCGGCAAATCTCGTGGCGACCCTGAACGGAGGTGACCGAACCCATGACGACGGCTGAGTTCCCCGAACTGGGCTTCTACGCGCTGGCGGGCCAACCTGCGAGTTCCCGTGATGTGCTCACCGAAGTGCGGGAGGGCGAGGCGCTGGGGCTCGGCTCGGTGTTCATCTCCGAGCGCTACAACAAGAAGGAGGCGGCAGCGCTGTGCGGCGCGGCAGCCGCGGCGTCGGAGTCGATCACCATCGCCTGCGGCGTCACCAACAGCAACACCCGCCACCCGCTGGTCACCGCCGGCTTCGCTTACACCATGCAGAGCCTCACCGGCGGCCGGTTCGTGCTGGGCATCGGCAGGGGCATCCCCATCCTGCAGCAGATCATGGGCATCCCCGGGATCACCACGGCCGAG
Source organism: Acidimicrobiales bacterium (assembly GCA_963668565.2). Lineage (GTDB taxonomy): Bacteria > Actinomycetota > Acidimicrobiia > Acidimicrobiales > CATQHL01 > VXNF01. Next base: position 339,878 of record CAXXMX010000010.1, read on the forward strand.
ATGGAGGACTTCGCCGGCATCATGCGACGGCTCTTCCGCGGCGAGATGGTAACCAACCACGACGGTCCGGCGGGCCGCTTCCCGTTGCTGCTGCTCGACCCGACTCTCGACGAGCACCTGCCGATGAGCATCGCGGGCTTCGGCGAGAACACCCTGCGCCTCGGCGGGCGCTGCTTCGACGAGGTGATCCTGCACACGTACTTCGCGGATGAGACCGTGACCCGCTGTGTCGAGACGGTGAAGTCCGCAGCCACCGAGGCAGGCCGCGACCCAGACGACGTGCGGGTTTGGTCGTGCCTGGCCACGGTCTCCGACGAGATCCCCTACGAGAAACGCCTGATGAAGTCGGTGGGCCGGCTGGCCAGCTACCTGCAGGCCTACGGCGACCTCCTGGTGCGGACGAACCGATGGGATCCTGCCGTGATGGAAAGGTTCCGTGCCGACGACGTGGTTTCCACGCACAAGTGGACCGCGCTCGACGCCACGGGCACGACGGAGGTGCTCGAACACGTCGCCACTCTCATCCCCGACGAGTGGCTTGCCGCGAGCGCCACCGGATCGCCCGCGCAGTGCGCGTCGGCTGTCCGCCACCAACTCGACCTGGGATGCGACGCCGTCATCATGCACGGTGCCACCCCGGCCGAACTCGCACCGGTCGTCGAGGTCTACCGCCAGAGCGGGCCGTGAGCGGCGACGATTCCATCCCCACCCTCGACTCCATCCCCACCCTCGACGAGGTGACCGCCGGGTGGCTGAGCGACATGCTGCGCGCCGCCGGCCACGCTGACGCCGAGGTCATCGGATTCCACCATGTCCCCATCGGCACCGGCCAGTTCAGCAACAGTGTGCGGTTCATGCTCGAGTACGCCCGGCCACGGCCCGAGCATCCGGCCACGATCGTCGGGAAGTTCCCGTCCACCGACACGATGACACGGAGCATGGCCGTCATTGTGCGCGCCTACGCCCGGGAGGTCGGCTTCTACAACCGTCTCCGGTCGCGGCTGCGGATCCCGACGCCGCGCTGCTATCACGCGGCGGTCCGGGGCCACGGCCCGGAATTCGTGCTGTTGCTGGAGGACATGCATCCGGCAATCCAGGGTGACCAGATCGCCGGATGCGACCCATCGCTGGCCCGCGCTGTCGTGCTGGCGCTGGTGGGGCTCCACGGCCCTACCTGGGGCGATGCCTCGCTCGCCAGCGCCGAATGGCTGAGCCTCGGCGACCCGGTGGAGGTGCACAACGCGATGCAGGCCTTCTTCCAGCGCGTCCTCCCCGAATTCCTCGACAGGTACCGCGACGAACTCTCCGCTGAGCAGAAGGACCTGTTCCAGCGCCTGGCTTACGCACCGGGGTTCCCCATCAGCCCGCCGGTCGGAGAAGTGTTCTGCGCCATCCACCAGGACTACCGACTCGACAACCTGCTCTTCGACACAACCCGAACCCCATCGGTGCTCACCGCCGTGGACTGGCAGTCCCTGGCTGTCGGCCACCCCCTCACCGATGTCTCGTACTTCCTGGGCGGCAACCTGCGGCTCGACCACCGCCGCGTGGTGGAGGAGCGCATCGTCCGCGACTACCACGAAGCGCTCTGCGATTTCGGTGTGGCGGACTTCGGCTGGTCTGAGTGCTGGGACGCGTACCGCCGGGCATCGTTCTTCGGCTTCGCCACGGCTGTCTTCGCGTCCATGGGGGTCGAACGCACCGAGCGCGGCGACGAGTTGTTGGCCACGATGGCACGCCGCCACGCCACCCATGCCCTCGACATGGGCGCAGCCGAATTCCTCGACTGACCCTAGAGGGGCTCCTTGTGAGCGTCGTCGGCGATCGTGACCCACTCGCCCCAGGAGCCGTCGTAGACCGACACCCCGTCGCCGAGCCCCGCCACCTCGTAGGCGAGGGCGGTGCCACAGGCACCCACACCGCCGCGGCAGTACAGGATCGTGTGAGGTGAGGGATCGGTCGCCGCCAGGATGGTCTCCCGGCAGCTCTCGGGGGAGCGCATGACACCTTCATCGTCGAGGAACTCGATGCCGGGCAGGTAGGCGCTGCCGGGAATCATGGCTCCGTCCTCGACCCGTGCCGGTTCCATGCGGCAGTCCACGAGACCCGCGGATGGGTCGTCGAGGGCCGCAGCTACGTCGATGTGTGTGGCATAGGCGGCCGAGCGCGGCCGGGCAACGAAGTCACCCTTAGGCCAACTCGGCACCTGCTCAGCGGGCGACCCTCGGCAACCCAGTCGGTGCTCAGCGGGCGACCCTCGGCAACCCAGCGGCCGATGCCCCCGTCCAGAACCGCCACGGCGCGATGGCCGTACACCCGCAGCGCCCACCACAATCGGGCCGCCACGGTCACGTGCCCGTCGTCATAAACGAGCACCGTCGTGCTGTTGCCGATGCCGGCGCCGGCCATCGCCTCGGCAAACGCCTTCGGCTGGGCCAGCATCCCCGGGATCGGGTGCTCGGCATCGGCCCAGTGCGTATCCCAGCGCAGGTGCACCGCGCCGGGGATGTGGCCCCGCGCGTACTCGACATCGGGATCACGCATGTCGAAGGGCTTCAGGTACCAGCGGCAGTCCACCACCCGCACGTCGCTGCACGAATCCGCCAAGCGCTCCGCCAACCAGGCGGTGCTGACGAGCGGACCGGCGGCGGCCCGTGCGTCGGCGCTCACGACGGCTCCGGACGCACTGCCGGAAGCACCTCGGCGGCCAGCGCTCCCACCGCCCAGGTGGGGTCGGGCCCCAGCGTGTACCACAGCAGCGGCATGGCCATCCCGGCATCGCCGAAGCGCTCCAACCGCTCGATCACCTCCGCAGTATCGCCTGTCACGCCGAAGGTGTCGATGAGCTGCCCGCTAACCGCCGCGGCACCTGCGGCAACACCCTCGCGACGCACCGCGGCACGTACCGCCGCCACGGCTTCGGGGTCGGCACCCGAGCGGTCCACCACCACGCCCTCCACCCGCGCCAGGTAGTAGGCCAGCACCTCGCACACCTCGCGGCGAGCGGCAGCCCTGTCGCGGTCCAGGCTGGTCAGAACGTTGCCGGACAGCAGCACCTCTCCAGGGTCGCGCCCCACCGAGCGGGCGCCCTCGGCGATGCGATCTGCCGCCCAGGCCACATAGGCGGGGCTCATCAGAGCACCCAACTGCACACCGTCGGCCCAGCGGCCCGCGGCGGTCAGCATGCGGGCGTTCACAGCACCGACATCCACGGGGACGGGGGCGGGCGGTGGCATGTCAAGACGCAGATCGGCAGCCGCAGCGAACGTCTCCGGCTCGAAACCGATCGACCCACCCGCCAGCAGCGACCGCATCGCCCGGACGGCCTCGACCGTGTTCGTGTAGGGCAACCAGCCCTCGGGATCGCACTCGAATGCCCGCATGGTCCACTCACACGCCCCAATACCGAACCGCACCCGCCCCGGTCCGATATCAGCAAGAGTGGCGGCCTCGAGGGCGAGCAACAGCGGATGCCGGGTGACCGGATTGGCCACGCCGACACGCACCGTGATCCGCCGCGTCCGGGCCAGGATCGCCGCCGCCACCGATGTGGTGGACCGGTGCAACCGGCTCTCTGGGATCGACACCTCGTCGTAACCCAACTCGTCGGCACGCATTCCCAGCGCCAGCGTCACAGCAGCCGGTTCCTCGTTCGACAGAGAAAGCCCCACACCGGCAAACCGGGCGGGCGACGAGTCGCTCATCGCGACCAGTCTGCCCTGCAGACGACGCGGATACCGCCGCAAAACCGATTCCAGCCTCCGCCGGAATGACAGGTACGGTGGCTCGATGCAGCGACAGGGAATACCCGAGATCGAGGAGGCTCTCAGCGCTGCCGACTTCCAGGACAACATGCACGAGGTGTTCGCCGAACTCCGCGTCCGGGCACCCGTCTACTGGAGCCCCTCGCTCAACTACTGGCTGGTGACACGGTTCGACCTGACCGAGGAGTTGTTCCGCAACCCCGGCGACTTCTCCAGCCAGGGCGCCGAGATGGCCTACATCCGGAGACTTCCCGACGACGTCTTCGAGAGCCTGCGGATCATCCCCTACCACTTCCGCCAGCCCGGCCTCATCCACTCCGACGGCACCAAGCACTCGGCGCTTCGCCGCGCCGTCAACCCTCCGTTCACACCGGCCGCCCTGGCGCCCCTCGCCGACGACATCCGCCGGGAGGCCGCCACCCTGCTGACCGAACCCCAGCAAGCCGGCGTCCCTTTCGACGTGGTGGAGATCCTGGCGAAACCTCTGCCGGTCAAGGTCATCGCCGGGCTGCTCGGCGTCCCGGCCGATGCGCTCGACCGCTTCCCCGGCTGGTCGATGCAGCTGGCCCGGTTCTTCACCGGACCGCTGCCCCAGCCCGACATCGCCCGCGACCTCGACGACGCGCTCAGCGAATGGCGGGAGTTCGTCAGCGACCTCATCGACCGGCGGAGCGCCGAGCCTCGGGACGACTTCGTGAGCGTCGTGGCGGGAGCGATCAGCGACGGGCGCATGACCCGCCAGGACGGCATCGCCATCGTGGTCCATTCCCTGCAGGCCGGCCACGAGACGTCCACGAACCTGATGGCCACGGTCATCTTCCTGCTGCTCGGGCACCCTGAGCAGTTGGAACTGGCCCGATCTTCAGCGCAGTGGCTGGAGTACGCCATCGAGGAGGTTCTGCGCTACGAGCCGCCGGCCATCAACGGGCGACGCATGGCGACACGGGCGGTAAGCCTCGGCGGCCAAGCGATCCATGCCGGCGACACCGTGGTGTTCAATATCGCCGCAGCGCACCGGGACCCGGCCCAGTACCCCGATCCTGGGAGGTTCGACATCACGCGGCGGCTCACGAAGGCCGATCACATGGGCTTCGGCCGTGGCCCGCATTTCTGCCTTGGCGCATCCCTCGCCCGCCTGGAGGTGCCCATCGCCGTCGACGAGTTCCTGAGGCGGTTCCCCGCAGCAGCCCTGGTCAGCCAGGCGCCTCGCTGGAGGACTCCCCGCGACCAGCGCGGCCTGGCGGAGCTGTGGGTCGATCCGCACGGCGCGCCGGCCAAGGCAGGCGGCAGCCCTGGCGTGGCCGGTGACGGCACGATGGCAAGGACCCCCAGTGGCCGCTGAGCAGGATCGCTCGGCCGGCCGTTTCCGGCTGTGGATCGACGATGCGTGCGTCGGTTCCGGCCAGTGCGTGCTCATCGACCCGGAATTGTTCGACTTCGACGACGACGGCACCACGCGTGTGCTCGTCAGCGAGGTGACCGGCGAGAGGCTGCCGAACGCCTCCGCCGCCGCCGCCAACTGCCCCATCGGCGCCATCCACCTGGATCGGGCGACATGAAGATCACCGGCGTCGAGACCGTGCTCTACGAGTACGAGCTGTCGCGGCCCATCGGCGACGTGAACATCCCCGACGGGATGCGCCGCCGTGCCGATCTGGCGGTGTTCCTCCGCACCGACGAAGGCATCGACGGCGTCGCCACCGCCAGCCGGCTCGGCCTCGCCGCCATCCCCGCGCTCTCGACGGCGATCATCGGCGAGGATCCGCTACGTCACCGCGGTCTATGGGAGCGCATGATCCGCGCCTCGTTCAAGCCCGGCAACGAGGGCGCGACGGCCATCGGCATCGCCGCCATCGACAACGCCCTCTGGGACCTGCGCGCCAAGATCGCCGGCGTCCCGCTCTGGCAGTTCTTCGGGGCGCTGGAGCCCCGCGTGCTGGCCTACGCCAGCGGGTTGGACGGTGCGCTGAGCGACGACGAGCTGCGCGCCTACTACGAGTCGATGGCCGCCCGAGGCGTGCGGGCGGGGAAGCTGAAGGTCGGCTTCGGCGTCGAGACCGACCTGCGCCGGCTCGCCATCATGCGCGAGGCGCTCGGCGGTGACGAGGTGAAGCCCGCGCTGCTGGTCGACGCCAACGAGTTCTGGTCACCCAAGCAGGCCGTCCGAGCGATGCGCGCCCTCGAGAGCGAGTTCGACATCGCCTGGTGCGAGGAGCCCGTGATCCGCACCGACCTCGACGGATTGCGCGACGTGTCGAGGGCCATCGGTGCCGCGGTGGCGACCGGGGAGAACCTCAAGGACGTCCATCTCTTCGCCGCCCTGCTGCGCCACGGCGCCGTCGACGTCGTGCAGGTGAATCCCAACATGGCAGGGCTCACAACCTGCCTGCGCGCCGCCGAGTTGGCGCAGGCCTTCGACCGGCCCGTGTCGCTCATGAACTCGGCCGGCCGCTACGGCGCGCACCTGGCGGCCGCCCTACCGCACCACACCATGATGGAGGTGCTGGAGGCCGGTCGCGACGCCACATTCACGTTCGACTCCGTGATCGAAAACGGCTGGATCGTGCTGGGCGACAGCCCGGGCGCCGGCATCATCTTCGACCCCGAGGCCCTGGAACGCCACCGGGTGGACGAACCGAACGCCCTCAATCATCGCCTCGCCGCCGGCCGCGGCCCCCGCGCCGGCGTCAGGGAGCACCCCGACGAGTAGCCCGGGCGGAGACCACTGCCGGCGCTCGGGGCACGGCACCAAGAGTGGACCCGGCGATCCGCCAGCCGGAGACACACGTCTGATCCTCGTCCTGCCGACTGCGGGGAACGCTGGGCTTAGGCGCCGTGTGCTGGTGATTAGATACACTTGCAATGCCCTGCGACCTCGGGGCCGTGCACTCTCTCTCAAAGACCGATCCCCGTGTCGACGAGTTGTGCGTGGTCCGCCTGGCCCTGGTGTGCGGGGGTCAGTCGCGCCTGTCCAAGTCGCAGGCCGCCCTCGCCGAGTTCGGTCTCGAAGAGGACGACGTGGCGCTGTTCCGCTACCGCGGCCACGGCAATCCGGGACCGACCGTGGTGGAGACCACCGCCGGGGAGCGCTTCACCAAGTCCTACCTGGAAATGTGGGAGGACGAGTCCGGCTGGGACGTCGAGACTCGCTGCAAGCTGTGCCCCGACGCCTTGGGGGAGGCGGCCGACGTCGCCGCAGCCGATGTCTGGCCCGGCGGAGCCCCCACCGGCGAGGACGCGGGGTTCAACGGGATCATCGTGCGCACCGCGGTCGGCGAGGACCTCGTGGCCTCGGCGGTCGAAGCCGGAGAACTCGTGCTGGGAGATCCCATCACCCCCCGAGAGTTCGACGCCCTCCAGCCGCACCAGGTGCGCAAGAAGGAGGCCCTGGCCGCTCGCTACCAGGGGCTGGCCGACGCGGGCGCCGCCCCCATCGAGACAAGCGGCCTGCGAATCCCCGAGCTCGGCCGGCGAATCGACGCCGCGCGGTTCGCACATGAGCGGTCCGGGACACGCCGGAGGATCCAGGCAACGCGCTAGGCGCCTCGAGGCCCCGCGAGCGGTCCGGGACACGCCGGAGGATCCAGGCAACGCGCTAGGCGCCTCGAGGCCCCGCGTCCCACGGCATACTCCTCAGCAGTTCGGGTGGCGAGAAGCTGAGGAGCCAGGGTGCGCGTCATAGTCTTTGGAGCGACGGGAAAGACCGGTGGACATGTCCTGCGCAGCGCCTTGGACAGTGGCCACGAGGTCACGGCCTTCGGACGGTCTGCGGCCCGGCTGGATCCTGAACCGGGTCTGAGTGTGTTCAGTGGTGACGTGTTCGACTCCACCGTCGTGACGGAAGCGGTCGCGGGTCACGATGCCGTGATCGTGTGCCTCGGTAGCACCGGTCTGCGGGACAAGACGACTCTTGCCACCGGGACGACGACCATCGTTGCTGCTACGGCCAGTCACGAGGTTGGGCGCGTCATCGTCGTCTCCGCGGCAGGCGTCGGGGACAGCTGGGGGCAGATTCCGTGGAGTTCCAAGCTGCTGTTCAAGACGATGCTGCGGAACATCTTCGCGGGCCACCGGGCTCAGGAGGCCATAGTCGAGCAGAGCCCGACCAACTGGACCATCGTCCGCTCAGCCGTCCTCACCGACGGACCCGTGACCGGTGCCGTCAACGCCACGACGACGGGAGCCACAAAGCGCATCAGCCGAGCAGACCTGGCCGGATTCCTCGTCGACCAACTCAGCGACGACTCCCACACCCGGCAAGCTGTCTCGGTGACCTCGTAGCGTTCGATCGAACGTCCCCGAGCGCGCACCGCATCCCGCAGACTGAGCAAGAGACAATGACACGGGACACTCATACTGAGGGTGTCCTCGGTCGGCGACAGGTCTGACCCGAATCGTTGTTGGCCTTGGTGCCTTACGCATGATCTGTCGGCTTGTTGTTGTCCGGGGACGCGTACCGACCGGTCGGGCGACGTGACATCGGTTGCTGCATCTTGATGTCACTACTGGTGCATCAAGATGCTAGACTTCTGTCATGCGCACAACACTGACACTGCAAGAAGACGTGGCCGCTGCCGTGGACCGGCTTCGGCGATCCGAGGGCATCGGCGTGAGCGAGGCCGTAAACCGCCTCGTCCGCGAGGGACTGGCCAAACCTAAGAACCTTCCCTTATATGAACATAACTCCTATGACATGGGGCAGAAGCTCGATGTCACCAACATCGGCGATGTGATCGGCCTGCTGGATGAGACCGACCTGCCGTGCTGATCGATGCCAATCTGCTGCTGTACGCCGCCGACAACTCCTCGCCACACCACGAGCGGTCAACGCGGTGGCTGGTGGCGGTGCTGAACGGCCACCGCAGGGTGGCGCTCCCGTGGCAGTCCATCGGAGCTTTCCTGCGAATCGGCACCAACCCGCGCATCTACTCCAAACCGCTGACAGCGGAGCAGGCATGGGGCTGCGTGCAACGCTGGCTCGACGCCGAACCAGCCTGGATCCCGCCACCCACGGTGCGCACGGTCGCGATCTTGGCCGACCTCGTCGCCGAACACCACGTTACGGCCAACCTCGTGCCCGACGCCATGCTGGCCGCGCTGGCCATCGAGCACGGACTCACAGTGATGAGCGCCGACACCGACTTCGCCCGCTTCGCTGAGGTTCGCTGGGAGAACCCTCTCACGGCATGACACCCGCGTCCTCTCCCCGTGCCATCGTCAGAAGTCGGTTCCCTCGCCTGAACCGTCAGCCGACAACCAGTGGATGGGCAGCGCCGCCCGCGGGCTTGGCGAAGTTGATCATCAGCCGCGAGAAGGGATCCTCCGGCGCGTTTGAGAATGCGGCCGCGGCCGTTGCGGCCAGCGCCTCGAAATCGACGATCCACCCCCGGCCCACCACCAGGCGCACATCCGACAGCCCGCGGCACCGAGTCCCGCCGACTGGGCACCCGGCTCGGCCCGTTCGGCACCCTGCCCCAGCACGGCCTGTTCGGCACCCTGCCCCAGCACGGCCCGTTCGGCACCCTGCCCCAGCACGGCCTGGAGTACTGGCCCAGCGAGCATGGTGGAGACCATGACCGCGGTGCGCCACAACATCCCGGTCACCGCGGTGGTGTTCCACAACCGCCAATGGGGCGCGGAGAAGAAGAACCAGGTGGACTTCTACGGTCGCCGCTTCGTGGCCGGCGAACTCGACGGCGGCGAGAGCTGGTCGGACGTGGCCCGGGCCATGGGCGCCGACGGCGTGCGGGTCAACCAGATCGAAGAGGTGGGTCCGACGCTGACCGCGGCGATCGACGCCCAGATGAACGCCGGCCGCACCACCGTCATCGAAGCGATGTGCACCATGGAGCTGGGCGACCCGTTCCGCAAGGACGCCCTCAGCCGCCCGGTCCGTTACCTGGACAAATACAGGAACTACACCTGATCGGTCCACCTCCCCGCCTCGATGAGCGGGGCGCGGATCTCACCCGAATAGACGGCCGGCGGGTGCCGGCCACCAACGTCAGCGGTAGCCGCCGCCCCTGCGGACGCTGTCGAGCGAGACTGCGACGATCAGGATGAAGCCCAAGACCACTCTCTGCCAATAGACCTGGACTTGCGTCAGAATAAAGCTATTGGTAATGACACCGATGATGATGATGCCCAATAGCGTGCCGAACAAACTACCCCGGCCACCTGTCAGAGCGACCCCACCTAAGAATACAGCGGTAATAATCTCCAACTCAGCGCCGTTCAAAGCGATCGGCTGAGCGGTACCGCCCTGCGACATGATCGTGACACCGGCAAGGCCGGATAACACCGCCGTGGCAATATACGATCCAGCGCGGAGACGGTCCACCTTTACGCCGACATTTCTGCAGGCTTCAGAGTTGCCGCCAATCGCGTAGAGGTAGTTACCGACTGTCGTGTAGCGCATAAACAGTATTCCGATCACCAGAATGCTGAGAAACACGATCAGAGAAACAGGAATTGACTGCACTTTTCCTCGGCCGAGAACACTCCACGCATCTACCCCAATAACAATATTGTCGCCGCTGCTGACAACAAAACCAAGACCGCGGAACATCAGCAGAGTTCCGAGCGTCCCGATAATTGGGTTGACACGCAGTCTCACGATAATGAACGCGTTGATTGCGCCCATGACCATGGCAGCGACCAGCGCAACCAGAGCAGCTGCATTCCCGGGCACACCCGAATTGATCAACAAAGCAGCGACCATGCCTGATACGGCTGCAACGGCCGCCACAGACAGGTCGATCCCGCCACTTATCAGGAGTATCGTCAGTCCGATAGCGATAAGCCCTCTGATGGCTATCGCCGAGCCGATGTTCAAGAAGTTGTTGATCGAGAAGAAGTACGGCGAGCGAACATGGGTATAGATGATCAGGGCGGCGAGAGTAACCAGCAGGCCCGGAATCGTCCAGTTGTCCATCCTTTTTACAGACACCCGAAGGTCCGCCCAAGTTCTCACAATCATGGTGTGCGCTCGCTCTTGAACTGTGACGGCGCCGCGCCGGTAATCCAGCCGATGACTTCAGTCTGAGTAGTGGTTGAAGCCGGTACGTCGGCCCAAAGGCGGCCCTGCCGGAGCACGACTATCCTGTCGGCGATATTTAGTATGTCGCTGAGATCGTGCGTAATCAGCACAATAGCTTTACCTTGAGACTTCATCTCCGTGACCAGCCGATGGACTTGTTCGGTCTGCTCGACCCCCAACGACGCTGTCGGCTCATCGAGCAAGAGGATGTCCCCCCCTTGCGCAACCGCCCTGGAGATGGCAACCGCCTGTCGCTGCCCTCCGGAAAGAATGCCAGCATCAACCTTCACCGACGGCAGCGTGATGTTCAGTCGCTCAAGTAACTCCTCGGCGTCTTTCTCCATCTTCCTGCGATGGAGGAGGATCCTCCATCTTCGCGGTTCACGCCCCAGATAGATATTGTGCGCCACTGGCCGGTTCTCGACAAGCGACAGATCCTGATAGACGGTGGCAATTCCGAGTGCTTGCGCATCGTTCGGATCTCCGATGCTGGCAAGATCGCCGTCGCGGGTGAACTCTCCCTCGTCGGCGAAATAGACACCGGAGAGGATCTTGATGAGCGTGGATTTTCCAGCGCCATTGTCGCCAAGCAGACCGAGCACCTCGCCAGGGTTGATGTCCAAGTCAACGTCAATCAGTGCCTGCACATGGCCGAACGCCTTGGAAACATGGCGAACGGTCAGCAACGGCTGCATGAGAGTCATCACACCTCTTTGATCACGCCTCATCCGCTGACTTCGGGGTTCGGCCGCTGACGACTGGCCGAACCCCGAAGTACTGCGCGGCCCAACTCATCTAGCCCGGGTAGAGCTCCTGCACGTTTTCACGTGTCACTGGCGAGACGTTGGGAATAATCCGGTCGGGTACCGGCCTACCTTCCAACATGTCGACAATGGCGGGAACCAGATACTGGCCGTACCGTTCCGGGAAGTACGAGATCGTCGCTTTGAAGATGGACTCATCGTCGGTCCGATCGCGTAGATCCACGAGGGCCTCGTCGGACGCTCCGAGGCTGGCGGCTGCCGCCCGACCCAGGAACCCTCCTTCTTCGAGCGCAAGAGCACAATCGACACCTGGTTGGTCGCTGTGGCCGAAACAGAGCACGTTCTGAGCGTCAGGATGTGCGGTAACCCAATCTCTCACGAGGGGCAGCACGTCGCTGATGTCCTTGTGCGGGATATCGGTGTGAATGTTGTCCGGCGGAATGGCGAATACATCTGTGACTCCCGCGATTGAGCCGTCGCGACGCTCCTTCAGCACCGGCACGTCCGGATTCCAGAGAATGATCAACTCCGTCTCCGCCGGGTCCCAGCCTTGGTCCGCCGCGATCTGACCAAGGTAGCGGCCGGCCTCCTGGGCGGCCCGGTAGTTGTCCGGGCCGAAGGCCGCACAGCCCGGGTGCGGCCCGTCGTAGGACACGCACGGTAGGCCGGCGTCCGTGTAGATACCCGCGATGAGATCCTCGGTGCCTCCGATCCAGTTGGCGAAGATCACTCCGTCCGCGCCCTGCGCAATGATCAAATTGGTGCAGTTGAGCGTCTTCTCCTGGTCCACCGCGTTGTCGCAGTAGATGATCTCGACGCCCATCTCGTCGGCCACCGCGTTGATGCTGTCGGTCACCGAGTCGGTGAACGGGATACCCGAGAACCCGTCCCCGTAGCCGATCTTCCATGCCTGCTTGGCGGGGCGGATGGTGGCTCTGTACTCCCCGGCGGTCACCGCGGCCTGCAGTTGAGCCATTTCGGCATCCTCCTGGGCCGCAGCTGCGTCCTCTTGGGCCGACTCGGCCTGTGCTCGCGCATCCTCGGCGGCCGCCTGTGCGACGGTAAGGGCGGCTTCAGCCTGCTCCACCGCCGCCTGGTTGCCCTCGGCGGTGGCCTGCGCCAGTTCGGCCGCGGCCTGCGCCTCGGTCGCCGCAGCGGCCGCCGAACTGGCTGCCCCTGCGGCGTCGGCGGCGGCGGACTTCGCCTCACCAACCGTGCCCTGTGCGCTGGCGACCGCCGCGTTGGCCGCATCCACGGTGCCCGACGCTGAGTCGTCCGCAGCGCAGGCGCCGGCCAGTAGTGCGATCGTCGCTGCAAGCGCGGCGGCAACCCAGAGGTTCCTACGTCTGGAAATCATGTTTCTCCCTCACTCTCGTGTCCGTAGCCCGCGACGGCCACGACTTACACGCCGGGGCAGCATAGTAGGTGCCACTCCGGCGGTCAGAATCGACTCGCGACCCCTGGCGACGCCGTCGCGAGCTGCGGCGGGGAGGCGCCAGCGAGCTCCCGGCACCGGATACGACCGCCGGCTGATTCTCCGTTAGCCTCAGCGTTCGGTAGCTGAATCTGGACGGGGGGAAGTCAGTGGCACTGGCAGCGACGTGTGAACAGAAGGAACTCCTGAACGAGCGGGGCTTCGTCGTCATCGAGGAATTCCTGAACGCCGACGAGGTGGCCGTCCTGAACGACGCCTTCGAAGAGGTGGGGACTCGCCTGCGCGGCGAGAGGGGTATGACTCCCGACCAGCAACTCAGCATTCGCAACGGGCTCGTGAAGCACGAGGCGTTCCTCAACCTCATGGACCGCCCCGACGTGCTCCGCTACGTCGTGGACATGGTGGGCTGGAACGTGCAGAACCGCGACAGCGTGATTCTTTGGACGCCGCCACAGCCGGATCGGCATCCATCGGCCCTCTCGCTCGGCTGGCACTTCGACTACGAGGAGGAGTTCATGGGCATCGGCATCGACGGCCCGATGCCCTGGCTGGACTTCAAGATCGGCTGGTACGTGTCCGACGCAACCGAACCCGGTCACGCCACCATCCTCTTCGTGCCGGGCAGCCACCGCTGGGGCCTCGAGCGGCGGGCTCGCTGGCGGACCGACCTTCGTCCCACCGACATCTATGAGTTGAAGGTGCCGCCGGGCAGCCTGATGATGTGGCGACCCACACTGCTGCACGCCGCCAGCCCGAACCTGTCCACACACGAGCGCCGCGCCCTCTACATCAGCTACGCACCCCGCTGGATCCGCCCATCGGGGCACGTGGGACAGGATCCCGACCTCGTCGCCAGCAGCAACCCGATCCGCCGGCAGTTGCTGGGCGCCATGGGCAACCTCTCCCACCCGCTCGGGCCCGACCCCGAGAACCGCCCCGACTCTCAGTACTGGTTCGCCGCCGACTGGGACAACATCCCGCTGAGGCAGTGGGCCGAGGCGCAGGCCGGGGATCCGCCCTACGACTGGGGCACCGGTTACGGCGTGGGCACGGTGAAGGGGCCCGAGTACGCCTTCGGTGACAACACCGACCCTCGGCGAGTCTGAGCCGACTCCGGCCACGATCAGGAGATCCACACCATGACATCCAGCCCAACGGCCGATCAGCCCCTGTTCCTTAATCGCCACGACGGTGTCGGCTTCGTGACCCCAGCCCCGGCCACCCGCGATGTGAGGGTGCTGCTGTCCCCGCTGCTGCAGGAGGGGATGGGCGACTTCGCGGTCGGGATGACGGAGATTCCCGCCGGGGTCGTCGGGACGCGTCATTCCCACCCCGAAACGACGGAGGTCTGGATGATCCTGTCGGGACGGGGACGGGCGCGGATCGGCAACGAGGACAGGCCGGTGGCACCCGGTGACGTGGTGTACACGCCACCGGGCGTGAGCCACCAGTTCGTGAACGACGGCGACGAGCCGGTGACGGTGTACTTCCTCTACAGCCCCTCCGGCGCCGAGCAGCGGGTGCTCGACGGCGGGTTCAAGTAAGGGCAGGTCACCCCCGAGGGTGGCTTCCGCCGCCCGCAGGCTTGGCGAAGTCGATCATCAGCCGCGAGAAGGGATCCTCCGGCGCCTGCGAGAACGACTCGGCGGCGATTGCCTCCAGTGCCTCGAAGTCGACGATCCGCCCCCGGCGCAGCACCAGGCGCACGTCCGAGAGCACGCAGATGTCGTCGAGCGGATCACCGCCCACCGCAACCATGTCGGCCACCGAGCCCGGCCTGATCCGCCCGGCGTCACCGAGACCAAGCACATCCGCGGCGACCGAGGTGGCCGACGCCAGAGCAGCCGCCGGCTCGAGGCCGGCGTCGACGAGCAGCGACAGCTCGTCGTGCAGGGAGAACCCCGGGACGAGATGAGGGAACGGCGCGTCGGACCCCGCGACCACGGTGCAGCCGGCGCCGGCGAGGGCACCCAGGACCCGCTTCATGGTGTTGACGCTGCGCTGGCGGTCGAGGCGGTCGCTGACCTCGCCGGTGCGGTGCGGGAAGCGCTGCCAGACCGCGGCGATGTCCGGGTGGACCCAGCCGTCGCGCCGGTCGTGCCGGAAGGCGGCGTCGTTCAAGCGGCAGAGCCGGTCCCAGACCACGAGGGTCGGGCACTGGACGACACCCGCCGCAGCCAGCGACGCGGCCGAATCGGCCACCTCGTCGGTGTTGGCCCGCCATCCCTCGACGTGGTGCACGCAGCCCGTGAGGTGCTGCACCTCACGCACCCCGGCCGAAACCGCCGTCGCCAGGTCCACCGACGGTCCGAGGTGGGCGAGCAGTGGCAGGCCGCGGTGGTCCGCCTGCGCCGCGGCAGCGCCGATCTGCTCGATTGTGAGCTGCACGTACAGCTTGACGGCATCGACACCACGCTCGGCCATCTCGTCGATCGAGCGGCGGATCGCCGCCGCGTCCGCATGCCGGCGGCCGATATGCGGCCAGAACGCCGCCGCTCCGTCCAGCAGGGGACCGCAACAGAGGATGTCGGGACCGGCCATCGGGTCCGACTTCGTGCGCTCGCGGCGCCGGAGGATCCACGCCGGGTCGTTGCCCGTGTCGCGCACCGTCGTGACACCCGCCGCCAGGAAGCCGGGGAGCATCCAGTCCGAGATGTGGGTGTGGCAGTCGATCAGACCCGGCAGCAGCGTGCAGCCATCCAAGCGCCGCACGTCCATCCCCTCGGGCAACGCACCCACCGGTTCGATGCCCGCAACTCGCTCTCCCTCCACGACGACGGCGTGGGCCCGCCGCAGCCGCTTGCCGTCGAAGAGCGCCGTGGGGGCGAGCGCGAACCGGTCCATGGCGCGCTCAGTAGATGAGGCCGCCCCCGCTCACGTTGAGCGTGGCGCCGTTCACGAAGCTCGCATGAATCGAAGCCAGGAACACCACCACGGCGGCCAGCTCCTCGGGCTGGCCGATACGGCGCAGCGGGCACGCCGCCGTCGAGGCGGCCACGATCTCCGGGGGCATGTCGTCGTGCTGCATCGGCGTGTCGACCTGGCCGGGCGCGATGGCGTTGACGAGGATGCCGTGCGGACCGTAGCGGCGGGCGAACCCGCGGCTGAGCGTGATCACGCCCGCCTTGGCGGCAAGGTAGGCGTCGCTGCCAAAGACGGGGCCGTTCCACCATCCCCCCGAACTGAAGTTGATGATGCGCCCGCCGCCCCCGGCGGCCACCATGGCGTTGCCGACGGCCCTGTTCAGGAAGAACGTTGCCCTGACGTTGATGTCGTTCTGGAGGTCCCAGTCCTCGGGAGTCACGTCGTCGACGTCCTGGCGCCGCAGGAAGGCGGCGATGTGAGCGAGCGCCCACAGATCACCGAAGTCGTCGGTGATCCCGGCGACGAGGTCGTCGATGGCCCCCACGTCGAGCAGGTCGAACGTGATGGCGCGATGTCCCGTGCCGTCCAGCCCGGCGATCACCTCGGCGAGCCCGGCAGCGTTGCGGTCGACCGCCGCCACCCGGGCACCGGCCGCCGCCATCGCCCGCGCCGTCGCGGCCCCAACCCCGCGGGCGGCGCCTGTCACGATCACCCCGCGGCCCTCCAGGCCGGCCCCCAAGGCCCCGAATCCGACGCCGGCGTGCTCTGCCACCACTACGGCGCTCCTCAGGAGCCCGGTGCCGGGATGGGAAACGGCTCCGGATCCATGAATCGTCGCAGCACGTTGCCGGTCAGCGCGGCGACGTTGTTGTCGTAGCCGGCGTGGCTGAGGCTGCCCGACCAGGCGATCGACCCCACGGAGAAAACGGCGCCCCCACCAGGTGTCTCGAAGAACACCATGTCGGCGCGGATCCTCTCGGGGGCGTCCGGGTCTGTGTTCGGCAGCGTGTCGCCCAGGTTCGTGACCATCAGTCCGTAGAGGTTCGAGTGGTTCTCCGACGATGCCAGCACCAGCGTGTGCGCCGGCGTCCCGAGGGCGGCATCGGCGCGTTCGATCTCGTAGCCGGCAGCGCCACCCTGGAGGATCCCGAAGTCGCCGATGATCTCGTCGCCGACGCCCTCGAAGATGAACGACGCCCGCCGGTCACGGCTCGCCGCCGTGCGCCGGTAGTACGAGCAGGTATCGAATCCCTGCGTGATGAAACCCACGCCGGCGATCATGTGCGGAGCACGACCCAGCCCGACCCACGTGCCCGCCGCCTCGCCGGTGAACGTGTCGTGGCCCTGGCCGGCGTCGGCCCGCCACAATCTCGGGAGGTCCGGTCTGCGCACCTCCATCATCCCGGGACGGGTCGGGTGGTAGGCGATGCGGTGCCAGAAGGTGTTGCCGCCCAGGTTCACGAGCCGCCCGCCGCGCCGTACGAATCCCTCGCAGGCGTCCATCATGGGCGTGCTCACGTACTCAGGGTGCGAACTGGTCACCAGCACCCGGTACGGCTCCAGCGCCTCAAGACCCTCCCGGTCCAAGTCGTCGTCGCTGATCACGTCGTAGTCGACACCGGTGCGCTCCAACCAGGCCACGATCAGGAGGTCCTGGCAGAACTTGTACATGCGGCCCTTCGGGCGGAAGTTGGTGACCGGCCGGTGCATGGAGGAGTGCACGACCGTGCTGCCGTCGGCGTGACTGTCGTAGGTACACATCCCGATCTCGCCGAACCGCAGCATCAGCAGGTCGGTGTCGTCAAGCACGGTGAGCCGGCCGTGGACGAGTTCGTTGAACGGGTTGACGACACGCATCTTCAGGTTGGCGTAGGCGCAGTACGTGGCGGTCGGCAGCAGGAACGCCACCTCGCTCGTAGGTCCCGCGGCGGGCGGTCGCACCGCGAAGGGCACCCAGAATTCGGCCTCACCGGCACCGAAACGACCGGCGTAGCAGCCGCTGGACCAGTCCTCGGGGACCCGGAGGCTCTGGGTGGTCTCCCAGCCGGCGTCGCTGATGTCGTCGCAATGGAAGTGGATGGCCCCGTACTCCTCGGGCGCCACCCGCCAGTCCACCGTCCGCCCGGACCAGTTGGAGCCACTCACTCCCCTGGTCGGGATGTTGACGGTGGTGCCGTGGCGGTCGTTGCCCGAGACGTCTGTGACGTCCTCGCTGCCGATGTCGACGGAGAAGTCCCAGTCACCGAGCACGCCGTCGGCAGGCTCGGCCGGACCCCGCTCAGCGATGGCTTCGATCTCTGCGTCGTCCAGGACGCGGCCGAACAGCCGCGGGCGCTCGATCCGGCCGTTGAAGCATGACACCGCCCAACCGCCCTCGGTCTCCTCGGCGCCGATGAGGATCGGGCCGTCGCCGAGAGCGGCAACGGGCCCACCGTGGTGCTCCTCGTGTACCCAGCCTCGATCCTCGAGCCGGTGGGACGCATGACCACCGGCGTGGAACGTGACACCGCCGGCGCCGGCGCAGGTCACCGCAACGCAGGTCCAGCGCGACTCGGCGACGGCGACATCGCTGAGGACAACCTCCCCCACCGTGCCATCACCGCAGACGAACCCCAGACAGCCGTCCGCATCCAGGAACAAACCTGCCCCCGTGGCGGTGTCGCTGCAATACGAGCCGAACAGCATCTGGTGACCCGCCGCCAGGAGCGTCGGGAACACCGACAGCACGATGGTAAAGCCGTCTGCATCACCGCCACCGGCGCCGCCCGGAACCCGCACGTACGACCCCGGATGGATGGGCTGGTGCCGGGCGGGATGCTCGCCACACACCTCCGTCGCCATCTCCGTCGCGGAGTAGGCCGGAACGTCCGGGCCGTCCCCGAGGTCCGGGCTGAGGAGGCGCACGACGTCGAGCGTGTAGGTCTCGACGCCCGAGCAGGACACCTTGAAATTGATTTCCTCGCCGGCCCGGAGCGTCTGGCGGTCCGCGTACGCAAGCAGTTCAGGGCCCTCGAAGCCGGCACGGACGGCAGGGTCTGCTGTGCGCGACGGGTTCGTTGCGGGCGCTCGGTCCCGCAGGTCCTCAGCGGGACCTCCACCGGGACCGTGGGACAGTGGATTCCGGCCTTCGCCGGAATGACGGGAGGAGGGTTCCTCGCCGAACAGCGCCGCCCAGCGCAGGCGGAAGACGTACCGCTCCGCCTCGGTGATGTTGTCGAAGACGATCTCGGGAAGGCGCTCGACACCCAGCGGATCGCCCTCGGTGAACCTGGCGAGCATCCACTCCACGTTCGATCGGGTCATGAGCAGGAAGTGCTTGCCCACGATCGGGGCACCCCGCATGTATTCGAGCAGTGACTGCAGATCCGGCGAGTGGCGCCCGAAGGGTCGGCGCATGAACTCCTCGAACAGGTCGGTGCGACCTGCGTGAACCCCGAGCGGGAGTTTGGGCGCCGCGGTGGTCATCGGTTCAACCCCTCGATTGCCAGGACGCGGGCCGGGTTGCCCACGATCAGAGTCTCCACCTCGTCGTCGCCCCAGCCGGCGTTGCGGAACAGCGGCACCACGTGGTTGAGCGTGTGGGCGTAGCCCCAGCCACCGTAGGCCAGCAGCCGCGTCTTCACACCGCCCATGTCCTGCGACACGAACAACTGCTCGAGGTGGCCGCGCTCGGCGAGGGCCACCATGCCCCCCACGATGTCGTAGTCGCTCGGCGGGTACTTCCCCAGCCCGATCAGCGAGTGGTCGAAGCCCATCAGGTCGTACGCAAGGTTGGCGCCGCGCTCCAGCAACTCCATCTGGTAGGCCTCGTTGCCGATGGCGGTGTTCATGTGCCCGAGGATGATCCGCCCGGGGTCGACACCCTCGGCCATCAGGGCATCGAGCACCTTGATCCCCTCGAACCCCCAGGGATGCAGATGGATCGATATGGGTAGGTCGGTCTCGCTGTGCCCCCAGGCCGCGGCCCGCAGCATGCGGAACTCCTCGGGCTGTACGGGGTCGTAGGTGCCGACCTCGCCGATGATGCCCGGGCGGATTCCCGTCTCGCCCACCCCGTTGCGCCACTCGTCGACGATCTCGGCAGCCAGGTCCTCCGTGGAGCGCTCGGCGGTTCCCTCGGGGTGCGACGCCGCCAGGTAGTAGAAGCCGCCCATGATCACGTTCAGCCCGCTGCGCTCGGCGATGTCCCGGAGGATCAGCGGCTCACGCGACAGGTTGCGCGGCGTGACCTCCACGATCGTTCGCCCGCCCGCGGCATAGAACGGCTCCAACTCCTCCAGCACCTGCTCCACGTCCGTCTGGTGATAGTTGTCGGGGAAGCCGCCCGGATTCCAGCGGGCTTCCGCTGCGGTGCACATGTCCAGTGGCTCCTCGGTGACCACTGGGTAGCCGTGGATCCGCAGGATCGGCCGGCAGTCGACGTACAGGTGCTCGTGGACGTGGGTGGGGCCCAACTCGCTCACCGGCACCGGTCCGGTCACGGTCATGGCGTGGGCACCGTTGCCGGCGCTGTCGATGGTCATGGCGTCACACCTCGGGAATCGGCGGCAGGCAAGGCGAAGAGCGCGAGCAACGGTAGCCCCGCAACGGCGACGGCTTCCCGGGCAGCGACGGAACTCCCGGCGCGAGCCTCAGTGGAACATCCCACCAGGCACCGCTTCGATCAGATCCCGCGTGTAGGGATGCGCAGGGTGGGAGAAGATCTCCCCGGTGTCGCCACTCTCGACCAGTTCACCGCGGCGCATCACGTACATCCGGTTGGCGAAGCTGCGCACCAGGCGCAGGTCGTGGGTGATGAGCAGGATCCCGAGACCTCGCTCGTCCTGCAAGCGCCCCAGGAGGACGAGAAGCTGCGCCTGCGCCGACTGGTCGATGGACGACGTCGGCTCATCCGCGATCAGGATGCGGGGCTCGACGGCAAGGGCACGGGCCACGCTCACCCGCTGGCGCTGGCCGCCGGACAGGCTGGGCGGGTAGAGCCGCGCCTGCTCCTCGCTGATCCCCACCTCGCCCAGCAGGGACATGCCCGCATCGAGCGACTCGGATCGTGACGAGCCGCGCCAGACCCGGAACACCTCGGCGACGGCGTGCAGCGCCCGCTGCTTGGGGTTCAGGCTGGAGTACGGGTCCTGAAAGATCATCTGGATGTGCCCGCGCACCTCGCTGCGGTTGTTGCGACCAGGCATCTCGATCGGCTCACCGCGGTAGCTGACCTCGCCACGGGTGGGCCGCTGCAGCAGCGCCAGGACCTTGCCGAGTGTGGTCTTGCCGCTCCCGCTCTCACCAACGAGGCCAACGACCTCCCGCTCGCGAACCTCGATGTCGGCTTCATCGACGGCGTTGAAGGCGGCATGACCTCGCCCGAACGTGACGCGGACGCCACGACCCGCCAGACCCTCGCTGGCGCCGGTCACGCCGACCCCCCGATGTCGGTCTGCAAGCCCACCGGGGGTGCCCCCTCGGTCGCCATGGCCGATGCGAAAACGCAGGCGGTGAGCCGACCCTCGTACTCGGTTGGCAGCGGCTGAGCCCCCGTGCAGCACCGCTCGTGCGGTGCACCGTTGCCAAGGCGCAGCGTGAGCCCGCAGCGCGTGTGGAAGCGGCAGGCCGAGGGCCAGGCACCGACGCTGGGGGCCTCGCCGGGGATGGGTTCATAGCCGCCGGCCAGTTCCATGTGTGCGGAGGCGACAAGCCCCGCGGTGTAGGGGTGCCGGGATTGTTCACGGACGAGAGCCTGCGGTCCCGACTCCATGACCGCGCCCGCATAGAGCACGACGATCGTGTCGCACACCTCCTCCACGACCGCCAGATCGTGGGAAACCAGAAGCAGCGCCATCCCCAGTTGCTCGCGTAGCCGGCGCAGCAGGTCCAGGATGCGCGCCTGCACGCGGACGTCCAGAGCCGTCGTCGGCTCGTCGGCGATGAGCACGGCGGGACTGCGGGCGAGGGCGCCGGCGATCACCACGCGCTGGCGCATCCCGCCCGAGAGCTGGTGCGGGCGCTCGTTCATGACCGAGTCGATCCGGGGAATCTCCACGAGCTCGAGAAGCTCACGAACCCGAGCACGAGGCGACATGCTCGCACCACCGTCGCTGCGAGCGGCCCGTACGAGCGCCGTGAGTTGCGTGCCGACCGTGAGGACGGGATTGATCCCCGCCAGCGAACTCTGGGGCACATAGGCGATCCGGTGCCCGCGGATCCGCCGCCAGATGGCCTCGGAGGCTCCGACGAGTTCCTCCCCCTCGAAGAGGATCGAACCACCGGTCACCGCCGCGGAATGCCGGTGCAGCGTCCCCACGAGCGAGCGGCAAAGCATCGACTTGCCCGATCCGGACTCGCCCACCAGGCCGAGGGTCTCCCCCGCGCCGATGCGCAACCACGCCTTGTCCACCACGGGGATCGTGTGACCCCGCCGACCCACCAGCCCGATGGAGAGCTCGTCGACCGTCAGCACGGCGCGAACCTCACGCGGCGCAGATGCGCGGTCCTCATCCGACGAGATTCTCCGAAGTGCGCCGGCCGATCCCCTGCGCGATGAGCGACACGCCAAGCGCCGTAATCGACAACAGCATCCCCGGGAACAGCACCGGCCACCACGCCCGGAAGATGTGCAGACGCGCGTCGTTCAGCATGGCGCCCCACTCCGGTGTCGGTGGCTGCACGCCCGCCCCCAGGAACGAGAGTCCGGCGATCGCCAGGATCACCACCACGAAGTCGCTCACCGCGTAGGCGAGCGTGAGGGGGAACACGTTGGGCGCCACATGGCGGGTCAGGATGCGGGTGCGGCTGTACCCCAGGCACCGGCCGGCCTCCAGGTAGTCCATGTCGCGGATCACCAGCGCCTTGGCGCGCGCCACCTTCGCGTAGCGCGCCCAGGCTGTGATGAACAGCCCCAACAGGATGCCCCTGGTGCCCCTACCGAACGCCGCCACGAGGGCGATGACGATGATCAGGGTGGGGAACGAGTTGATGACCTCGATGGCCAGGTCTCCGGCGTTCTGCACCAGCCTGCTGCGGGTGATCCCGATGATCGAGCCGACGATGGTGCCCACCAGCAGCGGTACCGAGACCGCCGCCGCCGCCAGGATGATGTCGATGCGCGCCGCGTCGAAGGTGCGCACGAACACGTCTCGCCCCAGGTGATCGGTCCCGAACCAGTACTCGGCGCTGGGGGGAAGGTTTGAGTCGGGACCGCCCCGCCGGGCGTCGTGGGGGCTGAGCGCGGGGATGATGATCGACAAGAGGATGATCGCCACGATGATGCCAATGCCGAAGCGCATGCTGGGCGACATTGCCCGCCAGCCGGCGCGCAGCCTCCCCAGCGGTGAGCGCGGCTCGTCGGAGGCCGCCGGCCGGGGCGCGACGTCGGGCAGCGAGGTCACGACAGCGTCCTGGAGCGGGGATCGATCAGCGCGGACACCGAGTCGCTCAGGAAGTGGACAGCCACCACGATGAATCCGAACGTGAACAGCGTGCCCTGCACCACGGGATAGTCACGCGCCAGCACCGCCCGCACGAGGTAGGTGCCAACCCCCTCCAGATTGAAGACGGTTTCCACGATCACGGCCGCGGCCAGGCTGGCGCCGACGATGTATCCCATGAGGCCGATCACCGGGGCGATGGACGGACGCAGCAGGTAGCGCCAGATGAACTGCGGCTTGGCGAGCCCCCAGACGAGCCCCGTCTCGACGAACTCCTCGGCGTTGGTCTCGCGGATGGATTCCTGCAGAACGATGGCGAAGATCATCCCTACCGGGACGCCGGTGACGATGGCCGGCAGCAGGAGGTACTCCAGGTTCTGCGGGAACGTGTCGACGTATCCGGCCACGGGTACCCATCGGAGTCGGACCCCGAAGGCCAGCAGCAACAGCACTCCGGAGACGAACGGCGGGGTGGCGATCAGTGCCGCCGAACCGAGGCTGAAGCCCTGCTTGTACCACTTCGAGCGCGTCAGGCCGCCGATCACACCCAGCGGTATCGCCAGGACCAGCGCCACGACCATGCCCAACCCGATGAGCCAGAGGGTGATCGGCAACCGGTCAGCGATGGTGTCCATCACCGGTCTCGTGGACTGGAGCGACTGCCCGAGGTCGCCCCTGAGGACGTCACCCATCCAGCTGCCGTACTGCGAGACGACCGACCCGTTGAGGTGGAGCCGCTCCCGCAGTACCTCAATGCGATCGGGGGTGGCCTGCTCTCCCAGAAGCGTCGCCACGGGGTCACCCGGGACGATGCGCACGATGGCGAAGGCCAGCAGCGATACGCCCCACGCCACCAGGATCGCCCGCAGCAGGCGGCGCCCGATGAGGGCCAGCACGCGGTCGCGCTTGGCGGCACCCACGGTGGCGATGTCGGTTGCCGGTAGCGAACTCGCCGCTTCGTTCGTCACGAGTCTCCCGGAGCGTTCACAGATTGCTCGGCTGCCGAGCGTCGGCACGCCGATCCGCACGTCGGTCGCCTCGCATTGCCGGCGAGGCACCGGCCGGGTGCCCCGACCGCGTCTCCTGACGCGCTCGGGGCACCACCGGTGTTCTCACTGCGGGCGCCCGAGAGGCCCGCAGCCGTACGCTGACTAGCCGCTCTCGGTGGCAACCCAGAAGTTCTGGGACGCCGGGATCATCGCCAGGATGTCAGTCGAGAGGCGGTTGCCGACGAGGACGGCCCGCTCACCCATGGGGCAGTAGTTCGCCCCGATGTCGAGCGCCAGACGCTGCACCTCGCTCTGCAAGCGCTGCGACGCCTCCATGTCACCCGTGGGCATGGCCACCGCCAACTCGTCGAACGCAGCCGTCACCGAGTCATCGTCGAATGCGACAGAGTTAGACCAGAAGTTGTCCGGGTAGAAAAGGGTCCGCAGGGTTGAGAAGTTGGGACCGCCGCTGCCGATCCACATGGTGTCGTAGGTCCGGTTGATGATGTTCTGGATGATGATGGCGTCCTCCAAGGGCTGCACCTCGGCGGTGACGCCGATGTCCGCCCAGTTCTCGGCCAGGATCGTGGAGGCGTCCGTCCAGCCGGGGCGAGCACCCATCGTCTGTAGCGGTGTCTCGAAGCCGTCGGCATAGCCGGCCTCGGCCAGGAGCGCCTTGGCACCTTCCACATCGCGCTCGAGCGGGATGATGTCCTCGTACTCCCACTCGCTCCGGTACCTCGAGAGGATCGAGCCGCCCGGCTCGGCGGTACCCAGGAACGCCCTCTCGTTGATGGCGTCGCGGTCCATGGCCAGGCACAGGGCCTTGCGCACCCTCACGTCAGCCAAGGGTCCGGGGGCGTCGCTTCGGATCACGAACCAGAACGTGCCGCCGATGGGGTGGACGATCTGGTTGACCTCGTCCGGCAGGTCGGCGCGGACCGACGCCGGGATGTCGAAGCCCATGGCCGCGGCCCCGGTGGTCACCTGCAGCAGCCTTGAGATCGGGTCGGTGGCCGACGCCAGCGTGAGCCCCTTGATGACGGCCTCACCCCTCCAGTAGGTGGGGTTGGCCTCCAGAACCATCGTGGGCGAACCGGGCACCCAGTCCGATATCACGTACTGCGTGGCACTCACGGGATTGGCAAAGTACCCCTCCGGGTCTGCCAGAACCCGCTCGTGCGGGTGCAGAGGCATGTTCTCGCTGCAGACGATCTGGTTGTTGAGGCAACTGAACGGCTCGTTCATGTAGTAGAGGATCGTGCGGTCGTCAACGGCTTCGGCGTAGTCGAACGAAGCCATCTGAGCACCGAACGGTCCCTCGTCCTTGGCCCGCTGCAGCGTCACGACCGCGTCTTGGGCGACGACCGGCGTGCCGTCGGAGTAGACGAGGCCCTCACGCAGCGTCACGGTCATCGTCAGGCCGTCCTCGGACACGTCCGGGAAGTCGGTCGCCAGGTCCGGGATTAGGTCGCCCCGAGCGTCATAGCGGTACAGGTAGCCACCGAAGGCCAGCAGGCCCGCGGCGTGGGCCGGGGCGACGTAGGGCGCCCGGGCGTAGTCGGCCTGCGCCACCAGGCTGGGGGTGCTGATGATCACGTCGTTGAGGTCGATCCCGGCAGCAGCCGCGGCCGCCTCTGCGGCGGCAAGCGCCGCCTGCACCTCGGCCTGCGCAACCTGCACCTGAGCCTGCGCAGCCTCCGCAGCGGCCTGGGCAGCATCGGTTGCTGCCTGCGCCTCGGCCAGCGCGGCCTCCGCGGCAGCTACTGCCGCAGAGTCTTCCGCCGCCCTCGCGGCGGCCAATGCCGCCTCGGCCTTCGCCTCATCGGCTTCAGCGGTAGCGGCAGCTGCGGTCGCCTCAGCGGCTTCAGCGGTAGCTGCGGCCCTGTTCTCGGCTTCCGCCAGCGCCGCCTCGGCGGCGGCAACTGCGGCCTCGTCCTCCGCCGCCCTCGCGGCGGCCAATGCGGCCTCGGCCTTCGCCTGCGCGGCCTCGGCTTCCGCCGCAGCGGTAGCCGCCTGCGCCGCGTCGGCCGCGGCCTCTGCCGCCGCCGCGTCGGCCCGCGCCGCGTCGGTCTCGCCCGTGTCCTCGGAGGCGCACGCCGCGAGGATCAAGGAAAGTACGACCCCGATTGCCAGGAGTCGCGTCCAGTACTTTCTTCCGGTCATTTCTCTCCCCTTTGGTTGGTGCGATGACTGACGGTTACGAACGAGAACGGGGGCTCCGCGGTTGACATCAGCCGCTTCCCCCATCAACTCTCCGTTGTCCAGTGACATCGGGCACGTTAGTTGTTCGACAGCGACGGCGCCCATCCGGCCGGAGCCGCTCGCACGACGGCACGGCGAATCCCGACCAAACGCGCATTGCGCTCCCGGTGGGCTCGGAGACAGCGACAACCAGTCAGATCTGGAAGATGCGCTCGGCGTTTCGACTGAACAGGGCCTCCTGCTCGTCGGGTGGGAAGCCGGCGATGATCTCGGTGTAGGCGTTCAGCACATCGGGGTAGCTCGAGAAGAGCCTGTCCACGGGCCAGTTGGTCCCGAAGAAGCTCCGCTCGACGCCGAAGGCTTCGATACACGACAGGACCCACGGGCGGATCGACTCGGTGGTCCAGCGCACCTCGCCCATGCCCAGACCGGAGATCTTGACGACAACGTTCGGGGCGCCGGCCAAGTCGACCAGCGCCTCCCGCCACTGCTCGAAGTACTCCGTCGTGCGTGACCGCGGGAACCCGCAGTGATCGAGCGAGATCGTCAACTCGGGAGAGCGCTCCGCCAGCGCCCGGACCGTGGCGAAGCTCTCGAAGGTGGCGTCGACGCACGCCACGAGCTCGTAGCGCTCGAGCAGTGCAAAGCCACGCTGCCAAGCCGGGGCACGCAGGTAACCCTCCGTCTCCACCCCGAGGTCGCGCACGCCGCGCAGGTTCGGGAACTCCAGGTGGCGTTCGATGACCGCTTCGGCATCCGGCTCCAGGAGGTTGACCTCCGCCACGATCCCGTGTGGATGGCCGACGCGGTCGGCGAACGCCTGCAGCCACCTCGTCTCCTCCACGGGATCGGTCGTGCGGACCGCGGCGTTGACGTGAATCGACTTGACCACGTTGGCGAACCGGGTCTCGGCGATGTAGTCGTCGGCCCAGAATCGCTGCGCCTGGATCGGCGCCAGTGCCCCGAAGACCGGGTGGCTCACCCCCGGCTGCATCCACGAGTAGTGCAGGTTCGGGAGTTGCAGGTCGTAGAGGTGGATGTGTGTGTCCACGAACGCGAGCCGTGCCATGGGGTTTCCCTCCATCCGCCGTCCAAACGCCGCGACCGAGCCGACGCTACCCGCGCCGCATAAATCGGGTTGCCAGCCTGTGCGAACATGGCGGCATGTGGATCCGGACCGTGCCCTACGAGGAGGCCGGCGACGAGCTGCGCCGCCACTACGACCGCCAGCGTGAGACGCTGGGCGAGGTCACCGAGATGACCCTGGCCGGGTCGCTGTACCCGCGACTGGTGGGCGCCCGGCTGGAGCTGTACGCCGCCACGGAGCGCTGCCCATCGTCGCTGGCGTCGCGACAACGCAATCTCATCGGTTTCGTGACGTCCGCATTGAACGGCACCGTCCACTGCATGAGCCAGGTCACGGTGAAGCTCCGCGCCGACGGCTTCAGCGACGACGAGATCGTCCGGCTGGCCACCGACCCGGCCGGCGCCGCCGAGGCACTACCGGATCCCGAAGCCGCACTGGTGCGCTACACCGTCGCCCTCACGACCCGACCCGGCGAGATCGGCGAGGACGACGTGGCCGCGCTGCGTGCCGCCGGGTTCGACGACCTGGCCATTGTCGACGCCAACGCCCATTGCGCCCACCTCAACTACGTGAACCGCGTGGTCACCGGGCTCGGAATCCACACCGTGGTCGACCCCGATTTCCCCGCCTACGACGCCATCCCGGCGGACTGAATCAGAGGCGACGCAGCCGTCCTCATCGGATAAGGTCTCCGCCGGCCTCTGAGTCGTCAACTGCACCGACTGATGGGTGCGGCCGCACCAGCCCGCATTCGACAAGCTCGGATCAATGCAACGACTGGGGCCTCCAGAGCAAATCGGGGAGGAATAGCGTGATTGGGATCAGTCGATTCAGCAAACTCATCGGCGCGGCGCTGGCCGTAGCCCTTGTGGCTGCCGCCTGCGGTGGCAACAGCACGAGTGCCGACACTGCCGCCCAGGCGATGTCAGAGGCCGAGGCCGCCGAGGCCGACGCCGGCAAGGCACTCGCCGACGCCCAGGCGGCCGCAGCCGGCGCCGCAGCCGCGCTTGCCGCGGCCGAGGCCGCACAGGCCGCAGCCGACCTGGCCCAAGCCACGGCCGAGGGCAACCAGGATGCAGTCGCCGCGGCCGAAGCCGCCTTGGAGGACGCCCAGGCCGCAGCCGACGAGGCGCGCACCGAGGCCGCCGCCGCCCAGGTCGATGCGGACGATGCCCGCGCCGCGGCCGAGGCCGCCGGTGAGGCGGCCGCAGCGGCCGGCGAGGCGGCCATGGACGACGCCGCCTCGGAACCGACGGACGACGCCGTCGAGGCGGAGACGCCGGGCACGCTCGTCCTCGGCCAGCCGGACATCAACGGCGACGGCCAGGTGATCCTCGGCATCGCCAGCCCCGGCGACACCAACGACGGTGGCTTTTACCAGAGCTTCGTGGACGGTGCACGCTCCTTCGCCGAGGAGGCCGGCTGGACGGTGATCGTGTCGGACTTCATCAACCCCGCCGAGAGCGAGACGGCGATTGCGGACCTGGCCCGCCAGAACGTCGACTTCCTCGCCGTGGGCGCCACCGAACTGCAGGACGGCCTCGACGCCATCGCCTGCTCGGAGGAGTTCGAGCACATCGCCATGTACCTCAACGGCACCCTCACCAGCGAGCACCCCTGCTACGGCCAGTCCAGCGACAACTACTTCGAGATCCACTGGTTGCTCGGCGTCGCCGCGGCCCAACTCCTGGAGCGGACAGGCGGCACCAAGGCCGGATTCATCGGCGGCCCCGAACTCGCCTTCGTGGTCGTCGCCAGCAAGTCCATGGAGGCTGGTCTCAAGTCGATCAACCCCGACTACGAACTGGTCGTCACCTACACGGGCAGCTTCAACGACGCCGCCCTGGGCATCGAGGCCGCACGGGCCATGATCGGCCAGGACATCGGCGTGATCCACACCTTCCTGGGCGGGGCCATGTTCCCCACCGGCGGGTTCATCGCCGAGAACGGTGGGGCAGCCATGTCGGCCTCGGCCAACACCTGCTTCCCGGGATCGCCGTTCGCCGGCGCATCGCTGTTCCCGCCGGGCGACTACCTCGTGGCGAACCTGCGGGACTTCGCGGCGGGGACCTACCGCGAGGGCGCGATCCGCAGGTTCTACGTGGGCATCCACCCCGAACCGGGCGCCATCCTCTGCGACCCGACACCCGAGGAGCAGGCCACCCTCGACGACGTCATTGCGCGGATCGGCTCCCGCGATCTGGTCCCGGAGGAACTGATCGAACTGTCCGGCTAGGGCACCGGGCCCGGATCTCGCCAAACGGGTTCTGAGGGGACATGACCGGCGGTCCGATCCTCGAACTCAAGTCCATCAGTAAGCGGTTCGGCCCGGTCACGGCCTGTGACCGGGTCGACCTCGCCGTTGCGCCGGGGGAGATAGTCGGCCTGCTCGGCCAGAACGGGGCGGGCAAGTCGACGCTCATGAAAATCGTGCTGGGTCTCGTGCCCCCCGACGCCGGCGAGGTGCGGGTAGGCGGCGAGGCGCAGACCATCCGCGACCCCACCCACGCGGCCTCCCTCGGCATCGCCATGGTGCATCAGCACTTCAGCGTCATCGATGCCCTCACCGTGTGGGAGAACGTGCATCTCGGCGCCGGAGGGCCGCTGGACCCGCGCAAGCTGCGGACCGAGGTAGCGGAGTTGAGCGCCGCCTACGACCTGGTCATCGATCCCGACGCCCGGGTGGGCGACCTCAACGCCTCGCAGCGGCAGCGACTGGAGATCATCAAGTGCCTGCGGCGGGACCCGGCGGTGATCATCCTTGACGAGCCCACCTCGGTGCTGACCCTGGCGGAGTCGCGGCGGCTGTTCGAGGTGCTGCGCCGGATGGTCGCCGACCGGCAGCGGGCGGTCGTCCTCATCAGCCACAAGCTCGACGAGATCCTGCACGCCACCGACCGCGTGGCCATCATGCGCGACGGCCGGGTGGTGCGGGAGATGCCGACGTCTGCCGCCGACGCCCCGACCCTGGCACGGGCCATGGTCGGCCGCGAGGTCTCTCTGCGCACCGAGGCCTCCGCGCTCGGCATCCTCGGCGAGCTGACCGTTACCGGCGACGCCGACGGGGAGGCCGAAGAGACCGCCGGCGGTCACGTCGTGCTGGCGGTCCGCGGCGCAACCGCGGCCGGACTCGACGGCCGGCTCCTCCTCGACGAGTTGGATCTGGAACTCCGCTCCGGGGAGATCCTCGGTGTGGCCGGGGTTGAGGGAAACGGGCAGGTCGCCCTCACCGACCTCCTATCCAGCCTGCTCGAACTCGACAGCGGGGAGGTGACGGTGGCCGGCGAGACCGTTCCTGCAGGCGTGCCGGGGGCCATGGGACGCGCCGGTGTCGCCGTCATCCCCGAGGACCGCCACGCCTCGGGGTGCGTGCTCGACCTCACCGTGGCAGAGAACCTGATCCTCACCAACACGGGCGAGGTATCTCGTTGGGGAATGCTGAACAGATCCCGCATCGACCAACTCGCCCGCGATCTCATCGACCGCTTCGAGATCGCCACACCCTCGCCGAACATCCCCTTCCGCCTCCTGTCGGGGGGCAACCAGCAGAAGGTCGTGCTGGCGCGGGAACTCTCCGGGTCCCCGACCGTGCTGGTTGCCTCGCAGCCGACGCGCGGGCTGGACGTCGGCGCCATCGAGTACATGAGCGAGCAGTTGCGCGCCGCAGCCGCCGACGGCGTGGCCGTGCTGCTCATCTCCACCGAGTTGGAGGAGATCCTCGATCTGGCCGACCGCGTCACTGTCATCTTCCGGGGTCGCCTCAGCGGGAATATCCCGCGGGGCACCGTCGACCTGGAACAACTCGGTCTCATGATGGGCGGGCACGCCGCATGACCACCGACCGGCCCTCCGAAGCCGGGGTGGCCGGCACCGCCACCGAGACCGCCGGCGCGGAACCGCCCGGCAGCGGGCTCGTCGGCCGCGTCGAGCGCCGATCGGTACGCCTGGCCGTCCAGGCCGGGTTATTCGTGTTATTCCTGGGGCTGGCGGCGGTGCTCAGCGGTGTGCTGGTGGCCTTGGTGGGCGGCTCCCCCACCGCCGTGCTCGACGCCCTGCTGGACGGAAGCCTGCGCAGCCCCGGAGCCTGGGGCCGCTCGCTGATCGAGATGGTGCCCCTGGCGCTCGTGGGTCTCGGCGTCGTCGTGACGTTCCGGGCGGGCTCCTACAACATCGGCCAGGAGGGTCAGGTGGCGATGGGAGCGCTGGGGGCCGCGGTCGTGTCGCTGCTGGTGCCCGGCCCCGCAGGACTGATCATGGCGCTGTCGCTGATCGCCGCAGCCGCCGCCGGGGGTTTCTGGGCAGGCATCGCCGCAGTGGCGGAGGCCAGGCGCAAGGTGGACGTGCTCATCAGCACGCTGCTGCTCACCTTCGTGGCACCGAACGTGATCCTCTTCCTGGTGAGCCGCGACTACCTCCTGTTGGACACCACCGATTCGAACACCCGTCGCGCCTCGCAAAGCGAGAGGATCGCCGAGGAGGTGCGCCTGCCCAGCGTGGAGATCTTCGGCAACAAGATCCATGTGGGTGTGCTCGTCGCCGTGGTGGTGACGGGACTCGTCACCGTTCTGCTGGCCCGCAGCGTGTGGGGCCTGCGGTTGCGCACGCTCGGCCTCAGCGCCCGCACGGCCCGGCGTGCCGGCGTGCGGCCGGGCGTGGTGGGTGGCGGGGCGCTGGTGTTCTCCGGCGCCGCCGCAGGGCTCGCCGGAGGGATGTTCGTGTCCGGCGCCGCCTTCCGCCTCCAGGACCAGATCTCCAACGACTTCGGCTGGCAGGGGTTGCTCGTCGCACTCGTGGCCCGGCTGAACGCCGCCGCCGTCCTTCCGGTCGCTTTCTTCTTCGCCGTGATGCGCACCGGCGGCGGCTTCCTCGCCGCCACGGGCGTTTCGCGCACGATCACCGACGTCGTCCAGGTCCTGTTCGTGGTGGCGGCGATGCTGCCGGCCGCCCTCATGGTCATCAGGGACCGCCGCGCAGCCCGGCGGACGGCGCTCCGCTCGATCTCGCCCACCACGCCATGATCGGCAACATCGAGACCATCCTCGAGCCGACCGTGCGGCTGGGGGTCCTGCTGCTGTTCGCGGCACTCGGCGAGTACGTGGCCGAGCGAGCCGGCACCATCAACATCTCCCTCGAGGGGATGATGCTGAGTGGTGCCTACGGAGCCGCCCTGGGGTCGTCTCTTGCAGGCTCACCGGTCGTCGGCATTCTCGCCGGCATGGCCGCCGGGCTGATCATCTCGTTCATCCAGGCGCAACTCAGCCACCGGCTCGACATCGACCAGTTCGTCGTGGGTATCGCCCTGACGACACTCGCCGTCGGCCTCACGACGTTCCTGCACACAGAGATAGAGATGACCTCGGGCCGCCTCCACGTCTTCCGGATCCCCGGGCTGGCCGACATCCCAATCATCGGCGAGGCGTTCTTCGGTCAGATCTGGCTGACCTACATCATCGTGCCGACGATCTTCATCGTCCGCTGGGTAATGACGCGCACCTCGTGGGGACTCGAGCTGCGCGCCGTCGGGGAGAATCCGCCGGCCGCCGACGTGAGCGGCGTGCCGGTGCTGGCCCGGCGGCGGCAGGCGATCTACGTGTGCGGCCTGCTTGGGGGCCTCTCGGGTGCATACCTGGCCGTCGGCCTGGTTGGCGGGTTCTCGCAGCACATGACAGCCGGCAAGGGCTTCATCGCCATCGCCGCCGTGCTGTTCGGCGGCTGGCGGCTCTGGGGCGTGGTCGCCGGCGCACTGCTCTTCGGCTTCGCCGACGCTCTGGCCGTGGCCCTGCCGGCCGTCGGCGTCGAGAACGTGCCCGGAGCCCTGCTGAACTCGCTGCCCTACGTACTGGCCTTCGCAGGCCTGCTCGTGTTCGCGGCGCGGGCCCGCAAACCCACCGCCCTGGCCCAACCGTTCTCGCGCGGCGTGTCCTGACCAACGAGCCCGACCCTCGGAGGCACTATGGATCCTGATCGCTCGGTCACCTTCGATCCGGCCGAGAACAGCCCTATGGACTGCCAGTTCCTGCTCTCGCAGCTGGTGGTGCCGCGCCCCATCGCCATGGTGTCCACGCGCAGTCCGGACGGCGTCGCCAACATCGCCCCCATGAGCTACTACCTGCCGATTACCGGCGACCCGATGCTGGTCGGCATCACGATGGGTTTGCGGGAGGACGGGGGCCTGAAGCACACCTACCAGAACGTCATGGCGTCCCGCGACTTCGTGATCAACGTGACCACCGAGGTGTTCCGCGATCAGATCGAGGCCGTCGCAATGGAGGGACCGGCGAACTCCGATGAGTTCGAACTGGCCGGCTGGACCCCGGTGCCGGCCACCAAGGTCACCTCCCCCGCCATCGGCGAGGCGGTGGCCCGCCTGGAGTGCGAGGTTCGCCAGGTGGTGGACCTCGGCACGGCGGGGGTGCCGTTCGGCGAGGTTCACCTCGTCGTGGCCGAGGTGGTGTGGGTCACCTACGACGAGGCAATCTGCAACGAGCGCGGCCGCATCGACCCGCTGCGCCTCGGCGCCATCGGCCGGCTCGGCCTGCGGTCGTTCCTGCGCACCGTCGACGAGGGTACGTACTTTCTGCCCCGCATCCCGTGGGCCGAGTTCGTCGCCACCCGGGAAGGGGCCTCAAACGGGACCTGAGCGGGGCACCGCCGCCGGCGACTTCCCGGCAGCGCCACGGGACCGTACCCGCGCTGTTCCGGATCGCTGTAGCCCGCACGTCAAGTTGACCGGTACAGGCAGATCACGTTGAGACAATCGGCCACGCTCGCCCTCGAGAGGCCCCGTTCGGTCGACGAGGCACTCGCCCTGCTTTCGGTGTCCGACGAATCGCGGATCCTGGCAGGCGGGCAGTCCCTCGTCCCGCTCCTGAAGCTGGGATTCGCCGCCCCTGAAGTCGTTGTCAGCCTTGACCGCTGCGAGAATCTCGGAGCCACGACCATCGCGGGGAACGTCGCCCACATCGGCGCCATGGTGACAACCCGTCACATCGAACTGGATACGTCGCTGGCAACTCGGTGCCCGCTGCTGGCGACCGCAGCCGGAAAGGTCGGATCGCCGCACGTCCGGAACTTCGGCACCCTGGTCGGCAACCTGTGCCACGCCGACCCCGGCAGTGACCTCATCCCCGCCGCCCTCTGCCTCGACGCCGAAGTGGAGGTGCGCTCGGGACGTGGCTCGCGACGGCTGGCATTGGACGAACTCGTCGTGACGCCGTTCGTCACGTCGCTGGAGTACGACGAGATGGCCACGGCCGTCCGGGTGCCGCTGGTGGACCGCTCCTGGCGTCACGGCTACCGCAAACTTGCGCTGCGTGCCGGCGACCTGGCCGTCGCCACTGCCGCCGTTCTGGTACGCCTCGATGGCGAGGAGATCGTCGAGGCCCGGGTGGTCGCAGGTGGCGCACTGCGCCGTGCCGCGCGCATCGGGCGGCTGGAGGCGGCGCTGGCCGGAGTGGCGATCACCGAAGCCGCCGGCGTGGCGTTGGCGGTGAACTGGATCGAGGACTTCGCCGACGACCTGCTACCGGACGCGGCGACCCCGCAGGACTACCTGCACGCCATGCTGCCCCGCTTCGTGGCCGCCACGGTGGGCGACGCCGCAAACCCGCCGCCCCGGGGAGATCGCTGAACGATGCAGACTCCGCGAACACTCAAGTGCTGCTGTCATTCCGGCGCAGGCCGGAATCCAGGGCCGAGGTTCTCGGCCGCTTGTGCACAAGGGTTGCTCTGCAGCGTCCCGGCCGCAGGCCGGTGCGCCGCGATCGCCACCACCGTGCGGCACACGCCGGCGGGGACACCGTGAACCGCGTGCATCTCACCGTCAACGGCCGGCGCCAAGAGGTGTCCTGCGCCGCCGACGACACGCTGCTGGCCGTCTTGCGGGACGATCTCGGTCTGACCGGCACCAAGTTCGGCTGCGGGATCGGCTACTGCGGGGCCTGCACGGTGCTGGTCGACGGGGCCGCCGCCCACTCCTGCTGCCTCCTGGCCGCCACGCTCGACGGGCGCGACATCACGACCATCGAAGGCGTGAGCAGCGACGCTCCCGACGACGTGCAGACGGCGTTCCTCGAAGCCGGAGCCGTCCAGTGCGGCTACTGCACTCCGGGTTTCGTGGTCTCGGTGCGGGCGCTGCTGGCAGAGAACCCGGCGCCGGACGAGGCCGAGGTGCGGCGCTTCCTCACCGGCAACATCTGCCGGTGTAGCGGCTTCGCGGCGATCATCCGTGCCGCGGTCGCCGCCGGGCACGCACGAGGCGACCGATGAGCCCGCAGCCGGTCGTCGGAAGCTCCGTGCCGCGGGTGGACGGCTGGGGGAAGGTCTCCGGTACGGCGGAGTACCTCACCGACATGGCCCTGCCGGGCATGGCGCATGCGGCCGTGGTGCGCTCGCCCTACCCCCGTGCCCGTATCCGGGAGATCGACCCGACCGCGGCGCTGGCCACGCCCGGCGTGCTGGCGGTGCTCACCGCAGCAGACGTGGCCGATTATCCGCCGGTGCGGATCTTCGCCGACTCCCCGCCCGTGCAGCGCATCCTCACTGACACGCCGCAATTCACCGGTGACGCCGTGGCCGCCGTCGTGGCAACCACCGAGGCGGCCGCCCGTCAGGGCACCCTCGCCGTGGAGATCGACTACGAACCACTGCCGGCGGTGCTCACCGCTGCCGACGCGCGCGACGGCCTTGTCCAGTTGCATCCGGCGGCACCCGGTAACCGGGCCGGACCGCCCATCAACGTCAGCCGCGGCGACGTCGCTGCCGCCCTCGCCGACTGCCCCCACGTCTTCCGGGACAGCTTCTCGACGCAGCGGCAGTGCGCCCAGACGATCGAACCGTTGGCCTGCATCTGCGACTGGACCGGCACTCATCTCGACGTCTGGACACATCTCGACTCGATGTTCCACTTCCGCGATGCGCTGGCCGAGGCCCTGGCGCTCGACCCCGAGAAGGTGCGGATCCACCCCCCGGAGGCTCTCGGCGCCAGCTTCGGCCTGAAGAACAGCCTGATCGCCTCGCTCGAGCCGCTCGCGGCGCTGTGCTCGCGGACCGTTGACCGGCCGGTGAAGCTGGCGTTGTCGCCGGAGGAGTCGATGTCGGCGACAGTCACCCGCCACCCTGCCCGGATCGACCTCGTGACCGGTGTCGACGCCGACGGGATCCTGCGAGCGCGCTGCGCGGACGTGCTCCTGGATTCAGGGGCGTACGGCTGGGGCTATGTCGTGGCTCTCAGCATGGTCGGAAAGTGGGCCACGCTCTACCGGACAGAGCACCTGCGCTTCTCGGCCACCTCGGTCTACACAAACCACATCCCCGGTGGCGCCTACCGCTCGGTCGGAACGGCGCAGATCCACTTCGCCATGGAGTCACAGCTCGACGACATCGCCCGGTCGCTGGGAATCGACCCGGTGGAGCTGCGGCGCCGGAACCTGACCCGGGTCGGTGATCCGCTCAGCTTCGGCACGACCATCCGCTCCTTCGGCGCCGAGGCCTGCCTCGACCGTGGCAGTGAAGTCGCCGGTTGGGTGCCACCAACGAGCGATGAGCAGGGCGTGACGCCGCGGCGGCCCGATCCCCTGGGCCGCAGCCGCGGCCGAGGCATGGCGATGGGCATGCACCACGCCGGGTTGACGGGTCTGACGCCCATCCCTGAGGTGTCCCGATGCAACGTCGAGCTTCGGGAGCGACGGCACGGTGTCGATCAGCCTCGGCGTCATCGACAAGGGTCAGGGGGCGCTCACGACGCTCACGCTCGTGGCGGCCGACGAGTTGGGCCTGCCGCCGGAGCGCATCCGGGTGCACAATCTCGGCACCGCCGCGGTGCCGTTGGACTTCTGGGGCGCCGAGGCCAGCCGCACGACGTACGTCATGGGCCGAGCCGTTTCCGACGGCGCCCGGCGTCTCCGTGAGGCCATCTGTGAGCGCCTCGGAGTCGAGCCCGCCGAGGTGACCGCCGAGAGCCTTCAGGGCACCGAGCCGATCGCCGTCGAGGGGTACTTCGCCCCCACCGACAACGATCCGTTGCCGGTCACCGGCGCCCACTTCTGCGAGGTGGAGGTGGATCACGCCACCGGCCAGGTGCGGGTGCTGCGCTACGTGGCCGCCCAGGACGTGGGTCGCGTCATCAACCCTCTGGGCTGCCGCGGGCAGGTGGAGGGCGGCCTGCACCACGGCATCGGCTACGCCCTCGTCGAGGAACTCCGTCACGACGAGGGCGCCCCGCTCAACCCCAACTTCATGGGCTACAAGGTCCTCATGGCCGACGACATGCCGGACATCGAGGTGGTGCTCATCGAGGACCCCGACCCCGACGGCGGCCCCTACGGAGCCAAGGGCGTGGGCACGCCGGTGATCCCCGCCATCGCTCCCGCGGTC
This sequence comes from Acidimicrobiales bacterium, assembly GCA_963668565.2. Lineage (GTDB taxonomy): Bacteria > Actinomycetota > Acidimicrobiia > Acidimicrobiales > CATQHL01 > VXNF01. Next base: position 377,821 of record CAXXMX010000010.1, read on the forward strand.
GCCAACGCGGTCCGCGACGCCATCGGCGTCCGGCTCACCGAACTCCCCATGACGCCGCCCAGGGTTCTGGCGGCACTGCTGCGGGAAGAGAGCGCCGCTACAAGCTGACCCCCCAGCCTTGCCGCCGGTGACGAGGAGTCGTCCCCGACGGAGCGCGTCCGCGATCTGACTGCTACACGGATCGCCCCGGGCCGCTGGCGGTCAGGTCGCCGGCAGCGGTGAGAATGGCCGCTCCGGCTTCGATGTGCGCCTCGCACGTGTCCTCGTCGTTCATGGGCAGCAGGAAGAGGTCGAACGAAGCTCGGAGGGCGGCGATCCGAGCAGCGCACGCGGTGGGTGTGCCGGTGACGGCGTACAGATCCAGCAGCGACTCCGGTAGGTGTTCGGCGGCCTCGTCGAGACGGCCGGCCAGCATGGCGCGGCGCACGCGGGCGGACCGCAGCTCGTCGAGGCCCACCTGCCGGCGGATCTCCGGGGGCGCGTCGAGGGCCATGTAGGCGAAGTGGCGCAGAGCGCGGCGGCGCTCGGTGTCGTCGTAGGCGAGGTACGCCGACCAGGCGACGCGGGCGTCACCCCCGGCTCGGATCGCCGCGGCGGCCTCGGGCAGATCGGCCAGAGCCTTTGCCGAGAGAATCACCCAGTCGGCCCTTGCAGCCCCGAAACGCTGCACCCGCGGCCCCCGCCCGGCGATCGCCATGGGGACTTCTCCACCGAACCAATCCAGCGAGGCCGGCCCGGCCCGCCGGCCGCTCAGCAGGCGGCGGTTGGCTACGAACGCGTCGACGAGCGCCGAGTAGGGCCGCTCCGGCTCGAGTTGCAGCGGCGCCAGGACGCGGCTCCCGCCCACGCCGAGACCATGCCAGACACGCCCGGGGGCCATCTCGGCCAGCGTCGCGACAGCAGCGGCGGTCGTCACGGGATGGCGGGAGAAGGGGTTCGTGATGGCCGGCCCCACGACGAGAGTGTCCGTGGCGGTGAGGATGGCGCTCAGCGCCACGTAGACGTCCCGCTCGGTGCCCTCGTCGGCCACCAAGCAGACGCCGGCACCGAGCCCCTCGGCGAGGCTCGCCAGAGCCACCAGTCGCGTCACCGGTTGCGTGGGTTCGAACCAGACCCCCCAGGGGATGCCCGCGGGATTGCTCACCGCGTCTCCCTCGCCAACACGATCCGCCGGGTAAGCCATAGGCGGTGGCCCGCGCCGACGCCGGCACGAGCCCCGAGAACGTCCAGCGGCTTCGACGGGCTCATGCCCGGGGCGCACCGGGGACGACAACGCTCTGGACGGTGTGCGCCACCAGGCGACCTGCCTTGAAGGTCTGGCGGGTCCCGGGAGCCGCGGCGATGGCCTCCCGCTCCGAGAAGGCCTCCACGGCCACGAAGTCGGCCACCGCGCCGGGGCGGACCACCGCAGGCGGAAGTCCCATCACGTCCCTGGCCTCGCCCGAGACTGCCACCAGCGCCGCGTGCGGACGCAGGTGCCCGGCAGTGACAAGGAGCGAGGCCGTCTCGAAGGGATCGCCCCGGCCCATGAGATTGAACGGATCCTGCAGGTTGTCACCCCCTCCGGCCACGCGTACACCCGCCTCGATCAGCGCCCCCAGGGCGGTGAGGCCGCGCGGCGGTGCCGTGCGGCGGCCCCGGCTCTGCAGGAACAGGTTGGTCTGCGGCAGCGTCACCACGCCGATGCCGGCCTCGGCCACGAGGGCGGCGAGTTCCCGCTGATCGGGCTCGGCCATCATGCCGAGGCTGACGCAGTGGCTTGCCGTCACCGGACGCGTGAATCCCCTCTCGAGCACACCTCGAGCAAGGTCGGCAAGGGTGCGCACCTGCGGGTCGAGCGTCTCGTCGACGTGCAGGTCCACGCCCAAGCCGGCGTCGGTGGCCGCGTCCAGGCAGACCGCGACGCACTCGGCCGGTCGCGGGTCGAGGGCGGGGGCGCCGCCCACGAGGTCCGCTCCCGCTTCGATGGCGGCCGTGAGGGCTCGCCGGTTGCCAGCACCCTCGGGGCCGGTCAGCGGCACGCCGACGAGCGCCACGAGTTGCAGATCGACCAGGCGGCGACAGAGGCGTCGCACCTCGCGGAGGGCGTCGATGCCACGGGCGCCGATGTCGGTGCCGACGTCGGTATGGCTGCGGATGGCAGTGCAACCCGCTTCGACGGAAATCTCGACGGCCCGGAGTGCCCGCGCCATGATGTTCTCGGCGCTCATGCCGCCGCGGGCGCCATGCCAGGCCTCGATGGCGCCGATCAGATCCCCGGTGGCGTTGATGACCGTCTCGGCCGAGAGGGCCTTGTCGAGATGGGCGTGCGGCTCGGCGAGCCCCCCCAGCAGCAGCATCCCCCCGAGGTCGTGGTACTCGGACCGCTCGGCGGCTGCCCCGGGTAGGGCTCCGCCGCCACCGGTCGGTTCTAGCCCCCGCGTGGGCCGAGGCGTCCGCCCATCACCGGATGTTGTCCCGTTGACCGAAGCAACCACGCCGTCGACGACGGTCACGTCCACCCGCCGCCCATCGGGCAGCAGGGCATCGGCCAGGATGCAGGATGCGCCCATCGACGTCGAGGGTAGCCGGACCGGGCCCCAGGGCCGGACTGTGCGACGCGGGGCGGAAGGTGGTAGCGGGGGGGGGCGGCCTGCAAGAATGGCGCCGTGCGCGTGGTGCTGGTTCTGGCCGACGACCCTGCCGCCGATGGCGGCGAGCTGCGGCGGATCGTCGAATCCCACTTGGCGGCAGGTGGGTACGACATGGACGTGATCGACTTGCACGTGGGCGACTTCAATCCGGCCATGACCGCGGCCGGGCGCCGGGCCTACCACAGCGGGCAGCCTCTCGTGGAGCCGGACGTGGCCGACTTCGGGCCGCGGGTGAGCGCCGCCGAGGCGCTGGTGTTCGTGTACCGGGCGGGCTGGACGGGTCTGTCGCCGCGGCTCAAGGGGTTCGTGGACCGCACGTTCGTGCCCGGCGTGGGCTTCCACCTCGTCGACGGCAAGCTGCGGCGGGGACTCACCGGGGTGCGCCGGCTGGTGGCGGTGGCCGTGCACGAGCGGCCTCGACACGAGGTGCGCCGCAACCGCGACGGCGGACGCCGCATCCTGTTGCGCACCATGCGGCTGATCGTGAATCCGCGCTGCCGGCGGCGCTTCGTCGCGCTCTACGACTCGCAACCCGAACGTGCCGCCGCGACGCGGCGACGCTTCGAGGCCCGGCTGAACCGCATCCTGGCAGGGCTGTGAGCACGCTGGTCGTCCTGTGCCATCCGGTGCCGGAGAGTTTCGGCGCCGCGGTGAGCACACAGGTCGTCGAGACCCTCTCAGCGGTAGGCGCCGAACCTCGGCTGCTGGACCTGTATGCGGACGGGTTCTCGCCGACCGACGCCGACACTTCCCTCGTTGCGGCCCATCAGGAGGCTCTGCGCACCGCCAGCGCGCTCGTCCTCGTCTACCCGACATGGTGGAGCGGCCTGCCGGCCATGCTCGCCGGGTGGTTCGAGCAGGTCGTCGCCGGAGGCTTGATCCCCCGGGCAGGCGGTTCGGACGCAGCCACCGAGGCCCGGAAACTCCTGGCAAACCTGCGATACCTGGCCGCTGTCTCCACACACGGGTCGTCGAAGCTCGTCAACGCCGTGCAGGGTGAGGCGGGCATGCACTTCCTGCGACGCAGCGTGTACCCGCTCTGCCCAGCGAACTGCAGGATGCGCTGGCTGGCCTTCTACGGCTCCGATCGCTCCACTGCCGAGGACCGCCAGGCCTTCCTGCAACGCGTCGACCGCAGCCTGCGCCGGTTGGCTTAGCTTCCCGCTGCCGTCTCGCGCAGGAGGCGCCGGAGCACGAACGGGATGATGCCGCCGTGCCGGTAGTAGGTCGCCTCGGAATTGCTGTCGAGGCGGACCATGAGGGGCACGCACCGCCGCGTGCCGTCGGCTGAGGTCACCACGAGCGTCGCTTCGCTCCCGGGCGCGAGATCCGCGGCCAGGCCGATCACATCGAACATCTCGGTGCCGTCGAGGCCGCTCGCAAGCCAGCCCGCCCCGGCGGGGAACTGCAGCGGCAGCACGCCCATGGCGATGAGGTTCTGGCGGTGCAGCCTCTCGAAGCTCTCGGCGACAACGGCCCTCACACCCAGCAGGGCGGTGCCCTTGGCCGCCCAGTCACGCGACGATCCCGTTCCATACGCGGCGCCCGCCAACACCACCAACGGTACGGACTCCCGGCGATAGCGCTCGGCGGCGTCGAAGATGACCATCAGGTCTCCGCTGGGTTGATGCACCGTCCAGGCCCCTTCGCGCTCACCGGCGAGGTGGTTGCGCAGCCGGGGATTGGCGAACGTGGCGCGCACCATCACCTCGTGGTTGCCACGCCGTGCCCCGAGGATGCTGAAGTCCTCGGGCGCCACGCCATTGCTCTGGAGGTAGCGCCCGGCCGGGCTGTCCGCAGCGATTGCACCCGCGGGCGAGATGTGATCGGTGGTGATGAAGTCACCGAGCGTCAGCAGGCAGCGAGCACCCCGGATGTCGGCGGGCGCCGTGGGCTCGGGCGCCACGGACTCGCAGAAAGGTGGCGCGGTGATGTAGGTGGAGACCGGATCCCAGTCGGGCAGTGCCGACGGTTCACCGCCGAGAGAGCGCCAGCGTTCGTCACCTTCGAAGATCTCGCCGGCGCGCACTGCGAAGAGGCGGGGAACCACGGCGCTGTCGATCTCCCGGCGGATGTCGGCCTCGTCGGGCCATAGTTCTTCCAGCAACACGCGCTCATCGGTCGCGTCGTGAGCGATCGAGTCGGAGGCGAGGTCGACGTTCATGGTTCCGGCGAGGGCGTACGCCACGACCAGTGCCGGCGAGGCCAGGTAGGCCAGACGGCACTGGGGGTGAATGCGCCCCTCGAAGTTGCGATTGCCGGACAGCACAGCCGCGACCGACAGGCCGCCGTTCTCTATGGCAGCCGTAATCGATGCGTCCAAGGGCCCTGATCCGCCCGCACACGTGGTGCACCCGTAGCCGACGACCGCGAACCCCAGATGTTCGAGGTCCACGAGCAGGCCCGAGCGCGCCAGGTAGTCGGCCACGACCGGCGAACCGGGCGCCATGCTCGTCTTGACGTGCAGCGGCGTTGTCAGCCCCCGCTCCAGGGCCTTGCGGGCCAGCAGTCCGGCTCCGATCATCATCGCCGGATTGGACGTGTTGGTGCAGCTCGTGATGGCGGCAATCACAACGTCGCCATCCCGGAGCGGCAACTCGGCATCCTCGGTGGACTTGCTCACGATCCGCCCCCGCGGGACGACGCGGACGAGAGTTCTGGGAGGTGGCCGGAATCCGGGCTCGCCGGCGCGCCTTCCGGCCGGCTGCGGGATCTCCGGCACGGCGAGCAGGATCGTCCCGCGGCCGACGATCGATGTGGCCATCGAACTGCGCTCGCGCCCGGACTTATCGCCCTCGCCCGCCTCGCCCGGTTCCGGCAGGCTGACCGGGTCCGGATCGCCCTCGCCGCTCGGCACCGCTGTGCCCGAGACCCCGTCGTGGCGATCCGACAGCGCCGCGGCGAGCGACGCCGGTACCTCTCGCAGACTCAGGGTCTGCGTGGGCAGCGACGGCCCCGCCACCGTCGGGGCGACAGAGGTCAGGTCGAACGGCACGACGCGCCTGAACGCCGGTACAGAACCGTCGGTCGGACGGAGCAGGCCCTGAGCGCGGCAGTATCGCTCGACGAGGTCCACGTGTGAGGGAGTCCGCGCCGTCCGGCGGAGGTAGCGGAGCGTCTCGGCATCGGGGGCGAAGAAGCCGGTGGTGGCGCCGTACTCGGGAGCCATGTTGGCGATGGTCGCCCTGTCCTCGGTGCTCAGCGCGTCGAGTCCCGGGCCGTAGAACTCGACGAACGCCTCGACCACGGCCGCCTCCCGCAGTACGCGCGCCAGCGTCAGCACGACATCAGTGCTCGTGACGCCGGCGGCCGGGCGCCCCGAGAGCCTTACCCCCACCACCTCCGGCAGCACGACATCGATCGGCTCGCCGAGCATGATGGCCTCGGCCTCGATACCGCCGACCCCCCAGCCCAACACGCCGAGCCCGCCGATCATGGTCGTATGCGAGTCGGTGCCCACCAGGGTGTCCGGCCGAGCGACCGGGTCGCCGCGACCGCGGTCCACCGACACGACCGAGGCCAGGAACTCCATGTTGACCTGATGCACGATGCCCGTGCCGGGCGGTACCACCCGCAGGTTGGCGAACGCCTGCTGGGCCCAGCGGGCGAAGCGAAACCGCTCGGCGTTGCGCTCGTACTCGATGGCGAGATTGGCGCCGAAGGCGCCCAGGTCACCGGCCACGTCGACCTGCACGGAATGGTCGATCACCAGGTCGGTGGGTAGACCGAGATCGACCCGTGCCGGATCGCCGCCGGCTGTTTGCACGGCGCCGCGCATAGCCGCCAGGCCGAGCAGAGCCGGGATGCCCGTGAAGTCCTGAAGGACCAACCGGCCGGGGCGGAACGCCACCGAGGTGCCGGCGGCCGCCGGGTCGGCCCAGCCTGCCAGCGCCATCACATCGGCCGCGGCGCGCTCGGGCGACTCGCCGCGGCCCGAACTCTCCTCGGCGTGCCGCAGCGCGCCCTCCAGCAGCACCTTGATGCTCACCGGCAGGCGGCTCACGGCGCCGAGCCCCAACTGTTCGAGGCGGCTGAGACGGTAGTAGCGAAGCGCACCGGTGGCGGTGCGGAGCGTGGCCTCCGATCCGAAGGCGCTCAACCGGATGATCCCGCGAGGAACCAGGCCTCGCCATCGAGGTAGGCCTGCGGTACCTGCACCGCGCCGCGCATGATCTCCCTCGCGGTGCGATCCATGGTGAGGTCCGGGACTCGCCACGTGCCCGACGAGCGCTCCGCGGTCACGTGCAGGACGAGCACGCCGGCGGGATGGCCGAGACGAACCGCCCGCGTTGCCGGTGCCCCCCCGCCGGTCTGCGCCGGGGACGTTCGGGGCAAGCCGGCGACAACCTCCGCCACGACGCTGCCGTCGATGGCCACCGCGGCAGCACAGGCCATCGCGCCGGTCATCGCCAGGGTGCGGTGGGTGCGCCCCATCGAGATGAGCCGCACCACCAGGTCCACGTCAACAGCGGGCACTTCGGTGCCGCTGGTGGTCCGGTACGCCACGGGCGCGCCCACCACCGCCACCTTCGGCACCGTCCGGTGCCGGCGGGCGGCGGTGGCCGGCGAGTCGGCCACACCGATGCGCACCGCGGCTTCGCAGCGGATCCGCTCGAGACGCTCCTGCAGCACGGCATCGGCATCGAGCGCGGTGGGCAGAGCGAAGGCGGCCTCCGGAGCCCCCAGAGCCTCGGCCGCCACGAACACGGCGGGGTTGCCCACATCGACGATCGACACTGGGACGGCGCCGCATCCCGGTACGTCGACGCTCTCGCGAACCAGGCCCGTGGGCAGTGCACCCCGCCCGATCGAGCCATCCGGCTCGAGGTACTCGAGCGTCAGCCGCGCCCCGGTGCCGGGCACGCCCCCGATGGCGAAGTCGCCGGACGGGTCGAAACGGCCACCGCGCAGCGGCACCCGGGTGCGGAAGCGCTGACCGGTATTGAGGCTCAGCACCTCGACAGAGACCGCACTTCGCTCCGGGGTGCCGCTCGACACTGGATCCCGGCCTTCGCCGGGATGACGAGGGGTGTCGCCGGGATGACGAAGGGTGTCGACCCCACGGGCGGCATCAGCCCCGCGGGCGGCATCGCCGGTCACCACGAGACCCTGCCCCACGGCGAATGGAGCGATGGCGGCCGAGATGTTGCCGCAGTTGCCGACGAAGTTCACCCGTGGCTCGGCCACCTCCACCTGGGCGAACCGGAAGGCCACGTCCGCGCTGCTGCCGGGCGGCGGCGGCCCCACGATGGCGGCCTTGCTGAGCGAGGAGATCCCGCCGCCGAGCCCGTCGATCTGCCGCCCGTCGGGATCGGGGCTGCCCAGCGCCGCCAGGATGATCGCCTCGACCTGTTCGGACCGGTAGCCGGCCAGATCGTCGCTACCGAACAGGACAGCGCGGCTCGTACCCCCCCGCCAGAACGACGCCGGGACCGCCCGGTCCACCCTCAGCCCACCGGATACGGCCGCGGCGGTGACCCCTCGTAGAGGGCCCGGGGCCTGATGAGTCGGTTGTTGGCATACTGCTCGAGCACGTGCGCGGTCCACCCCGCTACCCGGCTACAGACGATGAAGCTCGTGAACATGCTGAGCGGGAAGCCCAGGTGGTAGAGCACCAGCGCCGAGTAGTAGTCCACGTTGGCGTTGAGCCTCTTGCGTTCGCGCAACTCGGCCTCCAGCGAGGAGGCCACGGCGTGCCAGTGCGGTTCACCCGCCGCGGCGCCGAGTTCGGCGGCCAGGCGATCCATGGCGATCGCCCGCGGATCGCGGGTCCGGTACACGCGGTGCCCGAAGCCGGGAACCTTCCGCCGGGCTGCCAGGGCCGCCTCCACGAACGGCACCACGCCATCGGGTTGGCCGATCTCGGAGAACACCGCCATGGCGTCGTCCACGGCGCCGCCGTGCAGGGCGCCCTTGACCGCCCCGATACCCGAGACCATCGCCGAGTAGTAGTCCGACAGCGTCCCGACCGTCGTGCGCGCCGCGAACGTCGAGGCGTTGAGTTCGTGCTCGGCGTAGGTGTTCAGCAGGGCGTTCAGCGCGCCGGCCTCCTGCGGCGAGGGGCGCCGGCCCGTCAGCATCCAGCAGAAGTTGGCTGCGTGGTCCAGTTCCGGGTCGGGCTCCACCGCCTCTGCACCCACCATGTGGCGCGACATCGCAGCCACCATCGTGGGCAGGCAACCCACGAGCCGCGCCGCCTTGGCGGCCACGGCCTCGCGGGAGATGTCATCCGCGGTGGGGTCCTCGACCCCCAGCAGCGACACGGCCGTGCGCAGCACCGCCATCGGGTTGACACTGTCGAGAGGTGCAGCCGCCAGGAGGGCTGCCACGGACTCCGGCAGGTCGCGCTGCGAGGCCACCAGCGCGGTGAAAGCCGTGCTCTCGGTGGCATCGGGCCAGTCGCCGTGCCACAACAGCCAGGCAACGTCACAGAACGTGGCCTGGGTGACGAAGTCACCGATGTCGTAGCCCCGGTAGGTCAGCACGCCGGCCGGCCCGTCGATGGAGCAGACCGAGGAGTGGCAGGCCAGCACGCCTTCAAGACCGGAGACGACCTGCGGCCGGCTGTCCTGGCTCATCAATGATCTCCTCGGGTCGATCGGGCGAGGGCGCCGGCACGCCCCGGTGACGCGGTCAGCCCAGTTTGAACGGGTCGCGGGTAGCGCCGGACGTCTCGATCCACACGGACTTGGTGTGCAGGAACCCGCGCAGACCCTCCATCCCGTTCTCCCGCCCGTGACCGCTCATCTTGTATCCCCCGAAGGGGACATCGTAGTTGAGGGTGCGGTAGGCGTTGATCCAGACGGTCCCCGCCTGCAGGCGCGGCACCATGCGGTGCACCCGCTGCACGTCCCTCGTCCACACGCCGGCCGCCAAGCCGAAGGGTGAGTCGTTGGCGATTGTCAGCGCCTCGGCCTCGCCCTCGAACGGGATCACCGATAGCACAGGCCCGAAGATCTCCTCGCGGGCGATCCGCATCGTGTTGTCGACGCCGACGAAGACGGTGGGCTCCAGGAACAGCCCGTCGCCGAAGCGTTCCGGGCGATGTCCGCCGGTGGCCAACTCCGCTCCCTCGGTAGAACCGACGTCGATGTAGCCCATGACCTTGTCCCACTGCGCCGCGAACGCCAGCGGACCCATCTCGGTGGCTGCATCCATCGGGTTGCCGAGGACAATCTGTCGCGCCCTGCCCACCACTCGTTCCACCAATTCGTCGTGCACCGAGCGTTCCACCAGCAGGCGCGACCCGGCCACGCAGGTCTGGCCGCAGGCTGCGAAGATCCCGGCCACAACGCCATTGGCGGCACCTTCGATATCGGCGTCGGCAAACACGATGTTCGGCGACTTGCCGCCGAGTTCGAGCGAAACACGGGTGAGGTGTTCCGCCGCCGCCTTGGCGACGCGTATGCCTGTGGCGACCGAGCCGGTAAAGGCCACCTTGTCGACGCCGGGATGCGACACCAGCGGCTCACCGACGCTCGGGCCGTCGCCGGTGACCACATTGAAGACGCCATCGGGAACGCCGGCCTCGGCCACGATCTCCGCGAAGCGCAGCGCGGAGACGGACGTGTGCTCCGACGGCTTCAGCACGAAGGTGCACCCTGCGGCCAGCGCGGGAGCGAGCTTGTAGGCCAAAAGCATCAGCGGCGAGTTCCAGGCGGTGATCGCACCCACGACTCCGACGGGCTCGAGGAGCTGGTAGACGAAGAAGTTCGTCTTGGACGAGTCCAGGACCTCTCCACCGATCTTGTCGGCGGCACCGGCGAAGTAGTCGTAGAACTCCGGCAGCAGCGCCGCCTGCCCGGCCATCTCGCGCAGCAGCTTGCCGTTGTCGCGCACCTCGATCGTTGCCAGTTCGTCCGCCCGATCCTCGAGCAGCCGCGCCAGGCGCCGCATGATCCTGGCGCGCTCGACGCCCGCCAGCCGTGGCCACGGCCCCTCGTCGAAGGCAGAACGGGCCGCGGTGACGGCTCGGTCCACGTCGGCTGCACTCGCCTCGGGCACCTGCGCCCACGCCTGGCCTGTGTACGGGTCGATGGAGTCGAACGTCCGCCCCGAAAGAGCTTCCACCCACCGCCCACCGATGAACATGCGCAGCGGCGTGCTCAATTCTGGACTACTGCCGGACTGGAGTCCGTTCCCGGCCACGTCCCGGCCATCCAGCGTGCCGCTCATCGGTAACAACCTGCCTGCACAGCATCCAATCCTACGACCGCGTTGGGCGACTGGCCCGCGGCCGGGAACGGACTGCCGGAGTGCTCCGGGGTCGGTTGGTACCCATGATCTCGTCCATCTCGGCTCGCAACTCAGCCCATAGGATCGCCGCCCATGAGCATCTGCACCGTCGAGATCGATGTGGCCGCTGACTTGGAGCGGACGTTCGCCTACCTGGCGGACGCCTCCAACCAATCCGAATGGCGTCACGACGTGGCCACCTGCGAGTTGACCGAAGGTGCGCCCGGAACCGTCGGCGCCGTCTACCGGCAGACCAATCGTGGCCAGGAAGTCGACTTCCGCATCACGGACCTCGAGCCCGATATGTCGATCACCTGGGTGTGCGCCGAGGACACTTCGTGGCCGGTGCGTGGCACGTACCGGCTCAGCGACCTCGCGGACGGTGGCACGCGTATCACGATGGATCTGGACATGGCCCCCTCGGGACCGTTCATCGTGATGCGGCCGTTCGTGCCGCTGATGGTCAAGGCGCAGCGCAAGAAGTACGCCGCCGGCCTGCAGGCCGCCCTCGGCTAATCCGAGCCGAGCCGCGGTCGCTCACGCCTCAACCTGTTGGCAGCCTTACCGCCGAGAACGCGGCCGCTCGAACGCATCCATGTGCACGTTCGCGTGCGTCTTTCAGTGGAACCTCGGTGTCCTCAATCCGAGCCGGGGCGTCCGAACGGCAGCACGTGACATGCGACTCGATGCGGCTCGCCATCCGGCAAGAGTGCGGGATCGTCCACCTCGCAGCGGTCAGTGGCAAAGGGGCAGCGGGTCCGGAATCGGCATCCGGAGGGGATCTCGAGGGGCGAAGGGATATCCCCCGAAATTGGGGCGGTCTCGTCGACCGCGCCCAGCGCGTAGGGATCGGGGTGGGCGTCGAGCAACGCCCTCGTATAGGGATGCTTGGGGGTACCGAAGACGGCCTCGACCGGGCCCTCCTCGACGATCCGTCCCAGATACATGATGGCCACCCGATCCGCCACGTGTGACACGACGGCCAGATCATGAGCGATGAAGATCATCGCCAGCCCCAGGTCGTCGCTCAACTGGGAGAACAGATTCAGGATCTGAGCCTGGATCGAGACGTCCAGAGCACTCACAGCCTCGTCGGCAATCAGCACCTCGGGCCGCACCGCCAGCGCGCGGGCAATGGCGGCACGCTGCCGCTGCCCGCCGCTCAGCGCTCGAGGCCGGCGCCGGGCCATCGACCGCGGCAGACCCACCACGTCGAGGAGTTCGTACATGAAGTCCTCGCCGGCACGACCGTGGACCCTGCCGGCCTCCCCGATGGCTGCCCCGATGGACATCTGCGGGTTGAGCGAGGTGTACGGATCCTGATAGATCATCTGCATCCGTCCGTGGAGATCGCGGCGCGACTGTCCCGTGGCCTCGGTCACGTCGACGCCGTCGAAGACGATCCGACCCCGATCAGGTCGGTACAGGGCAACCAGGCAACGTGCCAGCGTGCTCTTGCCGCTGCCCGATTCCCCAACGATCCCGAGCACTTCGTTCGGCAAAAGGTGCAGCGACACCCCGTCGACCGCGTGAACGCGCTCGGCGGGCTTCCGGCGAATGATGTCGAGCAGCGAACGGCCGACCGTGAACCACTTCTCGAGCGACTCCACCAAGACGATGGGGTCGGCTTGGTGGGCATCCGTCGGCGGTTCCGCGGTGTGCGTGCTCATGTTTCAGTTCTCGCGAACGGGCAAGCCGAGAATTGCGTCGGCGAGACGGGCGTCAACTCCATCGACACCTCCGAGCACTCGTCCCGAGCCAGCGGGCAGCGAGGGGCGAAGGGGCAACCCGAACCCAGTTCCAGCAGGTCCGGCGGCTGGCCCGGAATGGTCCGCAGCGCCGACCCCTCCTCGGGCATGAGCTGCGGCATCGCGTCGATGAGCGCTCGCGTATACGGGTGGTCCGGGCTGCTGAACAACACATCGACGGGGGCGACCTCCACGATGCGCCCGGCGTACATGACGGCCACGCGATGAGCGGTCGTCCCGATCACCCCCATGTCGTGCGAAACCAGGATCATCGACATGTTGCGCTCCCGGCGCAGATCCTCCAGAAGCCGCAACACCTGATCCTGAATCGTGACGTCGAGGGCTGTCGTCGGCTCGTCAGCCAGCAGCAGGCGGGGCTCACCGGCAAGAGCCATGGCGATCATGACCCGCTGGCGCATGCCGCCGCTCAACTCGTGCGGATACGCCGACATGCGCCTGTCCGGCGCCGGGATCCCCACCCGCTCGAGCAGCTCGATGCTCCTGGCGCGCGCCGCGGCGCGACTGAGTCCGGCGTTCAGTCGCAGGACCTCGGAAATCTGGTGGCCGATCGTGAACACCGGGTTGAGGGCGCTGGCGGGGTCCTGGAAGATCATGGCGATCTCGTGGGCCCGGAGTTCGCGCATCTCCGCTCTGTTGAACTCCAGGACGTTGCGCCCGCCGTACTCGATGCGCCCACCGAGGACGGCCCCCGGGTGGGGAACCATGCCGACGATGGCGCGGCACGTGACACTCTTGCCGGACCCGGACTCGCCGACGAGGCCGAGGACCTCGCCCGGACCGACGGTCAGGTGGACGTCGTTCGCTGCGAGGACAATGCCCTCCAGCGATGGGAAGCCGACGCGCAGACCCTCGATCGAAAGGAGCGGGGGCGCCGGGGAGCCCGGCCGGACAGTCCGATGCGCGGTGTCGGTTGACATCAGCCGACCACCCCGAACTTCTGACCGAGCCGGTCGGCCAGTGAGTCGCCGATCATGCTGAAGCCGGCCCCCAACAGGACGATCACCAAGCCCGGCAGCGTCGTGACCCACCACGCCTGAAGCAGGAAACTCTGCCCGTCGGCCACCATCGCCCCGAGCTCCGCGGTCGGCGCCTGCACGCCGAGGCCGAGGTACGAGAGGGCGGCGAGCAGCAGCAGGTTGAGGACGATGTCCGCCATCGAGAACACAAGGTTCGATCTGATCAGGTTGGGTATCGCGTGACGAAGGATGACCCTCCTGGGCGAGTATCCCAGCGTCCGCGCTGCCAGGATGAACTGCTGCTCGCGCAGCACCAGCATGTCCCCCCTGGTGAGACGGGCGTACAACGTCCAGCCGACCGCCAGGACACCGATGTACACACCCTTCAGACCCGGCCCCAGGATCGCCACGACGGCGATCACCAGCACGATGAACGGGAACGCGATGAAGGCGTCGATCACGCGAACCGTGATGCCGTCGACCCATCCCCGGAAGTAGCCGGCAATGGCCCCGACGATCATCCCGAACACCATCGGCACGTACGTGATGACGAGTACGACGACGAGGTCGAGGCGAATGGCGTAGAGCGTGCGCGAGAAGATGTCCCGGCCGAACGGGTCGGTCCCCATCCAGTGCTGCCACGACGGGCTCAGCAGACGCTGGGAGAGGTCGAGGTGATTGGGATCAGCGGGGGCGATGAGGGGCGCGAAGAAGCCGGCGATCGACAGCGCGCCGACGACGGCGATCCCGATTGCCAGGGTGACGTTGGACCACCGCCGCTCCCGCTGAGCATGGCGGAGCAGCTCAGCGGCCTCACCTCTGAGACCGACAGCCCGGCGCCCTGCGTACAGAAGGGTTCTCATTCGGAGGCCATCCCGGCCCGGACCCTCGGGTCGATCACGGCGTACGCCGCGTCAGCGAGGATGTTGACGATGATGACCATTGCCCCGAAGACGAGGATGAGCCCCTGGATGACCGGGAAGTCCCGGTTGAGGACGGACTGCACGAGCAGGGCACCGAGGCCCGGAACCTGGAACACAACCTCGATGATCACCGTCCCACTGATCAGGAAGCCGATGTTGATCGAGAGCACGCTGATGAGCGGCACAAGCGAATTGCGCATCGCCAGCTTGCCGACCACCCGGCTCTCGCGGAATCCCCTGGAGCGTGCGGCCTCGACGTAGTCGCTGTCCATCGCCTCGATGAGGCTCGAACGGAGCGTCCGCATGAGCTGTGGGGCGAGGTAGAGGCCGATCGTGAACGACGGCAGCGTGAGGTGCTGGAGGATCCCGCCGAATCCTTCCCCGTACCCCCCGCTCGGGAGCACATCGAACCGGATGGCAAACAGCAGGATGAGCATCAGTCCCAGCCAGAACTGGGGCATGGCGAAGGACACCATGCTCGTCAGGCGCACGATCTGGTCGGGTACTCGATTGCGGTAGATGGCCGACAGGGCGCCGAGCGGCACCGCGATCACGAGCGCCACGACGGTGGCGTAGAGCAGCAGGTAGACCGTGGGGAGCAGCCTGTCGAAGACGATGTCGCGCACAGGCGCCCGCTTGATAATCGATGACCCCAGGTCGCCCTGGAATGCTCGCTCCACGAACGAGACGAGTTGCTGGGGCGCCGGGAGGTCCAGCCCGAGATCCTTGTTGACGGCGGCGATGTTCTCGGGGGTGGCCTGGAGTCCCAGCATCTGCACGACCGGGTCGCCGGGTATGAGCCGGATGACCAGGAACGCCACGATGAAGATGGCGGCGATCACCCAGACGCTGTGCAGCAGGCGCCGCCCTAAGAATCCCCACATACGCGACAACGACCTCCCGGCACGAGTCGGGTCGTGGCGGCGCGGGGACCCGACCAGTGTCGCGTCGTGGCGACTAAGTCGCCGGCGTCAGTCGATCAACTGCTGAACCACACGTCCTCGAGGTCCCACCAGCCGTTGGGCACGACACGGAACCCCTCGACGTTGTCCGCCACCGCATGAACAGAGGGCAGGAAGTACAGCGTCACCCAGGGAGCCTCCTCCATGGCGATGCGCTGCGCCTCCGGCCAGAGTTCGGCCCGCACGGCCTCGTCGGTGGTGAACGCAGCCGCCTCGGTGACCCGCTCGAGTTCGTCCGGGATGTCCCAGCCGGTGAAGAAGCCGGCGAGGATGTTCTCTGGAGCCTTGTCGTAGAACAGCAGCGCAACCTCGTCGGGCACCACCACGTCCGACGTGAACTTCGGCAGCGGCACGCCCGACTCGTACTCCATCGTGAAGAAGCGGTCGCCGAACAGCGTGCCGGTGTCGACCTCCTCGATGGACAGGTTCACGCCGATCTCCGCCCACTGCGCTTGCAGGATGGTCCCGAGCTGCTCGTGGGCCGTCGAGCCGGACGGGTAGATGTAGGCCAAATCGAAACCGTCGGGCATCGACGACGCTGCCATGAGTTCCCTGGCCCGCTCGAGGTCGTAGAAGTACGCCGGCAGGGTGTCGTAGTCGGAGTGGTACGTCGCCTTGGGGATCATGCTGTTGGCAATCTCGCCCACACCGCCGTACACCGCGTCGTTGATCGCCGCCTTGTTCGTGGCGTAGTTCAACGCCTGGCGGACTCCTACCTCGCCCAGCGGCGCCACCGTGTGGTTCAGGAAGACACCCTCGTAGCGGACGATCTCATCGACCCGGACACCGAACCCCGAGGCGTCCTGCAGGGCGGGGATCTGCGTCCACGGCACGCCCTCCACGATGTCTGCATCGCCGCCCTGGATGCGCAGGATGCGGGCGTTGTCGTCAGCGATGTAGTCGAAGCGGACCTCGTCGAGGTACGGCTTGCCCTCTTCCCAGTAGAACTCGTTGCGCTCGACGGTGATGTGTGATCCGGGTACCCATTCCTTCAGCTTGAAGGGACCTGTACCGAGCGGATCCATCCAGTGATCCTCACCCTCGGCCTCGACGGCCGCCTTGCTCACGATCGATGCGGGGAACACCGAGATGTTCTCGAGGAAAGCTCCGATCGGGCGGTCCAGGTTCACCTGCACGGTTTGGTTGTCAATGACGTCGACGCTCTCGATCCCGACACCAAGGCTGGGGATGTTCACGTTGATCGTCGGATCTGCGAGACGCGTCAGCGAGAACTGGACGTCGGTGGCCGTCACCGCGTCGCCGTTGGAGAACTTGGCGTTGTCGCGGATATGGAACGTCCACGTCAGGCCGTCGGCGCTGGAACTCCATTCGTCCGCCAAGCCCGGTCCGACATCGGGGAGGGTGTCGGGATCGGCCTCCACGAGCGTGTTGAAGATCTGGACCCTGACGAAGATGGATCCGTTATCGGCCACCCCCATGGGGTCGAGCGACTGCGTCTCGAAGAATCGGGCAAAGGTCAGCGACCCGCCGGACTGCGGGCCGGAAGGAGCCTCGGGCGCGGGAGCCTCAGTGGTTTCGGTTTCGGGCTCGGCCATGTCGTCGGCCGGAGCCTCGGTCGTGGGTGCCGCCGTCTCCTCGGTGGTCTCCGCAGCTGTGGCGGCGGTGTGGCGCAGTGCCTGGGCATCCGCGTCATCGGAGCCGCACGAAGCGGCGATGAGCAGCGTGACAGCAGCGAGCACGATGAACCGCCTCCAAGAGCGGCCGTCTCGCGAATTCATGTTGATCTCCTTCTGCCAACGCCGTTCGCGGAAGGAGAGCGCCTCCCCTCCCCGTTGGCGCCAGCGGCGACAACTGCAGTGCAGCGCATTTCTTGCTGCCGCACCGCGTGTTCGGCAGGATCACGCCCGTCGACACCATGGCCGCGCTTTGCGACTTCTCCGACTGGCGCGCCGGAGCCATCCGCTGACCGGCAAGAATCCTGTCGTCGCACCGCCACCGCGACACCCACAACTTCACCTGGGAGACACGAGACCATGACTGAACCTGGCACCCGACTCATCGACACGCACCTCCACCAGTGGGACCTCGACCAATGCGCCTACGACTGGCTGGACGCCGACCTGCCGCCCGTATTCCACCAACTGCGCCGGACGTTCCACGTCGACGAGGCGCGCGAACACATCGAGGCCACGGGCGTGACCGAAGCGGTCCTGGTGCAGGCCGAGAACAGCCTCGGCGACACCGAGGCCATGCTCGGCGTGACGGCGGGCGACAACCGGGTCACCGCAGTGGTCGGCTGGTTCGACATGCTCGACCACGACGGGGCCTCCGCCGCACTGGACGCCCTGCAGGCCTCCGGGCCGGTCGTGGGGATCCGTCACCTGATCCACGACGAAGCCGACCCCGACTGGGTGTTGCAGCCGGCCGTGATCGAGAGCCTCGGCGTCCTGGCGGAGCACGGGATGGCATACGACTTCGTGGGGGTACAGCTGCGGCACCTGGAACACGTGCCCACCCTGGCGGGGGCGGTCGGCGACCTCCGCATCGTGATCAACCACCTCAACAAGCCGCCCATCGGCACCGACAACTACGCCCGCTGGGTGGAGTTGATCGGCGCGGCGGCCGGCTTCCCGAACGTGTTCGCCAAGGTCTCCGGCCTGCACAACGTCACGCCCCACGCCGACTGGACGGCCGACGACCTGCGGGGCGCCTTCGATGTGGCCCTCGAGTCGTTCGGCTCGGGACGCCTGATGTTCGGCAGCGACTGGCCCGTCTGCAACATCGGCGGCGGCTACCGGCGCCAGGTCGAGGCCTTCGAGGCACTCACCGCGCCGCTGGACGCCGAGGCCACAGAAGACCTGCGCTGGCGAGCGGCCTGCCGGGCCTACGGCCTGGATTGAGACCGGATCAGCACACCGAAAGGAGATCCGAGCATGTCCACAGGTCCACGTGTGGCAGTCGGCGGGATCCTGACCGAGTGCAACGACTTCGGAGGCCAGCCGATCGACGTGGCCGCATTCGAGCGCTTCGAACTGTGTTACGGCGACGACGTGCTGGGGGTGGCCGGGGGCGTCATGGGTGGGATGCTCGAGGTGCTGGTCGATCGGGAGGCCCGACCGGTGCCCCTGCTGTTCGCCTCGACCAGTCCCGGCGGGCCGCTGACGACGGAGTGCTACGAGACGCTGCGTCGCGACCTGCTGGCGGCGCTCGAGGCGGTGGTCCCTGTCGATGCGGTCCTGCTAGCGCTGCACGGCGCCGCGGTGTCCGAGACAGTCGATGACATCGAGGGCGACCTGCTGGCGGCGGCCCGAGCACTGGTCGGTCCCGGAGTGCCCACCGTTGCCACCCTGGACCTGCACGCGCATGTCACCGAGGCCATGGTGACCAACGCCGACGGCCTCGTGGCCTGGGAGACCTACCCCCACCGCGACAGCTACACCACGGGCCGCCGCGGTGCCGCCCTCCTGGTCGACGCCGCCGTCGGGGCGGCGCGGCCGACGATGGTCATGGCCAAGGTGCCGGTCCTGACCGGGGCGGTCAACGGCTCCACCGAGGGTGACGGCCCGTTCGCCGACATGATGCGCAAGGCGAAGGCGCTGGAGACCCGCCCGGACGTGCTGTCGACCAGCATGTTCCTCGTCCATCCCTTCATCGATCGTCCGGGGATGGGAAGCGGGGGGTTGGTCATCACCGACGGCGACACCGCTACGGCGCGCGACGCAGCCGTCGCGCTGGCGGAGGAGTACTGGCAGCGGCGTCACGAGTTCGAACCGGACATGTCCAGCCCCGCCGAGGCTGTGCGCCAAGGTCTCCTGATCGACGACAGCCCGATCGTGCTGATGGAGACCGCGGATGCCTGCGGTGGCGGGTCGGCCGGCGACAGCGTCGCCTGCATCGCCGCGCTGGCGGAACTCGCCCCCGATGCGGTGTCCGTGGCGCCCGTGGTGGACCCCGAGGCGGCGGCCGAGTGCCACGCCGCGGGTGTCGGCGCCGAAGTGACGCTCCGAGTGGGCCACCGGCTCGACCCACGCTGGGGCGATCCGATGACCATCACCGGCACCGTCGAGGCGCTCACCGACGGCAGGTTCGTCTACGACGGCGGCATCTGGGAGGGCGTCGTCGGCGAGATGGGCCCGACGGCGGTCCTACGATCGAGGGGCCTGCAGATCGTGATCGCCTCGCACCCCACCTACGAGTGGACCGGCGAGCAATACGGATCGGTGGGCGTGGACGCACACACCCCCAAGTTCGCCGTCGCCAAGAACCCGATGAACTACCGCATGGTCTACCCGGACGCGCCCGTGATAGTCATCGACTCCCCCGGCCCCACGCCCGCCTCGGTGCGGTCACTGCCGTTCGAGCGGATGCAGCGCCCCTTCTTCCCCCTCGACGACGACATCCCCCGCCTACGGCCGACGATATTCTCCTGAACCCGGCCCACTTGGACTGCTGAGACAAGCCAGTCCTTGCGGCCGAGGCCCGCCCATTGCTCTGTCCTGAGTTGCGATCCGCAACCAGCGGCCCCGCCGGCTTCAGCCGGTCAGTGTCGCCGGGGCGACGGCTAGGTGCTCCGCCACAGCGCCGGCGTGGAGGCGACGGTCCCACACGGCCACAACGAGCGCGGCGGGATCGATCGCGAGCGCGCTGGCCAGATGAACAGCGTCAGCGCCCCGCAGACCGTGGCGCTTCGCCAGCGGCCCCGCGGACCGCTGTACCCGCTCGCTAAGTTCCACCGGCCTTATCGCTCCCCAATAATCTTCCCACTCGCGTTCGCACACCGCCAGGCTTCCCTCGTCCAGGTCGCCGTTACGACCCGCCGCGGCCAAGGCGGCACACACTTCCGGGTAGGCCAGGCGACTGCTCACCGCAGCGTCGCACCCGTCCCAGAGAGCGGCAGCGACGTCGCTACCCGGCTCTTCGGCCAGCAGCTTCACCAGAGCGCTGGCATCGAAATAGACGATGGCCACCGATCAGCGCCGCTGCTCGCCCACCAGATCCGAGACCGCCCGGCGCGGCGTCGGCCGCGGACGGCCGGTCGCCGTGGGGCGGTCCGGCCGAGCAGGCTTGGCGATAACCCCCTGCTCGTGCAGGGACTCGATAATCGAAGAGCTGTCGAGTCCCACGATCCTGGCCACGGGAACCCCCCGGTCGGTGACAACCACCTCGTCCCCGTTCCGCACCCGACCGAGCCAGTGGCTCAACCGCGCCCGCAACTCCGTTACCGCAACATCCATTCTGTAAGTGTACAACTAACTATACTTGATCTGTACAGTACATCAACCGCCTTCCGGGCGAGGCACGTTGACGATTCAGGCGTGCGTCCGGGGGTTGCGCTCCGGACGACGCGAGCCAACTATGTTCACCATCCACGCCACCAAGAAGCTCCTGGACCGGGTCAAGCAGCCGGTTCGGCCTCCCGTGGAAGAGCCGACGTCGGCGCTCGGGAATTGGTATGCGACGGCGATCTTCTGGAAGCCGCAGCAGCTTGCGCTGCTGATGAACGAGCGCACGTTGCTGCCGCTGTTCATGCCGCTGGCCCCGGCCTCGTCGATGCTGAGTCGATTCCCCGACAACCTGGCCGACGTGCTCGAGGCGATTGGCGTACAGCGCGAGGTGGTGGAGGGGGAGATCGCGCTCATGGGCGAGGGCTCGTACTCGAAGACCGCTAGCCGCAGCCGGCTGGGGAGCATGAACGACTTCGTTCGCCTCGCCGGCTACTACCGCTCCGACGGCCAGGCCGAGGACCTGCTCGCGCTCTCGGCGCACATGGCACAGACGCCGTGCGGTCCACTGTTCGAGACCTACACGTGCCCCGACAGCGCAGTCCGGGCGCTCTTCGGCCGGCGGTAGACACGCCTGCGCCCGAGGGCTCATGCGCCCCACGGCGCAGATGCGCTACCTGATCCTCGGCTTCGACAGATGCCTGCGTCGGCGGTCGTCGGCGATTGCCGCGACACAGGCGATGTCGAGTTGTTCGGGGCATTGCCGGCGCGCCGATGCCAGAGCGTCAATCGCTCGACGTGCCCGAGACAGTGCATCCGTCGCGTCGCCCTTCGAGCACACGTAGTCGTGGTCGTAGTCGGCCCACATGCGCCTGACGTACAAGGATTCGAAGCCCTTCGCGAACTGCAGCAAGTCAGGATGGCAGGCCGGGTTGCCCTGCAACCACGGCACCGACGCCGAGGTCCGGAGATCGGCGCAAACGCGCCGCGCCGCCGTGTGGCTGACGAGTCGGCTTATGGCATGTTGCGTGGCGCTCCCGGGGTAGTGATGGGCGACCTCCTGTGTCAGGGCCGTGAAGGCTGCGTAGTAGGCCGTCGAGATCGCACGGCGGAGGCGCGAAGCCCCCCGTGGCCGGCCGCGTCCCCCCGGTACGAGGTGGTGCGCAGCCTCGAGCAGGCCCTCGGGGCTGAGCCCCGTGACCGTCATGGGTTACTCAAGCCGGCTGCAGCTGGGCGCCGCGCTGGTGTGCCGGATCCGCGAGCTCCTCTGGAGTGCGGAACAGGCAGTGGTAGAGAGCGGCATCCCCGATCGTCTCCCGGGTCCGCTGCTCGTATTTGTCGAGCAGTTCCAGCGGCCATCCCTCGTCGCCCTGTGCGGGCAGCTCCCAGATCGCGCAGATCATCCACTCGTCGTCGAAGTCGAAGTCCGGCTCGATCCAAAAGTAACGAACACGCGCCACATCCCCCTCCGAACACAGCGCGGCGTTGAGTGCTTCAAAGCTGTTTCTTGTAATGTCATATATATTCATGTGCTAAGTCTACACGACATGTGGACCAGAGTCGCCACCCCGCTGGACTCCGGCCGGCGAGATCTTGGGGTAGGTGTGGCTTGGGTTGGGCAACCCAACGTCTACCGGGTCGCCGCACGCTTCCACCGGATAGCCGCCCACGCGACCAGTCCGACCGGGCCGGCATCCCTAACCGTCTACGGCGACCAACTCACCGCGTGGGCCGATCACCTTGACAGCATGGCGGACGCCATCGGCGGGACACTGCTCGGCCTGTTAGTGGACCCGCCCGACGCGGAGGCACGATGTTCCCGCCTCGTGGAGCGCTTACGGGCCACAGCGTGGACCGCCGCCGGGTGGGTGCCGATCCTCGCGTCCACTAGCGGTGTGTCCCCTACGCGATAACCGCCCAATCGTCCGACAATTTTGGCGTGTCATCCCCGAAACTTGCCGAGCGTGACGAATCATCACTATTCAGGGCCGCTAGAAGAACGTCCGCACCGAGCCGACGACGTTGTAGTCGTCGTCGACCACCGGCATGGCCCGCCACCGGTCGAACGAGGTGCAGGGATGGGAGATCCCGCAGCCGAGGAGGTCGCCGACCCTGAGGTCGAACCCCGGCGATATGCGGACGAATCCGTGCTGGTCGTTGAGTTCAAACACTTCGAGCCGGCCGTCGACGTCGTGCATCTCGCCGTCGCGGCGAAGCGTCTTGGGGATCGGCAGATCCATGTCGAAGGAGGCGTCGCGCTTCCCAAAGCCCATCAAGGCGAGGTCGGGCTCGGGGCGGGAGACCACATAGGACCAGAGTGTGAAGGCCGGGCGCAGCGCCGCGTAGGTGTCCATCGGCGGCCGCACGCCGAACGGCCCGGAGTCGGCGTACAACTTCGAGTCGTGGGTCACGTACCCGCCGGGGCGGATGACCGGACGCACCGGGCGGCCGATGTCCCAGTCGCTGCCCAGGATGGCCACCACACGATCGGGGAACATGCTCCCGCCGGCGGTGACGACCACCTCGTCGAGATGGTCGAAATGGCCGGCGGCGGCCAGGTGTTCGGTGAGGTCCCTCATCCGGCCCAGGAAGTCGTCGACCTCGCTGAAGTCATCGCCCCGGAAGTGGAGGATGCCCTCGTAGCCCTCGACGCCCGCCAGGCGGATCCGGTCGGAGGCGGCGATTCGCTCGGCCACCCGCACCGCCCCCTCGAGCGTCCGGCACCCGGTCCGGCCCGCCATCATGCCCAACTCCACGAGTCCGTGGATCGGCCGGCCCGCCGGGCGACCGGCCAGCGCCGCCTCCATGAGTTCCACGCCCGCGACCGAGTCGATCAGGCAGAGCAGTTCGACCTCGGGGTGGGCGTCGAGTTCGTCGGCCATCCAAACGACGGCCGCCGGATCCACCACCTGGTGGGCGATGAGGATCCGGGGGATGTCGAAGGCCCGGAAGATGCGGGCCTGGCTGGCCGTGGAGACGGTGATGGCCCACGCCCCCGCCTCGAGTTGGAGGTGTGACAGCTCGGGCGACATGCTCGTCTTGCCGTGGGGCGAAAGCGACACGCCGCTGTCCTCGCAGAACCGGGCGACCGTGCTGATGTTGTGGGCCAGGGCGCTCTCGGAGATCACCATCACCGGGAACATGAAGTCGTCGGCGAAGAGGTTGAACTCGCCGGAGGTGGCCGTGCCGAGGTCGGCGCCGCCCACGAGACGGGGCCAGCCCTTGTACTGCCATTGGAGGTCGGCGTTGGGGACGTCGTAGTGCCGGCGCCACGGGGCTGTTTCGCTGGCCATCGCTCAGGACTCCGGGGCGTAGGCCACGCACTCGATCTCGACGAGGATGTTCCCGTAGATCTTCGCCCCGATAGTGGTGCGGGTGGGTGGCTCGGTCGGGAAGTACTCCATGTAGACCTCGTTGTAGGCGTGGAAGTGGCGGTCCACATCACGCAGGAACGTGTTGACCTTGACCACGTCGGACATCCGGCCCCCGGCGGCCTCGAGGGCCGCCTTGATGTTCTCCAGCGTCTGGCGGGTCTCCGCCTCGATGCCGCCGGGCACCAGACCGCCCGGCTGCCAGGTGGCGCCCTCTCCGCTGGGTGGCTTGCCCGGAAGAAGCCCGGCGTTGCCGGAGACGAACAGGAAGTCCCCCGCCCTGATGACCGGCGACAGGAAGGGGTGCCCCGGCGGGCCGTCCGGGACCTCGTACACGCGCTTCATCGGACCTCCAGAACCTGGGAGTGGTCGGTTCGGAGACTGTAGACGCGGTGTTCCCATCCCGTCCGCGGGTGGATTCGTCCCGTCTGCCGGGTGGTCGCCGGCGCCGGCCGGCCCGGCCCCGCTCTCAGGTGGCTTCGACTACGGTCGGAAGCCGTGACGATCCCCCGTTCAGAGCTGTGCGAGCGCTTCCGGGGCATACCGATGACCGCGGTGTGTGACGCCATCTACCGCGCGGGCCGCACCGAGCAGGTCCTGCCGTCGTACCTCAGGCCCCTGTTCCCCACCCAGCGGATCGTCGGGATCGCCCGCACCGTCCAAGGCGTCGGGTTCGAGGACCGCCGGCCGTGGGCCGAGGGCGTCGAGCGCATCGGTTCGTACCTCCGGATGTTCGACGGCATCGGGCCCGACGACGTGCTCGTGTCGGTCAACCGCGACAGCCCGGTGGGCCACTTCGGCGAACTCACCGGCAACGCCGCGCAGGTGCACGGCTGTGTCGGCGTGATCCTCGACGGGAACCTGCGCGACACCGACGGTCTGCGCGACATCGGACTGCAGGTCTTCTACCGCGACCTCTCGCCGCTGAACGCCATCGGTCGCTGGGAGATGGCGGCCACGCAGGTGCCCGTGACGATCGGTGACGTGGAGATCCACCCCGGCGACGTGATTCACGCTGACTTCGACGGCATCCTCGTCATCCCGGCCACCGAGGCAGAGCAGGTGCTGCTGGATTCCGAGACGGTGATGGCCGGCGAGGATCTCGTGCGGGAAGACATGCGCCGCGGGCTGTCCCCGGCGGAAGGGCTCGAACTGCACGGATACATCTGATGGCCGAGCCAACTCCTGGCATGCCAACCGGCTGTAGACCGACCTGACCGGGGGCCGCATGCCCGAACCCACGCCCATCGTCGTGCCTCACTCCGGCGTCGTGGAGACCGTGTTCATCGTGGAGTGGCTGCGCGCCGCCGGCGCGCGCGTCGAGGCGGGCGAGGAGGTCGTGATCGTCGAATCGGAGAAGGCCGAGACGACGATCGAGGCGCCGGCCAGCGGGACGCTCGAGATCCTCATCGACGCCGACCCCGAGACCGACGTCGAGGTCGATGTCGGCACGACCATCGGCCACGTGGTGGGGTGACCGCTCTGTCGCGGTTCTCGCTCGACGGACGCGTCGCCCTCGTCACAGGCGCCGCCAGCGGGCTGGGCCGGGCGATCGCCGTCGGATTCGCCGAGGCCGGCGCCCGGGTGCGCTGTGTCGACCGCGATACCGCCGGCAACGACGAGGTGGCGCGATCGATCGGGGAGATGGCGGACGCCTTTGCCGCCGACGTGAGCGACGCCGAGGCGATCACCGCTGCCGTGGACGGACTGGTCGCGGAAACCGGGAGTATCGACGTACTCGTGAACAGCGCCGGCATCGGTGGCCGCTCCCCCGCTGTCGACTACCCCGAGGACATGTGGGACTCGATCATGGACATCAACCTGCGCGGCACCTATCTCGCCTGCCGGGCAGCTGGGCGCCACATGGTGCCGGCCCGCTCGGGCTCGATCATCAACATCGCCTCGGTCGGTGGCCTGGCAGGGTATCCGGGCAGCCTCGGCTACCAGGCTTCGAAGGGCGGGGTCGTGGCGCTCACCCGCACTCTCGCCATCGAGTGGGCGCCGCAGGGTGTGCGGGTCAACGCCATCGCCCCCTCGCAGTTCGAGTCGGCCATCGTGCTGGCCCAGTGGGAGAAGGAGCCCGACATGCGGGCCCGCTGGGAGTCCCGGACACCCCTCGGGCGGATCGGGCAGCCCGACGAGATCGTGGGCCCGGCCATCTTCCTGGCCTCTGACGCGGCCGCCATGGTGACCGGGCACATCCTGGCCGTCGACGGCGGCTATCTCGCCCAGTGACCCCGCCCGCCGGCCCGGCCACCCTTGCTGGTCTCAGCGACGACATCGCCCGGTCGATCCACCGCACCATGGTCCGCATTCGGGTATTCGAGACTCGGGTGACGGAGTTGTTCGTGGCGGGGAAGCTGCCCGGGTTCGTCCACACCTATCTCGGCCAGGAGGCGATCGCCGCGGCCACCTGCGAGAACCTCCGGACCGATGACTACATCACCTCCACCCACCGCGGCCACGGCCACGCCATTGCCAAGGGCATGCGGACCGACCGGTTGATGGCCGAGCTATTCGGCAAGGAGACGGGCGCCAACCGCGGCAGGGGCGGATCGATGCATGTGGCCGACTTCTCCCTCGGCATGCTCGGCGCCAACGGCATCGTCGGCGGGGGTTTCGGCATCGCCGCCGGGGCCGGGTTGTCGGCCCGCCACCGCGGCTCGGGGCAGGTGGCGGTGTGCTTCTTCGGCGACGGCGGCATCAACAAGGGCCCGTTCCACGAGGCGCTCAACTTCGCCTCGGTGAAGGCGCTGCCGGTCGTGTTCGTCTGCGAGAACAACCAGTACGCCCAGTTCACCGCCATCAGCCGCACCACGGCGGTGGAGGACCTGGCGATTCGCGCCACCTCCTATGCCATGCCGGGGGTGACCGTTGACGGCAACGACGCAGGCGAGGTGTACGCAGCGGTGGGTGCCGCTGTCGAGACAGCCCGCAGCGGCGGGGGCCCGGCACTGCTGAACTGCGTCACGTACCGGCACAGCGGTCACTACGTCGGCGACGCCGAGGTCTACCGCGACGCCGCCGAGGTGGAGCGGTGGAAGCAGGCTGATCCGATTGTCCGGCTCGAGTTGGCTCTGACCGATGCGGGATGGCTGGACGCCAGCGGAATCGAATCGACTTGGGACGCCGCGCGGCGCGAGACCGAGGCGGCCGAGGAGTTCGCAGCCACGTCGCCCGACCCCCTTCCCGGCACCGCCCTGCGGTTCGTGTACACCGAGCACAGCGAGAGCCAGCCGTGAGGCGCATGTCGTTCGGCCAAGCGACCGTGGATGCCACGCGCCTCGCCATGCGGGCCGACGAGAGAGTGATCGTGCTCGGCGAGGACATCAGCTGGGGCGGCAACTTCGGCCAGTTCCGCGGCCTCCTGGAGGAGTTCGGCCCCGACCGAATCATCGACATGCCGATCTCCGAGGCGCTGATCATGTCGGCCGCCGTGGGAGCGGCCATGACGGGCCTGCGCCCGGTGGCGTCGATGAGCTTCCTGGAGTTCACGCTCGGTGCCATGGACGAGATCGTCAACCAGGCCGCCAAGATGCGCTACATGTCCGGGGGTCAGGTCAGCGTGCCACTGGTGCTGCGGGCCTCGGATGGGATCCTGCGCTCCTCCGCGGCCCAGCACTCCGGCAGCCTCGAGGCGCTGTTCACCCACGTCGCCGGGCTGAAGGTGGTGGCACCGTCCAATCCGGCCGACGCCATGGGTCTGCTGCGTTCGGCCATGGACGACGACGACCCGGTCATCTTCCTCGAGAACAAGTCGATCACCGCCAAGCGGGGGCCGGTGCCCGACGGCGACCACCGCGTACCGCTCGGCGTGGCGTCGGTCGTGCGCGAGGGAACCGACGTGACCCTCCTCACCTACTCGGCCATGACCCTGCGCGGCGCCGACGCCGCGGTCACCCTCTCCGACCGGCACGGCATCTCCGCCGAGCTGATCGACCTCCGAAGCCTGTGGCCCCTCGATTTCGAGACCGTCGCCGCGTCGGTGTCCAAGACGGGCCGCGTCGTCATCGCCCACGAGGCCTGGCTCACCGGCGGCTACGGCGCCGAGCTCTCGGCCCGCATCGGCGAGGAGCTGTTCGCCGAGCTCAAGGCGCCCGTCGTCCGGGTCGGCGCCGCACGTGCTCCGATCCCCTTCAGCCCCCCGCTGGAGAGCGCCGTCGTCCCCGGCACCTACGCCATCGTGGAGGCGGCTGTGCGGGTGCTGTCCTAGAGGGCGGGCGCGTATCTCATGTCCGATCGGATAGCCCTCATCGGATACGGCGCCATTGGTGAGGCTGTTGCCGCCGAGGTCGAGATCGCCGCTGCGCTCGTCCGTCAGCGGTACCTGAATTCGACCCGCCAGGCCCTTCCCGGCGTGGGCGTGGTTACGTCCATGGAGGGCCTCGCGGAAGCAGAGCCAGACCTCGTCGTCGAGTGCGCGGGACAACCGGCGGTCCGGGAATACGGCGAGGCGGTCCTCGCCGCCGGGATGGACCTCATGGTCATCTCAACCGGCGCATTCGGTGATCGGGCGTTCCTCGACGAACTGTGCGCGGTGGCGCGCCGGACCCGTCGCCGGATCCTCGTGCCCTCCGGCGCCACAGCCGGCCTCGACGGCCTGCTGGCACTTCGGGAAGGCGGTCTCGACTGGGTTCGATACACGTCCTCGAAGCCGCCGAACGCCTGGTTGGGAACACCGGCAGAGCACAACTTCCAACTCGACGCTCTCAGAGAGCCGACCGTCATCCATTCGGGGCCGGCTCAAGGTGGAGATGGCCGGGAGGACGGCGCCGGAGAACCCGAAGACCTCAATGGTCACGGCCTACAGCATCATCCATGCGCTCCGCTCGGGCCGCACGCCAATGGCCCTTCCGTAAGGCGGCGCGGCGACCGGCCAACCCGCGACACCAACACGATCGGGCGATTGAGGATCCAGAACAAGGTGGTGGCGTTCACGGCAAGTCCCACGCCTTGCAGCATGCGCAGGGGTCCGGCAGCGAACGCGTCTCAGATCCCCCACTTCGTGAAATAATTCGCGCGGCGGGAACTGAAACGGTCTCCCGATCGTCAAACCTGACACAGCACGTACTGTCCACACCTCAGCCATTCCTGTTGTGGCCCTAGCGGGATGGCATGGTCGGCAGAGCCGTTGGGGCCGTAAGGGGGATACGCGATTCACAGACTGTTTGTTGCGCTCCTAGTCGCGGTCGTCACGGCGACTGCCTGCTCCGGCGCGCCGGAGGAGGCAGTCTCCACAATCGTCAACACCGCGCCCTCGGCTCTGGATGCCGCGGCTGCAGCCACCCCTGGCGCGGAGTCGACAGGCACGGCCACAACCCGTGCGGGCAGCGGAACATCGGACGGTGGGGCTTCGGGTAGCGCCGCGGATCCGGGTTCGGACGCAGCGGCCTCGGATCACACGGTGGCTTCGGTGTCGGCCAGTGAGGCCGTCGCCGGGGAGCTTGACGTCCGTTCGGTGGCCCCGTTCACCGACGTCTCCGCAGGCGACGAGCACCACTGCGGCCTCCGCAGCGACGGCGTCGTCGACTGCTGGGGCAGCAACCGCTGGGGGCGGGCGCAGTCGCCGGACGGACTGTTCAGCGCCGTGTCCGCCGGCTGGTCGCACACCTGCGGCATCCAGACCGACCGCACCGTCGAGTGCTGGGGCAGCGGCGAAGCGGGGCGAATCGAGGCCCCGCCGGGGCAGTTCACGGCCGTCACCGCGGGCTTCGACCACTCGTGCGCCATCCGCGTCGACGGCACCGTCGACTGCTGGGGCAGCAACTACAGCCCGGAGCTCCAACTGCCCGGCGGGGAGTTCCTCGAACCCGAGGGCGATTTCGTGGCCATCTCTGCCGGTGACCCGCACACCTGCGGCATCCGGACCAACCGCACCGTCGAGTGCTGGGGCGGCGGAGACGGCCCGGAACTGGACGCGCCCGAAGGCGAGTTCGCCGCCGTGTCCGCCGGCTGGTCGCACACCTGCGGCATCCGGACCGACCGCACCGTCGAGTGCTGGGGTAGGGAAGGAAGCCTTGAACTGGACGCGCCGCCCGGCGAGTTCGCCGCCGTGTCCTCAGGCATGTGGCATACCTGCGGCCTGCGCAATAGCAGCGTCGTCGACTGCTGGGGAACCGATACCGCCGGCGAGTTGGAAGTTCCTACCGGTCGATACATCGCTGTCTCCGCCGGCTCGCTGGTTTCCTGCGGAGTGCGCGACGACGGAGCGGCCGTCTGCTGGGGCGGCCGCGACCGTGGCAGGGCGAACCCACCGGACGGGCAGTTCACAGCCGTGTCCAGCGGCGCCGGGCACTCGTGCGGGCTCCGCGCCTCGGGCGTCGTGTCCTGCTGGGGCGACAACAGCGACGGGCAGGCGGAGGCGCCGGACGGACTGTTCGCCGTCGTCGCGAGCGGCTTGTTGCATTCGTGCGGTGTGCGCAGCAACGGAAACCTGGCGTGCTGGGGAAACAACAGCCACGGGCAGTTGCACGTGCCGGACGGGCGGTTCGCCACCGTGGCGAGCGGCAGCAGCTATTCGTGCGGTGTGCGCAGCAACGGAGACCTGGCGTGCTGGGGAAACAACAGCCACGGACAGGTCGACGCTCCGGAGGGGATCTTCAGCGAGGTGACCGCCGGATTCCGACACTCGTGCGCGCTGCGCACCGACGGCACCGTCGCCTGCTGGGGTACCGACGAGCACGGGCAACTCGACGTGCCGGAAGGCGTCTTCAGAACTGTCGTCGGGGCCCACTGGTCCACCTGCGGAGTGCGCTCCGACGGCACCGTCGCCTGCTGGGGCGACTACGCCGTGCAGCAGAGCGGGCCGCTGAGCGGCGTGTTCACCGCCGTGTCGGCCACCCAGCAGTCCACCTGCGGGTTGCGCAGCGACGGGACGGTCGACTGCGGGGACGGCGAAGCCAGCAGGCTTGCGTTTGGGACGGCGCGCCGCGGACCGTTTGCGAGTCTGAGTGGCGGCCCGGGTCACTTCTGCGGCGTGCGCATAAGCGGCTCGCTCGACTGCTGGGGAGACTGGCCGGTGCGCCAACCGCCGCCCGGAGTGGAGATGGTGCGACCGAGGTTCACCGTCGCGGAGATCGTCGGAAGTCCCGTCGAAGTAGCCGTCGACGAGGTCACTGCGTTCACACCGCCGGTCGACTCGCCTCTGGCCGTCGGCGCCGCGCACAGTTGCCGGATACGAAGCGGTGGAACCGTCGATTGCTGGGGCAGAAATATTTTCGGTGAGGCCTTGGCACCCGCGGGGAAGTATTCAGCTGTCTCCGTCGAGCATCATGCCTCGTGCGGCTTGCGCACCGACGGCCGGATCGTCTGCTGGGGTCTGGGCAGCGGGCGATCCGAGGTGCCGGTTGGAAGGTTCTTCGCGCTGTCGATCGGTGATTTGCACTCGTGCGGCTTGCGCGCCGACGGCAGCGCCGTCTGCTGGGGCGAGAACTTCGCCGGGCAGACGGATCATCCGACCGGGCGGTTCACCGCTGTGTCCGCCGGTTCTAGGCACTCATGCGGTTTGCGCCCCGACGGCAGCGTCGACTGCTGGGGCGAGAACGATCACGGGAAATCCTCGCCTCCGGATGGACCGTTCAAGGCAGTGGCCGCCGGGGTCTCGCACTCGTGTGGGCTACGGACAGACAACACCGTCGAGTGCTGGGGCTTCAACGTCGGAGGGCGATCCTCGCCACCGGCCGGACCGTTCACCGCTGTGTCCGCCGGTTGGCGGCACTCCTGTGGGGTGCGCCCCGATGGCACTGTCGAGTGTTGGGGAGGCAACGAAGGGGGGCAGGCTGACCCGCCGGACCGCCGGTTCGTCACGGTCGCCGCCGGCCACACTGAATCCTGCGGGTTGCAGACCGACAACACCATCGTGTGCTGGGGCACCCCGCTAGACGTTCAGTTACCGGACGGGGTTCGATTCGTCCGCTCCGGCAGCGCAACGGGAACCGAGTTGCGCGGAGAACTCGCAGATGCTGCAACCGAGGTCACGAGGCCCGCGGTGCCGTTCACGGCTGTGGCATCGCTCGCCTGGCATTCGTGCGGGCTGCGGACCGACGGCACCGTCGAGTGCTGGGGATTGAACGCGGAAGGCCAGGCCGTCGCACCGGGTGGCCGGTTCACCGCCCTGGCCCTCAGTAGTCATCACTCCTGCGGATTGCGGACCGGCGGCACCGTCGAGTGCTGGGGTGCGAACGCTTTCGGCAACACGGACGCACCCGATGGTCTGTTCACCTCCATCACCTCCGGCAGCGCGTTCACGTGCGGGCTGCGGACCGACGGCACCGTCGAGTGCTGGGGTGGCAACCTGAACGACGAGACGGAGGCCCCGGACGGACAGTTCGTAACCGTGGATTCCGGCCGGACGCAGTCGTGCGCGCTACGGGCCGACGGAACCGCGGAGTGCTGGGGTTACAACGTGAATTCCGGGGAGGAGCCACCCCCGGGGCGGTTTGTGGACGTGTTCGTCGGCAATTCCCACACCTGCGGTTTGCGGGAAAGTGGCGCCCTGACGTGCTGGGGAAGCTCGAACCCGGGCCGGCCGCAGGAGATGTTCGCTGCCATAGCCGACGGCGTGCACTCGTGCGGGTTGCTGGTCGACGGCACCGTGACGTGCTGGGGATTCAACGAATTCGGGGCAGCCGATGCGCCGTCTGGAGAATTCACAGCCATCAGTGTTGGCTGGGACTACTCGTGCGGCGTGCGCACCGACGGGACGATCGACTGCTGGGGACTCCCGCCGGTCCTACCACCGCCGGACGGGGTGGAGTTGGTGCGCCCGAGGTAGCTCGCCGCCGTCGCGGCCGAGTTCC
This sequence comes from Acidimicrobiales bacterium, assembly GCA_963668565.2. Lineage (GTDB taxonomy): Bacteria > Actinomycetota > Acidimicrobiia > Acidimicrobiales > CATQHL01 > VXNF01. Next base: position 410,651 of record CAXXMX010000010.1, read on the forward strand.
GTGTCCGGTAGCGGATAGCCGCTGGGCGGCGCGCTTCCTAGGGTCAGTGTTATGGACGAGCTGGATACCAGGAGCGCCAACATCGGGTGTGCCGATGCCCCGAGTGCCGACACCGCAACATCTTTCACCGTCGGAGCGATCACCGGGCGTCCTCTGGCCGATGCCCGTTGGGAGGCGGTGGCGCTGCGTTCGACGGAAACAGACGGTCTGTTCGTCTATGGCGTGCGTTCCACGGGCATCTACTGCCGTCCCGGCTGCCCGGCACGGCGACCGCTTCGGCCGAACGTGGCGTTCTTCGCCACTGCTGAGGAGGCGACCGCCGCCGGCTTCCGGGCGTGCCGACGCTGCCGACCGGAGCAGAACCGGGACATCGATCCGGCGGCAGCGGCGGTGATCGACATGTGCCGCCGGCTCGAGGATTGCGAGGCTCCCGTGAACCTCGCCGAGTTGGCCCGACAGATGGGCTGGTCGCCGCGCCATCTGCGCCGCATGTTCAAGGCGCTGATCGGCGTGACTCCCTCGGCGTATGCCCGCGCGCAACAGGCGGACCGAGCACGGGCGGCTCTGCGGGCGGGCCTCCCGGTCACCGAGGCAGTGTTCGAGGCGGGCTACGGGTCGGTTCGAGCCTTCTACGAGCACGGCGCACCGCGTCTGGGCGGCTCGCCGGGGTCGTATCGCGAGGGCTCTCCCGATGTTCACGTGCGTTACAGCGTGATCGACACCGCCCTGGGACAGATCCTGGTGGCTGCCACCAACACTGGGGTGTGCGCGGTCCGCATTGGAACGGCCGAGGAAGATCTCCTGGCGGAGTTGACCGTCGAATTCCCAGAGGCGCTCATCACGCGCCACGACGGCGCACTTGCCCCCGTCACGGCCGTCGTGAAGGCCTGGCAGCAGGGCGGGCGTCCTGCAGCGCCGGGCGAACGGCGGCCGACATCGGTTTGGACCTGCGCGGCTCGGCGTTCCAGGTGGAGGTGTGGGAGGCACTGCGCACCATCGAGGCGGGCTCGGTGCGCCGCTACGCCGACGTGGCAGTTCAGATCGGACGCCCAACTGCGGCCCGGGCCGTTGGAGCCGCCTGCGCCGCAAACCCGGTGGCGTTGCTGGTGCCCTGCCATCGGGTGCTCCGCAGCGACGGGACGCTCGGCGGATACCGCTGGGGCACCGAGACCAAGGCGGCGTTACTGGCCTCCGAAGCCGAGCACGCCGATACCGAATCCCACCGCAGCCGGTCGTCGCCCCCTCCGACCGCGCCGCCATGAGGGGATTGTTGGGTCAGAGGCGCTCGAACGTCCAGCCGACCGCCCGATCGCCGTCGTAGGGCATGTCACCGTGGAACGGGCGGGGGTCGTCGTCGAACACGAGCGGCAGGAAGTGACGGTCGCCGTCCCAGAGCACCAGGCCCGTGGCCCGGCGTGTCTCGGGGTCGGGGTCGCAGGCGGCAAGCAGGAGGCTGCGAGGCACCCAGATCAGGTTGCCCTCCTCGTTGCTTGCAGGGGGCTCTCCCTGCCAGGCGTCGGCGAGGAACACGAAGCCCAGCCAGTTCTCGTCGCGGGGGCCGAAGTCCGTCCAGGTGATCGTGCCGCGCAACTTCAGCGACGTGACCTCGATGCCGGCCTCCTCGTGCAACTCGCGGCGCATGCCGGCTACGACATGCTCGCCGACCTCGAGCTTGCCGCCGAGACCGTTGACCTTGCCGAAGTGGTCGTCATCGGGGCGTGCATCTCGTCGCACCAGCAGCACCCTGCCGGTATCCCGATCCCATAGGTAGCAGAGCGTTCCGACGATCGGGGTGAAGGCCACGAGGCCACGGTAGCGAACCCCGGCCCGGCACCTGCACAAGGCGCCGCGGAGCGCTCGCGGGCTACCCGGCGCCCTCGGCGGCTACTCGCTCCAGGGTCTCGCGGGTGGGAACCCGCCAGGTCACGTAGGCCACGCCGACGGCGCCCGCTGCCAGCACGATGGCCCGCGGTGTCCAACCGCTTATCAGAAGACCCGTACTGACACTCACGGCGGTGACGATCATGGCCCCCGCCGTGAGCTTGGCTCGCCGGCGCATGCCGAGACCGGCGCGGTAGTCGCGCACCATCGGGCCGATCGCGGGGAGGTTCAGCAGCCAGCGCTCCAGCCGGGCGCTGGACCGGGAGAAGGCGGCCGCCGCCAGGATGAAGAAGATCGTGGTGGGCAGCCCCGGCACCACAACCCCCACTGCTCCGATGCCCACGAGCAGCAGTCCTACCGCGATCCAGGCACCCCGTACCAGCCGGCTACCGGACATTCCCGGACGATCCACCGGAGTGGACTCAGCGGGCACAAGGACCTCCGCGGGATCGCCTGACGCTGCCACGTGGAGACTGTCCGCCGGTTCAGCCGGCGAGTTCGACGATGTCACCGGCAGCCATGTAGCACATCAACACGATGACAGCCACGTTGACGGCGCTCAGGTACCACTTCAGCCGGTGATCGCCCCGCCAGAAGCGCCGGATGCTCACCCCGTTGAACACGATCGCCACCGCGCCGATGGCCAAGCCCACCGCCGGGCCGACCAGATCAGCAAGCCCGAGCACCGGAATCAGGTACGGGAACACGATGTAGGTCAGCAGGCAGCGCGTGCCCGAGACCACCATGGACCGACTGAAGCCGCGTTCAGCAGCGTGACGAGAAGGTGTCTCAGCAGAGGCGGTATCGGAGATCATGGCGATAACCAGACCAGCCTACGCTCCACCCTCCCGCTCGATGCCCGCGTGGGGCGACGAGTCTCCGGCCGGCATCGCTGAACATCCACAGTCTGTGGAAAACTCTGGCAATGAGGTCCGGCACTTCGCTGGTCCGCCGGAAGCCAACTTGGACCCGTCGCCGAGGAGCCCGTCGAAGCGTTCCGGGAGCTTGGAACAGGCGGTCTCGATGCGGTAGGCAGGCGCGCTCTCGATGCGGCGGTAGGTAGTCGCGCTCTCGGGCTTCGAAGGGGAACTCGCGGGCTCTGGTTGCGTGATGCTCACCATGAGACGCCGTCACGATCTTGGTACGGGCAGCATCGACTGTGACCGGCTGGAAGACCCGGCGTCGCTCAAAGTCGACGCTCTCCCCGGTGGACGCCACGGGCCAGTTGGCTTCTACACCGCCAAGCAGATCCCCAAGGCGTCGCAGGGCCGCGTGCCCCCCTGGCCTCCGATCTCGGCCTCCGAGGCAGGAATCGGTGCAACCAGCCGAGTGCCTGGCGTCGCGGCGACCGCGTCGGCGAGTGCTCGGGCGAAACCGCAATGGGCGTCGAACGAGCCCGCTGGCAGATCTGATCGACCGTGGAGCCGACGAGCGCAGGCCAGCGACTTGTTGACAGGGATCAGGCTTGGCGGACATGCCGCCAGCAGTTCGTGGAGAGTAGCACCAAGACTGGCCAAGCATCGGCCGCGTCCGGTGGACGCGAATATCCATGACATATATCCAACTATCCACCATTTTGAGGGTTATCTGTCTACACCACGTTGCCATCGGGGTTCCGTGAGACACGCCCCCGCTCCGACTGATCGGTTACCAGAACCACTCGCCGCACACCGCCTGCGGGAAGGCGCAAGCCCCGGCCGTTCAACAGGTCCTCCACTCCCACGAGGTCGACAACACGTGTTGCTCCAGCAAGGTGGTCGAGCGCAACAGAGGCGTGCATCTCACCCTCGCCGAAGATCCTCTGCAGCCGGACAACGGGGTCGCCGCCGGCGCCCGCGAAGCGAGCGGCCACCCCCGCATCATCCCGGCGAGTCCCTCGGCGATATACCTGCGCCGCTAGATCCCCGAGGGATCGCCAGACTCGACGAGGGCCACGCCGCACCACACCTGGTGGACATCAGGGTGATGTCTCGCCATCTGGGAGCGTTGCGACGTGACGACGGCCTGCGGCTCCGCCACATCCCGGAAGGAATGGCGGCAGGCCTCCACCACGAGCCGGACAGAACGTGTGCGGCCGGAACGTGCTCCGGAACGTGCTTCGCGGACTTGCGCCGCCGCTACTCCGCTCGCGGATCGCCGACGTCGTCTATCTCCGTCCCGGCAGCTACGGGTGTTGAACAATTCCGTCGCCTCGAGGTCCCGGACAGTTCCATCTGTGGAAAAACTCCCGTCATGTGCCGAGCACTTTTACACAGCGTGCAGCTGGCCGACACGCACGATCGGGACCCTTGCCTTCGGGTCTTTTCCACGCCGGTCCGGACAGCCCGAACGCTATCAAGGGAGAGACGATCTCACGGCCGCATGTCGAGTCAGTGCGGGCCAGGAGGCGACCAGGCTGTTACAGGCAGCGGCCTCGGCAGCTCGATTGCCGCGGTTGCAGATCCGGTACAGCCGGTAAGCCAGGTCGCGGGCCGCTCCGGCCGTACCCGAATCCAAGCGGCTCAACAGCGCTGCCGCCGCCGGTTCGCCACCATCGAGGAGGCATCGCAGCAGATGCTGCGTGGCTGCCCATACCGTGAGGCGCCTGTCCGCAGCAGGATCCCGTGCGGCCTCCAACTCGTGGCGGCTGAGCAGACGCACCCGGTCGCCGGCGATGCTCACGATTCCCGCGCCCACAAGCCTGTCCACCGAGGTGCTGAGCGCCTTGGAGAGCTGCTCGGCTCGACCGAACGGACCGTCTGCGAAGCCGCGCTCGTCGAACCAGGTCAACGCCCAGCGGGTGGCGGCGTCGAGTGCGGCGCCGGCAGCGGTGAGCGACTCGTCCAGGACCTCGTTGATGATTTCCAGCGCTTCGGAGACTGCCAGGCGCGCGCCTTGCGGCCCGAGGATCCTCGCGTAGCTCGTGTAGACCCTCATACCGGGACCGATGACCGCCTGCACGAGGTCGAGCGGTGCGATGTTGCTCAGCTGTAGCAGCCTGATCGCATCGGGAAGCTCGGCCCTCAGGACACGCCGGAATTCGCTCACCGTCGCCTCCGGCCGGACCCCACAATCACCCTCTGCCGGACGGCAGATCAGCAAGAGCGACGTGCCGAGCGACCTGGTGCCCTTCTTGACTCCCTCCGGGCGCTCGGTACGCAGGGGCCAGGTGGCGACAATTCGCAATCCCGCCCCGATGAGACTCTCGAGCATCGCCTCCCACGCCGTACCGTTTGCCCCGGCACCACCGTTCCTCGATCTCCTCTCAGCCTGCTGGTAGCCGTAGTAGATCGCCAGCGGGTAGCGCGAGTCGTGCACCTCCCTGATGCGTTCGAACGCGCGGCCCAGCAACGATTCGAAGTGGTCGTGCGCCGCTGACCGGTCACCGCCGCACCTCGCCGCGTTCGAGACGATCTGCGAATCGGTCGGGGCAAGTAGTGGCCCCAGCGTCTCTGGCCAGATCTCGCCCAGCGTGGCCCGCAACCACACGAGGAACAGGTTCGACAGCGAGGCGTAGTCGAACATGTCGTAGTAAGGCGGATCGGTGCAGACCAAGCCGCTGTCGCCATCCAGTGCGGAGAGCATCGAACCGCATCGCACGTCGGATAGCCCCACGCGCGGCGACGCGGGCCGCGGATCGCCGGACGGATCGGCGTGTGGGAGAGATCCGTCCAGACGTTCACCCGGGATCCCGCTCGGCGCGGGGAGGGCTTCGAGCGCCCGCACGACGTAGTCGAGACCGCCGGCCCACGATCCCGTCGAACCCGAGAATGGATTGGCCTCCGGGAACTCACCGTAGAACCCGTACGCAGGCCGTATGAACGACTGCTCCACCGACCCGTTCGCCCGGTTGTGGGTCGTCATCGTGGTCGTGCGGTTCGCCATGCGCGAGAGCGCCAGAGCCAGGTAAGTGGTGATGGCCTCGGCATAGGCGCGGGCACCATGGCCGGCCTGCTCGATGCCCAGCCCGTCGTCGGCCATCCCAGCCGCAAGCGCATCGCGGTGCACCACCGGGGTCGCCCCTGCGATCACCTCCGAGAAGGTGGCCAACGTGCGGCGTTGGCGGGGCGACAGCAGATCACCGAACGTACGAATCCCGAACGCGGTGACGTTCCCACTCTCGGCCGGAAGTTCCCGGCAGAGCGCCGCCTCGATGGGGGCCGGCAAGCTGCTGGCCCCCACCGCTTGGCCGGCCCGCTCGCTGGCGGCGTCGGGAGCCAGCCAGATGCGCCCACTTCGGAGGCGGCGCGGGTCGGCGTACGCCTGGACGGCCACCAGCCGTAGCCCGAAGCCCGACTCGAGCCCGCAGAGGCGCACCCAGTCGGCGTCGTTCACGTTGCCACAGAACAGGCAGCGGAAGTTCGTGCCCCGACCTACCTTGAGATCGACGAGGCTGGCCGGTGGTGCACCGGGTTCCACCATGAAGTCGAAGCGATCACCCTCGAGCACGGGACGCACATGCCATTGGTTCGTCGGTTTCTTCGACAGCCACCACGTGGAGAGCAGCGGCGTGGTGCGACGACATCTCGGATTCGCACACGGAATCGTCCGCGTCCACAGGTGGGAGATCGCCACGGTGCGGCCGTCCGGCGAGAGCGGGCTCGGCGGTGGCTCGAAGATTCCGGCAAGGCGCCGCCGGCACTCGGCCTCCACGGCGGCCCCGTAGAGGGCGACATCGGCCGCAATCCCCGCCAACCCATCGCCTCTCGCAAGGCCGCCCGCGCCCACGGCAGGCCGCCCGGCGAAGCGCTGGGCGATCGACACGGTGGCCGCACTCACCAGCGCGGCCACCGGATTCAGGTCGATCGCGACGGTGTCGAGTCCCAGCCTGATCGCCTCGGTCGAGATCGCTCCCCCACCACAGAACGGGTCGATGATTCTGGGCGGATCGCCTTCTGAGGAATTCGCGATGCAACGTTGCGCCTCGGCGAGCAGCGCGGTGTCGCCGCTGCGCTCCCATCGGCAAAGCCCCTCGATCAAGCCATGCAACCGTCGCCGCTCGGCGTCCTGGGCAGCCTCGGTGGGATAGAGGTCGGGTCTTGACGACGGGTCGTCCACCAGTAAGGCGAACAGCACGGCCCGGGTCACTCCGAGCGGCTTGCGTGACCACCAGAGGTGCATCGTGGCCGGATGCCCCTTCTTGGGTACCGCCTTCTCGGCGCGACCCGCTGCATTCACCGCCGCCAGCGGGAGTGCAACCTCGATCAGCTTGCGCGGCGGCGCGGCGAGCGGTCGATCCACGGTGGGCACTCCGCAAGCATTACCCGCCGGGCACTCGCGATACTTGACCCTCGTGCCGCTCCGGTCAGCGGCCGGCGGCCTCCAGGCGGGCACGCATGCGCTCGTGCGCTTCGGGCGAGCCGTCGTGCCAGGTGCCCATCCAGGCGTCGATGGGTATCACCTGCAGGCCGTAGTTGCACTCGAAGTACTTGTGGTGCAGATCGTGGAAGTAGGTCCCCGCCGGCATCGTCCGGCCGTGGCCGATCTCGAAGCGGTCGAATCCGCAGTGCCCGCGTGCGGGGTCCATGGCGGTGAAGAGGTTCGTGAGGATGACGACGAACGGGCTCACCGGAATGACCAGGAAGAACAGCACCGTGGAGAAGTAGAGGAGGTGCTCGATGGGGTGCATCGAGAGTCCCGACCACGGGCCGGTGCTCACGTTCTTGTGGTGCAGGTAGTGGGCCCAGCGGTAGAGGGGCCCGGTGTGCAGCAGCCGGTGGGTGACGTAGAACCAGCCCGTCACCAGGAAGAACGGGACGACGCTCATCACCATCAGGTAGACGACCGACGCCGCCCCGCCACCCCAGTCCACCCGAGCGATGTGGTCGTTGGCATATGCCCACAGCAGCAGCGCCTCATAGGCCGTCCAGAAGAACGCACCGCTGGTGAGCGCCCAGAACATGTTGTCCCGCGTCTGGCCACCCCAGGTGAAGCGGCGACTCTTGTTGCTCAGCCAGCGGTCGTCGTACTTGTACTGCTTGCCCTGCGCCCGGCGCACATAGAGCCAGAGGTGCAGGCCGCCGGCGGAGACCAGCAGCAGCACCACGTTGCGCAGGTAGATCTCGGCAATCCAGCCGACAGCGAACCGCTCCATGCGCTCCGTGGCGGGGGTGAAGACGTTCCACACCAGGGCTGCCAGACCGACGTAAATGAATCCGTAGGGCCACATCGTCATCCAGACGAGGTTGCCCACGGTGCGCAGCGCCTTGATGGGCCCACCCCGCAGCGTCGGCGGCTCCATCGGGATGACCTCCGCCGGTTCGTACCCAGCGACTCGCTCCATGTCCCCCTCCCCGGCAGGCTCCGCCCTGCGGTTTCCGCATGGTACCGGGCGTCGCCGCAGCGGCTCGGAGGTTGTGCCAACGTATGTCACGGCATGGCAGCGCGGGGCCGATTCAGGAAAGGAGAGTGGCAACGATGACGACGATCAAGTCCCTGCTGGATCACGTGTGCACCGGAGGGGTGCTGAAGATCGGCGACCTGGCGCAGGTCACCCGTACCACTCGGCGCAACGTCGTGCGCTGGCGCTACCGGAGTGCCACCGTCCGCCGTGACGTGGAGGATCGACTCCTGGAGTTGCGCGCCGTCGTGGACCTCGCCCGCCGGGCCATGCCCGACCGCGAGGCGCGAACCTGGCTGCGCTCGCCCCAACCCGATCTCGATGGCCAGAGGCCGCTCGACCTCGTGTCGGAAGGGACCGCCTACCTCGTGATCGACGTGCTGGCAGCCCTCCCCGAGGCCGCCACGGACTGACACCACCGGGCCCGGTCGAGGATCGGTCGCCGAGGATCGGGGTCGCCGGCCGCGATCCTCGGCGGGATACTTCGTCCGCCGGCGAGGTGGCTGCGTTCAGGAGAACGAGACGCAGGCGTCGCCGACGACGCTTAGGACGGACTCCTGGTCGAATCGACGCTTGTACTCCTCGGTGACCTCGTCGACCAGGCGAGGCGCCACGTCTCCCGGAGGGGCGAGGATCACAAGCAGCTTCGAGCGTTCCTTCTGGATCTCACCCGACGAGTCGCGCCACTGACCCCGAGCGTCGAGGACTGTCAGGCCGTCGGGAAACCGTGGGGTCACCGTGTCAGCAAGGAAGCCCTCCCAGGCCGCATCGTCCACGACCTCGCCGACGGGGCCACTGCGCCCCATGAAGAGTTCGTACTCGACGAAGCGCTCAGTCCCCTCGGGGCAGGCGACCTCGGTGGATCCGGAGCACGCGCTGAGGAGGCCGGCGACACACACGACGGTCAGAATCGATGCGCGCAGGGTGGCGGGCGAGCGGATCACTTCCCGGTGGCGAGCGGTCGGTGGTTGTCCCGCCAACGCTTGACGGCGGTTGCGACGATGGCGTCCGCTTCGCCCAGGTAGTCCGCCGGATCGAGGCGGAGATGTTCGCCGAGGTCCTGCTCGGCGGCGTAGGCGCGGGCCGCATCCGCGAGGGAGGTGCCGGTGGCTCTCGCTCGAGCCGACAGGTCATAGACCACCTCGTGGGCCTCGTGGCGGCCGAGACGCGGCGCGAGTTGCATCATGAGAGCCTCGGCCATGATGAGGCCTCCGTCCACCTCGAGGTTGGCCGCCATCCGCTCGACGCCGACGCGGAGACCGCCGATGAGGTCGCCGCAGCGAGCCACAGCACTCCCGGTGTAGGCCACCAGCAACGGCAGCGAGTCCCACTCCATCTGCCACTCTCCCGCCGATCGCTCGTGGCGACCGGTCATAGCCCGCAGGGGCACCGCCGAGAGGGCGCAGGCCATCCCGCCGAGTCCCACGATCGTCTCGGACAGGATGGGGTTGGCCTTCTGCGGCATCGTGGAGGATGCGCCGGCCAACCGGCCACCCCCCTCCCGCACCTCGGCGATCTCGCTGCGTGCGAGGTCGATGACCTCCAGGGCGATCCGGCTCGTGACCGCGGCCAGCACGCCAAGAGCGGCCGCGAGCGACGCGAAGCGGTCCCGGATGCTGTGCCAGGGCTCGTCGTCGCAGCCGAGGCCCAGGGTCTCGGCGGCGCGCCGGCGCGTCTCGGCACTCAGCGGTCCGTAGGCCGCCGACGTGCCCGCCGCCCCGTACAACTGGACGACCTCGGCCGCCGCCCGCGCCTCGCCGAGCCGCACGAGCGAGCGCCCGAGTTCCTCGAGCCAGCCGGCCACCTTCATGCCAAACGTGATCGGCACGGCCTGCTGCCCGTGCGTCCGGCCCGCCATGGGAGTGGCCCGGTGCGCCTCGGCGAGTGCGACAAGGCCGTCACCCAGTTCGGCGCCAACGGTGGCCATGTCCCTACAGGCATCGCGCAGCAGCAACACGACCGCCGTGTCCATGATGTCCTGCGTCGTCGCGCCGAAGTGCAGCCACGCCGCCACCTCGGGACTCGTGCGCGCCAGTTGCTGCAGCAGCGGCAGGATCGGATACCCCACGAGCCGCGTGCCCTCGCTGAGCTGCCCGTGGTCGATCTCGACAGCCGCCAACTCCCGCCGGATCGCCTCGGCGGCTGAGGCGGGAATCACGCCGTGTTCGGCCTGAGCCCGCGCCAGCGCCATCTCGACTTCCAGCCAGGCAGCTTGATCGTTCGTGCGGGCGAGAAGGCCGCGACGAACTTCGGCTCGCCGAAGACCCCCAGCAGCGGAAGCTCTACACCCATCGGGCTACCCCGTAGGCGGAAGCCCTCGGGAACTTCCTCCTCTCGAGCCATCACCCCGAGCGTAGGGGCTACCGCAGACACAGCGGCCGCCGCCCGGCCCACCCCAGCCCGGCAGTGGTCTCTCCCGATCGGCGTACAACTACCAATCTGCTACTAACAACAACTAAATTAGTAGCAACATGCCAGCAGCAGCGGCAGCGGGGCAGCCGTCTCGCTATTCCGTCCCGGTGAGGTGGCCGGCCGCTTCCCGGCGGGCTCTCATGCGCTCGTGGGCCTCCGGGGAGCCGTCGTGCCAGGTGCCGACCCAGGCGTCGACGGGGATCACCGGGGTGCCGTAGTTGCATTCGAAGTACTTGTGGTGCAGGTCGTGGAAGTAGTCGCCGGCCGGGAGGGTGCGGTCGCCGGCCACGACGATCCGGTCGAAGTTCGAGTGGCCGAGCGACGGAGCCAGACCGGTGAAGATCTGCGTCACGATGATGATGAACGGGTTGGCGGGGATGAACAGGAAGAACACGGGCGTGGAGAAGTAGAGCAGGTGCTCGATCGGGTGCATCGACAGGCCCGTCCACGGCCCGGTGTTCACGTTCTTGTGGTGGAGGTAGTGGGCCCACCGGTACATGGGCCTGGTGTGCAGGAACCGGTGGGTCACGTAGAAGTAGCCGGCCACCAGCCAGAACGAGAAGACCGTCATCACCACCAGGTAGACGACCCAGCCCGGCCCGTCGCTCCAGCGGACGTGCGGGATGTGGTCGTTGGCATACGCCCAATACAGCAGCACCTCCCAGGCGGTCCAGAGGACGGGGGCACTGGCGAGGCTCCAGAAGGCGTTGTCCCATGCCTGGTGGCGCCACATGAAACGGCGGGCGCTGGTGCTGAGCCACTGGCCGTCGTACTTGAACCGCTCGCCCTGCGCTCGGCGCACATAGAGCACGAAGTGGATGGCGCTCACCCAAACCGCCACCATCACGAGGTTGCGCACGTAGATCTCGGCAACCCAACCGATCTCGAAGCGCTGCATGCGGGCCATGGACGGCGTGAAGAAGTGCCACACCACCACCGAGAGCCCGATGTAGAACAAGCCGTAGGGCCACAGGAGCAGCTTGGTCAGTTTGCCGATCGTCCTCAGCGACTCCGAAGGCCTGGTCCAGAACCTCGGCGGCTCCATCGGGATGCCATCCGGCACGTAGCCCTGAGTCCTCGCCATCGACTCCCCCTGCTGGTTGGCGCGGTCGCTGCCAGTCCTGCGGGCCGCGCCTCCTCGTAGGTGCACAGTACCCGCGGGCAGCGGGGGGCGGGCACTCCGGCAAGTGCTCTGGTCGTCTCTGATGCAGCAGTCCTTCCGCGAGGGTGGTCACGGCCAAGTCACGATCAATGGTGCCTGTCGTCGTGACGACTCCTCTGCTGTCATCCAATCATGACATCGTGATATCATAAGATCGTGCCGAAACAGACGACCGTGCGACTGCCGCCCGAACTGGCTGATGAGGCCGAGGCGGTGGCTCGCGTCCGGGGCTCGAGCGTGAACCAACTCATCATCGATTCGCTGCGCGCGGAGATCGAGCGCGTGAGAGCCGATGACGATTTCACGTCCCGGGCAAAGCAGTTAATCGAACGAGACAGAGAACTGCTCGAACGCTTGGCCAGGTGACGCGGTACCTGAGCCTCGCCGAGTACTTCTGGCTCGCCGAGCAGGTCAATCGATGAGCGGGCGTTCGCGGCCTGGTTGCGCGAGCGTGTCTCGTTCAATTGACCGCCGCGGCGATGGGCGCTAGCGGCCGGCGAGGTGTTCGACGACGGGGGCGAACTCCACCGCCGACTCGGCAGGGATGGTCACGTAGGAGATGCCCCAGCGCTCGCGCCGCTCCTCGAGAGTGGCAACGCATTCGTCGACGGTACCGAACAGGGCGTGGGGCGATGCCAGCGCCTGTTCGACGCTGAGCCCGAAGCCGCCGGCGAGGGCGGCGGCGAAGCCGTGGCGGTCGTCGGTGATGGTGGCGACGAACACCCCGACGCTGAGTTCGATGTCGCCGAAGCGGGTGCCGGCGACGTCGCGCACGAGAGCAACTTTCTCGTCGGTCGCCTCGGCCGTGGCGTTGGCCGCCACGCGCTCGTCCATGACACCGGTGTGCAGACTTACGTTGATCGCCACGATGTCGGCTCGCTGCGCCGCCAGCGTCAGCATCTTCGGGCCACCTCCGGCCATCAGCAGAGGCGGGCGCGGGTTCTGAACGGGCTTGGGGCCTGCGTCGAGCCCGTTGATCGTGTAGTGATCCCCGGCGAAGTCGAACGGTCCGTCGCCGAAGCAGCCCTCCAGAACCGACACGGCCTCCGCCAACCGCTCGATGCGCACCCCGGGCCGGTCCAGCGGGAGGCCGGCCTGCTCGTAATCGCTGGTCATCCAGCCGGCTCCGATGCCGATCTCCAGTCGCCCGTTCGAGATCCGGTCGAGCGTGGCGAGCTCCTTCGCCAGGACGACGGGATGGCGGTAGTCGTTGCAGAGCACCAGGGTGCCGACCCGTAGCGACGACGTGGCCAGCGCAGCGGCGGTGATCGTCACGAGCGGCCCGTTCCGAGCGTCGAGATGGTCGGTCATGACCATGCAGGAGTAGCCCAGGTCCTCGGCCCGGCGGGCCTGGCCGGCTATGTCGTCCTGATTGCTGGTTCTCTCCAACGTGACGCCGAACCGGAATGGGCGTGGCATGGCTGCTCCGATCTCGGCCCGCTCGCGCCGAGCCGTCGGCGGCCACGCTACCGGGACCGCCCGCCCCGGCTCCCCTCGTGGTGCGCCGGCGTCAGCGCATGGCGGTGAGGACGCGGCCGACTGTGTCGTGGCTGCGGCCCACGATCGCCTCGTAGGCGTCGGGGTCGGTGGCGCCCTCGGTGACGGTCACCATGACGCAGCGCCCCGACAGGTCGCCGAGCGCCTCCCGGGCCGCCGGATCGGCGAGTAGCGCCACCAGGCCGGCCAGGGATGCGGCGCCGGTCTCGCCGGCCACGACGGCGGCATCGGCCAGGTCTCGCATGGCTTGGCGGGCCGCGTCGTCGTCGACCGAGACGAACCAATCCACCCCGGTAGCCAGGCGGGGCCAGGCGACCGGAGACGGCCGCCCGCAGTTGAGGCCCACCATGATCGATCGGTGCGGACCGGGAACGTGTGTGATCCCCCCGGCAAGCGCTGAGGCCTGCACGCAGTTGGCGTCTATCGGCTCGACGCCCACCAGCACCGGGCGCTGCGAGCCCGAGCGGTAATGCGTCACCGCCGCCGACATGAACGCTCCGACGCCCATCGGCACCACCACAAGTTCCGGCGACTCAAGGCCGCTGGCGGCGATGGCCTCGTCAACCTCGGCGAAGATCGTCGTGTAGCCCTCGATGACCTGCGCCGGGATGGTCTCGTAGCCGGGCCATGACGTGTCGGACACGACGATGCAGTTCTCGCCAGCCTCCTGGGCCGACCGGGCCACGGCGTCGTCGTAGTCGCCCGCCACCATGGTGACCTTGGCGCCCTCCCACTCCATGGCTTCGATGCGGGCCGCCGCCATGCCGGCCGGCACGAAGATGTGGGCGTCGAAGCCCAGCAGCCGGGCCATGAACGCCACCGCCCGGCCGTGGTTGCCGTCGGTGGCAGTACACAACTGCAGCGGGCGCAGGTACGACAAACGGGCCGCCAATTCGTTGATGTTGCGCCAGCGGGCCGGCGGTGCGCCGACGTGGTCACAGATCGCCTGGTACGTGGCCCAGGAGGCACCGAGGATCTTGAACGACGGGAGACTCATGCGGCGCGTCTCCGCCTTGACGAGGAGGCGGCCCACCCCCAGCCGTTCGGCCAGGTCGGGAGCGTCGAGCAGGAGCGTCGGCGAGTAGGCCGGCATCCGGCGGTGGAATGCTGCGATCTCCGGCGGCGCCGACGACCAGTCGCGATCCTCGCGCAGAGAGTTGGGGGTAACCAGTACAGACATCACGGCTCCTCGTCGAGCGTGCGGTACGGGACCAGTTTTACCGATTCCAGAGCGCACGCGGCGTCAGGAGCTCCGTGGCGAGCTGACCTCGTAACCGTCCGGGCCGCCCCTGAGCGCCCTCGGATCGCGGCGTCCGGTGATGGAGACCCACGGTGCGGGAACCGATCGGGCGCCTCGGGCGTCGTTCAGGGTGATGGAAACTTTCCTCGCCGTTAGCGGCAACCACACGATGAGCCTGCCGAGGGTGTTCGATGACCGCATGGTCGCCGCCGGCTTCGATGAGTTCTACCGGGTCGAGTACGCGCCCATGGTGCGACTCGCTCGAGGCTTGGTGGACACTTCGGAGTCCGCCGAGGAGATCGCTCAGGAAGCCTTCGCCAAGGTGTTCGAGCGTTGGGACCGGCTCGATGCGCCCGGTGGCTACCTCCGCACCGCCGTGGTCAACGGCGCCCGCAGCGAGCTGCGCAAGCGGGAGGTGAGGCGGAGGGTCGGTCTGGGCCATCCCCGGCCGGTCGCCCCGGAGCGGGACTACCTGGTCGACGCCCTCAACCAGCTGCCCCTCAAACGGAAGACGGCCCTGGTGCTGCGCTACTACGCCGGCCTGTCCGAGAGGGAGATCGCCGAGACCATGGGCGTCCGCCCCGGAACGGTCAAGAGCCTGGTGTCGCGAGGACTGGCAGAACTACGAGAGGTGATCGAGCAATGAACGACAATCGCCAACACGATCGGCCGACCGGGGCCGACGATCAGGAACTCGGCGTCGCCCTCGGCGAAGCCGTCGGCCGGGAAGCCGACTCCCCGGTCACGCCTCCGCCGATTGCCAACATCGCCGAGCGAGCCACGACCCGGGCCAGGGCGCGGAGGGTCCGCCACGGGGTGGTCGCCGTCGCGGCCGCAGCGGCTCTCGTCGCCGGCGGTCTCGCAACCTGGAACGCACTGGACGGCAACAACGGGGACGGTAGTGTTCTGGTCGCAACCGAACCGGACGTGCCCGGACAAGCGGAGCCGGCAGCCGACCAGTCCGCTCCGGTCGCCGGTGAGGCTGATCCGGCTGCTGTGCCACAGCCCGGCGAACCGCCTGCGAATGAGATTGCGCCACCTGCTCCGCAGCCGGCCGACCCACCCACAACCGACCCGGACGAGGTAGTGGAGGACTCACGAGGCGAGTCCTCGGACCTCGCCTCGGAGGTGCCCACCCCCGAGGACCTGTCCACCGGCCCCACTCTGACGTGGACCGAGGTGTCCTTCGACACGAGCACCGGACTCATCGATGTCTACGGCATGGAGTCCGTCGGCGACGGTCGCATCATTGCCCGCGCTTGGGGCGACGCAGGCGACTCGGTCGTTGTCACCACCGACGGCACCACGTGGAGCGACGTTCCCGTGCCGGCCGGTATCTCTCCCGACTACATCGATATCGCCGGGGATCGCTGGCTGGTCGCCGGTCCGGACACCACCGGTGCCGAACGCGTGAGCCGGGCGTTCTTCTCCGACGACGAGGGTGCCACCTGGACCGAGTTGGCCATCGCCGTCACTCCCGCGGCGTCGATGCCTTCGTACTGCCCAGAGCGGTCACGGGTGCAATCGGTCATGGCGTCCGGCGACAGCATCGTGCTGCTCATCGACAGTTACGCCGAGTTCGACCTGGCGGCACTGCTCGTCGAACGCGGCCTGGCCCCCGACAGGGACTCGATCCTGCAGTGGGACTACACCGCCAGCACGCTCGTCGTCTATCTGGGTGATTCCTCCAACCCCGAGACGGTTGAGGTGACCCACGAGGAGTTGGGGCTGGCGCCCGGGCAGCCGCCGCAATGCACGGGGCCCAACGGCATGCACGGTGAACGCGTGCTCATCCTCACGAATGACGGAACCGATACCGAGCAGGTGGCCGAGTACACGGGGTGGACCACCTCGGCAGTCGGCACCCCGGATGGCTTCTCGGTCATCGTGACCACCCACCAAGGAGCTCTCCTGCTCACTTCGTCCGACGGTCGCAGCTGGAACGAGACCTCCCTCGCCGACTACAGCCACTCCAACGTTGCCCGCGACACCGCTGGCACGACCTGGCACGCGGGCCGAGGCAACGGCTCCTTCCGCATCCAGCGGTCCGGCCTCGGCGAGGCGCCGACAACCGCTGCGACGTTCGATGGCCTCCAGCCCGGCGAGGTACTGGCGGCCGGCCCCGCCGGCGTAGTCGCCACGGCATGGCCGCTAGTCGATGGTGGGCTCGCTGGCGTGCCCGAGATGCGGTTCGCCAAGGACGGCTACGAGGTGCGCTTCGCGCAGCCCCCGGGCGGCGTGACGCTGTGGGATCTCGCCGAGGACGTGGCCGTCTACGAGTTCGGGCCCGAAGTGATGGAGAGCGACACACCCCCCGACGGCGTCCGGGAGATCGTCGAGGACGACGGGTCCGTGACCGTAGTGTTCGAGGATCCCGAGACCGGCGAAGACCTCGTGACGTTCACCGCCGAAGATCTCGAGCCCGACATCGAGCAACTCCGAGCCAACCCCGGCGGGTTCGATGCCTTCGAGCAGCCCCCGACCTGGATCGGATGGTCAGCCGACGGCACCGATTGGGGTTGGCAGGACGCCGCCGACGCCTTCGGCATCGACACCGCCGACGGCCATCCGTGGGTCACCCTCGCCGTCGGCGACGATTTCGTGCTCGCCCGTGTCGATGTCGTCAACATGAGCGACGTCTTCAGCGACAGCACCGAGTTGCAGCCGTTCCCGCCGCTGGACGGCACCGCACGCTGGTTCATCGCAAACGTGGAGTAGCCCGCGAGCAAAGAGTCTCCCCCAAACCCCCGAGCGGGCCCCGTCGCAAGGCGGGGCCCGCTCGCGGGCTACCAACTCGAGCCTCGGAGCGCGCCGAGCGGCGCTTTGGAACTCGTCATTCCGGCGCAGGCCGGAATCCATTGGCCAGCAGATCCGACTGCGGGTGCCATCGCTTGTTCAGCAGTCCTCTAGACAGCCTGGTGATATATATGATCATCAGCTTTAGAGATATACTCCCTTGTGACGAAGCGGCTGGTCGACATCGACGACGAGCTGCTGGCAGAGGCGCGGGAGTTGCTCGGGGCCCCAACGATGAAAGAGGCCGTCAACGCCGCGCTGCAGCAGGTGATCGACAGCGAGTTGCGCCGCCGGCACCTGCAGCGACTCGAGGCCGGTACGGGCACCGACCTGGCCGATGACGAGGTGATGCGGGCCGCATGGCGGTAGCACCGCTGTACCTGGCCGACAAGAGCGCCCTCGCCCGGCTCCACCACCCGCCGGTTGCCCGCCGCCTGGGACCGCTGCTTGTCGACGGCTTGGTAGCCACCACGCCGATCATCGACCTCGAAGTCCTGTGCAGCGCCCGGACGCCGGCCGACTACGAGGAGATCCTCGCCGAGCGACGGGCACTGCCGTCCTACCCCCTGACGCCTGAGGTGACCGACCGGGCCATCGACGTCCAACACCGGCTGGCCCGACTCGGCTGGCATCGGCTACCGCTACCCGACCTCCTAGTCGCCGCGGTTGCCGACCTCAACGACCTCACCGTCATGCACTACGACGCCGACTACGACCGCATCGCCGAAGTCACCAACCAACGCTGTGAGTGGGTCGTCCCCCGAGGCTCGATATGAGCGCAGGCAGTTGCACCAGCACTGCTCAGTACAGGTCGTCGGCGGCTAGAAACTATCTGGCTAGTCAATTCGCCTTGCATTCACTATCAGAGTGGCCTTAGCCTCGTGAAGAAGCGCCAACTCGTGAGGAGGTTGCGGGCGATCGCCGCTTCCGCCGATCTGGCACTGGACTTCGTCCGCGAGGGTGCCAACCACGAGATCTGGAGGATCGGCAACGAACGAATCGTCATCCCTCGCCATCGCGAGGTGAACGAACGCACTGCCGAAGGCATCCTCAGGAGGGCCAGAGAGGTAGCCGCTGATGACAAGTGATGAAGTGCTGGCGTTTCGCGTTCGGGCGGTCCGGTCCGGGAGTTGGTGGGCCATCACGGTTCCCGAACTCCCCGGCGTGTTCTCACAGGCCAAGCGCCTCGATCAGGTTGAGACGATGGCCCGCGAGGCGATCGCCATGATGCTGGAGGTCGACTCTGATCAGATCGGCAAGATAGAGGTGGACATAGTGCCACCCGCTCGCGCCGCCGCCTTGATCGGGACAATGCACGACGCCCTGGCGACCGCACGCGAAGCGACCGACACGGCAGCCTCGGCCCGGCGCGAAGCGGCAAGGGTGCTCCGCGCGGACGGCCTGCCGATGCGAGACGTGGGACGGCTCCTCGGTCTGTCGCACCAGCGGGTCAGCCAGATCCTCGCCGACTGATCACAGCCTGACGGCGCGACCTCACCGGCGGCGCCCCCTGCTCCGGGAGTTCGCGTTGCGCTTCGAGTGGAGCCCTCAGCCGCCTGGGGCCGCGGCCCGCTCGGCGAGCCACTGCCTCCAGCGCTGATCGTCGCGGGCGGCCGCTGCGGCGCCGTCGGGGCCGTAGAGGTACGACCAGATCGACACGGTGACGTGCTCGCCGTCGCCCTCGACTGCCAGGAAGGCGGTACCGGTGGCGGGCCGGTCGAGCACGAGGGCGACCCAGCGCGGGTCCACGTCGACGACGGTGCCTGCCAGGTCGGGGACGTCGGCCCCCGTCACCTCGATGTGGTCGCCGACGGCCGGGGCGGCCGGGATGCCCAGCCCCCCGAGAAGCGCCTCCCAGGCCGCCTCTCGGGGGCCGGCCCACAGTGCCGTCGGGAGCACGGCGGTGGCGGTCCGCCCGGCGAAGTGCCCCAGGTGCAGCCGGAGGTTGAACATGAACAGACGCCAGCCCTCTGTCATACCGTCGCAGAGAGCGTCCTGTTCGGCGCCGTCGCCGAAGCCGCCGTTGACGAGCCGCACTGTGCACGTGTCGTCAGTTCGGGCCTCCACCGTCCACTCGAACGTCAGCCCGTCAACTCCCTCGCCGCCGTCGAAGACCACCCGGTGAGGCGGCTCCCAGACTGCCACCCGGCCGGTGATCTGCATCTCCGGCTCGGGGCCGAACGAGGCCGTCCCCACGCCCCCGGCACGCTCCTCCACGGTGTGCGGCACATACCAGGACGAGATCCCCGGCCCGGTTGCCACGGCTCGCCAGACGTCCTCGGGCCGGCCGGGTACTTCGACTTCGAGTTCTATCGACCGGCAATCATCGGACATGGTTCACCTGGAGTTCAAAGGTGGCGCCGGGACGAGATGACGCCCGTGTCGAAGCCGGCACGGGCCAGCCCGCCGGAGAACCTGGCGTGCTCGATCTTCAAGCAGCGGTTCATCACCACGTCGAGGCCGGCGGCCAGGCAAACCAGGGCGGCTTCGGGGCTCCACAGACCCAGTTGCGCCCAGAACACGCGGGCGCCGGTGGCGATGGCCTCGGCGGCGACGCCGGGTAGGTCCTCGGAGCGGCGGAACACGTCGACGATGTCGGGCACCACCGGCAAGGCCTCCAGCGAGGGGTAGACCGTCCGACCGAGGATCTCCCTCTCGCGGGGGTTCACGAGATA
This sequence comes from Acidimicrobiales bacterium, assembly GCA_963668565.2. Classification (GTDB taxonomy): domain Bacteria; phylum Actinomycetota; class Acidimicrobiia; order Acidimicrobiales; family CATQHL01; genus VXNF01. The sequence goes on from CAXXMX010000010.1 coordinate 430,633, forward strand.
CACGTCGAAGTCCACCGACGACGACAGCAGGTACGTGACGACGAAGTTGCTGGCCCGCGCCCGGTCGGACGAGGCGCCAACGACCGCTACCGTTCGCGAGCGGCGAATGATGTCCCACCGCTCGCCGGCGTCGGGCGGTGTCCAGCCCTCGACGGGGGGGTGCTCAGGCACCGGCGCCGCCCGCACGACCCGCCGCGGCGGCGAGGGCCTGGTCGAGATCCCAGATGATGTCCTCGACGTCCTCGAGGCCGACGGAGAGCCGCACCATGTCGGCCGATACGCCTGCGGCGGCCATGTCGGCCTCGGAGAGCTGCTGGTGGGTGGTGGTGGCCGGGTGGATGACGAGTGTCTTGGCATCACCAACGTTGGCCAGGTGGGACACGAGTTGCAGCGCCTCGATGAACCTGGCTCCGGCCGCCCGGCCGCCCTCGACGCCGAACGTGAAGATGGAGCCTGGCCCCTTGGGAAGGTACCGCTGCGCCCGCTCGTGGTGGGGGTGGTCACCGAGGCCGGCCCAGCGCACCCAGACCACCCGGTCATCCGCGTCGAGCCATTCGGCGACAGCGCGGGCGTTGGCCACGTGGGCGTCCATCCGCAGCGGCAGCGTCTCGAGGCCGCACAGCAGGAAGAAGGCGTCGAAGGGCGAGAGGCAGGCGCCCACGTCGCGCATCTGCTCGGCCCGCAGTCTGGTGCAGAAGGCGTACTCGCCGAAGTTGTCCCACCAGCGCAGTCCGTTGTAGCTCGCCACAGGCTCGGTGAAACTCGGGAACCGTCCCGACCCCCAGTCGAAGCGACCGGCCTCGGCAACCACCCCGGCGATGGTGGTGCCGTGCCCGCACAGGAACTTCGTGGCCGAGTGCACGACGATGTCGGCCCCGAACTCCATGGGCCGGCAGAGGTACGGGGTGGCGAACGTCGAGTCCACTACCAGCGGCAGACCGTGCGCGCGGGCAACCTCGGCGAGGCCGCTCAGGTCGGCGATCTCCCCCGACGGATTGGCGATGATCTCGGTGTAGAGCAGCTTCGTCCCGTCGCCGATGGCGGCGGCGAAAGAGTCGGCGTCGGTGCTGCCAACGAAAGTGGTGTCGATGCCGAGGCGGCGCAGCGTCACGTCGAACTGCGTGTACGTGCCGCCGTACAGCCCGGCGGCCGACACGATGTGATCGCCGGCGCCGGCCAGAGACGTGATGGCGAGGAACTGCGCCGACTGGCCGCTTGACGTGGCCACCGCCCCGATGCCGCCCTCCAGATTCGCCATCCGCTCCTCGAACACGTTGGTGGTGGGGTTCGAGATCCGCGTGTAGATGGAGCCGTACTTCTGGAGAGCGAAGAGGTCGGCCGCGTCAGCGGTGTCTTCGAATACGAAGCTGCTGGTGTAGTAGATCGGTGTGGCCCGGGCCCCGGTCCCCGGATCGGGGCGCCCGCCGGCATGCAGCGCCCGCGTGCGGAACCCCCAGGCTCGATCCGTCATGCCCGGCCTCAGCCCGACGAGCCGGCGTTGACGACCGGGCTGGTCCCCGGCAGCGTCTTCGCCGGGTAGGTGTGCACGGAGACGATGCCGGGATGTGCGCTGGCCTCGGCGTCGCCGGATGCAAGTGCGGTTGTTTCGGCCATGGAACGACGCTAGTGGCAGGCGGGGCGGGGAGGCTACGCCGACGACTCGACGACGGCGCCGAGCCAGACGTTCTTGCCGATGGCTGCGAGGTTGGCTTTGTGCACGGCGTAGCCGGGCATGAGGCGTTCGACGGCGGCTATCTCGTCCCAGTTCTTGAGGATGAGATCGTAAATGCCGTCCGGCGTCATATCTCCCGGTGAGGATGACGGCCCGGATGCCCGCCTCCGGTAGCTTCGCCAGCCTCCTCCCGACCGGGAGGATGTTCTCATCGGCGAAGATGCCGCCGATTTCACGCAACGTTCGAGCAGCGCACCGCGTCGTCTACCGCCTGAGGCGTGATGTCCCACATCTCCGCAACAGCTTCTCGTTGCTCACCTGCTGCGATGGCTTCGGCGACAGTGGCGACTCGCAGACGGCGTCCGGCGATCGTCGGCTCGCCTGACGTATATTCGGGGTCGATCACAACGTTCTCCGCCATACGGAAGCGGCGGACCGTGTCATCGTCGTAGTCCGCGACCTGCTGGAAGCGGCGGACCTCAAGAGATGGCAGGACCATCTGGCCGTTGTGAACCACGAGCCGCCCCCGTCCGGTGAGGATGACGGCCCGGATGCCCGCCTCCGGTAGCTTCGCCAGCCTCCTCCCGACCGGGAGGATGTTCTCATCGGCGAAGATGCCGCCGATTTCACGCAACGTTCGAGCAGCGCACCGCGTCGTCTACCGCCTGAGGCGTGATGTCCCACATCTCCGCAACAGCTTCTCGTTGCTCACCTGCTGCGATGGCTTCGGCGACAGTGGCGACTCGCAGACGGCGTCCGGCGATCGTCGGCTCGCCTGACGTATATTCGGGGTCGATCACAACGTTCTCCGCCATACGGAAGCGGCGGACCGTGTCATCGTCGTAGTCCGCGACCTGCTGGAAGCGGCGGACCTCAAGAGATGGCAGGACCATCTGGCCGTTGTGAACCACGAAGCGGAGTGAGAGCTGGAAGTTCGTGTCCTGTTGTATCTGCAGCACCAACTGGCGCCCCTCGGCACTCACGAATGGTTGCGCTGCGGCCAGCGGATACTCCGTGCCGAACGCGTCGCGAAGCGCCATGATCGCCGGACGCATGCGAAACACGGACACTCCTTGACGCCGATACTCCGAGATAAGGCGCGCCTCCACGAACTCGCCCCATGTGACGGTCTCCGAGCCGGTCGTCTCGAGCCGCACCAGCGGTTCGTAGCGTCGGTCTCGCCGTGTATAGCCGTCGATCCAGCGGCCCGCGGTGCCATGGGAGAGGCCCAGTAGACGATCCACTTGGCCCATGTTGTACACATCGCGGTCGACCAGAGCGATCACATCACCCACAACGCCTCCCCAGCGAGATTGCCCACGGACTGTCACGTCAAGCTCCACCGCGCCAGGGGCAACTATCCGCCTCCCGCGACGGCGCGGCCCGAATCAGCGGTACGGTGTAGCCAATCCTCCCCGCCGTCCACCACCGCTCGTCGGTGCTGCACTGGCGGGGTTCTTCTGTAATCGGGTGGGTGACGGCTGCTTCCGCTGCCGAGCCCGCTGGCGAGCGCCTCCCAGGCCGCCTCGCGGGGCCCGGTCCACATCGCCATGGGAAGCACGACGGTGGCGGTCTGCCCGGCGAAGTGCTGGAGGTGGAGTTGGAGGTTCAACATGAACAGGCGCCAACCCTCGGTCATACCGTCGTACTGGACGTCGTGTTCTGCGTCTGCACCGAAGCCGGTGTTGATAAATCGCACGAGGCAGGTGGCATCCTCACGGGTCTCCACCATCCACTCGAACGCCAGCCCGCCGACGCCCGCGCCGCCGACGAAGACCACCCTGCGGGGTGGCTCCCAGACAGCCACACGGCCGGTGACCTGTATATCCGGCCCAGGCCCGAACGAAGCGGTCGCCGCTCCCCCCGAACGCTCCTCGACGGTGTTCGGCACATACCACGACGAGATCCCCGCACGATCGCAACCGCCCGCCACACCTCCTCAGGCCCGCTGGGCACCTCGACCTTGAGTTCAGTGGCACGGCGATCATCAGACATCGTTCAGATCTTCCGAGACTTCCACAAGCGAACGGTGAACTGGTTGTCCTCCTCGATGAACTCAGGCTCGGTTCCGTTGTGCGCCCGCATACCTGGAATGATCTTGTTCCGCACGCCCATACCGCGATTGTCGACATATCTGTAGTCGCGCATGATATTGACGAGTGTCTGGTTGCGGGCGTAACGAAAGCCCGATTTCATTCCCTCCACCGTGACGGTGTTGGGCAATCCTCCGGGGCTCCGAATCTCAAGACGATCGGAGTAGATGACCAGCATCACATCGGTACCGGCGATGCTGTAGTCACGGTGCACCAGTGCGTTCACGACAGTCTCCCGAATCACACTCTCCGGGTATTCCCACTTGTCCATCCTCTGAGCGCCTTCGAGCTTGGCCGTCGGTGTCGTGTTGCGACGGACGAAGTCCCATGCCTGGTCAACGAGGCCGGACTCGACGCGGGTTCCATCCTCGGCTCGCAATGGGAGCAGCGGTCCTCGCAAGTCCTCGTCGGATCGTGTCACGTAGTCGGGCTCGGTCCCCGTATAGCAGATAGCACGAATGCCCGACTGCGGTACGTATCGCTGCGGAGTTTTTCCGAACAGAAGGAGACCATCGATAGTGGCGACGAACTGCTCTGCTGAGTGCGTCATCAGCTCGATATTTCGCAACAGAGTTTCCCAGCCATCAAGATCGATCTTCGATGGAATGGGGTCATAGCTAAGGCTGGTCAGGTAGTCCCGTAGGCGACGATAGTCGAAAGCATCAAAGTCGGCGCCCGGCACCGGCTTCAAGCCGTATTGCAAGCGGCCCGAGGCCTGGTACATCCTCTGGAGTTCCTCGCGACTTGCTTCGCGGGAGGTGTTGCCAGCACGAATGTAGTAGGTCTTGCGCCCGCCATGGACGCACGCATAAGGTTTATCCGGCCCACGCGTGACGCGGACCGCGAGCACATCCCGACCTGGATCGATAGCTCTTGTCCACGAAACCAGTGGAGTGATCTGCGGCTCGATCTTGACACGGCCGACTTCCACCACCCATTCCATGAGGCGGTCACGGAACGTGCCCGAAATACTTCCATCGTCGTCGACACCGAGCAGCACGGTGCCACCTTCCAGGTTGAGGAATGCCACAAGCGCCTTGGCCAGAACATGGTTCTCTATACCGTCCCGCTTGAACTCCAGCCGGGAGTCCTCGCCGTTGCGGATGAGTTCGAGAAGTTCAGTTCTGTGCATCAGCTCTGGTCACCTCTGTTCATGAGCCCTGCTTACCGAGTGGCTCAGAAGCCGTACTTCAACCGTCTAGTCTCAAAGGCATCCTTACCGCCTTCAAGCAGGTCTTCGACCAACTCACGCACTGGTTGCGAGTCAATCGAACCCATGTGTTCAGGCGCGATTCTCGCCTTTCCGCCATCTGCTTCGCCTGTCGCTGTCAGCCCAAGAATTAGCTCGGCATCGCCAAGTACCGGGATATTGGCGTTGTGGGTCGAGAAGATGAACTGTCGCCCGCCCTTCTCCCCACGCATCCTGGGTATCACGCCCTCGGTGATAAAGCGATTGTCGAGATCGTCTTCGGGCTGATCCACAATCAGTGGCGCCTCGGACTCGAGCAGCAACAACAACAACACGGCGGTGGCTTTCTGGCCCACCGATAGGTCATCAAGGGAACGCCATGATGGAGCATCACCGGCCGAAGCCGTATTGAGTTGAATTGCGGTTGTGGCTGGCAACTCCAACTCCTCAATGTGCATCAAGGTCTCCTCCGACGCCTTGGCGAGGCTCTGCGCTTGGGCTGGTGGAGCGCCATACGTCTTTTGAACCACATCAGATCCGCTCCGACAACTATCGGCAAAGGTCGACAGCGAGAAGTTCTTCGCCCCCTTCAGGCAGGCAATAGCTTCTGAGAGTCTACCGCTGATTCGCTCGCGAAGAAGTTCGATCAAAGGCTCGCGGTTCCCGGCAGCGGTCACGTCCACTTGAACATGGTTATGAAGCGCCTTGCTGACTTTCCTCGCCGCTCGGTCAAGAAGACGGAACTCCTCTGCCTTAACGTCTTCCCACTCGACAAGGACCGCTCGACGTCGATCCAAGTGATCCTTCTCTAGCCGCCTGAGGAGTGACCTGCGCTCCCGGAGAGGCCGCAGACCTTCGATACGGCGTTGCAGTTGAATGAATTCCTCGGCATTCACCGCCTCCCTTTGGAGTCGGCGCAAGGTTTTCTCGTAGTCGGCCTGGACTTCACGCTCGCGCAACTCCCAACGGGAACGAGTCTCGGCGATGCTCTCGTCCGCTCGCGTCAAGGCTCCCTCCAGCCCACGCAACACTTGTTCAATATCTCTACTCAAGCGTTCGAGAACCTCGTCCAAGCCCGCGAGAATCTCCTTGCCCGGTAGGTTCTCCAAGGCTCTTGGCGACAGAAACACACGGTCAATCGGAATGTCTTGACGAAGGCCATCTAGGTGTTCTCGGAACGATGCCAAGCGCTCTGGCACCGCATCAAGCACTCGCTCTTCGCGAACAAGTAAGGTGCGTTCTCGGAGGAGTTCTTCGAGTCCTGCATCCCGGAAACGCTCAAGGGTTTCTTCCAGACCGGGCAAGGTATCCAGCCTGTCCTCTATCTGGCGGAGTTCGGTACGCACGTCCAAGATTGCTCGCCTCGTCTTCCCGAGGCTTTGTCGCAAGTCAGTCTTTCGTCTGGACAGTGATTTATCGTGCTTCACGAAGCGATCGAGAAGACGAGTGAGCTTCTCGGGACTCCGGGTGAGTTCAGAGATCTCATGCTGCCCGTATATCTCCACTCCCTGGAGAATCTCCACGGGGCTAAGGTTCGAGACTTGACCGTTCTCGTCACGGACCACCGGTTGATTCGGAACGATGCGCTCAATCAAGTACTCGCGTCGTGCCGGACGATAGCAGCGAACGCGAACGGAAATCTTCGTACCGCTGCGAAGTACATGCTGCACGATGCCCAGGTGGGCTTTGCGCGCCTGCTCGCCGACGGGATCTAGGCCCAACGCGTAGCGGAGGCTCTCGATGATCGTGGACTTGCCGGTGCCACGACCGCCGATGAGGACGTTGAGATTCGGACTCAGGCGCACCTCCGCGCCATCGAGAAACCCCCCCTCCCAAGCGAGGGTCACCAGTTCGGCGTGCTGTTCCGACTCCGATTCACCGTCTCGAGAATTGAGGCGGATACGCGACTCCGGGTCCATAAACGCCTGACGCAGACCCTCGATGCTCACTTCGGACATCTTGATACTGCAGGTGGCCGATGGGTCATCCAGATGCTCGGGCTCGTAGACATCCCCGGCGTTGACCACGGCGATCGCCAGCTGCTCGCCGGCAGCACGGTCTCGTCGATAGTCTGGACTCTTGTTGGTAACGATCTGGCGCACGTCCTGAGACAGCGCCTCGATGGATCCCGGAATCTGGATCGCCAAGAGATGCTCGCTGCACCAGGCATTGATCCGCGCCTGCCCCGCGAGAACCTTGAAAAGTCCCTTGTTTCCCGTCACATGTGCGGCGATCGGAAGACCTCCCTGTGTTCGCACTGTCGCAAGCACCTCGTCCAGATTCTTGTTTGACAAGTCGGAGGATGGAGCTATCCGATCAATACCGAACGCGCCGAGATACCGGCCAAGTTGTTGCTCGTCGGCGTCGGGCGGATAGATGCAAAGAACGTGGATACCTTCGGCGGAGGAGAGCTCGAACCCGGGAAAGATCGTGATATCTCGGCCCGCAGCGGCGTCGCGGAACGCCTCGACACCACTGACGTCGTTGTGGTCGGTGATGGCGAGAACCAAGATTCCGAGATCGACAGCCTTCGCGACTATTGCCTCGGCGTGAGATCGGGCGTCACCCTCGGTTTCCTGCCCTCGAAACGTACTCGCATAGTGGTGGGAGTTGACCTGCAACGCACAACGACGGAACACAGCACCGGCGGGCTCGGTGTCGTTCAAGTTCTCTCTCCGTCTCCGTCGGTGTACCTGACACGCACACTCGACAGCTTGCAGATCGTCAACACGCCATTGAGACGGGACCTCATGATGTGTTCGACCATGCTCTCAACTCTACGCTCTGGGGGCTAGGCCCACCAACGACCCGAGGTGTGGATGAGGCATCGTCTCCGGCTCCGACCCGCCGATCTCGGCCCTGGCATACGACTTGATCGTCTACCTCGCTGCGCCGTCGGCGACGGCGCCGAGCCAGACGTTCTTGCCTATGGCGGCAAGGTTGGTTTTCTGGAGGTCGTAGCCGGGCATGAGGCGTTCGACGATGGACCAGAACTCGGGCGTGTGGTTGGTTTCGCGGAGGTGGGCGAGTTCGTGGACGAGGACGTAATCGATGAGGCTGGGCGGGAGTTGGAGCGTGGCCCAGTGGACGTTGACGCGCTGGGGGCCGTCGGTGGGACGGGCCGATCCCCAGCGGTAGCCGAGGTCGCGCACCTCGACACGCACCGCGTCCTCACCCAGGCGGGCCGCCCACGGGCGGACTCTGCGTCGCAGCCACTGACTGCCGACGTCGATGTACCAGCGGCGCATCGCCGCGACACCCCGGTCGGCCTCGGCGGCGCTCACGTGGAAGCGGCCTCGGTTCAGGCGAACATCGGGCATCTCCCCCTGCTTTGCCTGGCCCGACCGCACCTGTCGGACGGGACGACCACGGTCCGAAGGACCACCGCCCGCCTGCTCGGTGAGGGTGAGCCGGTAGCTGCGGCCGAGGTAGGCGAATCCCTCGCCCTCGACGAACTGCTTCACGATCGGCGGGCCGGTCAGGGCGTCCTTCTCGGCGAGCTTGCGGTACACCCAGCCGCGCTTGGCGCTCACGAACTGCGTGGCCCGTTCGACGGTCACGCCGTGCGGCGCCTTCAGAACCAGCGAGGCGTCGCGCTCGACGACGATCTCGATGGTCGTACGGTCGGTGGGTGGCGCAACCGCGAACACGAGGTCGCCGGCAACCAGCGCCGGGAGATCATGGATCGGGGTGGCGATGGCGGCAGTCGTGTCAGCCGCGGCAATAGCAGCACCGGTCGCGTCGATGGCCGAGGCGACAGCAGCGGTGGTCATCGCAACCGGTCCTGGTTCGCTTTGGCGAGGGCGACGAGTTCGACCGCCAACTCGTCGAGGCTCTCGTAAGCGAACAGATCGCTGCCGTCGAGCGTCTGCTTGATGGCCTTGCGCAGGTCGTCCTGCTTGGTGGGGTTGTCCCAGAAGCCGACCACGCCGATGATCCGGCGAATCTCCCCAACAAGCCCTCTGGTGAGTTCGATCAGCCGCTCGGCCGCATCGGGCGCCGAGGCGGCCACTCGTTCGGCCATCTGGCTGTGGAAGGGGAGTTCGGTGGTGGGCTCGAGCCCGGTGTTGTCCTCGTCGGTGCGGCCGGCGTTGATGTCGGCGATCAGCTCCTCGAACTCGAGGGCGATCTGCTCCCATCGCTCCTCCAGCCGCTCGAGGATCTCGTCGATCCGCTCGGAGATCTTGCCGTAGTAGGCGGGGTCCTCGTCGAGGTGCTCGCGGATGTGGTGGCGCACGGCGTGTTCCATCTCCGACGCCTTGGCCCGCGCCGCGCTGATCGCGCCGACCTTGGCGCCGAAGTCGGGATCGGTGATGCGGACCGGGGGGATCTTCTGGCTGAGGTCAAGGACGGTGATGTGCTCGTCGATCAGCCGGCGGACCTTCTCTGAGTACTTGCGCGGGTCGAAGTCGCCGTCGGGCGTGTCCCGGTAGCGGCGCCGGGTCGTGACCTGGATCTCGCCGAAGAGGCCAACGTCGTCGACGAACCGCAGCGCTTCGGGCCGGGGCAGCACGGTGTCGAAGGTGGCGAGGAACACCCGCAGCGCCACGTCGAATTCGGCGCGGAGCCGTTCGTCGCCGAGCAACTGCACGCAGGCTTCGACGGCTTCGGCGGTTGCCGCCGGCTCGATGCCGCGCTGCACGAAGATCTGCCGGACCCGCTGGCGTTGCGGCTCCAGTTTCTCGATCTCGGCGGTGAGCGGGCGGAGCGCCCCGTCCACGTCGGGGTCAAGCTCGCCGCCGGCGGTTGTGTACGCAGCGAGCGCTTCGGCGAGTTGCGACGACACGCCGTAGTAGTCGACCGCCAGCCCGTAGGACTTCTTCGGCGCGGTCCGGTTGACGCGGGCGACGGCCTGGAGCAGTTCGGCCTGCTGGATCAGCCGGTCGAGGTAGAGGACCTGGGCCTGCGGCACGTCGAACCCGGTGAGCAGCATCGACTTCACGATCAGCAACGCCAGCGGGCTGTGTTTCTCGCCGGCGGGCCCCGAGCGGGAGCCTGAAGCTGGCGATGTGCTCGGCCTGGCGCCCCTTGTCGGTCCAGGGTGCGTAGCGCGGCGGGTCGTTGTGCTCACCGGAGATGACCGGGGCGAACTCCAGGTCACGAATCAGCTCCACCTGCCCGGCGGCGGTTCGCAGGAACGACTCGTTGGCGTCCGGCAACACAGCGGACCTACCAACCAGGTCATCGCGTCGCCGGTCGATCTCGCCCACCAGTTCGTCGCGGGCCACACGCAGGGCCTCGTGGTACCGCAGGCACGCCTCCCGGCTGGTGGCGACGATCATGCCCTTGAAGCCGTCGGGCATCACCGTGGCGATGTAGTGCCGGAGGATGTCGCGGGCCTTCACCGCTATCAGCTCCGGCGCTTCGAGCACCTGCGCGGTGGTGGCGTACCTCCGCTGGAGCGTCTCCCGCTGCTCGTCGCTGAGGTCGGCGAACCACCGGTAGAACAGGTCGTCCATGTGCGAGGCGCCCCGGACGGCGGCGTCGGTGGTGCGCCCCTCGTAGAGAATCTGCACCGTCGAGCCGTCCGCCTCGGACTCGGTGAGCGTGTACCGGTCGAGGTAGCCGCCGAAGATCTCCAGCGTCCTCTTCCGCTCACCCATGATGATCGGCGTGCCGGTAAACCCGATCCGGGCTGCGTTGGGCAGCGCGCCCATCAGGTTGGCGTGCAGCGTCGACGCCTGCGAACGGTGCGCCTCGTCGACCATCACCAGGATCGACTCCGACTCGTTCAACGTCCCGAACGTCTCCGCCTCGCCCAGACCGCCTGCATCGGCGCCGTCCCCGGCGGCGTCACGCCACTTCTGGATCATCGCCATCACCACACCCGGACCGCCGGCGCGCAGCAGCTCCCGCAACTCGGCGCTATTGCGGGCGATCTTCACGGTCTCACCGGTGAGCGTCGCTGTGCCGCTGAGCTGCTGTTCGAGGTCGGTGCGGTCGGTGACCAGCACGATCTTGAACCGCCGCAGCTCGGGGTGACTCCGCATCGCCCGGATCAGGAACACCATGGTCAGGCTCTTGCCCGACCCCTGGGTGTGCCAGATGATCCCGCCCCGGCGGTCGACGTGGCCGTCAGTCGCCCGCGTGTCGCCGGTGAGCAGCCGCCGCATCGCCTTGTGGACGCCGCGGTACTGCTGATAGCGGCCAACGATCTTGACCATGCGACCCGAGCCGACCTCCACGAACAGCGTGAAATGCCGGACGACGTCCAACAGCCGCCCCGGCGTCAGCATCCCCGCCGCCAGCAGTTCCTGCTGCGTCACAGCAGCCGCGGGCCTGTCGAGCGACGCAGCGACCCCGTCGACGGTGGACGGGAACGGGTCCTTCCACGCCAAGTAGTGCTCGGGCAGCGCCGAGAACGTCGCCGCCTCCGCTTTGTCGCCGGTGGTGGCGACGGTGAACTGATTCGTCCAGAACAACTGCTCCGCGCCTTCGGCGGTCTCGCCGCCGCGCTGGTTGGCGTAACGACGGAGCTGATCGATGGCGTCGGTGATACCGCTGTCGTTGCCGGGCGGCTTCGCCTCGATCACCACCAACGGGACGCCGTTGACGAACAGCACCACATCGGGCCGGATGTTCGGCGCCCGCCCCGGCGTAGCAACAGGAAACTGCGACACAGCAAGGAAGTCGTTGGCCGAAGGGGCGTCCCAGTCGATGTAGTCGACGGTCCGATCCCGACCGCCGTCCCACCCGCCGAGCCCGGCGACCGTGGTGCCGTTGACCAGCAGATCGGTCGCCCGCCGGTTGGCCTCAAGCAGCCTCGCCCCCGCCGGCGGTGACCGCAGTTCCGCAACCGCCGCATTCATCCGAGCATCGTCCAGCCACGGCGTGCCATCTGCGTCGGGGTTGATCCTGAGCAACGCGGAGCGGAGCCGCTGCTCGAGAAGCACATCGCGGTCCGACGACCGGTCGACGTTGTGGGAGGGCTGTCGCTCGGACCAAACCAGCGTCTCCCAACCGAGCGAAGCCAGGTGTTCCAGCAGCGGCCGCTCGACCTGCTCCCACTCGGGGCCTGAGGTCATGCGGGCACCGTCCGCACGCGGCCTGAGAGACAGATCGGCAGCAAGGCCAGTTCGCATCTCGTGCAGAGCTTGTCGGACGCACTTCCTGCTCGTTGGCCCGAGAGCGTCTAACGTCGGCATCGTGCAAGGACAGCGCAAGCGGCAGCCGCTTGCTCTTCGCAAGGAGATGGGCCACCGACGGGATCTCGATCCGCTCCAGTTCAGCGCGCGTGTGAGCTTCGACCGGGTACCGCCAGTTGATCCCAGTCGACCGTATGTCTCTATTTCTCAGTGACTCAGATTGAGATAGCTCGCGCTCCGCATATGCCAGTATGCGAATTCGTTCAATACGTGAACGTGCGTTGGAGAAGCGCAGCGACGGACTACGTCGTTGGGACAGGCAATGTAACGACGGCCATCGGCAAACTCGTCGAAGTACCCTCCGTGCCTCAGTGAGCAGCCTCCAGTGGTTCGATCGAGCAAGGCGCGGTCGATCCAGCCCTGTTGACTGTGTCGCCCCATAGTACGGAACTGATCCACCTTCGGTAGAGATCTGTCTGATCCCAAGTAACACTCGCGGTCAAAATCGATCTGTCCAATATCTGGAGCATTGTTCGCGGACAATGCGGGAATCGGTCGCCGCCACCCCACTCCATCCCCAGCTTCGCTTGAGGTACTCCGCAACGCGAGCGAGGGCGATAGTCGCATTTTCTGGTGTCGAGCATGTCGCTGGGGATCGCATCTTGAGCAACTTGCGGTTCGAGGCCAGCGTGGCCGCGAGTTCCTCGATGAGAATCCTTCCAACTTCGCAGTTCGTTTGGCGATGACGCGTTCGGTGGCTTGGATGGTCTCGTCGATCGCGTCGAGGATCTCTGCGATCCGCCGCTGCTCTTCCAACGGCGGCAGGGCGATGGCCATTTCGCCTCTTTCGGGAGGCTTTCAGATTGGGTGCTTCGAGCGGCTGTGCGGTCTTCGTTGCCAAATCGTCCAGCCTCAACGCTCGTCAACATGTGACCGAGGAACACTAGGTTCATCGATGGCACGTAGTACCATGGAACCACCGTTCACCCAGTGTTGTCCGATAGGCCAGCACAGACTGACGAACTCGTTCGTGAATCGCCCTCTGCGGCACCTACAGCGCCCGAACTAGGTAGCCCGGGCCGAAGTTTGCCTCGGTCCGCTCTCGATATTGCGGCCCTCTTGAGCAAGGGGACCCCCGGTGGCGTCGAACGCCGGAAGGCTGTAGTGGGCGAAGATCTCGTTCGGGAAGGCTGCTGGCATGATCTGCTGGGTCACGATCCTCACAAAGAAGCCAAGGTCCTCAGTGGCCCACTCACCCATACCCCAGCTCCTCAAGGTGCTTCTTGAGCCGGGCGGCGGTTGCTTCTCGGTCGGCTTCAAGGTCCCGGAGGGTGGTGCCGTACTTGTGGACGAGGTTGTCGTACCAGGCGAGGGTGCTGCGCTCAATGGTGGCGAAGTGGTCGGCCACGAGCTGCTCGATCCGGCCGTGGAGCACACCAATGGCTTTGGCGGGAGCATCAGCTGGCGGCATAGCGTCGAGTGTCTCGCGGGCCGCGGCGATCAGTGAGGCATCAACGGCCTTGAGTTGCTTCTTGGCCCTGGCGCGCGCCAGCTTCAGCTTCTTGATCTCGGCTGGGCTGAGAGCGTCATCATCGGGCTCGTCGTCCTCATCATCGGGCTCGTCGTCCTCATCATCGCCAGTGGCCTCGGCGGCTTTGATCTCAGCGTCGTGGCGGGCGTGCTCGGCTGCGAGGTCGGCTCGGGCGGCCAGTTGGGCCCCGGCGAGGAGCCTGACGGCAATCTGGTCGGCCAGATCGGGGGCGTTCTTATCGTCCGCGCTCGCCTCGGCAGTGGTGAGCCAGGCGTCGATCACCGCGTTCCAACCCCGGTTGGCAGCCGTCTCCAACTCGAAGAAGCTCTCCTCCCACCAGGTGGCCGCCATGCCCGCCGCGGCGAATCGGTCCATTCCAGCAGGAGCCATGTGCGCCGTGAAGTCCTCCACGAGTTGCTGCCGTTGCCCGACGAGGATCCCGCTGTCGGGCAGTGCGCGGAGCATGGGTTCCACGGTGTCGGCCCACCAGTGGGGCCACGGGCTGGCGGCAGCCCGTTCGGCGACGGCACGTGACCGATGGTCCGATGCGCTGCATCCCGCCCGTCGGCCGACGTGACCTCGTGGCGCCAGCCGGCGTAGCCGTCGCCCCGGTCGGCGAACAGGGTGGCGACGTCGAGACCGGCTCGCTCCAGCAGGTCCGCGGCGGCGTCGATCTCCGCCATCGGCACACCGCCGTGGAGGTGCGCCCTCACGTCGTGGGGTTCGGGCGGTGGGGCGTTGTCGGCGTAGCGGCGAATGTTGCAGTTGAAGTCGTTGTCGGCCAGTTCGTCGATGGTGACGACCCTGGCGAAGCCGGCGACGTCGGCGAAGTCTCCGGTAGGTGGCGGTGATCTTCTCCTCGTCGCGGGGGCGCAGGTGGTTCTGGGCACGACCCTCGCCGTAGTCGCGGTCGGCGTTGATGAACAGCACCTTGCAGCGCCGCTCGGGTGGCTTGGATCCCTTGGCCCGCAGGATCAGGATGGCGGCGGGGATGCCGGTGCCGTAGAACAGGTTCGGGCCGAGACCGATGACGGTGTCGAGGAGGTCGTCCTCGATGATCTTCCGGCGGATGGCCCCTTCGGCGCCGCCTCGGAACAGCACGCCGTGCGGCATGACCGTGGCGACGATGCCGTCGCGCTTGAGGACGGCCAGCATGTGCTGGAGGAACATCAGGTCGGCCTTCTTGCCGCCCTCGGGGGTGTAGCCGTAGCGGAACCGCTCGGTGTGGGTGAGCGAGCCCTTGTCGTAGTTCTGGCTGAACGGCGGGTTGGTGATAACTCGGTCGAACCGCTTCAGCTCACCGCCGCTCACGTGACGCGGGTTCGTGAGGGTGTCGTCGTTGGCGAGGTCGGCGTCCCGGATCCCGTGCAGCAGCATGTTCATCTTCGAAATCGACCAGGTGGTGCCGTTGTTCTCCTGCCCGGCAAGCACCAGGTTGCGGGGATCGCCACCGTTGTCGGCCACGTGCTTGTGGGCGTAGATCAACATGCCGCCCGAGCCTGAGCACGGGTCGTAGATGGCCATGCCGTCCTGCGGGTCCACCAGCCGCACCATCAATTGGACGACCGGGCGGGGCGTGTAGAACTCGCCACCCTTCTTGCCCGCCGAATCGGCGAAGTCGCGTATCAGGTACTCGTAGGCGGCGCCGAGCAGGTCGGGGAATTCGAAGTCCTCGTTGCGCAGCCGGTACTTCGAGAAGTGGTCGATGAGGTCGCGCCACTTCTTGTCCGAGACGGTCGTGGTACCAACACGCCGGTTGAAGTCGATGTGCTGGAGCACCCCCTCCAGCGATCGATTGCTCTCCTCGAGCGCCCCGAGCGCCTTGTTCAGCCCGTGGCCCACCTGATGGTGCACCTCGTCCCGTAGGTAACCCCAACGCGCCGCTCGCGGCACGAAGAACGCGTCTCGGTAGGAATCTGGATCATCGACCCGCCGCTGAGCCTCGTCCTCCGACCGACCGAGTGCGACCTGGGCATCGAAGACCAGTCGGCTCTCCTCCTCGAACACATCACTCGCCCGCTTCAGGAACAGCGCGCCGAAGATGTACTCCTTGAATTCCGACGCATCCATCTTCCCCCGCAAGATGTCAGCAGCGGCAAACAGATGCCGTTCAAGCTGAGCAAGCGTGAGCACGGGGTGAGACTAGGCGGCCGTACGGGACTCTGCGGCTCGTCGAGCACTAGGCGCGCTCGGCGGCGTCTACGGTCGAGAACGCGGGGTCAATCACGGTAAGGAGCCCAAGATCGCACCGAGCCGCCGCTAGATAACGCGTACGGCACTCGTTTGCCGCTCAGCCGCCGACCGTGGTGGCTACTCCAAGGGAGACGCGGCGAAGACGCTGCGGGGTGGCCGGCACACCCTTGTTGCATCAGTGCAGCGGTGAGGTCAGCACTGCCGTAGGCGGCCCCCGCGACTAGTTCTGAGGCCATCGAGCCGGGGTGCATCGCGATCTGTCTACGCAACCGAGCCGCTAGGCACGCAACGCCGGGCACACCTCCGTGGCCAATGTCGGCTCTAGCCAGTTGCCCGGCATCGCTTCAGGCTGCGACCCTCACACCCGCGCAGAGTGGCCCGCGTTCGGTCTCAGCAAGAACTCCACGCCACGCGGGTAGCGGACTCCTTCCGAGCGGCGAATCCCACTCACACACTACTTTCGACACATGTTCGAAGAGTCAGCAAGTCGAATTACTGACCACAAGACCACTTCATCCACTATGGCCCGCCCCTCTCTCAGACTTAGAATGGCGAATCATCATCCCATTCTTCTAAATCAAGAGCTTCAGTTGAAGTGACCTCCCCAGACACCCAATCTTCTGCAACACCTGCCCATCCCAACGTGGGATGTATCTCCCCTCGCCACGCCATTTCAAAATCAGGATCGGAAGACTTGGGTTGGTGATCCTGATCCAGATCAGCCATTTGTACCAGAGTGGGAATATCGAGCGCCCACCCCACAATCAGAGCCATCTGCGCAGGTAATGCTGGAAGCTCCTCCATCAGCGCTCCCAAGGTATCAGGTATCAATCTCCGAACAAACCGTTGATCCTGATCATTTACAATCCTATGGACCAAGAAAGTATTACATTGCGAAAGTACGGTTTCCGACAACTCGCTAGGTCGCTGAGAGGAGACGACAAGCGATAGTCCAAATTTCCTGCCTTCCCGCGCGATCCGCTCAAACGACTCGCGACACAACCGGACCGGCGCAACCATTTGATCATCGCTACCCATGCCGGTTTGCTGCCTCATGAGAGTATGCGCTTCTTCAACAACCAAGATCCTCGGAACAATCTCTCCATCAGTAAGCCGATGGTAACGCTCCATCGCCTCAATAAGAGCACGAGCAAACACAGCCACCAAAATGTGCAGGACATGACTAGGGACAAGACTCAGGTCAATAACCGAGATCTGATTCTTTGGGCTGTCAGGGATGTACGTCTGAAGCCACTCCTCAAGACTCTCACCATCGATCCAACCGCTGATCAAGCGTTGGCGCTGATCCGCCATGGCAATTCGTAAGCGCTCCACAAGCGGTGCAACCCAACCAGCGGCCTCAGAGTCCGCCGAGATGATTGGAAGCAGCTCAACGAGATTCTCAGCGTCGAACGGAACCGGCGAGTCGCCAACTGTCAAGCTGCCGTCAATGATATCGGGTACTCCTATACCCCTAATCGCATCATCAAATGCTCTCAGCAACGTGGCAGACTCTTCGAGATTCAGCCCGGGGACACCGAATTGCCACCTGTAATCACCACGGCCTCGTCGACTTCCGAGGACACTTTCGAGGCTAGTTCTAAGTCGTCGAGTAGATTCAGCAGACTGCGTATGTATCACCTCTAGCTTACTACAGGCAACAATAGCATTGTCAAGTTCTGAGAGAGCAGTTTGGTTCGCCGCTGATTCGAGAGGGCCAGCCTGGTATCGTCTCACGATGCGCCGCCCGCCTACTAGTTGAACAACACCCTGGGGAAGACCCGCTAAGTCAGTTGTCCGAAGCAAGTGCAGACAATGACGTAGTTGTGGTGCTTGTGCACGTGAACTGGCTTCGGTGAACGACAGCCACTCGCGATAGTTCCACAGCCAATATGGTACCCGGAATTGATTGGATCCTGATTTGTCCGGTTGGACCGTAAAGCGGCGGATGACAACAGCAGATGGCAAATCGTCAAAGACGTTGGAATACTCGCCATTGAGATCGAGGACAATGGCGTTGAAGCCTGATATCTCTGGTGTGGCGGAGGCAGCCGCGTGCTATGTACTGACCGCGAGATTGGCCGGGCACTGTGAACTCTGCCCAGATAGCAGGCGGACACGCTGAATAGGCTCGGAGCAGATGGGCTATAGAGCACGACTTCCCGCTACCCGTATTGCCCAGCACAGCCAAGTGGCGGCCAAATAGCCGATTCGCACTGAGGTGAACCTCAGCACCGGCGGCAAGAGTGGCGCGCCCGATCGGAATCGTCAGGTCGTCTCCTACGATCCCGGGAACCGCTGCCCTTGTTTCGTCCGGCGTCGGCAAACGTACAGGGTCGCCAACTGTTGGCAACTGCAGTCCACCGCGGTCGAGATGAACTGTGCTCTTCCTCCTCAATCCCCCTGACTCACCGTACCTAAGAAGACCCAAGGGGAGTGCTCGCAGACGCCTTTGCGGTGTCGGCAGACCGATCAAGTCTGTCGTTTGATGCTTGCCCAACGTTCGGTCGATCTCGATTCCCATCCACACAACCATCGCTAGAAGGCTTCCATCCTCTGATGGAATTACGATAAAGCTATTGATTCGTGGAAATCGCTGCAGTGCTCCCTCCCGCAGACCAGTGCCATGTGGCGCTTCTCGAATGATTCCGACCACAATGCTCTTCGAAGAAACCTCCTCAACGACACCTACGGTCGTCGCGTCGCGCTCGTCATGTGGTTGCGCCAGGTGGAAACGGTCACTCCCCTGACTCACCGTCAAACCCCCCAGCAGTAGTGTCTGCACCCGTATTGCGCTCCCGACAGATTTCCGCCCGCTTCTGCAAGAGAAACTCACCTGACGGCCGAGGCAGCCACTTCTCAACCAGGTTTCGAAGGTCCGCCATTCCCGGACCGATGAGAACGCTTATCTGCCCTAGGCGCCGATGATCAGATGCGAACCTCTTGATCCTTCCGGATGTGTCGTCGTAGCTGATCACGAGCAGGTGCGTGCTCGGAATCGTGAGCATGTCCTTGATGATTCTATTGATATGATCATCGCCGAAGCTGTATCCGTATGTTACCAGAGCGCTGTGTGGCCTGCAGAGCGCTGCAGAAAAGTCGCGAAAGAGATCTCCGTAAGGATAGAAGTTGGTTTCAATATCCTTCGAAGCTTGCGGATAGATTAGGAGTTCGCGTGCATCACTATCTGGTTGTTCTCCGAATGGCAGTGCTACACGCACTACTCGCCGCTTACTTCGGTCTGACCGCCAGTCTAAGGATCCGTGCAGTTTTGTGAGTCGGAGTACGCCATCCAGATATCTAGGATCACGCACCGAGCCCGGTGGTGAGTAATGATAGTCAAGTTCGAGCCGAGAGGACCGGAATATGGGTTGAAGTGACCCCACAAATCTATCAATAATCCGTAGACCAGCTAACTCTGCACCCCACTCTAGTACGCGATCGTAGTTCGTCGTGAATACATGGAGCCGGTCACGAGTAGGGGTCCTACCAGCGAATGACGCAAGAAATGCCATCAGTAGACCATGGACAGACATGTCGCCTGCGCCCGATTTGTCCATCCCCTCTCTGAGAGCACACTCGGTCTTCCAAATTGTGTCGCGCAGTGAAGTAATCGCTGTGTCAACAGCGTCTTGGACCTGTTTGGCGCGCGTATTGTCAAAGTGGCAAATGCCGTCAGCAACTGCGATAGCAATTCTCAGCCGATCCTCAATATTGGGAAGTCCTCGACCGGTGTGAATCGCCGACTCAGCCGCCGCATTGTCGATCGATTTCGCGATTTGCTCATCGTCTATCGTGAGTTCCGCGTTCATCTCTACGACGTCCTTGAAACCGACGAGTTCCGCGAGGGCCGTCGTAAGACCGGAGCCAACTAGCAAATTCAGGTGTTCGACCTGCAACAAGGCTGACAGGAACGGCTCTACGCTTTCGCGGCTCGGCAGTGAATCGCCGGATTGAAGTGATAGTGCTCCGAGAACTACCTGCTCATTAGGCTCCAACTTCCCGGACGAGGTACTTGCCGACGCCAAGGTCCTGCGTATTCGTTCGTGTTGTTCGCTCCGCATAATCTCGTCCTCTTACCAACACCCGGCGCAATTCGCGTGCCCGTGACATGGCCCGCCACCAAGAGGCAATCGTAACCTCGCGCATCAGAGTCGCAACGCTTGACCGAGCGAATCCAGTCGGGATGGTTGCGAGTCGACGCCGTTCGACTCAATGGGCGCGGGCTGGTCACCGAACTTCTCATGCGCCGCCGCGCCCGACACAACGACCCACATTGCTCCTGTTCCGCCTTCCTCTGCGATCACGTCGACTAGAAACTCGCAGGCGACTGCGACGGCGGTTGCGCACGTAACACAGCCACCCCCGACGGTGTCAACGACCGCGGCAGGTGTCATACGACCCCTTGCGTGAACTGCATCTTCCGGCACCTGCCGGCGCGCGGGGAATGACCACAGCCAGAGACGTCGCAGGCAGCTGCGACGAGAGTCGCGGCAACGTCCCCTGAGGCCGGAGTCCAGCCCACTGACCGCGAACAGCAGCTCCTTGAGTCGGGTCGGGAGATGCCCAACACAGTTGGTGCACTCTGCCAGCACGGACCCGTGCGGACACATAACGATCCCGCTCAGGCCGCCAGGCGCGAGAGAGTTGATTCGACGGCGCTGCGCGGCCATTCACATCACGCACCGCCACAAGAGAACACTCGGGGAATGCCTTGATGTGATCGGCGACCCGGCCAGCGATCAAACCCCTCATGCCAGGACGGTGCAACGAGGTTCTAGTACCAGCGTCTTGGCGGTGATTCCAGCAGCGGATGTGGATCGGGTCCTGGAACCCCGGAGGCTCACCGGTGCTGCGTTGGTCGTGTCACATCCGAATGGGGACGAGGTCAACGTCTTGGATCGCGTAGAGGCGACAGAAGGCATCGGCTAACTATCAGGGGATTCCCGATAATAACCCGGTATAATATCGGGATGAGTCGGCACAAGGCGACGGGGGACGACCGGCGCCGCGCCAAACAATTGGGTGACTCACTGAAGAAAGAGAAGGATGAACAGGAGATGACGGTTCAGGCCCTCTCAACTCGCTCGAACCTCCCATACGAAACCGTCCGGTCGCTACTGGCCGGAAAGGCGGTTGGCCCGAGCTTCTTCCTGGTTGCCGATCTCGCGGAGGCCCTCGGAAAGCATCTTGACGACCTGGCAAAGGAGGCTCGATGACACTTGTCGAGACCATTCGTGCGAGCGGCGCCCAGGCATTCGGGTTCAGCGGCGACTTGGTAGAGGTCGGCCTGCGTGATGGCCCAGTACTCCTCACCGTGCATGTTGACGAGCCGGAACACGCCCGACGCACCGCCGTGCGACTCGGGGCGATCACCAACCGTGAGATCATTACCGCGCTATGGGAGCTACCCGCAGCATGCGGGATCTCCTGCTCGGCGCTTCCGGCCTGGGCCGTGGATCAACTTCAGGATGTTCCGACCGCGGTCGTAGAAGAACGAGGCGACTCGATGGTCAGAGTCGCGCGTCCGCCAGTGAGGATCACCGGTGCGCTCGCAATCGGCCGGCGGTTCGACCGGATCCTCCGACGGGTTGGCCAGGTATCTGCGCTCGCCCCGATGGCTGTCGTTGTGCAGCACGCGGTCGATCCGACCGACGCAGGACTACTCGATGCCCAGCTCTACGGCGTTGGCGTAGGAACTGCAGTGGAGGGTGTCGTCACAGCCGTGCTCAAAGCCGCCCCGGTAATCCCGACGCCAGGCCCCTACCTCTGGTGGATTGCCGAACTGGCCTACCAGCGGCTCGTTGTCGACTTCAACGGAGGCGTGCCCACGCCTTGACCTGAGGCCTCACTTTGAGAGGTCGCCTCGCCTCCCTGGATAGTCCGGCGACTGCGTACTCGGCATTCCTGCACATTGCAGTGAAGGCTCCCGGACGCTGCTCGGCTGGAGTGTCCAGGATCCCCCGAGCAACCTCACCAATTACAAGCATGTTGTGGGTACGAGCCTCGGCAACCGCATGTTCGCCATTCAACCGACGGAGCTGCCTGCCCCAGCAGCATGCGAGATCACAGGTTGGGCTCGCCTCCCGTGGGAACTCATCGAGGTGGGAACCGAGCTTGAAGTCGAGCAGCTCCGGGAGGAAAACCGCCGGGCTCGTGTCGCCTGGCACTCCTCCGGCCTTCTGCCCAGGGGGCACGACATGCCGCACAGTCGATGACGTTCCGATGGCGCCAAGCACTGCTCCATGCGCTACTGCGCCAAGTGCGCCGAGGTCACACCGCAGGATCGCCACGTCTTCGATGGATTCGAGCAGATCGACGAGGCCCTGAACGGCGCCCACACTGCTGAGCGGATCGTTTCGGTGTGCGAGCGCCAACGCGAGCGGCAGCTCCGGGAGGAAAACCGCCGGGCTCGTGTCGCCTGGCACTCCTCCGGCCTTCTGCCCAGGGGGCACGACATGCCGCACAGTCGATGACGTTCCGATGGCGCCAAGCACTGCTCCATGCGCTACTGCGCCAAGTGCGCCGAGGTCACACCGCAGGATCGCCACGTCTTCGATGGATTCGAGCAGATCGACGAGGCCCTGAACGGCGCCCACACTGCTGAGCGGATCGTTTCGGTGTGCGAGCGCCAACGCGAGCGGCGCACCGACCTGTCGGAGTCGGTCAATCAGCGGTTTCCGCCCCCTGGTCAGCCACGAGGCGTGCAATGCGAGCGAGAGGCGACCGCCCTCCCTTTCGACCCACTCCTCCTCGGATTCGATCGCAGATCCCAGCCCATCGAGGCTTGACTCTGCGACGTAGGTTCCCGGGCTGATGAACTCTTCGACGTGCAGTTCTTCCTGCAGCCGGCGCCAATAGTCTCCGAACAACGTCTCCCCAGGCTGCTGCTGGGGACTCTCATAAGCAGCGGGGTCAAGCCACAGGCGACCTGTGAAGCCAGCCGACCGGAGTTTCACCGCCGCTCTGAAGCCGTCCTGGCCTCGAAGGATTACGGCGTTCGTCACGCAGGCGTGAGCCAACCGCTCCTCATCGGTCAGCCTGCTCGAGAGATACCAGGTGACATCACCGGTAACGACACTGTTGGCCAAAGGCATTCGAGCCATCTGACCATGATCGCCCGTTCGACCATGTAGAGGGGGGATGGTGCGTCTGGCCCCGGTACCGCGCCCGAGCAAGCCTTCCAGGATCCCGAGTGAGACCGCAGGCCGGCCGCGCCCTGGTCGTTCTCACGGAAAATGCCCGTCGGACCGATGGCGCACCGACACCTCGCTTGGCCGGTTCTCAAGCCCTGCGACGTCGTGGAGACACAACCCGAACGGGTTGCGCGAAGAGCTGGACTCTGCGCTCCACGGCGGAAGAGAACCCGCGACGGACGGGTTCGTGGAAGCGACGGCAACGGCCGGCAGAACTCTTCTCCCGAGAGACCTCGACGACCTGCTAGCGCCAGCCGGTGGACCAACGACACCCAAGTGGATCGAGCCTGACGGGCGCAGGCAATGCCGGGAGAGCTGCGGCTCTCTCCGACCACACAGCTTCCGCGGCCCAAGGCCCTCGTCGGTGTGGTGTTGCCCGTTGTGGTGTAGCACGAATGTGCTACAGTCGTGGCTATGAGCACGACAACCGTCCGTCTCGACGACGAGGACGAACGGCTCCTCGACAGGCTCGCGCCGGAGTTCGGGGGCAGATCGAGCGCCATCCGCCAAGCGCTGCGGTTCCTTGCCGCCGACCGGGAACGACACGCTGCCCTGAGTTCGTTCGTCGAGGCCTGGAACGCTGAGGCCGGCCCGCTCGACGAGGACACAGTCGCCGCCATGGCCGAGCGCTACGGACTGTGATCCTCGATGCTGGTTTCCTGATCTCTGTCGACCGTGGCAAGGACAGTGCACGCTCCTTCCTCACCGCCGCGGCCCGGTCACAGACGCCGCTGCACACAACCCATCCCGTCGTCGCACAGGTATGGAGGGACGGGGCTCGGCAGGCCCGGCTGGCGGCGTTCCTGCAAACACTGACCGTGCACTCCTTCGACGACGGCCCATCGGTCGGCCGGCTCCTGGCGCTCTCGGGCACGTCGGACGTCGTCGACGCCCACCTCGTCATCCTGGCCCTGCGGCTGGGAGACGACATCCTGACCGGCGACACCGAAGACCTCGCCACCATCGGCGCCCCGCTCGGCCCGACAGCCCCCACGATCCACCCCTGGCCCTAACCTGAACGAGGAGTCGAATATGCCCAAGGGTGCGGAGCGGGCAGATCGTCGCCGGCGGGAGTTGGTGGCGGAGGCCGAGCGCCATCTCGCGGAGCTGATCGACGAGGTCGGCGAACCCTCGGCCGAAGAGGTCGCCCGCGCCGAGGCGCTGTCCCGCATCATCCGGCGCGCCGGCAGAGTGACATCCTTCGGGAAGTGCCGACACTCTTACAAGGCGAGTTATCGAATCGCCTTGTAGGCTGACGACATGTCGAGCGCAGGCGATCTCCGAGTGTCGGACCGGGGCCAGATGAGTCTGCCGGCAGCGGCGCGGCGCCGATGGGGCCTCGTTGATGGAGGCAGCGTCGGATACCTCGACATCGGCGACGGGGTGCTGCTGATCCCCGGCGGCATCGAGAGACTGCGCCGGGAGCTTCTGGATGCCGTTTCCGATCAGGACTGGGAGGCGGCCCGGGCCGGATTCGGGGACCCGGAACTGGCCAACGAGTGACGCAACTGGTCGACGACCGGCTCCTCGTCACGCTGCTCGCAGGCGGCGACCCACCACGACCCGGAGAACCGGTGTACACCACCGGCTACTGGTACGTGCGACTGTGCCGGGCCGTCCTGGGTTCCGCAGGCCCCGCCGGCGTGCTCTCGGCGTCGTTCGCCGCGCTGCCCCCGGCGACGCGCACCCGGGCCCTGCAGGCGCTGCTGGAACTGCCCGAGGGATCGGGCTGGAGAGCCTGCGAACCCTGGCCCCGCTGATCGGGCACCTGCACCAGCGCCACCGGCTCAACGCACTCGGCATCGAAGTGCTCGCCGCTGCAGTCCACCTCCAAGCCGACGTCTACCTGTCGGCACCATCGCCCCGGCTGGAGGAAGCGCTGCGCACCGAGCACCGCCACGTCGAAATCGTCCCATAGACCCGAATCGAGTACGGCGACCTTCCGCGCAAGACCGGGATGGAACTCCACACCACCGAACGAGGCTGCAGGTGCGTTCACAGCTGAATCCGCCCCACCGATGCGGCTGCTTCGCAGCAGCGACTCGGGCTCGGTACGGAGAACCGCTGACGCAATCATCACGACGTCTGCGAGCCCGAGGTACTCCATGGTCAACTGTCGGCGAGCCGGTCGAGGATCCTCTGGTGTCGCCGCATCGACTCAGCGAGCCGCTCCTGGAAGCCGCTATCGGCTCGCCGGCTGTCGATGTGGCTCTCGATGGCGTCGCGGACAGCCTCAGACATGCTGACGCCATCGACGTCTGCGACCATCTCCAACGCAGCGGCCTGCTCGGCCCGGAGTCGCACGGTCATCGCCTTGGAGGCATCGCTCATAGGACTTCTCCGATGTTGAGTTCCTCGCACCACAGCTAACCGGTGGCGTCCTGGCATAACACCATAATACCGTGCCACCGAGGACAGAGATGACAGGATGACGGGCTCGTCCAGGTCGGACTGCCGCTCTACTCTGAGATCGCCGCCCGCGAGTTGATCGCCAGCGTCCTCATGCAAGGAAACGACGGCGCCAACACCAACGCCGCGCGGCTGGGGCGCGGGGTCGTCACGGTGGTCCCCGTCACCTCGAAGACCGAGCGGGTCTACCGGTTCCAGGTGCTTCTGGACGCCGCCGACACCGGGCTGGACCGCGACTCCAAGGCGCAGGCCGAGCAGGTCAGATCAATCGCCGTCGAACGGGTGGGCGACGTGATCGGCGTTGTCCCGTTCGATCTCATGGCCCGGGTCGACGACGCTCTGCGAGTGCACCTGGCGCTCTGAATCCATCAGCCGCACAATCGGCTCAGGCGCTTGAGCAGGGATCGATCACGACTGCCCCTCACTCGACACGCCTTGCCGCGGCGATGGTGCAGGCGTGAGGCCGCCGCCCAGTGCGGGACCGCAGCGGCCGGCCGGGTGGTACCCTCGACGCAGCTTCCCCCCGACGCAGCCCGCCGGGCCCCTCCCCGCCCGGAGAAGGGAAGTAACGCAATGCAAGCCGGCTACCTCGAACTGATCCTGACCTGGGTTTCGATCATCGTGCCCGTCCTCGGTGCCTTCGGATTTCTGTACCGCGACACGCGACGAGGCTTTGATCGCCAAGACGCCCGGATGGACCGCCAGGATGAGAAGCTCGAGCAGTTCACGGCCCTACGGGTGAGCCTGGCCCGCATCGAGGGCTACCTCGGAATCGGTTTCCCCGACCCGGACGTCGACCGGCAAACACGCCGCGAGACCTCGGCCCCCGCACCGGGACCGCCCATCGCCCAACCCAAAATCTCAGCGCAGTAGCCCACGCACCAGGCCTGCCGACCGACAGCGCGGGCCGCGGCAGCGCGACGCAGGACGCCGCCGGTAAGCCCCGAAGCAGCAGACGTCGAAGTACGCCGAGCCTGAACAACCTCGCGACATGATCGGCTTCCCGTTGCCGGCCATGACCGCGTGACGTCCATCGAAGAGTTCCACCGCGGCTACAAGGCGAATTGACGCCTCGCACTTGGCCACATGAGTCGGTCCAGCGTGATCGTCTCAAGCACTGTCCACCACTGCGGCGCCGCGACCCACAATTCCAGGACGGCTGCGGCGGAACCTCGATCGCCACCGGGAGTTGCTGGACAGGCTGGCCGACAGTTGAGGTGATCTACCTCGAACTCGACGAACTGCCGGCTGGCTCCTGCCGGACGAATCCGGCGCCGAATACCCGCTCCCTTGCCCGACCGGGGCTGTCGCAGCTGCTCTGTACCCTGCGGCCGTGCGCCTGCTCCACACCTCCGACTGGCACCTGGGCCGGACCTTCCACGGTGAGTCGCTGCTGTCCGAGCAGCAGGAGGCCGTCGACCGGCTGGTCGAGTTAGCCAAAGACGCCCGGGTGGACCTCGTCGTCATCGCGGGCGACCTGTACGACCGGGCCATCCCGCCCGCCGACGCCATCACCCTCTTCAACGAGGCCTTGGTGCGCCTGCATGACACCGGCGCCAAGATCGTCGCCATCGCCGGCAACCACGACTCGGCTGCTCGCGTGGCGGTGGCCGACCAACTCCTCGAGCATGCCGGCGTGACCATCCGTGGCGACGTCGCCCGTTGCACCCGGCCGCTCCGGCTGGACCCCGACGACGGCGGGCCGACCGTGGCCGTCTACCCGGTGCCGTACCTTGAGCCCTCGCTCGCAGGGCCGGTGCTCGGCCGCCTCGACGACACCGATGGCGCCGGTGCGACCGACGCCTCCCGCCGGTTCCGCCACCACGAGGTCACCGACCACGCAACCACGCTGATCCGGCGCCACGCGGCGTCTCTCGGCCCGGTTCGCACGGTCGTCGTGGCGCACACCTTCGTAGCCGGTGGTACCTCGTCCGACTCCGAGCGCGATCTCACCGTCGGCAACATCGACCTCGTCGACACGTCCGCCTTCGACGGGTTCGACTACGTCGCCTTGGGCCATCTCCATCGCGACCAGGCCTTCGACAACGGCCGTGTGGCCTACTCGGGCACCCCTCTTCCCTACTCGTTCTCCGAGGAGCGTGACACCAAGTCCGTCCGCATCGTCGAGATGGATACCCGAGGGCGCTGCCGCACCGAAGTTGTGCCGCTGGGGGTCGGTCGCCCTTTGCGCACCCTGCGAGGCAAGTTCGACGATCTGCTCGTGAATCCCGACTTCGCCGACGCCGCGCGGGCCCGCGTCCGTATCCAACTCACCGACTTGGATCTCCCGCTGCAGGCCATGCCCCGACTGCAGCAGCGCTTTCCCCACGCGGTCGTGCTCGAGCACGAGCCCGACGGACGCGTGGCGGCTGGCAGCGGTGACGTCGCATCGGCGGTGCGCAGCGGCATGGGGCCGCTCGACCTCACTCTGCGATTCTGGTCCGAGCTGCACGGGGCCGACGCCTCCGAAACGCAGCAGACCGTGCTCAGGGACGCGCTCGCAGCCGCCGGCACGGAGGACGACGGGTGAAGCCACACCGCCTCGCCTTCTGCGCCCTCGGCCCGTACGCCGACGAGGTGGAGATCGACTTCGACCCGCTCGTTGAGGAGGGCCTCTTCCTCATCCACGGCCCAACCGGGGCCGGCAAGACCTTCCTGCTCGACGCGCTCTGCTACGCCCTCTACGGCGACGTGCCCGGCGAGCGAGGCAGACACACCGTCCGCTCCGACCACGCCCCGCTCGACGTGAGCACATGGGCAGAGTTGGAGTTCACCTCGCAGGGGCATCGGTGGCGGGTCCGGCGGAGCCCGGAGCACGAAGCGGCCAAGGTGCGAGGCGAGGGCACAACTCGCCGTCTGGCAGAGGCCACGCTCGAACGGCGCGAAGGCGACGAATGGCGAGCGGTGGCAGGGAAGATCCGCGAAGTCAACGATGAGATCGCCGGATTGCTCGGACTCACCGCCGAACAGTTCCAGCAGGTGATCCTGCTCCCACAGGTCGCTTCGAGCGGGTCCTCCGATCCAACTCCGAGGACCGCGAGAAACTGCTGCGCACGCTCTTCGACACGACCATCTTCGGGGCAGCATCAGAGTGGCTCGACAACGCTGCCAAGAGCCGCCGGGAAGCAGCAGCCGAGCATGAACGTGAGCTTGCGAACCTACGTCGAAAGGCCGCCGAGCGGTGGCGGTCCGTGACCGACGAGGCCGAACAACCCCTGCCCACCGATCGCCTGCACCACGAAACCGACACCGACGAGACCTGGCCCGCCGATCAGGTCGCCCTCGACGAACTCGTTCACAGCGCGAACTCGCTGAAGGAGAACGCCGACACCGCTGCCGAGTCCGCCGACGGGGCGCTCACAACGGCGCGTTCCACTCACATCGCCATCGAGCGGATCGCCGAGCACTGGGACCGGCGCGCCAGACTCCGCGAGCGCCGGGACAAACTCGCCAACGCGCGGCCGGCCGTTGACGCCGACCGTGAAACGCTCCGCCTCGCCGACTCGGCCGAGGATCTACGCCCCCTACTGGACGCCGAAGAGCGCCACCGGGACGAACTCGCACGGTGCACCACCCTGGTGAACGAACAGATCACCGCCGTCGTAGATCGCTGCAACGAAGCACCGAGCCTGCCCGACGGCCTCGCCGTACCCACTGCCGGCGAGACTCCAACGGCTCAGGACCTCGACGCCATCGGTCCCGCGCTCGCCGTTCACCACAGCAAGCTCCATGACCTCGCCACGCACGCTGCCAAGGCCGAGGAACGAGAATCCACCGCCGCCTCCGAGCGGGACGCCGAAGCTGACCGCCGACTGATCGAGCAGCAGCAAGCCGCGGCCGCCGCGGAGCACGAACAGCAGCGACAACTGGCCGAGATCGAACTGATCGAGGCCCGATCGGCTGCCGACAGGGTGGCCGACCTGCGAGCCGCGGCCGAACTGGCAACCCAGCGAGCCAAAGCGGCCATCGAACTGCAAGCGCGGGGACCCCGCCTGACTGCGGCAGAGACAGCGGTCACCGTGGCCGAGCGAGCGACACTGGACCGACGCCGCGAAGCGCTCGACCTGCGGCAGCGCTACCTGGAGGGCATTGCTGCTGTGCTGGCAGGAACACTCCAGGACGCCGAGCCATGCCCTGTCTGTGGATCGACCGACCACCCCTACCCGGCCGAGCCTGCTGGCGATGCCGTCGCCATCGAGGATGTAGAGGCCGCGGAGGCGGACGCCACCGGAGCCGAGCAGGCCGAAACTCTGGCACGGAAGGCGTACCAGCAACTCGCCGCGGAATCCTCCGAGTTGCGGGGGCGCGCCGGCGACACCGCCGATGATCCCAAAGGCGCCGCCGACTTGGCCGACGAGGCCACCGCACTGCTGCAGGCCGCCACCGACCAGGCGGGACGGGTCGAAGGACTCAACAAGACCGTGACAGCCCACCGCGACAACGCCACCGCTGCGAAGGAGGCGGCCAAGCAGGCCGCTCTCGACGCCACCGCGGCCTCGGAGCGTGCCAAGGCAGCCGAGGACGAAGCGACGACCCTGCGAACAGGCATCGCCAAGAAGATCGGCAACATCGATCCCGTTGCAGCCATTAAGGCAATCACCCCCGTCGAAACGGCCATTGAGGCGCTGTCCACAGCCGAGCACGACCGGATGGCGGCCGAGACCACGCTCAGGACGACCACCGCCGCTCTCGGCGCGCAACTCGCTCCGTCACCGTTTGCCAAACCTGACAGGGCACGCCCCGCGCTGCGCAGCCTCGAGGAGCGCGACGAGATACGACAACGTGTCAAGACGCACGACACGGCGCGCCGCAACGTTGACCACGACCTGAAAGCCGACGAACTGCAGGACCTGCCCGAAGAACGACCCGACACGGACGCGCCGGCCGACACGCTCGCCGACGCCGAGGCCGCTGCTAGAGCCGCCAATGACCGTCGGACGATCACCGTCGAGGCCCACACCGCCATCAGCGGCTGGGCCGCTGACCACCGAGGCCACGGCAAGACGTACGCCACCGCCCTTGCCGAAGCCGAGTTGTGGTCAACGGTGGCCGACCGGTGCAACGGTCGAACGCCGCCAAAAGTCTCATTGCAGCGCTGGGTGCTCTCGGCGTACCTGGAGGAGATCTGCACCGCCGCCAACCGGCGGCTCGGCTCTATGACCGGTGGGCGTTACCGGCTGAGCGTCCACCGCGACCGCGCTTGGGGCGGCGGCAAGGCGGGCTTGGGCCTTCGGGTCCACGACACCTACACCGGCTCCGAGCGCGAGGTCTCCACCCTCTCCGGCGGCGAAACCTTCCAGGCGTCGCTGTCGCTGGCCCTCGGCGTCGCCGACGTGGTCACGGCCCATGCCGGTGGCATGCGGCTCGACGCCCTGTTCGTGGACGAGGGATTCGGCACCCTCGACAGCGAGGCACTGCAACTCGCCATGGACGAACTCGACCGCCTGCGAGAGGGCGGCCGCACGGTCGGCCTCATCAGCCACGTGAGCGAACTGCGCGAGCGCATCCGCACCGGCATAGAGGTCACCGCAATCGCCCATGGCTCCGAGATCAGAGTCGGCGCCATTGCCCACGTATGAGCGTCAGGGCGTTCGAAGACTCTGGTGCGACTCACTCACAACGTTCCACCACGTAAACGAGCCCGACGGTGCCCAGTGATCACGTGCAGCCGCTCAATCTTCGGCGGTCGTTGTGACGACTACAAGGCAACTCATCAGAGCGCCTTGTATACTGGCAGCGTGTCGAGCGCAGGCGATCTCAGGGTGTCGGACCGGGGTCAGATGAGCCTCCCGGCAGCGGCCCGGCGCCGGTGGGGCCTCGTTGATGGAGGCAGTGTCGGATACCTCGACATCGGCGACGGGATGCTGTTGATTCCCGGCGGCATCGAGAGACTGCGCCGGGAGCTTCTGGATGCCGTTTCCGATCAGGACTGGGAGGCGGCTCGGGCCGGATTCGGGGACCCGGAACTGGCCAACGAGTGACGCAACTGGTCGACGACCGGCTCCTCGCCACGCTGCTCGCCGGCGGCGACCCACCACGACCCCAGGAACCGGTCCACACCACCGGCTACTGGTATGTACGACTGTGCCGGGCCGTCCTCGGTTCCGCGGGCCCTTCCGGCGTGCTCTCGGCGTCTTTCGCCGCCCTGCCCCCGGCGACGCGCACCCAGGCGCTGCAGGCGCTGCTGGAACTGCCGGAGGGGATCAGGCTGGAGAGCCTGCGAACTCTGGCCCCGCTGATCGGACACCTACACCAGCGCCACCGCCTCAACGCACTACTCGGCTCCAAGAAGCGCTGCGCGCAGAGCGCCGCCACGTCGAAATCGTCCCATAGACCCGAACCGAACCCGACGCCAACAGCGGACCCCGGCCTGGTGCCACTAGCCCAGCACATCCAGGATGTGCGGGTGCATTGAGCCTGACCGCTTGAGTCCACACGAAGGTTGAGCGCGCGAGACCCGTTCGCCCACTGTCGGTCATGGAATCCGTATCTACTTCGCCTCAGATTCTCTCTACGCGAGTTCGTCGGTGACCAATGAAGCGAACTCGGGAACACTCTTCACGATTGTGTTCCATACCGTGTCGGGGTCGACACTCAGGTAGTCGTGTACGATTCGATTACGGATAGCTTTCGCCTGCTGTATCGGCCAACCAGGTCTACGTAGGGCCAGATCCTCTGACAGACCTCCGGCCGCCTCGCCGATGATCTCCAACTGCCTCTCAACCGCGCTGCGAACGACCCAACTGTTGTCATAGTCGTCTCGTCCCTGCGCGACAATCTCAGCGAGTTTGCGAGAAGCTCCCAGAATGTCCTAGAGGCACTCCTTGTCGGTTCTGCTCACAGGAGTATGGCGTCCTCGAGCATGCCGCGGCACTTCTCCTTGAGCGCCGATGCTTCTACGACATCAACGTCGCGTCCAAGCAGATCCTGGAGTTCTAATTCCAGTCCTGCGATATCGAACAGCGTCGTCCCCGGAAGGAATTCGGCCAAGAAGTCGTAGTCGCTAGAGTCAGCATCGTCCCCACGCGCAACCGAACCGACGAGGGCAATGGAACTGGCGTTGTGTCGAGACGCAGCAGCGCGGATCGCTTCTCGGTGTCTCACAAGAACCTCGTCGCGGCGGTCCATACCCCGGAGCATAGCCACCCTCTTCTCGGCGCCCGAGAGTTGATCGCCAATGCCCTCGTTCGAGGCTCGAACCTTCGATTCCTACTCTGGTAGTATGATTGGTATGAAAGTCAGTGTCAGCCTGCCTGAAGAGGACGTCGAGTTCCTCGACACGTATGCGCGTGGGCACCGGATCGCGTCCCGGTCGGCTGTGGTGCATCGGGCGATCGGACTGCTCCGAGCAGCTGATCTGTCCTCGGACTACGCGGCGGCCTTCGACGAGTGGGCCGACGATACCGAGAACCGGGCGTGGGACGCCGCAGTCGCCGACGGCCTGCCCCACGGCTGATGCGGCGAGGGGAGATCCGCATCGTCGACCTCGGTCCCGTCGTCGGCGCCGAGGCGGCCCGACGCCGGCCAGCGGTGATCGTGAGCAACGACGGCGCCAACACCAGCGCCGCACGGCTGGGGCGAGGGGTCGTGACAGTGGTCCCGGTCACCTCGAACACCGAGCGGATCTACGCGTTCCAGGTACTGCTGGACGCCGCCGACACCGGGCTGGACCGCGACTCCAAAGCTCAGGCCGAGCAGGTCAGATCAATCGCCGTCGAACGGGTGGGCAACGTGATCGGCGTTGTCCCGTTCGACACAATGGCCCGACTCGACGACGCTCTCCGGCTACATCTGGCACTCTGAATCCACCAGCCGCCCAGCCGGCTCAATCGTCCGACCATGGGTCTAGGAGATCGACGCCCATGTCGGTGAAGTCCCCGGTGTTGCGTGTCGCCAGCGCCATGCCGCGAGACCGGGCGATTGCCGCCATCTGGGCATCCGCCAGTGCGGCGGGGCGGCCATCGGCGCGGCGGGTGGCCGCGATCGCGGCATAGGCACGAGCCGCCGCACTGTCGAACGGCAGCACGCGACCGGCAAAGTCCTCGCGGAGCATCGCCTCGATCGCCGCCTCGACGGCGCCCCGGCGCCGGCCCGCGGGCATGATCGCCACGCCGTAGCGCAGTTCCGCTTCGCCCACCGCAGAAAAGAACAGCATCGCGGCTGCGCGCCGGCTCACCCACGTCTCGACCGCCGGGGAAGGAGCCGGACGCATCAGTTCGGAAACGACGTTGGTGTCGAGGACGATCACCGCGCCACCTCAGTCGAAGCGAGGCGGCTCTCGCAGAGGCTCCCGGGACGGCAACTCCAGTTCCACCCCTCCGAGGGGCTCGAAACGGCCACGTATCGCCGTCGCGAGGTTCGTCGGGCCCGCCTGGCGTTCCACGGCCTCACGGAGGATCTGGCGCGCCTCCTCCTCCATCGAGTGACCACGACCGGCCGCTCGCACACGCAGACGGGCTTTCACGTCGTCGTCGAGGTTGCGGATCGTGATGCTCGCCATGGCCGTGACCTCCTGCGCTTGTCCCAGCCTAGACGTGCAAAGTGATTGCAGTGCAATCACTACAGGATTGCGACCTGACCGAACCTGGACTCTGCGCTGATGGATGTCACACCGGTCCGGTACCGTCGGGGAGATGAGCGTCGAGGCGGCGAGCGTGGGCCCGAGCGGGAACGGCACTGGTACGACATCCAACCGGTGGCGGCTGCACCGCGCCGGCATCGTGAACGTGTACCAGTACGACAACGAGGTGCTGCACTTCGGGGGAGGCCGGCTG
This sequence comes from Acidimicrobiales bacterium, assembly GCA_963668565.2. Taxonomy (GTDB): domain Bacteria; phylum Actinomycetota; class Acidimicrobiia; order Acidimicrobiales; family CATQHL01; genus VXNF01. Next base: position 464,775 of record CAXXMX010000010.1, read on the forward strand.
CTGCTGCGCGGCGTGAACGGCTCGGGCAAGTCGACGGCGATGAACATGCTGCTGCCGTTCCTGCTCACCGCCCGCCAGGGCCGCATCGACGCGGCCGGCGAGCAGAGCGGGATCCTCAAGTCGTGGATGCTCAGCGGGCGCGACGACGCCCAGCCGGTCGGCTATCTGTGGATCGAGTTCGAGCGCCGGGGCGAGTACCTCACCTGCGGCTGCGGCATCAAGGCCAGCCGGAAGTCGGACACGGTCACGACCTGGTGGTTCGTCACGTCGAAGAGGCCGGGAATCGACGTGACGCTGGCCGAGCGAGGCAGCGTGCCGCTGTCGGCGGACGGGCTGCGCGTCGCGCTGGACGGCGACGAGGTGTTCGGCGACCGCCGCCGTCGCGACTACCGGCGGGAGGTGGAGCACCGTCTCTTCGGCGGGGCATCCATCGACCAGCACATCGGGCTGATCAACGTCGTGCGCAGCCCACGCGTCGGCGACCGGATCGACGTCGATCTCCCGGCCCACCTGCTGGACGCGCTGCCGCAACTGTCCGAACAGGCGCTGGCGGAGGCCGCCCAACCGCTCGACGACCTCGAGGAGCACCGTCGCAACGTCGCCGAATTGGCGCGTACCTCCGCGGCGATTCGCGGTCTCCTCGACGTATATCGCTCGTACTGCGTGCACGAACTGCGGCGCCGGGTTGTCGAAGGGCGGGATCGTCTCGGCGTGCTACGCCGCTGCACCCGCGAGGAGAAGGCCAGGCAGCGCGCCGCCGAAGCGGCCGCGGCCGAGGTGCAGCGACTCGACGTTGCGATCGGCGACCTCGACCGCGAGGCACGGCGCCTGCGGAGCGAGATCGCCGCCCTGGAGGAGTCCCAGGTCTACCGCTCCGGCCAGGATCTGGACGCGCTGCGCGACCTCGTGGCCGAACTCGCCGGCCAGCGTGCGAGCGCCGCCGAACGAGTCGCCGACCGCCAACGGCGACTGGAGATCGCCGACGGGCAGGTGACGCAGGCACAGCGCCGTGGTCGGGGCGACCGGGCAAAGCTCAACGACGACCTGGCGGCCGCGGCCGGCCTGGGCGAGCACTGCCGAGTCTCTCAGCGGCCGCCCGGCCCGGTCGCGGTATCCGAGTCCCCGCTCCCGGCCGTCGACGTCACCGGGTCGGAAGTTCGGGACGAAGCAGGAGAACTGACCGAGCCGGGCGAGGCGTTCGACGCCACCTCGGTCGAGCGCCGGGTCGACACGGCGGGCGGGGCGGTCCTCCAGCGCCGAGCCGACGTGGAAGAGGTCGAGAAGGCCCGGGGGCGCCTCGACACCGCCGAGGAGCAACTCAGCCGTGCCGAGGCGGCGCTCGACGTGGCAACCAACGCGGCGCGGCGCGCCACGGATCGGCTCGCCGAACGGACCGGACTCCTCACTGCGGCACGACGCGAATGGGCTGCGCGGACCAGGCTCTGGGCAGCGGAGGTACATCCCATCCTGCGAGCCACCGGTGTGGACGCGCCCACCGCAGCTCGCTTGGCCGACCGCCCACGAGCCGCCGGCGTGGACGCGCCGACCGCGCCCGCCTCCGACGCCCGCGACAGCGTCGAGGACGCTCCGGCCCTCGACGACTACGAGGCCGTGCGCGCCCGCCTACTGGTGGAGGCCGACAACCTTGTCAATCGCCGGCAGAACACCCTCGCCGGGATCGACTTCCAACTGGCCGGCGAGCGGGAGGCCGCGGAGGAGGCGCAGGGTCTCGTCGCCGAACTGGCGGCGCGCACCGAGCCCGACCCGCCCCGCCTCGGATGGCAGAGTTCCGCCGACCACTGCTTCGCCGACCTCGTCGACTTCGCGCCGCATCTCGGTCACGCCGAGCGGGCGGGGATCGAAGCGGCGCTCGAATCCTCGGGGTTGCTCTCGGCCCGGCTGGTGAACGGCGGCGCCGTCGAACTGGCCGGCGGTGATCTGGTCGCCATCGTCGCCGGTGGCGTCCCGAGCCCGCTCAGCAACCACCTCACCGTGACGCTCCCGGACCGGCTCATCGGGGAGGTGGACGAGGGTCTGGTCGCCAAGCTGCTCGGATCGATCTCGTATGACACGTCGAGCGGCGCCACGACCGCCGTCGGGACCGACGGCACCTTCCGGATCGGGTCGCTGCGCGGCCGGCACTCCAAGGAGCAAGCCGAGTTCATCGGGGTGACCGCCCGCCGTGCCGCGCTCGACCGGGCGAGGCAGGAGGCGGCCGAACGTCTGGAGCAGGCCCGTGCGGTGGTGAGCCGCAGTGAAGCCGAGCGGGCCGAGCACCGGGCATCGCTCGACGAGGCCGTCCGGCATCGCTCGGAACTGCCCGCCACCAACGGAATCCTCACGGCGCTGGCGAAGGCCGACGCCGCGGCTGACGCCGACGCGGTGGCCGAGGCCGAGAAAGCAGCGGCGGCCGAGCGGGCGGCGGAGGCGGAACGGGCAGCAATCGGCGCATCGGACGCCCTCCAGCGGGTGGCGACGACGCTGAGCCTCCCCGCCGACCGGGACGGACTGCACGCCGTCGGTCGTGACCTGGACGAACTGTCATCGGTTCTGGGTCGCTGCCGCTCTGGTGTCAACACTCTGAGACGATCCGTCGACGACTGGCGCAGCGCCGCGGGCCGCTGGCGGACAGCCACCGGCGACCTCGGCACCGAACGAGACGCCCTGGCGAGGATCGAGTCGAAGCACAGCAACGAACACGCCCGCCTCGTCACCATCGAGGACAGCATCGGCGAGGAGTACGCCGCGGTCGTGGCCACGCGTGACCATTGCAAGGCCGAACTGGACGGGGTGGAGACCCGCCTGCCGGCCACCCGCAGCGAGCGAGACAGCGCCGTCGAACAGCGGGCGGAGTCGCAGGCCGCGGCCCGTGCCGCCGCCGCCAGGCGCGTAGAGGCCGTCGAGGCGTGCGAGGCGATGCGGCTGACACTGACCGAGGTGCTGGCGACACCGGGCCTGCTCGACGCCGTCGCCGGCGAAGACCACAGTGCGGCCGCGCCGGCCGGGGCGATCGTCGCCAGGTCGGCCGGCCCCGACGGTCTGCGCGAGATGATCGATGCCGTCGGGCGCCTCCTGGCCGACGGCCCGGGCGACGCCACCGCAGACCCCACCGCCCCGGCCGGACCGGGCGACACCGTCGGTACCTCCGGTCCGGTCAACGGCACCAGCGCCGAGAGCGTCCGTCAATCGTTGCGGCAGCGCCGCGACGCCCTCGGCGCCGGCTGGGACGCCGAAGAACGTCAGCCCGATCCGGCGCTCCCGCTCGTCATCGACGTGACCGGGCCGTCGGGCAGGGCGCCGCTGGCGGCCTCGGTGCGGGCGGTTTCGCGGCAGCACCACGAGCTCGCGGGCCTCCTCAACCGCAAGCAGGACGACGCTCTGCGCGAACTGCTGCAAGGCCTGATCGCACGCGAGATCGCCGAGAAGGTGCACGGGGCGGACAATCTCGTGCGGCTGATGAACCAGCGTCTCGGCACCGTTGCGACCGCACACGAGGTGGGTGTGCGACTGCGCTGGCGCCGCTCCCCCGAACTCGACCCGACGACGGCCCGCATGGTCGATCTGCTCGCCACCCGCCCCGACCTGCGCCTCGAGGAGGACGAGCGCGAGTTGCGGCGGGCGCTGTCGGATCGCCTCGACGAAGCCCGGACACTGCAGCCCGACGTCCCGTACCGGCAACTCATCGCAGACACGCTCGACTACAAGCAGTGGCACGAGATGTCGGTGATGCTGCGTCGGGAGGGCGGCAAGGAGACCCGGCTCAACCGCAGGACACCACTGTCGGAGGGCGAGAAGAAGATCGTCACCTACCTGCCGCTGTTCGCCGCCGTGGCCGCCTCATACGACGCGCTCGCCGAACAGCAGGGCACGCCCGATGGCCGCCGGGACGACGTCGCCCGGTTCGTCCTGCTCGACGACGCCTTCGCCAAGGTGTCCGAGGACAACCACGCCTCGCTGTTCGGACTGCTCGTCACACTCGACCTCGACCTGATCGCCACCAGCGAGCGGCTGTGGGGCACCCACGCGACCGTGCCCGAACTCGCCATCACCGAGGTCGTGCGTGATGCGAACCTCGGCATGATCCTGCTCGAGCACTACCGATGGGACGGCGCCACACTCGAACGGTCGGACACGCCATGACCGGCAGCCCGGACGACTCGCCTCCGCCGGCCCGGAACGCCACGAGCGACGCAGCGGCCGCCACGAGCGACGCAGCAAACGGCGCCGCCGCGGGCCATCGCAGCGGCACCGGCGACGACCCAAGCCACGGCCACGGCGGCACCGGCGACGATCCAAGCCAAGGCCACGGCGACACAGGCAACGATCCGGCGGGTGCCCGGCTGCTGTTCCGTTATCTCGGCGGTGAGGAGTGGCACGAGTACCGGGCCATCCTCGGTGTCTTCGCCGGGACGTTCTTCGCCGAGTTCACGCCGGACGACGTGGCGGCCGAGGTCGCGGGCGGCACCGCGGGGGTCGATCCGGCTGTGATCCCGGACCGGCTGGAGAGCCTGCGGCGTTGGGGGAACCTCACGGTGTCGTCGTCGATCGGCAACCCGTCGAGCCTCGACGACTACTACCGGCGGCGCAACCGCTACCTGATCACGCGTGCGGGCCAAGAGGTGTACGAACTCGTCGAGCGGGTGCTCGCCGGGGCCGACGAGATCGGCGACGTGCAGGCGGGTCGCCTGCGCGACCTGCACCGTGCCCTGGAGAGGCTGGGGGCGCACGGCGAGGCGGGGTTCGACCGCGCCGGCAGCGACGACCTGGCCGACACGGTACGCACTGTCTTCGACCTCCACGAGCGCTTCACCACCGAGTTGACGCAGTTCTTCGCCGAACTCAACGAGTGGCAGAGTCGTTACGACCTCGACGCCGACGAGGTGCAATTCTTCGCCGGCGTCCTCGTCGACTACGTGTCCGAACAACTCACCGAGATCGAGCGGATCGCGCGGCCGATCGCACGCAGCCTGGAGCGGATTCTGCCGCACCTGGCAGTCCTGCTCCCGGCGCTGCGGTCGGGTCTGGCGGCGCGCGTCGACGACGCCGGGCTCGCCGGCAGCGTGACGGTGCGCCGGCCGGTAGGCACCACTCCCGAGGACTGGGAGCACCTGGCGGCATGGTTCGTGGCACGGCCGGGTCGAGCGTCACGGCTCGATCAGCTCACCCGGCAGGCGGTTGCCGCAGTGCGCACCCTCACGGCGAACCTCACCCGGCTGTCACGTGGCGGGCTCGGTGCGGCGTCACGGCGTGCCGACTTCGTGCGCCTGGCCGGGTTCTTCGACCGGGCGGTCACCGTCGGCGAGGCGCACGAGATTGCCGCCGCCACCTTCGGGCTCGGCTCGTGCCGCCGTCTCGGGATGCCGGCGGAGGATGCGGACGATCCCGCTCCCACCGTGACGTCGTGGCGGGACGCACCTCGAGCCGTCGTGCCGGTGTCGTTGCGGGAGCGCGGCGATACGGCGCAGCGCGGCCTGGGCACTCCGATGCCCGACCGGCGGCTGGAGCGCAAGTGGATGCAGCGACGCCGCGACATCGACCGTCTGGCCCGCGAGACCGTCGCCGCCGAACTGCTGTCGTGCGCCCGCGAAGACGGCCGGATCGACGGTGCCTCGATGTCGGTCGCCTCGTTCGCGATGCTGCGCGACCTCATCAGCCGGTCCGGGCTCCGGGCGGCGCTCGACGCCGAGGTTCGCAGCGCCGACGCCACCGGGGTGCGCTGCGAGGTTCGCCGGGTGGACGGCGCCCGCACGGTCGTCGAGTGCCCGGACGGCCGCCTGGCGATGCACGGCCTCGTCGTCACCGTCAAGGCCGCTCCCGGCGCCGGGAAGTCGGTCGAGTTGGCCATCAAGGCCGCGCCCGGTCTCGCCGAGCCGGTCGGGGCACCGGCATGACCACCACGGCACCCGTGACTTCCTACGCCAGGGGCACGGCCGACCCCCAGCGGCAACTCGATCTTCGAGCCGCGGCACGCCACCTGGTCACCCACCCGCTCGTGCTTGCTGAGCGCGAACCCGACACCTTCGGTCTGATCCGCCGGCACGAGCAGACGCTCGACCGTTGGTTCACCCAGCGCTTCGGGTACCGCCTGCAGGTCACCGCCGACACGGCCCGCCTCTTCAAGTCGACCGTCGTCGCAAGGCGGCGCCCGCTCGGCACGGCGAGCAGCCAGAGCCGGCCGTTCTCGGTGCGCGAGTACACGCTGCTCTCTTTGGCCCTGGCAGCGGTCGCAGCCGGACCCAGCGTGATCAGCCTGCGCGACCTCCTCGGTGAAGTCCGCTCGGCCGCAACCGACGCCGACGTCACGGTCACCGACGAGCCAGCCGACCGGCGTGCCCTGGTGACGGCGCTGCGGTGGATGATCCGCCACGGCGTGGCGATCGAGATGCACGATCGGGTCGAGCGCTACGCCGCCGACGGCGCCGCCGACGCCGTGCTGCGGATCCGTCCCGACCGCGTGGCGCTCCTGCCGCTGCCGGTGCTGGCACGATCCGAGGCCGTGGATGAGGTTCTGGACCGCCCCGACCGTGGGCTGTCGTCGCGGGCCTGGATGCGCTCGGCGCTGCTGGAAGAACCCGTGCTGTACCGCACCGACCTCGCCGAGGACGAATGGGCGGAGCTTCGGCGGCGGCTCGGCGAGGAGTCTGCGATCTTCGAGGAGATGTTCGGGCTGAACATCGAGGCCCGCGCCGAGGGCGTCATGGCCATCGACCCCGAGGACAGGCTCACCGACAGCCGTTTCCCGCGCAGCGGAACCGTCGGCCACGCCGCGCTGCTGCTCATCGACCGGCTCGTCGAGACGGACCGCACCCCGCTCGGACGCAGCGAGTTCGTCGATGCTGTGGCGGTGCTGGCCGCCGAACATCGCCGCTACTGGTCGAAACTGGCGGAGGACCCGGACCGCCTCGCCGACGAGATCCTCGAACTGCTGGGGGACCATCGCCTCGCCGAGGTGGACGGCGACGTCGTCCGTCTCCTCCCGGCCGCCTGGCGCTACGGCGTCGCCGTCGAAGCCGACGAGGGCGGGGCCACCGGCGTCGAGCAGGCGTCGTTGCTGTAGTGGGCCGCCGGACCGCTGATCCGTGCCGGGATCTCCGCCCGCCGCCCGCTCGGGCCAGGGCGCGATCGTTGCCGTGACACATCGCTCGATCCCGGACTCCCTCCAGCATCCCGGCCTCTCGGCTGTGTGGGTGGCGGTCCGTCGACGACTCGACAGCGCGGGCCCGGAGTGGCGTGGCACCATCGCCCGACCGGAACTCGACCAGACGAGCACTCTGACCCTGGAATCGCTGCTCGGACACAGAGCGACGAAGCGCCTCGATCTCGACGAACTCGAGACGGCACTCGTGGACCGCGGGGTCGCCGACGATCTGTGCATCGCGCTCAGCCGTCTCGGCCATCCGCCGTCGAAAGCCGCGGCCCAGCGGCGCGGCGCCCGGGCCCGCTCCGAAGAAGCCCGAACCGCTTTCCGAGACGCCGTTGCCTCCTGGAACGAGCCATGGGCGGGCGCATGGGCCGACGACATGGTGCGCTCCGGGGTCGTCGGCGCCCTGGATGGTCACGCTGTAAACGACCTGATCGCGAACGTGCGCCGCCTTCTGGATCGCCTCGATCAGGTGGGGGCGCCCCGCCTCTCCCGCACTGAACTCGCCTCTGCGCTCTACGGATCGGCCCACGCCCTCGACCGGGGCAGGAGTTTGACCACCGCAATCGAACACGCCTTGCGCCACCGGGCCGGTTCGCTCGACGACCGCGAACTCGACGGCCGCGAACTCTGGGAGGCGGCCGGCATTCTGACCGACCGCGTCTCGGCCCCGGCGCTCACCTGGTCGTTGCCCGTATCGGGCACATCGCCGCTCGACGAGCAGATCCGAGCCGCGTCGGCGGGAGCGCTGCCCCTCCACATCAGCCTGCTCGCACTCCGGACGTACCCCGTCACCGTTCCCCGACACACCCCCGTGCTCGTCGTCGAGAACCCCCGTCTCGTCGAGGCCGCGGCCGAACGCAACCGGCGGAGCTGCGTGGTCGCGACGAACGGCAACCCCACCACCGCGGTCACCACCCTGCTGGAACAACTACGACGGTCCGGCGCCTCACTCCGCTACCACGGCGACTTCGATGCGCCGGGCATAGCGATCTGCCGCCGGATGCACACCGATGGCTGTACGCCGTGGATGATGGGCGCGGCCGACTACGAGGACGCCGTCCGTCTGGCCGAGACGTCTGGGGTGCGCCTCGAGCACGACCCGCGGGACTGCGGGCCCACGCCGTGGGACCCGATGCTCTCCGAAGCGTTCGGCCGCCGCCGGCTCATCGTCCACGAGGAGTTCCTGCTCGACATCGTCCTCAACGAATTCGACATCCAATCGCACCCGCCCCTGTAACTCGTGCTGCGGGAACGGGCGGATTCCCGGTCATGGGATTGCACAATGTGCGATGCCCGCGGTAGGCAGGAGCGCACTGCCGGCGCCTAGTAATCTGTATATCCAAGTCGGCCGCGCTGGTCCGCGGGGACGTCGCTCGAGCGAGACGAGCAATCACATGCACATCAAGGCACTGAAGAGACTGTTCGGCTACGCCCACATCCTGCTGGGGCTGGCGGTGGCGGGGCAGTTCGTGGCATCGCCCACGTACGACGTAGCAACGAGCACCGATGTTTGGGACGCCATCAGCTTCGCCATGGCCGTGGGCGCCGCAACTGCGCTCGTCGTGAGCCTCATGCGGGTCCGGGAGGCCGGCAGGCTGCCGGACTGGCGAGCCACGACGATGCTGATCGCCGCCGCCGCCCTCTTCCTGCTCTTCTTCCGGCTCTGGTTGAGCTGGGAGGTGTACGACTCCGCCGAGACGCCACCTTGGGCGATCAGGCTGCTGCTGTGGTACCTGATCGACGTGCTGTTCGTCATCGTGAGCATCACCGTCGGGCGCTACCTGCTGCGCACGGCGAAGTCACAGGCCGGCGGCTGAGTCGAGTTCGTCGAGGAGCTTCTCGCCCTCGATGTCGACGTTGGGGAGTATCCGGTCGAGCCACGCCGGCAGCCACCAGTTGGCCCGGTTGAACATGACCATCGTGGACGGCACGAGGATCAGGCGGATCACCGTGGCGTCGAGCAGGACGGCCGCGGCGAGCGCGAGGCCGACCATCTTGACGACCGGCTGGTCGCCGAGGAGGAACCCACCGAACACCGCCGTCATGATGGCGGCGGCTGCGGTGATGACCCGGGCCGTGGCGCCGACGCCCTTGATGACACTCTCCCTGGCGTCGTTCGTCCGCAGCCACTCCTCGCGGACGCGGGAAAGGATGAACACCTCGTAGTCCATCGACAGGCCGAACAGGATGGCGAAGCTCATCACCGGCAGGAAGCTGATGATCGGCATCGTGCCGTCGACGCCGATCAGGCTCGCCCCCCAGCCCCACTGGAAGACGGCAACGACGACGCCGAGCGCCGCGCCGATCGAGAGCAGGATTCCGATCGCCGCCTTCAGTGGCACCAGCAGCGAGCGGAACGCCAGCATGAGCACGACGAAGATGAGACCGATCACGACGACCATCACCCACGGGAGGCGCTCGGTGAGTTGCTTGGAGAGGTCGATGTCGAGTGCCGTGGGGCCGGCGACGTAGACCTCGATGCCGTGGGTGGACTCCGCGGCGGGAAGGACGTCACCACGCATCCGTTCGAGAAGGTCCTTGGTGGCGGCTTCCGCCGGACCGGTGAGCGGCACCGCCTGCACGAGGGTGGTGTCGCCTGCCGGATTCGAAGCGCCGGGCAGCACGAACGCGACGTTCGGATCGGCACCCACGGCGGAACCGATGTCCCGCAGTGCGGCCGCCGCTTGAGCCTCGGAGAGCCCGGCGTGGTCGACCACGATCAGCAGCGCACCGTTGAATCCCGGCCCGAATCCCTCGGTGATCAGGTCGTGCGCCCGGCGATGGGTGGCCTCCTCCGGGGCGCTGCCGGCCGACGGCAGGGCCGTCTCGAGATCCAGCAGGGGCACCGCCAACACGAGCATCGCCACGAGCGCCAGACCGAAACTCAGCCACGGCCGGCGCGCCACCCACGTGGTCCAGCGGGTGCCGAGATTGTCACCGCCCGCACGGGCGCGTCGATTCCGCAGGCCCGGCAGGGTCGGTGCGGCCAGCCGCCGACCGGCCATGCCCAGCAGCGCAGGCAGCAACGTGATGGCGACCACGACGGCGACGATCACCGCGAACGCCACGGCGAACGCCATCTTGGTGATGGAGGGCGTTCCGACCACGATCAGCCCGAGCATGGCGATGACCACCGTCGAGCCGGCGAACACCACCGCGCCGCCTGCGGTGGCCAGCGCGCGGCCGATGGACTCGACCACGTCCATCCCCGCCACGAGATGTTCCCGGTGCCGGGACATGATGAACAGGGCGTAGTCGATGCCGACGGCGATGCCGAGCATCAGCGCCAGGATCTCTGCGGTCGTCGGCACGTTGATGGCTGCTGCCACCAGCAGGATCGTCGACAGCGATATGCCGACGCCTACGAGGGCGGTGAGCAGGGTCAACCCCATCGCCAGCACGGAGCCGAAGACGAGGATCAGGACGACGACGGCCACAGCGACGCCGACGAACTCCGTTCTTCCTCCGGGACCCGTCCGGGCAACCTCGTTCGCCACCTCGCCGCCGAGTTCGACCTGCAACTCCGCGCTGCGCGCCGCCTCTGCGGCGGCCAGGACGGCGTCCCAGGTTTCCTCGGTCACCTGCTCGGCCGGGGAGTCGAAGCGGATCGGGAACTGCAACACCTTCCCCGCCGGTGCGACGCCGTCGAGAGGATTCCCGACCACCACCACACCCGGCACCTCGCCGAGCCGAGACCACAGGGCCGCGATCTCCCCGGAGTGCGCGCGCAGATCGTCAGCCGCCACCACCACCGTGGTCGACGAACGGCCGCCCGCCGGGAAACGCTCCTCGAGCAGGTCGGCGGCCGCCTGAGACTCGGCTCCAGGAAGCGAGAACGCATCGGTCACGTGACCACCGACGGTCCGTGACAGCACGCCAAGTAGCGCTAGAACGAGAATCCACGCGACCAGGACCAGCTTCCCGTGGGTGGCCGCCCAGCGACCGGTCCGGTACAGAAATCGAGACATCGACGGCTTTCGCTAATTGATCTCGCGCTGCCTGCGCAGTTCGGGCCCATCATGCCGCCGGGCGGGCACGGCAAGAGAGGAGTGTGACCAATATCCGTCCGTCGTCAATGCTCTACGGTCGCGGGATGCTCGATGTAGCGGTCGTGGGGGCCGGACCGTCGGGGCTGATGCTGGCCCGCCGCCTCGCTGCTACCCCGGCCACCTTCGAGGTCTTCGAGCGCAACGCCGACGTCGGCGGGATCTGGGACATCGATGCGCCGGGCTCGCCCGTCTACGACTCGGCGCACTTCATCTCCTCGAAGACCCTGTCGGGATTCCCCGGCTTCCCGATGCCCGAGGAGTACCCCGACTATCCCAACCACCGGCAGTTGCTCAGCTATATCCGCGCCTACGCCGACCGCTTCGACCTGCGCCGCCACATCAGCTTCGAAAGCCACATCGAGCGGGCGATCCCAGCTGACGGGTTCTGGGAGCTACGACTCGGCGACGGGGGAACCCGGCGGTGCCGCTACCTGATCTGTGCCAACGGCGTGACATGGGAGCCCAACCATGTGCGCTGGCCGGGCGAGTACAGCGGCGAGGTCCGCCACTCCGTGGCCTACCGCTCGCCAAGGGAGTTCGCGGGCAGGCGCGTGCTGGTGGTGGGAGGCGGCAACACCGGCGCCGACATCGCCTGCGACGCCGCGGCCGCCGCTGACCAGGCCTTCTGGAGCGTGCGCCGCGGCTACCACCTCATCCCCAAGCACGTCATGGGCAAGCCCGCCGACGTGTTCGCCGACAGCGGCCCCAAGCTGCCGCACTGGCTCGAGGTGCGCGTCTTCACCGCCATCCTGCGGATTCTTCACGGCGACCTGCGCCGATACGGACTGCCGAAGCCCGACCACAGGCTCTTCGAATCGCACCCGCTGATGAACACCCAGATCCTGCACTACCTGAGCCACGGCGACTGCATCGCCAAGCCCGACATCGCACGGTTCGACGGCGACGAGGTGGTGTTCGCCAACGGCAGCCGGGAGCGGATCGACCTCGTGCTCGCGGCCACCGGCTACCAGCACACGTGCCCGTTTCTCGACGACGGCGTGCTGGAGACCAAGGCGGGCCGCCCGGACCTCTACCTCGGCATGTTCCCCCGCAACCACCCCAACCTGGCGGTCCTCGGCTTCATCGAGTTCGCCTCGTCGGCCTACCCCACTTTCGATCACATGGCCGAGATGATCGCCGCCGACGCCACCGCCGCGCCCGGTTCGCGCGTGGCCACGACGTTCAGCGACCTGAAGGCGAATCACCATCCGGACCTCAAGGGCGGGCACCGCTACGTCGACTCGGAGCGGCACGCCAACTACGTCGACCTCGACACGTACCTCAAGATCCTGAAGAAGGTGCGCAGCAAGCTCGGCCTGGACTCGGCCGGCAGCCCGCACAGATCGGGGGGCAACGAACCGTGACCGGAAGCACCGCACTCGTCACCGGCGCCGCCTCGGGGATCGGCGCCGAGGTCGCCCGCCGCCTCGCCCGGCGCGGCCACCGGGTCATAGCCGTGGACCGCACCGAGGAACTGGCGGACAGGGCCGCAGCCACCATCGGAGACGGCTCGATTCCGGTCGCCTGCGATCTGACGGACGCAGCGAGCACCGCCGAACTCTGCAACCGCATCGAGACCGGATGGCACGACCTGGAGGTGCTCGTCTGCAACGCCGGCATCATCGTCCTCGGCAACGTGGCAGACCTCAGCGCCGCCGACATCGATGCCCAACTCGACGTGCTCCTGCGCAGCCCGCTGCAACTCATGCGCGCCGCAGTTGGTCCCTTCACCTCCCGTGACCGGGGCCACCTCATGGCCACCGTCTCCCTCGCCGGGATCTGTCCACTGCCCACCTCGGCCACGTACTCCGCAGCCAAGGCCGGACTCCGCGCGTTCCTCGCCGCACTCAACTCGGAGCTATGGGGCACCGGCGTCCACGTGAGCGGCATCTACCCCACCGGCATCGACACGCCGATGCTGCGCCACGAAGCCCAGTCGGACGGCAGCGCTCTAAACTTCCTGAGCAAGGTGCTGACCGTCGACGACGTGGCCGACGCCTACGAACGTGCCCTCGACAAGCCGAAACTGGAGATCTACGTCCCATACCACGAGAGCCTCGCGGCCCGCGCCACCCTCTGGACCCCGGCGGTCATCCCCCGCCTGCTGCCCTTCTTCAGCCGCATCGGCGAGCGCGGCCGGCGGGAGTATCTGCGGCGACTTGCGGAGTGATCGGAGAGCCCGAGCCTCGACGCCGATCCGGTCGTTACCGAGCGCTCATTCCTTCGCGGCGGCCCGTGTCGAGGCGAGGGACCGGTTCACCGCGTCAGCGGCCGCCTCCGTGACATCGCTCGCCGCCATGGCTCGGGGCAGGTCGGCGATGATCGCCGCCAGCGGCTCGACGGCCTCGGTGGCCCGCGGCGTCCAGCGGTCGGCCCAGCCCTCGAACACGGCCTCGTTGGCCGGTCGTTGCCGGACGGCGTAGCGGGCCAGCGCCGTGCTCCAGCGACGGTTGCGCTCGGCATCGTGCGCCAGGCTGGTCAGCAGCAACCACGTGAGATCGTCCCCGTTGGCACGGGCGACCTCCCCGAACGACCGGTAAAGAACCGACTCGAGGGCCGGCCACAGCACGAGGTTGACAGCGGTCAGTGCCTCGCCGAAGTCGTCGGCCTGCATCGCCATCTCCACCGCTCGACGTGCGGGCTGCCACGCCGGTTTCTGCTGCCACATCACTCTGTCGCCGTCGGCGAACGAACGCATCGGGTGACAGATCTGCAGCCGCCGCGTCCGGTGGGCCACAATGCTGGTCGCCCGCAGGAAATCGGCGGCGGCGAACGCGGCCGCGTTGGTCACGCACGAGGTCGGCGCTGTGACCCCCAGGTAGGCCTCCACCTGCTGCAGCCCGTAGAGCGGGTAGCGCAGCGGGGTGAACAGCAAGCCCAGGGCGTCCAGCCACTCCGGGGCCAGGCACGAGTCGTGCGCCGCCCTGTAGTACTCGCCGAGCACGCCGTGAACGATTGCCTCGGCCTCGTCCTGGAGCATCACGTAGCGCCCGTAGGTCAACTCGTCCGGGTCACGGAAGCCATGCCAGTGGTCGCACCGCAGCTGCGACGCGTCGTCGCCCCTCGGAGACCCCGACGTGGCGGGACCGATCCCACTCGCCTCTGCCGCTTCGCTTCGAGCCTGACGGATGGCGCGGTCGAGGTCGTGGGTCACGAACTCGTATTCGCTCGACAGAGGGCGCATCCCGCCGTCGGAATTGCCGCCGTGCGGCTCGCGTGCGAAGGCGCTCACGCGGCACCTCCTTTCTCGCTGGCTCGAACGCCGCCACCGGCGACCGCATCGCACTGACCGGCGGGTCGCGGGGGTGGCTCGGCGATCTCCTCGGGCAAGTCCCGAATGATGCTCGCGGGTCGATCGGCCAGTACCACCGGGGTGGCACTGGAGATGGTCAATGGCATCCTTGGCATTGCATCTCCTTTCCGGCACCGTTGCCAGAGTCATCGCCATCCATCCGACATCCAGGGGCGGAGGTAGGTGAACAACGATGTTGTTCAAAGTACGACGCTGTTGCCGAGAAGTTGCTCGCCCAGCGCCGATCAATTCCGCGAATCTTCCTTCCATACCATGAGGGGCAACTCGCACTGACCAGCGAGAGCAGGGCCGGCGGCTACCGGGAGCGGTAACGGCGGCATAGCCTTGATCGACGTCTGCGGAGAGGCGCACGATCGCCCCGCCCGCCGGGGCCGGGAAGGTGTTTCCGCAGTCCGAGCAGCCGGGAGGCACACGTGCACGAGTCGTTGGCAGGCAAGGTCGTGATCGTGACCGGTGCCGGGCGGGGCATCGGCCGCGCCATCGCCGAGCGGTTCGCCGGCGTGGGGTCAACGGTGGCAGTCAACGACGTTGACACGAACACCGTCGACAAGGTTGTGCAGTCGATCCGCGACGCGGGCGGTGATGCCATGGCGGCACCCGCCGACGTCTCCGACAGCGCGCAGGTGAACCCGATGATCGACGCCGTCATGGCGGCGCACGGCCGGATCGACGTACTGGTCAACAACGCCGGGCTCACCGGCCCGATGCTGCACTTCTTCGAGGCCGACGAGGCGTGGTGGCGGCGCATCGTCGACGTGAACCTCACCGGGCACTTCGTCGTGGCGCATCCGGTGGCGCGCATCATGGCCCGCGGGGGTGGCGGCAGCATCATCAACATGAGTTCGGGCGGGGCCACCCGGGCGCACCGCTGCTTCACCGCCTATGACGCGGCGAAGGGCGGCGTCGAGGGGCTCACCCGGGCCATGGCGCTGGACCTGGGCCCCTACAACATCCGGGTCAACGCCCTGATGCCGGGCACGATCGACACGACCGGCATGAGCCCCGAGGCACGGGCGTTGCGCGGCGAGAACCTTCCGTTGGGGCGGATGGGCGAGTCCTACGACATGACCGGCGCGGCGCTGTTCCTGGCCTCCGACGACGCCGCCTACATCACCGGCGACGTGCTACGGGTGGACGGCGGCATGCTCGCCCAGCAGCGGTCGGCAACCGTGGACATCATGCCCCCAAGCAACTTCCCCCCGCTGGAGGATCTGTAGCCGTGCTGCTGCGGGACTGGATTCCGGCCTCCGCCGGAATGACGAAGCAACACGAGCCGAGGGGCATCTAGTCGTGCCGCTTCGCATCGGCGCCGATGTCGGGGGGACCTTCACCGATGTCGTGCTCGAGCGTGACGACGGCACGTTCGCCTCCACCAAGGTCCTGACGACGCGCCGGCCCGAGGAGGGCATCCTCGCCGGGATCGCCACGCTGGCAGCCGGCAACGGCGTGGACCTCGCGGAGGTCACCCAGATCATCCACGGGACAACACTCGCCACAAACGCTCTCATCGAACGGAGCGGAGCGCGGACCGCGCTGGTCACCACCGCCGGGTTCCGCGACGTCATCGAGACGCGGACCGAGAGTCGCTACGAGCAGTACGACCTCAACATCGTGCTGCCGGCGCCGCTGATCGAGCGCAAGGACCGCTTCGTGGTCACCGAACGCGTCGACGCCCACGGCGACGTGCTGGTGCCGTTCTATGAGGCGGGCGCCCGCGCCGTCGTGGCCGAACTGCTCGACGGCGGCTACGAGGCCGTCGCCGCCGGGTTCGTGCACAGCTACCGCAACGGCGACCACGAGCGCCGCTTCCGCGACCTTCTGCTGGAGGCCAACCCGGACATCGCGGTGTCGATCAGCTGCGAGGTCTCGCCGCAGATGCGCGAGTTCGAGCGCTTCAACACCACGTGTGCCAACGCCTACGTGCAGCCCCTCATGGCGTCCTACCTGCGACGCCTCGAAACCGAACTGCAGCGTCTCGGCGCCTCCTGCCCGCTGTATCTCATCCACTCCGGGGGAGGTCTTCTGAGCGTCGAGGTTGCGGCCTCGTTCCCGGTGCGCCTCGTCGAGTCCGGTCCGGCCGGTGGCGCCGTCTTCGCCGCCGACCTGGCGGCCCGCCACGGTCGCGACAACATCCTGTCCTTCGACATGGGCGGCACGACCGCGAAGATCGCCCTCATCGAGGACCACGTGCCGCGCACGGCGAAGACCTTCGAGGCGGCTCGCACCGCCCGCTTCAAGAAGGGCAGCGGCATGCCGCTCTCGATCCCGGTTATCGAGATGCTGGAAATCGGTGCCGGCGGCGGCTCCATCGCCAAAGTCGATGCCCTCGGACAGATCCGCGTCGGACCGCAGAGCGCCGGCGCCGAGCCCGGCCCGGCCGCCTACGACCTCGGCGGGGCGGACGCCACCGTGACCGACGCCAACGTCCAACTCGGGCGGCTGCATCCCGACACGTTCGGCGCCAAGGACATCTCGCTGTCGCCCCGTAACGCCGCGCAAGTGCTCGAGGACGTCGCTGCACCGCTCGGGCTCGACGCCGACACTGCGGCGCTGGGAGTCACCGAGGTCGTAGACGAGAACATGGCGAACGCAGCCCGTGTCCACGCCGTGGAGAACGGCAAGGATCTCACCGGCTACTCGATGGTGGCCTTCGGCGGAGCGGCCCCGCTGCACGCCGCCCGGCTCATGGACAAACTGGACCTCGACGAAGTTCTCGTCCCCACCGGCGCCGCCGTGGGCTCCGCCATCGGGTTCCTGCTGGCGCCGTTCTCCTACGAGGCAACGCGAAGCTTCTACACGACCACCGACGACTTCGACGCCGAGGGAGCCAACGCAACGCTCGCCGAACTGACCGCCGAGGCGGAAACGTTCGTCCGCCGGGGCACCGATGCCGCGGTCACGGTGCAGCGCCAGGTGTCGATGCGCTACCGGGGCCAGGGCTGGGAGATCCCGGTGGTGCTAACGCCCGGGCATTGCGCCGCAGAACCTCTGCGCGCCGCCTTCACCGACGCCTACGAGACCTACTTCGGGCGCGCCATTGACGACCTCACCGTCGAAGCGGTCAGCTGGTCGGTGCGGGTCGCCTCGAAGCAGAACCCGCCCGAGGTCGTGCACCCGGTCACAGGCGGCGCCACGGTGCAACCGCAGATTCGCCGGCCGGTCCACGACCCCGCCTCCGGCCGCCGGCTGGACGCCGGCATCGTCGAGCGGGCAGCACTCGCGGCGGGCGAGCGGGTGCTCGGCCCAGCCCTGATCGTCGAGGATCAAACCACCACCGTTCTCGGATCCCACCACATGGCGGTGGTCAGCGCCGACGGCACGTTGCGGATCACCCGCTCCGACGGTTCCGGGGCGCGACGCAGTCACCACTCCGGTCCACCGTCGGAGGTGCATCTCCAGGTGATGTGGAACCGCCTCTTCTCCGTGGTGGAGGAGCAGGCGCGGACGCTGGTGCGAGCCGCTTTCTCGACGTCGGTGCGCGAGGCCGGTGACCTGTCGGCCGGCGTGTTCGACCGCAGCGGCCGAATGATCGCCCAGGCCGTGACCGGAACGCCGGGGCACGTCAACACCATGGCCGCCGCTGTCGGACACTTCATCGAAGACATCGGACCGGAGTCCATCGCTCCAGGGGACGTGTACCTCACCAACGATCCGTGGAAGGGGACAGGCCACCTCCACGACTTCACGTTCACAACCCCGGTGTTCGTGGGTGACAACCTCGTCGGCTTCTTCGCCTCGACCGCCCACGTGGTGGACATCGGCGGGCGGGGCTGGGGCCCGGACGCCCGCGAGGTGTACGAGGAGGGACTGCGGGTCCCCATCATGCGCTGGGCCGAGCGGGGCCGGCTCAACCGCGATCTCATCAACATCGTCCGCAACAACGTCCGGGCGGCCGACCAGGTGATCGGCGACTTCCACAGCCTGGCCGCATCCAACGAGATCGGCCGCCGGCGCCTCGGTGCCATGTTCGACGAGTTCGGCATCGGTGACCTCGACGAACTGGCGGAGTTCGTCTTCGACAGAACGCGCCGTGCCACCTTGCGCTCCCTCGCAGCGGTACCCCCCGGGGTTTATCGCAACGAGATGCGGGTGGACGGCTACGGCGAGCCCGTCACGCTGGTGGTGACCCTCACCGTGGCATCCGACGGCATGCATGCCGACTTCTCCGGCACCTCGCCCACGAGTCCCCTCGGCATCAACGTGCCGCTCGTCTACGCGCAGGCCTACTTCACCTACGGGATGCTGGTGGCGCTGGCGCCGGAACTGCCCAACAACCATGCGTCCCTGCTCCCGTTCACGGTGAGCGCACCACGGGGAGTGATCCTCAACGCGCTCGAGCCGGACCCGGTGGCGGTGCGCCACGTCACCGGCCACTTCGTCACCGACCTCGGCCTGGGTGCCCTGGCGCAGGCGCTGCCCGAGGTGGTGCCGGCCGAGGGGTCAGGCGCCATCTGGAACTTCCAGGCCAGCGCCCGTGCGGCCGATCCGGCCAACCCGCAGCCTCCCGTGGAGATGCTCATGTTCAACAGCGGCGGCACGGGAGCCCGCCCCGCCCTCGACGGGCTCACCGCAACCGCCTTCCCGTCGGGCGTGATGACGATGAGCGCCGAGGCCACCGAGCAGGTAGGGCCGATCGTGATCTGGCGCAAGGAGATCAGGTCCGGCAGCGGTGGGGCCGGCCGCCAGCGCGGCGGCCTGGGCCAGATCATCGAGATCGGACCCGCCGACGGCTACCTGTTCGAGTTCTCGGCCATGTTCGACCGGGTCGACAACCCGGCCCGGGGCCGCGCCGGCGGCGGCGACGGCGCTCCGGGTCGGGTCCATCTCGACGACGGGACGCCCTTCGCGGCGAAGGGAAGGCACACAGTGCCCGCTGGTCGGCGCCTCGTGCTGGAGCTGCCAGGCGGCGGGGGCTTCGGCGACCCCGCCGAACGGGATCCTTCGGCGGCGGCGAACGACCGGCGTCAGGGTTACGTCGCCTGAGAGCAGCGCGGTGAACACGGCGAGTGTCCCGCCGCTGACCACCACGCCCCGGAGCCAGGGTTACGACGTCGTGATCATCGGCGGCGCCATCATGGGCTCGTCGGTGGCCTGGTTCCTGTCGGCCAGCGAGGACTTCGACGGCACGGTGCTCGTGGTGGAGCGGGACCCCTCCTACGAGAACACGTCGACGGCGCGCACCAACAGTTGCATGCGCCAGCAGTACTCCAACGAGCTCAACGTCCGGATCTCGCAGTTCAGCGCGAACTACGTCGGCAACTTCCGCCGGCGGATGGGCGACGACCCCGAGGTGCCCGACCTGGCCGTGCATCACTTCGGCTACATGTACCTGGCCGGCGACGAGCGGTTCGCCGCGACGCTGCGGGCCGGCCAGAAGCTCCAGTCCTCCCTGGGGGCCGGCACGGTGATCATGACCCCCGCCGAGATCGTCGCCGAGTACCCCTTCTACAACGTCTCCGACATCGTCTGCGGCAGCCACAACACCGTCGACGAGGGCTGGTTCGACTCGGCCACGATGTTCGACTGGTGGCGGCGCATGGCCCGTCGCAGCGGCGTCGAGTACCTCACCGGGGAGGTCGTGACCATCGGACACTCGGGTGGGCGCATCACCGGAGTGACGCTGGCCACGGGCGAGACCGTCGGCTGCGGCACTCTCGTGAACGCCTCAGGCCCCCGAGCCGCGGTCACCGCCCGGATGGCCGGCTTGGACCTGCCCGTGGAGCCCCGCAAGCGCTACACCGTCGTCTTCGACGCCGCCGAGCCGCTGGGCCGGGCCCTCCCGCTCACGATCGACCCGACCGGCGTGCACGTGCGCAGCGACGGTGGCGTCTACGTGGCCGGGTCAACGCCGGAGATCGACCCTGCCGTCACCTTCGACGACTTCGGGATGGATTCCGACGTCTGGGAGGAACAGATCTGGCCGGTGCTGGCGCACCGCATACCCGCCTTCGAGCGCGCCAAGGTGCTGCGCCAGTGGGCCGGGCACTACGCCCACAACACACTCGACCACAACGCCGTCATCGGTCCCCACACCGAGGTCGGCAACTTCATCTTCATCAACGGTTTCTCCGGCCACGGCGTCCAGCAGTCCCCGGCCATGGGCCGCGGCGTGTCCGAGCTCATCACCTACGGCGAGTTCCGGACCCTCGACCTCACCCCGCTCGGCTACGACCGCGTCGCCCGCGGCGAGCCCTTCCTCGAGACGGCCATCATCTGACCTGAGCGGCGACTCGGTACCGGAGGCCCGCGTCGGCGCGGCTCGCGTACCCTCGCCGTCCGGAGCGTCGAGCGACCTGCGGACCAAGCGGGAATTCACTACTCTTGCCGCCCGCGGGGGATTGCGACGTATACCAGCAAAGGGGTCGGGGTGTGGCAGTTGTCCGACGGCTAATCGGATCAGTGGTTGCCGTCGGCGTGGTGACGACGGGTGCTGTGGCCGTGGCCGCGCCGGCGATCGGCCAGGACGGGCGAGAGTCGGTGTCGCCGGTCGTCGTGAAGATCACGAGCGCCAACACCGCGGGGACCTACACGGTGGACTGGCAGACATTGGGCGGTTGCGACCCGGGCTCGGGCACGTCGGGCATGTCCGGCGAGGTCACCTTGACGGTCAAGGCGACGGGAACTCCCGACGAGACGCCCGAGCCCGGCGACCTCACGGGCACCCCCGATATCGCGGTGGTGGTGACTCGCCCGATCTGCGTCTACGTCTGGCACGTGGCGTTCGTCGAGGTGGCCACCGACGCCAACTGCATCGTCGGACCGGCTCCATTCGTCCCGGACGATCGCAACGAGATCCAGATCACGCTCGACGACCCCGCGACTTCCTGCACACAGCGTTCGAGGATCGTCGTGCGGCTGCATCCGGCTGTGCCGGTCACCGTCGACGACACCGATCACAACGCCATCCTGCGCACCCGGTTCATCGCCACCGCTCGCCGTATCAAGGACGCCCCGAGGCGTTGCAGTACCAGGACCGGCGTGTCGATGGTGGACGACAACGACACACCCGAGGACACCACCGACGACAGCGTCTCCATCGAACTGAGGGTTGTGAAGACGACAGCCGCCGGAGAGGAGTGTCGCTACGACGTGACGCTGCGGGTACCACGCCGGCTGGTCGCAATACTCGGCGACCAGGACCACAGCGTCTTCGAGGACGTGGACCCGCTGGCCACGATCGACTTCACCATCGGTGTGGCCACCAAGACCATCTTCCTGCTGCAGAACGTCGTCGGCGATTCCGGCGACGCGAATGTGCGCTACGAACTGGACAGGACGTGCGGCGAACCCGAAGAGTCCGACATACCCCCTCCGCTGCTGCCGTTGCCTACCGGAGGCGGCATCCAACCGATCGAGACCGTGATCTTCGTCGAGTTGCGCGAGGGACGCTTCAACATCACCGCCGCCCTCGCGGACGATCCCGACGCCGAAGACGCGTTCGACGGCATCGCGGCGCGCGTGCTCGACCACGAGGGCGAGACCTGCGAAGCCATCATCACCGTGTCCGACCTGCCCGACATCTGTGTGGTGGATGGAGCAAGCCAAACCGTCGACCTCACCAGGGCGCCCGAACCCACCATCTTCGAGTTCGAGATCACCTGCGGTGACGACGTGGACGACTCGACCGACGGCGAGACCGGTGAGGACAGTGACCCGGACAGGGGGAACGGGTCCTTCGGACGAGCGATTTTCGGTGAATAGACGATCGCTGCCGGCGACGGGGCGGACAACGACAGCGGCGCAAGCTGACCCGGCGCGGGCGCCGGTACCTCTCAGCTTTCGGATCGCTGCTCGGACAGCCAGTCGAGGATCACGCGGACCAGTTCGTCCGAGTGGCGTCGGTCGCTGAACAGGTGATCCGCGCCGGCGACGGTGCGCAGCGTGGCCGAGCCGGCTTCGGCCAGCGCCTCGGTCTGTCCGCGCCCGACCACGATGTCCGCCCCGGCTTGCACGACGAGCAGCGGCCGGCCAAGCCGCGCGGCAGCCGCTGCAACGTCGTGCCGATGCAAGTCATCGAGGAATTCCCGCCCGACGCACACCGGCCGCGGCCCGATCACCACCTCGCCGCGGCCGTGCTCCCGGATCCGCTGCAAAGAATCGGCGTCGAAGAGATGCTCCACATGGGCTGCCGAAGCAGGGGAGGCAACGGCCACCACGGCGGTCACGGTGTGCAGGCGCGACGCCGCAAGGATGGCGGCCGCCCCACCAAGGCTGTGACCGACGAGCACGCACGGCCCGGCGCCCCGCCGGATCAGCGCCACCGCGGCCTGCGCGATGTCGCTCACATTCGTGGTGACGGTCGTGGCGGCGTGGTCACCGCCGCTCTCGCCCAGGCCCGTGAAGTCGAACGCAAGGGTCAGATAGCCGCCCCCGGCAAGACCCCGGGCGATACGGGTCGTGGTGAACAGGTCCTTCGAGCAGGTGAAGCAGTGCGCCAGCAACGCCGCCCCCACGACCTCGACGGCGGGGGCGGGACGGTGCAGCTTCCCGGCGAGACTCGCGCCGGCACCCCCCGTGAACTCGAGGAGCTCAACAGTCGGCTGAGCAGGCATCTGCCACCGACGCAACCGGCTCGGCAAGGATCAGACGGGGTTGCCCATCTGCCGGGTGAATTCACGTGCGAGTGCGCGATTGATGTCGTCCGGCACGGGCTGTGCACCGTGCGGAAGGGTCGCATGATCCCGCGCCACACGCTCCAGCGACCGTGCCTGCATGGCGAATCCCATGTCCATGGACTCGATGGTGTTGCCTTTGGGCTGGCTGCCGGCGAGATTCAACATCCGTCCCTCTGCGATCAGATCGATGCTCCTGCCATCTGCCAGAACGTGACGGGCCAGGGCGCCCCCGAGAGGGATCCGCTCGGCGGTCACTGCGTTGAGTGCAGGAACGTCGATCTCGGTGGGGAAGTGGCCTGCGTTTGCCAGTAGGAGCCCATCGGGGGCGCGGGAGAGTTCGTCGGCACCGATCACACCAGCGACCCCCGTGGCGGTGATGGCGACATCCGCATCGGCGATCAGCGTGGCAACGTCGGAGACGCGGAAGCCGTCGAGTGCCGCTTCGAGTGCTTTGATCTCGTCGATCTCGGCGACGGTTACCTCGCACCCGTTGGCTCTCATGTACTGCGCGATACCGCGCCCGCACCAGCCGTAGCCGGCAACCATCACCCGCTTGCCCTGTGGCATGAGGTTGGTGTGCCGGCAGAAGGACTCGTATGTCGACTGGCCGACCGCGTGCTTGTTCTCGACGAGCGCCTTGAGGGGGGAGTCGTTGATCACGATGATGGGGAAGTTCACACGTGGCGCGAGTTCTCCGGCGAGGAGGTTGTGTCCTGACGTCGTCTCCTCGGTGCCGCCGAGGACCGCGAGGCCGCGGTCGATCACCCGGCGTGCAAGATCGGCGCCGTTGTCGAGCAGGATGTCGGGGTTCGAGTCCAGTACCGAGTCGACGTGACGAAGGTGCCGCTCGAGGCTGTCCGATCCGCTTCCGCGCGCGTCGACGCCCTGATCATTGAGGTAGGCGACGACATCGTCCTGAGATGTGCCGTAGTTGCCCGTGGCGACGATGTCGGCGCCACCCGCTTTGAGGGCAAGGAGCAGGACCGCGGTCTTCACCTCGAGATGGAGCGACACCCCGATGCGGCGCCCGGCGAAGGGCTGGGTGGCTTCGAACTCCGTGGCGATCCGACCGAGCAGCGCCATGTTCGACGATGTCCAGAGCATGCGTTGCGCAGTTGCGTCGATCATGTGGACAATCCTCCCGATGTGATCCCGCGGCGATCCTACGAGAGTCCCGCGTCAACAACAGCGGGGACAGGCGACCCTGGATTCCGGCCTGCGCCGGAATGACGGTGAAGCAGGCGAGCAGCATCGCCCGCTGCCTGCTTAGGCCCGGGAACTCGGTGCCCGCATGGGGAGGTCGTGGGTCCGCCTCCGCACACGACCCCCGCACCCAGGCCTACGCCGCGCGCGCACCCAGCGAAGGCAAAACCACCCGCGACACCATCCGCTGCCTCAAACGCCACATCGCCCGCGAAATCGCACCACCTCCTCACCAACCCCACACCCCACCCCCCACGGACCCGACCTCCGCCACCAACGCAAAAACAACAACATCACCGCTCACCGCAGCCGCCACAGCCCTCAACACCGCACACCAGCCGCCTCCAGCGCCCTCGAACGAGGCACCCAACACAACCACACCCTCGGGCCGTGGCTCACCCAACAAGCCGCTTGACAAACATAGCCGAGCATCGGTGAAGCCAGGCGAGCAGCATCGCCCGCTGCCTGCTTAGGCGCCGGGAACTCGGTGCGTCGTGGGTGGGACCGGTCGACAGCCCCACCCACGAAGTCCGTTAGGAGGGAATCAGCCCTCGAACTGGAAGGCCACCTGATCCAGGATCTCGAGGTGACGCTCGGAGTCCACGGCAACCTGATCGGCGATCTCGCCGTCGGGGCCGAAGATCTGGACCACGGGAATGACCGCGTTGATACCGCCGGGGCTGAAGGTGGCCGGACCGGTCACACCCTCGTAGTCGATGTCGGTGCCCACCCGTATCAGGGCCAAACAGTTGCTGTACGTGTAGCACTTCGTGCCTGGCGCGGCCGACACGTCGAACATGGCCGGCGCCCAGTCCGACCCGTCCGTGGAGCCCGCGGCCTCGATCGCCAGCGCCGTGACGATCAGCAGGTCGTAGGTGGTGAAGGAGTAGGGGTCATCAGCAGACGTGTGCTGGGTGTAGGTGGGGTTGTTGTCCCAGAGCGGCTGGTAGAAGTCCCAGGCCGGGTTCTGCTGGAGGTCGAACGACGGGTAGGCCACCACTTCACCAACCCACACCCCACACCCCTGGAGGTCGAACGACGGGTAGGCCACCACTTCGTGCGACGCCAAGGCCTCGGCGGTCGCCGTGGCGGCGAACTCGGGTTCGGACCAGCCGACCTCACCGATGATGGTTCCAGCCCAGCCCGCTTCGGCGAACTGCTTCACCATGATGGCGCTCTCGGTGGCCTGGGCAAGGATGATCACGGCGTCGGGCGCCGCGTCCACGGCCCGCTGCACCTCGGTCCGGTAGGAGGACTGCTCGCCGGCCGCGTCGATGCGATCCAGCACTCCGATGCCGATGACGTCCAGCGCCTTCTCGGTGGCTTCAGCGGTGAGCTGGTAGCCAGCGGTGGGTGTGGTCATGATGACCACCGACTCGGCACCGAGAGCCTCGGCGTACAGCGCGTCGGTGACTCCCTGGCCCTCGTCGCTGCCCTGTGCCCGGAAGATCGGCTCGCCGGCGCGTCCACCCACGTTCACGGGGATCACGCCGCCGTGCACCGTCGGCATGAGCGGTCCGTCGTTGTCCTCCTGCCAGTCCAGCATGAAGTCCCGGTACGTGAAGTACTCGTGGGCGGAACTCAGCACGATGTCGACCCCGTCCTGCTCGAGCAGCTTGCGGACCGCCTGGGCCTCGCCGACCGTGCCGATGTCCTCGTGGATCACCTCGATCGGGCGCCCGAGTGGCGGATCCAGGTTGATGACCTCGTCGATCGGGAAGTCCACCTGCGCTGCCAGTAGGGCGCCGACCGAGGCGAAGTCGCCGGTGAAGTAGGCGAGGTCGCCCAGCAGGATCGGCTCAACCTCCGGTTCCGGCGGCGGCTCGGGAGCGGGATCCGGCGATGGCGCCGGAGCGGGAGCGGGGTCCGGCGCCGCAGCGTCGTCGTCATCGTCGCCGCAGGCGGCCGCCACGAGGCTGACCGCCAGCAGGACCGCGCCCGCTCGCCAGAGCCAACTGCGCGAGCGCTTGGCCCTCGCTGTCTTTCCAAGTGTCGATCTCATATTTTGTATCCTTTCCTCAGTTGGTCGGTCGTGAGGTCTTCGGCATCCACGATCGTCATCGCCTCGCCGAGGCTGAGCACCATCGCCCGGTCGGCCACTTCGAGTGCCTTCGTGGCGTTCTGCTCGGTGATGATGATGGCCACCTTCTTGGTCTCGTGGATCTGGCGAATCCTGTCGAAGAAGTTCTCGACGTAGAGCGGCGACAGACCAGCCGTCGGCTCGTCCAGCAGCAGGAGCCTGGCGTCCTGCATGAGAGCCCGACCGACGGCGACCATCTTGGTCTCCCCGCCGCTCAGGGTGCCGGCCTTCTGGTTGCGCAGGCCCGCAAGCGCCGGGAACAACTCCATGATCTCGTCGATGCGCTCGCCGCGCGCCTGCTTGGCCACCAGGCCGCCGATGCGCAGGTTGTCCAGCACGGTGAGGTCCCCGAACACGCCCCGCTCCTGGGGCACGAAGCCGATGCCCATGGCGGCGATGCGCCAGGGCGGAATGCCCGAGATCGTATCGCCGCCGAAGCGGATCCGGCCCGCGGTGAGCGGCAGCAGTCCCGCGATCGCCGAGAGCAGCGTCGTCTTGCCGGCTCCGTTCGCCCCCAGGATGGCGAACACCTCCTCGCCGACGGTGAAGTCCAGGCCCTTGATGACGTCGATGTCCTCGTAGCCGGTCCAGACGCCGCTGGCCTCAAACATGGCCGCTCCCGAGGTATTTCTCCACAACCGTGCTGTGCGCACGGATGTAGGCGGGGTCGCCCTCCAGGATCACGTCCCCCTCAGCCATGAAATGCACGATGTCGCTGAAGCCCCAGATGACGTCCAGGTCGTGCTCCACGATGATCACCGACATGCCCTCGGCCACCTTGGTGCGCAGCATGTCGATGACCTGGGCGGTCACGTCATCGGGGAGTCCCGCCGTGGGCTCGTCCAGCAGCAGGATCCTGGGCCGGAGCAGCAGGCAGCGGATCACGTCCAGCAGCTTCTTCTCGCCGGCGGAGTGGGCGAACCCCTCCGGCTCGGAGAACTCGAAGAGATCCAGGTAGCTCTGGATCTCCTCACCGTGCTCCTCCAGCAGGTGGCGCTCCCGGTAGATCCGGTGGGGCCGCTCGTCGCGGCGCTGTGCCACGGCCAGCAGCAACGAGTCCCAGATGGTCAATCCGGCGAAGTCCTGGGTCACCTGGTTGGTCTTCACCACGCCGAGTGAGGCGATCCGGTGTGGCGGCAACTTCGACAGCGCCACCTCCGACGAGCCGTCGACCAGCACGACGTCGCCGGTGTCGGCATGGATGGACCGCATGATGAGACGCATCAGGGTGGTCTTGCCGGCGCCGTTCGGGCCGATGAGGCCTTCGACAGGCTTGCTGCCCAGCACCAGCTCGTCGATGTTCACGACGGTCTGCTCGCCGAAGCTCTTGGTGAGCCCGCTGACGCGGATCGTGGCGCGGCCGGCGGGGGCGCTCCCGTTGCCCTCAGACACGGGACAGTCCCTTCACGTGCCGCTCCCGGCGCATGCGGCCCAGGAATCCCAGCGGCCGGAACAGCAGCACGAAGATCATCAGCGCGCCGAAGATGATCTGCTTGGTGACCGGGAAGGCCTGTTCCAGCACCTCCTTGGGCAGGGGCACGTAGAGCTTGATGACGATGTCGAACAACCCCACGGTCAGCAAGGCCCCCACGACGGCTCCCCACGGCCGCTGCTGGCCGCCCAGGACCAGAGCCGTGATCACCGACACGGTGATGGCGACGGTCAACTGCGTTGGGAAGAGGAAGTGCACGATCGGGCCGTAGAGGGCGCCCATGGCCCCCATCCCGGCCGAGGTGAGCGCCATCAGCACGACCTTGGTGCGCTTGACCGGCTTGCGGAGGCTGCGCGCCAGCGGCTCGTTGCCACTCGTGGCGATCAGCAGGCGGCCGTAGGGGGATCGGTGGACCCGCCGTGCGTACCAGAGGAGCAAGCCCACCACGCCGAAGAGGATCGCAAGCCACGCCAGATCGGTGCGATCACCCACATCGAACGGGAAATCGATGGTGCCCAGGCCCACCCGGCCACCGGTGATGTCCCTCTCGCTGTCGATGGCCAGGAACACGATGCTGGCCACCGCCAGGGTGGCGGCCATCACGCCGTCGTCGTCGAGGTCGGCGATAACCCAGCCGGCGATGAGGCCGAGCACGCCACCCGCCGCGGTGGCCGCCAGCAGGGCCAACCAGAACCCCACGTCGTAGCGCACCTGGAGAATCCCGAACGTGTACAGGCCCACCCCCCAGAAGCCGGCGACGCCGAAGTTGCCGATGCCCGTCACGCCGAGCTGCAGGTGCAGCAGCACACCGAGGCCGACGATCATCATCAGCGTGTAGGTCCCGAAGATCAGGAACGCGGGCGACCCGAAGAGGAAGTCCCAGACGCCGCTCATCGCTCAGACCTTCGCCAGCTCACGGAAGCGGTTGCCGCGCAGCTTCAACACCAGGATGAAGGCCACCAGCAGCACCATCTCCGCCCGCAGCGGGGCGATCTCCAGCTTCAGGGCCGACAGCAGCACGCCGGTTCCCATACCGGCCAGGATCACGCCGCGCAGGCCCCGCGCCCCTCCCACCAGCACCACCAGCAGGGTGAGCAGGAAGCGGTCCCAACCAAGCCCCGGCTTGGCCGAGGAGCCGACGCCCCAGAAGGCCCCGGCCAGGCCGCCGGCGGCGCCGGCGATGAACCACATCAGCAGCGTGGTCAGCAGCGGGTTGATACCGCTCACCTTTGCCAGATCGGCGTCGCTGGCCAGTGCCCGCACCTGGCGCCCCCAGGCGGTCTTCTGCACGAACAGGTAGATGACCAGGGCCAGGGCGACGACCAGGATGAAGGCCGTGAGCTGGAAGGAGGTGAACCCCACGCCGAACAGCTTCATGAAGCGCGGTGGCGGCGTGTCGTAGAAGCGGGCCTCGTAGCCGAACACGAACTGCAGGGCGTAGCGCAGCAGCACCGAGAGTCCCAGCGAGATAATGATCACCTCCACCGGACCCACGCCCCGGCGCTCGGCCGTGCGGAACACCAGGTAGTACGTGGCGCAACTCAACAGGCCCGCCAGGATGCCGGCGACGGCCAGGCTCAGGTAGAAGCTGGCCGAGAAGGTGGTGTTGACCCACATCCCGAAGTAGGCGCCCAGCGTGATTGTCTCGGCAAAGGCCACGTTGATGACCTTGCTGAGGTTGTAGATCAGGGCCATGCCGATGGCCGCCAGCATCAGGGGCGCCTGCTCGGTCAGGCCGATGATCACGGCTTTGGCAACGAAGTCCAAGGTCGATCACTCAGAAGTCCGGGCTGCACCCGTCACGGTTTCGCTCTTCGCCGTTTCCGGCCGATCAATCCCTCGACATGGCGGGATCCTTGTGCCACTTCCCGTCCTTCATGATCCCGACCAGCTTGTCGTGGTCCTGCAGGACGCGGATGTCGCTGGACGGGTCGCCGTTCACCAGCAGGAGGTCCGCCAGGTAGCCCGGCGCCACGCGGCCCAACTCGTCGGGGCGCTGGAAGATCTCCCCCCCGAGGACCGTCGCGGAGCGGATCGTCTCCATGGGCGTGAAGTCCAGCAGGTCCACGAAGTGCTGCAGGTCGCGGGCGTTGGTGCCGTGGGGTGTCCAGGCGAAGCCGTAGTCACCGCCGGGCAGCACGCGCACACCCCGCTTGTGGAGCTCCTTCAGCCCGATGATCGAGTGCTCGAGTTCGTCCTTGTAACCGACCGCCTCGGCCGCCTCCTGCGGGTAGCCGAAGTCGGCCGCCTCGTAGAGGGTGGCATACAGCCAATGCAGGCCCGGCGCCACGAACACCTCGTCGCGGCGCTCCTCGAAGAGGTCCGCCGCCTCGTCGTCGATGTAGCTGGCGTGGTAGATGATGTCTACCCCCTGGCGCAGGCACTGCTTGATGGACTCGGTGCTGCGCGCATGGGCCGCAACCCGCTTGCCCACCCGATGGGCCTCGGTGGTTGCCGCCCGCACCTCCTCGTCGGTCATGTAGGTGTCCTTGGCCCAGACGCGCTCGGTGATGGACTCGCCCGAGAGGATCAGCTTGATGATGTCGACGCCCTGGCCGCACATCTCCCGCACGGCGCGCGCCATCTCGGTGGCGCCGGAGATCTCACGCGTGATGCCGTAGACCAGCACGCCGGCGGGCGTGGCGAGTTCCTGACCGCAAGCCAGGTAGCGGGGCCCCGGGACCATGCCGGCGTTGATGGCGTCGCGGGCGGCGATGTCGATGCGCTCCTTGGCCGAGGCGGCGCCGACGCACATCGTGTAGCCGGAGTCGATCAGGATGCGCGCCGATTCCACAGCCACGATGGTGTGGTCCTCCACGGGCATGCCCGCCAGGGCGTCGAGGCTGCCGCCGCTGTTCCATGTGAAGTGCGTGTGGGCGTCGCACAGGCCCGACATGAGCGTCATGCCGTTGCCGTCGATCACGCGGTGGCCGTCACGGGGCAATGCCCCGCCGTCCGTGGCGACGTCGGTGATCCGGCCGTCAGCCACGCTCACCTCCCCTGCGACCGGCCCCTCGGCGTTGCCGTCCAGGATGCTGACGTTCGTGAAAAGAGTGCTGCCCATGCTCGCCTCCCTTGTCTTGATCGGCTGTCGAGTGTTCGACGGCCGGCGCTCCGGCTGCGGAACTCAGGCCGTCTTCAAGAAATCCTCCAGCAGGTCGTTTACCTCGGCCGGGGCCTCCAGCGTGGTCCAGTGCCCGATGTCGTCGATGACTACTGCGGTGGCGTCGGCGAACTCCCCGGCGAAGGAGTGCACCGCGTCCGGGGGACAGACCATGTCCTCGGTTCCGGTGATGGCCAGCACCGGGCAGGTGACCTGCGAGATGTCCGGCGGGCGCGAGCCACCCAGGGCCTCGCAGGCGGCCGCGTAGCCCTCGGCGGGCTGGCGTTGCAGCAACTCCTTGATCATCGCCGAGACCACCGGACGCTCGGAGCGGGTCACCGCCGACACCGCTCCCTGCGAGATGCCGCCGGCCACCGCGGCCATGCCCTGGGCCCGCACCAGCGCGGCACGGTCGGCTTGGGCGCTGCGCGCGGCGTCGGGCAGGTTGCGCACCGGGCCCAGGAAGGCGCCGGCCC
Source organism: Acidimicrobiales bacterium (assembly GCA_963668565.2). Classification (GTDB taxonomy): domain Bacteria; phylum Actinomycetota; class Acidimicrobiia; order Acidimicrobiales; family CATQHL01; genus VXNF01. The sequence continues at coordinate 496,190 of CAXXMX010000010.1, forward strand.
GGACGCGGTCACCGGCAATGGCCATCACCTGCTGCGCCACCAGCGTGCCCATGGAGTGCGAGACCAGCACGGCGCTGTCCAACTCCAGGTCGTCCATGAGTGCCACCACGTCGTCGGCCCACCCCTCGATCGAGATGGGGCCGACCAGAGGGCTCATGCCGTGCCCGTTGAGATCGAAGGTCACGAAGCGGTGAGCTCCGGCCAGCGCGGCGATCTGCGGCCCGTAGATGTTGCACGTACCGCCCAGGCCGTGAATGCCCACGAGAGTTGACGGTCCCTCGCCGGTCTCCTCGACCCAGACGTGCTTGTTTCCGAGGGCGCGGAAGCCTGCGGCCATGATTCATCCAATCCTGTTCGTGAGGGTTCCAATGGGTTCGATGGTGGCCGACACCTCGTCGCCCGAATTCAGGAAGCGCGGCGGGTCGAAGCCGATGCCCACGCCGGCGGGCGTTCCCGTGGCGATCACGTCGCCGGGTACCAGGGTCATTCCTGCGGAGAGGTCCCGTATCAGCGTCGGGACGTCGAAGATGAGGTCGGCCACTGAGGCCTTCTGGCGCAACTCGCCGTTGACGCTGCACTCCACGACGGTGTTGGCGAGGTCGATCTCCTCGGCGGTGACCACGGCCGGCCCCATGGGGCAGAACGTGTCCATCCCTTTGCCGAGGAGCCACTGGCGGTGCTGCTGCTGGCGGTCACGTGCGGTGACGTCGTTGACGATGGTGTAGCCGAAGACGTGGTCGAGGGCGTCGTGATGGGCGATGTCGCGCCCGCCCCGGCCGATGACGACCGCCAGCTCGGCCTCGTAGTCCAGCATGGAGGTGAGGTCCGGGTGCCGCTCAATCAGGTCGCCCGGGCCGATGACGGACGTGAAGGGCTTGGAGAAGACGATCGGCGAGGTGGGAATCACGTCGGTCGGTGCGGCGCCACCCGAGGAGTCGAAACCGCTCGTGGTGAACTCCAGCGCGTGCTCGCGGTAGTTCTTGCCGATGCAGAAGATGTTGCGCGGGAACGAGCCGATGGGTGCCAGCAGTCGAACCTCGGCGAGTGCGATCGGCTCACCGAAGGTCAGGTCGGCGGCAGCAAGCTCGCCCCGGATGATCGGGTGCAGATCTGTCACGGGTTGGCTGCCCGCGCGCACGGGTCTCACGTGACCGTCTCGGCGGGTCGCCACGACGGGACCGGCGTCGTTGAGTATCCGGCACCAAGCGGTCATCGCGGTTTCGGCCCCATCGAGCGGAGCGTGCCAAGCAGCCGTTTCGGTGCTGCGAATCCTGCCGTTCCGGCCGCGGAGGTCACATCCGACGTCCGCGGACACCGTCCAACCAATATGCAACCAATCGCAACCACTGGCCGGGGATGATAGCAGAGACTGCCTGGCCCACCCCCAGGAGGCCCTGGTTCAACACTCGCCGCCCAGGAATTGGTTATGATTGGTCGCGTGACTTGGCGCTGCAGGTGTTGGCTCCCCGAGCAATGGTTCGGCACTTGGGCGGTGGTGGAGGTCGTCGGTGAGTAACAGCACACGTAACAGGATCGAATCTCTGCTGGTCGAGGAGGGTCTGCAGCCAGGTGATCGCCTGCCCCCCGAGAGGAGCCTGGCACAACGCCTCGAGCAGTCCCGCTCGGCGGTGCGCAAGGTGCTCGACGAGTTCGAAGCCGAGGGGCGCGTGGAGCGGCACGTGGGGCGGGGCACGTTCCTGATCCAGGCGGCCACCGACGGCGTCGACGGCATGAGCCCGCGGGACGTGATGGCGGTGCGTCGCCTGCTCGAGCCGGCGGTGGCCCGGCGAATCGTGGCCGAGGCCACGCCGGGGGACGTGGCCGAGATCGGCCGCTGCATGCAGCGCTGCGAGGACGCGGAGAGTTACCGGGAGTTCGAGTACTGGGACGGCGCCGCCCACCAGGCCATGATCGAAGCGGCGCACAGCCCGCTCCTCAGTCGCATGTACCTACTGGTGGACCAGGCCCGGTCGGGATCGCTATGGGGCGCCCTCAAGCAACGCTCGGCCAGCCCCGAGTCCCTCGAGAGCTACATCGAGGATCATCGGAGAATCCTCGAGGCAATCGTCAACCGAGACCCCGACGGCGCCGAGATCGCCATGCTGGCGCACGTGGAGAACGTGACCAAGCGCCTCTTCGGATAGAACCGGCTGCCCGCCTCGGCGGGCGACGAGGGAGAAAGTTCGCCGTGAACGCCTCGCGTTCAGGTGCCCGTGTCGACCCTCAGGCGGGCGTGGGAGGGCGGGATCGAGCCCTTCCGCAGCCGCAGGCGCCGGACGGCGGCGTAGAGCAGCCACAACAGGCACCAGACCACCACGGCGACCAGCAGGACGCTCTCGTCGCCGGGCCTCAGACCGGGCGCGTGGAATGGCTCCACGAAGTTATCGGGAGACGAAGCCTCCCCGGTACGGGGTCTCACCCGCGAGGCGCCAGAAGTGCTTCTCCCAGACCGTCAGCGGGCACGGCTGCCCGGCAAGGTTGATCGCAGCGGTCGGAGCCAGCACGAGCAGGTACCACCTCATCAACCGGGGCCTGTGCTCGGCCAGAGGGGCACCCACAATGAGGAAGACGACCCCCAGCCCATGCACCAGTGCCATCGCGATCGCCAGCGACCACGCCCCCATGGCTTCACACTACTGCGACGCCTCCCGGCGGCGAGTGTGGATCAGCCAGCTCCCGGACCGCTCCAGACGGCGCGGGGGAGCCGCTTCTGCTTGTCGACGAACGGCAGGGTGTCCACGGTCGCCTCGTGCGGCGTTCCGTCATGGTCGACCAACGACACCGTCTTGCCGAGCCAGTCATCGTCCGGTAACGGCCGATCGAAGCGCACGTAGCCGACTCCTACCTCCAGCGTGGGCGACCACGTTCCAATCGTCATATGCCCGACCGGGCCGTTACCGGCGCGGACAGCCAGACCGGCTTCCGGCGTCGCGGTCGCACACACCAGGCCGAACAACAGTTGGCTGCGATCAGCGGCTTCCAGCGCGGCTCGGCCGATGAAGTCTTCCTTGTCGAGCTTGACGAATTGGCCGAGACCGGCACCGAACGGCGTCAGGTCCGGCTCGATGTCGCTGCCGTTGTCGAGAATCCCCGATTCGATACGTCGAATCCCCATCGATGACGCCGAACTGAACTCCATGCCGAACGGCTCGCCGCAGGCGAGCAGATCATCCCAGAGGGCACCGTGATCCGTCGGTTCCGGGCCGCTGTTGCAGTAGATCTCGATCCCAGCCTCCCCTGTCCACCCGGTGCGCGAGACCCACAACGTTTGGCCACCGACATCGAAGAATCCGGCGTGGAAGTACTTGAAGTCGGCCGGCAACCCGCCGCCGATCACCGCGTTCAGCACGTCGAGCGACTTGGGCCCCTGAATCTGCAGCACGCGTGAGTTGGGATCGGAGACGTCCACATCCAGCCCGAGGGCGTTCGCCTTGAGCCAGCTCTCGAACTCGCCGTTCGCCTTGACGTACCAGTAGCGATCTTCTGCCAGACGCATGACCACGCCATCCATCAGCACGGTGCCGTCCTCGTTGCAGGCGATGCCGTAGCGGGCTCGGCCTACTGGGAGTGTCCCGACTCTGCACGCCAGGATCCGCTCGAGCAGCCTGGCCGCATCGGGGCCGATGATCTCGAGCGGCTTCTCCGGCACGTCGTACAGCAGGACCCCGCGGCGCAGCTTCCAGTACTGGGGCATGGGGTCCTCGTCGGCGGTCATCTTGACGGGATACAGACGGTCGCAGTACAGGCAGAAGACCGTCTGATCGGTGACGTACCGGTCGGCGAAGGGCGACTGTTCGATGCGAAACGAACTCAGGCGGACGGTGTCGAACGAATCGATGTAGAAGTGTTTTCCCCGGGTCATCCATGCCCCAAACGCCAGGTGAGTAGCGGGCTCAGAGTAACGGGGCACTCCGCGGGACAACCCGCACCCCCGGAATCATCCCCCCTATGACGGGGCCCCGATCCAGACGAGTGGCTGCTCGGCCAGAACCTGGGCGATTGCGGACACGATCAGCTCGTGCTCGACCTCGTGGATCCTCCGGCGCAGCACCTCGATCGTGTCGCCGGGGTGGAGTAGACGCAGCGCCGGTCTGCAGTTTGGTCCCAATCGCGTTCTCCGGATGCCGTTTCGGTCATGTGCCCGCTCCCGCCCGCGGTCCGAGCCTGTTGACAGTAGGGCGCCAGCGGCCGGTAGTGGGCCGGAACTCCGGCCTGCTCGGCCCGGAGCCGAGCCCCGGCGCCCCGGCCCCGCGATCGACGCACGCGCGGAGGCCGGAATCCTCCGCCAGCCCGAGATGGGCCGTAGGATTGTCAGCGTGTACACAAGCGACGGCATGTCCTTGGAGTTCGACGGCGTGTTTAACCGCCACAACTTCACAAAGATTACGAGGCGACTACACGGGCAGCCGGTTCCGCGGGTCCTGTCGCTGGATCTTGAAAATGTGGATCATGCCTACGCCACGGCGATTGTTCCTCTGATCTCACTCGTCAAGTATCTGAAGACTAGTGGAACAAGAGTTGAGATTACGTATCCATTCCATGACTCTTACTGGGAGATCGCCGGATGGAAACAACTCCTTGAAGGGAAGGAATCTCCTCCGGTTCACCCTGGCAGGTCATATATCCCGGTTCAAGTATACTCCGATTCCGTTCATCTCAATGAACTCATAAATACGGTCATGGATGTCCTCTCACGGCATATGATCTGTTCGCCAGGCGTGTTGAATTCAGTTGCATGGACGCTGAACGAGCTTGCTGACAACGTGCTAACTCACGCCGGTGCACCGGGAGCCACTGTTGAAGGATTCGTACAGGTAGTCAGCCATCCGGAGCAGAAGAAGGTGGACCTCGTTGTCTCCGACTATGGACGCGGCATACGAGATTCGTTGTCGGAATCCCACACGATCTCGAATGACGAAGATGCGCTGTCGAAAGCCATTGAAGCAGGTGTTACACGCGATCGTTCGTTGGGCCAGGGAAACGGACTTGCCGGGTCGGTTCGCATCGTCTCCGCGGCTGGCGGAGAACTGACCATCATGTCGGGAAATGCTGAGCTTCGCATCGTCAACGGTGACTCGTCAACGCGCCCATCCGGCCGCGTACCCGGCACCAGCGTCAGTCTGATCCTGCCTACAGACGTCGAGATAGATATCACGCGGGCACTCTGGGGTATACGACCTACGGCTGAATTCGAGATGTCTCATCTAGACGAGGGTAACGAGATCGCATTTCGGGTATCCAAGGAAGCAACCGGATTCGGCAATCGGCAAACTGGACGGCAACTCCGTACAAAGCTGCAGAACCTCATGACCCAATTTGAAGACTCGCGCGTGAGAATCGATTTCGCTGACATAGCTCTAATTTCGGCATCCTTTGCTGATGAATTCATCGCCAAACTTGTTGTTGAAATGGGACATTTCTCGTTCTTCACTCGAATCAGAATCACAAACGCCAATCAGTTGATTGGCCAGACTGGACAACGTGATCAAGCAAAGAAGCGAAACTCACGGATGAGCCGACCCGAGACGAGTGTGCACACTTAGTGGATCACCGACGCAGCCACTGGATAAGTCTCGAAGATCGCGTCCCCGACAACGCGGTGGCCAGTTGAGCGGCCTTGGAGCGCCACGGCAAACCTGCCACCACGAATCACCCGACCCCACGGCGCACTCGGCTGGAACACACCAGCCTCAACCCTCGGGGACAACCTCCCCGGCACGCACAACTAGCGGCGCTGGAGGCGTGGCTGCTCGGCCAGAACCTGGGCGATTGCGGACACGATCAGCTCGTGCTCGACCTCGTGGATCCTCCGGCGCAGCACCTCGAGCGTGTCGCCGGGCCCGATGGGCACCTCCACCGACGCGACGGGTGGGCCGTCGTCGACGCCCTCGTCGGGCACGTAGTGGACCATGGCGCCCGTTCGGCTGATCCGCCCGGCCTCGAAGGCCTCCCAGGCGTCGGCTATGGCGTCGGAGCCGGGGAACCGGCCCGGCAGCGCCGGATGCAGATTGATGACCCGGTTCGGGAACCGCTCCAGGAACGCCGAAGACAGCAGGTGCATCCAGCCTGCCAGCACCACGAGATGGGGTTCGGCGCCCGCCACCAGCTCGGCCAGGTCGGCGTCGTAGCGGCACCGGTCCGCCGTCCGGTCCCAACCGCCTTCTTCCGATGCCGTTTCGGCCATGTGCGCGCCCCCGGCCGTCGGCCGAGCCTGTCCGCGGTAGGGCGACAGCGGCCGGTAGTGGACCGGGACTCCCGCCCCCTCGGCCCGCAGGCGAGCCCCGGCGCCGCGGCGGTTGATGATCACGGCCGCGACCTCGGCGTCGAGGCGCCCCTCGGCGATGGCGTCGAGGATGGCACCGAGGTTCGTGCCGGCCCCCGAGGCCATCACCACCAGCCGGCCGGTCACCGCCAGGCCCCGTCCAGCACGACCCGGTCCGGGCCGGCGTCGGCGATGTCGATGTCGATGTCGATGACCGATCCGATCACGCGGTGTCCCTTCCTCACCAGCGCATCGGCACCCGCTCCGTCGACGACCGCCACCAGGCCAATCCCCATGTTCCAGACCCTGAACGCCTCCGAATCGGCCAGCCCTCCCCAATCCACCAGGGTGGCGAACAGCTCGGGCACCGGCCAGGCACCGAGATCCACCCGGGCGCCGAGATGGGCGGGCAGAACCCGCGGCAGGTTGTCGAAGAAGCCGCCGCCGGTGATGTGGGCCAGGGCCTTCGGCTCGATCCCGGCCTCGCTGAACTCCGAGACGGTGGGCAGGTAGCTGCGGTGAGGTGCCAGCAGGGCATCGATCAGACCGGTGTCCGCAGCGGCGCCGGGCCGCTCGTTGAGCAGGCGCCGGATAAGCGAGTAGCCGTTGGTGTGCGGCCCCGAACTGGCCACCCCGACCAGCGCGTCGCCGGCACTGATCGTCTCCGGGCGAGGCCAGAGCCGGTCCTTTCGGGCCGCGCCCACGATGGTTCCGACCACATCGGTTGCCCCCGGGGCATAGGTGCCCGGCATCTCCGCCGTCTCCCCGCCCAGCAGGGCGCAGCCGGCGACGCGGCAGGCCTCGGCGATGCCGGCCACGATCTCGGCCACCACCTCGGGCACGAGGCGGGCCATGGCGATGTAGTCCAGGAAGAACAGGGGTCGGGCGCCGTGGACGGCGATGTCGCCGATGCAGTGGTTGACGAGATCGACTCCGATCCCCCGCCAGCGCCCGTAGCGGGCGGCCAACACCGCCTTGGTGCCGACGCCGTCGGTGGAGGCCACCAGCACGTGCTCCGCATCGAGCCCCGCCGCTGAGTACATCCCGCCGAAACCGCCCGGCGGCGAGAGTACGCTCGGCGTGCGGGTCGAGGCCACGGACTCCGCCAGCAGCGCCACCGCCCGGTTGCCGGCATCGATGTCCACGCCGGCGGCTCGGTAGCTCGTTGCGGCAGGTGGCGTGGCCGATGTCTGTAGCCCGCGCTGGGGCGGGGTGCGGCTCAAGGGTGGGCCCCCGCTCTCGAGAGCCCGATGTCGGCCCGGTGCTGGGCGCCCTCGAAGCTGATGGCGGCCACCCCGCGGTGCGCCCGGTCGGCGGCGGTGGCCACATCCGGGCCGGTCGCCGTCACAGAGAGGACCCGACCGCCGGTGGCGTGCAGCCTCCCGTCGATGATCCCGGTGCCCGCGTGGAAGACCACGCAGCCCTCCTCGGTGGCCGCGTCGAGGCCGTAGATCGGGACGGGATCGCCGCCGGGCCCCGGATAGCCGGCGGTGGCCATGACGATCGCCACCGACGCTGCCGGCGCCCACTCGATGGGCACGCCGCTGAGCGAGCCCGTGGCACAGGCGGCCATGATCTCGAAGAGATCGCTGCGCAGCAGCGGTAGCACCGCCTGGGTCTCGGGGTCGCCGAAACGGCAGTTGAACTCGATCACCTTGGGGCCGTCGGTGGTGATCATCAGCCCCGCGTAGAGCAGCCCCCTGTACGGGGTTCCCGATTCTCCAAGAGCAGCCAACGTCGGGGCGATGACCTGCCTGCCGATCCGCTCGATCAACCGGTCATCGACGGCGGGCGAGGGCGTGAAGGCCCCCATTCCCCCGGTGTTCGGCCCGTCGTCGCCCGCACGCAGCCGCTTGTGGTCCTGCGCAGCAGGCAGCACGGCGAACCTCTCGCCGTCGCAGAAGGCCAGCACCGACACCTCGCGGCCCCAGAGGCGCTCCTCGAGCAGGATCTGCTCGCCTGCGGACCCGAACCGCCCCTCCACCAGCATGGCCCGGACGGCGGCGGCCGCCTCGTCGGGGGTTTCGGGGACGATGACGCCCTTGCCCGCCGCCAGTCCCGAGGCCTTGACCACGGGCACGTCGAGCCGCGAGGCGAGGTGGGCCAGAGCGGCATCGGCATCACCGAACACCTCGGCAGCTGCGGTCGGTATCCCATTGTCGATCAGGAACTGCTTGCAGTACGCCTTGGAGGCCTCGAGTCGGGCGCAGGAGGCGCTGGGGCCGAAGGCGGCGACCCCGGCGGATGCGAGCGCGTCCACGATGCCCGCGGCCAACGGATCCTCCGGGCCGATGACCGCCAGGTCGACCGACTCGCGGCGGCACAGCGCCACCAGCCCCGCCACGTCGCCGGCCGAGGTGGCCACGTTCTCGGTCCGTTCGCAGGCGGCGGTCCCGGGGTTGCCGGGCGCCACCAGCAGCCGATCGACCCGAGGCGAGCGGCTCAGCGCCCAGGCCAGCGCGTGCTCGCGGCCGCCGCCGCCCACAACCAGGACGCAGCTCACCACCTACCTCGCTCGGCGCCGCTGGGCGCCCTCACGAGAGCCCCACTCGTCATCGGGCGGTCGGCCATCGTTCGCGGCCCGTCAGTCGCCCCAGACCGAGGCGAACTGGCTCTTGGAGCCGAGTTCGAGCTGCACGAACGTCTCGGACTCGAACGGGTAAACGCCGGTGAAGCAGGCGTTGCAGTAGCCGTCGGTGGCGCCCAGCGCCTCCATCATGCCCTCGAGCGACAGGAACGCCAGCGAGTCGGCGCCGATGTGCTCGCAGATCTCCGGGATCGACCGGTCGGAGGCGATCAACTCGTCCTTGGCGGCCATGTCGACCCCCATGTAGCAGGGGTCGGTGATGGGCGGGCAGGCCACCCGCACGTGGACCTCGGCGGCCCCGGACTCCCGCAGCATCCGCACGAGCGGGCCCGACGTGGTTCCCCGCACGATCGAGTCGTCGACCAGCACCACCCGCTTGCCCTCGACGTTGTCGCCCAGCGGGTTGAACTTCATGGCCACGCCCGCCTCGCGCAGTTCCTGGGTGGGTTCGATGAAGGTGCGGCCGACGTAGCGGTTCTTGATGAGGCCGTCGGTGTAGGGCAACCCCGACTCCTGGGCGTACCCCACCGCCTGTGGGTTCCCCGAGTCGGGCACGGGGACCACCAGATCGGCGTCGACGGGGGCCTCGACGGCGAGTCTGCGACCGAGGCGCTGCCGCACCGCATGGACCAGCGAGCCGCCGTGGTGCGTGTCGGGCCGCGAGAAGTAGATCTGCTCGAACGTGCAGAACGCCGGCCGCAGGGGTGGCGCGCCCTGCTCGAGCGTCCTGCCGCTGCCGTCGATCCGTACGATCTGCCCCGGCGCCACCTCGCCGGCGAACTCGGCCCCCACCACCGACAGCGCGCAGCTCTCCGAGGCCAGCACCCAGCCGTCGTCGAGCCTGCCGATCACCAGCGGACGGAACCCCCTGGGGTCCCGCACGCCGTACACGGCGTCGCGGGTGAGAATGGTCAGGGCGTAGGCACCTTCAAGCCGCGCCATCAGAGCCCGGATCCGCGTGAGCCAGTCACCGGCGGAGCCAACCAGCAGTTGCACGATCAGCTCGGTGTCCGAGGAGGTCTGCAACCCGACCCCGCTCCCCAGCAGGTCCCGGCGGAGCTGCGGCGCGTTGACCAGGTTGCCGTTGTGGGCGACGGCCAGTGGCCCGTCGATGGTCTCGATCACCTGCGGCTGGATATTGCGCAGTGACGAGACGCCGGTGGTGCTGTAGCGGTTGTGGCCGATGGCGGCCTCGCCTCGCAGCGTCGAGAGGTTGTCCTCGTTGAAGACCGACCCGACCAGGCCCGGGCCCCGGTGCAGGTGGGTCGTGCCCCGGTCGCAGCTGGCGATTCCCGTTGCCTCCTGGCCGCGGTGCTGAAGCGTGTGGAGGGCGAAGAAGGCGATCCGGGCGGCGTGACGGCCGGGCGCGTACACACCGACCACCCCGCATTCCTCCCTGAGCTCGTCGCTGGCGAACCCGATCATGGCCCCAGCCGGTCCCGGGCCGCCAGGACCCGTTTCAACGCCAGCTCCGGCGTCGCGTCGACGCAGGTGAGATGGCCCATCTTGCGTCCCGGCCTCGGGTCGCGCTTGCCGTAGAGGTGCAGGTGGATACCGGGGTCGGCCAGGGCCTCGGACCAGCGCGGTTCGCCGCCGGCCCAAAGTTCGCCCAGCAGCTGCGCCATGGCCGCCGGCCAGCAGGTCCCGTCGCCGAGCGGCAGCCCGCAGACGGCCCGGAGCTGCTGTTCGAACTGGCTGGAGGTGGCGGCTTCGATCGTGCAGTGGCCGCTGTTGTGGGGGCGCGGCGCCACCTCGTTGACGACGAGGTCGGAGCCGACCACGAACATTTCGACGCACAGGACGCCGACCATGTCGAGGTGGCGGGCCAAGCGGCCGGCGATGCCGAGCGCGGCGGCGGCCACCCCGTCGGACACCCGCGCCGCGACCGTCGTCGTGTCGAGGATCCCGTTGACGTGAGCGTTCTCCATGACCCCGTGATGGGCGAGCGCGCCGGCGGTGTCCCGGGCCACCACGACCGACACCTCGAGGTCGAACGGCACCTCCCGCTCCACGATCAGCCGGCCAGAACCGAGGCGCCGGAACACGTCGGCGAGTGTCGCGGGGGACATCGGCTCGGGTCCTGCGCCGTTCAGGCGGATCTGGCTCTTGCCGTCATAGCCGCCGCGGGCCGCCTTGACGATCACCGGCCCATCGAGGGTCGCGACCGCCGCGGCCAGCTCGGCGGGGCCGGCGGCCTCTCGATACGGCGCCACCGGCACGCCTGCGGCGGTGAGGGCTTTCTTCTCCGCGGCGCGGTCGGCTGCGACGGCCAGCACCTGGTGCCGGGGCCGGACCGGAACCCCGGCGGTGGCTGCGGTGTCGGCGAGACCGAGGTCCACGTCCTCCAGCTCCCAGGTGATGACGTCGGCGCAGTCCACGAGGCGCTGCACGGCAGCCTCGTCATCGAAGGGAGCGGCAATCTCGATGTCGGCGACCACGCCGGCCGGAGTCCGCTCGTCGCCGCCGGTGAGCACGGCGACCCGGTATCCATGGCGCTGTGCCGTCTGCGCCAGCATCCGGCCCAGCTGCCCGCCGCCGACGATGCCGATCACCGCAGGCGGCACGAGCACACTCACGAGATCTTCCCCCCGGTCATCTGCGACGTCGCCTAGTGATCGAGTTCGGTGGCGAGGACCTGCGAGGCCCTGGCGGCCCGGTAGGCGACGAGCCGCTCGGCGAGATCCGGGTCTCGGCGGGCCAGCATCGCCACCACCCAGAGGGCGGCGTTCGCCGCGCCCGCCTCGCCGATGGCCATGGTGGCCACCGGCACTCCGGCCGGCATCTGCACGATCGACAGCAGCGAGTCGATTCCACCGAGGGCACGACTGGCGACCGGCACGCCGATGATGGGCACGATCGTGTGAGCGGCCAACATCCCGGGCAGGTGGGCCGCGCCGCCGGCACCCGCGACGATCGCCTGCAAGCCTCGACTCTCGGCGCTCTCGGCGTATTCAACGAGCAGGTCCGGGGTGCGATGAGCGGAGACGACGCGGCACTCGTGGGCAACTCCGAAGTCTCTCAGCACTTCGGAGCAGCGGCGCATTGTGGGCCAGTCCGAATCGCTGCCCATGAGCACGCCGACCAGCACCGACCCGCCGCGCTGCTCAGCGCCTGGCTGGGCGCCGGGATCGTCGCTTGGTCCAGCAACCGTCATCGTGTCCGGCTCGGGGCCTGGATCGCTGCCTGCAGCCATCGTCGCGGGCATCATCGCGTACCGCCGCCGGCCACCCGCGCATGGGGCAGTGCCTGCAGGCCGGCCAGGATCCGGGGCTCGGCCGGATAGGGGGCAGGTTGCAGCGGTGCTCCGGTCAGTGCTTCGAACGCCTGCCGGTACGCGGCCGCCGTCTCGGCGGCAAGCGCGGGACTGAGCGGCTCGGGCGTGCCCTCGCCCCTGTAGCCGCGGGCGGCGTAGGCGAGACGCACGATCTCCTTGTCCAGGTTCTCCGGTTCGAGTCCCCCTCGCCGGCGCGACTCCAGCGTGGCGAGCCGCCACAGCCGCGACGAGTCCGGGGTGTGCACCTCGTCGATCAGCGTAAGCCGACCACCGGAGCCGATCCCGAACTCGTACTTGGTGTCGACCAGGACCAGGCCGGCGTCGGTCGCCGTCTGCCGGCCCCTCTCGAACAGGGCCAGCGCCACGGTGCGGACCTCGTCCCAGCGCTCGGCGTCCACCCAGCCGTCCGAGACAACCTGGGCCTCGCTCAGCGGCTGGTCGTGGCCGCTGTCGGCCTTGGTGGTCGGCGTGATGACAGCGCTGGACAGCGGATCGTTCTTGACCATCCCGTCAGCGAAATCGATCCCGTACACGCGGCGCTGGCCGGCCTCGTAGCGAGTCCAGAGCGACGTGGAGGTGGTGCCGGTGAGCCTGGCGCGCACCACCACTTCGATGGGCAACGGCTGACACTTCTCGACGATGGACACGTTGGGATCGGGCACGGCCACGATGTGCGACGGCACGATGTCGCCGAGCCGCTCGAACCACCATGCGGAGAGCTGGTTGAGGATCTGGCCGCGGTGGCGCACCAGCCCCAGCACCCGGTCGAACGCCGAGAGCCGGTCGGTGGCCACGAGCGCCAGGCGGTCGCCCAGGTCGATGACGTCGCGCACCTTGCCCCGCCGCAGCGGCCCAAATTCGGTGGCCGCCTCGGCGGAGATGCCCGCGAAGGCACGGTCGTTCGGGGCGCCGGCTGTCATCGGGCCGCGGCCACGAACGCCTCGAAGAGGGCCGATCCCCGCGCCCCCGGGGGGCCCGAGGGCCTCTGCCAGTCCACGATGTGATCCTCGGGGTGGGGCATCAGCCCAACCACGGCACCCGTCCGGTCGCACATCCCGGCGATGTCGTGGACCGATCCATTGGGGTTGGCCGGATAGGCCCCGGCCGCGGCAGGGGCTGCACCGCCCTCGGTGCCCGAGGCCAGGTATCGGAAGGCGACGCGCCCCGCCTTGTGCAGTGCGGTCGCCGCCTCGGGATCGGTCACCGCCAACCGGCCCTCGCCGTGCGCCACGGGGCAACGGATCACTGACCCCCGCAGCGGCCCGAGCCAGCCCGACCTGCAGTCCGGCTCGACCCTGAGGGTGACCCAGCGGCATTCGAAGCGTCCGCTGGCGTTGGCGGCCAGCGTGAAGGAGCGGGGCTCGGGCCCGCTGAGAAGTCCCGACTTGACGAGGGCTTGGAACCCGTTGCAGATGCCCAGGATCGGCCTGCCCGACCGTGCCACCTCGCGCAGTTCGGCCCCGAACCAGGACCGCAGCTCCAGGGCCAGGCGCCCGCCGGCCCCCAGGGCGTCGCCGTAGGAGAACCCGCCCGGCAGCAGCACTGCTGCGTAGCCGGAAAAGGCTGCCGGCCGCCCTCTCAGGTCCCCGACAGCCACAATCCGAGGATCACCGCCCGCGGCCGCCACCGCCCGCACCGCCTCCTCGTCGCGGTTGGTGCCGGAGGCATGGGGAATCAGGATCGGCGGTCTGCTCATGGCGACGGCGAGTGGCACCCGAATGCCCTCCTGGCGGCTGCGACGGTCACCGTCGCGTGACTCGAACCGCCCATCGGGCTCGTAGGGCTGTCGTGGGGACCGGCAGCGACTCGGATCTCGATCTCGCCGGTGTCGGTCACCATGCCGATGCGCCGGCCGAGCCGGCCCAGCCTTGCCGCGACCGCGGCTCGCTCGGCGGCCGGGGTTTCCAGCAGGAGCCGGCCCGGCGCCTCGTTGGCCAATGCGGCAGCCATCCCCAGGCCATTGCGGGCACCGGAAGCTTCAGAGCCGTTGCCAGCGGCCCCGACCAGGGGGTCACCGGGAGGACCGGGATCGGCGGCGTCATGCGGGATGGTGGCCGTCAAGCCGAGTTGGCCACCGATGGCCATCTCCGCCAGGGCGACCGCGATCCCGCCGTCGCTGCTGTCATGGGCCGCGCTCACCCGGCCGGCGGCTATCAGATCGTGCACACCCCGGTAGCGGGGCAGCGGATCGCCGACCGGCGGCGGCACCCGGATGTCGTCGAGGCTCAGCAGTTCGGCCACCAGCGATCCGCCCAGGTGGTCCGAGCCGCGGCCGACCAGCCACAGATCGCTGCCGCTGGTGGTCAGGGCGCTCGTGGCGACCCGGTGCAGGTCCGGCACGATCCCGACTGCGGTGATCAGCAGCGTGCCCAGCACGGCCCGGCCGTCGAACTCGTTGTAGAGGCTGTCCTTTCCGGAGACGAACGGGGCCCGGTAGCGGCGCGCCCCTTCGACGCAGCCCTGCACGGCCCGCACCAGCGATCCGAGCCGGTCGGGCCGCGTCGGATCGCCCCAGCAGAAGTTGTCGAGCAGGGCGACGCGGTCGGGGTCGGCCCCGACGGCGGTGAGGTTGCGGAAGGCCTCGTCGATTGCAGCGAGCGCCATTGCCCACGGATCCAGAGCGGTGATGCGAGGGTTCAGGCCGACGGCCAGGGCCACCGCCTTGTCGTGGTTCCAGGTGCCCAGAGGTTTGAGCACCGCTGCGTCGGTCGGGCCGTCGGCGCCGCGGCCCATGTAAGGGCGTACGACGGTGCCCCCTCTGACCTCGTGGTCGTAGCTGCGGACTATCGACTCGCGGGAGGCGACGTTGGGATGTGCCAGCAGGTCGAGGAGCAGCACAGCGTGGTCGGTCACGGGCCGCGAGCGCGTCGGGCGCGCCGAAGCGACGGGATCGCTGTGCACCGCGGCAAGGGTTTGCCGTGGCAGGCCGTCGTGCAGCAGCCCCATCGGCAGGTCGATCACGTCACAGTCGCCGTGGCGCACGACCAGCCGCCCGGAGGAGGTGAACGAGCCGATGTTGCTCAGCTCCACGTCCCAGCTGTGGCACAGCTCCCGCAACGGCGCGACCTTCTCGGCGGGCACGGCCAGGACCATGCGCTCCTGGGCCTCCGACAGCCAGATCTCCCAGGGTTGAAGGCCGGGATACTTGAGCGGCGCCGCGGCCAGATCCACCTCGGCCCCCAGTTCGGCGCCCATCTCGCCCACCGCGGAGGACAGCCCGCCCGCTCCGCAGTCGGTGATGGCGTTGTACAGGCCCCGGTCCCGGGCCCGCTCAATCACCTCGATGCAGCCCTTCTCGACGATCGGGTCGCCGATCTGCACCGCCGAACCGGCCCGGCCCACCACCGAGGCGTCCAGCCCGGCCGAGGAGAAGGTGGCGCCGCCGATGCCGTCGCGGCCGGTTCGCCCGCCGATGACGATGATCCGGTCACCGGCCCGGGGCGAGGTCGGGTGCGAGCCCGCCGGCATCAGTCCCAGCGCCCCGCAGAACACCAGCGGGTTCCCCACATAGCCGGCGTCGTACAGCACGGCGCCGTTGACGGTGGGCAGGCCGAGCTTGTTGCCGTAGTCGCCGATCCCGGCCACCACCCCTTCCCGGATGCGGCGGGGGTGCAGCACGCCGGCGGGGAGATCGGCCTCGTCGAGGTCTTCGGGGCCGAAGCAGAGGACGTCGGTGCAGGCAATGGGCCGGGCCGAGACCCCCATCACGTCGCGCACCACGCCGCCCACGCCGGTGTTGGCCCCGCCGAAGGGTTCCAGAGCCGAGGGGTGGTTGTGCGTCTCGACCTTCACCGCCAGATCGAGTTCGTCGTCGAAGGCAATGATGCCGGCATTGTCGACGAAGACCGACCGCAGCCAGGGCGCTTCGAGTTCGGCGGTCGCCCGGCGCAGGGCGTCGAGCAGGCCGTCGTGGTCCGACACCTCGACCGCGCCGTCGGCGCGGGTGTGGGTCAGGCGGATCCGGGCCTTGAAGGTCTTGTGGACGCAGTGCTCCGACCAGGCCTGGGCCAGGGTCTCGAGCTCGGCGTCGGTCGGGTCGCGACGGCACGACTCGAAGTGAGCCTGTATCGCTCGCATCTCGGTCACGTCGAGCGACAGCAGCCGCTGCCGGCTCAGCTCGGCAAGTTGCTCGTCGCCCAGGCCGATCAACTGCACCGGCGGCGCCGTCGGCGCAGCTTCCCAGGTGGGCGAGAACGCCGGCGCCAGCTCGCCTCTGCCGCTGCGCTCGATCGTTGGGTTGGCCAGCAGCCGTCGCGTCAGGACCGCGATGTCGGCATCGTCGAGGTCGCCGCTCAGCTCGTAGCGGCGGGCGGTGGCCGCTCTCAGCGGCGGGAGACCCAGTACGGCGGCCGCCCGCTCGAGTTCTCGCGCCGCACCGTCGGTCACTCCCGCGATGGGCGCCACCTCCACCACCCGCGCCGTGGCGTCCGGCTTGCCGACCACAACCTCGTCGGTGACGGGATCGACGAGAACCTCGGCGCAGAGTCGAGCCACATCGGCGGCGCTCAGCAGCCCCTCGAGGTGGTACACCGTCCAGCGACGGCAACCCCGAAGCCCGGTCACCCCGAGTTGGGCCGCCGCAACCAGGATGCGCTGCTCCTCCGGATCGCCGGCAGTGCGTACCTGGATTCGAGTCTCGGCGCGAGCCGCGTCCGCGCCGTCGGGCTCCGGTTGGACCGACCAGCGCCGGCCGGCAACCGCGACGGCCCCCGAACCGTGACTCAACCGGCCACCCACCGTCCGGCCCGATGCCGGGACCGCTCCGCCGAGCACGTCCCGACGGCAGTTCGCGCCACTGCCGTAGCATCGCCGCCGCGCAAGCTCCCGTGGTGGATGCCGAACCGACCCGAGCCGACCGCCCTCCGCGAGAGACTTCACTCTGGGGAGGCGCAGTGAGTGCGACCGCGCTTTCGTGATAACCCGCGGGTTAGACTGAGTTCGTCCCGCGGTTTCTCGAACGAGTGAAGGTGTGCGGTGGGCGAGTTGGTTGATCGCTATTGGGAGCCCCGCTTTGACGGGGTCAGCCGGGTGGATCGCCGCGGTGGCCACTACGAGGCCTTCGTGCCGGATCCGCTGCGCGCCTGGGAGTTCGCGATTCCCGCAGCTCTGGCCGCCGACATCGCCGACGCCGAAGGCGGGATCCGTGGACTGAACAGTCCCGCCGAAGCGCCGCACCTGGAAGGCCTGGCGCGCTTCCTGCTGCGTTCGGAGTCGGTCGGGTCGTCGTGGATCGAAGGCCTTGCCGTCGGGTCCCGGCGCCTGGCCGTCGCGGCCGCCGCGCTCGAGCGGGACATCGATCCCACCGATCGCCTCGCCGCCGAGGTCGCCGCCAACATCGAGGCGATGGAGACCGCCGTGGAGGCGGCCACCTCCCGCACCCGCTTCAGCCTCGAGGACCTGCTGGAGATCCATCGCACGCTGATGCACCGCTCCCCCACGCCCGCCCTGGCCGGCATCGTCCGTGAGGACCAGAACTGGATCGGCGGCAGTTCATTCACGCCCCTCGGCGCGCGCTTCGTGCCGCCGCCACCCGAGCACCTGCCCAGACTGCTCGCCGACCTGATCGCCTACGTCAACGGCGACGATCATTCTCCGCTCGTGCAGGCGGCGGTGGCGCACGCCCAATTCGAGACGATCCACCCCTTCGGCGACGGCAACGGTCGCACCGGACGAGCGCTGATCCATGTCGTGCTGGCCCGGCGCGGGCTGGCGCCGAGGTTCGTGCCGCCGGTTAGCGTCGTGCTCGCCCGCCAAGCGGACACCTACATCGCCGCCCTGCAGGAGTTTGCGCAGGTCGGCCCGACCGACAGTCCCGACCGGCAACAGGCCGCTGTCGCCTGGCTGGACACGTTCGCCGCCGCCATACTCCACGCCGTCGACACCGCAGCCGCCTACGACAACGCGGTCGCCGGTCTGCACCAACAATGGCGCCAACAGGTCGGCCCGGTGAGAAGGAACTCCAGCGTGGATCGGCTCCTGCGAATCCTGCCCGGCGCACCGGTGCTGACCGTCGAGTCGGCGAGCACCCTCATCGGCGTGTCCCCCGACCGGGTCGGCCCGGCCATCAACACACTCGCCACGGCGAACATCCTCGCCCAACGCAACCTCGGCAAGCAGCGGTACCGCATCTTCGAAGCGCCCGACGTGCTCGACCTCTACGACACCGTCGACGCCGACCTGGCCACACCGCTCCGGGACTGAGCCTCTGAGCACCGAGGCGACAACCGCACCCAGCGAACTCAGCGCACCCCAAGCCGGAGCGACGCTCTGACCTGGGGGTATCTCGTGGCGAGGGGAGAACGGCGGGTTCTGGCTAGGCCAGTGCGGCGATCTCGGCTCGCTGATCGGGGGTCATCGTCCAGTTGGCGGCGGCCACGTTGGCGACGACCTGGGAGGGCTTGGTGGCGCCGCAGATGACCGAGGCCACCGCCGGATTGGACACGAGCCACCCCATGGCCAGTTCCAGGATGCTGTGACCCCGCTCGGTGGCGTAGCCCGTCAGCCGGTCCACCGCGGCGAGGTTCTCCTCGCTGCGGAAGCGATCCCAGGTGGCGCCCTTCATCGTGGTCAATCGGGCGTCGGTGGGTTGAGCCGCCCCGGAGTACTTGCCGGTCAGCAGCCCGGACTCCAGCGGGAAGAAGGGAACCACGGCCATGCCGGCGCGGCCGCAGGCGGCGAGCACGCCCTCGTCCTCGACGTCGCGGGTCAGCACCGAGTAGTGATTCTGGACGCTGGCGTAGTTGCCCACACCGGTGTCGACCGCGGCGCGGGCGGTCGCATCGACCATGTCGGCGCTGAAGTTGGAGCAGCCGATCTCCAAGACCTTGCCCTCGTCCACCAGTTCCCCGAGAGCACCCAGGGTCTCCGCGTGCGGCGTCTGGGGGTCGGGCGTATGGATCTGGTAGTGGTCGATGCGGTCGGTTCCCAACCGCCGCAGGCTGCCTTCGATGCTCCGGCGGATCCAGGCCGGTTCGCCACCCCTTTGACCCTCGGGCAAGAAGGCAGCGTGGCCGAACTTGGTGGCGATCACCGCCTCGTCACGGCGCCCGGCCAGCGCCGCGCCCAAGAACTCCTCCGACTTGCCCCCACCGTAGATCTCGGCAGTGTCGAAATAGTTGATCCCCGCATCGAGGGCCGCGTCCACCACCGCCCCAGAGGCGTCGGCCTCGATCGTCATGCCGAAGTTGTTGCACCCCAGCCCGACAACCGACACCGGCAAGGTTCCAATGTTCCGCATCTCAATGCGGTGGACCCTATAGCGGCTCCACGGAGATCGGCAGAGACTGAGTCCGCAGGGCCGGGCCGTGGCGTCGCTACTCCCGCAGCACGCCTCGAGTCACAACCCAACGCCGCTTCCTAGGTTCGCATCAACATGCCGTGGCGCGTCCAACGTCGCCCCGTTCCGCGCGGTCCGTTGGGAGTCCGACCCCAAAACAACGACAATCCCCAGACCAGAGCAACGCTCTGACCTGGGGATTCGTAGTAGCGGGGGTAGGATTTGAACCTACGACCTTCGGGTTATGAGCCCGACGAGCTACCAGACTGCTCCACCCCGCGGCGGATCACGCAGGATACGCCTCCTGCCCCAGCCGGGCAACCCGCTCACTCAGCCGGACCGACTTCCCGTGCCGAAGATCAACGCAAGGCGCAGCATGCTCTCCCGAAAAACCGGGACGGACGGGAACCGCAGCCCCGCCCCGGTCGTCAGACACCAGTGACAGGACCGCAACCGATACGGTCACAACATGTAACCGATGGTTCCGGAACCCGGCCTGTGCCTTGGGAGTAGTTGCCGTCGGGACGACAAGGAGAACCTCTGATGCGCTCACTGATCGCCTCGATCGTGGCCCTGATCGCCACCCTTGCCGGATGCCCCGGCGAGGACACCGGTTCGGACGATGGCCCCGCACCTGCTGCAGACAGTCCCGGCACGCTGGCCGGCGAGGTGGAGTTCGCCTCGACGCTGCGGAACTTCAGCGACTGCGACGGGCTGCTGGGGCACATCCGCGCCGAGGCCATCAGCCGCGTCGGCCCCTACGGCCTGGACGGCGACCGGTACGGCCCCGTCTTCGCGGGGACCCGGCGCGCCGACGAGGACGCCGCCGCAGCCGACTTCGCCGTGGCGGCCGCCAGCGCAGAGGCACCCGCTCCCGCCTCCGCGGCAACCTCGGGTGGCGACGACGGGGCCGGCGGACCCGACTTCTCCGGCACGAACGTGCAGGTGATCGGCGTGGACGAACCCGACATCGTCAAGACCGACGGGCGCCGCATCATCCTGGTGCAAAACGGAACGCTGACGGTGGTGGACGTCACCGGTGCCGAGCCCACCGTCACCGGTCGGGTGCTTCTCGGAGAGCGCTGGGGCGGCGAGTTGCTGCTACACGGCGACAGGGTGCTTGTCATCAACAACCACTACGGCAGCATCCGGCCGCTGGCGGCCGACCTCAGCGGTGGCCGCTACAACCGGGCCATCGTCATCATCGACGAGATCCTGCTCGACGGCACACCCCGCCGCGGCCGCAGCCTGCGGGTCGAGGGCGGCTACGTGAGTTCCCGGTCGATCGACGGCACCGCACGCGTGGTCATCGTCTCGTACCCCAACGAGTTGGGCTTCGTCTATCCCCGCAACCCCGCCGGCGAACCCATCGCCGCCGACGCCAATCGCAAGGTCGTGGCGCAGAGCAAACTGGAGGACTGGCTGCCCGACTACCAGGTGGTTTCCTCGGAGGGATCGATCACCGAGGAGGGCCAGATCCTGGCGTGCGACCGGGTGTACGTGCCGTCGCAATTCTCCGGCTTCGGGTCCTTGGCGGTGCTGACCTTCGACCTCGACGAGTCGCTGACCCTCGGCGACGGCGCCGCCACGTTCGCCGCCGGCAAGACCATCTACGCCAGCCAGAACAACCTGTACGTGGCCACCAACACGTGGTTACCGCCGCGGATCTTCGAGAACGACGACTGGCTGCGCGACGCCGACGAGCGCTACCGCACCTCGATCCACAAGTTCTCGCTCACCCCCGGCGGGCCCGCCGTCTACGAGGCCTCCGGATCGGTGAAGGGCCACCTGCTCAACCAGTTCTCCCTCCACGAGTACGACGGCCACTTGTTCGTTGCCGTGACCAACGGCTCGCCGTGGGGGGCCAACCGGCAGAGCGAGAGCCTCATCTTCGCCCTCACCCAGCAGGACGAGGTTCTGGCGGTTGTCGGCAGCGTCGGCGACATGGGGCGCGGCGAGCGCATCTACTCCGTCCGCTACGTCGGCGACCGGGCCTACGTGGTCACGTTCCGCCAGGTCGATCCCCTCTACGTCGTGGATCTCGCCGATCCCACCGCCCCGGCCGTGCTGGGCGAATTGAAGATCCCCGGCTACTCGGCCTACCTGCATCCCGTCGGCGACGGGCTGCTCGTCGGCATTGGCCGAGACGCCGACGAGGACGGTCGCATCCTGGGCTTCAAGGCGTCGCTGTTCGACGTGTCCGACCCTGCCAACCCCGCCGAGATCGACACCTGGACCCTCGCCAACGCCCAGAGCGGCGTGGAATGGGACCACCGAGCCTTCCTGTGGTGGGCGCCCGAGCAGCTCATGATCGTGCCGGTGTCGTCGTGGCGCAACGAGGTTCCCAGCGGTGCCGCCGTCTTCGAAGTCACCGCTGCCGGTGGCTTCGACTACCGCGGCCTCATCACCCACAGCACCGACGACTTCGTCTTCGCCACCGACTGCTATCACGAGTTCGACAGTGAGGCCCTCGAGGAGGGCTGGGAGGTCCCGCTGGTGCTGGTCTGCACACCCGAGCAGGTCGGCAACCCCGTGGGCTACGGCTGCGACACCGTCCCGGTGTCTGCCGCCCGCGGCTGGGACATCGACGTGGAGGCGCTCGGCACCGAGGTCAGCGACGAAGATCGCATCCAGCTCTGCTGGCCGCAGGACCGGGGCGATGCGGAACAGATCGGTCGCTCGCTGATCATCGGCGACGACGTCTGGTCGCTGTCACGCTCGCTGCTGCAGAGCAACGACCTCGAGACGCTGGAGCGCCAGGCTCGCCTGGCCATACCCGGCTGAGCGACCGCCGCCCTAGGCCTCGCCTTCGGTCTGCCCCGCGGCCGCGGCCGGTCCTACGTCGGCCGCGGGCACGCCGCCGATGCGCGGCCGCGACTGGTTCCGCACGATCATTCCCAGTGCGACGACGACCCCCGCCATGGCCACCATCTGGAGGGCCGACAGCGCCTCGCCGAAGATCACCCAGGCGAGCGCCGACGCGACGACCGGTATGAACAGCGTCAGCGTCGACGCCAGCCACAACGGCACTTGCCGCAGCGACCAGTTCATGGCCACGTGGCCCAGAATGCCCGAGCCGAACGCCATGACCACCAGCCAGAACCAGCTCTCGCCCGTCGGCCAGGACAGGTCCTGACCGAACAGCGCCGCCAGCGGCAGGTTGATCAGCCCAACGTAGATGGCGACGCACACGGTGTACTGCTGCGTCCCCACCTTGGTCCGCGCCTGTCGGGTGACGATGAAGTAGGCCGACCAGCCGAACAGCGCGCCGATCGCAGCCAGGTCGCCCGCCAGCGACCAGTTCTCGCTGCCCGACGAGCCGAGGGCCACCACAGCCACACCCACCATGGCCAGCGCCGCATAGCCGATGTCGCGACGGTTCATGCGCTCGCCGTACAGGCGGGCCGACACCACCGACACGAGCACGACCTGTAGGGCGTTGACGATGGTGGCGTTGGCGACGGTCGTGAGTTTGACGGCCGTGAAGAAGAGCCCGGCGTCGATCCCCAGGGTGATGCCGCCCCACAGCGAGTGCCGCATGTCGGCGCGGGTCACCGGTATTCGCCGAGCCACCAGGTACACCGCCATCACGATGGCGAAGAGCAGAAAGCGATACGTGATCAGCGCGAGCGCGCCCATGTCGATGATCTTGGCGACCACGCTCGAAGCGCCCCACGCCGTCACCGCCAGAGCCGCGCCGGCGATACCCATCGACATCTCGCTGCGGCCCGTGCCGGCAAGACCCAACGCGGGAGCCGGTGATTCGCTCACCACGGCACTCTACGGCGCAGCCGACCCCAGTGAGTGCGGCCGTGGGCAGCCCGCCGCAGGCACGCTCCGCCCGGTGGTGGGGAGCCGACGATGGCGATGACCGGCTAGTCGCAGCAGGTATCTGCCAGCGAGTCGGCTCGCCACATGCGCACGGCGGTGTAGGCGGCGGCCACGGCGATGAACAGCCCGGCTGCCGGATCAGCCCACCACCAACCGAACAGGGCGTTGGCCCCCAGCCCCACCAGCACCGCCCCCGACAGCAGCGCGCACAGGCTGGTCTGGGCCGCCTCGGCCTGAACGGCCCGGGATCCCAGCACCGTCCCCAACTGGACCTTGATCCGGGCCAGGAACGGCATCACGACCAGCGACAGCGCAGCCAGCGCGATACCCAAGACCGACGTCTCGGGTGGGTCGCCGCCGATGAGGTCACGCAGCGATTCGGCTCCCACGTACGCAGCCAGCACGGCGAAGCACGCCGCGATCAGGCGCTGCGCCCGCCGGTCGGCCTCGTGCTGGAGTCCCTCGCGGCCCTCCTGCGCCAGCCGCCAGGCCACGATGAACCCCGCCACCAACTCGACGAACGAGTCGAAACCCCAGCCGATGAGGCTGATCGAGTGGGCCCGAACCCCGACGATGATCACTGCGACCCCCTCGACCGCATTCCAGATGATCGTCAGGCGGTTCAGGCGCCGCGCCCAGGCCAGGGCAGCCGGGCGGGAAAGGCGTGAAACGACCGTGCTCACGACCGAATGATACGTGGCCGAGGTTTCGGCGTCGGCGGCGTCAGCCCTCAATCGTGACCGCGAGGGGGCGAGCGGGTGCTCCTGTGGCGCCGACGAGGTTCAGATGCGAGAGCACAAAGAGGAACTCCTTCGGCCCTTCCCGGCTGAGTTCCTCCAGTTGCAGGAGTTCGATGATGTTGACGCCGGAGTCGACCAGCAGGATCCGGTGCACCGGCAGCAAGGCGTGTCCCCGGCCGGGGGGCAGCACCTCGAAGGCGATCGTGTCGGCACCCGCCAAGGCGGCTCCCTGCGCGGCGAGCCACCGGGCAGCCTCCTCGCCGACTCCCGGCACGCCGGTCTCCCAACCGAGGTAGCTCTCGGGGTCGTTGGCGTGGCGATCCCAGCCCGTGCGGACCAGGACGGCGTCGCCGCGGCGGATCAGCGTGTCCTGTGCCTCGGCCGTCGCCGTGAGGTCGTCCACGGTGATCTCGTAACCCGGTGCGCAGCACTCGACGCCGAGATGGGCCGGGATGTCCAGCATCACGCCCCGACCCACGAACGGTGGAAGCTCGTGGATGCCGAAGCGCTCGAAGCGCCCCCCGGCCTGGGCCTCAAAAGCGTCAGCCCCGCCGTGGAGCACCCCGTCCTGGCTGATGTGGGCCAGAGCGTCCACGTGCGTGCCCACGTGGCAGCCCAGCGTGATCAGGTCCGACGCCACCGAACCGCCGTCGGCGGCGACGTGATCACCGTGGCGACGGTCCAGACAATGCCGGAACGCCGCATGATTCGGCGACTGGGCCACTCCGTTGCGCATCGGCAGCCCCAAGTCGAACACCCGTGCTCCGGCAACGAAATCCAGCAGGCGGCGCGTGGCATCACGTGAGGTCATGGGCAAGCCGCAGAGTAGTGGTGTGGATTGGCTCTGGCGCGCGTTGACCGGGCCGGCGGCTAGACGTGGTCGAGCCGCTCACATCGTGGGCAACCCGAAGACCGGACGTCGGGCCGCTGCGCTGGACAGCAACCGGCGACGACTACCTCACGAAGAGGCGCCCAGGGCGGTCCATGGCGTAGGGGTTTTCGCCGGATGCCTGAACCCGCGCCACCTTGTTGAGAGCGCTCACGAAGGCCCGCACGGAGGCCTCCACCACGTCGGTCGAGAGACCCCGGCCGGCGACGGTGACCCCGTCGGCGGACTCGAAGCGGAGAGCCACGTCGGCAAGGGCATCCACGCCGCCGGTGACCGACGCGACGCTGTAGTCGGTGAGGCGCCCCTCCAAACCGGTGGCCGCCCTGACGGCCTTACAAGCAGCATCCACCATGCCATTGCCCTCCTCGCGGGCGGTGCGCAGCTCGCCGCGCACCGAGACGACCACGGTGGCGCTGGGCGTGCCCGTACCGACACTGCCGCCGTGGCACTCCAGCACCTGCAGCTCGAAGGCGTGCTCCAGGGTGCTGCCCACCTCGTCGGCCACGATCGCCTCTAGGTCGGCGTCGGTGAGCTCGATCTTGCGGTCGGCCAGTTCCTTGAAGCGCGTGAACGCCGCGTTCAGAGCGTCGCCGGTGACGTCGAGGCCGAGGCTGCGCAGCCGATCCGAGAAGGCGTGCCGACCCGAGTGCTTGCCCAGCACGATCTGGCTGCCCTCCTGGCCGACCGCATGGGGATCCATGATCTCGTAGGTGGTGCGCTCGCTGAGCACGCCGTGCTGATGGATGCCGGCCTCGTGAGCAAAGGCGTTGCGCCCCACGACCGCCTTGTTGTACTGCACGGGGTAGCCGGTGAGGCGGCTGACCAGGCGACTCGTCTTGTGGAGCTCCTTGGTCCTGATCCCTACTTCCAGATCGCCGAAGAAGTCGTTGCGGGTGTTGACCGCCATGACGATCTCCTCCAGAGCGGCATTGCCCGCCCGCTCGCCGATGCCGTTGATGGCGCACTCCACCTGCCGGGCGCCGGCCAGCACGCCCGAGAGGGAGTTCGCCACCGCCAGGCCCAGGTCGTTGTGGCAGTGCGTGGACAGCACGTAGTCACCGCGGACCCGCTCCCTGATGCGCCGCAGCTGCTCGGCGTACTCCTCGGGCACGCCGTAGCCAACGGTGTCGGGAATGTTCAGCGTGCTTGCGCCGCTGTCGGCGGCCACCTGCAGAACCTCACACATGAAGTCGAAGTCGCTGCGCGAGGCATCCTCCGGGGAGAACTCCACGTCGTCGGTGTAGTTCCTGGCCCGTGCGACCGCGGAGGCGGCCTCGGCCTTGACCTGCTCGGGAGTCATCCGCAGCTTGTACCGCATGTGGATCTCGCTCGTGGCGATGAACACGTGGATCCGCCGCTGCGCTGCCGCTTCGATGGCCTCCCAGCAGCGGTCGACATCCTTGTGGGCGGTCCGCGAGAGACCGCAGATCACCGGGCCGCGCACGGCCTTGGCGATCACCTGCACCGCCTCGAAGTCGCCCTGGCTGGCGATCGGGAACCCGGCTTCGATGACGTCCACGCCGAGCCGGGCGAGCTGCTCGGCGATCTCGAGCTTCTCGCTCTGGTCAAGGGAGATGCCCGGCGACTGCTCGCCGTCGCGTAACGTGGTGTCGAAGATGATGATCCGGTCCGGATTGTCTACCGACATGGCCTGCTCCTGTCTGGTCGGGGAAAGAAAAACCTCCTGCCGCAGAGGCAGGAGGTTGACTGACGAGCGCCGGTATGTGGGCGCTCGCCCTAAAGGAGGAGCTGCAGGTGGTCGAAACTGCGCATCGTCCTACAGCATGGCAGCGCCTGCGCGATTCGTCAACGTGCGTGTCAACGGGTGGCGCTGCCGGGGAGGATTGTCGCGCCGGTCGCTATACTCCGGGACCATGTTCCGATTCCTCAAGCGGCTGCTCAAGTGGGCGTTGATCATCGCCGCCGCGGCGGGTGCCGTCCGCTGGCTGAAGAACAAGCGCCAGGTTGACGACGCCGAACAGGATCCCGGTTCGATCGAACCGTGGCCGCCGCTGGACATCTCCGACGCCCCTGCCGGCGACGGCACCGAGGAGACTTCCAGTACCTGAGCCGTCCCCGGCGCCGCAGGGCGATGTCGCCCTGCAAGATTCTCCTCGGCTCGGCGGGACTGAGCGGCGCGGTCCTCGCACTCGTCGCCGTTCGGCGATCCCCTCCGGCGGGCCGCCTGCTATCAGGAAGCACCGGCCGTGCCGAGGCGCACCACGTTGACCGTCAGGACGCCGGGTGCGTCGCGCAGCCGTTGCGCCACATCGGCCTCGACGTGGCGATCCGTCGACAGCACGATCATCGAGGTGCCGCTCGTGGTGCCCGAGCGGTCGAGCACCATGTCGTGGATGTTCACGCCCGCCTCCCCAAGGATCGTGCCCACGGCACCGACGACGCCGGGCCGATTCTCGTTGGTGATCATGACCATGTGCCGCGACGGGCGCACGTTGATCGCCAGCCCGTTCACCTTGACGATGTAGGGATCGCCGCGCACACCCACGAGGGTTCCCACCAGTTCCGTTGACCCACCCCGCACCACCACCTCGTTCAGGAAGTCCCGCGGCGCGATATGGCAGTGGACGGCCGTTCGCAGGCCTGCCTCGGTGGCCAGGAGCGGTGCGTTGACGTAGGTGACGTTTGTCTGGAGAGCGGTGGCCAGTAGCCCCTTCAGCACGGCGAGGCGGGCGATTGCCGGGTCGTCGTCGCCGATGCGGCCCCACAACTCCAGTTCCAGAACCTCGGGTAGCCCGCCGTTGATCTCGGCCAGCATCCCGCCCATGTGCTCGCACAGCGGAAGGAAGGGTCGCAGGATGTCGGCGGCGTGGCGCGCCTCGACGTTGACCGCGAACGGCACGAACTCGCCCGCCAGAGCGCCGTTGACCTGCTCGGCGATGTTCACGCCGGCGCGATGCTGCGCCTCTGCGGTGCTCGCACCGAGATGCGGCGTGACGACCACCCCCGGAACGCCGAACAGCGGAGAGGACTCGATGGGTTCGCCGTCGAAGACATCGAGCGCGGCACCCCCCACCCGGCCGGCGCGCAGGGCCTCCACCAGCGCTTCCTCGTCGACGAGCCCGCCGCGTGCCACGTTGACGATCCGGATGCCCGGCTTTGCCGAGGCGAGCAGTTCCGCGCCGATGAGCCCGATCGTCTCGGGCGTCCTGGCGACGTGCAGCGAGACGAAGTCGCTGCGCGCCATCAACTCGGGGAGGCTGACCAGTTCGATGCGCAACTCGCCGGCCTGCTCGGCCGAGATGTAGGGGTCGTGCGCCAGGGTGAGCATGGCGAACCCGGCGACGAGCTTGGCCACGAGCCGCCCGACCCGGCCCAGACCGACGATGCCCAGGGTCTTGCCCGAGAGTTCGATGCCTTCCCACTTGGCCCTCTCCCAGCGGCCGGCCACAAGGGCGGCGTGGGCCTGGGGGATGTTGCGCGCCTGCGCCAGGATCAGGGCGACGGTGTGCTCCGCCGCCGACAGCACGTTGGACAGGGGGGCGTTCACCACCGTCACGCCGAGGCTGGTGGCGGCAGCGAGGTCGACGTTGTCGAGACCGACACCGGCGCGGCCCACCACGACGAGATCCTTCCCGGCTTCCAGGACCTCTGCGGTGACCTGCGTCGCCGAGCGGATGATCAGCGCCTGCGCACCCTCAACCGCTGAGAGCAGGTCCTCCGGTGACATACCGAGCCGCACGTCCACCCGATGCCCAGCGTCTCGTAGGACATCAAGGCCGGCTGCTGCGATGCGCTCGGCGACAAGAACGCGTGCCATCGGGGGTTGCCTCCCTGTGCTGTGTCGTCACGGGCCGGGGCTACCGGTGACTGTAGGGCGGCCCCGGACGCCCGGCACTCACCCGTGAGGGGGTCGAATCGTCAGGGTAGGTCGACGACCAGTGCCGGATCGGGCAGCGTCACCACCAGCGACGGGTCGTTCACCGCAAGAGTCTCGAAGCGCATGGCCACGCGATACTCAATGTCGGGGAATTCGATATCGGCCCCATCGGGGGTCTCCCCCATCTCTCCGAATCCCGAGAACACCGCCATCAGGATCTCCCCCAGGTCCAGATCGAATCCAACCTGCCTCGCCAGGCCGTCGCCGCCGACGTGGAGGGTGAACTCAGTGGCCAGCGGAACGGCCAGGGAACCGAGCAAGTCGTCCGGCGGAACTCCACCGGCACCGGGCCCGCCCAGGAATCCCTCGAGGAATGGTGGCAGGTCGGCGATCAGCTTCGCCAGGTCGATGACGAACGTGTAGACCTGCGTGGCGACACTGGCGACCTGGCCCGACCCGTCGGCGCGGGCTTCGAGAATGCTGCCGCTGTCGGACGCCGCCTTCAGCAGGGCGAGGAACTCCGCCTGGGACGGCTGGGGTCCGAGCCCAACCCCACCGAGGAACGGTGGCAGGTCGCCGGCCAGGTCCGCCCTGCCCCACAAGTCGGCGAGTTCGGCACCTCGCTGAGCCGCCAGACTCGCCAGCTCGGGAGGCTGCTCCCCCGGATCAAGCGCCGCCAGCGGTCCCAGCTTGACGTACAACTGCTGCGAGCTCCCGTCCAGCACCATCTCGAACGGCTGCGCACCCGCAGGCGCGGGCTGAGGCATCCCGTCCTCGAAGCCGCTGAGCGCGGCAAGAGCCGCCGGGTCCATCTGGATGTGCGTCAGATCACCCACTGTTGTGGACAGCGTGAACGGAACGTCACTGACGCTCCCCGCCGACTGTCCCCCGAAACTCAGCTGGAGGGTCAGGTAGAGCTGCTCGCGAGATGACGTCACGCCTGATTGCGCGGCGTCGATTGTCGAGATCAGCGCCGCCACTGCGGCCGCATCGAGCTCACCCTGTGGCAGCGGCGGTGGTTCGGGCTCGGGCGGTGATTCGGGCTCGGGTGCCGTCGGCGCTTCGGCCGGAGTCACTTCTGGCGCGGCGGGCGGCTCGGCGGCGGGCGGCGGTGGATCCGGCGGCGCATCCTGCGTCACCTCCACCGGGGCCGGCGGCTTGGTCTCGGTCAGGGTCGCCACCTGGCTGTCGTCGGGATCGCTGCACGCACTCGCGACGAGCAAACCCACCACCAACCAACCAACCAGTAACTTCATCTTCATTTCTGTATTCACCATCACGTTCCAAGCGTCTCGTTCATGACCCTCACCTCCGAAGTTACCGCACCGCTGATCACCGTTGGTTGACCGAATCCATAGAATTCCGTTGACCGTTGCGGCGTCGGCATCGATAACTCCCTCATCACCCGTTAACGACGCACGAGGGCGCGGCCAGGTTCCCGGATGCGCACAGTGACGAGGACGAGGGTCATGCCGAATCCCGCGCCCGCCGTCACGAAAGATCGACTCCCAGCGACGGAACGGGCAGGTCCACAACCAGCGACGGATCGGGAATTTCCACGACCAGAGAAGGATCGTTCAGAGCGATGACGTCCATCCGCACGGAGAGGACGTATTCGATCTCGGGGAATTCGGCCTCCGCGCCCTCGGGGACCTCGCCGGTCTGGGCAAGATCGTTGAACACCCCGGCCAGGATGGCCCCAATGTCCACGACGACGACGATCCGCCGGATGAGGTCGTCGGAGTCGACGTGAATGACATACTCGAAGGGCAGAGAGCCGGCCAGTCCGCCCGGGAAATCACCCGCCGGCGGCCCGATTTCGCCCGGGTTGCCACCGAACATCATTCCCAGAGAGGCCGGGAATTCGGTCAGGGCCGCCAAGTCGAGCACGAAGGAATACTCCTGGGTCTCAATGCCCGCCACTTCGCTGGGTCCCCCGCTGCGGACGCTCAGAAGGGCTCCCTCCGGGAGACCCTCAGCCAGGAGCTCCACGAAGTCATCCTGCATGGCGGTCTGCGGTGTCACGCCCAGGGAGGCCAGCACCTCGGCTCCGCCGGCGCTGGTCAGATCCACGAAACTCCACAGGTCGTCGAGATCGCCACCATGTTCCGCGACCAGATCCGCCGGCCACGGCGACTCGCTGGACGGATCGAGTGCCATCAGCGGCGCCAGCTTCAGATAGAGCCCCGTCTCGCCCTCCAGGATCATCTCCAGTAACGGGAGGTTCACCGACTCGGAGCCGGCCCCGGGCCCGGCGGCACCGAACAGGGCGGCCATGAAGCCCGCCATGTCCACCTCGGCATGCGCCAGGTCGCCCACGTCCGTAATGGTCATCAGGAGCGTGTCGTCTATAGCGACCTCGGGCTCTCCGGGGAAGCTCGCCGCAATCGATATGTACACCCTCATCTGCGTCGAGGTGACGCTCCCTTGCGCAGCGGCGAGGCGGGCCGTCAAGGCAGCGATGGCGCCCTCGTCGAGTTCATCGGCCGGCATCGCCTGCGGCTCGGGCGCGGCGGCCGGGACCGCGGGAGCATCGGCGGAAGACGGCGACTCCTCGGGCGGCGCAGGTGGCTCGGGCGGCGCAGGTGGCTCGGGCGGCACCGGCGGCTCCACGGCAGGCGGCGGCTCAGGTGCCGCGGCCGGTTCCGGAGGTGCCGGTGTCGCGGCGGGCTCCGCCGGCTCGGGCGGTGCCGGCGGCTCCGGGGGTGCTGGTGCGGGATCGGCGGCGGGCGGCGGCGGGCTCGTGGCGACAGGCGTCTGCACTCCCTCATCGCCGGAACCTCCGCAGGCTCCGGCCACGAGTAGAACCGCCAGGGCTGCGACAAGTGTTTTCGTTCCGATCCTCAACCTCATGCGGTCCCTCCGGTCTCGATCCATGACCGACGGCACGTATGGGCCGTCAGCCGCCACGGGCCCCGGTTCCGGTTCTGCCGTCCCGGTGATCCGTGCCACCCCTCGGGCGGCTATGGCAATGCCTGTCTATCTGTTCAGACGCTCGACAGCCCTGCGCGGTTCCCGCGTTTGTTCCTGACGAACCTGAATCCTCTGACTCTCCATCATCCCGGGCCCCGGCAGCAGGGGTTCAGAGGTTGTGCACCCTGACAGGAGCGATATCCCCGGCCGGCTCGAAGCCGAAGATCTGGCCGAGGAAGGAGAACTCGGCTTCGGCGGCCGCGACGATGGCATCCGCTCCACGGAAACCGTGCTGCTCGCCCTCGAACAGCAGATAGGCGTAGGGCAGCCGGTTGGATTGCAGTGCCTCGACCAGAGCCTCCGCCTGGTTCGGTGGGACGACGGGGTCACTGTCGCCCTGCAGGATCAGCATGGGGCACGAGATGCGGTCCGCCCGGTGGATCGGGGAGCGCTCCACGTAGAGGTCGCGTTCGGCGGGGTAAGGGCCGACGAGACGATCCATGTAGTGCTTCTCGAATTTGTGGGTGTCTCGGGCCAGAGCCTCCAGGTCGGTCACGCCGTAACGGATGAGACCGGCGGCGAACACGTCGTAGTCGGTAAGCGCCTGTAGAACGACATATCCCCCGGCGCTGGAGCCGATGATGGCCAGCCGGCCGGCGTCGGCGTCGCCACGCTCGGCCAAGTGACGCGCCGCCGCCACGCAGTCGGCCACGTCGGTGACGCCCCAGCCGCCGTCCAGCGCGCGACGGTACGCCCGGCCGTACCCGGTGCTGCCCCGGTAGTCCACGTCCACGACGGCGATGCCGCGACTGGTCCAGTAGCGCAGCCCCAAGTGCAGGCTGGTGCGCGCCGCACCGGTGGGACCGCCGTGCGCCATCACGAGCAGCGGCGGCGGCCCGGCTCCGTCGGCGGCGGCGCAGTGAGGGTTGGCGGGGCGGTAGAGCAACCCATGGGCCATGTCGCCGCCGGTCGTCGGGAACGTCACAGGCTCGGGCTCCGGCGTGAAACCCGGATCGAGGCGCAGTCCCGTCGGGGAGTACACGACCCGGGCCTCCGGCGTCGCACCGGCGAGGGTGACGTGCAATATCTCGTTCTCGACCGACGGCGAGCCGGCCACCGAGACCACACCCCCCTCCCAGGCACGCACGGCGCTGAACGAGGTGTGTCGCCGGTACGCAACTGCGTCCGCTGCTCCGACAGGAGTCGCACCCGACTCCTGCTCGATGAGTCGCAACTCGTGACCTCCACGGCGGGCGACTGCGTACCCAAGCGCGCTGCCATCGCCGGAGGCTGCCGGCCAGGCGGCGTGGCGGCTCATCCCGAATACCCATGGAGCGGTCTGGACCTCGCCGTCGCGCAGATCCACCCAGATGCGCGGCGACGCCGCCGCCGCGAGCGGATCGCCCTCCAACACCCACAGCGTGGACCAGCCGGCGCCGTCGCTCACCCAGCTCAACGCCCCGTCATGCCGCCACGCCGGACCGAAGATCCACTCGTCGGTCCCTCCGGCGATGCAGCGAGACTCGGCCACCACCGGGCCTTCGAGGCGCCCGACGTGCAGCTCGCACCCGTCCCAGGGCATGTTGGGATGGTTCCACTGCAGCCACAGGAGCCAGCGGCCGCACGGCGAGGGACGGGGGTCGGAGTAGAAGTCCGCACCGGAGACCGCCACCTCGACGCGACCGCTGCCATCGAGTGCCACGCGCACGATCTCGTTGACATTCTCCGGGTCGGCGGGACGCTCCCGGACGCACACGTACCACCGCCCGTCGGCGCTGAGTCGACCGTCGGCGTAACGGTCCGGCCCCTCCGGGCTCACGAGGACCGCCTCGGCGTCGCCGGGTCCGAGGCGCCGCAGCCGGAAGTCGGCGTCGTCGGAGTACACGCAGACGCCGTCCTGCGCCCACCAGGCGGCACCGCCGTAGGAGTGCACGCGGCTGCGAACGTTCGCCGCGGGCGGCGTCATCTCGCGGACCGAACCGCCGGCGCTGCGGCGCATCAGGACGGTGCGACCCTTCGCCGCGGGCCGCGTCTCGGACCACCACAGGTCGGTGCCGTCGGCCACCAGAGTGGTGATACGCACACTCCCGGCGGCGAGGGATTCGGGGCTGATCGGCGACGGCCAGGCGCCGAAAGACTCCCTCACTGCTGGCACCAAGCGGCTCATTGCCTCAGCGGTCACCACCCTGGAGGCGTACGCGGTTCACTAGGACAGGAAGTCCACGATGCGCCCGACACCTTCGGCGAGGTCGTCATCGGAGAGCGCGAACGACAGCCGCACGCACCCGGGCGCAGCGAACGCTTCACCTGCCACGACGGCAACCTTCGCCTCGGAGAGCAGCAGATCCGCGAGTTCGAGGCTCGATCCCACCGTCCGCCCGCGGACAGGGTGTTCCAGCACGCCGGCCAGCGAGGGGAAGGCGTAGAAAGCGCCCTGGGGCAGGGGGCAATTCACACCGGGGATCTGCGTCAGCATCCCGTGCATCGTGCGCCGGCGGCGGTCGAAGTGGGCTCGCATCTCCGCGACGGCATCCAGCGACCCGGAGACGGCGGCCAGCGCCGCCCGCTGGGACACGTTGGCGACGTTGGAGGTCTGGTGCGTCTGCAGGGCCGCCGCCGCGGCGGCCACCGGGGGCGGGGCGATGATCCAGCCGACGCGCCATCCGGTCATGGCGTAGGTCTTGGCGACGCCGTTGATCACCACGCAGCGCTCGGCGGCGGCGGGGGCAACCACCGGAAGCGACACGTGCTGGTGATCGTCGTAGGTGAGGTGCTCGTAGATCTCGTCGGTCATCACCCAGATGCCGTGCTCGGCCGCCCAGTTCCCGATGGCCGCGACATCCTCCGGGGGGTACACGCTGCCTGTGGGGTTGGACGGGGAGACGAATATCAGCAGCTTGGTGCGCGGCGTCCGCGCCGCTTCGAGTTGCTCGACCGTGACGCGGTAGCCGCTGTCCACGCTGGTGTGCACGACCACCGATCGCGCTCCGGCCAGTGCTGCGGGCTCGGGGTAGCTGGGCCAGTACGGGGCGGGCAGGATGACCTCGTCGCCGGGATCCAGCAATGTCAGCAGGGCGTTGTAGACAGCGTGCTTGCCACCCGCGGTGATGATCACCTGTTGCGGCGAGACCTCGAGGCCGGAGTCCCGCAGCGTCTTGGCGGCAACGGCCTCGCGCAGTTCCGGAAGCCCCGCCGTCGGGGTGTAGCGGTGGTTGCGGTGCTCACCGCAGGCTCGCACCGCGGCCTCCACGATGTGCGGAGGCGTCGGGAAGTCGGGCTCGCCGGCCCCGAAGCCGATAACAGGCTCCCCCGCGGCGCGCAGCGCCTTGGCTTTGGCATCGGTGCTGACGGTGGCCGAGGGCGTGATTGCCGCCACCGCCGCCGAGACCGATAGAACTGGGGGCACCGAATCGGTCGAATTGCTGGGGGTCGAAGAACGTGCTGCAGAGTTCACGGGTGCAGTCTCGCACCCGAACGGCCAAAAGATGACCGCGGAAAGCGCCGCGGACATCGTGCTCCCCGCCGAACTCCGTCCCACTGACGGGCGCTTCGGCAGCGGGCCATCGCGGGTCCGCCCCGAGGCGGTTGCTGCGCTGGCGGACGTGGCCAACGGCTACTTGGGCACGAGCCATCGGCGCACCGGCGTGCGCAGTGTCGTCGCCCGGCTGCAGGACGGTTTCGCGGAACTCTTCGATCTGCCGGACGACTGGGCGGTGGTGCTGGGCAACGGCGGCGCCACGGGGCTGTGGGACTCCCTGAGTTTCGGCCTGATCCGCCGCCGCAGCCAGCACCTGGCCTTCGGCGAGTTCTCCGCCAAGTTCGCCCGGGCTGTGCAGGCCGTCCCGCATCTCGAGGCTCCCGACATCATCGAGGCCCCGGTCGGTAGCCATCCCGACCCCGTTCCGGCCGAGGTCGACGTGTACGCGCTCACCCACAACGAGACCTCCACGGGCGTGCAGATGGAGCTGCGGCGCCCCGCAGGCGTCAGCGCCGCGGACGGCTTGGTGGCCGTGGACGCCACCTCCGGTGCGGGCGGCCTGCGCTGGAACCCGGCCGAGGTCGACATGTACTACTTCTCGCCGCAGAAGTGCTTCGCCGCCGACGGCGGGCTCTGGGTGGCGTGCTGCTCGCCGGCGGCGCTGGAACGCATCGCCGAGATCGGCGCGAGCGAGCGGTGGTGCCCCCCCACGCTCAGCCTGCCGCTCGCCGTGAAGAACTCCGCCGCCAACCAGACCTACAACACCCCTGCGCTTGCCACGGTGTTCCTGACACTGCAGACGGTGGAGTGGATGTGCGCCAACGGCGGCCTGGAATGGGCCGCCGGCCGCTGCGACGCCTCCGCAGGCGTGATCTACGGCTGGGCCGAGGCTTCCGACTACGCGGAGCCGTTCGTCGGTGACGCCAGCCAGCGCAGCCACACCGTGGCCACGATCGACATCGACGCCGCCGTTGCCGACGCCGACTGGATCGCCACGGTGCTGCGCGCGAACGGCATCGTCGACACGGAGTCCTACCGGGCGCTGGGCCGCAACCAGCTCCGTATCGCGCTCTTTCCCGCCATCCCTCCCGAGGACGTAGCCGCGCTGTGCGCTTGCATCGACCACATCGTCGCCCGGCTGTAGCCACCGCCAGACCCTTCGGCGCCGTCACGGAGAGGGCGCCGGGCAAGGCGGATCCCCGCGTGGAGCGATGACGGAGTTCCACGCCCGACGGCTCCTGGTCGCCACACCACTCATCGGCGACGGCAACTTCGAGCGCACGGTCGTTCTGCTGCTGGAGCACAGCGCCGAGGGCGCCATCGGTCTGGTGCTGAACCGGCCCTCGTCGCTCGTCGTCGCCGAGTTGCTGACCGGCTGGGAGGATGCTCCCGGTGTCCTGTTCTCCGGGGGCCCGGTCTCACCCGAGACGCTGATCGGGCTCTCGGGCGAGTGGCCCGGCTGCACGGAGACGGGATGGCAGCGGATCCTCGGCAACGTCGGGAGCGTGAACCTCTCGCTGGGGGCCGATCACGTCGCCGACAGGCCCGGCCTGCGCATCTTCTTCGGGTACGCAGGCTGGGAGGCCCAGCAACTCGAGGGCGAGATCGCCGCCGGTGCGTGGTTCGTCGTCGACGCGGAGCCGGACGACGTGCTCTGTGACGAGCCGGAGGGTCTGTGGCGAGCAGTCCTCGGGCGCCAGGGGAGCGAGGTGTCCTGGTTCCGGAACTACCCCGACGACCCGCGCGCCAACTGAGCTGATCCCCGTCGCCGTGCCGGTGCCGTCCTAGGAGCGGCGCCGAACGCGGCGGCGGCGCTTGATCCCGCGACGGCCACGGGACCGTAGGCGCAGGCGCTCGGCGCGCGCCTCGGATTGCAACGCCAACTCGTCCCACAGGCGCTGGTAGCGCTCGAGCCGCTCGGCGTCCACCTCACCGGCACGGACGGCATCCTGCACGGCGCATCCGGGCTCGCTGCGGTGGGTGCAGTCCCGGAAACGGCAGCCCCCGGCCCGCTCGGCGATGTCGGAGAACACCTCGTCGAGAGCGATGTCGGCCTCCCACAGGCTCACCGCTCGCAGACCGGGCGTGTCGATGAGGACACCACCGGTGGGCAGCAACACGAGTTCGCGGCGCACCGTGGTGTGGCGGCCGGCACGATCCGAGCCGCGCACGTCGGCCACCGCCAGGACCGGCGCGCCGATCAAGGCGTTCAAGAGGGTCGACTTACCGACGCCCGACAGACCCAACGCCGCGAGGGTGCGATGCGAGGCGACCTTGTGTCGCAACTCGTCCAGACCCTGACCGTCCATCGCGCTTGTCTCCACGATGTCGATGCCGGGCGCCAGTGCCGCCATCTCGTCGCGCACCCGCCGGCGCTCCTCCCCAGCGAGCAGGTCGGCCTTGCTCAGAATGATCAGCGGCTCCGCGCCGCTGTCGGCGGCCAGCACCAGGAAGCGCTCCATACGACCCGCATTGACGGGAACGTCCAGACCGTGCAGCAACGCGACGGTGTCAACATTCGCCGCCAGGGTCTGTTTCGTGACGGTGATCGCCGGATCGCGCCGCACGATGGCCGTCCGCCGCGGGAGGACCGTGTCGATGACCGCACCCTGGTCCGGATCCTCGCTGTACAGCACCCAGTCGCCGGTGGTGGGCGACACGGCGGCCTGTGATCGCTGAGAGTCAGAGGCGGCGACCACCTCGCCCGCTTCGCTCAGAACGACACATTGCCCCCGGCTCACCCGACCCACTCGACCCACCAGCGCCTCGGGGAGTCCCACCTGCGCTCGCACCTGCTCCCAGGCGGCGTCCCATCCGTAGCGCTCGAGGCCGGCCGGTCCGGGCCCGGTCACGGCCACCGGCGCGGTTCACCCCGAGGCGTCACCCCGAGTGCCCTGCCTGTTGAATTCCAAGGAAGATCCTTCCTTCCGGCGCGGGATTTCGAAAGATACCTGCGCGCTTTCGCGGACCCGTCCCTGCCAGACTAGGAGACGAACATCGACAGGAAAGTGAGAGGTGGAACCATGTCCTCCGGTCCCTCCCACGATCATGAAAACACCGGATCGTCTGGCCGCCCGAGAGGCGTGATCGCCCGTTTGGCCCGCCTGAAACCCCGCCGGGGTTCGGCCGTTCCCTGGGCAGCCCTGGCCGGCCTGCTGAGCGCCGGGGCCGCAATCTCCGTCGGCGAGTTGATCGCCGGCATCACCGACAGGACGCCGTCCCTCGTGCTGGGGGTTTCCGACGCCATCGTGGACAGCCGGTTCGTGCCGGGTGGCGTCATCCGGTGGAGCATCGACACCTTCGGCTCAACACAGAAACCGCTGCTGTTCTACGGCGTGCTGGCGGCGACGCTTGCCCTCGGTGTGCTCACCGGCATCGTGGCCCGACGGCACCGCTGGGTGATCGTCGCCGTCTACGCGGCCTTCGGAACAATCGGCGGCCTCGCGGCGGCCGTCAACCCCACCGCCACAACCGGCATGGCGGCGCTGACGGCTGCGCTGGCGGTGGTAGCGGGTGGCGGCTCGCTGTGGGGGATGCTGCGCCTGATCTCCCCGGTTGCCGTCGAGGCAACTGCCGCCCCGGCAGGGACGAAGCCGCGCCAGCCGCACCCCTACCTGAACGAGACCGGACGGCGCTGGTTCCTGACGGCCGCCGGGGCCACCACGGTCGGCGCCCTGGTGGCCAGCGGCGTCGGGCGCTATCTCCTCGGTCGCCGCGGGAACGTGGAGGAGGGCCGGGCCAGCGTGGCGGATCTGCTGAGCAGCGCCGAGGTGCGCACCGACACCGGTGGGGCAACGGCCACCGACACGCCCGGCACGACGATCGCCGGCGGCTCCACCCCGACCACGGTGGGCGGGGGGCCCGCGCCCGCGGACAGCGGCACCACCAAGGCGACCAGCGGGCCCGGCGGGGACACCATCGAGGCCACGGCGGCGGGTGAGACACCCCCCAATGACGCCGGGACCACTCCGACCAGCACAGCCGCCGGGGACACGACCCCGATGACGGTGGCGGCCGACGGGACCGAAGTGGCCGCGCCGGCACCCGTCGATACCGGTGACGGTTCGGTCCCGGCAACGCAGGCGCCGGCCGAAGCACCTGCTCCCGGCACCACGCAACCCTCCGCTGACGGGGCCGCCCCTCCAGTGGGCGACCCGGGCGACCGGCCCACGACAACCACCACCCAGGCCCCGCCGCCCACCACCCAGCCGCCGCCACCGCCACCGACGACCCAGGCCACCGCACCACCACCGGCGCGGAACCGGGCGGGCTACTACGACAACACGGTCACGGGCATCTCGCCCATCGTGACGCCCAACTCGGACTTCTACCGGATCGACACGGCGCTGGTGGTCCCCTCCGTCGACGTGAACGACTGGAAGCTGTCGGTCTCGGGCATGGTCGACAACCCCTACACGATGACCTTCAGGGACCTCATCGACATGGGCCTCGTGGAGACGCCCGTCACGCTGAGTTGCGTCTCCAACAAGGTCGGCGGGAACCTCGTCGACAACGCCGTCTGGCGCGGGGTCCCGCTGGCGGACGTGCTGAACCGGGCGGGCCTCCAGCGCGGCGCCACCCAGATCGTGGGCCGCTCGGTCGACAACTGGAACTCGGGCTTCCCCGCCGAGTACGCCTTCGACGGGCGGGTGGCGCTCGTGGCGGTGGCCATGAACGGCGAGCCGCTGCCGCGCGAGCACGGTTTCCCGGTGCGGCTCGTTATCGCCGGCCTCTACGGCTACGTGTCGGCCACGAAGTGGCTCGAGGAGATCCGCCTCACCACCTGGGAAGGGTTCGATTCGTACTGGGTGCCGCGTGGCTGGGCCAAGCGGGGACCCATCAAGACGCAGTCCCGCATCGACGTTCCACGGCGCGGCGCCAGTGTCCGGGCAGGGCGAGTGGCCGTAGCCGGCGTCGCCTGGGCACCGACACGCAGTATCGAGCGGGTCGAGGTGCAGATCGACGACGGGCCCTGGGTGAGAGCCGAGCTGAGCAACAACATGTCGGTCAACTCGTGGCGGCAGTGGGTCTACGCCTGGGACGCAACCCCCGGCAAGCACCGCGTCCGCTGCCGCGCCACCGACGGCACGGGGTCCACGCAGACCTCCGAGCAGCGCCCCCCGGCGCCCGACGGCGCCACCGGCTGGCACACCATCGAGGTCACCGCCTGAGCAACCGCGGCGCGATCCGCAGACCGAGCCGGGACCGGGTGTCGGCACACCTAGGGCAGGGTTCGCAACGCAAGCACCACGTCCCGGAGCCTCGCCCCCTGAACCGATCCCCGCTGGCGAGTGGATCGCCAACAAGGTCGCCGCCACGACCTGAGTCCGGTGCCGCCCGTCAGGGGGCGAGGCTGGCGATGGGGACGACTACAACGCCGTCGGTGCGCCCGTAGGCATAGCCGGTGGCCGTGAGCACGACGAGGCGTTTGGGTTCGCCAACTTCAGCCGGATCGATCCGGTCACGGAGCCTGCGTAGCGAGGCCGCCAGCGACGGATCGACGAGCTGGCGCTTCGGTGGAGCTTCTGCAATCTTTCAATGCACTGTTTGCAACAGTACCGATGCACGAATCGCAATTGCCCCGGTGCATGACGGACCTTGATCACGACAGGCACTGCTCGTGAGGGGGCCGGGCGGCAGCCCGCGAGTGAGCAGGAATTGCCCGCCGGCGGTCTTGCCCGTCGGCGGCAGCGGAGTTGCCCGCGCCGCGCCTAGCGCTCGAAGGCTCGGGCGAAGTCGCCGATCACTGAGCCCTCGCCCTTGGAGGCGCCGGGGACGGGTGCGGCTGCGGCGAGGATGCGGTCGGCGAGGCGGGAGAACGGCAGCGACTGAATCCAGACGGTCCCGTGGCCCGACAGCGTGGCCAGGAAGAGGCCCTCGCCGCCGAAGATGCTGGACTTGAGGTTGCCGGCACGTTCGATGCCGTACTGGATTCCCTGCTCGAACGCCACGATGCAGCCGGTGTCGACACGCAGCTGCTCGCCCTTGAGTTGGCGCCGGATGACGGTGCCGCCCGCCGACAGGAACGCCAGGCCGTCACCGGTGAGGCTCTGCAGGATGAAACCCTCGCCGCCGAATAGGCCGGTGCCGATCTTGCGTTGGAACGCAATGGGCCCTTCGCGAAAACGTGGGTTGGGGGTGTAGCTGAGGGTCCCTGAGATGGGGTCGAGGCCCTGCTGGAATCGGTGATTATCACACCGCCGAGCCAGGAGGGCCTCGATGAGTTCAGATGTTATGCGGGTGCGGCTGCACCTGCGTCAGGTGCGCGTGTTGGAGGTGGTGGCGGACTCGCCGGGCCGTTTGGAGGTGGCGGTCGAGGCGACTTGGTCCACGTCGCGGTGCCCGCACTGCGGGTTCAAGTGCCGCCGGGTGCATGACCGGCGCGTCAAGCGGGTCTGGGACCAGCCGGTGTCGGGGCGCGAGACGGTGTTGTTGTGGCAGCGCCGGCGGTGGCGCTGCGAGAACTGCTCTGCGCGCCACTTGGAGGACCATCCCGAGTTCGAGGGCAAGCTGACGCGGCGCCTGGCGCGGCGCTTGGTGGGCAACGTGGCGGTGATGCCGATCAGCGCGGCGGCGCGCCGCGCCGGGGTGAGCTGGCACCTCGTGAACGACGTGGTCCGGGCGTGGGCGGCGCTGGTGGGCGACCACCGCCGACGGCGACCGTGCCGGGTGTTGTTGGTCGATGAGACGTCGATGCGCCGTCGACATCGCTACGTGACCGTCATCGTCTCAGGCGACACCGGCGAGCTGTTGGCCATGGTCCCGCACCGGTCCGCTGACGCGCTGAGCAGGTTCTTCGCCGCCCAGGGCCACCGCTGGTGCGCCGGTGTGAAGGTCGTCGTCACCGACGGCTCGAAGGCCTACAAGGCCGCCGTGGACCGCCACCTGGGCCACGCCACCCACGTGCTGGACCGCTTCCACGTCATCGGCTGGTTCGCCGCGGGGCTCACCGCGGTGCGCCGCGACGTGCAGCGCCGCCAACCCGAAGGGCTCACGCCGGCGTTCGACCCCGACGTGTTCCGGGCCAGGTTCTTGCTGCTGCGCCGCCCCGACCGCCTCGACGACGCCCAGGCCGGCGCCCTCGCCGCCCTGGACCGGTTCACCGAATCTCTACCAGACCGGCGACTTGCCCGAGTTCTACAAGATCGTCAACACGCTGCTCGCCGCCATGCCCCGCATCCTCGCCTGGCACACCGCCGGGCGGCCCAGCAACGGCCGCATCGAGGGCACCAACAACCTCCTCCAAGTCCTACGCCGCACCGCCCACGGCTTCACCAACCCCGACAACTTCGCCGCCCGCGCACTCCTCGTGACATGATCAACCCAACCGACACCAACAGACCCAAAACCCACGTTTTCGCGAAGCCTCACGCAATGTCGATCTTCGTGCCGAGCGCGGCGCACAGGAACGCATCCTTCTGGCAGATGATGCGCCCACCGTGCTGGGTGAGGTCGACCGGGACGATCTTGCCGGGGAACTCCGCGGCGAACGCCACGCTGGACTTGCCCCGGCCCATGTTCGTGAAGTGCGTGAGGAAGATGGACTCCTGGGCGAGCGCCCGCTTGCCGGCGGCCTTGACCTTGCTCCACTTCCCCTCGTCGGGGTCGGCGCCGTCGCCCATCTTGGCCTCGAACTCGATGCCGGGGTTCATGTACATCATGGCGCCAGCCTCGCCGATCACCGTCTCGTGGGGGTCTAGCCAGACCTCCACGAATTGCAGGTCGTCACCGCCGACGCGGTATTCGATTTCGTGACTTTGTGCCATGTGGTCAGCCTTGCACAGTCCTCCCCCCCGCAACGGCAATGACGTTCGCCCCGGTGCCTGATTGGCGTGCGCTACATCGTCAATAGGGCCACAACAGCGCCCCCAATCCCCGTAGACTCACGGTCCAGCTAGAAACACTGGACTTGCAAGGGGCTTCTCGTGGTCAGTCGAATCCTGCTCGGTCACGCTGGAAATGTCAGCCTGGAAGAACTTCAGAACAAGTATGGCCAGTTGCTGACAGAAGACGAGACCATTCAAGCTGGTTACAAAGTCATCCGCGATACATTTATTTTCACTGATAAGCGGCTCATTTTGGTTGATGTCCAAGGGCTCACGGGGAAGAAACAGGATTACTTGTCCATTCCATACAGCAAGATCACGAGGTACAGCATCGAAACAGCTGGACACTTCGATCTCGATGCTGAACTGAAACTGTGGATTGGTAGCGAACTCACGCCTCTCAAGAAGACGTTCACCAAGAAGGTAGACATCTACGAACTACAGCGAGTTCTGTCCAGGTTCGTCCTGTAGTACACCGATCCGCTACAGATCCGACGCTCTGAACGCTACCGTTTCGACGCGCGACCGGCCCGTCCGCGAAGCCCCTCAGCGGGCGAAGGCGCTCGAGCGGGTCTTGAGGCCGCGCTCGTTGAACTCCTCGGGGATGTCGAGGTCTTGGTCGAGGGTGAGCCAGAGCCGGATGAGGTCGCGGCGCAGGGCCGGGTCCGGGTAGTCCTCGTAGGCGGTCCGGGAGTGCATGACCGAGTAGTTGTTGATGAACTGGATCTCGCCGGGCTGAAAGTCCATGTGCAACTGGTACTCGGTGCTGCCGTTGATCTCATCGATCAGCGCCATCGCCTCCCACTGCTGGGGGGACAGGTCTGGGACGTGCTCGCCACGCTGGGCCGTCTTGTAGAGGTCGGGACCGTAGAACCCGAAGAGCCTCCCGGCGCCGTTGACGGCATAGATGGGGCACTGAGCGAAGCTGTCGGGCCCGTCGCCGCGCTTGCGGTCGAACCACCAGGGTTCGTACATGACCGCCGCCAGGTCGGGACGCCGCCGGACGATCTCGTCGTGCACGGCCACGGCGCTGACGATGGTGCTGGTGCCGCCGCGCATCGCCGGGTGGATGCACAGCAGGCCCACGATGTCGCTGGTGTCGGTGTGGAACGGCAGCGCCCCCGAGTGCCGGTTGAGCAGGCCGCCGCCGTAGTTGGCGTTGCGGTCCACCCCCTCGTCGCGCACGTGCGCGAACAAGTCGGTCCCCTCGGCACCCTGCGGGAGACAGATGCCGATGTACAGGCCCATGCCCCAGTACATGAGCTCGATCTGGCGCTCGCTGAGCCCCTCGACCGGCACGCCGCGCAGCAGCACGAAGCCGCGACCCTCCATGAGATCGTCCAGGATCGACTCCAGCAGCGGCCCGGTCCGCGGCAACGGGAAGTTCTGCCGGGTCATCTCCAGGAAGTCCAGCCCGGCGTCCTCGGTGCCGCGCAGCGCATCCAGCAACTCCCGCCTGTGAGACTCCTCCAACTTGAGGATCCATCCGTCGCTGTCCTGCAGATCGGGGCCTTTCCAGGACGTTGGGCCGCCGATCTCGACAATGGTTCTCATCGGCACGCTCCCTTCTCTCAACCATTCGTGTCGTCTATGCCGGCGAGCTGCCGGGCGAGCGCCTTCAGCGGGCCGGCGTCGTAGGACATACCGAGCCGCTGGCGGGTCGTGAGGTGCG
The DNA here is from genome assembly GCA_963668565.2 of Acidimicrobiales bacterium. Taxonomy (GTDB): domain Bacteria; phylum Actinomycetota; class Acidimicrobiia; order Acidimicrobiales; family CATQHL01; genus VXNF01. The sequence continues at coordinate 540,776 of CAXXMX010000010.1, forward strand.
AGCCGGCGTTGTGCATCTCGAAGAGCAACTGGCGCGAGCCGAACGAGTCGCAGCCGTACTCCCACGCCAGCTTCAGCAGCCGGAAGCGGTCCACGGCGTTCTCGTCGGGCCCGACGAGGTAGCGCATGACGTCGCCAGCAACCTCGGCGTTCGCCAGGTCGGCCGCCCCAGGCGCCATCAGGATGCCCGACCCGCACATCTCGCGCACAATCTGCAGCATCCGGGGATGGTGCTCGACGGCGTGGATCCGCCCCAGGGTGATCTGCGTGGGGTTGGGTATCAGGTTGCCGTCGTCGGTGCGCAGGTGCTGCTCCTCGGCCGCGGTGAGGAACGCCCTCAGCGTCTCGACGTAGCCGTAGATCTCGCACAGTTGGAGTTGCAGGTGCTGCTGGGTGTCCTTGCCGAGGTACTCGGTGACCTGGGCGCAGATGCCCGCCAGCACCTCTGCCTTGCAGGTCATCCTGATGAGGATGTGGTAAAAGGCCCACGGGAGGATCTGGCCGAGCAGACCCAGATGCACGTGGGTCTGCTGCCGGTAGAAGACCCGCTCGGCGGGCACGAAGACGTTGTCGAAGACCACCCAGCAGTCCATCTCGTCGAAGGCCGCGGCCAGCCGGCGGTCGGCGGCGGCAGGCTGCACCAGCGAGGGGCGGCAGAAGACCCGCAGGCCGGGGGTGTCGAGCGGCACGGCGAAGTAGACGATCTCGTCGTCGGCGAGACCGGGACGGTTCGGCGCCAGCGCCACGTACTCGTCGGCGAACGGCGCCAGCGTGGCCACCGACTTCACGCCGTGCACCACGATCCCGTCGCGGCGCTGCTCGGTGAGGCGCAGGTTCTCGAAGCGGTCCCGCGGGATCCGCATGTCCTTCGGGGCGTCGGCGAAGCTGTGGGTGAGCGCCACGTCGTTCTCGCGGCAGAACTCCATGTAGGCGGCGATGTTGTCGGCGTAGGTGGGGTCGACCTCGGCGAGGGTGGCCCGCACGTCGTAGAGGCCGACGATGATCGACGCCATGTACTCCGGTAGGCGTCCCAGCGTGCCCCCCGAGCGTCGAGCCAGGAACTCGATCATCTCGCGGCGGCGGCGCAAATCCTCCAGCGACTGCGGAAGGATGTAGCTTCCGCTGACCCGGTCTCCGCTGGATGGCGACTCCATAGTCAGGAGATCGCCGACCTCCGAGTCGTGCTGCAGGTCGTAGACCTCGGCGAGGGTCTGTGCGCAGCCGGCCAGGGCGGGATGCGTGGCCACGTTGTCCACCAGCTCGCCGTCCAGCCAGACCTGCCGACCGTCCTGAACACCCTCCAGGTAGTCCTTACCGGTCCGGATCCCCATGCGCTCCTCGCTCCGTCACTCAGCGCCGCGGCCCGGCGGGGCTGTCGGTGTCGTTGGTGTACTTGGCGCGCAGCGCGGCGAAGCCCGCCACCTCCAACGCCACCTGTGCCTTCCACGACTCGGGCAGGTCGGTGTACGGCGGCCGCATGGGACCGGCCGCAATCAAACCCGAGGCGTTCAGCCGCCACTTGGCCACCTGCGTGTTGTAGCGGGCGAAGTCATCGGTGTGGTCGCGGTTGGCCATGGCGCCGGGAGGCGCGTACGACGGGACCGCCCGGAAGTCGGCGATGATCTCCCGCACCCGCTCAGCCTCGCCGGACCGTATGGCCGCCAGCAGGGCGACGACCGGCTCAGGCCCCAGAGCCGCCTGCGTGGACCAGACCGCATTGACAGCGCTGCCGATGCGGTCCCAGGCAATAAAGATCCCCGGATCGCCGGGCATCATGTTGATCCGGCCTGCGGTGGCATCCACTTCGGTGCGGTAGTTGCGGAACCCGTGCGTGACCTTGGCGGCGACGACCGTCGGCGCGCGGTCAGCGAGGCCACGCCAGAACTCCAGCGGGAAGTCGAACTTGAAGTACCACGAGTTGGAATAGACCATCACGGCCATGTCGGGCACAGCCGCTGAGAGGTCGGCGAAGAATCCGATTGCGTTCTCCAACGTCGGCGTCTGCCACAGCGGCAGCCCGACGAGGGCACCGTGCACGCCGACGTCGCGCAGGCCCCGCATCTGGCGGATCACCTCACGGGTGCCCAGGGCGGTGACACCACCGAAGATCTGCACCCGGCCGGCGGCCGCCTCCACGACAGTCTCGGCACAGCGCAGCTTCTCGTCCCACAACAGCGAGTGACCCTCGCCGGTGGTGCCGAACAGCCCAAGGCCCGTTACGCCGGGTTGGATGAGCCAGTCGGTCATCCGTGCCGTCTCATTCAAGTCGACCGAGTCGACCGCATCCCAGCCCCCGGCATCAGGCAGGCAGGGCGTCGGCGGGAGGACGTAGACGCCGCTGATGTCGGTGACGCTCAGCATCCGTGCAACAACTCCGCGGTGGCGTCAACCGGGCCGCTCGACAGTGGATTCCGGCCTTCGCCGGAATGCACTCATACTGTGTGGGAAGAGTCGAGGTGACATCATGAGGGGGGAACCTCCAGGCGGATGTCCCAGAGGATGGGCTCGTGGCGTTGGGCGATCTCCACGTCCAGCAGGGTGACGCAACCGGGGCAGAAGAACTCCCGGCACACGAAGCGGTCGCCGCCGATGTGGTTGGGGTCGACCCACGGGCCGGCGTTCTGCACCGGGCCCTCGCGCATCAGCAGGTGCAATTTGTAGTTCTCCGCCGCGGGACCGATCTCGTGCCCGCAGCGGCACACGGCGACGGCGCCCTCGCCGGTACCGACGATCTCGATCTGCTCGTTCAGCCGCGCCACCGCTACGACCCTCCGTGTGGGGCCATCTCCGGGACGCCCCGCATCAACGTCCGGGTCTCCGGCGTGGGGCGCAGTGAGGAGACGCCGGCCCAGTCGTCGTACACCGTCGACGCCGCAGCCGCGGCGCGCGGCGCCCTCGCCGGCGACGCCACCGCCGACGCCCCGCCACCGCGGCGGCGCCCTCGTAGTCGGCGGGCACCCAGAAACGCGGAGCGAGCCGGTCGTCGGGGATCTGCTCCACCTCGGCGGTGTACTCCACCACTTGGCCGTTGGGGCTGAGGAAATAGCCGAAGGCGTTCATGCCCTGGGGGTGGCGGCCAGGACCCCAGACCGTCTCGTAGCCGTGGGCTCGCATGTTCTCGATGCCGGCCAGCACGTCACCCACCGCCGGCACCTCGAAGGCCACGTGGTTGAGCGAGGCGTGCGGCGCACGGGCGATCGCCACGCTGTGATGATCCAGGTTGCACTTGCAGAACACCATGTGCTCGGTCTCGTCGGCCACCCGGAAGCCGAGCACCTCCACCAGCAGCCGCAGGTAGGCGTCGGGACCGGGTGAGTTCAGCACCACGTGGCTCACCTTGGTAGGGCGGATCGGCGGGCCATTCGGCGCGGCGGCCGGCTCCCCCGCTTGCGCCACCTCTGCCGACAGTTCGATCTCGCGCCCGTCGGGGTCGACGATCCGCAGCCCGTAGCCACCGCCCGGGCTGTCGAGCGGGCCGGGGCCAGCGATGATGCGGGTGTCGGGACAGGCTTCCAACTCCTCCGCCGCCCCGTCGGTCGCCGCGCGGTCGGCCAGACCCAGGCGATAGCCCCGCACCGTGGTCTGGGTGCCCGGGTGGATCGCCAGGATGTGATGCTCCGGCCCGGTGCCGCGCAGGTACACCGAGGGCCCGTCGGCTGGAACCCGCTGGAGTCCCCAGATCCGCTCGTAGAACCCGGCGATGTCCTCCGGCGCCGGATCGGTCAGCTCGACGCCGCGCAGATGGGTGATCCTCATCCCGATGCCCCGCGCCTGGCGCGCGGGCGGTTGCAGAGGTCGAGCGCCAACCGGGCATAGACCCTTGTGACGGCGACGAAGTCGTCGATCTCCGCCGAGTACCGGCCTCCTCCGACGCTTCCCGTCGGGCCGTACGTGACCGCCGGGATACCCATCTCGATGAACGGGTTCGTGTCACGCCACATGCTCGAGAGCTGCGGCTCCACCTCGCCCAACTCCGTGCCGAACTCGGCCCGGTGAGCGATCTTGGTGGCGTCCAGGAGCGGCTCCACGTCGACGGCCTCGTAGCCGCGGCGGTACAGCGTGCATTCGAGTTCGGTGGGCACGTCGAGGCCGGCCAGCACCTCCTGCAACTCGGCCTGGACGTCCATGGCCGTCTGCGCCGGCGTGAGCCGCACGTCGAGGTAGAGGAAGCAGCGCTCGGCACTCACGATCGAGAGGAACGGCTGTCCCCCGCGAATGGCGCCAATGTTCACCTTCGGCACGCAGCGGCCGCCGTCGAAGCGGTACTCGTGGTCGACCTCGTAGCGGCGCCCCCAGTCCGTCAGCGCCTCGATCACCGGCACGACGCGCACCAGGGCATTGCCGTGCTCGGCGAGGCGCTCGGGATGGGTGACGTAGGGCGTGTAGCGGGAGCTGCCGCCCAGAACAGTCACCTTGAAGAACGCCTTGCCGGCCTCGACCCAGGTGACGCCGAAGCTCGTGGCCTCGGCCACCACCGCGTAGTCGCCGATCACACCGTGGGTGATGAGGTACCGGGCGCCGACCTCCTTGGAGAGGTAGCCGGGGGACGTGAACTCGTCGACCGGCTCCTGGCCGATCTCGCCGCACACCCCGGTGACGATGAGATCGCCGGCCAGGGGAGCGCCCGTGGCCGCCACCGCCTTGGCGGCGATCAGCGTGCAGGCCAGCGGACCCTTGTCGTTGATGAGACCGTTGCCCACGAGCGTGTCGCCCTCCCGCCACGCGGAGGTGTAGATGGGATTGTCGGGGTCGTGCATCCAGCGCCGCTCCTCGGGACCCCAGGCCACGTCCATGTGGGCGTTGAAGATCACGGTGTTGCCGCCGCCGGAGCCCCGCAGGCGACCCACGACGTTCGAACGGTCGGCGAACATGCCCACCTGCGACGCCTCGAAACCATTGTCGTCGAGCCATTCCCGCACGCGGTCCGACACAGGCTGCTCCTGGCCGGGTGGGCTGTCGATCTGCGCAAGCTCGAGTGCCAGGTCTACGAGCTCCTCCCGATCGATCGCGGCCAGCGCCGCCTCGTAATGCTCGGGCGTGGGCCTGCTGAGTGGCGCGGTCATCGTTTACCCCCTGTCGTGTCAAGCAATATGTTGCCCCAGGCGTCGATGTCGGCGCGCTGGCCGGGGTGAATCACCATCGTGGTGTCGACCGCCTCGATGACGGCGTGGCCCACAACGCCGTTGCCCGGTCGGAGCAACTCGCGCCGGTAGATGCGCGTGGGGACGAACCCGCCGAGGGGACGGAACCAGACCTGACGCTCGGCGACGAGCGCTGGGCTCGGATCCTCCGGCCCGAGGGCCGCGGGGCGCAGCTCCGGCTTCGCCTGCCGGCCCACGCCGCGCACCACGAAGGTGCGTGCCTCGATGGCGGCGTCGGCGGCCGCACCCGAGCCGTAACGGCGGTTGTAACGGCGCCGGAACTCCTCCATCACCACGGCGAGGCTCTCGGCGCCGAGCGGCCCGTCCGGGACGGGCACGCGCATCTCGTGCACCTGGCCGCGGTAGCGCATCTCCACCTCACGGCTCGTCGTGATGTCTTCGAGTGCCACGCCGTTGGCACCCAGCTCCGCGACGGCGCCTGCGGCGAGCGAAGCGTAGATCTCCTCCAGCCGCTCGGGGTCGAAGGGCGCCACCATCGGGTCGCTTGCCTGCACGACGGCGACGGGGTCCGACGCGGCGATGCCGAACGCACTGAACACGGCGGAGTTGGTGGGTACGACGGTGAGCCGGGTTCCGACATCAGCGGCGTAGGCCCCCACATGCAGCGGCCCGGCGCCGCCGAAGGCGAACAGGGTGAACTCCCGCGGGTCGTAGCCCCGGCCGATTGTGCTCATCCGCACCAGATCGGCCATGCGGGCGTCCAGGATGTCCACGATGGCCATGGCCGCCTCGGGCACGGAAAGCCCGGCCGGCACGGCGATGTGGGTCTCGATGGCGGCGGTGGCGAGGTCGATGTGCAGCCGGCGCTCGCCGCCCAGGAAGTAGTCGGGGTCGAGACGCCCGAGCACCAGGTTGGCGTCGGTGACTGTCGGGCGCGTTCCCCCGATCCCGTAGCACGCGGGCCCCGGCACCGCGCCGGCGCTCTGAGGCCCCACCTTGATCAGCCCGGTCCCCGGCTCGATCCAGGCCAGGCTCCCCCCGCCGGCACCGATGGAGACAACGTCTATCACGGGCAGCACGGTGTGGTACTTGTCGAACACCGGTGTACCCACGACCAGCGGCTCGCCGTCGGTCACGAGGCCGACATCGAAGCTCGTCCCCCCGACGTCGGTTGTGACGATGTTGTCCGCTCCGATCAGCCGGCCGAGCGCGGCAGCACCGAACACACCGCCTGTGGGGCCCGAGCCCAGGAGGGCGACGGCGCGTCCCTTGCTCGACTCGGCACTGCTCACCCCCCCGAAGGACTGCATGATGACGGGATCACCGGCGAGGCCGCCGTCTGCGAGGCGCTCCTGGAGCTTCGATATGTAGGTGTGCGTCGTGCGGCTGAGATAACCGTTGAGCACAGTCGTGGCGCACCGCTCGTACTCCTTGATGACCGGCGCCACCTCGTGGGAGACCGTCACGAAGAGTTCGGGATGGCGCGACCTGATGAACTCGGCGACGGCCCGCTCGTGGGTGGGATTGAGGAAGCTCCACAGAAAGCAGACGGCAATCGCCTCGACGCCGCCGGCCACGAGTTCCGCCACGGCTCCGGCGGTCTCGTCGAGATCGAGGGGCACCACCACCGCTCCCCTGTAATCGATCCGCTCGGTGACGCCCTTGATGAGCGGCCGGGGCACGATCGGGGCGGCCTTCTCCAAGTGCGCCAGGTTGCTCAACTCCGACTCGCTGAGTCCGGCCGCTTTCTGGATCGTCCGCCCGATGATGATGGCGTCCTCATGCCCCTTGGTCGTGATCAGGCCGACGACCGAGCCCGACCGGGTGAGGAGAGCATTGGTGGCGACCGTTGTGCCATGACAGAACGAGCCCGTCCGTCGCAGGAGTTCGCCGAGATCGAGGCCGTCAGCGGCTGCGGCGCGCGCCACCGACTGCACGACACCCTCGGAGAAGTCCGCCGGCGTGGAGGCGGCCTTCGCAGTCCTGACGCGCCCTGCGGTGTCGAGGGTGACACAGTCGGTGAACGTGCCGCCGCTGTCGACGGCGACGAGCCGGTCCACGCCGCTCAGGTCGGTCCGGTTTGCCGGGCGTATGGATCGGGCCGCGAGGCCGACCGGCGGCGTTCGTCGCGCACGGCGCGCCGGCGCAACTCCGTGGCCGCCATGTCAACGCTCACTTCGTCGGTGTCGAGGACCACGCCGTAGACGTCGTTCGCGTGCGCCGCGGTCACGGCTCCGACGATGTAGTCGGCCAGCACCCTGTCGGGCTCACGGTCGAGCGGGTCGAGGTAACCGCCACCGCCCATCGCGACGTAGCGGTGGACGTCGTCGCGCCCCTGTGAGGTCTTGACGATGCTGTCGGTGAAGATCTCCAGTTCACCGTCGAGGTCGTCGAGGTCGTCGGGCACGACGCCGCTGTCGAGCAGGGCATGGACGTTGGTGCCGCGCTTGATGACGAACTGGTTGGTGTTGGACGGGTAGCCGCCAGCCACACCGATGGAGCCGGGCTGGTACGTGCCGATGGCATGCAGGATCTTCGTCGGGAGGTGCTCGACTCCGTGGACGATGTAGGTCATGGCGAGTGTGTTCCCGCCGCGGTACTTGCCGGCGCCGCCGGTGTCGGGCTGGATCCGGCGCGACAGGTAGAGGACCGGGTAGCTGTACTCGATGTCCTCAATGTTGGCGATGATCGCCGACGGCGAGTCGAGGAAGCCCCCCGCATCCAGCCCGTCGGCGAAGGCTCGGGCCCCCGACCCCCCGGCCATGGCGTCGAGGATGGCGGCGCCGAAGAACTCGCCCCGCTGATCCATACCGAACATGTCCTCCACGTAGAGCCCGCCCATCCACGTGGACATGAACTGCCGGAGGTGCCCCTCGCTTGCCGCCAGCAGCTTCGACAGGCACACGCCGGCCGAGATGGTCGCCATGAAACTGCCGGTGGTGGTGGCCTTGGAGGTGCCCGCGGGCCAGGCCGCGTGGACGACGGTGCCCTCGCGGGTGATCACATCGATGGCCCGCTGCAGTCCGGCGGGTGACCACGCCATGTCGTAACAGAGGTACGGGAGGACGGCGGCCACAACAGCACCGACGCAGGCCGGGCGGGTGCAGTTGATGACGGCGAGGGCCTGATCCGCCGACCCCGTGAAGTCGAACGTGAGCAAGTCGCCCTTCTTGGTCATCTCGACGACGACCGGGTACACGTCGTCGTACTCGATGTAGCCGCGATGCGACCAGGTTCCGTCGGGCAGCTCGCGCAGCCGGGCCCGGAAGCGGGCGGCGGTGGCGACGTTGATCCCCTCGATGGCGGTAAGCACGACGTCGGTGCCGTAGCGCTCGGTGAGGTCCTGCACCCGAGCCACCCCGACGTTGCAGCCGGCGATCATGGCCTTGAGGTCGAGCCCTACCAGGTGCGGCAGGCGGGTGCGGCGGAGGTAGCCCCGCTCCACATCGGGCCGCAGCTCGCCGGAATCCACGATCTTGATCGGCGGGAACAGCGGCTGCTCGCTCCAGATGGAGGTGGCACCGAGTTGAACCTGACCCTCCACCGGCCCGCCGAGGTCGATCTGGTGCACGGTCGAGCCGGTCCAGGCCACCAGTTCGCCGCCGGCGAAGATGGGGCAACCACCGCCACGTCCATCTGGTGACACGCCCCCACGTAGGGGTCGTTGGACATGAACACGTCGCCGGGTCCGATGTCGTCGGCGCCGAACCGCTCGCAGATGTCCTTCACCGTGGAACTCAGCGCGAGTGCGTGGATGGTGATGTACATGCCGATGGCGAAGCAGTCACCGCCGGCGTCCATGAGACCCACGTTCATGTCGTAGGCCTCGTTTGCCACCGGCGAGCCGGACACCAGGCGCATCGTCATGGCCGCCTCGTCGTTGATGGCCGACAGGCGCGACCGCAGGATCTCGAACGTGACCGGATCGAGGATCCCGCCGCCGTCGATGGCGAATCCGTCGTTGGCAACTGTGTCGGTCATCGGGCGGCGCCTCCCGCATTGGCGCGCAGTTCGTCGACGACCTCGGCTGTGACGAGGATGTCGGCGAACTCCTGGATCAGCACGTTGAGCGAAGCCTGGTGCTCCTCGTCGGTGAGAGCGGCCGTGGCGTCGCTGAGAACCACCACCCGGAAGTCCAGCATCATCGCATCCCGCGCCGTCGACTCGACGCAGATATTGGTCTTGGTGCCGGCGAGCAGCAGGGTGTCGCATCCAAGGCTGCGGAGCAGCCGCTCCAGGGAGGACGAACCGGGGATGAGGCACGAGTAGCGGTTCTTGAAGACGATGTAGTCCTCGTCGACGATGTCCATGTCGGGGTGGAAGCGCGAACTCGGTGCATCGTCGGAGAGGGCCGCGGCGGCGGCCTCGCGCCGTTCGGGCCGTACGAAGTGATCGAAGAAGTGACGCCAGTCGGAGCCGCCCTTCGGGTGATGGGAGCGGATCCAGATAACCGGCACGCCCACATGCCGGCACTCGGCGGCCATCCGGTTGATCACGGGGATGATCTCACGGCTGGCGGGAACCTCGATGACCCCGCCCTCGGCGACAAAGGCGTTCTGCATGTCGATGACGACGAACGCCGACTTCGCCGGCTGCAGATCGGTGTACAACCGCAGGTCGCCGCGTATCCGCGCCAGCCGCTCCTTGACGAAGTCGGACACCTCGGTGGGTTGCGGCATCGCCCCCCTCACCCCGCTACGCGGCTGTTCACACCGCTGAGGAAAATACCACGACCGGCCCGGACCCGGCCATCGCGGGCCGGCGACGGTGCACCCGACGCCCAGCATGACAACGCAGGTGCTGTTCCGTCATTGGTCATCGTCGTGCTCCTCGCCGCCCGCGGGGTCGACGGATTCGGGGAGGTCCGTGCAATCGAAGCCCCCCAACAGGGCGACGGCGTTCTGCCACCTGACCCTGGCGAGGTCGGCCGCTGACAGTCCTGCCGCTTGCAGGGTGTCCACGAACGCATGCATGCCACCGGGAACGTGCGGGTAATCGGTGCCGAACATGAACTGCGATGCCGGGAATGTGTCAAAGGCGCAGCGCATGGCGGCGGCGTGGGTGCTGGCGGTGTCGAAGAACAACTCCCGCAACTGCTCCGACGGCTTGCAGGTGATGTATCGGCGGACCTCGGGGAACTGCTTCGCATAGTTGTCGAAGCGGTGGTGGACGAACGGCACGGTGCCGCCGAGGTGGCTGAAGATCCAGCGGATCCCCGGGTACCGCTCGAGGGTGCCCGAATAGATCAGCCGGCCGATGGCGTTGGTGGTCTCGGCGAGGAAGTCCAGCGCCAGCGACAGGGCGAAGTCACGCAAACCCTCGGTGCAGCAGGCGGTCGTGGGGTGGACGAACACCACGGTCGAGCGCCGGGACAACTCCTCCCAGAGAGGAGCCAGGTGCGGGTCGTCCAGGGTGCGCCGATCCACCGTCGTGCAGAGCATCACACCCGCGACCCCGGGACGATCCCCGACGCGAGCCACCTCGGCGAGCGCGGCGTCGACGTCGGGTAGGGGGAGGCTCGCAAAGTACCGCAGACGTCCCGCGCTCGAGCCCACGACGTCACCGAATTCGTCGTTGAGGTCACGCGTGAGAGGAATGCGCAGCGCCGGCGGCAGGCGGAACACGTTCGGCGCCGACACCGACAGCACCTGATGGGACACGCCCGCCTCGTCCATCATTGCCAAGCGGTGATCCATGCTGGGGAGCGGCTGCGGCACGGCCGCCGCCACCGCCCCGTCCTGGAGCACCACGAGACGGCCGTCGTCGCGGATGTAGTGCTCGAGCCCGCTGTCGGGACGGCGACAGGCATCGAGATAGCTGTCGGGGTAGTGGTGCGAATGCACGTCGATCAAGCCGGCAGGCAAGAGGACTCCTTTCTCCTCGACCGGGGCGCCGGCCGGGCGGGTCGACCCGTCGGGCACGAACGAGGCGCTCGGTTTCCGGCGCCCGGTCGCGACTCCGAGCAGGCGCCGGAAACCGTAGCCCACACAAGGGCGAGAACACGGAGTGTCACGACCGGCCATGACGCGCCGGTGCCGCGCCGCTTACGATGGCGCCGTGCCAAGGCCGACCCTCGGCGGGAGCCGCACGGCAGCGCCGACTTCCACCGGATCCTCCAACCGCAGGATCGGCGCCCCCGTCTCCATCCGGGGTGTCTCGAAATGGTTCCGCACCGGTCGCAGCTTCCTGCACGCGCTCGACGACATCGACATCGAGATCCAACCTGGCGAGTTCGTCAGCCTCATCGGCCCGAGCGGCTGCGGCAAGTCCACCCTGCTGCGTGTCGTCGGCGGGCTGTTGCCGTACGAGACCGGCACCGTCGAGGTCGACGGCACCAGCCCCGCTCAGGCCCGCGACACCAAGCAGATCGGTTTCGCCCCGCAGACGCCGTCGCTGCTCGGATGGCGAACGGTCCGGCGCAACGTCACGCTGCTGGCCGAGGTCAACCGGCGCGGCGCCATTCACCCTCCGCTCAGCGAGACCGAGACACTCGAACTGCTGGAGACCGTCGGTCTCGGCGACTTCCTCGACCGGCTCCCCAAGGAACTCTCGGGCGGCATGCAGCAGCGGGTCTCGCTGGTCCGCTGCTTCGCGCTCGGCGCTCCCGTGCTGCTGATGGACGAGCCCTTCTCGGCTCTCGACGAGATCACGCGCAACGAGATGCGCTACCTGCTGCTGGATCTGTGGGAACGCACGGGCCACACGGTGATCTTCGTGACCCACAGCATCCCCGAGGCGGTGATCCTGTCCGACCGGGTCCTGGTTATGGCCACCAAGCCCGGGCAGATCGTACACTCGGAGGCAATCGGTCTGCCGCGGCCCCGCTCGGTGGCGATGGAGGACGACGAGCGCTTCCTGGCGCACATGCGCAGCGTGCGCCGTGCCCTCGGGGAGGTGTCGGCCCGGTGACCGCTTACGCGCCGGCGCCGGACGATCGAGGGGCAGCGAAGGAGCCGCCGCCGCAGCGCCCGCAGCGGGCCCGCCGGTCGGCGATGACGGTGGCGCCGATCGTGGGACTCGTCGTCGTCTTCGGAATCTGGGAGTTCTACGTGCGGGTGTTCGACATCTCGCGCCTGACGCTGCCGACGCCGTCGAGCATCATCGTGCACGTCGTCGACGAACCGGGCTTCTACTGGCGCCACGCCCAGGTGACGCTGCTCGAGGCGGTCTGGGGCTACGGGCTCGCTCTGGCGGCGGCGCTCATCGTCGCCACGTTCATGGCGCATTCACGATTTGTGGAACGCGCCTCGATGCCCGTCATCGTCCTGCTGCAGAGCACTCCCGTGGCGGTTCTGGCGCCGGTGTTCCTCATCTGGTTCGGGTTCGGCTACTGGCCCAAGGTCCTGGTTGCCACCGTGTTCTGCTATATCCCGTTCACGATCAACGAGTTCACCGGGCTGCGGTCGGTCGACCCGAGCGCCTACGAACTCCTGAGGTCGGTCTCGGCCGGCAGGGTGGAGATCTTCGTCAAGCTGCGCTTCCCGCAATCGCTCCCGTACCTGTTCTCTGCCGGGCGCCTCTGCGTTGGACTGGCCCTCGTGGGGGCGGTCATCGGCGAGATGTTCGGGGGCTCCACCGAGGGTCTCGGCAACACCGCACGCGTGGGCCAGATGCGGCTGCTGATCGACCAACTGTGGGGATCGATCTTCGTGCTCGCGTTCATCGGCGTGATCGGCAACCTGCTGCTTGCGGCCGTCGAAACGCGGGTACTACGGTGGCACAGTTCTCAGGATCTTCCAGGGGGATCGGCAACGTCTCGTTGAGAAGGTGCGTCGACCGAACCAAATGTGGGATCCGGTAGAGGGCGAGCCGGCGAAAGGCAAAAGGGGACCAAGCAATGCGGTATCACTCAACCCACCGTGGCATCAGATGGACTCTCATGTCACTGCTCTGCGTACTTGCGCTCGTCGCGGCAGCGTGCGCGGCAGATGATGACGACAGCGACGCAATGGCTGCCGTGGACGCAGCCACGGGCGCAGCTGCCGCCGCCCAGGCCGACGCCGGCGCCGCGCTGAACGAGGCACAGGCGGCTCGCGCTGAGGCCTCGGCTGCCGACGCGGAAGCCGGCGCTGCGACCGCGGCAGCCGAAGCGGCCGCAGCGGCTGCCGACGCGGCCGCTGCGATCGCTGGGGAAGCCATCGCAGCTGCAGGGGTCGCCAAGGCGACCGCAGAGGGGAACCAGGCCGATGTCGCCGCCGCCGAGGCCGCTCTCGAAGCGGCGCAGCAAGCTGCAGCGGCCGCGCAGGAACAGGCCGCAAGCGCGCAGGCCGAAGCGGCGGCCGCCCAGCAAGAGGCAGCCAGCGCGCAGGCCGAGGCAGAAGAGGCGCGCAGCGCGGCCGAGGCGGCGGCCCAGGAGGCAGCAGCCGCGGAGGCGTCGGCCGAGCAGGCAGCGGCAGAATCGGCGCTGGGCCCCGATGGGCTCCCCGCATTCGGCACGCCCGAACGTTGCGAGGCCAACCGGGCCGCCGGGAAGCTGATCTTCATGACGGGCTTCGACTTGGCGGCTTCAGCGGGGATCATCGAGGTCGTGGTTGCCGAGGACAACGGCTACTTCGACGACATGTGCCTCGACGTGGAGATCCAGCCCGGCTTCTCACCCGGCAACAGCGCCGCGCTGGCAGCCGGCACCGTGCAACTCGGCGTCAACGCCGAGTTCGGCGAACTCGTCACGACGAATGTGGCAGGCGATGTCGACCTGATGGGCTTCGCCCAGTTGGGGCACACGGCAGTCTCCCAGCTACTCATCAATCCCGCTTCGGGTGTCACGGACCTCGCCGATCTCGAGGGCATGACGATGGGCATCAAGGGTGACATCCCCAGCGCCATCCAGGCGATGATCGCCAAGGCCGGCCTCCAGCGCGGGACCTTCGAGGAGTTGCTCCTGGACGGCTTCAACCCCGTCGACCACTTCGCCCTGGGCATCGACGCCCTGCCGGTCTACCGCTCGAACGAGCCTCGCACGCTGGATCTGGAGGGCATCGACTACATCACATTCGACCCGCTGGACCACGAAATAGCGGCCTCGTTCGCCATCTACATGACGACGCGGTCGTTCTACGAGGAGCACCCGACCGTCGTGGAGGACTTCGTGCGAGCCGGGCTGCGCGGTTACTACTTCGCGGCGGAGAACCCCGAGGCGGCCATCGACATGGCCTTCGAGCGGATCGAGGCGGCCGGCAACCAGATGTACCTCGCCAGGGAGCACGAGTTGTACCGCTGGACGACCGAACAGAAGATCATCGAGGACGTGACCCCCGAGGGTCTGGTGATCGGCCAGATGGACGTGCCACGGCTCGGCGACGAGGTCGAGACCCGGGTCGACCTGGGCGTCTACGAGGAGACGCCCGACTGGCTGTCGATGCTGGACGCATCGGTCGTCCCGAAGCTGTACGACGGCAACGAACTCATCTGGGCGCCAATGAACTGAGCGCGAACCGGGGCCGTCGGCGGGGTCCGATCCCCGCCGACGGCCCCGGTTCGCGCCCGGCGGCGCGTCTAGCGGCGCGTCGCATCGTGGTCGCCCGCCCTGCGTCGAACTGAAGGTTGAGTCCGTCGTGGCGCACCAGGACGCCCGGACTGGCCCGGTCGGGCGACGGCCCCGAGTACCGGAGCCCGTGATCGTGGCTGATGTGGCCATGGAATCCTCCAAGATCATCTCGGTGCGCTTTTCGGGCGGAGGGACACGCCGAGGAGTCGCTCTCAAGCGCTCCCACGCACTGACAACCACTCATGTGCCGTCGACGAATCCGGACCGTACCTAACCCCCCTCTTCACTGACCGCCTCCGACCGGCCTCGAACCCCTCTGGCCTGGCTCTACGCATGGGCTACAGTGCCGAGTGTGCATCCCGGCCTGGGGGGATTTATCAGGCCCGGAATCCAAGGGAGGATGATCATGCGCGCCCAGTCAACGAATTCCCGATTAACGAGTATTGGACACGGACCCCGGCGCGACACCGGTAAAAGATGGGGGCCACTACGCCTCGGAGCGGTTCTGCTGGCGCTCACTCTGGTCGCGGCGTCGTGCGGGGGCGACGACGAGACCAGCGAGGCGCCGACACCACCGGCAGCCGCAGCCCCAGAGCCGGCACCGGCTCCCACGCCGGAACCCGAGCCGCCGCCGCCAGCAGCCGAGAAGGAGACCGTGCGGTTCCTCGTCTGGGAGGGTTACGAGGTCCGAGATCCCGAGCCCACCACGTACGAGATCGAACCGACGTTCATGGTCGCCAACGAGGACCCGATCAACAAGAAGGGCACCTACGACATCAGCGTCGGCATCGAGAACATCTTCCCGACTCTCCAAGCCGCGGGAGTGATGCAGCCACTGGACATCAGTCGAATCCCGAACTGGGAACAGCTACCCGAGGAACTCCGCAACGAGCCTCTCATCAATACCGACGAGGGCGTCATCGGTGTTCCGATCGCCTGGGCGAGCATGGGCCTGACCTATGTCGACGACGGGACCGGGCCGCCGGAGTCCCTGGAGTCGCTCCTCGAGCCCAAGTACCAAGGGAAGTTCGCCATCGGCGATGACGGCAACACCGTGATCATCATGGTCGCTAGATTGCTCGGTCTCGGCGGCGACACCCCGGGCCTGCTGACGGAGGACGAGCTCGACCAGGTCTTCGAGAAGCTGGAGGAGTTCAGTGATGCCTCCTTCGGCATCATGGCGAACCCGTACGCCGAGTATGCCGGTGCCTACACGCGCGGCGAGATCCTCGCCGCGTGGCCCGATAACGCGCCGACGGCGCTGAGGGCCCGCGAAGCGGACATCCCGGTGGCGGTCCACTTCCCGCCCGGGGTGGGGTGGTCCTGGATCGACGCCCTGTTCATCGCCTCGGACGTGGAGCCCACGGACGCGATGTACGCGGCGCTGAACGACGCCATCAGCGAGTCGACGCAGTTCGCACAGGGAGCTGCACTCGGCTGGGCCGTGACCCATCCGGCCGCCATGGATCGTCTCGTTCCGATGGGATTCGAATGGGCCGTCTACGAGGATCGCGCAGCAGTGTTCGAGGCGGCGCCGCCCGTCGAGTGGCCGCCGGTCGAATCGACGGAGTATGCCACCTACGACACGTGGCTCAAGCGTTGGCAGGACTTCAAGGCAGGCGCATAGAAGCGTCCTAACTGCTCGGGGTCGGCATAGGCACGCCGGCCCCGAGCACTACCTACAGGTGGAACGTGGCGGCTAGAGCAGACGCGCAGGAGTGCGCCGAGACCACCAGCGGCGATTCGCGGCCCGGAGCGCTTGCTCTGAGCGGGGTTTCCAAGTACTTCGACCAGGTCTGCGCGTTGGACAGCGTCGACCTGCGCATCGCGCAGGGAGAATTCGTCACCCTCCTCGGACCGTCCGGCTGCGGGAAGACCACCTTGCTGCGGATAGTGGCCGGACTCGACCGTCCGGACAGCGGCGTCGTGGAGATCTCCGGCCGCGAGTCCACGTCGACTCCACCGGAGCGTCGCCCGGTCAACTACGTCTTCCAGCACTACGCGCTCTTCCCCCACCTCAATGTCGCCGACAACATTCGATTCGGACTCAAGGTGGCACGTACTCCACGAGAGGAAGCCGCCGAACGGGTGGAGACGGCGATCTCGACGGTCCAGCTCGACGGGCTCGAGGCCCGGCGGGTCGATCAGCTCTCGGGTGGGCAGCAGCAGCGCGTCGCGCTGGCACGCGCCATCGTGAATCGCCCGGACATCCTCCTGCTCGACGAACCGCTCGGCGCGCTCGATCTCAAGCTTCGCAAAGAGATGCAACTCGAACTCCGCGCTCTCCACAGGCGCCTAGGTGGCACGTTCATCTATGTGACACACGATCAGGAAGAGGCGCTCGTGATGTCGGATCGGGTCGTGATCATGCGGTCGGGCCGGATCGTGCAGGACGGGAGTCCGCAGGACGTCTACCGCAATCCCCGCAGCCGTTTCGTGGCGGAATTCATCGGTGAGACCAACTTGCTCACAGCGCAGGCGTCGCAAACGACGATCAGCCTGCCGCGTCTGGGCCTGCAAGCTCCCAACAACTCGTCCCTCACCGGCGAGGTCTGTCTCTCCATCAGGCCGGAACATCTGAGACTGGGCGAAGGGGCAGGTTCGGCCCAAGAGGACACGCTCAGGATCGATGGTGAACTCGTCGACTCGATTTTCCTCGGCTCCCTCTATCGGCACATCGTCCGGCTGGCGGACGGCAGCACCCTGACGGTGGAGGAACTCGCCACCGACGACCGGGAGGGCGGAATCGGATCGCGTGTGGCGGTGAGCTGGTCCCCGAGCGATATGGCGATCCTGCCCGGCTGATGCCCGACACCCGAGTCACCAAGCTGTTCGATCGCGGCGACCGTCGGGCCTACCTGCCACCCCTCTCGACCTATGCGAGCGTCGGCTGGCTGCTGGTCGGCCTGCTGATCCCGGTCAGCGTGTTCTTCCTGTTCAGCTTCTGGGAGACGGGGGTATTCACTCTCATCCGGACCTGGTCCTTGGACCAGTACCGCGAGGTTGTCACCGACGACCTCTACTACGGGTTGATCCTGCGGACACTCTTGCTCGCGCTGACGGTATCCGCCGTGGTTCTGCCCGTGGCATACCTCGGGGCCTACGTGCTGCGATTCATCGTCTCTCGTGGTCGCCGCGGAATCCTCTTCTTGATCGTGGCCTCGGCATTGGCCTCCTACCTCGTTCGCATATACGCGTGGAAGGCCATCCTGACGCCCGCGGGAATCCTCAACTCGGCCCTCGACTGGTTGGGCCTGATCGACGAACCCCTAACCCTGCTCGGCCGCCCCGGGGTGATCATCGCCCTCACCCACATCCTCGTTCCTATCGCGATGCTCCCAATTGCCGGCGCAATGGAGTCAGTCGATCCCGATCTGATTCGCGCCAGCCGCGACCTGGGAGCAGGTCCAGTGGAGACGTTCCTGAGAGTCACGCTCCCCCTCACTGCAAGAGGAGTCCTCATCGCGTTCATCCTCACCTTCGTCCTGGCGGCCGGCGACTACGTGACGCCGCAGCTTGTCGGAGGCAAGGGGAGTCTCATGATCGGCCGCGTCATCTTCGACCAGTTCGGAATCACCGGCAACTATGCCCTGGCCTCAGCTCTGTCGTTCTCGCTGATCGTCGCTGCCGGCGCATTCATCGCCGGCACCCTGATGTGCATCTGGGTGCTCAGACACGGAGGAAGCCGGCTCGCTTCCGTCGCAACGACGGTCCGTTCTCGACGGCTCAGAGTGACGTGGCCGGCGTGGGTCAGGCGTCTGCCCTGGGGACCTACGTACCTGCTCCTTCTCCTGCTGTTCCTCTGGGTACCCTTGATCCTGGTGCTGATCCTCTCGTTCAACCAGCTCCCGATCGCCTCGCTCCCGATCACCGGGTGGACTCTCGATTGGTACAGGGAGATCTTCACCGACCCAACCATCCGTGGTGCGTTCGGAACGAGCCTCAAAGTTGCCGGCGTGGTCGTCGCAATCGGGCTGGCAATCGGGATCCCGACAGCGTTCGCGGTGAACCGACGGGTGTTCGTCACCAAACCGGCGCTGCTGGCAGCGGTCGTTCTGCCGATCGTGTTGCCGGGAGTTGTCGTGGGCTTCTCGATTCTGGCGATGTTCCGATTCCTCGAGTGGGTGCCATCGCTGCGATCCATCGTGCTGGGGCAGGTAACCCTTGTGCTCCCCTTCGTTGTCCTGATCGTGGTAGCGGCTCTTCAGAACTTCAACCGGAGCACCGAGGAGGCGGCGCGCGATCTTGGCTGCACGTACTGGGGCGCTCTGCGACGCGTCACGTTGCGGATTCTGCTGCCCATCATTGCCGGGACAGCACTGATCGTCTTCGCGATGTCCATGGACGAGTTCGTGGTGACCAACTTCATCGTCGGTGCAGACCCGACGCTCCCCCCTGTGATCTGGAGCATCATGAACCGTCGCGGGATCCCACCGACTGTGAACGCGGTTGCTTCGATCCTCATGGTTGTTCCGCTCGTCGCGGCGGTCGTGTACATCGCCCTCACACGTAGGATCCAGAGAAGGCCCGATTCGACTCCGAGCAGAGCAACCGGCGAGGACAAGGTCGAGACGGCCCTCCCCTTGGCCTAGCCGAGTCGAGGGCGAGCACTAGTCGAAGGAGCAGAGATGCCGGTTTTGCGCACGGTCCTGGGTGATGTGGATTCCTCCGAAATGGGTATCACGCTGCCGCACGAGCACGTGCTCTGCGACAGCTCTGCCTGGTTCTGCGCACCGACCGACCCGGAAGGGGCCCTGCTCGCGGAAGCCGAGCCCACACTCGAGAACCTCTGGTGGATGCGCCAGCACCCCAACTCCAACCGGTTCCTTCTCCATCTCGATGACGTCGACATCCTGTGCGCGAACTCGACGCCTACGGCAAGCTCGGCGGTCGAACGGTCGTCGACCTGAGTTGTGTCGGTCTCGGCGGGCAGCCCGAACAGCTCGCCGTCGTGTCGCGCCGCACCGGACTCAACCTCGTGGCGGGCACGGGGTTCTACGTCGCCGCGAGCCTCAGTGACGGCGTCCGGGCTGCAAGTGTCGAGCAACTCACCGAGCACATCGTCCGCGACATCGAGGAGGGCATCGATGGCACGGGCATCCGCGCCGGCGTCATCGGCGAGATCGGGATGTCACACCCGCTCGAGCCTGTCGAGGAGCGCTCCCTGCGGGCCGCGGCCCGCGCCTCGCTGACGACCGGCGCCGCCATATCGATCCACACGGCCGCCCACGCGGTCGAGGTGGACTCGGCGCTCATGGCAGCCGACATCCTGGGCGAGGAAGGGGCGAACCTCTCGCGAGTGATCATGGGCCACATGGACACCACGCTGCATCGGCCGGACTACCACCGGCGCGTGCTCGATCTGGGATGTCTAGTGGAGTTCGATCTCTTCGGCCACGAGTTCTTCGAGAGCGAGAACGACTTCATCTCGCCGGGGGACTACGCCAGGACCAAGGCCGTCAGCGGCCTCATCGCCGAGGGATACGCAGCACAGATCCTGCTCTCCCACGACTGCTGCTTCAAGATCCAACTTCGCACGTGGGGGGGCTATGGCTACGCGCATCTTCTTCAGAACATCCTGCCACGGTTCGTTCTGGAGGGAGTTCCGGAGTCGGTGGTCCGGCAGATCATGGCGGAGAACCCTGCCCGAGTCTTGCCGCTGCAGCCCTAGGGGTTGCTAGGCGTTCTCGAACCCGCGCTGCAGATCCCAGTCGGTGACGGCCGCACGAGCCTGGTCGCGCTCATTGCAGGCCATGCCCAGCAAGTGGGCGTGCACGCGCCGACCGAACGCCGCGCGTGCCACCGCGGAGTTCTCGAATCGCTGAACGGCCTCTGTCAGGTCGGCGGGAATTGCTGGCGCGCCCGACTCGTACGCATCGCCCCCCACAGGTGGCGGTGGTTCGAGCCTCTCGTCGAGACCGGCGAGGCCGGAGGCCAGCAATGCAGCGCCCGCCAGGTACGGATTGACGTCGGCGCCGGGAAGCCGGAACTCGAAGCGGAGGTCCTGCCCCCTCCCGATCACCCGGACCAGGCAGGTACGGTTATCGAATCCCCAGGTCACATTGGTCGGTGCCCACGAGCCGGGGCGCAGGCGCCGGTAGGAGTTGGCGTAGGGCGCGTGCAAAACCATGAAGTCGCCGGCGTGGGCAAGAAGGCCCGCCAGGAACCGTTCACCCGTCCGGCCGAGGTATCCGTCCGGCCCGCCAAGAGCATTGCACCCGTCCTTCAGGATTGACAGGTGGAAGTGGCAGCCTGAACCAACGTCCCTCGACGGCTTCGCCATGAACGTCACGGAGCAGCCCATCTGATGCGCGGTCGCCTTGACCGCGTGCTTATACAGCACATGCGCGTCGGCGGCGCCCAGCGGGTCCGAGTGTCCAAGATTCAACTCGTGCTGGCCCCGCCCACCTTCGCCCTGAGATGCACGTACCGCGATACCCATCCCAGCAAGGTTCTGCCGCAACGCCGCCAGGAAGGGTTCGTCGTAGCCCGAGATCAGGATGTCATTGTCGGGGTGGCGGTGGTAACTCGGCTCGACGCGGCGGTATACCGCCCTGTGCGCCTCCTCGTAACTCGTGCGGAAGAGATAGAACTCCAACTCCGAGGCCACCGTGGCTTCAAGCCCTCTTTCCCGCAGGAGCGCCGTCTGCCGGTGCAGAATGCTCCGCGGAGCCTCGTCGACCAGGTTCCCCTCGCCGTCAAGCGTGTCGCACAGGACGATCATCGTGCCCGGCTCCCAGGGCAACGGCGCAAGCGTCGCCACATCAGGCCGGAGCACGCCGTTGCGGAACCCCGTGTGCAGCCCAGTTACTTCCATCCCTAGCACGGGGAAGTTGTCGACGGCCGAGACGAGATGGAAGTCGGGCATCGCCATGCCTTCCTCCACAATGGAGGGCCACCGCTGTGCGGGTAGACGCTTGCCGATCAGGCGGCCGGCATGGTTCGGAACCGCCACCGCCACGGTGCTCGCAGTGGGCGGCAACTCGGTGGCCGCCGTCACAACTCACCACCGTCCACTTCGATGGCGGTTCCGTTGACGAACGACGCATCCTCCGAGGCGAGGAACAGGCAGACGGACGCGATCTCCACTGGTTGAGCGAACCGCTCGAGAGGAATCCCGATCCTGTACCTGTCTTCGATGGACCTCTCGGAGTCCCCCGTCGCCCGCGAGAGCGCCGTCACGGACTCGCGCATCAACGGCGTGTCGACCGACCCGGGGCACACCGCGTTGACGCGGATTCTTCGCGGGCCGAGTTCTACGGCCAATGACTCCACCAGCCTGAGGACACCCGCCTTGGACGCCGAGTAGAGGGACCAGTACGCGCCCGATCGCACACCTGCCTGAGAGGAGATAAGGGTGATCGTTCCCCTCTCTGGGAGGACCGCCGCGGACTGTTTGGCCACGAGGAAGGCGCCGAGGAGATTGACGTCCAGAATACGTCTGACCTCGGCAGCATCGAGTTCGACCACAGCGCCGATCGACAGCGCACCTGCGGCATGCACGACATCAGTTACCGCTGTCCGGGCCGCCGCCGCCTCGAACGCCCTCGCCACCGAGATCTCGTCGGTGACGTCGCATCGGTGTTCCTCCGCCACATCGGCGATATCCAGGCCCGTGACCGCGGCCCCTCTTCGTTCAAATGCGCCACAGATCGCCCGCCCCAGCGCTCCGGCAGCTCCGGTAACGACCACGTGACGGGTCGCGAACGCTGTCGATCTCATTGCCCGGAGCGCTGCGTCGGCAGCGTCGGCTTCTCGATCAGTTCCACCGTGATGCCGTCCGGGTCCCGGGCGTAGATCGACTTCACATTCTTCCAGTCGCCGAACGGGATGCTCACTGCTCTCCGCGAACGGGTTTCGACACCGGCGGCCTGCAGACGCTCGACGAGTTGATCCAGCCCGTGGACTTCCAGGCAGATGTGGGTGCAACCCGGGTCGGGAATTCGGGGACGGACAGCACTCCCAAGGGGCCGGTGGTACTGGAAGACCTCGATCATCCCGCCGCCCGGCACGGCCAATTCAGCCCACTCGATGCGGGTGTTCTCGAGCCCCACGATCTCATCGAGGTGGGGGTACTCGACCACTCCCCTGCCGAGCAACTCGAGGCGTAGCAGATCGCGCCAGAAGCCCAGGGAGCGATCCATGTCGCCCACGGTGACGTTGAAGTGATTGAACGCGACGACTTGTGACATTCGTCAGATGCCTACGAGGCGCATGGCGTGCCGGACGATGGATCCAGCGGACGGGACGACACGTTCCTCCAGCACTTTGGCTGCCGGCTGGGGCACCTCGAGAGCGTGCCGCGCCATCCTCACCTCGCCCGGAATTCGCTCGGCCAGGGACGCCATCACTTCGCTCGATGTGCCGAAGCCGAAGAAATCCTCGTCCACAACGAGGGCGAACGGAGCCCTCAGGGCCTCCTCCGCCAGCCCGTCCCGGTCGAGCGGTACCAGCGACCTGATGTCCACAACACCTGCGGAGATTCCCGCTGATTCAAGCTCCTCAGCTGCGACCATCGCCTGCTGCACCATCCAGCCACTGGTGATGACCGACACGTCCGATCCCTCGCGTATCCGGCGCACCTTGCCAATCGGTGAAGGCTCGATGGGCACCTCCGGCAATCCGGCGTCATTGAACGGGAACTCGATCAGGCGTTCCTTCAGCAACCATTTGTGTTCGAGAAAGATGACCGGATCGTCCGATCGGATCGCCGCGACGAGGAGACCCGCGAGATCGCCAGGCGTTCCCGGGAAGAGGACCTTGATCCCGGGTATGTGGGCGAAAGTCGCCGACAGGATCTGAGAATGCTGGGCCGCGGAGCCGATGCTCCCGACCGCGGTGCGCAGGACCAGCGGCACCCTGACCCTGCCACCGGACATGTAATGGTTCTTGGCCATCTGGTTGAGCACCTGGTCGAAGCAGACGCCGATGAAATCGACGAACATGATCTCAACAACCGGCCTTAGCCCTGCCTGCGCGGCCCCGATCGCCATGCCGACGAATGCCGTCTCCGAGATCGGTGTGTCGAAGACACGGGAGCTGCCGAACTCGCGCTGCAGTCGCCGGGTGGCGCCGAACACACCACCGAGAGCACCGACGTCCTCTCCGAACACGACGATTCCCTCGTCGCGTTGCATCTCCTGCATCAACACGGTCGCCACGAGATGCGAACCGGTGCGGCGATCGGAGCCGGACGCTGTCTCAGGCATCGACGTAGGTCCCCAGGCGTGCTTCGGACGGGTCCGGGAACGGCAACGACCGCGCTTCGTCGAACCAGTCAGCCACTTCGCCGGTGACGTCGCTGACGAGGGCGGCGATCATCTCGTCCGACCAACCCGTGTCGGCCAACCCACGCCGCGCGATCGAGAGCGGGTCTCGCTCATTGAATGCGGTTTCCTTTTCCCGGGCGGGCCGGTAGTGATCTGTGTCGCCTTCGTAGTGCCCTCGGAACCGGTACACGTGCGCGACGATCAAGGTTGGTCTTGAGTGGTCACGCGTTTCGGAGAACGCTGCGAAGAACGTTTCATCGAGCGCCAGCGGGTCCGTTCCGTCGCACTCCCATCCGGCGATTCCGAAACCCGTGCCCCGTTCAGCAAGGTTTCCCGCCGTGGAGATGCTTCGCGGGACGCTGATGCCGTACTCGTTGTCCTCGCAGAGGAAGACCATCGGCAGGGACAGGACGGCGGCCAGGTTCATGGTCTCGAAGACGGCTCCCTGGTTCATCGCGCCATCGCCGACGACGGCGACCGTCAGCCCATCGTTCGCGACCAGCTTCTGGTGAAGCGCGTAACCGGCGGCGACCGGTGCTCCAGAGCCGACGATGCCCGTGCACATGAAGTTCGCCACGGGATCGAACAGGTGCATGTGCCCGCCCCTGCCGCGATTGAGGCCGTCTCGCTCAAGCAATTCCGCCAGCATCTGCACCGGATCGACTCCCTTGGCCAGCGCATGAAGGTGCGGCCGATGCGTGGACACGAGAGCGTCCTGCGGCCGCAGGTGTGGACCCATGACAGCCGAGACCATCTCCTGGCCGATCCCAAGATGCATCTCACCGTGAATCTCGCCTGTCTGGACCGCCGCCCCGACGCCTTCTTCCAGCAGGCGCATGCGAAGCACGGTCTCGTACAGTTGGTGGGGAGTGAGCATGCGACCAACCCAGGGCGTCCGGTAACCGCTCGGCCCGAAATAGTACTTCGCCGTCGCGCCGCCCGAAGAGGCGCTCCTAGGCAATGCGGGCGCGGCGGCTGTTGACCCGTGCCGCCAGCTTACGGTTCAGGAAGCGGGGCATGACCTCGGCCAGCACAGACGCAGCTCGGTAGCCCAGCGCCGGTACGTACACGACCCGGCGACGTGCTGCTGCCCGCAGCGCCCGAGCCGCCACTGTCTGCGGCTCCATCCACAGCCAGTCGGGGACGCGGCTGAACTGCTCCGCCCCGCCCCCCGTGGCGTGCAACTCGGTGCGGGTCATGCCGGGGGTGACTGTCGTGACGTTGACGCCGGTGCCTCGCAACTCCTCGTGCAGAGCCTGCCCGAACGTCGCCACGAACGTCTTGGAGGCGGCGTAGACGGCCTCGAACGGCGCCGGCTGCGAGGCGGCGACAGAGGAGATGTTGAGGATGCTGCCTCGCCCGGACTCGACCATCCGCCTGGCTGCCGCCCGGCTGAGCGCCACCACGGCGCCCACGTTGAGGGCAACCATTCGCTCGGCGGCGTCGCCGGCGGGGCCGGTGAGAGGGCCGAAGCTCCAGATACCGGCGTTGTTGACCAGCAGATCCACGGGCCGTTCGGTGGCGGCACAGCGCTGCCCCACGGTGTGGAGTTGCTGCGGATCGGTGAGGTCGGCGACCAGCACCTCAACGTCGGTGGGGAGCGAACCGGCAAGCTCAGCCAGGCGATCTCCGTCCGGGGCGACCAGCACCAGGGCTGTGCCCCCGCGGGCCAGTTCCTGCGCCATCGCCCTGCCGATACCCGACGAAGCCCCCGTCACGAGCGCTCGAACCCATGCGGTCCGCCTCATCGCGAGTTCTCCTCCGGCCGCTCGCACGCCACGGATCCACCTTGCCGGAGGAGGTATGCGACGCGGCAAGTCCCGATGGCCGAGGTTACGTCGGGATGAGCAACCGAACCGGTGTCGCGGCGCGGCCGGGGGCCGGCTCGACCCCTAGACGATGCGCGTGCGCTGCCGGTTGATGAATGCCGACAGCCGACGGTTGATGAATCGGGGTGTGGCCTCGGCGCCCAGCGACCACAGGCGGAAGCCCAGCCCCGGCGAGTAGACCACCCGCCCCCGCGCCGCGGCGCGCAGAGTCAGGGCGGCCACCTGCTCGGCCTCCATCCACAGCCAGCCGGGGGCGCGGCTGGCCTGGCGCTGGTGACCGGCGCGGAAGTGCAACTCGCTGCGGGTCAGACCCGGGGTCACGGTGGTGACCCCCACGCCGGTCCCCCGCAACTCCTCGTGGAGGCTCTGCCCGAACGAGGTGACGAATGCCTTGGAAGCGGCGTACACCGCCTCGAAGGGGAACGGCTGCGATCCAGCGATGGAGGAGATGTTGACGATCGCGCCCCGCCCGGCTTCGGTCATCTGCCTGGCGGCGGACCGGCTGAGCGCCACGACGGCGGCCACGTTGAGGGCCACCATGGCGTCGGCCCCGTCCCCGTCCGGGCCGGTGAGGGCGCCGAAGCTCCAGATGCCGGCGTTGTTGACGAGAAGGTCGACGGGCTCGTCAGTGGCGGCACAGCGGCGAGCCACGAGATCCAGTTGCCCCGGATCGGTGAGATCCGCCGGCAGCACCTCCGCCGGGACGTCCATCGATGCGGCGAGCTTTTCGAGGCGCTCGACGTTGCGCGCCACAAGCACGAGAGCGGTCCCCTGGCGAGCCAGTTCCTGGGCCATCGCCTTGCCGATTCCCGTCGACGCCCCGGTCACGAGCGCCCGGCTCCACGTGATTGGCTTCATCAGGTGATCTCCTCGGTGAGCCTGCCGGTGACTAGTGGATGTACTTCAGACCGTCAAACTGTCCGACGTGACGATGCATCATGTCGCGCACAGCCGCTCTGTGCACGGCCGTCCCCGACCGCGCCTCCTAGATCGCCGTACCGGCGGCCACGGCCAAACGAACCTCGGCCCGCTTGAGAGCCGCCGCCGCCTCGTCGTCGTCGGGATCGTCCACCAAGGCCGCGCGCGCCCGCTCGGCGGCTGCGGTCGCACGGTCGACGTCGATTTCTCCGGCCAATTCGGCCACATCGGAAAGGATCGCCACCTTGTCGGCGGCTACCTCCACGAAGCCGCTGTGCACGGCGATGAGCTGCGTTTCGCCGTCGGGGCCGTAGATCCGCACCCGCTCGGGCAGCAGCACGCCCACGAAGGGCACGTGACCGGGCTGGAAGGCGATGTCGCCGTCGGTGGTGCGCACCAGCACCATCGAGGCGGTCGTGGTGAGGACGACCTCCTCGGGGGATACCAGCTCGACGTGAAGCGGCACGTTACGCCGCCTGCGCCTGCAACTGCGCCGCCTTGCGCCGAGCGTCGTCGGCGCCGCCAACCATGAAGAAAGCCTGTTCCGGCACGTCGTCGAGTTCACCCGACACCAGCGCGTCGAAACTCTCGACCGTATCGGCGACCGACGTGAAGACGCCCGGCATGCCGGTGAAGACCTCGGCCACGAACATGGGCTGGGAGAGGAACCGCTGCAGCTTGCGGGCGCGCGACACCGTCACCTTGTCCTCCTCCGACAGCTCGTCGAGGCCGAGGATGGCGATGATGTCCTGCAGCTCCTTGTAGCGCTGCAGGATCTCCTGCACGCGGCGCGCCACCCGGTAGTGACGCTCGCCCACGACCTCGGGGGTGAGGATCGTGGAGGTCGAGGCGAGGGGATCCACGGCGGGGTAGATGCCGAGGGCGGCGATGTCACGCGACAGCTCCGTGGTGCCGTCGAAGTGCGTGAAGGACGTGAAGGGCGCCGGATCGGTGTAGTCGTCGGCCGGCACGTACACCGCCTGCAGGGAGGTGATGGATCGACCCCGCGTGGTGGTGATCCGCTCCTGCAGCTCACCCATCTCGTCGGCCAGCGTGGGCTGGTAGCCCACCGCGGAGGGCATCCGGCCCAGCAGCGTGGACACCTCCGAGCCGGCCTGGACGAACCGGAAGATGTTGTCGATGAACAGCAGCACGTCCTGGTTCTGCACGTCCCTGAAGTACTCGGCCATGGTGACGCCGGCCAGGCCGACGCGCAGCCGCACGCCGGGAGGCTCGTCCATCTGGCCGAACACCAGGGCGGCCTTCTCGAGAACGCCCGACTCGCCCATCTCCAGGAACAGGTCGGTGCCCTCGCGGGTGCGCTCGCCGACGCCCGCGAACACCGAGACGCCGCCGTGCTGCTCGGCAACGCGCCGGATCATCTCGGTGATGAGCACCGTCTTGCCGACGCCCGCCCCGCCGAACAGGCCGATCTTGCCGCCCTGCTTGTACGGGGTGAGCAGGTCGATGACCTTGATGCCGGTCTCGAACATCTGGGTGCTGGGCTCGAGTTCGTGGAACGGTGGCGCCGGGCGGTGAATCTCCCATTCCTCGGTGACGTCGAGGCTGTCCCGATCGGTGTCGAGGCAGTCGCCGAGCACGTTCCACACGTGGCCGAGCGTCACGTCACCCACCGGTACCCTGAGCCCTCGACCCAGGTTGCGGACCGGTGTGCCGCGGATCAGCCCGTCGGTGGGTTTCATCGCGATGGCCCGGACCCGGGAGTTGCCGATCTGCTGGGCGACCTCGGCGAGCACGGTCACCGTCTCACCGTCGACGGTCACGTCGAACGACACGGCCGTGTTGATCCCCGGTAGGGAGTCGGGCGGGAACTCCGCGTCGATAACCGGACCGGCGATCGCGACGACCCGCCCGTCCTTGGTGGATTCGCTCATCTGTCTCTCCTCGTCACCTTCGTGCTGCGTTGTCAGTGGGTCCTGCGGCGGGCCTCAGCCGGCGTTGCGAAGCGCCTCGGCCCCACCCACGATCTCCATGATCTCGGTCGTGATGGCGTCCTGGCGGGCACGGTTCATCATGCGTGTCAGCTTCACGATGAGTTCCTCGGCGTTGTCCGTCGCCGCCTTCATGGCCCGCTGCCGGTTGGCGTGCTCGGAGGCGGCGGCGTCGAGCAGCGCGGAGAACAGCCGGCTCTCCACGTAGCGCGGCAGCAGCACCTCCAGCACACCCGACGGTGACGGCTCGAACTCGAAGGCGGCACGTGCCTCGGCGCTCCCGCCGCCCAACTCGGCGATCACTTCGATGCTGGCGAGCGGCAGGAAGCGGCGGAGCACCACCTTCTGCGACCCGAGCGAGATGAACTCCATATACACGAGGACCACCTGATCGACGGCGCCCGACGTGAAGCGGTTCGTGACCTCGCGGGCCAGCGTGCGGGCGTCGCTGTAACGGGGGGTGTCGCTCATGTCCTCGAAGGAGGCGTCGATGCGGTAGTTCCGGAACTTGAAGTAGTCGCGGCCTTTGCGACCCACGAGGATCAGCGAGTAGTCCCGACCCTCGCGGCTGCCGGCCATGATCTCCCGCTCGGCCGCCCGGATGACAGAGGAGTTGTACGGCCCGGCCAAACCGCGGTCCGACGTGATCACGACGTAGCCGACGCGCCGGACATCGTCGCTGCGCCGCAGCAGGGGGTGATCGGCCGTCGCTCCGGCGGCTGCGAGATCCTCGATGACGCTCGTGATCCGGTTGGCGTAGGGGCGGGCGGCGTGTGCCCGCTGCTGTGCCTTGACGACACGCGTGGCAGCGATCAATTCCATCGCCCGCGTGATCTTCTTCGTGGACTGAACCGAAGAGATCCGCCGCCGGAGGATTCGCTCCTCGCCGCCCGGCATGTCGCGACCCGCCTAGGAGGATTCGGTGTGGTCGGGCCGGTCGATCTCCTCCTCGGGCAGCGTGCGGTCCGAATCGACCATGCTGCTCGAGGCGTCGGCCTGCTCGGCGGCCTCGGGTTCGGATCCGCCCTCGCCAACGGTCGCCTGGAACTGCTCGGCGAACCCCGCCACGACGGCGTCGATGGCCGCCGGATCGGCGCTGCCGGTCTCGACGATGGAGCGCAGCAGGTCGCTGTGGCGGCTGCGGGCGAATTCGAGGAGACCCGCCTCGAAGCGAGGCACGTCCTCGGTCGGCACGCCGTCGAGGCGGCCGCTGGTGCCGGCAAAGATCGAGACCACCTGTTCCTGCACGGGCATCGGGCTGTTGATGCCCTGCTTCAGCAACTCGGTGAGCCGGTATCCCCGCTCCAGCTGGGCCTGCGATAGGGCATCGAGGTCCGAACCGAAGGCGGCGAAAGCCTCCAACTCACGGAACTGCTGGAGGTCGGCCTTGAGCGTGCCCACGGCCATCTTCATGGCCTTGATCTGAGCGGCAGAACCCACGCGGGACACGGAGATGCCCACGTCCACGGCCGGGCGGATGCCCGACTTGAAGAGATCGTCCTGCAGGTAGATCTGGCCGTCGGTGATGGAGATCACATTGGTGGGGATGTAGGCCGACACGTCGCCGGCCTTGGTCTCGATGATCGGCAGCGCGGTGAGCGACCCCGCGCCCCGGTCGTCGCTGAGCTTGGCGGCGCGCTCGAGCAGGCGGCTGTGCAGGTAGAACACGTCGCCCGGGTAGGCCTCACGGCCCGGCGGGCGCCGCAGCAGCAGGGCCATCTGGCGGTAGGCCTCGGCCTGCTTCGACAGGTCGTCGTAAACCACGAGGGCATGGCCGCCGTTGTCCATCCAGTGCTGGCCGAGCGCGCAGCCGGCGTAGGGCGCCAGGTACTTGAACGGTGCCGGGTCGGAGGCGGGGGCCACCACGACCACCGTGTAGTCCATGGCGCCGTGCTCAGCGAAAGTGGCCACGGTCTGTGCCACCGTTGAGGCCTTCTGCCCGATGGCCACGTAGATGCAACGCACGTCCTGGCCACGCTGGTTGAGGATCGTGTCGACCGCGATCGTGGTCTTGCCCGTCTTGCGGTCACCGATGATGAGCTCGCGCTGGCCGCGGCCGATGGGGATGAGCGAGTCGATGGCCTTGATGCCGGTCTGCATGGGCTCGTGCACCGGCTTGCGCCCGGTGATACCGGGGGCCTGCACCTCCATGCGGCGGGTCTCGGTGGTGCCGAGGGGGCCCTTGCCGTCGATCGGTTCGCCGAGGGCGTTCACGACCCGGCCCAGCAGCGCATCGCCGACGGGCATCAAGAGGATGTCGCCGGTGGCCCGGACGGCCTGCCCCTCCGCGATCTCGTCGACCTCGCCGAGCACGACCGCACCGATCGTGTGCTCGTCGAGGTTGAGTGCCAGCCCGATGGTCCCGCCCTCGAATTCCAGCATCTCGTTGATCGCGGCGCCGGGCAGTCCGCTGATGCGGGCGATGCCGTCGCCGACCTCGACGATACGCCCGACCTGGGTCTGGCTGATCTCGGGGGAGAAGCCTTCGAGGTTTCGACGGATCGCAGCGGTGATGTCGCCGGTGTCGATGGTGAAGGTGGCCATGTGTCTCCTAGAACGCTTCACGCAGTTGGTTGATGCGGCTACGGACGCTGCCGTCAATGACCTCGTCACCGATGCGCGTCACGAGACCGCCCATCACGGCAGGGTCGACGATCACTTTCACGGTGACGTTCTTGCCGGTGGCTCGTTGCAATGCCTGGGCCAGACGCTGCTGCTGATCGTCGCTCAGCGCGACGGCCGACCGGACCTCCGCCACGGCCCTGTTCCTCAGGCCCGCGCTGCGCTCGACAGCGGCTTCGAGGATCCGCACGAGGTCGCTGCCGCGACCCGCACCGACCACCATGGACACGAGTGCCACGGTGGCTTCGGTGACCTGCCCCTCCAGGAGGTCCTCGACAATCTGCTGGCGCCGGGCGGCCGGAATGGCGCGGTCGGCCAGCACCTCGCGCAATTCGTCGGAACCCCCCAGCGCCTGTGCCACGGCGAACAGTTCGTTCTCCGTCGTTGCGAGGTCACCCTCGGCCTGCGCGACGGCAACCAACGCCTCTGCGTAGCTGCTGACCCTGTCGGCGGACATCCTCGGCGGCCTCTCTCGTTGCCTGCGATTGCCGGGCTAGTTCCGCGACCCGACTTCGTCGATGTAGCTCTCGATGAGCTGCACCTGCGTGTCGTGGTCCAGATTTCTGCCAATCACCGTCTCGGCGGCACCGATGACGATCGCTGATACGTCGCCCTGCAGGTCGGCAAGCGCCTGGCGCTTCGCCGCCTCCACGTCGAGGTCGGAGCGCTGCCGCAACTCGGCTGATTCGGCTTCGGCTCGGGCAATCAACTCGGCTCGCACCCCCTCGGCGTCGCCTCGCGCCGCGTCGACGATGCGGCCCGCCTCGGCCCGGGCGTCCGCGAGTTCGGCCTCGTAGCCGGCCTTGACCCCCAGCGCCTCGGTGCGGGCCGTCTCGGCCGCATCGAGGTCATCGCGGATCTTGGCGGCGCGCCGATCCATGCCCCGCTTGACGGCTGGGAACAGCTTCCACTGCATCAGCACGAGCAGGACGAGAAAGGCGATGCCACCCCAGATGATCTCGGTCAATTCGGGGATGATCGGGTTGGGAGCCTCGAGGCATCCCTCGAGCTTCTTCTCGAAGGACTCGAGCTTCTCGGTCGCGCCGACGTCCACGCCTGTCGCGGCCGTCTCCTCGAGCAGAGCCAGCGCCTCGCCACCGTGGTGGCCACCGAAGGTCAGGGCCTCGATCTTCTCCACGACGCAGGCGCCGGGCGTCTCGCCGGTAGCCGCGACCGGTGAGGCGCCGAACCACGCGACGCCGAGGAGGATCGCCGCGCCGACGACGACTCGTCGCCGCAGCCGCGACGGACGGCTCGCCCGCCCGCCGTGTTGGATACGTGCACTCATGGCCTGTCCCTCGCCGGCTACGGCAGCAGCAGGATGAAGACGACGAAACCGATGAGGGCCAGCGCCTCGGTGAAAGCGATGCCCAGGAACATGGTGGTCCGCACCATGCCGGCCGACTCGGGCTGGCGGGCCATCGCCGTGACGGCGTTGCCGACCACCAGGCCGATGCCGATGCCCGGACCGATGGCCGCCAAGCCATAACCGAGGCCGGCGCCGATGGCCTTGAGGCCCTCGAGCATTTCGCCTGCTTCTGTCTGGGCAAGGATGCTGATTGTGGCAAGGAGGTTGACCACGTTTCTTCTCCTCTTGTGGGATGCGGTTCTTTCGATCGGGTGGGTGCGGCCGGCCGGCGGGGTGCTCGGGCGGCCTAGTGCTCGGGGTGTAGGGCGCCCCCGATGTACACGGCGGTGAGGATCGTGAAGATGAACGCCTGCAAGCCGCTCACGAAGATCTCGAAGGCGGTCAGCAGCACCAGCATGAAGAACGGCAGCAGTGCCGGTACGTAGCCGAAGCCCCACAGCGAAGCGGACAACACGGCGAAGGTGACCAGCAGCAGGTGCCCGGCCATCATGTTCGCCCAGAGCCGGATCGCCAGGCTCAGCGGCCGGATCAGGAAGGTCGAGAACAACTCGATGGGCGCCACGATGATGTACAGCGGCTTGGGTACGCCCGGCGGGAACAGGGAGTTCTTGAGGTAGGCGCCGAATCCCTGGCTCCGGATCCCGATGTAGTTGTAGACGACCCACACCACGAGGGCCAGCAGAAGCGGGACCGCCATCCGAGCGTTGCCCGGGAACTGGATGAACGGGATCACCTCGAAGATGTTGATGAAGAAGATGAAGAAGAACAGCGACGTGAGGAACGGCAGGAACCGCCGGCCGTCGGGGCCGATGGTCTGCATGACGACGTTCTGCTCGACGAAGTTGATGCCCCCCTCGGCGACGTGCTGGATACCGCTGGGCACCAGCGCCTGCCTGCGGGCGGCGAGACCGAACGTCGCCACGGTGAGAGCCATAGCGACCAGGTAGATCAGCGATGTCTTGTTGAGCGCCAGGGGGGTGCCGGTGAATGCGAAATCGGGCCACTCGAAGAGGTGCGTGACCGCAGGGAAGTCCAAGGCGAAGACGCTCATACCGTCACGCTCACGTCAATCGCACGGGCGCCGTCTGCGTCCGGATCGCCGCCGCGGTTCCGCCGGGGGCGCCGGCTGCCGCCGGTGCGGAAGAGGCCGGAGCCGGGGTACAGCCCGGGGTGCGCCAGCGACGCCGCCACATGGCGGAGTTCCCAGATCAGCAGCCCGATGTGCAGAATGAGCAGCACCAGAGCGAACGGAACGGCATCGAACCAGCCTTCGTGGCGGATCGGAACGACCACCGCGGTGATGATGCCAAGCCGGAGGAGGTAGCCGCCGAGCACGCCTCCCATCAGCACACCCGGCGAGAGACGGGCGCAAAGCCCGATGATGGCGGCTCCGGCCAGGAAGTTCATGAGGACCAGGCCGAGCGCCAGCAGAGCCGACCACAGCCCGTCGAGACCCCAGCCCAGAGCGCAGAACAGCACGAGCGGCGGGCCTGCCAGCAGACCCCGGCGCGCAATGTCGACAGCGACCCGGCGCTCCGGCGCCTCATCGGCGGCAGGCGTGGGGGTGACCTCAGGCATCTGCGCCTCGCCGCCCGGGGAGTCGGCTCTCGAGAGCCCGCATGCGCTGCTCGTAGCGCCTGAAGACCTTCCAGGTGGTGTAGGCCAGCACGATCACGCAGAAGAGCAGCGTGAACAGCGGCGTCGTGCCCACTGCCCGGTCGAGCAGGAGACCGAAGAAGGCGAACAGAGCCGGCGTTGCGGTCATCTCGAAGGCGGTGGACAGTGCGTCACCGGCACCGTGCGGCGTCACGCGCGCGCCGTGCTTTCGGAGATCACGCTGGTCCATACTCGCCTCTTCACCACCTGCCGCGCGCCGGCCGCGCGACCGCTTGTGAAACCACGCGCAAGCTACCGGCCGCGGGTACGGCTCACAACCCCCAACAGCGCGGTCTCGGGGTCTCGGCGCAGGTCTCCGGCGTTCCGATCGCCCCGGTGGACGGGTGCGCTCACGCGTACGGCGTGAATCGACCGCAGAGGGTGCGTACCTCGTCACGTACGGCGGCCAGCGTGGCCTCGTCGTTGCGGTGGCGCAGCACCCGTCCGATGGTCGCCGCAATCTGCGCCATCTCGGCGGGTCCCATGCCCTGTGTCGTGACCGCCGCCGTGCCGAGACGGAGCCCGCTGGTCACGAACGGGGAGCGCTCGTCGCCGGGGATGGTGTTCTTGTTGAGCGTGATGCCCGCCCTGTCCAGGGTGTTCTGCGCCTCGGCGCCGGTGAGGTCGGCGTCGAACGTGCGCAGATCCACCAGCATCAGGTGGTTGTCTGTCCCGCCGGAGACGAGGCGGAACCCCTCTTCGGCCAGCCCCTGCGCCAAGGCCCGGGCGTTGGTGACGATGGCGGCGGCGTAGTCGGCGAAGGTGGGGTGCGCAGCCTCGGCGAAGGCCACCGCCTTGGCGGCGATCACGTGCTCGAGGGGGCCTCCCTGGCTGCCTGGGAAGACGGCGCGGTCGATGGCGCGGGCAAAGGGTTGCTTGCAGACGATGCAGCCGCCGCGAGGGCCGCGCAGCGTCTTGTGGGTCGTGAACGTGACCACGTCGGCGTGGGGTACCGGATCGGGGTGCACCCCTCCGGCGATGAGCCCGGCGACGTGCGCTGCGTCGAACAGCAGCAGTGCGCCCACCTCGTCGGCAATCTCACGCAGCGGCTCGGAGGGGATCAACCGCGAGTACGCCGTCGCACCCGCCACGATGAGTTGGGGCCTGTGCTCGGTGGCCACCTGTCGCATCTGATCGAAGTCGATGCGCTCGCTGCCGGGGTCGACGCCATAGGCGACGAAGTTGTAGAGGATGCCGCTGGCGTTGACCGGTGAGCCGTGCGTCAGGTGGCCGCCCTGATCGAGGGACATGCCGAGCACCGTGTCGCCGGGCTTCAGCAATGCCTGGTAGGCAGCCATGTTGGCGTTGGCGCCCGAGTGCGGCTGGACGTTGGCGTGCTCGGCGCCGAACAGCTCGCGGACCCGGGTGCGGGCCAGTTCCTCCACCTCGTCGATCACCTGGTTACCGCCGTAGTAGCGACGACCCGGGTAGCCCTCGGCGTACTTGTTGGTGAGCGCCGAGCCGGTGGCGGCCAGCACCGCCGGCGAGGCGAAGTTCTCCGAGGCGATGAGTTGCAGGGTGGTGTTCTGGCGCTCGACCTCGGCCTCGATGTGGCCGAACAGCAGGTCGTCGTGAATGGTGGGCCACGGCATTGCCTGCTCCTTTGCATGCTCCGCGGACGTCGGGGGCAGTATGCCGCCCGTTCGATCGCAGTGGGTGGCGGGCCGGAGTCGGGGGCGCTATTGCAGGCCCTGGGCCATGCCGCCGTCGACGGGAATGGCCGCTCCGGTGAGATAGCCGGCCCACTCCGAGCACAGCAGGGCGGCCAGCCGCCCGAAGTCGGAGGGATCGCCGAGCCGGCGGGCGGGCACCTTCTGGGTCACCGCCGGGAGTTCCTCGCCCCAGACCGAGCGCAGCCGAGCGGTGTCGTGCAAACCCGGCTGGATGGAGTTGACGGTTACACCGTCGGCTGCCACCTCGCCTGCCAGGGTCTTGAGGAAGCCGGTGGCCCCGGCGCGTGCGGTGTTGGAGAGGATGAGGCTGGGTACGGGCTGGCGGACCGTGATTGAGGTGATGGCCAGGATCCGACCCCAGCGCCGCCGGCGCATCTCGGGCGTGACGGCGTAGCACATGGCCACCACCGGCATCAGGCTGAGGTGCAGAGCCGCCAGGTAGTCCGCCGGTTCGAACGACTCGTAACCTCCGTCAGGCGGTCCGCCGGCGTTCACCACCAGGATGTCGATCTCCCCGCCGAGGGCGGCGCGTGCGTCATGCACGAACGCCGTCGCGCCGGCGGCGTCGGAGACGTCGGAGACGACCGGGATGGCCCCGGGAACCCGCTCCGCCGCTCGGCCCAGACGCTCGGGGTCGCGCCCAGAGATCACCACCGAGCAGCCTTCCCCCGCCAGCGCCTCGGCCACCGCCAGGCCCAAGCCGGCGGTGGATGCCGCCACCGCCGCCCGCCGCCCGCTGAGCCCCAGATCCATGCGCAGAGGGTACCGAGGGCACTCGGC
Organism: Acidimicrobiales bacterium; assembly: GCA_963668565.2. Lineage (GTDB taxonomy): Bacteria > Actinomycetota > Acidimicrobiia > Acidimicrobiales > CATQHL01 > VXNF01. The sequence goes on from CAXXMX010000010.1 coordinate 577,432, forward strand.
GGATCGGATTCCGGCGGTCGAGAGGCTCTCGCCCACCTCAACTACCCTGCCGGGCAATGGCAGGTGCAGGCAGGACCAAGCACCTGGCGCGAACCGGTAGGAGGGACGCGTCGTTGGAAGGGCACACTCCTGACGCTCGAGCGTCGGCCGTCCAGTTGATCACCGGCGGTGACGTGGTGACGATGAACGCCCGACGGGAGGTGCTCGTGGGCGGCGCCGTGGCAATCGCCGACGACCTCATCGAGGCAGTGGGCCCGACTTCCGCGCTGCGTTCGGCCTATCCCGGAGCCACCGAGCTGGACGCCTCGGGTTGCATCGTGACACCGGGACTCATCAACGCACACCAGCATCTCACCGGCGATCCCCTGGTGCGCAGTTGCATCCCCGACCTGCTGGCGCCCGGCGAGTCGATCTTCTCGTGGTCCGTGCCGTTGCACGGCCACCACACCGGCGACGACGACGAGCTGTCGGCCACCCTGACCGCCGCACAGAGCGCGCTATGCGGGGTAACCATGCTTGTGGAGGCTGGCACCGTGGCGCATCCCGACCGGGTGGCGGCCGGAATGACGGCCGTCGGGGTGCGCGGCACCGTCGGAACCTGGGGATGGGACATCGACGGCGTCCCGTTCGCGGCGCCCGCCGAGGAGGTTCTCGACCGGCAGCGCGAGGTCCTCGAGGCGCACCCGACCGGAGGCCTCGTGGAGGGGTGGGTCACGCTCGTCGGCCATGACCTGGCTTCCGACGAACTGCTCGCCGGGGCAGCGGAGTTGGCCCGCAGCGCAGGCTGCGGCATGACAATGCACATCTCGCCGACGTCGTCGGACCCCGAGAGCTACCTGCAACACCGTGGAGCCCGGCCTGTTGTGCACTTCGATCGCCTGGGAATCCTCGGACGCCACCTGCTGCTCGCGCACGGCGTCTGGCTGGATGACGCAGAGGTGGAGCTGGTTTTGGCGACCGAGACCGCCATCGCCTACTGCCCCTGGGCGTACCTACGGCTGGGTCAGGGCGTGACCCAGGCGGGACGGCATCTCGAACTGGCACGGCGCGGCGGCCGCTTGGCGCTCGGCTGCGACGCGGGCAACGCCGGCGACCTGCCCGACGTGTTGCGGGTGGCCGCCCTGGCGGCGGGTCTGGCACGCGACATGGCGGTTGATCCGGAGGGTTTCGGAGCGCACGACGCCCTCGAGCTGGCGACCATCCGGGGCGCCGAGGCGATCGGCAAGGACACCGAGATCGGCTCGCTGGAGCCCGGCAAGCTGGCAGACGTCGTGGTCCACGACTGCCTGTCGTCGGCTTGGACGCCCCGCGGCGACGTGGCACTGCAGCTGGTGTGGGGCAGCGATGGCCGCTGCGTGCGGGACGTGTTCATCGGGGGACGGGCCGTGGTGCGCGACGGGCGCTGCACGACCGTGGACACCGGCGACCTCCGTTCAGCCGCGGCGGTGGCGCAGCGGGATCTGCTGGGCCGCGCCGGCATCGAGGTACCGCACACCTGGCCGCAAGTGCCCGCCGAGCTGAGCACCGGCGGGCGGGTGGGTCAGGCCAGGCCGGCCGTCCCGAAGGCGACGCTGAAGCGGACGCACCAGATCACCACGGTCGAGTAGCGATCAAGGTCGACGCTGGGCGGGATCTCGTAGTTCTGGGCGCCGACGTTGCCCTTGATGTCGCCGAGATCGACCCAGTCATCGAGGAAGTCTCTCGCCGGGGCATCGGGCGGGGCCGAGGAGAGCCAGACGTTGACATCCGGACCATTGTCGGTGCGGAAGTCCTCGAACCGCAGGAAGCGCTGCTCGGAGCCGTCGTTCAGGACGAGCGCCCGGCCGGAGGTCTCGTGGCTGCGGCTGATGAACTCGCCGGACACGAGCGTGACGATCTGCGGCTCCTCGGGCATCGGCCGCTCCTCGCTCATGATGACCTCGCGGGGCATCGCCCCCGACGCCACGGCCTCGTTCATCTCGTCGGCCATCTCCTGCGTGATCTCGTCGCCCGGCATTCCCGACGCCCCCGGTCCGGCGACGAGTTGCCCCTCGGCCGGAGCCGGCGCCGGGGCCGGTGTTTCGGTGGCAGCCGGCGCCGGGGCCGCTGCTTCGGTGGCAGGAGCGGGGGCGGGCGCCGAGCCTTCCGCGGGAACCGGGGCAGGCGCTGCAGGCGCCGTCTCGGTGGCGGCTGCAGGAGCGGGCGTCGCGGCCGGCTCGGGAGCCGGCGCCGGGGAGGCGGGCTCGGCGGCGGGTGCCGGGGCCGGGGCTTCCGCAGGTGCCGCCGGCGCGCCGAACGTCGGGAGCGCCTCGTCCACCGCCTCGTCGATGAACAGAGTCTGTACGGCGAAGAAGAAGAAGATCAGCCAGATACCCAGGCCGATTGCTGCTGCAACACCGATCGTGCTGATGATCCAGTGGCGCCGCGCCCACTGCCAGAGGCGTCGGATCGAAGAGGTCAGCGGTCCCGAGGATCGGTCCATGCCCTCACCTCCCTACTGTGATGGCCGCCCGCCCGGTCGTGGAATGATCGGAGCGCTACGGCGTGCTGTTGATTCCTAGCCCCAAGTCAACCAGACCACGGGATCGATGCAGGCGCGCGAAACATCGAATGATCCTTGGCCATTCATACGCGGTTTCTTCGATTCTCTCGATCAGTCGACCGCAGCGCGGTCCGCTCCGGTGAACAGGACACCCACCCGTGCCCCATCGGCCACGAGACCCGCGTGCCGCGCCGCCAGCAGACCGGCCAGACCCGCCGTGCCGGTGGGATCGACGGCAATGTCGGTCCAGCGCCGCGCCAACCGATGGGCCTCCGCCACGGCGGCCTCGGGAGCGACCACCACGTCGCCGCCCGTCTCCGCCACACCCCATGCAATCGGCAACCAGTCGTAGGTCACGTCGTCGAGAATTCCGGTGGCGATGCTCTGCGGGGTGTTCCCCTCCGGTGCCGCCCAGGGCTGCATGAAGTCCCCCGGCTGCGCCGAGGCCCGTGCCAGGGCAGCGTCCATTCCGACATCGACCCCCAGCGCCACCAACCGGTCCCATGCCTGTCGTAGCGGGGCGCACCCCTCGGTCTGCACTGCATAGATCGCGGGCAAGCGCCCGATGACGCCCGCATCGGCTGCCTCGGCAAAGCCCTGCACCACGCTGGACGCCAACGCACCGCCGCCCACCTGTAGGAACAGCGCGTCCAGATCGGTGACTCCGGCCAGTGACTCGATCATCTCGAATGCCAGCGTGCGGCCGCCGTCGATGGTCCAGATGTTCTCCGCGGCGACCGCGCAGAACGGCAGGGCGCCCGCCGCCGTGGCGTCCCGGAACCGACCGAAGCAAGGGTCACCGGCCTCGCCGGGGACGCGCGGGCAGACCTGGATCCGCGCCTCCAGCACACGCAGCGCCTCGATGATGTCCTCGTCGGCCCACGGGGGGATGAAGACGTCCAGCGGGCGGTTTGCGGCCCGCGCCACGGTCGCCGCGGCCAAGGCGGCGTTCCCGCAGGAGGCGATGGCCAGCCGCCTCCCGGAAGCCGCCCCCTCGGCCTCGAGGTGTAACGCCAGGCCCATGAGATGGCGCGCCTTGTGGGTGCGCGTGACGTTGCCGGTCTCGTCCTTGACCCAGAGTTCGACCCCGAGTTGCTCACCGAGAGTCCGTGCCCGCACCGTCGGGGTCACCCGAAATCCCCGCCCGTCGATCTCGGCCACGCGGCGGTCGAGAGCTTCCACAGTGGCCATGAAGTCCTGCTCCGTGCGTCCCGCCTCCAGGAATCGCCCGTGCGCCCACTGGAGACTCCGGTAGCGCACGAACGGGTTGGCGCTGGTGCCGTCGGGGACGAAGGAGGCGCCGGGCGGGGACCCCAGCCAGCCGGCTTCGCGACCGGGCCGCTTCATGCCCTCAGCCCGAGACTCCGGCGGCGCCCGGCGCGGGCTCGGTGGCGCACATGCGCGGACGGTAGCATCGCGACCCGTCGGTGGCGCCGGACCGCCGGCACCACGTCACTCGAAGGGAGACCCCGTGAGCACAGCCAACTTGGGAAGCCTGCTGATCGGATCGTCGCAGGCCGACGTCATGAAGGACTGGTACAGGGCGTGCTTCTCGCCGGAGGAGACCGAGATGGGCTCGTTCGCCTTCGGAGGGTGCCAGGTGTTCATCGAGGAGCATTCCGAGGTCTCCGGGGCGGCGGAGAACCCTCACCGCATCATCCTGAACCTCGACGTCACCGGCTGCCGCGACCTCGAGGCGCACCTGCAGTCCCAGGGCGTGACCTGGGAACGCCCCGTGGAGCAGACGCCTTTCGGGCTGATCGGCACGGTGGCGGACCCCGACGGCAACCTGGTGCAGATCATCGAGTGGGGCGCCACGCCCGACGAGGGCCACGGCGGCTGAACCTCGCCCCAACCCGCTGCCGAGGAATCTCTCGGGAGCGGGAATCGAACCGAACTGCGGCCTCGACCGCCTCGACCGCCTCGCCGGGCCGCTCGAGCCCCGGGAGGTCGGTGCCGAGACGCTCAGCCGCCGGCCGCTGCGCCGCTGCGGGCGTTGAACTCGTCGATCATGGCGTCCCATTCCGGCGCCGTGGCGTGCAAGGCGTCCCAGAAGGAGGCCTCCCGGCGCGCCTCGAAGTCCTCCAGTGACACGCCTTGCTGCTCCACCCACGTGAAGTAGCCCAGATTGAAGACCCGGCTACGCCCGACGTCGTCGAGCAGCAGCACGTGGGAGGTGTCAGCGCCGGCCAGGTGCCGGTCGATCTGGGCCAACGCGTCGTCGGCATCGAAGGAACCGCCGAACCGCGCGCCGGTCAAACGCGGCCGCTCGCTCTCGTAGAGGGCGGCACCGTCGGTGGCCACGGTGATGACCACGTCGTCGCTTCCCAGCCCCGCGGTCCGGGCGTACTTGATGGCGGCAAGCACGTTGCAGATGCTCGACAGCCCGAAGTGGTGCAACGACGCCAGCACGTCGCCCGGAACACCGCTGTCAGCGAGGAACCGCCGCCCGGCCTCGTGACCGAAGGCCATGAACAGCCCGTCGGTGGCCGTGTCGGATACCGCCACCGCGGCATCGGTGTTCATGACGTTGTGGACCAGCGGGATGTGCTTGTCGCCGATCCCCTGGATGTTGTGCTCCCCGAAACCGTTGTAGAGCATCGTCGGGCATTCCAGAGCCTCGACCGCCACGGTGCGCGTGCCGTGCCGCTCCTTGAGGTAGTCGCCGGCACCGAGCGTCCCCGACGAGCCGGAGGCCGCCACGAACGCTGCGAGCCGCAGAGCCGGCTCGTGCTCGGCATGGTGCTCGAAGACGTGCTCGAGGGCGCGACCGGTCACGGTGTAGTGGCCGACATGGTTGGCGAACTCGGAGAACTGATTGAAGATGACGTTGCGCGGATCCGCCGCTATCTCGGCGCAGGCGTCGTAGATCTCCTTGACGTTGCTCTCCGAGCCGGGCGTGGCAACGATGTCGGCGGGGTCGCTCACCCAGCGGCGGAGCCACTCGAAACGCTCGCGGCTCATGTTCTCGGGCAGGACGGCCACGCCCCGGCAGCCCATGATCCGGCTGATGGCCACGCCCCCGCGGGCGTAGTTTCCCGTCGACGGCCACACGGCTCGCTGCGCGGTCGGGTCGAACGCTCCCGTGACCAGTCGCGGCACGAGGCAGGCGTAGGCAGCCAGCACCTTGTGGGCGCCGATCATGGGGAAGGTGTCCCCGAAGGCGACCAGGATCCGAGGCGCCACGCCCGTGAACTCGGGCGGCAACACGATGTGTTCGGGGACGTCGCGCAGCCCGCCAGAGGCCGTGTCGTTGTACCAGTGCACCCGCCAGAGATTGCGGGCGTCGGCGTCGTTGCGTCCGAGTTGAGCGAGCCCCGCCAGACCACTCGCCGACATCCGTCGAGGATCCGCTAGTTCCGCGAACGTGGGAAGGACGATCCCCTGGTCGCCGAAGCGGCGCGCCGCCCGCGCCAGAACCTCCGGATCGGTCACAGCGGTCCCGATGCCCGACGGCGAGCCGGGTGCATCATCGAGTTCCGGGTTGCCCATGCGACGCTCACGCTACCGGGCGACGGCATCGCCGATGGCATACATGGCGCCGCTGCGCCCTCCCACGTAGATCACGCCCTCCCACATCACCGGGGAGGACTCGAAGCGCCATTCGTTGCCGACCTGTAGTTGCCAGATGACCGGCGGCTCGACCGACGTGTCGCTCACGTCGTAGGCGGTGACCCTCCCCGCCCCGTCGGCCAGGATCAGCGTCTCGCCGACAATGATCGGACTGCTCCAGAGCAGGTCGTTGAACAGCTTCTCCCAGCGAAGCTCCCCTGTCTCCCGATCGATACCCCAGAACCGTCCGGTGTGCGTCGTGGCGTACACCATGTCGCGCCACACCACGGGTGTGCTCCAGACGCCGCGCGGGGGACTCACGGAAGGGTCGTGCACCGACCAGACGATCGGATCGTCGGGACGGGACGGGTCAAGCTTCACGAGCTGGCCCACCTCCCGGGCGCGCGCGGTATCCCGCTCCTCGTACTCCACGCCCACGTAGAGGTAGCCCTCCTCGTCCACCACAGGCGTGGCGTCGATATCGTCGCCCGCCCAGAAACGGAACACCTGCTGCGGCATCACCCCGTCGCGAAGCCCCGAAATGTCCCACCCGGTGACGAGACCGCCCGAGTTGGCGAAGTAGAGGACGTCACCCCAGATGGCCGGCGAGGACTCGATGGCGACGTTGTAGTGGCCCTGATCCGGCACCTCGAGATCCGACAACAACTGGTCGTCCCAGCCGGGCCAGTGGAAAAGGACCTCCGGAGCCACTGTCACGAATCCCTCGGGGTCGTAGCCGCGGTTGAGCCGGATCACGAAGAACCTGCTGTTCTCTCCACCCAGAAAGAGGTAGTCCTCCAGCACGAGGGGGGATGAGTCCCAGTCGTCGTTCCACAGCGTCGGCTCGAAGTCGTACGCGCCCAGGCGCCACAACTCCGTCGGCTCGGCCCTGTCGAAGGCCACGATGCGGAAGTAGTTGTCCCGGGACCCGAAGTACGCCAAGGGGTACTCGTCGGGATCGATCGTGACCGACGTCTTGATGAGGTCGCCGGTCGGGAAGTCGGGGAGCAGCCGTTCGCCGGTGGCGGCGTCGACGAAGTGCACGCTGTTGTCGAACGCCCCGAAGACCAGCCAGGTTCGCCCGTTCCGCTCGAACACAGTGGTCTGGCCGGACCATCCGGTGCCGCACCACCTGATCAACTCACCGTGATAGCTGGATTCGGCACACATGTCGGTGTTCCGCGGGAACCGCCAGAGCAGGCGCGGGTTGGCCGGCACCGGCCCCGTCCCGTACCAACTGCGGGTCGGCGAGCCGCGAAAGGTCAGGACCCCCTGCGTCGTGCCGGCGGGCGGCAGCCCGAACGAAGCGGGATCCACCCAGACGTGCGGTGGCTCAGGGGCGGCGGTAGGTGCGGTTGTCACCTCAGGGACGGTCTCCTCGACCGTGGAGGTGGTCGGCAGCGACTCATCCCGCGCGACCTCCTGCCCCACAGTCGGCGGTCCGGGGGCAGGTGGCAAGGGGTCGTGGGTCGCCCCGGCGACAACCTCGCCGGACCGCTCGGGCGTGCCGATCAACAGGACCGGCAGCACGAATCCCAGTACCGCCAAGAACGCCAGGAGCGCGACGCGGGCGCGAACCGCCCATGAGGAGGAGTTCACCGAACCCGCAGTGTGCCGTGTCGCAGCGGCGGCGTCAGGTCAAGGCTTGCGCAGTTGCCCGAAACGCCCGGCTCAGAAGAGGAGTTGGGATCGGTTCGGCCACCGCCGGGGCGTCGCCACTTCGAGAGTTCGCGGGAACGTCCGGGCCGGACGACGTCGCCTCCGGTCCGCTCGATCCGGCGGCACCGGCGGGTGCCTCCCGCTCGATGGGGGTGCGCTGGTCGGACAGAACCCAGCCGACCGGCGGCCGGAACCGGTCGGCGTGCGCCGTGCACATGGGCAGCCCGCGGGGGACCGCCCCGTCGGCATCGGTGAGCCAGGCGGTCGTCACGCGTGGATCGAACAGCAGGCGCGCCGTCACAGGCTCGCGACAAAGCATGTGCGCGCACGCAACCGCCTCGCTCACCCCGTTGCGGGGAAATTCACGGACGCGGGCTGCCGCGCCGACGCCGGCCGGATCTCCGGAAGGAACCCCGTCCATGCAACAAACGTACTCCTACGCCCCGCTCGACCGGGGGATTTGCACGTCAGGGCACGGTATCCCCTAGATGTCTGGACGGCGAGTGTAGGCTTCAAGCCATGAGGCGCACCCGTCATCGCAGATATCTGGCCCTGATCGGACTGACGATCGGGCTTGCACTGGTCCTCACTTCGTGCTTCGGCGGAGACGACGAGACCGACGATTCGACGACCACGACCCAGGCATCAGCGTCCCCGCCTCCGCCGGTTGATCCACCGCAACCGCCCCAGCCGCCTGATGAGCCGGTGGTATTCGAGCTGCCCCAGCCGCCTGATGAGCCGGTGGTATTCGAGCCGCCCCAGCCGCCTGATGAGCCGGTAGTGGCCGAGCCCCTGCCACCGCCTCCGCCACTGGATCCGACCGAGCCCCTCATCTACACGGTGCAGCAGGGCGACACGCTGTTCAGCATCGCAAGGCAGTTCGGCGTCAGCGTGGACACGTTGATCGAAATCAACGACATCGCGAACCCCGACGTCATCTTCGTCGACGACACGTTGACCATTCCGCCGCCGGGCTGAGACCGCCGGCTCGACCCGATCGCGTGAGGTCCGGGGCCTGCACTCCTCACACACTGCAACAGTGCAGGCACAGCCGGGCAGTCTGGTCGTCGAGACCCAAAGTCGTGTAGCGTTCCACGCGTGACCCGGACCGCTCATCGGGGACGCATCATTCTGCTCGGACTTTCCGTCGGGCTGACACTGCTCCTCGTCGCCTGCTTCGGAGGGGACGACGACGCCGGGGGCCCCACCACCGACAGCGGTGGTTCCGGCAGCAACACGGTGGTAACGCTCGCACCCCCGCCGCCGGTGACATCGTCGACCGCCCTCGTCCAGCAACCGCCGCAGCCGCCGCCGGAACCGCCGCAGCCGCCGCCATCGTCGACCCAGCCCGACCGGACGATTGGCGGCCAACTCCTCTACACGATCGAGCAGGGCGACACCCTTTACAGCATCGCAAGGCAGTTCGGCGTCGGTGTCGAAGCACTCATCGAACTCAACAACATCGCGAACCCCGACGTGATCCGCGCCGGTGACGAGTTGTTCATCCCGCCGCCCGAATGAGTCGTGTGCCGGTCGCTCCCGCGGGGCGCTGGCCAGGCATCCACCACGCCGAGCGGGGACCTGCGTACAATCCGACGCCGGTGGACACAGCAGACAGTGCCGGGGCTGCGGCCAACGCCATGGGTGGCGAGCGAACTCTCACCGTGGTGGCCTGCGGAATCTGCGAGGTCACGTGGCGTGGCAGACTCGGTGACAGCTGCTGGGCGTGCGGGCATTCGGCACACACCGTGATTGCACCCCCGCTGCAGGTCAAGGTCCCCGCACCTGCGTAGACAGCGTCGGCACCGCGCGGATCACCGACCTGCCGGCTGTTCAGTACTCTGACCTGCCGAAGTGAGCAGCTTTTACGTTCGTTACCTCCTGCCGGCGTTGGTCATCGCCGCGTGCGCGATTCTTGCCTTCTTTTCGCGGAGGCGGCGCCGGCGACGCACAGCCGTGGTGGAGCACTCCCACCGGATCGTCGGCGCGGCACTCACCCCGGCACCCACTGATCCCACCGCCGAGCGGGCATGGCACCAACTGCACGCGCCCGAACTCGAGGCCTGGCTAGCGACGCACGAGCACCTGCTGGACCAAGCCAGCGCCGATTCCTTCACCGATGCCCGGGCGGCGTTGGAACTGGCGAATGCCGCAGCCACCGGTCACATCGACGCTGCTGTTGCCGCGCACCCCAACCCGCTCCGGCGCGCCGAACTCAGCGCCCTACTGGCCGCCGCCCGATCGACGCTCGCCGCGCTCGAACAGGCCGACTACGCCCGGGCGCGGCACCATCACCTCGTGTACCGCGACTACAGGGAAATCTGGCGGCAGCACCTAGCGACAGCGGACGACGCCTGAAGCGGACCCCGTCTCAGGCGCCTCGCGGCGTCGAGAACGCGGCCGCCACGGCGTCGGCGATCGCGGCCATGCCGTCGCCGGTCGGATGGATGCAGTCGAAGGCACTGACCCAAGATCCGGAGGGATCGTCCTCGGAGCAGTACGCCCCCACCTGCACGCCCAGGAACGTCTCGATCGGATCGCGCAGCCAGTCGGGCCCAAGAGCATCGCCCGCCTCGTGGCCCTCGAACAGTGAGGCGACGTCCACCAGTTGCACCCGCGAGCCATACCTAGCCGCCACCTCGGCGAGCGTCCGGTTCAAGGACCCGTGTAGCGACCCCGCCAGGTCCGCGAAGCAGTCCGCCCGGCAGCGCCCCAGCCCGGTGGGGTTCCGGGCCGTGGGGTTGTAGTAGGTCGTGAGCACGATGCGCGCATCGGTGCGCTCCGTCAACTCGTCGAGCAGGTATCCGACTCCGCCGGCGACCGCCTCCAGCCGGCTGTCCAACTCGTCGGGATCCAACTCGCCGCCGGGGGCGATCGACAAGTCGACGACACCCACGTCGTTCGCGCCGACCGTGAGCGTGACGAACCCCGGATTGGTGCGCACCGCCCATTCCAGCTGGCTCCACGCAGCGCCGCGAAGATCCTCGGGCGCGCCCGGGGGCGACCACGTCGGGGCCGCCCACACGTCGGTCGTCGAAGTCCCCGAGCAGGCGGCCAGCACGACCCGGGCCTCGCCGGCGCGCACCGTGCCCGCCTCCACGAGCCGATCCATGACGAGCGACGGATACGCCTTGCCGGGCGCCCGCCAGCAGGGGTCGCCGAGTAGGGCGTCGGTCAGGTCGAGACCAAACCCCGCCGCCACCGAATCGCCCAGCGCCACCAGGGTGTACTGCCGGCGGGGGTGCCGGGATACGAATGCGACCTCAGCGGTAGCGGTGGCGCCGCCATCGTCGGTTGCCGTCACCTCTCCCCTCCACGTGCCGGCGACAGGGGGCGTCCATGAGAACGACGTGTCGGCGCCTCCCGGGTGGCCGAAGCCCGGCGGGGGCCGGTGCCAAGCGATCCTCGTCACCGTGCCGTCCGGGTCGCCGACCGACAGCCGCGCATCGAGCCGTTCACCCACGGTCCAGACGAAGCTGTCCACGGCAATGATCGGTGGCCGGTTCGGGGGCTGCGTCGTGGTCGTGGGGACGGCGGTCGTGCCCACCGACGCGTCGCCGGTCCCGCTGCCACCGGCGTCGCCGCCGCCGGGACAACCGGTCGCCGCCACGGAAACAACCCCGACCGCCACGACCGCCACCGCCCGCCAACGATGCCCGAACGCTCTCGTCCACCGGCCGGTTGCGTTTCGGCCGGCGGTTGCTAGCCTGATTCTCGACAAAATTGGTCTGGAATTACCGGTCACGCGACCACCGACCCGAGGAGGAAGCACACCATGACAGTGCAACTGGGAGACGTAGCTCCCGACTTTACGGCAGACACCACCGAAGGAACGATCAGCTTCCACGATTGGAAGAGCGGCAGTTGGGCCGTGCTGTTCTCGCACCCCAAGGACTTCACCCCCGTCTGCACCACCGAGTTGGGCTATACCGCCAAGCTCCAGGGCGAGTTCGCCAAGCGCAACGTGAAGGTCATCGGGCTTTCGTGCGATTCCGTCGAGGAACACCGTGCCTGGTCGCAGGACATCGCCGACACCCAGGGCATCGCCCCCAACTTCCCGATGATCGGCGATCAGGACACCACCGTGGCGAACCTCTACGGCATGATCCACCCGAACGCCAGCGACACGATGACGGTCCGCTCGGTCTTCGTCATCGGCCCGGACAACGTTGTCAAGCTCATGATCACCTACCCGGCCAGCACGGGGCGCAACTTCGACGAGGTGCTGCGGGTCATCGACTCGCTGCAGCTCACCGCCAAGCACAAGGTCGCCACGCCGGTGAACTGGCAGCTCGGCGACGACGTGATCATCGTGCCGGCGCTCAGCAACGAGGCCGCCGCCGAGCGGTTCCCCGGTGGCTGGGACGAGCAGAAGCCGTACCTGCGAGTGATCGCGCAGCCTGTGGGCTGACAACCCACCTCCATCGCTCCAACCGCTGCACCCCCGGGCTCAACCCCGGGGGTGCAGCGCGCCTGGGCCGGGGGGACGCGCTGAGCCACAAAAGGTCCGCTCGACAGCGACTGATTAGTCCTGACAATCGATAAGTTTCGACTGGAAGTAAGTTCTTCGTAAGAGCCGCGTGAGGCCAGAGACCGCCCCAGTAGGCTCGCCGAAGTTTCGAACCGGCGACCCTGGAGGACCGAGAGTGACGACCAACGGGCACGGGCCGGCAGGTAACGGTGCAGCGGCGGCGCGTGCCATCGGCGCCGTGAAGATCTACGGCAGCGGCGAGACCGAGGTTCGCGCCCTCGACGGTGTCGACGTGACCTTCGACACCGGGCAGCTGACCACCATCATGGGGCCGTCCGGGTCGGGCAAGTCAACGCTCATGCACTGCATGGCCGGCCTGGACGCACTCACCGGCGGGCAGGTCTTCATCGGCGAGGTCGAGCTCGGCACCCTCAGCGAGCGCGAGTTGACCCTGCTGCGACGCCGGGACGTGGGTTTCATCTTCCAGGCGTACAACCTGCTCTCCACGCTCACGGCACTCGAGAACATGACGCTGCCCATCTCCCTGGCCGGCGACGACCCCGATGACGCCTGGTTGACAGAGGTGGTGGACGCCGTCGGTCTCGGCGACCGCCTGACGCACCGGCCGAACGAACTGTCCGGGGGGCAGCAGCAGCGGGTCGCCGTGGCGCGGGCCCTCGTGAGCCGCCCCCGCATCATCTTCGCCGACGAGCCCACGGGCAACCTGGATTCGCGGACCGGAGCGGAGATCCTGGGGTTCCTGCGGCGTGCCTCCGAGCAGCTGGGCCAGACGATCGTGATGGTGACCCATGACGCCGGGGCCGCCAGCTACAGCGACCGGATCGTGTTCCTCAACGACGGCCGGATCGTCGACGAGTTGCGAGATCCCACCGTCGACGGCGTGCTCGACAAGATCAGGACTCTCGGTGCCTGAGGCCCCGGGCCGGGCTCACCGAGACGCCGCCACGGCACGCCCGAAAGGCTGAACCGCCACCATGGTGCTGCTGCGACTCACCCTCAAGAACATCGCCGCGAGGAAACTCCTCTTCCTGGGCACGGCGTTGAGCGTCGTGCTGAGCGTGTCGTTCGTGGTGGGCGTGTTCATCGTGACCGACAGCCTGCGCGCCGCCTTCGACGAGATCGCCGACGACATCGCCGGGTCGATCGACCTGCGGGCGCGCAGCGAGATCGAGTTCGGCGATCGGCTGAACGCTCCCACCGTCGACCCCGCTCTCGCGGACGAGATCGCCGAAATCGACGGGGTCGCCGCCACCACCGGAGCGATCTTCGCCTGGAACGTGGTCATCATCGGCGCCGACGGCGAGCCGCTCCAATCGTTCGGTCCGCCCCAGGCCGGTGTGAGTTGGTCCGACAAACCGGCCCTGACGGAGTTCTACCTGGCCGAGGGGCGGCGGCCGGCCGGGTCGACCGAGTTCGCCACCAACGCCGGAACCGCCGAATTGGCCGACCTCGTGATCGGCGAGACGTACCGCATCAGCCTCCCTGAGGGCACGCGCTCTTTCGAATTGGTGGGCACGGTGAACTGGGCCGACCCGGACGAGGACCAGTCAGGGGGCGTACAGTTCACCGTCCTCGACCTGGCCACCGCCACGGAACTGCTCAACGGCGGCGCCGGCTGGGACGAGATCCTCATCGACGTCGACCGGGAAGCCGACATCGCGGCCGTCGCCACCGCAATCGAGGCGACGTTGCCGCCGGGACTCGAAGTGCTGACCGTCGAGCAGGTGGCCGAGGAGCAGAGCGCCGAGTTTGGCGAGTTCATCACGATCTTCCAGTACATCCTGCTGGCGTTCGCCATCATCACCCTCGTGGTCTCCGCATTCCTCGTCAATAACGTCTTCTCCATCGTGATCGGCCAGCGCATCCGCGAGCTGGGACTGCTGCGGGTCGTCGGCGCCACGGGCGCGCAGATCAGCCGGTCGGTACTGGGGGAGGCGGCTGTGGTCGGCCTGATCGCGACGGGGCTCGGCCTCGGCGGGGGAATCGGCGTGTCCGCGGCACTCAAGGCCATCTTCGGCGCACTCGGCGGCGAGTTGCCCATCGATCCGCTGCTGCTGTCGGGGCGCACGGTGGGTGTCGCCATCGCGGTCGGCGTGGGTGTCACCATGCTGGCGGCGCTGTCGCCGGCGCTCAAGGCCCGGCGGATCACGCCCGTCGAAGCCCTGCGGGAGGATGCGCGCCTCTCCAGCGCGGTGGTCGCCCGGCGCCCCGTGGTGGGCGCCGCGGCATTGCTGGCGGGTGTGGCGCTGCTGGCGCTGGGCCTGGCCGGCGGCTGGCCGGCGCTCATCCCGCTGGCGCTCCTGGCCACGATCCTCGCCAATTGGGGAGGTAAGCGCCTGGTCTGGTGGGCGGGGAGGCTGGCGGTGCTGTGTGTGGGGCTGGCACTGCTCCTGACCGCCGTGTTCGCGGACCTCACCACGGCGCACCTGCTGGTCGCCCTCGCCCTGGGCGTGCTGACGGTGTTCGTGGGCGTCAACATGACCAGTCCCCTGTTCGCCAGTCCGCTGGCACGCACGCTCGGCGCTCCGCTGGCGCGCCTCGACGGCATACCCGGGCACCTGGCGCGCCAGAACGCGGCCCGCAGCCCGCGGCGCACGTCATCCACGGCGGCCGCGCTCATGATCGGGCTCGCCCTGGTCGTGACCGTCAGCGTCGTGGCCGACTCGCTGAAGAGCAGCTTCGCGAAGGTGCTCGACGAGCAGGTCAACGCCGACTGGTTCCTCTGCATCGGCGGTTGCAACGATCAGTTCAGCGGGTTCAGCCCTCAACTCGGTGCGGACCTCGAAGCTCTCCCGGAAACACGGTCGGTGGCGACATATCGTTTCCTGAACCAGGCGTTCCGCACCACCACTGACGGGACCGTCCACGGCCTGATGTCGGTGAACACCTCCGAACTGAACGCGCACATCGACGTGGATCCCGTCGCCGGATCGGTGAACGATCTGCCACCGGATGGCATTCTCGCCCACGCCGAGCAAGCGGAGATTTACGGGCTATCGGTGGGCGACAGCCTGGATGTCGAAGTAATCGGCGGCGAGCGTGCCACCTGGGTTGTCTCGGGGATCTACGACGACGACACGATCACCGGATCCTGGGTGGTGTCAGCCGTTACATGGAACCGCTACTTCGACACGAACGTGGACCAGTTCCTGTCGGTGCTCACCGCCGATGGTGTGGGCGAGGACGCCGCCAGAGCCGCAATCTCGGGTGCGGCCGCCGACTACCCGCAGGTGACAGTGCGCTCGCGCGCCGAGTTCCGTGACGCACAGAGTGATCAGATCGATCAGGCGCTGATCATCGTGAACGTGTTCCTCGGCCTGTCCCTGGTGATCGCCGTGTTGGGCATCGTGGCGACCCTGGCGCTGTCTGTGGTCGAACGCACGCGGGAGTTGGGTCTGCTGCGGGCCGTCGGCATGACGCGGGGCCAGATGCGCCGCATGGTCTGCTGGGAAGGTCTCGTCGTGGCCACGTTCGGCGGGATCCTGGGCACCGTCCTCGGAGTGGCATTCGGCGTCCTCGCGGCGGACATCATCCCGGACTCAGTGGTGAGCACGCTGTCTATCCCAGTCGGCCAGATCTTCGTGTACCTCATCGTGGCCGCCCTGGCCGGACTCGCGAGCGGGATCCTGCCGGCGATCTGGGCGGGGCGCCTGAAGGTTCTGGAGGCCATCGGCTACGAGTAGCGCTCCGAACACTGCACCAGGTCGGGCGCTGCGCAACTCGACGACCTGCCTGTCGCACTTCGCCATGCGGGGCTCCGTCAGCTCCGTCAGACCACGGCGGACTGTTCCGGCGGCCATCTTGGTGCTCTCGGCCCCATACTTGTCGGTATGCCGGTGGCGCCTGGCCTGTGGATGAATCCGAGACGAGCCATACTCGTGGGCCTTTTGGGCGTGGCCGCCGGCGTCGGGCTGGTCTGGGGAATGAGCCGCCTTGCCAGCACCGGAGAGGTGACGGTGCGGCTCGGCGACGACACCTTCGAGGCGGGCGATCCGGCCGAGATGAGCCGCGTCATCTCCCGCGACGGGCCGATCCTGTACGCCGATGCCGCCGGCGGCAAACGCGACATCTGGCTGCAGCACCTGGGGACCAACCCGGCCGACGGCTGGTACGCGTTCGACGCCCACCGTCCGGGTGTAGGTAGGGACTGCACGCTCCACTGGCAGCCAACGGCTGCGGTGTTCACCGACCCCTGTGACGGGGCGGTTGTGGAGGCCCACGGCGAGGGGCTCCCCTCCTACGAGGTGCGCATCAGCGACGGCGAGTTGATTGTGGACCTCAACGCCGTCGGCGAGGACGGCTAGCGGGCGACCCTCTCCAGGGGCGCCCAGGCGACCAGCAGGCGCTTCTCCCCGATGCCGGGGAATCGAACGGTCACTTCTGCATCGGAGCCGGTGCCAGAGGCGTCGATGACCACGCCGGTGCCCCAGGCAGGATGTCGCACGTCGGTTCCCACCGGTAGCTCGGCAACTCCGAGTTCGCTCCCGGAACCAACAGAGATCGCAGGCGTGCCGCGAAGGGCACTCTCGACCTCGGACTCCCGCCTCGCTGTTCGGCGCGAACCGAAGTCCACGCCACCGAACCGATCCGCGTGGTCTCGCCGTGGCACGCGCTCGGGACGGCCCGACACCTCGCGCAGCAGTTCGGCGGGGATCTCCTCGAGGAACCGGCTCGGCAGGTTGTACTCCGATCTGCCCCACATGGTCCGGCGCTGGGCATCGCTGAGGTAGAGCCGCTCGCGCGCTCGCGTGACACCGACGTACGCCAACCGGCGTTCCTCCTCCATCTCCTCGGGGTCGTCCAGCGCCTGCATCCTGGGGAACATCCCCTCCTCCAGGCCGGTGAGGAACACCACGGGGAACTCCAACCCCTTGGCAGCGTGGGCGGTGAGCAGCACCACCTTCGACTCGTCGCTGTCCAGATCGTCGGTGGGCGACACGAGCGCGGTCTGTTCCAGGAAGTCGCCCACCGTTTCGTGGTCCTCCGCCGACCCCAACAGCTCGGCCAGGTTCTCCAGATGGCCCTCCGCTTCCATGTCGTGCTCGGCGGCGGCCCCGGACAACTCTTCCAGGTAGCCGCTGCGGGTCAGTAGGAAGTCCAACACCGGCTTCGGGCCCTGGTCGAGCCATGCGGCGGCCTCGTCGAGGAGCACCGTGAACCTCTGGGTGCCCGCCAGCGCACCGCCGGTGACGCCGGCCTCGGCGGGCCGGCGCAGGGCCTCGCTGAAGGGCAGCCCCGTTTGGGCGGCCCAGGCGTCCAGGCGCTCGACCGACCGGTCGCCGATGCCGCGGCGGGGGACGTTCAGGACCCGTTTGAGGCTCACCTCGTCGGCGGGGTTCACCACGGCGCGCAGGTACGCCAGGGCATCGCGCACCTCGCGGCGGTCGTAGAACGCGGTCCCGCCGATGACCTGGTAAGGCATGTCCTCGCCGTTCAGGGCGGTCTCCAGCGCCCGGCTCTGGGCGTTGATGCGATACATGACGGCCATGTCGCTGAGGGCGTACCCATCGGTGGCGAGCCGCCCGATCTCCCGCACAATCCAGCGAGCCTCGTCATCCTCGTCCGTGGCCCGGTACCAGGTGATCGGGTCGCCCCGGTCGGCGTCGGTCCACAACCGCTTCGGGTGGCGGCTGAGGTTGTGGGCGATCACGGCGTTGGCGGCATCCAGCACGTTCTGCGTCGACCGGTAGTTCTGCTCCAGCAGGATCACCGTCGTGTCCTCGAAAGCATCCTCGAAGTCCAGAATGTTGCGCATGGTGGCGCCGCGGAATCGGTAGATGGACTGGTCGGCGTCTCCCACGACGAAGACATTGCAGTGCCTCGCTCCGAGCATCAGCACCAACTCGTTCTGCACCCGGTTGGTGTCCTGGTACTCGTCCACGAGGATGTGCTGGAAGCGGTCCTGGTAGTCGGCCAACACGTCGGGGTGCTCACGGAACAGGCGGACCGTCTGCCCCAACAGGTCATCGAAGTCCATCGCCCCGGCACGCTGCAGGCGGCGCTGATACTCGGCGTAGACCGCCGCTGTCTGGGCTCGCACCTGACGTGGGCCGGTGCCCGCCTCAGCGAAGGCCTCGGGGGCGATGTAATCGTTCTTGGCCGCGCTGATGCGACCGTGGACGGCTTGCGGGGTGGATCGGCGCGTGTCGAGTTCCAGATCAGCCATGACGTAGCGCGTCAGCCGGACCGAGTCGGACTGGTCGTAGATGCTGAAGCCGGCGGGATAGCCGAGGCGCTCGGCCTCGCGACGCAGGATCCGCGCGCAGGCCGAGTGGAACGTGCGCACCCACATGCTGTTGGCCACCGGCCCCACGAGTTCCACCACACGGCTGCGCATCTCATCGGCGGCCTTGTTGGTGAACGTGATGGCCAGGATGGCGAACGGCGAGATCCCGCGGTCAGTGATGAGATGGGCGATCCGGTGCGTCAGGACTCGCGTCTTGCCCGACCCGGCGCCCGCGCTGACCACCAGCGGGCCCCGCTCGTGCAGGACCGCGTCGTACTGGGCGGGGTTCAGCAGCGCCATCGTCGGCACCCTATCGGTGGGTACTGACAGCACCCCTCCACCGGATCTCCCCGCCCGATGCGGGGAGCCGCAGAGGTCAGCGGTACCATCGGCGTCGTGACAGAACAAGCCGACCAACCTTCGACCACCGACGCCGAAACCGCATCGGCTGAGCAGGCCGCTGCCGACCCAGCGGCGGCGAGCAGCGAAGCAGCCGGCGTCCCCGCCGCCACCGAACCTCCGGAAGTCGCCCCGGCCGACAAAGCTGCAGGAGACACAGCCGACACGGCACAGCCGGACGCCGCGGACGACCGCAGTACTGGAATCGGTACCCCGATCCCGGTGGCCGCCACCACGGGTGGCCTCAACAGCGGGGACATCGTCTCGGGCGTCGTCAGTTCCATCGAGAGCCGCGAACTCGAGCTGGACCTGGGGTCCGGTCGTACCGGTGTGATCGGCAGCCGGCACTGGGCGGTGGGGCTCGATGTCGATCTCACCGCCGAAGTGAAGGTCGGCGACACCGTGGAGGCCGCTGTCCTCGTGCGCGAGGACCACAAGAAGCGCATCGTGCTGTCGCGGAGCTGGGGCCGCCAGCAGCGGGCCTGGGAGTTGGCCGCGAACGCCCGCAAGACCGGCGAGATCATCTCCGGAGTGGTCACCGACGCGGTCAAGGCGGGCCTCACGGTGGATATCGGTGTCCGTGCGTTCGTGCCGGCTTCGATGGCCGGCGATGAGGATCTCGAGTCGCTGGTGGGCACCACCGTGGAGTGCAAGGTCACCGAGGTGAACCAGCTCAAGGGGCGCTGCATCCTCTCGCGCAAGGCGGCGCTGCGCACGCGCGAGCGCCAGGCCGCCCGCAAGCGGCTCGCCGACCTCTCGCCGGGAACGCTCGTGCGAGCCCGGGTGACGAAGGTCGAGGACTTCGGGGCGCTCGTGCTGGCCGAGGGGGATCTTCGGGGTCGCATCCGCCGCAGTGACCTGAGTTGGTTCCGCGTCCGGCGCCCGAGCGACGTGGTGTCGGTGGGAGACGAGGTGGAGGCCCGCGTCGTGGGCTCCACACCGGCCAAGATGAGCGTCGACCTCTCTCTGAGGATCGGAGACGACCCCATGACCCGGATCAACCCGGGCGAGCGGCACCAGGCCACCGTGACCGGGCTGGCTCCGTTCGGAGCGTTCGTGACCGTCGGCGACGGCATCGAGGGCCTCGTGCCGACCGCTGAGTTGGCCGAGAACCCGATCCGGCATCCCCGGGAAGTGGTGGTTCCCGGCGACAGCGTGCTGGCCGAAGTGACCAAGGTGGACCGCCAGCGCCGCGATCTGGAGTTCTCCGTGAATCTGGCCATGCTCGTGCGGCCCTCCGGGGAGGCGTAGCCACACCCCCGCCGGACGGGCTCACTCCCACTCGATAGTGCCGGGTGGCTTGGACGTGACGTCGTAGACGACCCTGTTGACACCGGGCACCTCGGCCACGATCCGCCCGGCCATGGTCTCCAGCATGTCGTAGGGCAAGCGGGCGAAGTCGGCGGTCATGGCGTCGGCACTGGTGACGGCCCGGATCACGATCGGGTGACCGTAGGTGCGCTCATCGCCCATAACACCCACCGACCGGACATCCAGCAGCACGGCCAGCACCTGCCACACCTCCCGGTCGAGTCCCCCGCGACGGATCTCGGTACGCACGATGGCGTCGGCCGCGCGAACCATCTCGACTCGCGCCGGCGTGACCTCACCAACGATGCGCACGGCCAGACCCGGACCTGGGAACGGGTGACGCCACACCACTTCGGGTGGCAGGCCGAGCCGCTCGCCCACGAGGCGCACCTCGTCCTTGAACAGATCCCGCAGCGGCTCCACGAGCGCCAACTGCATGTCGTCGGGGAGCCCGCCCACGTTGTGGTGGCTCTTGATGAGCGCCGCCACGTCACCGCCCGACTCGATCACGTCGGGGTACAACGTGCCCTGCACCAGAAAGGCCGCGCCGTCGAGTGCCCTCGCCTCGGCTTCGAAGACGCGCACGAACAGCTCGCCGATGGTGCGCCGCTTCTGCTCCGGATCGGTGACGTCGGCGAGCGCCGACAGGAACCTCTCCGAGGCGTCAACGAACACCAGCCCGTCGCCGCCGAACGTCTCACGCACCTGGTCGGCCTCGCCGGCGCGCATCATTCCCGTGTCGACGAACACACACGTGAGGCGGTCGCCGATGGCTTGGCGCACCAGCGCGGCGGCAACTGCGGAGTCCACGCCACCGGACAGCCCGCAGACGGCCCGGCCGTCACCCACCTGCGCCCGGATCGCCGCCACCGACGTCTCGACGATGCAGTCGGGTGTCCAGGCGGGGGCACAGCCGCACGCCTCGTACAGGAAGTTCTCGAGCATGCGCTGACCGTGGGGGGTGTGCGCCACCTCGGGGTGGAACTGCACACCGAACAGCCCCTGTGCGGGGTGTTCGAATGCCGCGGCCGGCGAGTCGGCGGTCACGGCGGTCACCACGGCGCCGTCCGGAACACGCACGACCGCGTCACGGTGGCTCATCCAGACCTCCTGGGCGGCAGGAAGATTCCCGGAGACGACCATGCCCGGCCGGGTCACGTCGAGATGCACCCGGCCGTATTCGGCCAGTCCGCTGCGGTCCACCCTCCCGCCTAGTTCGTGCGCCAGGAGCTGCGCCCCGTAGCAGATTCCGAGCACCGGCAACCCGAGCGACAGGATCTCGGGATCGAGGCGGGGAGCGCCCGGGGCATGCACCGACTCGGGCCCGCCGCTGAGGATCAACCCGGCCGGCCGCCGGCGGCGCAGGTGCGCCGCGGAGATGTCGTGCGACACGATCTCGCTGTACACGCGGGCCTCGCGCACCCGCCGGGCGATGAGTTGGGCGTACTGGGCACCGAAGTCGACCACCAGCACGCCGTCACGCCTGCCGGTGTCGGGCGCCAGATCTGTCACCGCCCCATGCCCACGCCTTGGTGGCGTTGCAGAGCTTTCCCCTCCATGGCGATCGACGGCGCCACCATCACTTCGGCCTTCTGGAACTCCTTCAAGGTGGTGTAGCCGCTCG
The DNA here is from genome assembly GCA_963668565.2 of Acidimicrobiales bacterium. GTDB lineage: Bacteria > Actinomycetota > Acidimicrobiia > Acidimicrobiales > CATQHL01 > VXNF01. The sequence goes on from CAXXMX010000010.1 coordinate 599,216, forward strand.
CCGCCATGGCAGTGGCCAGCGCCCCGAACAGGTTGCTGCGCCCGTCGGCCTCTCGAGCCGGCCCCATCAGGATCTCCTCCAACGGGCCGCGGCGACCCACGTGCACGCGCGCACCGCGTGGCAACGCCGCGTGCGGCGTCGCCATCCCCCAGTGGTAACCGCCGCCCGGCGCTTCAAACGCCGCAGCCAGGGGGGAGCCCAGCATGACCGCATCTGCACCGCACACCACGGCCTTGGCGATGTCGCCACCGGTGGCCATGCCCCCATCCGCGATGATGTGCACGTAGACGCCCGTCTCGTCCAGATGACGCATACGCGCCGCCCGCACGTCGGCGATCGCTGTGGCCTGCGGAACTCCGAGTCCCAACACGCCGCGCGTGGTGCAGGCCGCGCCCGGTCCAACGCCCACGAGCACTCCGGCCGCGCCGGTGCGCATGAGGTGCAGCCCCGCCTCGTAACTGGCGCAGCCACCCACGATGACCGGCATGGGGAGTTCCCGTACGACCTTCTTCAGGTTCAGAGGCTTGCGGGCGCGCGACTTGTGCTCGGCCGTCACGATCGTGCCCTGGATCACGAGCAGATCCACGTCGGCCGACGCGAGGTGATCGAGCAGTTCGATCGCTCGCTGCGGCGTGACGGCCGCGCTGACCAGCGTCGAGTGCTCACGCATCTGGCGCACCCGTTCACCGATCAGCTCGGGGATGACCGGGGGGGCGTACACCTCCTGCAGGCAGGCTGTCGCCCGGTCGGCGGGCGCGTTCCGGATCGCCTCGAACGCCGGGGAGGGATCCTCGTAGCGGGTCCACAGGCCTTCGGCATTCAGCACGCCGAGACCGCCGAGCCGGCCGATGAGCCCGGCCATCTCGGGAGAGACCACACTGTCCATGGCCGAGGCGAGCAGGGGCAGCGGCCGCCGGTAGGCGTCGATCTCCCAGGAGATGTCGACGTCGTCGGGATCGCGGGTGCGTCTGGCGGGCACGATGGTGATCTCGTCGAGCCCGTAGGCCCGACGCCCGCTCTTGCCAAAACCAATCTCGAGATCCGCCACTGGTACCCACCTCCGTCCCGGAGCATAGGCAGCGCACCAACCCGGCAGCGGCACTCGCGGCCCCGCCGGGCACGTTCAGAGGCGGGCGGCAGCGGCTGTGATGGCCTCCCAGGCAGCCTCGACGTGATGGAAGCGCGTGGAGACCGTGCCCACCGACAGGCGCAGTGTGTACTGGCCGTTGAGGACGGTGTGCGTGAGGTAGAAGCGCCCCGAGTCGTTCAACTCGGCGAGGATGCGCCGGTTGGCCTCGTCCCCACCCCGGTGGCGGAAGCACACGAGGTTGAGCGGCGCGGGAGCGGCGAGGGCGAAGTCGGGATGCTGGCGGACCCAGCCGGCGAACTGCTGCGCCCAGGCAACCCCGGAGCGGATGTGGGCCTGCAAGCCCGCCGCCCCGTACCAGCGCAGAACCAGCCAGAGCTTCAGCGAGCGGAACCGGCGCCCGAGCGGCACCTGCCAGTCCCGGTAGTCGATGACCGTCCCCTTGTCGCTCTCGGGATTGCGCAGGTACTCGGGAGTGACGCCGAGGGCGTCGGTGAGCGCCGCGCGGTCGGCCACCCACATGGCCGTGCAGTCGAGGTTGGTGAGCAGCCACTTGTGCGGGTTGAAGCAGTAGCTGTCCACGGCTCCGAGCCCACGGTTCACGAAGCGGAACTCGGGGCAGACCGCCGCGGCGCCGGCGAGGGCGCCGTCCACATGGATCCACATTCCCTCGGTACTTGCGATGGCCGCCAGGCGTGCCACTGGATCGAACGCCAACGAGGAGGTCGTCCCGGCGGTGGCGACGACGGCGCAGGGCACCAGGCCGGCGGCGCGATCTTCGGCGACCGCGCCGACCAGAGCCTCGGGGCTCATGGCGTAGGTGACGTCGCTGCCGACGTACCGGATCCTGCCGGGGCTGAATCCGGCGATGCGGGCGCTCTTGAAGATCGACGAGTGGGCGTGCTCGGAGGTGTAGACCACGAGGTCGGCGAGGGTCGCGCCGGCCGTCGAAGCCAGCGCCCGCTCCCTGGCGGCAACGAGCGCGCAGAGAGCCGCGCTGGAGGCCGAATCCTGGATCACGCCGCCACCGGCGCCGTCACTGCGGAAGCGCCGAGGCAACCCGCAGAGTTCCACGAGCCAGTCCATCACGCGGATCTCGAGTTCGGTACACGCAGGGCTGCTGGCCCACAGCATGCCCTGCACACCCAACCCGGACGACAGCAGATCACCGAGGATGGCGGGACCGGTGGCGGGCGTGGGGAAGAAGGCGAAGAACCCCGGGGCCTGCCAGTGGGTGAGGCCCGGCACGATGACCCGATCGAGATCGTCGAGCACGGCGTCGAACCCTTCCGGCTCCGCGGGCGGCGACTGCGGGAGCCCGGCGGCCACCTCGCCGGGGCGCACCTGCGACAGCACCGGGTAACCCTCGATCTGCTCGTGGTAGCGGGCCACCCACTCCAGGAACCGCTCACCCCACAGGCGAAACTCTTCCGGCGTCATGTGTGGCGCCCCCGGCACGGGGTCGCCGGGCGGCGTGCGGTCGCCGGGCGGCGTGCGGTCGCCGGGCGGCGTGCGGTCGCCGGGGTGCTCGACGAGATCCATGAGCCATGTCTAGCGCGTCGGCAAGAAGCAGAGCACCAGGCGGAACGCTCACGCGGCGCCGCGGCGGCGCCATCGCGCCAAATCCCGCGACGGTCCGAGCACCGATGCCGGGGGCGAGACCGCGGTCACGACCGCAGCGGATCAGCGGGTCGCGCACCCCGATCCCTGGCGCTCCGCAATCCCGGTGGCGAGGACGAGGAGTTGCCGGAGGATCGCCGCCGTGGCGCCCCAGATGGTGTCGCCAGGAATCTCGAAGAAACTGATCGGCCGCATGGCGCCATCACGGGGCCAGAGCTCCTGGCGGTAGGTCTCCGGTGCCAGAAGTTCGCTCAGCGGCACGTAGAGGATCTTCTCGACCTCGGCGGGATCGGGGCGCAGCTCCTCGGGGCGGCCGGCGGGCAGTTCGGCGACGAAGGAATGGACGAGCGAGTCACTGCCCACGGTGAAGAACGGGTCGAGCTCGCCGATGCGGACGGCGCAAACGGGGTCCAGCCCAATCTCCTCCTGCGCCTCCCGACGAGCGGTCCCCCACAAGTCGGCGTCGCCGGGTTCAACGCCGCCGCCGGGGAACGACACCTCACGACTGTGCGTGCGCAGATGCGAAGCCCGGCGGGTCAAGATGACGGTCGTCTCGCCCCGGTCCACGTAGAGCGGGATCAGCACCGCCGAGAGCCGCTGCGGAGCTTCGGGTACCTGCGCCGGGCGCCGCTCCCCCAGCCGCTGCCGCAGGACACTCAGATCGACCCGGTGAGCCGCCGGGGGAAGTTCCGTCCACGGCGCCGGCGCGCCCGGGCGCACGCCGGCCGGGCGCGGGATGTGCTGGGGACCACCCCGGCCCGCGGGGACCGGCACCGATGCCGGTCCGCTCACGAGGGCTTGCCCGAGTCCTTGCCGATACCGGCCGCAGACGCCACCGCAGCGCGCACGGCGTCGCCGACCGCCACGGTGGCGGCGATACGCACGGCGTCGACGGTGGCCTCAACCTCGCCGACGGAGGCCGCTATCAGGGCATCACCGTCGAAGCGGGTGTGCGCCGGCATCAGGGCGCGCGCCAACCCGTCATGACCGCTCTGCGCCACCAGCAGGCAGTCGATCTTGCTGAGGCGCGCGTTGGTGCAGATGACGCCGATCGTTGTGCTGGTTCCGAAGGGTGGGCGCTCGGGCGGCCGGAAGTCGCCGGCTCGCAACGAGCGTTCCACCGAGGTGTCGTCGAGATCACCTGCGGCATTCACCGCCAGCAGCGCGACCACGACGGCCTGCCCGCCATCTGCGGCCGCGAACCGCAACTGTGCCGAGCCCAGCCCGCTGGGTGTTCGCGCCGAGCGCCAGGAGCCCACTGTGGCGCCGACACCGGCGCCGATCGGCCCGATGGGCCAGCCACCACCGGCGCCGCCGCCATCCGGGGTGACCGCTGTGCGAGCCGCCTCGTAGCCGGCTTCGGCACCGGGCCAGACAGGGGTCTCACCGGCACGCAGGTCGTACAGCGACAGGCCGGCAACGATGGGCACGGGTCCGGCCGGCGTCGAGAAGCCACGCCCGATCTCGGCGCAGTAACGCACCACGCCCTCAGCGGCCGCCAGCCCGAACGCCGACCCGCCGGAGAGCACGACCGCGTCGACGCCGGGCACGGTCCGCTCGGGCGCCAGCAACTCCAGCTCGCGGCTGGCGGGCGCGCCGCCGCGGACCTCGGCCGACGCCACCGTGTCCGCAGGAAGCAGCACCACCGTGCAACCGGTCCGGCGGCCCGGGTGCGTCCAGTGACCGACGCGCACCCGGCGAAAGGGACACGGGAGGTGTGCATGCTCAACGGGTCCGGTGTCTCAGCAGTAGTGACGGCGGACCCGCCGGCCGACATCGCAGACCACTTCGTAGGCGATCGTTCCCAGCTGTTGCGCCACGTCGGTAGCGCCGATGCTGTCGTCGCCCTGGGTGCCGATCAGCACAGCCTCGTCGCCGACGGACACGTCGCTGCGCCCACCGCAGTCCACCATGAGCTGATCCATCGTCACCACACCCACCACGGGCCGGCGGCTGCCCCTGATCAGCACATACCCGCCGCGTAGCCCGTAGTCGCGCCGCACACCGTCGGCGTAGCCGATGGGCAGGGTGGCCACGCACCGATCGGAGTCGAGCCGGTACGCCAACCCGTAGGAGACTCCCTCACCTGCGGCAACGCGCTTCACGTATGACACCTGCGTACGCAGCTGCATGGCGGGCCGCAGCCCGCGCATGTCGCCCAGGAAGTCGGCACTCGGCGGCAGTCCGTACAGGGCTATCCCGGCGCGAACCATGTCGTAGCGGGCGCGGCGCCGGATCGGTGAGGCATCCGGCCGGCCACCTGCCAGCAGCAGCGCCGAGTTGGCGGCATGGCGCCGGAAGGACCCCGGTGCCCGGTCAACACCGTCGGCCTCCAGCGCCTTCAGCATCTGCTCGTAGCGCTCCAACTGCACATCCGTGTAAGAGTTGGCCAACTCGTCGGCGACGGCGCAGTGTGTCCAGACGCCCTCGAGGCGGAGTTGGCCCTTGGCCGCGATGGCACGCGCCAGCAGTACGGCGTCGTCGGGGTGGGCGCCGACGCGGTGCATGCCGGTGTCGATCTTGAGATGCACACCGAGGCGGTGGTTGCCTGTGGTGGCCGCCGCGGCTGCAGCCGCCAGAGCAGTGGCGCTGTAGACCGACGGGCGCAGGTCGTAAGCCACCACCTCCACCATCTCGGTGGGTCGCGGCTCGGACAGCAAGAGGATCGGCGCGGTCACGCCCGCCTGGCGTAACTCGATGCCCTCCTCGACGAGCGCCACCGCCAACCACGTGGCGCCGCCGGCGAGCGCTGCGCGCGCCGTGGCCACCGCGCCGTGCCCGTAGCCGTCGGCCTTGACCACGGCGCACAACTCCGCAGGAGCGCACCGGCGGGCGAGTTCGGCGGCGTTGGCCTGCAGCGCCGCCAGGTCGACGATGGCCGAGGTGGGGCGCATCAGCGTGTCCCGCCATCGAGGTCCCGGGGCCGCGAAGCCGGCTCCAGCGCGGCGCCGAGCGCGGCGGGGATGGCTCCCAGCAGATCGCCGGCGATGAGACCCACCGGCGGTGAGAGGGAGCCGGCCATGCCGTGGACGTGAGCGGCCAGCGCGGCGGCGTCCAGCGGCGCCACACCCTGTGCCAGAAGAGCGCCGATCATGCCGGCCAGCACGTCGCCGGTTCCCGCCGTGGCCAGGCGGGCGTCCCCTGCGGTCACCAGGCGGGCTTCGCCACCTGGAGCGGCAACCACAGTGGTCGGCCCCTTGAGGAGCACGGTGGCGCCCGTCGCGGCGAGCGACCGCGCCGCGGCCAGCCGGTCCGAACCGGGCCGCCTCCCCGCCAGCGCCTCGTACTCGCCGTCATGGGGTGTGAGGACCACCGGCGAGCGCGCCCCCGCCAGGATCGCCGCAGCATCGGCGCCGAGGGCTCCCAGGGCGTCGCCGTCCAGCACCAGCGGCACGGTGGCCGACGCCACCAGCGCCCGCACCGAGGCTGCGGCCTGGGGGCTCGGTCCGAGCCCGGGACCCACCACCAGCGACCCGAAACGCGAGGTGTCCATGTGTTGGTGCCAACCCTCGGCGGGCAGCGGGTGGAAGACGACCTCGGTGGGGACGGCCGCGTCCGCTTCGCCGCCCGGCACCGAGAGCCGCACGTATCCCGCCCCGGAGCGCAGGGCCGCCAGCGACGCCAGCGCCGCTGCGCCCCGCATCGGTGGCGAGCCGGCGATCACCCAGCAGGCCGAGCGCCACTTGTGCGCATCGTCGGGACGCCGCGGCCACAGATCGGCAACGTCGGCTGTCGTGATCAGCTGCGCCGTCGCCGAACCGACGTCCAGTCCGATGTCGGCGATGCTGACAGAGCCCGCCAGGCGGCGCCCGGGATGCAGCAGCAGGCCTGGCTTGAGGGCGGCGAAGGTGACCGTGCGCGTCGCTTCCAGCGCGCCGCCGCCAACCTCTCCGGTGAGTCCGTCCACACCGGACGGGATGTCCACGGCCAGGACCCCGAGCGAGCCGCCGGCGACAGCGGGCGGGTACCAGGGGCGGTTCAGCCCGGTGCCGTAGGCAGCGTCGATGAACAGGTCACCCGGCGGAATCTCGGCGCTGTCGGGGGTGATGATCCGGCACGCCGCGCCGGCACGCCGCAGGTAGCGGGCCGCGGCCCGGCCGTCCGCGCCGTTGTTGCCGCGCCCAGCCATGACAATCACCGTGCGACCACGTAGCGCCTGCCGCAGGGCGCCGGAGGGACGACCTGCTTCGAGGACCGCAGCGGCCCCTTCGCTGCGTCCGGTCAGCATCTCGGTGGCGGCCACGGCGACCGCGGCCCCCGCCCGTTCCACGAGCACGTCCGTTCCTTCGGGAGCGGCCTCGTCGATGGCCGCCATCTCAGCAGGAGTGACAACGGGAATCATGACGAGACGCTCTCCGGCGAGGGGCTGCGGAACGCCCAGCCGCTGGACAACCGATCCCGGCCTCCGCCGGGATGACATCTCGGGACAACGAGCGGGATCACTACGGGTCGTTTTCCTGCGACTCGCATCGGGCAGTGGGGGCGTGCGGCATGACGGCCACCGCCACGGCCACGGCCAGACCGGCCGTGTGCGAGAGGCTCAGATACCAACCTGTCACCCCGGCGTCGTCGGCGCGCGCGGCCGCGCGGCCGCTCAGCCGCAGACCGACCTGGCCGCTGCGGGCCCGTACAACCTCGACTTCCCGGAACGCAACGTCTCCGAACCCGGCGCCGAGTGCCTTCATCGCGGCTTCCTTGGCGGCGAAACGCACCGCCAGGCGCTCGGTGGGGTCGGAGCGACCCTCCGCATAGGCCCGCTCCGCGGGGGTGAAGAGTCGCTCGGCGATGCGCGGGCGGCGTGCCAATAGGGCACGAAAGCGCGGCACCTCCACGATGTCCACGCCGATCATGGCGACGCTCTGCGCCAGCGCGCGGCCACGGCAGTGAGGTCGCCCGCCAGCAGGTCCTCGGTGGGTATGTCCGCGAGGAGCGCCTCGTCGAACGATGACTCGGTCTCGGTGACCGCGTAGCGGAGTCGGCTGTAGCGGTCGCGGTAGCGCCGCATGACGTCGGCGGCGGCGGTGGCGGGCAGCCGTTCATGCAACTCTACGTGCAGCAGCACCACGCCCACGGTGTCGCCGCCCTTGATTTCGGGCACGAGAACGATGAGGCGCCCATCCCGCAAACCCCTCGTCAGCAGCACCCGGCGCTCCCGGCTGACCTGGCGCTTCGTACCGCGCAACGTGGTGTCGCGGCCCACGCGCGACTCGATCTCCGCCGCCACGCCCGACCGGTCGGCGATCTCGATGCGCTCGCCGTCGATGACATAGCGGATGTAGCCGGTGACCTCCGCCACCGCCGGATCGAGTCCCGCCAAGCTCGACAGCGTGTCGTAGCTGAGGCGTTCGGGAGCAGCGCCCGCGCCCCGGACGGCCGCGACCAGCGGCACACTCCACAACGCATCCTCGCTGCGAGAGGTCCCCACGGTGACCGTCTTGGCCTGGTGGCGTATGGCGTCGACGGGTCGGGTCAACTCCTCGGTGGCCTCGGTGAGCGCGGCCAGCAGGCGCTCGAGCACACCCGCCGGCGTCCCCATCTCGCCGTAGTCGATCTCGAAGGCACCCAGCGGGAGCACACCGGTGGCGTAGCGGTACAGGGCGTCGAGCCGCGCCGCGGTTCCCGCGGGCAGGTGACCGTCGTATCGACCCGCTCGCAACTGCTGACCGAACTGTTCCGCGCCCGCGGTGATCTCCCCCGACAGGCTGGCGAGCAGGTGCTCCGCGTCGGCGACGGCTCCGTCGGGTGCAGCGTCGAGGGCAGCCTCGATCGCCCCGCGGGTGCGCCGCAGCGGCTCGGCACCCGCGTCGATGGCGAGAGCCGCCTCGTAGCCGAAGAGGTGACCGGCCACGGTCACCAGCACGAACGCCATGTCCGGACCGACGGCGGGCAGCAGCACGGAGTCCCCGGCGGCGCGCGCCAACTCGGGGTCGTCGGTAAACACCACCGGTGCCGCGCGGTGCGCCGCGTAGATGGCAACCTCCTTGGCAACGTCACGAGCCGTGGAGCGGTCCAGGCCCGCGGCGCAGACCAGGATCAGCGGCTCCGCCGAGAGATCGATGTGCTTCTTGTCCTCCGTGGCGTCGCACGCCACCGACCTGTAGCACAACTCGGACAGCTTGATCCGCAGCTCCTCCGCCGCCAGCCGGTTGCGCCCGTTGCCGACCGTGGCCCAATGTCGCCGCGCCGGGGCGAGTCGCTGTGCGATGTCGGCGATCTTGGAGCGTGACTCCAGGACCTCCGCCATGGCGGCCGGCAACCGTTCGAGAGCCTCCAGCATCTCCGAGCGGCGCGCCGGGTCCGCCAGCGACAGTCCGAAGCGGTCCGCGATGGCCCAGGCCAGCAGGAAGCCGGCGGCGACCTGGGCGTAGAAGGCCTTGGTGGAGGCCACGCTCATCTCGACGTCGCGGCCGTCGGAGGTGTACAGCACCCCGTCGGCGCGAGCAGCCAGGTCGCTCTCCCGGCGGTTCACGACGGCAATCACCGACGCACCCCGGGCCTGGAGCAGGTCGACGGTGCGGTTGGTGTCGGTGGTCGTGCCGGACTGGCTGACCGCCACGACGAGGTGATCGGACATGTCGTCGAACAATCCGAAGCCCGACAGCTCGCTGGCCAGGCGCGCCGAGACCTCCACACCCGTGCCGGACAACTCTGCGCCGACGATGTCGGCGATGGCCCGCGCGGCCACCGCCGCGGTGCCCTGCCCGATGACGACGATCCGCCGCGGTGACGCCCCGGTTGCCGGCAGGACCCCGTCCAGTACCACGTCGCGGCGACCGGGGTCGCCCACCAACCGGCCACGGAGCGTCTTGGCGAACGAGCCGGGCGACTCACTGATCTCCTTCAGCAGGAAGTGCGGGTAGCCACGGCGGTCGATGTCGCGCGTCGTGATGCCCGCCGTGCTCACCGGCGGCAGCGGGACTTCGGCACCGTCGTAGGACCAGCGAGCCACACCTGCGGTCCGGCCCGCCTCGGCGGCATCCAGTCGCACCACCTCGCCCCTGCCGTCGCTTGAGGCTCCCCCGCCATCGGCGCCGTCAAAGCGCAGGTAGCTGCTGGTCTGCTCCACCAACCCATACGGCTCAGAGGCCACCACGAAGGCGTCGGTCGCCAGACCCACGTACAACGCCTGCCCGCTGCCCCTCCGGGCGAGCCGCAGACGTCCGGGGGCGTCGGTGGCCAGGGACACGATCGCGTGCGAACCTTCGAAGGCGGCGACGGCGGCGGCGAACGTCCCAGCGGCCGACCCATCCGAGGGGCGCAGTCGGCGGGCGAGCCCGGGAACCACCCGAGCGTCGGTCGTCACGGCTCGGGGGTACGTCAAGTCGTAGCGGGTGGCGACGGTGGCGTAGTTGTCGATGTCGCCGTTGACCGCGGCGAACACCCAGGGTGCTCCGTCGTCTGCGAGCGAGGCGACGGGGTGGGCATTGGGCTCGGTGATGAGACCGACGCTGGCCCAGCGGGTGTGCGCCAAGACCGCGCAGCGTGCCCCGGGCCGCGCCAGCGCCGCCCGCAGCGACTCATCGGTGGCGAGAGCCGACCTCAGCGCCCGGGTGTTGTCGCCCAGTTCGCCGACCTCCACAGCCGTCTTGTACACGTACGCCGAAACGTTGCCGTCCTGCCAGCGGCTCCCGGAACGACCCAGGGCATCGGGCACCTCGGGCTCCGGCACCGATGGCTCGCCGCCCGAGACGATCACGGCTATTCCCGCCGAATCCCGGCCGCGCACCTCGAGGCGATCCAGGGCCGACAGCGCCACCTGGATCGACCACCACCCCGCCACGAGTTCCTCCGTCGCCGCCGGCGCGTCGGCACCGAGAAAGTCGGCGACCGCCGACGCCGTGGCCAGCCGGTCCTCGCGGAGGCACCAGAGTGCGTCGGCGGTGGGCCCCTCGTCGGCATCGATCCGCTTGACCGATTCCGCCACCTCCGCACGCAGCGCCACGTCGCGCACGAGACAGGTGAGCCCGGCCGGTCCGGCGAGCCGCTGCGCCGCCTCGGTCACACCGGCGCGCATTCCGTCACCCTGCCCGCCGAGCAACCGCCGGATCTCCGATCCGGTCGGGGGCCGGCGGCTCGCCGGGCGGCTCAGAACCGCCACGATCCCGCACATCAGCCGGCCCGCCGCGCCACTTCGGCCGCCAGGGATTCCGCCACCGACGTGGCCTCGGACTCGGTGCTCGCCTCCACCATCACACGGATCAGCGGCTCGGTGCCCGACGACCGCACCAGCACCCGGCCTCTTTCACCCAGCGCCTCGCGAGCCCTCTCGACGGCGGGCTCGATGGCCTCCAGCACGCCGATCGCCCCGCGGCTCACGGCCACGTTGCGCAGCACCTGGGGGTAGCGGGTCATCGCCGCCGCCGCCAGATCCCCGAGGCGCTCCCCCCGGCGGGCGGCGACATCCAACAGTTGCACGGCCGTGAGCAGGCCGTCACCCGTGGTGGCAAGATCTCCGAAGACCACGTGACCGGACTGCTCGCCGCCCAACTCCCAGCCTCCGGCTTCCAGAGCGCTGAGCACGTGCCGATCGCCAACCGGCGTGGTCACGACATCGATGCCCGCTTCCGCCATCGAACGGTGCAGGCCGATGTTGCTCATGACCGTCACGACAACCGTCGAGCCCGCCAGCCGGCCGCGTTGGTGGCGGTCAATCCCGCAGAGGGCGATGATGTGGTCACCGTCGATCAACTGCCGATCGTAGGCCACGACCCGATCGCCGTCGCCGTCGAACGCCAAGCCGATCTCCCCGGGGCGCGCCTCGCCGGCGATCAGGCCGGGCGAGGCCGCCCCGCAGCCGTCGTTGATGTTCCGCCCGTTCGGCGCGCACGCCACGGTACGCACCGAGGCGCCGAGGCGGCGCAGCAGCGCCGGTGCGAGTGCCGAGGTCGCGCCGTTGGCACCATCGACCACGAGTCGCAATCCGTCGAGAGCGCCGGGACGCACCGTCGCCGCCACGCCATCGAGGTACGACTCGAGCCGTCCGGAGGCGTCGACGCCGGCCGCTCGGGACCCGCCGGCGCCCGAGGAGACCCCGAGGGCGGCCGCCACTGCCTCCTGCTCGCCGTCGCTGAGCTTCCGCCCCCCGGGTCCGAAGATCTTCACGCCGTTGTCCTGATACAGGTTGTGCGACGCCGACACCACGATCCCTGGCACCCCGTCGGTGGCGCTGAGGAATGCCACCGCCGGCGTAGGGGCCATGCCCAGCAGGTCCACCTCGGTGCCGCGCAGCCCACGCAGCAACCCGTCGACGAGGTCGCCGGCGGAGAGCCGTGGATCGTGACCCACGATCACTCGATCACATCCGAACGTGGCGACGACCGCCGCACCGATGCGGGCGGCGATCTCTGGAGTCACGTCGTGGTAGGCGCGCCCCCGTATGCCGTCTGTACCGAACACGTCCGAACCGCTACGACGGCTCGTGGCGGCGCAGGCGCCGCTACCTCTTGGAGTACTGCGGAGCTTTCCGGGCCTTCTTGAGCCCGTACTTCTTGGACTCCTTCTTGCGCGGGTCCCGGGTGAGCAGGCCCGCACGCTTGAGCTTCTCGCGGCAATCGCCGTCCAGGGTCTCGAGCGAGCGGGCGATGCCGAGGCGGAGAGCCCCTGCCTGTCCGGTGAGGCCCCCGCCGGAGATCGTGGCATCCACGTCGTACACGGACCCGGTGTCGGTCACGCTAAGGGCTTCGGTGGCGTGGGAGCGGTGGGAGGGCGACGGGAAGTAGTTATCGAAGGCACGACCGTTGATAACGACTCGGCCTTCACCCTGCCGGATGCGGACGCGAGCCACGGCCCGCTTGCGGCGACCAGTGGATTGGACGAGCGGCGGTGTCATGGAGTTCTCCTGCCGAGAAGCAGCGGCTGCGGATTCTGGGCTTCATGGGGGTGGACCGGTCCGGCATAGACCTTGAGTTTCCGGAGCATCTGGCGGCCCAGACGGGTGTGGGGCAGCATCCCGCGGATGCTGCGCCTCACCACCTCGGCGGGTTGTCGCTGCATCGCCTTGCCAAGAGTCTCCGAGTGAAGGCCGCCCGGGTAGCCGGAGTGCCGGTACAGGATCTTCCGCTCGGACTTGTCTGCGGTGGTCACGACCTTGTCGGCGTTCACGATGACGACGTGGTCGCCGCAGTCCAGATGCGGGGTGTAGATCGGCTTGTGCTTGCCGCGCAGGACACGGGCCACCTCGGTCGCCATGCGTCCGAGCACCTGACCGTCGGCGTCGACGATCCACCAGGCGCTATCCAACTCTGATGCCTTGGGGCTGTACGTGCGCACACCGAAAGGATACGGGCTCAACACCGAAATCGGCTGCGCCCGAAGGCCCGGCGAGCTCATGGGTAGGCGACCGACTGCAGACACAAACCGTGCGGTGGCGCCACGGGTCCCGCAGCCGCACGATCCCGGCTGGCGAGGACCCGATCGATGTCGATGGCGGGGCGGCGACCCCGACCCACGTCCACGAGGGTCCCGACGATCGAGCGCACCATCTGGCGGCAGAAGGAGTTCGCCGCGATGTCGAACAGCAGGACGCCCGGCTCGGGGCAACTCCAGCCGGCGCACAGGACCCGCCTCGTCGTGGGTGCCACTCGCACCTCGCCGTCGACGACCTGCGTCGCACGCGAGCAGAACGAGGAGAAGTTGTGCTCGCCCACCAGCAGCGCCGAAGCCTCCGCCATGGCAGCGATCTCGAGGGGGTCGGGTATGTGCCAGGACACCTGCCGCCGGAACACGTCGGGCTCCGGTGCGTTCCATATCGTGTAGCGGTACGCCCGGGAGAGCGCCGAGAAGCGCGCGTCGAAGTCGGGAGAGGCGGGCTCGATCGCCAGGACCGCCACGTCCGGCCCGCACATGCGGTTGAGTCCGCCCCCGAGAGCCTTCATGCGCTCCGGCGAGAGATCTTCGTCGGCCACGTCGAGGCTCACGACCTGCCCGCGCGCATGAACACCGGCGTCGGTGCGCCCGGCGCAGGTCAACTGAACCGGGTAGCCGAGCCGCCGCCCGAGTGCATCGGCAAGCACACCGCCGACCGTGCGCACACCGGGGTTCGGAGCGAAGCCGCGAAAGCCCCCGCCGTCGTAGGCGACGAGTAGGCGCAGGCGAGCCACGCCGCGGTGCGCCGGCTAGACGAGCTCGATGCGGGCCATCGGGGCGTTGTCCCCGTAGCGAGGGCCGACTCGCAGGATCCGGGTACAGCCGCCGGCGCGATTCGCGTAGCGCGGACCGATGTCGGAGATCAGCTTGTCGGCGATCTCGCGGTCGTTGAGGAACGCCACGATCTGGCGGTGGTTGTGCAGACCGCCCTTGCGTGCCTTGGTGATCAGCTTCTCGGCGACGGGCTGCATGGCCTTGGCCTTGGACTCCGTCGTCAAGATCGACTCGGCCGCCACGAGGGAGGCCACGAGGTTGGCCAGCATGAGCTTCTGGTGTGAGGCACTTCCGCCGAGGCGGCGGCCCTTGCGCGGTCGGCCGGGCATGATCGTCTCGCTCTCAGTCCGCGGACGCCAGGGCGAGGCCCAACTCGTCGAGACGGGCCGTCACCTCGTCCAGCGACTTCTCGCCGAAGTTTGGGATCGCCAGCAGCTCGAGCGGCGTCCTGTCCAGGAGCGCACCCACCGTGGTGACCTGAGCCCGCTTCAGGCAGTTGCGCGGTCGTTCCGACAGACCCAACTCGTCGATGGGGCGCAGCAGGTCCGACGGCATGTCGGGTGCCGTGGAGGGATCCAAGCCGTCGGGCAGCGACACCTCGGCGAGATTCTCGACGAGTTGCGCCAGCCGGCGCAGGATGCCTCCCGCGGTGGCCATCGCCTCCGCCGGCGTGATGGTCCCATCGGTGAGCACGTCCACGACCAACTCGTCGGAGGCCACGTCCCTCTCTCCCGGTGTGGCCTCGACCTCGTAGGCAACGCGGCGCACCGGCGAGAACAGGGCGTCCACGGGGACGTCGCCGATGGTGCCGCCGGGAGGACGGCTCTCGGCGCCCGTGTAGCCGGTCCCCTGCTCGACGGTGACGTCGGCGGCGAAGCGCGCCCGGCTGTTGAGCGTGGCGATGTGGAGTTCGGGGTTGAGCACCTCGACGTCGGGGTTGACCCCGAAGTGCGCGCCTGTGACCTCCGCCGGGCCCAGCACATCGATCCGCAGTCGCACGGGCTCGGGGCTGTGGCTGTGCAGCACCAGGTCCTTGAGGTTCAGGATGATGTCGGAGATGTCCTCGACGACGCCCTGCAGAGTGTCGAACTCGTGCAGCGACTCGTCGAAGCGGACATGCGTCACCGCCGCGCCCGGGATCGACGAGAGCAGCGTGCGCCGCAGCGCGTTGCCGATCGTGTAGCCGAATCCGGGCTCGAGCGGGCCGATGACGAACTTCTGACGGTTCTCCTCGGCCTCGGCCGCGGCAACCGTGGGGTGTTTGATATCAAGCATGTGCAACCTCGCTGGAGCTACTTGCTGTAGAGCTCGACAATCAACTGCTCGCGGAAGGGGACGTCGATCTGGTCCCGCGTAGGAAGCGACAGCACGCTCGCGGCCCAACCCTCTTCGACGACGTCGAGCCAGACGGGCGGCACCCGATCCAGCACGTCGACGTTCCACTGCAGAACTGTCATAGCGCGCGACTTGTCGCGCACCGAAATGGACTCGCCGGCGCTCACCCGGTAACTCGGGATCGTGACCCGGCGATCGTTCACCGACACGTGGCCGTGCCGCACGAACTGTCGCGCCTGGGGTCGGGTGGCCGCCCATCCGGCTCGGTACACCACGTTGTCGAGGCGCGACTCGAGGTAGCTGAGCATGCTCTCACCGGTGACGCCCGAGCGGCGGCTCGCCTCGGCGTAGAGATTGCGGAACTGGCGCTCGGTCAGGCCGTAGGTGAAACGGGCCTTCTGCTTCTCCTGGAGTTGGAGAAGGTATTCCGAAGCAGTCGTCCGCCGCCGCGAGCGGCCGTGCTCGCCCGGCGGGTAAGGACGCTTGTCGAGCGCCACGGCCTCGCCCTTGGTGCCGAAGATGTTGGTCCCCAGGCGCCGCGACACCCTCGCCTTGGGTCCGGTGTAGCGCGACATCAGACCCGCCGCCTCTTCGCCGGCCGGCAACCGTTGTGCGGGACAGGGGTGACGTCCTTGATGCCGGTGACCTCCAGACCGAGGTTCTGCAGCGAGCGGATCGCGGTCTCGCGGCCCGATCCCGGGCCTCGCACCTGCACGTCCACCTTGCGCACGCCGAACTCCATGGCCCGCCGCGCCACCTCCTCGGCCGCCATCTGGGCGGCGTACGGGGTCGACTTGCGCGAACCCTTGAAGCCGACGTTGCCGGCGGAGGCCCAGGCAACCACGTTTCCCTGCAGATCCGTGACCGTGATGATGGTGTTGTTGAACGAACTCTTGATGTGCACGACGCCGTGCCCGATGTTCCTGTGCTCGCGGCGGCGTGGCCGCCTTGTCTGTCTGTCTGCCATGACCCCTCGGTACGTCTTGTAAGCGGTGCAATGCCGCGCTCGCGAGGGCGCGGTTACCGGTCGTTGTGGTTGGGCGCTTCGGTCGGCGCCGCCGCCACCTCTGCCTTACTTCCTCTTCATGACGGTCTTCTTGCCCGCCACCGTCTTGCGCGGCCCCTTGCGCGTCCGGGCATTGGTGTGGGTGCGCTGGCCCCGCACCGGCAGGCCCCGACGATGCCGGATTCCCTGGTAGCACCCGATCTCCAGTTTACGGCTGATGTCCTGGCTGACCCGGCGGCGTAGATCGCCCTCCACCTTGAGGTTGCGCTCGATGTGGGCACGGAGACGGGCCACTTCCTGCTCTGTCAGATCCTTGACCCGTACGTCGGGGCTGATGCCGACCGCATCACAGGTCTGCGCGGCAACGGTGGGACCGATGCCGAAGATGTACGTGAGCGACACCACGGCGCGTTTGTTCCGCGGGATGTCGACACCGGAGATGCGTGCCATGTCAGCCCTGCCTCTGGCGGTGCCGCGGGTTGTCGCAGATCACCCGCACGCGACCATGACGACGGATAATCTGGCACTTATCGCACATGGCCTTCACGCTGGGGCGCACTTTCATCTCCGGATCCGCCTTGTCTCGTCGTCTGCTTGGTTGCCGACCGCGGCGGAACCCACGGCTCGCCAGGGAATTGTTACTTGTACCGGTAGGTGATGCGCCCGCGCTGCAGGTCATAGGGTGTGAACTCCACCTGCACCCGGTCGCCGGGGAGGATGCGGATGTAGTGCATCCTCATCTTCCCCGAGATATGTGCCAACACTTGGTGGCCGTTGTCGAACTCGACCTTGAACATGGCATTGGGGAGAGACTCCAGAACCTTCCCCTCCATGAGGATCGCGTCTTGTTTGGATTTTGCCAGAGTTCTACTCCCGCCTCGAACGCGACCTACCAGGCTACCGAGACAACGACGGGGGCACCAACCCGCGGACCACATCCGCCAGCCGATCGAAGACCTCCGAGGGCTCCCCGGTGCCGTCGACCCTCCGCAGCAGGCCTCGCTCGCCGAACCAGTCGACCAGAGGCGCCGTCTGCATCTCGTAGAGCTCGAGGCGCCGAGCGATCCCGGAGGCGGTGTCGTCGGTACGACCGCGGGCCATCATCCGATCCGAGACCTCCGCCACGCCGACCTCCAGGAGCACCGCGCCGGCGAGACCACCGGGAGTGCTCATCTCGGCGAGGGCGTCGGCCTGCGCCGGTGTACGGGGGAACCCGTCGAGCAGGACGGTGGCTCCGGCCGCAAGCAGCGGGCCGAGACGCTCGGCCACGATGTCACACATCACGTCGTCGGGCACCAGTTCGCCGGCGGCCATGAGCGCGCCGGCGCGACGGCCCAGCGGGCTGTCGGACGCGGCAGCGTCCCGCAGCATGTCCCCGGTGGACACGTGGACCACCCCGTCGAATCGCCCGGCGAGCATCGCGCACTGCGTGCCCTTGCCGGCACCCTGGCGCCCGAGGACGGCGATCACGCCGCCCACGTCAGGCACTCCCAGTGGTCACTTCAAGAATCCTTCGTAGTTGCGCAGCATCAGCTGGCTGTCGATCTGCTTCATGGTCTCAAGAATCCTTCGTAGTTGCGCAGCATCAGCTGGCTGTCGATCTGCTTCATGGTCTCGAGTGCAACGCCCACGGCGATCAGGATCGAGATACCGGTGAAGCTGAAGATGCCCTGCGTGCTCGTGGGCACGATGTTGCCGATCACCACGGCGGGGGTCAGGGCGATGAGCGCCAGGAAGAGCGATCCGGGCAGCGTGATGCGAGACAGGATGTGCGCCAGGTAGCGCTCGGTGGGTCGTCCGGGTCGGATCCCCGGCACGAACCCGCCCTGCTTGCGGATGTTGTCCGCCTGCTTGACAGGGTCGAAGCTGATGGCCGTGTAGAAGTAGGCGAATCCGATGATCAGCAGGCCGAAGAAGACCAGATAGAACGGGTCGTCGTAGCGGAGCAGGTGATCGTTGACCCAGATTCGGGTCGCCTCGCCCCACCCGCCCGACGGGAGCACCACGACGACCAACTGCGGCAGGTACAGCACCGAACTGGCGAAGATGATCGGGATCACGCCCGACTGGTTCACCTTCAGCGGGATGTACGTGCTGCCGCCCGTGGTCATCCGACGGCCGACGACGCGCTTGGCGAACTGCACCGGGATGCGCCGCTGGCCCTGCTCGACGAACACGATCAGCACGAGTAGCACGAGGTACATCGCCAGAACCTCGAACACTCCCGGCCAGCCCGAGTTGCCCTTGACGAGCGAGAACTGGTTGGGCAACGAACTGACCACAGCGGCGAAGATGATGATGGACATGCCGTTGCCGATGCCCTTCTGCGTGACCAGCTCACCCATCCACATCAGCAGGGCGGTCCCCGCCGTGAGCGTCAACACGACCAGCCCCACCCGTGGCGCCGTGAAGTCCGGCAGGAGATCGGGGATGCCCGTCCCGCCGGCCAGGCCGCCCCCACTGTTATGGAAGAGGAAGGCGAATCCCGTTGACTGGATGAGCGCGATCCCGATCGTCAGGTAGCGCGTCCACTGATTGATCTTGCGCTGGCCGACGGCTCCCTGCTGCTGCCATTGCTCGATGCGCGGCACGACGACACCCATCACCTGCATGATGATCGAAGCGGTGATGTAGGGGAATATCCCCAACGAGAAGATGGCGAACTGCGTGAGCGCGCCTCCCGAGAAGAGCTGCAGGAAGTTGAGGATCCCGCCGTCCTCGGCCGCCTCCTGGAGCGGGCGGATGGCCTCCAGGTTGATCCCGGGCGCCGGGATGAAGGCTCCGAGCCGGTACACGGTCAGCATGCCGAGCGTGAACAGGATCTTGCTCCGCAGATCCTGGATACGGAAGATGTTGGCGATGTTCTGCAGGACTCGGGCCACTGGGCGTTCCTCCCTCCGACAGCTCGGGAACCTCTAGCGGTTCGTGAGGGCGTTACCTTGCGCCGGCGGGCGGCGATCGCCCCACGGCAGGGGCAGGACTTCGGTGGTCGCCCCGACCGCCTCGAGAGCGGCGCGAGCTCCCTCGGAGAACGCATGGGCGCGGACGGTGACCGCTCGGGTCAATTCCCCGCGGGCGAGAACCTTGATAAGCGCACCCTTGCTCACGAGCCCACGTGCGTACAACGTCTCGGGAGTCACCTCGTCGAGGCCCGACACTTCGATCACATCCAGGTTGACAGGCTGGTACGCCACCCGGAAGGGGTTGTTGAAGCCGCGCAGCTTGGGAACCCTGCGCTGGAGGGGCATCTGACCCCCCTCGAAGCCGACCGGAACCTTGCCACGGGCCTTCTGACCCTTCATGCCGCGCCCGGCGGTCTTGCCTCCCTTGCCTCCGATGCCCCGGCCGACGCGACGGCGCGGCGTGCGGCTCCCGGGCGGGGGCTTCAGGTCGTGGACCTTCATGATTCGGGCACCTCCTCGACTTCCACCAGGTGTGAGACCTTGGCCAGCATGCCCCGCACATCGGGGCGATCACTGAGGATTCTCGACTTGCCGATCCTCCCGAGACCCAGCGCGCGCAGCGTGCCCCGTTGCGGGGGCTTGCGCCCGATGCCGGAACGAACCTGCGTCACTCGAAGTGCCACGTCATCCCTCCTCGCCGCGCAGAGCCAGGCGCCGGGTGCGCTCGGTCTCGTTGTAGGCGGCCAGCAGCCCCGGAGGGACGAACTCGCTGGGGTCAAGACCGCGCAGGCGCGCCACGTGGTCCGGGCGCATCAGCGAGCGTAGGCCGGCGATGGTGGCTCGGGCAACGTTGATGTGGTTGGCCGAGCCCAACGACTTGCAGAGCACGTCGCCGACACCTGCCTCCTCGAGAATGGCGCGGGCGGCGCCTCCGGCGATCACGCCCGTACCGGGTGCCGCCGGCTTCATCAGCACCTTGCCCGCACCCCAGCGTCCGAGCACGGGATGCACGATCGACGTGCCCGCCAGGGGCACGGCGAACAGCGAGTTGCGCGCCTCCTCGGTCCCCTTCTGGATGGCGAGGGGAACCTCCTTGGCCTTGCCGTAACCCAGACCGACGTGACCGGCGCCGTCGCCGATCACAACCAGAGCGGAGAACGAGAAGCGTCGCCCCCCCTTGACCACCTTGGCGACCCGGTTGATGTGGATGACACGGGAATCGCGCAACTGCAAGCGCGCGGCCAGCGCACCGGCGGGCGCCATCAGAGCCGTATCCCGGCTTCGCGAGCGGCATCGGCGACCGCCGCCACTCGCCCGTGGTAGCGGTAACCACCGCGGTCGAACACAACCGCCGTGATCCCGGCGGCCGTGGCACGCTCCGCGACCAGGTGCCCGACGACGGACGCGGCACTCACACCGGTGGCTTCGCTCTGCCGCAGGTCGGGCTCCAGGGTGGAGGCAGCGACCAGGGTGTGACCGCTGACATCGTCGATGATCTGCACCGCGGTGTGGCGGTTGGAGCGGTACACCGCCAGGCGCGGGCGCTCCGCCGTCCCGATAATCTTCTTGCGCACTCTCGCGTGACGCCGGAACCGGCCTCGCCGCCGTTCTGCGGACACGTTCATCATTGATCTGCTCCCTGCTTCAGCGGCGGACTCACTTGGCGGCCTTGCCCGCCTTGCGGCGGACGTACTCCCCGGCGTAGCGGATTCCCTTGCCCTTGTACGGTTCGGGCTTTCGCAGCGCACGGATCTGGGCGGCCACCTGACCGACCGCCTGCTTGTCGATGCCGAGAACGCGAATGGCGGTCTGCGACGGCACCTCGAAGGTGATCCCCTCGGGTGCTTCGACGTTGACCGGATGGCTGAACCCCAACTGCAGTTCCAGACTCCCGGGGCTCTTGGCCGTGGCACGGTAGCCGACACCGATGATCTCGAGGTCCTTCCGGTAGCCCTCGCGCACGCCGACGACCATGTTGTTGATGAGCGCGCGCGTCAGCCCGTGCAGCGCACGCGACTCCCGCTCGTCGTCGGCACGGGTCAGCAGAAGCGAGTCGCCCTCCTGACGCACGGTGATGACCGCCGGCACGCGGTGCGCCAGCGTGCCCCTCGGACCTGTCACCGTGACCTCGCGGTCCACGACGGCGACCGAGACGCTCGGAGGTACCGGAATCGGCGACTTTCCCACACGTGACACGACGCACCTACCAGACGTAGCAGAGGATCTCGCCACCGATGCGACGCCGGCGAGCCTCCTGGTCGGTCATCAGTCCCTTGCTGGTGGACAGCACCGCCACGCCGAGACCGCCCTGCACCCGCGGTACCCGGTCGCCCTTGGTGTACACCCGCAGGCCAGCCTTGGAGACCCGTCGAAGACCCCGGATGACCCGCTCGCGCTCCGGTGAGTACTTCATGTCGATGGTCAGAAGCCGCCCCGGGCCATCGATATCGGCCACCTGGTAGCCATGAATGTACCCCTCGCGCCGCAGTACCTCCGCCAGGGCCTCCTTCAACTTCGAGGAGGGCATCTGCACCTCCTCGTGCATGGCCACATTGGCGTTGCGGATTCGGGTCAGCATGTCGGCGATCGGATCGGTCATTGTCATGGGCGATAACCCCCTACCAACTGGCCTTGGTGAGCCCGGGGATCTCCCCGGCATGGGCGAGTTCGCGCAGGCAGATGCGGCACAGCCCGAACTTCCGGTACACCGAGCGCGGCCGACCGCACCGGCGGCAGCGGGTGTACGCCCGCACCCGGTACTTCGGTGTGCGGGCCTGCTTATTGATCAGTGCCTTCTTTGCCATGTCGTCTCTCTCGCCAACTGCTAGGTCGAAACGTGCGTCGAGTCCGTCAGCCCTGGTCACGCCGTAGTGGGAAACCGAACGACTCCAGGAGCGCCCGTGCCGTCGCGTCGTCGGGCGCCGTCGTCACCAGGGTGATGTCCATGCCGCGGACGGTGTCGATCTTGTCGTAGTCGATCTCGGGGAAGATCAACTGCTCGGACACGCCGAGGGAGTAGTTGCCGTTCCCGTCGAAGGAATTGAGGGGCAGACCGCGGAAGTCGCGGATGCGAGGGATCGCCAGGTTGATGAGCCGGTCGAAGAACTCCCACATGCGATCGCCCCGAAGCGTGACCTTCACCCCCACGGCATTCCCCTCGCGCAGGCGGAAGCCGGCGATCGAACGCTTCGCCCGGGTTGTCACCGGCCGCTGGCCGGCAATGATGGTCATGTCCGCGATCGCCCCCTCCAGCAGGCGCGCCTGTTTCGACGCGTCGCCGACACCCATGTTCAGGACGATCTTCTCCAGCGCGGGCACCTGCATGACATTGTCGAGACCCAACTCCGCCTGGAGCCGGGTCCGCAACTCGTCGCGGTACAGCTGCTTGAGCCGCGGCGCGGTCACCGCTGCCACCGTCACGGGATGTCCGCCCCGGTGCGGCGGCAGATCCGCACCTTGTCGCCGTCGGGCGTGATCCGGAACCCCACACGCGTGGGTTTGCCGTCCTGGGGGCTGATGAGAGCCACCCGGGACATGGGAACGGGCATGTCCTTGTCGATGATGCCGCCCTGCATGACACCGGACTGGTTGGGCTTGCGGTGCTTGCGGACGACGTTGACGCCGTCGACGAGGAGGGTGCCCTTGGCGGGGAACACGGCCGAGACCACGCCCTGCTTGCCGCGATCCTTTCCCGAGAGCACGACAACGCGGTCACCCTTGCGGATCTTGGCCATCACAGCACCTCCGGCGCCAGCGAGACGATGCGCATGAAGCGCTTCTCGCGCAGCTCCCGGCCCACGGGACCGAAGATGCGCGTCCCGCGAGGCTGGTTGTTCTCGTCGAGCACGACCGCGGCGTTCTCGTCGAAGCGGATGTAGCTGCCGTCGGGCCGGCGCTTCTCCTTGCGGGTGCGAACCACGACGCAGCGCACCACGTCGCCCTTGCGGACCTTGGCGCCGGGGATGGCGTCCTTGACCGTCGCCACGAATACGTCGCCGATCGTGGCGTAGCGACGGCGCGAGCCGCCGAGCACCTTGATGCAGAGAACCTCCTTGGCGCCGGAGTTGTCCGCCACCCGGAGGCGTGTCTCCTGTTGGATCACCTTGTCCCCCTCTCAGCGCGCCCGCTCGAGGATCTGCACGAGTCGCCAGCGCTTGAGCTTCGAGAGCGGACGGGTCTCCACAATCCGGACACGGTCGCCGACGCGAAGGTCGTTGTCCTGATCGTGGACGTAGAGGCGCTTGTAGCGGCGAACGGTCTTGTTGTAGCGCGGGTGGCGAACCTGCTCGGTCACCACGACGACAGCCGTCCGGTCCATGGACGCGGATGCCACGACGCCCTCCCGACCCTTGCGCCGGTTGCGCGGGGCGGCCGCTGCAGCGACTCCCGCAGCCTCAGGGGCAGTTGACTGCTCCGGGGTCGGATCAGTGATCTGTGCTTCCTCAGCCATCGCGGCGGCGCCTCCTCTTGAACACACGTGCCGACCCACTCGCGTCGGCCCCGACCTCGCTGGATGCATCCACACCATCGGACTGGCGCGCCGTGACCATCTCGGCGGCGCTGATCTCGCGGGCACGGAGCTCGGTCAGGATGCGCGCCACCTGCCTGCGAGAACCCGTCAGGTGGTGGATATTGTCGAGTTGCCCGGTCACGTGCTGGAAGCGGAGGTTGGTGGCCTCGTCCTTCGCCTGATCCAGCATGCCCAGTAACTCGGTGTCGCTCAGCTCGGCCAGTGCCTTGGAGCGGGCCACGACTAAACCGCCTGGTGCCGGGACACGAACCGCGCCCGGATCGGAAGCTTCTGGATGGCGCGCTCGATGGCCTCTCGCGCCACGACAGGGTCGGAGTAGGACAGTTCGAACAGCACGCGGCCGGGACGCACCACCGCCACCCAGCGTTCGGGATTCCCCTTGCCGGATCCCATCCTGGTCTCGGCTGGTTTCTGGGTCACCGGCTTGTCGGGGAAGATGTTGATCCAGACCTTGCCGCCGCGGCGCACGTGGCGCGTCATCGCCACGCGGGCGGCCTCGATCTGCGGCGCGGTGATCCATCCCGGCTCGAGAGCCTGGATCCCGTAGTCGCCGAAGGCCACGGTGGTCCCGCCCTTGGCGACGCCCTTCGTGCGGCCGCGATGGTGCTTGCGATGGGCGGTTTTCTTGGGCATCAACATGATCAGTCGGCATCTCCCGGTCGGAAATGGGGCGTCTCGTGCTGCTCCCGGGAAGCCCGCTCGATTTCCTCCTCCTGTTCGAGGAGACGCTCGAATTCCTCATCAGCCTCGGCCACCAGAGGGCGTAGTTCCCCCAGTTCGGTCGGGAACTCCTGCTCGTCGGCCGTCGGCGTCGGCGTCGGCGTCGGCGTCGGCGCCGGCGTCGGCGTCGGCGTCGGCGCGGCTTCCCGCCGTCGAGCCGCTGAGGAGGACACGACCTTGCGCGAGCGGGCGGGTCCGGCGGTCTCGCCGACGGCCATCGCTGCCTCGCGGTTGATCCTCTCGTCGGTGTCGAGGCGGTACGGCAGGATGTCGCCCTTGTAGGTCCACACCTTCACGCCGATCCGACCGTAGGTCGTGTGCGCCTCCCGGAAGCCGTAGTCGATGTCGGCACGCAGCGTGTGCAGTGGCACCCGGCCCTCCCGGTACCACTCGGTGCGGGCCATCTCTGAGCCGCCGAGGCGGCCCGAGCACTGCACCCTGATGCCCTGCGCGCCGGCTTTCTGGGCATTCTGGACGGCTCGCTTCATGGCTCTGCGGAAGGCCACCCTGCCGGTGAGCTGATCGGCGATGCCCTGAGCGATGAGCGCGGCATCCAACTCGGGCTGCTTGATCTCCTGCACGTTGAGTTGAACCCGCTTGTTGCCCGTGATCTTGGCGAGTCCGCTGCGCAGCCGGTCGGCCTCGGAGCCCTTCCGCCCGATCACGATGCCCGGACGGGCGGTGTGCACGTCGATGCGCAGTCGATCCCTCGTGCGCTCCACCTCGATGCGGCTGATGGCGGCGTGCGGCAGTTCGCCCATGAGATAGTCGCGGATCTTCCAGTCCTCGATGACGAACTCCCGGTACTCCTTGCGCGTGGCGAACCAGCGAGACTTCCAGTCGGTCGTGACTCCGAGGCGGAACCCGTAGGGGTTGACCTTCTGACCCATCAGATCTCCTTGTCGCCGTCGGCGGCGTCCGACTCGACATTCTGTTCAGCAGCGGCATCCTGTTCCTCGGCGGCGGCCTCCTCCGCGGCATCCTGTTCCGCGGCGGCGTCCTCCTCCGCGGCGGCCTGCCTAGCGGCGGCTCGCTCGGCGGCGACAGCGCGGCTGGCCGCCACCCGGCGTCGCCGGACCTCGGTCGCGGCCCCGCTGCTGACACCCCGCTCGGCGCGGGCTTCGCGCTCGTCGAGGGAGTAGCGCTCCAGCACGATCGTGATGTGGCACGTTCGCTTCAAGATGGGTGTTGCCCGACCGCGGGCCCGCGGTCGCCAGCGCTTCAGCGTCGGCCCGTCGTCGGCGTAGCAGGACGCCACGTACAACTCCTCCGCAGACAGGTTGGCGTTGTGCTCGGCGTTGGCGGCCGCCGAGTCCAGGCAGCGCGCCACCGCGTGCGAAATCCGGCGCTCGGAGAATTGCAGGATCTCGCTGGCGCGCTCGTAGGACTCGCCACGGATCAGGTCGAGCACGACTCGGACCTTGGAGGCGGAACTGCGCACGTAGCGCGCCGAGGCGCGTGCGCCGGGAGCGGCGAGGTCAGTGGCCATCAACGCCTGCCCCCGCGCTCTTGGCCCGCGTGATATCTGAACGTGCGGGTAGGGGCGAACTCGCCGAGCTTGTGACCCACCATGGCCTCGGTGATGTAGACCGGCACGTGCTTGCGTCCGTCGTGCACCGCAAGGGTGTGCCCGACCATGTCGGGAATGATCGTGGAGCGGCGCGACCACGTGCGAATAACGCGCCTCTCGCCCGAGTCGTTCAGGGCGTCCACCTTGGCGAGCAGGTGATGGTCGACGAACGGACCCTTCTTCAGGCTTCTGGGCATCGTGAGCCTCCTACCGCCGGCGCCCGCGGGTGCGCCTGCGGCGCACGATCATCTGCGACGACTGCTTCTTGGGGTTGCGGGTGCGGCCCTCCGGCTTGCCCCACGGCGACACCGGGTGCCGGCCGCCGGAACTCTTGCCCTCACCGCCGCCCAGCGGATGGTCCACCGGGTTCATGGCCACACCCCGGGTCTGGGGGCGGACACCCTTGTGGCGGTTGCGCCCGGCCTTGCCGATCTGCACAAGTTCGTGCTCGGCGTTGCCGACCGCTCCAACCGTGGCCCGGCAGTCGATGGGCACCCGCCGCATCTCGGTGCTGGGCAGGCGCACCGTGGCGTCGGTGCCTTCCTTGGCCACGAGCTGGATGCGGGTCCCGGCGGAGCGACCCATGCGCCCACCGGCGCCCGGCTTCAGTTCCACGTTGTGCACGACGGTGCCCACTGGGATATAGCGCAGCGGCAAGGCGTTGCCCGGCCGGATCTCCACGCTGGTGCCCGACTCGAGCACGTCGCCGACGGCGATTCCGTCCGGAGCCAGGATGTAGGACTTCGCGCCGTCGTAGTAGTGCAATAGGGCGATGCGGCAACTCCGATTGGGGTCGTATTCGATGGACACCACCTTCGCCGGAACGCCGTCCTTACGGCGCTGGAAGTCGATGATCCGGTAACGGCGCTTGTGACCGCCGCCGCGGTGCCGCGCCGTCTTGCGCCCTGCGTTGTTGCGGCCGCCGGTGGAGTGCCGGGGGGCCAGCAACGACTTCTCGGGCGTGCTGCGGGTGATCTCGGAGAAGTCGTGGGACGTCTGGAATCGGCGTCCCGGGCTCGTGGGTTTGCGGCGTCGAATGCTCATGACCTCACACCTCGAAGAGTTCGATCGAGTCGCCCTCGGCAAGGGTGACCATCGCCCGCTTGGTGTCCGGCCGGCGGCCGTAGGTGAGCCGGCGGCGGTTCCGGATGCGCTTGCCGCGACGACGGAGCGTATTCACGTTGAGTACTTGGACGTCGAAGACCTGCTCGACGGCCTTGGCGATCTCGGGCTTCGTGCTCGACGGGTGGACCTTGAACGTGTAGACGTTGCGCTCCAGCAGCGCGAAGGACTTCTCGCTGACGATCGGCTCGAGGATCACGTCACGGGCATCCTTCACGGCTGGTTCACCTCCGCGAGGCTTGCACTGGTGAAAACGACGACATCACTCACCAGCACGTCGTAGGTGTTGAGCTGGTCGGCCGGCAGGGTCTGCACGCGTTGCAGATTGCGGAAGCTTTTGTGTGCCATGACGTCGTCGCGCTCAAGCACGATGAGAACCCGGCCGTGCGCGCCGAGTGCCGCCAGCTTCCGGGCAGCCGATGCGGTGGACGGGGCGTCGAATCCCCAGTCCTCCACGACGATGATCTTCTCGTCTGCGGCGCGGTCCGAGAGCGCCGAGCGCAGCGCCAGCCGCTTCATTTTCTTGGGGGTGGACTGCTCGTAGCTGCGCGGCCGAGGTCCGTGAGCGATGCCTCCACCTCGCCAGACCGGCGAGCGGATGGAACCGTGCCGGGCTCGACCCGTCCCCTTCTGGCGCCACGGCTTGGCGCCACCACCGCTCACCTCCGAGCGGGTCTTGGTCTTGTGCGTGCCGCTGCGGCGGGCGGCCAACTGTGCCGTGACCACCTGATGCATCACCGCCACGTTGGGCTCGATGCCGAACACATCGGGCGTGAGGTCCACCGTGCCGGCCTCGGAACCGGTGACGCTGCGGACAGGGGCGGCGACCATGGCTCGCTACGCCTTCTTCACCGCGTTGCGGATCACGACGCGCCCGCCGCGGGGACCGGGCACAGAGCCCTTCACGAGCAGCAGGTTCCTCTCGGCGTCGGCCTTGACGACCTGCAGATTCAGGGTGGTGGTCCTGCGCGCGCCGTGGCGACCCGGCATCTTGCGGCCCTTGAAGATGCGCGACGGGGTGGCGCACTGGCCGACCGCTCCGGGCGCGCGGTGGACCTTGTGGACGCCGTGGGAGGCTTTCTGGCCGCTGAACCCGTGACGCTTCATCACGCCGGTGAATCCCTTGCCCTTGCTCACGGCGGTCACGTCCACCAACTCGCCGTCGGCGAGGATGTCGACCGTGATCTCCTGCCCGACGGCGTAGTCGCTCACGTCGTCGAGGCGGAGTTCCACGAGCGTTCGGCCGGGCTCGACCCCGTGGCGCTCGAAATGGCCGTTCTTGGGGCTGTTGAGTTTGGCGGCGTCGGCATAGCCCCACGTGACCTGCAGCGCCGAGTAGCCGTCCACGTCCGGTGTCTTGAGCTGCACGACCCGGCACGGCTCGACGCGCAGGACCGTGACCGGGACAACGCGGTCGCTGTCGTCCCAGATCTGGGTCATGCCCACCTTCTCGCCGATAATCGCCTTCGTCGCCATGTCGTCGCTGTGGTCGTTCCGCCTACTCGTCTTCGGGAGCGTCATCGTGCTGACGCGAACACTCCGCTCGGACAAAGCCGGGCGGAGCGGGTCTCGGTTTGCTGCGTGGTTCCCGCGGGAATCGCCCCGGAGGCACGATCACAGGCCTTCGCAGACGTCGATTCGTCCCTGGCATCGCTGCCAGGAAACGATGCACTATACCGGGCAGGGTCTCGAACCACCACGCTCGGGCCACCACGCTCGGGCCACCGGGTGAGGCGGCGGTGTCGGCGATGAGCGGATCAGCCGAGCGGACCCCCGTACGGTAGCGACGGCACAGTGAACGGCACCCAGGAGGACCCACGTGGACGATCTCTCCGACCTCTTCGACTACACCGGTTACACCGTTGTCCTCACAGGAGCGGCGTCGGGAATCGGGGCGGCGACGTGCCGGGCGCTGCTGAATGCCGGCGCCGCCGTGCATGCCGTCGACCTCGCGGAGGTGCGCGACGAGGTGACCGCCGCCCATCGCGCCGATCTCGGTGACCCGGCGGCGATCGCCGACGTTGCTCAGGAACTCCCTGCTCGCTTCGACACGCTGATGAACTGTGCGGGCGTGCCCGGCGGCACTCGCTTCGGCCCGGCCGACGTGATGCGGATTAACTTCCTGGGGCTGCGGGCGCTCACCGAGGCGTTGATGGAGCGGCTGGAGCCCGACGGGTCAGTGGTGCACGTGGCGTCGGTTGCAGGGGTGCGCTGGCGGCAGAATGCCGTGGCGTTGAAGGAGCTGATCGCCACAGAGGACTTCGCCACAGGCGCGGCGTGGTGCGAGGATCACCCGGACCTGATCGGCGACGGCTACTCGTTCTCGAAGGAAGCCGTGCAGTACTACACGATGGCGCGCTCGGCTAGCACGATCCGGCGGGGGTTGCGCATGAACAGCCTCTGCCCCGGCGTCACCGACACACCGATCCTGCCTGACTTCCGCGAGGCCATGGGCGACGACATCATCGATCTCGTCGTGAACGCCGGCAGGGGGCGCGTGGCACAGCCCGAGGAGATGGCGCCGCCCATGCTGTTCCTGGGTCACCGCACGGCCGCGAGCTACGTCAACGGCATCAACCTGAACGCCGACGGCGGCTTCGTAGCCGCCATGCTGGTAGGCGGCTCGCTCTAGCCGCCGTTCCTTGGAGCGTCATCCCGGGCCCTCTGTCCGAGCGTCGCCTCCGACATCCCGTGACTACCCTTGAGACCGAGGAGTCAGGGCACTCCCGAGCCGTCGAATTGAGGTGCGCCGATGCTCGTGGCACTGTCAATCAAGAACTTCAAGAGCATTCGAGATGCACGCATTCGCTTCGGCGAAGTCACCTGCCTGATAGGCCACAACGGGGCCGGCAAGAGCAACCTCTTTGACGCTATCCACTTCCTCAGCGCGCTGGCGGAGCGTCAGATATCAGAGGCAGCGACCGAGGTGAAGAGCACAAGTGACGGTAGCTACTCACCTCTTGACCTCGTCTTCGGTCGCGACCGCCGCCGGAGTATCGAGTTGTCGGCGGACATGGTGGTGCCGCTCGAGGTCGAGGACGACTTCGGGCAAGCAGCCCGGGCTAGCACCACTCTTCTGACGTACGCGCTGACCTTGCGCTACGCCGAAGAGACCGACCGTCTGGTCGTGGAACGCGAAACCCTGACGCACGCAAAGAGGGGCGACTACAAGGCGTTCACCGGATTCGCGTCGTCTCTCGGGTTCCAGAAGTCGGTCGCTCATGGGGCGCGCAGAGGTGGCGCCCTCATCTCCACGGATCGCGAGGAACAGAAAGTCTCGCTCCACGGCGACAGCGGGAGTCGAGGCCGCCCTGCACCCGTAGGTAGATCACCACGGACGGTCCTCGGCGGGACGAACACCGCCGACTACCCCACTGTGCTGGCGGCAAGGCGAGAGATGTCGTCTTGGCGGGTACTCCACCTGGAGCCGAGCGCAATGAGAACGCCCGACACTCGGTGGGCTGTTCCACACGTCTCCGCGTCGGGTGCCCACATACCCGCGACGCTTCATGCCCTGGTAGAGCGCGACCCAGATACGCGCGTTGAGATCGTCAACAGGCTCCGGCATCTCAACTCCGATGTGGAAGATCTAGACGTGCACGCTGACGACGTCCGGGATCAGCTTGCACTACGGGCTCGTGTCCCTGGCGTGGACAACTGGCTGTACGGCCGCTCCCTCTCCGACGGCACACTCCGGTACATCGCACTGGTCCTCATGCTGGTGGATGTCCAGGATCGCGCCATCCTTTGTATCGAGGAGCCCGAGAACGGGATCCACCCGTCCCGTGTACCGCACCTTGTCGACCTACTGCGCGACTACGCGGTCGATGTTCAGGAGCCGGTCGACTCGGACAACCCGCTGCGACAAGTCATCGTGAACACGCATTCCCCCGAAGTAGCGCGCCAACTCGACTACGAGAACATTGTGTTCGTCGAGAGGGCACGGACGAGCCAGAACGGGTCGGTCAGTGTGTTCCGTCCGGTCTCGGGCACGTGGCGAACCAACCTGCCCAATGGCGAGGAGCCCTCGGCGCTGCCGATGGACCCTCAGGCGGTCGCCGACTTCATCGGAGGCTCGCCGGTCAGAACCGGGGTTGAGGAACTCCAACTCCAACTCCAATTCGGATCCGCGAGGTGAGCCGGCAATTGACCTACGCCGTTGTCGCCGACGGGACAACCGACAGGCTGCTTGTCCCAATTATCGAGTGGGCAATACATCGGCTCGACCCCGAGGTGGAGATTCTCGAACCGGAATTCCGGAGGCGATCAGGGAGCGTCGCGGCGTTCCTCAGTTCTTATGACTCCGCCGCAATGCTGATCTTCGTCCATCGGGACGCGGAGAAGATCCCGCTGGAAGAGCGCATGAGGGAGTTCGAACTGGTTACGAGATCAGACGTGGTCGCCGTCGTTCCGGTGAAGATGTCAGAGGCATGGATCTTGTTCGACAGGTCGGCGATCGCAAGGGCTGCCGGATCGCCGTCAGCCCAGGTATCAGTGCCCAAACTCACCGAAATCGAGGGAATCGCTGAACCAAAAGACCTCCTGGAAAGCCTTCTTTTCGAGGCAGCGGGTTCACCCAGCGGGCGGCGCGGCAAGAACTTCAAGCGGTCGATTGTGGAGCGCCACATGAGTGTCGCGGGCCTCATCAGCGATTTCGGACCGCTCGAGAGCCTCAGCGCCTTCCGGCAGTTTCAGCGCTCCCTCGCCGAGCGCTACCCCTATCTCGAGCAGCTGGATCACCGGTAGAGCACACGAAACTCCCGCGACAGACCGGTTTTGAAGCTCGGGAGCATTCTCGAATTGCACACCGAGCGCGCCGTTTCGAGAACGCTACCCCCGGTGCTCAGGTGAACGGGATCGGCGTCTGGACCCACCAGGGACGGTCGCTGGTGCGGATCTCCGTCACCCACTTGACCCACCAGAGCCCGCGGCGGCCGGGAACCACGAGGCGGGCCGGGGCACCGTGGCCGCGGGACAGGGGTGCGCCGCCAACCTCGTGGGCCAGCATCATGCTGTTGAGATCGCTCAGCGGGAAGCGGCGCCCATAGCCGGTCGCCGAACGCACCTCGAGGCTGCGACCCGACACCTCGCGGCCGAGCAGGTCGGCCAGCGGGACGCCCGTCCACCTCTGGGTGCTGTACCAGCCGCTGGTGCAGTCCAGCGTGGCCTCGGTCGTGCGGCTGTGGCTCAGTAGTTCCCGGTAGCTCACGTCGCGCTCCACCGACCCCCGCAGCCGCAGCACCCACTCGTCGGGGTCGATGGCCGGCGGAGAGTCGTCGAGCCACTGCACGACCGGCATCCGCCTCGGCTCACCCGACGCCACCTCGTGTGAGCCCGTGAAGCGCCTCTCGACAGCGAGCAGACGCTCGAAGCCCGTGCGGGCCACCAGGGCGACCCCCACCACAGCGAGGGCCTGCAACGCGGTGCGCCGAGAAAGGTCCACCGGGCGGACCCGCTGGGGCCGGTCGACGACGTGCCACGCCGCCAGCGGCACCGCCCCGATGGCGAGGATCAGGTGCAGGCCCATGGGCGACCACACACCGAGGGCCTGCCACACCCCCAGCGCGTGGACGACCCCGGTCACGAACGCCCCGGTGACGCAGACACCCAAAGCCACCGAGGCGTACCGGGTTGGCCGGCGCCGGCGCAGACCGCGGCGCACCACGGGCACCTTCGGACGGGCCAGGACCAGCACCGTGAACCCCACGATGCCGTGCATGGTGACGACCCAGGCGGTGGAGGCGGCGCCGAGCAGGAAGGCGCACGCGCCGCTCACCCACGCCAGAACCAGCATCACCAGCAGCGCCAGGTTGGTCTTCCGGCTACGGGTGCCGGCTCGTTCGGGTACAGGCAGCCTGAGGCGAGGCCATCGGGAAACAGGCCGTTCAGATGTGGGCCGGTCGGCAGCAGGCACTCGCCCCGGAGATTACCTACCGCCGGTGCCCCGCGGGTCGCGGGGAGTGGGCGGCCCCGGCCGGCAGCGCGTACGGTGAGCGGACCACTCCGAGTACCAATCCATCGACACAAGGAGGCACTGTGCGCGCCATCCGGATCTCCGACTACGGCGGCCCCGAGGTTCTCTCCCTCACAGATCAGCCCGACCCCGCTCCCGGCGCCGGTCAGGTGGTGGTGGACGTCGCCGCCGCCGGGGTTAACTTCGTCGACACCTATCAGCGCATCGGCCTGTACAAGATCGCCGTGCCCTACACCGCGGGACTCGAGGGCGCCGGGGTGGTGACCGCCGTCGGATCCGCCGTGACGGACGCTGCGGTGGGCGACCGGGTGGCCTGGTGCGGGGGGCAGGGCTCCTACGCCGAGCGGTGCGCCCTGGACGCCGCGGGGGTGGTTCCGGTCCCCGAGGGGGTCTCGCTGGACACCGCCGCAGCGGCCATGCTGCAGGGTTTGACGGCGCACTACCTGGTGATCGACACCTTCCCGCTCGAGCCGGGGAACCGCTGCCTCATCCACGCCGGGGCGGGCGGGACCGGCCTGCTGCTGATCCAGATGGCCAAGCGTCTCAGCGCCGAGGTGTTCACCACAGTCGGCACGCCGGCCAAGGCCGAAATTGCCGCCGGAGCTGGCGCCGACCACGTGATCCTCTACAACGACGTTGACTTCGCCGAGGCGATCGTCGACATTGCCGGACCGCGCCCGCTGGACGTGGTCTACGACGGGGTCGGCGCCGCCGTGTTCGACGCCAGCCTGGGCCTCCTGCGCCGCCGCGGCACCATGGTGACGTTCGGCAACGCCTCCGGACCGGTGGACCCGATCGCCCCCCTCCGCCTGTCACAGGAGGGTTCCCTGTACCTCACCCGCCCGACGCTGTGGGACCACGTCGCCGAGCGCTCCGACCTGCTCGGCCGCTCGCAGGAGCTGTTCGACTGGATCGCCGATGGCATGGACGTCCGCATCGGCCTGGAACTCCCCCTCGCGGAGGCCGCCGAAGCGCACCGCCGCCTCGAGGGCCGCGCCACCACAGGAAAGATCCTGCTGCGGCCGTAGCGACACAGCTATTGGCCGCGGTACTACAACTGGCCAGATATCCCGGCGGAGCAGCCCGCTGACGGCGCACCAACACAGGCGATTCTCGCTGCCGAAGGGTTGGAGTGCTTCTCGGGGCGCCCCGGATATCCTTGATTGCCGCGACCGGGAGGACGCGCTCGGACCCCTGTACCCGTGATGTTTTGTCAGAGGGTCCGCGCTGCTTGACGTCTAGACGTCTACGTTGTCAGACATGACGGTGACTTCCCCCATGAATCCGGCGCGCCGGCGCCGACCCGGTGAGATCCGCGACGCGATCGAGCACGCTCTCGCGGACGCCGGCGGGCCACTCCACGTGAAGGACATCCATGCAGCAGTTGCCGATCGACTGGGGGGCTCCGTCTCGGCCTCGTCCGTCCGCAGCTACCTCAACCTCAACGCCGGCGACGGGAAGCCTCTCGAAAGGGTGCGACGTGGCGTCTATCGGATCGTCTGAGGCGCTCGAACTCACCAGCCCTGCACCAGTACGGCAGCCAGCTTTCCGGTCGGGACGAGCGTCTCTGTTCCATGCCGACTGTCTGGACTGGCTGGCCGAGCGCGACGGCGAGTCGGTGCACGGAGTGGTGACGGACCCGCCGTACGGGCTCGTCGAATACAGCGCTTCCCAGCAGGAGAAGCTCCGCAACGGCCGCGGCGGCGTATGGCGAATCCCCCCGACCTTCGACGGCCACCGACGTTCTCCGGTCCCAAGGTTCACGACCCTCACTGACGCCGACATCGACAGCCTTCGGTGCTTCTTTGGACGCTGGGCGGGGATGCTCCTGCCGGTCCTCGTACCGGGAGCGCACGTTCTTGTTGCCTCGAATCCGCTCCTCTCGCATCACGTTGCTACAGCCGTTTGCGGGGTCGGCTTCGAGCGCCGCGGCGAGATCGTCCGGCTCGTGATGACCATGCGCGGCGGCGACCGCCCGAAGAACGCCCACGAGGAGTTTCCCGGCGTGACAGTGATGCCGCGATCTCGCTGGGAGCCCTGGCTGCTGTTTCGCAAGCCCGTCCGCGGCCGCGTGCAGGACAACCTCAGCGAATGGGGGACCGGTGGACTTCGCCGCGTGTCCGACAAGCAGCCGTTCGCCGACGTGATCGCCTCGGCACCAACCCGGGCCGCCGAACGACGGCTCGCTCCCCATCCCAGCCTGAAACCGCAAGCCTTCCTGCGCCAAGTCGTCCGGGCGATTCTGCCACTGGGAACGGGGATCGTGCTTGACCCGTTCGCCGGCTCGGGCTCAACGCTTGCCGCGGCTGAGCACGTCGGCTACGAGAGCATCGGCGTGGAACTCGACGCCTCGTACGCGGCAGTCGCCACGCACGCGATTCCCCTGTTGCGCGACTACGAGGTGGAGTCCTCCGCCCCTCCGTCGAGGTAGACCCAGCCCCGGCGTAGCTTGGCGACACCGGCTTGGTGGAGCGTGGCCGTCCGAGTCCCCAGTTCTCCGCGCTCGTTCCGCCGGAAGTCGTCGGGTGTGACGTGGGCAAGATACACCTCGGTGAAGTTCAAGGGTTTCCGATCGACCGCGGGCTCGGTCTCGTTGTCAATCCGGTAGACGAAGACGCAGAACCACTGCTCGCGTGCACCGTGCGTATCAACGGCTCCGCCCTTCTTCACCGTTGATTTGACCTCAACGCCCTTCTCTCCCGACTTCACCGCGTCGTTGGGATAGACGCCCCGTACGACGAGATCGGGGTGCCCATTGTGGTACCGGTTCTGCACCAGAGTTCGAGCGTGCGTCGCCAGGCTCGCCGTCAACATGTCCGAAAGCATCCCCGACAGATTCGCCTTCCTGAGCGTGTCTTCCAGCCGGCCTAGTCCCTTGCCCGTGAGATGGACGTTCACGTCGTAGAAGAAGTCGTAAACATCCTGCATCGCGGATTCGAAGTCGAGGATGCGCAACTCGTAGGGAAGCTCGACATCCGGGTTGAAACCCTCGACGTTGACCCGTCGGCGCTCGATGGCCACCGGGTCGACGATGAGCCTGCGGCGCCGCAAACGGCAAATCCAGGCCGACGACCGTCCTATCGGCGGACACTTGTCCTCGTCCTGGGTGATCGCTGAAGAGGCCCACGACTCCACAGAGGAAGCCTCGGGTGCGAGGAGTCCCCACCGCCGACTCCGGCCACCAGACAGGCTAGAGCCAGGTGCCACGCCGGACGTCGCCGACGCCGCCGAGTCCCACCACCTCGAGGGCCGCGCCACAGCGGGAAAGATCCTGCTGCGGCCCTGATCCGCCGGAACAACACTCCGACTCAGTCCGGAATCCGCTCTCCTGGCGAGGGGCGGCCGAGTTCACGCGCCGGGGTAGGGTCGAAACATGGCTGACCAAGCCGTCCACCACGCCTGGGATCCGATAGCCGATCTCAGCAATGAAGATCTCGCGACAGCCAGCAACGAGCTTCCGACACTCATGTCGGTTTGGGACGAGGCCCGAGGGAACTGTCCGAGGAGCAGGTCGAGGACTTCGACGAGCGCCTCAACCGGGAGTGGGCAATCGAGACGGGCATCGTCGAGCGGATCTACACGCTCGACGAGGGGACGACCCGGCTGCTCATCGAGCAGGGCATCGACGCGTCCCTCATTGCCCATGATGACAACGGCGGCTCACCCGAACTCATCGCCGGGATCATCCGGGACCACCAAGAGGCAGTGGAGTGGCTCTTCGACGTGGTCCGCCAACAGCGGCCGCTGTCCACGTCGTTCGTCAAGGAACTGCACGCCCTCATGACCCGCAAGCAGGAGTACGCCGAGGGCGTGGACATGTTCGGCCGCGCCACAAAGATCGAACTCCGTCGCGGCGACTACAAGCAGCGACCCAACAACCCCACGCGCAACGACGGGAAGGTCCACGAGTACTGCCCTCCCGAACGCGTTGCCGCCGAGATGGATCAGCTGATTCAACTCCACACCAAACACACTATGCAGGACGTTCCGCCCGATCTCTCGGCGGCGTGGCTGCACCACCGCTTCATCCAGATACACCCGTTCCAGGACGGCAACGGCCGCGTGGGGCGAGCCCTCGCTTCCCTGGTGTTGATCCGTGGCGGATGGTTCCCGCTCGTCGTCAACAACAAGGACCGCTCGAAGTACATCGACACACTTGAGACCGCCGACGCCGGCGACCTCGGGCCGCTGACAGAACTGATCGGCACGATCCAGAAACGGTCGTGCCGGGCCGCCCTGAGCATCCTCGGAGAGGTCGAGCGGGAAGAGGCACGTCTCGAGCAGATGATGGATGCGATCGGTGAAGCGTTCGAGAGTCGAGATCGGTATCTCCGCCACGAGACGGCGCGTGCGAAGGAGATTGCGCAAGGTCTTCGAGCACTTGCATAAGCCAAGTTCGAAGAAGTTCGCATCGGTCGTGAACAGCGCATCGACTCCGCCGCCGCAGATCGCCGGATCTTCATTGACACTGGTCACGATGACACCGAGCAGCGCGGTTGGTACCGCTACCAGGTTGTGCACACAGCTCAACGGCTTGGCTACTTCGCGAACATGCGCGACTTCCAGGAATGGGTTCGCATCGCCTTCGTCACCGAGTCCGGCCGGTCGGAAATCCTTCTCTCGTTCCACACAGTCGGGCGTGATTACCGGGGCATCGTCGGTGCATCGATGTGCTTCTACCGCCGACAGCGAGCGCACGGCGAGGGGATCGAGCAGCAGGTGATCGAACTCCAGACGGTTTCGGACGATCTGTTCCAGGTCAACTACAAAGAAGATGTCGAGGCGGCCGAGAGACGTTTCGGTCCGTGGCTCGAGGAAGCACTCGTGATGGGCCTCGATCAGTGGCGACGCAGTGAGTAGCGGCTGAACGACGGCGGGTCGGGTCGGTGGCACCAGCGGACCGACGTGCGAGGTGATCCTCCCGCCCGGGTCCGCGATCATCCCCGAGCCCGACTGACTCCTCCGGGGTCTCGTCGCCGCCCGGCACCCGTCACACGGGCCGCGCACAGCGGGGCGCGTAACCTCGGTCGCGGTGGCAGTGAGACTCTTGCGGGGCTTCGTGCCCCGGCGACCTGTTGTGCGGATCCTGCTGCTGCTGGTTGTGGCCGGGGCGGCGATCGGGATTGCCGGCGCCCTGTTCTCCGGAGGGGAGACGGCGGCGCGCAACCCCGCCATCGCGGAGACCACTCCGCCGCCCCCCGGCTCGGCACCGGCCACCAGCCCGTCTCCGAACGAGGACACTCCTGACGCCCGGAGCGTCGTCGAGGAGGA
Source organism: Acidimicrobiales bacterium (assembly GCA_963668565.2). Taxonomy (GTDB): domain Bacteria; phylum Actinomycetota; class Acidimicrobiia; order Acidimicrobiales; family CATQHL01; genus VXNF01. Next base: position 637,494 of record CAXXMX010000010.1, read on the forward strand.
CTCTGCCAGCGACGCTGTGCTCTCGACGACGGCCGACGACGCAGCGGCCCCGACAACACCCGACGACAGCCCGACCGCCACTACGGGCACGATCGACCCGCCGGAGCCGGTCGACGACGCGGAGACGTCCTCCTCCGCCGCCGTCAGTGACGATCCGCCCAACAATGCGCCGGAGAGCGGCACGGACGCGGGCACCGGGAAAGCGCCGGTTGCCGATGCGGGCGACGGCACAGGAACCCCGGAGGCGGCCGCTCCTGCGGAGACCGCGTCGCCCACGAGCGCGGCGGTCGACGAACCGGCTGCATCCGAGGCCGCGGCGCAGTTGATCGAGCAACTCCAGCCGCTGGTGGCGGAACGGAACTCAAGCATCCCCGACTACGACCGCGACTACTTCGCGGGCTGGCTCGACACCGACCGCGACTGCGTGAACACGCGTCACGAGATCCTGCAGACCGAGGCTGTCGGCTTCTCGATGAACGCCGAGGGATGCGCCGTGGACTCGGGGGAATGGTTCGACCCCTACACCAGCCGGACGTTCACCGACCCGCGCGATCTCGACGTGGACCACGTCGTGGCGCTGGCCGACGCCTGGGTGTCGGGTGCCTGGGAATGGGCCGACGAAGTACTGGACCGGTTCAGCAACGATCTCGGCAACCTGAACGCCATCGCCGCCGGCGAGAACCGCTCCAAGTCGGCCAGGGGGCCCGCCGAGTACACCCCCACGTCGACGGCAGCCCGGTGCGACTACCTGGTGCAGTACGCCACCGTGAAGATCCGTTGGGGGCTTTCGATCACGCCCCAGGACTTCGATGTCGTGGCCACCGGCCTCAGCGGCTGCGACGTGGGCATCGTGCCGGACGCCTCGCCGGCGGCACCGGACGCGCCTCCGGCGGCACGCGATGCTCCACCGGCCGAGGCGCCCCCCACCACAAGCACCACGCAGGCCGCGACCGATTGCCATCCGGCATACGAACCGTGCCTACCGAACCTGCCCGGCGACGCCCTGAACTGCGGCGACCTGCGCTCGGATCAGAAGCCTGTCACCGTCCTCCGGCCCGGCGAGGACCCGTACCGTCTTGACAGGGATCGCGACGGCAGAGGCTGCACCGGCTGACCCACCGGCGGGGATAGCGTCGAGTCATGGTTGATCAACCGGTGCACCACGCATGGGCTCCGATCACCGATCTCAGCGACAACGACCTCGCCCTGGCCAGCAGCGATCTGCTGACGCTTATGTCGGTGTGGGACGAGGCCCGCGGGGAACTCTCCGAAGAGCAGGTGGAGGACTTCAACGAGCGCCTCAACCGGGAGTGGGCAATCGAGACAGGCATCATCGAGCGGAACCGTGCACCGACCGATGGAACTGGCCCACGACCCGCTTGATGATCGAACAAGGCATCGATGCCTCCCTCATCGCCCACGACGACAACGGCCGCTCGCCGGAACTCATCGCCGGCATCATCCGGGACCATCAAGAGGCAGTTGAGTGGCTGTTCGAGGTGGTTCGCCAAGCGCGGCCGCTGTCGACGTCCTTCGTCAAAGAGTTGCACCACCTCATGACTCGGAAGCAGGAGTACGCCGAGGGCGTCGACATGTTCGGACGCGCCACGAAGATCAAGCTCCGCCATGGCGCTTACAAGCAGCGCCCCAACAACCCCACTCGCGACGACGGGAAGACCCACCAGTACTGCCCTCCCGAGCACGTCGCCGCCGAGATGGACCGGCTGATCAGTCTCCACGGCAAGCACATCGCTCGGGAAGTGCCGCCCGACCTCTCGGCGGGGTGGCTACACCATCGGTTCATTCAGATTCATCCCTTCCAGGACAGCAACGGCCGCGTGGCCCGCGCCCTTGCGTCGCTAGTCCTCATCCGCGCCGCCTGGTTCCCGCTGGTCGTCAACCGTAAGGATCGCCCCAAGTACATCACCACGCTCGAGGCCGCCGACACCGGCGACCTCGGCCCGCTGACAGAACTCATCGGGTCGCTCCAGACGCGGGCGTGCCTGGCCGGCTTGAGCATCCTCTGGGACGTGCAACGCGAGGGTGCGCGCCTCGATCAGATGCTGGATGCAATCGGCGAGAAGTACCGAACCGGCGATCAGGGGCAACGCGCCGATGTTGGGCAGGCCAAGCGGACCTCGATGCATCTCTGGGCGATTGCCGAGACCAAGTTCAACGACGTGCGCGCCGGTCTCGAGTCACGCGACTTCACCGCGCCCGAACGTCGGGTCTTCGTGGACACCAGCGGAGACGACAACGAACGGCACTTCTGGCATCGCTATCAAGTTGTGGAAACCGCCAGGCAGCTCGACTACTTCGCAAACATGCGCGACTACCACGACTGGGTGCGGATTGTCCTCATCACGGAATCTGGCCAGTCGGAGATTCTCCTCTCATTCCACACGGTGGGTCGCGACTACGGAGGGTTTGTGGGGGTGTCAATGTGCTTCTACCGCAAGCAGAAGACCGAGGACACAGGCATCGAGCAGCAGGTAATCGAGTTGCAGACGATCTCCGACGATCCGTTCCAGATCAACGACAACGAACCTCTTGACGCAGCAGCCAGACGTTTCGGTCCTTGGCTCGAAGAGGCACTCTTCATAGGGCTCGACCAGTGGCGGCGCAGTGAATAACCGCTCACCGCCCACGACTTCACCAACTCCGACAACTTCGCCTACGGACTGCTCGTGGCATGATCAACCCAACCGACACCAGCAGACCGAAAACCCACATTTGCGAAGGCTCTATTCTTGGCCGTAGGCCGCGTCGAACGAGACGCGGCGCTCATCCACCAGAAGTTCCTGGGTCTGCAGATGCCGACGGACTCTGCCAGCGGCCCTACGTGTCCGCGTGTTCTCCGCTCTGACGGCACCCTTGCGAGCGGAGCCTCCGCTCCGGGTGCTGGAGGCGCGTCTGCTGCCACACTCGCTCCGTGCTGCGCGACGGCGCACGCAACCATTACGGGCGGTGCGGAGCCTCCGAGCCACGATGCGCACCGCGCCCACTGTCACATCCAGCGGCGAGCTCACGAGCTAATAGTGGACTCGGGCGGTGGTCGGGAAGAAGCGCACGCTGGGCAGTAGGCGGGCGCCCCACGAATCGTCAGCTTGGCGCTGCTGCAGCCCGAACTCGACCCGCCCGTCAGCGACGTTGCGGGCAACGATCCGCACGACCAAATCACGGGCTGTCTCCTGGCCGCCAGCGGACGATGACACGACAGAACGCGCTCGACACCGCCACCAGCACCGCAGCGATCACACAGGCCACATGACTCCGGCAGGCCCTCGGAACCCGAGGTAGCACGCTCCGACTACCTCGCGCCACTTGGTGGTCAAGATGCGCAACCCTGCAGCAGATCGAGGACCAGGTCACCGCTTAGGGAGTGGCCACCCCCGCGGCGGCCGCTGGTACCCCAGCACCGTACGGTCGATCCTCAACAGCGACCGCCTCAACGCCGAAGCCGCCCTGGCCGCGGCGACCTCAGGGGACTAGTCCTTGCTCGCCGAGTCCCAGTGCTTCCGCACCCAGCGAATGACGTAAGGCCCACCGACAAGCACGATGATGATCCACCAGAGGGGCGTGACGTTCACCCCGTTCGCGCTCATCCAACCCATCGCCATCAGCACCGCCAGTCCCAGGAAGATCCGGAGGAGGGCATGGCGGCCGCTAAGCGTCCGGCGCCTCTTGTCGTCGCCCTCTTGGGTTTCTGTCTCGCGCCGGCGCACGGGTTGAGTTTGCCCGCAGGGCCCCGGGAACGCCAACTCCCGCGCATCGGCACCGCCGACGTGGCTCACCAGGATAGCGACGACGTCAATGGCGTCCGCTGCGGGAACGCCCTCAGCCGTCAGCGCCTGCGCCGGGTCGTAGGCGCTCTCGCTCGCGGGTCGCCTGTGCGCCGTAGCAGGCCGATCTCGATCTGAGAGGCCGTGTTGGCCTCCTCGTTGCGCTGCTCGAGTTAGCGCATCCCCACGATGGCCGGGACCACGAGCAGCACAATGAGCACGATCCACCGCCAGAACCGGCGCGGCAACTGCACGGCCAAACGTAGCCGGGGTGGCACCTGGCGAGTCCATTCGGTAGGGCTGCCGACACAACTCGGCGTGTCGTAGCGGAACCTGCCCCCACTATCAGTGCGCAGAGCCAGCAAAGCCGAGCTGTCACCGAACAGCAGCGTCGCACCCCCCGGCGTCTGCCAGAGCCGCGCGGCGCGACGAGGGTCGTTCAACTCCGGCGCGACCTCCTTAGGAGAGGCGATAGCAATCAGTACTACCGCGGCTTGCAACCAGCCTATTCGTGCCCACCGCCACCAACGTGAGGCTCCACCCCTGATGCCGTCACAGTCATAGGTGTCGCCCACCGGTCCGCCGACAGTGGCTCGGACTGTGGCCGGTGGTATCTCGCCGGAGGCCACGTGGCCCTCGCGATGGTCCGATCGTGTCGTGCCTTTGATCAGCGGGCGGCCCGTCAGCGGCCGAAGTCGAAGGTGCTGATCTCGATGAGTTGCTCGGCGACGAGCCCGACGGCCGCCTCGAACAGAGCCTTGCCGGCCTCGGCGGTGGCGCCCGTGGGGTCGCCGATGTGGCCGTCGGGACCGAAGTCGTTGGACAGCCAGCCGAACGTGGTCAGCCCGCCGAAGCGCACGTGCGTCTGATTCGTGAGCCCGTCGGGCACCCGCCGGACAGCGCGGTCCATGTGCACCAGGTCGGGGCGCAGGTGGAGCATGACCGAGGTCTCGTCATGGCCGCCGTGGATACCCATGCCCGACTCGTCGGCGGCGCTGGAACGCCCCCCATGGTCCGGGGGCACGAACGGGTGCACCAGGAAGGTCCGCAGGCCGAAGCGGCGGCGCAACTCCCGGCAGGCCACTGCCAGCAGGGCGGTGTTGCCGCCGTGACCGTTGAGGAAGACGAGCCGTTCAGCGCCAGTGGCCGCTATCGACCGGCCAACATCGGTGGCCACCGCCAGCAGCGTCTCGCTCGACAGCCACAGCGAGCCCGGCGACCAGGCGTGCTCGTCGGACTTGGAGATGGACAGGGTGGGCAGGAGCCAGGCGTCGGCCTCCTCGCCGCATTCCGCCACCGCCGCCCGCGCCGCCTCGTCGGCGATCACGTGATCCACCAAGAGGGGAAGATGAGGTCCGTGCTGCTCGGTGGCACCGATCGGCCACACCAGCGTGGACGAGGCGCTGATGCGCGCGGCTATCTCGGGGCCGGTGAGGTAATCCAGCCGTCGCTCACCGGGATCCTGCGATGGGGTCATGCGGTCACGCTACCGGTGCGCGTGGCTCGCCGTCCGGCTGCCCGGTCGTCACAGAGCCCGGGTCACGACCGACGCGACATTGCGCCCAGAGGCACCCCAGACGCCCGCGCCGGGGAACGTGGCGGCGCCGGCACAGAACAGACCACGGACCGGTGTGGTGTAGCGCGTGAGGTGCCGGGGCCTGCCGAGCAGCGCCGACAGGGGTGACCCTGCGAACGATGCGGCGTGACCCCGCGGCATGCCGAACTGCTGCTCGTAGCTCAGCGGGGTCATGACCCGCCAATCCACGACGGTGTCGGAGAATCCGGGCTGCACCCATTCGCCGTAGCGCGCCAACCAGCGCTCGGGCTCGACGGCATCGGGCCACCCGCCGTCGAGGTTGTACGGCGTGTACAGGACCTCGAGGCTGAACACCTCGCCGCCCGCCGCCGGGCGCATCGTCTGGTCGAGCACAGATGGCACGTTGGCGAAGAACACGGGATCAGTGGCCACCTGCCCGCCGGCGGACGACGCCAGCGCCGCTCGCAGGCCGGCGAGACCCGGCAGGATGAATGTCGTGGGGTTCAGCGCCTCGGTGGCGTCGAGCCCATCGGCCGCCTGCCTGTAGACCGGTGCACTCGCCAGCACGGCGTCGACCTTCGACTCGTAGCCGTCCTTGCCGGCCGGTCCCCAGATCCGACCGAACCGCTCGGGAAGTCCCCCACCTTCCAGCGCCACCGCCGCCGGATCGCAGGCCACCACCACCGCCGGGGACTCGATCAACTCCCCGCCGATGAGGCGCACGGCCGCCACCCGGGCGCGCCCACCGGCGCCGCTGGTCACCACCAGGCTCTGCACCGGCGACCCGCAGCGGATCTGCCCGCCCGCCGCCTCGAAGCACCGGCTCACAGCATCGGTCAGCGCCCCGCTGCCACCGACAGGACGACCCATCGCCACCAGATGACGAACCGCGTAACCGAGGACCCCCAGTCCGGTCCCGGGGGTCGAGCCGTCGAGGCCCCACACCACCGGGCCGGTCGCCAGCGCCGGGAGCATCAGCGCCTCGTGGCCGAAGAAGTCCGCCAGCAGGGACTGAGCCGAGCGCCGCGACCACGCCCAGAGCCGGCCCGCGGCAGCCGCATGCCTGCTGAGCACCCGGGCCACCGCTCCTGGCCCGGGCGTCTGCTGGGCCAACGAGATCAGCAACTCTGCCACCGGGCGGGCCGCCTGGAAGTAGCGGCGGTAGCCGTCGACCTCGGCCGGGTACGTGCGCCGCAGACCGTCGAGCGTCGCCTCAAGATCGTGCCAGGCGGTCCAGGAGGTGTGCCCATCCCAGAACCGGTGCGACCCGACAGGGTCGACCTCGAGGTAGCGAAGGCCGAAGCTCGCCAGTTCGAGCTCGTCGGCAATAGGCATCGCCCGCACGAGCACGTGATCGCAGTTGCAGATGTTCACCCGGGCGCCGACCGCCTCCACGGTGGAGGCGCAGCCACCAACGGTGGGGCGGGCTTCCAGGATGAGCGTGCGCAGACCGGCGCGGGCCAGGTAGGCGGCGGCGATGAGGCCGTTGTGGCCCGCGCCGACGACAACGACATCGGCGGATCCGTTCGTCGACATTGCTCAGCAGTCTCCCAGACGTTGGCGCATCATCGCTCGGAGCCGCTCGGCGAGCAGCGCCGCCTCGGCGGTCTGCAGTTCGCCGTCGCGGACCACGACCTCGCCCGCCACGACGACGTGGCGCGGCCGCCGACCGGGATCGGCCCACAGAAGCCCGGCGAGGGAGTCGGCCACGCCGGCGTCGGCGACCCCGGTGACGTCGAAGCAGCACAGATCGGCGGCGGCGCCAACCTCGAGGTGACCGAGTTCACCCCGCCCAAGCCCCGCGGCGGACCCGGCGGTGGCCATCGTCAGCACCTCGCGAGCGGTCGGAGGCCGAGCGGTCAGCCCGCCGACCTGCAGGGCCAGACGGGCGTCGGCGAGCAGGCAACCCGCGTCGTTGCTGCCACCGCCGCTGGTCCCCAGACCCACCGCCACGCCTGCGTCCAGCAGGGCCCCGGTCTCGGCCACGCCCCAGCCCATCGGCACATCGCAGCCGGGGGCATGCGTGGCGTGCGCGCCGGAGGCGGCGAACCGGGCGCGCTCAGCGTCGGTGATTTCACAGAGATGCGCCACGGTCACATCCTCGGCGAGCCAGCCCCACTCCTCCAGCAGCTCGAGCGGCCGGCGACCCCAGCGTGCCGCAGCGCGTTCGACGTCCACCTGCTCGTTGGCCTGTGTGCGACGGCGCAGTCCGTGGCGGGCCGCCACTCCGCCGAGCGCGGCGAACGTCTCGGGACCGTCGGAGTGCACGCCTGCCGGGCCGCAGGCGATCTGCAGACGCCCATGTGGCTCGCCTGCCCCGTAGCGATCGACAAGGGCCTCGACCGAGGCGGCCGCCGTCTCGGCATCATCGCCGGCCGTGCCCCGCACGAACACCAAGCGCGACCCCAACCCCCCGGCGGCGTCGATCGTGGCAGCGGCAAGTTCGGTCGAATCGACATCGTCCGGCCAGGTGAGGTGATGGTCGGCCACCGTGGTCACGCCAGCCAGCAGCCCCTCGGCCACGCCGACCGCCGCGGCCGCCCCGGCCAGTTCGGGATCGACTCTGGCACGCCGGTAGTTGGCCGCCATGACGGAGAGCCAGCGGTCCATGCGCACGTGACGGGTGCCCTCCAGCGTCCGGAATGCTGACTGCAGGAGGTGATGGTGGGCGTTGACGAGACCCGGGATGACGACGCACCCGGAGGCGTCGAGCCGCTGCGGGACCGACGCTCTCACGACATCCCGATCGGCCGGCCCCTCCCGCAACGCCACACGCGCGGCTCCGGCACCCACGCCGAGCACAATCCCGTCCCCACAGGCCACGTCGGCCCCAGCCAACTCCCGGCGCCCCGTCCATACCAACTCGGCGCCATGTACGAGGAGAGCCATGCGGCGATGGTACCGGCACGCCTACACGCGGTCAGCCACCGCGGCAACACGGCCGGCCGGGCCGCACAACTGAGGGCGGCGCCGGGCTCAGCCGGCCTCGTGCAAGCGGCGTGCCCGGCGGGAAAGTTCGCCGTGGGCCGCGGCAAGGTCGAGCCCCACCAGCTCTCCGTCGGCCACCACGCGGCGACCGCCCACGAACAGGTGCCGCACGCGACGATCTGGCCCGAGCGCCAGCGCCGCCGGCGGATCGGCGATATCGCCGACGTCGTCGCCGGGCCACACCGCCACGTCGGCGGCCATGCCCACCTCGAGGCGCCCCAGATCGGCGCTGCGCCCGAGGCACGCCGCCCCACCGGCGCCGGCCATGTCCAGGACGTCTGCGGGCATGAGGGCATCGGCCCGGCCCTCGCGGAGGCGAGCGGTGTAGAGGGCCTGACGCAGTTCCGGGAACAGCCCGCCGACCTCGTTGGAGGCCACGCCGTCCACGCCGAGGCCCACCGGCGATCCGGCGGCACGGAGCGCCACGACCGGGCACATCCCCGCCGCCAGGCGACCGTTCGACGACGGGCAGTGGGCGACACCCACCCCGGCGGCGCCCAGCCGCGTGATCTCGGAGTCATCGAGGTGGATGCCGTGCGCCAGCCACACGTCGTCGCCCATCCAGCCCCAGCTCTCGAGCACCTCCACCGGCCGTCGCCCGAAGCGCGCCAGGCAGTGCTGCTGCTCCTCCAGCGTCTCCACCAGGTGTGTGTGCAGGCGCACCCCAAGGCGGCGGGCCGTCTCGGCCGCCTCGATCATCAGTTCGGCGCTCACCGAGAACGGGCTGCAGGGCGCCACCACGATCGACACCCACTCGCCGTCGTGGTGCTGCGCGACGAGCCGCTCGGTGGAAACGCCGATGGCGTCCCGGTCCTCCACCAGATGGTCCGGCGGCAACCCGCCGGCGCTCTCGCCGAGGTCCATCGACCCCCGTGACAGGTGCAGGCGCACGCCAACCTGCGTAGCAGCCTCCACGATGGCGTCGAACACGGTGTCATCGCCGCGCGGCACCACGTAGTGATGGTCGAAGACGGTGGTGGCGCCGCTGAGAGCCAACTCACCGATCCCCACGCGGGCCGCCGCCCCGATGTCGTCGGCGTCGAGCATCCCCCAGACGGGGTAGAGGGTCACCAGCCAGGTGAACAGGTCACAGCCGGTCGCCCAGCCGCGGGTCATCCACTGGTACAGGTGGTGGTGCGTGTTGACGAAGCCGGCGGTGATGATGTCGCCGTCGCAGTCCATCACCGTGTCGCCGGGCTCGGGGGGAGCGGTCCCGACGGCCGCGATGCGACCACCGGCAAGTGCCACGTCGCCCGGACCCCGCCCACCTCGCAGGACGAGCCGCCCGGAGTTCTGGGTGCCGTTCATCGGCCAATCATGGCACCGTCGACGGCGCCACCCCGCTGGGGACCGGACCGCGCCCGATCCCGGGTCACGTCAGAGGCCAACGCCTCCCATGGCGGCGTGCGGGTGGTTCTCGATGAGACCGGCGGAAGTGACCCGCACGAAGGCGGCGTTCGCGCGGAACTCTCCGAGATCGGTGGCGTCGAGGTAACTCATGGCGCTCTTCACACCCCCGAGCAGTTGGTGCAGCACCTTGGACACCTCGCCCCGGTAGGGCACGAGCCCCTCCACGCCCTCGGGGGCGCGATGCTCGAAGTACTCGTCATCCAGTTCAGCGCCGTGGCGCTCGGCCCGGCCCTCGGCCGCCTCCCGCGAGGCCATGCCGCGGATCCGCTTCACGAGGCCCCTGGCGGAGTGCTCCACCTCGCCGGGGCTCTCCTTCGTGCCGGCGAACAGGCTGCCGATCATGACGGTGTCGGCGCCGGCGGCGAGCGCCTTGGCGATATCACCGGAGGTGCGGATGCCACCGTCGGCGATGATGGGCACGTCGCCCGCGCCGGCGGCGGCGTCGTCGAGGGCGGTGAGTTGCGGCACCCCCACCCCGGCGACAAGTCGCGTCGTGCACACGCCGCCCGGCCCGACACCCACCTTGATGGCATCGGCGCCTGCGGCGGCCAGGTCGGCAGCCCCGGTGGCCGTGGCGACGTTGCCGGCCACGAGGTCGATGTCGGCGAAGGCGTCCTTGAGGCGCTTCACCCCTTCGATGGCGTGCTCGGCGTGGCCGTGGGCGATGTCCAGGACCAGCACGTCGGCGCCCGCGGCGACACAACTCTTGGCGCGCTCCATCATGTCGTGGTCGGTGCCGACGGCCACGCCCACCAGCAGATCCTCCCCGGCCGCCTTGACCTTCTCGACTTCGAGGGCGTGGGCGTAGGTGGGCAGGAAGCGGTGGATGATGCCGATGCCGCCGAGACGCGCCAGCGCGATGGCCATCTCCGACTCGCAGACGGTGTCCATGTTGGCCGCGACGATGGGTAGGCCGAGGGTGATGTTGCGCGACAGGGGGGTGGCGAGACTCACCTGCCCGCGAGAACGCACCCGCGACCGGCGCGGCACCAGCAGCACGTCGTCGTAGGTGAGCCCGGTGCGAAGATCGTCCAGTGGCATGAGGACCCTCCGGCGGTGCGGTCGGCGGACATCGGGGGCGGTCGGCGAGGTCGAACGGCTGCCGGGCGAACCGCACCGATCGCACCCGGCAACCCCAGTCTGCCACGCCGGCGCCCCGGGTCGTCCCAGGATCTGCGCCGGCCGGTCCCACTCCGGCTCACGTGCCACGAACCGGTACTGTGGAACACCGACTCTTCGGCACCGGCCACTTCCTCAGGCGATCCGAGACGTCCCACTGGAGGACCAATGCACGACGCCGGCCTCACCGATCACGTCTTCGTCATCACGGGCAGCGGGCAGGGCATCGGAGCCGCCACCGCACGGACCGCTGCCGGATATGGCGCCAAGGTCATGGTCTCCGACGTCGCCGACGACGCCGGGCGAGCCGTCGTCGGCCAGATAGTCGACGACGGCGGGCAGGCGGATTACTGCCATTGCGACGTGAGCGACTGGGACCAGCTGCAGGACCTGATGCGTGTCACAGCCGAGACGTTCGGCGGGATCGACGTGCTCCACAACAACGCCGGCATCCACGAGACCCAGTTCACAACCGGATTGTCTCTGGAGGACATGGATCTCGACACGTTCGACCGCGTGCTGAACGTCAACCTGCGCGGCGCCTTCGCCGCCTCGAAGGCCGCGCTCCCCTACCTGAAACACAGCGACAACCCGTCGATCATCAATGCCGGCTCCACCGCCAGTTGGGTCGGCTACCCGATGACCATGGCCTATGGGCCCTCGAAAGCGGCAATCGCCCTGCTGACCAAGAACCTCGCCGTCGACCTCGCCCCCTACGGCATCCGGGCAAACTGCTACTGCCCGGCGACGGTCAACACTGGAATGGTCTCCACCTTCCTCGAGGCAGCAGAGAATCGAGAGTCACTCGAGGGGTTCATGGTGGCCAGCCACCTGGTCCACCGCATGGGTGAGCCGACCGACGTGGCGGAGATGGTGTGTTTCCTAGCCAGCCGGAAGGCTTCGTTCGTGAATGGATCCGTCATTCTCATCGACGGCGGTTCGCTGGCGTGGCGCGGAACCGTCGACGCGCTCGGCATGGCATGAGTCCGTCGTGAGCGAAGCCGACCGCCTGGCCGGCGTCGCCCCGGAGACACTGATCGAGATGCAGCGGCGCATGTGGCTGATCCGGAAATTCGAAGAAGCCGCGGCGCGGCTCGTCGACTCCGGCGAACTGGAGGGCGAGGTCCATCTCTCCATCGGCCAGGAGGGTGAGATCGTCGGCTCGTGTCTCGCTCTCCGCGCGGACGACTACATGACCGGCAACCACCGCTCCCACGGGCACCCCATCGGCAAGGGCGCCGACCCTGCGGGGCTCATGGCCGAGCTGATGGGGAAGGCAACGGGCGTGTGCAAGGGGAAGGGCGGATCCATGCACCTGGCCGACTTCTCCGTGGGCAGCCTCGGCGAGTCGGGAATCGTGGCATCGGCGATACCTGTTGCCGTCGGAGCGGCCATGAGCGCCCAGATCCAGGGCAACGGCAAGGTCGTGCTCAGCTTCTTCGGCGACGGTGCGGTAAATGAGGGCGCCTTTCACGAGTCGATGAACCTGGCGTCGGTCTGGCGACTACCCATCGTCTTCCTGTGCGAAAACAACCACTACGCCATGACCGTGGCGGCGTCGGACGTCACGGCCGTGAAACAGGATCTCGCAGAACGCGCCGCCGGATACGACATGGCTGGCATCGTCGTGGACGGCCAGGATGTCGTGGCGGTCTTCTGCGAGGTGAGCGACGCCGTCGAGCGGGCGCGCTCGGGCGGCGGGCCGAGCTTCGTCGAGGCGAAGACGTACCGCTTCGACGAGCACGCCTACCGCCTGCCGGTCGGGATCACCTACCGCGACCCCGCGGAGGTGCAGCGGTGGCGGCAGCGGGATCCGATCCATCTCCACCACCGGCGCCTCCTCGCCGCCGGCCTCGCTGAGGAGACCGAACTCAGGAGATCGAGGCTGCGGCAGGAGCAGCAATCGACGACGCCGTCTCGTTCGCGATGGCGAGTCCGGTACCCGACCTGTCCGCGCTGTTCGAAGACATGTACGCCAACCCGTTCCCGATTCGCGGAAGCTGACCGGAGCCGGCCGATGCGGCACCTCACCTACCTTCAGGCGATCTGCGAGGCCCAGCGGGAGGAGATGGTTCGCGACGAGCGCGTGATCCTCCTCGGCGAGGACATCCGCTCCAACCTCTTCGGAACCGCCGGCGGGTTCCTTGAGCAGTTCGGCCCCGAACGGGTACGGAACGTGCCCATGTCGGAGGCCGCCTTCGTGGGCGCCGGCGTCGGCGCCGCAATGACCGGACTGCGGCCGATCGTCGACATGCTGCTCTCCAGCTTCATGTACGTCGCCATGGACCAGTTCGTGAGCCAGGTGGCGAAAAGCCGCTATATGTTCGGCGGCCAGGCCGACCTGCCGGTCGTCTATCGGGCAGCGATGTTCTACGGCAACGGCGAGGCCGCCCACCACTCGGATCGCCCGTATCCCACGTTCATGACCGTTCCGGGCCTGAAGATCGCCGTTCCGTCCACACCCGCCGACGCCAAGGGTCTCATCAAGACGGCAGTCCGCGACGACGACCCTGTCATCGTCTTCGAGGACGGCTCCCTCTGGCCGACCAAGGGCCCGATCGCCGAGGAGGGGGAGGCACTCCCCTCCGGCGAGGTTCCCGACGAGAGGGATTTCCTCGTCCCGCTCGGCGTGGCCGACGTGAAGCGCGCCGGTACCGACGTCACGGTCGTCGCGATCGCCGGTTCCGTGCCGCACGCGCTGTCCGCTGCTGAGACCCTCGCCACCGAGGGGGTTTCCGTCGAGGTCGTCGACCCTCGGACGCTGGTTCCCATGGACTGGGACACGATCCTCGGCTCGGTCACCAAGTCCGGGCGGTTGGTGATCGCCGACCCGGCGCACCGGACGTGCAGCGCCGCCAGCGAGATCGCCGCGACCGTGGCGGACGAGGCGTTCTCATCCTTGCGGGCACCGATCAAGCGGGTCACCACGCCCGACGTCAACATTCCGTTCAGTGGCGCCCTCGAGGGCGGTCTCTACCCGACAGCGGAGAAGATCATCGCCGCCGTGCGCTCACTGAACACACCGGCAGGGTCGCGGAGCCGATGATGCAGACCGAGATCCGCCTACCGCAGTGGGGAATGGGGATGCGAGAGGGAACCATCGTGCGCTGGCTTCAGCAGCCGGGCGACATCGTGGCCGAGGGAGATCCTCTGGTCGAGATCGAAGCCGACAAGGTCACCGATGTCGTGCACGCCCCGACATCGGGAACCCTCCTGGAGACCTGCTTCCCAATCGACGCAACCGTTGCCGTGCGAACGGTCATCGCAGTCATGGGCCCGGCATGACAAGCACGGCCCTGCTCACGATCGACGGACTCTCGAAGACCTTCCCGGGCCAGAAAGCCCTCGACAGCGTCCACTTCGAACTCGAGCCCAACGAGATCCATGCCCTCGTCGGTCAGAACGGCTCGGGCAAGTCGACCTTCATCAAGATCCTGGCCGGGTATCACGATCCCGACCCCGGCGCGGAGGCAACCATCGACGGCCGGAAGTTCCGCCTCGGCGATCCCGTCGCCGCCTTCGAGACCGGTCTCCGCTTCGTGCACCAGGATCTCGGGCTGGCGCCGACCCTCGGAACGCTGGACAACCTGGCTCTCGGCCGGGGCTACCTGCGGGGCCGGACGGGCACGATCTCCTGGCGCCGGGAGGCGCGGGAGGCGCGAAAACTCCTCGGGTCCCTGGGTTACGACTTCGACATAACCGCTCCCGTGTCCTCGCTCGCCGCCGCCGAGCGCACCGGAGTCGCCATCGCACGGGCGCTCGAGGGCTGGGAGGAGGAGGCACGCATCCTCGTGCTCGACGAGCCCACGGCCTCGCTTCCCGCCGCGGAGGTCGACCGGCTCTTCTCGGTGCTGCGGATGGTTCATCGCCAGGGTGTCGCCCTTATCTACGTTTCCCACCACTTCGGCGAGGTGTTCGAGATCAGCGAACGGATCACCGTTTTGCGTGACGGCGCCGTCGTCTCGACGGAGGTGACCACCGATCTCGACGAGTCGCAACTGATAGAGCTCACGATCGGGCGGGCGCTCAGTTCGCTGGAGGCGTTACCGCCGGCACGCCCGGGCACCGAATCCGCCGAGCAGGAGCCGGCTCTGCGCGTGCGCTCGCTCGGCGGCGAGATCATCCGGAGCCTCGATCTGGACGTCGCCCCCGGGGAGATCGTCGGGTTCGCAGGTGTGACGGGCTCTGGTCGGGAGGAGGTCGCCGAACTCGTCTTCGGCGGGAACGCCCGGGTGGGCCAGGTGTTCGTCGACGGCGTCGAAGTCTCGGCGCGCCGTCCTGACCTCAGCATGCGCAGCGGCATGGCGTTCGTCCCGGCCGACCGGCTGGCCAATGCCACGTTCCTGGACATGACGCTGCGGGAGAACACGACGATCAGCCGCTTGGCGCCGTTCTGTGGCCTGATGGGGATCGACCGGGCCGCCGAACGAAGTGAGGCCGATGTGTGGCTACGCAAGCTGGAGGTCGTGCCACCAAAATCGGAGGCGATCATCGCCACGTTGAGCGGCGGGAATCAGCAGAAGGTGGTGATGGCCCGCGCCCTGCGCCTGGAGCCCCGCGCGTTGGTCCTCGACTCCCCAACGCAGGGCGTCGACGTCGGATCGAAGGCCTCGATCCATACGTTCATTCGTGAGGCGGCTGCGCTCGGCGCGGCCGTCGTCATCGCATCGCCCGAGTCCGAGGAGTTGTCCCTCCTCTGTGACCGCGTTGTCGTGCTCGTCGGCGGTGAGGTTCGCGCCATCCGCCCGCGTAACACGATCGCCGACGAACTGACCGAGCTGACGCTGCGAGGCCAACCTGGGCGAGCCGAGGGCGCTCTAGCCGGCTGAGCCGGGCGCCTCGCCCGCGGTGCGAACCCTCGACGGCGAGTCGTGTCTCAGAGCCCGGTCCGACCGTGCTCGCGTGCCATGGGAGCCCACTCGTCGAACAGCCCGACGTACTCGTCGTTCCTCTACGTGGCGATGGACCAGATCCTCAACCAGGCCGCGAAACTCCGCTACATGATGGGAGGCGCCTGCGACTTCCCGCTGACGATCATCGGCGCTACCGGTGGTGGTGCGGGCATGGCGGCCCAACACTCCGAGAGCCCGCACCCCCTGATCATGAACTCTGCGGGCGTGAAGATCGTCCTTCCGTCCACGCCCGCGGATGCGAAAGGCCTGCTGAAGGCCGCGATCCGCGACCCGAATCCGGTCGTCGTGCTCTACCACGGGGCGCTCGGGGCAGTGCGGGGTGACGTGCCCGACGACGAGGACGTCGTCGTGCCGCTGGGAGAGGGCCGCGTGCTCCGCGAGGGGACCGACCTCACGATCGCCGCTATCGGCCTGATGGCCCGGCGAGCGCTGCGTGCGGCAGACCGCCTCGAGTCCGAAGGCATCTCGGTCGAGGTGGTGGACCCGCGGACTCTCCATCCGCTGGGGTGGGCAGCCGTTGCCGAGTCGGTGCGGAAGACGGGGCTGCTTCTCGCCGTCGACGAGGCCCGGCGAACGTGCTCTGCGGCGTCGGAGATCGTGGCGCGCGTCACCGGAAATCCGGCGTGCTTCGATGCGTTGCGCGGGCCGCCGACGGTCATCGCGGTCGAGGACGTCCCGATTCCCTTCTCGCCCCCGTTGGAGGCCGAGGTGATCCCGGGCATCGACCGCATCCTCGATGCCGCCCGCAATCTGGCCGTGAGCCGGCCGGTGCGCTGATGGCAACCGTCGAGGTGCGGCTACCCGCCTTCGGAATGCAGATGCAGTTCGCGTACATCGCCGAGTGGCACGTGGCGGTCGGGCAGTCGGTGGCGGCAGGCGACGATCTCGTATCCATCGAAACCGACAAGGTGGAGACGGCCCTGGAGGCGCCCGCCGCGGGGCGGATCCTCGAGATTCACGGAGAACCCGAGGATGAGATCGAGGTCGGGGCCCTCCTGGTAGTCATCGAATCGGCCCCCGAACCTTCCTCGGACCGATGATGCTCGGGGCCGGAGCCACCGGACGCCTGCTGTCGAAGGCATCCTTCCTGTGGAAGCGAGCGCCCGTTCCGGACGGCGAGGCGCCGGCCGACCGCGAGCCTGCCCGTCCCGCCGCGACCGGGATGCGGAGATTCCTGCGACTTCCCGGAATCGAGAATCTGAGCCTGCTCTACATCTGGGCGGGCCTCATCGTGCTGTTCGGTCTGCTCGAACCGGAGACCTTCCTCAGGGTCAACACGGCGCGGACGATCCTCGCGAACGAGGCGATCACGTCATTGATGGCGCTGTCGCTCATCATGCCTCTGGCGGCGAACACCTTCGACCTGTCGATCGGCGCAACCATGGGGACCGGGGTCATCTTCGCCGCATGGCTCCAGTTCGAGTTCGCCATGAATCCGGTCCTTGCGATCTTCCTGACGCTCGCCGTGGGGCTCCTCATCGGTGCAGTGAACTGCATCGTCATCGTCAAGTTCCGGGTGAATTCGTTCATCGCGACGCTCGGAATGTCGTCCATTCTGGCGGCGGTGATCCAATGGGTCAGTGGAGGCCAGTTCATCGTCGAGGGGATCTCGAAGAACTTCAAGAAACTGGGCACCACGAAGCTCTTCACGATTCCGTTGCCCGTGTACTACATGCTGGCCGTCGCGCTCATCCTCTGGTACATCCTTGAGCACCGCCAGATCGGGCGCTACCTGTACGCCACCGGTTCGAATCCCGATGCGGCACGACTCGCCGGCGTGCGAACCGACCCGCTCAAGGTCGTGGCCCTGCTGGTGTCCGCGTCGATCGCCACGATCACGGGAGTCATCTTCCTGGCGCGGATCGGTTCCGCGTCACTCGACGCGGGACCACCCTTCCTGCTGCCGGCGTTCGCCTCGGTGTTCCTGGGCGCCACACAGCTCAAGTCCCGGCACGTCAACGTCGTCGGCACCCTGATTGCGGTGTACGTGCTCACAACCGGTGTGAAGGGGCTGCAACTCGCCGGTTCGCCGTTCTGGGTCGACGACCTGTTCAACGGCGTTGCCCTGATCATCGCCGTGGCTCTCTCGGGTCGAGCCGAGCGCAAGCAAAGAGGCGGCGGTCCCAAGGGCCAGCGCGCCGCTATCGGACTGTAAACACGTCGTTGGGACCAGCTCACAAGGAGGCCACGGAATGACACGCTACGACCACTACGAATGCATCAAGGTCGAGATCGAAGACCACATCGCCACTGTCACACTCAATCGGCCGGAACTCGGCAACGCCGTGAACGAGACCCTGCACGGAGAGATCGGCGACATCTTCTACGACATATCCACCGACGAGGCGGTGCGTGCGGTGGTGCTCACCGGAGCGGGCGATGTGTTCTGCAGCGGGGGCAACCCCGAGGACCTCGTGCTGGCCCAACCGACCGACTTCAACTACGACTGGATGCAGAAGATGCGCCGCCTCGTGTCCAGCCTGCTGGACATCGATCAACCCGTCATCGCCGCGCTGAACGGCGATGCCGTCGGCGTCGGAGCGACGATCGCCCTCTACTGCGACATCATCATCGCGGCCGAGGGTGCCTCGATCTACGACCCCCACGTCACGAAGGAGGGCATCGCCGCAGGCGACGGAGGGTTCCTGATGTGGGCCCTGCAGCTCGGCATCCCTCGCGCCAAGTACCACCTGATGACCGGTGCACGGCTTAGCGCCGCCCAGGCCGCGGCTGCCGGCCTGATCAACGAGTGCCTGCCGGCTGGGGACGTGGTCCCGCGGGCCATGGAACTGGCCCGGCAGTTTGCCGACGGTCCGGGACTGGCCATCAGGAGCACCAAGCGAATCCTCAACAAGGTGATCGAGATGTTGGGCGTCGGCACCCTGGAGTACGCAGGGGAGAAGGAGCGGGTGACGCTGTTCTCGGCCGACTTCAAGGAGGCCGTGACGGCCAGCGTGGAAGGGCGGAAGCCCTCCTTCCAGAACCGCTAGGCGCCGAGGGAACCCACTCTGCTGAGGAGTTGCTCCGCGGCGACACGCAGGGCGGCGGCGGCGGGCGTGTGGGGCAGCACCTCCAGTGAACCCGCGGCGCGGTCCGCCCAGACCGAGGCCGCGGCGAACGCCTCGCTCACGGCCGGCCCGGACCGGATGATCCGGCGGGCCAACTCTCCCTCCGCCGGACTCAACCCCGGGCCCAGGATCGAGCGCAGCCGCTCCGCGTGGGGTGACTGGACAGCCAGCAGCACGGGCAGTGTGTAGTTGCCCTCTCTCAGGTCGTGGCCCGCCGGCTTGCCCAACGCATCGTCGGTGGAGATCACGTCCAGGATGTCGTCAACGATCTGGAAGGCCATCCCGTAGCTGTGGCCGAAGTCTGAGAGCGCCTCGGTGAGCACGGGGTCCAGACCCGCCACGATCGCCCCGACCCGGCACGAGGCGGCCAGGAGAGACGCCGTCTTGCCGGTGATGGACAACTCGTAGTCCCGCACCGAGCGGTCGCAGTTGAAGGCGTCCTGGTACTCGCGGATCTGACCCTCGCAGAGATTCCCGATCGTGGCGGCCAGCAGGTCGGCCACCTCGGTGCCCAGCGAAGCGGCGATCTGGCTGGCGCGGGCCAGTAGGAAATCGCCGGCCAGGATCGCCGTGGCGTTGCCCCACGTGGCGTTCACGCTGGCGACGTTCCGCCGGGTCGTGGCTCCGTCGATCACGTCGTCGTGGTAGAGCGACCCCATGTGGACCAGTTCGACCGCCACGGCCCCGGCGATGACGTCGTCGCAACAACTCCGTCCCGCCGGATCGGAGATCCCGGCAGCGGCGATCGCCAGGCCCGGCCGGATACGCTTGCCGCCCGCGTCGATGAGGTGACGCGCCACGGTGGACAGGAACTCCAGATCGCAGCGCACCTCGGCTCGCAACCGCGTCTCCACGCGAGCCAGATCCACATCCAGGCTGGGCAGAACGAGGCCCGGATCGGTCGTCACCACGCTGCGAGGATAAGGCTGGATACCCCGAGAGAGACCTCACCTGTACACTTGGAATGACCTCGCCGTCCGCGTTGTTGCACCCAATCAAGCCACAATGCGCCGGCGTGTCGAGGGCGGGAGGAGCCGATGTTCGAGAGATTCACAGATCGTGCTCGCCGCGTGGTCGTGCTGGCCCAAGAGGAAGCGCGGCTGCTGAACCACAACTACATCGGCACCGAGCACATCCTGCTTGGACTCATTCACGAAGGTGAAGGAGTCGCGGCGCGGGCGCTGGAATCGCTCGGCATCTCGCTCGAGCGCGTGCGCGAGCAGGTCGAGGAGATCATCGGCAAGGGCGGCACGCTCCCCAGCGGCCACATCCCGTTCACGCCGCGCGCCAAGAAGGTGCTCGAACTGTCGCTGCGCGAGGCCCTACAGCTCGGCCACAACTACATCGGCACCGAGCACATCCTGCTTGGGCTGATCCGCGAGGGCGAGGGTGTCGCCGCCCAGGTCCTGTCCAAGCTGGGCGCCGACCTGGCCAAGGTCCGCCAGCACGTGATCCAGCTGCTGTCGGGCCACGGCAGCGGCGGCGACCGCCCCGACAAGACCCCGACCAGCGGCGGGCGCGGCAAGTCCTCAGGCACGTCGCACGTGCTGGACCAGTTCGGCCGCAACCTGACCCAGCTGGCGCGTGACAACAAGCTCGACCCGGTCGTCGGACGCGTGCGCGAAACCGAGCGGGTGATGCAGGTGCTCTCACGACGCACCAAGAACAACCCGGTGCTGATCGGCGAGCCCGGCGTCGGCAAGACCGCCATAGTCGAGGGTCTCGCGCAGCGCATCGCGGCCGACAACGTTCCCAACACCATCGAGAACAAGCAGCTCTACACGCTGGACCTGGGTGCGCTCGTAGCGGGCAGCCGCTACCGCGGCGACTTCGAGGAACGACTCAAGAAGGTCCTCAAGGAGATCAAGGGCCGCGGCGACATCATCCTGTTCATCGACGAATTGCACACCCTCGTGGGCGCCGGTGCCGCCGAGGGCGCCATCGACGCGGCGTCGATCCTCAAGCCCATGCTCGCACGGGGCGAGTTGCAGACCATCGGGGCCACCACCCTCGACGAGTACCGCAAGCACCTCGAGAAGGACGCGGCCCTGGAGCGCCGCTTCCAACCGATCAAGGTCGCCGAGCCCACCGTCGGCGACACCATCGAGATTCTCAAGGGGCTGCGTGACCGCTACGAGGCCCACCACCGGGTGACGATCACCGATCAGGCGCTGGTGGCGGCAGCCAACCTCGCCGACCGCTACATCTCCGACCGGCACCTGCCCGACAAGGCCATCGATCTGATCGACGAGGCCGGGTCGCGCCTGCACCTCAAGCGGATGAACATCCCCACCGACCTCTTGGAGATCGACGCGGAGATCAACGTCGTGGCGACCCGCAAGCAGCAGGCCGTCGAGTCCCAGGACTTCGAAGAGGCCAGCCGCATGCGCGACCGCGAGAAGGAACTGCTGCTGCAGCGCCAGGCGGCCGAGGCAGAGACCCGCAGTTCCGGCGTGGACCTGTTCGACGAGGTCGACGAGGAGGGCATCGCCGAGGTGCTGTCGGTCTGGACCGGTATCCCCGTCTACAAGCTCACCGAGGAGGAGACCGTCAAGCTCCTGCGCATGGAGGCCGAACTGCACAAGCGGGTCGTGGGCCAGGACAACGCCATCGGGTCGGTCAGTCAGGCCATCCGTCGCACCCGGGCCGGGCTGAAGGATCCGAAGCGGCCGTCCGGCTCGTTCATCTTCCTCGGGCCGTCGGGGGTGGGCAAGACCGAGTTGGCCAAGACCCTCGCCGAGTTCCTCTTCGGCGACGACAACTCCCTCATCAGCCTCGACATGTCGGAGTACATGGAGAAGCACACCGTCAGCCGGCTGATCGGGGCGCCGCCCGGATATGTGGGCTACGACGAGGGCGGGCAACTCACCGAGGCGGTGCGCCGCAAGCCCTTCTCGGTGGTGCTGTTCGACGAGATCGAGAAGGCCCATCCAGACGTGTTCAACTCGCTCCTGCAGATCCTGGAGGAAGGACGCTTGACCGACGCCCAGGGTCGCACAGTGGATTTCAAGAACACCGTGCTCATCATGACCTCCAACCTCGGCACGCAGGACCTGCGCAAGGCCACGCTGGGGTTCGCCCGAGCCGACAAATTGGTGTCGTACGAGGCCATGAAGGAGAAGGTCACCGACGCCCTGAAGAAGCACTTCCGGCCCGAGTTCCTGAACAGGGTCGACGAGGTGATCGCGTTCCACGAACTCAGCATCGAAGAGGTCACCCAGATCGTGGACCTCATGATCCGGCGGGTGGCCAATCAGCTGGCGGGCCAGGGCATGGGCCTCGAGATCACGCCGGAGGCCAAGACCGTTCTGGCCGAGGAGGGCTACGACCCGACGCTCGGCGCGCGGCCGCTGCGCCGCGCCATCCAGCGGATGGTGGAGGATCCTCTGTCGGAACAATTGCTGCACCGCGAGTTCCGAGCCGGGCAGATCATCATCGTGGACACCACGGACGATCCGCCTGACGAGGGCACCGAAGGCGCGACGAACCCCGACGGCACGCCGAAGCGGCGCATCGTGTTCAAGGCCGTCGAGGGATTCGAACCCCCGCCTGCTGTCGAGGAGATGGTCGCCCACTGACCGTGCGACGCCGGAACGGGTCCATGGGCAACTCCGGCGACCCGCACATTCGCCCCTCACCTCCCGAGTACCGCCGGAGAGGCCGCGGCCTCCAGCGGTACTTGCTGGTGGCCACACTCGTCGGCGCCCTCCTCGTGGCGTCCGCCTGCGAGGTCGACGTGGGAGTGGACATCGATGTCGCCGAGAACGGCTCCGGCACGGTGTCGGTGGGAGTGAGCCTCGACCGCGCCGCCGCCGATGCGCTCGGAGACCTCGCCAACCAGATCGACCTGGAGGATCTGGCGCTCGCCGGCTGGGAGGTCAGCGGACCGGCGCGCGAGGCCGACAACCTGCTGTGGCTGCGGGCCACGAAGCCCTTCGGCAGCGCGGAGGAACTCCCGTCGATCCTGGCGGAGATCGCCGGGCCCGACGTCTTCCGGGGCTTCGAACTGCGGCGCCGCGCGGAATTCGCCGAGCAGACCTGGGAGGTGGCCGGACGGGTCGACCCCGCAGCGGCTTTCCCGGAACTGCTCGACACGCTCGCTTTCAACCGGGGGCTGGAGGAGCAGATTCGTATCGCCGCCGGTGAGTCCGGCGGTGGCTCGCTGACCAGCGGGGTCAACATGCGATTGAGCATCGACCTGCCCGGCGAGTTGCGCAGCGGCGGCGACGTCTACACCTGGACCGCCATCGATGAGGACTCAACCACGTCGTCGGTGGCGGTACGGCTGACGGCGACCGAGGTGAACACGACGGCCAGGACGCTGCGGCTCGTGGGACTCGCGGCCGCGGCGCTGTTCGTCCTGGCGCTCCTATTAAACCTGCTGGGGTGGTGGTACATCAGACGCCACCGCAAGCGGAGCGAGCGGGCACTTCTGGCTCGCGCGGACAGCGAGCAACTGCCGGCGGTTGCCACGGGCGCCTCTGTCGCCACGGTCGCCGCAGCAGCAGAGGGCGACGCCGCCGATTACGGGGATCTGTGGGACGCCGCCGATTACGGGGAACCGTGGAGCACGGCCGATGCCGGTGGTGGCCGTCCTGGGGGGGAGTTCGCACTGCCCGAGGAGACCGGAGCGGTAACGGGCATCGACGATGACATCGACTGGGAAGAACTCACCGAGGCCGAATACGAGGACCTGTCGGCCGATGTCGCAGACAACGGTGATCTTGCCGTGCCCCACGCCGACGCGTCCGCAGACGATTGGACCGCCTTGCTCGAGGGAACTCAGCCGGACGACGCCGGAGCGGGAGCAGACGCCGGAGTCTCGGAGCCGCTCGACGCGGATCGACAGGAGCCTGAAGCAACAGAACAGCCGGAGCCGGTGGCCGACCAACCGGCCCCGGTGGCCGAGCGCCTGTCCGATCCGGCCGAGACCGTCGATGTCCCCGTTGAACCCCTCGACGTTGCCATCGATCCGGAATCCGCGGAGCATGCACCGGAGCCGCAGCCGGAACCCGAGCCCGCGGAGCCGCAACCGGAGCCCGAATTCGAATCCGCGGAGCCGCAACCCGAGCCCGAATTCGAATCCGCGGAGCCGCAACCCGAGCCCGAATTCGAATCCGCGGAACCGGAGCCGGAGCCCGAACCGTCGCCGACCGGTGATGCGACGGAAAGTGCGGCCGTGGCACAACCCGATGCCGATGTCGCCGCCGAACCGCTCGCAGCGACGACCGCATCGGCGGACGCCCCCCACTTTGAACCGGAGACCGCAGCCGAGGCGGACGAGACGGGCGAACCGCCCGCCGTCGACGACATGCCGGACGAGGCCCTCGGCGTCGCCGAAGCCGAGCCCGCAGCCGCCCCGATAGCTTCCGGGCGTCCTTCGCCGTCGCGCGCCCTTCGGCTCGTGGTGATCGGGGGCTGGGGCGTGCTCTTCCAGCCGGCCGAGCCGGCGGGCGAGTTGCTCATCCCGTTCGTGCGGCAATCCGGCTCGACGGCAAGCCCCGCTGAGATCCGCGAGGCGTACCGGCTCGCCACCCTCGGGCGCCTCACCCCCGGTCAGCTGTGGGAGGCGTGCGGTCTGGCTGGGGAGCCCACCTGGACGCACGGCCCCTATACCGGGCGGATGACGGTGAGCACGGGCGCGGCCGATTTCGTCCGCTCGTTGCTACGGAGGGGCGTCGGGGTGGCGTGCATCACCAACGACGTCTCGGAGTGGTCGTGGCGGCTCCGGGTCTGGACCGGCTTCGAGGCGGTGACACCGTGGGTCATCAGCAGCGACATCGGGATCCGCAAGCCCGACCCGGGTGTCTTCGAGATGCTGCGACGCGTCTCGGGGATTCCGTTCGCCAACTGCCTGGTCATCGACAGTGACCGCCGGACGCTCGACGCCGCACGCTCCCTGGGGATGTCGACCGCCCTCTTCGGCACCCGGAGCCCCGGTCAGCCGGTCGCCGACACCGCACATCCGGCGGTCGGCGACTTCACCGACCTCATCCGACGCACCTGACGCCACCTCGGCGGCCGGCGAGTCCCGCCTCGGCGGAGTCCAGGCGTCTCGGGCGTCCTGCCAAGCCTCGCTGATTGCCGGCGGCCGGTTGATCAGCCCGGTCTCGTTACCTCGGGGGGCGCGACCGGCGGTGGCGGGGATTGCGGGTGAGGAACGTGCTCAGTTCCTCGGAGTCGCCGCTTCGCCAGAGTGCGGCCGGTCGGCCACCCTTGTCGCCCGGGAGCATCTGTCGCCCGGTGGGCGCGATGAAGCCCCTGCGCTGCCTCACCTTGCGCTGGAAGTTCCCTGAGTCGAGTTCGGTCTGCCAGACGGCCTCGTACACGTCCTGCAACTCCCGGATGGTGAATTCGGGCGGGCAGAATCTGTGAGCGATCGTGGTCGTCTCGAGGCCGGCTCGCAGCCTGTCGGTGGCGTCGTCGACGATCCGGCGGTGATCGAACGCCAGCAGAAGCCGGTCGCTCTGGATCTCCGCGACCGGCTTCAACTCCGCATCTGAGGCGTCGCTACCACCCTGGGGCGCCTGATCGAGCCGAGGGACGATTGCCCAGTGAGCCACCGTGACCACCCGCATCCGGGGGTCGCGGGCTGGGTTGCCGTAGGTCCCGAGTTGCTCAAGGCGGCTCTGCTCGTGACCGATGCCGGTCTCCTCGGCCAGCTCCCGTGCAGCGGCATCGGCCAGGTCCTCGTCCGGGTTGACGAACCCGCCCGGCAGGGCCCAGGTGTCCTTGTACGGCTCCTTGCCGCGCTGGATGAGCAGGACCCGCAGTTCGCGGTCCACAACGGTCATCAGCACGATGTCCACGGTCACGGCGAACGGCGCGAAGGCACTGGGGTCGTAGCCCACGGGACGAGGCTCGGGCGACCTGTCAGCCAGCCTGTCCGGCTCCCGCGGCATGGTGTCAGGATAGTTTGTTAATGTTGAGTTGACAGATACCTGTGTTCCAGACGACGCACGCTCTCGGGGAGCGACCGATGACCGATCTCACCCTCTTCACCGGCGGAACCGCCCCACCGGTCGGCGCAGCGGCGACCGGGGTCGGGGCCAGGACGTGCTACGGCGCCGGATCGATCATCGCTTGGCGCGAAGACTCCGCGGTCGGTCTCGAACTGCTTGTTGAACGGGTCGTGGTGCCGCGTGACGCGTGCGGCTAGGCGCGGGACTCCTGTGGGGTGCAGGTGAAGATCTCCTCCACCAGTGGGGCGAAGTCCTCCAAGGGGAGATCGTCGTAGCGCGGGTCGAAGGAGTTCTGGTCGTAGGAGGCGCAGAAGTCGACGCATCGGTCGTAGTACGGGGACCCCGCGTGGCGCTCCCGGGCGTGGCGGTCGCCGCCGACGTGGTGGAAGTAGTAGTAGCCCTGGAACAGCCCGTGGTGACGGACAACCCACGTGGTCTCCTCGCTCACGTACGGGGCGAGAATGTCGGCCGCCACGGCGCTGTGGTTGTCCGGCGCCAACACGTCGCCAACATCGTGCAGCAGAGCGGCGACGACGAACTCTGTCGATTCGCCGTTGCGCAGCGCCCTGGTCGCCGACTGGCGGCTGTGGCGGGCCCTGTCGATCTGGTAACCCAGGTTCGGCCCCTCCAGCAGGCGGAACGTCGCCAGCACGTTGCCGACAAGTTCGCGGCGTGCGTGGCCGCGGTACAGCCTGTCGAGGTGCACGTAGTCGTCCGTGGTCCCCTCGCTCATCTGCGTCCAACTCACGGTGAACATCTCGGCCATCGACTCACCTCCCCGTTGGTGCAGGATCGCGGTGCCCCGTCACAGCGCGGCGATCCCTCGCCTCGACCCCGACGCGGCAGGCTCGGACTCTCCGCCAGGAACGATACGCCCACCCGGTCGACGGTGGTTGGCGGGGGCTCGTGGCGGTCAGCGCGCCTGAGGATCGCCCAAGGGCAGCCGCTCAGCGGCTGCGAAGGGTGAGTTGGGCGCGGTCGCGGATGGTGTAGGTAGGGCCGGAACGGCCAAGCCAGCCGAGGCGCACGAACTGCGAGATGGCCTTGTTGACCCGTTCCCGTGAGGCGCCCACCATGGCCGCCAACTCCTCCTGGGTGACCGGCAGGACGAAGCTGTCGTCGTCGCCGGCGAAGACCAGCAGTCGCTTGGCGGTTCGACCCACGACGTCGAGAAATACCGCGTCGGTTAGGGCGCTACCGGTCGCCCGGAGACGCCGGACAAGCATCGACACGACCCGCCAGAGATGATCGGGCTGCTCTTCGTACAGCTTCCTCACCGGTCCGTACGGCACCGCCAGCACCTCCGACGTCTCCAGCGCCCGAGCGCTGGCCGATCGTCCCCTCCCATCGAACAGCCCCATCTCACCGAACAGGTCGCCCTCCTCCATCAGCGAGATGACCGAGTCGCGGCCGTCGGAAGCAGTGGTGACAATCGCGATCCGCCCGGTGAGCACCACGTACATGGCGTCGGGGCGGTCACCCATCGAGAACAGGGTGTCACCCCGCTCAAGCCGGCGGCAGTAGGAGTAGACCGCGAGGTCGGCCAGCACCTCCGCGTCGAGGCCTTCGAAGATCTCCGTTTGAGAGAGCAACTTGGAGTCCACCATGACGGACGCCATGCTAATGACCGTGGCTCACAACGTCGGGGCGACCTGGACCATTCTCGTGGCCGCAGGTGAGGGGCGTCGCTTCGGGGGGCCCAAGCAGTTGCAACCCCTCGGCGGACGCCGCGTGATCGACTGGGCGTTCGACGCCGCCGCCGGGGCGAGCCACGGTGTCGTCGTGGTGGTCGCCGCCGAGCAGGTGCAACTCCTGCGCGAGGGCCCGGGTGCGCTCTCGGCAGAATCGGAACCTGGCGGCACGCTCCTGGACCCCGAGGGCGGTGCCGAAGGCTCGCCGGGCGGAGCGTCGCCGGGCGCGCGTCCCCAGATCATCGTGACCGCGGGGGGCGCCACCCGGTCGGAGTCGGTGCGAGCCGGAATCGCCGCCACGCCCGGCGACGCCGGGGTGATCGTGGTCCACGACGCGGCCCGGCCCCTGGCAACCGGTGCGATCTTCGCAGCGGTCACGGCTGCGGTCGCCGCGGGCGCCGACGGGGCCGTACCGGCCGTCGCCGTGACCGACACCATTCGCCACACCGACGACGGCCCGCTGGACCGCTCCCGCCTACGCGCCGTACAGACCCCGCAGGCCTTCCGCGCCGACGCTCTCCGCCGCGCACACGCGGCTGGAGGGGAAGCGACCGATGACGCCACGCTGGTGGAGTCCGCCGGCGGGTCGGTGCACCTCGTGACGGGCGATCCTGACAACCTCAAGATCACCACACGCGGTGACCTGGAGGTTGCCGAGGCGCTGCTGGCGGCCCGGGCGACGACGGCGGGCGAGGGCGGGGCCAGACCTTCCAGCACATCCCCCGGCGATGTGACAGTCTCCCAGCAGGTGCAGGACGCGAGCGAGAATAGGCCCCCCGTCGAGCACAGCGGCCGTGTGCCGCTCGTCGGTATCGGCTTCGACGTGCACCCCTTCAGCGACGACCCCGACCGGGCGCTCGTGCTCGGCGGGGTGGTATTCGACGGAGAGCGTGGCCTCGCCGGCCACAGCGACGCCGATGCGGTGGCCCACGCCTGCTGCGACGCCATCCTCGGGGTCGCCGGCTTGGGTGACATCGGGAGTCTGTTCCCCGACGACGACGACCAATGGCGCAACGCGGACAGCATCGCCCTCTTGGCCGAGGCGGCCGCACGAGTGCGGCGAACCGGTAGACGCATCGGCAACATCGACTGCACCGTGGTGGCCGAGCGCCCCCGCCTCGCCCCTCGGCGGGATGAGATGCAGGCACGCCTCAGCGCAGCGGCCGGCGCGCCCGTGACCGTGCGAGGCAAGCGGGCCGAGTCCTTGGGCGCTGTGGGTCGCGGTGAGGGAATCGCCTGCTGGGCGGTCGCCGTACTGACCTGAGGAGCCCGTGCCCGCCGCCTGGTGGCGACAGCGGCGCGCCGGGCACGGGACCAGCCAACACCTCGCAGGCATCGGATTAGACCGGGACAGATGCCGTACCCGGGACAGGGGCCCCGGCTCAAAGGGAGCCAGGCTCAAGAGGAGCACCGCTCAGAGGGAACCCGACTCGCGAAAGTCCCGTTTCACGAGGGAGCCCGGCCCGACTGGGCTCCGACCCAAGAGGGAGGAACCCACCTCCATCGGCGTAGGGTGCGGAGATGGACGACACACCATCTGATGGCCCGGACGGCGGGCAACGGTCCGGAGGCTCCCCACCCGGCGACGGGGACGACCAACACGGGCCAGGCGGTGGGGACGGCTGGGAACGCGGCCGAAGTGGACACGGAGGCGGCGGCGGAGGACGCAGTGGCGGCGGCCAAGGGGGACGCGGCGGCGGATACAGAGGCGGCGGCGGCGGAGAACGCGGCGGCGGCGGCGGCGGAGAACGCGGCGGCGGCGGCGGATACAGAGGCGGCGGCGGCGGAGAACGCGGCGGCGGCGGCGGATACAGAGGCGGCGGCGGCGGCGGAGAACGCGGCGGCGGCGGCGGATACAGAGGCGGCGGCGGCGGAGAACGCGGCGGCGGCGGCGGCGGATACAGAGGCGGCGGCGGCGGCGGAGAACGCGGCGGCGGCGGCGGATACAGAGGCGGCGGCGGCGGCGGCGGCGGCGGCGGCGGCGGATACAGAGGCGGCGGCGGCGGCGGCGGCGAACGCGGCGGCGGCGAACGCGGCGGCGGCGGATACGGCGGCGGCGGCGGCGAACGCGGCGGCGGCGGATACAGAGGCGGCGGCGGCGGCGGATACAGAGGCGGCGGCGGCGGCGAACGCGGCGGCGGCGGCGGCGAAGGCGGCGGCGGCGGCGGCGAACGCGGCGGCGGCGGCGGATACAGAGGCGGCGGCGGCGGCGGCGGCGGATACAGAGGCGGCGGCGGCGGAGAACGCGGCGGCGGCGGCGGATACAGAGGCGGCGGCGGCGGCGGATACAGAGGCGGCGGCGGCGGAGAACGCGGCGGCGGCGGCGGCGGAGAACGCGGCGGCGGCGGCGGCGGCGGAGAACGCGGCGGCGGCGGCGGCGGCGGATACAGAGGCGGCGGCGGAGAACGCGGCGGCGGCGGCGGCGGATACAGAGGCGGCGGCGGCGGCGGATACAGAGGCGGCGGCCAAGGGGGACGCGACGGCGGATACAGAGGCGGCGGCCAACGCGGGTCAGGCGGATACGGCGGCGACGACCGCGACCAGGCCGGACGCGGCGGAGAACGCGGCCCGCAGCAGCGCGATGGGTACCGAGGCCAAGGACGAGGCGGACCACCCAACAGGCGCTCCGGCCAGCGCGGCACCACGCCGGTTCGCCAACGGGAGCACGATTCCGGGGAGTCCCGCGGCCTGGGCGGCGACCGGGTAGAAGGACGGCACGCCGTCAAGGAGTTGCTCCTGGCCGGGACCCGCAAAGTGCGGCAGGTCGTCATCGCCGCCGATCAGGACGAGGCCCCGATCCTGGACGACATCATCGATCTGGCGGACGAGGCCGGAGTGGACATACGCGAGCTGTCTCGCGGGCGATTCGACCAGATGGCCGCGACGGATGCCCCACAGGGCGTGGTGGCGTTCGCCGCCCCGCTACGGGAGTACGCGCTGGAGGAACTCATCGCGGGTCTGCAGATGGACGGTGCACATCCTCGAGGGGACGGCCTGTACCGATCGACCGGAGCCGGGGAATCCGCCCCGCGCCCGCCGAGCACCCTGCTCGACGACCCCGCGACGAACGACGAACACGCCGAGGTGACGGGAGATGTGCCCGCAGCAGCACCGGGAGAAGTGGGCGAAGAGCGGGACGCCGACGCCGATCCGGCTGTGCCGCCGGCACCCGCTGCTGCGCAACCGACCGCCACCGCACCGGGCGTAAGTTCAGAGCTGCTGCTACTGGTCGTCGACGGCGTGACCGATCCGGGAAATCTCGGGGCGATCCTGCGGACCGCGGAGTGCGCCGGCGTCACCGGCGTCGTGCTCCCGCGCCACCGCGCGGCCCGGATCACCCCGACGGTGGCCAAGCGGGCCGCCGGCGCCATCGAGCATCTGCGTTTCGCGCCGGTCAGCGGGATCCCGACGGCGCTCGCCACACTCGCCGAGTTGGGTGTCTGGTCGGTGGGCCTCGACGTGACGGCCGATCAGACCATCTGGGATCTACCCATCGCCGACGCGCCGCTGGCGCTGGTGCTCGGCGCCGAGGGGCGTGGCCTCTCCCGCCTCGTGCGCCTGCGCTGTGACGTGACCGCCCGTATCCCGGTCAGCGGGCGGCTGGACGCACTCAACGTGAGCGCCGCCACCGCGGTCGCTCTCTTCGAGGTGCTCCGGCGCCGCACCACCGCCTGAGCGACTCTCCGGGCCGGCGAGTCGCCGCGGGGTCAGTTCCCGAGCCTGGGCAGGTGAAGCAGCAGGTTCTGCAGCAGCAGCTTCTCGTCGGGGTTGCGCACGAGCGCCGCGGTGACGCCCCTCAGCCGGTCGATCGCCTCACCGGCCTGCACGGCAACCGCTGAAGGCGCGCCGGGTGCAACCTCCAACTCCTCGCGATAGCGCTCGGCCAGCACCGCGAACCCGAATCGGAGCTCGGCGTCGCGCGCCCGGCGGGTGCGACGATCGCGCCTCTGCCCCTCGGCGCGGTCGCTCGGATCGACGGGCGCCGCCCGCGCCCCTTCCCCCGCAGCCACGGAGTCGATGAGGGCGCGCAACTCGTCCACGATGGCCGCGGCGCGCGCCCCCGTTCCGTCGAGTCGTTCGGGAACCGACCACCAGGCCTCGAGTCGCTCAGCCAGGTTGCCCCCGGCGATCAGGTCGCGGGCACGCCCCGGATCCCCGGCGACCGCACGCGCCGCCTGGCGGGCCGGACCGGGGGGCACCCCCGAGGCGACGAGCCACTCGCGCATCTCCTCGGCCGACGGCGCCGGGAACCGCACGGTCACGCAGCGGGAGGCCACCGTGATGTGACTCGGTGGGATGTCGTCGGCGAGCAGCACGATGATCGTGCCCGCAGGCGGTTCCTCGATCGTCTTCAGCAGGCTCGCCGCCACCGCGGGCGAGGCGGTATGGAACCGATCGCAGACGATCACCTTGCGGTCGCCCTCCAGCGGCCGGCGAGCGGCCTCGGTGATGATCGACGTCGCCTCTGCGGCCAGCAGGGCGCGACCTTCCGGCTCCACCAGCACGACATCGGGGTGTACGCCCGAGAGCGCCCGCCGGCGATGCCGACCAGCCACCTCCGCCCCCTGGCCCGCCGCGGCCGCCGCCAGCAACTCGGCGGCGAAAACCGTTGCCACTGCCCGCTTGTCACCCCCGGGGGTCCCGGTGAGCAGGTAGGCATGGACCGGCGCCACCAGCGCCGCCTCGAGTTGACGCAGCGACCCCTCGCCGCCAACGAGCGGCGGCCACTCCGGGCGGGCGGCCTGCACCGGCGCAGGCCCGGCCTCTTCCCCGCCGGGCGGATCGGGCTCGCCCCACAGGCCGAGCGGACCCGGACCCGAACCCTGGTCGGTCACATCCAGCCCAACCTGTCGGCCACCATCGCTGCGATGTCGTCACGCACCGCCTCAGAGGAACGATCAGCGTCGATCACGACCCAGCGCTCCGGGTCGTCCGCGGCAAGCTCCCGGTATCCGTGACGCACCCGGCGGTGGAAGTCCATGTCCAACGCCTCGAAACGATCGGAGCCGACACTGCCGCGGCGCCAAGCCCGGTCCGGATCCATGTCCAGCAGGATGATCAGATCGGGCCACAGGCTCCCGGTAGCCAACTCTGACAGCTCGCGGACGACATCTATGTCTAGTCCCCGCCCGTACCCTTGATACGCGAGGGACGATCCGATGTAGCGATCGCAAACGACGTCGCGACCTTCGCCGAGCGCGGGCCGGATTGTCTCGGCGACGTGCTGCGCCCGGTCGGCCGCCATAAGGAAGGCCTCAGTGAGGGCGTCAAGGCGGCCCCCGGCGTATCCGAGGAGCAGACGGCGCAACTCTTGGCCCAACAGGGTGCGCCCAGGCTCGAACGTCATCTCGACCCGCTCATAAGTCTCGACTCGTTCAGGAAAAAGCTTCAGCTGGAAGATGGTCCCGGGCTCTGAAGTCACCTCTACGTCTCGGCTCTCGGCCAGCCAAGCCGCCTGCGTGGACTTGCCGACCGACTCGCCGCCTTCGAACACTACGAAGCGGCCCCTTGGCACCGGTGTAGGCGAGCGGTCGGTCACGGCCTCACTTCCAAGCAACCCCCATCGCTCAGCAGTCTTCCAGAGACTCTCCGTCGGCGGAGTCCGTGGCGGCCAGCGCCCTTTGCGTGCGGCCTGCGAGCAGCCCCGCAGCGATGACGGTCAGCCCTGCCAGCCAGAGCGTGATGCGCACACCCGGCAACTCCACCACGAAGCCGATGTCCAGGGAGCGGTTCCAGAGCACTTCGGAGATGCGATCGAAAGCGGCCGCCAACAGCGGCCCCACCACCATCGCCACCACGACACACAACCGGACGATGGAATAGAGACCCGCGAAGACCCGGCCCCTGACCTCGTCAGCGGAGTTCTCGTGCAGCAGCGTGAATCCCAGCACGTACATCCCACCGGCGCAGACCCCCACGGCGCCGGCCACCAGCACCACCCACGGCAGCGAGCCGAGCGAGGAGGCCACGAGCAGGCACACCCCCGCACCCGTGACCGAGCGGGCGAACAAGCGGTGCTTGTGGACGCGCCGCTGCAGCAGCGACAGCACCAGCACGCCGACGCCGACGCCGGCGCTCAACCCGGTGACGATGTCGGCAAAGCCCTGCTCGCCGACCCTGAGCACCTCGATGGCGTAGACCAGCGCCAGCGGGATGAGCATCCCCCCACCGATGAGAGCCGTCGCCAGGCTGATGTTGACCGAGCGCACCGTGGGGTTCACGATGACATAGCGCCACCCTTCCCGGTACTCGCGGAATATCCCCTCCCACCTGACCGGTGCGCGCGCCGCACGGCTCGGGTCGCGCTGGTGGCGAAGCGGCAGCGAGAACACCAAAACGGCCGACACCACGAACGTCAGGGCGTCGAGATAGAAGATGGGCCCCTGCTTGTCCAGGTAGAGCAGACCCAACCAGCCGTCCGGAGATGCGTCCTCGAGCCGGCTCGCGACCCTGGCGAAAATGAGCGAGGCCACGGGGAACGTGGCATACGTGGCGAGCATGGACAGCGAGTTGGCTGCCGTCAGGTGCCCCGCCGGCAGCAGGTTCGGCACGGAGGCCTCCTTGGCCGGAATCCACAGCAGCGTGAACGCCTCCAGCGCAAGCGACACCAGCACGAGCTGCCAGACGCTGTTCACGAGGGGCACGATCAGCAGGATTCCCGCCCGCGCCAGGTCGCACACGACCATCAGGCGGCGGCGGTCCCAGCGGTCGGCCAGCACACCGGCCACCTGCGAGAAGAAGATGCCCGGCACCAGGCGAGCGGCCAACACCACGCCGATCGCCGCCTCGGGAGAACCGGACCAGAGACGCGCCGCAACCACCGAGATGGCCAGGAATCCGAGCCAGTCGCCGGTGGACGTTACGACCTGCGCCGACCAGAGCCGGAAGAACTGCGGCGTGGCGAACACCCGCCGCTGGAAGCCGGTCCAGGTACGGCGACGCTCGACCGGCGTCCCCTCAGCCGTCACGGGTGGGCGACCCCTTCCGGCGCCGGGAACTTCCCTTCCGAGCCGCCGAGGGTGGGGCGTCTCGCCGGGCCGCCAGCAGGTCCGAGGCCCGCTGCGGCGTGAGTGTCTCGGGAGTGTCTCCGGCGCGTAGCGAGGCGTTGACCTCCCCGTCGGTGACATACGGGCCCCAGCGACCGTCCCGGACCACGATGGGGCGACCGGTGACCGGATCCGCGCCCAGCTCCCGCAGTGGCGCCTTGGGTTCCTGGCCGCGCCGGCGACGCGGCTGGGCCAGCAGGGCCAGGGACTCCTCGAGGCTGATCGTGAACATCTGCTCCTCGGTCTCCAGGGAGCGGGTCTCGGACCCCTTCTTGACATAGGGCCCGAACCGCCCGGCCTGCGTGGTGATCTCCGTGCCGTCGGCCGGATCGGTGCCGACGGTCCGTGGCAGGCTTAGAAGACGCAACGCATCGGTGAGGGTGACATCCTCGAGATTCATGGAGCTGAACAGCGAGGCGAACTTCTTCGCCTTGGCGTCGGGATCCTCAGCCGGCGGGCCGAGCTGGACATAGGGACCGTAGCGGCCCTCGCGGGCGGTGATCGGCAGACCCGAGGCGGGATCGGTTCCGAGCGTGCGACCCGTCGTCGGGCGGGCCAGCAACTCCAGGGCGAGATCGACGGTCACCTCATCAGGCGAGGTGTCCTCGGGCAGCTGGGCCCGCTCGTCGCCACAGGTGACGTACGGGCCGAAGCGCCCGAGGCGCGCCTCGATGGGCCGCCCGTCGGGGTGGGTGCCGATGGCGACCGCGTTGACCGCCCGGACATCGATCTCGTCGAGATTGTCCTCCACACGGGCCTTCAGGCCGGGACGGCCCTCGGCGCCGAAATAGAACAGGGACAACCAGGGGAGGTACTCCTGCCTGCCGCGGGCGATGTCGTCGAGATCGTCCTCCATGCGGGCGGTGAAGGCGTAGTCCACGAAGTCGGCGAAGTGGCCCTCGAGCAGCGTCACCACGCTGAAGGCGGTGAACGTGGGGATGAGGGCCGTCCCCTTCTTGCGGACGTAGCCGCGGTCGGTGATCGTCGTCATGATCGTGGCGTACGTGGAAGGCCGGCCCACGCCCAGTTCCTCGAGGCGGCGGATCAGGGTCGCCTCCGTGAACCGTGCCGGCGGCTGGGTCTCGTGACTCGAGGTCTCCGGCGTCGAGAGGTCCAGGACGTCGCCCGCGACAACCTGCG
The DNA here is from genome assembly GCA_963668565.2 of Acidimicrobiales bacterium. Taxonomy (GTDB): domain Bacteria; phylum Actinomycetota; class Acidimicrobiia; order Acidimicrobiales; family CATQHL01; genus VXNF01. The sequence continues at coordinate 673,150 of CAXXMX010000010.1, forward strand.
GCAGGCGTCGCTGCGCCTCGTCGCCGTCGCCCCCGGTGCCTCCCGCTCCGGTGGCACTGTTCGTCCCGTTCCCGCCGGCGGCCGGCAGCGGGTCCCAGGCGCGACGGAATCCTTCGTGGGCGATCACCGTGCCCGAAGCGGCGAGTGTCACCTCCGATGAGCTCGCGGTCCGTGCCGTCGCCTCGATGGTGACGGTCTCGCCCGTGACATCGGTCATCTGCGAGGCGAGCGTGCGTCGCCAGATCAACTCGTAGAGACCGGCCTCCACCGGCGACAGCCGGCCGCGCAGCGACTCCGGGGGGGCGAACGTCTCGCCCGCGGGCCGGATGGCCTCGTGCGCCTCCTGGGCGTTGCGCACCTTGCTGCGGTAGTGGCGCGCCTTCGGGGGCACGAACTCCTTGCCGTAGCGTTCGGCGACCTCGGCGCGAGCGGCCTTCAGCGCCACGTCGGCCAGGGTCACCGAGTCGGTCCGCATGTAGGTGATGAAGCCCTGCTCGTAGAGCGACTGCGCCACGCGCATGACCGCGGACGCCGACAGGCGCAGGCGCCGAGCCGCCTCCTGCTGCAGGGTGGAGGTGATGAACGGCGGCGCAGGGCGGCGGCGGTACGGCTTGGACGCCACGGAGGCCACCTCGGCTGTCCCGCCATCCAACTCCGCGGCGAGCTGTCGTGCCCTGTCCCCGTCGAGGACGACGACGCCGGGGCTGCTCGGCTTCCCGTCGGCGCCGAAGTCCCGGCCGCTGGCGAGGCGCGCACCGTCGAGGGCGCTGGCGGCCATCCCGAAGTGCTCGTCGGCGCGCGTGGCGGCGGTGACGTCGAGCGACCAGTAGCCCGCAGGAACGAACGCCATCCGCTGCCGCTCGCGCTCGACGACGATGCGCGTCGCCACGCTCTGCACGCGCCCGGCGGACAGGCGGGGGGCCACCTTCTTCCAAAGCACCGGCGAGACCTCGTAGCCGTAGAGGCGGTCCAGCAGGCGGCGGGCCTCCTGCGCGTCCACCAGCCGCCGGTCTATCTCCCGGGGGTTTGCCAGGGCGGCGCGGATCGCGTCGGGCGTGATCTCGTGGAACACGAGGCGGCGGATCGTGACCCGTTGCGGGGGCGAGAGCACCTCGAGCAGGTGCCAGGCAATGGCCTCCCCCTCGCGATCCTCGTCGGTTGCCAGATACAACTCGTCCGCGGCGGCAACGAGTTTCTTGAGCGAGTTGACCGTGTCCCGCTTGCCGCTGCTCAGCACGTAGAGCGGCTTGAAGTCGTTCTCGACGTCGATGCCGAGGCGCGCCCACGGCTCGGAACGAAAGGTCTTGGGGATCTCCGAGGCCTTGGTGGGCAGATCGCGGACGTGGCCGCGGGAGGACACCACCGTGTAGGTGTCGTCGAGGAAGCCGGCGATCGTCGTGGCCTTGGTGGGTGATTCGACGATGACGACCCGCTTGGGTGCGTTGGCTGAGGCCATGGGGTGCAAGATACGGGTTAGGCGGGGCGGGCGGATGCGGGAGAGGGTGCAGCGCCGGAGCGAGACCCCGCGAATCGCAGAACCCCGAGCCCGACCACCGCTGCGATCAGCGAGCCGACCAGGACGCCGATCTTGGCCTCGTCGCCCGCGGCGGCGCCGTTGAAGGCCAGCGCCGTCACGAACAGCGCCACGGTAAAACCGATGCCCGCCACGATCGCCACCCCGACGACGTGCAGGTGCGTCACGCCGGCCGGCAACGAACTGAGACGGAATCTCGTGGCCAGCAACGTGAACCCGGACACCCCCACGGTCTTGCCCACCAGCAGGCCCAGAGCCACGCCGAGGGTGACCGACGACGAGAGCGCGTTGGTGAGCGAGTCGCTGCTCAGCACCACACCCGCGTTCGCCAGGGCGAAGATCGGCACGATGAGATAGCTGACGTACGGGTGCAGCGCCACCTCGAGGCGCTCCGCCACCGAGCGTGATTCGGCGATGCCGAAGTTGGCCCGGCGGATGTCGATGACCGAGATGGTCGGCTTGTCCCGCAGCCAGCGGGCCACGGAGCGGGCGTCGGACTCCCGCTGCAGCGGCTTCGCCGGGGTCAGCAGGCCAAGGGCGACGCCGGCGATCGTGGCGTGGACGCCGGAGTTCAGCGTTGCCCACCAGACGACCAGGCCGATGAGGATGTACACGGACAACTGCCACACGCGGATCCGCGTCATCACGGCGATCAGCCCGCACAGACCTGCCGCCAGGCCGAGCCACCCCAGCGATATGTCGGAGTTGTAGAAGATGGCGATCACGAGGATCGCCCCGATGTCGTCGACGATCGCCACGGTCAGCAGAAAGAGACGGAGCCAGTCCGGAACCCACTTGCCGACGAGGGACACGACACCGACCGCGAAGGCGATGTCGGTGGCCATCGGCACACCCCAGCCCCGCAGATTGTCACCACCGAGGTTGAACCCCACGTAGATCAGCGCCGGAACAATCATCCCGCCGAGCGCCGCAACGATCGGCAGCATCACGTCGCGCAGCCTGCGGAGCCGTCCGGTGACCATCTCGCGCTTGATCTCGAGGCCCACCACGAAGAAGAACAGCACCATGAGCGCGTCGTTCACGAATCCGTGCAGATCCTCGTCGAACACGACGACATCGCCGACCACGATCTCGATGGGCGAGTGCCAGAAGTCGTTGTAGCTGTCCCCGACCGGCGAGTTCACCCAGATGAGCGCAGCGGCGGTGGCTATCAGCAGGAGGATTCCGCCGGAGGTCTCGATGTGCAGGAAGCGCACCAGCGGGCGTCCCACGGTACGGGCCAAGGCGCTGTCACGCCCGATGAACGTCAGCCCGCTGTCGGGAGGCGCTCCCTCGGGGACTTCGTTCTCGTGCTGCTCACGGGCGCCGACATCCAGATCCACCAACTCGGCGTCCCCGTCGCCTGCGATGTTCCGATCATTCGACATGAGCGTTCCCGACAGACTCTCCAGATGACGCAGGCACGTTACCGGCTCCACTGCTCCGCCAACCTCGCAGGCGAGATACCCCGCGGCGGCGCGCTCTGCGGCGCCCGATGGGTACGTGGATCGGTCGCACGCGGGACTCGACTCCCCCGGGGACTGCCGCAGTTCCCGCCGCCGGCTACGAGGAGGACGTATGGACCACGAGGCGAACCTCGGTCCCACGGTGCGATGTGGAGATGGCGTGGTCGTCGGACATGATCCGCATCAGCCACAACCCCATGCCCTCCTCGGCGCGCAACCGGAGAGGGTCGGCCGGCCCGGGAGGCTCCGGGACTTGGGACGGATCGAACCCCCCGCCCCGGTCATGGACCTGGATCTCCACCCGGCCCGGACTGGGGACACAGCAAATTCTGATCGGGTCGTCGATCCGGCGCCTCGCATGGGCGGCGATGGCGTTGGTGACCGCCTCGGAAACAGCGACCCGCAGGTCCTCGAGCTGCTGCGCATCCACACCCGCCTCCCGGGCGACCACCTCCGACACGACGCCACGGACCATCGCCAGGTACTCGGTCCGCGGTGGGATCCGGATCTCCACCGCGTCACCGCGGTCATGCGCTGCAGGCACCATCGGCACGGGCCCCCAACACGAGCGGGCAGGACAGTCAACTGTCCACCGTATCGGCACGGCACGCCTGCTGCAGTACCGGTGCCGGGACACAACAGCAGGTATGCAGCCGGAGGGTCGCCGCGAACCGCGGCCGGCCGCGCCGAGCCTCGGGGCGGCAACAAGTAATGCTCGTAAGCACCGGAACAGCCCCCGCCGGGTGCGCCGCAGGGCGCCTCACCGCTCGGCCCGCATGACCGCCTCCCCGGACAGGACCAGATCGTCGACCAGGACTCCCAGCGGGGCGAAGCGCACCGCCGAGCGGTAGTCCAGCCGGACCGAGACGTTCCCCGCGCCCGACGACTCGTCGACGCGAACCCGCAGCCGCCCGGGGTCCAGGCGCGAGGCTGCCAGTGCCGCAGGGCGCGCCAGCGAGGCGTCGTTGCTCACCGCGACGGCGCGCGCCGCCTCGCGGGCGCTGTGGATCACCATGATCTGATCGCGCGCGGTGAGGGCCATCTGCGCCAGGAACAGCGCCATCAGCAGGAGCAGCGGCAGCAGCAACGCCAGTTCGACGGCCGCCTGACCCTGCGGCCCGCGTCGCCGACGCCGGGCGGCGCCGGCACTCCTCACGTGATGAGCTTGCTGATCGATCGGAAAACGGTGTTGAGGAGCCGGCTGATCATGTTCGTGTTCCTGGCCCAGTCCAGGACCAGAACGGCGATCAGGGCCACGCCGAGCAGCACGAGGGCGTATTCAGCGGTGGCCTGGCCCAACTCGGCGACGCGCCGTACCGGCCGCCGGGGGCCCCTCCGGTGAGTCCGCTGAGGGATTCCTGCAACTTGCGCCATGTTCGTTACCTCCTGGTTTGTCCGTTGGCCGGTCTGTTCAGAACTGAAGAAGGTCCAGCGACTGCGCCACCGTGGGCACGATCGTGAGCAACACGAACGCCGGCAGGACGCACATCGTGAGCGGGAACAGCAGGCGCAGCGGGACTCGCCGTGCCGCCGTCTCCGCCTGCCGGCGCCGCTCGGTCCGGGCCACGACGGCGGCGCGTTCCAGTGCGGGCCCAAGCGCGGAGCCGTAGCGCAGAGCATCGGTGAGCGGGCGCACCAGAAGTCGCAACGAGTCTCCCGCAGGCGCGGCCGTGAGCGCCTCGATGGCCTCCGCCGCGTCGACTCCCAACCGCATCTGCCGGGCAGCCCGGCTCAGCGCAGCGCCGACAGGTCCGGTGAGGCGCGGCGCCACGGCATCGACGGCCAACCGCACGCTCAGGCCCGCACTGGCAGCGAGTGAGAACAGGTCCAACGCTTCGGGCAGTTCGGCCAGCACGTCGGCGCCGGCGCTGTGGCGCTGCCGCGTCGCTCGCCGGCGCTGCACGAGCCAGCACACCACGGCGGCCACCAATCCCAACGTGAGGTCGACGACGGCGCCGGCGAGGAAAGTCAGTGTCACGACTCCGGTTCGTCGGTCCGCCGCGGGATCGGCCGGACGCCCCAGAACCGAGCGCAGGACCCTCCCCAGCGACGCCGCGGGCCGCAGGCGCCGGCGAGGCACCGGCGGATGCAGGGCGGCGAGGCGCGTCCGGCGCACCGGCGGCGGGGGACGCCACAGCAGCGCACCCCACAGGACCACAGCCCACCAAACCGCCAGCAGCGCCGTCATCGCAGCCGCGTGATCCGGTGCATCCACACGAAGGCGACGATGTTCAGGGCGATCCCCGTGACGAGACAGAACACGCCCACCGGGGTGCGATAGAGCACGCCCATGGAGGCCCCGTCGATCATGGCCGACAACGCCAGAAAGCACAGCGGCAGCACGGCGATCATCAGTCCCGACAGGCGTCCCTGCTGAGCCAGCGAGGCGACCTCGCGCTGTGCGGTGCGGTTCTCACGCAGCGTCGCCGCCACGCCGTCGACGGCGGGTGCTCGCCGGCCGCCGGAGGTGGCCCCGATGGACAGCGCCGCAGCCGCCAGATTCACTTCCGGCAACGGATGCCGCTCCCGCCAACTGTCGAGCGCCGCCGGCAGCGAGCGACCGACGCTCACGTCCCCCATCACCCCCCTGAGATCCGCGGCCAGCGGACCATTGGGGGGGAGGGCCTCCTCCATGGCCGCCACCGTCGAGACACCGGCACGCAGCGAGCGGGCCACCCGCTCCAGGAAGCCCGGCAGCGCCTCGACGACAAGCCGCGCCCGGCGGCGCCGCGCGGCCCACAGGACCAAGGGAGGTCCGAGGAGACCGACTCCGGCACCCGCGGCGGCACCGGCCCCCGGCGCCAGGATCAGCCCACCACAGGTCCCCACGGCGACAGCCGCACCCCAGACGGCGATTGCCTGCGGTTCGCTGCACGGCACGACCGCATCATCGAGGGCGCGTCGCAGCAGGTGGCGAAAGCGCCCACCGCCGCCGGCGCGCCCTCCACCGGCAGCATGCGGCCGGGTCGGGGCGAGGTTCCGGGCGCGGAGCTCCTCCCCTGCGGTTGTGCGGCACAGCAGCCGGCTCCGGCGTCGCGCCCGCCAGCGGCACAACTCGACGGGTATGCGGCGAAGCGCCACCGCCGCCAGCACGATCGCCACTGTGTAGCCGAACGCATTGGTCACGTCCCTCTCCTCCTCCTGGTTTCAGATTCCGTGCACGTCAGATGCCGCTCAGAGGTCCAGCCAGGCCGGGTCCACTGGAGGCGCGTCGAACCCCCGCGGCGGCTCCTGCGGCAGTGCTCGCAGCCCGGACGCGTCCGCCAGGACGGCGAGCCGCTCCGGGCCACGACGCACCTCGGCGACGCCGACGACCCGCCGCGCGCCCGCCGGACCCCGCGCCAGATGCACGATGAAGTCCACTGCGGCACTGATCTGATCTCGGACGGCCTGCAGCGGCAGCCCGGCGTCCGCCATGAGGACCATCGTCTCCAGCCGGCCGAGAGCGTCGGGCGGGCTGTTGGCGTGGCACGTGGACAGGCACCCGTCGTGGCCGGTGTTCATGGCCTGCAACATGTCGAACGCCTCGGCTCCGCGTACCTCTCCGACCAGAATCCGGTCGGGGCGCATACGCAGCGCGTTGCGCACCAGGTCCCGGACCGTCACCGCGGCGAGTCCCTCCACGCTGGATGGCCGCGACTCCAAGCGCACGACGTGGGTGGCCTCGAGGTTCAGCTCGGCGGCATCCTCGACGGTGACGATCCGCTGGTTGGCCGGGATATGCGCGGCGAGGGTGTTCAAGAACGTGGTCTTGCCGGCTCCCGTCCCACCGCTCACAACGATGTTCGCCCGCCCCAGCACCATCCACCGCAGCAGCGCCGCCACCGGCGGTGGGGCGAAGTCCTCGAGTTGCAGGTCGTAGGCCCGGAAGCGGCGGATGATCAGGTACGGCCCGTCGACGGCCACAGGGGGCATGACGACGTTGACCCGTGATCCGTCGGGAAGTCGCGCATCAACCAGCGGCGACGTGCGGTCGGCCCGCAGACCCAGCGGAGCGACGACTCTCTCGATGAGCTGGTGGAGGGTGGACTCGCCGACGAGCACCGCTGTTCTCCGCAGCGTCCCGCTCTCCTCCACCCAGACGGCGCCGGCGCCGTTGACCATGATCTCGTTCACGGCATCGTCGGTGACGAGACTCTCCAGGGGCCCCAGGCCGCCGAGCCGGGCCGACACACGCTCAGCGAGCCGTTCCTGAAGTTGCGGGCTGAGCAGCGGCGCGCGCTGGCGCACCAGCTCGCCGATCTGCTCGAGCCCGACAGGCTCGCCGCCGAGACACGCCTCGACGACGACGCGATGCAGGTCCTGCTCGACGGCCGCGAGCGGCTCCGAGCCACCAGCGATTCCCGAGTCCGGGCGCGATGGCGCGGGCGCGCCCGGGAGCGCAACGCTCACGCCGGGGTTGCCTGCGCCAGAGCCCGGTCGAGAGCAGCGGGAACCCGGGTGGCCAGCAACCCCGCGTCGACGGCTCGCGCCACCGACGGATCGACATCGAGACGGAGCACGACGGGGGCCCCCACCACGTCCTCGACGTCTCCAGCCGTCAGGGGTCGACCGGGCTCGACCAGGAGCACCACGCCGCTCGGCTGCAGCGGCGCCCGGGCGGCCCGGCGCAGCGACAGGAAGCAGGCCCGCGTCACCAGCCAGGATCGCTCGGCGCCGGCGACGATCCGGCGCCGCACATCGATGTCGTCGGGCGTCGCGCCCGCTGCGGTCCCTCCGGCTTCCTCGCCGCCGGGCCGCCACAGGCAGCCACCATCCACCACTGCGACCCGGTGCTCGGACGCCAGTTCCCGCGCCATCACGTCGGCCCGATCGGTCCGCGCGAGCGGTCCCGAGCCCCGATGCAGCAGGAAGAGCCCTGCGGCGACCTCCCGTTCCAGGCGGCGCAGTGCGTCGATCTGCACCTCGTCGCCGACGTTCAACCAGTCGGCGACGCCCGGCGTGGTGGGTTCGGGCACCCCCAGGAGTCCCGCGGCGTCCCCGCAGAGATCAACCAGCAGAGCACCGGCGTCGGTCACCGCCGCCCACCGGCGCGCCGCCAGGGCCGCGACGACCGATGTTCCCGAACCTCCCTTGACCGACCAGCATGCAACGTACATCGTCCGCTTCCCCTTCCTGGACGCGCCCAACGGCGCGCCCGTCAACTCGTCTGCGGGGGAAGCAGGAGAATGCGGCGGCCGATGCGCCGGGGAAAGTGCTCAGGCCCGGATGCTGCGGGCCCAAAGAATCAGAAAGTCAGACCTCGCGGACCTTCTTGGCCACCCAGGCCACGAGTACCGCTACCAACACGAAGAGGAAGAACTTCTTCATTGCACAAAAGTATACGACCGCGATATCCGGTCGCAAGGTCCCAGCAGTGCCGGAGGTGGACGGGAATCCCGCACACCCTGGGCGGCCGCTGCCGGACGGCGGGCCGGCCAATCGCCAACCAACGGTCGACGGCCCACACGCGGAGGTGGACGGGAATCGAACCCGCCGGACGGGGATCGCCCGTCCCACCCGCTTTGAAGGCGGGGGAGCCCACCAGGCGCTCGGACACCTCCACAGGCGACCCTAGCGGGACCTGGCCGCCACCCCGCGGGGTGGCCCGGTTCAGACGGCCAGCAGGTCGCGGGCGCCGGTGTCCGAGGAGGGATGTCGCAGCTTCGACATCGCCCGCGCCTCGATCTGGCGGATGCGCTCGCGGGTCAGGCTGAAATGCTCGCCGACCTCCTCGAGCGTGCGCGGCTCGCCGCGGTCCAACCCGTAACGCAGGGTGAGGATCTCCCGCTCACGCTCATCCAGCGGCGCCAGGAGTCGCCTGATCTCGTCGGGAAGCAGTGACGTGGCCGCCACCTCGAAGGGTGACTCGGCGGAGCGATCCTCGACAACGTCGCCGAGTTCCGCATCGCCGTCCTCCCGCAGCGGCTCGGACAGAGACAGCGGCTCGGCGGCGAAGCGCAGCGCCTCGGTCACCTTCTGCTCGGGCATTTCCACTTCGGCGGCGAGTTCGCTGAGCGTTGCCGGCCGGCCGTAGCGCAACTCGAGGCGGGCACGGGCCTTCTGGAGGCGGGTGAGGGTGTCGCCGGCGTGGACGGGAAGGCGGATCGTGCGGCCGGTGTTGGCGATACCGCGGGTGATGGCCTGGCGAATCCACCAGGTGGCGTACGTGGAGAACTTGAAGCCTTTGCGCCAGTCGAACTTCTCGACCGCGTGCATCAAGCCCAGATTCCCTTCCTGGACGAGATCCAGCAGCGGCAGACCCGACGCCTGGTATTTCTTGGCGATGGACACCACGAGGCGCAGGTTCGACTGCACGAACTGCCGCTCGGCCTGCTCACCCTCGTGCACCAGCCGGCGCAATTCGACACGCCGCTTGGGGCGCAGCGACTTGCCGACCGCCAACTCCTCCCGAGCCTCGGTCCCGGCCTCGATCTTCTGGGCCAGGTCGACCTCGTCGTCCTTCGTGAGCAGCGTGTATTGGCCGATGTCGGTTAGATAGAGACGGACGAGGTCTTCCTCGTCCCGCTCAACCCGCTCTCTCGCCACAGACGATGCTCCCCATCAATCAGCAGGTAGCCGGGAGTTGGCTCCCGGAACCTTTCCCGGTCGGGCGCCGCGAACTCAGAATACCGAGTGCGGTGACCGGTTCAACCGCGCGGTCGCTCAGCACGACAGATCGGCCAGGCGCCGGCCCAACGCCGCCGAGAGCCGCCGCTGGCTCGGCGCCGGTGTCCGCTCGTCCAACAGCGCCAGACCTCGCGACTGCTGAGCGCGGAGATCGGTGGCCACGGCAGCGCAGAAACGCTGCTCCGCCGCTTCGGAAACCTCACCGAGTTGTCCGGCGAAACGCTCCAGCGAGATCAGCATCCGGGGCAGCACGATGTGGAGCAGGACGACCAGGCGCTCCGCCGTACCGCTGATGGTCCCCTCGAACAACTGGTCCCATCCCGGCGCGGGCGGACGTACACGCTCGGAGGCGGCCAGGGCCGGTGAGTCCGCCAGTAGTGCCTCCCAGCCGGCGCTGTGCTGCTCGAACCGGCGCGCCGCGCTGTGGAGGTACACGGCCACCTCGGCATCGCTCTCGCCGGCACGCCAGGAGTGCAACGCATCCGCAAGATTCCGCTGGAGCCAGACGTAGCCTCCCACTGCATCGGTGAGTTCATCGATCATCATGGCGATACCTCCGAGGTCTCCCTCGCGGTGAGTCGGAGTTGCGGTCTGCCGCTCAATCCCGGGCCTCACCCCGGTAGCGGTTGGTGATGGGCATGCGCCGATCCTTGCCGAACGCCTTGGCCGTCACCCGCACACCGGGAGGCGTCTGGCGGCGCTTGTACTCCGCCGCGTCCACCAGCCGCCCGACGCGGGTCACCAAGTCGTTGTCGGCACCGGCGGCGATGAGTTCGCCGGCGGTCTTGTCGTGCTCCACGAAGGCCCGCGCCACCGGATCCAGCAACTCGTACGGCGGCAGGCTGTCGACGTCACGCTGATCCGGCCGCAGCTCGGCCGACGGGGCCTTGGTGAGAACCCGCTCGGGAATCAGCGGCCACCCGGCGGTGGCATTGCGGCGGCGGACCAGTTCGTAGACCTGCAACTTCCAGATGTCGGAGATCACCGCCAAGGCCCCCGCCGTGTCGCCGTAGAGGGTGGAGTAGCCCACTGCACTCTCGGACTTGTTCCCGGTGGTCAGCGCGAGCCAGCCGAACTTGTTCGCCAGGGCCATGAGCACGACCGCTCGGATGCGCGACTGCGCGTTCTCCTCGGCGAGGCCGGGGGGCAGTCCCGCGAACGCGGGTGCCAGCATTGCCTCGAAGGCGCTGTGCGCGGGCTCGATGCCGATGACGCGTCCCTCGATCCCCAGGTTGGCGCAGAGCGCCTCGGCGTCCGCCACGGAGTGGTCCGAGGAGTAGCGCGACGGCATGAGCACGCCGTGCACGCGGTCGGCGCCGAGGGCGTCGGCGGCGACTGTTGCGACGAGCGACGAGTCGACGCCGCCTGAGAGCCCCACGCAGACGTCCGTGAATCCGTTCTTGGTCACGTAGTCCCGGGTGGCAAGCACGAGAGCGGTGTAGATCTCGTCGAGCGTCTCCAGCGGCGCAGGCAGCGTGGCCGCAGGCAGCGGCTGCGGGGCGACGGTCGGTGGCTCGCTCACTCGGATCCACCCCAGAGCAGGCTGCCCGCCGGCCGGTGCGGTGCGATCACATCCGGTGGCGAGGGTCGCCACGTCAACAAGCAGGATCTCCTCAGCGAACGCCTGGGCCTGCGCAGTGACCTCACCGCCGGTGTCCAGAACCAGCGATCGGCCGTCGAACACCAACTCGTCCTGCCCGCCGACCAGGTTGACGTACACGATCGGGCAGCCGACCCTGCCAATGCGCCGGCGCAGGACGGTTAGCCGCTCGTCGAGTTTGCCGATGCTGTACGGGGAGGCGTTCACGTTGACGATCACCTCCGCCCCGCCGGCAACCAGGTGCTCGACGGCCCCGCCGTCGATCCAGACGTCCTCGCAGATGGAGACCCCCACCGCCACGCCGGCGATCTCGAAGAGCACCTCCGGCGTACCGGCGGTGAAGTGGCGCTCCTCGTCGAAGACGCCGTAGTTGGGCAGGTGGGCCTTGCGCGCCATGCCGGCGATGCCGCCGCCGACGCAGACCGCGGCCGCATTGAACAGTGCGTCCTCGTCACCGGCCACCGGCAGCCCCACGATCGCCGCGCAGCGACCCGTCGCGGCGGCGATCTTCTCGAGCGCCGCCAGGCAGTCCTGCGCGAAGCGCGGCTTGGCCAGCAGGTCCCCCGGCGGATAGCCGCTGACCGCCAACTCGGGGAAGACGGCCACGTCACCGCCGCGTTCGGACACCTTGGCCAGCGCCGCGATCATGCGCTCGACGTTGCCGTCGAGATCGCCGACGACCAGATTCAGCTGGCAAATGCCGACGCGGAGCATCCCGTCAGGCTACCGAGACCACCCCGGGGTCAATTCCGGGCCACGCCTGCGGTCAGATCGAGTAGTACAGCTCGAACTCCATGGGGTGCGGGCGCAGGCCGACGATGTCGATCTCCTCCTGCTTCCCCTCGACGTAGGACTCCAGGAGCGAGTCGCTGAAGACATTGCCGACACGCAGGAAGTCGCTGTCGGCCTCGAGGGCGTCGAGCGCCTCGCGGAGCGAGCCGGGAACCGTCGCGATACCGGCGGCCTCCTCGGCGGAGAGCTCATAGATGTCCACGTCGAGCGGGGCGGGGGGCTCGGTGCCCTTGGCGACGCCGTCCAACCCTGCCAGCAGCAGCGCGGAGAACGACAGGTAGGGATTTGCGGCGGGGTCGGGGCAGCGGAACTCGATGCGCTTGGCGGCGGGGTTCTCCGAGATCAGCGGCACGCGGATGGCAGCCGAGCGGTTCCGCTGGGAGTACACCAGGTTCACGGGCGCCTCATAGCCAGGCACCAGCCGCTTGTAGGAGTTCACCGTGGGTGCCGCGAACGCCAGAATGGCCGGAGCGTGGGCCAGGACGCCGCCGGTGAAGTGGCGTGCCATCTCCGAGAGCCCGGCGTAGCCGGAGGCGTCGAAGAACAGCGGCGAGCCGTCGGCCCACAACGATATGTGCGTGTGCATGCCGGATCCGTTGTCGCCGTAGATGGGCTTGGGCATGAACGTGACCGACTTGCCGGCCCGGGCGGCGACGTTCTTGCACACGTACTTGTACAGCTGCACCTTGTCGGCCATGGACACGAGGTCGTCGAAGCGCATGTCGATCTCGGCCTGTCCGGCCGTGCCGACCTCGTGGTGCTGGAGTTCGATCTCCACGCCGCAGGACTCGAGCACCCGCACCATCTCCGACCGGAGGTCGTGGTGGAGATCGAGGGGCGGGAGTGGGAAGTAGCCCGACTTGTAGCGGATTTTGTGGCCCCGGTTGGGCTCGCCTGCGGCGTCGAGGGCGTCGCCGCTGGACCAGATGGCCTCCACGGAGTTGAGCGCGAAACCGGCGGACTCCGGATCGTTGCGGAAGCTCACCGTGTCGAAGATGAAGAACTCGGCCTCGGGACCGATGTAACAGGTGTCGGCGATGCCGGTCGAGCGCAGATGGTCAACGGCCCGGGCGGCCAACACGCGGGGATCCTTCTCGTACCGGTCACCGGTGACCGGATCCTTGACGGTGCACAGCAGGACGAGGGTCTTGTGCTGGCAGAACGGGTCGATGAACCCGGTCACCGGGTCGGGGATCAGCAGCATGTCGGAGCGGTCGATGGGCTGGAAACCGCGGATGGACGAGCCGTCGAAGCCCAGTCCGTCCTCGAAAACGCCCTCGGTGAGTTGGTGCACCGGCGTGGTGAAGTGCTGCTGCAGGCCGGGCAGGTCGGTGAATCGGAAGTCGACGAATTCGACTCTCTCTGCCTTGGCGCGTGCAACTACGTCTGCTGGAGAAGCCATGGATTGCCTCCGGTCGAATCGATAACGGCTTGTGCGTCGCCCCCCGGCGGCATTGGCTGGAGACCGAGGCCAGTGTAGAAGTCACGCGCCGCGAACCGGACACGTGATAAGCCTCGAATCTCGCCGAATTGCCGCGAAATCCCAGTACAGGCCGCCGAGGGCGACCCGGCGGCTCAGGATCGCCGGTCCGTGGGCCAGATTTCCGGGCAGCCTCGCGCCAGCCAGGTGGCGGCTGCAACGGCCACGAACACCGCGTCGGACCCGTTCACGGGCTCAGCGTCGCTATCCACGATGCTGACCTCGACGGGCGGGGTCCGCGCCGCCCCCACGACGCCGAAGGACCGCACCGTGAGATCCACCACCGTCCCGTCATCGTCGGTGGCGATCGCCTCCGACGTCACGAGGCTGTACGCCATGTGGGCCGCACCGATGCAGTAGGAGCGAAGCACCACCTCGTCCAGTGGGCGCCCACAGGAGACCTCGACGGTGATCTCCTCTCCCACCTGCGCTGTTGCCTCACCGCCGCCGGGCAGCCGGATCGGCCCCGCGGCGCCGCGAGCCCCGGCCAGCAGGGCCAGCGCCTCGAGCGTGCCCGCGGCGCGGACGGCCGCGGACGTGGGCGGTCCGGCGATGTCGACCTCGACGATTTCCAGCCCGGGCGCCACCGCGGCGATGGCGTCGGCTATTCCCGGTGTGCGGGCAACGGCGAGCCGCCCCGTTCCGTCGGCGTTGGCACCGCCGGCGGTGGGCGGGCGCTTGGGTCCCAGGCGGGTGGCGTCGGGGCGGGAGTACAGGACACGCACCGCCCGCCCCGTCTCGTCGGCCAGCTTGCGGGCCGCGGCCGCCGCCTCGGATCGTGTCTTGGCGCCGAACGCCCCGCCGTTGGCCAGCGGATCGGCCGGTTCCCCGCCCGGGACGCACCACGAGGCGTCCAGCTCCAAGTAGGCGGGCTCGCTCCAGCAGGTGCGCAGCGTGCAGTCCCAGTCGCCGGGCGGGACCTCCAGCGGCGGCTCCGCACGCAGGGTGCTGCGGCGGCCCTCGACGGAGCCCGCGGCGCGGCGCGCCTGCGCCGGTGTCTCCCCCAGAGCCCAGCCGCCGCCGGGCGCCGGGACCGCCACGAGGGACTCAGGCGGTGCCGTGTCGTCCGCGAATCCTCCCTCACCGCACGCCACGTGCGGGCCGACGGCCTGTGGGCGGCCTCCCTCGAGTGCCGCCCGTCGGGCGGCGGCGGCATAGTCCCGCGGTACCTGCGCACTGGTGTCGGCGCCGCAGTTGACGAGTCGGGCGGCCTCCAGGATGGTCTGCCAGCCGGTACAGCGACAGAGATGGGCGGCGAGCGCGCCGGCGGGCTCCGCGGTGGGCGAGCGCCGGGCGAGGCTCTCGAGGCGGAGGATGATGCCCGGCGTGCAGAACCCGCACTGGCTGGCCCCGGTGGCGCAGAAGGCCTCGGCCCAAGCCTGCCGGCGTAGCGGATCGAGGCCCGCCAGGGTCGTGATCTCGCGGCCCGCCACGCGCCGCGCCGGTGTCACGCAGGAGACCCGCGCCGCCCCGTCCACGAGCACCGTGCACGCCCCGCACTGTCCCTGGGGGCTGCACCCGTCCTTGACCCCGGAAATGCCGAGGTAATCGCGCAGCACCCAGAGAAGCGACGTGCCGGTTGCCGGAACCGTGTACCGGTGACCGTCGACAGTGAGAGTGATGTCGCCGCCGGCCTGCGCCGGCAGGGTGGTCAGCTGAACGACTGGCCGCAGCCGCAGGTGCGTTGAGCGTTGGGGTTGTCGATCGAGAAGCCGGCGTTCTGCAGGCTGTCGCTGTAGTCCAGGGTGGCACCCTGGAGCAGCATGGCGCTGGAGGAATCCACGATGACCGACACGCCGTCGAACTTGAGGCTCTGGTCGGCCTCGTTCACTTCCGTGTCGAAGTACATCTCGTAGCTGAACCCCGAGCAGCCGCCCGGGCGGACGGCCACCCTCAGAGCCAGATCGTCTTCACCCTCCTGTGCGAGCAGTTCTCCGACCTTGCTCGCCGCGGCGGGACTGAGCGTGATCATGGGACACTCCTTGATCGTTCCATCCGACGTCTTCACGCCGGTCGTTCCACCAGTGAGCGGTGGACCGGCAAGTGCAGCCTATCCGCAGTCTCAGAGCCGGAGGCAGGGGACATCGGCGGTTACGCCGCCCGTAGACTCCGCGGCGTGGCCACCGACGTGACGCAAGACCCGGAACCGCTCATCAGCGCGGGATCCGGCCCCGGGACAACCGGAGGCGACGGCGTGCCCACGACAGCGCCTCCACCTACCCCCGAGGCCGTGCTCACACTGCTGAGCGACGTCATGGACCCCGAACTCGGCAGCAACATCGTCGAGTTGGGCATGGTCCGAGGGACCGAGGTCGCCCCCGACGGTCAGGTCACCGTGACCGTCGCGCTGACCACCATGGGCTGTCCCCTGCGGGCACAGATCCAGCGGGACGTGCGCACCCGCGTCGGGTCCCTGGCGGGCGTCAGTGGCGTCAAGATCTCCTGGACCGAACTCTCCAGCGAGGCCAAGGCAGCAGCCATGGCGATCGCCCGGCGGAACGTGGCCGAGAAGGCGCCCGACACGGAGATCCCGATCACGACCAAGGTGCTGCTGATCGCATCGGGGAAGGGCGGCGTCGGCAAGTCCTCGATCGCGGTGAACCTCGCCATGGCGCTGGCCACCGAAGGACTCACCGTGGGACTGCTGGACGCCGACATCTGGGGATACTCGGTGCCACGCATGCTGGACCTGACCGGACGCCTCGAAGGGGCCGAGACCGAGCGCAAGATCCTCCCTCAGATCCGGGCGGTCGGCTCTGGCACGCTGAAGGTGGTCTCGATGGGGCTCCTCGTCGACGACGAGCAGACGGCGCTCATGTGGCGCGGCCTCATCCTGAATCGGGCCGTCCGACATTTCCTCGAGGACGTGCTCTGGGGTCCGATGGATTTCCTCGTCGTGGACATGCCGCCCGGCACCGGCGACGTGCAGATGGGAATCGCCAAGCTGCTGCCCCGAGCGGAGATGATCATCATCACGACCCCCTCTCGCAGCGTGCAGAACGTGGCGGCGCGCGCCGCCAACATGGGTCGCAACAACTACCTGCGTATCGCCGGCGTGATCGAGAACATGACCGCCTTCGTGACGCCCGACGGAGCGCACTACGCCCTGTTCGGCGAGGGGGGCGGCGAGGCGCTGGCAGCAGAGATCGGGACGCCGCTGCTCGCCAAGGTGCCGATCGACCCGCTGGTCTCTCCCGCCAGCGACGCCGGCGAGCCGTTCGTGCTACGTGACGGACCGGCGGCCGCAGCGATCCGGAACGTCGCCAGGCGGCTCATCGACGAACTGGTGCCGGCCGGCGCACTCGCCACCTCCTGCAGCGCCCACCTCGCCGGCACCCCGGTCAGCCTGCGACGCCAACGCACATGAACTTCCGCTTCAGCGACGAGCAGCTGGAGTTCCGCCGGATGCTGCACGACTGGGTCGAGAAGGAATGCCCCAAGTCAGTGGCGCGTGACCTCGAGGGTGCCGAAGGGCAGTACCCCTTCGAACTCTGGGACACGATGACCGCAGCCGGCTTCCACGCCATCGGCATCGACCCCGCCTACGGCGGCCAGGGCGGGACGGTCATCGATCAGGCCCTGCTCTGTGCGGAGTTGGGCCGGTCTCTCGCCGGTCTGACGTGGATCTGGGGCATCTCCTCCTTCGCCGGGGCCAAGTCGCTCAGCGCGTTCGGCAGCGATGAGCAGAAGGATCGCTTCCTCCCCGACCTCGCCGAAGGAAAGCTGCGCTTCGCCATCTCCGTCACCGAACCCGGTGGCGGTACCGACCTTCTGGGAGCCCTGCGCACCACCGCGGAGCGCTGCGACGGGGGCTGGCGCATCAGCGGACGCAAGATCTGGTGCACGGCGGCGGCACAGTCGGATTACCTGCTGCTGCTGGCCCGCTCCGATCCCAACCCCGCCCGCAAGAGCCTGGGCACCACGATCTTCTTCGTGCCGCAACCGAGTGAAGGGTTGGAACTGACGAACATCCCGAAGCTCGGAATGAAGGCGGTTCCCTCCTACGAGGTCTACCTCGACCGCGTCTTCGTCCCCGACGACCTGGTGCTGGGCGAACCCGGCCGGGGGTGGCACCAGTTGCTCTCCACGCTGAACAACGAGCGAATCCTGGTGGCGGCGCTCTGCTGTGGCGTGCTGGAGGGTGTCCTCGAGGAGGCTGTGACTCACCTGAACGACCGGGAGGCATTCGGGCGCCGGCTGGGCGAGTTCCAGGCCATGCAGCACAACGTGGCGAACATCAGGATGTGGCAGCGGCAGGCTGAGCTGATGACCTACGAGGCCGCCTGGCTGCAGACCATCGGCGAGCCGTGCGGGACCGAGGCCACGATGGCCAAGGTCCTCGCCTCGGAGTACGCGGTTGCCGCCGCTGATCTCGGCATCCAGATGTTCGGCGGAATGGGCTACGCCATGGAGACGCACATGCAGCGTTACTGGCGGGACACGCGCATCTACCGCATCGCGCCCATCAACAACGAGATGGCCCGCAGCCTGATCGCCGAGTCCTGCGGCCTGCCGAGAGCGCTGTGAGGCGGGCATAGTCTGGGCGGCGTGAGCGACCGCCCACATACGAAGGCGCCGCTCGGCGGCACAGGTCCCGCCAGGCCGCCGAGCGTGGACGCCTTGGCGCAGTCCCTCGCCGGTAGCGGCCTGCCACACCCACTGCTGGTGGACGCCGCCCGGGCTGCGATCGCTGCGGGTGATCCGGCAAGCGCCGCGGGGCGCGCCGAGGCCATCGAGCGGTCACTGCTCCGCCCCGTCATCAACGCGACCGGCGTCCTGCTGCACACGAACCTGGGTCGGGCGCCGCTGGGCGCCGCTCCGTCCGGGCTGCCCACCGCGCCGATGCGCTACAGCAACCTGGAGTTCGATACCGAGCGGGGCGCCCGGGGGGATCGCCACACTCGTGCCGGAAGCCTTCTGGCGCGGCTGTGCGGCGCCGAGTCCGCCCTCGTGGTCAACAACTGCGCCGCGGCGGTGACGCTGGTGCTGGCGGCGCTGGCGGCGCAGCGCGGTGTGGCGGTCAGCCGCGGCGAACTCGTCGAGATCGGCGGCGGGTTCCGGGTGCCGGAGATCGTGGTGCAGTCCGGAGCGCACCTGGTGGAGGTGGGGACCACCAATCGCACCCGCCGGCGGGACTACGAACAGGCGGTCGCCACCGGGAACGTGGCACTGTGCCTGCGGGTGCACCAGTCCAACTACCGCATCGTTGGGTTCACCGAGGCGCCGAGTGTCCGCGATCTCACCACCCTCGGGGTACCGCTGGTCGCTGACATCGGCTCGGGTCTCCTCGACGAGGCCTGCCAGTGGCTGGCCGACGGCCCGCCGGCGTGGCTGCGAGGAGAGCCCGCCGCTCGGCAGACGCTCGCCGCCGGGGCCGACCTGGTGACGTTCTCCGGCGACAAGCTTCTCGGCGGCCCGCAGGCGGGGATCATCGCCGGACGGGCCGAGTTGGTGCAACGCTGCGCCCGCCATCCCCTGGCTCGGGCCTTCCGGGCGGGAGGGATGGTGCTGGCGGAGTTGCAGTCGGTGGCCATGACGTACCTGCACCGGCGCGGCGACGAGATCCCCTTCTGGCGCATGGCAACTCGCCCGGTTGCCAAGTTGCGCGACCGCGCCGAGGCGCTCGGCGTCGGCGAGGTGTGCTCGATGTCCGCCACGACCGGCGGCGGCACCCTCCCGGGCGTGGAAATCCCCTCGGCAGGCATCGCGCTGAATGGTGACCGGGCCGCGGCTCTGCGCGACGCGGAGGTGCCGGTCGTCGCCCGAGTCGCCGGGCAGCGCACCTATCTCGATCTGCGCACCGTCGACCCGTGCGACGACGTCGCGTTGGCCCACGCCGCCCGCCGGGCCTGCGCCGACCCCCGCGACGGCTAGCCCGCGGCGTCCCCCGACGAGGGTCCCATGCACGTCATCGCCACGGCCGGTCACGTCGACCACGGCAAGTCGACGCTGGTGAAGGCCCTCACCGGCACCGACCCCGACCGCTTCGAGGAGGAACGCCGCCGCGGCCTGACGATCGACCTGGGATTCGCCTCCGCCTCGCTGCCGAGCGGGAGGCGCTGCGCCATCGTGGACGTTCCCGGCCACATCAGGTTCATCAGGAACATGCTGGCCGGCGTCGGCGCCACCGACGCCTGCATCTTCGTGGTGGCCGCCACCGAGGGCTGGAAGCCGCAGTCCGAGGAACACCTCCGGATCCTGGAGTTGCTGGGCATCAGCAGCGGCGTGGTGGTGCTCACCAAGGTCGACGTCGTCGACGAGGAACTGGTCGAGATCGCCCACCTCGATGTCTCCGATCACCTGGCGGGCACGTTCCTGGCCGAGTCCGAGATCGTGGCCACTGACAGCGTCTCCGGAACGGGCATGAGCGAGTTCACCGCGGCCCTGGACCGGCTGCTCGCCCGCACCCCCACGGCGGCCGACGTCGGCCGGCCGCGCTTGTGGGTGGATCGGGCATTCGTGGCACCGGGCGCCGGGACCGTCGTCACCGGCACCCTCACGGGGGGTGCCGTGAGTGTCGGCGACGAGTTGGCCGTCCGTCCCGGACGCCGGCGGGTGCGGGTGCGCGCCATCCAGAGCCTGTACGCGGCGCAACCCAGCGTCGGACCCGGGAACCGGACCGCCCTCAACCTCGTCGGCGTGAACCACGGCGACGTGGGCCGCGGTCATGTGGTGGTTCGGCCGGACCAGTGGCACCTGGCCCGGACGGTGGACGCCTCGCTCAGCGTGCTCGGGTCACTGGACCACGATGTGTCCCGCCGGGGCGCGTACGTCGCCTACCTCGGCGCCGGCGAGTTCAGCGTGCGCATGCGCATTCTGGGCACCGAATCCCTCCCGCCGGGCGCGCAGGGGCTTGTGCGCCTCCATCTGCCCCGCAGGCTGCCGCTACTGCCCGGTGACCGCTTCATATTGCGGGAGAGTGGGCGCGCCGAGACGGTCGGCGGGGGCGAGATCCTCGACGTCGACCCGCGCCTTCCCGCTGCCGTGGCCCTACCCGAT
The DNA here is from genome assembly GCA_963668565.2 of Acidimicrobiales bacterium. Classification (GTDB taxonomy): domain Bacteria; phylum Actinomycetota; class Acidimicrobiia; order Acidimicrobiales; family CATQHL01; genus VXNF01. Next base: position 693,630 of record CAXXMX010000010.1, read on the forward strand.
CGCTCCGTCGACAGGGTCGTTGCCGAGCGTGGCTGGGTTCGCCCCGACGATCTCTGGCGACTCACCGGCGAGCGGCGGGAGCCGACCCTGGCCGGCTGGGTGGTGGATCCGGCGGCGCTGCGGGCCGCGGAGACCGAGATCAGGGCCCGGATCACCGAGGCGTCCGAACTGGGGCTCGACATGGCCGCTCTCAGCGAGCGGGAACGGGTCGTCGCGGAACACCTCGACGGCGTCGTCATCGAGGCGGGACGGGTGCACCCCGGCCGCCGGGTCGACACGCTCGCCGAGCACCCGTTCCTCGCCGCTCTCGCCGAGCACCCGTTCGCCCCGCCCGAGCCCTCCTCGCCGGGCGCACCACCGGTGGAACCCGACCAACTGCGCGAGATGCTGCGGCGGGGCCTGGTTGTGTCCCTCGACGGGGTTGTCTTCCCCGCCGCTGCGGTCAGCTGGGCCGCCGAAGCCGTCGCGGAGCTTCTCGCAAGGCGGCCCGAGGGCTTCACCGTGGCGGAGTTCCGCGACCATGTCGGCACGACCCGGAAGTACGCCCTGCCGCTGCTGGCGGCGCTGGACGGCACAGGCGTGACCCGCCGCCGCGGCGATCTTCGCGTCGCCGGTCGTCGCCTGCCCGGTCTCGCTTAGCCGCCCGCCGACGCCGGCTGAGCAAACTCGCCGGGCGGCCCGGCGGGACCCGCTCAGAACAGTCGGCGGCGCTCCTGCTCGTTGAGACCGCCCCAGATGCCGTGCGGCTCGCGGATCCGCAGCGCGTACTCGAGGCATTCGGTGATCACCCTGCACTGGGCGCAGATGGCCTTGGCGCGGCGCTCGCGCTCGGATCGCTCGTCCTTGCCCTCCGCGACGGTCGGCGGGAAGAACACCACGGACTGCGGGCCCCGGCAGGCCGCCCGCATCTGCCACTCGGCGCCGTCAGCGACCGCGCTCACAACAATCCCCTGTCACGAGGGCGACCATAGGACGGCATTCGAGCCAGCACAAGACGAGATCGAGGATTCGTTCCCGGCGGGCAACGAACCGCCACTAGGCGGGCTCTTCGCCCGCCTCGGTGCCCGCCGGGGGCGCCTCGGCACCGTCTCCCGCATCCCTGCCATCGTCGCCGTCAGCCTCGTCGCCGATGTCGACGGGCGACACCTCCAGCAGCAGCCCGTCGATGCCGGTGACCCGTACCGGCTCGCCCGGCGCGATGGGTGACGCCCGGAACGTGCGAGCCCGCCAGAGGGAATCGGCGATGCGCACAACGCCGAGGGGCTGAACCGCCTCGACGGCCTCGCCACCCATCCCGATCATCCATTCGCGGCCGATTGTGGGCGTGGAGAAGCGGCTGCGCACGAGCGGGGGCAGGCCGCCCAGCACCCCGAGCATCAAGCCGACCAGCCCGCCCAGCATGGGCACCCACGACATCGACACGCCGTCGTACAGCGTCAGCGTGCCGGCAATGACGCTCGCGGTACCGATGACGGTCCACGCGCGCGGGACGCCGGTCTGCACGTCGATGGCGAAGGCGAAGAAGGCGAAGACAATGAGGGCGATGGCGTAGGCATTGGTCGGCAGCACCGCCAAGCCGTAGAGCGCGAGGAGGCCGCAGCCTGCGCCCACCACGCCGGCGATACCGACACCGGCGGTGTAGAACTCGAGCAGGACCAGCGAGAGAGCCACGAGGAACAGCAGGTACGCCATGGGTGGGCTTGCCGCCGTGTGCATGATCCCGCCGACGAACGGGAGGTTCTCGAACCGCACCGACGTCTGCGGTTCGAGGCGTGTCTCGCCCGTCTCGTCGTCGACGACCTCGGCCGTCTCGAATCCCAGGTCCCCCAGGGTGAACAGGAACTCACCGAGCGTTGGCGCCGTCGCCGGCACCACGCCCGCTGTGACGGCCTCGCTGTGGTTGACGGTCCGGTCCATCAGGAGCGGCGCATTCGAGCCCCACAGCCGGCCGAACTCGGCGCAGTCCAGTACCTGCTCGCCGGTCTCGCCCAACCGCGCACCCGGCGCCACGCCCACGCGGTCGGTGAGCGCCAGAAGCTGGGCCACTTCCCCGGTGGCCCGGGCGCCCGAGGGGCCGACCCAGGCGGTGATCGGCACAGGCGAGTCGGCGATGGCCCGCGCCACGGCCGCCAGTTCTGTCGAGTCGACGACGGCTCGCCTGCTGTCGACCCGGAGGACAACGGCCAGGACGTCGCTACCGGGCGCCGAGGCGTTGTGAATCCGATCGACAATGAAATCGGCGAGCACGGGGTCCACCAGGCCGACAACTTCGATGACTAGGACCACGTCGCCCGAAGCGACCGCCGATGGCTCCCCGGCGGCGGGGGTCGCGCCCTCGGGGCAGTCCTGCGCCTGCGCGGCGGCCGGACCGGAGGCCGCCAGCAGCCAACCCGAGCCCGCGACCACCAGGGCGAGAATGACTCGTCGCGTCACGGCGGGGCGGCGCGCGCCGACGCGACAAGGGGAACTCCGGAGCATCGAGCGATCAGGATTGGTCGACGGGACCGAGCACCTCGAGAGCCGCCTCCATGGTCTCAACCAGGGGGACGATCCGGTCGAAACCGGTCGTGTGCAGCAGCCGGGTGATAGGCGGGCGATCGCAGAGCACGGCGATGCTGCCACCCCCGTCGCGCACGCGGCGGATCCCGCCGATCAGGGCACCGAGACCGGCGGAGTCCATGAACGGAACGCCGCTCAGGTCCACCACGAGGCGCGACGTCTCGTCGACGCCGTTGAGAGCCTCACGGAAGTCCCCGACGGTGTAGGCGTCCAACTCACCGACCGGACGGCAGATGGTGTGGTCCTCCGCGACCTCGACCTGAACCTCGAACACTCCGCACCTCCCGTCTCGTCGGGGATGCTACCGCCCCGGTAGCCTCACGATATGGTTGATGTTCTGCTGGCAACCGACGCCGATTGGGTGTTCGACGAGGTTGCCGGCGCCCTCGCCGACGACGAGACCCGTGTCAGCCGCGTCCGTTCGGGGCGCGATCTGCTGGCCGTGACCGAGGAGTTGCAGCCGGAACTGGTGATCCTCGACCTGCAAATCGGCAGCATGGGCGGTATGGCGTCGTGCCTGGAGCTGCGGGCCGAGAGCGATGCCGGCCGCCTGCCGCACCAGAAGGTGCTGATGCTGCTCGACCGATCAGCGGACGTCTTCCTGGCGAGGCAGGCTCGCGCCGACGGGTGGCTGATCAAACCCCTCGACGCGTTCCGTCTGCGCCGCGGGCGCGCCGCTCTCAGCGACGGTGGAACCTTCTACGAGAGCGCCGGCTGAGGGCCCCGGCGCTGCGGCGCGGGCTTGGTATCCTCGGCGCCGAACGGGCAGTGGCGCAGCTTGGTAGCGCGCTTCGTTCGGGACGAAGAGGTCGTGGGTTCAAATCCCGCCTGCCCGACTCACCACAGCCGTCCCGACGACGGGCGGCGGGCTCCGAGGCGGCCTCGATGAGTCTCCCCACCTCGCTGCGGAACCGCCTGGCGTGGTCGATCCGGACGGTGCTGTCGGGCAGCGCCACCAGGAAGTTCGCCCCGACTCCGGGAGCACCCACCCTGCTTCCCACCGGTGGCGCCGCGTGGCTCGTGCATGCCGAGGCCTCGATGATGGTGGGCGGCATCCGGGCGCTGCTGCTGCAATCCCTGCATCCCGTCGTCATGCAGGGAGTCGGCGAGCACTCCGACTTCCGCAACGATCCTCTCGGGCGGCTGCGGCGCACCGTGTTCTTCCTGGGCACGACCACCTACTGCTCCCTGGCCGAGGCCGAGGCGGCGCTGGAGCAGGTGCGGCGCGTCCATCTGAACGTCTCGGGCGTGACACCCGACGGGCGCCACTACCGCGCCAACGACCCCGACCTGTTGGCGTGGGTGCACGCCACCGAGGTGGACAGTTTCCTGGAGGCGTTCCTGCGTTACGGGCGCCGGCCAAGGCGCCCGAGCACGGGCCTCGCCCCGAACCTCGCGGCGCGCCACGGCAGCGGTGAGGAGGCGGGCAGCAGTGACGACCGGCATGCGGGTAGCGAGAAGGCTTCGAGTGGCGCCGGGATGTCGCCGGCCGATCTCCCTGATCGCTACGTGGCAGAGATGGCCACGGTGGCCGAGCGCCTGGGGATCGTCGAGCCGCCGCTCAGCCACGCGGAGCTGGCAGCCACCATCGACGGGTTCCGTCCCGTCGTAGCGGCCACCGAACTCAGCCGGCAGGCCGCCTACTTCCTGCGCGCCTTCCCGCTGCCACCGGTAGCGCGTCTGGCGTACGGCGTGTTGTTCTGGGCGGCGTTCGACAGCCTGCCGGCATGGGCGCAGGCTCTCCACGACCTGCGGTGCGGGCCGCTGCGCCGCAATCTGGTACGCCCGACGGCGCGAGCGATGCTGCGCCTCATGGGCTGGGCGCTGCGTGACGCCCCGGACCCCGAACCCGACGAGCCACCCGAACCGGCACCGATAGCCTGACCGCATGGAAGTAGCGGTCGTCGGCGCCACCGGGCAGGTGGGCGGGGTGATGCGTGCCCTGCTCATTGAGCGCGCCTTCCCAACCGAGCGGGTGCGGTTCATGGCTTCGGCTCGCTCGGCGGGGCGGCGCCTGGCGTTCAACGGCACCGAGATCACCGTTGAGGCTGCGGACACCGCCGACTACTCGACGACCGACATCGCCCTGTTCTCGGCGGGCAAGACCACTTCGCGGTCCTTGGCGCCGGTAGTCGCGCAGGCCGGAGCGGTGGTGATCGACAATTCCTCGGCGTGGCGGATGGATCCCGACGTGCCGCTCGTGGTGCCGGAGGTGAACGCCCACGCCCTGGCACAGCGGCCCAAGGGCATCATCGCCAACCCCAACTGCACGACGATGGTGGCGATGCCCGTGCTGCGGCCCCTCCATGACGCCGCCGGTCTACGGCGCCTCGTCATCAGCAGCTACCAGGCCGCCTCCGGTGCCGGACGGGCGGGCGTCAGCGCCCTGGCAGACCAGATCGCCGCACCCGGTGAGGCCGCAGCAGGACTGGCCTTCGACCCGAACGCTGCCAGGGCGCCCGCCGATGGGCCGTTCGGCGGGCCACTGGCGTACAACGTGCTGCCGGTCTGCGGCGGGATGGTCGACGACGGCAGCGGCGAAACCGACGAGGAGCAGAAGCTGCGCAACGAGAGCCGCAAAATCCTGGGGATACCCGACCTGGCGGTGTCGGCCACGTGCGTACGCGTGCCGACCTTCACCGGCCACGCCCTCTCTGTGAACGCCGAGTTCGAGCGGCCACTCAGCCCCGAGCAGGCCACCGAACTCCTGGCCGGCGCCCCCGGCGTGGTGCTGGACGACATGCCCACGCCGCTGGGCGCCACCGGCGGCAACGGCACCCTCGTGGGTCGCATCCGGCGCGACCCCACGGTTCCGCATGGGCTGGCCCTGTTCCTGGTCGGCGACAACCTCCGCAAGGGCGCCGCGCTCAACGCCGTGCAGATCGCCGAGGAACTCCTGGCAGAGCGGAACTGACGACGCCCTCTCGCCAGCGCAACGAGGCCGTCGCACACCGGATTCCGGCCTGCGCCGGAATGACGGTCAGCCCAACGGCACGACGCTCAAGAGGGCACCGGGTTCAGTCGCCGAGGTGGAGTACGACGTCCACCTCAATACCGAAACCGGGCAGCGGGGTCTGGATCGTGGTGCGGGCCGGCAGCGGCTCGGGGAATGCCTCCCGGTAGATGTCGTTCATCTCGGGAAAGTCACCCAGGTCATCCAGGTAGACGCCCACCCGAACGGCGTCGGCGAGAGAGCCCCCGGCCGCCTCGGCCACGGCCGCCAGGTTGGCGAACACCTGGCGCGCCTGGGCGCCGAAGCCGCCCTCAGGCACCTCGCCGTTTGGCATGAACGGCCCCTGACCCGACAGGAACACGAACCCGCCGGCGGAGATGCCCTGCGAGTAGGCCCCAGACGGTTGGGGCGCGGACGCACTGGTGATCGGCTGCTTACCCATCGCTACTCCTCCAGACCTGTAGATGACAGCGGCTCAGATTAGGCCAGGAACTCGTTGAGCACGTTGGCGGTGATCCGTGAGACGTTGTTGTCGTAGTTGTTGTGCGACAGACCCGAGAACCAGTTGATGGAGCTGACCGAGAACACGGCGCCGTCGTTGGCGGTCTCGAAGAACACCATGTCGGCGCGCACGTTGTCGTTGTCGGTGCCGTCGATGTTGGGCTGCATGACGTAGATGTCCTCGTGGCAGACGAGGTAGTAGGCGGAGTGCGCTCCCGCTGACGTGGCAAGCACCAGCGCGTGCGAGGGCGTGCCCAGGGCGTGATCGACCCGGTCCAGTTCATCGCCGGCTGTCCCATTCATCACGAGTCCGAAGTCGCCGATGATCTCGTCGTCACCCACGCCCTCGAAGATGAACTCCGCCCGCTCGTCGAAGCTGTCATCCAGGCGCCGGTAGCCGGGCGTGTTGGCGTCCCAGCCCTGGGCGGCGAAGCCGGTACCCACGATTGGGTTAGGGGGACGCCCCAGGTGCCGCCAGATGCCGCACTGCTCGCCGGTTGAGGCGAACTGCGTCTCGCCGGGGTGTGACTCCCAGGCCCGGCTGCCGGCGAAGCCGCGCCGCACCTCGATGAGGTGGCGCCGCTGGGGGTCGTAGACCTCCGCCCAGTAGAAGCCGTTGCCGCCCAGGTACATGAGCCGACCGCCGCCGTCCAGGTACTCCTCGAGGGCGTCGAGCATCGGGCCGGTCCAGTACTCGGGATGGCAGCCCGTCATGATGACCTTGTAGTCGGCCAGGCAGTCGAGGCCCTCGAAATGCAGGTCCTCGTCGGTGATGACGTCGTAGTCGGCGCCCTGGGTCTCCAGCCAGTCCACCAGATAGAGATCGAAGGCGTAACCCCGCGGCGCGTTCGACACCCAGTGGCGGGCGGTGGCGCGCATGGACAGCAGCGGGCGCCGGGTGGTGGAGTGGCAGACCCCGCTGCCGTCGGTGTGGACGTCGTAGACAGAGCCGCCGAGCTCCACGTGGGCCCCCAGGTACGAGTCGTAGGGGTCCACCACGATGGGGATGTCGGTGAGGCCGCTGAAGTCGTGGCCCCCGCTGAACAGCACCCGCTCGTTGGCGTAGGCCAGGTAGCTGCAGGTCGGCGCCAGGTAGGCGGCGCGGGCCCGGCGCGCACCCGGGGCGGGCGTCACGAAGAACGGGATGTTGTCCTCCTCGCCACCGGCCTCATCGGCGGCCTGCAGGTGCACCGCGTAGTAGCCGGCCCGAGCGTCTTCGGGCACCCGGAAGGAGAAGTCGGCCTCCCAGCGCGTGTCGTCGAAGTCGTCGTCGTGGAAGTGGATGGCGCCGTACTGCTCCGGCGCCTCCTCCCGGGTGAAGGCGGTGGCGTCCCAGTTGTGGCCGGTGAGCCCCCGCATGGGGTAGTTGACGGCCGTACCGTCGTGGCCCGACCCGGTGACATCCGCGATGTCCACACCCGAGGCCGGCGTGGCAGCGAAGTCCCACACCGCCGCCACGCCGGGTATCGCCAGCGGGTCGGCGCCGCCGGCCAGGGATTCCAGCTCCTCGGCGCTGAGGGCCCGGTCGAACAGGCAGGGCCGTTCGAGCTTGCCGTTGAAGCAGTGGTAGACGCCCACCTCGGTGCCGTCGATACGCGAGCCGGCCGCCAGCAGCAGCGGCGTGGCGGGGTCGGCCGGCACGGGATTGGCCCCGAAGCTGTCCAGCGCGCCGAGATTCGTTGCAGCCACCAGCGAGGACTCGGGTCCCCGCTCGTAGATCCGCTGAACCAGGCGCGCCTCGCCGGAGGCGGCGTCCCAGGAGCCCGCCACGAAGTGCCAGCGCTTCTCGGTGGGCCAGGCACCCAGGGAAAAATGGTCGCGGCCGACACGCAGCGTGAGCCCGTCCTCCTCATTCTCCGGGGGTAGCACGCATCCGGCGCTGTCCACGTCCGGTCCGGTCGGCATTCCTCTCTGGAGGCCGAGCCCGAGGCCGTAGCCGTTGGAGCCGCTGCGGCGAGCCAGGATGGTCTGCGGCCCCTCGTTGGGGACCGTCGGCCAGATCCACGCCGCGATAGTGAAGCTGCCGGAGATGTCGGGCGGTTCGGGCACCTCCACGTACGAGCCGATGTGGGTCGCCTGGAGCCGGCCGGGGTGGCCGCCGTCGGCGGACGTGGCGACCGGCTCCGCCTTGAAGCCGGGGCTCTCCGGCGAGGTGTCGCCGTGGATGAGGCGCACCACCTGCGACTCGTAGGACGCGAACTCGCTGCTGACCATGACCCGCACCTCGTCGCCCGGATGGACCACCAGCGGGTCGGTGTAGCCCAGCAGCACTCTGCGCGGGGGCCCTGTCTCGTAGGGGAAACTTTCGTTTTCGTCCGCTGTCTGCATCAGCTCTCCCAATCGCTGTCGCCGGACCCGTGCGGGTCAGACGTAGTTGATCATTGCCCCGCCGTCGATCACCATGACCGCGCCGTTGGTCCAGCGCGACTCGTCCGAGGCCAGATAGAGCGCTAGGTCGGCGATCTCCTCGGGCTGGCCGAAGCGGCCGACCGGGTAGCGGGCCAGGCGCATCAGGCTCCCGGCGTCGCCGTGGGCGTCGTGCACCTGGGCCATGGGGGTGCGGATCGTGCCCGGAGCGATCACGTTGGCCCGGATCCCCTGCGGCCCGTACACCACCGCCAGTGACCGGGTGAGCGAGATCAGCGCCCCCTTGCTGGCCGTGTAGGCGTCGATCGGCTGGCTGCCGCCCACGAACGCCCGGATGGAGGACGTGTTGATGATCGACCCGCCGCCGCGACGCAGCATCCGGGGGATGGCATTGCGACAACCCAGCATCGGACCGGTGAGATTCACCGCCAGAATGCGGTCCCAGGTGGCCAGCGGCACATCGACCACCGACCCGTCCTCGACGCTGACCATTGCGGCGTTGTTGTAGAGCACGTCGACGCCACCGAAGCGCTCCTCGGCCGCGGCCACGACGCGGCGCCAGTCGGCCTCGACACTCACGTCGGTCTCGACGGCAATCGCCTCGCCCCCCGCCGCGCCGACCTCGTCGGCCACCGTTGCGCCGGAATCCGCATCGATCTCGGCGATCACCACCCGGGCACCCTCGGTCGCGAAACGCAGCGCCGCGGCGCGACCCTGACCGGAACCGGCGCCGGTGATGATGCAGACCTTGCCGTCGAGCCTCATGGCGTCACCTCCGGGTGCCTCGAGCCACATGGATTCCGGCCATCGCCGCAATGACGAGGTGGGGCAGATGGCATGGCGTCAGCGACTCTCGCCGCGGCCGGTGGCGACCCAGGTGGCGACGTGCTCGCCCGCGTCGACGACCTCCGACTGGCCGAGCATGTGGAACACAGAGCAGATGTGGTTGGGCAGGATCTGCACCCGCTGGCCGATCGTCACCTCGGTGGGGGGGCCGTCGCCGGTCCAGCGCAGCCAGCCGTGTTCCTCGGAGAGCTGGTAGAGCTCCCAGCCCGGGAGGTCCACCACCAGACCGTGCCCGCCGGGCGCGCCGGGCACGTGGATACCGAGGCGGTCCTGGCTGACCGACTTGGAGCCTGCATCCACGATGGCCCTGTCGGGTGCCGCATGGCTCACCACCGTCGCCACCACCCGGGCGGCGCAGCGGTCGAGGCCCACCACGCCGCGCAGCACCTGCCCGTAGTCGTTGAAGGCGTAGATGCCGGGGCGGACCTGCGTGATGCCGTCCACGGCGGTGGTGTGACGGGCGGTGGCGCTGGACCCCACCGAGACCACGTCGATGTCGAATCCCCGGCTCCGCAGCTCGGCCGCCGCGCTGACCATCAACTCGCCGGCATGAACCGAGGCGTTGTGCAGGCCGTCGTCGCCGGGCTCTGCGTAGGCGTGACCCTCGTGGGTGATCAGTCCCCTCAGGCGCACTCCCGGCAGGCGTGCGATCGCCGCCCCGAAGTCGGCCGCCTCAGAGGCGGCCACACCGCAGCGGTGATAGCCGGTGTCGACGATCACGAGCACATCCGCGGTCATTCCCTCTTCGGCCATTCCCGCCCCCAACGCCTCAGCAGCAACGAAGGAGTCCACCGACAGCAAGACCCGGGCCGACTGCATGAGCCGGCGAGCGCGGGCGATCTTGTCGGCTCCCACAATGGGGTAGGCCATGACGAAGCTGTCCAGCCCGGCCTCGGCGAACACCTCCGCCTCGCCGAGTTTGGCGATACAGAGCGCCTCGGCGCCGGCCGCCACCTGCAGGTGGGCAATCTCGGGAGTGCGGTGAGTCTTGGCGTGGGGCGCCAGACCGATGCCCCGGCCGGCCGCGTAGGCGGCCATATCGGCGATGTTGCGTTCCATACGGGCGCGGTCCACGACGAGGGAGGGCGTCTCGATACTCTCCGGGATGTCCAGGAGGCCTCCCGAGAGCCCCGGGCCGGCCCCGCCGGTTGACTGCTCAGCCATCGTCTGCTCCTATCACGAATGTCGCTTCCACGACAATGGGGAGGTCGAACGGCAGGCTCGCGACACCCACGACCGTGCGTGCCGCTCGGGCGTCGGGCCCGAACGCGGCGTCGAGCACCTCGCTCGCACCATCCAGCACCCGGGCGTGATCGCCGAAACCGGTTGCGGCATTGACGTAACCGGTCATCCGCAACACGCAGGTGATCGCCGAGAGGTCACCCAGGGCGGCGGCCGCCGTTGCCAGCAGGCTGAGCCCTGCGGCGGCCGCGGCAGCACGACCTTCTTCCAGCGAGAGGGAGTCGCCGACGACACCCCGGTGCGTAAACCCCCCGTCGGGGCCGAACGGGCCGTGCGCGCTCAGGTGCAGCAGATCGCCGTGGCGCCGGGCGGGTACGTACAGACCCTTCGGGGTCGGTAGCGGCGGCAGCTCCCAGCCGGCCCGGTGCAACCGATCGAGGGGCGTGGTCACGGCGCGGCTCCGAGTTGACCGCGGAGCACCTCTCCCGGTCGGGCCCCGGTGTGAACATCGTCGTCCTTGACCAGTTGGCCGTTCACGACAACCCACGGCATGCCCTCGGGATGCTGCCGGGGGTTCTCGAAGGTGGCGGTATCGCGCACGCCGTCGGGGTCGAAGACCACGATGTCGGCCCGGAAGCCCGGCCGCAGGAGCCCGCGGTCGAACTGCCGCAGCCGTAGGTTCGGCAGGGCCGCCAGCTTGCGGACGATCTCGGGCCAGCCGAACAGGCCCTCGTCACGGGTGTAGTGCGCCAGATAGCGGGCAAACGTGCCCCAGGCGCGGGGATGCGGGCGGTCGCCGGCCATGATCCCGTCGCTGCCGCCCATATGGAACGGCAACTGCATGATGGTCCGCACGTTGTCCTCGTGACCGACGTGCGTGAGGATGTTGACGTTCAGGCGCTCGTCGAACATCAGGCGGCGGGCCGCTTCCCACGGTGTGACCGCCATCTCTGCGGCGATGTCCGCGACACGCATGCCGACCCAGCGACGTCCCTCGTCGGAGCCAACCGAGGAGACCTCGATCGCCGACCAGTCCATCAGCGCCCCGTGAAACCCGTCGGTCCCCACGTCCTCCAACTCGTGGCGGATCCGCTCGGCGGCCGAAGGGTCGGCCAGGTGCGCCAGCACCCCCTCAGGACCCCCGGTCCACGCCCAGTTCGGGAGGAACGCGGCCATGTACGTCGAGCCGGGCACGTAGCAGTAGCTGTCCGCAGAGATCTCGACGTGGCGGGGGTCGATCGCGGCGAGCCGCTCGACCAGTTCGCCGGCCCGCCCCTCGTTGCCGGGGAAGCTGACCTGGCAGTGCGTGAGGTGCAGGGGCGCGCCCGAGCGCAAGCACACGTCCACCATCTCGTCGTAGGCCTCCATGACGCCGCGCCCGTAGCTGCGCGTGTGCGGCGAGAAGTAACCGCCGAAGGGCACGATCTCGGCGCACAACTCGACGAGTTCTTCCGTCCCCGCGTACATCGCCGGCGTGTAGGTGAGACCCGTGGAGAGCCCCAGGGCGCCCTCGGCCATGCCGCGCCGCACCAGGGCGCGCATCTCGGCAAGTTCGGAGTCAGTCGCGGCTCGGTCGTCGGTGCCGACCGTCATCATGCGCACGTTGCCGTGGGGGACGAGGAAGGCCACGTTCAGCGACGGTGGCGACGCCTCGAAGCGTGCCAGGTACTCCGCCACCGACCGCCAGCCATAGTCGAGGCCAACAGGATTGCCCACCCAGCCGGCGGTCTGGGTGCGCACAGTCGCCAACGTGAAGTCATCGAGCGGCGCGTAAGCCAGTCCGTCCTGGCCGATCACCTCGCTCACAACGCCCTGCATCACCTTGGCGTCAGCCGTGGGTTCGGCCAGCAGAGCCAGATCTGAGTGGGAGTGCATGTCCACGAACCCCGGCGCAACCAGGTATCCCGACACGTCGACGACCCGCCGGGCCGCCCCGGCGTGACCGAGGGCGGCGATCCGCCCGTCGCTGACCGCCACGTCGGCGCGGAATGGGGGGCCGCCGGTGCCGTCCACCACGTGCCCTCCGGACAGCACCAGGTCATGCATCAGGCAGGTCCACCACCATTTCGCGGCGCACACCGCGCACGTCCATCTCCCAGCGCACGTCCATGACAGGCGGGACGCTCGGATACCAATGCACGCTGTCGGCATCGTGACCCGCCTGCGGCAGCACGACCGAGCACACAACGTCGGCGACGTGGTCGAGTGCGAACACATTGATAGTCGTGACCTCGTCCCAGGACGCGCCGAGACCGTCCAGGCGGGAGCCCACCGTTCCCATCACGTAGGCGGCCTTCTCCGCCATCGCATCGAGTCCGGTCTCACCGGGTCGCACGACCGCCTCAGCGTCGAGGACATCGTCTCGCAATTCCGCAGCTCCGGCGACGATGAAGGTCCGCCCTTCGCCGGACGAGGGAACCGTGAAAGAGAATGCCTGCAGAGACACCTCCTCGGGGGGCCGGTGGGTGGGCGCCACATTCGTCCGCGCCAGGGGGTTGGCACCGTCCAACCACAGCCCGTAACGGGTGAGTTCCTCGCCGTAGCCGGCGTTGAAATCCGCGAAGCCGTCGAAACTGCGCGGGGCAGGACTGCGCAACTGGATCCCGCACAGGGCGGTCATGGGGCGGTCCCTTGCCGCCAGGAACGCGGCAACCGCAGCGAAACCGGCTCGGTAGGGCAGCGGCCGTCGCAGCGTGGCATGCACGATCTCGTAGTTGGCACGGGCCACGACCCCGCAAGCAAAGGGTGGGCCTCCCGGCAGGAAGTCGTAGCCGCCGGGGGCGGAGTGCAAGGGCACCGTGCTCAACAGCCGGCCGGCTTCCGGCGCCAGCCGGGCACGGCCGTGTAACTCGTGATGCGATTCGGCGACACGTCCTCCGCCGTCCGGGGGGCCGGTGACACCTCAGAGCCCGTTTTCAGTGCCAGAACGACTCAACTCCGGAGGTTTTGGGAGTTGGCGCCGAAGATGTGGCTGCGCGCCGGGTCGAACGCCAGCCGCACGTTGGCACCCGTCTTGACCTGCGTGTCCGGCGGCATCCGCACCTGGACCGCCTGCCCGGCGACGTGCACGCTCACGAAGAGATCCGAACCCACGGGCTCCAGGAATCGGACAACGCCCGGCAGGCCGTCCGCCTCGAGAGAGCCCAGCGTGAGGTGCTCGGGTCGCACACCCAGCCGCGCCTCGCCGATGGCTCCTTCCAGTGCCTCGGGCGAGATACCGGTCACCGCCGGATCCACGACCAGTTCGTAGCCCTCGCAGCGGAACCTCGTCCGGCCATTGTCCCGCTCGAGCGATCCCGCGATCAGGTTCATGGGCGGGGCGCCCATGAAGGTGGCGACGAACGTGTTGGCCGGCACGTCGTACACCGCCGTGGGCCCGCCCATCTGCTGGATCCGACCGTCGCGCATCACAGCGATGCGGTGGCCCATCGTCATGGCCTCCACCTGGTCGTGCGTGACATAGATCGTGGTGATACCGAGCCGCTCGTGCAGCGCCATCAACTCCAGCCGGGTCTGCAGGCGCAACTGGGCGTCCAGATTGGAAAGGGGCTCGTCCATCAGGAACACCAGCGGCTGGCGGACAATCGCCCGGGCCAAGGCCACCCGCTGGCGCTGACCGCCGGAGAGCTGCTCGGGGAGTCGCTTCAGCAGCGTCTCGATCTCGAGCATCTCCGCCGCCCGCTGCACCGCCTCGGTGATCTCGGCCCTCGGCATCCGCGCCGTCTCCAGCGGGAAGGCCACGTTCTTGTACACGGTCATGTGCGGGTAGAGGGCGTAGTTCTGGAACACCATCGCCACGTTGCGCTTTGTGGGGTCCTTGAAGTTCACCAACTCGCCATCCACGAGGATCTCGCCTCCGGTGGCGTCCTCGAGGCCCGCGATGAGGCGCAGGATCGTGCTCTTGCCGCACCCGGACGGGCCCAGCAACACGAGGAATTCCCCGTCGGCGATGCGCAGGGTCACGTCCTCGACCGCCTCCACACTGCCGAAGTGCTTGGTCAGTTGGCGCAGGATTACTTCAGCCATGACGCCTCCGTTGTCGTCTCATGATCGTTGTTGTTCGGCCCCGGGCCGGCCCACACTGGGGGCCGGTCAGGCCCGCCGCCAGGGTCATTGCTTCAGGGCGCCGGCCATCGACGCCTGCACGAACCACTTCTGGAAGAACAGGAACACGATGGTCACCGGCACGATCGTCAGCAGCGCGGCCGCCGCCAGCACGCCCCAGTTGGTCACGAACTGCCCCTTCAGCGAGGCAATGCCCACCGTCAGCACCCGGTATTCGGTGCTCGAGGCCGCCACCAGTGGCCACAGGTAGCTTGCCCAGGTGAGCATGAACACGAAGATGCCCAGCACCACCAGGGCGGGCTTGATGAGCGGCACCACGATCCTTGTGAATATGCGCCACTCACCCGCTCCGTCGAGGCGCGCCGCCTCGTAGAGTCCTTCGGGGAGGGTCACGATGAACTGCCGCATCATGAACACCCCCAAGGGGGAGACGGCGCTCGGGAGGATCAGGCCCAGGTAGGTGTCGATGTCGATCCAGTCGCCGATGATCGGCCAGCCCCCGATGGTGCGCACGGTTAGGTACGTGGGCGCCAGTACCGCCGCCACCGGCACCATGAGCGTCGCCAGGATCACGAAGAACAGAAAGTTGCGCCCGGGAAAGCGCAGGCGGGCGAAGGCATAGCCGGCCATGGAGTTGGTGATGAGGGTGAGGAGGGTGGTGCCCCCGGCGAAGATCAGCGTGTTGATCCCCCAGCGCACGTAGCTGGTGCTGGAGAAGAGGAAGCGGTAGTTCTCCAGCGTCGGCTCGCGGGGGATCCACTCCGGCGGGTAGGTGAACAGCGAGACGCTGTCGCGGAACGCCGGCGAGATGAGATAGACGGCGGGACCCACCGCGAGCAGCACGAACAGCGTGAGGATCGCGTAGGCCCCAATCATCCGGGTGCGGTCGCTGAGGCGCTTGGCGCGCCCCGCAATGGCGAGGCGTTCCGCCATGGATGCGGCGTCGTCGCCCCCCGGCGGCGGGGTCACGTCGAGCGTGCCGGGGTCCGCGGTCACGTCGCCGGCCTCCATCACGCCTCGCGCTGGCGGCGCTTGCCCAGCAACCGGAACGACAGACCGGTGAGCACCAGCACCACGATCAGCAGCCCGATGCTGGCGGCGTAGGCCAAGCCGGTGTCCTGGAAGGCGAACATGCGCTTGAAGACGAACCACACCACCGTGGCGGTGCCCAGGCTCGGGCCACCTCCGGTGAGCACCTGCACCGAGTCGAAGAGCTGGAAGTTGAAGATGACCGCGATGACCAGGGCGAACAGCAGCAGCGGCCGCAGCGTCGGCACGGTGATTCGCCGGAACCGCCGCCACGTTCCCGCTCCGTCGATCTTGGCGGCGGCAGTCAACTCCTCGGGAACGCTCTGCAGCCCGGCCAGGTAGAACAACACCCAGAATCCCAGACCCCGCCACACCTCCACCGCCACGATGGTCAGCAGCGCATTGGGGTTCTCGCCCAGGAAGTTGATGCCGTCCCCCCGGAAGATCCGCCGCTGGATGATGTTGAGGATCCCGAAGTCGAAGTGGACCATGAAGAACCAGATCATGGCCCCGAGGATCGGCGGCACCAGCAGCGGGAAGTAGAGCGCCACCTTGAAGAAGTTGCTGCCCCGCCGGTAACGGTTCAGCAGCGAAGCCAGGAAGATCGCCAGGGCGAACACCACGCCGATGGCGATGACCACGTAGAGGCTGGTGTTCTTGACGGCGGTGCGGAGTTCGGAGTCGTTCCAGGCGCGGGTCCAGTTCTCGAAGCCCACGAACTTCCGCTCGCCCACGATGCCGCCCTGGTTGAAGCTCAGGAAGATGCCCCACCCGACGGGGAAGGCGAGAAAGATCCCCCAGACGATGAGGTAGGGGGAGAGGAAACCGGCCGCGCGCCTGACCGTGCGCAGGCGGTAGCGCCGGGCCCGCCAGTGGTACTCCGCGGCGCTGAGGCTCAGGGCGGCCCAGTTGTCACCCTCGACCAACGTCGCCGGCTCGGGCACGGTTGACGCCGTCACGTCGCCCACCGCGCTGCGATCACAACACGCTCCTCGCAGAGTCGCGTGTCACGGACTCTCACCTGCCTGCCTCGATCTCCAGCCATAGTCGGTTCCGAGTCGCCGGCGAGCCCGGAGGCCGGCGGCAGCCCGTGGCTGCCGCCGGCCTCCGGTTCACCGGTCCGTGCGGTGCGGTCCCGAGGCAGGTGCCTTCAGGACCGGCTCCCGGTCAGTCGCGCTCCAGGATGTCCGTGGCCCGTGCCTGCCCGTTGGCCAAGGCGTCCTCGACCGACGTGTCGCAGGAAGCGGCAGCCTCGATTGCCTTCCCGTACTCGTCGAGGATCTGAGCGATCTTCGGGTGCGTGACCAGGCCGTCCCAGGAGTCCAGCGTCCACTGGAAGTTCCTCGCCAGCTTCTCGTTGTCGCTGAAGGTGTCGACGTCGTCCCGCGGTGAGATCCAGCCGTAGACCTCGTTGTAGTCGGTCAAGAACCCCGCCGAACTCAGGAACTTGGCCAGCTCCCAGGCGGCTTCGGGGTTCTCGCTCTTCGCGGCGATCGACCAGTGGCCCGTGGTGGAGAACATCGTCCGGGTCCCGTCGGGAGAACCCACCGGCGGTGCGATGTCCCACTCGAAGGGCAGGCCCTCGTCCTCGAACACCGTCACGCGCAGCGGTTCGTCCAGCAGGAACGCCAGCTGGCCGCCCTTGAACAGCGATATGCCGCCCTCACGGTCGTACTGACCCAGCGGTGGCTGCACACCCTCGGTGCAGATGAGGTCCACGGCGGCCTGCGTCGCCTGCCGCACCGGTGCGGAGTCGATCGTGGCCGACGTGTAGTCGTCGGAGATGATGTCGCCACCGAAGTTGTGGACGTTCTGCAGGTTGAAATACCAGTTGTAGTCCACGATTGTCATTGGCACGTGGAAGCCGATCGCGTCGGTGTTCTCCTGCACGGCGTGGGCCGCGGCGATGAGTTCGTCGGTCGTGGTCGGGATCTCGCTGACTCCGGCCTGCTCGAGGAGGTCCAGGTTCGCGAACATCACGGTGCTGCCGATGATGATCGGGACGCCGTACAGCTTGCCCTGGTAGAGGCTCGCATCGATGGCGCTGTCTATGAAGTGGGCGCGCTCGGAGGCGTAGTCGTCAGCCTCCATCAGTGGCAGGACGTCCACGAAGGCTCCCCGCTCACCGAACAGCGTGAGGTGCGTGCTCACCTGGTACGTCACGTCATACGGGTCGTTGCCGGCAAAGCTGGCGGTGTACGCCGACTCGACCTCTCCCCACGGAACGACCGTGTGCTCGACGTTGATGCCGGTCTCCTCCTCGAACGGAGCGAGCCACTCCTCGAACAGTGCGATCTCATCCTCGCCGTGCGGCGCCTTGCCGAACTTCAGCGTGACGCCCTCGAACCCGTCGTCCCCGCCGCACGAGGCCGCCAGCAGCCCCAACACCGCCAGCACTGCGAACCCAAGGAACAGGCCCCTCTTTTGCAACATCTTCATCCGTCTTTCCCCTCTCGGTGTGAGAACTCGTTCTCGCCCGGACTACTCCCCTCAGCACCGCTGGCCTCGACGCAGGCAAAGACAGCAGCCCCACCTAGTCGAAACCCCCGGCGCTGTAGCATCGTTCAACGACCGCTACGGGAAGAGCCATAGGCGCATGCTGACTATAGGTCAATCCCCGGCGGCGCATCCAGCGCCCGCCAGAGCGCTCCCGCGGCCGGGCTCCGGCCCATCGTGACAATCCCGCGGCACAGCCCGAACGTGCTGATCATCGGCGCGGCCGGACATCTCGGACGGCATATCGCTAGCGGCCTGGCGGCGGCCGGCGGCCGTCTCGCCATCTGCGACGTCGACGCCGGGGGGCTGGCGCTGCTCGCCAAGGAGTTGACGGGCTGTAGTAGGCAGGCGGACGAGGTGCCCGAGGGATCCCACTCGGAACATGTCGGCGCGGGAGCGCTCGAGGTGGTGCCAATTATCCCTGCCGACGTGACCGACGAATCCGCGGCGCGTGCTGCGGTGAATGAGGCGCACGAGCGCCTCGACGGGCTGGATGTGCTCGTCAACGCGCATGGAGTGGAAGGCCCCACGGCACCGGTGACCTCGCTCGATCCCGCCCACGTACGCCGTACGTTCGAGGTGAACGTGCTGAGCATGTTCTGGCTGTGCGGCGCCGCCACCGAGATCTTCAAGGCCTCCGGCGGGGGCCGCATCGTCAACATGGCCTCGGGCGCCGGGCTGGCGGGCGGGGCCTACACGGGCGTCTACCACGCCTCCAAGCACGCCGTGGTGGGGCTGACGCGGTCGCTGGCCCGCGAGCTGGGACCGTTCGGGATCGCCGTGAACGCCGTCTGCCCCGGCTTCGTGGAATCGCCCATGGTGGACCGCATCACCACCGCCCTGGGCCGTCTCGACCTCCCCACGGAGTACAAGCACACCGTGCCCATGGGGCGCTACGCCGATCCCGACGAGGTGGCCGAGACGGTGCGCTACCTGGCCTGCGAGGCGCCGACGTACATGACCGGCACCTGCCTCGTCCTTGACGGCGGCCTCCGCGCCTGAGCCCCGAGAGGGCTTCCGCCGGATCACTCCAGTAGACGGGCCAAGTCCTGCTTGCGAATCTTGCCGGTGGCGGTGCGGGGGAAGTCCTCCACGAAGAGCACATGCCGGGGCCGGCTGCGCCGGTCGAGACGTGCCGCGACCAGTTCGGCCACAGCCGCGGCGTCCAGCGTGCCGCCGGGCCGCATCCGCACCGCCGCTGCAGGGACCTCGCCCCAGTCGGCGTCAGGAGTGCCGAAGACCGCCACCTCCTCAACGTCGGGGTGAGCGGCGATGACCCGCTCCACCTGTGCCGGATAGATGTTGACACCGCCGGAGATGACGACCTCCTTCGAGCGCCCCACGATCGTGGTGTAACCCTCGGCATCGACGGTCGCCAGGTCGCCGGTCAGCAACCAACCGCCGGCGAAGGCGGCCGCGGTCGCAGCGTCGTCGCCCCAGTACCCCGACATGACCTTCGGGCTGCGAACGGTGATCTCGCCCACCTCGCCGGGCACCACCGCAGTGCCGTCGGGGCGCCGCACGACCACCTCGTTCCCGTCCATCGGTCGGCCGCACGAGCCCAGCCGCGGGTCGTCCGGGCCGGTCAGCGCCCGGTGGTCCTCGGCGGTGAACCCGGTCACGACGCCGCAGGTCTCGGTGAGCCCGTAGCCCTGGTACAGGCCGCAGGGGAACTGCTCGCGCATCCGCAACACCTGAGACGGGGCACTCGGGGCGGTCCCGTAGACCAGCAGGCGCAGGCACGCCGACCGGGCCGGGTGGTAGCCGTCGTGGTCGAGAATCCTCCGGATCTGCGTCGGCACTGCGATGGTGCTGGTCACACGCTCCACCTCGACGGCCTCGAGCCAGCCGGCGGGGTCGAACCGGCGCAGCACGACGTGGGTGTGCGCCCCGTCCAGCATGGTGAAGACCCTCGCCGCGGCCGAGGTGTGGTATAGGGGCGTCGAGGTCAGGTACACCTCGTGGCGGCCGAACCGCTGCGCCGCGGTGGTCATGGCGGCGTTGCACGTGATCGCCGCCTGACTGAGGCACACCCCCCTGGGCCGTCCACCGGTTCCGCTGGTGTAGATGATGAGAGCGGTGTCGGACGGCTCGGGCATCGGCACAACGTCCGGTGGGGTGGCGAGCGCCGCCCGGTAGCGACGGCTCCCCTCCACCACCACGTCCACGCCGGCGGCCCGTAGCGCTTCGGCACCGGCCGCATCGGCAAGGGCCAGAGCGGGCAGCACGTCGGCCACGATCCGGGCGACCTCCGGGCCAGCCATCCCGGTCGGGACCGGTACGGCTGCCGCACCGATGCGGGCCGCCGCCAGGTAGGCGTCGAAGTGGACGAGCCCGTTGGCGGCGCAGACCGCTATCCGGTCGCCTCGCCGCACGCCGCCGGTCGCGAGCCACGACGCCAGGCGGTCGGTTCGCTCGGCCAGTTCGGCGTAGGTGACCGAGGCCCCGCCCGCCACGACAACGGCCCGCCGCTGCGGGGCCGACGCCGCCGCGGCCGCGAGCAACTCGGGAATCAACCGGCCCGATGCGCCGCCCGCTCCGGTCATGACGGCACCAGCGACGTGAGACGACCCCGCACGATTCCCGGTCCCTGCAACACAGCGCCCGGGTCCTTGGGAACGCTCTCGGCCAACTCAAGGCGGTCAAATGACGCTCTGGCTCGTCGAACACCGCCGGGTCGCTCGAACTCCCGCGAGGAAGCCGCGGCAACCATCGTCCGACTCACCGGCACGGGCGGAGTGTAGGTGGCGGGGAATGCCGCCATAGCCGGTGCGCGGATATTCTACGGTACGGCTACAAGATGTTTTGCGGTATGCCTCGGGTATATTCTGCGGTATGACGCATGGCGCGATGACCCCGCGCGGCTACCGGCCACGAGTGGTCGACGAACAAATGCGTGCCGCCCTGCGGTCGTCTCCGGCAGTCGTGGTCGAAGGCCCCCGAGCGTGCGGCAAGACATGGACAGGCAGGAGGTTCGCAAACAGTGTCGTCCGGTTTGACGAGCTCGAAGCGACCAGTCTCCGGTTGGAAGTAAGTCCCACGTCATTCCTGGCCGGCGACACGCCGCGACTGCTCGACGAGTGGCATCTCGCCGACGGGCTGTGGAACGCGATGCGCCATGCCTGTGACGACAGAGCGCGCAGCGGCCAGTTCATCCTCGCGGGATCGGTCAAGCCCGACTACGCGGTTACCGACCACAGCGGAGCAGGACGCGTAGCCCGGCTTCGGATGCGACCGATGTCGCTGTTCGAGTCGGGCGACTCCAGCGGCGCCATCTCGCTCGCAGGGCTGCTCCGCGGCGACCCGTGCGCCGCCGACGGCTCCGATGCCGGCGTGGAGAATGCAGCCGCCCTGGTGTGTCGCGGCGGGTTCCCCCGGTTCGTCACCCTGGACCCGATCGACGCGCGAGCCCGTCTCGAGGACTACCTGCGGGACATCGCCCAACTGGACCTGGCCACGAACAGCGTCGCCACCCACGACCCTGTCAAGATGCTTGCCCTGATCTCATCGCTGGCCCGCAACGAGGCCACGTCGGCCTCGTGCAGGACACTCATCGAGGACACCGCCAACGCCGGCGGCCCCTCGGATCGGGACACGGTACGGCGATATCTCAACAGGCTGATCGAGGCGTTCGTCATCGAGCCACTGCCTGCATGGTCCACCCACTTGCGCAGCACGGCCACGCTGCGCATCAAGCCGAAGCGATACTTCGTCGATCCGTCTCTGGCCGCCGCTGCGATGCGGGCATCGCCCAGCGGCTTGCGAGCCGACCTGCCGGCGCTCGGGCTGCTCTTCGAGTCGCTCGTGGTGCGCGACCTGCGGGTATACGCACAGGCGATGAACGCAGAGGTCCGCTACTACCTCGACAGCAAGAACCTCGAAGTCGATGCCATCATCACCAACGGACCCGGCGACTGGGCCGCCGCGGAAGTAAAGCTGGGCGGTCCCAGCGCCATCAAGGCCGGCATCGCAACGCTGCGTCGGCTGCGGGACGAGATCGACACCGACCGAGCTGGAAAACCGTCGCGCCTGATCGTGATCACCGCCGTGGGTCGGGCGTACGAGACCCACGACGACATCGCCGTCGTTCCCGTCACACTGCTCGGCCCCTGACCGTCCATCGCGGCGATTCACTCGAACGCCTGCCGCCGCGAACGCCACGTGAGCGCGGTCGCCGTGGCGTTGGATCTCCGGCGGGGGCGCGTCGCTGTCGACCGTGAAAACGGCGCCCGGCGGCGGTCACAGGGGCGATACCGGCCAGGGAAGCTCGGCGCGGTCAACGACGCAGCGCGCCGTGGGCAGGGAGTTGGCCACCTGGCAGATGCCCACGTCGGCGATCATTCCCAGAACCAGGGCGGTGTCGGCTCGGGAGAGCCCCGACGCCGTGGCGCACCAGGCCAGCATCTCGGCGAACGCGAGCCTGGATCCCTCATCGATGCTGCGGGCGGACACCACCGTCACCAGCTGTTCGGCGCTGAGGATGCGAGGCCAGGCCATCTCCGGCGGCCGCGGCCCGACCTCCACGGACACCCGCAGCCGGGTGCCCACCTCGGGCGCCTGCACGACCTCGCCGTCGCCCATCCGCGCCTTACTGTCGCCGAAATAGAGGTACGCACCGTCGACCTCGACGGGCAGCACGACGGTCGCGCCCTCCCGCACCTCGTTGCAGTCCATGTTCCCCCCGTAGGGACCCTGCATCTTCGAGAACACCGTCTCGCGACCCGGCGCCGTGGCGATGCAGCCCACGACCGGACGGGTGGCGATGCGCAGGTCGCCGAAGTGGACGTGGCCGTCACGCACCTCCAAGCCGTCGCAGGCGTACCACTCGCCCCACCAGTCCGACGGCGAGGCGGCGGCGCACGTGCTCCAGGCCACGCTGCCGACGGTGGTGACCTCCACGCCGTGCAATGTGACCGCCACGGCGTCGCCACGCTCGGCGCCGGCCACGGCGATGGGACCGGTCACCCCGTCGAGATTCTCCATCACCCACGCCAGCGCCTCGGGAGTGAAACCGTCGGGGTGTTCGAAGCGCCTCGTGAAGCAGTCCTCGGTCTCGACCACGAAGACTTCGCCGGGCTCGACCGTGCCGATGGGGGTGTGCTCACCGCTGTAGGTGAACTTCAGGTCGTCGGGCTCGAAGATCTGCACGCCAGAGCCCCGCGGGCTAGTCCCGGCGCAGGGCCGAGCAGTTCTCACGCACCATGCGCAGTTGCTCGGTGAGCCCCAGGTCGGCGTCGGGGCGACGGGCGGCGGCGTCGTGACGCAGGCGGGTCCGCAGGTGGATGTCGGCCACCTCGGGGGTACAGAACGGTGCCTCGTCGCCGTCGATGTCCTCCAGCCAGACGTGGCGGGGCACGTTCTTGCCGCAGTACAGGCAGTTGTAGACGTCGAACGACAGGTACATCGGCTCCCGCTCGATCCAGCGCCCGCTCACGACACTGCCGCCCTCGCCGCCGTGGGGGTGGCATCCCAGGCGCCGTTCCGACGCCGGATGGTCAAGCCGTAGTCGCGCTGGGCCGCTTCGGTCGTGACCAGCCCTTCGGCCACGTCGGCCACAACCCTGTCGGCCGAACGCGCCAGCGGGTCGCCCCAACCGCCGCCGCCGGGGGCCACGATCTTCACCTGGTCGCCGCGACGGAGGCGGATGTTGGAGAACTTGGAGGGCGATATCGTCCCGAACTTCTCGCTGAACGTGCTCCAGGACTCCTCACCGGCCAGGCGCACGTAGATGCCGCTGTTGGCACCCGGCTTGCCGCCATGGATCCCGAACGGGTCCACCAGCATCCGGTTGAAGATGGCGCTCACGGTGACCTCCTCGGCCACCATGGTCAGGATGCGCTCGATGCCCAGGCCGCCGCGGTTGAGCCCCGCGCCGCCGGAGTCCTCCAGCAGTCGGTAGGACTCCACGCGCAGCGGGTAGCGGGACTCGAAGACCTCCACGGGCGTGTTCCGGCAGTTGCCGTTGATCACGATGATCTGGCTGTTGCCGTCGGCGGTGGGGCGGCCACCCCAACCGATGCCCTCGAAGTGGAAATGCGAGTACAGATCGCCGCTGTCGGGGTGCTTGCCGCCGAACAGGAAGCAGCACGAGGTACCGCCGAGGCTGGCCGGGATGCGGTCGGGCAGTGCGTCGGCGAGGGCGCCGAAGATGATGTCGGTGATGCGGGGGCTGACCTCGGTGTTGCCGCCCACCAGCGGTGCCGGGAACTCACAGTTCACGATGGTTCCCGGGGGGGCGATGATGTTGATGGGCCGGTAGCAGCCCTCGTTGCGCGGGATGGTGGGGTCGGTGATGTGCATGAAGGCGTTGTAGACCGCCGAGGCCGTCACCGCGTAGGTGGCGTTCATGGGTCCGGCGGCCTCGCCGTCCGAGCCGGTGAAGTCGCAGGTCACGTTGCCGCCGTCCACCACGACCGTGCAGTCGATCACGTACGAGCCCTCGGCCACGCCGTCGTCCTCGATGATGTCGCTGAAGCGATACTCGCCGTCGGGAATGCGCCGGATCTCCTCCGACATCCGCCGCTCGGCGATACCGATGAGGTCCTCGGTGGCAGTCGTGACGGTGTCGTATCCGTACGTGTCGATCAGGCTCGTGAGGCGCCGCTCGGCGACGTTCAGCGAGCCCGCCATGGCCATGAGGTCGCCGTAGGTCACCTTCGGCGTGCGGTGGTTGGCGAAGATGATCTTCCAGACGTCCTCCTGTTGCACGCCCTCGCGCTGGAGCCACAGCGGCGGGATGCGCAGCCCCTCCTGGAAAATGTCGGTGGCGTCGCCGGCCAGCCCGCCGGGGGCCTTGGCGCCCGGTTCGGCCAGATGGGCGCAGTTGGCCACGAAGCCCACGATCTCGCCCTTGTGGAACACCGCCTTGAGCAGCGTGTGCTCGGGGATGTGACCGCTGCCCCGGTAGGGGTCGTTCATGATGATGACGTCGCCCGGCTTGTAGACGTCGGAACCCAGTTCGTCGAGCATCCACTCCACGGTGAACTTGATCGTGCCGATCTGGGAGGGGCAGAACTCAGCCTGGGCGCTGAGGCGGCCCTTGGCATCGAACAGCACGCAGGAGAAGTCCAGCGACTCGTTGAACATCGGCGAGTAGGCGGTGCGCATCATGGCGATGCCCATCTCGCGGCAGGTCGTGGCCAGATAGTTGTCGATGACCGTGAGCGTGACCTGATCGGCCACCAGGTCGGCGGCAACCGACCGGTGCTCCGGGGGCGCGAGCAGGGCCGTCACGAGCTCACCTCCACGATCAGGACATCTTCGGGTGTGCGGCGGACCCGCATCCCGGTCGGACCAGCGTAGTGGGCGATGCCGCAGCCCTCGCCGCCGTCGGCGTAGCGACCCATGTGCCGTCGCAGCGCTCGACGACGAGGCCGTAGTCGCGCGACGCCGCTTCGGGCGTCACGAGCCCCTCGGCCACGTCGGCCAGCACCCTGTCGGCCGAGCGCTCCAGGGGATCGCCCCAGCCGCCGCCGCCCGGCGCCAGGATCCTGACCTGATCGCCCCGGTGGAGGAGGATGTTGGAGAACTTCGACGGTGACATCGTCCCGAACTTCTCGCTGAACGTGCTCCAGGACTCCTCTCCGGCGAGGCGCACGAAGAGGCCGCTGTTCGCACCGGGCTTGCCACCGTGGATCCCGAACGGATCCACCAGCATCCGGTTGAAGAGGGCGCTGACGGTCACCTCGTCGACCACCATGGTCAGGATGCGCTCGATGCCCAGGCCGCCGCGGTTCAGCCCCGGGCCGCCGGAGTCCTCCAGCAGTCGGTACGACTCTACGCGCAGCGGGTAGCGGGTCTCGAAAATCTCCACGGGGGTGTTCCGGGCGTTGCCGATGATGACGATCACCTGGCTGTCGCCGTCGGCGAAGGGCCTGCCACCCCAGCCGACGCCCTCGAAGTGGAAGTGCGAGTACAGATCGCCGGTGTCGGGGTGCCGGCCGCCGAACAGGAAGCAGCAGACGGTGCCGCCGTGGGCCGCCGGGATCCGGTCGGGCAGCGCGTCGGCGAGGGCACCGAAGATGATGTCGGTGATGCGCGGGCTGAGTTCGGTGTTGCCGCCCACCAGCGGCGCCGGGAATTCGCAGTTCACGATGGTGCCCGGCGGGGCGATGACGTTGATGGGCCGGTAGCAGCCCTCGTTGCGCGGGATGGTGGGGTCGGTGATGTGCATGAAGGCGTTGTAGACCGCCGAGGCCGTGACCGCGTAGGTGCCGTTCATGGGGCCGGCCGCCTGGCCGTCCGAGCCGGTGAAGTCGCAGGTCACGTTGCCGCCGTCCACCACGACGGTGCAGTCGACCAGGTAGGACCCCTCCGAGACGCCGTCGTCCTCGATGATGTCGCTGAAGCGGTACTCGCCGTCGGGAATGCGGCGGATCTCCTCGGACATCCGCCGCTCGGCGATGCCGATCAAGTCGGCGGTGGCGGTGGTCACCGTGTCGTGGCCGTAGGTGTCGAGGAGGCTGTTGAGCCGACGCTCTGCCACGTTCAGCGAGCCGACCATGGCCATAAGGTCGCCGTAGGTGACCTTCGGTGTGCGGTGGTTGGCGAAGATGATCTTCCAGATGTCCTCCTGCGGCACGCCCTCGCGCTGCAGCCACAGCGGCGGGAGGCGCAACCCCTCCTGGAAGATGTCGGTGGCGTCACCTGCCAGTCCCCCGGGTGCCTTGGCGCCCGGCTCGGCCAGGTGGGCGCAGTTGGCCACGAAGCCGACGATCTCGTCGCCACAGAACACCGCCTTGAGAAGCGTGTGCTCGGGGATGTGACCACTGCCCCGGTACGGGTCGTTCATGATGATCACGTCGCCCGGCCGGTACACGTCGGGACCCAGTTCGTCGAGCATCCACTCGATGGTGAATTTGATCGTGCCGATCTGGGAGGGGCAGAACTCGGCCTGGGCGATCATCCGGCCCTTGACGTCGAACAGCACGCAGGAGAAGTCCAGCGCTTCATTGAACATCGGCGAGTAGGCGGTGCGCATCATGGCCACGCCCATCTCGCGGCAGGTGGTCGAGAGGTAGTTGTCGATGACCGTCAGCGTGACCTGGTCGACGGTGAGGTCGGCGGCAACTGACGGGCTCTCCGGTAGCGCGAGCAGGGCGGTCACGGACTCACCTCGACGATCAGGACGTCTTCTGCGGTTCTGCGGACCCGCATTCCGGGTCCCACGAGCGTTGTGGACCCTTCCTCGGAGACGATCAGGGGACCCTCGAGCACATCGTCGATCGGCATCGCCCGCCGATGCAGCACGCGGCAGTCCACCAGCCCCACGCCGCCGAAGTGCACCTGCCGGGCGGTCTCGGGATGGCCGGTCTCGGCTTGCACCCGAGCCAGAGCCGGATGGGGGATGGCGCCGATGGCCGAGACCCGGAAGCTGACCATCTCGATGACGGCGTCGGCGATGACGTACTCGTACATGGCGCGGTGGCGGTCGTGGAACGCCTGGTAGGCCAGTTGCAGCTGCGCCGCGGCGCCCTCGGCGTCAAGGGCGTCGATCGGCGGCACCTCCACCTCGGTCTCGTAGTTCTGGCCCAGGTACCGCATGTTGATGGCGTAGCGCAGCTCGCAGTCACCCTCGAACCCCTGGGTGCGCAGCTCTTCGGTGGCAGCCCGGGCGATGGTGGCGAAGCGCTCGGCCACCTCACCGGGGCCGGCCCGGTCGGAGCGGAACGACTGCGTCCAGAGCTTGTCGACGCGCAGATCGCCGAGCAGCAGCCCCAGCGCCGAGAAGCTACCCGGGAAGGGGGGAACCACCAGCGTGGGGATGTGCAGCTTGCGTGCCACGGCGGCGCCGTGCAGCGGACCCGCCCCGCCGAAGGCCAGCAGGGCGAAGTGGCGCGGGTCGTGGCCCCGGTCGATGCTCACCATGCGGATGGCGTTGGCCATGTTCTCGTCCGCTATCTCCACGGTGGCCTGCGCGAACTCCAGCGTTGACATGCCGAGGTCGGCCGCCATATCGGCAGTGGCATTGCGGGCCAGGGTCTCGTCGAGTCGCATGGCCCCGCCGCAGAAGTAGTCCGGGTCGAGATGGCCCAGGACCAGGTTGGCGTCGGTGAGGGTGACCTCCCGCCCACCGGCTCCGTAGCAGATGGGGCCGGGGTCGGCGCCGGCACTCTGCGGGCCCACCTGCAGGAACCCACCGGCGTTGACCCAGGCGATCGAGCCGCCACCGGCGCCCACCGTATGGATGTCCATGAGTGGGATCGCCGCCGGGATGCCCCACTCCACCTCGTAGGAGGTGGTGTAGCCCACCTCGCCGTCCAGGATGAGCGCGACGTCGGCGCTGGTGCCGCCCACGTCGATGGTCACCACGTTGTCGAGCCCCAGCAGGCCGGCCACGTGACGGCTGGCCACGGCGCCTCCCGCTGGTCCGGACATGGCCAGGTGGATCGGGTGATCGGCAGCCGCCTCGGCCTTCATCAGGCCGCCGTTGGACTTCATCATCGCCCAGTTGACGTCGATGTCGGCCGCCGCCAGCCCGCCGGCGAGGCTGGCCACGTAACCCTGCATCAGCGGCTTGATGTAGGCGTCGGCGATGACGGTGCTGGAGCGCTCGTACTCCCGCCAGATGGGGGCAACCTCGTGGCTCACCGACAGCGGCAGGTCACCGAATCGACCTCGGAGAGCCGCGGCCAGCGCCTGCTCGTGGTCGGTGTTGAGGTATGAGAACAGCAGGCACACCGCCAGCGCCTCAAGGTCGCCGTTGGCGGCGATCCGGTCGCAGAGGTCGTCGATGGCGTCGGCGGTCAGCGGTGTGAGCACTTCACCGTCGGCCGTGATGCGCTCGGCCACACCGAAACAATCCCGCCGGCTCGCCAGCAGCGGCCGGGGCTTGTTCCAGGTGAGGTCGTAGAGGAATTGCCGGTTGACGCGCTGGATGTAGGGGATGTCCTCGTGGCCCGCCGTGCAGATGAAGCCGACCCGGGCGCCGGCCCGCTGGATCATGGCGTTGGTGGCCACGGTTGTGCCGTGCACCAGGAAGGCGATGCTGTCGGGATCCACACCGGACGCGCCGATGGCACCCAGGAACGCCCGCAGTGGCTCCGCCGGTGTCGACGCCACCTTGAGCGATGTGACAGTGCCGTCGGTGGTGTCGAAGGCGATGAGGTCGGTGAACGTGCCCCCCGTGTCGATGCCGATGCGGGTGACGCTCATCGCACCTCTCCGATCGCTCTGTGGTTCGACCTGCGGCCCATGTCGTGCTCCCCCTCAGCCCAGCGGCTCGCCGGCGGCCATCATGGCAGCGAACGGATGCAAACCGCGCCCCGCGGTCGGGCAGAAATTCAGCGTCTGCCCTCGCACACCCCAGTCAACGGCCACCATCTCACCGGTGTCGTCCACGGTGATGAACAGCGTGGCATGGTCCGCTCCGCCGAAGCACACGTTCGTGGGAGCGGCGCCACCGCAGGCGATCCGGTCGATCTCAGCGCCGCCGGTGTCGTAGACGAACACGAAGCCCGAGCCGTAGTGGGTCACGAGCAGGTTCCCCTCGGCGTCGAACGCCATACCGTCGGGTCCACACACCGCGGCGCCGGGCACGGGCGGCTGCCGGCAGAAGAGGCGGCAGTTGGTTGCCCGGCCGGGCCCAACGATGTCGTAGATCCAGACGCAGGTACGGAGTGTCTCCGCTACGTAGAGGTGGCGACCGCGCACAGCGATGCCGTTGGAGAACGCCATATCGCCATCGATGCGGTGCAATTCGCCTGTGTCGGCGGCGTGGCCGTAGACGGCTCCGATCGGGTTCTCCAGCGAACTCCCCCAGGGGTCGGTGAAGAAGCAACTGCCGTCAGCGTCGAAGCACAGATCGTTGGGACCGTTCAGCGCCTGGCCCTCGAAGGAGTCCACCCAGCGGTTGCGAGCGCCGTCGGGGCCGACCCGCAGCACGGCCCGATGGCCCTCGTCGGTGACGTACAGGGCACCGTCGGGACCGAACGCAAGTGCCGCCGGGATGCCTTCCACGCCGTCGGCGTGGGTGTTGAAGAGTCGCTTCGTCCTGCCCGGCGCGCTCACGTGTGTCGCCGTGATGTCACCGCCGCGTGCCGGCCAGGCCTCGTCCCGGGTGAAGGAGCAGACGTTGAGAATCCACCCGCCGGGACCGGCAGTTGGCCCTTCGGGGGCACACAACTGCGAGGCGAAGGGCTTGCACTCAGCCATCGCAGCCCCGGACTCGGGTAGCCGCCGCAGCAGTTAGCCGTCGACCGCCTCGCGCAGGCGCCCGACGAGCCGGTCCACCTCCGCCAGGGTCTCCGGGTCGGGGTCGTAGCCCAGCGGCCCCCGCCGCCGAGCGCTGGGGATGATGCCCTGGTCCACCAGGAGGTGCTTCTCGATCGCCACGAAGGCGTCGAGGCTGTCCATGAGCGACACCAGGCGGGCCAGCGGGTCGGCGATGGCCTCGATACGCGCCTCGTCGCCGGCCTCGAGAGCCCGCCAGAGCGCCACCAGCGCCCATGGGGTGTCAGCAGCCGGCATCGTTCCGACGATGCCGCGCCGGTAGTTGTCCACCAGCGCAATTCCTCCGGAGCCTTCGAAGACCCGCGCCCGGCCCCCGGTGGCGTCGCGCAACTCGCTCAGGCGCGGGCCGATGGGGACGGCCTCTGGCTTGAACAGAACCCGTTCGCCGTAGGAGTCCAGCAGGCCGGCCTGCATCGCGATCGACATCGGCCGGCCCACGTAGCCGCTGGCGTCCTGCACCACCACGGGGATCTCGATGGCTGCCAGCAACGCCTCGTAGTAGGCCGACAGTTCGCTGTCGGGCACACCCACCGAGATGGGCGGGATGGCCATGACCGCCGTGGCACCGACGCTCTCCGCGTGGCGGGCCAGGTCCACCGCCACCTTCGTGCTCTCGGCGCCCACCGAAACGATCACCGGCCCGTGCGGGAGCCCCAGGCTGCACGACAGCTCCGCCAAGTGCCGGCGTTCGGTGGTGCTCAGGCGCAGAACCTCCGACACCATCGCCAGGACGATCCCGTCGACCCCGCAGGCGTACACCCACTCGATCTCGGCGGCGAGGGCGGTGGCATCGATCTCGTCGTTGTCGTCGAAGGGAGTCTGGAAGACCGGGAACACCCCAGTCAGCGCCTCAGGGGGATACTGCACGGCGGCGATGCTACCCGAGCGGGCCGAAGGGCTTCGATCCGCCGATCGGGTGCCGGGAGTCCCCACGCTCGCCCGGCGACACGTCAGGGACGGAAATTGCGACGGGCGCTGCGCGCGTCGAGGTCGGGACTAGGGCAGCGACTCGCCCTGCAGCCAGCGGACGAGGGCCTTGGCGGGGTCGGCGATCTCCTCGACCGAGGTGTACCAGTAGTCCTCCCAGTCGTGCTCGCCGAGACCCGTGAAGAGCATGAGGTTGAGCGGGTAGGTCTCGCTGTCGGCACAGCGGCGGAAGTCGTCACGGAACAGGAAGGTGGGCTTGCCCCAGGCGATCGCCATGCCCAACTCCACCATGACGCCCTCGTCGGGCGGGCAGCCGTTCACGACGGCGAAGATGCCGTCGGCCTCGCGCACGAGCCGCAGGTCGTTCTGGCCGACTTTGTAGGCCCATCCGGGCTGGCCGATCCAGCCCTCCTGGTCGCCCAGCGCGAAGGGCTCCCACGGCTCGGCACCGACCGCTTCCAGCGCGTCGATCAGTTCGTTGAGCGGCCCGGCGCGCTGGGCCGGCGAGAACCCGTAGGGATTCGCCAGGTAGAGGGTCTTGCGCTTGCTCACGGAGCGCCCGGCGTGAAGTTGCGCGGATCGATCTCCCCACGGGGGAACGGTGGTCGGAACATCGGGATCGATCCGGCGGTCGGATCCGGGGCGCACGCCACGCGTCGATGCTACCGAAGGCGCTCCCACCGCGCCGAACCACGACGAAGCGCCGGCCAGGGCGGAGGCAGCGCCGGGGGGAAATAACTATGGTTTGGGTGGTGGGGGGACGGCGATCGGGGGGAACGTCATGACAGCCAACGGAAGCGACCATCCGGGAAGCCCTCGGGTCGGATTCATCGGCCTCGGGAACATGGGGTGGCCCATGGCCGCCCACGTCGCAGCCGCCGGGCTGTCGTTGCGCGTCCACAACCGGACCCGGAGCAAAGCCGAAGCATTCGTCGAACACGTCCGCTCATCGAGCGAGGGCGCCGACGTGCAGATCTGCGAGACGCCGGCGGAGGTGGCCGCCGGCAGCGACGCGACCCTCAGCATCGTGTCCGACGACGCTGCTGCCTTGGAGGTGTTCGAGGGGCCCCAAGGCGTGGCCGCGGGAATCGCACCAGGTGCCGTCGCCGTGGAGATGAGCACCATCAGCCCCGGTTGCGTCCGCCACCTCGGCGGGGTGATGGAGGGCTGCGGCGCCCGGCTGGTGGACGCCCCAGCCGGTGGCAGCGTCTCGACGGCACAAGCCGGGATGCTCCTCATGATCGCCGGAGGTGACGCTGCCGCCGTCGAGCAGGCTCGACCGGCACTGGAACCCTTCAGCGGCAGGATCGCCCACGTCGGCGGCCAGGGATCGGGCGCCGCCATGAAGCTGGCCCTCAACACGCTCGTGCACGGTCTCGTGAACAGCATTGCTGAAGGCCTCGTGCTGGCCGAGAAGGCCGGGATCGACCGCCTCGTGGCGTACGACGTCTTCGCCTCGAGCCCGCTGAGTTCACCGTTCTTCCAGTACCGGCGCGACTGGTACGAGCGTCCCGGCGAGCAGCCGGCCATCTTCCGCCTCGACCTCGCCATCAAAGATCTCCGCCTGGCGCTGGATCTGGCTGCAGAGTGCGGGGTGGATCTGCCGCAGATCGCCAGCAATCATCGCTCGCTTCAGGCCGCTTCCGCGGCCGGCTTCGGGGACTACGACGTCGCCGGTGTGGCGGAGTCGCTACGCGGCAACCGCCGCAGTCCCGAATAGACCACCGGAACGGACCACTCGCCGACGACCTCGTCCCTCCCCGGACGCGTCGTCGGCACCGGCCGCCGCCGGAACGAAGGAGGAGCCGGGCCGGGGCACTCCTTGGCTGAGCGTTAGCCGGAGCCTCTCGGGTGCTGTAGATCGAACGCGTCGTGGAGCGCGGATACGGCTCTGAAAACGTCGCTCTCGTGCACCACACAGGAGATGCGGATGGCCGACGTTGAGATCATCTCGATGTTGATGCCCGCCGCGCCGAGGGTTTCGAACATCGTGGCGGCCACGCCCGGATTGCTCTTCATGCCGGCCCCGACGAGGCTGACACGGGCGATGGTGGCGTCGGTGGTGACGGTGCCCGCCCCGATCTCGGTGGCGAGGGCCTGCGCCAGTGACCTGCTGGCCTCGAGTTGGCCCCGAGGCACGGTGAACGAGATGTCGGTGACGCCGTGCTCGGAGACGTTCTGCACGATCATGTCCACGTTCACGTCGACGTCGGCAAGCCGGCGGAACAGCGTGCCGGCGATGCCGGGGTGGTCCGGCACGCCGGGGACGGTGATCTTGGCCTCGGACGAGTCGTGCGTGACGGCCGAAACGATGGCCTGCTCCATGTCGGAATCCTCCTCGTCGATCCAGGTACCCGGCTCCCAAGTGAACGCCGAGCGGACGTG
Source organism: Acidimicrobiales bacterium (assembly GCA_963668565.2). Classification (GTDB taxonomy): domain Bacteria; phylum Actinomycetota; class Acidimicrobiia; order Acidimicrobiales; family CATQHL01; genus VXNF01. The sequence goes on from CAXXMX010000010.1 coordinate 727,171, forward strand.
CAACCGCACGCGCCGGGCCCGGGCCACCTCGACCGAGCGCATCGCCGGCTTCGGGCAGCCGGTCGCGGTCATCTCCAGCATCTCGTCGTACGACAGCCGGCCGATACGCCGGGCCCGAGGCACGACGCGGGGGTCGGCGGTGAACACACCGGACACGTCGGTGTACAACTCGCAGGCATCGGCGCCGAGCACGTGGGCCAGGGCCACCGCCGTCGTATCCGAGCCGCCGCGGCCAAGGAAGGTCACGTCGGATTCGGTGGAGACTCCCTGCGAGCCGGCGACCACCGGGACTCTTCCCCCGGCGATGGCGGCGCGCACCCGGTCGGGGCGGATCTCCAGGATGCGGGCGTTCTGATGGGTCGTATCGGTGATGAACCCGGCCTGACTGCCGGTCAGGGAGTCGGCCGGGACGCCGCGGTCGTGGAGTGCCATACAGATCAGCGCGGTGGCCTTGCGCTCACCGGCCGTCACGAGCATGTCCATCTCCCGCCCTGGACGCTCCTGCGCCACCGCCGAGGCCAGGCGCAACAACTCGTCGGTCTCGCTGCCCATGGCGCTCACGACGAGGACGATGTCGTCACCCTGCAGGCGCCGGAAGCGCACCTGCTCGGCGATCTCGCGCATGCGCTCGGGCGTGGCGACCGATGTGCCACCGAACTTCTGGACCAGTAGAGCCATCGCCGCCACGGTAACGCCGCCCGGCGCGACTGTGTGCCTCCCCGACCGGTAGCTTCTACGCGATGGGCATCGAGAAACGCGCCCGCCAGAAAGCCAGGACGCAGGCACGACGGGATGCAGCAAAGGAAGCGGCGGCACGAGCCAAGAAACGGCGCACGATCGTCAGGATCGGCGTCGTCGTACTGGCTGTCGTGGGAGTCTTCCTCGCCATCACGCTCAGCGGCCGTGACGACGAACCCGAAGTGACCGCGCCTCCTCCGGCACCTGTGGGAGCCGAGGTGGTCGCCGAGGGAGCCGACGAGGCGACGGACAGCTCGCTCGACGACACAGCGAACACCGGCGAGCCCGACGACGAGATGACCAACGAGCCCGGCGATGAACCATCGGCTGAGGCCGACGACGCCGGCGATGAGACCTCGGACGAATCGAGCGCCGGCGACGAAGAGGCCGAGGTGACCTCGACCGGCGGCCCGGATTACACGCCGTATGCGCCGGGCGACTACGGCACCGAGGCGTGCGCTCCTGCTGAGGGTGTCAGCGAGCCGGTGCTGGACTTCGCGGGAGCGCCCATGGCGTGCATCGATACCTCGGTACCGCACACGGCCGTCTTCGACACGTCCCGAGGCGTCGTGCGGGTGGCGCTCGACGTGACCAACACGCCGGGCACCGTGAACAGCTTCGTGAACCTGGTGCGCTTCGGCTACTACGACGACACGCTGGTGCACCGCAGCGCTCCGAGCATCGGCATCCTGCAGGGCGGCTCGCCGCACACCAACGGCGCCGCCGACCCAGGGCCGGGCTACACACTCTGGGACGAGGGGACCGGCTTCACCTACCGGCCAGGACAGTTGGTGATGGCCCGCCGTGGCGAACCCAACAGCGCCGGCGCGCAGTACTTCTTCACGGTCACGCCCGACGCCGGCCTACTCGACGGCCAGGGCACCTACGTGGTCTTCGGCGACGTGGTCGAAGGGCTCGACGTACTGGAGGGCATCCTCGACAGCCACGTCGACATTCCGGACAATCCCCTCGGCGGCGCCCCCGACCCGCCCGTCGTCGTCAACAGCGTCAGCATCGAAGCGGGTCTGAGTCCGGGGGCGCGCTCCCGGACTCAGACCCCTACCGGCGCACGCCGCGCCGACGCACAGTGCGCTCAATGGGAGACGCGAACGCGCTGTCCGCCGCGTCAGGCGCTCGGCGGGTAGGCGGGCAGAGCGCCGGGTGGCCAGTGGCTGGTCCAGCATTCGGCGGCGCCGTCGGGGCGCAGCCCGCAGGCGTGTCTGTTGCCGGCGGTGATGCTGGTGAACGGCCCCGGGGGGGCGGGTTCGTGCCAGGTCGCCGCGGTGGCGTGCCAGCACACCGCTTCGCCGTCGAGGCGCAGCCCGCAGAAGTGGTTCGTCCCAGGCGCTGACTGTGCTGAAGGCGCCATCGAGGATGTGCCAGGTCCAGTCGGGGAAGTGCGAGGTCCAGTCGTCGTCAGCGGCGGCGCAGGCGATCAGCCCGCCGGTGCGCAGCCCGCAATTTCCTGTGGGAATGTAGGCGTCGCCGGCGATCACCGCGGTGAAGGCGCCGTCGGGGGTCGGGATCGGTTCGCCGCTGTAGGTGCCCCAGCAGGCCATGTCGCCGCCGGGGCGCAGCCCGCAGACGCTCCCATGCCCCACGCGGATTGCAGTGAAGGGTCCCGGCGGCGGGGCCGCCACGGGGTCGTCCGCGTCAGCGTCTCTGGCTCCCCAGCACTCCGCCTCGCCGCCGGGGCGCAGCCCGCAGGTGGCGTGCTCGTACGCGCTGAGCGCCGTGAACGCCCCGGGCGGCGCCGCGGTGCGCCTCCCGAAGTCGCGGCCCCAGCACTCCGCTTCGCCGCCGGGGCGCAGCCCGCAGGCGTGACCGTGGCCGACGCCGAGCGCCGCGAACGGCCCCGGGGGGATCTCCCAGGTGAGGCGCCCGTGGACCTCCTCGGGGAACCAGGTCCACTCGTGGCCCCAGCACGCCACCTCCCCGCCGGCGCGCAACCCGCACGTGGCCCACGCGCCCGCTTCGAGGGCGACGAACGCGCCCTCCGGCGGGCGGTGCGTGGCGGTGCCGTCGTTCCAACACACAGCCTCGCCGCTGCCGGCGCGCACCGCGCAGATCCGAGGCCACAAGCGGGAGATCTCCAGCGTCTGGAACGGCCCCGAGGGCCACAGCCCCCCATAGCTGTTCCAGGCGTATTGCCTGTTCGAAGTATCACCCGAACGCAGACCCCAGCACGCCACCTCGCCGTCGTCGCGCAGGCCGCACGAGTAGTACGTGGCGACCGCCACGGTCCTGAAGATGCCCGCCGGCGGCGACGCCTGCCCAAAGGCGTCGTCGCCCCAGCACACCACCTCCCCGCCGACGCGCACCGCGCAGGCGTGCCAATCGCTGACCGCCACCGACACGAACTCCCCCGCCGGTGACGCCGGCAGCGGCTCGAAACCGGTCCGAGGATCCTCGTCGCCCCAGCACACCAACGCACCCCCCACCCGGATCGCGCAGGCATTACCGCCGCCGACCGACACCGCCGCGAACTCGCCCGCCGGCGGGTCCGTGACATAGTCAGGAACCCAACGATGAACCTTCGGGTCCCAACCCTCGTAAGTACACCGCAGCGCCCGGTCCTTGCGTATGCCGCACTGGAAGTCTCCCACGCTCAACGCCGTGAACCGCTCATTGCCGAACGGGAAGGGCCCCGGAGAGCCCGATCCGACGCGGACGTCGTAGACCGCACGCCAACACCTCAACCTGCCATCGACGAGGATCCCGCACCTCATCCCGCTGCCGTCCAACGCCACGAACCGCCTGTCGTGAAGGGTGCGGCCGCTGCGGCACTGCATCGACCCCTCGGCACGGAATCCGCAGTCGAAATCGGCGGCGAACGACTCGAACCCCCGGTTCAGCTCCCACCCCGCCGGCTCGGCCGGCTCGGGGATCCACACACCCGCCGCGAGACCCGCCGCCGCGACCACGCCAACCAGCGCCGCCACCTGCCGCGCCCGCCGCGAGCCCCACACCGTCCAACGACCCGCCGGCGCCCCTGACTGCGTCCCGCTATTCGTCATTATCGTCTCCTCGCGGCTCTCGGCGCCGGGGAGCGGCGCGAGGGGCGAGACTCTCCGCCGACCCCGCACATGGTGGCCCGGCCGGGGGTGGGGTCCGGCCGGTTCGGGCGGTGCGGGTCAGTAGCTGAGCCAGCACGTGGCTTCACCGTCGGGGCGGAGCGCGCAGGTGTGCCAAAGGCCCGCGGTGACGGCGGTAAAGGGACCCGGCGGGGGGTCGGTGGAGATGTGTTCGGGCGCGTCGGCGTAGCGGCCGTTCAAGGGGCCGTCGCCCCAGCAGGTGATGTCACCGTCGGCGCGCAGGGCGCAGGTGTGCCATTGCCCGGCGGTGATTGCGATGTAGGCGCCTTCGGGCGCGTCGGTCTGGCCGTAGCGGTTGTCGCCCCAGCACAACACGCCGCCGCCGTCGGCGCGCAGGGCGCAGGCGTGTTGGGAGCCGGCGGCGATGTCGCTGTAGGGCGCGCCGGGGATCCACGGCGGCGGCGGCGTGTAACGGTCGGCTACTCGCGTTCCCCAGCACTCGGCCTCGCCGTCGGCGCGCAGAGCGCAGAAGCGCTGCTCAAATAACGACTGAGGCCCGCTGGGGCCGTAGCCTGCGCTGAGGTGTGTGAAGGACCCCTCTCGTGTCCTCGCGCCGTCGTAGCCCCAGCAGGTGATCTCCCCGCTGCGGCGGATACCGCAGGCGCTATGCAAGGCCGCGGCGAGCGCCACAAAGGGACCCGGCGGCGGGTCACCGTACGCTCCCAGCCTCCCAGCAGGTGGCCATGCCGTCGAGACCCAGACCGCACGCATAGCCGATGCCTACGGCGATCTGCTCGAAGAAGCCCTCGGGTATCTCCACCGGCAGCGGCGGACACGTGATCTCCCCCGCGGAATCCGACCGACAGGTCTCCGACGCCTCGGCGCGACCCCAACACACCACGGTGCCATCGGGGCGCAGACCGCACACCGTGGTGTAGCCGGCATCGAGCGCGCCGAACGGACCCGCAGGCAGGTCCCCCAACACCCACGCCAGCGCATCGGGCACGCCGCGGCCGGTCGGTTCGGGCGCGACAACGGCTCTCGGCATACCCGGATCCAGCGCCGCGGCCGCGGCAACGACGGGCATCCCGGCTCCTGGAGGCCACAGCGGGCTCCAACACTCCAACGACCCATCGGAGCGGATCCCGCAGGCGTGATCGCGGCTCACCGCGACCTCCGCGAAAGTCCCCGGCGGCGAGTGGTGCCGCCACGTCGCGTCGATGCGGTGCCAGCAATCCACCGCGCCGCCGGGGCGCAGCCCGCACAAGTGCCCCTCCTTTGCGTCGAGCGCCACGAACTCGCCGCCGGGCGCCCCTAGACCTTCGGCCCCCGACCCCCAACACGCCACCTCCCCGCCGGCACGCATACCACACGCATACCGGTCGGCCGCGGTGACTGCCACGAACACACCCCCCGGATGCGACACCTGCCCCCCAAGATCATCACCCCAACACACCGCCTCGCCACCCGCGCGTAGGGCGCACGCGAACCGCGCCGCGACGCTCACCGCCACGAAGACCCCCGGCGGAGCGCTCGCCCGCCACCACAGATTCAACCCCCAACACAGCACCGTCCCGCCCGAACGCAAACCGCACGCGAAATCCTCCCCCACACCCACCCCCTCGAAGCGACCCTCCGGCGGCGCCAACGCCCGCGCGCCATCACCCCAACAAACCACCGCCCCCGCGGAGCGCAACCCGCACCCATGGCGCGCGCCGACGCTCACCGACCGCAACCCCGCCTGCGGAGGCGGCCCCTCCGGCGCCGCCTCGCCCCAACACACCACCGCACCGCCGACCCGCACACCACACATCCCGTCGCGTACGCCGTCGAGAGCGACGAACGACCCAACCGGCGGGCGATGGACCACAGACTCGTCGTTCCAACACGCCAACTCGCCCGCCTGCCTCAACGCGCAAATCGTTCCGAACGAATACATGTCCGCAGTCACGCCGACCGCCGTGAACGGCCCCTCCGGAGCGAACCCCGGATACAGATCCCAACCCTTACACCCATAGCTCCGAGAGCGCGGGTGGGACGTTCTCGAGCCACATCCTGGACGGTCCGCCAAACCCCAGCACGCCACGTCCCCGCCGGTTCGCACCCCGCACGAGAACGGCCCACCCGCGCTCACCGACACGAACTCCCCCTCCGCGGGTGACGCCCGGCCGAACTCCCCGTCACCCCAACACGCCACCGTCGCGTCCACTCGGATCCCGCAGGTGTGAAACAGGCCCGCCGAGACCGACGAGAACAGCCCATTTCGCGGTGATCCCCACCCCGGCGCTCCGGCGGACCAACACGCCACCTCGCCGCCCACACGCACGCCGCACACATGACTCCCCCCGACCGACACCGACGAGAACGCACCCTCCGGCACCGGCACGTCACTGGGCCACCCAACACCCCCCAACCCGGGAACCCAACACTCCACCTCGCCGCCAACACGGATCCCACACGCCGGACCCACGCCCGCATCCACCGCCACGAACTTCCCCGCCGGCGGCGACCCCGCGACATCCCCACGCAGCCTGCCCCAGCACTCCAACACGCCCCCCACACGCACCCCACAAGCAAAATTTGAACCCGCATCCACCGCCACGAACTTCCCCGCCGGCGCCGCCGACGCGGCCAGATTCTCCTCCGTGCACTCCGCCTGACCATCCCCCACCTCAACACAGAACAAAGAACTGCGCCCACCCCAACACGCCACGTCACCGCCCGCCTGCAACCCACAGCCAAATCCCCGCCCCAAACTCACGGACACGAACCCGTCATCGGGCACCACAGCGCCCGCACCGCCCGTCGCCGAGACCTCCACGCCCCCCGCCGTGTCACCCACAGGCGGCGGGACCACGACGGGCTCCCGCGGGGACATCTCCGTGGGACTCGAGGAAACCCCGGCGGGCCAACCGGCACATCGGAGCCGACGGTCACATCACCGCGGCGCGGATCGGGCACGCCGGCGTCGCCCGCCGGGGCGCACGCGGTGGCGAGCAGCCACACCGCCAACGCGACGGCCCCCAGCACAGCCGCCGCGACGCCGAGCCCTCGCCCCGGACCGCACGAAACCGCGCGTCGAGGTCGAGGTCCGGGTACGAGGTCGTCCTCGCGGACGAACCGCTCCCCGCGACTCCCGGCGCCACGGGTCGAGACGCCGGGGGGCGGGTCGGGGTTCGGCCGGTTCGGGCGGTGCGGGTCAGTAGCTGAGCCAGCATGTGGCTTCCCCGTCGGCGCGGAGCGCGCAGGTGAAGTGGTCGCCGGCGGTGATGGCGGTGTAGGGGCCTGGTGGGGGGTCGGTGGAGATGTGTTCGGGCGCGTCGGCGTAGCGGTCGTTGTAGGGGCCGTCGCCCCAGCAGGTGACCTCGCCGTCGGCGCTGAGAGCGCAGGTGTGCCAGTAGCCGGCGACGATGGCGGTGTAGGCGCCGCCGGGCGCGTCGGTCTGGCCCGAGCGGTTGTCGCCCCAGCACAACACGCCGCCGCCGTCGGCGCGGAGCGCGCAGGCATGCAGGAAGCCCACAGCGATGTCGCTGTAGGGCGCGCCAGGGATCCACGGCGGCGGCGGCGTGAAGAAGTCCACGTCGGGATGGCCCCGGCATTCGGCGCCGCCGTCGGAGCGCAACGCGCACACGCCCGCCACTGGCGCGCCAGCGGCGATGCTGCTGTAGCCGATGCGGATCTTCGTGAAGTCCCCTTGGTGCGTGCGCTGTTCGAGGCCCCAGCAGACGATCTCGTCGCCGCCGCGGCGCAGCCCGCACGCCGTCCGCCAGGCCGCGTCGAGCGCCTCGAAGGCGCCCACCGGCGGATCACCGTCGCTGGCCAACCAGCACGCCACCGTGGCGTCGGGGCGTATCCCGCACTCGTAACCCCAACCGACGGCGATCCGCTCATAGGTGCCCTCGGGCTCCACGACGGTGGGCGCGGGGCAGCTGGTCTCGCCCACCGCATCCACCCGGCAGCTTTGCGCCGACGGGGCGCGGGCCCAGCACGCCACGGTGCCATCAGCGCGCAGGCCGCACGCATGGCGCCCGTCGGCGTCCAGTGCCACGAACGGACCTGCCGGCATGTCCCCCAGCACCCACGCCAACTCCCTGGGCACGCCCCGCGACGGCTTCGAGACGACACCGACGCCATCGCCCGGCGAGCCCGCCGACGCCCCGGCGTCGGACGCGTCGGCGTCGGGAACACCTGCGCCCGGCGGCCACCGCGGGCTCCAGCACTCCAGCGTCTCGTCGAGACGGATCCCGCACGCGTGACGGTCGCTCGCGGTGATCGCAACGAACGTCCCCGGTGGCGCGTGATGCCGCCACGTCCCGTCGCCGCGATACCAACACTGCGCGCCGGCGTCGAGCCGCAACCCGCACACCCGCCAGCCGTGCGCGCTGATCGCCGCGAACGGGCCCGCCAGCGGCGGCGGCGAGGGCCCGTGGTTACCCCAACACTCCGCCTCTCCGCCAAGGCGCAGACCGCACGCTAACTCGCCGGCCGCGCTGATCGCCACGAACTCGCCATTGGGCGGCGATGCCTGCCCACCACGGTCGTCGCCCCAACACACCACCCGCCCGTCGGTGCGCAACCCGCACGCGAAACCCGCCCCGACGCTGAGCGCCTCGAACGTCCCCGGCGGTGGACTCGCCGCCCACCACCGATTCGACCCCCAACACACTGCCTCACCATCGGCGCGCAACCCGCACGCGAAGTCCTCCCCCACACTGAGCGCGACACCATCCGCCAGGCCCGCCAGGACGGCCTCAAACGGGCCCGCCGCATCGCCTACCATCGCAACAACAACCAAGACCAGCCGCACGAGAACTCCCCACCCGGCGGCGACGCCTGCCCATCACGGTCATCGCCCCAACACACCACCTCGCCACCAGCAAGCAAACCGCACGCATGCCCCGCACCCACACTCACCGACCCATACACACCCCCAGGCGGCGACCACCCCGCCGCGCCGTCACCCCAACACGCCACCGACCCACCAGACCGCACACCACACGCCGCGCCCGCACCCCCGTCCAGCGCCACGAACGACCCCACCGGCGGACGATGCAGCAGGTCCTCGTCGTTCCAACACACCAACTCCCCGCCCACGCGAACCCCCGCAGACCCGCCCCCCAGCGAACAGTCCGATGCTGATCACCGTGAACGGCCCCGCCGGAACCGCGTCCTCGCCCCAGCCGCCGCACCGGGCGCCCCCCCAGCACTCCCACGGCGACCTCGGACCCCAGCACTCCACCTCGCCGCCGGCGCGCAACCCGCACGAGAACGAATGACTCGTATCAACCGCCGTGAACACTCCCGACGGCGGTGACCACTGGCCGCGCTCATCGAAGGGGTACCTCTGCAGCCGCCAGCACCGCACTTCACCGTCCACACCCAACGCGCACGCCCCGACCATCCCCAGCGACACCGACACATAACGTCCCGCCGGCGCCGCAGTGCTTTCCCCCAACACGCCAACCGCCCGTCGGAGCGAATCGCGCACGCATAGTCCGCACCCACCGCCACCGACGTAAACACGCCTTCCGGTGGCGACCACACCTCCAGCGGTGGCGCCATCGCCAACTCCTCCCGCGACAGGTGGCGCCCCCAACACGCCAGCGAACCGCCAACCCGCACCCCGCACGCCGCCCCCGACAGCCCCACACCGACCGCCGTGAACACACCCCGCGGCGACGCCGGCGCCCACTCCTCAGTGGCACCCCAACACACAACCGACTCATCCACCCGCAACCCACACGCAACATTCCAACCCACACCCACAGCGGTGAACCGACCGCTCGGCACAGAACGCACACGCGCACCGTGATCACCCCCACCCCAACACACCACCTTGCCGCCCGCCTGCAGTCCACACCCCATCCGCGTCCCCAAACTCACCGACACGAACCCGTGATCCGGCACGGCCTCGCCGCCGCCGGTCGCCGAGACCTCCACGCCCTCCGCCGTGTCACCCACAGGCGGCGCGGGCACGACGGGCTCCCGCGGGGGCACCTCTGCGGGACTCGTGGAAACCTCCGGCGACCCAACCGGCGCATCGGAGCCGACGGTCACGTCACCGCGGCGCGGTTCTGGCACCGCGGCGTCGTCGCCCGCCGGAGCACACGCGGTGGCGAGCAGCCACACGACCAACGCGACGACCCCAGCACCGCCGCCGCGACGCCGAGCCCTCGTCCCGGACCGCACGAAGCCGCCCGCCCCGACCGAGGTGCGGGTCAGTAGCTGAGCCAGCACGTGGGGGTGCCGTCGGCGCGCAGGGCGCAGGTGTGCCAGTGTCCGGCGGTGATGGCGGTGTAGGGGCCCGGCGGGGGGTCGGTGGGGACGTTCTCGGGGGGGTCGATGTAGTCGTCTTCGTAGGGGCCGTCGCCCCAGCAGGTGATCTCGCCGCCGCGCCGAGAGCGCAGGTGTGCCAGTAGCCCGCGGTGATCGCTGTGAACTTCCCGGGCGGGGCGTCGGTTTGGCCCCAGCGGTTGTCGCCCCAGCACACCACGCCGCCGCTGTGGCCCAGCGCGCAGGCGTGGGAGGCCCCGGCGGCGACGGCGGTGTAGGGCGCGCCGGGCACCCACGGCGGCGGCGGCGTGGTCTGTCCGTGCTCGTTGGCACCCCAGCAGACCACCTCGCCGTCGGCGCGCAGCGCGCAGGCGAACCTGAAGCCGGCGCTGACCTCGACGAACGCGCCCTCGACGGTCAGTCGGCTCGACGACCCGCCGTATACCCACCCGTCGTGTCCCCGGCAGCCGAGATCGCCGCCGGCGCGCACCGTGCAGGAGGCGCCGATGCCCACGCTCCACTCCCCGAAGATGCGCTCGGGGGGATCGGCGCCCGGCGGCGATCCCCAGCAGTCCACGGCGCCGCCGGGGCGCCGCCCGCAGGTCACCACCGCGCCGGAGTCGAGGGAGTCGAAGGGTCCCGGCGGCGGCGCCTGCTGCACCCACGCCAGCGACCCGGGCACGCCACGCCCCCTCGGCGGGCGCCGCGCGAGGTCACCATCGGGCGCCTCGGCGGTCACCCGCGGTTCGCCGAAGCGGCTGTCGGGCACGCCGGCGCCCGGCGGCCAGGCCATGCTCCAACACGCCAACGTCGCATCCGAACGGATCCCACACGCGTGATGACGGCTCGCGGCGACCGCGCTGAACGTACCCGCCGGCGCGAAGCGTGCCCACCACGCCGGGTCCCGCCCAACGACACCGCCGTCGCGGCAGTCGACGCGGCCGTCGGCGCGCAGCCCGCAGAGGTACCCGCCCTGCGCGCTGATCTCGACGAACGAACCCCCCAGCGCCGGCGGAAGCGCCCGGCCGTCGTGACGCCAGCACTCCACAGCCCCACCCCCGCGCAACCCGCACGCGAACGACTCCGCCGCCACGACCGACGCGAACGCCCCGCCCGGCGGGCTCACCCGCCCGGCGGGGTCGTCGCTGCGACAGAGCCCACCACGGTCGAGCGTCGCAAACGCCTGGGAGCACCGCCCCGCCAGGTCCCGCTCGTCGCCCCAACACACCGCCTCCCCGCTAGGGCGCAGCCCGCAGGCGAACCCTCCCGCGGCGCTGACCGACGCGAACGGCCCCGGCGGCGGGGTGGCCCGCCAATGCGCGTTCGCCCCCCAACACACCGCCTCACCGCCGGGACGCAACCCGCACGCGAAACCCTCACCCACACTCACCGACACGAACTCCCCCACCGGCGGCGACAGATCCCCAGAACCATCACCCCAACACACCACCCGCCCACTCCGGCGCAGCCCGCACGCATGCGAAGTGCCCACACTCACCGACACGAACTCCCCCACCGGCGGCGACCAGTCCGAGGCGCCCAACCCCCAACACGCCACCCCGCCACCGACACGCACCCCACAAACCTGACGCGGACCCCCGTCCAAACCCACGAAACGCCCCACCGGCGGACGATGAAACACCGCCTCCTCGTTCCAACACACCAACTCACCACCCCCACGCAACCCACAAATCGCCGACGAAAACCAACCCGGCGCCACACTCACCGACGTGGACGGCCCCTCCGGCGCCGCGCCCCCGAAGTGATCCCACCCCGGACACGACGCATGATTCTCGCAACTCACTTCGTGCCGTACGCCCCAACACGCCACCTCCCCATCGGTGCGCACCCCACAGGAGAACACGTCACCCGCATCCACCGACACGAACTCGCCCTCCGGCGGCGACGCCTCACCGAACGTCTCCGGACCCCAGCACGCCACCGTGGCGTCCTCCCGGATCCCGCACATGATCCACGAACTCGACGACAGCGACTCGAAGCGGCCCTGCGGCGGCGGCAAGATCCTGTCAAACGGCATCGAAATCCGCCCGACATCCTCAATGATGATCTCTCTGACCCGACACGCCACCCGCCCGCCGAGACTGAGCCCGCAGACATGACCGCCGCCCACCGACACCGACTCGAAAAAGCCCTCCATCGCGAACACATCCTCCGGCCACGTCGATCCGTCCGACCCCGAGAACACGGACCAGCACGTCATCCGCCCGCCGACACGGACCCCACACGCCGTGTACTCACCGGCACTCACCGCCGTGAAAACCCCCACCGGCGGCGACGAGAACGCCGACGCGCTCGCCTCCCTTAGCCGCCGCCAACACGACAACGCGCCGCCCACACGCACCCCGCACGCGTAGCCCGGATAGCCCTTACTGGCGTCAACCGCCACGAACTCGCCCACCGGCGACAGCGCCGCGCCGCCGCCGGAGTCCTCGACGCACACCGTCGACTCGCCCGCCTCCACGAAACAGAACACCGACGAACCGGACCAACCCCAACACACCACCTCGCCACCCGCCCGCAGGGCGCAACCATGATTGTTGCCCAGACTCACCGACACGAACCCGCAGGCTTCCTCCGCACCCGCACACTCGCCCAACACGCCACCATCACCCCACCCCGCCCCACCCGCCGCCGGCGAAACCTCCGACACCCGCGCCGGTCCGTCCAGAGTCGGTGGTGAGGCAGCTGGCGCTGGCACCGACACCTCCGCCGCGCTTGGGGAAACCTCCTGTGCCGGTGTCTCGGGGCCGGGGACCGGATCGCGGCCGAACTCGCCCGAGCCGTCGCCGGTCGCCATACATGATGTGGCGACCAGGCTCACGGCAACCAGCGCTCCGACCCACGCCGAGCGCCACCGCCCAGTCATTCCGACAGGACCCCCGAATGCTGGCAGCCCCAGCGGTCGACTCCGGTCGATGGGCCGGAGCATGGGGTGCTGTCGGGAGCTGGTGTGCGGGTGTGGCATCGGCCGCGGGCGGCGGCCGCGTCGGCGTCGGTGACCGTGAAACTGAACGACGAGCTGTAGTACCAGCGGTTCACGACCGCGTCGGCATGGTTGAACTTGTGCGTCGATGGGCAGAAACGGCTGCCCCCGTTGGGAACGAAACACACCAGCACCCTGTCGGCGGCCTCGCGGCTCACCGTCACTGCCCCAGGAACTGCGACGGCGTCACCGACGTACAGACGACGTCGCTCGGCTTCATGTCCCGACCAACACCGCACCCACACGCCACCGAACACCCCGACCAGGCATCACACACCCCCCAGATACAGACGACGACCATTCCAGGACTGGAACACATCCCAAGAGCAGCCGATAATCCTTGGCTAGTGCACTAACTGCACGATGTCAACAACACCCGGGGAGTCCGCCGGACCGATGAGTCGTCGACGCTGCGCCATGGGCCCCCGGTTCGGCCGAATCGCGCTGGGACGTTCCAATGGTTGTCAACTCGGGTTTGGAGGGTGGCGAGTCATCTACCGGTGCTACCGGCTCAGAACCTCAGAATTCGTGGATCCCGGCCGCCGTCGACATGGCGCGCGCCGGGATGACGGGCGAGGGACCGAGTCCAGGGTGGGCTCTACGCCGGGACGCCAGGAGATGTCTTCGGCAGCCTCACTCAGCGGTCGGCCAGGGCGATGCGTGCCCCGTCCCTATAGAGAGCGACCTCGCCGACGGTCTCCCACGAGCCGTCGGGTCGGGCGATCAGGGCGCTGCGCTCGCTCACGGCGGCTACCAGCAGGCCGGGCGGGGCCAGACGGACCGTCCGGGAGATCCTCTCCGACGAGAGGGTGTCCGCCCGGGCGATCATCGCAAAGGCGTCGGTAAGCCCGAGTCCCAGGGTGGAGGCGCCACCGCGGGCGTCCACCATGTGGTCGCACAGCACATTGCCGCCGGCGCCGGCGCCAACCACGGTGGCCCCGGCAGCCCAAGCCGCCGCCAGAGCCTCCCAAACCGCCGTGCGCAGCAGCGTGGACCGGGCGTGCATCGCTGACCCGCCGGTGAGGTAGATCATGGCGGCATCGCGTACCGCCGAGGCCACCTCGGCGTCGTTGGCGTCGGCCCGGCGATAGACATCGAGCCAGCGGCAACCCACCCCGAGCGCGCCGAACCAGTCCTCCGCCCGCGCCCGGAGCCTGGCCGGGTTCTCGTACGCGGTGGCCGTCGGCAGCACGACCACCTCCCGCGCACCGCACTCGGCCACGAGAGGCGCGTCGAAGTCGCACCCCGGCGAGAACTCCCCACCGCCCACGAACGCCAGGGTTCCCCGGCTCATACCGTCTCCCAGCCGTCCGGCGCCGGGCGGGCCGCGCCCATTACGAACCGCACCAGAGGCATGCCGCCGATGCGCAGCGGGTGCCGCTCGATGCTCGCAACTTCGAACCCGCCGCGCCACAGGATGCCGGAGATGTCCAGCGCCGTCGGTATGCCCCAGAGGCGCCGCGCCGCCACGTCCAGCAGGCGTCGCCAGCGTCGGGCGTCGCCGTCGGGCTCGACGAACAGCAACCGGCTCTCGGGCGCCATCACGGCCCGCAACCCGGCCAGGACTCCTCGACGGCGGTCGGTGCCGAAGTGGTCGCCGAGCCGGATGGCGAAGTAACCGCAGACCCCGACGATGGAGGGTCGGAGGAGTCCGACGCGACGGGCGACGAGTCCGACGGCGCGGACATGGGTGCGGACGACGGGACATCCGACGACAGCACCGCAGCGGGCAGCAACGCAGCCGACGACGACACCACCGACGACGCGACGGTCGACGACGCAGGGATCGACGACGCGACGACCGACGACGTAGGGATCGACGACGCGACCGGCGGCGGGCCGGCCTACACCCCGTACGCCGCGGGCGACTACGGCGTCGAGCCTTGCGCTCCCGCCGCGGGTGCCGGCGAGCGGGTGTTGGACTTCGACGGGCCGCCCATGCTGTGCATCGAGCCCGCGGTGGCGCACACGGCCGTCTTCGACACCTCCCGGGGGGTCGTGCGGGTGGCGCTGGACGTGGCAAACACGCCGGGCACGGTGAACAGCTTCGTGAACCTGGCCCGATTCGGCTACTACGACGGCACGTTGGTCCACCGCAGCGCTCCGAGCATCGGCATCCTGCAGGGCGGCTCGCCGCACACCAACAGCGCCGCCGATCCCGGTCCGGGTTACACGCTGTGGGACGAGGGCACAGGCTTCACCTACCGGCCCGGGCAGCTCGTCATGGCGCGCCGTGGCGATCCCAACAGCGCCGGGGCCCAGTACTTCTTCACCGTCACCCCCGACGCCGGCCTGCTGGACGGCCAGGGCACCTACGTGGTGTTCGGCGACGTGGTCGAGGGTCTCGACGTGCTCACCGACATGCTCGCCAGCCACGTGGACATTCCGGACAACCCCCTCGGCGGCGCTCCCGACCCGCCCGTCGTCGTCAACACCCTCACCATCGAGTCATAGCCGTCAATTTGGAAAAGTTCTAGAGATTCAAATAGTCTCATCTAGGTGAGGCAATCGCGTATCGGGGCCTCGTCAGGGTCCACCAGCGGAGTTCGGCGTCGTCGTCGGCTGCGCCTCGGGCTGGCGTTCGCGCTTGTCACCGTCATCGGCGTCGGCGCCGGCTCCGCAGCCGCCTCGGCGCACACCCGGCTGCTGGAGACCGTCCCCGCCAACCGCACGATCGCCGCCGAGGCACCCGAGCGGCTCACGCTGGTCTTTGCCGAAGCCGTGGACCCGCGCACGGTGCAGTTGAATGTTGTCACCCCCGCGGGCGACACCGTGCCCGGCGCCTCCCTACTCACCGCTACCGGCGCCGACGCGGAGGTCATCGAGTTCTCCCTGCCGGACCTCGGCGACGGCGTCTACGGCCTCTCCTGGGTGACCGTCGGGCCCGACGGCCACCGCGTCGCCGGCGAGGTGGTGCTGGGTATCGGGATCGTCGACAGCGAAGCGGTGGCGTCGGCCGGTTTCGCCCGCACCCCGCCGCTGGACCGGGCGCTGGAGGTGCTCAACGGCATCGGCCGGTATCTCTGGTACCTCGGCGTGGCCCTCGTTTCGGGGGCGATGCTCGCCCTGGTCTGGCACCTGCGTACAGGGAGTGCCCGCCCGGTGGCTTCGGACATCCTCGTCGCTACCGCCCGCCGTGTCCTGACTGCGGGCGCTCTGGTCCTGCACGGCGCCATCCTCCTGCGGACGGGCGCCACCGTCACGCTCCTCACCCGCGCCTACGGCGACGGATCGCTGCGCGAGCACCTTCGCCTGGCCTTGGTGGAGGGGACAGGACGGACGCTGCTGCTGGCCGTGATCGGCACTGGCGCGCTGGCAGCGTGGGCGCGGCGCCTCGGCCGGGCGCGGTCGGGCTGGACGTTCCTGCAGGCCGGCCTCGTCGTGATCGCCCTCATCGCCTTCGGCGCCTCCCCGGGCCACACCGCGACGCTGTCGCAGGACCTTTTCGGGGTCTGGGTCTCCACGCTGCATCTGGCGGCGGCGGGCGCCTGGCTGGGACCGCTGCTGATCGTCGGGGTGGCCATGGCCTCGCCGGCGTGGCGGGAGCGCCCGTCCGCCGAACGATCGGCCGCGATGGGGAGGCTGTTCGATCGGTTCGTCCCCGTTGCGACCTGCGCCCTCGTCGTCCTGGTGCTGACGGGTTTGCGGTCGGCATGGCTGCTGGCTGGTACAGAGCTGCTCGGCGGCTCGGGTTACGCCACGACCCTGCTCGTCAAGCTATGGCTGGTTGCGCTGGTCGTGGTGCCGCTCGCGATCCATCACGACAGGCGCCTGGGCTGGCTGGCGCGTCTCCGCCACCGCGCCGGCCGGCCCGCGCTCGCGGTCTCGTCGCGCACGCTGCGGCTGGAGTCCCGGGCCCTGGGCGGGGTGCTGGCGGCGGCAGCGCTGCTGACGGGGTTGAACCCCGCGATCCTCGGCGCCGACGGCGGCGGGACCGCGTGGGTGACGACGGTCGGGGCGGCACCCCAGCCGAGCGATGCGGCCACCCTGGCGCTGCTGAGCGACGAGCCCCCCGCCAGCGCCGAGGAGTGCGCCGGGCGCACCGTGGGGAAGGCCAACTGCTACCGGGACTACTTCGCCGAGATCATGCGTAACGAGGGCGCGGATGTTGCCGTTGCCGAGATCGACGCTCTTTCGCGGACCGACGCGTACATCTCGACAGACTGCCATCAGGCCGTGCACGACCTCGGCAACGACGCAGTCGTGTGGTATGGCGACGTGGGCACCGCCCTCACCTACGAGGGCTCCGCCTGCTGGTCGGGCTACTACCACGGTGTGGTGGAGTACGCCATCAGCAAGTTCACCGGAACCGAGTTGGTCGACGAGCTTCCGGTGTTCTGCACCGAGCCGGCGCGCCGGGAATACTCGTTCTCACACTTCAACTGCGTCCACGGTCTCGGGCACGGCATCATGCAGATCCTCGGTGGCGACCTGTTCGGCACGATCCCGTACTGCGAGGTGTTCACCGATCCCTGGGAGGACAGCGCCTGCATGAACGGCGCCCTGATGGAGAACATGATCACGGGCCAGCAGGGGAACCCCAGAGATCTGCGCACCGACGACCTCGTCTACCCCTGCAACGCCGTTCCCGAGGCTTACGTGGCCGACTGCTTCGCCACGCAGACCTCCTGGATGCTCACTCAGACCGGCTACCTACCCGAGGACTTCGCCAAGGTGTTCAGCATCTGCGACGGCGTGCGAACCGACATGGTGGACAACTGCTACCGCGCTCTGGGCCGGGACATCAGCAGCGTCTACGACCAGGATCCGAACGCGATCGTGCAGTTGTGCTCGCTCGGCAACCCCGATCTCCAGGAGGAGTGTTACGTGGGCGCCGCCACGAACACGATCTTCAACAACAACAACACCATCGCGGCGACGGCGATCTGCGAGTCGATCCGGGAGCGGATGCGGCGGGCGTGCTTCAACGCCCGTGACAGGGTCGCCCTGATGCTCTGAGCCGGGCGGGCGGCTCACCACCGGCACGGCCGTCCCCGTTGCCGGACGACAAGTCCGTTACGGTGGGCGGGAAGGAGTCGGAAGGCCGAACTGTCTTGAATGCGATAACATCCGGTGGCCCCGCCCCACCTGGGGGCGCTCCACCACGCGGGAGCGCCCCAGTGCCGACGCCCACCCCGTCCCGCAGAACCGACCGGCGCCCGACGGTGATCGTGGCGATCGTCGCCATCTCTGCCACGTTCGCAGCAGGTTTCTTCACCGGAAGCTTCTTCCCGCTCGGCGACGACAGCGCGGTCACCACCGATCCGGAGACCACAGTTGGCGAGGAGGTCTCACCGCCCGACGGCACCGCCGACACAGCGGCCGCCGCCGATGGCGCAGGGCGCGCCCCCACAACCCCCAACACCACCGCTCCCGCCGCCTTCAGCGCGGGCCCGCTGACCTACTTCCCGTACACGCTCGGCGATTACGGGACGGGGCCGTGCGCGCCCGCAGACGGCAGCGACGAGGCGGTGCTGGACTTCGCCGAT
Organism: Acidimicrobiales bacterium; assembly: GCA_963668565.2. Classification (GTDB taxonomy): domain Bacteria; phylum Actinomycetota; class Acidimicrobiia; order Acidimicrobiales; family CATQHL01; genus VXNF01. The sequence continues at coordinate 745,710 of CAXXMX010000010.1, forward strand.
GCGCCTGTGCTGTGCATCGACGTGGCCGGGACACACGTCGCGGTGTTCGACACGTCCGCGGGGCAGGTGCGGGTGGCGCTGGACGCGCGGAACACGCCGGGCACGGTGAACAACTTCGTGAACCTGGCCCGCTTCGGCTACTACGACGGCACCCTCGTCCACCGCAGCGATCCCAGCATCGGCATCCTGCAAGGCGGCTCGCCGCACACCGACGACGCCAGCGACCCCGGCCCCGGGTTACCACGCTGTGGGACGAGGGATCGGGGTTCACGTACCGGCCCGGGCAACTCGTGATGGCGCGCACCTCTGGACCCAACAGCGCCGACGCGCAGTTCTTCTTCACCGTCACCGACGCCGCCGCGCTGCTCGACGGCCAGGGCACCTACGTCGTGTTCGGCGAAGTCCTCGAAGGCCTCGACGTGCTCAGCGACATCCTCAACAGCCACCTCGCCGAACCCGGCAACGACTTCGGCGGCGCCCCCGACCCGCCCATCGTCATCAACACCATCACCATCGAGACCCGAAACGGCACCAACCCGCCCATCGTCCCAGCCGGGTCCGGGGGCCTGTTCTACTTCCCGTACGCGCTCGGCGATTACGGGACGGGGCCGTGCGCGCCCGCAGACGGCAGCGACGAGGCGGTGCTGGACTTCGCCGATGCGCCTGTGCTGTGCATCGACGTGGCCGGGACACACGTCGCGGTGTTCGACACGTCCGCGGGGCAGGTGCGGGTGGCGCTGGACGCGCGGAACACGCCGGGCACGGTGAACAACTTCGTGAACCTGGCCCGCTTCGGCTACTACGACGGCACCCTCGTCCACCGCAGCGATCCCAGCATCGGCATCCTGCAAGGCGGCTCGCCGCACACCGACGACGCCAGCGACCCCGGCCCCGGCTACCAGGTGCGCGACGAGGGCGCCGGCTTCACGTACCGGCCCGGGCAACTCGTGATGGCGCGCACCTCTGGACCCAACAGCGCCGCCGCGCAGTTCTTCTTCACCGTCACCGACGCCGCCGCGCTGCTCGACGGCCAGGGCACCTACGTCGTGTTCGGCGAAGTCCTCGAAGGCCTCGACGTGCTCAGCGACATCCTCAACAGCCACCTCGCCGAACCCGGCAACGACTTCGGCGGCGCCCCCGACCCGCCCATCGTCATCAACACCATCACCATCGAGACCCAAAACGGCACACCCACACTCGACGCCGCTACCTCCGGTGCGGACAGCGAAACTGTTCCCGGCTTCGGACGACAGCGAAACTGTTCCCGGCGACGACAGCGAAACTGTTCCCGGCGAGCCCGGCGATCTGGAGCCCGAAGAGACCGACGAGCAACCGCCCGACGAACTCTAAGAACTCTGATCCAGCCCGCACCAGCCAGTTCGCCGCTCGGCGCTACTCGGTCCAGGCGCGGCACGCGGTCGCCCCTCGACCGAGCCTCTCAAACGCCAGCGATCTGAATAGATCTCCAGGCTGGCGATCCTGATTCGACAATAGTATTGTCAATCAATAGGAGACTGTTAGCGCCAACTGAAAGTCGCGTTCTGCGCAAAGTGTCGTCAAAGTGAAATTTGCGTTGGTCTCGGGGGTCTTCTGGTCCGAGAACGATAGAAGGGCAATCCGCGGACGCTCTAAGACCGTCGACCGATTGACCCAGACGCATGGACCCGGTACGAGGAGCAGGCAAGTGCACAAATCCGGCCCGACGGGTACCGCATGATTCCCCCCTCAGGCCCCGCAGCGGGCAAGGCGCAACGACCGAGGAGCCCTTCCACCGTCCCCGGTGGCGTTGCCCGATCTAGTCGTCGAAGCCTGCGTCACGGCGCGCCGCTGGTCGCCGCGCTGCTGGCGATCGCCGCGGGCTGCGCCGGCACCGGAGGGAGTGCCGGCGAGGCCGGACTCAGCGCGAACGAACGACCGGCATCCGCGACGGCGACCGGGAGCTCCGCAGTGACGGGGACGGTGTTCGCACAGGTGGCTACAAGCCAGGACGTCGCCCCCCGAACCGACCCCTCTTCGACGACGGAAAGCGGCTGCACTTTCCTCGCCACGATGGCCGACATCCAGGACTCGGTGTTCCAGATCATCCTCAACGGTCCCAGCGGCGTCGAACTCGGCACGGCGTTCTACATCGGCGACGGTGAATTCCTCACCGCGGCACACCTCGTCACTGGTTATACCAGGGCCCGCCTGCGCAATGCGGTCGCCGACTTTCCCGCCACGGTGACCGCCATCGATCCGCGCAACGATCTGGCTCTGCTGCGAGCGGGCGAACCCCCGGGCGAACCGCTGCGGTTCCAGAACAGTGCTGGCATCCGGCCGGGGCAGGCCGTCGCAGCGGTGGGCTACCCGCTCTTCGAGGATTATCAGGCTTCGATAACAGGAGGGTTGATCTCCCGGCTCATCGACGACCCCGCCTTCGGCCTGCTCATCCAGACCGACGCCCCGATCAATCGCGGCAACAGCGGCGGCCCACTGGTGGACCAGTGCGGCGTCGTCGTCGGGATGGCCTTCGAGAAATGGTTCGAGGAAGGCGTCGACGGTGTGGCCTGGGCCATCTCCGCGAGTTCCGTCGAGGCGGCGCTCACCGGGCTTCGAGCGGTTCCCGCGCCCGTGGCTCCGACCGTCAACGTGATGCCGGCCGGTTTACCCTCGGCTCGCCCGCAGGCCTCCCTCCACGTGGTGGGCGTCCTGGTCGAGGACTACCAGGATCGGATCGAAGCGGCCGTCCGGTCTCTCGAATCGAGACCAACCGACGCCGCCGCGCAGGCAGAGATCCTGTGGCGGCTCGCCGAGGACACCGACGCCTTCCGGCGGTCCCTGGACTCCGACGACCTCGGCGACTCCGGCCCTACGTGCGAACTGGCGCGGCGCGCCTACACCCGCGCCCTGGGGTGGACGAGCCGGTTGGCGGGCTACCACGCCGCCCAAGTGTGGAATCCCGGCGAGGAGTACCGGTCCGAACAGATCGAAGCGCTCTGGAAGTCCCGTGAGATCGCCGCCGAGGCAGCGGACTACCAGGGCGCATGTGCCGCCGATCAATTACGCCGCCCTAGCGAACAGCCGACCGACGCCGCGGACCACTTCCCCGTCGGGCCGACGAGGAGCCTGCCTCGGGCTTGATCCGAGATCGGAACTCACGTTCAGGAGGACCGAGCTGCGCCTCTGCCGGACCACTCGGCGCGCTCGGGCAGACTGCGAGGCAAGCTTCGGATCGGCGTGGGCCAATCCCGGCGGCGACAAGGCCGGCGGCCGGTTCTCGCGGCGGCTCGGCAGTGCCAGTGTTCGCGGAGCGCTTAACCCTGCTGGAGCCGAACCCGTCGACTGTCCACTCGACTGATCGAGCCGGCACATCGACGGCGACTCAGTGCCGCCGGCGCACCGGTGAACGGTCGGGCGCCGCCGGAGGATCCCTACGGCGGCCTCCGTTGGCGCCCGCTGTCGTTACTGCTACCCGCCACCCGGCGGACCCGGCGGACCCGGCGGACCAGGCGGCCCCGGCGGACCCGGCGAGCCAGGAGAACCGGCCGAACCCGGCTGAGCCGGAGCCGGCGGACCCGGCGGACCCGGCGGACCGGGGATAGCCGGAGCCGGCGGACCCGGCGGACCCGGCGGACCCGGCGTAGCCTCAGCCGGCGAACCGGAACCCGCCGGACCAGGCGGCCCCGGCGGACCCGGCGGACCCGGTTCTCCCACGCCCGGCTCACCTGCCGGACCCATCGGACCGCGCGCACCAGCCGGACCCAGCTCACCCCTTGAGCCGCGCGCACCAGTCGCTCCCTTGCCGGACGAGCCCGGGGCTCCCGGAGGACCCGGATCACCCCGCGGACCCGGATCACCGGTACGACCCACCACACCCTGAGAACCCGGCGGACCCCGATCACCCGGATCGCCCTTCACACCCTCACCACCCGTCTCACCCTGAGAACCCGACGGACCCCGATCACCCGTATCACCCGGATCGCCCTTCACACCCTCACCACCCGTCTCACCCTTATCACCCGGAGGACCCTGAAGACCCGTTGCACCCGGCGGACCCTGAGGACCCCGATCACCCGTATCACCCTTCACACCCTGATCACCCTTCACACCCTGATCACCCTGAGGACCCTCAGGACCCTCACGACCGGGCGTACCCGGAGGGCCCGGGGGGCCGCCCGGATCGCCCGGATCGCCCGGATCGCCCGCATCACCCTGATTACCCTTCACACCCTGAAGACCCGGAGAACCCGGAGGACCCTGCGCACCGGGTCCGCCCGGCGGACCCGGCGGACCCGCACCTCCCGACACGCCCGCATCACCCTGATCACCCTTCACACCCTGAAGACCCCGACGACCCTCCGGACCCGGATCGCCCTGAGGACCCGGATCGCCCTTCACACCCTCACCACCCGTCTCACCCTTATCACCCGGCGGACCCTGCACACCCGGAAAACCCCGAATACCCAGATCACCCTGAGGACCCTGAGGACCCTGCGGACCCGGCGGACCCGCGCCCGGCGGACCCGGCGGACCCGGCTCACCCGCACCCGGCGGACCCTCCGGACCCTGCACACCCGGAAAACCCCGAATACCCAGATCACCCTGAGGACCCTGAGGACCCTGCGGACCCTGCGGACCCGGCGGACCCGGCGGACCCGCGCCCGGCGGACCCGGCTCACCCGCACCCGGCGGACCCTCCGGACCCTGCACACCAGGAAAACCCCGAATACCCAGATCACCCTGAGGACCCTGAGGACCCTGCGGACCCTGCGGACCCAGCGGACCCGGCGGACCCGCGCCCGGCGGACCCGGCTCACCCGCACCCGGCGGACCCGACGGACCCTGCACACCCGGAAAACCCCGAATACCCAGACCACCCTGCGGACCCTGCGGACCCGGCGGACCCGGCGGACCCGCGCCCGGCGGACCCGGCGGACCCGGCTCACCCGCACCCGGCGGACCCTCCGGACCCTGCACACCCGGAAAACCCCGAGCACCCAGACCAAAAGGACCCTCAAGACCCTGCGGACCCTCCGGACCCGGCGGACCCGGCGGACCCGCGCCCGGCGGACCCGGCTCACCCGCACCCGGCGGACCCTCCGGACCCGGCGGACCCGGGAAACCCCGAGCACCCAGACCAAAAGGACCCTCAAGACCCTGCGGACCCTGCGGACCCGGCGGACCCGGCGGACCCGCGCCCGGCGGACCCGGCTCACCCGCACCCGGCGGACCCGGCGGACCCTGCACACCCGGGAAACCCCGAGCACCCAGACCAAAAGGACCCTGCGGACCCGGCGGACCCGGGGGGCCGCCCGGATCGCCCGGATCGCCCTTCACACCCCCAGGACCCCGCTCACCCTGAACGCCCTGAACGCCCTGAGGACCCGACGGACCCGCAGCTCCCGGCACACCCTGAGGACCCGACCGACCCGCACCACCCGGATCACCCTTCACACCCTGAGAACCCTGAGGACCCTGAGGACCCCGATCGCCCGGTTCACCCGGCGCACCCGGCAGACCCGCGCCCGGCGGACCCGGCAGACCCACCCCACCCTGATCACCCTTCGCACCCTGAAGACCCCGAGGACCCTGAGGACCCCGATCGCCCGGTCCACCCGGCGCACCCGGCAGACCCGCGCCCGGCGGACCCGGCAGACCCACCCCACCCTGATCACCCTTCGCACCCTGAAGACCCTCAATACCCTGAAGACCCGGTTCGCCCTGAAGACCCGGAGCACCCGTCGCCCCCGCCGGACCCTGATCACCCGTCACACCCTGAATACCCGGCGGACCCCGATCACCCGGATCGCCCCGCGGACCCTCACTACCCTGCCTACCCACCGGACCCGGATCGCCCTGCGGGCCCGGCGGACCACCCGGATCCCCACGATCACCCTTCGGACCCGCAGGCCCAGCAGGACCCTGCGACCCCGGCTCACCCGAATCACCCGGCAACCCCGACAGACCCGTCCGACCCGGCGTCCCCGCAACACCCCGATCGCCCCAGGCCCGGGATCGCCAGGATCGCCCGTCTGACCCGGCGCACCAATACGCCCCGCAGGACCCGCATCACCCCGATCGCCCTGCTGGCCCGGCCTCCCCGGACCACCCGGATCGCCCTGCGGGCCCGGCCTCCCCGAACCACCCGGATCCCCACGATCACCCTTCGGACCCGCAGGCCCAGCAGGACCCTGCGACCCCGGCTCACCCGAATCACCCGGCAACCCCGACAGACCCGTCCGACCCGGCGTCCCCGCAACACCCCGATCGCCCTGCAGGCCCGGCGCACCAATACGCCCCGGCGTCCCCGCAACACCCCGATCGCCAGGATCGCCCGTCTGACCCGGCGCACCAATACGCCCCGCAGGACCCGCATCACCCCGATCGCCCTGCTGGCCCGGCCTCCCCGGACCACCCGGATCCCCACGATCACCCTTCGGACCCGCAGGCCCAGCAGGACCCTGCGACCCCGGCTCACCCGAATCACCCGGCAACCCCGACAGACCCGTCCGACCCGGCGTCCCCGCAACACCCCGATCGCCCTGCAGGCACCAATACGCCCCGGCGTCCCCGCAACACCCCGACCGCCCGTCTGACCCGGCGCACCAATACGCCCCGCAGGACCCGCATCACCCCCTTCGGACCCGCAGGCCCAGCAGGACCGCGGCTCACCCGAATCACCCGGCAACCCCGACAGACCCGTCCGACCCGGCGTCCCCGCAACACCCCGATCGCCCTGCAGGCCCGGCGCACCAATACGCCCCGGCGTCCCCGCAACACCCCGATCGCCAGGATCGCCCGTCTGACCCGGCGCACCAATACGCCCCGCAGGACCCGCATCACCCCGATCGCCCTGCTGGCCCGGCCTCCCCGAACCACCCGGATCCCCACGATCACCCTTCGGACCCGCAGGCCCAGCAGGACCCTGCGACCCCGGCTCACCCGAATCACCCGGCAACCCCGACAGACCCGTCCGACCCGGCGTCCCCGCAACACCCCGATCGCCCTGCAGGCCCGGCGCACCAATACGCCCCGGCGTCCCCGCAACACCCCGATCGCCAGGATCGCCCGTCTGACCCGGCGCACCAATACGCCCCGCAGGACCCGCATCACCCCGATCGCCCTGCTGGCCCGGCCTCCCCGGACCACCACCCGGATCCCCACGATCACCCTTCGGACCCGCAGGCCCAGCAGGACCCTGCGACCCCGGCTCACCCGAATCACCCGGCAACCCCGACAGACCCGTCCGACCCGGCGTCCCCGCAACACCCCGATCGCCCTGCAGGCCCGGCGCACCAATACGCCCCGGCGTCCCCGCAACACCCCGATCGCCAGGATCGCCCGTCTGACCCGGCGCACCAATACGCCCCGGCGTCCCCGCAACACCCCGATCGCCAGGATCGCCCTGCTGGCCCGGCGCACCAATACGCCCCGCAGGACCCGCATCACCCCGATCGCCCTGCTGGCCCGGCGCACCAATACGCCCCGCAGGACCCGCATCACCCCGATCGCCCTGCGGCCCCGGCTCACCCGAATCACCCGGCACCCCGAAAGCCCGCGACCCGGCGGTAACACCCCGATCGCCCTGCTGGCCCGGCGCACCAATACGACCCGGCGTCCCCGCAACACCCCGATCGCCCTCCGCACCCGCAGGACCCGCATCGCGCACCCGCATCACCCGGATCATCGCGCCCGCATCACCCGGATCGACCCGCGGGACCCGCCTGACCCGCATCACCCGATCGCCCCGCGGACCAGGGCCACCTTGTGGACCAGCGGGACCCACGAAACCGCGCGCACCCCGCGCACCCGGCGCACCCGCCGGACCCCCATTGCCCGGCTGACCCTGCGGGCCGGGCGCGCCCGTTCCGCCAGATGGTCCCGGTGAGCCCGCGGTCCCTGTGACTCCGCGCTCCCCCTGCGGACCCCCCGGGCCCCGAGGACCCGGATCACCCTGCGGACCGGGCGGACCGCCCGCAGGGCCGGGTGCGCCCGCGGGGCCTGGCTGACCCTGCGGGCCCGGAGGGCACGTCGCCGGCGACGGGCACGGCGAGCAGCCGCCGCTTAACGTTGAACCACAGATTGAACCCTCGCCACACACCGACGCGCCGTCATTCGGCGGCGCCGGCGCCGGCACGTCACACTCGCCAAGCGGCACGGTGGACGGCACGACCGCACCGCCGTCACAGGTGGCGCACGTCTGGCAGGTGGAACAGGACGAGAGAAACGTGAGGTCACCGAGGGTGACGCCCTCGCCCGGTGAACCCGGATCGCCCGGGTCACCCTTGTCACCCGATGCCCCCGGGTCACCCTTCCCATCCGATGCCCCCGGGTCACCCTTCCCACCCGGTGAACCCGGTGAACCCGGATCACCCGAGTCACCCGGATCACCCGTCTCGCCCGGATCGCCCACCGGCCCGGGCAAGCCGGGGCGACCCTGCGGACCGAGCTGCCCCAACCGGCCGGGGGCGGTGACCTCACTCGCGGACCCCTGCCGTGCCGCCGAGGCCGCCGCGGCCGGATCCGCGCCCTCACCCACCGCCTGCTGCACCGACGGCACCTCAACATCGGCAGACAACTCACCGCCGCTCGAGTCCCCGAGGCAGCCACGGAGCAGCAACAGGACGACAAGAACGACGATGACCGCCAGTGCCAATGATGCGACGACGATCCGCCGCGAGCGTTGCGAGCGGTCTGTCTCGGAGCGAGCCGCGGCACCCGTAAGGCCGCCCGGAACAGTGGGAAGAGGCCGATAACCAGGGGTGTCGAACGTCGTCATCGCACTGCTGCTCCGGCCTGGACCGAACAACTGCCACCCGCGAGCGCGCGCCGCTGTCTGGGCGTCGGCACCAGCACGTCGCTGAGCGGCACCCGCCCCCAGATGCGATTCGAATCGTTGCTTCTGGTTAAAAGAATCATCGGTACCGGAAAGAGTACCTGTGAATAACTAATCATTTCTAGACGGCTACTATCGGGCTTTATCAAAAGCTCTCCAAAGATCAAATTGTCGGCCGGCGGACTGGGTTTGGGAACGAATCAAGGAGGTCCCGAGGCGTCCTCCGGCACGGCTACGGGTGCGCTCCCGAACGACTCACCGGCAACAAGACCGGTCCACCGAACGGTGGGGTCGGCCCGGGATGACGTCCGGGGCAAACTCTGACCCGGCGCGACGAACGGAGCGGTCCGCGGACCTTCGGCGAGCGACGCTTCACACTGGCCGAAGGCAAGAGCCACGACCCGCGGATCAGGACGTGTGGTGTGGTCCGGACCGTCGCTCAGAGGGCGTTTCGGCGCCGACCAGCGGGGCTGAACGCTCGAACCCGGCGCACCGAGAACCGAGCGATGATCCCGAGCCGGGACAGTGCCGAGTGGTACTCTCTCGTTGCGTACCGGTCCCGTTGGGGCCGGTACGGCCAGGCCTGCAACGACGATCACGTCGTTGTCAAGTTTGCCTCCGCAACTCGAGTCTCACCTTCATGTAGAAGTTAAGGCTCGAGTTGAACTCGCCGCGGCCTTCGATGGTCTCCCACCTGGCGCGCGCCGAGATGACCGGCGAGAGACCGAGTCCAGGGTGGGCTCTACGCCGGGACGCCAGGATATGTCTTCGGCAGCCTCACTCAGCGGTCGGCCAGGGCGATGCGTGCTCCGTCCCTGTACAGAGCGACCTCTCCCACGGTCTCCCATGAGCCGTCAGATCGGGCGATCAGGGCGCTGCGTTCATCCACGGCGGCCACGAGCAGGCCGGGCGGGGCCAGCCGGACGGTACGGGAGATCCGCTCCGCCGACAGGGTGTCGGCGCGAGAGATCATGGCCAGTTCGTCGGTGAGTCCGAGGCCGATTGTGAAGGCGCCACCGCGGACGTCCACCATGTGGTCGCACAGCACGTTGCCGCCCGCGCCCGCACCCGCCACCGTGGCGCCGGCGGCAGAGGCCGCCACGACAGCCGCCCAGACCGCGGTGCGCAGCAGCGTCGAGCGGGCGTGCAGGGGTGACCCGCCGGTCAGATAGATCAATTTCGCCTCCGCCACGGCGGCCGCGGCCGCGGCGTCATCGGCGTCGGCCCGGCGATAGACATCGAGCCAGCGGCAACCCACCCCGAGTGCCCCGAACCAGTCCTCCGCCCGCGCCCGGAGGCGGGCCGGGTTCTCGTACGCGGTGGCCGTCGGCAGCACGACCACCTCCCGCGCACCGCATCCGGCCACCAGTGACGCGTCGAAGTCGCACCCCGGCGAGAACTCCCCACCGCCCACGAACGCCAGGGTTCCCCGGCTCATACCGTCTCCCAGCCGTCCGGCGCCGGGCGGGCCGCGCCCATTACGAACCGCACCAGAGGCATGCCGCCGATGCGCAGCGGGTGCCGCTCGATGCTCACCACTTCGAACCCGCCACGCCACAGGATGCCGGAGATGTCCAGCGCCGTCGGTATGCCCCAGAGGCGCCGCGCCGCCACGTCCAGCACGCGTCGCCAGCGTCGGGCGTCGCCGTCGGGCTCCACGAACAGCAACCGGCTCTCGGGCGCCATCACGGCCCGCAACCCGGCCAGGAACTCCTCGACGGCGGTCGCGGCCGCGAGCGCACCGAACGAGCACACGGTGTCGAACGGCGTCCCGGCGCGGTCGGCCAGCGCCGGGAGGGGCGCCACGACCAACTCTTGCGGATTCTCGTAGGCGAACCCGCCGGCCAGCGGCCCTCGCAGGTCCAGTACCCGCCCGACGGCGCGGCGCTGCATGGCGATCACGTCGGGGCGCAACCGTCGCCGCAGCGGCCCGCACCCGCCGACGAGGCGCATGTCGGCGCCCGGGTCAGCAGCAGCCAACGCCCTGGCGGTGGCCGCAGAATCAACCGTCATCGCCCTGGCGGTGTCCACCGGCGGAACCGCCGCCGCCGTGGCGGGGGGACAGCCGTCAACACCGGCGGCCCTATCGCCACCAGCGGCCGGCGAACCGCCAGCCCGAACGCGCCGACGCCGCTCGGGACGCCTCTGTTCGCGGTAGCAGCAGCCGCACCGCGGCGACGATCGCCGCCACCTCACCGTCGTCGGTCGGTGGCGGGGTCACCGTCAGATCCCCGACCGCGGCGGCATCGCGCGGCGAGGTCACAGCGGGATGACGCCGTGCTTGTGCCGCGGGCGCTCGGCGCGCTTGGAGCGCAGCGCGTTGAACCCCGCGATCACCTTGCGCCTGGTCTCGGCGGGATCGATCACGTCGTCGATATACCCGCGCTCGGCGGCGATGTACGGGTTGGCATAACGCTCGATGTAGTCCTCCACCAACTCGTCGCGCCTCGCCTGGGGGTTCTCGCTCTCCGCCAGCTCGCGCCGGTGCAGGATCTCCACGGCGCCCTGCGGGCCCATGACCGCCAACTCGGCCGATGGCCAGGCGAAGCACAGGTCCGAGCCCACGGACTTGGAGTCCATCACGACATAGGCACCCCCGTAGGCCTTGCGCGTGACCACCGAGACGCGCGGCACCGTGGCCTCGCAGTAGGCGTACAGCAGCTTGGCGCCGTGACGGATGATGCCGCCGTACTCCTGATCGACGCCCGGCAGGAATCCCGGTACGTCCACGAGGGTCAGCAGTGGGATGCCGAAGGCGTCGCACGTGCGCACGAAGCGGGCGGCCTTCGAGGACGACTCGATGTCGAGCACCCCCGCAAGCACCAGGGGCTGGTTGCCAACCACGCCGACGGTGTGCCCGTCGAGCCGCCCGAACATGCAGACGATGCTCTGCGCCCAGTTCGGGAAGTACTCGAGGAACTCGCCGTCGTCGAGCACCGAGGCGACCACGTCCTTCATGTCGTACGGGAGGTTGGAGCTCTCGGGCAGCACGGCCAGCAACTCCGGGCACATCCGATCCGGCGAGTCGAGGGGTTCGTAGTGCGGGGGGTGTTCGAGGTAGTTCGACGGCAGGAAGCTCAGGAGTTCCTTCACGGCGTCGAGCACGTCGTGCTCGGTATCGCGCACGAAGGTGGCCACGCCCGACTTGGTGGCATGGCTGCGGGCTCCGCCGAGATCCTCCAGCGAGACCTCCTCGCCGGTCACGGTGCGCACCACATCGGGACCGGTGATGAACATGTGCGACGTCTCGCGCACCATGAAGATGAAGTCCGTGATCGCCGGGCTGTACACCGCGCCGCCGGCGCATGGCCCCAGCACCACCGAGATCTGCGGCACCACGCCGGAGGCCCGCACGTTGCGCGAGAAGATCCCCCCGTAGGAGTCGAGGCTCACGACCCCCTCCTGGATGCGCGCCCCGGCGCCGTCGTTGAGACCGATCAGCGGCGCCCCCGTGGTGACGGCCATGTCCATCACCTTGTGGATCTTCTGGGCGAACACCTCGCCGAGGGCACCGCCGAACACGGTGAAGTCCTGGGAGAACACGAACACCTTGCGACCGTCCACCGTGCCCCAACCCGTGACGACGCCATCGGTGTAGGGGCGCTCGGTCAGGCCACTCTCGGTGGCCCGATGCCGGGCGAGCATGTCGAGCTCGTGGAACGACCCGGGATCCAGCAGGTACTCGATCCGCTCGCGGGCCAGCAGCTTGCCCTTGGCGTGCTGGCGCTGCACCGCGCGCTCCGAGCCGGCGTGACGGGCCTGCTCCTTACGCTCGGCGAGTTCAGCCAGGCGCTCGGCCATGGAATGCTCGGCCATAGGCCCAAAAGCGTACAGGACATCCGATTGCGCCCCCGGCGACGGTGGCGCAGTGGGTGCCCGGTCCCGGCGGGGAACGGTCCCGCAGGATCGGGGCCGGGCTATCGTGCCCGGCATGCGGGTGCGCTTCTTTGGCAGTTGCCTCGTGGAACTCCTGCGGCCGGACGTGGGCGCGGCGGCGAAGCGGGTGCTTCGGGCGGCCGGCCATGAACCCGCACCGGTGGCGGGGGCGACCTGTTGCGGCCAGCCCGCGTACAACGCCGGCTACGCCGCCGAGGCGCGGCGCGTCGCCCGGCGAACCCTGCGCGCCCTCGGCGACGATGACAGATCCTGCGTGGTCGCCTCCGGGTCCTGCGCCACGATGATGTCCCATCACTGGCCGGAGCTGTTCGAGGGAACCCCGGAAGCGGCCGCGGCACGCAAGGCCGCCGGACGCACCGTGGAGTTGACCGCGTTCCTGACGAGAGCCGCCGACGATTCCCCGCCTGCCCCTTCCGACCCAGCCGACGGTCGCCGGCCCGGTGACGACACCGGCGGACCGCGCGGCAACGTCGCCGGAGATGCCGTGGTGGTGCACGACTCCTGCCACGCGTTGCGCGAACTCGGAGCGGGCGCCACGGTGCGGCGCGCCCTCGTCGATGCCGGACACAGTCCCATCAGCGCGGACGGCACCGAGCAATGCTGCGGGTTCGGTGGGTCGTTCTCGGTCAAGATGCCCGCCGTGTCGGTGGCAATGGCCGACGAGAAGCTGGACAACTTCGCCGCCACGGGCTGCGAGCAGGTCACCAGTTGCGATCTCTCGTGTCTCCTGCACCTGCAGAGTCGAGCCCGCCGGCGCGGGCTCGACCTGCGCTTCGACCACGTCGCCACCCTGCTGGACCCGGCGACGTGACCGAGCCCGAGGCACACCCCCCGGCGCTGCACCGCAACGGCTCGAGAACCCCGTGAGCACGCCCACCGCCACCCCGGTGACCTTCGCCCGTCGCGCCGACCGCGCCCTCGCCGACGACCGCATGCGAGCGGCCACCGCCCACGGGACCGGGCTCATGGTGCAGCGCCGCCACGACGCGATCGCGGAGCTGGCCAACGCCGACGAGTTGCGCGACGCCGGCGCGGCCATCCGGGCCGCGGCTCTGCAGCAACTCCCGGAATTGTTGGAACGTTGGTCGGACAACCTCAGCGCGCTCGGCGGCCACGTGCACTGGGCCTCCGATGCCGCCGAGGCCACCGCAATCGTGGCCGACATCGTGGCGCGGCGCGGCGCGAAGGTCATTGCCAAGGGCAAGTCCATGGTCTCCGAGGAGATTCACCTCAACAGTGTCCTGGAGCGGGCCGGCGCGGAGGTGGTGGAGACCGATCTGGGCGAGTTCATCCAGCAACTCGCCGGCGAGCCTCCGTCACACATCATCGCTCCCGCCATGCACAAGGACCGTTTCCAGATTGCCGACCTGCTGACCGCCGATCGGGGCGCGCCGGTGAGCCCGGAGATCACTGCCGAGGCGGCCTACGCCCGGCGGCGCCTCCGCCAAGCGTTCCTCGACGCCGGGGTCGGGATCACCGGCGTGAACTTCGCTGTCGCCGCCACGGGCTCGATCTGCCTCGTCGAGAACGAGGGCAACGGGCGGATGTGTTCCAGCCTCCCGCCGACCCACATCGCTCTCATGGGACTCGAGCGCATCGTTGCCGACTTCGACGAGCTCGACGTGATGCTCAACCTGCTGGCCCGTTCCGCCACCGGCCAGGCGCTGACCGTGTACACGAACATCATCACCGGCCCCCGGCGCGCCGGCGAGGAGGACGGTCCCGAGGAGCTGCACGTGGTCGTGCTCGACGGCGGGCGAAGCGCCGCGGTTGGCACCCGCTTCTCATCGGCGCTCCACTGCATCCGCTGCGGCGCCTGCCTCAACGTGTGCCCGGTGTACCGCCAAGTGGGCGGGCACGCCTACGACTCGGTCTACAGCGGCCCCATCGGCGCCGTGCTGACCCCCCTGCTGAAACCCGACGACCCGGCGGCGCGCGAACTCTCGGAGGCCTCCTCGCTGTGCGGCGCCTGCACCGAAATCTGCCCGGTGCGCATCCCCCTGCACGACCTGCTGCTCCAACTGCGCCACCGGGACGCCCGCGGCGACGCCTCGGTACTGCGGCGCGCCGGGTTCTGGCTCTGGTCGCAGGCGTGGTCGAGACGCTGGACCTTCCGTGCCACCGTGCTCGCCGCCCGCGTCGGGATGCCGCTGCTGCGGAGACTGCCACGCCTGCCGGACATCGGCTGGTTGGGAGCCTGGCAACAAGGGCGGGAGTTGCCGTGAGTGCCCGCACCACGAGAAGGGAGTTCCTGCGACGGCTGCAGGTGGGTGACCCGGTCGGGGTCGGCGCGGGCGCACCTCCCACACCGCGGGCGCGCTTCGTGACGCCCCGCAGCGGCCCCGACGGTTTCATGGAAGCGTGGCGGGCTCTGGGCGGTACGGCTGAACGGGTCCCCGCAGACGAGCTCTCCGGCGCGATCGCCTCGTACGCCGCCCGCCACGACGGACCGCTCCTGGCCGCCGCCGGTAGTCACCTCCGCGCCGACCTCGTCTGGCCCGACTGCGGATGGCAGGCAGCCGCAGGCGCCGCCGTCGGCGTGGTGCGAGCCGTCGCCGCCGCGGCGCAGACCGGCACCGTGCTGCTTCGCGCCGACGACAACCGGGGCCGGGCGGCGAGCCTGCTGCCCCCGAGCTGCATTTTCGTGGTCGACGCCGGCAGCGTCGTCGACACTTTGGGCGACTATCTGCGCAACGTCGGGGATCTCCCCAGCCAACTGGTGGGCGTCACCGGGCCGTCCCGGTCGGCCGACATCGAGAGCACGCTCGTCATCGGGGTCCACGGACCGGGGGAAGTACACGCCATACTCACCGGGTGAGGGCGGCGCCAGGAACCGAACGGCTCGTCACGCCGACGTTCACGGCGCTGCTCACCGCCTGCATCTGGTACTTCGTCAGCACGGGCATGATGCTTGTGGCCGTCCCCATCTTCGTCAGCGACAAGTTGGGGGGAGGAGACTGGGGCGTCGGTGCCGCCATGGGCGTCTCCGGCCTCGCCGCCGCCGTCCTGCGGGTCGTCGCCGGACCCATCACCGACACGAAGGGCCGGCGGTGGGTCATGGTGTTCGGTTCGTCGTTGGCCGGATTGAGCATGCTGGGGCTTGTGGTCGCCGACAGTGTCACCACTGTCGTTCTCTTCCGCGCCCTGACCGGCGTGGGTGAGGCCGCCTTCTTCGTCGGAGCCGCGACCGCCTTGCAGGACATTGCCCCGGAAGGGCGGCGGGCCGAGGCGACCTCCTACTTCTCCGCCGTTGTGTACGCCAGCATGGCTCTGGGCCCGCTTCTGGCTGAGTGGCTGATAGAGCGGTTCTCGTTCGAAGTCACGTGGCTGGTCGGCGCGGCGTTCTGCGGCATCGGCGCGATATTGGCCCTACGCGCCCCGCAGAACCGTATCCCCGCGGCCGGAACCCGCCAGTTCTTCACAAGGCCCATCCTGCACCCGGCGGCCGTGCGACCGGGCAGCGTGCTCATGATCGGGCTCCTGGGCTTCGCGTGCTTCATGACGTTCGCGGCGCTATGGGCCAGAGAGGTCGGCATCCAGCAAGCCGGCAACGTGTTCCTGCTCTTCGCCGGCACAGTCCTGGTCCTGCGGCTGCTGATGGCACGCCTGCCCGACCGCCTCGGCGCCCGCACCACCACAACGCTTGCCCTTGTGTTCTCTGCGCTGGGACTCGCCGTGATGGCGACCTGGAGGTCACCCGGTGGGGCCTACCTCGGAAGTGCCGTGCTGGCGCTCGGCCAGAGCTTCCTCTTTCCGGCGCTCTTCGCGTCGGTCATCCAGGCCGCACCCGAGGCCGAACGAGGACAGGCCGTCGCTTCTTTCAGCATCTCGTTCGACGTGGCGTTCGGAACCGGCGGCTTCATTGCGGGCGCCATCGCCACCCACTTCGGCGGGATCACGTCGGCGTTCTGGTTCGGTGCCGTAGCGTGCACCGTGGCGCTGTTGCTCGCTCGCAGCACGCTCCCGAGATCATCGAGCGCCGCCCTGCCCACCGACGACGCCCCGCTCCCTCCCCGGGCCGGACCCGACGAGGTGAAGCGGTTCAGAGAGGTGAAGCGGTTCAGAGGATCTTGATCTCGATGTCGACGCCTGCCGGCAGGTCGATGCGCTGCAGCGAGTCCACCGTCTTCGCCGAGGAGTTCACGATGTCGAGCAGCCGCTTGTGAATGCGCATCTCGAAGTGCTCGCGGCTGTCCTTGTCCTTGTGGGGTGAGCGGATCACAGTGACGCGGTGCCGCTCGGTCGGCAGCGGTACCGGACCTCGCACCTCGGCCTGAGTTCGCTTCACCGTCTGCACGATCTTGCGCGCCGACTGATCCACGATCTCGTGGTCGTACGCCTTGAGGCGAATCCGGATCTTCTGCCCAGTGGCCACGATCAGCTACTTCAGGATCTTGGTGACGGCGCCGGCGCCGACGGTGCGGCCACCCTCGCGGATGGCGAAGCGCAGGCCCTCGTCCATGGCGATCGGGCTGATCAGGTCGACGGTCATCTGCGTGTTGTCGCCCGGCATGCACATCTCGACGCCCTCGGGCAGCGCGATGTTGCCGGTCACGTCGGTGGTCCGGAAGTAGAACTGCGGCCGGTAGCCGTCGAAGAACGGCTTGTGCCGCCCGCCCTCGGCTTTGGTCAGCACGTAGACCTCGGCCTCGAAATGGGTATGAGGGGTGATGGAGCCCGGAGCGGCCAGCACTTGGCCCCGCTGCACCTGGTCCTTGGCGACGCCCCGCAGCAGCGCACCGATGTTGTCGCCGGCCCGACCCTCGTCGAGGATCTTGCGGAACATCTCCACGCCGGTGCAGACCGTCTTGCGGGTCTCCTTGATGCCGACGATCTCGACGTTGTCGCCGGTGTTGACGATTCCCTGCTCGACGCGTCCGGTGACGACCGTCCCGCGGCCCGTGATCGAGAAGACATCCTCGATCGGGAGGAGGAACGGCTTGTCGACGTCACGCGGCGGCTCGGGCACGTAAGAGTCGACGGCCTCCATGAGCGCCACGACCTGATCACTCGCCTCGTCGTCGCCCTCCAGCGCCTTGAGCGCCGAGACCGGCACGACCGGCGTGTCGTCGCCGGGGAACCCGTATTTGTCGAGCAGCTCGCGGACCTCGAGTTCGACCAGTTCCAGCAACTCGGGATCGTCGACGGCGTCCACCTTGTTCAGCGCCACGAGAATGCGGGGCACCCCCACCTGGCGGGCCAGCAGCACATGCTCGTGGGTCTGCGGCATCGGTCCGTCAGCCGCCGACACGACCAGGATGGCGCCGTCGACCTGGGCGGCACCGGTGATCATGTTCTTGATGTAGTCGGCATGGCCCGGCATGTCGACGTGGGCGTAGTGCCGGTTGGGCGTCTCGTACTCGACGTGCGCCACGTTGATCGTGATGCCTCGCTCCCGTTCCTCGGGAGCCTTGTCGATGGAGTCGAAGTCGGTGAACTGCGTGGACTCCGGATCGCGGCTGGACAGGACCCGCGTTATGGCGGCGGTCAGTGTCGTCTTGCCATGGTCGATGTGCCCCATGGTTCCCACGTTGATGTGCGGCTTCGAGCGCTGGAAGACTTCCTTGGCCATTTTCTCGCTCCTGATACTCCGTTTGGGTTGAGGTTCTCTTCGATTCGAGTCGCCCGCTCGCGCCGTGCGCTTCGCGGCCGCTTCTGCCGCGGTCGCCCCGTCCGGTTGACTCAGACGCCGCGCACGCGGGAGACGATCTCTTCTTGTACAGAAACCGGCATCCGCTGGTACGAGTCGAACTGCATGGTGTACGTAGCCCGGCCCTGGGTGCGCGAACGCAGGTCGGTAGCGTATCCGAACATCTCCGCAAGCGGCACCGTTGCATTCACAACCTGATTGGCTCCGCGCTGCTCGGTGCCCAGGACGCGCCCGCGGCGGCTGTTGATGTCACCGACGACATCACCCAGGAAGCGCTCGGGGGCCACGACCTCGGTTGCCATGACCGGCTCCAGCAGGACGGGTGACGCCTTGAGGGCCGCCTCCCTGAACCAGGCCACCGCGGCGATCTTGAAGGCCATCTCCGACGAGTCGACGTCGTGGTGCCTGCCGTCGTTGAGAACCACGCGGATCCCGACGGTCGCGAAGCCCGCCAGCACCCCGGCGGTGAGGGCCTCGCGAACACCCTGCTCCACCGCTGGAATGAACTCGCGCGGGATGGACCCGCCCTTCACCTTGTTCACGAACTCGAAGTCCTCACCGGGCCCCAGCGGCTCGATCGAGGCAGTGATGACGGCGAACTGGCCGAGGCCTCCGGTCTGCTTGCGGTGCACGTAGGTGTGCTGGATCACGGGCGCGGCCAGCGTCTCCCGGTAGGCCACCTGGGGGCGACCCACCGAGGCGTCCACCTTGAACTCGCGCAGCATCCGATCGACGATCACTTCGAGGTGCAACTCGCCCATCCCGGCGATGATGGTCTGCCCCGTGTCGCTGTCGTTGCGCACCCGGAACGTGGGATCCTCCTCGGAGAGCGCCTGAAGAGCCTTGGAAAGTCGGTCCTGGTCGGCCTTGGATCTCGGTTCGACAGCCACATCGATCACCGACTCGGGGAAATCCAGTTGCTCGAGAAGGATCGGGTGCCGTCGATCGCAGAGCGTGTCGCCGGTGCGCGTGTTCTTGAACCCCACCCCAGCCACGATGCCTCCGGCGCTCACCTCGGTGCGGTCCAGGCGATCGTTGGCGTGCATCTCCAGAAGCCGGGAGACGCGCTCGATGCGGCCCGTGCGGCTGTTCAGCACCTGGCCGCCCTTGGACAACGACCCGCTGTACACGCGGAAATAGGTGAGCCGACCCACATGCGGGTCGGTCATGATCTTGAAGGCGAGCGCGGCGAACGGCTCCGCCTCGTCGGTGCTGCGCTCGACGACCGCACCCGTGCGGGGCACGACCCCCTGCACCGACGGCATGTCCAGTGGGGACGGCAGGTAGTCCACGACCGCGTCGAGAAGCGGCTGCACGCCTTTGTTCTTGAACGCCGAGCCGCACAGCACCGGGACGAAGTCCCCCGACAGGGTGCCGCGGCGGATAACCGGCCGCAGGTCGTCTGCGGTGATTTCCTCCTCGGCGACGTACTTCTCGAGGATGCCGTCGTCGATGGCGCTCACGTGGTCGATGATCTCGGCCCGCTGCGCCTCCGCCAGCTCGCGCAGACCGTCCGGGACAGCGATCTCCGTCCAGGTGGCGCCCAGGTCGGCGGTGTTCCAGATGAGTCCGCGCATGGCGAGGAGGTCCACCACGCCGGCAAAGTCGGACTCCGCACCTATCGGCAGCTGCAGCACGAGGGGCGTGCAGCTCAGCCGCTCCCGGATGCTGTCCACGCAGAAGAAGAAGTCGGCTCCGGTGCGATCGAGCTTGTTGACGAAGCAGATACGAGGGACGCTGTAGCGGTCCGCCTGGCGCCAGACGGTCTCGGTCTGCGGCTCGACACCCGCCACACCGTCGAAGACCGCCACGGCACCGTCGAGCACGCGCAGCGAACGCTCCACCTCCATCGTGAAGTCCACGTGACCCGGCGTGTCGATGATGTTGATGCGGCTGTCACGCCAGATGCAGTGAGTCGCGGCCGCAGTGATCGTGATGCCACGCTCCTGCTCCTGGGCCATCCAGTCCATCGTGGCGGCGCCGTCGTGCACCTCGCCGATCTTGTAGTTGACCCCGGCGTAGTACAGGAAGCGCTCGGTCGTCGTGGTCTTGCCCGCGTCGATGTGGGCCATGATGCCGATGTTGCGTGTTCGTTCGAGGGATTGTGGAGACATGATGGCGCTCTCCGCTGAAGGGGTCGGGGCCGCCGGGATCGGGCCCCGGTGACCGGTGGTGACCACGTCACCGGACCGGTCGGAAGTTATTCAGGCGCGGTGACGGTCAGATGCGTCCATGGTTACGCAACCATGACGAATCGAACTCCCACTACCAGCGATAGTGGGCGAAGGCCTTGTTGGACTCCGCCATCTTGTGCAGGTCCTCTTTGCGCTTGATCGACGCCCCGGTGCTGTTCGATGCGTCGAGCACCTCGGCGGCGAGGCGGGCCGACATGGTGCGCTCGCGGCGGTTGCGCGCGTACCCCACGATCCAGCGGATCGCCAGAGTGGTCTGGCGGCCCGGACGTACGTCGACCGGAACCTGGTACGTGGCCCCGCCGACACGCCGGCTCCGGACCTCCAGCTGAGGCTTCACGTTCTCGACGGCCCGCTTGAGGACGGTGGCCGGCTCGGCTCCGGTGCGCTCACTGATGGTGTTGAGAGCGTCGTACACGATGCGCTCGGCCACGGAGCGCTTGCCGCGCTGGAGAACCTTGTTGACGAATTGCGTGACCAGAACCGAGTCGTAGACCGGATCCGTCGGCAGATCGCGTCGTTGAGGGGGGCCTCGCCTGGGCATCGGTTCAGTCCTTCTTGGCGCCGTAGCGGCTGCGGGCCTGCCGGCGCTCGTCCACGCCGCTGGCATCCAGGGCTCCGCGGATGACCTTGTAGCGAACACCGGGGATGTCCTTCACCCGCCCGCCGCGTACCAGCACGATCGAGTGCTCCTGCAGGTTGTGTCCCTCCCCGGGGATGTAGGCCGTCACCTCGATGCCGCTCGTGAGCCGCACGCGGGCCACCTTGCGCAGCGCCGAGTTGGGCTTCTTCGGGGTGGTTGTGTAGACCCTGGTACACACTCCCCGCCGCTGGGGCGCGCCCTTCAGAGCCGGCGTGCTGTCCTTTCGGGGTTTCGTCCCCCGTCCCTTGCGCACGAGTTGCTGAATGGTGGGCACGGCGTTCCTCGGGATCCTGGATGGTTGGGCGTCGTACAAATCTGGTATCGGCTACGGATGTGCTTACAGACACCGCCGCGGGTGCTGCATCGGGTTATATCGCCGGACGATGGTCCACACTTCGTGGGCCACCCGGGCTCGAACACGTACCTTCAGCAGCGTAATTGTCGCGGCGAACGCGTCCGAGGACAGGCCGAAGCCGACAGTTCAGGCTATGCGCGGGCGGCGATGTTCACAACCCGGCACCCTCGGCGGTGAGTTCGGTCGTCTCCACCGCCGCCAACGGGTCGTGAGCCTCCGGCATCACGCCGAAAACATCCGCGTAGCCCTCCGCGAACTCGTCGTAGTCCTCGGAATACACCTCCATGGGCACGTAGTCCGGGGCGTGCGGCCGGAGGTTGCGGTACTTCGCAATGCCCGTGCCGGCCGGGATGAGCTTGCCGATCATGATGTTCTCCTTGAGCCCGCTCAGGTCGTCGCTGCGCGACTCGATCGCGGACTCGGTGAGCACCTGCGTCGTCGTCTGGAACGAAGCGGCCGATAGCCACGAGTCGGTGGCCAGGGATGCCTTCGTGATGCCCATCAGCTCAGGGCGCCCCTGCGCCGGGCGCTTCTCCTCGGTGATGAGCCGCCGGTTGGCGTCCCGGTAGCGACGGGCGTCCACCCGTTCGCCCGGCAGGAACTCCGAATCGCCGGACTCCTGCACCAGCACCCTGCGCGTCATCTGACGGACGATCAGTTCGATGTGCTTGTCGTGGATCGAGACGCCCTGCTCGCGATAGACCGCCTGCACCTCGTCCACGAGGTACTGCTGGACGGCGCGCAGCCCCTTGATCTCGAGCAACTCCTTGGGATCCACATTGCCCTCGACGAGCACGTCACCGGCTTCGACCTCGTCACCGTCGGCGAATTCCAGACGGGCTCCGACGACGGCAAGATGCTTCTCCTCGGTTCCGTCGGGGGCGACGACCCGGAGGCGCTGCTGAAGTCCGTCCGGCTCGTCCACACGGAGCACGCCAGAGCTTCGCGCCAGGGTCGCCTTGCCCTTCGGCGTGCGAGCCTCGAACAACTCCACCACACGGGGCAGACCGCGGGCGATGTCGCTGACGGACCGACCCAACTCCATGGCACCACCGGTGTGGAAGGTCCGCATCGTGAGCTGGGTACCGGGTTCGCCGATGGACTGGGCGGCGATCACGCCGACCGCCTCACCTGTCTCGATCAAGGAGCCGGTCGCGAGCGACATGCCGTAGGACTTGGCCGAAATACCCTGCAGGGAGTTGTCGGTCAGCGGCGACAGGACGCGCACCCGGTCGAGCGACGTGTCGCTCGCCATGCGCTCCATGAGTTGGCGCGTCACCATCTCGCCGGCGGGGACACTGGTGCCGTCGTCGAGCGTGATGTCGTCGGCCAGCATCCGACCCAGAACACGGATGTCGAGAGACCGGTCACGCGAGCGGAGATCGATGACGATCCCCGGCACGGGTTCGTTGTTCTCGAACGGGTCCTCGTCGTTGATGATGAGTTCCTGCGCAACGTCGACCAGACGGCGCGTGAGATAGCCGGAATCGGCGGTGCGCAGCGCCGTGTCCACAAGGCCCTTGCGAGCCCCGGGCGTGGAGATGAAGTACTCCAGCACCGACAGCCCCTCGCGGAAGTTCGACTTGATCGGCCGGGAGATCATGTCACCGCGTGGGTTGGCCACCACGCCGCGCATCCCGGCGATCTGGCGCAACTGCATCATGTTCCCGCGTGCGCCGGAGTCCACCATCATGTTGATGGGGTTGAGATCGTCGGCGCGCAAGGCCGCGATCATGGAGTCCTGCACCTCCTGGGTCGCCTCGAGCCAGGTCTCGATCTCCTTCTGGCGACGCTCGCCGTCGGAGATGATCCCGCGGCGGAACTGCCTCTCGGTCGACTGCGCCTGCCGCTCCCGGCGGTCCAGGATCTTCTGCTTGTCAGCGGGGACCTTGATGTCTTCGAGCGAAATCGTGAGTCCGGACTTCGTGGCGAAGCGGAAGCAGAGATCCTTCAGACCATCGAGGCTGCGCGCCACCTCGGCCTTGGGATAGTTGCGCGCCAGCTGCTCCACCACCCGGCTCACGGCGGGCCTCTTCAACTCCTCATTGATGAACCCGAAGTCGTCGGGCAACCGCTGGTTGAGCAGGATGCGTCCGACCGTCGTGAATTCGTAGGTCGCCTTCGAGCCGTTGCCGTCACCAGCGGCGCCGTCGGCAGCCGGGTCCGACCGGCGCAGCTCGGGGATCCGGTACTCCAGCGGCTCGTGGAGCTTCACCAGTTCGGCCTCGTAGGCGAACATGATCTCGTCGCTGTCACGGAACACGGGTGGATTGACCTTGCCCTCTTTCATCAGGGTCAGGTAGTAGGTACCGACGATCATGTCCTGGGTCGGCGCCACGAGCGGAGCACCGTGCGCGGGCGACAGCACGTTGTTCGCGGAGAGCATGAGAATGCGAGCCTCGGCCTGCGCCTCGGCCGACAGTGGCAGGTGAACCGCCATCTGGTCACCGTCGAAATCGGCGTTGAAGGCTGCGCACACCAGTGGGTGGATCTGGATGGCCTTGCCTCCCACAAGAACCGCCTCGAATGCCTGGATGCCGAGCCGGTGCAGGGTGGGCGCCCGGTTCAGCAGCACGGGGTGCTCCCGGATCACCTCCTCCAGGATGCCCCAGACCGCCGAGCGGCGCCGCTCCACCATGCGCTTCGCGGACTTGATGTTGGGTGCCAGTTCGTTTTCGACCAGGTTCTTCATGACGAAGGGCTTGAACAGCTCCAGTGCCATGAGGCGCGGCAGACCGCACTGGTGGAACTTGAGAGTGGGCCCCACGACGATCACCGAACGTCCCGAATAGTCCACCCGCTTGCCGAGCAGGTTCTGGCGGAACCGCCCCTGCTTGCCCTTCAGCATGTCGGAGAGGGACTTGAGCGGGCGGTTACCGGGTCCTGTGACGGGTCGGCCGCGGCGTCCGTTGTCGAACAGGGCGTCCACCGCTTCCTGCAGCATCCGCCGCTCGTTGTTCACGATGATCTCGGGCGCGCCCAGATCCAGCAGACGCTTCAGCCGGTTGTTCCGGTTGATGACGCGCCGGTAGAGATCATTCAGATCGGACGTCGCGAACCGGCCGCCGTCCAGCTGCACCATGGGACGCAGGTCGGGAGGAATGACCGGTACCACGTCCAGAATCATCGCCCGGGGGTCGTTGACACGCCGTCCGTGCTCGTCGCGGGTGTTGAAGGCACTCACGATCCGCAGGCGACGGATTGCCTTGTGCTTGCGCTGCGCCGAGAGCTGCTTGCCGCCCTCGGGAGGGGACACCAGCTCGCGCAACTCCTCCTCCTGCGCGTCGAAGTCGGACTCGTCGATGAGCCGGGCGATGGCGTCCGCGCCCATGCCCCCGTCGAAGTAGTCCTCGTAGCGGTACTTGAGTTCGTTCCAGAGTTCCTCGTCCTCGATGATCTGCCGTGCGTGGATGGACTTGAAGACCTTGAAGGCGTTCTCGACCTTCTCGAGTTCGGCCACCCGCAACTCCTCGAGTTCCTCCAGCTCGCGCTCGGCGGCCGACCGGCGGTTGCGTATGTCGGCACCGGTACCGCTGCCGTCCTCGAGTTCGATGAGTTCCTGCTCGAGGGCGAGACGGATCTCGCCGCGCCGCTCGTCGAACTCGGTGTCGATGATCCGCCGCTCCTCGTACATGTCCCGCTCGAGTGCGGGCAGATCGGCGTCGCGACGCTCGGTGTCAACCCGCACCACCAGATGGGCGGCGAAGTAGACGACCTTCTCCAACTGCTTGGCCTTGACCTCCTCGCGCGGCTCGGTTCCCGTGAGGAGGTACGCCAGCCACGAACGCGTCCCACGCAGGTACCAGATGTGGACGACCGGCGCCGCAAGCTCGATGTGCCCCATGCGCTCGCGACGCACCTTGGTGCGGGTCACCTCAACGCCACAGCGTTCGCAGATGATTCCCCGGAACCGGATGCGCTTGTACTTCCCGCAGGTGCACTCCCAGTCCTTCTGGGGACCGAAGATCTTCTCGCAGAACAGCCCGTCCTTCTCCGGCTTGAGCGTGCGGTAGTTGATGGTCTCCGGCTTCTTGACCTCGCCGTTGGACCACGTGCGGATCGAGTCCGCTGTGGCCAGACCGATACGCAGCCGCCCAAACTCGTTGACGTCCAAGGCACTGGAGGTGGTCCGTCGGTGCTGCTCCATTGCTACATCTCCCTCCGGCCGGCGTAGACCGGCCGATCGCCTGTGAGTTCGCGCGCACGGCGCTCGGCCTCACGACGGGCGTCCTCCTCGTCGGACCCCCGCTCCGGGCGCGAGATGTCGATGCCCAGCTCCTCGGTGGTCCAGTAGATGTCCTCGTCGATCTCCTTGATCTCGATCTCCTCTCCGGCGCTGGAGTAGACCTCGACCTCCATACACAGGGCCTGCATCTCCTTGATGAGCACCTTGAAGCTCTCGGGGATACCGGGGTCGGGCATGTTGGTGCCCTTGACGATGGCCTCGTACACCTTCACACGGCCCAGCACGTCGTCGGACTTGACCGTGAGCAACTCCTGCAGGCAGTAGGCGGCGCCGTAGGCCTCGAGTGCCCAGACCTCCATCTCGCCGAACCGCTGGCCCCCGAACTGCGCCTTGCCGCCGAGAGGCTGCTGGGTGATCATGGAATACGGCCCCGTGGAACGTGCGTGGATCTTGTCGTCCACGAGGTGCGCCAGTTTCAAGATGTAGGCGTAGCCCACCGTGATCGGTTGGTCGAAGGGCTCGCCGGTCCTGCCGTTGTAGAGAACCGTCTTACCGTCGGCGCCGACGAGGGGCTTCCCACCGGCCGACTCCGGCCGCATGTTCTCCAGCAACGTGCGGATCGAAGGCTTGTCGCCGGTCGAGTCGACCACCGCGGAGTCGTCCCAGCGAGCGCCGTCGAAGACCGGCGTCTCGATGAAGACCGACGGCGGCGTACTGGGGCGGGTCTTGCGTTCGGTGCCCCGCACCGGCTCGTCACCCACCACCTCGCCGTTCAGCTGCCAGCCCCAGCGCGCCACGTAGCCGAGGTGAGCCTCGAGCACCTGCCCGACGTTCATCCGCGAGGGCACGCCGAGCGGGTTCAGGATGATGTCGACGGGCGTCCCGTCGGCCAGGAAGGGCATGTCCTCGATCGGCAGGATCTTGGCGATCACGCCCTTGTTGCCGTGACGGCCCGCCAGCTTGTCGCCCACGCTGATCTTGCGCTTCTGCGCCACGTAGACACGAACGAGTTCGTTCACGCCGGGCGGCAGTTCGTGGTCGTCGTCGCGGCGGAAGACCTTCATGTCGATGACCTTGCCGGCGTCGCCGTGGGGGACCTTCAAGGAGGTGTCGCGCACCTCCCGGGCCTTCTCGCCGAAGATGGCGCGCAGCAGGCGTTCCTCGGGGGTGAGTTCCGTTTCGCCCTTCGGCGTGACCTTGCCGACGAGGATGTCGCCCGGGCCCACCTCCGCCCCGACCCGCACGAGGCCGTTCTCGTCGAGGTCTCCGAGCACCTCGTCGGACAGGTTGGGGATGTCGCGGGTGATCTCCTCGGCGCCGAGTTTGGTCTCGCGCGCGTCGATCTCGTGCTCGTGGATGTGGATGGAGGTGAGCACGTCGTCGCGCACCAGCCGCTCGCTGACGATGATGGCGTCCTCGAAGTTGTACCCCTCCCAGGACATGTAGGCCACGAGGAGGTTCTTGCCCAGCGCCAGCTCGCCGTGGTCCGAGGAGGGCCCGTCGGCCAGCAACTCGCCCTTGGTGACTCGCTGGCCGGCGCGCACCAGCGCGTCCTGGCGGATGCAGGTGTCCTGGTTGGAGCGGGAGAACCGCGCCAGGGGATGCACCGTGTGGCCGAGGTGGTCGTAGTACATCGTGATGCCACGCCCGTCGAGTTCGACGACTTCTCCGTCGTCGAGGGCCAAGATCACATCGGCTGCGTCACGTGCCGCCCTGGCTTCGACACCCGTGCCGATGTAGGGAGCCTCGGCGCGCTGCAAGGGCACTGCCTGGCGTTGCATGTTGGCGCCCATGAGCGCCCGGTTGGCGTCGTCATGCTCCACGAACGGGATGAGGGCCGTGGCCACCGAGACGATCTGCTTGGGCGACACGTCCATTCGCTCGATGTCCGACGGGGGCGCGAACACGATCTCGGTGGTTGCCCCGAAGAAGTGCTCCTCCTCGAGCTGCAGCTTCAGGTCCTCCAGCGACGCCGCCTGCGGGGAGCGCCGTGCCAGCACGCGGGAGTTGCGGAACGTCCCGTCGGCGTTCAGCGGCGCGTTCGCCTGCGCCACCACGAACTCCTCCTCCTCGTCGGCGGTGAGGTACTCCACCTCGCTGGTGACCTTGCTGTCGCGCACGACGCGGTACGGCGTCTCGATGAAACCGTGCGCGTTGATCCGCCCATAGGTGGCGAGCGCTCCGATGAGCCCGATGTTGGGGCCTTCCGGCGTCTCGATGGGGCACATCCGGCCGTAGTGGCTGAAGTGCACGTCGCGCACCTCGAAACCGGCTCGCTCGCGGGACAGCCCGCCGGGACCGAGCGCCGAGAGCCGCCGCCGGTGCGTGAGGCCCGAGAGGGGATTCACCTGGTCCATGAACTGGCTGAGCTGGCTGGTGCCGAAGAACTCCTTGATGGCGGCCACGACCGGGCGGATGTTGATCAACGTCTCGGGCGTGATGGCCTCCATGTCCTGGGTCGTCATGCGCTCACGCACGACGCGCTCCATGCGCGACAAGCCGATCCGCACCTGATTCTGGATGAGTTCTCCGACCGAGCGGATCCGGCGGTTGGCGAAGTGATCCTGGTCGTCGAGCCGGTACCCCTGCTCGTAGCGCACGAGGTGCAGCAGGTAGGTGGACGTCGCCAACAGTTCGGCGACGCTGAGCGTGGGCTGATCGGGCGCGGGTGACTCGAGATCGATGTCGAAGATCTCCCTGACGCGTTCGA
The DNA here is from genome assembly GCA_963668565.2 of Acidimicrobiales bacterium. GTDB lineage: Bacteria > Actinomycetota > Acidimicrobiia > Acidimicrobiales > CATQHL01 > VXNF01. Next base: position 774,158 of record CAXXMX010000010.1, read on the forward strand.
TCTCCTTGCCGAGCTTGCGGTTCAGCTTGTAGCGGCCGACCCGCGACAGGTCGTAGCGCCGCGCATCGAAGTAGGCGCCGGCGAAGTAGGCGCGGGCAGCCTCGGCGCTTGGCTGGTCGCCTGGTCGCACCCGCTTGTAGATCTCGATCAGGGCCTCGTCCCGCGACATCTCGTTGCCCTGCTCGTTCTCCCACTGCGGTGCGAGGAAGTCGAAGTGGGCCACGAAGCGGCTGAAGAAGCCGGGGTAGGTCTCCTCGTCGCCGAACCCGAGCGCCCGCAGGAACGTGAAGAGGCTGAGGCGCCGCTTGCGGGCCACCCGCACGCCGGCGCTGACGTCCTTGCCGGGCCGGTGCTCGACGTCGAACTCGATCCACTCCCCGCGGTAGGGGTGGATCGTCCCCGTCACGAGTTGGTGCTTGGACATGTTCCGCAGCCGGTAGCGCTCGCCGGGCTGGAAGATGACCCCCGGGGAGCGCACGAGCTGCGAAACCACGACGCGCTCGGTGCCGTTGATGATGAACGTGCCCTTGGTGGTCATCTTGGGGAAGTCCCCCATGAAGACCACCTGCTCCTTGATCTCGCCGGTATGGCGGTTTAGGAAGCGCGCCCGCACGAAGACGGGGGCGCCGTAGGTCATGTCCTTTTCCCTGCACTCCTCCACGGAGAACTTGGGCTCCATCAGGAGGAATTCGTCGGAAGGATCGAATTCGAACTCCAGGAGCAGGTTCTCGGAGTAGTCCTTAATTGGACTGATGTCAGTGAAGACCTCCGAGAGGCCCTTCTTCAGGAACCAATCGAAGGAATCACGCTGGATCGCAATCAGATCGGGAAGCTCGAGGACCTCCTCAAGATTGCCGAACGAGTATCGCTGGCGAGCGACAGATGGAGATGCCACATCTCACTCCTGGGGAAGCACATGACCGAAGCACATGACCGACTTGAAGACGCGCGACAGTGCCACGAGGTTTAGAACCCGGGTTCCAGAGAGCGGAAAGCGGGGATGACTACGCGGAAAGTGGCAGCACGGCTCATCAACTATATTGGCTGGCGGCGGCGTCGCCAACCTCTCTCGCCGTCGGATCGGCGAAGATCCGCCGTGGGTTAGGAGATTTTGACGATGGCGCCGGCAGCCTCGAGTGCTGCGGCGGCCTTGTCGGCCTCATCGCGGGGCACGCCCTGCAGGACCGGCTGCGGTGCTGTGTCGACCAGTTCCTTGGCTTCCTTCAGCCCGAGGCTGGTGAGCGCGCGCACCTCCTTGATGACCTGGATCTTCTTGTCGCCGATCTCGGCAAGAAGCACGTCGAAGGCGGTCTGCTCCTCTTCCTCCTCGGCTGCAGGGTCCGCGCCGGCTGCTGGCATGGCCATGGCCATGGCCATGGGGGCGGCGGCGGTGACGCCGAAACGCTCCTCGAACTCCTTCAGGAGCTGGCTCAACTCCAGCACCGTCATGGCGCTGATGGTGTCGAGGACCTCTTCGATCTTGGACATGGTGGATTCTCCTTGTCATTGGTTCGGTGCGATTGCGCCGCCGCCGGCGGTTGCGCGGCAAGAGCGTCGAAGTGCTCGAGCGCGGTCAGTTCTCCGAACGCTCGTCGATCAGCGCTTGGATCAAGCCGGCGAAGGTGCGAGCGGGCGCCGCGGCCAATCCGGCGAATTCCTGCAGCGGCGCGGCCAAGAGGCCGCAGAACTGCCGCAGGGGACTCGCCAGCGCTCCCGCCAGCTGAGCGTGCAACTGCTCCGCCGGCGGCAGCTTGGACAGTTGCTCGACCGCCTCGGGGCCCACGGGGTCGGTACCCAGCAGCCCACCCTTGATCACGAGCCGGCGGTCGGTGCGCATGAACTCGAACAGCGCCTTCGCCACCGCCGCCGCGTCCCCGGGCCGCCCGTCGGCATGAGGTTCCACGAACGCCACAGCGGTGGGCCCCACGAGCAGGTGCTCGCAGTCGATCCCCAGCTCGCGTACTGCCAGCCGGAACAGAGTGTTCTTGTAGACCTTGTAGCTGCCTCCGAGCGGCGCGAGCACGTCGCGCAGCGCGGCCATCGCCACGGTGTCAAGACCGCGGTACTCGGTCAGCAGGGCTCCCTGGGAAGCAACCAGCCGCTCACGGATCTCGGCGACGACGGCCACCTTCTCGGGCCGGGGCGTTCGAGATTGTGCGCTCGATGGCTGGGTCACGTCAGGCTCCGGGCTCGGTTCGGCGTTAGGTCTGGGGGATTTGAGCGATGTTCAGCGGCGCGGTGCTCAATGCGTACTGCTCGAGAGCCTCGCCACACCTACGACCGGTGCGATGTCGGAGGACTCGCCAGAACCACGAACGGCGCCGCAGAAGATCACGCGGCGCCCAAGGGAGTTGGGGGCGTCACCTCATCAGGCGGGCCGCAGCGAGGGGCTGCGGTAACCCTTTCAGCTCCGAAGAGCACCGGAGATCTTCAGCGAACGATCGGTTGTCCGGGTCCAGAGGCTAGCGGGACGCCTTGCGACATCCACCACCGGCGGCCGGATCGATATCCGCGGCCGGACGTGCTCTCCGTGCAGCCGGTCGGCCTCTCCGAGCCTCAGAGGCTCGCCGGATCGATCTTGATCGGTGGCCCCATCGACGAACTGATCGTCACCTTCTGGACGTAGCGCCCCTTGGAGGCTGCGGGTCGCACGCGGTTCAGTTCCTCCATCACCGAGCGCAGATTCTCCATCAGTGCCTCGGTGCTGAAGCTCACCTTGCCGATGGGAACGTGGACGTTGCCCTGGCGGTCGCTGCGGTAGCCCACCCGACCACCCTTGAATTCGGCGACCGCTTTGGCGACATCGGCGGTGACCGTGCCGCTCTTGGGGTTGGGCATCAATCCCCGTGGGCCCAGAGTGCGCCCGAGACGCCCCACGATCGGCATCATGTCCGGCGTCGCGATGGCCACGTCGAAGTCCATCATGCCGCCGCTGATCGCCTCGACGAGGTCGGTGTCGCCGACGTGGTCAGCCCCCGCGTTGCGGGCGGCGATCGCCGCCTCACCACCCGCGAAGACGGCGACGCGGACCTCCTTGCCGGTGCCGGACGGCAGCGAGACGGTGCCGCGAAGCATCTGATCCGCCCGGCGGGGGTCGACCCCGAGGCAAATGGCCATGTCGACGGTCTCGTCGAACCGAGCCGTGGGCAGTCCCTTCACCACGCCGAGCCCCTCGGTGGCATCGTGCAGACGCTGCCGGTCGTAGCGACGAGCGGCGTCGCTGTAGCGCTTTCCGTTGTTCATCCTTCTCCTCCGGGATTTGCTCCCAGCCCCTCGCCGGGGCGTTGCCGTGATCTCCGGTGCCCGAGTTCTGGCTCAGCAACCGTGCATGGCCGGGTGTGGCGCGCCGTGCGGCGTCCCAACGGAGTTAGCCCCGGACCACTTGGACGCCCATGCTGCGGGCCGTCCCGGCGATCTGGCGCTTGGCCATCGCGACATCGTCCGTGTTCAGATCGGGCATCTTCACCTCTGCGATTGCCCCCACCTGCGAGTCGGTGATCGAGCCGACGAACTCGTGACCCACCTCGCTCGCGCCCTTTTCAACACCCGCCGCCTCGCGGATCAGGAACGAGGTCGGAGGCGTCTTGAGCACAAAGCTGAATGTGCGGTCCTCGTAGATGATTATCTCGGCGGGCACGACCTGGCCGGCCCGATCCGAGGTGCGGTCGTTGTACTGGCGGCAGAAGTCCATGATGGCGATGCCGTGGGGGCCGAGCGCGGTACCGACGGGTGGCGCCGGGGTGGCCTTGGTGGCCTCGATGTTGATCTTGACGACTGCTTTTACTTTCTTGGCCATGATCGGCTCTCCTCTTGATGGTTCCCCGGGGTGCCGCTCAGAGCTTGGCGACCTGGGAGAATTCCAATTCGACCGGTGTCTCGCGACCGAAGATGTTGACGAGCACCTTGACCTTCAACTGGTCGGCGTTGATCTCGATGATCTCCCCCGACAACTCCGCGAACGGCCCCTCACGAACTCTGACGGTCTCACCGGACTCGAATTGCAGCCGCGGCCGTCCGCGCTTGATGGCCTCGTCGCCGGTGGTCTTGGACTCCAGGAACGTCTCGACGTCGCGACGCCCCAGCGGGGTGGGCTTCGGCCCGTGACCGACGAAGCCCGTGATCGAAGGAGTCTCCTTGATGACCTGGAAGGCCTTGTCGGTGAGTCGGCAGCGCACCAGGACATACCCCGGGAACACCTTCTTCGGGACGACCACCTTCTTGCCGCCCTTGAACTCGACCACGTCCTCGGTGGGAATCTGTGCCTCGTAGATGAGATCTTCGGCGTCGAGGCTGCGGACTCGTGCCTCGAGGTCCTGCTTGGCCTTCTTCTCGTAACCCGACTGCGTGTGGACGACGTACCACCGTCCAGGCCGCCGTGACGGACGGTCCTCATCGGGCTCGGGCTCGGGTTCACTGTCATCCGCCACGGCCTCAGCCTCGGCTTCGGCGGCGCTGTGAAGGTCATCCTCGCTCAGGACGTCGAAGGAGCCCGGCACGTTGCTGGACGCGTCGAGATCGGCCTGGTCGACCAACGGGCCCGAGGGAAGCGCCGCCTCGAGAGCGGGCGCTTCGGCGGGGCGCTCGGGGGCTGCATCGAGGCTCGTCTCGGCGTTGGCGGTGGGCTCGTTCATGGATCCGTTCATCGTTCGAAGAGCTTCAGGATCGCCTCGCCGAAGCCGTAGTCCAGCGCACCGATAAATGCGGTGAGGATTACCACGACGACCAGGGTGACGATGGAGTAGTTGACGACCTCGGAGCGATTCGGCCAGGAGACCTTGCGCAGCTCGGCGCGAACCTCACGCATGAACTGGGCCGGCGAGGCGCGCTCTCGACGCCGCGGGGGCGCCCGGCGCCGGTCGGCGACGGGCGCGCCCTCCTCGTCGATGGCCCCCTGCTTGCGGGCCATGCGGCGAAATTGTCTGTTCATTTCCATCGCAGGGCAGGAGGGACTCGAACCCCCAACCGCCGGTTTTGGAGACCGGTGCTCTCCCAGTTGAGCTACTGCCCTCGGATTCGGCCGTTCGGTCCGGGAAGTGGCGATTCTGAGAGGATCAGGATAACCATGCCGGTAGCCCATCCCCACGGGGGCGCGTCGCGGCTGTCGCAAGCGAGGTGTGCTGTAGCGGCGGCCAGAATCGAACTGGCGACCTCTCGATTATGAGTCGAGCGCTCTCACCGACTGAGCTACGCCGCTGAATTATCGGGTCGATGCCCCGGAGCTCCCTGAGAGAATCGAACTCTCGACCTTTTCCTTACCATGGAAACGCTCTGCCGACTGAGCTAAGGGAGCCGAGCGGCCATCATGCCACGGACGGGGGCGCCGCCCAACCTGCGCCCGGCGTCACCACGGGTGCGGTAAGCGGCCGTCCGAGCGGTGACGGTCGGGATGCGAGCGGTAGCGTCGGGGGGATGGAGATCCGCCTGGCTCACCGTGCCGATGCCGAGGGCATCAGAGAGATCTACAACCATGAAGCCACCCGGGAGCGCACGGTATTCGACCTCCGCCCGCGCAGTCTGGCAGAGCAGCAGGAGTGGCTGGCAGAGCGATCCGGCGCCCATTCAGTGATCGTGGCCACCGACGGCGACGAGATCGTGGGATTCGCCTCGCTCTCGCCCTACCGCCCCCGGCCGGCCTATAACACCAGCGTCGAGAGTTCGGTCTTCGTGCGGCGCGACTACCAGCGGCGCGGCATCGGCCGGGAGCTGCTGAAACGGCTAGTGGCCCTTGCCGCCGAGCACGGGTTCCACAGCATGATCGCCCGGATCGCCGGGGAGAACGAGTCGTCGGTGGCTCTGCACGCCGAATGTGGATTCGAGATCGTGGGCACCGAACGAGAGGTGGGTCGCAAGTTCGGGCGCTGGATGGACTGCACGGTGATGCAGCGCCTGCTGTAGCCGGCCATTTGACAGCGGGGCGAGCGGTACGCCTCAGACGCCGGCTACGACAAGTGGTCCGACGATCTCCATGGTCTCGGTGAGGATGATTCCCCGGTCGGTGAACCCAACCTCGGGAATGTTGGGAAGGCATAGGAAGTTCAGGGCGTAGATGGGCCGGTAGCCGATGGAGCACCCAAGCTGCTCGATCAGCACCCGCTCCACGGCGGCGAGTTGCTCGCCGACGACCGCCAGCGGCTCGGGCGACAGCAGACCCGCAATCGGCAGCGGCACGACCGCCGCCACCTCGTCGCCGACCGCCACCGCGTACCCGCCCTGCGCCTCGATGACCGCCCCGGCGGCGACCGCCATCGAGCGGTGCGAATCGCCCACCACCACCACGTTGTGGGAGTCGTGGTTCACGGTCGAAGCCACGGCACCACCGCGAATGCCGAGGCCCGTGACGAACCCCTTGCCGATGTTGCCGGTGCCGTGGTGGCGTTCCAGCACGGCGATGCCGGCAATGTCGGCGGCTCCGTCGGGGTGGATCACCCCGTCGCGCACCGTGAGGCGCACCTGTTGCATGGTCTTGGGAGCAGCGAAGGCCACGGCGTTGACCGTCACCGGCCCGTCGGGCGCGTCGACGCGTAGGGCCAGGTCCTCCGGAGCCGGAAGGGCGACGGTGAGCGTGTCCATGGACCAGGCCGGGTACTCCGGCGACAGGGGGTTCTGCACCAGGGAACCGCCAGTGGCAACCACCTCGGCACGGCGCAGCACCACGGAAGGGGCGAATTCCTCCAGGCTGTCCAGCACCAGCAGATCGGCAAAGCGGCCCGGCGCCACGCTGCCGAGATGGCGATCGATCCGCATCAACTCGGCCACATTGAGGGTTGCCATCTGCACGGCGGTCACCGGGTCGAACCCGGATTCGACAGCCAGGCGCACCCACCCGTCGAGGTGACCTTCGGTCATCAGGATGTTGGGGTGGACGTCGTCGGTGCACAGCACGAGGCGCCGGGTGTCCAGGCCGAGGCGCTCGACGGTGGCGACTATCTCCGGCCATTCCTCGGCCGGCAGCCGGTCGATGCGCGGTGTCAGCAGCACCCGCACACCCCGGCGGAGTTGCTCGACCACCTCGGCGGGGGACTCCGCCACGTGCGTGTCCTCCACGCCGGCGACGATCGAGGCGTCCAGCACCGCTCCGGTGAAGCCGGGGAGTTGCCCGCCGACGGTCATGTGGCGCTCGATGGTCGCCTCAATCTTGCGCAACTGCTCCCGGTCGGCGCCCAGCAGCAGCGCAGGGTTGATGTCGCCGCCGAGGCATACCGCCTCGGGGCGGTCCAACATCGCCAGTGTCGCGGCGACGTCCATGGCGTGGCCCGACGTCTCGAGGTGGTCCGGCATGGCAGGAACACGGGCGGGAACCCGCAGGAAGAAGTTCAGCGGCAGGTCGGCGGCCTCGGCGACGAGGAGGTCGACGCCGGCCGTTCCCAGCACGTTGGCAATCTCGTGGGGATCCGCACAGATCGACAGGACCCCCCGGGGCACGATGGCGCGGGCCAGTTCGGTGACCGTGACGTTGGAACTCTCGAGATGCATGTGGGGATCGATCAGCCCCGGCGCCACGAACCGTCCACCGGCCTCGATGATCTCGGTATCGGGGCCGACCAACTGCTGGCGACTGTCACCCACCGCGGCGATGCGCCCGGCCGCCATCACGACGTCGGCCGCGACGATCTCGCCGGTGAAGACGTTCACCACGCGCGCCCCGGTGAGCACGACGTCGGCCGGCTCGTCCCCCAGCGCCACCCGGATCAGACGGGTCCGAACCTCGGTGGACATGTCCAGAGTGGCTGCACCCATGCGGCGAGAGTACCAACCATGCCGGGCGCTGTCGCCGTCGGGGAGTGCCCCAGACTGCTCGGGAGTATCGTGTCGCCCCCAAGGGTCGGTGCCCGAGCGGACAAAGGGAGCAGGCTGTAAACCTGCCGGCGACGCCTTCGGAGGTTCGAATCCTCCCCGGCCCACCAACTTTCCGGCTGCCGACGCTACGGGGTGGCGCGCCGTCGCGGGTTCCCCCTCGTCTGTGCGCCGCCATGGGAGTCAGCCCCGCCGGCGGAGTGCGACTCCTACGAGCCGTCGGTGGCGTCGGGCTGCCAGCGGAGCACCGGGCGGCGCGCCGCCGTCGCCTCGTCAAGCCGTCCGATGGGTGCAGTCCAGGGGGCGCCGTGCAGCGTCTCCGGATCGTGTTCGGCCTCGGCGGCGATCGCGATCATCGCCGCGGCCAGAGCTTCGATCGCCTCGGGAGGCTCCGTCTCGGTCGGCTCGATCATCAGCGCTTCCTCGACGATCAGCGGGAAGTAGACGGTGGGCGGGTGGAAGCCGTGATCGATGAGGCGCTTGGCGATGTCGTACGTGCGCACACCGTGCTCGCGGCGCTGGCGCGAGCCCGAAAAGACCACCTCGTGCAGCACGGGACGGTCGTAGGGCAGGTCGTAGTGGTCGCCCAGCAGTACGCGCAGGTAGTTGGCGTTGAGCACGGCCTGACCCGAGACGGCTCGCAGGCCGTCGAGGCCGAGGGCGCGCATGTACGCGTAGGCACGGATCAGGACGCCGGCGTTGCCACCGAACTGCTGGAGACGCCCGATGCTGCGCTCCGGTTCGACGAGGCGCACGACTCCGTCATCACACTCCTCAACCACCGGCGTCGGGAGGTAGCGGGCCAGCTCCTCGCTGCAGCAGACCGGTCCCGCGCCCGGGCCGCCACCGCCGTGCGGCGTGCTGAAGCTCTTGTGCAGGTTCAGATGCACCACGTCGAATCCCAGATCGCCGTAGCGCACGCGCCCCATGATGGCGTTGAGGTTGGCCCCGTCTCCGTACAGATAAGCGCCGGCGTCGTGGATCAGGACGGCCACCTCCTCGATACCGCGCTCCCACAGGCCGAGCGTGTTCGGCACGGTGACCATGACCGCCGCCACCGATCCGTCCAGCTCGCGCTCGATGGTGGCGCGGTCCAGTGAACCGTCGGCCGCCGTCGGGATCTGGGTGACCGTGAAGCCGGCCATGGCGGCGGTCGCCGGGTTCGTGCCGTGCGCCGAGTCCGGAACGAGGATGCGTCGCCGCTGCGCCAGCTCCCCGCGATCCTCGAGGGCGCGCGTGATCATGAGCACGCCGGCCAACTCACCCTGCGCTCCGGCGGCGGGAGCGAGGCTGACGGCACCCAGACCGGTGATCTCGCCCAGACCGTCACTCAGCTCCGCCAGCGTGCGCAAGGTGCCCTGGACGTCGGTGGGCGGGGCCTGGGGATGCGCTTCCGCCAATCCGGGCAGCGACGCCACGAGGTCGTCGACCTTCGGGTTGTACTTCATCGTGCAGGAGCCCAGCGGGTACGTGCCGGAGTCGATGCCGTAGTTCCGCGCCGAGAGCTCGGTGTAGTAGCGCACCAATTCGCCCTGGCTCAGCTCCGGCAGCCGCACCGAGTCGCGCAGCAGACCGGCATCCGGCAGCGGCGTGACCTCGCCGCGCCAGCGTGGGACGTCGACCGCCCGCCGTCCGGGAACTCCCCGGTCGAAGCTCAGGCGCGCCCCGACATCCCCCCCGCCTGGCCGAGGCGCGCTCACGCCTCGCCCCCGATCTCCGCCAGAGCCTCGATCAGCGCGTCCACGTGCGTATCGGGTGTGGCCTCGGTCACCGAGAAGAGCAGGGCCTCGGACGCTTCAGGCTCCGGTCTCCCTGACACGTCGAGTCCGGGACCGATGCCCCGCGCCGCCAGCTCGGCGGCGAGCGCGGCGGCAGGCAGCGGGCCGCGAACGAGAAACTCCGAGAACCACGGCCCGCGCTCCGGCGTCTCGTAGCCATCCAGCGCGGCGATGCGCCTCGCGGCATCGTGGGCGCGCTGGTAGCTCAACTCGGCGGCCTCGCGCAGCCCTCGAGGACCCAGCGCCTGCACGGTGACGGTGAAAGCCAGCGCGATCAGCGCCTGCGCCGTCGAGACGTTCGAGGTCGCCCGCTCGCGCCGGATGAACTGCTCGCGCGCCTGGAGGGTGAGCACGTAGCCGGTGCGCGGTTCGCCGTCGCCGTCCGGCGGGGCATGCAGTTCCCGCGTGCGCCCGACGATGCGGCCGGGCATCTGCCGCAGGAACGCCGCCCGCGCCGCGAACAGCCCGAGCGACGGCCCACCGAACTGCGGCGGCCCCGCCAGATCGCGCCCCTCGCCGGTGACGATGTCGGCGCCCGCGGCGCCCGGCGCCCGGAGCAGCCCCAGAGCGAACGGATCGGCCACTGCCACCAGGAGTACGCCGTCGGCGTGCAGTGCCTCCGCGAGAGGTTCGAGATCCACGATGGCGCCGAGGAAGTCCGGCTGCTGGACGACGAGGCAGGCGTGTTCGGGCGTCGCCGCATCCCCGGACCGCAGCATGTCGACACGAAGCCCCGCGCCGCGGGCGTAGGTGCGCACAACGTCGGCGGTTCCGGGATGGACCGGTTCGAGCAGTGCGACCGCTTTGCGCTTCGTGGCGCGGGCGGCGAGGAGGCACGCCTCGGCAGTGGCGCTGGCCACGTCGTAGAGGCCGGTGTTCGACACGTCCATCCCGGTGAGTTCGCACACCACCGACTGGTACTCGAACGCCGACTGCAGCGTCCCCTGGCTGATCTCCGGCTGGTACGGCGTGTAGGCGGTGACGAATTCGGAGCGGCCGCTCAAGTGGGCGGTGACGGCCGGGATGGCGTGCCGGTAGGCGCCGGCACCGAGGAAGTTCGGCCGCGAGGGGGCGACGTTCATAGTGGCGCGTTCGGTGAGCAGCGCGATCAGCTCCGGCTCCGTGAGGGCGGGAGGAAGGTCGATCGCCGGATCCACCATCGCCGCGGGCAGGTCGACGAACAGTGCGTCGATGTCGGCGACACCGACCCGCTCGAGCATCCGGGCGCGGTCGGCGGGCGTGGCCGGGATGTACGGATGGGGCGAGCTACCGATCGGCGAGGACACCACGCTCAACTCGCGGGAAGCTGCGCCCGGTACGCGGCAGCGTCGAGCAAATCCTCCAGCGCGGCATCGGCGGCGGCGATGCGCACTCTGATCAGCCACCCCTCGCCGTAAGGCGACTCGTTGACCAGTTCCGGGGTGTCCTCGAGCTCGGTATTGGTGGCGATCACCTCGCCGCTGACCGGGGCGTAGAACTCGGCGACGGTCTTGGTGGATTCGATCTCGCCGCAGGCCTCACCTGCGCTCAGCTGGGCCCCGGTGGCGGGAAGATCGAGGTAGACCACGTCGCCGAGTTGATCCTGGGCGAAATCCGTGATGCCGATGGTGGCCTCGCCCGGCTTCTCACCGTCGCGGCGCAACCACTCGTGGCTGGGCGTGTAGAGAAGGCCGCCGGGGGTACCGCTGTCCGTCGTCACGATTTCCTCGCTTTCCGGTAGAACGGGCGGCGCACGACCTCCACCGGGAGAGCGCGGCCGCGCACATCGACTTCGAGCGCGACGCCGGGGCTCGCAAGCTCGACGGGAAGGTAAGCCATGCCGATGCCGAGGCGCAAGGTCGGGCTGAACGACCCGCTGGTGAGCCGCGCAACCGCCTCGCCACCGCCGGGCACGCTCACCGCGTGGCCCGCTCTCGGCACGCCGCGCTCGCGAGCCACCAGATGGCACAGCCGCCGCGTGCGGGCCCGAGCCTTCGCCTCGACAAGCGCCTGGCGTCCTACAAAAGGCGCCCCGTCGTCGAGGCTCACGGCGAATCCGAGCCCGGCCTCGTAGGGGTGTGTGGTGCCGTCGATGTCGTTGCCGTGCAGCGGCAGCGCCGCCTCGAGCCGCAGCGTGTCGCGTGCGCCGAGGCCAACAGGAGTGGCGCCGCCGCTGAGCAGAGCGTCCCACAGCGCCTCGGCGCGGTCGGCGCCGACGATGCACTCGCCGCCGTCCTCGCCCGTGTAGCCGGTCCGGGCGAAGAGCACGGGCGCACCGCCCCAGTCCAACTCCAGACAATCCCGCGGCGCCAGCGCACCGAGGCTTCCGCCGAGAACGCCGCTGAGCAGGCTGATCGCCTCGGGCCCCTGGACGGCGAGCATCACCGTGTCCTCGGTGGCCTCGGTAGCGTCCTTGGCGACGGAGCGCAGGCGCTCGAAGTCCGCCTCGGCGTTGGCCGCGTTGTGGACGATCAGCCAGCGCTCGCCGGGCAGGTGGTAGATGAAGACGTCGTCGTCGATGCCGCCGGCCTCGTTGCAGTAGAGCGAGTAGTGCGCCTTGCCGACAGCCAGCGTGGTCACATCGAAGGTCGTCACCGAGCGCAGCAGTGACGCCGCCCGCGGCCCCTGCACCCAGACCCGCCCCAGGTGCGACACGTCGAAGAGGCCCACTCGCTCACGCACGAATTCGTGCTCGCGAACGATTCCCTGGTACCGCAGCGGCATCTCCCACCCGGCGAAGGGCGCGAAGCGGGCGCCGGCCGCCTCGTGGCGACCACGCAGCACCAGCCGGCGCAGACCGCCCGCACCGCCGAACTCGCCGTATCCGCCCATGCCTCGTTCGAATCCTCCCCGGCCCGCTCAATCCCGTTGCACAGCGCCGCCGCTGGACCAGACCGCTGCTGTCCGGCTCCGGCGCAACGCCGAGAGCGGCGCCGTAGCGGCTGTGGACCCCCTGCCGGGACCGAGGGCTGCCGCCACGCCCAGAGACCGACGGCCGTCGTTCGGCCCTACCGACACCGGGCCGCCGGGACCGGCAGCCGTTCCCGGCGGTGGTGGGCAACCGATCATCGCCGTCGGGCTCTCGGCGAGCATGTCCCACTCGTCGATCACATACGCGATTCGCCGGGCGGTGCGGGCGGTCCCGCTCGCCACCGTCACGGCCCTCTCATCGCCGTTGTTTCCGCCGCTCGGCGTGACCTCGCCCGACCGCCCCGTGGAGGGATCGATGCGGTCGGCCGCCAGCGCGGCCACGCGCACGGCGGCTGCCGAAATTCGAGCCGCGAACGGAACGAGTTCCTCCAGCGGAACGCCAGGGTCGCGACCCTGGCCCGCCCACTGATGCACCCACCGAAGGGCGTCGGGCACCTCGCACTCCGCCAAGATCCGCTCCACGTCGGTCTTGGTGCCGTCAGGGAAATCAGGGAGCGGTTGGGGGCCTCGACGGCGGCCGCGTCGGGGTCTCTTGTCGCCACCACCGGTGGGGAGCGTCTTCAGGGAGTTCTCCAGAACCGCCCGCGACTGCCCGGACACCCCCTGCATGCGTGCGGTGATGGCGTTGAGATAACCCTCGGCGTCATTGCCGTCCAATGCCGCGCGCTCGTCGGAGAGGGGGTACAGGAGCGCTCCGAGGAGGACCAGTGACCGGCGAGCGCTGTCCAAGGATGCGACAGCGTCGTCGAAGTCTGCAGCGGGCAAACCGATCTCCTCTCCAGGGCTAGTCCCCGTCGCACACGAACTCCCGGGAGCATCAGGTTCGGCGGACCGTACATATTGCAAGTCGGCGCGCGGCGAGCCGCCGAGACTCGCTGGGCCATGCAAAGGGTACCCCGGGCTCCAAGACGCGTCATGCGCGCGGCGAGGGCGTTCTCGCCGATTGACACACCGGTCGCTGCTCGGTCCCCCAGGTAGTTCGTCCGGCCGGGTCGCCGTAGCGTGGCAACTCTCGCCGGAGGCGAGCTATCCGTGAACGGTGCTGTACTGACAGCGGATGGTGGCGAGACGTCGGGGATCCGCACCCTGCCGGATCCCGAATCGCTCGATCCCGCCCGAGGCGGTAGGACCGGAAAGGAAAGAGGAGAACCATGACATCAACGGGTGCCGACATGTTCCGGCTGGATGGCCGGGTGGCGCTTGTCACCGGGGGTTCCGGCGGCATCGGTAAGGCGCTGGGGATCGGCCTGGGGTTGGCCGGCGCCCGCCTGGCGCTCACCGGTCGCTCGCAGGAGCGCCTCGACGACAACGCCGCAGCGGCGGAGGCGGCAGGCTGTGAAGACGTCGAGACGTTCGGCGACTTCGACCTGACCGAGCCCGGCCGGCCCGCGGCTCTGGCGACCGCTGTTGCCGAGCAGATGGGGGGAATCGACATCCTCGTCAACGTCGCCGGCCTGAACCGTCGCAAGCCAGCCCTCGAATTCACCGAAGAGGATTGGGACGCCGTCATGAACCCCAATCTGAAGGCCGTCTTCTTCCTGTCGAGGGAGGTGGCGCGCCTTTGGATCGAGGGTGGTCGGGACGCCGAGAGCCACGGCAGGGGCAAGATCATCAACATCGCCAGCCTGGCGGGGGCGATCGGCATCCCTGAGATCGCACCATACGGCGCCTCCAAGCTGGGTGTGGTGGCGCTCACGCGGGCTCTGGGCGTCGAATGGGCTCGGGAGGCGATCTGCGTGAACGCCATCGCGCCGGGCTACCACGAGACTCCCATGACCATCTCCCAGGGGATCTTCGAGAATCCAAAGATCGGGCCATGGGTGCGCAGCCGCATCCCGATGGGGCGGCTCGGGACGACGGAGGACCTCGTCGGCCCGGCGATCTACCTCGCCTCGGCGGCGAGCGACTACATGACCGGCCAGACCGTCTTCGTGGACGGCGGCTTCGAAGCGGGCTAGCAGGCCCATGGCGTGACCCGCTGAGGACGCTCAGGTGAGGTAGCGCTGGCGCCACTCGCCGGAGCGGAGGCGGCGTACCCGCTCCTCGGTGGCGGGGTGCGTGGAGAACAGGCCGGCGAATTCCACGCGCTGGCCGGCAAGCGGGTTGACGATGTAGTGCGAGGCCTGCTCGCGGGCCACCGGCGTGGGAATGCGCCGCCCGGCGCGGTCCAGCTTCTCGAGGGCCCGCGCCAAGGCTTCACCGTCGCCCAGCAACTGCGCGGCGGTGCGGTCCGCCTTGAACTCGCGGGTGCGGCTGATGGCCGACTGCACCAGCGCCGCCGCGATGGGGGCAAGGATCATGGTTGCCAGGAACACCAACGGGTGGCCACCGCCTCGATCCCTGCCGCCGGTGCCGCCGGTGAACAGGGCGGCGAAGAAGGCGATCCGGGCCACGAGTGTGATGGCCATGGCAACGGCGGCCGCCACCGAGCCGATGAGGATGTCGCGGTTGCGGATGTGCATCATCTCGTGCGCCAGCACGCCCTTGATCTCGGGCCAGGTGAGGTGCTCGATGAGACCCGCCGTGATCGCCACCGCCGCGTGCGCGGGGTTGCGCCCGGTGGCGAAGGCGTTGGGCTGCGGGTTGGGCGTGACGTACAGGCGGGGCTTGGGCAGCTTGGCGCGCGCCGCCAGGTCCTCGACCACAGCGTGGTATTCGGGGAACTCGTGGCGCTCGACGAGCCGGGCCCGGGCCGAGGCGATCGCCAGCCTGTCGGAGAACCAGTAGGAGAATCCGACGATCCCGAAGCCCAGGACCGCCCCGATGATGAGGCCGCCCGTACCGAAGATCCCCCCGATGCCGATGCACAGGCCCCCGAGCAGCGCCAGCAGGACGAAGGTCTTGAAGTTGTTCTTCACATCGCCTCCTCAGTGTCCGGGTTCGGGCCGTCCGGGCTCGGCTTCGGTGCGTCGGACATCCCGCCTCCGCCCGCTTCAGCCGTAGTACCCGGAGTGGACGTAGAGGCACGGCAGAGCCTCGGCCGCGTACATCTCCACGATACGAGGGTCGTCCTCGAGGGCGAACGACGGGGAGAAACCGAACGAGCGCAGCAACGCCAGCGCGTCACGCTTGAAACGCACGGAATGCGTCATGTCCTGGGTCGGGCCGCGCAGGGCCAGCAGATCCCACCGCAACTCGTGGCGTTCGATCCAGTCCAGAGTGAGCCCTCGGAGGCGGAACGGGCGAGCCGTGAGCAGCACGACCTGCAGTTGCTCGTCGAGACACCGGACCAACTCGGCGTGGTGCGCCAGCAGGGCGTCGCCCGTGGCGGCGGCGAAGAACCCACCCCAGTCACGAACCGGGCCGTCGAGATGCCACTGACGGTGCGAGGCGTCGGCCAGCACGCCGTCGATGTCCACGATGGCGACCGCTCCCGGGACGCCCGGGCCGGCTCGCCATGTCCAGTGCGCCGGCAGCGCCGGGGGGTCACCCATGGGATCGAGGCCGGGGCTCATGCGGTCGACGGACCCGCCGTCCCTCCGGAATAATCCGGGCACCGGCAGCCGCAAGCCGCTCAATCCTCAGCGGGCGTCACCGATGCGCGGCGGCGGATCTCCTCCACCACCGAGGCGTCCGCCAGCGTGGTGGTGTCACCCAGGTTGCGCCCCTCCACCACGTCGCGCAGCAGCCGGCGCATGATCTTGCCGCTGCGGGTCTTGGGCAGATCAGGCACGAGGACCACCGCCCTGGGCCGGGCGATGGGCCCCAGCTTGGTGGCGACGTGCCGGCGCACTTCCTCACGCAGCTCGTCGCTGGCCCGCGCGCTGCCCCGCAGGATGACGTAGCCCACGATGGCCTGACCGGTGACGGCGTCGCTGGCGCCGACCACGGCAGCCTCGGCCACCGCGGGATGGTCCACGAGTGCCGACTCCACCTCCGTCGTGCTGATGCGGTGGCCCGACACGTTCATCACGTCGTCCACGCGACCGAGCAGCCACAGGTAGCCGTCCTCGTCGAGCTTGGCACCGTCGCCGGCGAAGTAGCGGCCTTCGAAACGCGACCAGTAGGTCTCCCAGTAGCGCTCGGGATCGCCCCAGATTCCCCGCAGCATCGACGGCCACGGCCGTGTGATCGTCAGGTAGCCGCCGCCCCGCTCCACCGGGTTGCCGCTGTCGTCCACCAACTCGGCGAAGATGCCCGGGAGCGGATGCGTGGCCGAGCCGGGCTTTGTGACGGTGACGCCGGGGAGCGGGCTGATCATGTGCCCGCCGGTCTCGGTCTGCCACCAGGTGTCCACGATCGGACAGCGCGCGCCGCCGATGTGGGTGTGGTACCACATCCACGCCTCGGGGTTGATGGGCTCGCCGACGGTGCCCAGCACCCGCAGCGAGGACAGGTCGTGGCGGTCCGGCTCCTCGGCTCCCCAGCGCATGAACGTGCGGATGGCCGTCGGCGCGGTGTACAGCTGCGTGACGCCGTAGCGGGCCACGATGTCCCAGAGGCGGTCCTTCGGCCAGCCGGCCCTGTCGCCGCCGCGGTGCTCCGGGAGCGGGGTGTCGGGCGTGCCCTCGTAGATGACCGAGGTGGCGCCGTTGGCGAGCGGTCCGTAGACGATGTAGCTGTGTCCGGTCACCCAGCCGATGTCGGCGGCGCACCAGTACACGTCGGTGTCGGGGCGCAGGTCGAACACATGGCGGTGCGTGAACGCCACCTGGGTGAGGTAACCCCCGGTGGTGTGCATGATGCCCTTGGGCTTGGCGGTGGTGCCCGACGTGTACAGCAGGTACAGCAGGTGCTCGCTGTCGAAGGCCTCCGGCCCGCCGGGCGGGTCGGCGCCGGCCGGGTCGGCGTCGGCCATGAGCTCGTGCCACCAGAGGTCGCGCCCCGGCCGCATGTCCACGTCGAGGTTGCAGCGGTTGACGACCACGACCTTCTCCACCGAGGGTGCACCGCGGGCCAGGGCCTCGTCCACGTTCACCTTCAGCGGAGCGGCGGCGCCTCGGCGGTAGCCGCCGTCGGCACAGATGACCATGCGGGCCTCGGCGTCCTCGCAGCGGTCCACGATGGCGTCCGGTGAGAAGCCTCCGAAGATCACCGAGTGCGCCACACCGATGCGGGCACACGCCAGCATGGCCACGGGCAGTTCGAGGATCATGGGCATGTAGATGGCAACCCGGTCGCCCGCCCGCAACCCCAGAGAGCGCAGCACGGCGGCGAAGCGCAGCACGTCATCGAGGAGTTCCGCGTACGTGATGGTGCGGGTGTCGCCCGGCTCGCCCTCCCAGTAGAAGGCCACCCTGCCGCCCCGACCGGCCTCGACGTGTCGATCCAGGCAGTTGTAGGCCATGTTCAACCTGCCGCCCACGAACCACTTGGCGTAGGGCAGCTCCCATTCCAGCGTCGTGTGAAAGTCGTCGGACCAGCTCAGAAGTTCGCGGGCCTGGCGCGCCCAGAACGCCTCGAAGTCGGCGGCGGCTTCGTCGTAGAACGACCGCGCTGCGGCGGCCTCGGCAAACCCCTCCGGCGGCGGGAAGGTCCGCTCCTCGACGTAGAAGTCGGCGATGGTCGCTTCGGCCATGGTCTCACCTCGCTTCGCACCGCAGCGGGGCGATCCGGGCCCCGGCCGCGTCCCTAACCCGGCAGTCAGGCAGTTGCCGATCCTACCCGGCGGCCCGCGGCGAGGGCCCGGGGCTGGATCGGCCGGGCTTCTGTAGTCTGGCCAGGTGCATGATTTGCTGATTCGCAACGGCACCGTTGTCGACGGCAGCGGCGTACCGGCGTTCGTCGGCGACGTGGCCGTCGACGGGGGCGCGATCACCGCTGTCCGTCCCGTCGGCAGCGGCAACGGCGACCGCCCCTCGGCCGCCCGGCGTGTGGTCGACGCCGCAGGGCACCTGGTTCTCCCCGGCTGGGTCGACATCCACACCCACTACGACGGGCAGGCCACCTGGGATCCCAACATGACCCCGTCGTCGTGGCACGGCGTCACGACGGCGGTCTTCGGCAACTGTGGCGTGGGGTTCGCCCCGGTGACCGCCGGCACCGAGGACTACCTCATCAACCTCATGGAGGGCGTCGAGGACATCCCGGGCTCGGTGCTGGCCGAGGGCATCGACTTCACCTGGGAGTCCTTCCCCGAGTACCTCGATGCGCTGGAGGCCACGCCCCGGGTGATGGACATCGCCGCGCAGTTGGCGCACGGCGCGCTGCGGTTCTACGTGATGGGTGAGCGTGGCGCCGACCACGCCGAAGTGCCCGTCGGCGCCGAGTTGGACCGGCTCGAAGCGCTCACGGCGGAGGCGCTGCGAGCCGGGGCGCTCGGGGTCACCACATCTCGGACCCCCAAGCACCGGGCGGCCGACGGCCGGCTCACACCGTCGCTGTCGGCCGGGGATCCCGAGCTGGCGGCGCTGGCGCGGGGGATGCGCGCCGCCGGTGCCGGGGTGCTGCAGGTCAACTCCGACTTCGGAGCCGGCGAGTTCGAACTCATGCGGGCCGCTGCTGAACTGGCCGGACGGCCCCTATCGGCGCTGATCGTCCAGATGGACGCCTGGCCGGAGCGCTGGCGCGAGACGCTGGCGAACATCCACGCCGCCAATGCGGACGGTGTCGCCGCCAATGGGCAGGTGGGCTGCCGACCCATCGGCGTGCTGCTCGGTCTGGACGCAACGGTCAACCCGTTCGGCAACCACCCCGCCTACCGCCGCGTGGCGCACCTTCCGGTCGCCAAGCGGGCGGCCTTGCTGCGCAACGACGCGGCGCTGCGGCAGACGCTGATCGAAGACCGGCCCGACGACGGCTATAGCCGCTGGATCGACTACGCGCTCGGGCGCACCTACGAATTCGGTGACGGCTTGGACTACGAGCCGCACCCCGACACGTCGGTGGCGTCCCGCGCCCAGGCGGCCGGCATCAGCCGCTGGGAACTGGCCCTCGACCTGCTGGCCGAAGCTGACGGCGAGACGCTGCTGCTGTACACGTTCGAGAACTACAGCGGTGGCAGCCTCGACGACGTCGCCGAGATGCTGGCCGACGAGCACACGATCTGCGGGATCGGTGACGCCGGCGCGCACGTCGGCACGATCTGCGACGCCGCCTACCCCACGTTCCTGCTCACGCACTGGAGCCGCGACCGCACCCGAGGTAGGCGGTTCCCGCTGGAGTTCCTCGTCAACAAGCAGACCCGCCGCACCGCGCTCGCCTACGGACTCGTCGACCGGGGACTGCTGGCGCCCGGCCACAAGGCCGACATCAACGTGGTCGACTACGACGCCCTCGGCCTGACCCGCCCGAGAGTGGTGCGCGACCTGCCCGCCGGGGGCAAGCGGCTCGAGCAGCGCTCGGTGGGGTACCGGCACACGTTCGTGTCGGGCGTCGAGGTGGCCGCCGACGGCGAGTTCACCGGCGAGCGCCCCGGCCGCCTGATCCGCGGGGCCACGCAGCCGCGCTAGTCGAGCCGGCGGACCGGGCCGCACGGGTGCGCGGCGGCCCCTCAGCGAGTCCACGCGGCGACGGTGAAAGCCCCCAGCCCCCTCGGGTCGCAAAGAGCCTCTGCTTCGTGCACCCGGCTGCGGGCCTCGAGGGCCGCCAGGTCGCCGATCGCCGCCCGCTCGCGCCAGACAGCGCGGCCCTCGGCCACCAAGTCGTCGATACCGAGCGACGCAAGGAAGGACGCCTGGTCGCAGACGACAGCGCCGGAGTGTGCGCCGAGGATCTGGTCCAGCGGCACCTCCACCGTGATGTCCGCACTGCCGGCGTGCCGAAGCGGTTCATGACCCCGGATGCCGGAACGATAGGTGCGGACCCATTCCGAGCACGATCGAGCCGCGAGGGACGTGCTCGTATCGGTGTAGTCGACGAGGACGAGACTGCCACGGCGCACCAGACCGAGAGCCCGACGAACCCAGTCGACCGCTGCCGACGCCAGCGGGATACGCCCGCCCACCGGAGCGTCGGGAGCGAGTGCGCTCGCTGTGGCCTGAACGGCGGCGGGGAGCGGCCGCAGGGTCTCGACGAGATTGCCGGCGCCATCGGTTCCTTCCGCCTGCACGTACACCTCCGCCCAACCGCCCGCGGTGCGTTCCAAGAGACGGCACGGCAGGTTGTCCAGCAGTTCGTTGGCCAGCAGCAGGCCGGTGATCGGTGCCCCAGGAAGGTCGGGACGCGACCCCACGGACACGCACGGCCCAGGGGGACGCGCCAGCAACTCGTCGTGCGCCGTACGTAGCGAGTTCGAGCGCTCGACCAGGATGTAGCGCAGCGCCACCCCGCACACCGGGCGGGCGGCCAGGACGCTTCGAGCGAGCGTGCCGCGGCCGGCACCGGCGTCGAGGAGGGTGAAGTCAGTTGGCCGGCCCAACGCCTCCCAGCACCGGTCGGCCAGGCGCGCCACCAAGTGTCCGAAGAGTGGCCCGACTTCCACGCTGGTCAGGAAGTCCCCACCGCGCCGCCCGGCACCCCGCCCGGACGAGTAGAAACCGCCGGGCTCGCCATAGAGCGCCAATTCCATGAAATCGTCGAAGCGCAGCGGTTCCCCGTACGTCAGAGGAAGGCGCAAGTCGGTGCTCTCCGGCGGTGGATTCCGGCCTTCGCCGGAATGACGAGGATTGGCCGCGGAGGAAGCGGAGGCGACGGCGGTTAGGCGCTCGCGGGTTCCTTCTGGCCGATGCCCACCTTCACGGAGCTCTCGGAGGCGCCGGTCATGGCAGCCAAATGCATCTCGTGCAACTCGGCGTCGAAGAAGAAACCGTCGTCGAATGCGGCCGGTTTCAGATCGTCCCACCAGACGGCGGCCGGGTCGTAGGCGGCGAAGAACACGCGGTTCGTCCACTCGGCGTTGCGACCCTGCAGTAGGCGCAGAGCGAAGACCTTCTCACCGTTGACGTGCATCACGTCCAACACCTGCACCTTGCCCGGGGTCGCCGACATGGCGGGCCCGCGCATGGTGCGCCCCAAGCCGGAGACGTCCCGGAACGCCCCGTTGTAGACCTCCAGGGCACGCTCCAGCGGCAACTCGAAGTAGCGCTTCGCTCCGGTGTCGCGCTCGACGAACATGTAGTAGGGGATACAGCCCAACTGCACCTCGCGGCGGATCATGTCGGCCCAGATCCGCGAGTCGTCGTTGACGTGGCGGATCAGCGGCGCCTGGCAGCGGATGACCGCCCCGGTGTTCAGGATGTTGCGCACGGCTTTCTCGGCCGCCGGCGTGGACAGCTCCACCGGATGGGAGTAGTGACCCATGATGGCGAGGTGCCGCCCGGCAGCGGTGATGTCGTCGAAGAGCCGCAGCGTCTCCTCAGCGTCCTTGTCGTCGACGAAACGGTGCGGCCAGTAGGCCCCGGCCTTGGTGCCGATGCGGATGGTGAGATGCTCGAACCCCGGCTCGAGGAGCGGATCGATGTAGCGGCGCAGCACCGCGGTGCGCATGATCATGGGGTCACCGCCGGTGAACAGCACGTCGGTTACCTCAGGGTGCGCCCGCAGGTAACGCACCAGGTTGCCACCCTCCTTGGTGGCGAACTTCAAGTCGTCGAGTTGGACGAACTGCGGCCAGCGGAAGCAATAGGTGCAGTAGGCGTGGCACGTCTGGCCCTGGGCGGGGAAGAACAGCACCGTCTCGTCGTACTTGTGCTGCATGCCCGGCATCGCGTCGCCGTCGACATGGGGGACGTTCATCTGCACCTGGCCGCTGGGGTGCGGGTTCAGGCTGCGCTGGATATTGTGCGCCGCGACATCGATCTCCTTCGCAGGCAACTCCGCGCGCACCATGTCGGCGATGGCGGCGAAGTGGTCGGGATCGATCATCCCCTCCTGGGGAAACGTCAACTGGTAAACGGGGTCGTCGGGGATGTTGGACCAGTCGATCAACTGCTCGCAGACATAGTTGTTGGTCTTGAAGGGAAGCACCCGCGACACCACGTCGGTGACCAACTGCTGGTGCTCGGTAAGCCGGTCGAAGCCGGGGATGTCCTCCATGTTGCGACGCTGGAACGTCCGAAACACCGGCGTCTGCCCGTTGGTGGCCTGTACCATCCTTCTGCCCCCTTCTGAAGCACGTCCTCCTGTTGAAACGAGAAGCCGAGCACTCCCCCGTCTCCGGCTTGGTGCCGCCATTCTAGTCGAAATCACCCCCATTCTCCCAAATATCCTGGTCAGAGCCACCGAGCGCCGGCTTGCAGGCGGATCTCCGTGTCCGTGAACCCGGCCGATCCGGGCATCCCGCCCCTCGCGGCACGCCTCGGCGCGGCCTCGCCGCTCGACGGGTTCATGGACTACGTGACGGCGGAGGGCATTTCCCTCTACCCCGCCCAGGAGGAGGCGTTGCTCGAGATCCTCGACGGGCGGAACGTCATCATGAACACGCCGACGGGCTCGGGAAAGTCTCTGGTGGCGGCCGGCGCCCACTTTGCCGCCCTCGTCGCCGGACGCCGCAGCGTGTACACGGCTCCCCTGAAGGCTCTCGTCAGCGAGAAGTTCTTCGCTCTGTGCGAGGCCTTCGGAGCCGACCGGGTCGGGATGATCACCGGTGACGCCACCGTCAACCCGCAGGCTCCCATCATCTGCGCCACCGCCGAGATTCTCGCCAACTGGGGCCTTCGGGACGGCGAGGAGACCGATGTGGACCTCGTCATCGCCGACGAGTTCCACTTCTATGCCGACCCCCAGCGCGGTTGGGCGTGGCAGGTGCCCCTGCTGACCCTTCCACAATGCCAGTTCGTACTGCTGTCGGCCACGCTCGGGCCGACGGATCGCTTCGCCCGCGAGCTGACCGAGCGCACCGGACGGGAGACGGTGACGGTGCGGTCGGTCGAACGGCCCGTGCCGCTGCGCTTCGAGTACGGCGTCGAGACGCTGCACGCCTCCATCGAGGACCTCCTCGAGCGCAACAGGGCACCGGTCTACGTGGTGCATTTCACCCAACGGGAGGCCATCGAGGCGGCGCAGGCCTACACCAGCATCGGGGCGCTGAGCCGCGCCGAGCGGGACCGTGTGGCCGAGGCGGTCGGCGGCTTCAAGTTCGACTCACCTATTGGCAAGGATCTGCGGCGGCTCATCGGCCACGGCGTCGGCGTGCACCACGCGGGGCTGCTGCCCAAATACCGCCTCCTCACCGAGCGGCTGGCGCAGCAGGGCCTGCTGAAGCTGATCTGCGGCACCGACACCCTGGGGGTGGGAGTCAACGTGCCGATCCGCACGGTGCTGTTCACGCAACTCTGCAAGTACGACGGGCAGAAGACCCGGCTCCTCAGCGCCCGGGAGTTCCATCAGATCGCCGGGCGGGCAGGCCGGGCCGGCTATGACGAGCAGGGCTGGGTGCGGGTGCAGGCCCCTGCGCACTGGATCGAGAACCGCGTCGCCGAAGAGAAGGCCGCGTCCAACCCCAAGACCAAGCGCAAGCTGACCAAGCGCCGGCCCCCGGAGCGCAACTACGCCCACTGGAACGAGGAGACCTTCGAGCGGCTCGTGGCAGCGGAGCCCGAACCGCTGGTGTCGAGCTTCGAGGTGAGCCATCAGATGGTGATGCACATGCTCGACAGGCCCGGTGACGGCTGTGCCGACCTGCGTCGGCTGCTGGTCGAGAACCACGAAACGCGGCGGCGCCAGCGACGGCACATCCGCCGGGCGATCGCCATCTACCGGTCGCTGATCGATGCCGGGGTCGTGGAGGTACTGGAATCCCCCGACGAGTGGGGCCGGCGGGTGCGGGTGACTGTCGACCTGCAGGACAGCTTCGCCCTGCACCGGCCGCTGTCGCTGTTCGCCATGGAGGCCCTCGGGGTACTGGACCCGGACGACGCGGGCTATCCCCTCGACGTCCTATCGGTGATCGAGTCCGTGCTGGAGAACCCCGGACCGGTCATCGCCGCCCAGATCGAGCGCCTACGGACCGAGCTCCTGGGGGAGCTGAAGGCGCAGGGCGTGCCGTACGAGGAGCGGATGGAGCGCCTGGCCGCGGTCGAGCATCCCAAGCCGCTGCGCGAATTCCTCTACGGGTCGTTCGGCATCTTTCGGCAGCATCACCCCTGGGTGGAGGGCGACAACGTGCGTCCCAAGTCGATCGCCCGGGAGATGCACGAGCGGGCCATGACCTTCGGCGAGTACGTCAACCACTACGGCCTGAAGCGCTCCGAGGGACTGCTGCTGCGTTACCTGAGCGACGCCTATCGGGCCATGGTGCAGAACGTTCCCGCCGAACGCCGAACCCCGCCGCTGGACGAGTTGACCGGCTGGCTGGGGGCGCTGGTGCGGGGTGTGGACTCGAGCCTGCTCGACGAATGGGAGCGGCTCACGGCGGTGACCACCGAAGCCGAGGTCGCGTGAAGAGCGCGGCGCGGCCGGCGTGGAGCTCAGGCGTTGAGAAGCAGGAAGATGCCGACGATCGTGAACGCCAGCATCATCACCAGCAGCCCGTACTGGGATCGCACCGCACGGCGCGGCGAGAATCGGGATACCGCCTTGTCGTGCGCCAGGACCACACCCGTCAGGTGGCCACCCACCGTCGTGAGGGCCTGCACCAGGGCGATCACCCCGGTCGAGACCAGCAGATAGTTGATCTCGAAGTGGGCCGTGCCGAATAGGTCGGCCGTCCCACCGAACGGGCGTGACAGCAGGGCCAGGAAATTCTGGCCCTCGAAGATCACCAGCGAGAAGTAGTGCCCCACGTGATAGGCGAAGGCGATAGGCACGATGGAGGGGCCGAAGTCGGTCAACATCTGCCGAAGAGGCGTGCGGGTGAGCGCGGCGCCGACCGCCATCGCCGCGATGTACAGCACCACGAAGTCGGCCGCGAACTGCAACAAGCCGAAGGTGCCGAAGCCCACCGTGTCCCAACCGATACGAGCTCCCACCAGTCCCGCCCACCACTCCGTGCGGGAGATCCCGTCGAAGCTGGTGGTCGCGGGCATGAGCAGGAGAACGAAGGTGTGCGGCAGGGTCATGCGCAGATTCGCCAGGCCCACGATCGGCGGGCGAACAGCCAGCCGGCCCTGCCCGTCGCCGCAGAACACCCCCATGGCCCCGATGTGCCGGAAGACCACACCGAATCCCTCGCCGTGTCGCAGCCACTCGCGACCCCACAGCGACGCACCCGCCAGCATCAGCCCCGAGTAGACGGCGATGACGATGCCGAGCAGCCGGGTCCCCGGCGGGTTGGGATGCACCAACTCGAGGGCGGCGAAGCACAGTACGACGGCCACGCCCAGCCAGCCGCTGCGCACGGGGTCGGGTCGCCAGAGGCGGTGGGCTCGTACGTGGCCGAAGAAGCGGCGGCGCACCGCCGCGCCAACCAGGGCCAGGGTCTCCCAGGGGCTCAGAAGTCGCCACACGTCCCCGAAGACAGCGGAGAGGAACAACAACCCCACCCAGAATCCCACGTACACCGCCACCGGGGCGATGGTGGCGTAGGCCCCGAGTTCGCCGAACAGAGAGGCCCACAGCACCACGGCGAACATCGCCAGACCGAACAGCCGCAACACGACAGCGATACCCCGCGCCACCGGCTGGGTAGCGCCGGGCAACGGACGCGGCTTGAAGCGGCCCTCCAGTCGGGGCTTGGGCCAGAAGCTGCCAAGGAGTAGGAACGAGATGATGAGGGCCGCGGCGGCTACGTAGGCGAACATCCACACGGGCAGCGGCAGATCGCCGCGCACCCCGACGCCGTGCGCAAGCACGCCTGCCCGAACCATCACGGTTTCCTAGGAAACCTGCAGCTGGAAGAGTTCCCGGTGCGAGGGGTGCAACTCGGCCTCCCACACACCAGGGAGGTTGGCCTCGAAGACGACTCTCACCTCAGCGCCGGGCTCGAGTTGGAACAGGACATCGTAGCCGTGGAGGTGGACCTCCTCGGCCACGTCGGAGGTGACGCGAAGCTCCACCGTGTCGCCGAGAGAAGCCTCATAGCGGCGCTCACCCTCGATGCGCCCGTCGACCAGCGCTACGGAGATGACGACGTCCGCCGACGCCTCGGTGGTGGGCGGCGGAGGCGGTGGCGGAGCCTCCGTTGTGGGCGGCGGTGGAGGCGGTGGAGCCTCCGTTGTGGGCGGCGGCGGTGGCGGGGCCTCGGTTGTCGGCGGCGGCGGGGCCTCCGTAGTGGGCGGCGGCGGTGGCGGGGCCTCGGTTGTCGGCGGCGGCGGCGGCGGTGGCGGGGCCTCGGTTGTCGGCGGCGGCGGCGGCGGGGATTCCGTTGTAGGCGGTGGTGGGGCCTCGGTCGCGGGCGGAGCCGCTTCGGTGGTCGTGGGCGGTGGCGAGTCAGGCACTGCCGCCGGCTCGGCATCCGGCGGCGGTGGCGGTTCGGCCGTCGACGGCGCAGGAGGCGCTGCTTGTGTGGTCGTCGAGGCGGCCGCCGCGGTCGCCGGCGGGTTGGAGGGTGCCGGCGAGGAACGCTCGGACGCATCGGTCGCGCACCCGAGGGCGGCAAGCAGGCACAGCGCCATAAATCCGGCTCCGAGCCGGGCGCGACAAAGTCCCTGCCATGACTAGCATTCTCACAGTTGGGAGCGCTCGTTGGCTACCTCTCGGCGACAAGCGCAGTCCCTCGCAGACAGCCATCGCAGAGGGGAACGACCGGAAGGGCGATACCGACGATGAGCAGGATCAGCACCGAACAGTTGCGCGGCCTAACCCGTGACCTCGTCGCCGATATGGCCGACCCGGAGGTGGACATGGTCGCATTCCGGGGCGAGCAGTTCGACCGGGGCCTCGCATGCGTCCACTTCCCCGCCGGCCGCGGCGGGCTGGGCCTCGAGCCGCAGGCGCAAGCCGTCGTCGATGCCGAGTTGGCGGAGTGCGGGCGGCACTACCACAACCTGGCGGTCAACCCCATCGGCATCGGCATGGGCATGCCGACCGCGCTGGCCCACGGCACCGAGGACATGCAGGACCGGCTGCTCCGCCCGTGCTTCACCGGCGAGGAGATCTGGTGTCAGTTGTTCAGCGAACCGGGGGCAGGTTCGGACGTGGCCGGCCTGGCGGCGCGCGCCGTCCTCGACGGCGAGGAATGGATCGTCAACGGTCAGAAGGTGTGGACGACCCTGGCGCACGTGGCGCGCTGGGGGATGCTGCTGGCGCGCACCGACCCGGACCAGCCGAAACACACGGGCATGACCTACTTCATGATGGACATACACGCGCCGGGCGTGGAGGTGCGACCGCTGTTCCAGATCACCGGCGAGGCCGAGTTCAACGAGGTGTTCATGACCGACGTTCGGATCCCGGACTCGATGCGCCTCGGCGAGCGGGGGAAAGGCTGGGGCGGCGCCATTACCACGCTCATGAACGAGCGGGTAGCGCTCGGCGGCGGTGTACCCGCCCGAGGTTCCGGGAACATCGGCACGCTCGTGAAGGAGTGGACTGCGCATGCACCGGCGGCGGGCAGCGCCGCCTATCACGTGGCGCGCGACCGGGTCACGCGGTTCTGGCTCAGGGCTGAACTGCTGCGCCTCACGAACCTGCGGGCACGGGAGTCGGCGTCGGCGGGCGTGCCCGGCCCAGAGGGTTCTGTGGGGAAACTGCTGTCAGCAGAGTTGAACAAGGAACTCCTCGAGTGCGCCCTCGACATGCGAGGCAGCCGCGGCATGCTGCACTCTCACGGATACCCGATGGTGCGACCCGAGCAGGCGGGTACCGCCGGCTCCTTCGAGACCAGCCGCATGTTCCTGCGAGCACGTGCCAACTCCATCGAGGGCGGCACATCAGAGATCATGCGCAACATCCTCGGTGAACGCGTGCTGGGCCTGCCGAAGGAACCGCGGGTGGACCGGGACGTTCCCTGGAGCGAGATCCCCCGAAACTAGCGAGGGCCGGACGACTGTCCGGCCCTCGCGGGTTTTGATCAGTTGTGCCCGTCGTGCGGGCGGACCCTTAGCGGGTGGCGGTGCGCACGCGCCGTCCGGCGCCGGTCACCAGCAGACCGGCGGCCAGGATGCTTGCGCCGACAACGACGAGCAGGTTGCTCTCGGCACCGGTCACGGGCATTTCGTCGGCGGCCTCAGCGGCCTCAGCGGCGGCAGCCTCCGCGGCCTCAGGCGGCCTCAGCGGCGGCAGCCTCCGCGGCCTCAACGGCGGCAGCCTCCGCGGCCTCAGCGGCGGCAGCCTCAGCGGCCTCGTCGACGAAGGTCAGGACGGCGGCGGCGGTGTCCGCCGCCGAGGCGGTCGCGCTCAGCCATCCGGCGAGGATCACCAAAGCGCCGGCGTCGACGTCGCCCTGCGTGATGGTCACCGTTACCTCGGTGGTGAAGCTGCCTCCATCCCAGGCAACTGTTTGAACAGCACCGGTGATGGTCGGGCACATCGACAGGGCCGCCACCGTGTCAACGACCACAGTTGGGTCGCCCTCGGCCCCCGGGCACGCCGTGATGAAGAACGGCGCCGGCTCGGTCCAGTCGACGCCGGTGACGGTGATGGTGACATCGCCCTCCACGGCGGGCACGCTCGTGGGATCCAGGGTGATCGACTGATGATGATCGGCTGCTGCGGGCGTCGCCCACAGCAGCCCCATCAGGGCCACCACTCCAGCTAGTACGAAAATTCTCTTGACCCTCATTGTGCGCGCCTCTCCGGTCCGACACTCCAACGCCGGACAACCGTAGCGCGCAAGCGGCGCCGCAGCCACAGCTCGATCCGGTTTCGGGCAGAAACTTGCCGAATTGCTGCTCGCGAAGCCCCGAGCGGCGCGGCTCCTCAGAGCCGCAGGAGTTGCTTCCCTTCGTTGGCTCCGGTGAAAAGTCGCAAGAACGTCACCGGAATGTTCTCGAAGCCGTCCTGCATGTCCACGCGAAAGGCGACCTCCCCCGCCTCCACCCAGCGCCGCAGATCGGCCGTCGCCTCCGGCAACCTGTCGAGGAAATCCCATAGCAGCAGCCCCTGGATGGAGGCGCGCCGGACGATCAGTTGGAACAGGTTGCGGGGACCGGGTCGTGCCTCCGCGTCGTTGTACCCCGATATCAACCCGCACAGCGCGATCCGCGCGCCGAACGCCAGATTGTCCAGAACCGCCTCCAGAACGGCACCCCCCACGTTCTCGAAGTAGACGTCCACCCCGTCGGGGCAGGTCTCGCGCAGCCGAGTGTGCACGTCGCTGTTCTTGTAGTCGATCGCGTCGTCGAGCCGCGCCTGGTCGAGCAGCCAGCGGCATTTCTCGGGACCGCCGGCGATACCGACGACGCGGCAACCCTTGATGCGAGCGATCTGCGCCGCCACCGAGCCGGTCGCCCCGGCGGCACCGGACACCACGACGGTGTCTCCCGGCCGCGGCCGACCCACGTCGAGCATTCCCACGTAAGCGGTGAGTCCCGTGCTGCCCAGCGGCCCCAGAAGCATGTCGGCAGGCAGATCGACCGGCACCTGCCGGTAGGCGCGACCGGCCGTCTCCGACGACCACCGGCCGGTCACGTACTCCGACCAGCTGAGCATCCCGAACACCACGTCGCCGGGGGCGTAGGCGGGGTCGTTGGACGCCACCACTTCGGCCAGCCCGGGCGCCCGCATCGGCGCGCCGAGTTCCACCGGGGCCACGTAGCTGTCGCGGTCGTCCATCCAGCCGCGCATCGCCGGCTCGAACGACAGGTAACGCACGCGCGCCAAGACCTCGTCGGGCCCGATGGCGGGGACCGGCCGTTCGACAAGTTCGAAGTCCGACTCCGAGACCATCCCCGACGGGCGCCGTGCCAGGAGCCACTGCCGGTTCCGCCGCGTCGTACCGCCGTCTGTCGCCATCGCCCGCTCCTGTTGGTCAAGCCGTGACGCCGTAACATGGCGCCGGCATCGTGGTGCCCGCGTGCGAGGACGGATGATAGGGGAGGCACATGGCCGGACTATGCGAGGGACGGGTGGCTGTCGTCACCGGAGCAGGTCGCGGCATCGGGCGGGAGCACGCCCTGATGCTTGCCGCAGCGGGCGCCAAGGTGGTGGTCAACGATCTCGGCGGCGACGCTGCCGGCGGGGGCATGGACATCACGCCCGCCCAGCAGGTGGTCACCGAAATCATCGCCGCAGGCGGGGAGGCGGTCGTGAACGGCGACGACGTGAGCGACTTCGGTCAGGCCAAGGACATGATCCATCAGGCGATCGAGACCTTCGGCGGCTTGGACATCCTCGTCAACAACGCCGGCATACTGCGCGACCGCATGGTCTTCTCCATGTCCGAGAGCGACTGGGACGCGGTCATGGCGGTGCACCTGAAAGGCACGTTCGCACCCACCCACCACGCAGCGGCCTGGTGGCGGCAGCAGTCCAAGGCCGGCCGCGCCCTCGACGCCAGGGTCATCAACACCTCCTCCCCGTCGGGCATCTACGGCAATGTCGGGCAGTCCAACTACGGCGCCGCCAAGGCCGGTATCGCCGCGTTCACCGTGATCTGCGCCATGGAGTTGGCCCGCTACGGCGTCACCGTGAACTGCCTGGCCCCCAACGCCCTCACCCGGTTGACCATTCCGATCGTCGGCGAAGACGCCGCCGAGAAGCTGATCGAATCCTGGTCACCGCGTTGGATCGCGGTCGTCGCTACATGGCTGGCAAGCCCCGAGGCGTCGGGCGTGACCGGACGCGTGTTCCACGTGAGCGGCGACCAACTCGGGATCGCCGAGGGATGGCGCCTCGGTCCGATCACCACTCAGCCCGACGACCCGGCACAGCTCGGCGACGTCGTGCGCTCGCTGATGGGCGACGCCCGCCTCAACGCCGACATGGGGGGCCGGGAGACCGAGGGTCCGGGCCGCCCGTCGAAGACCATCTAGCCGGTCGTCGGCGGCAGTCCGCGCCAGGCACACCGGCCGGGGCACAGGATCGTCGGGAGATCGGGTCGTGACGATCGCCGCCTCGAGACGCCTCCACCGGCAGGTACTCACCACCGCCGACCGCTGGCCCTCGGTGCGGGTCTACTGGCTGGCTCGGAACGCTGGCCTGCTGGCCGGCTTGTTCTACTTCCGGATCATGGTGCGCGGCAAGGAGCACCTCCAGATACCGGGAGCCGCCATCCTTGCGCCGGTGCATCGCTCCAACCTGGACGTGCCCCTGATCGCCGGGCACTGCCCGAGACGACTCCGATCCCTCGCCAAGGAGGCGATGTTCCGCGGACCGTTGAGCCGCTGGTTCTCGGCTTCCATCGGCGCCTTCCCCGTGCAGCGCGACCAGGTGGACCGGGTGGCGCTGGAGTCGGCGCGAACGCTGCTGGAACGCGGTGAGATACTGCTGGTCTTCCCCGAAGGGACCCGTGGCTCGGGCCCCAGCATCGGCGACGTGCAGCACGGCTGCGCCTACCTGGCGGCCACGACGGGCACACGAGTCATTCCCATCGGTGTGGCCGGAACCGAAAAGGCAATGCCGCCGCATGCCAAGATCGCCCGACCCCGGCGCGTGGTGGTCACCGTTGGCGAACCCATCGAGCCGGCGCAGGTGACTGCGGGGGTGGTCGGAGGGCGGGAGCAACGACGTGCCCTGTCCGCGCACGTGCGCTCGGAGATGCAGCGACTTCTCGACGAGTCCCACGACGCACTGGAGGCGCTCTCCCGAAGCGGTCGCCCACGAGCGAGTTCGCGCGGACGCTCTCGGCCGGCGGGGACAACGAGGCGGCGCGCCCGCGGCGGCGGTGTTGAAGCCGGAGCCGACCGAGTGTAGGTTAGGGGCACCTAACCGACGACTGGCGGCACGCCCGAGGCTCCATCGATGATCGTTTGCCACTGCCTGGCCATCAACGACCAGCTCATCGAGGCCGTCGCGGGCGGTGAGCCGGTGACCGTGGAGGACGTGATCGCACGGTGCGGCGCCGGGGCCCGCTGCGGCGGCTGCCGGGAGTCGATCCAACAGGTCCTCGACGTGGCCCGCCACCGCCTGCCGGCCCCGCTCGCGCTCAACACCGCCCGCTAGGCTGACCCCATGCAGGGGTCGCCGAAAATCATCGAATTCCTCAACGAAGCGCTGACCTCGGAGTTGACGGCCATCAACCAGTACTTCGCGCACACCAAGATCTGCGAGAACTGGGGATACCACCGCCTGGCGGCCAAGTACCGCGCCGAGTCCATCGAGGAGATGAACGACGCCGAGAAGCTCATGGATCGCATCCTGCTACTCGAGGGAATGCCCAACATGCAGCGGCTGAACAGCGTCCGCGTCGGCGAGACCGTAGCGGAGCAACTTGCCGTGGATCGGGCGCTCGAGGAACACGCCATCACCATGTACCGCCGGGGCGTGGCGCTGGCCCTCTCCGAGGGTGATCCTGGCACCCGGGAGTTGCTGGAACACCTCGTGGTCGGCGAGGAGGAGCATCTCGACTGGATCGAAACTCAGCAGCACATCATCGACGACATCGGGATCGAGCGCTACCTCCAGTCGCAAATCGGCGAATGAGCGTTCGGCGCTGAGGCACAGCCGACCGTAGGCTCGCGCCATGGCTGGACGCGCCCCGTACCTCACGACCCGCCTGCAGGGATTCGGGGCCACGATCTTCGCCGAAATGTCGGCGCTGGCTGTGCGCACCGGGGCCATCAACCTCGGCCAGGGTTTCCCCGACACCGACGGGCCACCCGAGGTGTTGCAGGCCGCGATCGACGCCATCGGGAGCGGCCGCAACCAGTACCCCCCGGGGATCGGCATCCCGGAGTTGCGCCACGCGGTGTCCGCCCACCAGAAGCGCTTCTATGACCTCTCCTACGACCCCGACACCGAGGTGCTCATCACCGCCGGCGCCACCGAAGCGATCGCCTCGGCCCTGATCTCGCTGTGCGAGGTGGGCGACGAAGTGGTCTGCTTCGAGCCCTACTACGACAGCTACGCCGCCGGTATTGCCATCGCCGGCGCCGTCCGGCGGCCGGTGCTGCTGCGCGGCCCCGAGTCGTCCTACGTGCCCGAGGAACTGGAAGCCGCGATCGGCCCGCGCACCCGCCTCATCCTGCTGAATTCGCCGCACAACCCCACCGGCAAGGTGTACAGCCGCACCGAACTCGAACACGTGGCCGAACTGGCCATCCGGCACGACCTGCTGGTCGTGACCGACGAGGTCTACGAGCACATCGTCTTCGAAGGTGAGCACATTCCCCTCGCCACGCTGCCGGGGATGCGCGACCGGACGATCACCATCAGTTCGGGAGGCAAGACGTTCTCCACCACCGGCTGGAAGATCGGCTGGGTCTGTGCCACACCCGAGTTGGTGACGGCCGTGCGCACCTCGAAGCAATTCCTCACCTATGTGAGCGGCGGTCCGTTCCAGTACGCCATCGCCGAGGGCCTGAATCTCGGCGACGACTACTTCCGCTCGCTGGCCAACGGTCTGCGCGATTGCCGCGACCGCCTCAGTACCGGACTCCGTGATGCCGGATTCGACGTGTGGAACTCCGCGGGCACCTACTTCGTGACGACCCACTTGGCGAGCATGGGGCACAGCGACGGTGTGGAGTTCTGCTGGTCCCTGCCGGAGCGCTGCGGCGTGGTGGCGGTACCCAGCGTGGTGTTCTACGACAGCAAGGACGTGGGGCAACCACTCGTGCGTTTCGCCTGCTGCAAGCGGCCTGAGGTGATCGCCGAAGCAGCCGAGAGGCTGGCCACGCTCCGGGCCCGCACTTAGGGACGTCCATCGGTGAAGGTTGCCGCACTGCAGCACGACATCGTCTGGGAGGACCGCGACGCGAATTTCGCCCGGCTGGAGCCGATGATCGCCGGCGCGGCCGCGGCCGGAGCGCGGCTGGTGGTCCTCACCGAGATGTTCAGCTACGGCTTCTCGCTCGACACCGACCGGATCACCGAGACGCCCGGCGGGCCCAGCACGCGGTTCCTGCGCCAGACCGCCGCCGAGCGCGACGTCTGGGTGTGCGGGTCGATCCCGATCGTGGCACCGGGCGAGGCACGCCCCTGCAACCGCCTCGTCCTGGCGGGGCCCCGTGGCGAACTGCACAGCTACGCCAAGATCCATCCGTTCAGTTATGGCAACGAGCACCTGGTGTACGACGCCGGGGACAAGCCCGTGACCGTGCGGGTGGACGACCTGCGGGTCAGCCTGTTCGTCTGCTACGACCTGCGTTTCGCCACGGAGTTCTGGTCCGTGGCCCTCGAGACCGACCTGTATCTGGTGCCGGCGAACTGGCCGCGCCCGCGACGCGACCATTGGCAGGCGCTACTCGTGGCTCGTGCGATCGAGAACCAGGCCTATGTCGTGGGCGTGAACCGCGTCGGGACCGGCGGTGGGCTGGACTACGCCGGCGACAGCCGCATCGTGGATCCGACGGGTGAGATCCTGGCCGGCGGCGCCGAGGTGGAGGCCACGCTGATCGCCGAAGTGGATCCGGCGCGGGTCACGCAGACACGCGAGCGCTTCCCGTTCTTGCAGGACCGCCTCTAGCGCCGGGACGCCCCGGACTCTCACAGGCGGCGCGCCTCCGCTTGACGTCCCGGGCTGCCGGGAGGTAGCAGGTTGGCGCGATCAGCCTCCCGCCCAGGCCGCAACGACGTCATCGGTCGACGAGATCGTGGCCACGAACGCCAGCGAGTGGTCGATGGCCATCGCCGCGTAGTCGGTGGGGATACCCGTCACGGCATCACGGGGAATCACCACGTCGTAGCCCCTGTTGATGGCGTCGAACGTGAGTCCGGTGATGGCCCAATTCACCGCTACGCCCGCCGGGACGATGGTGCTCACTCCCTCGTTGCGCAGCAGCGAATCCAGCTCGCTGACCGGAAAGGGCGAGACCCCGTGGTGGCGGACGATGGTGAAGTCGGCAGGCTCCACACCGATCTCGTCGAGGACCTGTACCGCGGTGCTGCCGGGATACAGCTTCACCGGAGACTCGTCGATCACCTTGAACAACTCCAGGTCGGTGTTGTCGCCCCACCCGTCGGGGCGCTGATGGAAGACGCTGTGGATCACGCGCACGCCCGCTGCCCGGGCGGCGTGCACCAGCCGGGTCACCGCGTCGATACAGCCGGAGGAGCGGGCGATCTCGGCCAAGGCCGGCAGCCCGGATTCGGTCCCGATGATGCCGTTCTGGCATTCCTGCAGCACAACGGCCGTGCGGGAGGGTTCGAGGAGTTCTGGGAGAGAGAGCGCCATGGGGCGCACTCTAATGAGTCGGCCGGCGGCGTGTCGCCGGTACCGGGCGTGGGATTGACGCCGAACGGGCCAGAATTGAGCCATGACCGGCCAGACTTCCGGCACGACCCCCGCATCGGTTTACGAGCAGTTGGGTGGCGCCCCGTTCTTCGACGCGCTGGCGGCGCGGTTCTACGCGGGCGTGGCGAGCGACGAGGTGCTGCGACCGCTCTATCCCGGGGACATGGCCGATGCCGAGGTCAACCTGCGGGACTTCCTCATCCAGTACTGGGGGGGACCGGACAACTACAGCCGCCGGCGCGGCCACCCCATGCTGCGGGCACGTCACCTGCCGTTCTCCATCGGCCGACCAGAGCGCGACGCCTGGATGCACCACATGAGTGCAGCAGTTCGAGGCTCCGGCGCCCCTCCCGAACTCGCGGAGGAACTGCTGGGCTACTTCGAACGAGCGGCCACACACCTCATGAACGCCGAGCCGGCACGACCGGGGCACCTGCCCATCGTCCCCTCGCCGTCGGAGTCCCCCACCGGCAACTGAGGCGCGCCAGCGCGGCGGCCGCTTCGGGGTCGCGCAACGCAGCAACGCCGAAGCGGCCGCTCGGGGCCGGTGCGCGAGGAGGGACTTGAACCCTCACGTCCATATTGGACACAGGAACCTGAATCCTGCGCGTCTGCCAAATTCCGCCACTCGCGCCGGGCTGGGAATGTTACTCCCCGACTTCCGCTGCGGCACTCTCGCGAGGCGAACCGAGCCAGCGTCTTCGGGCGAGGGACATCCGGCGTGAGGCGCAATGCTCGACACGTACAATCGGCCGGATGCCCGGATCTCGACCCGCGAGCAACCTGGACCGCGCGTGCCGGCGACGACCGGTCGCTTCGGTATGACCCGGAAGGCGTTTCGGCTCGACGCCGATGCCCGCACCCACGTCGGACGGCGGCGACAGCGCAATGAGGACGCCTACCTCCTGACCGCCGACCTGGTGGCGGTCGCCGACGGGTTGGGCGGACATCCCGGCGGCGACGTGGCGTCCGCCACCGCCGTCGCGGCGCTGCACTCCTCGGGTGCGGTGGCCGATCCCGAGAGCCTCCGGCGCGCATTCGCCGAGGCACACCTGGCGGTGCAGCGGCGTGCCGCCGAGGATCCGGGACTGACCGACATGTCCACCACCCTGTGCGCGCTGGCGCTGGACCCGGCCGGCCGGGTCGTGCTCGCGAACGTTGGGGACTCGCGCATCTACCGGTTCAGTTCCGGCGAACTGGAGCAGGTCACCTGGGACCACAACTGGGCAAACGAGTACATGCGCATGGGCCTCAGCTCGGCGGAGGCGTGGCGCGTGCGCGGCGCCGCTTCCCTGTCCCGGGTGGTCGGGGCGTTTCCCGAACCGTGCGAGACCGACGTGTGGAGTTTCGACGCCGTCGACGGCGACCGCTACCTGCTGGCCAGTGACGGGCTCACCCGGGAACTGCCCGACGGCTTCATAGCGGACGTCCTCACCGCCGGCGATGCTCCGGGATCGATCGCCACCGAACTGGTGGACGCAGCCAACGACCGGGGCGGGAACGACAACATCACGGTGATCGTCGCCGATGTCGCCGAGCGTGCCCGCCGGAGGCTCGTGTGATCCTCCGCTGCGCCGAGGCAACAGAACCGCACTCGTAGACTTCTCACAGCTATGGCAACTCAGAACCCTCCCGTGCTCGGCGGGCGCTACGAACTCCTGCGCCGCCTTGCCCAGGGGGGCATGGCAAGCGTCTACCTGGCCCGGGATCGGCAGCTGAACCGGCATGTGGCGCTCAAGATGCTGCACCCGCAGTTCGCCGCCGATCCGACGTTCGCGGAGCGCCTGCGCCGGGAAGCTCACGCCACAGCAGGGTTGAGCCACCCCAACATCGTCGGGGTCTACGACTGGGGACGCCAGGGCGAGCGCTACTTCATCGTCATGGAGTACGTCAGCGGCCACAGCCTCGCCGAGATCATCGCCGCCCGCGGCGCCCTCGACCCGAAGGCCGCCGTCGCAGTTGCCTTCGAGGTGGCGGCGGCGCTGGCGTTCGCTCATCGCGGCGGCATCGTGCACCGCGACGTCAAGCCCCAGAACGTGCTGCTGAGCGCCGACGGGCACGTGAAGGTCACCGACTTCGGGATCGCCACCATGATGGGGGCCGGGCACTCGGCCGGCCTGACCGAGACCGGCACCGTGGTCGGGACAGCCTCCTACCTGTCACCCGAGCAGGCCCGCGGCGAGCCGACCGACGCCCGCAGCGACCTTTATTCCCTCGGAGTCGTGCTCTACGAGATGCTGGCAGGCAGGCCCCCCTTCCGGGGCGACACGCCGGTTGCAGTCGCCTACCAGCACGTGCAGGATCCGCCGACACCACTCAGTCGGATCGGCGTGCACGTACCGCGACCGCTCGAGAACATCACGATGCGGCTGCTCGCCAAGGATCCCGAGGATCGCTACTCCCGGGCCGAGGACCTGCGTGAGCACCTGCAGATCATCCGCGAGCGATTCGAGCAGGACGCGGCCGAGCGCCCCGCCCAACCGCCGCCGAGGTCGCAACAACCGGCTCTGGCGCCCCCTCCCGCTCCCCTTCCTCCCCCAGCCCTCAGCCCCCTTCCTCCAGCGCCGCCCACGACCCCACCGCCTCGTCGGAGGGTCGCACCCGGCCCCCCACGGCAGCAGCCGCGCGCGCCAGAGCCGGCCCGCCAGCGGCCCCCCCGACCGCAGGTGCACCGCGCCCCGCCGACAGGGATCACCCAGTGGTGGACCGGGCGGATTCCGGCAGCGCGCCGACCGCCCGGGTACGGGGAGCGACCCAGCGCCCACCGAGGCGGAAGCCGCGACATCTACGGTCGCCTCGAGCGGCAGCGTCGGTCCGGATTGTTCTACGTCGGTTTCGCCGTGCTGCTCGTGGTGCTCCTGGTCATGGTCGTCGTGCTCGTCAACGTGCTGAACCCCAGCGACGACACCGGTCCTCCTGAGCCGGCGGCGATCGCCGTCCCCTCGGTGTTCCAGATCGACGAGGCGGTTGCCGTCCGCGCGCTCGAGTCCGCCGGCTTCGCGGTGCTAACCGTGCGCGAACAGAACGCCAAGATCCCCGCGGACCGCGTCTTCGACCAGGAGCCGCGTGCCGGGGCGAAACTCGCCCCCGGCTCCACGATCACCCTCACGATCAGCGCCGGGGCGTCGGCGGTCCCGGTCCCCAACGTCCTGGGCTGGCAGGCCATCGATGCCGAGCGGGCACTGCGAACAGCGGGGTTCGCGGTCAACCTCTTGCAGGTGGCCAGCGAGAGGCCGGCCGGGGAAGTCCTGCAGCAGGAGCCCTCCCCGCTCGTGGCTCAGCAACTCGGCGCGCCCGTGACGCTGAACATCTCAGCGGGCCCCGCCGCCATTCTCGTTCCGAACGTGGCGGGTATGGACGACGTCTCTGCGGCCGTGGCGATCACCAACGCCGGACTCACGGTCCACCTCCAGTCCGAGCCCTCCGAAACCGTGGCGGAGGGCGTGGTGACGCGCACCCAACCACCGTCGGGAACCCAGGTGGCCGAGGGCAGCCAGATCTTCGTCTACGCCTCCTCGGGCCCGGCCGTCTTGCTGATGCCCGATCTCACGGGCCTCGACCCCACGACGGCAATCATCCAGCTCGACACACTGGGAATGACGGCCGCCGTGGAGACCGTGGCGCCCCTGCCCGACGAGACATCCGGGCTGATCGTCTCCCAGGACCCCGCAGCGGGAACGTCGATCACTCCCGGTTCGATCCTCACTCTCTATGTGACCGGCGAATCCGCGCCCGGCGAAACCGACGGTGTGCCGGGGGCCGGCGAGACCACCGACGCCATCGGGACCGACGTTCCACCCATCGAGGGCGGGACCGATCCGGCCGGACTGCCCGAGCGGCCGGCACTGCAGGAGGGCTAGCCGGCCTGGCGACGCCCTGCGTTCGGTAGTCCGAGGAAGTTCGCCAGAATCGCGTGGCCGTCGACGGTCATCTGCGACTCCGGATGGAACTGGAGTCCCTCCATGGGCAGAGCGCGATGGCGCAGACCCATGATGACGCCGTCGGCGGTCGTGGCGCTCACCTCCAGGACGTCCGGGACCGAGGAGGGCTCCACCACCAGCGAGTGGTAGCGGGTGGCCCGCAGCGGGTTGGTGACTCCCGCCAGGACACCGGCCCCGTCGTGGTGAATCTCCGACACCTTGCCGT
Organism: Acidimicrobiales bacterium; assembly: GCA_963668565.2. GTDB lineage: Bacteria > Actinomycetota > Acidimicrobiia > Acidimicrobiales > CATQHL01 > VXNF01. The sequence continues at coordinate 813,818 of CAXXMX010000010.1, forward strand.
GCATCACGACGGGAGCGCGCACGATCCTGCCGCCGAAGACGTGGGCGATGCACTGGTGCCCCAGGCACACACCCAGGATCGGGCAGCGACCAGCCAACTCCTCGATGGCCTCGCAGCAGATGCCGGAGTTCTCCGGGCGACCGGGCCCGGGACTCACGAGCAGCGCCTCGGGCTGGAGAGCGACGGCTTCGCGCACCGTGATCTCATCGTTGCGCACCACGGTCGTCTCCGCACCCAGCTCGCGCAGGTACTGCACCAGGATGTAGACGAACGAGTCGTAGTTGTCGAGGACCAGCACTCGGCGTCGCACGGGTGTTGAGGGTATCGGGCGCCTATCCTGCGGGCATGGCGAATCCTCCAAAGCGCAAGGTCCAGGGGGGCAGGGTGACCCCGAAGGGGACTCGGCCGGCCGGGGAGCAGTTCCTGCCCCCCGAGGCCAAGGTGAGTCCCCTCTGGGTTCCGATCCTGCTGTTCACGCTGCTCGGACTTGGCATGATCCTCATCATCATCAACTACTTGGGCTGGATCCCCGGCGGCACGAGCAACTGGTGGCTGCTGTCAGGTCTGGGACTCATCCTCGGCGGCGTCATCACCGCAACCCAATTGCACTGAAGCCGACGTCGCGCTGGCCCGGAGGGATACTTCCCGGGTCCGGCGATCGACCCCTCGATCAGAGAACGCAAAGCTGCACAGAACGGCGGGACGCCGGAGTCGACAAACTACACATTGGTGTTTCCCCCTAGCTTGTCCACAGGTTGTGGGAAACGCTTGTGAAGAACCCCGTCAGTCCTCGATCGGGGCCAGAAGTGACATTTCTTCTCCACAATGGCGGGGGGGTTCTGGGGCTTCGGTGGGCGCGATCGTCATGCGGACCTCGGCACCGCAGAACCCGCAGCGGTACGTGAGCCGCACCTTGCGCAACTCCCCGGGCGGCGGCGGTTCGGGCTGAGGCTGCGAGAGGATCCGCAGCGCCCCGATGCCCAGCCAGAGGATCGTGAGGCCCGCGAGGACCGCGGCGACCGCCTTGAGCGCCGTTGCCAGCGCCCCGGCCAGAACGACCGCTCCGGACATGTCGATCGACAACGTGGCGGCGACAGTCACGTCCCCAACAGTACGGCCACTCCGTGCCCGTCGACGGCGTCGCACGCCGCCACGCCGAAACCCTCTCCGGGCAGCGCCGCAAGCGCCCGCCCCAGCCGCGCCACGAGGCCGAGACCCGTCGCACCCTGGGGATGCCCCAGCGCCAGGGAGCCCCCGTCGGGGTTCACAACATCGGACAAGTCGGCTCGGGCGAAGTCCCAGTGAACGACGCTGGTGGCGAACAGCTCTGCCAACTCCACCCGGCGGACGTCGTCGGCCCGCAGACGACCGACCGCCAGCACCCGTTCGGTAGCGGTCGGCGACGCCCCACAACCGGCACGCGGGTCGCCGCCGACTGCTGCGGTCGCAACCACTCGGGCCATGGGTTCGCCGCCCCAGCGGCGCGCCGCAGCCGGTGACGCCACCACGGCCGCAGCGGCGCCGTCGGCCATCGGCGCCACCACCGAAGCGGTCAGCAGGCCATCGTGGCTGTACACGCCTACCGAGCCCGATCCCGCGGCGTGCCGCGGTCCGTGTGCGCCCGCAACGAGCAACTCGTCGGCGAGCATGGCATGGGGCTCTGAGGCCGGACGATGCGCCACAGGCAGCATCTCCGCGGCGAACCCACCGGCCGCCTGCGCCTGCAGGGCGCGGCTGCGGCTGCGCTGCGCCACCGCTTCGAGACGTTCCCGATCCACACCGTGACGGGCCGCCCACCCTTCGGCAGCCGGGCCAGGCGGTAGGTACGTGTCGTCGCCGGGCGGCGGGGCGGGAAGGCCGAACCCCCGGTGGGTCATGTCGGCGCCGGCGGGCACCGTGCTCATCGACTCCACCCCGCCCACCAGCACCATCCCGCAGCGACCCGAGCGCACGGCATCGACCGCACGGATCAGAGCCATGAGCGACGACGTGTCCTGCGTGCTGACCACCGTGGCAGGCACGGGTTGCAGGCGGCCGAAGGCCCGGACCGCCTGGCCTGCAAGATTGGCGGCTTGCGCTCCGACGGGAGTGGCGCATCCGACCAGCACCTCGTCGACGTCGGCCGGATCCACGGCGGCCCGCTCCAGCACGGCCGCGAGGACAGCGGCGAGGAGGTCCGCGGGATGCCGGCCGGCCAAGCGGCCGTGCCGCGCACCGAACGGGCTGCGGCCCGCGGCGAGGATCAGCGGCTCGTGCATGCTCGGCGCTCGGCGAGGGCCCGGTCGGGCCATGCGGGGCGCCACACTAGGATCATCGACCGCGCGCCATGCTGGCCCGACGCTCGGAACCGACCGTGCGCGCGGTATCCGCCGAGGCTGGACGGGAGGGCCGTGGAAGAAGTCGACTGGGCACTGCTGCTCTTGCGGGTCGTCGTCGGCCTGACGCTAGCCGCCCACGGTTACAACAAATTCTTCGGCGGCGGGCGCATCGCCGGCACTGCCCGCTGGTTCGAGAGCATCGGCATGCGCCCCGGCCGCCGGCACGCCGTCCTCGCCGCAGCGAGCGAAATCGGCGCCGGGTTGGCGCTCGCCGCCGGACTGCTGACGAGCCCGGCGGCGGCAGGATTCGTCGGGCTCATGGCCGTCGCCCTGTGGGTGGCGCACCGGGGTAAGGGCTTCTTCGTGATGTCCGACGGCTGGGAGTACACCGCCGTCCTGGCCGCCGTGGCGGTGGCGGTCGCCATGGTGGGACCGGGCGAACTCTCGCTGGACCGCGTCGCCGGCATCGACGACGTGCTGGACGGCTGGGTCGGGCTCGCCGTGAGCCTCGGCGGTGGGCTCGTGGCGGCCGCGTTGCTGCTCGCCGCCTTCTACCGGCCGCCGGCCGCCGAGTCCTGAGCCCGTAGCCGGGCAACGGAACCACTCGACGCCAGGGAACCCGACCGTTGGCAATCCTGCTCGGCGTTCTCGTGGCCGTCAGCATCGGCTCCGGGGACTTCCTCAGCGGGATCGCGGCGCGCCGCATGCGCACATCGGTGGTCGTGGCGCTGTCACAGTTCTGGGGCCTCGCCCTGCTGGGGATCTTCGTCGCCGCCACCGACCGGACCCTCCCGCCGGCATGGGATCACGTGCTGGGGGTCTTCGCCGGTTGCGGGCTGGTGGTGGGCATCTGCTGCCTGGTGCGGGGGCTGGCGATCGGGCGCATGTCGGTGGTGGCGCCGACGGCCGCGGCGCTCGGCGCGGCCGTCGGCGTCATCTACGGATTCGTCATCGGCGAGCGCCCGGGGGTGGTCGCCGTGATCGGCGTGGTACTGGCCATCGCGGCCGTCGTGCTGATCGCCCACGTCGCCGAGCACCACGAGGCAGACGCGGGTGCCCGGCTGGCCCACGCCCGCCACATCGTCGCCAGCCGTGCCCAGGAGATGGTTCTGGCCACCGGAGCCGGGCTGGCTCTGGGCGCCACGCAGGTGTTCCTCGCCGCTGCGAGCGACGACGCCGGGATGTGGCCGGTCGTCTCGGCGCGCCTGACGGCGGGCATCCTGGCGGGCGCGTTCGTCCTCTCGCGGGTTCGCATCGCCGGACGCCCTGCCCGGCTCACGGCCGGCGACGTCCGCCTCCTGGCGGGCTACGCCCTGCTCGACACGCTGGGGACCTGCCTGCTGATCGAAGCCTTCCGCCAGGGACTCGTGAGCCTCGTCGCCCCGGTGGCCGCGCTCTTTCCCGCGGCGACGGTCCTGTGGGCACGGCTGTTCCTGGATGACCGGATGAACCGCGGCCAGATCGTGGGATTCGGGCTGGCGGCGGTCGGCCTGGTGCTCATCGGCGCCGGCTGAGGCTGTCGGGCCGCGGCGCCCGGCGGTGAGTAGTCTCGCCCGGTGCGCCATCTGTCGGGCCCGTAGGGCAGCTGAGTCTTGGACGTTCTCCTCGGACTGGCAGTTGCAGTGAGCCTGGGGGTCTCCGACGTGATCGGTGGCTTGGCCGGCCGGCGGCTGGGCCCGCTGCGCACCACGACGGGCATCCACCTCACCGGTGCGGCGCTCATCGGCATCTACCTGCTGGCCACGATGCAGCCCCTCGGTGGTACCCGCGAACTGCTCTTGTCGGCAGCGGCAGGCTTGCTCCTGGCGTTCAGCGCGCTCTGCTTCTACGCAGGACTGTCCTGGGGACGGATGTCGGTCATGTCGCCGGTCTCGTTCGCTGCAATCGCCGTGCTGACGTTCACGGTCGGGTTGCTGCGCGGTGAGCGCCCCTCCGGGCTGGCCCTCGCCGGCGCGGCCCTCATCATCCCGGCGGTCGTCCTCGTCTCCCGCCCGGCCCGGACACCCCGGCCGTTCGACGGCGGAGACTCCGAGCGGCGGCTGGGGCTCGCCGGCGAAGTTTCTCTGTCGCTGTGCGCGGGTGGCGGCTTCGTGGCCTTCCAGATCCTGCTGCTGGAGATCGGGGTGGACGCCGGGCCCGCGCCCCTCCTCGTCGTGCGCTGTGTCGGCGGTTTTCTGGGGCTGGCGGCCCTTGCCGCCCTCCGCAGGAGATCCCCTGCCGGAACGGCTCGACCCCCACGGCGACGAGCCGTCCTCGCGGTCATCTCGGCAGGAACGCTGCTGATCGTGTCCCACGCGTTGCTGATCGAGGCCCTGAACAGAGGGTTCCTCTCGGTCGTGGGGCCGATCACCTCGCTGACACCCGCCTTCACCGTGCTCGGGGCACGGATCTTCCTGCGTGAGCACGTCAGCCGTGTCCAGGCAGCCGGCATGGTCGTCATCATCGTCGGGCTGGTGATGCTGGCACTCGGCTAGCCGGTGCACGCGGGACAGCACCGGGCCGGTATCCGGTGCGCGGCGACGGAGCGCCCCGGGAGCCTTCCCCGGCGGCCGGTGACCGGTGGCCTGCGGCCGCTCAGGTGACCGCCAGGACGCCGAGGTAGGCCGCGGCCACGCCGCCAACCAGCGAGGCGGCGGCATATCCCACCGCCCGCCACCGATTGCGGCGCCACAGCGCGACCGTCTCGACCGCGAGCGTCGAGAACGTCGTGAGCGAACCCAGCGCACCGCTCGCCAGGATTACCGTCGTCGCCTGCCCGGAGCCCACGAGCAGCCCGAGGGCGAACGACCCGATGACGTTGACGGCCAGCGTGCCGTAGGGGAACGTCTCCCGGTTGAGGCGCGCCGATGCCGCCACCCGCAGCAGGGTCGCGACCCCGGCCGCCGCCAGGAATGCGACAGCGGTCACGTGGGTACCCGCCGGAACGACCGGCCCAACCAGCGGCGCAGGAATCCCGCGGCAACGGCCGCCGCAATCGCCGCTCCGAGCGACATGACGGCATACAGCATGCCTACACCGATCCGGCCCGAATCGAGTTGCTCGGCCACGATCAGGCCGAACGCCGAGAACGTCGTGAAGCTTCCGCAGAAACCCGCTCCGGCGACCCTGGCGAACGCGCTGGTGCCGGTCTCGGCCGCCACCAGCCAACCGAGGACCGCACTGCCGGCCACGTTCACGATCAGCGTCACCCACGGCGTCGAATCACCGGACCAGACGTCGTGCAGCCACCAGCGCACCGCGGCCCCGGCCATGCCGCCGAGGGCAATTGCAGGAGTCGCGCGCAGGTCCATCGGCATCGAACGTAGCGCCAGGGCGGGACTAGCCTCGCCGGATGCCAGCCCCCGCCTCGCGGCGTCCCCGCTGAATGGAGGTCCTGCTCGGCGTCGGGGTGGCCGCCGGCCTGGGTTTCTCCGACTTCTTCGGCGGGTCCGCCAGCCGGCGCACCGGGCCGCTGCGAATCCTCACCGGGGTTCAGTTCACAGGAGGCGCCATCATCGGCATCTACCTGCTGGCGGCGTCCGAACCACTCGGGGGTGTTCGCGAGACTGTCCTGGCGGTGATTGGTGGCGCGGCACTCTCCTTCGGTGCCGGATGCATGTACGCGGGTCTCACGTGGGGCCGCATGTCCGTGATGGCGCCGGTAGTCGCGGCGGCGGTGGCGGTGTTCACGTTCGCGGTGGGCCTGGTGCGCGGCGAGCGCCCGACCGAACTTGCTCTGGCCGGCGTTGCGCTGGCGATCGTGGCGGTGATCCTCATCTCGCGCCCGCCGCGGGCTGCCGACGTGCCGCTGGGGCAGGCGGGTGCCCCGCGGCGGATCGGCCTCGGCGCCGAGTTGACGCTGTCGGTCGTTGCGGGAGCAGCGTTCGCCACGTTCCAGACCACGATTGGCGAGATCGGCGGCGCGGCGGGAGTGGGGCCCCTGCTCGTCGTGCGCGCCGTCGGCGGGACCCTCAGTCTCGCGGTCCTGCTGGTGGTCTGGCGACGAGCGGGAGCCCCCCGCCTCCGGGTTCCCCGGCGCAGCACACTCGTGCCGGTGATGGCGGCCGGGCTACTGCTGACCGTGGCGCACGTGCTGCTGATCGAGGCTCTCTCCCGGGGCCTCCTGTCCATCGTCGGACCGATCACGTCTCTCTCGCCCGCCTTCACCGTGATACCGGCGAGGATCTTCCTGCACGAGCACATCAGCCGTACGCAGGTCGTCGGGATGGTCCTGGCGACGACAGGACTGGTGCTCGTGGCGATCGGCTGAGAAGCACCCGGGAGGCGTCCCGACCGGGCACTAGCCTTGCCGGGTGCTTCTCAGCGCCGCCGGGCGCCACCTCTAAGGCATGGACGTCCTTTTAGGCATAGGTGTCGCTGCGGGCCTCGGGCTCGCCGACTTCTTCGGCGGGATGTCCGGCAGGCGCACCGGGCCGATCCGCACCATCGCCGGTGTCCAAGTCGTCGGCGGGGTGATCATCGGCATCTATCTGCTGGCCACGTGGCAGCCTCTCGGCGGCACCCGCGAGACGCTCCTGGCGGTCCTGGCCGGAGCGGCAGTGACACTCGGCGTGGGCTTCATGTACACCGGATTCACGTGGGGTCGCATAGCGGTGATCGCACCGGTGACCGCCGCGCTGATCGCGGTGTTCACATTCGCGGCAGGTCTGGTGCGCGGCGAGCGCCCGACCGAGCTCGCCTTGGCGGGTGTGGCGTTGGCGATCGTGGCCGTGATCCTCATCTCGCGACCGGCGCGAGCAGCCGAAGCGCCGGCCGGGGGCACCGGGACCGTCCGACGGTTCGGGCTGGGCGGCGAGTTGGCGCTGTCGCTCGCCGCCGGAGCGTCGTTGGCGACCTTCCAGACCACCATCGGCGAGATCGGCGACGCGGCGGGCCTCGGGCCACTGCTCGTTGTGCGCGCCGTCGGCGCGGCCCTCAGCCTGCTCATCCTGCTGGTGGTCTGGCGACGAGCCGGAGCCCCCCGTCTGCGGGCGCCCCGGCGCAGCACGCTCGTGCCGGTGGTCGTGAGCGGGTTGCTGCTGCTACTGGCGCACGCCCTTCTGCTCGAGGCCCTGGCCCGGGGCTTGCTGTCGATCGTCGGACCGATCACCTCGCTCTCACCCGCCTTTACCGTGATCCCGGCACGGATCTTCCTCGACGAGCACATCAGCCGCACGCAGATCATCGGGATGTCCCTGGCGATCGCCGGACTCGTGCTCGTGGCGCTCGGCTGAGGTTGCACACGCGGCACCGGTGGGGCGGACCAGAGACCGGCCGACAAGCGGCGGCGTACCGTACGTGCTGTGCAGCTTCCGGTCATGCCTCCTGTGTCACCCATGCTGGCGCGGGCGGTCGAATCGATGCCGGAGGTCGAGCCTGGTGAGTTGTGGTTCGAGCCCAAGTGGGACGGCTTCCGTGCCGTGGTCTTCCGTGACGGCCCCTCGGTCGAGATCGGGAGCCGGAACGAGCGGCCGCTGGCCCGCTACTTCCCCGAGTTGGCGGGGCCGCTCAGAGCCCGGCTGCCGCAGCGCTGCGTGCTGGACGGCGAATTGGTCGTCGCCGGCAGTGACGGCGGGCTGGATTTCGACGCCCTCAGCGCCCGCATCCACCCCGCAGCGAGCCGCATCGCCCGCCTGGCGACCGAGACACCCGCAAGGTTCGTGGCTTTCGACATCCTGGCGCTGGGCGACCGCGACCTCACCGGCCGGCCATTCGTCGAGCGCCGCATGGTCCTCGCCGAGGTGGCCGCCGGCTTCGCATCGCCCGTGCACGTGACCCCCGCAACGACCGACCGCTCGGTCGCTGCCGACTGGTTCGAGCGCTTCGAGGGCGCCGGACTCGACGGGATCATCGCCAAGCCGGCCACCGACCCCTACCTGGCCGGGCGGCGGGCGCAGTTCAAGATCAAGCACCGCCACACCGCCGACTGCGTCGTGGCCGGCTACCGCATGCACCGCAGCGGCGCCGGCGCCGGCTCGCTCCTGCTGGGACTGCACGACGCAGATGGCGTGCTGCACTACGTGGGGGCCGCATCGGGTTTCGCCGCATCCCGGCGAGTCGAGCTGGCGGAGATGCTGGCGGCCCATCGCGTCGACGATCCGGCAGGACACCCCTGGCTGGCCGACGGCGCGGCAGGGCGCCTGCCCGGGGCGCCGAACCGCTGGCGCTCCGGCGCCGAGGCCTGGGTGCCGCTGGCCGGCGCGCCGGTGGCCGAAGTGACCTACGACGCCGTGCTGTCGGGGAGGTTCCGTCACAGCACGCGCCTGGCGCGCTGGCGGCCCGACCGGGTGCCCGAGAGCTGCACGTACGCCCAGCTCGCCCGGATCCCGCCCGTGGAATTGGCGGAGATCTTCGGCGCCGCCCGGCCGGCGACGGTCTGATGGCCGGCGCCTGGAGCGACAGCCGTCGCCAGGCGCACGCCACCCGCCGACCGGCGGGGTTCCACCGGAGCCGAGTGACCGCCCACTAGACAGCACGTGATGCACCACGACCCCGATTTCGGCGGCGCCCCCGCGCACGACCCGCGCCGGCGGGGGTGGCTGCTCCTCGGCGGGATCGTCCTCGCCATCGCCGTGATCGTGATTGCCGTCGTCCGCATCGGCTCCGACGGAGACGGTGAGGAACCGGACAGCTCGAGCGGAGACACCGTCGAGGTGGCGGACGATCGGGTGGATCGCCCTGAGGGCGGCCCCGACGGACCGGCCCCTGAATCGGCGGCAGAGGGCGCGACGGTTCCGGCCGAGCCGCCGCCCGCGGAGAGCGCTTCCACGACGGTCGAACCGCCGACGACCACTGCGCCGACGACGACCACGACCGAACCACCGCCGACGACGACCACGACCGAACCACCGCCGACGACCACCACAACCGAACCACCCCCGCCCACGACCACCACGACCGAGCCACCCCCACCGCCGCCGGTGGCCCTGCTCACGCCGGCGGGAATCGCCGTCATGGTCATCGAGCCCACCGAGGCGGGTTACCTCGTCCGGACACCGTGCGGGAATACCGCCGAGGTAGCGGGTGGCGATCCCATCGGGCCGGTGCGCGTCGTGCTCGACCCCGGCCATGGTGGGCCCATCGAGACCGGCACCGTCGGACCCAACGGCCTCATCGAGCGGGATCTGAACCTGGTTCTCGCCGACGCCGTCCTCGCGGAGCTCGACGAGCGAGGTATCGGCGCTGCGACGACCCGCACCGCCGACTACATGGTCCAACTCGGCGTTCGGGTCGAGTTCGCGGATGCTCTGGAGAGCGAGGCCCTGGTATCGATCCACCACAACGGCCCGACTTGGGATCTGCAGGACACGCCGGGCACCGAGGTCTACGTGCAGTCGGAGTCCCCCACCGAGGCGCGCGCTGCCTCTGCCCGGCTCGGCGGGCTCCTGTACGAGGAGATCACCAAGGCCCTCAGCACTTTCGAGGATGTGCAGTGGAGCGCCCTCCCGGATGCCGGCGTGAAGCGTGTCCTGCTGGTCGACGGGACCGATACGTACGCGCTGATCAGGCACCCGCAGACGCCGTCGGCGCTCGTGGAGTACGGCTACCTCACCAACGCCCACGAGGCCGAACTCTTCGCCACCGAGGAGTACATCGCCGTGGCTGCGGTGGCCACCGCCGATGCCATCGAGGCCTACCTGGAGACCGACCGTCCCGGGACCGGATTCATCGAGGAGCCTCGCTTCTACAATCCGGGCGGCCTGGACATCGAGTGCGTCGATCCGCCGCTGGCGCCCGAGCCGGAGGACCCCACCGGCGAGGAGTCAGAACCGCCGGCCGACGGGTCGGAGGGCGAACCGGCCGGTCAGACTCCTGGCGAAACCGCCCAAGAGGCCGGAGATGCAGCAGGCACCGGCGAGGAGGGCACGACGGACGACGGGACCGACGAAGCGCCGCCGGAGCAATCGGAGGCCGGGGGGGAAGACCCCCCGCCGGACGGCGAGAACGTCAACTAGCGAGTCGCCACCCGCGCTCCGCCGCTAGCGCGGGCGCGGGTGGTGCGGCGGCCACGGGGCATCGGCCACGCCCGCCGAGGCATCGTGCCGGGCCAGCGCCAGCAAGGGGCCCAGCGAGCCGGCCCGATCCTCCAGCGCCGCTTCAACGTCCCCGGCCGTTCGCCAGCGCTGCTCCATCGTGGCCAGGGTGAAGTCGCCGGGCTCAGCGCCGGCCACCTCCTCCCAGCGCAGCGGCGCCGCCACCTGCCCCTCGGGACCGGGACGCACCGAGTAGGACGACGCGAGGGTGCGGTCCCGGGCGTTCTGGTTGTAGTCCACGAACACCCGCCGCCCGCGGTCCTTCTTGCGCCAGGCGCTGGTGATGAGATCGGGTGCCCGGCGCTCGGCGGCCCGCGCCAGCGCCAGGGCGGCGTCGCGCACCTCCACGAACCCGGCGGTCGGCACGATGCGCACCACGATGTGCATACCCCGGCCTCCCGAGGTGCGGGGCCAGCCGACCAACCCGAACTCCTCCAGCAGCTCGCGCAGTAGGAACGCCGCCCGCCGGACCGCCTCGAAGGTCAACTCGGGTGCCGGATCGAGGTCCACGCGCAACTCGTCGGGGCGGTGTGGCTCGAACCGCCGCACCGCCCATGGGTGCAGTTCCAGGCAACCCAGGTTGACGGCCCAGACCACGTGCGCCAGATCGGTGGGGCAGAGCTCGGTGGCAGTGCGCCCCGACGGGAACACAACGATGGCGGTCTCCAGCCAATCCGGGCGCCGCTCGGGAACCCGCTTCTGGTAGAAGCTCTTGCCCTCGGCGCCGTCGGGGAAGCGATGCAGCACCGTCGGGCGGCACGAGACGCCCCGCAGCACACCCGGCCCGACCGTCAGGTAGTGCCGGACGAGATCCAGCTTGGTCTCGCCCCGGGCCGAGAAGAAGACCTTGGCCGGATTCGAGATCCGCACCTCGCGACCGTCCACCTCGACGGTCGTGAAGTCGGCGGCCATCGTCAGGGGCACCAGGCGGGGATGCTCAGCCGCCGGCGCGGCGCCTTACCGCGAGCGATGCGGCCCGCGCCGCCAGGGGCTCGGCGTCGATGCGTGCACACAGCTCGGCGAATCCGGGGCGGGGGCCCTCCCAGGCCAGGGCGTCCACGGCGCCGGCGGCCCCGGGAACCCGGCTGTCGAGGACCCCGGCCACGTCGGTCACGAGCGTGGCCAGGCGCCGGTACAGGTAGGCCTCGTCACGGTCGGCCGCCAGCCGTGCCGCCAGAGAGACGGCTCCCCGCACAGCAACGTCCCACTGACCGGAGGCATCGGGGATGTGTTCGATGTGGCCGTAGCGCGCCAGCACCGCCGCCGCCGACTTTGCCCCCCAACCAGCCAGTCCCGGAAACCCGTCGGCGCTGTCACCCACCAGGGCCAGGTAGTCGGGAATCGACTCGGGCGCCACGCCGAAGCGCTCCACGACACCGGCCCGGTCGGTGATCCGGCCATGCCGGCGGTCGAACTGCACCACCCGGCCGTCGTCGCTCACGCACTGAGCCAGATCCTTGTCGGGGGTGCAGATCATGATTCGATCCACCGCAGGATCGGTGGCCGCCCGGGCCGCCGCTGTCGCCATGGCGTCGTCCGCCTCGTAGTCGGTCATCGCCCACACCGTGAAACCTGCCGCGGCGGCGACCTCCTCCAGCAGGGGGAACTGCGCCAGGAGGTTCGGATCGACACCCTCGCCACTCTTGTAGCCGGGATACATCTCGTTGCGGAACGACGGGATCACATGGTCGGTGGCGACGCCGACATGGGTCGCGCCCTCGGAGACCATCCGCAGCAGGCCGCTCACCACCGCCCGGGTGGCCGCCACTTCCTGCCCGGCGGCGGTGCGATGCGACGGGCGGGCGAAGAACTGTCTGAACAGCTCGTACGTCCCATCGATGAGGTGGACCTGCACCGTGTCTCCGCCCTCTCCGGCGCCGCCGTTCGGCCGGTCGCCTACTCCTCGACCAACTCGATGAGCGTGCCGAACGAGCCTCTCGGGTGCACGAAGGCGATGGTCGTGCCACGCGATCCCGGCCGCGGCTCGCGATCCACCGGAGTGGCCCCGGCGGCGACCATGGCGGCAAGCGCCGCCGCGCAGTCCTCCACCCGGTAGCCGACGTGGTGCAACCCCTCGCCCCGGCGTTCGACGAACCGAGCCACCGGTGAGTCGGGTCGGGTCGGTGAGATGAGTTGGATGTAGGAGTCGGCCACCGCCAGGAGGACCTCCTCCACGCCGTCGCGGTCGACCTTCTCCCGGTGCGCCACGGTGGCACCGAACGCCCGCCGGTGGTAGTCCACCGCGGCCTCGAGGTCGCGCACGGCGATGGCCACATGGTCGATCTCTGTGAGTAGCACGGCTCCATGATGCCCGCTGCGATGCAGCCGCCCAACGCGCCTCGGGCCGGCCCGCTGCGCCGGGCGGCGCGCCGCTAGCGTGGACCGCCACAACCGCAGCCGGTGGCCACGGAGGTCGAGATGAGTTCAGCGTTGATTCTGGGCGGCGCCCGCACACCGATCGGCCGGTTCTCGGGCGCGCTGTCGTCCTTCACCGCCACCGACCTCGGGGGCCTCGCCATCAGCGCCGCTCTCGAAGCCACCGGCGTGCCGCCCGAAGAGGTGGACTACGTCTTCATGGGTCAGGTCCTGCTGGCCGGCGAGGGGCAGGCGCCGGCGCGCGCCGCCGCCACGAAGGCAGGTGTCCCCCTGACCGCGCCTGCCGCCACGGTCAACAAGGTGTGCCTGTCGGGGCTCAACGCCGTGTATCTCGCCGGGCGGATGATCGCCGCCGGCGACGCCGACATCGTCGTGGCCGGCGGCATGGAGTCGATGAGCGGAGCGCCCTATCTGGCACCGGGAGCACGGGCGGGTCTGCGCGTCGGCGATGCCACACTCGTGGACTCGATGATGTACGACGGCCTGACGTGCGCCATCGAGGGCCGCTCCATGGGCCTCAGCACCGAGCACCACCTTGCGAACCTGGGAGGCATAAGCCGCGAGAGCCAGGACGCCTTCGCGGCCGCCTCCCACGAGCGGGCGGCGCGGGCCACCAAGGACGGACTGCTCGACAGCGAGATCGTTGCCGTCGAGGTTCCCCAGCGGCGCGGCGAGCCGGTGGTCGTGGCGCACGACGAGGGCATCCGGCCCGACGCGAGCGCCGAGTCACTGGGCCGCTTGCGACCGGCCTTCGATGCGCAGGGAACGGTGACCGCGGGGAACGCCTCGCAGATCTCCGACGGGGCTTCGGCAATGGTTCTGGCGTCCGCCGACGCCGCCGAACGGCTCGGTGTGGCCCCTCTCGGCGAACTCGTCGGCTACGGCCAGGTGGCCGGGCCGGACACGTCACTGCTGGTGCAGCCGGCAGCGGCCATCGGTAAGGCGCTCGCTCGCTCCGACGCCGAACTGGGCGACATCGACCTCTTCGAGATCAATGAGGCGTTCGCCGCCGTGGTGCTGGCCAGCATGGCCAGCATGGGCGTGCCGCACGACGTGGTCAACGTGAACGGTGGGGCTGTGGCTCTCGGCCACCCCATCGGCGCCTCGGGCAACCGCGTACTCCTCACGCTGCTCCACGAACTGCGGCGCCGGGGCGGTGGGCTCGGCGCGGCCGCCCTGTGTGGCGGCGGCGGTCAGGGCGACGCCGCACTGGTCAGGGTCTCACCGGCCTCGTAGCGCATACGTTACGAGTGTCATATTTTCGTAGTTCCCTCTGAACAGGAGAAACAGACTATTTGTTGGGTTGCTTGACATTGCAACGTGAAGTCTGTAACATAACTGGCATAGTTCTCATCGGGGTTTGCACGATCTTCCCCTCCCCCGGTGCGACGGTCGAGGCGCTGCCTCGCCGGGCTGGAACGTAGCCCGCGCCCAGCAGCCTGCGAGGAGCGCCTCGACCGTATTTCTCCGGCCCTCCGGCGGTGTCAGTACCGCAGGATGTCCCGGCGGCCTGCGAGCGCACGACCCAGGGTCAGTTCGTCGGCGTACTCCAGATCACCCCCCACGGGGAGACCGCTCGCCAGGCGGGTGACGCTGACGCCGAGCGGCGCCAGAACGCTGGCGACGTACATAGCGGTCGCCTCACCTTCGAGGTTGGGGTTCGTCCCCACGATCACCTCGGAGATCGGCTCGTCGCCGAAGCGCCGCAGCAACTCCGCCATGCGGAGCTGATCGGGTCCCACGCCTTCCATGGGGTTGATCGCCCCGTGCAGCACGTGGTAGCGCCCCGAGAACTCGCCCGTGCGTTCGAAGGCGACGACATCGCGGGGGTCCTCAACCACGCAGAGCAGTGACGCATCGCGGCGCGGGTTGCTGCAGATTTCGCATATGTCGTCGGTGGCCATGTTGCAGCAGCGCCGGCAGAACCGGACGGTGCGCTTGGCCATCGTGATGGCCTCCGCGAGCTGCTCGACGTCCTCGACAGGCGCCTTGAGCAGCCAGAACGCTATGCGCTGGGCGGACTTGGGGCCGATCCCGGGCAACCGCCCGAGCTGATCGATCAACTCCTGGATCGGGGTCGTGTAGCCACCGGCCGTCATGGCGCGCTCTGCTGGGAATCTTCGAGTTCGATGAGTCGCGCGCCGGGGAAGGCCTGCTGCACCTGCTCGACGCCACTGCGATCCTCTGCGACCGCGCTCTGCGTGCGACGTGCCGGAAAGGCGAGGATCTCGCCGAGGAGTGGCGACTCCAGCGCAGCGCCTCCGGCGGTGGCCGACGGCGGGTCCGGCGTACTGCCGTCGTCCCGCACGAACTCGACGGCGACCAACCGGTCGAAACAGCGTCCGAATGCGGCCTCGACCTCGGGGCGGTGCGGTTCGCCCCGGGCCAGGAACCCGGGCGTGGGCAGTGCCAACCGCAGGGCGCCGGGGGCGTTGGGCAGGAAGCGTCCTCCGGCGAGCAGAGCACGAGCCGGCTTGGGGAGGGTCGGGAGGACTTCCTGGACCCAGGCCAGCACGGCCTCGTCGCGATCGGGGGGTGGTTGCGCCGGCGCGGGCGCTTCCGATGCCCTCTCAGACTCCTCCGGCGGCGTCTCCTCCGGCGGCGTCTCCCCTGGCGGACCGGCGGCTCTCGGCTCAGCCGGGGAAGACGCGTCGCCGGCCACAGAGGATCCTCTGCTGACCTGCTGGGTCGCGGACGCCCGGGCGATGGTCTCGCGCACGGCCGCGACCTGCGCGGACCGGTGCTCCTGGCGCCGCTCGCGGCGCGCAGCCGGTCGGGCAGGGGCCGTCTCCGCCGGGGGGAGATCGGCCGGCGGTCGGGGCGGTGGTACGCCGCCGGACCGCTCGAGGCGCTCCACCCGCTCCGCCAGGGAATGAAGCGTCAGCCCCATCTCCGGGTTGGTGAGCCGCACCAGCGCGAGGTCGAGATCGACCCGGGGGTCGGGCGCCTCGCGCATCTGGACGAGCGCCTCCCCCAGCAATTCGAGGGCGAACGTAAAGGTGCGGGGGCGCAGCCGCCGCGCCAGGTCGACGGCGGCCGCGCGGTCGACGGCCGGCACGTGCTCGAGAGGCGCCTCGACCGAGGCCAGGAACGCGTTGCGCAGCCGCCCGAGCAGCGCCTCACCGAGGGTGCGCGGCTCCTGACCGGCACGGGCGGCGGCGTCGGCGGCGGTGAGCGCCGCGGCGGTGTCGCCCGTCGCCACGGCCTCCAGCACGGCGGCAACCGCATCGCCGCCGTCGGGCGCCCGGCCGGCCGCCGCCACCGCGTCGAGCGCCGACAGGGCGTCGCGGGCCGACCCTCCGGCGGCGGCGAGGACATAGGCGATGTCCTCGGTGGAGACGTCGAGTCCGGCATCGGCCGCGACGGCCCGCACGTGCCCCTCGAGCAGGTCGGCGTCGAGCAATTCGAAGAGGAGGTGTTGCGTCCGGCTGCGGATCGTCTGTGTCACCTTGTGCGGCTCGGTGGTGCAGAGCACGAACACGACGTGCGACGGCGGCTCCTCGAGGGTCTTCAGCAGGGCGTTCTCCGCGCCCGGCGTCAGCATGTGCACCTCGTCGAGGACGTACACCTTGGCCCGCCCCGGTGACCCGATGGCGACCCTGCTGACGAGTTCGCGGATGTCGTCCACCTTGTTGTTGGAGGCGGCGTCGAGTTCGTGCAGCTCGTAGGACCTCCCCGCGGCTATGGAGGTACACGACCCGCACGTCCCGCACGGTTCACCGTCGCTGAGATCCTCGCAGTTGAGGGCCTTGGCCAGGATGCGGGCGGTGGACGTCTTCCCCGTGCCGCGGGGGCCGCTGAAGAGGTAGGCGTGGCCCACCCGATCGGTGGCAACGGCGTTGCGCAGCGCCGCCACGACGTGCGTCTGGCCGATGACCTCGCCGAAGCGCGCCGGCCGGTAGCGCCGGTAGAGCGACTGATGCACCATCGCCGTCGAGCCTAGTGACCCCCTGTGACAGCCATCATCGGGCGGCGCCATGGTGCCCACCCTCGGAAGTGACGGCCAGGCTGCCTGCGGCGCTCCGGGGTTTCCGCTGAGAGCTGCTGCCTCCCGGCCCTGACTCAGTTCGCGGGGCCCGGTCGCACAGGACCCGGCCGCCACATCCCAGGACGGGCGCCAGCAGCCACAGGGTACCCTTGCGCGACTTTCTGCGCTCCGGCGCGGGGGTGACCGGGAGGGATGCGAGAGCGGACGATTCGGCACGCCTGGAGAGCGTGTGTGGCCTTGCGGTCACCGTGGGTTCGAATCCCACTCCCTCCGCACGAGCGGGCCGCGAGAGCCCGAGCCCCGCAGCGCCCCCGGCTGGCGTCGTCCTCGACACGAGACCGGGGCCGCGCCACGGCCGGGAACGGACGGCACATGGATTCTGATCCCGAAACCGCGGCCATGCGGCTGGCGCTCTCCGAAGCCGTCGCGGCGGCCGACCACGACGATGTACCGGTGGGCGCCGTGGTGCTGCTCGACGGCGAGGTGATCGCCCGGCGCCACAACGAGCGCGAGCTCCAGGGTGACCCCACAGCACACGCCGAGGTTCTGGCGCTGCGCGACGCAGCAGCGGCTCGCGGCTCCTGGCGTCTCGACGGCGCCACGCTGGTGTCAACGCTCGAACCCTGCCCGATGTGCGCCGGGGCAGCGCTGGCGGCCCGACTGGACCGCATCGTCTTCGGGGCCGCCGACCCCAAGGCCGGTGCCTGCGGCTCGCTCTACAACCTGGCCGCCGACCCGCGCCTCAACCACGAGATGGCCGTGGCGGGTGGCCTGCTGGCAGACGAGGCGGCCGAACTGCTGCAGGGATTCTTCGCGGCACGACGCCGATAGCTTGTCCGACGGAGGGTTGCCAGAGCGGACGAATGGGGCGGCCTCGAAAGCCGTTGTGGCCTCCGGGTCACCGTGGGTTCAAATCCCACACCCTCCGCTGCGGTGGCATCACGTCCCTACCTGGGCTTCAGTACATGATCGTGCGGGTGAGGTGGTGGGGCCAGAAGGTGGCGTGGTAGCTCTTCCAGAGGCGGAAGTCCAACTGCGGCACCACCAGGGCCAACGAGGCCGGGCGGAGCCGGTTGATGGCGTCGGTCAGCAGGGCCGTGGCGTAGAGGGTGTGGGCGCGGATCTCCACCTCCTCGGCGCTGTCTGGCGCGATGTGGTCGCCCCGGTTGATCGCCGCCTCCAGCTCCGGGGTGTAGGAGAAGATGCCCATGAGCCGCAGAGCCACCGGCACGATGTAGTCGGCGAACGCCGTCATGCAGTCCAGGTCGGCCACGGCGAACGCGCCCGAGGCCGCCAGCGACATGTGCAGTTGCCACAGCCACAGTTGCGCCAGCTTGTGGAGTTGCACCTCGTGGCCGTCGTGAGTGCTGACATCGTTGAAGCGGGGAAACTCCACGACCAGCCGCTCCATGAGCCCGTCACCGCCGGCGTACATGGCGGGGGCGCAGTCCGCCACGAAGCGGTGCGCGGAGCCGCCGTAGCGCTCCGCCAGCGTGCTACCCGCCTCGTTGAGTATCTCGACGCGCTCGTCGGCCATGGGGATCTCGATGTTGCCGCTGAACACGGCGGCGAGGTCATCGCGGCCCATCGCGGCGAGGTAACCGCCATCGAGCAGCGGCACGCCGGCGTCCAGCGCCCGGTTGACGCAGGCGAACATGGCCTCGCTGTCGGACCATTCGCGGCCCATGTGGGTGGTTGCGAACTTCACGCCCGTGTCGAAGTCGCTGAAGGCGAAGTTCATCACCGCGTAAAAGAACGACACGTCGATGATCGCCGCAGGGTCCGTCCGGTCGCTGAAGGCACCGTCCATCGCGCCTGACGGGAAGTTGAACTCCTCATAGGCCATCCACGACGCCACCCGTTCGACAGCCTCGACCGAGGTGACCACGTGGCGGGAGCGTTCGATCACCCCGCAGACCGACTGCAGGACCGACGAGGACCACACCGGTGAATCATGCACGCGCTGCTCCTGTCACTCCGAGGCACGACGGTCGCTGTTCGCCGCGGTGCGGGGCCGCCCGACGCCGGCGAGCGCTTGGTCCCGCAGACTACGGCGCCGCCAGTCATCGCACCGATCCTCCATCCGGCTCACCACGTCGCTGAGGAATCCTCGCCCCCGTTCGCCTTCGATAGAGGTGGATCGCCCGAACCGCCGGCGGCAGACTGTGGCGTTCGGACCCGGAAGCAGCGAAGGAGACAACCCTCATGGCGACACGTACCGAGTACGAGCCCGGCACACCCTCGTGGGCGGACCTCGCCAGTCCCGACCTGGACGCCTCCCGCGCCTTCTACGGCGCGCTGTTCGGGTGGACGGCTGAACAGTCGACCGAGCCGGAGGCCCACGGCTACACGGTGTTCATGCGGGGCGACGCCGCTGCGGCCGGCCTCGGCCCCGTCTTCGGCGACACCCCGCCCTACTGGAACACGTACGTGACCGTCGCCGACGTCGATGAGGCCGCCGCGGCGGCGTCCGCAGCGGGCGGGCAGGTGTTGTTCGAGCCCATGGACGTGTTCGACGCGGGCCGGATGGCCATCATCGCCGATCCCGGCGGCGCCGCGCTGTCGCTCTGGGAGCCCCGCAACCACATCGGCGCAGGCGTGACGATGGAGCCGAACGCCATGTGCTGGCACGAGCTGAACACACGCAACCCCGACGCCGCCAAGGCCTTCTACGGGACGCTCTTCGGCTGGGACGCCCGGCAGGTCGGCGGACCCGGCTTCGACTACACCGAACTGCTGCTGGGCGAG
The DNA here is from genome assembly GCA_963668565.2 of Acidimicrobiales bacterium. Lineage (GTDB taxonomy): Bacteria > Actinomycetota > Acidimicrobiia > Acidimicrobiales > CATQHL01 > VXNF01. The sequence continues at coordinate 833,260 of CAXXMX010000010.1, forward strand.
ACCGGCGTCGCCGGGATGATCGCCATGGACGAGAACTGGCCCGCCGAGGTGCCCGACCACTGGATGCTGTACTTCACCGTGGAGGACTGCGACGTGGCGGCGGCGCGGGTGACCGAACTGGGCGGGGAGGTCTGTGTGCCGCCCACCGACATCCCGCCCGGCCGGTTCGCGGTCGTGAACGATCCGCACGGCGCCGTCTTCTCGATCATCGCCATCAACGACATGGCGCCCTAGCCCAGCGGTCGGACGGGGCCGCGCCGCGGCGCCGGAGAGCCGATCGTCGTTGGCAGACTGTGGAACCCGACGTGACAGTGTCGGCACAACCGGCGCCTGCGACCCGGGGGAATCGAACAAGGAGACTCACCGCATGGTGCGACACACTGGATACGAGCCCGGCACGCCCTCGTGGGCTGACCTCGCCAGCCCCGACCCCGAGGCCTCCCGCGCCTTCTACGGCGCCCTGTTCGGGTGGACGGGCGAGCCTTCCCCCGAGCCCGGGGCCCACGGCTACACGGTCTTCATGCTGGGCGACGCCGCCGTGGCCGGCCTGGGGCCCCTCTTCGGCGACATGCCGACGTGCTGGAACACGTACGTGACCGTCGCCGACGCCGACGAGGCCGCCGCGGCGGCGTCCGCAGCCGGCGGACGGGTGCTGATGGAAGGTATGGACGTGCTCGACGCGGGCCGCATGGCGGGGATCGCCGATCCCGGCGGCGCTGCCCTGTCGCTCTGGCAGCCCGGGAACCACATCGGCGCCGAGGTGCGGATGGAGCCGAACGCCATGTGCTGGGTCGAGTTGAACACCCGCCGGCCCGACGCCGCCGCCGCTTTCTTCAAGACGATGTTCGGGTGGGAAACCCAGCAGGTCGGGGGCCCGGCCGACGAGGGAGGGCACGGGTTCGACTACCTCATGCTGCGGCTGGGAGAGACTCCCCTCGGCGGCATCATGACCATGGACGAGCACTGGCCCGCCGAGATGCCCCCGCACTGGATGGTGTACTTCGCGGTCGAGGACTGCGACGCCGCGGCGGCGCTCGTGACCGAACTGGGTGGGTCGGTCGGCGTGCCACCCACCGACATCCCGCCGGGGCGGTTCGCCGTCGTGATCGACCCCCACGGCGCCGTCTTCACGATCATCGCCCTGAACCCCGAGATGTTCGGGTAGCCCCATGACCCCACCGGGAGGCGCCGCGGCGCCGAGGATCATGATCGTCGGCAGCACCATGATGGACCTCGTGGCGTACGCCGACCGGCTGCCCGAGGCGGGAGAGACGGTCGTGGGGTCGTCGTTCCAGACCGGTTTCGGCGGCAAGGGGGCCAACCAGGCGGTCATGGCCCGGCTGCTGGGCGCGGAGGTGTCGATGGTGTGCTGCGTCGGCACCGACGGCTACGGCGCGGAGACCGTGGCGAACTTCGAGGCACGGGGTATCGACACCACGTGGGTCCGCCGGGTGCCCGGCGCCAGCGGCGTGGCACCCATCTGGGTGGAAAGCAGCGGACAGAACCGCATCATCATCCTGCCCGGCGCCAACCTGGCGGTTGACCCCGACGTGGCGATCGCCGCGGTGGGCGACGGACCGGCGCCCGGCGTCGTCGCCGGCCAGTTCGAGATCCCTCAGAGCGTGACCGCAGCGGCGTTCGCCGCCGCCCGACGCCGGGGCGCGGTGACCGTCCTGAACCCGGCCCCCGCCGCACCGCTCGACCCGGCGCTTGCAGGAGCGTCGGACTGGCTGATCCCCAACGAGGTGGAGCTCGCCGCCCTGGCCGGGCAGGACGCCGGCGACGAACTGCCGAGCGACGAACTGCCGAGCGACGACCTGCTCCGGTCGGTGGCCGAGCGGGTGGCTTGCCGCCTGCTGGTGACCCTCGGCGAGGCGGGTTCGGCGCTGGTCGGCCCTCACGGTGAGGTGCTGCGCATCGGTGCCCCCACCGTCGACGCTGTCGACACCACCGGTGCCGGCGACGCCTTCGTCGGAGGTTTCATCTGGGCCCTGGCCGGCGGGCGCAGCGAGACCGATGCGGTGCGCATCGCCACCACCGTCGCCGCCGACAGCGTCACCCGCCCCGGCACCCAACTCTCCTTCGCAACCCCCGAGGACTACAAGCGCCTCCTAGCCGGACTCTGACCGACTAGGCCCAACCGGCAGCACCGACCCATGCGGCGCCGAACCCCCGAACGGGGCAACGGCGACTCACGTCCTGACACGATCGGCGGCGGTCACTCCACGCTTGTTCTCGAGGCCGTGGTAGCGGGCGGTTCGTCGGTTTCCCGTCATACCGAGCGCCCCGTCCCTCGCGAGGCGGCGCAGCAGTCGCGAGGCCCGATCGGGTGCGATCCGGCACAACTCGGTCGCCTCGGCGCGCCCGATCGAGCCGTGGCGCCCCACGTACGTGAGGATCATCTGTTCCTGCTGGATCGGCTCGAAGCCGCGTGCACGGACGTAAGCGGCCGATTCGCCCATCTCCCGGTACAACTCGGCAGACAGGTGGTAGGTGCGTCCCCTGCCTTCGCCGCGGGATTCCAGCAGGCCACGTTCGACGAGCGAATTCAGCACCGACCGCACCTCGTCGGTGCCGACCTGCAGGAGGTCACCCGCGCGCCTCGACGTGACGCGACTCTCGACTCGCACTTCGTGGAGGACCTGCAGCGTCCGGAGGTCGAGTGGTCGGCCATCACGAGCCGAAGCGGCGGTGAAAGCGGCGAGTCCGCGGTCCGCCGGCCCTGCGGGCAGCCGGGCCTCGACCCACGTTCGTGTCGACCGCGAGTAGTCGGGCCGGGGTCGCCCCAGAGCGAGTTGGCTCCTGTAAACCCGGTTGACGCCTCGCCCGGTCCGCTCGACGAGCCCGGCGCGTTTGAACGCATCGGCAATCAGCGGGTTCCGTGCCTGCGGCGGCGCGGTCAGCAGGTTCTGGATGGTGATCCCGTCGGGAAACCCGCCCGAGCTGCTGACCGTCAGAGCCTGAGATCCTTCGACGGCCACACGGACCTGGCCGTTGGCCGAGTAGTCCCGATGCACGAGGGCGTTGGCGATCAACTCCCGGACGGCGATCTCGGAGTAGAGCGGGAGCCCCAGCCGGAAGAGCCCGTCGTCGACCTCCTCTTCGGGGTTGTACGGCGCCACTGCCTCGGCGAGTTCCACCATCGCACGGAGCAGCGGGACCTGGATGGCGCGGTTGGCCTGGACGGCGTCGTGTTGATCGAGCGCCTGGAACACGACGGTATGCGTCGGTACGAAGGTCCGGAGCACGCCGGGCGTCCCGAACAGCAACGCGGCGCCGAGCGTCAGATCGCCGTCGACAGACCGGAAACCGAGAGCGGACAGAAGATCGAGATCGGAGAGTTCGGCGAGAACAGCGTCACCTCCGCCCGCTGCGAGGCGCCGGAATCGGTCGACTTCGGCGGGATCGAGATCGGTTACCGAGAGTCCGGCCAGCGGAATCGTCGACAGGTCCCGATTCCCGAGCAGGGTCGTGCGCGCTTGGGCTTCGTGGGGCAGCATCGGAAGACACTGTGGCTTGCCGTCAACGTCGATCGCCCGGCGCACGTACCGCCCGGAGGTGGTCGCGACCAGCGATCTCGCCTTCGGCACGTGGACGACCACGACATCGACACCGTCGAACCGCTCCACGGTGGCCACGACACTGAGGGCGGGCGAGGTTCTGTTGGCGATCAGCGCCTCGAGCCTGTGGCTGTCGGTCGTCTCGCCGTGCCGGGGTCGAGCACCGACCACTGTGCCGTCGTCGGCGACGCCGAGCAGAAGCCGGCCGCCTTCCCCGTTGGCGAGGCACACGACGGCCTCCGTGAGCTCGTCGTCGTTGACGTCGCTCTTGAACTCGACGGTGTAGGTTTCGCCGCCAGCGATGAGGATCTCGATGCCGGGTTCCATCGGGGAACAATTATACGCATATGTTTGCGCTTTCGTTATTGGTATAGCGCACACCGTATAACTTTGCATTCCGGACACGGTCACAGAATCGATCTGGCCCTGGTCAACCGGACGTGGGTTTCGCGGCTCTCGGGATAGTCGCCGGGCTACTGGTAGATGATCAGGTCCGGCACCCGGTCGAGCCGCTGGACCTGCTCGGGGGTCATGACCGGCGTGTCGTGTGTGAAGAACAGCTTCAGCGCCGGCCACTCCGAGGGCTCGCGAAGGGCGTACCTGTCGTATCCCGCCAGCTTGGAGGCGATGTCGCCGAAGCCGTCCATGTCGATCGACAGATCAACGTCGTCCACGTCCTCCACCGCGCCGCGGTCGCGCAGCATGCCGGGGGTGAACTGATGCACCATCAGGATCTTGGGAGGAAGCCCCTCCTCCTGAACAAGCGCGGCCAGGTAGCGCTGCACCTCATTTACCTGCTCGGCGGTGATCAAACCGATCGCTAACCCCGGTCGCACGCCCTGACGCTTCGTCGCGAACTCCGGGTCCAGGGCCACGTGCACGAACGGCTCACGCAGGAACGGCTCCAAGAGCTTCACCTCTGTGAGCGGGTCGCTCCAGCCGATCTGGTTGTCCAGGAAAACGAGCATCCCACGCTCACGGGCAACCTCGACGTACTCGGCGATGCGCTCGGCGGAGAGCCGGCCGAGCCAGGTTCCATCGGGCGTCGGGTGGGCCTGCGCCACGCCGGTGATCAGGTGGAAGGCGGCGATCACCTCACGCGTGCCGTTGAGCCGGTCGTAGGCCGCCGCCCAGGCGGCGATCTCGTCGGCGACCGTCGCGGGGCCGCCGCGGCCCAGAACCCCCATCCCCGCCGCGCCGGGATGGCCGTAGAAGGACACGACCTGGGCCCCTTCGAGGACCGAGTCCTGCGGTACCGCCAAGGCGTCCACGGGCGAGGACGAGAGCCAGCGGGCGGCGGCGCTGACGGCGGGCAGGAAACGGCGCCGCGGCAGCAGGCGACCGCCCCAGGAGCCGTCCTCCGAGCGCCGCTGCAACGCGACCTCGACGCGTCCGTCCACGAGGCGCCGCGCCGCGACACGAAGCTCGTTGGCGTCCAGCGTCACGGGCGAGGTCGCCAGCCACCGCCCGGCCTCGGCGCCGACAGGCAGGATGCGGCGCCGGGGCAGCAGGCGTTCGCCGCAGGCACCGTCCTCCGAGCGTCGCTGCAACGCGATCTCCACGCGTCCATCCAGAAACCGCCGCCCCGTCAAGCACACCTCGACGGAACCTTCGGACGCCTCTTCCTGCGCCGCCGCCTGTCCCCACCCCATGGCCGTGGCGACCATCAGCATCACCGCTCCTGCGGCCACGTACCGTCTCACACGATTCCTCTGCATCTCCCACCGGCCTTCGACACCCCACGGGAATCGCGTCCGCAACAGGACGGCATCGACTCCCTGACCGCGGTCGGCTTGCTTCAACTGTTGACAGCGCGCTGCGGCGAGGGTGTCCGCGCAACTCGGTGTTTCAGTTTGTTTCTCTTGGTGCCGGCTGATCGGCAAAGTCGCAGCTCACATGCAGTATCTGGCCATTGTTAGGGCCCCTTGACGTTCCAGCGAGCTGCCCCTAGTCTCACACAATTAGTGGCACCAAAGCTGGCACCAACAGTTGCGCGGAAGACGTGATGAGTCGCCCACAACGGCTTACCGCGGCGTTCGCGCGCACCGTCACCGAACCCGGAGTGTATTCTGACGGTCGCGGCGCGCACGGCCTGCGCCTCGTGGTGCGATCCCGCGCCGGCGGCGGTGTCCGCAAATCCTGGGCGCAGCGCCTCAACGTCAACGGCCGCCCGCTGAACCTCGGCCTGGGCCCCTATCCGGTCGTCACCCTCGCCGATGCGCGCGACCAGGCACTCGCCAACGCCCGCGACGCCTACAGGGGCCTCGACCCCCGCGGCGACCGCCAGCGCGCGCCCACGTTCGCGGAAGCGTTCGAGACCGTCGTGGCGCTGCACGCCGCGAACTGGAGCGACGGCGGTCGCAGCGAAAAGCAGTGGCGCTCCTCGATGGCCACCTACGTGCTGCCCAGCCTCGGCGCCAAATCCGTCGCCGACGTCACCGCCGGCGACATCCTCGCCGTACTGACGCCGCTGTGGGCCACCAAGGCCGAAACCGCGCGGCGCCTCAAAGGGCGCCTCTCGGCGGTGCTGCGCTGGGCGGTCGCCCAGCAATACCGCCCTGATGACCCCACCGCCGCCGTGGCTGCCGCGTTGCCGTCCAACAACGGCCACCGCGGCCACTTCGCCGCGCTGGCGCACAGCGACATCCCCGCCGCGCTCGCCACCATCGACGCGTCCGCCGCCCAAGCGGCCACGAAACTGGTGATCCGCTTCCTGGCGCTCACCGCCACGCGCAGCAGCGAGGCCCGCGGCGCCACGTGGAACGAAATCAACACGAACACCGCCACCTGGGCAATCCCCGCCGCGCGCACCAAGACCCGCAAACCCCACCGGGTGCCGCTCAGCACCCAAGCCCTCGCCGTCCTCGCCCAGGCGCGCCAACTCGCCCACAGCGGCGACTTGATCTTCCCCGGACCCACCGGGCGCGCGCTCAGCAGCGAAGCGCTCTCCAAACTGTTCCGCGAACTCGCCATTTCCGGCACACCCCACGGGCTGCGCTCCAGCTTCCGCAGCTGGGCCGCCGAGACCGACGTCGCCCGCGAACTCGCCGAAGCCGCCCTCGGCCACACCGTCCGCGGCGTCGAAGGCGCCTACCAACGCAGCGACCTCCTCCACCCCCGCCGCCCCCTCATGCAACACTGGGCCAACCACTGCACCACCACAGAACACACAAACTGACCACGCGAAACCCCGGCGCCCGAGTCTCGTAGTGCGCCAGTGATGAACCTCACCGGGTATTGCGCAGGCTCCGACCCTTGAGAGGATGGAGCCATGACAGAGCAGCGACGTCGGGGGAAGTATCCCGATGAGATGCGTGAGCGTGCGGTGCGGACGCCCACTCGCGAGGAGATGGATTCCGACGTGTCCATCCCGGCGCGGTTCGAGAAGGTCATGCAGGCCGTCACCGACGGCTACGGCACCCGCTCTCGTGGGCACTATTCCGTATAGCCCCTACCGTTACGCGCTATGAAGTTCATTCACACAGCCGACTGGCAGCTCGGGATGACCCGTCATTTCCTTAGCGGAGAGGCGCAGCCGCGGTTCAGCGGAGCGCGGCTCGATGCGGTGCGGCGTATCGGCGAGCTCGCAGTCGAAGAGGGTTGCGAGTTTGTCGTGGTGTGCGGCGACGTGTTCGAATCCAACCAGATCGACCGTCAAGTGCTTGTACGAACACTTGACGTTATGGCGTCCACTCCGCAGGTGACTTTCTACCTCCTGCCGGGCAACCACGATCCGCTCGACGCAGCGTCGATCTACCGATCAGGCAGGTTTCGTGAGCACAAACCGGCGAACGTCGTCGTATTGGAGAACTCGCAGCCCGTCCCGGTAGCCGAAGGGATCGAGTTGGTGGCCGCTCCGTGGACTTCCAAGCGCCCGCTCTGCGATCTGGTGGATCAGGCGTGCGCGCTGCGGGAGCCGACCGAGGCGTTGCGAATCGTTGCCGGCCACGGCGTCATCGACACTCGCTCACCGGACGCTGACAACCCGGCGCTCATCGCGCTCGCCCGTCTGGAAGAGCGCATTGAGGCCGGAGAGATCCACTACGTCGCGCTCGGCGACCGCCACTCCACAACGGACGAGGGCACCAGCGGCCGCGTCTGGTACTCCGGAGCGCCAGAACCCACCGGCTACGACGAGATCGATCCCGGCAATGTGCTGGTGGTGGAACTCGACCGCGACCGGGTGCAGGTCGAGAGCCGCCGAGTTGGCACGTGGGTTTTCAGGCGCAGCGAGATGGACTTGACATCCGATGCCGACATCGACGCGCTGCAAGAGTGGCTCGAGGCCCTCGAAGACAAGGAGCGAACTATCGCCAAGTTGTCACTCGTCGGGCAGGTCTCGATCGCTCAGAAGGCGCGGCTCGACCGACTACTCGACGGCTTCGCCGACTTGCTCGCGGCGCTGCAGACATGGGAGCGACGATCCGATCTCGTTGTCGTTCCCGACGACTCCGACATCGAGTCCCTCGGGCTCTCGGGCTTCGCACATAACGGACTGCGCGACCTGCAAGATCTCGCGCAGTCCGCCGATGAGTCTGCGGCTGTCACGGCCCGCGACGCGCTGGCGCTCCTGCACCGACTCGTGGAGCCCGCACAATGAGAATCCATCGCATCAAGCTCACGAACTTCAGGGGCGTCGACAGCGCCGAAGTGACGTTTGACGGCCAGGGCGTCACGGTGATCGAGGGCGACAACGAAGTCGGCAAGAGCAGCATCTTCGAAGCCCTCGACCTGATCTTCCTTGAACTGGACTCGTCCTCCAAGGCGCGTATCCGATCCGTCCAACCAGCTGGAAAGGATGTCGGCCCCGAAGCCGAGGTCGAGGTTTCCTCCGGTGACTACCGCTTCGTGTACCACAAGCGTTGGCGGCGCCGTCCTGAGACGACGCTCACCGTCAAGTCTCCACGTCCTGAATCGCTCACGGGACGCGAAGCCCATGCGCGTGTGCGCGAGATGCTCGACGAGACAATCGATTGGCCGTTATGGGAAGCGCTCAGGGTGCAGCAGGGCACCGAGTTGCGCCTGCCGTCGCTCGACGTTCGTTCCCTCGGCGCCGCACTCGACCAGGCTGCGGGCGGCGAGGGTCCGACGGGTGGCGACGATGCCCTGTGGGACCGCATCGAGGCGGAACGTGGTCGCTACTGGACCGGCACGGGCCGGGTGTCCAAGGAGCGAACGGAACTGGAGGGCAAGGTCCGTAATGCACAGGATCGGGTCGCGGAGCTCAAAGAGGCCCTGAGCCAGATCCAAACTGGCGCCGACAAATTCGACAGTCTCGTTGAGCACCAAAGACATCTCGAGAGCGAACATCGGACAGCCCAAGAACGCGAGTCTGAGCTGTCCGAGCGCTGGAGGCACGTCGAGCAATTGGAGCTTCAGGCCGGGGAGCGAGACACAACACGTCGCGCGGCGCTGAGCGAACGGGACCAGCGACACGCCGACGCCGCGCGCCGCGCCGAATTGGTCTCCGACCTCGACCGCCAGAATGAGGCGTTAGCGGCAATTGGCGTCACACTCGAAGAGTCCGCTCCCGCATTGAACGCCGCGGACCAGCGGGTCAACGGTGCCGTGGGCAACCGCGACGAGGCCCGAGAGGCCCTGGATCAAGCAATCGCCGCGCGCAAACAGGCGTGTGACGACCGTGACCATCACCGCCGAATGATCGAAGTCGCTCAGTTCCGTGAACGCCTCGAGCGAATTGACGATGCTCAAGCCCGTCTGGCAAGTGCCGAATCCGTCCTTGAGAACATCCGTGTCGACGGCGACTTTGTCGAACGGATCGACCGGGCCCACATCGTTGTCGTACGAGCCGAAGCGTCGGCCGAGATCGCCGCCGCCCAGGTCACGACCACCGCGTTGCGCGACGTCACCCTGCAGGTTGACGGGATGGGACATGACCTTGCTGCGGGGCAGCAGCTTGCGATCTCCGTCAGCGATGCGGCCGAACTGAAGATCGACGACAGTGCGACGGTGCTCGTGCAGGCCGGCAAAGGACCCGCAGAGACGGCCCGGGAACTCCATGACGCTCGCCGAGAGCTCCAGCGGCTCTGCGACGAATGCGATGTCCCCGATCTGGCATCGGCACGCGCCGCCAATGACCGGAGAGAATCCGCACTGCGGGATAGCGGCGATGCTCGCAAGACGATCAAGCAGAACGAGCGCGACCTGACCGCGGATGAACTCAAGCGCATGGCAGATCGGCATTCCCAGCGCATCGAGGCATTCAACGCGAGCAGGGAGTCGCAGCCTCCGCTTCCCGCGGACTTCCGGGAAGCGACAGCCTTGGTCGCCAAACACGAGACCCCCGTCGGGGAGCGCCGCGCAGAATTCGAATCCTGTGAGGAAGCAGCCAAGAGCGCGAACGCGGCACTCACTCAAGCTCAGCTGGATGCAGCGGTGCTGGCCAGCAAGCTGCTGTCGGCGCAGGAGGGGCGCGACCAGGCTGCCGAGCGCCTCACCGCAGCCCGATTGCAAGTCAGCGACGAAGACCTTGCGACGGCGCTCGCACACGCCGACGAAGCCGTCGCAGAAACGGAGCAAGCAGCACGAGCCGTTCAGACAAGATTGCAGGAGGCGGACCCCGACTCCCTCAAGGCCCAACTCACGAATGCCCGTGACGCCGTAGGACGCATGGCCGGGGAACTCACCGAGAACAGCGGGAAGCAGCACGAACTGCGCGGCTGGCTGGAGGCTCGAGGCGACATGGGCTTGCACACCCAGCACGACAACGCCATGAACGAGCTGAGATCTCTCGAACGTGACCACGAGAGTCTCAAACGCAGGGCACTCGCTGCCGAACTCCTCTACGAGACGTTCGGCAAAAGACGACACGAAGCCCGGCAGCGGTATGTCGCGCCATTCAAAGAGCGCATCGAGCAATTCGGGCGAATCGTGTTCGATTCGACGTTCGAGGTGGAACTCGACGAGCAACTGGGCATTGCCCGTCGCACGCTCAACGGCATCACCCTCGATGTCGAGCAACTCAGCACCGGCACCCGTGAGCAGTTGGGGATACTCGCCCGATTGGCGTGCGCTGCGATCGTGAGCCCGGACAGCAACGGCGCGCCGGTCGTCATCGACGATGCGCTGGGATGGAGTGACCCGACACGTCTGCAGCGCATGGGAGCAGCCATTGCGGCAGCCGGAAAGCACTGCCAAGTGATCGTCCTCACGTGTACACCGGGGCGATATGCGCACGTCGGAAACGCAACGGTCGTCAACCTGCCGGACTAGTCACTGTCTGACATGCAGGCCGTCACCGACGGCTACCGCACCCGCTCTCGTGGGCACCATTCCGCATAACCGGCGCTTCGGATTTCAGCGGGGAGTGAGTCCGTTGAGGAGGGTCCAGTTGGGTTTGCCGGCGTAGAGGAGCGCGCGGATGCGGTAGTGGGCGAAGCGGCGGAATCCGAAGGCGGCGCGTTTGACTCGTTTTATGAGGTTGTTGACCGCTTCGGTGGGTCCGTTGGAGACCCGTGCGCGGTGCCAGTTGACGATGGGGGTGTGCCAGCGGGCCAGGGTGCGGCCCAGGCGGCGCAGTTCCGGCGGGCAGTCGGCGTCGGCGAGGTCGTCGGCGAGTTCGTCGGCGTAGCGCTCGGCGAGTTGGGGGCAGTCGATGGCGTAGAGGCCGCGGAGGGTTTCTTTGGCGTGCCACGCCAGGCGGACCTGCAGCAGGAGGTCGCTGCGGGCGTCGACCTCAGTGCCGCCGTAGCCGATCACGGCCGCCTCGCCGGGATCATCGCCACCCACGACGTCCGTCGCGGCGTCAAGGCGGCCCCCTCCCCCACTGTCGAGCCCCGCGGCCTCGACGTCTAGCCGCCCGGGCACTGCTGTCCGTTTAGGTCGTTTATCGCGCTGTCTGGAGGGTGGCTGAGGTCCGGGGATAGGCATTTTCACAGTCCTCCTCGCGGAGTGGGCCGCACTCCACTTGTCGCCGCACATTCGCGTCCCGTGGGACCGCTGGCTGCGCGAACGAGCGCTGTTGGGCCCGGGCGGCGCGTAGCCGTTGCACCGTCAAGTCGTTCTCGCCCAGATCCCTGCCGGACGGGGCTGGGCGTCGTCTACCGCCACGGCGCATCAACGGCTTAGCCGCACACCGATGGTTCGACTGTGGGTTGCTGGCGGTTTAGCGATGGAAGGGGGCGCAGAGTGGGCGAGCTGGTGCAGCTCTACTGGTCGCCGCCGTTCGAGGGACGGCGGCGTGCGGATCGCCTGAGTGGCCATTACGAGGCGTTCGTGCCGGATCCGCTGTGCGGCTGGGAGTTCGCTATCCCGGCGCGTTTGGCGGGCAACTTGGCGGAGGCGGAGACGGCGATCCGTTCGCTGAACGGCCGGCGGAGCCGCGATCTGGAGGGCCTGGGGCGGTTCCTGGTGCGGGCGGAGTCGGTTGGGTCGTCGTGGATCGAGGGCCTGGCCGTGTCGGCGGGCCGGTTGGCCGTCGCCGCGGAGGGCATCGAACGCGACGTCGACACGGGAGATCGCGTCGCGGGGGAGGTGGCCGCCAACGTGCTGGCGATGCTGTCCGCGGTGCGGGCCGCTCGCCGTGGTGATCGTTTCACCCTCGAGGACCTGCTGCGCGCGCATCGGACGCTGATGAGCCACTCGCCGCGAGCGGAGTTGGGCGGGCAGGTCCGCGAGCGCCAGAACTGGATCGGCGGCAGCGAGTACACGCCGATTGGCTCGCAGTTCGTTTCGCCCCCCCACGAGGCCGTGGCGGCGCTGCTCGAGGACCTGATCGACTACGTGAACAGCGACGAGCATCCGCCGCTGCTGCAGGCGGCGCTGGCGCACGCCCAGTTCGAGATGATCCACCCCTTCGGCGACGGCAACGGCCGCGCTGGCCGGGCGCTGATCCACGTGGTGCTGGCGCGGCGGGGCCTGGCCCCACGGTTCGTGCCGCCGGTGAGTGTGGTGCTGGCTCGGCGCTGCGAGGAGTACGTGGCGGCGCTGCAGAAGTGCGCGTACGTCGGGGCGCCTGATGATGGCGGCCGGCAGGCCGCGGTCGTCGACTGGCTGTGGCTGTTCGACGCCGCCATGGGCCAAGCCGCCGCACGGGCGCTCGCCTACTGCGACGACGTCGCCGAACTGCAGCAGGAATGGCGCCAGAACCTCACCTCGATACGGGCGAACTCGAGCGTGGACCGGCTCTTGCGGGTCCTGCCCGGGTCGCCGGTGCTGACCGTCGAGTCGGCGAGCCGGCTCGTCGGCGTGAACCCGAACCGGGTCGGCCCCGCTGTCAACGCGCTGGCCGCCGCCGGTGTCCTCGAGCAGCGCAACGTCGGCCGCCAGCGGTACCGCCTCTTCGAGTCGCCCGCGGTGTTGGACCTGTGGGCCGTCGCCGACGCCGAACTGGTCGGGCAGCGCCTCGACGCCGATCCGGGCGGACTCGACGTCTAAGGGGATTGCGCGCTGAGGCGCCATCGCGTGTCTGTGGGCGCTCGGGTGGGGGCCGGCCGGCGACGGTGTTTCCATGATGGCCCCAGGTGGCGGGCACATCATGTTCCGCTAACCACCCTCGCCGACCCCGAGTCTGCGGGCGGCGAGGGCGTTATAGCCCCGCCCCAAGCTTGGGTGACTACATACGGGCTCTAGTTGTTCATGAGTTGCCTGTTAGCGCTCCTGGAGACGTTGCAGGAGTCTTATCAGAATGTCGGGGCGTTCAAGGATCATCCCGATCAGCCATCCGAGGGCTCCCAGGCCTATGACGATCCCCACGGCGGGACCGCCGAAGGCGACCCAGATGAGGGCAATCACGACCCCGACAAGTCCGCCCAAGAGGGACTTCTTCTTCGTGAGCATGTAGTCGTACCTTTCTCGCTACCGCGTTCGCGGCGGATTCGGATGGTGGGTGACCAGGAGATTGACGCCGAAGTCGGCAAGCCCGAGGTTGATCCAGAATTCGTGACCAAGGCGCCGGCGGGCCTCGTTCTCGACGTCGGTGAGATTGGCGCGGTCGTCGACCTCGAGGTTGAGGTGGAGCCGCTTCGCGCGGATGCGCCCGTCCACATCGACAACCCCGTCGATCTGCTCCACCTCGTAGGAAGCCGCCCGAAGAGCGGCTCGCCCTCGAATGCGCGTCTCACCATCAAAACCTTTATGCACTTCATATGTTTTCGATAAGCCCTTCTTCGGAGGCGCCAACTGTCCCGCGATCAGGATCACACCCACCACCGCCAAGGCGACACCGACCAACGCCGACACCCACGCCGCCCAGCTCGGGAACGCAGCAGTCCCGATGGCGTCGGCCAGGCTCAGTCGCCAGCCGTCTCCGATGACGTCTGTGACATCGAGAATCAACAGCACACCCACGGCGCCGATCGCGCCGATCCCGAGCGCGTGCGAGAGTCTTCGAAGCACCAACACAGCTAGCGGACCTTCCGCCGGTTCGTGAGAAGTCTGGGGACCGTCGACGTGATCCGCCCGGATCGGCACGGCAAAGCACGCGACTCGCACTGGGCGTCAATCGTGTCGCGCATCTCCTGGGCCGGCCCACTCACGGACGGGTCGGGCGTGACGAGTCTCGCGTTCACGCGACCACGACGATTGATGCGGACGACGACGTCGTTCCGACGATCGATGATCTCCAAACGCCGTTCCATGGCGTCCTCGAGGGTGGCCCTGTCGATCTTCGTCCAGCCCTTCCAATGACGCGTCGTAAGCACGCGGCGACCGGTGCCGAACATCCGCACCCACGACCACAACAACAAGACCGTCAGCAGAGCCAACGCGCCCCCCGCGAGGACACCGGGGCCCATGAGCGGCCGCCGGCGGATCCAATTCCCGAGACTGTCGATCGTGTTCTGGGCCAACAGTGGGTCGGTCTCGAACGACAGCATCAAAAGTTGGGTGGCCGCCATCAAAACGATGACAGCCACCCCCAGTCCGATCACGCGTAACGAGACCGTCCACAGCTTCGTCGTCTTGAGAGTCTTCATGACCACACGTCGGGAAGTTCCCGATGAGCGGAACGGGTGGTCGATCGTCTATTGGACCCGCGCGAGGTTGCTCGTCTCCTCCTCGAACCGGAGGTCGTCGACTTCGATGTTGACCTCCTTGACCACCAGGCCGGTGGTCGCCTCGACCCGTGCGATGACGTTCTCGCGAACCTCCCTGGCCAGCGCCGGGATCGAGTGACCATATCGCACGACGATCACGACATCGATCGCGGCCTCCCTCTTGCCGACCTCGACGTTCACCCCTTGGGCGAGCGGCTCGTCGCCGAGCCGGACACGACTCAGCAGGCGCCTGAACGCCGCACCCATCGAATCCACCCCCGCAATCTCTCGACACGCAAAGCCGGCGAGCTTGGCCACCACGTCGTCGGAAATCGTGGTGACGCCCCTGGGAGTCTCCAACTCCAAGCCTGTTGAAGTCCTGGATGCCGTTGCAGTCTCGGGTGCGGTTGCGGTGGCTGTCTTGGTTGCCATGGCTTCCCCTCTCTAATGGTGACGGAACCGATACCCCCTTAAACGGGCTCTACGCGTTTGGTGGGGCAGCGGGGGTGCGGTTGTCTGGCGGCCTGAGTGTGTCAGGCGCAGCGGTAGAGGACGCGGATGCGGTAGTTGTCGGCGTTGGTGTAGCCGAAGCCTTGGCGTTTGACGGCTTTGATGATCCGGTTGATGCCTTCGGTGGGCCCGTTGGTGAGGCCGGTGTCGAAGTAGGCGAGCAGTTCGGGTTCCCAGGAGCGGAGGGTCTTGGCGAGGCGGTTCGTCTCGGCGACGTCGAAGGCGCCGGCGTGGTGGTGCCAGTCCGGCTTCGGCGGTGGCGCGGTCGGCGCTGGTGTAGAGGTCTCGGAGCATCTCCTTGAGCGTCCAGGCGCATTCGAGTTCGTCGCACCAGTCCGCTTGGAACGCCGCACCGAGGCGCCCCCAGGCGCGGTCGGTGAGATGTTCCCGCGCCCGCAGCAGGTCGTGGCGCACCGACCACAGAGGGTCGCCTTTGCGGCCGCGGTGGCCGGTGATTTCCTGTTGGCGTCGGGTTCGCACGTCGGTGAGCGCCGCGTTGGCGAGACCCACGATGTGGAAGTGGTCGGCGACGCGGGTCGCTCGGGGCGCCGCGTCGCGCACGGCGGCCTTGTAGCCGGCGTAGGGGTCGATCACCACCGCCTCGATGCTGTGCACACCCTCGCCGAGCGCTTCGAGGCGGTCGACCAGCACTTTCTTGGACCGGCCCTCGATGAAGTCCCACAACCGGGAACTCTCCAAGTCCACCAGGCCGGTCATGTAACTCCTGTAGCGACGGAACGTCGTCTCGTCGACGCCCAACAGCCGCGGCGGCCCCACGGGGCGGCGGGCGAGCTTGTCCCGAGCCGCCGCGGCGATGGCCCGCCACGCCGTCGCCCAACCCACCCGGAACGACCGCGCCACCGCCGCCGTCGAGCGGTCCACAGCAGCGCGGGCGATCGCCGCGCACAACCGGGCCGCCACACGGCGCCGAGGCGGCACCTCGGCGGGTCGACTCGGTGAAGGACCGAACACAGCCCGGCGTCTCGCAACCGAACCGCCGCTTCGTCCACACCAACACCGTCGGGCGCTCGTAGCTCAACCCGTCGCGCACCCGGCAGGTCCGATACTCCTTGACCCGCGAGCTGAACGTGCCACACCGCTGGCACGCCGCATCAGGGCGCGCCACACGCACCGACACCTCCAACACACCAGCAGCGGTCTCGACCGCGCCGGTGACCTCGAAGTCCTCCAACCCGACCAGCGCACGCGTAACATCACCCATCTCGGGGCCTCCTTGTCTAGACAGATGTCACTGCCAGACTCGCGAGGCCCCGACCCGCGCACGCGGACCCTCAAATCAGAACACCTGCCCCATCAACCGCGTAGAGCCCCTTTTCGAGGAACTGGCCGGGCTCATCCCCGCAGGTGCGGGGAACATGCGGTGACCGTGATGATCGCCGAGATCTGGTCGGGCTCATCCCCGCAGGTGCGGGGAACATGCGGCCGCAGGCCTCGAGCTCGCTCGCCCGGCAGGCTCATCCCCGCAGGCCCAAAACCCACGAATTCGATGCTCCTATGTTTGTCAAGCGGCGTTGTGGGTGAGCCAGTTGTGGTAGCGGATGGCGAGGTCGTGGTTGTGGCGGGTGCCTCGTTCGAGTTCGGAGAGGCGGTTGGTGTGGGCGTTGATGGCTTGTGCGGCGTCGGCGATGGTGACGCCTGCGGTGTGTCGGAGGTGGCGTAGGTGTGCTCCTTGGGGCACTGCTGGGGGGTCGGTGAGGAGTTGGTGGATTTCTCGTGCGATGTGGCGTTTGAGGCAGCGGATGATCTCTCTGCGGGACTTGCCTTGTGCGGTGCGCCGGGCGGCGTAGGCCTTGGTGCGTTCGTCGCAGCGGAGGCGGACCATGGCGATGCGCCAGAGGGCGTTGTTGGCGTGGCGGTCGCCGCGTCGGTTCAGTCGGTGGCGCACGGTGCGCCCCGAGGACGCTTCGACGGGGCTGGCGCCGCAGAGGGCGGCGAAGGAAGCCTCGTTCGTGAGGCGCTCGGGGTTGTCTCCCGCGGCGATGAGCAGAGTCGCCGCCACGTCGGGGCCGACGCCGCGAGCGGCGAGCAGGGCGGGGTTCGCCTGGGCGCACAGGCGGGCGATGTTGGTGTCGAGTTCGCTGATCTCGCCGTTGAGCGCCCCGTAGCGGCGCGCGAGGACGCGCAGCGCTCGCTTGGCGGCTGCGGCGACCTCGCCGCTGTCGGGGTTGGGGCGCAGGCGCGCGCAGGCGTTGACCAAAGCGCCGGTGGCCAGGCCCCGGAGGGGGGCTGCGACCTGCTCGGCGACGGTGACGAGGTGTCCTTTGAGCTGGTTGATCGCCTGGGTGCGGGCCTTCACGGCGGAGCGCCGCGTGGCGTGTAGGAGCCGTATTGCTTCGACGGGACCGTCGGCGGACTTCGGGCGGACCGTCGCTTCGCCGGACAGCACCGCCCGTGCGGCCGCCTCCGCGTCGGCGGGATCGGACTTGGCGCGGCGCCGGCGCGCTTGGCACCTCGGGCGGATCACCTCCACCACCGTGACGCCCCCAGCGGCGAGACGTCGCGCCAGGCCCGCCCCGTAGCTGCCGGTGCCTTCGATGCCGACGGCGTCCAGGTCGCCCCAGCTGCGCATCCAGTCCAAGAGGTCGCCGTAGCCGGCGCCGCTCGCGGGGAACGACGCCACACCCAACAACCTCCCCAAACTGTCAATAGTCGCCGCCACGTGGTTGTCCCGGTGGGTGTCGACCCCACCGACCACAGTCACTTGTTGTTCTGGCATAATGATTCAGCCCTCCTTCGAGCACATCGCACGGGTAGGGGCACCACCGGCCGCGACGGCGGACAGTGCACTCACGGTGCTGAACACAGGGCTCCTGACTTGTTGGAATGGGGCCAGCACCCCGGTCCTGACGGGGACGTAGGGTGCGAGGTCGGTGACCGGTTGGGCTCTCACGCTCCCTGCCCACTTCGGTGTGGCTCTCTCATAGCGTGTCCGGCCGGTCGCCGCCCGCTGCGGCGTGGCTCAATAGAGGCGTGATCGTTTCCTGAATTCAGGTTGCCCGCCGTGGAACCCATTGTTCGGCAACCACGAGGAGCGACAAATGACGATCGTTATCGGTATCGACCCGCACAAGGCTTCCCACACGGCGACCGCGATCGGTCCCGGGTCCGTCGAGGCCGCCACGATCAGGCTGCGGGCGGCCCGCTCGACACCGCAGGAGTTGTTGAGCTGGGCGGCCCGGTGGCCCGAGCGTCGCTGGGCGATTGAAGGCGCCCGCGGCCTGGGCCAGTTGCTGGCCCAACAACTCGTCGCCGCCGGCGAGCATGTTGTCGATGTGCCCGCCTCGCTGTCGGCGCGGGTGCGGACCCTCGACACGGGCCACGGCCGCAAGACCGACGGTATCGACGCCGCCGCGGTCGCGCTCGTCGCTGCGCAGCGCCCCGATCTGCCCCGCGTCGCCGCGGACGATCACCACTGCGTGCTGCGGCTGTTGTCGGATCGGCGCGACGAGCTGACCAGGGAACGGCGCCGCACGATCAACCGGCTGCACCGACACCTGCGCGACCTGATCGCCGGCGGCGCGCCCACCCAGCTCAGCGCCAAGACCGCCGCAGGACTACTCGCCAAAGTCCGCCCCCGAGACGGCGTCGAAGCCGAACGCAAGCAGATAGCCCGAAACCTCCTCGCCGACGTGCGGCGCCTTGACAGCGCCCTCGCGGAGAACCGGCGCCGCTGCGTAGCCGCCGTCGCCGCCAGCGGCACCACCCTGACCCACCTCGCCGGGATCAGCGACGTGCTCGCCGCCAAAATCTCCGGCCACATCGGCGACATCGGCCGGTTCCCCAGCGCCGACCACCTCGCCAGCTACGCGGGCACCGCGCCCATCGAAGCCAGCAGCGGCGACGTCATCCGTCACCGACTGTCCCGACGCGGCAACCGCCAACTCAACAACGCCATCTACCTCGCCGCCCACACCCAAACCATCCGCCCCGGCCCCGGCCGCGACTACTACCAACGCCGACGCGACGCCGGCAACAGCCGCAACGAAGCCCTCCGAGCGCTCAAACGACAACTCACCAAAACCATCTACCGCACCCTCACCGCCGACGCCGCCCGCGCCCACCACAACACCGCGACTTGACATAGAGGCGCTATCAAGTCACATCCGCCCGACCGGCTGGTGCGTGCTCCCGACAAGTCGCGGTCCGACAGATCGTTTGAAAGGCACACACGGCCAGCGAAGAGCCGAGTCAGAACCACACTCGCCGGGAACACATCACCAGTATGAGTGCGAAGCCTCTTTTTGTTCCCCGTGTTCGCGCTCGGCGTCGATATCGCGGACGACGAAGCCGAGACACGACAGAATCTCTCCGATTGCTGCGACGAGATCATCCCCGTCGGCCCAGATGGACCGCCGAATTCCTGCGTTGGCGATCTGAGTAGCATCATCCAAGCGGCCCTTGGCTCGTGCCTGTTCGGCGTTGAGATCCCTGATCTTGTGTGCGATCTCCGCGATGCGCGTCTCGTGTTCTCGCTCTTCTGGGGTATGCCAGTCCCATAGATGCTCGACGCGCGGCGGCGGTTGAGGGGCTCGGATCGGATCAACCTCGTTGACCTCGGCGAGGAAGACTCGAAACCACGCTGCGAGTGTCGCCTCTTCAGGAAGCGCCAGAACGATGGCCTCCGACGCTTCGGGTTCTCCTGGCCCCTTCTCGTCGATGCAATGCCACGCGACAGGCAGGCCGGACGTCGTCTCGACGAGAACGCTGACGCACTCCTCCGGGAACCGAAAAGGAACTCGCGATGGGAACGGGTCTGCAGAACTTCCCAGCTGCCTAGTCAGCTCTACAGCAAGCGCCCTGTACCTAGGCGGGCATGTTGCCGGAACGCTCAACTCGCGTTCGGTGTTGTTCTTGTTCACACCCACCGCTCCAGTGCTGCGCGTCCCATCGCGGTCAAACCCTCGCCAATTGAATGTCCCAGAACCGATCGCAAGTACGTGTCCGATCACGGTGGGGTTTGAGGGGTCACTACCTAGATGAGTAGTTCCAAGGGGTGCGAGCGGGGGGTCGGCCAAGTCGGCGGTGTGGTGGTGCGAGCGGGGGGTCCGCCGCTGGGTGGTTGAGGGTGTCCAAGATCGGGAGGTGAAATAGCCCCCGATCTTGGAGGACCTTGGCATGAACCCGGACTTGGACACCCTCGCGACGGCACTTTATGTGACGATTGATGATCTGTTGGTGGCGCACCCGCAGTGGGCGCCGCCGCGGCCCGCGGTGGGTATCGCCCCGGAGCTGTCTGATGCGGAGCTGGTTTCTCTGGCGGTGTTACAGGCTTTGTTGGGGTTCGACTCTGAGGCCCGTTTCGTGCGCTACGCCAAAGCACACCTGACGCCGTGGTTTCCTTACGTGCCCCCGCGGCCCGGCTACAACAAGCGTCTGCGCCGCAGCGGCGAACTGATCAAGCACGTGATGGCCTGCCTCGCACGCGCCTGCGCGTCCTGGCACGACGACGTCTGGCTCGTGGACTCCACGCCCGTGGAGTGCGGGCGCAGCCGCGAGACCCAAAAGCGCTCTGAGCGGCCCGGATGGGCCACCTACGGCTACAGCGCCTCGCACTCCCGCTATTTCTGGGGCCTGCGCCTGCACCTCATAACAACCCCGTCGGGCCTGCCCATCACCTTCGCCCTCGCCGGCGCGAAAGCCGACGAGCGCGACGTCTGTTGGGACATGATCGCCCGCGCCGGCGTCGCCCGGCGGGGCCAGACCCTCATCGCCGAGGCTACCGCAGCGCCGCCTTCGAAGCCCAACTCAACAACGCGGGCATCACCCTCATCCGACCCGCCACCAAAACAGAACCCACCCGAGCGGGCCGGGAGTTCCTGCGGCCGTTCCGCCAGATCATCGAATCGGTCAACCAGACCCTCAAAGCCCAACTCGGCCTCGAACGCCACGGCGGGCGCACCCCCGCCGGCGTCGCCGCGCGCGTCCTACAACGACTCCTCGCCCTCACCGCCACAATCTGGCACAACCAAACCACCCAACAACCAGGCCCCGCCCGCTCCCTGCTCGCCTACGACCACTGACCCCTTGGAACTAATCATCTAGAGCGGGACGACCCCGCCTACGGCTTCCCCCGCAACCCGGCGGACAACTGCGAAGGCGTCGATGCCTTCGTCGAAAGGCGCAACCCTTCTGGACCGGCGGGTATCCGCCTCCTTCGGCTCCCAGCCTCATCTGCACTGCCGCCCGGCAGTGGAGCTTCGGTCCGGTGGGCCTGCGATACCACGAGTGTCGCGGGTGGCGCGTGCCCAGCGCTTCCTAGCCTAAGACCGCCTCCCGTCGGCCCGGCCGGTTCTGGAGGGGGGGTATGTAGCAAGCGGTACGCAGGATATGTATACTTGCTGCCATGAAGGCGGTGACGATCACGATTCCCGAGGAGTTGGACAGCGAGGCTGCGGCTGAAGCGCGACGGCTCGGGATTTCGAAGTCTGAGTTGATCCGGCGGGGTTTGGCAGCTGTCCTGCCCGCCGAGCGGCCTGATGCGGGTGCTGATCCGTGGATCGACCTAGCCGGGTTTGGCGGTGAGGGACTTAGCGTGGAGGCGGGCGAGATTGACGCGGTCGTCTACGGCTCGTGAAGTTCGCTGACACGAGTTGGTGGGTGGCCTGGGCCCTGCCCAGCGACGCCCGCCATCCCGAGGCGCTGGAGGTACTCGCCCGAGTCGGCTCCGGTGAGCAGGTGCTCTCGACGAATCTGGTTCTTGGCGAGACCTGGACTTTCCTGCGCCGCAAGGACAGTCACCGCACGGCGGTCGGTTTCTTGGATCGCGTCGCCGTGCTCGGGTCGGAGCGCAAGCTGGTTGTTCACGCTGTGACTGGCGAGCAGGAGTCCAAGGCGTGGGCCTGGTTGCGCCGCCGCGACGAGCGGGAGTACTCCTTTGTCGATGCGACGAGTTTCGAGGTGATGCGGGCGCGGCGCCTCCGCGAGGTCTTGGCGTTCGACAACGATTTCGCGGCGGCGGGTTTCATTGAGATGCGCCCGTGAGCGTACCGACGGATCAGATTGAGCGATTCGTCTATGACAAACTGTCGGGGCCGCTCTGGGTGACCGTCGGGTTCGACCAGTGTGGGTACTGAGTCTTCTGCGCCACGCCGTCCTGAATCTGCTTGACGAGCGCACCTGCACCAGTCGCCCCGTAGACGCGCTAATCGCCGCACCGGTCATAGAAGCTGACTCGTACAGCAACGCCCGCGGCGCGGCATCTCTCGATGGCTAGAGGGAGCAAGGCGTCCTTCCTCCGGCCGTTGGGATCCTGATTGAGGTAGCAGTACACGAGCGCGGCCGGACCCTCCGAGATGGAGACCGCCTCGGTCGAGCCGAAGTCGGCGTAGACATGGCCGCCGCAGCGCGGAACAACCGCAGCGCAACCAGCCGCCCGCGTACCGGGCTGAACCCCGATACGTCCCACCTAGGTGTGCTTCCGCGAGGTGTCGTGCTCGCGGGAATGCGCAGTCGAAATGTGGAGACCCTGTGGGTGCCGAAAACTGTGTCGTATCTGGTCAGGCGGCATTTCGGTACTCGTTGATGAGTCCGTCACAGCGGGCCGTTCTAACGGCTTGGAGGTGTCTATCTGGCTGGTCTGGTGGGTCGGTGGCGACGGGTGGTCGCTGATCGAGCGAACGGTGGGGCCGGTGCGTGTTGTCATGATCGATGTAGTCGACGACAAGCTTGTTGAGTTGGCGGCGGTTCCAGATGATGGTGCGGTCGAGGAGCTCGCGTCGCAGGGTGCCGATCCAGCGTTCGGCGAACGCGTTCGCCACGGGGGTGCGTACAGGTGTCTTGAGGATCTTCATACGTTTGGTTCTGAAGATCTCGTCGAAGGCGTCGATGAACTGGCTGGAGCGGTCGCGCACGAGCGCCTGGGCGTCGGCGAGTTGGTGGCCGTATTGGAGCAGCAGGTTCCGGGCGCCTTGGGTGGTCCAGACGCCGCTGGGGCGGTCCGTGACCCCTGCGAAGTACACGGTTCGGGTGGCGATGTCGATGCACAACAGCAGGTAGAACCTGCGTAGCGTGACGGTTTCGATGGTGGCGAAGTCGCAGGCGACGGCGGCTTGGGACCGCAGGAACTGCGACCAGGTGACTTCGGAGCGTGTGGGGGCGGGGTCGATTCCGGCGTTGTTGAGGATCTCCCCAGACCGTGGACGCAGCGAGGCGGTGGCCGAGCCCGGCGAGTTCGCCCTGGACGCGGCGGTATCGCCAGGTTGGATTCTCGGCTGCGAGGCGCAGCGCGAGTCGGCGAAGCTTCGCTGAGGTCGATGGCCGGCCCGGCGGTCGCTGTGGTTGAGTCCAGTGCCCGGCGATGCGGCGGCGGTGCCAACCCAACAGCGTGTCGGGGGTGACCAGCCACCCGGCTCGGCTCGGTCGCGGTAGCGCGGCCGCGATCGCCCCGAGCAAGCTCCGGTCGGCGTCGGTGATCTCGGGTCGGTCGACCTGTCGGCGCAGCACGCCGAGTTGGTGGCGCAAGACGATGATCTCGAGGTCCTTCGAGCGGCCTGACCGCACAGTGAGCCGAGCCAGTGACGCCAGGAATCGGTACAAGATTCGGTACACGACGAATCAGCATCGGCCCGCATCGCGGCAGGTCAACAACCACGGCCGAGTTTCCGGCACCCACAGGCAACCTCGTACCGACCCGCGCCGCGTACACGTCCCAGCGCTGCCACGCCTGCGGGCACACCAGCGCCGCCAACCGCCAAACCCAAGCACACTTCTGCTGCGAACGATGCGGCCACGCCGACGGCGCCGACGCGAACGCGGCCCGCAACATCCACCACCAAGCTCTCCAAGAGAACCCCCCATCGCGTGAGGGGACCGGCCACCAGACCCACCAGCGGTCCGGATAGCCGAAAAGGACAGGGAGCTACCGGGCAGCGACCCCAACGAAGCAGCCCGAAGCGACGAACTGTCAATCACTCCCACTGCGAACTGAACGCCGCAGCGGGAGAACCGAAGGCGACCACACCGAACGACACACCACAAAGAGATGTCGCGACAGTGTCGGGAACCAACGGCGAACGCGAGGAGTCCCTCCTTCCGTAATAGTCCCTCATGGCGCTAGTCGTGACGGTCACGCGACCAACGGAGAACACGACGAATCTGCGCCTGCTTCCAGCAGGCCCAACAATTCGACTGCGCGGCGATAAGGGAAACCCACCGGGCGCGCGTAAGCGCTGCGGGGCGACACCAGCGCCGCGACCACCAGCCGACACACCCCCCAGAAGGCGCCGGCGGCGACGAGCACAGCGCCACCACGCGAACCCCAGGCGCTTCAGTTGAATCGCACTGGGTCTTTTGGAGGCTCTGGTGTGCCCCGGGTTTCGCGCGGGTCAAGACCGCCAAACTCGCTACAAGTCCACGATCTGGCGAGGCCATTGTGGCACCAAGACTGGCGCCAGAATATACAACCGCTGGTCAGAGGCTATTTATGGCGGAGAGGGTGGGATTTGAACCCACGAAGGGCTTGTCACCCTTACTCCCTTAGCAGGGGAGCGCCTTCAACCGGACTCGGCCACCTCTCCGTGAACGCAGGATGATATCCCGCCAACCGCTGCGGGAGCCATCGGAGGGCCGCTGGGTAGGCTCGCAGCATGACTGAGCAGGCAATCTCGTCGTTTCCGGTGCCGGACCTGGCTGAAATTCCCGACGATCTGCGTGAGCGAATCGAAGAGGTAGCGGCCAAGACGGGGTTCGTGCCGAACGTCTTCCTGGCGCTCGCCTACCGGCCGGCAGAGTTGCGGGCGTTCCTGGCGTACCACGACGCCCTGATGGCCGGCGACGGGGGGCTCAGCCTCGCCGAGCGGGAGATGATCGTGGTGGCCACGAGCGCGGCCAACGGCTGCCTCTACTGCACCGTGGCCCACGGAGCCGTGCTGCGCATCCGCTCCAAGAACCCGCTGCTGGCCGATCAAGTGGCCATCGACCCCGCACAGGCCGACATAACCGACCGCCAGCGCGCCATGCTCGACTTCGCCCTGAAGCTGTGCCGCGACCCGGCCAGCATCGGCTCAGCAGACCACGAGAAACTGAACGCCCACGGCTTCAGCGACGAGGACGTCTGGGACATCGGCGCCATCACGGCGCTCTTCGCCATGTCCAACCGGATGGCCCACCTCACCTCGATGCGCCCCAACGACGAGTTCTTCACGATGGGCCGCGGCTGACTGCATATCTGACTACAGAATCTGCTACACCTGGGTAGTCTGAGCACATGCAGACAACGAGCGTCCGGATCGACCTGGCAACCCATCGCGAACTCAAGAAGCTGGCGGCAGCGTTGGAGACCACCGTCGGAGCGGCGGTGGCCCTAGCGGTCAGGCACCTAAGTCAAGAGCGCATGGGGACCCAACTCAACTGCGATCTGACCCCGGAAGACATCGCCTGGCTCGATGCTGACCTCGGGTGACGTAGTCGAGCTGGACTTCGGAGTTCCGGCCGAGCGGGAGGCCGGCTTCCGCCGACCGGCGGTCGTGGTGACCGCACAGCGATTGCTCGACGGTTCACCTGCCGTGGTTCAAGTGGTTCCCATTACGTCAGCGGTTCGTGCGTTCGACACCGAGGTCCATGTGGAGCCCGACCCCTTCAACGGACTCTCACAGAACTCCGCGATTCAATGCCACCATGTCCGCGCCATCGCCGCGAGCCGTATCGAGGGGCGAAAGGGCCACATCGGCCCCGTGGCGCTCGGCGAGATCCGCGAGGTACTCGGCCGCATCCTCGACATTCTGGAGTAGGCGGGCGGGGGTCGCCGGCGACCGCGATTGGCCGCCGGCGACTCCCGGAGCCCTACTGCTACTCGCCGCCCTCAATTAGGACGACGGTGGCGCGGGCCCAGCCGCTGCCGTTGGTGTCCCACCCGTCGGCTTCGAGGTTGGCGATGGCCTCGGAGACGATGTCGGTGCGGTAGGCCTCGCCGGTCGGTGGCGCGGAGAGGATCTCCTCCGACACCGCCACGTCGATGGTCTGGTCCCACAGGGCCTCGTCCGTGACGCCGATGCCGTTGCTGGACGGCCAGATCAGGGCGCTGATCTCGTTGAGCTGCCAGGCCTGGTGCGAGCGGCCCAGCGTCGGGGCGTTGTCCAGGACCACCTCCACGCAGGCGTCCGGCTCGTCACGGCACCAGATCCACCCGGCGAGCGTGCCCTGCACGAACGCCACGGCGGTGTCGCGGTAGGCGGCGTCGCTCTCCAGCCGATCGGCGTCGGCCCACAGGGCGTCCTGCAGCATGGCCGTGCCCACGTCGTTCCAGTTGATGACCACAAGGTCCTCGGGCTGGAACAACTCGCCGGTGTCGGGGTTGATGGCCTCGAGCACCTGGGCGTACTCGTTGTAGATCATCGCCTGGGCGGCATCGATCTCCCGGTTCAGCAGCGCCGACATGTCGAAGTTCTGCTGCACGAGGGTGACATCGGATGCGGGGTCGATGCCGTTGCTGCGCAGCCCGGCCAACAGCTCGAACTCGTTGCCGAAGCCCCAGTTGCCGACGGTCTTGCCGGCCAGGTCCCCGACGCCCTCGATGCCCGAATCGGCCCACGACACCTGCAGGGTGGCGCTGCGCTCGAAGATCTGGGCGATGTTGACGACGTTGTGCCCCTCCTCACGGGGGACCAACGCCCGCGGCACCCACGAGACGGCGAAGTCGGCGCCGCCTGAGGTCAGCACCGGGATCGGGACGATCTCCACGCCGCCCTCCAGGATGGTCACGTCGAGGCACAGATCCTCGTAGAAGCCCTGGTCGCGGGCCGCGTAGTACCCGGCGAACTGCGACTGGGTGAACCACTGCAGCTGCACCGCCACCTCGGTCAGCCCGTCACAGCCCTCATCGGCCGGCGCGGCCGCCGGTGCCGGTTCGGGTGCAGGAGCAGGTTCGGGTGCCGGTGCCGGCTCGGGTGCAGGAGCAGGTTCGGGTGCGGGCGCCGGCTCGGCCGGAGGCGGCGGCGGGGGCGCTGCCTCCTCCTCGTCTCCTCCGCACGCAGCGGCCACAAGCCCGACGGCCAGCAGGACCGCCAGCAGTCGCCAAGTAATTCTCTGTCTCGGATTCTTCATTGTCTCCCCTTTCATGGTTGTTGTCTTCCCCTTTTCTCGGTGGGCGCTCTGCGAGGATCCCACCCGGAGATTCTGTCGCCGCTACTCAGGCGGCCGCCGTCGCCCGGGCGTACCGGCCCGTCACGAGCCGCTCGACGAGCAGGGCGGCGAAATAGAGGGCGATGCCGACGATGCTGCCGGCAACGACGGCCGCCCAGGCCACGTCGTAACGCGTGAACTGGGCGTTCTGCGTGATGATGTTGCCCAGAGTGTCCTGGCGGCCACCGAAGTACTCCACGACGATGGCGGCGATAACAGCCAGCGACGCCACCAGGCGCAGCGCCGTGAAGAAGAACGGCAGGGCGTTGGGGATACGCACCGTGCGCATGATGCGCCAGTCGCTCGCCGCGTAGGAGTGCATGAGTTCAACCTGCTCGTCGTCCACCTCGACAAGGCCTCGGGCGGTGTTGATGAAGACGGGGAAGAACACCAGCAGCACCACCACGGCCTGGTTGGAGCGCGGCGAGATGATCCCAAGCCAGTTGTTGAACAGGGGCGCCAGGGCAATGATCGGGATGGCGTTGATGGCCACCGCCAGAGGGGTCAGCGTTTCGTTGGCGGTGCGGAAGAGGATGACGACCAGCGCGGCGACGACGCCGAGCACCACGCCGCCGCCGAGCCCGGTGAGGATGATGAATCCGGTGACCCGCGCTCCCATCCACACCTCGGAGATGTTCTCGCCGAGGGCCAGCGCAATCTCGCTGGGACGCGGCAGCACGAACCCGTCGGAGTCGGTCAGCCACAGCACCAGCTCCCACAGCCCGAGCGCTCCCGCCCCGAAGACCGTGGGCGGCAGCCACGAGCCGCCGCGCAGCAGCTTCACTGGCCCTCCGCCGATCGCAGCGTGCGCCGCACCAGGGAGACGCTCCGGAAGAACTCCTCGGTGTCGCGCACCTCCGGCGAGCGTTCGGGGAGATCGATGGGGATCTCGGCGGCGATCCGAGCCGGCCGCGGCGACATGATCGCCACCCGCGTCGACAGGAACACCGCCTCGGGAATCGAGTGGGTGACGAAGATGACCGTCGTGGCCGTCTCCCGCCAGATCTTCAGCAACTCCGCCTGCATGTGCTCGCGGGTCATCTCGTCGAGAGCGCCGAAGGGCTCGTCCATCAGCAACAGCGCCGGCCCGAACGAGAGCGCCCGGGCGATCGACACACGCTGCTGCATGCCCCCGGAGAGCTCACCCGGGTAGTGGGAGGCGAAACCCGACAGTTCGACCAACTCCAGCATCTCGTTGGCACGGGCGCGGCGGCGGGACTTCGACCACCCCATCAACTCCAGCGGCAACTCCACGTTGCGGACCGCCGAGCGCCAGTCCAGCAATCCCGCCGCCTGGAACACCATCCCGTAGTCGCGGTTCAGGCGCGCCTCACCGGCGGTGCGCCCGTTGACGGACAGGGTTCCGGCGGTTGGCTCGGTGAGTCCGCCGATCAGCCGCAGCAGCGTGCTCTTCCCACACCCCGACGGACCGATGACCGACACGAACTCCCGGGGCCGCACCGACAGGTCCACGCCGGCAATGGCCGTCACGGCGTTGGGTCGCCCGGGGTTGAACGTCTTCTCCAGGCCGGCGACCTCGAGGACCAGTTCCTGTGCCACTTCTCCGGCTCCTCCCTCAGACTCCTGGCCGCTCAACGGACCAGTTGCCCGCGTCGCGCCAGCACCAGCCGCTCGGCCAGCGCCACCAGCCCTACCGCTACGAGCCCGGTGATGCACGCGCCGATGATCGCGACGTAGAGCCGCTCGGGTCCGGTGATGTACTTCCCGGCGAAATCCAGGATCAGCCTGCCGAGACCGCCGCGCACCCCGGCGGAGATCTCCCCCACGATGGCGCCGACCACGCTGGCCGTGGCGGCGATTCGCAGCGCCGGGAACAGGAACGGCAGCGACGCCGGCAGCTGCAGCCGCCGCAATACCTGGCGGCGGCCGGCGGCATAGGACTGCATCAGTTCGGTGGCCTCCGGTGACGGTGACTGCAGCCCGCGCAGACCGTTCACCGCCACCGGGAAGAACGTCAGGTAGGTGGCGATGAGCGAGACCGACATCCAGTCCTCCCACTCCCACGGCAGGAAATCGAAGTTGGTGCGCCCCCAGATCACCACGATGGGGGCGATGGCGATGAGGGGAACGGTCTGGCTGGCGATCACGTAGGGCATCACGCCACGCTCGGCGCGCCGTGACTGCGCCAGCACGACGGCGATGGCGAGGCCGATGACCGTGCCGGCGACGAACCCCACGGCGGCCTCCCGCAAGGTGAACAGCGCGCCGTCGAGGGTGAGCCGCCCGATTGTGGTGCCGCCGGCCCTCGGCGTCTTGCCGAACTCGGCGAGGATGTCCAGCACCGGCGGCATGTTCTTGTCGTCGCTGCGCGGCAGGAACGAGCCCACGACCCACCAGTCCCGTTGCGTGTCGTCGATGGCTTGGCCGAATGCCTTGTAGCCGGTGTACACCAGCGCCAACGCCACCAGGAAGACGGCGAAGATCAGCGTCCGGCGGGTCCTCTCGCGTCGAGGCGTCGCTGCTTCGGCCACAGCCGTCTCAGCCCGCCCCGCTCATTGTCGCGATGATCCCGCCGTACGCCTCCAGCGTCTCGTCCGGCTGGTCGTGCATGAGGTAGATGGCGAACTGGTCGACACCCAGCGCCGCCAGCTCCTCGAGCCGCTCGACGTGCGTCTCGGGCGTCCCGAGGATGCAGAACCGGTCCACGATCTCGTCGGGAACGAAGTCGGTGTGGGTGTTGCCGGCCCTGCCGTGCTCGCTGTAGTCGTACCCGACCCGGCCGGCGATGTAGTCCGTGAGAGCCAGCGGCACCCCGGAGCCGTCGCCGCCGTAGCGCGCCACGAGGTCGGCCACGTGGTTGCCGACCATGCCGCCGAACCAGCGCACCTGGTCGCGCTGGTGCGGCAGGTCGTCGCCCACGTACGCGGGCGCCGCCACGCAGATCGTCAGCTCATCGGGGTCGCGACCGGCCTCGGCGGCTGCGGCCCGCACCGCGCCGATGGTCCAGGCGGCGATGTCCACGTCGGCGAGCTGCAGGACGAAGCCGTCGGCCTGCGCCCCGCACAGCGCCAGCGCCCGCGGCCCGTACGCCGCCATCCAGATGGGCAGGCTGCCCTCGCCGCGCCACGGGATCCGCAGCGGCTGGTCGTTGTAGATTACTTCGCGTCCCTCGGCGAGCCCCTTGATGACGCCCATCGCCTCGGCGAGCGTGGCGAGGCTGCACGGCCGGAGGCCGATGACCCGCATGGCCGAGTCGCCGCGCCCGATGCCGCACACGGTGCGCTCCCCGAACGTGTCGTTGAGCGTGGCGAACAGCGAGGCGGTGACCGTCCAGTCGCGGGTGCCCGGATTCGTGACCATCGGACCCACCACCATGCGCTCGGTGGCAGCCAGCATCTGGGCATAGATCACGAACGGCTCCTGCCACAGCACGTGGGAGTCGAACGTGTAGGCGTGGCTGAAGCCGAGTTCCTCCGCCCGAGCGGTGAGTTCGACGACGCGACGCGCGGGCGGGTCGGTCTGCAGGACGAGGCCGAAGTCCATGCCGGCTCCTTTCTCCGACGAGGTCTCCCGGGATCCGCCTCAGCGGTTGCGCGGGAAACCCAGATCGACGCTGCTGGTGGCCGGGTCGGGCCAGCGGCTGGTCACGACCTTGGCGCGGGTGTAGAAGTGGATGCCCTCGGGTCCGTACATGTGCGTGTCGCCGAAGAGCGACCCCTTCCAGCCGCCGAAGGAGTAGTACGACACGGGCACCGGAATCGGCACGTTGATGCCCACCATGCCGGCTCCCGCCTCGAACTGGAAACGCCGGGCCGCGCCGCCGTCGCGGGTGAAGATGGCCGCCCCGTTGCCCCACGGGTTGTCGTTGACGAGACGCACCGCCTCGTCGTAGCTGTCGACGCGCACCACGCCGAGCACCGGCCCGAAGATCTCGTCGCGGTAGCACGCCATGTCCGGCGTGACGTGGTCCAGCAGCGAGGGGCCCAGGAAGTAACCGTCGAGGTTGGCGGCGTCGGGGCGCCCGTCTCGCACGACCACCGCACCCTCCGCCCGGCCGCCGTCGACGTACCCCGCCACGCGGTCACGGTGCTCGGCGGTGATCAGCGGGCCCATCTCGGCGTCGGGATCCTCGAGACCGTCGCCGATGCGGATCTTGTCCAGGCGGGCATCGATGGCAGCCACCAGCGGATCGGCCACGTTGCCCACGGCCACGACCGCTGAGATGGCCATGCAGCGCTCACCGGAGGAGCCGTAGGCGGCGCTCACCGCAGCGTCGGCGGCGAGTTCCACGTCGGCGTCGGGCAGGACCACCATGTGGTTCTTGGCGCCGCCGAGCGCCTGCACCCGCTTGCCGTTGCGCGTACCGGCCTCGTAGATCGCCCGTGCCACCGGCGTGGAGCCCACGAAGCTGACCGCGGCGACGTCGGGGTGGGCCAGCAGCCGATCCACGGCCACCTTGTCGCCCTGGACGAGGTTCACCACGCCCGGCGGCAGACCCGCCTCCGCCAGCAGTTCCATCGTGAACAGCGGCGCCGAGGGATCCTTCTCCGAGGGCTTCAGCACGAACGTGTTGCCGCAGGCGATGGCGTTGGGGTACATCCACATGGGCACCATGGCCGGGAAGTTGAACGGCGTGATGCCCGCCACCACGCCCAGCGGCTGGCGGATGGAGTAGACGTCCACCCCGGTTGAGGCCTGCTCGGTGTGCTCGCCCTTCAACAACTGCCCCACACCGCAGGCGAACTCGATGTTCTCGAGTCCGCGGCTCACCTCTCCCGCGGCGTCGGCGAGCACCTTGCCGTGCTCGGCGGTCAGGAGGCGGGCGATATCGTCGCGGTGACGGTGCACGAGTTCCCGGTAGCGGAACAGGATCTCGCTGCGACGGCTGACCGGCACCTCGCGCCAGAAGGCGAAGGCCTCGCGCGCGGAGGCCACCGCGGCATCCACCTCGGCGACCGTTGCGAAGTCCACCTCGCCCGTCTGGGCACCGGTGGCCGGGTTGTACACGGCGCCGCGGCGCTCCCCGGTGCCCGGCGTCAGCTTCCCGTCGATCCAGTGATGTATGCGCTTCATGTCGTCTCCCTGCTCATCGATTGTCCACCCCGGTCACCCGCGCCGGCGGCGCGGATCACAGGAGGTACTGCGACAGTCCGCGCCGCATGTAGACCCCGTCGCCGGGGCTGCCGTGGTAGGCGCCCCCGTCCACGATCACCCGCCCCCTCGACAGCACCGTCTCGACCGCCCCGGCGATCTCGAAGCCCTCGAAGCACGAGTAGTCCATGTTCATGTGGTGCGTGTCGGCGCTGATGCGGGTGACGGCATTCGGGTTGTAGATCACCACGTCGGCATCGGCGCCGGGGCTGATGGTGCCCTTGCGGGGGTACAGCCCGAACATGCGCGCCGGCGTGGTGGCGCAGGTCTCCACCCAACGCTCGAGGGACAGCTCGCCCTGCGCCACGCCCTGGTAGATGAGGTCCATCCGGTGCTCCACCACGCCGAGCCCGTTGGGGATGAGGCGGAAGTCGTCGCGGCCCAGTTCCTTCTGCTCCTTCATGCAGAACGGGCAGTGGTCGGTGGCCACCACGCACAGGTCGTTGGTGCGAAGACCCCGCCAGAGATCCGCGTGATGGGTCTCGTGGCGGCTGCGCAGAGGCGGCGAGCACACGTAGCCGGCGCCGGCGAAACCGGGAGCGCCGAGGTGCTCCTCCAGGCTGAGGTACAGGTACTGCGGGCAGGTCTCGGCGAACACGTTGTAGCCCTCGTTGCGAGCGGCCGCCACGTGCGTCAGGGCGTCGGTGGCCGAGAGGTGCACGATGTACAGCGGCGTGCCGGCCACGAGTGCCAGTTGGATGGCCCGGTTGGTGGCCTCGCCCTCCAGCCGGGACGGCCGGGTGATGCCGTGGTACACCGGGTCGGTCTGGCCCCTGGCGGCGGCCTGGGCGGCGATGACGTCTATGGCGATGCCGTTCTCGGCGTGCATCATGATGAGCCCGCCGTTGTGGTGCGCCTGCTGCATGGCCCGCAGGATCTTGCCGTCGTCGCTGTAGAGCACGCCCGGGTAGGCCATGAACAGCTTGAAGCTCGTGATGCCGTCGTTGACGAGCGTGTCCATCTCCTTCAGCGACCGCTCGTCGATGCCACCGAGGATCATGTGGAAGCCGTAGTCGATGGCGCACTGCCCCTCGGCCTTGGCGAACCAGGCGTCGAGGCATTCCCGCACCTCCTCGCCCTCGCGTTGCACGGCGAAGTCGATGATGGTGGTGGTGCCGCCGTGGGCCGCGGCACGGGTGCCGGTCTCGAACGTGTCCGAGGCGAAGGTCCCCCCGAAGGGCAACTCCATATGGGTGTGGACGTCCACGCCGCCGGGCACCAGGTAGCGGTCGGAGGCGTCGATGACGCGCACGTCACCGCTGCGGCGCAGGGTCTCGACGATTTCGCTGCCGGGCGCCACGACTGCTTCGATCATGCCCCCCGACACCACGACGTCGGCCCGGACGCGGCCGGTTGCGCTGATGACCGTTCCGTCGGCGATGAGCGTGCGCATTGCCTCCTCCTGTTCAGTGGTTGCCGGGGCGGCGCCCCGGGTGATGATCTCGTGCGGCGGCGAGCGGCCCTCCCGGTGCTCTAGCTGAGGTCCCGCGCCGCCGCGGCCGTCAGGATGTCGACGGCCTCATCGATCTCGGCGGCGGTCACGCACAGCGGGGGGGCGATGCGCAACACGTTGCCGTAGAGCCCGCCCTTGCCGATCAGCAGTCCTCGCCGGTGGGCGCCCTCGTGCAGTGCCGCGGCCGCCTTGGGATGCGGTTCGCGGCCACCCGGGTGGTTGAACTCCATCGCCACCATGAGCCCTCGGCCGCGCAACTCGGCGATCTCGGGGGTCTCGTTGGCGAGCGGCTCCAGCCCCAGACGCAGACGGTTGCCCATCTTGGCGGCGTTGGTCTGCAGGTCGTGATCCAGGAGGTACTCCAGGTTGGCCAGCGCGCCCGCGCAAACCAGCGGGTTGCCGCCGAACGTGGAGATGGAGTTGGCGCCGAGGCTGTCCATCAGCTCGGCACGGGCCACCACGCCGCCCAGTGCCAGACCGTTGCCCACGCCCTTGGCGAAGGTCAGGAAGTCCGGCACGATGCCGTGGGCCTCATAGCCCCAGAAGTGTTCGCCGGTGCGCCCCCAGCCGGTCTGCACCTCGTCGCAGATGAACAGGATGCCGCTCTCGTCGAGCACCTCGGCCATGGCGCCGAAGAAGCCGTCGGGGGGCGAGGCGAAGCCACCCACGCCCTGCACCGGCTCGGCGATGAGGGCGGCCACGTGTCCGGTGGTGCACATGTCGATCACGTCGCGCAGGTCCTGCACGCAGGCCGCGGTGTACGACTGGTCGTCGTGGTCGGGCCAGGGGCTGCGCATCCGGTAGCCGCCGTGCACGAAGTTGACCGACAGGCCCGAGAGCCGCGACGCCGACCAGTAACGGTTGCCCGTGACGGCCTGGGTGCTGAAGGAGCGGCCGTGGTAGCTGTTGCGCAGCGCCAGGATCTGATGGCTGCTCCGGTAGTTGGTGGCCAGCAGCAGGGCGGCGTCGTTGGCCTCGGTGCCAGAGGTCGTGAAGAACACCTTGGCGTCGTCCATACCGCTGAGCCCCGCGATCTTCTCCGCCAGCGCCACCATCGGCTCGATGAGGTAAAGGGTGGACGTGTGGAGCATCTTCCCGGCCTGCGTCCGGATGGCGTCGACCACCTCGGGCACGTTGTAGCCGGTCATCGTGGTGAGGATCCCGGCGAAGAAGTCCAGGTGGCAGCGGCCCTCGCTGTCCCAGACGCGACAGCCCTCGCCACGGGTCAACTCGATGGGCTCCTCGTAGTACAGGCTCAGCCAACTCGGCATCACGCTGCGGTGGCGGGCGAGCAGTTCTTCAGGCACGAGCCTCTCCCTCCTCTGTGGGCCGAGGCCCTAGTCGGCGACCAGCGAGTCGTAGGCGTCGGGACGGCGGTCCCGGTAGAACGCCCACTGGTTGCGCACCTCGCCGATGAGATCCAGGTCGAGGTCGCGCACGATCACCTCGGGCTCGGTCTCGGAGGCGACTTCGCCGACGAACTGGCCTCGGGGGTTGGCGAAGTACGACGTGCCGTAGAAGTCGTTGTCGCCGAGCGGCTCGACACCCACCCGATTGATGGCACCGACGTAGTAGATGTTTGCCGCGGCCGAGGCGGTCTGCTCCAGCCGCCAGAGATAGGCCGACAGCCCGCGGCTGGTGGCCGACGGGTTGAAGACGATCTGCGCACCGCCGAGTCCCAGCGCCCGCCAGCCTTCCGGGAAGTGGCGGTCGTAGCAGATGTAGACGCCCACCTTGCCCACTGCGGTGTCGAAGACGGGGTAGCCGAGGTTTCCCGGACGGAAGTAATACTTCTCCCAGAAGCCCTTCACCTGCGGGATGTGGGTCTTGCGGTACTTGCCCAGATACGTGCCGTCGGCGTCGATCACCGCGGCCGTGTTGTAGAGCACCCCGGGCTGTTCCTCCTCGTACAACGGCAGGACGATCACCATGCCCAACTCGGCGGCCAGTTCGCACGCCAGCTTCGTGGTGGGGCCGTCGGGCACCGCCTCCGCCGTGGCATAGAACGAGTCGTCCTGCACCTGGCAGAAGTAGGGGCCGTTGAACAGCTCTTGGAAGCAGATGGCCTGCGCCCCCTGCTCGGCAGCGGAGCGCGCCCAGGCCACGTGCGCATCGACCATCGAATCGGCGTCACCCGTCCATGCCTGCTGGACGAGCGCGGCCCGTACGACGTTGTCCATCGTCTCTCCGATCTGCCACCCGCCACCGGTGCCGGGCGCGGGACCGTTTGCTTCCGCCCGATGTCGCATCCGGCTCGGGAGGCGGAATCGATACTACTCGTCGGTGTCGAGCAATCCCGAGCGGCGCGGCGGGCCTGAACGCGCTGCCGGCGCGCGGCCAGACGTGCGTTCGACGGCCGCGACGGGCATCATGGAGACGTGAGCGTCCGTGTTGCGGAGACCCTTGACGAGGTGTGTGACCTGCTCGCGGCCGATCCCTCCGCCAGCCTGCTGGCCGGAGGCACCGACTTCATGGTGGAGGTCAACTACAACCGGCGGCGGCCGACCTCGGTGATCGCCGTGGATCGCGTCCCGGAGTTGACCGGCTGGCGGCGCCGCAACGGCGACGTGGAGATGGGCGCGGCCATGACCTACGCCGAGATGGAGCATCCGCTGTTTGCCGCCTACGTGCCGGCGCTGGCGCAGGCGGCAAGGACCGTCGGCTCGCCGCAGATTCGCAACGCCGGAACGCTCGGGGGCAATCTGGCCACCGCCTCGCCGGCGGGCGACGCGCTGCCTCCTCTGGCAGCCCTCGACGCCCGCATCACCGTCTGCTCGGTCCGGGGCACCCGCGAACTGAGCCTCGACGAGTTGATCGTCGGCCCGAAGCAGAACACGCTGGCACCCGACGAGGTGATCCGCAGCGTCTCCGTGCCGGTGATCGACGGCCCGCAGGAGTTCCTGAAGGTCGGGACGCGCAACGCCATGGTCATCTCGGTGGCGACGCTGGCGCTCGTGCTGGACCGGGCACAACGCAGCGTGCGCGTCGCCCTTGGCTCGGTCGCTCCGGTGCCGGTGCGCGCTCCCGAGGCCGAAGAGTGGATCGTCGGAGC
Source organism: Acidimicrobiales bacterium (assembly GCA_963668565.2). Taxonomy (GTDB): domain Bacteria; phylum Actinomycetota; class Acidimicrobiia; order Acidimicrobiales; family CATQHL01; genus VXNF01. The sequence goes on from CAXXMX010000010.1 coordinate 870,079, forward strand.
CATCGATTGGGACTCCCCGGAACCGCCTGCCGACGCCATGGTGACCCGCTTCGGCGAGATGGTGGCGGCGACGGCCCGCCCCATCGACGATCACCGCAGCACAGCCGACTACCGGCGCCACGCCGTGGCCGTGATGGCCCGCCGGGCGCTGGCCAGGGTTCTCTCATGAGCGCCGATCCAGGCGTCGGCGGCGAGGCCACGCTCTACTACACGCTGCACGTCAACGGCACCGACCGCGAGGTGGCCGACGCCTGGCTGGGCGAGAGCCTGCTCTACGTGCTGCGGGAACGCCTCGGCCTGCCAGGCACCAAGAACGCCTGTGACCAGGGCGAGTGCGGTTCGTGCACAGTGCTCGCCGACGGGGCTCCGGTGTGCTCCTGCCTGATGCTGGCCGCTGCCACGGTCGGGCGGGAGATCGTCACCGTGGAGGGTCTCGGCAGCGACGGCGAGCTGACCGACATACAGCGGGCGTTCGTCGACCACGGCGCCGTCCAGTGCGGGTTCTGCACCCCTGGCCTCATCGTGGCCGCCGACCACCTGCTGGCCTGCAACCCGTCGCCGACCGAACTGGAGATCCGAGAGGCCATCTCCGGCAACCTGTGCCGCTGCACCGGCTACGGCAGGGTGATCGCCGCCATCGCCGGCGTGGCCCAGGAGCGCGCAGCCGGCGAGGACTGACCGCCGCCTCCCTAACCTGTCGGCATGGAATGGGGGCTGCACGCGGCTCTGGGGCGCGACGCAGAGGCCGTAAAGGGCCGCACCCTGGACCGCGCCGTGGGCCGGCGGGTGCTGGGTTTCGCGGCGCCCTACCGGCGCATGATCGGCGCATTCGTGGTCGTCATCCTGATCGGCGCACTGCTGAGCCAGGTGCCGGCGCTGCTGTTCCGGGAGATCATCGACGTGGCCATCGTCAACTCCGACCGGGGCGCAGTGAACCTGCTGGCCGGCCTGATCCTGGGGGCGGCGCTCGCCGAGGCGCTCGTGGCCTTCGGCGAGCGCTGGTGGTCGGCCCGCATCGGCGAGGGTCTGATCTACGACCTGCGGGTGGCGCTGTACGACCACGTGCAACGCATGGGGGTGTCGTTCTTCACCAGCGTCCAGACCGGAGCGCTGATCAGCCGCCTGAACAACGACGTGATCGGCGCGCAACGCGCCATGACCGGCACGCTCGGCCAGTTGGTGTCCAACTTCTGCGTGCTGGTGATCACCCTGCTGACGATGTTCATCCTCCTGGACTGGCGGCTCACCCTGCTGGCCCTGGCACTCCTGCCGGTGTTCATCCTGCCTGCCAAACGCGTGGGGAGGCGCCTGCAGGATCTGGCCCGCCGGCAGATGGAACACAACGCCGACATGAACACGCTCATGACCGAGCGGCTGGGCGTGGCCGGCGCGCTGCTTGTGAAGCTGTTCGGGCGCCACGACGCCGAGCGGGACGCGTTCGGCGGCAAGGCGGGGAAGGTACGCGACCTGGGCGTGCGCACGGCCATGTACGCCCGGGTGTTCATGATCGCCCTCACCTTGCTGGGCGCCGTGGGCACCGCCGCGGTCTACTGGGTCGGGGCGCACCTGGTCATCTCCGGTTCGGTGACGATCGGCACGCTGGCGGCCATGGGCCTGCTGGTGGTGCGCATCTATCAACCCCTCACCGGGCTGACCAACGCCCGCGTGGACATCATGACGGCGCTCGTCTCCTTCGAGCGGGTGTTCGAGGTGCTGGACACCCCCAATGCCGTCCCCGACCGCCCCGGTGCAGCCTCTCTGGGCCGCCCCCGGGGCCACGTGCAACTGCGCGACGTGCGGTTCACCTACCCGGCCGCGGATGCCGCCGCCCTGGCGTCTCTGGCGCCGGCGGCGGCCGAGTCGGCGGCCAAGGGTGAGCAGCCCTCGGGACCGGCGCTGGACGGGGTGAGCCTCGACGTCGCCCCCGGCGAGTTGGTGGCGCTGGTGGGGCCGTCGGGAGCCGGCAAGACGACACTCACAGCACTGCTGCTGCGCTTCTACGACCCCGACGAGGGCAGCATCGCCGTCGACGGGACCGACCTGCGCGACGTCACGGGGGAGTCGCTGCGAGCCGCCGTCGGCGTCGTGCCGCAGGACCCGCACCTGTTCCACGACACGGTGGGGGCGAACCTCCGCTACGCCCGACCCGACGCCACCCCCGCAGAGATCAACGCCGCCTGCCGGGCCGCGGGCATCCTGGAGGTGATCGAAGGTCTGCCGCTGCGCTTCGACACGCTGGTGGGCGAGCGGGGTTACCGGCTGTCGGGCGGGGAGAAGCAGCGGCTGGCCATCGCCCGGATGCTGCTGAAGGACCCCGCCATCGTGATCCTGGACGAGGCCACCAGCCACCTGGACAGCGAGAACGAAGCCGCCGTGCAGAGAGCCCTGTCGACGACGCTGGCCGGGCGGACCGCGTTCGTGATCGCCCACCGGCTGTCCACGATCACCTCCGCCGACCGCATCGTGGTACTGGACGAGGGCAGGCTGGTCGAACAGGGGCGCCACGAGGAACTCGTGGCAGCCGGAGGGCTCTACGCCAAGCTCTACCGGACACTGCTGCGCACCGAGGCGACCCGGTGAGCGACACCGATAGAGACCCCGCGTCACCCGCCGACCGGTCAACGCCGACCGACGGCGATACCACCACCTACGACGTGGCCGAACTCCTCGGCATGTTGGAAGCAACGGTCGAGGACACGTTCCCCGACGAGATATGGATCAGAGGTCAGATCCGGAACCTCAACCGCTCTCGCAAAGGACACGTGTACTTCGATCTGGTGACTCCCGCCCCGCCCGACAGGAACCCACACGATGCGCTGCCGGTCGTGCTGTTCGACTGGTACCGCAAGATCGTCAACCGCATCCTGGGCTCGGGGGCCGCGGGGCAGATGATCGACGGCGTCGAGGTCCGCATCCGTGGCCAGGTCTCCATCTACAGAGCGCGCGGCCAACTCCAACTCCAGATGAAGGCCATCGACCCCGCCTACACGATCAGCAGGCTGGCCGACGAGCGGGACCGGCTGCTGGGCGAACTGGCGGCGTCCGGGCTCCTGGAGCGCAACAAGGCGCTCCGGCTGCCGACGCTGCCGCTGCGGGTGGGCCTCGTGACCAGCGCCGGCAGCGCCGCCGAGGCCGACTTCCGCTACGTGCTGTCGACGAGCGGCATCGGCTGGGAGCTCGTTGTGCTCGACACCCCCGTGCAGGGCTTCGGCAGCGAGCAACGCATCGCCGAGGCACTGGCACTGGCGGAGCACCACGGCGTCGAGGTGATCGCCCTGGTGCGCGGTGGCGGCGCCCGTACCGAGCTGGCGCCGTTCGACAGCGCCGCCGTGGCGCACGCCGTGGCGACCCGCTCGGTGCCGGTGCTGACCGGTATCGGCCACGAGATCGACCGCTCGGTGGCCGACGTGGTGGCAAGGCTGGCCTGCAACACCCCCACCGCCTGCGCAGCCGCCCTCGTGGAGCACGCCGGCCGGTTCGACCGAGCCACCCTCGAGGTCTGGCGGCGCATCGAGGGAGCAGTCTCCGGCAGGCTCGCCGGCGACCGGCACCGGCTCGACGCCGCCGCCGAGCGGACTGTCGCCGCTGTCGAGGTCTCCTGCCGCAGCGCCCGCAGCGACGTGCGCCGCCTCGCTTCGGACATCGGCAAGGCGGCGCGCCACGGCGCCGACCGCGCTCGCTGGCATCTCGACGGCCAGCACGCCCAGACCGTCGATCGGGTCTCCGATCGGCTGGCAGGGCACCGCCGGGCACTCGACGCCGCGGCCGACCGCCTGCGCCTGGATGCTTCGCACTCGCTGGAGTCCCAGGTCCGTCAACTCGCCGCGCTCGACGCGCAGGTGCGCGCCTACGACCCGCAGCGGGCACTCGACCGGGGTTGGAGCATCACAAGCGACGGCGCCGGACGGTTGATCCGCTCAGTCGCCGAGGTCACCCCGGGCGCTACCCTGCGAACCCGTATGAGTGACGGCACCGTGACGAGCACCGCCGTGGCGGTCTCGCGCTCCGAACAGGGCGGGAAGTGACCATGTCCGGCGACGCATCGCAGCCGGCGCCGGCGGACGGCTACGCCGCCGCGCTGGCTGAACTGCAGAAGATTCTCGACGCACTCGAGGCCCCCGACGTGGACGTCGACGCCCTCACCGCGCACGTGGACCGCGCCGCCGAGCTGCTCCGCTTCTGCAGGGAGCGCCTGGTGGCGGCAGAAACGCAGGTGACCGAGATCGTCGCCGGTCTGGGTGACCTGGCCGCCGACGGCGCGGCGGCGACCCCCGACAGCGTCGAGGCCGACCCCGCCGATCGATGACGGTCCGCTTGGCCCCCGCTGGCCGGATTCCGACCGTGACCGGATGGCACCACTCCGACATGCGGGTCGCCTGATGGCCATGCGCAAGCTCTCGGGCACCGACGCCTTCGTGGTCGTCGACCTCGACGGTGCCGCGGAGTCGTCGGGCCTGATCCGTCTGGCGCCGAAGATCCTGCCCAGCGGCGCCAAGGAGTTGGCCCGGTCGGCCACCTACACCTTCGCCGCCGTCGGGATGCGCCGATCGGGCGCCTCAGGGGGTATCAACACGCGACCCGACGGCCGGGACGAAGCGGTGGCCGCTTTCGTGACCGAGTGTGAGCCCTGGGTGAGCGCCGGCGAGTTCCTGCCCGACCCCGGCAAGGGTCTCACCGCGGCCGACCTGGCCCCGCTGCAGGCACAGGACCCGCGCCACCCGATCCGTCTCAGCGACGCCGGCGGGACGAGCCTCGCCGAGCACCTCGCCGGCAGCGGGGCTGTTGCCGCCACAGCGGCGGCCCTTGACGGCCTCGAGGGGCGCCGCGTCGTCATCGAGGGGTGTGGTCCCGCCGGCGTGGCCGCCGCCGAGGCCGCCGCCGCGCGCGGCGCTGTCCTGGCGGGCGTGGCAACCGAGAAGGGCTTCTGCGCCGCTGCAGGCACCAGCGGACTCGATGCTTCGGCGCTGCGCGACGCCTGGGCGGAGCACGGCCCTGCGTTCGTCGGGCACCTGGACGGCGCCTGCACCGAGACGGGCGACGTGTGGGGCGCCGGCGCCGACGTGCTGCTCGTGGGCTCCAAGATGGGCGCTCTCGACCACAACATCGCCGGCGACCTCGACGTGTCGGCCGTGGCGTGCCTGCACCCCATCCCGTTCACGACCCGGGCGCTGGTGGTCCTTCAGGCAGCCGGGGCGGTGGTGCTGGCGGACTTCGTCTGCCTCGCGGGACCGCTCTTCGCCGCCTGGCCCGGCGAGCTGGCCGGCCTCGAGGGAGACGCCGTCACGCCCGAGGCCACCGAGGCCGCCGCACTGGAGGCCATCGCCAACCTGGGGCGCGAGACCGCCGCCCACCCCGAGGGAGCCTTCCTCGGCGCCTGCCACCACGCCGAGAGCTTCCTGCGCACCTGGCGAAACGAACTCCCCTTCGGCCGCCCCCTCGCCCCCTGATCCGTTCGAACTCAGACCAGTACGCCTCACGCCGCAGGTGCCTGTTCGAAGTACTTCGGTGACTCAACGACGTCGCCGATGTCCACGAACCCCCGCTTGAGCTTCTGGCAACCGCCGAATGCGGCCGAACCCGCAAGTGCGCCATCGACGCACATCGCCTTCAGGACCTCCGCGAAACACACGGAAGGGATGCCCATCGACCGCGCCAATCTCCGTGCCGGATCTTCGTTGATGACCGCGACCACGTTCATCTCGTCCACTGTCATACGTTCCGCGAGAAGCAACACAGAGCATTCGCCGAAGTCCGTTCTGCTGTTTTGGGGTACCTCCCTGTCCGCCCGCTGGAACGTCTCCAGTCGATCGCGTAGATCACGTAGCGCCTCGATGTCTTCGGTGTCGTTGAACGGGCGCCGCTCAATCCAGCCGAACTTCTGAACACAGAGATCGGCCGCGCCGCTGATGATCGGGTTCGGGCTGCGACGCAGCCCTCGCAGCTCACGGTCCACATCGCTGGTGGTCCACGCCCGTCCGTGATACCGGCCGGCCAACAATTTGGCTCCGCCCGGGAGGCCGCCGAAACAGAGCAGCGGACCGGTATCGAACACGAACAGGCGAGCGGTCATGCGAGGGCCCAGGCGTCGGGAGCCGGAGCGGGTGGTCGGTGCCCTTGCTCGTACAGGCGCTCGCCGAGAGCGACGGTGTCGGCCTCGCCGAGGATGTCGGCGACGAGCCCGATCCCGATCCGGCCTTCCTCATACGCCCGAAGAGCCCGATCCAGCAGCCGGACGGGAGGCCGACGACTCGAAGTCTCGCCCTCGCTCCCCGCGAGCAAAGCGGCGCGAAGGGCAACGTCGCGAGCGTGGTCGCTGCTCAGGAAGCGGACCGACCCGACCTCCTCCAATCGGCGGGTCATCGCCTGGTGGCTCATCCCGAAGACGCGGCTCAGACGTCTCACCAGAGTCTCGTCGAAACGTTGGGGCCCGACGGCTCGCCGGACACCCTCGGCGGGTGCCAGGAAGTTCGCGGCAAAGGCATCGGCGCGATGTTCCGCTGGAGTCTTGTCGGCCAGACTCGACAGCACCTCCACATCGACCGGGTCTCCGGCGAGTAGGTGACACAACTCGTGCGCGAGGGTGAACCTCCGGCGTGCCGACAGATCCTCTCCGTTGACGATAATTACCGCTGCCGCAGGCACCCCGCCGGCCGACGGGCTCACCGCGCAGAAGCCGTGTACGCCTGAAGGGAGCGGTTCGACCAGGACGTGCGCTCCGAGGTACTCCTCGATGAGCGCCGTGAGATCACCGATCGGGCCATCCCCCAGCCCCAGAGCCTGCCGTGCCCGCTCCGCCAGTTCTCGCCCACCTTGTTTCGTGACCGGTACGTCGTCATGGAAAATCGCGGGCATCGATAGAGGCGCACTCGGCGGCACGATCCGGCTCAAGAGATCATCCGCCTCTAGAACCTGTCGCGCACGGTCGGCCACTTGCTGCAAACCTGCAGACGACACTTGCGTCACCCGGGCCGCAAGCACCAGCGCCGCCGACCGCTTCCGCGTCCCGAGCAGGTCCTCGACGTTGACACCGAGCACATCGGCTAATTCGGCCAGTTCGTGGCTCGCCACCCGCCGCTGGCCCGACTCGATCCGGCTGAGGGCGCTCGGGCTCAGCCCATCCACCCGGTCGGCTGCTGTGATCTGCGCTGCCAATTCGCGTTGCGACAAACCTGCCGCCTTTCGGGCCGCGCAGATCCGCTCGCCAACCGTCGCCTCCGTCATGTCCGCTCCTCGGTGTGCCTTGAGATTGATTCGAGTCTAGTGCAGTAGAGTTGCGATTTCCGCAAGGATCTAGACATCAACTGAATCAGCCAGCGGAGAACGCTCACGAGCACGGCGGCGACCCGAGCAGCGCGACCTGCATCTGTCGGCGGGGGCCGCCGCAACGGCGGGAGCTTCTCGGGGAGCGCCGGATCGAGTTGGCGCAGGTTGGATGGGAGTGGGTTCAGGGCTCCCAGAGGAGCGTGTCCGCCATGAACTGGCTCCAGGCGAACCAGAACGCTTGGTGACCCTCGATCTCAACTCCGGCGGCGTCGACGGCGCGCAGCCCGCCCCCGTCGAGGCGGAGCGTCACACCGCCGAGCTCCACAGTCCCACCGCCTTCGAGAGCGGCGGCCGCGGCCTCGACGGGGAACGCGATGGGGGTGCCGCCGGTGAGGACCACACCGAAGACCTGGTCGTGCACACCGAGGCGACCGTCGGCGTCGCCGATCGGGAAGATGGGCCCGTCGTCGTCACGGCCGCGGAGCGGGTCGAGCGGGTAGCTGTGGCCGATCCCTCCGTCGCGGGCGACGATGGTCGTATCGGGATGGGCGGCTTTCCACGTACCCCAGGTGGTGGTCACGACGGTTGCCTGGTTGAGGACGACTCCCTGCCGGCGGAGTGGGCCCGAGACCGCCTCCCCGGTGAACGTGTCGAACACTGATCTGGTGACGAGGTCGTACATGACCTTGTTGGATCGCGAGAGCAGCCCCGATGTCCGCAGGACGGGTGTGGCCACACCGGGGGGAACATCGTCGGTGAAATAGGCCTGGGCGGAGCCGCACAGCGTGCAGTACGGGAAGCCGATCCTGCGTCCCCCGAGCGTGTCGTTGACCATCTCGTGGACTTCCATGAAGTTCTTCGGATACGCCCGGGCCTCGTCGCCGATGACGACAGCGAACACGATGCCGTCGTCGGGGTACCACGAGCCTCCGGAAGCGTCCGTGACCGGGGGGTCGTCGCGGGCCGCGATGCAGCCCCGCGGGCACGGGTTCGGGTCGCCGAGGGGGCGGTCGTCGATCCGCACGCCACCCCAGCTCACGAGACGCCAGTCGATGGCGGCGTCGGTGTCATCGAAGAACGGCTGCCAGCCGGGTTCGATCAGTGTGAACAGTCGCGCCTTGTAGTCGACGTAACCCTCGAAGGCGGGCAGATCCCAGGCGATCAGGTGATCGGTGACGGACTGCCACGGGCTCCTGGCGGACACGGGGTCGTCGGCCAGGCTCACGCCCGTCAACGTCTCAAAGGCGGAGGTCGCCGCTTCGTGGACCTCGCCGATGTAGAAGAACCTGAGGAGGTCGGAGAGTATCCAGGCCAATCTCGGGTCACCCGACTGCCCAAGCCTGGTGACCGCGGCGGTGTCGACTTCGGTCTCGAAGCCCGACCAGATGGTCTCGAGGTCGTCGACCGCGTTCTGTGCGAGTGGGCCTGTTGGCACCTCAGGTGCGGCCGGGAACTCGTACCCGCGGTAGTTCCGCAGGGCCCCGCGCTCCACCGGGTGCAACTGGGCAACACCGTCGTCGGGCTCAACCCGTCCGCCGGCTGCAACTCGACAACCGACCCATCACCGTCGGCCCGCTGCAACTCGACATCGGTATCCGACCCAACACCGCCGGCCGGTTCCGACCGGGCATCATCGGTCTCCGGCTCAACGGCGGCGGCCGGTTCCGACCGGGCAACATCGGTATCCGACCCAACGCCGCCGGCCGGCTGCGACTCGGCGACATCGGTATCCGACTCCACACGGTCGACCGGTTGCGGCTCGGCGACATCGGCATCCGACCCGACCGCCGACGCCGGGGTGCGAGCCGAGGGCACCCCGGTTGGGTCGCCGCTCGAACAGGCCGCGGCCAGGAACACGAACCCAACCAGAAGAACACGGATGCGGCGCGAGCGCACGCCACCACGTTAGGGGTTCAGTGCCGGGCGACGGTCGAGTTGCACTCCGAGCCCGAGCGCGTCAGCGCCCGGACATCAACGGTTCCGGGCGCGGCGCAAACCGCCAAGTCGCCCGACCACCAATCAACTCGTGGATGCAAATACGATTCTCATCTGGAAGGGGACTCGTTGAACCGTATGCGCCAAACCCCGTACCGGAGGCCCCTACCCCGCCCAACGCGGGCCCAATGCCCGCGATTTCCCAGGGAGCCGAGAATCCGGGTTAGGAATGCCGAACGATGATTGGCCGACTTAGGGAACCCGCGAACGCCCCGTTGACTTTTCCGTTTCCCGAGGGCTGGTACTTCGTCGCAAGCCGTCAGGCTCTACTGAAGACCAGGCTCATCCAGAAGACCTGGATGGGGGAGAACATCGTCGCCTGGTGCGACGAGAGCGGGCGCGTCTGCGTCGCCGAGGCCTATTGCCCGCATCTGGGCTCCGATCTGGGCCCCGTCGCGGGTGGGCGCATACGCGACGGCCGGCTCGTCTGTCCCTTTCATGGCTTCGAATACGACGCAGGGGGCCAGTGCGTCGCCACTCCCTTTGCCCCCGCACCCAGGGCCGCGAGGTTGCGCGTCTTCGAGACAACCGAAGTCGCAGGCCTGCTCTTCGCCTGTGGGGGATCGGAGGACGGGCGCCGCAATGGAACCTGCCCGCTGATTCGCCGGACCAGGCCGCTGGCGCGACCTCCAGATCCGCACCAGTCGCTTTCCCGGCCACCCCCAGGAGGTAACGGAGAACTCGGTGGACATGGCTCACTTCCGCTACGTCCACAGCGACGACAATGTGAAGCGCGTCGAGCCGGTGACGGTGGACGGGCCCTGTCTCGAGAGCCGCTTCGACTTCAGCAGCACCCGGCGGATCGCGAGAATCGCGACGCTCACCTTTGACTTCTCCGTCAGCACCCACGTCGTTGGGCTGGGCTACTCGTTCGTGGAGTTCCGCGAGCTCTCGATCGGTATGGACATGCGCATCTGGATACTGGCGACGCCTGTCGACGGCACGCTCATCGACCTGTCAGTGGTCTCGTAAGTGGGGGAGATTCGCAACCCGAGGCGGCGGATTGCAGGCCTGGGGTTTCTTCCGCTGAAAGTGCGCGCCGGCGTCATGAGCAAGTTCATGGCGTCTCTACAAAAGCGGGACGTTCTGCATTCCAAGCTGCTTGAGCCTTCGCTGGCAACGGCCAGTCTACTTCATCGGGCGCGGTGGGCTACGGCGAGAGCCGACGGCGTGACCGCGGTCGGCGGACCGATGGCTCACCACGCCCGGCCCGCTCGTCGCCGTTGCTAGCCTGAGTGGAGCCGGGCCCGCCGGAGCCAGGTGACGCGGGGCTGTAGCTCAGCTGGCTAGAGCACTTGCTTTGCAAGCAAGGGGTCGTGGGTTCGAGTCCCATCAGCTCCACCAAGCCGGAGAGGTCGAGATGTTCAAGATCTTGCAACACGGCGCAACCGCGACGGCGATCGCCCTCGCTGCTCTGATCATCGCGCTCGTCGCCCTGTTCTCGCCACGGGGAGGATCGGCGACGGACGGGGTCAACGCCGAATCGGCGTCGGTCGCCGAGGTGCGTCAACCGGCGTCCACCATGAGCTACGTGCAGCGGGCGCTCGACCTCTACGACTCTGAGGGCCGGGAGGCCGCCATCAGCCACTACAACTCGCCGGAGAGCGTCGACGGCGAGCACTACCTGTTCATGCTCGACGCGAGCGGCACAGTCCTCACCCACATCAACCCGAGCCTCCTGGGCGGGGACGTGCGCACGGATCTGGGAACCGACGCCGACGGCTACCGCTTCGGCCTGGCGATGCTCGACGCGACCGCCGAGGGCAGGTGGGTCGACTACGTCTACCTCAACCCGAACACTGGATTCCGGGAGTTGAAACACTCCTGGGTCATCCGCCACGACGGGCTGATCTTCGGCTCGGGCTGGTACGAATTGCAGCGACCGTCCGCCGTGGAGTTCGTCTAGATCGCGAGCACATCGCCAGCACACCGTCTAGGGCCCGCCGCGGCGTGGCCGCGAGGCGCCATAGACGTCGTCCCTGCCCGGTACCGTCTGGCAGAGCACGCGAACAGGAGGAGAGCAACCATGATCGATGCGCTCGACCGACTCGGTGGAATTCTCGTCGACGGCAACGGCCGGCCGGGCAACGGCCGGCCGGGCAACGGCCGCCTCGACGTGCACGACCCAACCACCGGCGAGATGATCGCCGCCGTCGCCACGTCCTCGGTGGAGGACTGTCTCGACGCCGTCGCCGCAGCGGCGCGCGCCGCGACCGGCTGGGCCGCCACACCGCCGCGGGAGCGAGGTGAGATCCTGCGGCGCTGCTTCGAGACGATGATGGTCGAGCAGGACCAGATTGCCGAACTGTTGCAACTCGAGAACGGCAAGCCCGTCGCCGAGGCCCGCGGCGAGGTGGCCTACGCGGCGGAGTTCTTCCGCTGGTTCAGCGAGGAGGCGGTCCGCATCGCCGGCGAGATCCGCCGCGCGCCGGCCGGCGACAAGCGCATCATGGTGCTACCGGAACCCGTGGGCGTTTCCCTGCAGATCACGCCGTGGAACTTCCCCGCCGCCATGGCCACCCGCAAGATCGCCCCGGCGCTTGCCGCCGGCTGCACCACCGTGCTGAAGCCCGCGCCTCAGACCCCCTTGACGGCGTTCTACATCGTCGACTTGATGGAGCGCTGCGGAACGCCACCGGGCGTGATCAACATCGTGCTGCCCGAACCGCCGAACGACGCCACCGTCGCCATGATGGCTCACCGCGCGGTGCGCAAGGTGTCCTTCACCGGCTCCATCGCGGTGGGCAAGCACCTGCTGCGCCTCGCCGCCGACCGCGTGTTGCGCACCAGCATGGAACTCGGCGGCAACGCCCCGTTCGTGGTGCTCGACGATGCCGACTTGGATGTCGCCGTGGAGTCGGCCATCGCGGCGAAGATGCGCAACACCGGCGCCACCTGCGTGGCCCCCAACCGCCTCTACGTGCACGAGCGGATCGCCGACGACTTCACCGAGGCGCTCAGCGCGCGCATGGCGGGCCTGACCATCGGCTTCGACCGGCGGCCCGACGCGCAGGTCGGAGCACTGATCAGCAACGGCGAACGCGACAAGGTGGCCGGCTTGGTGACCGCAGCGGTCTCTGGCGGCGCCCGCCTGGTGACCGGCGGGCACGCCCCCGAGGGCGGCGGCTACTTCTACGAGCCGACCGTGCTGGCCGACGTGGAGCCGGACGCGCCGATCCTTGCCCGGGAGATCTTCGGACCTGTGGCGCCGTTGGTGCGCTTCCGCGACGAAGCCGCCGCCGTGGAGATGGCCAACGACACCGACGCCGGGCTGATCGCCTATGTCATGACCGGTGATCTGAGTCGTGGTCTCGCCGTGAGCGAGCAGCTCGATGCCGGCATGGTGGCCATCAACCGGGGCATCGTGTCGGACGTGGCCGCACCATTCGGCGGCGTCAAGGAGAGCGGCATCGGCAGGGAGGGCGGCTTCGAAGGGATCGAGGAGTACCTCGAGCGCAAGTACGTGGCGACCGGCTGGTAGAAGCGGCGTAGGCGGGCACCTGCCCGGCTCGCCCGCCACTCCGGCGACCCCTGAATCCGCGCCGAAGGCCGGCGACCCTGTTCAAGGGCTCTGAAAGCCCCCAAGCGTCGCCGACGGGTGGCAAACCCCCCGCTCAAGAACCTAGTATGGCGACACTGAGCGGGCGGGCCGACGGCCAGCCCGCGGTTGGGGCTTTGACGCTCCGGTCCTGTCAGCAGAGCCAGCAACAAGAGTTCGACTCCACCCCCTGACCGGAACCATCCCACCGACTCGCCAGAACGGAGTTCGACCACCATGCAGGTGCCGACCGCCTACAAAGATGGCTACGAACGGGCCCGCATCGTCGACCCCGACATGGCAACGCGCTACGCCACCCACACGATCGTCGAGGATCCCGACGCCGACGCAGTGATCAACGAACTCGACGAGCTGACCCCACATGAGGTGGGAGCGTTCATCAAGGCAGGCATGGACGAGGCCAGCAACGGCGCGTTGCGCGACGCGCCGCCCCTGCTCCAGAAGTTCTTCGAGGACGTGGCGACTCCCCCGGACTGGGTCGACTTCGAGGCCTTCACCCCCGGCATACGTATGTTCCACAAGAATACGAGATTAGTGCTGGCAGGGATGGTGGGCGGTGTCCTGGTCGAGGGCTTCACGACGAACATCGCCAAGTCCTTCTTCATAACCGGGAGGTTGCGCGATCAGGGCGTCAGGCGCTTGCAGCAGAACAACCGCCACATGGTGGAGATATTCATGCCCGGCGGTCTCGACAGGTACGGGGACGGCTGGAAGCTGTCCGTCCGCATCCGGCTGATACATGCACAAGTCAGGCGCCTGCTCAACAACTCCGAGGAGTGGGATACCGCATCATGGGGCGTGCCGCTCAGCGCAGCTCATTGCGGCTTTGCGCTCACCGCCTTCTCGGCAAAGCTGCTCGACCACATGCGACAGATAGGAGCCCGCTTCAACGACGAGGAGGCCGAAAGCTTCATAGCCGTCTGGCGCTACTCGGGGCACCTGATGGGCATACCCGAGGCCGTCCTGATGCGTGACAGAGCCGACGCTCTGCGACTCTTCGAGATCGGCTGGATGTGCGAGCCCGAGTTGGACATCGAATCGATCGTGATAGCACACTCATTGGTCAATTCCTCTCCGCTGGTCATCGGAATAACCGAGCCCGCGGAACGCCGCGCCCTGGCCAGATACATCTACGCCGTCTCGCGCGCGATGATCGGCAACCCCCTCGCCGACAAACTGAACTACCCCCGAGGCTTCAACGTTGGTGTACTTGCCCGGTTGCGGTTGCAGGCCTGGTTGACCCGCGTCATGAACAAGCTGTTCCCCAAGAACGTTCGGAACAACAACTTCACGAACTTCACCTCAATACTCGATGCGTCGGTGTTCGACCAAGAAGGCATCCCCTACCGGATGCCCGCTCACGTGTACGCCGAAGAGTCCGGCAAGTGGTGAGGCCGGCGGTTCGGTGACACTGCTGTCATGACGCCAAGGCGCAGGTGCACGAGCGCCGAGGCGCAGGGGTAAGAGGCAGACCCCGAGCATCCCACCGGGACTGGGCCGAGCGGCTCAGGGGGTCTCGGAGGCGCCCTGAGACGGGAAGCACAGCCGAATCAGGACAACGGCGACAGCGACGGCGGCTGCCTCCACGCCGAGGAAAGCAGGCGCCGAGACGGGGGCGATGCCGGCGAAGGTGTCGGAGAACATCCTGGCGACGAGGGAGCGACCCATGAGCAAGCACGCATCGAGCGAGCCGCACGGGATCCGGCCGGGTGTCACCTCGGCCACCGATTTCCTGGCGACCGACTCGCTGCTGAGCGACGACGAGCTGTTGCTGCGCGACACGGTGCGGCGCTGGGTGAACGAACGGTTCCTGCCGCACGTCGCCGACTGGTTCGAGCGGGGCGTGTTCCCGGCGGAGACCGTTGGACCCGAGTTGGGCGCGCTGGGTCTGCTGGGCATGCACCTTGAGGGCTACGGCTGCGCCGCGAGCAGCGCCACCGCCTACGGCCTGGCGTGCCTGGAGTTGGAGGCCGGCGACTCGGGGCTGCGCAGCTTCATGAGCGTGCAGGGCTCTCTGGCAATGTTCCCGATCCGCGCCTACGGCAGCGAGGCGCAGCGGCAGCAGTGGCTCCCGGCCATGGCCGCCGGCGAAGCGGTCGGCTGCTTCGGCCTCACCGAGCCCGATGCCGGCAGCGACCCTGCCAGCATGCGCACCCGGGCGCGGCGCGACGGAACCGACTGGATCCTCAACGGCACCAAGATGTGGATCACCAACGGTTCGATCGCCGACGTGGCGGTCGTGTGGGCGCAGACCGACGACGGCGTGCGGGGATTCGTGGTGCCGACCGGCACGCCGGGATTCGGTGCCAACGACATTCACAAGAAACTCTCGCTGCGGGCGTCGATCACCTCGGAGTTGGTACTCGACGACGTGCGCCTGCCGGCCGATGCCGCCCTCCCCGGCGTGGTGGGGATGCGGGGGCCGCTGTCGTGCCTCAACGAGGCCCGTTTCGGGATCCTCTTCGGCGCGGTCGGCGCGGCCCGCGCCTGCTACGAGGCCGCCCTCGCCTACGCGGCCGAGCGCACCGTCTTCGGCGGTCCGATCAGCCGCTTCCAACTCACGCAGCAGAAGCTCGTCGAGATGATGATCGCCACCCAGCGGGGCACGCTGCTGGCGCTGCATCTCGGGCGCCTGCGCGACACCGGGAGGCTCACTGCAGAACAGATCAGCGTCGGCAAGCTCGACAACGTGCGCATGGCCATGGAGGTTGCCCGCACCGCACGCGGCGTGCTGGGCGCCAACGGCATCACGCTGGAGTACCCGGTCATCCGCCACATGAACAACCTCGAATCGGTCTACACCTACGAAGGCACCCACGAGATCCACACCCTCATCCTCGGCCACGCGATCACCGGTCAATCCGCTTTCGCCTGAGCCTGGGCCCGCCGAACCAATGCCGCCCAACCGGCCGCACTGCTCACGCTCGGCGCTCTGCGCGTGATCTAGGGTTCGATGATGTTCAAGTGGCAGGCCCGCAGGATTCAGCGGTCGCCGAAGCTGGTACTCGCGGTCCTCGGCGCCGTGACGGTCGCTCTGCTCGCCGGACTCGCCGTTCAGGACCCGCAGCCGGAGGTCATCGACGCCTCCGGCGCCTTCCTGCCTGACGGCAGCGAACTCGCCGAGGCCACCGACGCCATCCGGGAGAGCTTCCCGGCCTCTGCGGACCTACGGATCGTCTAGGTACTCGCCAAGGGCGACGTCCTCACAGCAGATTCCCTCCGGGCAACGAAGGACCTCCAGACCAGGATCATCAGCGATCCCGCGATCGAACCGTTCCTCGTGGCCCAACCCCTCGCCGGGTACGTCCAGATCATCGAGCCCCTCCTCGCCGGCGCGGGCCTGGATCTGGCCACGGTGTCCGACGCCGACGTCCGGGCCGTCCTGGATCAGTTGGACCGCACCCCGGAACTCGCCGCCGTCACCGATCTCCTCAACCGGTTCGTCCCGCGGGACGGCGCCGGGGCGCCGATCGCCGGCATCTCGCTGGTCACGCTCGACGACGCCGGGGACGCCCTCGGCCTGCAGGACGCACAGCTGCGCGCCCACGACATCGCGGAATCCACGAGTCTGGCTCCGCTGGAGATCTCGGTCATCTCCCCGGCGAACCTGGAGGTGGAGGCCAAGGATGTCCGCGAGACGAGCCTGTTGCTTCTTGCGGCCATCGCTCTGGCAGTGATCGGCCTCCTGCTGGCCATCTTCTACCGCACCCAGTCGGACGTCCACATCACGATGGCCGGTCTGGGGATGACGCTCCTCTGGACTCTCGGCGCTCAGGCCTGGCTGTCGCCCGGCGGCGCGGGCATCGTCGAGCGCGACAACCTGCTGGCCGCCCTCGTGCCGGTCCTGCTGATCAGCCTGACCGTGGACTACGCGCTACAGATCACCGGTCGCTACCGGGAGGCGCTGGCGCTCGACGGCGACGAAACGGGTGCGGATCGGCCCGGGCGGTCCATGGGTCGCGCGGTCAGGGCCACGGGCATACCGGTCCTGCTCGCGGCCGGCACCACCGCCGTGAGCCTGCTCGCCAACCTGACGAGCAAGTTCGAGCCGGTGGTCGACTTCGGCATCGTCGCCAGCATCGGCCTCGTCTCCGGTTGGATCGTGATGACCAACTTCGTGCCGGCCGCACGGCTGGCTCTGGACCGTAGGCGTCAGGCCAAGGGACAGGAACCGGCGACCAGACCCGTCGCCGACACCATCCCCGGCGCCGGAGCGATCCTGCGGCGCATCTCGGCAGCCGTCGTGCACCGTCCGCTGCCGATCCTGGGCGGTCTCATCGTCGTCACGATCCTCGCCACAATCGCCGCCACCAATCTCGAAACGACCTTCACGCGAAAGTCCTTCCTGCCGCAGGACTCCGAGACGGTGCAGACCCTCGACTTCCTGGAGGAGAACTTCGACGGGCGCGCCACGACGATGACGATCCTCATCGAGGCCGACCTCGATACCGTCGGGACGGTTCGCCACCTGTCCGACCTCTCCTCGACCCTCATCGACCCCGAGAGGCGACCGGACGGCATCGCCGGGCCGCCCATCGCCTCGGCGGGAACGCTGCTGGCGGACTGGACGACCGACAGCAGGCAACCGGGCGACAACTACGACCCCGCCATCGCGGCCGCGTTCACCGACCTGAACCTCAACCTGCTTGCAACCGACGAGGACGCCCGCCACGCCTGGGCGCTGCTCGAGGGCGCCGATCCTGCGGGCTTTGCCGGCGTCGTGGACCTCCGCTCCAACGGTCCCGATCGCACCATCCTCGAGATACCGGTGGCGGCCGGCAGCGAGGGTGCCCTGCAGGGTTTGATCAAAGAACTCGACGCGCTATGGGGTGGCGACGCCTCGGAGATCACCGCCACGGGGGGCGATGCACTCACCGCCCTGATCAACGACGAACTGAGCGGGAGCCAGGCCGTCAGCGTGGCGCTTACCATCGCCGCTGCACTGGCGATCCTGCTGCTCTACTTCGGCCTCACCGATCGCCGGCCCGTTCTGGGGCTGATCACCATGGTCCCCATCGCAGCTGTCCTGGTGTGGATACTGGGCGTCATGTTCGTCCTCGGGATCTCCTACAACGTGGGAACGGCCCTGGCGGTGGTGCTGGCGATCGGCATCAGCGTCGACTACACGATCCACCTCACGCACCGGTTCCTGGAGGAAGAACGAGAATCGCAGCGAGTCGGCGATGCGCTGCGACGGGCGATGGACACGACCGGTGGAGCGCTCCTGGCCAGCGCCCTCACAACTGGGCTCGGGTTCCTGGTGCTGCTTGCCTCGCCCGTGAGGGCGATGCAGGAACTGGCCGTGCTCGTCGCAGTCGTGATCCTGCTGGCGCTCGTCGCCACGTTCACCGTGCTCCCGCCGCTGCTGGTGCTGTGGGCGCACTACCACCGCTGGCGCGCCCACGAAGCCGGCCTCGAGAGCGACCAACCGAGCACGGCGGCCTAGCGCCGACAGGGCAGGCGCCACCCGCAATCGACATCGGGCTCGGACTAGAGGTGCTCCGAGTGGACCTCGTAGCCGGGTTCTTCGGGTTCGTCGTCGTGTAGTTCTGCGGGGAAGCCGGGTGCCCCGATGTTCAGGCCTGTGCTCCTCGAGGCGGCGGATGACGTTCGGGGACCACTCGCGAGGGCCGTAGCGTTCCTGCGCCTCGCCGAAGATGTCGAGGATCAGCGGAGAGAGCTCCAGGGGCACGCCGGCTCTCTCGGCGACGGACTGGAACAGGCTCATGTCCTTCACGACGAGGTCCATGAGGAACGACTGGGCGGTGGTTCGGTCCAGGTCGCGCACCGTCAGCGCGACACCATTGCGCAGCAACGACCCTGCCAGCTTGGCGCCCACGTTGCCCAAGCCGATGAAGCCCACACTCGGAGCCATCCCACACCTCCCGGTCGCCGCAGCCGCGAATAGGCGGCCGACCGGGTAGCGTCGGTGCGCCCCTGCGGGTGTAGTCCAATGGTAGAACATCAGCTTCCCAAGCTGAATACGGGGGTTCGATTCCCCTCACCCGCTCAGCAACGGCTGCCGGCACGCAGCCTTGTCACCAACTCCTGCGGCGTGAATGCCAGCAGCTCGGCGAGCTCGCCGGCCGGAGCGTTCAGCGGGTGAAGTTCAGGAGAAACTCCACGGTCCCGGTGTCCTCGACCGACAGCACGACGGGAGCTCGGGGAGGATCGATCCCGTAATCCTCGAAGCGGATCTCGAAGATCGCTCCGACGATGACGACGCCCTCGATCCAGGTGGCTTCCACTGTGATCACCACCGGGCGACTGGCGCCATGAACGGAAAACGTGCCTGCGACGGTGGCCATCACCGACTCGCCGGCCGCGGGAAGGGCGTCGAATGACACCGGCTCGGTCAGCTCGAAGCGGGCCGACGGGAACTGCGATGTGTCGAGGGCCCGCTGCACGAGACCGTCCCGCTGCGGCCGGTCGCTCACCAAGGTGGTGAGGTCGACGTCCACGGCGGCGGCCACGATGGTCGGCCCATCGATCTCCAGCGTGCCCGACACGGCCGGGGTGCGCCCGACCGCCTCGGTCGTTCCGATCCCCGAGAGTTCCTCGCCCACCCGGTAGCCGGCCCACGAACTGGAGTAGTCCTCGAAGCTACCCAGCGCCGTATCCACCGACCACCCGCCGTCGAGGTTCACCGGTCCGGCCGACTCCGGCTCGGTAGCAACGGTGTCGGCGGGCGCGAGGGCCGGGGACTCCGGCGGCGGAGACGGCGCAGCCGGCTCGGACGCCGGCGGTTCGGGCTCCGGGTAGGGCCCGGACTGCGGCGCCGGCGGGGCCGCAGGCTCAGTGGGCGGCGGGGACGGTGCGGCCGCGGGAGGGTCCGCCGGCATGGGAGCCGGCGGGGAGGACTCCGCGGGAAGAGGCGGCGCGGCCGGCTCGGCTGCAGGTGGCGGCTTCGCGACGGCAGGAGGCTCCGCGGTCGGGGTCGGCTCGGTCACGGACAGCACCGCTGTGGTGGCTGTCAGCGCTTCGCTGCGCTCCAGCACCGAAGGAGGCGGCGGGGCGTCGCCACGCCAGACCAGCAGCCACACCAGCACCACTGCGACGACGACCACCACCCCGGCGGCCGCGCCGAGGATCAGCAGCTTGCGGCGCCATGACCATCCTCTGAAGCGTTCGAGAACCATGCAGAACCACCCCCTCCGGCATCGTAAGCCCGGATCCGCACGAAACCGTCCGGGTCCGGGCCGGTCAGCCGGGTTCGGGGCCCGAGGCGACGGGACGGCTGTCGTCGGCCCCCCAGGCCGACCAGGAGCCCACGAACAGGCGGCCACCGCCGAGGCCAGCCACTTCGAGCGCCAGGAGGTCGAGGCAGGCGCTGACACCCGAACCGCAATAGGTCACCACATCGACGTCACCGTCGACGCCCGCAGCAGCGTAGGAGGCCCGTAGCTCGTCGGGGCTGCGCAGCGTTCCGTCGGGAGTGAGATTGGCAGAGGATGGCGCGCTCAGCGCGCCCGGAATGTGTCCGAATCGAGGGTCGATGGCGTTCGGTTCGCCCCGGTACCGCTCGGGCGAGCGCGCATCCAGCACGACCGTCCCGGCGTCTCGGCGCAATTCGTCCACCTCGTCGATGGTGACGTAGGCCTCCGGAAGCCACGGCCGGGGTGTGAAGCCCGCCGGAATCGTCTCGGGGACGGCGGTGGTGAGCGTGCCCGGCCAGGCGGCAAGCCCGCCGTCAAGCACTGCCACAGGCTCGCCGAGCGAGTGCAGCATCCACCACAGCCTGCCCGCCACGACGCCCGAGGCATCGTCGTAGGCGACCACGGGGCATCCGTCGCCGATGCCTGCTGCACCGAGCGCAGCGGCGACGACCTCCGGATCTGGGAGCGGATGCCGTCCGGACGGGCCTGGAGGCGCCGAGAGGCCCTCGTCGAGATCGATGAACACGGCACCGGGGATATGCCCTGCCTCGTAGGCGGCGCGCCCCGACCGACCGTCGAGGTACCAGCGCACATCGACCACGGCCACCTGCGCGATGTTGGCCTGCAGCCAGACCCCGCTGACGGTCGGCGACCCCAGGGTGCCGCCGGCCGGAGAACTCACGATGCCCCGGTCAGCGTCCCACGAAGACGGCCTTGCCGGGGCCGTGCTCGACGAAGCTCTTGATACCGATGCGCGCGTCCTCGGTGGCGAAAGCGGCAACGAACTCCTCGGTCTCCAATTCGAGCGCCTCGTCGAGCGGCAGGTCGACGCCGTCGCCGATGGCGGCCTTGGCGTGGCGGAGCGCGGCGGGGCCCGCCGCGAAGCGCTCGGCCATGGCCACCGCACGCTCGTAGGTCTCCGCCGCCGGATGTACGGCGTCGGCCAGCCCGATAGCAAGGGCCTCGGTGGCGCTCACCCGTCGCCCGCTGTAGATGATCTCCTTGGCACGGCTGAGGCCGACGAGGCGCGGCAACCGCTGTGTCCCGCCGGCGCCGGGGATGATGCCCAGCAGGATCTCCGGTTGACCGAAGGTGGCATCGTCCGCAGCGACGCGGAAATCGGCAGCCATTGCCAACTCGCAACCACCCCCGAGGGCGTACCCGTTCACCGCCGCCACGAGGATCTGAGGTATGCACTCCAGCTGCCGCAGAGCACCGGTGAGGCTCACGGGTGCTCCCGAGCCGCCTCCACCGCCGGAGGAGCCGGGATTGAACTCCTTGATGTCGGCGCCCGCGGCGAAGATCTTCGGGCCGCCCCACAGCACGGCGGCACGAAGGTCCGAGCGCCCGCGCAACTCGCCGGCAATGGCGGCGATCTCGGCTGAAACGGCATTGCTCAGGGCGTTCATGCGTGGCCGGTCGAGGCGAATCGTGGCCACGCCGGTCGCGGTATCGGTCTGGAGATGCACGAACTCGCTCATGGCGAGCCAACCTATCCGGCGACGAGACTGGCCAATGCCCAGCTGGCCGCCAGCGTGCCGACGGCGATCATGACGAGGCTGCGGGCGAGAGGAGGGCGGCGCAGGTCTTCGGTGGTGCGGCCCAGTGGGCGCGGGCGGGTCAGCGCCAGGATGTTGCCGACGGCCATGGCACCTCCAAGGGCAAGGACGAGCCAACGCAGGATGTCGTCGCCCAGGAACACCACGGGATCAGAGTTCTCCGACGGTGGAGCGTTGGGTGTGGTTGTCGAAGCGCGTGTACTGGGGCAGGAAGCCGAGTTTGATAGTGCCGGTGGGGCCGGTGCGGTGCTTGGCGATGTGCAGTTCGGCGATGCCGCGGTCGGGAGTGTCGTTGTTGTACATCTCGTCGCGGTAAAGGAACATGACCACGTCGGCGTCCTGTTCGATAGCGCCGGACTCGCGCAGGTCCGCCAACATCGGCCGCTTGTCGGAGCGGGCCTCCGGAGCACGGGACAGCTGGGAGAGCGCCAGCACCGGGCACTCGAGTTCGCGGGCGAGGATCTTCAAACCCCGGCTCATCTCGCTGACCTCCACCTGGCGGCTTTCGGCGCTGACACGGCCGCCCATGAGTTGCAGGTAGTCAACGACCACCAGGCCGAGGCTCCCCACATCGGCGTGCTTTCGCCGCGCCTTGGCGCGAATCTCCAGCACCGAGGTGTTGGGGTTGTCGTCGATCCACAGCGGCGCCTCGGCGAGGCGCCCGACGGCGGAGTTGATGAGCGTCCAGTCGTCGTCGCTGAGTTGCCCGGAGCGGACGCGCTGGGTGCTGACCCTCGCCTCGGAGCACAGCAGCCGCTGGGTCAGCTCCAGATGGCTCATCTCCAACGAGAAGAAGAGCACCGGGCGCCGCGAACCGATCGCCGCTGCCACCGCCACGCCCAGCGCCAGGGAGGTCTTGCCGATCCCCGGGCGTGCGCCCAGGACAAGCAGCGTCGACGGCTGCAGGCCGAGCAGCAGGTTGTCGAGGTCGGTGTAGCCGGTGGGCACGCCGGTGAGGCTCTGGCCGTGCTCGTACAGCTTCTCGAGGTGATCCACTCCCCTGTCGAGCAGGCCGTACAGCGGCTCCATCGAGGAGGCCGCGCTGCCGCTGGCGACGGCGAAGACGAGCGATTCGGCTTGGTCGAGCGCCGCGTCCACGTCGGCAGGGCGGCTGTAGGCCAATTCGGCGACCTCACCCGCCGCGCCGATCAGGCGGCGCAGCGTGGCGTTCTTCGCCACGATGTCGGCGTAGCGGGCCGCATTGCCGGCCACCGGCGTGCTGGCCTGCATCTCCACGAGCGCGCCGGGGCCGCCCACCGCGTCCAGCAGACCGCTCCGCTGCAACTCCGCCGCCACGGTGACCGTGTCCACCGGCTCACCCGCGGCGTAGAGCCCGGCGATGGCGTCAAAGGTGTGCGAATGCGCGGGACGGTAGAAGTCCGCCGCCGATGTCAACTCCACCGCATCGGCGATAGCCGCCGCGGTCAACATCATCGCCCCCAGCAGCGCCCGCTCTGCCGCCAGGTCGT
Source organism: Acidimicrobiales bacterium (assembly GCA_963668565.2). Lineage (GTDB taxonomy): Bacteria > Actinomycetota > Acidimicrobiia > Acidimicrobiales > CATQHL01 > VXNF01. Next base: position 893,300 of record CAXXMX010000010.1, read on the forward strand.
GCGGCGGCACCCGCGCCGTCGACGCCCCGGCCCCGGAGTGGCGCGGCTCTCCCACGCCCTCGCGGGCGCCGGATCCAGACTGCAGCGTGCTCGACGTGGTGGTGATGCTCACCGCTTCAGTGTGTTGAGGGGGTGTGACAGCCCCGAGGGGACAACAGGGACGATGGGCCGAGGCGGCTAGGGGCGGGAGGACCCGAGAGGTGTTGGAGACCTCTCGGAGCGCCGGCCGTTCAGGCCGCGCGGTTGGACGGCGCCCTCAGGCGGGAGCCCACTCCAGATGTGAGGCGCGCCGCGGCCCGGCTTGGTTCAGAACGGTTCCTCGTCGCCGTAGGAAGGCGCGCTGGAGCGGGCGGGCGACGGAGCGGACGACGCCGCAGGCGCGGACGACGGGCCCCGGCGCGGGGCAGTCCCGTTGCCTTCTCGGAACTCATTGCGGTTGATCTGCACGGACGCCCAGCGCAGGCTCGGTGCCACCTCGTCAGCCACGATCTCCACCTTGTTGCGGCGCTCGCCCTCCGGGGTATCCCAGGAGCGCTGGTCCAAGCGGCCGTAGACGATGACGCGGGTGCCCTTGGTGATTGACTCCGCCACATTCTCCGCCAGTGAACGCCAGCACGTCACATCAAAGAACGAGACCTCCTCGACCTGTTCGCCACTGCGCTCGTAGCGACGGTTCCATGCCACACCGAACGTGCAGACCGGAGCCCCCGAGGGCGTAAAGCGCAATTCCGGATCGCGGGTGACGTTGCCCACGATCGACACCGTGTTGTCATAAGCCATCTGTCTTCTTCTCCTTCATTCCTCCGAATCGCCATGATACATACGTTCGGATTAAGGTGCTCGGCCGGGCGCCGGACCGTCCGGCAAGATCGCGCCGCTGCCCTGTTCATTGCCAGTCGGAAGCCCTAGGGATTTCCCGTTCCCCAGCAGTGGATTGCCCGGGCAGCGAGCGTGGATAAGCGCGGGGAAACCTACGTCTCAGGTGTGAACAAGGCGGCCATGGACGCCGCAAGCAATTGCGAGTGCGCCAAAGTGCCGCGCAGTAGGGCTTAGAATATATGGAAACCGATCGAATGTCAATTGGCGGGCGGCTATACCAAGAGCCCGCGTCAGGTTGCGGCGACCACCTCGACGGTCACCTGACCGGTGACCTCGGGGTGCGGCTTCACCGCAACCGCGTAGGTGCCGACCTGCTTGATCGGCTCGGCGAGGCCGAGCATGTCCGGTGAGAGGACGACGCGCTCCTGCTCCGCGATCGCCGCAGCAAGGTTCACGGCGTTCACCGAGCCGTACAGACGCCCCGCTTCGCCGGCACGAGCCACGACGCGGATGCTCCGCCCGGAGAGCCGGTCCGCCATCTCCTGGGCCTGGCTCACAATGGCGGCGTCCGCGAGTTCGCGGCGTCGGCGCATGGCTTCCGCCTGGCGTTCCGAGCCGCGCGTCGCCTGGATCGCCAACCCGCGCGGGATGAGGTAGTTCTGGGCGTAGCCATCGGCTACCTCGCAGATGTCGCCCCTCCGGCCCAGGGACGGCACCTCGGAGCGAAGTATGACCTTCACGACTCGGTACCTTCCATCGCATCGGCGGCGGGCTCTGCAATCGCTTCGGGGGAGGTTTCCTCTGCGGATGGAGGCGGCGCGCCGGGAGGAGCAGGCGGTGGGCCATCGCTGCGCCGGCCCGGCGGGCCATCGGTCCTGCGCTCCCCGCTGCGCTCCCCGCTGCGCTCCCCGCTGCGTCCGGCACCGCGCTGGGTCGTGACCAGGTTGACATACGGGAGCAAGGCCATCTCGCGCGCGTTCTTGATGGCGCCGGCCACGGTGCGCTGCTGTTGCTCGTCGTTCCCCGTCACGCTGCGACCACGGATCTTGCCCCTGTCGGACACGAACCGCCGTAGCAGCTCGACATCCTTGTAGTCGATGTAGTCCACCCGCTTGTGGGTGAGGATGCTGACCTTCTTCTTGTTGTTGCGCCGGGCTTTGTCCCGGCTCTTGACACGCGGTCGACTCTTCGGCATGGCTCCTCGGGTGTCTCTTCAGCGCCTAGGCGTCGGCAGGCACGGGGTCGGGCGCCGACTCGATGAGGCCACGCTTGGCGGCCTCCGAGCCGGGCAGACGGATGAGTTTGTGGCGGACCACCGCGTCGGCCAAGCGAAGCGAGCGCTCGAAACCGGAGAGGTCAACGCCGCTGTTCACGAACTCAATGACCACGTAATAGCCCTCGCTGCGGTGATCGATCTCGTACGCGAACCGGCGTTTGGGCCATCTGTTGATCCTCTCGGGATCCACATGGACGCCCAGTGAGGTCAACGCGGACACGGCACGCTCCAACGGCTCGTCAACGTCTTCCTCCGCCAGGTCGCCGCGATAGATGATCATCAATTCGTAGGCCCTCACGGGAACGGGGCACCTCCTCTGGTCCTGCCGGGGCAGGGCCCCGCCGTTTCGGGAGCAGCGGAGCAGGGTTTATGTGGGCAGTCACCCTACCGGCCCCCGACTCGGGCCGGCGCGGCGACCGATGTCACGATGCGTAGAGTCGCAGCGCGGCAGCTGCCTCCGCACCCATCGAGTAGGACTCCTGTGCGGACGGGAACCTGCCCGAGCGTACGTCCGATGCGAACCGGCCGAGAGCGTCGACCACCTCGGTGGCCAGATCGGCGTAACGACGCACGAACTTCGGCTGCAGATCGCTCTGAAGGCCGAGCACGTCGTGATACACCAGAACCTGCCCATCGCAGTCGGGTCCGGCGCCGATGCCGATCGTCGGCACGTCGACCGCGCCGGTCACAAGACCCGCCACGTCCGCGGGCACGCCCTCCAGCACGATGGCGAAACAGCCGGCATGCGCGAGCGCCTTGGCGCTTTCGACGAGTTCGACCGCCGCCTCGGCGGTACGACCCTGGACCCGGAAGCCGCCCATGGCATGCATCGACTGCGGCGTCAGCCCGATGTGGCCCATGACGGGGATCTCCGCGGCCACCAGCGCCTCGATCATCGGCACCCGCAGCTTGCCGCCCTCCAGCTTCACGGCCTCCGCGCCGGCACGGATGAGGCGGGCCGCGTTGCAGATGGTGTCCCGCGACGAGACGTGGTAGCTCAACCACGGCAGATCGGCCACGACAAGCGCGTCGGGCTCGCCCCGTGCCACCGCCGCGGTGTGGTGAACCATGTCATCGATGGTGACGCTGAGCGTGTCCGGATAGCCCAGCACCACCATGGCGACCGAATCGCCGACGAGCAGCAGGTCGACTCCGGCCTCGGCGGCCAGCCGAGCGCTCGGCGCGTCATAAGCGGTGAGCATCACGAGCGGATCGCCGCCAGCGCGCACCTTGCGCGCCCGCACGGCGGGAACGGTGAGACGAGTGCCCATGGGCACCTCCTTTCAGTGTCCAGCGCACAATGGCTGCCGGCGAGGAACCAGCGTACCGACCTCGACGAGACTCACCACCGGGGTCTCGGGGCGAACGCGGGCCCGCAGGTCGTCGGTGGGCCGCGTGTTCAGAGGAGGGCGAAGCACGTCGGTGGGCCGCCTCGTGCTCCTGACGTTGGCGCCGCGGGCCGAGCCGCGGCCCCGGGCCGTTCGGACCCCTCAGCGGGTGCCCGGGACGCCGAACCGAAAGCGGAGGTGGTTCCAGGAACAGTCCGAGCAGACTTCCACCACGTAGCACGTGAAGTCGCCTTTGCGCCTGCGGATGCGCTGCCAGTCGAGGGTCGTGGCCACACAGCGACCGTGCGCCGGCAGGCGCGGTCCGAAGACATACCGGACGAGGGCCAGTGGTCCGGCACCGCACAGGGGGCAGGGTTCCTCGGTCGACTCGCTGTAGGACCGGGCTGCCCGGAGCAGTTCGGGATGAGCGTCGCAGGCATCCGATCGGCTGATGCGCCCCTGCCGGACCCCGGCCACTGTTGCCTCGCGCAGGAGCCGGTAGTCGACCGAGCCAAGCCCTCGTGTCTCCAGGCGCGCCGCAGCGGAGTTCGGCTCCACGGCCCCCAACAGTAGTCAGCCGTCGGGCTGATGCTCCATGACCGCCTCCCACCAGGAGTCCAGCCGCCGGCGAGCCTCGGCGGCGCCTAGAGGGCCTGCTGTGATCCCCAACTCCTCGAGATGGCGCAGGGCGGCCCCAACCACGGGACCCTCATCGATTCCCAGCTGCGCCATGACGTCAGCGCCGCTCAGCGCCGGCGGTGCGGCGAGGTCCTCTGCGCCGGCCAACCGGCGCCACCGCTCTGTGAATGCCACCACCGCGGTCCGGCGCGGCGCGACCGCCGCAGCCAGCACCACCGCCGACGACGCCGATGTCCCAGCCCCGCGAGCCCAGCGGCGAATCGTTGCATCGTCGCCGGTCGTACCGGCGGCGACAAGCAAGGAGCGCGCCGCAGCCGCGATCGTGCCCGCCCGGCGGGCAACGGCCGCGGGAAAACGCAGGCGCCGCACAACGCCACCCACGTCGAGCACCGGCCACAGCAGCGCCGCCAGTCGCAGCGGCTCATCGGGAGGCACCGCGTCGAGCAGTGACACGCCGGCTGCGACGTCAGTCCCAGCCGCGGCAAGTTCAGGCACGATCTCGGTCAGGACGCCGGAGCGCGCCAGGAGGGCGGCGCCCGCGGCGGGCGCTTCGGCGGCGAGCAACAGGGAGAGTTCCCGGGCGCAGCGCTCCACAGACACAATCTCGAGGCGGGCACGGAGCGTCTCCATGGCCGCTTCGAGTCCGGGATCGACCGTGAGTCCCAATGTGGCCACGAACCGACCGGCGCGCAGCATCCGCAGCGGATCCTCGCTGAAGGACTGCTCGGGGGAGCGCGGCGTGCGCAAGCGCCCGGACTCGAGGTCCTCCCGCCCGCCGAAGGGGTCGATGAGTTCAACCGCCGCGGCTCCTGCGGGCGTGGCGGGCAACTCGAACGCCATGGCGCCAATGGTGAAGTCCCGCCGAGCCAGATCAGCGAGAAGATCGTCGCCATAGGACACCTCGGGCCGACGCGAACCCTCCACGTACACCTCGGCGCGATGCGTTGTGATCTCCACGGTGCGACCTGCCCGCCGGCACCCCACCGTGCCGAACTGTTCGCCCTGGGTCCAGACGGTGTCCGCCCAACCCGCGAGTACCTCCCGCACTGCCGTGGGAGGTGCATCGGTTGTCATGTCCACCTCGGCATCGGCGCGCAGGGACTTGTCCCGGAGCAGTGCGCGCACCGCACCACCGACCACATACAGCCGCCAACCGCCTTGGTCGGCGAATCGCCCTCCCCAAGGAGCCAGTGCCACCGCGCCGGCACGGATCGCTTCGGTGCTCATCAGTAACCCTGTATGGCTCAGCCGGGCCGCTCAGGAATCCAGATGCAAGCGTGCCGCCGCGTCCACGACCGCGCCGCCGGGACCGCCCGCGGTCAGCGGCTCCGGACGGTGCGTCACGCCGGCCAGAGCCGCAACGCACGCGGCGGCGCTTTCGGCCAGGGCGGCGAGGTCGTAGCCCCCTTCCAGGAAGGCCACGATGCGCCCGGACGGCGCGGCCGCACGCACGGCGGTCGTCAGATCGGCGAAGTCCCCAGAGCTCAGTCCCAACATCGTCAGAGGATCGGCACGGTGGGCGTCGAAGCCCGCCGACAGCAGCACCCACGTCGGTGCGAACCGCTCGACGGTCGGCGCCACGACCTCGTCGAAGGCCCGGCGGTAGACATCGCCGGTGGCTCCGGGCGGAAGGGGAAGGTTCAGGGTGGTGCCCAGGCCCGCACCCGCACCCGTTTCGCCGAGGGCGCCCGTCCCCGGGTACGCCGGGTACTGGTGCAGCGAGACGTAGAGAACGTCGGGCGATTCGTAGAAGACCTCCTGGGTGCCGTTGCCGTGATGCGCGTCGTAGTCCACGATCAGCACGCGCTCCCCCCGCTCCAGCAGCCGCGCTGCGGCGATGGCCACGTTGTTGAAGAGGCAGAACCCCATGGAGCGGGTGGGGGTGGCGTGATGACCCGGCGGGCGGACCGCGCAGAAGGCGGCCTCTGCCCGGCCGGCAAGCAGCTCCGCGATGGCGGTCAGGCCCGCTCCGACCGCGACCCGCGCCGCCAGTGCCGATCCACCACTCACGGTCGTGTCGGCGTCGATGGCACCGCCGCCGGCGGCAGAAAGCGTGGTGGCCCGATGCACCACATCGTGAGCGTGAACAACCCGGAGATCCTCATCGGTGGCCGGCGACGGCGTGCACCGAACAATGGCGTCGCCGAGGCCGGCCGCCAGTACGCCCGCATGCACGGCGTCGACGCGCCGAGGCCGCTCCGGGTGGCCGCGACCGGGATCGTGGTCGAGGCAGCGCTCGTCGGCGAGGAAGAGGACCGACACCGCGGCGAGCCTAACCCAGCGCCGTTCGGCGACCTCGCTGGCTACAAGGGACATTAAAGTCGAGGCTGCACTACCCACCGAGGAGGATTGCCATGAGCACCGTCCGCATTGTCACCGACAGCGCCTGCGATCTCGAAGAGGCCGCAACCGACCAATGGGGGATCACGGTCATCCCGCTGATCATCACCTTCGGCGACACACCACTGATCGACCGCGAGGAATTGACCGCAGAGGACTTCTACAGGCGCATGGCAGATGCCGCGCAACTTCCGATGACAGCGGCCCCCTCACCGGGCCGCTTCGAGGAGGCGTTCCGGTCTCTGGCCGCCGACGGCGCCGACGGGATCGTGTGCATCAATCTCTCCTACGAACTGTCAGCCACCGGGGAAGCGGCGCGCACGGCGGCCAACGCGGTCGCCGATGTCGTGGAGGTGCGGTGCGTGGACTCCCGCTCCCTCACGAGCGGGTTGGGTTCGATCGTCCTCGAAGCAGCCCGAGCGGCCGCAGAGGGTGCGGGTCTCGACGACCTCGAAGCGCTCTGCGGTGACATGGCGGAGCGCACGCGTATGTTCGGGGCCATCGACACCATGGAGAACCTCCGCAAGGGTGGCCGCGTGGGCGGAGCGAAGGCGATGCTCGGCACCATGCTCTCGATCAAGCCCATCGTCGACGTGAGTACGGGACGCGTGGAGGAAGCTGCTCGGACGCGCACGCGGCGGCGGTCGTTCATCTGGCTGCGGGACCGGATCCTTGCAGACGAGCCGGTCACCCACCTGTGCGTGGGGCATGGCGCGGCCACCGACATGGACGGCTTCCTCGCCGTCCTCGGTGAATCCATCGACCTCGACCGGGTCCGCAGCGGCTGGATCGGGCCCGTCATCGGCACCCACGCGGGTCAGGGCGTGATCGGCGTCACCTACGCGGTCGCCGGAGACGGCTGACCGGGATGGCCCCGCCGGCCGGCGACACTGAGGACCGGCGGGCCCGCGAGATGCGGGCCGGGGAATCCCTGAAGGGGCGCTACCTGCTCTTACACCGCATAGCGGCCGGTCCAGCGACCGAGGTCTGGACAGCCCGCGACGAGGTCCTGGACCGGACCGTGCTCGTGAAGCTGCTGCGCGTCGTGGCCGGGGACAGCGAGTTGCGGGAACGATTCCGGCGCGAGGCGCTCGGCGTGGCACGGCTCTCCCACCCCGGAATCGTGGCGGTCTACGACACGATCCTCGACGGAGGCGTCACCGGTCTCGTGCTGGAGCACGTGCAGGCCACGCCGCTGAGCCGATTCCTGCACGAAGGGGGCTCGGTATCGGCGGACGAGGCGGTAAGTATCGCCCTGCAGGTTGCCGACGCTCTCGAAGCGGCACACAGCAACGACATCCGTCACGGCAACCTGTCGTCCGACAGCGTCTGGCTCTGCAGCGACCAGCGCGTCAAGATCACGGACTTCGGCACTGCCTGGGGGCACCGGGAGGTCGACGCGGACGATCCGCCCCAGACCGCGACGGACGGAGAACAGGCCGACATCGCCGCCCTGGGCCGCCTTCTGCAGGACTGCCTGACAGCGAGCACACCGCCGGGCCAACTGCCCAAAGCGCTGGCGGACTTCGTCGCAGATGCGCGGGCGCCGGCAGGTGAGCCCGGCTTCGCCTCGGTAACCGAGGCGCGCTCGCGCCTCGCGGACGCCCACGGCCTGCCTGGCACATCCGCCGGATCGTGGCCTCACCCGGCGCCCGTTTCTCTGAGCGACGTGGACGGCGGCCACGATCCGCCGCGGGAGGACGGTCGTCGCCACCGTCGACGGCTCCGTGGGCTGCCGCTCGTTGCTGCAGCAGCGGCCGCGGCGATCGCAGTCAGCGTCCTGTCTCTCACCGGGGGAGACGAGTCCCCTCCCGGCGAGATCCCACGCGGTGCCCCGCCCGTCGCGCCAACCCGCTCGCCTGCTTCGCCGGGTGAGACCGGGGAGCCGCCACCGTCACCGGCCGGTACAGCAGGCGACGACTCGGGAGATGGTGACTCCGCCGGAAGCGCAGTGCCGAGCGACGACCCCGAAGCCGCCCTGGTGACGAGCGGTGAACCCGGTGATGCCGACCCCGGTACGGCGATCGTCGACGTGCAGGTCGTGACGTTCCGGCCCGACGAACCCTCCGAGGGCGACCCCGATGCCCTCCGAACCCTCGACGGCGACGAATCCACCCACTGGGCCACGCCAGGGCTCGGCGCCGGGGACGCCACCGTCAACGGCGTCGGGCTGGAATTCCGGCTGGCCGAACCGACCGAGGTGACGCACATGGCGATCACATCCGACACGACCAGCTGGGTTGCCGCGGTCTACGTCGGCGACGGGGACTACGACCGATTGAGCGACTGGGGCCCGCTCTTCGACCAGCAGACGAACACCACCGGGCGCATGATCCTCGACCTCGCCGGCCAGGAAGCGGCGGCCGTGCTCCTGTGGATCCCCGACCCCCGCGCCGCAGTGACCGATGAGATCCGTATCGCCGAAGTGATCATCTCGGCGACACCCAGCGCGCAAGTACGCTGAAACCATCAGGGGTCGGTTCCGAGAAGACATCCGGCGCGAGCCGGGCGCCGCGCGGACCGAATCCCCGCCGACGACGCGTCAACGGACCTGGATGCAGCGTTCTGACGACGCGACTCTGGTGCGTGCGACCTCGAAAGGCGACCGGGAGGCCTTGGAGACCCTGCTCCGCCGCCACTATCCCCGCATCTACGCCGTCTGCCGGCGCCTGGCCAACAACGACGCCGACGCGGCGGACGCCGCGCAGGAGGCTCTGCTGGCCATCAGCCGAGGGCTCAGCCGCTTCGACGGCCGGTCGAGCTTCACGACCTGGAGTTATCGGGTCGCCACGAACGCCTGCCTCGACGAGCTGCGACGACGGCAGCGCCGAACCGCCGACACTCTCCCCGATGAGCTCACGACCGGCCGCACAGACCCCGTGGGCGACCAGATCACAGCCCGCCTGGACGTCGACGCGGCGCTCGCAGTTCTCCCCGAGCAATTCCGCGTGCCTGTGGTCCTGCGGGATCAGGCCGGCCTCAGCTACGACGAGATCTCAGCCGTCCTCAACATTCCCCCGGGCACGGTGCGCTCACGCATCGCCCGCGGCCGCTCTCGTCTCATCGAACTCCTCGATCAAGGGAACCAACCCGACTGTCCCGAACGTCAGACGGGGGACGGAACATGAACGAGCACAACCTTCCCCCTGACGAACTGGCCTCGGCCTTCCTCGACGACGAACTCGCCGAGAGTGCGGCTGACGCCGTGCGCCGCGATCCGGAACTGGCCGCTCGGGCCAGCGCGCTGCGCCGAGCGGCCGATGCCGTCGGCGAAACCGTCACGCCACCGTCGGGCGCCGCGGATGCCGCCGTGGAGGCTGCTCTAGCGGACTTCAACGCACGCCAGAAGGTCTCGCTTTACGAGGCGCGCCGCCGCCGGGGTCTCTCGGTGATCACCGGTGTGGCAGCGGCCGTGGCAGTGGGGTTCATCGTGGCGGCGGCGGTCGGACTGTTCAGCGAGAGCGACGACGGCGATGCCGACACTCAGGCCGCCCCCGCGCTGTCCTCCGCTGAGGCGCCGGCGCCCGCTCCTGCCCCGGAACCTGCTCCGGCAGCGGAACCACCACCGGCCGACATGGCGCCAGGTCTCCCCACTGCTGCGGAATTGGATCGCATCGAAGCGGTCGCGGCGGAGGCGCTGGAAGCCGCCCAAGCCGCCCAAGCCGCCGCTGAGTTGGCTCAGGCCACCGCCGAGGGCAGCCAAGAAGCGGTGGCGGCAGCAGAAGCCGCCCTGGCAGAGGCTCAAGCTGCCGCAGACGACGCCAGGGCGGGGGTATCAGCAGCGCAGGCCGAGGCCGACGCCGCCAGGGAAGCGGCATCTGCAGCACAAGCCGAGCCCTCTGCGGCACAAGCCGAGCGCTCTGCAGCGGTCGCGGAACCACCGCCACCCGCCACATCACCGCCACCCGCCACATCACCGCCACCCGCCACACCGCCGCCACCCGCCGCTGCAGAAGAGACGGCGGCAGGCGATGTCCAGCCGGCGGACGACATGGCTGCCGACGACATGGAAGACATGGAAGACATGGCGGCTGACCCGTCTGCGGGCGGTTGCGACGCCGCTATCGGCGACGGCACCGTCGAACTGCAGATCACCGCCGGCGAGACACGCGTCCTCATCGTCCGCACCCCCGACGGGCGACCAACGGCCCTCGACGGCGCCACCTGCGCCGAGATCCCACCCGACGAGCCAACCGACATCTCCACGGATCCGCAGCCGGATGACTGCGCCGCGGCCGTCGGCGACGGCACCGTCGAACTGCAGATCACCGCCGGCGAGACACGCGTCCTCATCGTCCGCACCCCCGACGGGCGACCAACGGCCCTCGACGGCGCCACCTGCAGCGAGATCGCACCCACCGAACCGGGCTAGGTAGACTTCTCGTTTCATGCCAACCGAGTCGTCGAACCCTCTGCGCCGCTCCCTCCCGGGGCTCTCGGAGGACTGGCCGCGCCGTGTCGCCGACCGCATTGTGCGGGTCGTCGAACGGATTCGCACCACCACGGATCGTCCCACTGCCAACGTGGCGCGCCGACTCGTCTACGGCTTGGTCATGGTCGGCCTGGCCATACTGATGTTCGTACTCGGTGTCGTCGGATTGGTTCGGCTCATCGATGTGTACCTCCCCGCTGACATCTGGGCCACCTATGCTGTACTGGGCGCCTTCTTCAGCGGAATCGGGCTGCTGCTGTGGGCGAAGCGACCGCCACGCGCCGCCTCCTGACCGCATGAGTCCAGTGCCCCACGACGTCGCCATCATTGGCTCGGGCCCGGCCGGCCTGACGGCAGCCATCTATTGCGCCCGCGCCAACTTGGCGCCACAGGTCTTCGAGGGTGAGCCCTCCTCCACCAGCGACCAGCCCGGCGGTCAGCTCATGCTCACGACGGACGTGGAGAACTATCCGGGGTTCCCCGACGGTGTCCTAGGGCCGGACCTCATGGCGGCATTCCGCGCACAGGCCGCCCGCTTCGGCACCGAAGTCCGCTCCGAGAAGGTCACAAGAGTCGACTTTTCCCAGCGCCCCTTCCGGCTGTGGACCGGCGGCGAGGATGGAGGCGAACCTTCCGCCCGCGCCCGCGCTGTCATCGTCTCCACCGGCGCCCAGTCGATCCTGCTCGGCCTCCCCGCGGAGGAACGCCTCATCGGGCGCGGCCTGTCGACGTGCGCCACCTGCGACGGGTTCTTCTTTCGCGGCCAGGAGATCGCCGTGGTCGGCGGCGGTGACTCCGCCATGGAAGAAGCCCTCTTCCTCACGAAGTTCGCCAGCAAGGTGACCGTCATCCATCGCCGCGAGCAGTTGCGGGCATCGAAGATCATGCAGGACCGTGCATTCGCCTCCGACCGCATCGAGTTCCTCTGGAACCACACCGTGACCGACATCGTCGGTGCTGAGACAGTGGAGGCGGTGCGGGTGCAGCACACAGACACCGGCGCCGAGCGAACGTTGGCGCTGGCCGGCCTGTTCATCGCCATTGGCCATCGCCCCAACACCGCCCTCTTCAAGGGCTCTCTCGACATGAAGCCCAACGGCTACCTGATCACCGAGCCCGGCTCCACCAGGACGAACGTGCCGGGGGTCTTCGCCTGCGGGGATGTGCAGGACGACGTCTACCGCCAAGCCGTCACCGCCGCCGGGAGCGGCTGCATAGCGGCAATCGACGCCGAGCGCTGGCTCGAAGCGCAACACGACACCGCGCATGGATAGCGTGGCGGGGGGCTACTGCGGCGAGCGTCGCGCAACCCCCGAGACTCTCAACCCAGCACCCCACCCGGCGGTGCGTTCGCAACGGCCCTTGGAGGACACATGCCAGGCATCACCCCACTCTCGTCAGCAACCTTCGACGAAACAGTCGGCGCCGCGGCGAAGCCGGTTCTCGTGGACTTCTGGGCCGAGTGGTGCGGCCCCTGCAAGATGATCGCCCCGGTACTCGACGAACTCGCCGGCGAGCACGGCGACAGCATCACTTTCGCCAAGCTGAACGTGGACGAGGCACCCGACATCGCCCGGAAGCAGGGCGTGATGAGCATCCCCACACTCATCATCTTCGAGGGCGGTCAGCCCACCAAGCGCATCGTCGGTGCCAAGAGCAAGGCCGCTCTTCTAGAGGACCTCGCAGAGTTCCTCTAGATCGCGGCGCGCCTCCAGGCCGTCCCGGCGAAGGGAGACCACCGATAGCGGACGGGGTCCTGCCTCTCAGAATCGGTACCCGCGGCGCGCCCGTGCGCGATCTGCACCGCAAGCTGACCGCAGCCGGTGAGACCGGAATCACTCCGTCAGCGGTGTACACGGCCGAGACCGCCGAAGCGGTGGAGCGCTTCCAGCAGAGCCGCGGGCTGCCGGCCGACGGCGTGTGCGATCCGGCCACATGGGCCGCGCTGGTCGAAGCCGGCCACCGCCTCGGGGATCGACTCCTCTACCTGCGCACGCCGTACCAGCGCGGCGAGGATGTGGCCGATATCCAGCGCAGGCTGGGCGCCCTCGGATTCTCTGCGGGCCGCGTCGACGGAATCCTGGGGCCGGAGACCGCCGACGCCATCAGCGCATTCCAGGAGAACGTCGGACTCACCGCCGACGGCATCTGCGGACCCGACACCGTCGCCGTCCTGGGTCGCATCCCTGCGGGCGACAGCCACAGCATGGAGATGCTTCTCGAACGGGAACGTCTTCGCAGCAGGCCGCGTCTGCTGCGCGACGCACCTATCGCCCTCTGCGGTGCCGACTCCCTCGTAATGGCGGCCGCGCGCCTGCTCCGCCGCCGCGGCGCCAGGGTCGTCGTCCTTGCTCAGCACGACGGTTCCGCCGTCGCCGCCGCGGCCAACGAACTCGACACGACGGTGCTTCTCGACGTCCAGCTTGCGGAGGGGCAAGCCTGTGAAGCCTTCTATTTCGCCACGGAGGGATTCACATCGAGTGGGGGCAAACGACTCGCGGAGATGCTTGCCGCCGGGTTGGGCGGTGTTCTCGACCGAACGGCGGCGGCGCCGGTTGGCATGCGCCTTCCCCTACTGCGCGAGAGTCGGATGCCCGCCGTCGCCTGCCGGCTGGGACCACCACCGGTCGTCGTCGAGAGACAGGCGGCGCTCGCAGAACAGATCGCCCGGTGTCTCGCCGACTGGATCGCTGAGCCGCTCTGACGGGGCCCGGCACTACGACCCGAAGGACCGAACAGTTGTTCGTACCCCGAAGCCGCCCGGGCTCGCCGGCTTCCTAACCTGTCACGAGGTGATAGATCCGCTCGAGGTCGTCGAGGTCGGCGAACTCCACCGTCAATCGGCCCTTGCGGTCGCCGATCTCCACCCGCACCGTGGTGGACAGGAATTCCGCCAGAAGGCTCTCCAACTCCAGCAGCGCCGAAGGTTCCTTCACCGGGCCGTGCGGCTCGGCAGCGGCACCCGGCTCAGCCTCTGCCGGACGTGAACGCCGCGACGGTTTCACGCCGCTCGCCGGCGGCCGCACATGGTTCTCCAGCTGACGCACCGACCAACCCTCGCTGACCACCCGCCGGGCGAGGCGTGCCTGTTTGGCAGGATCGGCAATCGTCAGTAACGCACGCCCATGGCCGGCGGAGATCTGCCGCGCCGCGACGAGCTCCTGCACCTCCCCGGGGAGTTGCAGCAAGCGCGTCGCATTTGTCACCGCAGCCCGACTTCGGCCAACCCGGTTGGCGACGGCCTGCTGCGTCAACCCGAAGTCCTGCTGCAACTGCAGGAACGCGGCGGCCTCCTCCAAGGGGTTGAGATCCTCGCGGTGAAGATTTTCGACCAGCGCCTCCTCGAGTGACTCCCGCCCCTCGACATCGCGAACGAGCGCGGGGATCGTCTCCAGCCCCGCCCGCTTGGCCGCACGCCAGCGCCGCTCACCCGCAACCAACTCGAACCGGTCAGCGTCGACCTGGCGAACCAGAATCGGTTGGAGCACCCCGATTCGCCCAATCGAGTCAGCAAGCGCGTCGAGCGGCTCCTCGTCAAAGTGGGTTCTCGGCTGGTGACTGTTGGGCACGATGCTGGAGATAGCGATCTCACGGTACCCGCCGCCGACACGCCCACCCGTCGGAATGAGGGCATTCAGACCGCGACCGAAGCCCCGTTCAATCTGCGCCATCGGCCTCGAACTCCTTGGCGAGCAGTCGGTAGGTCAAGGCTCCCCGCGAACGCGGCGAATAAACCGTGATCGGCTGCCCTCGGGAGGGAGCCTCCGCGAGCTTCACCGACCGAGGGATCGCGGTGCGACACACCCGCTCGTTGTAGAGACTTCGGACCTCCTCGGTCACCTGTCGCGACAGGTTTGTTCGGGAGTCGTACATAACGAGTACCAGTTTCGACAGCACCAGTGTCGGGTTGAGATGCAGACGGATCTGCTCAACATGCATCGTCAATTGCGCCAGCCCCTCGAGCGCGAAATACTCGCATTGGATCGGAACGAGCACCTCCCGGACAGCCGTGAGTGCGTTCACCGCCAAGAGTCCGAGGGCCGGCGGGCAATCCACGAAGATATAGTCGAAATCGTCGCAAACGTCGGACAGTGCTGCAGCGAGACGACGCTCACGATTGAAGGCCGACTGCAACTCGATCTCCGCCCCCGCCAGATCCAGATGGGATGGGACCGCCATCAGCCCTTCGACTGCCGTCGGAAAGATGCAGTCCGTTATCGACCTGCCGTCGAGAAGCACGTCGTAGACAGAATTCTTCAATTCGCGAGGGTCCAGGCCGATTCCCGTCGTGGCGTTGGCCTGCGGATCAAGATCCACAACCAGGACCCGGCGCCCCAACTCGGCCAGAGCAGCGCCAAGGTTGATCGCAGTCGTGGTCTTCCCAACGCCGCCCTTCTGATTGGCGACAGCGATCGTGCGGCATTCAGACGTCACAGAATCAACACCTCCGACGGCGGACTGCTGAACAACATTCTACCCAAGGGTGACTCGGCGGAGGGTGATGTTTCACGTGAAACATTCTGTCCCCGAGGCGGCGCTCCGAGATCCTCAGTACAAAGGCTCGCGCTTCATCGCCGCAGGCCGACGCGGGAAGCGTGCCTCGTGCGGCGCCACCTTGCGAATCTCCACGACGCGAGGCGCCGCGCCCGTGCTTCGAACGGCTAGCCCCAATCTGGCGAGCGGCTCCGCGGGCCAGCGCCCCGGGTCGTCGACCTCAGGCTCGCTCACGAGGAGCCGGCCCCCGATCGGCAGGAAGCCCGTCGCGCACTCCGCGGTCGTCGCCGGTGGTCCGAATGCCCGCGCCACCACCAAATCGAACGACCCTGCCAGCTCTGGATCCCGAGCCAGAACGGCCGCTTCCCCGCGGCGGAACGTGGCCCTGGCGTCGATGCCCAAAAGCCCAATGGCCCACGACACAAGGGCCTCACTCCGCGGCCGCCGATCCACGAAGACCCATCTCGTGCCGGGCCAGCATGCCGCCATGACCACCCCCGGCACACCTCCACCGGTCCCGAGATCGAGGCAGCGAACCTCCCCCGGATCGCCCAACTGCCGCGCCATTCCCACGGCATGGGCCATCTCCCTCTCCGGCGACGCTCCTCGCCCGATCAGGCCCTGTTGCTGCGCACGGACAAACATCCGGTGCAGAGACCGTTCAGACGCCAGCAATCCCGCGTCGACCGGTTTCTCAGTCCTCAGGTCGGACCACCACTCGCCGACGGGGCTCCTCCCCCTCCGAGACCGTGTCGACCCCTGGTATGTCCACGATGGCGTCGTGGACAATCTTCCGATCGGCGGAGTTCATCGGCTCCAGAACCTTCGGCGCCCCGGTCGCCTCAACGTCCTCCGCAACACGCCGTGCAAAGTTCTCCAGCGCTTCTTGACGCTGCTTCCGATAGCCACCGACTTCGAGGCGTACCCTGCTGTGGCGACGTCCCTGAGCCTGGCGCTGCACGACGACGCGCAGCAACTCCTCGATCGCCGCGAGCGTCGTCCCTCCGCGGCCGATCAGCAGCCCAACCCCGTCGCCGTCCAACACGACCTCGAGTGTCCCATCGGAGGCACGGTCCGTCTCCACGGTCGCATCGATACCGAACGCGTCAGCCAGCTGCTCAGCAAACGAGCTGACCAGATCCTCCTCGTCTGTAAATTCCACTGCTTCATCCCGACTCTCGGGGTCGATCGTCGTCATCTTCTCTCCTCTGCCCTTCGCTTCAGAAGTCGGCACTTTGTTGGTGGGTCTCTTGGTGGTTCGGCCGTCGGCGGCCTGGCTCCCTCGCCGACGCTCTGCGGGTTTCGATCTCTGAGGTTCCCGGGGTGGCGCTCCCGCGGACTGCTCTCTTCGGCGCCCGTCGTCGGAGCCATCCCGCCGAGCCGTCTTCGGCGATTGCTTCGGCTTCTCCGGCCTCTCGTTGCGGGAACCGCCCCCGCGGGACCGCCGCGGCCGGCCGCGGCGGTCCCGCTCCGCCTCCACACGCGGCATCACCCGAGCGCGAATCTGAGCATTCGCCCGCCCCAGTCCCAGGAGACCGCGCTGCGGTTCAACGAGAACCTCGAACTCGGCCTCTCGCTCGTCGACCCCGAGTTGGTCGAGTGCGACTTCCTTGGCATCGGCAACCGTCCGTGCCTCCGTGACTATCCACTCCATGAGCCTCTCACTTCTTATAGCGCTTCTCGCGCCGCTGCTGCGCGCCCTTCGGCGTCACGCGGCTCGGCACCGGTTTCGGTGGCGGCGCATCCTTTTTCTTCGAACGTCTGTTTGCTCGCTCGCTCGGCACTCGGCTGGCGCGCGCGGTCTGCCCTCGAGGCGACGCGGCGCGAGCAGGCTCGGGACGAGATGACTCCTGGGCCGGGCGAGCGGTGGCGGCCCTTGCTGCCGGAGAGACGGGCTTCTGCTTCGGCGCGCTGCCGCTCACCGGACGCTCGCGGCCGTGCCGGCGGGGGTCGGGTGCGTTGGCCAAGCCCAGTCGTCCTCCAAGCCCTCGTGGTGGCTCGGCGGGCTTGGGGGGTGGGGGCTCCTCCCCCCGCTCGGTTGCCTCCGCCAGGGCGGCCTTCTGAGCGGCCTCCTCCGCCGCCAACGGTCGGTACAACTTCCGCGTGATCATTGCCTGTTGGCCGATGCGGATGAGGCTCTGCGCGTTGTAGTACAGCACCAGGCCCGCGGACAGGCTGAAGGAGATGATCGGCAGGAAGACCGGGATGATGCGCATCATCATCCGAGCCTGCGGGCTCTGCTCCTCGGACGACATCCGGCCGCTGATCTGACGCTGCTGGTAGAAGCCAAGTGCCGCCACCAGCACGATCATGCCGAGGTACGGCAGGCCCGACACGAACGAACTGCGCAGTGCCGAGCTGGCACTCTCGGCGAGATCGAGCCCCCACGCCCGCATCTCGGTGCTGACGACGAGATCCTGGTAGAGCCGGCTGTCGGGGCTGAGGTAGTCTGGATTGAACGTCTGTTTGGGTGCCCCCACGAGTTGCGGCGCGCATTGTGCGCCAGGTGTCACTGCACACGTTGCCGCGGCCTGACCTGACGACCACCCCAACACGGATGTCCGTCGCGTGAGGCCGCGCAGCAACTGGAACAGGGCGATGAACACCGGCGACTGCATCAACAACGGCAGGCATCCGCCCAGCGGGTTGACGCTATTGGCCCGGTAGAGCGTCATCACCTCTTCGTTCATCTTCTGGCGATCGTGGCGATACTGAGCCTGCAACTCCTTCACCTGCGGAGCGAGGCGTCGCATCGCCAACATGGACTTCGTGCTGCGGATCGTGATCGGTGTGAGCACCGTCATCACGCACACCGTCAGCAGCAGAATCGCGCCGGCGTAGCTCGGCCAGACGTCGTAGAAGAAGGAAAGCACACGCGCGCTCAGCGTCAACAGAGGGCTGAAGGCCCGACCGATTGCGTCGAACATCAGACGACCCCCTCGCAGGCTGCGTCCTCGCGAAGAGCGGTCCGCGGCGCCGGCACCGGATCAAATCCGTACGGCCCGAAGGGATGGCACTTGCCCAACCGGCGAACCGCGTACCAGAAACCGCGCAGCGGACCATGGACCGCGATGGCCTCGCTGGCGTACGCCGAGCACGTCGGTAGGAATCGGCACCGAGGCGGGCGAACCGAGCTGCACACCTGGTAGGCGCGAATACCTCCGACGAGCACGCGGCCGAGGGGATTCACCTCAGGTCCTCGCGCCGACAGATGCGCTCCAGCACCTGCTCCGCATCCCGCAGTAGCCGGGAGAATGCGACGTTCGCCGCCCCGGGCCGCGGACGAACCAGGTAGTCACCGCTCGGCAACAACGGTTGCCGCCCCGGGTGGCTCAACTCGTACATCACCGCGCGCAGCCGGCGACGCAGTCGATTGCGCACCACCG
The DNA here is from genome assembly GCA_963668565.2 of Acidimicrobiales bacterium. GTDB lineage: Bacteria > Actinomycetota > Acidimicrobiia > Acidimicrobiales > CATQHL01 > VXNF01. Next base: position 912,014 of record CAXXMX010000010.1, read on the forward strand.
CTGACCCCGTGCGCCGACCGACGGCGAAACCGACACGCGGGGGATCCTCACCGCCGTCAAGGACGTACCGGAACTCCAGCACACCGTGCCGAACGGCCCGACCATCGCGGCTGAGCCGATGAAATGTCGCCAGACTCCGAATGCGCCGGATCAGGCCGACAACCTCTGTCGCCCCCTACGACGGCGGGCCTTCACAACGGCCCTCCCGCCACGGCTGCTCATTCTCTTCCGGAAACCGTGTCGCCGCGCCCGGCGGCGAACGTTCGGCTGGTACGTCCGCTTCACTCCCGTTCCTCCTTGCGCCAGGCAAACCCGCTCTTGCCGGTACGAATGCAGTGGGTGGTCCTGAGGCGCCGGCTCCCCGGGCACAGGTGCCGCGGGACCCGTCAAGGTCGGCCGGCTGAAGAGGGCACGGCGCGACCGCTTCACGCTACGGCGAGACCGCATGCACCACAACCGTGCTCGTCGCCGACACTGGGAGAACACAACGCCAGAGCAACGCGCGCGGCCATCCCAGCCCCAAGTCACAACATGCCCAAAGAATCGGTCAACGCCTACAAAACCCCGCAATAGTCGTAAGCCTGCCCCTACGCCGGAATACCGACGCGGCTAGATTGCCCGACACGACGAACGCCGCAGGTCCGTCGGACAGCCGAGCAGCCGGACCACCCTTCGCTGACGCCGCAGACGAGAGTCGGCACGGTGGTCGCCCCACCAGAACTGAGACGTCACCGTGAACGATCCAGCGCACTTGTGGAGCGCATGCGCGACAACAATCCAGAACCACGTCTCCGACGCTGTCTGGCACTCAACGTTCCGAGACATCCGCCCGTACGAGTTGACGAGCGATGGTCTGTGCATCCACGTTCCCAACAGCATCGCCCGTGACAAGATCGAACGCCGCTACCGCCATCTGATCGAGGACGTTCTCACCGAGATCACCGGCCAGCCACTCCGGCTGCTCATCGATGTCGAGTCCGTCTCTTTGGAGGCCGGCGATCTGCAGTCTGCAGAGGAACTTCTCCTGCCCTCCGCTGCCGATACGACTCCAAGTGCCCCGCTTGACGAGCGCCGTCCGGCGCCACCCCCCAGCAGCAACGGAGGCCTGTTCGTCGACGAGCCGCTCAACCCGCGGTACACCTTCGAGCAATTCGTCTGCGGACCCTCCAACAGCTTCGCTCACGCAGCCACCCTCCAGGTGGCCGAGCAGCCGGGGCGCGTCTACAACCCCCTGTTCATCTACGGTGGCGCCGGCTTGGGCAAGACGCATCTCCTCCACGCCATCGCCCACTTCGTCAACCGACACTATCCCGCCTCGCTGGTGAGGCTGGTCTCCACCGAGACGTTCCTCAACCGTTTCGTCTACGCCATCCGGTCGAACCAACTTCCCGCGTTCAAGGACTACTACCGGCGGCTCGATGTGCTCCTCGTCGACGACGCCCAGTTCTTCGCCGGCAAGGAGGGTCTGCAGGAGGAGTTCTTCCACACGTTCAACACGCTCTACGAGACCAGGAGCCTGCTCGTCATCACCTGCGATCGGCCCCCGGACTCGATCCCCACGCTCGAGGACCGTCTGCGGAGTCGCTTCAAGATGGGTCTGATCACCGACATCCAACCCCCCAATATCGAGACCCGATTGGCCATTCTCGACCACCGTGTCACCGACGAATGCCGCGACCTTCTCCCGAACAAGGTGCTCGAGTTCATTGCCGAGCGGGTCACCAACAACATTCGCGAACTCGAGGGCGCGCTCACCCGGGTCTGCGCGTTCGCCACGCTCAACAGGCAAATGATCTCGGTGCCCACCGCGCAAGACCTCCTGCGCGACCTTTTCACGCCGCAGAAGCAGCAGATCGTGACGCCGATACACATCCTGACCGCGTCCTCGACGATGTTCGGCATCTCGATCGACGACATAATCGGCGCCAGCCGGCGACGCCAGCTCGTGACGGCCAGACACATCGCGATGTATGTGATGCGCGACCTGACCGATCTCAGCTTCCCCGCGATCGCGGCCGAGTTCGGTGATCGTGATCACACGACGGTCATCCACGCGGTCAACAAGATAAAGCAGCTTATGTCGGAACGACAGCAAGTGTACGAACACGTAACACAGCTGATCCGTATGCTACGCAGTAACCTGGTGAATGTCGCCTGACACGTCCGGCCGCCTTGGGGAATGCTGTGAAAAACCGACGGACAACCTCGGCCGAATTCCCCGCATCGCAGCCTTGGACCTCAGTGGTACCCGAACGGCCTCGGGATAACCGGTCCCCTGTACTCACACCGCCCCGCGGCGTTGACCAGCCCAATCAGTTGGAAATACACAATCCACACTACTACTACAACTACAAACATATATACGACAACTTCTTCGAAGAAGGACGGAACCTGTGAAGTTCAGATGCGAACGGGACACCCTCATCGCCGCGCTCAGCAAAGCGGGTCGGGCGGTCACGACCAAGGCAGGGCCCGTTGCAGGCCTGTCTGGAGTACTGCTGGATCTCAGCGGTGATAGCCTTGCGGTGACCGGCAGTGACGTGGATCTGACCATTGCGGCCCGTGTCACAGTTAGTGGAACCGAGAACGGCACGGCGCTCGTTCAGGCGCGGTTGCTCACCGATGTGGTCCGCGCGCTGGATCTCGGTGCCGTGGAGGTGGAGTTGGCCGACCAGACGCTGCGAGTCTGCGCCGGGCGTTCTGAATTCTCGCTGCGCACCATGCCACCGGGGGACTTCCCGAGGATTCCTCTGCTGGGGGAGGCGACCGCCACGGTCGACGGGCCATCACTGGTGAGTGGGCTGCGGCAGGTCATCCCTGCAGCGAGTCACGACGAGTCGCGCCCGGTTCTCACCGGCGCGTTGCTCATGTCGCGCGGTAGTGGGCTGCGAGTCGTTGCGACTGATTCCTACCGGCTGGCGCAACGTGACCTGGAGAGCGTGGCGATGGACGTCGGTGAGAAGGGTGTGCTCGTACCGGCGCGAGCCTTGGACGAGGTGGCGCGCTTGGTGGTCGGGGATGTCCGGGTGGGGGTGCAACTCGACGAACGGACGGTGCTGTTCGAGGTGGGCGACACACGGCTGTCAGCGCGCCTGATCAACGGTGACTTCCCCAGCTACGAAGGTCTCATCCCCACTGATCATCCGAACAGGCTCGTCACCGACCGCAAGCTGCTGCTGGATGCGATCCGGCGAGTACGGCTCCTGGCGCCGGCGCAACGATCGATGCGCGTGCGGATGCAGGCCGACAGTCTCACTCTCTCGGCAACGGCGCAGGACGTCGGTGAGGCCACCGAGGAGGTTAGCGCGGTCTACGACGGCGAGGAACTCCTCATCGCCTTCAATGCCGAATACCTGCACGACGGCGTCGAGGTGCTGGACTCCGACGAGATACTCCTGCTGACTGCTGACAGTCTGAAGCCTGCCCTGCTGCAGTCCCCTGACACCGATGACTTCGTGTATGTTCTGATGCCGCTTCGCGTGACCTGAGGAGGCGCTCTGCTTCGCTGGTTGGAAGCGAGCGACTTCCGTCTCCACGAGAGCATCTCGCTTGATCCCGCAGAGGGTCTGACCGTCATACGCGGGCCCAACGGTGCCGGGAAGACGTCACTGCTGGAGGCTGTCGGCTATCTGGCGTCGCTGGCGTCGTTTCGTAGAGCCGTCGCCTCGGACGTTGTACGCGTGGGTGCGGATGCGGCGATCATCCGCGGCGAGTTCTTCGTCAGCGGGCGTCGACTGCTCGTCGAGGTGAGTATTCCGGCTGCAGGTGGACGCGCCCGCGTGCAGGTGAACCGCCAGCCACTTCGGCGAGCTGCGGATCTGCAGGAGCAGCTGCCCGTCCTGACGTTCCAGCCCGATGATCTCTCGATCGTGAAGGGTCCGCCGAGCGCACGCCGGGACGCCGTCGATGACGCGATCGTGACGCTGCAACCGCGGACCGCCGACGAGCGTCGCCGCCTGGCGGCCTGCCTCCGCCAACGGAACGCGCTGTTGCGCCAGGCGGGGACTCTTCGGGTGGCGCGGCTCGACGACGCCACCCGGCGCTCACTGGACATCTGGGATGACCGGTTGGCCGCGGCCGCCGAGACGTGGGCGGAGCATCGACGCCGGCTGGTCGGGGAGTTGCAGCCTCGCATGCAGCGTCTCTTCACGCAGCTCTCCGGGGGTCCGGGGACTCCGGTAGGGATGACCTATGAGCCGCAGTGGCTGAGAAGCGGGTTGGTGGCAGCACTCACCGAATCCCGTGGTGAGGATCTACGACGGGGTGTTACGACGGTGGGACCGCACCGCGACGACATCGACTGGAGCCTCGGCGACCTCGCGGCCCGTACGCATGCGTCCCAGGGCAATCAGCGAGGCCTGTCCCTCGCCTTCCGCCTGGCGTTGCACGAGGTCCTGACCGAGACTGCAAAGGAGCCGCCGCTGCTACTGCTCGATGACGTCTTCTCGGAGCTTGACCCCGTCCGCGGGCAACGGTTGCTTGAGCTGCTCCCCGCAGGGCAGATCCTGCTGGCGACCGCCGGAGACATCCCCCCCGCCGCACGTCCGGCGCGAGTGCTCTCGGTGGGGGATCTGCGCGCTGCGCCAGGACCCTCGCGATGAGCGGTGCGGCCGGTGGCCGGCGGGGGCGCCGCGGACCTCGCCATGTTGCAGACGGATTGAACCGGCTGCTCGGCACTCTGGGCGCACCCCCTGCCGAGGTTCTCACGGCGCTCTTCGAGCACTGGCCGGCGATCGTGGGCGAGGACCTCGCCCAACATTCCCGGCCTGTCCGCCTCGTAAACCGGCGCTTGGTCGTGGAGGTGGATGACCCTGCGAGGGCGGCACAGATACGCCTCGAGGAGAGTTCTCTGGTCGCGCACCTCGCCGCTCGACTGGGGGAGGGGAGAGTGCAGTTCGTGCGCCCCCGCGTGGTCCGCAGATCCAACCGGGATCGCCCCTGAAGCCGGTAGGATAGGGGTCGGGTCGAGCAACGCCGTCGGCTGGCACGACCGGTGCATGCGCCGCCCCCCATAGGGCGCGTGACATGGCCTTGAAGAGGCCCCGAGACGAACCGGTACCGGACGGAGATGTGTTCGAGTGGTTGATAGGGCTGAGTCGTACGAAGCAGCGGACATCGCCATTCTCGAGGGCCTTGAGGCTGTTCGCCGGCGCCCCGGGATGTACATCGGTTCCACGGGTCCGGCCGGGTTGCATCATCTCGTCTACGAGGTTGTCGACAACGCGGTGGACGAAGCGATGGCCGGCTACTGCACCGAGGTCGACATCTCCCTGTATGCCGACGGCTCCTGTGAGGTGATTGACAACGGGCGGGGAATCCCCACCGGCTCGCACCCGGACATGCCCAACCAGTCGGCCCTCGAAGTGGTGATGACGATGCTGCATGCGGGCGGCAAGTTCGGCGGCAGCGGATACAAGGTGTCGGGCGGCCTGCACGGGGTGGGGGTCTCGGTCGTGAACGCGCTGTCGCGGCGCCTCGAGCTGGAGGTGTGCCGCGACGGTGCCCGCTGGGCGATGTGCTTCAGCGACGGCGGCGTCATCGAGACGCCGCTGCGGCGCGTCGAGGATCTGGCGCCGGACGCTCCGACCGGCACGGGAGTGCGGTTCTGGCCCGATCCCACGGTCTTCGACGAGGTGATCTTTCACGCCGACCGGCTGACCGAGCGGTTGCAGGTGATGGCATTTCTGAACGCCGGCCTGCGCATTCGCTTCCGAGATCTGCGCGCGGCGTCGCCAACCCGCTGGACGACCTATCGCTACACCGGCGGCATCGAGGATTTCGTCCGCCATCTCAACAGCTCCAAGGAGGCTCTCTTCTCCGACGTGGGCTATTTCCGCCAGGTCGAGTCCGACCAGGAGGTGGAGGTGGCCTTCCAGTGGAACACCGCCTACAACACCGACGGGCTGTACTCGTTTGCCAACGGCATCACCACCACCGAGGGCGGGATGCACGAAGAGGGCTTTCGCAGGGCTCTCACAGGCGCGGTGAACCGCTACGCCGATCGCAAGAGCCTGCTGCGCGGCATCGAAAACCTCCAGGGCGAGGACATCCGGGAGGGGTTGACGGCGATTGTCAGCGTGCGCCTGCGGGAGCCACAGTTCGAGGGTCAGACCAAGAGCAAGCTGGGCAACGTCTCCATTCGTTCGCTCGTGGAGCGCGCCACCAACCTCCATCTCGAGGATTGGTTCGAGGAGCATCCCACTGAAGCGCGCAGCATGGTCACCAAGGCCGTGGACGCCTCCCGCGCCCGTGTCGCGGCGCGGGCGGCGCGGGAGGCAACCCGCCGTAAGTCGGCCCTCAATGGAGCGGGTCTTCCCGGCAAACTCACCGACTGCGCGTCGGGCGACGTCGCCGAGAACGAGCTGTACATCGTGGAGGGCGACTCCGCCGGCGGCTCGGCCAAGAAGGCGCGTGACCCACGGATTATGGCCGTGCTACCCATCAGGGGGAAGATTCTCAATGTCGAGCGGGCCCGCCCCGACCGCATGCTGCGCAACACCGAGATAGTGGCGCTCATCAGCGCGATCGGTGCCGGATTCGGGATGCACGACGAAGAGGGGCAGGACCGTGAGGAGACCTCCGGCAACGGCCGCCGCCCGAGCAACGGCCGCCGCCCGAGCAACGGCAACGGCGGCGACGGGTTCGACCCCAACCGGGTGCGCTACGGGAAGATCATCCTCCTCTGCGACGCGGACGTGGACGGCAGCCATATCCGTACGCTGCTGCTCACGTTCCTGTTCCGTCAGATGCGGCCACTCTTCGAGATGGAGGATGAAGCGGGCGAGAAGAAGAGCCGCGTCTACATCGCTCAGCCGCCGCTGTACTCCACCGAGGTCGGTCGCGACAAGGTGTACCTGAAGGACGATCGGGCGAAGGCCGACTTCCTCGCCGGCCATCCGAAGCACCGAAACAACTTCCAGCGCCTGAAGGGACTCGGCGAGATGGATGCCGAGGAACTCTGGGACACAACCTTGGATCCGGATCAGCGCACCTTGCTCCGGGTCGGTATCGAGGAGGCCGCAGTGGCCGACGCCGTGTTCTCTCGACTGATGGGTGACGACGTGGAGGGCCGCAAGTCGTTCATCCAGGCCAAGGCGGCCGACGTGCGCTTTCTGGACATCTGAGTGGCGTGAGTACCGAACCGCCTACGGTCGGCAACGTCGCGGAGAACGGTCCGGGCTCCGGCGTCGAGGACATCCAGATCCAGACCGAGATGGAGCAGTCCTTCCTGGACTACGCCATGTCGGTCATCGTGGCGCGCGCTCTGCCGGACGTGCGCGACGGCCTCAAGCCGGTGCATCGCCGGATCCTCTGGTCGATGGCCTCGCACGGGCACCGCCACGACAGGGGCCATGTGAAATGCGCCACCGTGGTCGGTGATGTGATCGCCCGCTACCACCCCCACGGCGACACCGCCGTGTACGACGCACTCGTGCGCATGGGCCAGGACTTCAGCCTGCGGCACCTGCTGGTCGATCCGCACGGCAACTTCGGCTCGCCCGCCGACCCGCCGGCCGCCTATCGCTACACCGAGTGCCGCCTATCGCAGTTGAGCGCCGCCATGCTCGCCGGAATCGACGAGGAGACGGTCGGCTTTGTCGGCAACTTCGACGGGCGCCACCCCGAGCCCGAGGTCCTCCCTGCCCGGTTCCCCAACCTGCTGGTCAACGGAAGCCAGGGAATCGCCGTGGGGATGGCCACCAACATTCCGCCGCACAACCTCGGCGAGGTCGTCGATGCCGTGCTTCACCTGCTTGAGCAACCCGGCGTCGGCGACGACGAGTTGATGCGCTTCGTGCGGGGTCCGGACTTTCCGACCGGAGGGCAGATCCTGGGCCGCGCCGGCATCGAGGAGGCTTATCGCACCGGCCGCGGCGCCGTGCGTCTCCGCGGCCGCGCCGAGATCGTGACCGAAGGACACAACACCCTCGTCGTCGTCAGCGAGCTCCCCTACCAGGTGAGCGCCGAGGCCATCGAGCGCCGTGCCGCGCACTTGGTGGGGACCAAGGTGCTCACAGGCATCAGGGACATCCGCAACGAGTCGGCGAAGGGGGTCACGCGCCTGGTCTTCGAACTGACGCGAGACGCCCCCGCACTGGTGATCCTCAACAACCTCTACAAGCACACACCGCTGCAGGTGTCGTTCTCGGTGAACATGGTGGCACTGGTTGACGGTGTGCCTCGCACGCTCAGCCTTGCCGGGATGCTGCGGGCGTACGTGGCGCATCAGATCGATGTCGTGCGGCGGCGCTCGGAATACCGCCTTGCCCGAGCGTCAGAGCGGGCGCACGTGGTCGAGGGCCTGCAGAGAGCTGTCGGCCAGCTCGACGCCGTGATAACGCTCATCAGAGCAGCCTCCGACCGGAGCGCGGCCCGCCACGGCCTCATGGGGGAGGACTTCGGCTTCAGCGAGGTGCAGGCCAACCACATCCTGGACCTGCCCCTAGGACGTCTCACGCGGCTGGGCCGCAGCGAGCTCGCCACCGAACTGGCGGGACTCCGTGCGACGATCGCCGAACTGGAGGCCATCTTGGCCGAGGAGGGACGCCTGCGGGACGTGATCCGGACCGAACTGACAGCAGTGCGCGAGGAATTCGCCGACAGCCGGCGCACCGAGCTGGCCATCGACCCCGGCGAGTTCGACATCGAGGACCTCATCGACGACGAGGACGTGGTCTTCATCATGACCGGCGGCGGCTACGTCAAGACCACCGCTGCCGACGCCTTTCGAACGCAGGGTCGCGGCGGGCGTGGCGTGGCAGGCACCAAGCTGAAGGAGGGCGACGACATCAGCGCGGTGATCCACACCTCCGCGCACGCCTACCTGCTGTTCTTCACCAATCGCGGCAGGGTCTACCGGCTGCGTGTGCACGAGGTTCCGATGGCGGGTCGCTCAGCTCGCGGCACCGCGGTCGTGAACCTGCTGCAACTTTCCGAGGGCGAGCGGGTGGCCGCTGTGATCGACACTCGGGACTACGAGACCAATCCCTACCTCCTGTTCGCCACGCGCCGTGGACGGGTCAAGAAGACCAGGTTCGTCGAGTACCAGTCCCGGTACAGGGGTCTGCACGCCATCGGCCTCTTGGAGGATGACGAGTTGGTGCAGGTGCTGCCGTTCGGAGAGAGCGACATGGTCTGCTTCGTGACCCGGCGCGGCAATCTGCTGCGGTTCGACTCCGGCGAGGTGCGGGCGATGGGCCGCTCAGCCGCCGGCGTCCGGGGGATGCGGATGCGTGAGGGGGACGAGGTGGTTGCCATGGTGCGCGAGCTACCAGAGCAGCAACTGCTGATCGTGACCGACGAAGGGTTCGGGAAACGAACCGGCTTCGGCGCGTTTACGCCGCGCCACCGCGGCGGGATGGGCGTGCGGGCCGTTCGACTCGTCGAGCGGAAGGGCGAAGTGGTGGCCGCCCTGGGCGTCTCCGAGAGCGACGAGGTCATGGTGGTGGCGAGTGACGGCGTCGTCATTCGCCTTCCGGTCGCATCGGTCTCCACTCAGGGGGCCTACGCGAGCGGCGTGAAGGTGATGCAGGTCGACGGCGACCGGAAGGTCGGCGCGGTCACATTGGTTCCCCGCGAAGAACTCTGACCTTCCAACCGCGAGGGTCTCGCCGGGAATCGCGCCCTGGAGGCGAGGGGGGTCAGGTCCTGCCCTTGGTGGTGCTGGGCCTCGCTGCGGGTGCCGTGGGTGCCCTCCTGCTGGCGCATCTGGCGGGCCGCGCCCAGCTGATGGCGCAGGTGCAGACCGCGGCCGACGCGGCCGCACTCGCAGGAGCGCCCGATGGCCGGGGCGCTGCCCAGGAACTGGCAGAGGCAAACGGCGCGGTGCTCCGTCAGTTCGACGCGACCGGAGGCTCGGTACGGGTCGAGGTCACCCTCGGCGCTGAGCGAGCCGTCGCTGCGGCAACTCTTCCCGCCGCTGAGGCGACCCCCGCCCTGGCGGCCGCCCTGGACCGGCTCAGCGACATCCTGGGTCGAGATGCGACGGCATCGATCCGCCTTGTGGGGCCGGCGGGATCCGGTGGGATCGAGGTGCCGCGCGATCTCGCGGCCCGGATGATCGTGTTGAGCCACCGGACAGGCCTGTGCCGAGGCGGAGACGGTCGTCCCTTACACTTCGTCCTGTGCCCGGCGATCCATCGGCCGTGAGGACCTCGCCCGAGCCGCCGGGTGGCGGTCGCCCGAACGCATCGGCGGCGCGGCGTTCTACGCCTGAGGCGACCGGGCCCGAGTCCCCCGCCGACAGTTGGACGCTGGCGGAGCGCCGGCGCCGCCGCCGGCTGCAGATCCGGAGCGTGCGACGGATCGTGCGGCGCGTGGAGTTGTGGTCGGTACTGAAGCTGTCCATGATCCTGTACCTGTGCCTGTGGGCGGTTCTGCTGGTGGCGGCTTTGATCCTCTGGAACGCCGTCGACTCGACCGGACTGATCGAACGTATCGAGGCGTTCGTGACACAGATCTTCGGGCTCGACAGCTTCGCCTTCGACCCCGGAGAGATCTTCCGGGTGTACGCGCTGGCCAGCCTGGTGATGGCGTTCCTCGCGACGGTGTTCAACGTCATGGCGGCGATTCTGTTCAACCTCATCAGCGAGTTGGTGGGGGGTCTGCGGATCATGCTGGTGGAGGAGGAGTCGACCCGCTTCCGCCCGGCACGGTCGAGACCGCGGCGAGTAACGCCGAGGGGTCCGGCCCGGCGGCCGCCCTGGTAGTACCGCCGGTGCCGGTGGGCGCTGCCAGGGCTGGGCGCTAGCGTTGGATGTTCCGGGGCTATAGCTCAGTCGGTTAGAGCGCACCCCTGATAAGGGTGAGGTCGCTGGTTCGAGTCCAGCTAGCCCTACGCGGTCGCTAGAGTCGCAGGCGTGCGTAACGTGTTCGGCCGGGTGCTGACGTTCATTCTGGCGGCGCTGGCGGTGCTCGTCATGGATCGGATCATGCGGATCTGCACGGAGGTCCAGCCGGCTCGCCAGGGCGGTTGGCGGCCGTTGCGCGGACCCGGGTTGAACTGAGAGTCCGCACCCAGCGGACCTGCTCGATGCGTATCGGGGTCGTCGGGACCGGCGCGGTCGGCGCGAGGATCGCCCGGATTCTCACAGCCGACAGTGGCGTGGAGTCGGTGCCGGTGTGCGGTCAGAGCCCTGCCTCGGCAGCCGAAGTCGTTCGGGTGGTCGACGGGACCGTGGCTGCGGGACTGGAAGACCTGCGGCGCGCCGACGCGGTCGTGCTGGCCACGCCGGCGGGGACGCACTGGCCGATGGCGGTGCAACTCCTGCGAGCCGGCGTGGCGACAGTCTCGGTCTCCGACGATCCGTCCGAAGTGCGGGGCCTTCTGGCGCTGGATGCCGCGGCGCGTGAACGCGGCGTCTCGCTGCTGCTGGGGGCCGCCTTCTCGCCCGGATTGACGTGCATCCTGGCAGCGCATGCCGCGGGATGGTTCGAAGCGGTCGAAGCCGTCCACGTCGCCCGTCAGGGCACGGGCGGCCCGGCCTGCGCCCGCCGGTACCACGCCGCGCTGGGGCGTCCCGCCTGGGTGTGGATGAACGGCACCTGGGTGCGCCGCCACGGCGGTTCGGGGCGCGAGTTGTGCTGGTTCCCCGACCCTGTCGGACCGGCGGACTGTTACTTCGGCGCTCTGGCCGAGCCCCAACTCCTGGTACCGGTCTTCCCGGGGGCGGCCACCATTACCGCACGTCGTGCCGCCGATCGCCAGGATCGCCTCACGTCGCGCCTCCCGATGCTGTCGGCGCCCCATGCGGAGGGGGGTCTGGGGGCGGTGCGTGTGGCCGTGTGCGGCCGGTTGCAGGGAGAGAGCACCCAGCGGGTTCTCGGCGCCGCTCACAACCCCGCCGCCGCCACGGCCACGGTGGCCGCGACCGCGGCGCTGGCCCTCGCTCGTGGCGAGGCGCGCCGCAGCGGCGCGATGGGTTTGGCCGCGGCGCTGGCGCCATTGCCGTTCCTGAGCGAGTTGACCGAGCGAGGCGTCAACCCCGTCCTTTTCGAGGGGGTCGGTCTCTAGGGCTCAGTGCGCCAACTGCTGCACGGCGAAGGCATGGAGGTGGCCGTTGCTCGCGACCACGTCGCCGGCGATCGGGTCAGGGGCGCCGTCGTAGTCCGTGATGGTCCCGCCGGCCTCGGGCACGATCACCAGCATCGGGGCGACGTCCCACAGCGCGAGTCCGGCGTCCAGCATGATTTCCGCCCGCCCGGTGGCCAGCAGGACGTAGCCGTAGCCGTCGCCCCACGTCCGCACGAGGAGCTCGGGGTGCAGCAACAGCCGCCGCCCCCGCTCGGAGAGGTATTCGATCCCGCTGGTCACGAGATAGGAACCCTCGAGTCGCCGGAGGTCGCTCACCCGTGCGCGCCGGGTGTCACCGTCGCACGTGTGTGTGGCGCCGAGGCCCCGGCCTGCGGAAACGGTCTCGTCCAGCGGCGGGACGTGCGCCACGCCGACGGCGGGCCCGGACTCATCGATCAGCGCCAGCAGGGTGGTGAACAGCGGGACGCCTCGCACGAAGCTGCGCGTTCCGTCGATGGGATCGATCACCCAGCGGCGCCCGCTGCTGCCCTCGGTGGTGCCGTATTCCTCGCCCACCACGCCGTCGTGGGGGTATCGGCGGGCCAGTTCGCCACGCAGGAACTCCTCCGCAGCTCGGTCGGCCTCCGTCACCGGACTGCCGTCGGCCTTCGTGTGGCTTGCGAGGCTCCGCGACGAGAACCACCGCATCGTCACCTGCCCGGCTCGGGTTGCGAGATCAACGCCGGAGGCCACCAACTCCGGGTCCACCGCAGTCGAATCCCGCACGCTCGCAGGCTACTGCCGGCGGATCGGGAGCCGTCCAGCACGTCCGGGTGGGACGCTGAGAGCGCGCCCCGGGCCACGGTAGGTTCCGGTTGCGGTTTTGTGGGGGAGCGCGCTCGGAGGGACTCGAACCCCCAACCTTCTGATCCGTAGTCAGACGCTCTGTCCAAATTGAGCTACGAGCGCTTGTCGCCGCCTGGCCGGCAAGGCCTCAAGTATGGCCGATCCCAGGTGAATTGGTGCAGAGCATGGGGCTCATCGTCGGGCCCGCCCGGCGGAGGGAGGGGGATTCGAACCCCCGGGGTCGTGAAACCCAACGGTTTTCAAGACCGTCGCAATCGTCCTCTCTGCCATCCCTCCGAAATCGAGGCTACCGGCGGGGGCACGGACGCGAATTCGCCGGGGCGGGCACTCCGCTGGCCCTGAGTCGACCGTCGCCGTAGCCTGACCTCCCGCCCGACTGTTGCGATCCCGGGGAAATCGGTGCGCCATGGTGAAAATGAGTGGGGGCGAGGCCCTCGTCAAGTCGCTCGTGGCCGAAGGTGTCGAGGTCGTCTTCGGCATCCCGGGTGTGCAGATGTACGGGATTGTCGCCGCGCTGCGCGATGAGCCTGGCATCCGTATGATCACAACCCGCCACGAGCAGGCCACGACGTACATGGCCGATGGCTACGCCCGCGTGTCGGGCAAGCCGGGTGTGGCCCTGGTGGTACCGGGCGTGGGCCTGTACAACGCCGCCGCCGGGCTCGCGACCGCGTATTCACGGTCGTCGCCCGTGCTCGTCATCGCCGGTCAGATCCCCCGCGGCCAGATCGGCAGGAACCTCGGCGGCGTGCACGAGATCCTGGACCAGCCCGACGCGGTGCGGCCCGTGACCAAGTGGCGCCAGCGGGCACTCCGGCCTCGGGATATCCCCTGGACCGTGTCCGAAGCGTTCAGGCAGATGCGCACAGGACGGCCCCGGCCCGTACTGATCGAGATCCCGCCGGAAGCATCGGTGGAGCGGGAAGAGGTCCAGTTGAGGGATCCGGCGCCGGTCGCGCGCATCGTGCCGGACTCGGCGCAGTTACGGGAGGCCGCTCGCGTGATCGCCGCGTCTCGCCTGCCGCTGGTCTACGCGGGTGGCGGGGTCGCCCGCTCCGACGCGGAGGACGCTCTCGTCGCTCTCGCCGAGGCGACCAACATCCCCGTGGTTACCTCCGGTGGAGGGAAGGGAACCATCCCCGACTGCCATCCGCTGTCGTACGGTTCGTGTGTCAGCCCGGAGGGGGAGCGGTTCGAGATGAACCAGCTCTATGACGTGATGCGCGCCGCCGATGTGGTGATCGGGGTCGGCACGCGATTTTCGATGGGTAATCCGGCCGGTGAGGCGTCCACGCTCGTGAACATCAACATCGACGACACCGAGCTGACGCGGGTCCAGGCCAAGACCCTCCCTCTGCACGGCGACGCCAGGGCGACCATCGAGGCGCTGATGCCCTATCTCGTCGAGGTGGGCGCGGGCGACCGACAGTCACCCGCCGAAGCGGTCACGGCTACCCGTCGCCTCATCGCGTACTACGACATCAAGCTCAAGGAACCGCAGTACCCGATGCTGGAGGCGCTTCAGAACGGAATTCCGGAGGAGGCCTGTGTCGTCTGGGGGGTCACCCAGTTCGGCTACTACGCCCGCACCCACTTCCAGGTCAACCGCCCCAAGACGTACGTGGACTCCGGGTATGCCTTCAACCTCGGCTACTCGTTCCCGGCGGCGCTCGGCGCGCAGGTGGCCCGACCCGACGATCCGGTCGTCTGCGTGGTCGGCGACGGCGGGTTCATGTTCAACTCGTCCGAACTCTCGACCGCGGTGAAGTACGGCCTTGGAGACTGCTGAGTAATGGCCATTTCGCCATCCCCCAAGTCCCTGACCTGGGCTTTCGTAATCGAGAATCGGGCCATTCGGGGATTACTCAGCACACTCCTAGGGGTGGTCACCGTCGTTTTCAGGAACGACTCCTTCGGCAATGTGGCCCGCGACCTCAACGAGTTCTTCGGCGGCACTTACGAGACCGATCTCTGTAACCCCGACTTCGTGGCATTCGCCGAGTCGTTCGGCGCGGTCGGGCTACGGGCGTCCGATCCCATGGATCTGGCCTGGCTGATCCCCGAAGCGCTCGAGCGTCGCGCACCGGTGGTCATCGATGTCCCCGTCGGCGACATCGAACTCCCCCGCGCCAAGCTGCTGGCGCACGTGCCGTCGTTGCCGTGGACCTTGCCCCAGGATGGCCTCATCCCCTCCTGAGCCCGGCCACCATCGATTGCCGGCGAGCGTGCCGGGGGGTCCTCAGTCCGGGAGGTGGTCCCGAATGTCGGCCAGCCACTTGTGCGCCCGCTGCCAGGCGGCGTCGGCCTCCCGCCGCGTGGCGTCGCCCTCCCGCCAGGTGGCCGCCGGGTACGAGCCCAAGAACTTCACGTCGGCCTTCTTGGCCTGGATGTTCAGGAGGCTGTCGGCCAGCAGATCGTCGGAGATGTGGCCCTCGAGGTCGATGGCGAAGCAGTAGTCCCCCAGCGCCTCCTTGGTGGGACGCGACTCCAGCTTGGTGAGGTTGATGGAGCGTGCGGCGAACTCGTGCAGGATGCCGGCCAGCGAGCCGGGCACGTCCTCGCGCTGGAAGATCACGATGGAGGTCTTGTCGTGGCCTGTTGGCGCGGGAATGCCCGTCGCCGCCACGGCCACGAAGCGAGTGTGCTGGTCGTGGTCGTCGCCGATGTCGTCGGCGAGTGACGCCAGACGGTAGATCTCAGCGGCCCGGCCAGCGCCGATGGCGGCGGTCTGGGGGTCCGCACCCTCGGCGACGGTGCGGACCGCCTCGGCCGTGGACGTGGCCGACTCGATACTGGCGTGCGGCATGCGCGTCCGCAGGAACGTGCGGCACTGCGCGGTGGCCATCGGGAAGGACACGACCCGCCGCACGTCGGCCAGTTCCGTCCCCGGGGGCGCCAGCAGGCTCAGTTGTACGGACATGACGATTTCGCACTGGATCAGCAACTCGGACTCGAGGGCGAGGTTGTCCAGGGTGACGTTCACCGACCCGCCGAGCGAGTTCTCGATGGCGACGAACCCGATGTCCACGTCCCCGCGAGCTGCGGCGTCCAGCACATGGGGGATTGTCGGCATCGGGATGTGCACGTCCTCACTGAAGGCCGTCTCCAGCCGGAGCGCCTCCTCGGTGAAGGTGCCGGGTGGTCCGAGGTAGGCCACGCGGCGCGGCGCGGGCGCGTCGGAGGGCGGCGAAGCGGCATTGTCGGCCATGGGCGGCAAGGATACAGAACCCCCGGTAGGGTCAACCTGTGGGGGTCGTGGGCCGCGTACCCACGAAGTCGGCTTGTCTCGCGGGCGGCGCTGAGGACGAAGAGCATGGATGAACGTGTCTTGCGCGAGCTGCTGGCGGGCGTTCGAGCGGGGGAGATCCACCCCGATGACGCGGTGCGGGAATTGCGCCGGCTCCCATTCGGAGATCTTGGCTTCGCGCGGGTGGATCATCATCGGCGCCTGCGCTCTCCGCTAGGGGAGGTGGTCTACGGACCGGGCAAGGAGCCGGGGGAGTGCGCCGCCATCGTCGCCGAGCTGCTGGCGGGGGGCCCTGGGCCCGTCGTCCTCACCCGCTCCGGCGACGAGCAGGCGGATGCCGCGCTGGCAGTGAATCCTGGCGGGCAGCGCCACGGTTCGACGGTGGTCTGGCGCTCCGCTCCCGCTCGCGACGTGAGCGTCGTGATCGCCACGGCGGGAACGGCGGACGGTCCGGTGGCGACCGAATGCGAGACCGTGCTCGCGGCGCACGGTGTCGTGGCTCGGCGGTTGAACGACGTCGGCGTTGCGGGCCTGCACCGCCTGCTCGTTGAGGTGGAATCACTCCAAGAGGCAGACGCGGTGGTTGTGGTGGCGGGCATGGAGGGCGCGCTGCCCAGTGTGGTGGGCGGCCTCACCGGCGCGCCGGTCGTAGCGGTCCCCACGAGCACCGGCTATGGGGCGGCGCTGGAGGGAGTGACGGCGCTGCTGTCGATGCTGGCGTCGTGCGCGGCCGGGGTGACGGTCGTCGGCATCGACAACGGGTTCGGAGCGGCCGCGGCAGTATTGCGGATGCTGGACGGGGCCGGTACGCCGTCCTGACCGACCGAAGAGGTGGAGGAGCGCATGCACGATCAACCCACGGTTGCCTGGTTCAACTGCTTCTGCGGTGTCGCGGGCGACATGGCGCTCGGGGCGCTGCTCGACGCCGGGGCCGAGGCGGAGGCCGTCGCCGACATCCTTTCGGGTCTCGGCGTGCAGGGCTGGGAGTTGATCGTCGTCCCGACCCTCCGCGGGGGGATCACCGCCACGGACGTGAAGGTGGAGGTTGCCGAGTCGGGTGTCGTCCGCACGGCTGCAAACATCCTGGGTCTGATCGGCGAGGCCGACCTTCCCGAGCGAGTGCGCCGGCGTGCGCTGGCGACCTTCGGCGCTCTGGCCAGCGTTGAGGCCCGCCTGCACGGCCGCCCCGTGGAGCAGGTGCATTTTCACGAGGTCGGCGGCCTGGACGCCATCATCGACATCGTCGGGACCTGTGCGGCACTGGAAGTGCTGGATGTCGAGGAGGTGCATGTGGCCCCGATCGCTCAGGGGCAGGGCATGATTCGCAGCGCGCACGGCCTCCTGCCCATCCCCGCGCCGGCGACGGTGGAGCTTCTGCGCGGCGCCCCCACCTTCGGCACCGAAGTCCCGTTCGAACTCACCACACCGACCGGGGCCGCCCTCATGTCCGCTTTGGCGACGCGTTTCGGAACAATGCCCGCCATGAACGTCACGGCGGTCGGCTACGGAGCGGGTGACCGGGAATTGCCCGATCGCCCGAACGTCACGCAGGTCGTGATCGGCCGGACTGCGGCGGCCCTCAGCGCCGGTCAGGAGGTCCAACTCCTCGAGACGAACGTGGACGACGTCACCGGTGAGACGCTGGCGTACACCGTCGAGCTACTCCTGCGGGCGGGCGCTCACGACGCCTGGATCACGCCGGTGGTCATGAAGAAGGGCCGCCCGGCGCACATCGTTAGCGCGTTGGCTGATCCGGCGCTCGCCGCCCGGCTCGCCGAGGTGATGCTTGCCGAGACCGGGAGTCTCGGCGTCCGGGCTACGACGCTGCAGCGCTGGCCGCGGGCGCGGACGCCGGAGGAGGTGCAGGTGGACGGTCTTCCCGTTCGCCTAAAGGTCGCGTCCGATCGGGTCAAGGTGGAGCATGCCGACGCCGCCGCTGTCGCCACCGAGACGGGGAGACCGCTCCGTGAGGTGGTGGAACTGGCCACCGAAGCGTGGCGCCGGCGGCAGGGGTCATCCGAACCGCACGAGGTCTGAGGGAACGGAGACCACCGCCACTCGTAGGCTCGCCGTCGTGGACGAGCGCTTCTACTTTCGCCAACTCCTCTCGGGCGCGGACTTCGCGGTCGGTGACGAACTGGCCCGCCAGATGCGCAACTTCGTCTACCTGATCGGGGACCGCGGCACAGGCGAGGCTCTCGTGGTGGATCCGGCCTACGACCCGCAGGGCATCGTGGATTGCTGCGCCGCGGACGGGATGCGCCTTGCCGGGGTTCTCGCCACGCACTACCACCCAGATCACGTGGGCGGGAACATGATGGGGTTCTCGATCCCGGGCGTCGCCGAACTCCTCGAGATCACCGACGTCCCGGTGCACGTGCAGTCCGACGAGGCGCCCTACGTGTCCGCCACGACGGGCCTGGGGCCGCCGGAGATCCGCACCCACCGCGGCGGCGACGTGGTGGAAGTCGGCGAGTTGAGCATCGAACTGATTCATACACCCGGCCACACTCCCGGCAGTCAGTGCTTCCTGGTCGGCGGGCGCTTGTTGTCCGGGGACACGCTCTTCCTCGAGGGGTGCGGCCGCACCGATCTGCCCGGCGGCGATCCGGCCGCCATGTACGAGAGCCTGACGCAGCGCCTCAGGCGGATTCCCGACGACACCGTCCTGTTCCCAGGGCACTTCTACGCCGCGGAGCCGTCGGCCCCGCTCGGGGAAACCCGCAGGTCGAACTATGTCTTCGCCCCGTCCAGCGCGGCACAGTGGCTGGCGATGTTCGGCAACTGAACGTCGCGATTGCGGCTATCGATCCGCCGATCACCCCGGCGAGTCCGCCATTCGGAAAGGGCTCACCGTTAGGCTGTCACGGGCAATGGAGCGGAGACGTGTCGCATCCCGCCAGCGGCGGATGCGAGCACGACAGGGCCGATCCCGCAACGAAGGAAGCGAAATGATCAGGCGATCTTCCTCCGGCCGTGTCGCGCCGCGCCGGCCGATGTTCCGAGCCCTTGCTCTGATTCTGGCGGTGGCATTCTTCGCCACCGCATGCGGCGGAGCCGAATCCGAGCCCAGCCTCACCAGCGAGCGTCCCGAGACGCCGCCGACGACCGCGGCTGCTCTGCTGCTCGATCCCGGGTCCTCGACCACAGCCGCGGTGCCGCTCAGCCGGACGACCGAGCAGACCATCCTTGTGACCGCCCCACCGGGTGCGGAGGGAACCGAACCCGGGGTTCCCCCGCCTCTGCTCCCGGATGTTCCTCTGCCGGACGAGATGACCAATCCGGCTCTGACCGAGCTGCCGGCCGATCAACTCCCGCCGCCTCCCCCTCCCCTCGAACCCCCGCCCGCGGCGCCCGCCTGGGAGCCGGTGACCGTCCTGGTCGCGAACGACGATTTCAACGGAATCCTCCCGGTCTACGACTCGCCGAACGGTACGCGGCTGGCGTTCCCCGACGGTGACGTCTGGAGCTACACCTTCCGGCGCAACCGCTTGGTCGCTCGCGTCCTGCAGGGGACTCAGGGAGATGAGTGGGCCGAGGTCGCACTGCCGGTGCGGCCCAACGGAGTTCGCGGTTGGGTGCGAGCGGAGAACTTCACCTGGTCCACGGTGAGCCACCACATCCTCATCAACGTGTCGAATCGCAGTGTGACGCTCTACGAGGGCGACAGCGTCGTCGCATCGACCAGGGCCATCGTGGGTAAGCCGGCGACACCGACGCCGACGCTCACGGGCTTCCTCGTCGAGAAGTTGCCGAATCACAGCCAGCAGAACGGCAGCATCGTGCTGGGGGATTGGATCTTGATGCTGTCGTTCTTCAGCGAGGCTCTCAACAGCTTCGGTGGGGGGCTGCCCCGCATCGCTCTGCACGGCACCCACATCCCGGAGCGGGTGGGCGAGGCGCTGTCCAACGGCTGCATCCGCATACCGAATGACATCGTGGAGACGATTGCCGAGAGAGCCCCGCTCGGCACGGTAGTGAACATCGTCGCCTGAGAGCGACGCAGGACGCGGTCGGTGAGGAGAATCGGGAACCCCCCGGGGAACGTTTCGGTGTCGCCTGTTGTCCCCGACATCCCGGCCGTCCCGCTGTGGGTCGGACTCTGGCCGCGGGGCACGGCGGCGGGCCGTGTTGTGGCGGGGATCGTGGCGGTCGCCGTTCTGGTCGCGGCCTGCGGAGCGAACGTGGGCGAATCGGCCGCTGTCACCGATGACGCGGCCACGATGAACAGCTGGCCCTCGCGCGGCAGCGCGCCGGCGGTGGAACTCGCCTCTGTAGCCCCGCCCGACGTCCCACCACAGCCCGATCCACCACCGCCGCCGGTAGCTGAGCCGGATCCGCCGCCGGTAGCTGAGCCGGATCCGCCGCCGGTGACCGAGCCGGAGGTCGCTTCCCCGCCGGTGACTGAGCCGGATCCGCCGCCGGTGACTGAGCCGGAGGTCGCTTCCCCGCCGGTGACTGGGCCGGATACCCCGCTGCCACCGGATACCCAGCCTGATCCCCCACCACCGCCGGCGCCCCAGCCGCCGCCACCCCCACCCCCGGGCGAACCGCCCAGTTGGCAGCCGTTGAACATCCTGGTCGCCAGGGATGACGTGAATGGGGTGATCCCGGTGTACGACGCTCCGGGTGGCACCCGGCTGTCTTTCCGCGACGGGGAACTGTGGAGCTACACGTTTCGCGGTAACCGCCTCGTCGTGCGCGTCACGCAGGGGTCACGTGGCGACGAGTGGGTGCAGGCGGAACTGCCGATGCGGCCGAGTGGCATCCGCGGCTGGATCCGCACCGAGAACTTCAACTGGACGACGGTGAACCACCACATCACCGTCGACGTCTCGCAGCGCAGCGTGGCGCTGTACGAGGGCGACGAGCTGGTGATATCGACGCGCGCGATCGTGGGCAAGCCGGCGACGCCCACCCCGAGACTGCGCGGCTATATCGTCGAGAAGCTGCCCAACCACAGCCAGCAGAATGCCAGCGTCGTGCTGGGGGATTGGGTTCTCATGCTGTCGTTCTTCAGCGAAGCCCACGACAGTTTCGGCGGCGGTTTGCCCCGGATCGCCCTGCACGGCACGCACATCCCGGAGCGGGTGGGCGAGGCGCTGTCGAACGGCTGCATCCGCATCCCGAACAACATCATCGAGACGATCGCCCGCCGTGCGCCGCTCGGCACAGCGGTGAGCGTCGTGGCCTGAAGGAGGGCGGCAGTGCCATCCAGCATCCGTCGAACGGTCGCTCGTGCGTCGGGCGGCAAGGACTCCAGCCACTGCGCATTCACCGCTGAGCGGTCATCGACATGTCGCCGGCCGCGCTGGGCCCGCATGACGGCGCTGGTGGTCACGGCCGCGCTCCTCGTGGCCTCCTGCGGCGGGGACGCCGGCGAGGTCGCCGTCGTGCCTCCGGAGCCGGTGCCGCCCGCTCAGTCGCCGCAGGTCACCTTGGAGCCCGCCGCGCCGGATTCTCCCGAACCACCGCCGCCCGCGCCGGCAGATTCGTCGGGGTCGTCGCCTGTGCCTGCGCCGCCGCCGGAGGATTCCGGCTCAGAGGATTCGTCGGGGTCGTCGCCTGTGCCTGCGCCGCCGCCCGCGCCGGCAGATTCGTCAGGGTCGTCGCCTGTGCCTGCGCCGCCGCCGGAGGATTCCGGCTCAGAGGATTCGTCGGGGTCGTCGCCTGTGCCTGCGCCGCCGCCGGAGGATTCCGGCTCGTCGGGGTCGTCGCCTGTGCCTGCGCCGCCGCCGGAGGAGCCTCGCTCCTCGGGGTTGCCGGAGGCCTCTGCTCCGCCGAAGGGCCCCGAACTGCCGCAGGCCCCAGAGCCTCCCGAGGCGAGCGACCCCCCGGAGTCGTCCGCGACGTCGGCGCCCTCACCGCCGGCCGCTCCACCGCCTCCGCCTCCGACGACTCAGCCTCCGCAGCCGCCGGCAACGCCTGCGTGGAGCCCGGTGACCGTCCTCGTGGCCAAGGAGAACGTCAACGGCATCGTTCCGGTGTACGACGCTCCTGGCGGGGACCGCGTGTCGTTCCGTGACGGGGACGTGTGGAGCTACACGTTCCGCGGCAATCGCTTGGTGGTACGTGTTGTGCAGGGGTCGCAGGGCGAGGAATGGGCCCAGGTCGAACTTCCTGTCCGCCCGAACGGCAGTCGTGGCTGGGTGCGGACGCGGGATTTCAACTGGTCGACCGTGCGGCATCACGTCCTCATCGACATTTCCGATCGCCTGGTGGCCTTGTTCGACGGCGACGACCTGGTGACCTACACCCGCGCCATCGTCGGCAAGTCGAGTACGCCGACACCGAAGCTACGCGGCTTCATCGTTGAGAAGTTGCCCAACCACAACCAGCAGAACGCCAGTGTCGTGCTGGGAGATTGGGTTTTGATGCTGTCGTTCTTCAGCGAGTCGCTGACGACTTTCAGTGGCGGTCTGCCCCGCATCGCCCTTCACGGCACACACATCCCGGACCGGGTGGGCGAGGCGCTCTCGAACGGCTGCATCCGCATTCCCAACAACATCATCGAGGTCATCGCCCGCACCGCCCCGCTCGGCACCGTCGTGAACATCACTGCCTGAGACGACTACTCCGTTTGCCCGGAGCTCCGGGATGCGGGCAACAGCATCTCGGCGTCAACCGTCTGCTCGGCTGGGGCGTCTGTAGGGGTATGGATGCCGTTGACGAGTTCCGCAGCGGCACCGGCAGGCCGTCATCGGCAACGTTTCATTCTCTGACGTTGTAATCGTGAAGCTCGCGGCCGAGGGACGATGCCTGATGCGGGCCGCCCGGCTGTTCGTGGCTGTGCTGCTGGTGGCGACGGCCTGCGGCGGTGACCGTGAAGAGCCTGGCGGCGGCGGCGGATCCTCTGCCACGAGCGCGCAAGCGCCGGTCGGAGCCAGTGAGGTGCCTTCCGCCTTGCCCGATGGTCCGGTGCCTGATCTGCCCACCGAGCCCGTCGTACCCTCTGTGGCACCTTCCTCGGCGGCACCGACCGTGGTTGAGCCCACCGCTGATCCGTCACCGCAGGTAGCGGAGGGCGAGATGTCACAAGCGAGTCCGCCTGCTGAACCCGACGAGCCGTCTGCTGCGCCAACGCCACTGGAGCCGCCGCCGGCCCCGCCGCTGCCTCCCGAGCCTCGGCCAACGACCTGGCCGGCGTTCGTTCCCGACAACCTGGAGTGGGAACCGGCGACCATCCTGGTCTCGAAAGAGGGTGTGAACGAGATCGTCCCCGTCTACGACGCCCCCGACGGGAACCGGCTGACATTCCCCGACGGCGAGTTGTGGAGTTACACCTACCGGCGAAATCGGCTGGTCGTTCGTGTGACACAAGGCGAGTGGGGCGATGAATGGGTGCAGGCCGAGTTGCCCATTCGCCCCAACGGCACGCGCGGCTGGATCCGCACCGACAAGTTCAATTGGTCCACCGTCAACCACCACATCCTCGTCGACGTGTCGGACCGCAGCATTGCCCTCTTCGACGGGGACGAGTTGATCACGCACTCTCAAGTCATCGTGGGCAAGCGCGCCACGCCAACGCCGATGCTGTTGGGTTTCATCGTCGAGAAGCTGCCCAACCACAACCAGCAGAACGGCAGCGTCGTGCTCGGAGATTGGATCCTCATGCTGTCGTTCTTCAGCGAGGCTCTGAACAGCTTTGGCGGTGGTCTACCCCGCATCGCGCTCAAGGGCACGCTCATCCCTGAGCGGGTGGGCGAGGCGCTGTCCAACGGCGGTCCCCGTATCCCCAACGACATCATCGAGGTCATCGCCCAGGAGGCACCGCTCGGCACGGCGGTGAACATCATCGCCTGAGGGCGCCGCTCCGGTACGGGGCCCCCGCCGTGCTCAGCGCAGCGCTTCGGCCATGGTGTCGATGAGTTGGTCGATCTCGGCGTCGCTGATCACGAGTGGGGGGCAGATCGCCAGGGCGGTGCCGATGGGACGCACGATGACGCCCGCGTCCAGTATCGCGTTCCGCACGCCGGCGGCATCGCGACCCAACTCGGCCGCCCAGACGGCGCCGTCGCCCCGGTAGCCGGCCAGAAGCCCGTCGTCGGTCAATGCCCGAAGACCCGCCGAGATGCGCTCGCCCACGTACGTCGCCCGACCGACCAGTCCCTCGTCCGTCATGATCCGCAGGTTCGCCACGCCGGCAGCGCACGCCGCGGGGTGCCCCGAATAGGTGTAGCCGGTGCGCAGCATGAAGTCTGTTTGGGCCTCCAGCACGTCACAGACCCGCCGCGACAGGATCACCCCGGCCAGGGGCTGGTAGCCCGACGTAACGCCCTTGGCGAAGGTCATGATGTCGGGCGTGACGCCGTAGTACTGCGCCCCGAACCACTCCCCGGTGCGCCCGAACCCGCAGATCACCTCGTCGAGGATGAGTAGGGCTCCGTGGGTGTCGCAAAGTCGCCGCAATCCCTGCAGGTAGCCCTCGCCCGGTGGCCACACGCCGCCGGCGCCCTGCAACGGCTCGGAGATCACCGCGGCCATTCGTCCCTCCTGGCCCGCCATCGCCACGGCGGCGGCCTCCAGGTCGTCGTGGGGTACCTCGGTGAAGTGCGGTACCAGGTCGCCCCAGCCCTCCCGGTTGGGAGCGATGCCCTGCGCGGTGGTGCCCCCGAAGTTGGTGCCGTGGTAGCCGTTGGTGCGCCTGATCACCGTCTGGCGTTCGTTGTCGCCGCGCAGCCGGTGCCACAGGCGGGCAATCTTCAGCGCCGTGTCCACGGCCTCGGACCCCGAGCAGCACAGGAACACCCGCCCGTCGGGGTGGGGGGAGCGCTCGACGACCATCGCCGCGACCTCGTCGGCCGGCGGGTTCGTGAACGGTGCGAAGGTGTTGTACGCATCGAGTCGGCGCATCTGGTCCGCCACCGCGTCGATGATCTCGGCGCGTCCGTGGCCCACCTGGCAGTACCACAGGCTGGCGATGGCGTCGAGGTAGGTCTTGCCGGTGTCATCGGTGAGGGTGCAGCCCTCGCCGCGGACGATGTTGATGAATTTCTCCTGCGTGGGCGGGGTGAAGCCATGGAGGAAGGCACGGGGCATGGCGCTGGCTCCTTTCGATCAGTGACGAATCGAGGGTAACGTCGCCACAACATGATTCTGTCCGATCGAACCATCCGCGAGCAGATCGCGGCGGGCCGCATCACCATCGAACCACTGGCGGAGAGGGCGATCCAGCCCTCATCGGTGGATCTGCGTCTCGACCGATTCTTCAGGGTGTTCCGCAACCACACGATGGGCTGCATCGACGTCAAGGAGAATCTGGCGGCGCTGACCGACCTCGTCGAGATCGACGCTGATGGGGTGTTCATCCTGCACCCCGGTGCATTCGTGCTGGGCTGCACGCTGGAGCAGGTGGCTCTGCCCGACGACCTGGTGGGCCGCTTGGAGGGGAAGTCCAGCCTGGGGCGGCTCGGGCTGCTCATCCACTCGACGGCCGGCTTCGTCGACGCCGGCTGGCAGGGCCAACTCACTCTGGAGCTGTCGAACGTGGCGACCCTGCCGATCACCCTCTACCCGGGCATGAAGATCGGCCAGATCAGCTTCATCCGGATGACGACCGCGGCGGATAACCCGTACGGCAGCCAGGCGGTTGGCTCCAAGTACCAGGGCCAGATCGGCCCGATCCCCAGCCGCTACTGGGAGAACTTCTGAACCGCTGTCAGTCCGCGGCCGGGTAGCGCCGCAGGAGGTCCTGCGCCTGCGCCACCCAGTTCCACTTCTGGACGCGGCCGGGCGCGCCGATGGTCTCCTCGAGCGCCTCGACGCCGTCGGCGTCGAGGGCGGCGATCTGGTCGTATCCGGTGATTCCCTGCTTGGCCAGTTCGGCCAGCAGCATCGGGTCGGTGCCTTTGATGAGGCGCAGGTCGTCCTTGCGGGGCGCTGCCGACGAGGGTTTGGGCAGCGGAGCCGGCGCCGCCGGTGCCGGAGCGGGAACGCCGGCCGGTGCCGGAGCGGCGCCGCCGGAGCCGGCGCCGCCGGAGCCGGAGCGGGAACGCCGGCCGGTATCGCCGCTGTCGCACGTGCCGGCGACGGTCGCAGCCGTGCCATCGGCGCCAGATCCAGCCCGGAGACCGACACCGCCACCGGCACGCCGGAGGTGGCCGTATCGCCAACGACCACAGGTGAGGTGATCTCGGCAGTGCGCCGGGCGGCGGCCTCCTCCTCGCCCCGGTGGATGGCCTCCAGGACGTGCAGGGCGATGTCGCCGACGTTCACGTCGCTCTGTTCCACCCCCTCGCCGCGCACGCCGTCGTCGATCATCACGTAGCAGAAGGGGCATGCCGTGGCGATGCGGTCGGCTCCGGTGGCCAGCAGCTCCCGGCTGCGCACCACGTTCACCTTCTCGCCGACATGCTCCTCCATCCACATGCGGGCCCCGCCGGCCCCACAGCACATGCCCTTGGTGCCGTTGCGCGGCGCCTCCACCACCTCGAGGCCACCGATGGCCCCCACGACGCGCCGCGGGGCCAGGTAGACGTCGTTGTGGCGACCCAGGTAGCAGGAGTCGTGGTAGACGAGCCGCTCGGGCAGGTGGGCCTCGGAGAGATCGAGGCGTCCGCTCTCGACGAGCTGTTCCAGCAGTTGGCTGTGATGGAGGACCTCGTAGTGCCCACCCAGCTGCGGGTACTCGTTGCCGAGTGTGTTGAAGCAGTGCGGGCACTGGGTGATGATCTTGCGCACGCCCATGCCGTTGAGAGTCTCGACGTTCTGCATGGCCAGCATCTGGAACACGTACTCGTTGCCGGATCGCCTCGCCGGATCGCCCGTGCACATCTCCGCGGGTCCCAGCAC
Source organism: Acidimicrobiales bacterium (assembly GCA_963668565.2). Classification (GTDB taxonomy): domain Bacteria; phylum Actinomycetota; class Acidimicrobiia; order Acidimicrobiales; family CATQHL01; genus VXNF01. Next base: position 938,932 of record CAXXMX010000010.1, read on the forward strand.
GGCAAAGTCCACCTCGGCGCGCTGCATGAGTTCGGTCATGGCGCGGGTGACCTTGCGGTTCTTGTCGTCATAACTGCCGGCGCAGCCCACCCAGTACAGGTACTCGGCCTCGATGGGGTCGCTGCCGTCGAGCACGACGACGCCCTCGAAGTCGGCGGCCCAGTCGGCACGGGAGGCCTGGGCCATACCCCACGGGTTCCCGGAGTTCTCCATCGAGCGGTAGGCGGTGCCGAGTTCGGTGGGGAAGTCGCTCTCCATGAGCGACAGGTGGCGCCGCATGTCGAGGATCTTGTCCAGGATCTCGATGTTCACCGGGCAGATCTCGTCGCACGCCTTGCACGTGGTGCAGGCCCAGACCTCCTCGGAGGTGACGCGCTCGAAGACGCTGGCGCCCGCCACGGTGATCTCCGCGTCGTGGCCCAGTGGCGGAGAGGTGGCCGGCGTGCCGCTGGCGGCCATGACCTGACCCACCTTCAACACGATCTCCCGAGGGTCGAGCGGCTTGCCGGTGGCGTGCGCCGGGCACACCGACGTGCACAGCCCGCACATCGTGCAGGCGTCGAGGTCGACGAGCTGCTTCCAGGTGAAGTCCTCCACCACCGCGGCGCCGAAGGAGTCCAGGTCGGTTTCCATGAGGTTCGGCAGCTCGCGCATGGCGCCCTTGGGCCGCTCGCGGTCACGCAGGTACATGTTCAGCGGCGAGGTGACGATGTGGCGCAGCATCGTCACCGGTATCAGGATCAGGAAGACCACGAACGCCGCCACGTGCAGGATCCACCAGGCCTGATGCCAGCCGGCGGTGTTCGAGAGGCCGTCGGCCAGGGTGGCCAGCGGGTAGCCGATCACCGACCAGCGTTCGAACGATGGCGTGCCCGTCTCGGCGATGCGGAACGCCTCGGTGCCGAACCCGGTCACACCGATGGCCAGCAGCGTCCCCAGGATGACGGCGTGCTCGGGGCGGGTCTTGTGGCGGATCCGGTACGGGCGCAGGTGCCAGGGCCCCCAGCGGCGCAGGATCGCCCACAGCACGCCCACCAGGAACACCGCTCCGGCCACGTCGCCCACCAAGGAGTAGCCCTGGTACACCCGCCCGGTCAGGAACTTGGCGCCGTCGGGAAGTTGATGCTCGATCTCCAGCGTGATCGTCACCGCCAGCAGAACGAGGAAGCTGAAGTAGATGAACGAGTGCATGATGCCCGCAGCGGGTTCGCGCAGCAGCGTGCGCATGGACACACCCGATCGCAGGTCCGCGAGCCGCCGATGGACGTTTCGCCAGGTGGTACGGCGATCCTCGCGTGCACCCCGCTGCCAGTTCTGCACGCGGTGGGCGAACAGCACCGAGGCGTACACGAGGGCGACCGGAATGACCGTGTAGAAGGCCGCCCGCAAAGGCCCGGGAATGTTGCCGAACACCTCCCGGGTGACGGTCGCGGTGCTACCGAATCCCGTGATGGCGGCTGCAATGCCGGAGGCGACGGTGAACAGTGCCACACCGAGTCCCAAACCGATGACGAGGCGGCTGGGCGCCATGCGGCGTAGGCGGGACGGTGTGGTGCTCATCGTGACAGTGAGGCTACGGCCAATGGCACCTGTGGCCGAATCACCGCGGCGCGAAGCGTTCGGGTGCTCATTCCGTCGGCGAGGTTACGGGCATCGGCGCCGGTTCGCATTGTTTTCGCCGCCCATCCCCCCCGGTGAGGCGCCGGCCAATGCCGGCGAGGTCTCGCCGGCGGGTGGGGGTTGGAATCGTCGCCCTCGACGGTACGGTTCGGGTGCGCCAAGGGAGTCGCCCCTTCGTTCATCGTCGGCCCGAAGAGGTACGACTCGACAAGAGAGGTACTCCCGTGAAGCGCAGAACACTGGTGGCGCTCGGCGTCTCGGGCGCCGTCATTGCACTTCTTACCACTCCGGCCGCGGCGCAGACCGAGGATCCTTCGGCCGCCGTGCAGGCTGTCCTCGACAATATCTGGGTGCTCGTCGCGGGTGTCTTGGTCTTCTTCATGCAGGCAGGATTTGCCCTGCTGGAAGCGGGCCTGACGAGGGCCAAGAACGTGACCAACATCATGGCCAAGAACCTGGCCGACATGAGTGTGGGCGTGCTGGCGTTCCTCGCGGTGGGCTACGGCTTGGCCTTCGGCGCAGGAAACGCCTGGTGGGGCACCGAGGGGTTCTTCCTCTCCGGAAGCGAGCTCTTCGAGTTCGGTTCGAGCGGGGTCGGCAACCTCAGCACGGCCTCGTTCTTCTTCTTCCAGGTGGTGTTCGCGGCCACGGCAGTCACGATCGCCTCGGGCGCGATGGCCGAACGTGCCCGGTTCAAGGCGTACCTGCTCTTCAGCGTTGTGATGACCGCCTTCGTCTACCCGATGGTCGTGCACTGGACCTGGGGCGGCGGTCTGATCGCGGACATCTCCATCGGCGGCGCCGTCTACAGCGACTTCGCCGGCTCGACGGTCGTGCACTCCACCGGGGGCTGGGCGGCGCTCATGGGGGCGGTGTTCCTGGGGCCCCGCCTGGGGAAGTACGGCCCGGACGGCACGCCGCGTCCGATGCCCGGCCACTCCATGCCGATGGCCGTCCTGGGTGTGTTCATCCTCTGGTTGGGATGGTTCGGGTTCAACGCCGGCTCCGAGCTGGCTGCCGACGGTGTGGTGATGGTGGTGGCCCTCAACACCATCGTGGCGGCAGCCGCCAGCACGCTGACCGCCGGCGCGGTCGTCTGGCTGAGGACCGGCAAGCCGGACGTTGCCATGGCCGGCAACGGCGCGCTCGCGGGGCTCGTGGGCATCACCGCCGGGTGCGCCACCATGAACGTCCTCGGGGCGCTCGTCACCGGTGCGCTGGCCGGCGTACTCGTCGTCTACTCGGTGTTCTTCATCGAGCGGAAGGGGATCGATGATCCGGTCGGCGCCGTCTCGGTGCATGCCGTCTGCGGGGTCTGGGGCACCCTCGCTGTTGGCCTGTTCGCCCGCTACGACGACGCCTTCCTGGGCAGGGACAACGCCGGGCTCTTCTACGGCGGCGGAGGCTGGCAGTTGCTCGTGCAACTTGTCTTCGTGCTGATCGTGCTGGCCTGGACGGTCGTCACGACTGGAATCCTGTTCGCGGTGCTGCGCCGATTCGGTGTGCTGCGGGTCTCTGCGGCGGACGAGGCCAGGGGCCTCGATCTCGCTGAACACGGTGCCGGGGCCTATCCGACCGACCCGATGCCACGCGACGAGCGGGCCTACGAGCAGCCGTAGCAACCCGGTAAAGGGCATGCGCTGAAGGGGCTCTCGAGGTGCCGCTGCATTCGGTTCGCAGCCGGACTCCGCGCCGGTGGTCTATGGTACGCGGCCGTTAACGCAGGTCAGCAGGGAGATGTAGTCCCGTGAAACGCAGGACAACGGTGATGCTGGCCGCGGCAGGCATGATCCTGGCCCTTCTGTCAGCGCCGGCGATCGCGCAGTCGGACAACCCGGCGGATGCCGTGCAGGCCGCCCTCGACAACGCCTGGGTTGTGCTGGCCGGCGTACTCGTCTTCTGTATGCAGGCCGGTTTCGCCCTGCTGGAGAGCGGGATGACGCGGGTCAAGAACACGACCAACATCCTGGCCAAGAACCTGGCCGACATGAGCATCGGGGTGCTCGCCTTCCTGGCGGTCGGGTACGGGCTGGCGTTCGGCGCGGGCAACCCTTGGTGGGGAACAGAGGGGTTCTTCCTGGCGGGAAGAGACCTGGTCGCCGCGGGCTCCAGCGGTGTCGGAAATCTCAGCACCGGAGCGTTCTTCTTCTTCCAGGCGGTCTTTGCCGCCGCGGCGGTGACGGTCGCCTCGGGGGCAATGGCCGAGCGGGCCCGGTTCAAGGCGTATCTACTTTTCAGCGTTGTGATGACCGCCTTCGTGTACCCGCTGGTGGTGCACTGGACCTGGGGCGGCGGGTTCATCGCCGACATCTCGATCGGCGGCGCCCGGTTCAGCGACTTCGCCGGCTCGATGGTCGTGCATGGCACCGGCGGGTGCGCAGCGCTTGCGGGTGCGGTATTCCTCGGACCGCGCCTAGGTAAGTACACCCCGGACGGTCGGCCCCGCCAGATAGCGGGCCATGCGATGCCCATGGTCATCCTCGGCGTGTTCATCCTGTGGCTGGGCTGGTTCGGCTTCAACGCGGGTTCGCAACTCGCCGCCACCGCGGGCAGCCCCATGACCCGCGTGATCCTCAACACCATCATCGCCGGCGCGGCGGGCACGGTCACCGCCGGCGCGGTGGTGTGGCGTCGGCAGGGCCAGCCGGATATGTCGATCGTTGCCAACGGCACGCTGGCCGGGCTCGTGAGCATCACGGCAGGCTGCGCCAGCATGAACGTCCTCGGCGCGCTGGTGACCGGAGGGGCGGCGGGGGTGGTCGTGGTGTACTCGATGCACTTCATCGAGCGTCGGGGCATCGACGATCCGGTCGGCGCCGTCTCGGTGCATGCCGTCTGCGGGGTCTGGGGCACACTGTCGGTGGGCTTGTTCGCCCGCTATGACGACGGCTACCTCGGTCAGGACGGTGCCGGGCTGTTCTATGGTGGCGGTGGGTATCAACTGGTTGTGCAACTCATCCTCGTGGGCGTCGTTGTGGCTTGGACCCTGCTGACGACTGGCGCTCTGTTCGCCGTGTTGCGCCGCCGCGGAATGCTCCGGGTCTCAGCGCAGGAGGAGGCGCTTGGCCTCGACCTGACCGAGCACGGCATCGGCGCCTATCCGGCCGATGTCCTGCCACGGGACGCGCGGGCCTACGAGCCTCCGAAGTAAGCACGGGGGGAGACCGGAGTAGCCGGTCGGCGACGATTGTCCCCCGGGGATCACGTGCACAACCTCTTGGGAGGATCGACGTGATCAAGCCGAGAAACCTCGCGATCCTCATGCAGCGTCTGGCCGACCTCGTGTCGACCAGCAGCCATGACCCGACGAGGCACACATGCTTCGTGTCCTATCACGACGCTGATTTCAGCGAGGTTGAGTCCTTCATTCGGCAATTCGGCGGCGAGTTCATACCCCGCTGCGTCGGGGTCACCGAGCAGGACCGGTTCGTCGGCAGTCTCGACGAGACCTATATCAAGAGCCGGATCGTCCGTGAGAATCTCAGTGATTCGACGGTCACGATCGTTCTGATCGGCAGGGAGACCTGGCACCAGAAATTCGTCGACTGGGAAATCGCGGCATCCCTCGAGGAAGGAGTGGTGCGTCGCCGGAACGGGATCCTCGTCATGCCGCTTCCGTCGATGAAGAACAGGGCGATTGTCCCGGAGCGAATCCGGGAGAATTTCGTCACCGCTGACAACGAGAAGTCGTACGCCATCTACGAGAGCTACCCAACGACGCGGGATTCGCTCCGCGGCAAGATCAACCGCGCACATGCCGCCCGGTCCGACGTGGTCAGGGAAGTCAACAACAGCAGGCCGCTCCGCAGGACGGACTCCCCCTGAGTTCGGAGGCCCCACGGATGCCGCCACGAGCGGCCGCGTCTAGGATTCCGGCGAACGAAGGAGGGGGACCGGATGCGGGTAGGCGTTGACATTGGCGGTACGTTCACGGACGCGGTGTTGGTCGATGACGACGGGGCCATCCGCACGGCCAAGGTCCTGACCACGAAACGACGCCAGCGACGCCAGATTGCCGACAGCCTCCAGCAGTGACGTCTTCCCGGCGCCGTGAGGCCCGCGTATGACGGTCAGACCCTCTGCGGGAGCAAACGAGATGCTCTCGTGGAGACGGAAGTCGCTCGCTTCCAACCAGTGAAGCAGAGCGCCTCCTCAGGTCACGCGAAGCGGCATCAGAACGTATACGAGGTCATCGGTCTCAGCGGACTGCAGCAAAGCGGGCTTCAGGCTGTCAGCAGTCAGGAGGAGGATCTCGTCGGAGTCCAGCACCTCCACACCGTCGTGCAGGTATTCGGCGTTGAAGGCGATGAGGAGTTCCTCACCGTTGTAGACAGCGCTCACCTCCTCGGTGGCCTCACCGACGTCCTGCGCCATTGCCGACACGGTGAGATTGTCGTCCTGCATCCGCACGCGCATCGAACGTTGCGCCGCCGCCTCCTTGGGCCCCGCGGGGCGCATCGCCATCGGTGCCCGTACCTGGGGGTCGGCGGTGATGCGGTTGCTGCAGGCGTTTCCGGCGGCGGAACTCGTCGACGGCAGCCGCCTGACGAACCGGTTGTGGCGCATCAAGGCACCGCAGGAACTGGCGCTCATGAAGGGCGCCTGCGGGATGGCGGACCGGTCGATGGCCGAGGTGTCCGATCGTGTGCGGGCCGGTGTGACCGAATTGGAGCTCGCCGAGGAGGTCAACTTCCACCTGCTGCGCCTCGGGGCACGCACCCCGTCGTTCGACACCGCCGTCTGGTCCATGGGCCCCAGCGACGACCGCGACGCCAACGTGCGGATCTCCCAGCAGGCGCTGCAAGTCGGCAATGGGACCTCCTTCGATTTCGGTGCCGTTCTCGAGGGCTACTGCTCGGACTTCGGGCGCACGGTGCACGTCGGCGACCCCGGCGAGGAGTACCGGCGGGTGTACGAGGTCGTCATGGCCGCGCAGCAGGCAGGCATCGACACCGTGCGACCAGGGGTCACGGCCTCGGCGGTGCATTGTGCGACCAGACAGGTGATCGTCGACGCCGGCTACGGCGACTGGTTCCGCCACCGCACCGGGCATTGCATCGGTCTCGACGTCCACGAGGAGCCGTTCATCTCCCCCGAGGACAACACGCCGCTGGAGGCGGGCATGACCTTCACCATCGAACCGTCGGTGTTCTGGCCCGGCCGGGTCGGGGTACGAGTCGAGGACATCATCGTTTGCACGCCCGACGGTGGCGTCAAACTCAACGAGTACCCGACCGACCTCATCGCCAACGACTAGATGATTAGTTCCAAGGGGTCAGTGGTCGTAGGCGAGTAGGGAGCGGGCGGGGCCTGGTTGTTGGGTGGTTTGGTTGTGCCAGATTGTGGCGGTGAGGGCGAGGAGTCGTTGCAGGACGCGCGCGGCGACGCCGGCGGGGGTGCGCCCGCCGTGGCGTTCGAGGCCGAGTTGGGCTTTGAGGGTCTGGTTGACCGATTCGATGATCTGGCGGAACGGCCGCAGGAACGCCCGGCCCGCTCGGGTGGGTTCTGTTTTGGTGGCGGGTGATGAGGGTGATGCCCGCGTTGTTGAGTTGGGCTTCGAAGGCGGCGCTGCGGTAGCCCACCTCGGCGATGAGGGTCTGGCCCCGCCGGGCGACGCCGGCGTGGGCGATCATGTCCCAACAGACGTCGCGCTCGTCGGCTTTCGCGCCGGCGAGGGCGAAGGTGATGGGCAGGCCCGACGGGGTTGTTATGAGGTGCAGGCGCAGGCCCCAGAAATAGCGGGAGTGCGAGGCGCTGTAGCCGTAGGTGGCCCATCCGGGCCGCTCAGAGCGCTTTTGGGTCTCGCGGCTGCGCCCGCACTCCACGGGCGTGGAGTCCACGAGCCAGACGTCGTCGTGCCAGGACGCGCAGGCGCGTGCGAGGCAGGCCATCACGTGCTTGATCAGTTCGCCGCTGCGGCGCAGACGCTTGTTGTAGCCGGGCCGCGGGGGCACGTAAGGAAACCACGGCGTCAGGTGTGCTTTGGCGTAGCGCACGAAACGGGCCTCAGAGTCGAACCCCAACAAAGCGCCTGCAACACCGCCAGGGTCACCAGCGAGGGTGTCCAAGTCCGGGTTCATGCCAAGGTCCTCCAGGATCGGGGGCGGTTTCACCTCCCGATCTTGGACACCCTCAACCACCCAGCGGCGGACCCCCCGCTCGCACCACCACACCGCCGACTTGGCCGACCCCCCGCTCGCACCCCTTGGAACTACTCATCTAGGGGCGATCATGACCAAGCCCCCCTCCTGCGTCATTCCGGCGGAGAGCCTGCCCCGGACTCGATCCGGGGCCGGAATCCATTGCCCAGCGGTTGAGTGTGCTCGTCCGTTGGTCGCCACCAGACACGAGGAGCGGACATGACTCAACCGCTGTCCGGTGCACTCGTCACCGGCGGGGCGCGCGGCATCGGCCGGGCGATCGCCGAGCGGCTGGCGCGCCGTGGCGACACCGTGTTCATCGGCGACCTCGGCTCGACGGCGGCGTCCACCGCAGCGGAGCTGTCCGCAGCGGGTCTGGCGGTCCACGCCGTCGAACTCGACGTCCGCGACCCCGGATCGCTGGCCGCGGCGGTGGCGAGCGTCGAGGAGGTGGCCCCGCTCGCCACGATGGTCAACAACGCCGGCGTGGGGTGGATCCGGCCGCTGACCGAGGTCACGCCGCAGCAGTTCGACGACCTCATGTCGGTGAACCTGCGGGGGGTGTTCTTCGGGATCCAGGCGGCCGCCCGCGCCATGGCCTCCCGCGGGGGTTGCATCGTGAACACCGCGTCGACCTCGGCGTTCACGGCGTCGACGACCCCCATGGTGCCCTACGACACCTCCAAAGGGGCGGTGCGGATGCTCACCATCGCCGCGGCCCGCGAGTTGGCCCCGGCGGGCATCAGGGTTAACGCGGTGGCCCCCGGCACGGTGGACACGGACCTCACCCGCTCGGTGCTCGACGACCCGGATGTGTTGGAGCGCCAGGCGGCCGAGCGCATCCCACTCGGTCGGCTGGGCAAAGTCACCGACATCGCCGCCGCCGTGGACTTTCTCAGTTCCGAGGCGGCCTCCTACGTGACCGGCCACGTGCTGGTCGTCGACGGCGGCTGGTTGACTTGAGCGCGGTCGCCTGCGGCCACGACGCCAAGACCCCGATGACCCGAAAGGATCCTCCATGTCCGACATCACCGTGACCACCGAGGGCGCCCCCGAACCGAAGGGCCCGTACCCGCACGTCCGCATCGACGGCGACCACGTCTGGGTCACGGGCCAGATCGGCCGGGACCCGGTCGGCGGCGACTTCGTGGCGGGAGGCTTCGACCCCGAGTTCCACCAGGCCATCACCAACCTCGAGCAGATCCTCGCCGAGGTGGACTGCTCTTTGGCCGACGTGGTGCAGACCTGCGTGCAGTTCATCGACGAGGACGATCTCGATGCCATGAACCGCATCTACGGCGAGCGATTTCCTGTGCCGTATCCGGCCAGGACCAGCTTCGGTGTGGCGTTCCTCTGGAAAGGTGCCAAGGTGCAGATCGACTGCGTCGCCCGCCGCCCCTGAATCGGGCGACGGCCGTATATTCACGCAGTCCGAGACTCGACGGGGAGGCACCGATGTCTGCAGAGTCCAACGAATCCCGAGCCGCGTCCGAGGGTGCCCGGCCCGATCTCTGGTCCCGTACATACCAGATCGGCGTCGTCGTGCGTGACATCGAGCAGGCGGCGGCGTTCTACGAGCGACTGGGGATCGGGCCGTTCGAGGAGGGACCCTCGGCGCACACCGTCGAGCGCAAGATCTACGGCACCGACGCTCCGGACGTGGCGGTCAAAGGACTGGTCGCCCAGATGGGCAACATCGAGTTCGAACTGCTGCAGCCCGTCGCGGGTAAGGGCATCCAGGCCGAGTTTCTGGAACGCCACGGCGAGGGGGTCGTCCACCTGTGCGCCTACACCGACGACCTGGACCGGGACATGGCCGAGCTGACGTCCTCGGGCTGCGCCGTGATCTCCTACGGCCGGGTTTCCGATGGAGGCCGCTTCGCCTATTTCGAGACCCGCGAGGTGGGCGGCCTCGTGCTGGAGTTGTTCCAGCCGGGGGAGACTTTCACCTAGGAGGCTGGTGCAAAATAGCAATTTGTCGCAATCTGCAAGTCGCTGACCTGGGGTTTGTGATCGCAGAATCCCCATTTCGGGAGTTTGGCACCAGCCGACTAGGTGGCTGGTGCCTAATGGGGTTGGTCGGGCGTGTGGTGTTGGGCGTGCTGGTGGTGTGGGACGGTTTGGGTTGTTGTGGGCTTGGCGGGGTGCGGGGCGGGGCGGGGCTCAGGCGAGGGCCCATCGGGTGGGTTGGGAGTGCAGCCCGAGCGCCGCGAGGCGTGCCAGGTTGTGGGCTGCGGCGAGCAGGTTGAAGTCGGCGTCGACTTTGGGTCGGCCTCGCACGCGGGCTCTGCGGCCTCCGTGCCAGCGGCGTTTGAGGTGGGCGAGCCGGCGCTCGACTATGGGCCGGGTGGCGTGGTAGTCGGCCTTCCAGGCCGGGGCCCTCTGGCGGTCGCGGGCGTCGGCGAGGACGGTCTCGTGTCTGGTGACGCGGATGGTTCTGCCGCGTTTGGCCGCGGTGCACAGCCGGCGCTGGTCACAATGGGTGCAGGCCAATCCGAAGCGGGCGGTGCCGCCGCCGTCGCTGCCGCGGCGGATCTGCACGCGGACCCCTGCGGGGCATGTGACTGCACCGGCGTTCAGATCGACGCTGAAGCGGTCCTTGCTGTAGAGCCCGCCGCGCCCCGCGGGACCCTGGGTGCGGCACCTCGAGTTGATGCACGCGTCGCGCAGCAACTGCTGGAACTCGCCGCTGCGGTAGGCGCCGTCGCCATACACCGTCGGGCGACCCTCGAACACATCCACGACCCCGGTGTCGGCGGTGTCGGTGTCGGTGTTGAGGAGGTCTTCGATGAGTGCTGCGGCGGTGGAGGCGTCTGCGGCGTTGCCGGCGGTGACGGCGGTGTCGGTGATCAGCTCGGAGTCGGGGTCCACAGCGACGTGGCCCTTGTAGCCGTCGAAGCCTCCAGCGGTGCTCATGCGGCCGTGGCGGGCGTCGGGGTCCACTGTGGATATGACGCGATCCACCGCGACGCGGCGCGCGATGCCCATCCGCGCGTCGGGGCCCTCCTCGAGGTCCTGGCCAACGACCGCGGCCAACAACTCCGCCGCCTCCATGGCCTCAGCGCTCAAAGCCCTGCCCTGCATCGCCACGAGAACCGCCGAGGCGTCCGCGGCTAACCCCGCCACCAGCGCCTCGCGCGCCGCGGGGTCCTCCCAGTCACAGTCGGGCTTCGCGCCCGACGCGTAGTCGTCGCCGCGGCCCAGCACCGCCCGCAACTGCTGATCAAAGCCCCCCGCGCCCGCCGCGGCCAACACCTGACGCAGCGCGCTGCGCAGCATCGTGACAGTGTCTTGGGTAGCCACCGCGTCATAGACCGGCGCGGAGTCAAGCACCCTGCGCTGGGACAGCGCCCCCGCCTCACGGGCCGCGTCGAGCACCACATCAAACACCCTCCTCGGGTTGCTCGAAGCCGCCAGCCGCGCTCGCATCCCCACCAGCACCGTGTGGCAGAACCCCCCAGAGTCGAACCCCAAACCCCCGCACGCATACTTCCAGCGCACATCGAACTCGAAAGCCGCGACCGCCTCACGATCAGACAACCCGAACCAGCGCTGCAACACCATCACCGACGCCACCACCCGCGGCGCCACACTGCGACGCCCCCGCGAAGAAAACAGATCAGCAAACAACGAATCCGCGAACAACCGATCCCCCTCACGGAACAACAACGCGAAAATCGACCCCGCCGCCACCCTCTCCCCCACAAAACCAGTGCCCCTGAACAAATCAGCCTGACACTCCGAAACCCCGACCGTCACGACACCAACCTCCCCGCGACACGAAACCACACACCTGTAATTCTACCCCCAACCAGCACCCCGCCCCGAGAAAAACACCAGCCACCTAGGCCTGCGCCCCACATGGTCGGTGTCTGCGCTGGGCGTAGACACCGACCCGGCCGTCCGCCGGGCGTCTCATCGGACGACATGTACCCGGAACGAATGAGGGGGTAACCGCATGACTACCTACGACAAGGTCGAGATCTCGTACCCGGAGTTGAAGGAACTGGCCGACTCCATCGACGACGGGCCCGGTGACCGGCTGGCGCGCACCAAGACCGGCGGCAACGTCGACCACGAGGGCCAGCGCCGCTACCTCGAGCGCTACTACGAGATCGCCGTCGACGACCCGATCCAGCAGGGCTGGGACGCCAACGAGAACGAGTTCCACGCCAAGACGAAGATCTTCTCGGTGCTGGCCGACGCCATGGAGCTTGAACTCGGTAAGGAGGAGGGCCGTGCGGCTGTGTCGCGCGCCCGGCAGCGCCAGGGCGAGCAGATGGGCACGCTGATGGCCGCGCGGTCGCGCGCCAAGGGTGATCGCCTCAGCCTCAACAACTTCTTCAAGGAGTTCTGGAGCTACTTCGCGTGGTCGCCGAAGCTCGACACCGAGCGCTATTTCGAGCAGGACGGGAACATGGCGAAGTATGTCCTGCGCCTCAACTGCCCTATCGGTGACTACCTGCGTGACAACGCTCCCGACGTGGAGTACTCCTCCAACTTCTGCGACCTCGACGAGCACATTGCCCTCACCTACAACCCCAACATCCGCTACTCCCGCAAGCGTTGGGTACCGGCTGGCGACCACTACAGCGAGCTGATCTGGGAACTCGACAGCACCGACGTCGTCGACTGAACCCCCGGCCTGACCTACCGAAGGCCGATCGATGACCATGCGCGCTCTGCTGATGCTCGCTGAGAACCACCTGGAGATGGCCGATATCGCTGTGCCCGAGCGGCCGCCGAATTGGGCCCTGGTGCGGGTGCGCGCCTCGGCGCTGGGCCTGTTCCACCAGCAGATGGCTTCGGGCATGATCGACACCGGAGGCCTGCCGCGGATCCTCGGCCACGAGATTGTGGGAGAGATCGTCGAGGCCGACTCGCCCGCCACGCCTCCGCCGGGCGCGCTCGTGGTGGCCGACGCCGTCGTGGGCTGCGGGGTGTGCGAGTGGTGCGTGCGGGGCTCCGAGAGCATCTGCCCGTGGATGCGCCACCTGGGGATCGACCTCGACGGCGGCTTCGCCGAGTACGCCGTCGTACCCGAATCCAACGTCTTCCCACTGCGTGCGGAGACCCCGCTGGACGAGGCCGTGATGCTGAGTTCCGCGCTACCGGCAGCGGTGCACGGGATGCGCCGCTCGGGCATCGCCGCGGGCACGCGGATGGTCGTCTCGGGCGTCGGCAGCATCGGCTTCACGGTCTGCCAGGTGGCCCGAGCCATGGGCGCCACCACGATCGTGGCAGCCGACGTTGCGGCCGATCACCTTGCAGCGGTCGAGCCCTGGGTGGACGCCACGGTCAACGTCTCGGGCTTGTCACCGACCGAGTCGGCGGCGGCGCTCCGGGACGCCCTCGGCGCCCCGCACGGCGCTGATCTCACTTTCGAGGCGTCCGGTCATCCCGCCAGCGTCGACACTGTGCTGCGCGCCGCCCGCCCGGGCGGGACGGTGCTGCTGATGGGCATCGTCCACGGTGCCGCCACGCTGCACTTCGACGACTTCCTCTTCGGCTGCATCAAGCGCGAACTCAACATCATCGCCACGTTCGGCTTCACCCGCGCCGACTTCGTGCTCGGGAACGCCCTCTACGAGGCCGGCCGCTTGGACCTGCGGTCACTGATCGGTCCGACCGTGCCGCTCGAAGGCATCCCCGCCGCCCTCGCCACCATCGCCACCGCAGGCACTGGCGGCAAACGCCACATCGTCGACGTAGCGATGAAAGGCCGCTAGCCGGCGAGCCAGCCTCCGTCGGCTGCGACGTAGGCGCCGGTCATGAACGAGGCGGCGTCGGACGTCAAGAACGCGGCCACCTCGGCGATCTCCTCTGGCTCGCCGGGCCGTCCAAGCGGCGTGCGGCCCATCAAGAAGGCCCCCCGCACCGGATCGGCGATGCTGTCGGCGCTCATGGGAGTGTTGATCACTCCGGGGCCGATCACGTTCACCCTGATGTCGTGGGCCGCAAAGTCCAGCGCCAGGGCCTTCCCGAGCATGAGCACGCCGCCCTTCGAACTCACGTAGGCGGCGAAGGTGGGCAGAGCGATCTATGAGTTGATCGAGCCGATCAGCACGATCGCGCCTCCGTGGCCCTGGTCCCGGATCGCCCGTGCAGCCCGCTGGGCTGTCAGGAAGCAGCCGGTGAGGTTCACGTCGACGACCCGCCGGAAGTCGTCGACGGGGAAGTCGAAACTGTGCCCGCTCAGCTCCATGCCGGCACAGGCCACAACGTTGTGCAGATCACCGAAGCGCTCCAGGGTGGCGGCCACCATGGCGTCGGTGGCGGCCTCGTCGGCCACGTCGAGAGCGAAGGAGATCGCCTGCTCAAGGCCGCCCGCGGTGGCCGCGGCGCCGTCACCGTCGAGGTCGGCGCAGACCACGGCGTCGCCGCGTGCTGCGAGGCGTCGGGCCGTGGCCGCCCCGATCCCGCTGGCGGCGCCTGTCACAAGTGATACCTGCATGATGCTGTTCTCCTCGCTGGGACGGTCGTGGCCGAGTGCGGCGGCGGACGGGTGGTCCGGGTCGCTCAGGGGCGCTGGTGGTCGTAGACGCGGTCGGGGCTGATGACCAGGATGACCCGCTCGGAGAGGATCGGCGCCGGGTAGGCGGTGCCCATGTACTTCATCGCCAGTTCCTCGATGTGCTCGTGGGCCCGCGGCCCCCGGATCTCCTCGGTGACCCGGCCTCTGACCTCGCTGAAGATGTAGGGGTTCTCGTTGTCCGGCAGCAGGATGGTGACCCGCGGGTCGGCCGCCACGTTGCGGTACTTGCGGCGGTGCACCTCGGTGTTCATGAGCAGGTTGGTGCCGTCGGTATCCACCCACATCACGTGGTTCTGCGGCTGCCCGCCTGGCAGCAGCGTGGAGAGGACGGCGAATGTCTTGGCCCGTGCGCGCTCGATGGCGGTGTCGCTCAGTGGCTGCGGGGACCTGGCGGTGGCGTTCATGGCGGTCTTGCTCCTCTCCGGCGCGCCGGGTATCTCCGGCGGTGAGGCGGTCATTGTACGGCGAGCGTGACTTCCATCGAGTGCCGTGCCGGGCGTCGCTGCGCCGGCGCCAGTGCCGATTGTGCGAGTGACCGGATAACCGTCCGGGCCAACATCGCGCCGCTCGCGTGGTAAGAACATCGTTCGTGTCGACGACTGATGGGTCCCGCAGGGCATGACCACCGTTCTGGTGTCCGGCGTGGGCCAGCTCGGCGGCTGGGCGTTGGAACTCCTCGCCCGCACGCCCGGCGTCGAGCGCATCGTCACGATGAAGCGCAGCCCGTGGCAGGGCCCGTCGTGGACCACCATCGCCATGCTGGGCTCGGCCATCGAGGGCCACACCAAGCAGTTCGAGCACCGTCAGGCCGACCTGGCCGACGAGCAGGCGGTTGCCCGGCTGCTGGCCGAGGTCCGCCCCGACGCCATCGTCCACTCGGCGACCGTGCAGTCCCCCCGGGTGATCGGCGGGGCAGCCATCGATCCCGGCCGGCGCGCCGAGATCAGGGCGGCCACCTTCGGGATGTGGCTGCCCTGGCACCTCTGGCCCGCCGCCCAGTTGACGAGGGCCATCGAGTTGGCCGGCATCGACACCCAGGTGGTGAACGCCGCGTTCCCCGACGTCGTCAACGTGGCGATCTGGAAGCACTTCGGCCACGGCCCCATGGCAGGTGCGGGCAATCTCGAGGTGTGCGCCGCACGCGTGCTGCGCTACGTCATGGCCACCACGGGCCGCCCGGCGGCGGAGATCGATGTGTCGCTCGTCGGATCCCACGCCCTGCTGACCCGCGGCACGGTTGTGCCCCACCATTTCCGGTTGACGGTCGACGGGGTGGACGTCACCGAGCAGGTGGACCTCGCCGCCGCGCTGGAGTCCTGGCCCGAGGTGATCGACTGGCATCGGATCGACGTGTTCTCGTTGTACGCCGCCTCCGCAGTGAAGAACGCCGTCGCGCTGAGCGGGTCCGAGCCGCTGGAAACCCACGTGACCGCGCCGGTGGGACTGCCCGGCGGCTACCCGGCCGTGATCGGGTCGGGCCGAGTGGAATTGCGGCTGCCCCCCGGACTCGACGAGGCGCAGGCGGTGGCGATCAACGATCGAGCGGCCCGTTTCGACGCCGTCGACCGCATCGAGGCCGACGGGACCGTCGTCTACACCGCCGAGGCACGTGCCGCCATGGAAAATCTCGGCTACCGCTGCGAGGCCGTCGGATTCGATGACCTACGTGAGCGCTGCGGGGAGTTGCAACGCCTCTATAGGCGCCTGACATCGGAGGGAAGCGATGCCTGAGTTCGTCCGCAAACCGCTCGAGGGGCTGCTGCCGCTCATCCCGCTGAGCCTCGACGACGCCGAGGAGATCGACCTGGACGGCGTCCGTCACAGCATCGGTCTCGTGGCCGCCTCGGGGGCGCCGGGGTGCATCGTGTTCGGCTCGATGGGTCAGATGACCAACGTGTCGCCGCGAGAGTTCGACGCTGTCTGCGAGACGGCGGTGGCAGCGGGCCACGAGGGCGGTCTCGCCGTTGTGGTGGGCTCAACGGCCACCTACCAGCAGGAGGCCATCCGCCGGGCGCGCTACGCCGAGGCGGCCGGGGCCGACGGCTCGATGCTGGCTGCCCCCTACGCCCTGCCGCTGACGCCGGAGTGGGCGGTGGACTTCTTCGTGGATGTGGCGGAGTCGCTGGAAGGTGACATGGCGCTGATGCTCTACAACTACTCGCCGCTCAACGGCGTGAACATCTCCGTGTCGATGTGGGAGCGGCTCCTGGAGGTGCCCAACATTAAGGCCATCAAGGAGTCCAACATGGCGCTGCCGCACTTCGACCAGGTGCTGCTGACCATCGGCGACCGCGTGAACGTGTTCACGGGCAACGATCCGGCCTTCTTCCACGGTTCGGTGCTGGGGGCGGTCGGCTCCACGGGCATCTTCTGCTGGGCCGGCATGCGGACCGCCACCCGGTTCGTCGACGAGTGCCGCAAGGGCAACCACGGAGATCCGCGGGTGCGTCGCGCCTACGGCGCCCTGCAGCAACTCTCGGCGTCGATCCGCCTGCCCGACATGCCGCTCATGCTCAGCTACGAGTACGCCTACCTGAAGGTCATCGCCGAACTCGGGGGTGCCCGGCCAGGGCTGCCGCGCAAGCCGTACCGGCCACTGCCCGAGGCCGCCGCCGAGCGCGTCCGGGCCGCAGCGGCCGCGCTCGCCGAGATGGAAGCCGAATCGTGAGCGACCTTCCGGCCGTTCGGCGCGTGCCCGGGCGTCCGCAGGGGCTCGGCGCATGACCGCGGGACCTCGGCAGTGAGTGCTCCGGCCGGCCGCGGCTCGGGCGAGATCCTCGTCGTCTCCCGGCGGGAGGTGGAGGAACTCCTCACGCCGGCGGCGACCCTGCAGCGCGTCCTCGACACGTTCGCCTAGGTGGGGGCCGGGCAGGTCGACCAGACCAATCCGGTGAACCTCTGGGTGCACGACCGCACCGCCCCCGGCCCCGAGCCTCCCTTCGGCTACGGCGTCGTGCAGGCCTTCCCGGCGCTCATCCGCCCCCTGGAGCGGGCGGCGCTGAAGTGGCTGAGCAGCTGGTCCAAGAACCCGCGGCGATCCCTGCCGGCCATCTCCGCGCTCGACTTGGTGACCGACACCGATACCGGCATGCCGCTGGCGCTGGTGGACGGCACCTCTGTCACGAACATGCGCACCGGGGGTCACGCCGCGGTGGGCGCCAAGTTCCTGGCCCGCCCCGACAGCAGCTGCCTGGCCATCGTCGGCTGCGGTAACGAGGGCCGCACCCACCTGTGGCTGCTGGCCGAACTGTTCGACCTGTCGCACGTGACGGCGTTCGACATCGACGAGGCGGCGGCGGCTCGGTTCGGGGCCGAGGCCAGCGAGCAGCTCGGTGTCGAGGCCCGCGTGGCCCCGAGCGTCGAGGCCGCCGTTGCCGATGCCGACATCGTCTGCGTGGTTACCACGGCGCTGCGACCAGTGCTCATGGAGCCCTGGATCCCGGCGGGCGCCCATGTGTGTGCGGCCACCGGTTTCCGGGACGTGGACGTCGCCTGCGCCCGCGCCTTCGACAAGTGGGCCGTTGGCTGGTACGGCCGTGATCTGGAATGGATCACCGGCGACGAGGTCGGGCGCATCGGCGGACTCCGGCACGGCCAGCTCTCTTGCGAGGACATCCACGCCGACATCGCCACAGAGATCCTGCCCGGACACCGCCCGGGGCGCGAACACGCCGCCGAGCGCACGATAATGACCCACATGGGTATGCCCGCTCTCGACGCCGCGGTGGCAGCGCTGGTCTACGACCTGGCGCTCGAAGCCGGCGCCGGGACCTGGATCGAAGTGTTCTAGAGGAGCGCCGAGGGATGTCGCGAATCAGTTCTACCGTCGTTCCGGCGGAGGCCGGAACCCACTGTCCAGCGGCTTCGCATGCGCCTGAAGCCGGGTGCCAGGCACACTCCTAGGAGTGTGCTGAGTAATCCCCGAATGGCCCGATTCTCGATTACGAAAGCCCAGGTCAGGGACTTGCGGGGATGGCGAAATGGCCATTACTCAGCAGTCTCCTAGCCGTGGAGGACACCTCCCACGCCGACTCCTCGCCCGCCTCGCCGGTGGACATGGATCTCCTCAACGAGATGCTGGACTTCGTGCGCCCGGCCCTGCAGTCCGACGGCGGCGACCTGACCCTGCTGGGAGTCGACGACAACGGCGTCGTGGAACTGGAGCTGATCGGTGCGTGCCGCACCTGCCCGCTCTCGATGGTCACGCTCACCGCCGGCATCGAGGCCGTGCTACTGAAGCGCGTCCCCGGCGTGACCGGCGTTGTGTCCCAACTCCCCCAACCCGTCGAGGGCTCGAGCGCCCCGCCCTTCAGCCCGGCTGCGTCGCTCGCTGCCGGCACGTCGGGGCCCGAGGTGGCCGCGCCGACGACCGTCGCGCCCCCCACACGACGCCCCCGATTCCGCCGCCGCCGCTAGCCCCGGCGCGACTGTCCGTAGGCCTTCTGGCGTTACCTGGGCGTCGAGTGGCGCGCTCTCCGTCCGATCCATGCCTGGTCAACCGGTTATCGCCCGGAAGACTCGAGGGCTCCAGTACCGCCGGCGGTAATCGGCTTCGCCGTATTGTTCCAAGAGGCCCGTGCTTACGAGTTGGTTGATCGCCGTACGGTTCGCTTGCTCACTGCGCCCGTGGCGTCGATGGGCAGAAGCAACTGAGAGAATGGGTGAGTCGATCAAGCCCTCTGCGATCTCTCGGGCCAAGGCGGCGCGGGGCAGGTGCTGGCCGACGATGGCGGAGATCTCGCTTTTCAACTGGGCGACCCGGTTGATCCGTTGTCGGTCCGCTCGTGCTGCAGATTCGATTGCCTGCGCGAATAACGTGATCCAGGCGTCCCAGATGCCGGTGCGGCTGACCGCTGCGAGTTCTTCTCTGTACGCGGCGCCACTGGTGTGCAGCCACGACGAGATCGACAGGACAGGCTGCCCCAGCGTTCCTTCGCGCAGCATCTGCAACACGACCGCGAGCCGCCCAACTCTCCCGTTCCCGTCGGTGTATGGATGGATGGCTTCGAACTGGAAATGTGCCATGGCCACCCGAGCGACTAGAGGAAGGCGTTCGATGGCGACCGCATTGGTTTGCCATGCAATCCACTGTTCGAGCAGAGAGCGCATCTGGTCTCCGGGCGGTGGCGGTACGTAGTGCGCCTGCCGGATGGGGCGGTCGCGAGTGCCAACAAAGACCTGTGTGGTGCGGAGTGTCCCCGCATCGGGACCATCCGACTCGGTGCCGCGGACGATCTCCTGCTGTAGCGCCGACAGCATGCTGATTGTGATCGGACGTTCAGCGATCCACGAGTACGCCTCCTCTGCGGCGCGGGCGTAGTTCAGAACCTCGACGACTTGGGGAGGCGTCTGCGGAGTTCTGGCGTCGGAAGGGAGTTCTTCTGTCGTGTACAAGTCGGCCAATTCGGCGTAGGTGCCTTCAATGGCTGAGGTTCCTACTGCCTCGGCACGTGCGGCGATACGCGTGATGAGCCGAGGGTTCGGGACGAGGCCCGTCGCCGTATCCAGCCGTCCCAGTTCGGTAGCGGCGCCGGTGATGGCCAGCCACGTTGACTCGTGTAAGGCGAGCGATGTCGGCAACTCGAAGGGAACGAACGCGTCGACGTGGTATTCCTCCTCGAAACGCGGGTCATAGCCGCTGATCGGAAGGTAGGTACCGACTTGTGCCACAGATCCCGATCTCATTTCTGAACTCCAACGAATATCAGTGATATTCCGCACTAAGGGCTCGATGTTCCAACGATACCACAAGTCTTGATTCTGAAACTTGTGATTACATGCGTGGAAGACAAGTTTCCAAGCGATCGGTCGGACGTCCCGACCAGCCGTCCGGTGAACCGACTGTCTACTGACTCCGGGGTTCGTTGGCACTCCAGCAGTCGATGGTCCCGTCGGGACGGATGCCGCACGTGTGGTAGGTGCCGGCGCTGATGGCACTGAAGCCCCCAGCCGGGAAGCAACAGTAATCGCCTCAGGTTCCGGTCAACGCGGGGTCCGCCACGGCCCGCGAGCAAGAACGCGGCGGCGCCCCGCCCGAGCCTTTCGTGGCCGGACGGGGCGCCTCTTGCGTTGTTGCCCCGGGAGTCAGGCCGCGCCCGCCTCCCGGCTAGTGGCTCAGCCCGCCGGTCTCAGGCCGGCTAGGCGTGGGATGGCGTTCGGGTACAGCACGAAGCCCGTGACCGTGTCGCCGCGCATGGCGATCTTGTAGTCAGGCAGCGCCAGGAACGCCCACGGGGCCTCCTCCACGATGATGCGCTGCGCCTCCTCGAAGGTGGCGGCACGCGCGTCGCGGTCGAGGATGCCCCAGCCTTCATTGATGATCTGATCGACCCGCTCGTTCTCGTACTGGGAGTAGTTGCCGAACACACCGGACAGCAGGAACACCGACAACGTGTAGTTGGGATCATCGATCCAGGGCAGGCCCTCGTCGATGAACATCTGCAGCCGGTTCTCGCCCACCTTCCGCTCGGCGTAAACCGTCGACGGCAGCTTCTCGATCTCCACGTCCATGCCGATGTCGGCAAGGTGTGCCTGGATGCGCACGGCGATGAGTTCGTGCTCGCCCTTGGCCGCGTCGATCGACAGAACCACCGGGGAACCGTCGTAGCTGCTTGAGTCCAGCAACTCCTGCGCCTTGGCAAGGTCACGCCGGTAGCCGATGCTGTCGCCCAGGCTCGAGTACGAGCCGGGGGCGATGGGACCGTAGAGACGCTGGGCCTCGCCCTTGTAGACGTTGTTGAGGATGTCGTCGTAGTCCACGGCGTAGGACACGGCCTGGCGCACGGCCTTGTCGTCGAACGGGGCGAGCTTGTTGCCCATGCCCATGTAGGCGAGGTTCTTGGACGGGAACCGCTGCACGGTGACGCCTTCGGCGCCCTCCAGAGCGGCGAAGTCCTCGGTGCCGAGGGCGATCGCCACGTCGATGACGCCCGCCTTCAGCAGCTGCACGCGCTTCGGCGTTGGACGGGATGATCTTCCAGATGATCTTGTCATAGGCCGGCGGGTCGCCGTAGTAGTTGTCGCGCTTCTCGAAGACGACCTCCTGGTCCGGCGTACGGCTGACGATGCGGTAGGGACCGCTGGCGTTCTCCACGTTCCGAGAGAAATGCTCCATCGCCCACGGGTCGTCCTCGGTGGAGGTGAAGCGGAGGGTGTACTTGTCGAGTACCTCCGGCGGGTCGTTGATGAACGCGATGTTCCGCAGCAGCCAGTTGGCCCCGCCTGGTGTGTTGAGGTTCCGCTCGGTCATGAAACGCACGGTCTCGGCGGTGACCTCCGTCCCGTCGTCGAACGTGACGCCGGGGCGCACCTTGATGGTGTAGGTGAGCCCGTCGGGATGCGCTTCCCAGGACTCGAAGGAGTGGGGCAACAGGTCGCCCGCCGCGCCGATGAGAGCGCCGTTCTGCTCCACGGTCCTGTGGAGGACAGGCGGCTCGTACACCAACTCGAGCGCCTCGTGAGCGCGAATGAAGTTGGCGCAGCACGTGTCAAGCGTCTCGATGTCGCCGGGGACTCCGACCACCAGGACGAGTTCCTCGTCCTCTGCGGGCGGCGGCGGCATCGGTACGGGCCGCCTCGGGCGAAAACGACCCTCGAAGGCTAGCCGCCGGTCAGCTGTCGGTCACAAAGCGATCCGCCAGCGCAAGTGGCCGGTCGGGCCGCATGTCGGCGCCGATCTCGTAACGGATGGGCACACCTGTGGGGATCTCCACGCCCGTGATGGCCTCGTCAGCGATGCCGTCGAGGTGCTTGACGAGCGCTCGCAAGCTGTTGCCGTGGGCCGCAACCAGCACGCACGAGTGGGCGCGCAAGTCGGTGGTGATGCACTTGTCCCAGTAGGGCAACAACCGCACGAGCACGTCGCGCAGCGACTCGCCCAGCGGCATCTCGTCCCGTGCCAGGTCGGCGTAGCGGGGGTCCGAAGCCGGATTCCAGGGGTTGTCGGCTCGGATCGGTGGCGGAGGGGTGGCATAACTGCGACGCCACCGACGAACCTGCTCCGCCCCGTGGCGGGCAGCCGTCTCGGCCTTGTCCAGTCCGGTCAGGTCGCCGTAGTGGCGCTCGTTCAGGCGCCAGTGACGGCGTACCGGGATCCCGGTGCATCCCGTCTCGGCCAGGGCCAGGTCGCAGGTGTCGATCGCCCGGGTCTGCAGCGACGTATGGGCCACTTCGGGCCGGATGCCGCGCGCCGCCATCGCCCGGCCGGCCCCGATGGCCTCGTCGCGGCCCTGCGTCGACAGCGGGCAGTCGTACCAGCCGGTGAAGCGGTTCTGCAGGTTCCAGGTGCTCTGGCCGTGGCGGACCAGCATCAGTGTGGAGTTCATTGGCTCACATCGGCGGGACGGGGTTGCTCGACAGTACCGCTGCGGGAAGTTTTTCCGCTGCGGCGGTGTTGTTCCAGATGCCGGACTCGCCTGCCGCGGTCTCGCAGAGGCCAACGGCAGGCGAACCGGGCCTCGGTAGCCTGCTTCGGGAGAGACAGAACGCGCCGCGAAACATCAGATCACGCAGCATTCAGCGGTCCGGCATCCGGACCGTGAGAAGAATTCTGAGAGGACACACAGCATGGGCAAGGCAGTCGGTATCGACCTTGGTACGACCAACTCGGTGGTCAGCGTCCTGGAGGGCGGCGACCCGGTGGTCATCGCCAACGCCGAGGGAGCCCGCACCACGCCGTCCATCGTGGCGTTCGCCACCGGGGGTGACGTGCTGGTCGGCGAGGTCGCCAAGCGGCAGGCCATCACCAACGCGGCGCGGACGATCCGCTCGGTCAAGCGTCGCATGGGTGAGACCGTCCCGGTCACCGAGATCGACGGCAAGAAGTACCTGGCGCAGGAGATCTCGGCGCGCATCCTGATGAAGCTCAAGCGCGACGCCGAGTCGTATCTCGGTGAGGACGTGACGCAGGCGGTCGTCACCGTGCCGGCGTACTTCGACGATGCCCAGCGCACGGCCACCAAGGAGGCGGGCCAGATCGCCGGCCTGGAGGTCCTGCGCATCATCAACGAGCCGACCGCGGCGGCTCTCGCCTACGGGCTGGAGAAGAAGAACACGGACGAGACGGTGCTTGTCTTCGATCTCGGTGGCGGCACGTTCGACGTGTCGGTCCTGGAGATCGGCGACGGCGTCTTCGAGGTCAAGTCCACGAGCGGCGACACCAAGCTGGGAGGCGACGACTGGGACCAGGCGGTCATCGGTTGGATAGCGGACCGCTTCAAGGGTGAGCACGGAGTGGATCTGACCAGCGACCCGATGGCGATGCAGCGGCTGAAGGAGGCCGCCGAGAAGGCCAAGATCGAGCTGTCCCAGAAGCAGGAGGCGCAGATCAACCTGCCGTTCGTGACCGCCACGTCGGCGGGTCCCCTGCACCTCGACTACACGCTGACGCGGGCGACGTTCGAATCCATGACCTCTGGCCTGCTCGACCGTTGTCGCCGGCCGTTCGAGCGGGCCATTGCCGACGCCGGCCTGGCGGCCAGCGAGATCGACCACGTCATCCTGGTCGGCGGCTCGACACGCATGCCCGCGGTCTCTGCGCTCGTCACCACGATGACCGGCAAGGCGCCGCACAAGGGGGTCAATCCCGATGAGGTCGTGGCCGTCGGTGCCACCATCCAGGCCGGGGTGTTGAAGGGCGACGTCACCGACGTCCTCCTGCTCGACGTGACGCCGCTGTCGCTCGGAATCGAGACCAAGGGCGGGATCATGACCCGGCTCATCGATCGCAACACCACCATTCCCACGAAGCGCTCGGAGGTGTTCACGACGGCAAGTCACAACCAGCCGTCGGTGGAGATCCACGTCCTGCAGGGCGAGCGGGAGATGGCCGACTTCAACAAGACACTCGGCAAGTTCCAACTCGTCGATCTCCCTCCGGCACCGCAGGGAGTCCCGCAAGTCGAGGTGACGTTCGACATCGATGCCAACGGCATCGTCCACGTGTCGGCGCGGGACAAGGCCACCGGCAACCAGCAGTCCATCACCATCACCGGCCAGTCCTCGCTCAACGACACCGAGATCGACCGGATGGTGCGCGACGCCGAGGCCCACGCTGACGAGGATCGGCGTCGCCGGGAGGTCGCCGAGACCCGCAACCGGGCTGACTCGCTGATATATCGCTCCGAGAAGCTTCTCGACGAGGAAGCCGCCAAGGGTGACGCCGAAGGAGCGGCAGATCTGCGGACCAAGCTGGACGCGACGCGCAGCGCTCTCGAGGGCGACGACGTGGCTGCCACCGAGGCCGCCGCCAATGACCTGCAGAGTGCCGTGGACGCTTTCGTGTCGGCCATGTACGCCCGGGCGACGCAGACCGCCGAGGGCGATGACGGAACCACGACCGCCGGCGATGCCGCCGGCGACGTCATCGACGCCGAGATCATCGACGAGGAGGATTCGTGAGGTGACGCAGCTTTACGAGCGCCCCACCGACGTCGAGGCGCCCGAGCGGCCGGAGGCAGAGGAGTCCGGGTCGCCCGGCGCGGAGGCGATGCCCGAGGCGGGCGCGACAATCGCCGCGGACTCCGCAGACATCGGCTCGACGAGGGGCGGGGACGATCCCGCGTCTGCCGCCTGCGCGCAATGCCCGGAGTACCTCGACTCGCTCACTCGTCTCAAGGCGGAGTTCGCCAACTACCGCCGCCGGGCGTCCGAGCAGCAGGCGCAGGCTGCCGAGCGGGGCGCGGCCGACCTGGCGACCCGGCTGCTGGCGGTGCTCGACGCTTCCGAGGCCGGAGCCGCCCACGACGCCGACCTGATCGGCCCGCTGCACAGCGCACTCGTGGACGCCCTCAGCGAGGGCGGGCTCGAGGTGATCTGGCCCGCGGGTGAGCCGTTCGACCCGAAGTATCACGAAGCCGTGATGCACGAGACCGGTGAGACCCCCGGCACCCAGATCGTGACGGACGTCCTCCGTACCGGCTACGCGTGGGGCGGGCGCGTGCTGCGGCCCGCGGTGGTCGGCGTCCGGGGATGACCACCCGCCCCCAGAGCTGCTGAGGCGGGTTCCCCGGTGGCCGATATTCGTCAGGAATGGCTGCAGACGGACTACTACCGCGCCCTGGGAGTGTCGTCGGACGCCTCGCCGGCTGACATCACCAAGGCCTACCGGGCACTCGCCCGCCAGTTGCACCCCGACCGCAACCCGAACGACGCGGCCGCCGAGGAACAGTTCAAGCAGGTATCGGCCGCCTACGACGTGATCGGCGACGCCACCAAGCGCAAGCAGTACGACGAGATCCGCCATCTCGCCGCCGGCGGGAACCCGTACGCCACTCCCGGCCCCGGCGGCTCGCACTCGTTCCAGTTCTCCGGCGCCGACGGGATCGGTGACCTGTTGACGAACCTGTTCGGCACCGGTGGCGGCCCGTTCGGCGGCCCGGCCGGGGCCCACCGCCCGCAGCGGGGACCCGACCATCAGGCGCAGATCTCCCTGTCCTTCTCCGAGGCCGTGAAGGGCACGGCGACCTCCGTCGCCGTCGGCGAGCGGTCCGCGCGGGAGCAGGTCAAGGTGCGGATCCCACCGGGCGTGAGCGACGGCCAGCGGATACGCCTGCGAGGCAAGGGCGGCGCGGGTGCTGCCGGCGGTCCGCCGGGTGACCTCTACGTCATCGTCCGTGCCGGCGAGCACCCGCTCTTCGGCCGCGAGGGGGACGACCTGACCCTCACCGTTCCCGTCAGCTTCACCGAGGCCGCGTTGGGGGCGCGCATCGAGGTTCCCACCTTCGAGGGGGAGCCGGTCACGGTGCGCCTGCCCGCCGGAACCCGCTCAGGCCAGACCCTGCGCGTGCGCGGCCGCGGCGTGCCGATCGATGACCGGACCGGTGACCTGCTGGTTACTGTAGAGGTCGTGGTGCCGGAGAAACTCAACGCGGCGCAGCGGCGTGCGCTCAAGGACTTCGCAGAGGCCACGAAGGGGCGCCCGCTTCGCGAGCACCTGGGGGTCTCCTCTTGAGCTCCGCTGCCGGAACGACGGCCGAGCGCTACACGGCCATCCGGGAGCTCACGGAGCAACTGGCGGCGCCGCTCTCCCCGGAGGATCAGTGCATCCAGACGATGGACGACGTGAGCCCGACCAAGTGGCATCGTGCCCACACCACATGGTTCTTCGAGACGTTCCTGCTGAAGCCCCATCTCGACGGCTACCGCGAGGTCGACCCTCTCTACGGCTACCTCTTCAACTCGTACTACGAAGCCGTCGGCCAGCGGCATCCACGGCCACGGCGGGGGATGATCTCCCGGCCGTCTGCCGCCCAGGTGGCCGACTACAGAGCCCGGGTCGACGAGGGGATGGCCCGGCTACTGGGCGACGAGGTTCCCGAGCCCCTCGAGGGCCTCGTCGAGTTGGGCCTCAACCATGAGCAGCAGCACCAGGAACTCCTGCTCATGGACATCAAGCACGTCCTCAGTTGCAATCCCGCCCAACCCGCCTACCGGCCCGACCCCGTCGTCGCACCGCCGCAGGCCGCCGCCGCAAGCGCCGGCTGGTCACGCTTCGACGGAGGGCGGCGCTCGCTGGGCCACGATGGCGGTTCGTTCGCCTTCGACAATGAGACGCCCCGTCACGAGGTTCTCCTCGGTCCCTACGAGTTGTCCCGGCGATTGGTCACGTGCGGTGAGTGGCTGGCGTTCATGGCCGACGGCGGCTACCGCACGCCTGCGCTGTGGCTGTCCGACGGGTGGGCGGCGATCCAGTCCGGTGGCTGGTCGGCCCCGCTGTACTGGCGATCCGAGGATCACGCCGGAGCGGACGACCTCGATGCCTGGTCGGTGTTCACTCTGGGTGGACGGCGGCCCGTCCGCGCCGACGAGCCGGTGTGCCACATCTCGCACTACGAGGCCGATGCCTTCGCAAGGTGGGCCGGCGCCCGCCTGCCCACCGAGGCAGAGTGGGAGACCGCCGTGACTCACCAGCCCGCCGAGGGGGCGAACCTGCTGGAGGTGGGTGCCCCGCATCCGCGGCCTGCCGCCGGAGACGGCCTGGCACAGGTGTTCGGCGACGTCTGGGAGTGGACGTCGAGCGCGTACAGCGCCTATCCGGGTTTCGTGCCCGCAGCCGGCGCTGTGGGCGAGTACAACGGCAAGTTCATGATCAACCAGATGGTCCTGCGCGGCGGCTGCTGCGTCACCCCCGCCGGACACGTCCGGCCGACCTACCGCAACTTCTTCGCGCCGGGCACGCGCTGGCACTTCTCGGGCCTGCGGCTCGCCCGCGACATTCGCTGAACCCGCCGTCGGCATGGCCCCGGGATCACGCTCCGCCGCGTCCGTCGCGATCGATACAGGAGGTGTGGGCTACCGGATCAGCCTGTGTACCGACGAGGCGGCCCAGGACCGGGCGTTGGCGGCCGACGTGTCCGCCGGGCTGACCTCGGTCCCGAAGAATCTTCCCCCGAAGTGGTTCTACGACGACGAGGGTTCGCGGCTGTTCGGCGAGATCACCCGGCTGGTCGAGTACTACCCCACGCGCCGCGAGCACGAGATCCTGCGCCGGGCCGCCCCGGACATCGCGGCGCTCTCGGGAGCCGGGACGCTCGTCGAGTTGGGCTCCGGGTTCTCCGACAAGACACGCCTACTGCTCGACGCCATGGCCGGGGCGGGGACGCTGGAGGGATTCGTTCCCTTCGACGTTAACGAGGCCGCCCTGCGGGCCACGGCCTCGGGGGCTGCCGAGGCCTATCCGGATGTGGCCGTTCACGGCGTCGTGGGCGAGTTCGGCAGGGACCTGCAGGCGCTGCCCAAAGCCGGGCGCCGGCTCGTGGCGCTGCTCGGGGGAACGATCGGCAACTTCACCCGGCTCGAACGTCAGGATTTCCTCGCCGAGATCGCCGGCATGTCGTCGGTGGGCGAGACACTTCTTCTGGGTGCCGATCTGGTCAAGGACCCCCGTCGACTGATTGCCGCCTACGACGACGCGACGGGCGTGACGGCGGAGTTCAACCGCAACGTGCTGCACGTCATCAACCGGCGCCTCGATGCGGACTTCGATCCCGAGCGATTCGTGCACGTGGCCACCTACAACGACGAGACCCAGTGGGTGGAGATGTGGCTCCGCTCGTTGGGGCCGCAGGTCGTCCACGTGCGGAGTCTCGACCTTCGCGTCACCTTCGCTGACGGTGAGGCCATGCGCACCGAGATCTCGGCCAAGTTCCGCCCCACCCAGATCGCCGCCGGACTGTCCGACGCTGGATTCGCGGTCCTGGCGCAGTGGCTTGACCAGGCGGGTGACTTCTCGCTCACCCTCGCCGAGCGCGTCGACGGGTCCGGACCGTAGGCTGCTCGGGGCCGTTCGCGCGCGAGGGAGGCTGCTATGGGGGCAACCGTGGTGGTCGGCACCCAGTGGGGCGACGAGGGCAAGGGCAAGCTCACCGATCTCCTTGCGGCCGAGATGGAGATGGTCGTCCGGTACCAGGGCGGCCACAACGCCGGGCACACCATCGTGGTCGGCGAGGAGTCGTTCGCTCTGCAGCTCGTCCCTTCCGGCGTGCTGTACGACCACATCACGCCCGTCATTGGCAACGGCGTGGTCGTGGACCCCTTCGTGCTCCTCGACGAACTGGCGATGCTGGAGTCGAGGGGCATCGACACGAGCCGGCTGCAGGTGTCCGGTAACGCCCACCTCATCCTGCCCTACCACCAGCAACTGGACGTTCTGAGCGAGCGCCGCCTGGGTTCCAACAAGCTGGGGACCACGAAGCGGGGCATCGGGCCGGCCTACGCCGACAAGGCCACCCGCATCGGCCTGCGCCTGCAGGACCTCTTCGATGCACGGATATTCCGCGAGAAGCTGGAGACGGCGCTGCGCGAGAAGAACCCGCTCCTGGCGAAGGTCTACAACAGGCTGGGCTATGACGCCGAGGTCCTCGCCGACAAGTACCTGACCGAATGCCGTCCCGCCCTCGAGCCGTTCGTGACCGACACCGTGAGATCGGTGCATGAGGCGCTCGAGTCGGGCCGGGAGGTGCTGTTCGAGGGCGCGCAGGCCACGTTCCTGGACCTTGATCACGGCACGTACCCGTTCGTGACATCCTCGAATCCGGTCGCCGGCGGCGCCTGTGTGGGCGCGGGCGTGGGGCCGCGACACATCGATCGGGTCATCGGGATCACCAAGGCGTACACCACGCGGGTCGGGTCAGGGCCCTTCCCGGCCGAGGTGCACGGCCCGGTGGCGGACCGGCTCGTCAGCGACGGCGCCGAGTTCGGCACCAACACCGGCCGGCGCCGCCGTGTCGGCTGGCTCGACCTGGTCATGCTGCGTCACGCCGTCCGCCTCAACTCGCTCTCAGAAGTGGCGATCACCAAGCTCGACGTTCTCGACTCTCTCGATGTGGTGAAGGTCTGCGTGGGCTACGAGATCGACGGGCGGCGGACCGACGACATGCCGTACCACCAGTCCGACGTGCATCGCGCCCGCCCGGTGCTGGAGGAGTTCACTGGCTGGCGTGTGCCCTTGGGGGACCTCACCGCTCCGTCCGATCTACCTGCTGAGGCAGCCGCCTACCTGCGGTTCGTCGAAGACCGAGCCGGAGTGCCGATCACGCTCGTCGGCGTCGGCCCCCGCCGCCGCCAACTCGTGCGCCTGAGTCCGCCGACGCTGTGAGTATCCCCAACCTGCTGGCCGAGCGCTATGCCGGCGGGGAGATGCGGGCGATCTGGTCTCCCGAGTCGAAGATCCGCCGGGAGCGGGAGTTCTGGATCGCCGTCCTCGAGGCACAGCGTGCGCACGGCGTCGACATCCCCGCGGAAGCATCCGAGTCCTACCGGGCCGTCATCGACGACATCGACTTGGCGTCCATTGCGCGTCGCGAGCGCCGGTTGCGCCACGATGTCATGGCCCGTCTGGAGGAGTTCTGCGCGCTCGCGGGGTGTGAGTACCTCCACTGGGGTCTCACGTCGCGCGATGTCACGGAGAACGTCGAACAGACGCAGATCCGCGACGGCCTGCTCCTGGTGCTCACCAAGGCCGCGGCGGCGGTTGATGCCACCGCGCGTCGGGCCGCCGAGCTCTCTTCAGTGCCGGTCGTGGCGCGGACCCACAACGTCCCCGCACAGACCACGACGTACGGGCGCCGCTTCGCCGCGGCAGGCGAGGAGTTGCTCGGCGCCGTCCGGCGTCTCGAAGCTCTCATCGAGGGCTACCCGTTGCGTGGTCTCAAGGGACCGGTCGGCACGCAGGCCGACCTGCTGGCGCTGCTCGGCGGTGACTCCGCCAAGGTGGAGGCGCTGGAGGCGAGTCTGGCCGAGCGGCTCGGCTTTGCCCGGACCCTTGGTGTGGTCGGTCAGGTGTACCCGCGGTCGCTCGACTTTGACGTCGTCTCGTCACTGTTCCGGATCGCTACCGGACCGGCCGATCTGGCGACCACGATCCGCCTCATGGCCGGGCACGAACTCTTGAACGAGGGATTCGGGGCCGAGCAGGTGGGGTCGTCCGCCATGCCCCATAAGACAAACGCCCGTTCGTGCGAGCGGATCAACGGGCTGGCGACGGTGCTGCGCGGCCACGTGACCATGGCTGCGGGCCTCGCCGGGGTGCAATGGAACGAGGGCGACGTGAGTTGCTCGGTCGTGCGTCGGATCGTGCTCCCGGATGCGTTCTTCGCCATTGATGGCCTGCTGGAGACCTACCTGACGGTGCTGGATGAACTGCAGCCGTTCCCCGAGGTCGCAGCTGAGGAGATCCGTCGCCGGGCACCTCTGATGGCGAGTTCTGCGCTGCTCGGAGCTGCTACCGATGCTGGTGCTGACCGCTCGAGCGCTCATGCCGCTCTTCAGCGCCACAGTTCGGCGGCGGCAGAGGCACAGCGGTCGGGCCGGCCGTACGATCTTGCAGCGGCATTGGGCGCCGACGGTGAGATCCCTCTGACCGCCGACGCCGCAGCAGCGGTGCTCGAGGGATCCACAACACCCGGACGGGCCGAGGCTCAAGTGGCGGCGTTCCTGCGGCAGGCAGCTGAACTAGTGGATCGCTACCCCGCAGCGGGGGGGGTTGAACCGGAACCGATCCTGTAAGCGGAAGTTCCGGGACCGGGACTCGGCGCGTTCAACGAATACTGGCGTCGCGGAGGACCCGCACCTCCACACCGACCTCCCGCCAAGCCTGGTATGAAATACCCTTGCGCTCGCTGTAGGAGGCTGCGATCTGCACGAACGCGTTCTCGAGTTCCTCGATGTCCACGCTCTGCTCCGCCGCCTCGATCGCCTTCTGCAAGTCGATGCGTTCCTGAACCAATTGCAGCCGCGTCACAGCATCGGATGACCCAATTTCGTGCTCCACTGCCGCAAGCTTCTTCTCGAGGGCTTCCTTGGAACGCCGCCTTCCACCTGTTTGCCTGGCGCCTCCCAGCGCCTCTAGGTACTGGCGCACGGTGCGGGTCTCTGTCCGCCCTTGGATCATTGCAGCCTTGTGTTCCGGGGTGACCTCTCGGGTCTTGCGGTCTGAACTCTCTTCACTCTGACTCATAATTATTTCTCCTGTGGTCGCTTAGTTTCTGTTTCTCCGGAGATATCTACTTCGGACAAGAGAAGCCTAACTGCTTGAAGTCTATATGTGCAATGCATGCTGCCTTGACACCCACAGCAATGTACTATCGGATTCTTCTTATGACAAGGCGTTTCGGGCATGAGTTCGTTCTGGTCTCGCTCCGGCCGCGTAGTGCACGCCTGCGGACTAGGTTGGCAATGTGGAACTCTTGCGGCAGCACCTCTTGAAACACTCGATTCGTTCAGGCGACTTCGTCTTGAAGTCAGGTCGCCATAGCAACTGGTTCTGTGATGCCAAGCAGACTGTTTGCCGTTCTGACGGAATGCTCTTGGTTGTTGATGCCGTGCTGGATGCCATGGGGGACGACGTCGATGCAATCGGTGGTCTCACTGCCGGAGCCGACCCGATCGCGTTCGGAGTTGCGGCCGTTGCTGCGGTACGCGGGCGTCCGCTTCGAGCATTCAGCATTCGCAAGGAGGCAAAGGACCATGGCGTGGAGGGCCGTCTGGCGGGGGCGCTGGAAGCCGGTGACCGTGTTCTCATTGTCGAGGACACCGTGACCCGGGGACGCTCTCCCCTTGAGGCGGCGCGAGTGGTGCGAGCCCTGGGGGCCGAGCCTCGGATGATCCTGGCGGTCGTGGACAGGGGTGGCACATGCGCCGCCGCGGCCGCAGCTGCGGGGCTGGCGTTTCGGGCCCTGGTCACGGCTCCGGAACTCGGATTCGCCTACGAGTCCCCCGGGGAGGCTTGACGGGGCATCCGACGGGCTTGTGGGTCGCGTGGTCGGGCCCGGCATCGATCCGGGGACCTTCCGCTTTTCAGGCGGACGCTCTGCCGACTGAGCTACCCGACCGGGGCGGTCCTGACGGGATTTGAACCCGCGACCTCCGCCTTGACAGGGCGGCGTGCACTCCAAGCTGCACCACAGGACCAAAGGAGTCGACAGCCTATCTGGGCCGTCCGCCGCGCGGCGCGAGCGATGTCCCCGAGCGATCTCCCGACGTGACGAGAGTTCGCACCCCCAACGGGATTCGAACCCGTGTTACCGCCTTGAAAGGGCGGCGTCCTAGGCCGCTGGACGATGGGGGCGGGACGGGTCAGCCTAGCGGTGCCACCGATGGCAGGACTCCATTGTCGGCGGTCGCTATGGCGTCACGGAGGCCGCCACCGTGGTCTCCCCGCCGGTCACCGGATCGGACACGTCGCGCACCGCAAGGTGCAGCCGCAGGACCGCGGTCCACAGAGCGGTAGCGCCCGCGATGTGGATCCCGACCAGCAGCGGCGGTACGCCCGTGAAGTACTGCAGGTAGCCGATTGCGGCCTGCGCGGCCAGCACGACGACCACCAGTCGTGCCGCGCCCGAGTAGCTCTGCGGGCCCCGGACCATCCGGCGGAGCCGCAGTGAGCCCCGCTCCGCCGATGCCCATACCAGCAGCGCCACCACGGCGCACAGCACCATTGCCGTTCCATGCAGGCGCGCCAGCGACGGGATGTCGAACTGCAACCGCTCCACATTCGCGTCCCCGCCGTGTGGTCCGGTGCCCGTGAGCAGGGTGCCGCTCACGATGGCCAGCACGGCCAGCACCATGAGCAGCCGCGTCATGTGTGCATCGCGTCGGCGCGTTCCCGTCGCCGCATCCGGCGGGCGGCCACGGGGGGACTCGCTCCCGTCGCTCCACCCGGCGCGATGGTGCAGCACCACGGCGTTCGCCACGAGCACCATCGACAGCAGGAAGTGTGCGATGACCAGCCCGGGGGAGAGGTGGTACCACACCACCAGCCCTCCGAGGACCACCTGACCCGCCACGCCGCCGACGAGACCGAGTGCAAGACCGATCAAGTCGCGCCGGCGCGGACGCCGCAGCAGGGCGCCGAGGGTCGCCAGAGCCACTGCCGCGGAGACGAGCCCGGTGATCACTCTGTTCACGAACTCCACCATGGCGTGGTACTCGAGGTCGGCCACGAGTTGGTTGTCCTCGCAGGTGGGCCAGTCCGAGCAACCGAGGCCCGAGCCCGTTAGCCGCACGGCGCCACCGGTGATGATGATGAAGATCAGAGCGGCGAGGGCGAAAAGGGTGATGCGACGGTAGGTCGACGGTGAGATTCCCTGCCGCCCGAATGCCATCGGCGGCCAGCCTACGAGTCGGTGGGGTCATGGGTGGCCGAGCGGATCGGTGCTCTGATCGGAGTATTGGACACGCCGGTCTCGTACGCTTGCGCCGATGCCTGCGACGAGAGCCCGGGCTCGGATCGCGTCCTATGTGGCGTTGACCAAGCCTCGCATCATTGAGTTGCTGCTCGTCACGACTGTGCCGACCATGATCGTCGCCCAGCGCGGCCTGCCGCCGGTGTGGCTCATGGCCGCGGTCATCTTCGGGGGTGCTCTGGCGGCCGGCGGCGCCAACGCTCTGAACATGGTCATCGACCGCGACATCGACAGCGTCATGCAGCGCACGCAGGGGCGGCCTCTGGTGACCGGTGAGGTGAGCCCGCGTAGTGCCCTCGTGTTCGCGGTCCTGCTGGAGGTCGCGGCGTTCATCTGGCTCTGGCTGCTCGTGAACCTGTTCAGCGCCGTGCTGGCTGTGAGCGCCACGCTGTTCTACGTCTTCGTGTACAGCCTGTGGCTGAAGCGGCGATCCGAGCGGAACATCGTCATCGGTGGTGCTGCGGGCGCGGTTCCGGTGCTCGTGGGCTGGACGGCTGTGGAGGGACGCCTGGGCTGGGCGCCGCTACTGCTGTTTGCCGTCATCTTCTACTGGACTCCGCCGCACTTCTGGGCCCTCGCGATCCGCTATCGCGACGACTACGCGCGTGTTGGGGTGCCGATGCTGCCGGCCGTCCGGTCGATCCGAACCGTGGCGCTGCGAATCATCGCCTACACCGTGGTCCTTTGGGCGACGAGCATTGCGTTCGGTCTCGTGGCCGGACTGGGGGTTCTCTACCTTGCGACCGCGCTGGCGACCGGTGTGATCTTCGTGGCGCTGGGGATCCGGCTGCTGCGCCGGGGGACGCCGCAGGTTGCCATGGGACTGTTCAACTGGTCGATCATCTACATCGTGGTGCTGTTCGGCGCCATGGCCACCGATCAGCTGATCTGATGGATCCGCGGGTAGTCGGCACGGTGTCCGGGTTCCGCTCGGTGCGGCCGGCACCCGGACACGCTGTACAGTTCGGGGCTGCATCAGGCCCCTTGGCCGTCGAGCGAGCGGATCTTGCCGTGCGGTCATCTCGAACGGACAAACTGCGCCCCGTCACCGAATTCGTATGACCGTGATCGAGACCCACGCTCCCGTTCCGGACGAGCATGTGCTACCGGCGTCGCTGGGCGCAACGCCCGCCCGAGGCTTGGCCGGGCTGCTGTCCAGCGGCGATCACAAGACGGTGGGACGGATGTGGATCGTGGTCTCGCTGCTGCTGGGCGGGTTCGTGCTGGTCTGCGGTCTGCTGCTGCATCTCGAGCGAACCGCTCTGCCCGGTATCGGGGTCTTCGCGGGGATCGAGTCCTACTGGCAGTTCTTCACGCTCTATCGGGTTGGGCTGGTTTTCCTGTTCGCCATGCCGCTGTGGATCGGTCTGGCCACCTACATGGTCCCGCTGCAGATCGGTGCCCGCGGCGTGGCCTTCCCGCGGGCCGCGGCGTCGGCGTTCTGGGTCTGGCTCACCGGAGCGGGCATCCTCGTCGCGTCCTGGGCGATCGACGGGGGGCTGGCCAGCGGGGGCGAGCAGCGCGCGGTGGAACTGTCGTTGCTCTCCTTCGCCATGGTGGTCGTCGCCCAGCTGGCTGCGGTGGCGGTGCTCCTCACGACCATGTTCACGCAGCGGCCCCGGGGAATGAGCCTCGAGCGGATGCCGATCTTCTCCTGGTCCGTGCTGGTCGCGTGCGCCGTCTGGCTACTGAGCCTGCCGGTGCTGGTGGCCAACCTCGTGATCATGTGGGTCGACCTGCGTGGCCCCAGCGCGGTTCGCTACGGGGCCGGTCAGAACCTTTTCGAGCAGGTCTCCTGGGTGTTCGAGCAGCCGCAGGTGTTCGTTTTCGCCATTCCCGCCGTCGGCGTCATCGGAGAGATCCTGCCGGTTGCCTTCGGTGCTCCCCAGCGACGCTGGGGAGTCATGCTCTCGCTCATCGGTCTGGTCGGGGTGTTCAGCTTCGGTGCCGGTCTGCAGCGCTTCTTCAGCCCGGCGGCCCAGACGACGCCGCTCTACGTCGTGAGTGGCATCGTTCTGGCGTTCTTGGTGGTGGCCCTGCTCGGAGGTTGGGCCGATCTTGGGCGAAGCGGGCGGCGGCTTCCGCGCCCCAGTGGGCATCTCGCTCTGGCTCTGTCGGCTCTCGGCGTCCTCGTGTTCGCGGCGGTCGTGGGCTTCATCCGAGTGCTCGGAGGGGCGGTCGGGTTCCTGCGCAGTTTCGCCCGGCACAACGAGTCCTGGCAGAGCGACCTGGACAGTGCCCTGGCGCCCCTTGACGATCTGCGGGGGACCACGGCCGGTGCCGGCTTGCTGGAGCTCGTCGTGATGGCGGCCGTGCTCGGTGCCGTGGCCGGGCTGTTCTACTGGAGTCCCAAGATCTTCGGCCGGAAGGCATCGCACGCCGCCGGATTCGGCGTGGCGGGGATCCTCGGCGCCGGAGGCCTGCTGGTGGGGTTGACGGGTCTCGTTGCCGGCTTCCTCGGACAGCCGGACCGCCCCAGTGAGAACTTCTCCTCGGGGGGCGCTGAGGTTGCCGCAGTTCTCGGCGCCGTCGGCGTGATCGGGATCCTGCTCGGCTTGGGCATCGTCATGATCGTGACGATGCGGGGTGCGGCTCAACTGGCTCGAGGGGCGTCGACGGTTCCCGACCCATGGGGCGGGCACACCCTTGAATGGGTAGCCGCCTCGCCCCCGTCCGTGGACAACTTCGCCGACCAAGCGGTCGCACCGGTACGGTCGGCCCACCCGCTCTGGGAAGCGCCCGCTCCGAGCGGTGGCGACGCGGTGCGGAGTGCCCCGTGAGTGACGTGACCACCGAGACCACCGAGGCCGTCGCGCCCGCGATCGTGCCGCGCCGGCGGACCCTGCAGGTGGGGACCGGGTTCGCGGCGGCCGCCGTGCTCATGTACTTCGGCGGGCTGCTGGGGGTCTACTTCGCCGAGCGAGCCGACTTCCTGCGTGCGAACCCCGGCCAATCGTGGATACCCGCGGGCGCCCGTGTCGAGTTGACGGCGCCCACGGTGATGGCCTGGACGCTGCTGCTGAGTATGGTGACGATGCAGTGGGCGGTCCACGCCACCGCCCGCGATGACCGCCGGCACACGCTCATCGCCCTGCTGGTCACGGCGATGTTCGGCGTTGCGGTGATCAACCAGACCGCCTTCCAGTACGGGCAGATGGGCTTGACCATCGACGGCGGCAGCCTGGCGGCGCCGCTGATCTACACGATCTCGGGAAGCCACCTCGCTCTGGTGGTCGTGGCGCTCGTCTACCTGTTCATCATGGCGGTGCGCGCCTTGACGGGGCCTCGGACCAGCGTCCACCTCGACGGGATGTCCGCGGCCGCAGTGCTGTGGCACGTGATGGTTTTCGTGTACCTGGTCATCTGGGTCGGACTCTTCGTGACGAGATGATGCGCCTTCTTCCTTGCACCGCCGGCTTGCCGCCCACCCTGGTTGGGAGGGCCGCGGCATGCTGACCGCCGGTTTCAAGCTCTTCTTCGGCTTCGGCGCCCTCGCCGCCGTCGGTGCCATCGTGTACGGGGTCGCCACGGGTGATCCCGGCGGCGCCGACTACGTCGGCGTCGTGGATCGGGACTCCTGGAAGGGCGTGATCAGCCTGGGATGGCAGGGAGGAATCGGGGAGCACACCGGCTTCATCGTGCTGTTCTTCGCTGCACTGGTCAGCGGCGGTCTCGGCTGCATGCTGGTGGCGTTCCGAGACGCCGATGCCGAGTCCGTTGGCGAACTCGCTCCGAGCGGTGAGACCCCGCCGACGGTCGCGCCGACACAGCCCTCCTACTGGCCGGTGCTGTCGGCCTTCGCCGTGGCGGTGGCGGTTATCGGACTCGTCACCCACGCGGCCATCTTCGTGATCGGCCTCATCTTGGCGGGCGTGGTGGCCTTCGAGTGGATGATCAGCGCCTGGGCGGATCGCGCCACCGGCGACGCCGGAGTGAACCGGGCGCTGCGCAACCGACTCATGCATCCCATCGAGATTCCCGTTCTGGGTGCCGCCGGTGTGGCCATTCTGGTCGTGGGCGGTTCGCGCGTCCTGCTGGCGGTGAGCGAATTCAGCGCTGTCTGGATTGCCGCCGGCGTCGCCACGGTCATCATGCTGGTGGCGACGCTGTTCGCGGCCCGGCCGCGCATCGGGAAGTCGGTCATTGCCACGGTCCTGGCCTTTGCCGCCGTGGCGGTCGTTGCCGCAGGGATCGTGGCGACCGCCGCAGGTTCGTACGACCATGGCGACGGCGAGGGGCACGGCTCCGACGATGCAGCCGAGATCCACGAGGACGAAGAGTGATGGGCACTGATGGCATCGGTCGCTTCGGTGGCCGCGGTGGGCGGACGTTGCGACGGCTTCGGCTGTTCGTGATCGCCGCGGCCGTGGCGCTGACCGTGGCGGCGTGCGCCGACGAACACCCCCTGGACACTCTCACCGAGGCCGGCCCCGATGCGCAGGAGATCAACGACCTGTTCTTCCCCGTCCTCGGGGTGGCCATCATCGTCTTCTTCCTGGTGCAGGGCGCCATCA
This sequence comes from Acidimicrobiales bacterium, assembly GCA_963668565.2. Lineage (GTDB taxonomy): Bacteria > Actinomycetota > Acidimicrobiia > Acidimicrobiales > CATQHL01 > VXNF01. The sequence continues at coordinate 977,423 of CAXXMX010000010.1, forward strand.
TCTATCTGGCCGTGCGCTACCGCGCCCGCCGTCGTGCCGATTCGGCAGCCGCCGGGACCGGCGGCGGCGAGGACGACGACCTCTACGGAGACGAGGAGTATCCCGAGCAGGTGCACGGGAATCTTCGGCTCGAACTGGCCTGGACAATCATCCCCACCATCCTGCTGACGGTGATTTCCGTGTTCACGTTGATCTCTCTCGTCGAGTTGAACAAGGTGTCGGCGGCCGAGGACGATCTGCGGGTGACCGTCGTGGGCCAGCAGTGGTGGTGGGAGTTCCAGTACCACCTGGACGGTGACACCTCGACGCCGCCCGACATCGTGACCGCCAACGAGTTGGTGATCCCCGTGAACCAGCAGGTACCGCTGGAGATCACCTCGCGCGATGTCATCCACTCGTTCTGGATCCCGCGCCTGAACGGCAAGCGCGATGCCGTGCCCGGCCGTACCCACCCGTGGGTAATCGAGGCCAGCGAGACGGGCCGTTTCATGGGTCAGTGCAGCGAGTTCTGCGGGCTGTCGCACGCCTATATGCGCATGTACACCGTCGCGCTGAGCGCGACGGAGTGGAGCGAGTGGGTCGAGGGGCAACTCGTCAGTGCGGCGCCGCTCGAGCCAGGCGAGCCGGGATACGAGGGTCAGGAGATCTTCCTGGCGAACTGCGCCAACTGTCACGTCGTCAACGGGGTGACCGACGTGAACCTGGACACCTTGGTCGACGGCACGGACGACTACGCCGGTGCCAACGCCATCACCTCCGCGCTCGTGTCCGGTGCGGCGCCGAACCTCACACACCTGGCGAGCCGCACAACGTTCGCGGGCTCGATCTTCGATCTCTACGAGGACCGTGCCGAGCGGATTCCCTACCTCGAGGTCGCTGAGCGGGGCGACTTGAACCGCGGAGATCTCGAGGCGTGGATCCGCAACGCCCCGGGGCGCAAGGCAAACGATGCCGACGGGGCTCGTGGCATGACCGCGTTCCCGGGCCTCACCGACGGCGACATCGACGCGCTCGTCGAATATCTGACGACCCTGCGATAGACAGGGTGCGCCAGCAGCGGGAGCGATCCGAGCCGAGACCGACAGCGAGACACCCAGAGAGACCCCGGCAAGCACGATGACCACCACCTCCGAACCTCCGCTGCAGCTCACCGCAGGCGAGCAGCTGGTGCGGCCCTCGACGTCGCTCGGCGTGCTGTCCCGCCCGACGGGCGAGGTGGGCTGGAAGAGTTGGCTGTTCACCGTTGATCACAAGCGCATCGGCATCATGTACGGCGCCGCTTCCCTGTTGTTCCTGGTGATCGGCGGCATCGAGGCTCTGCTCCTCCGGTTGCAACTGGCCGTCCCGGGTGGCAACGTGCTCAGCGAGGACGCTTACAACCAGGTCTTCACGATGCACGGCGTGACCATGGTCTTCCTGGTGATCATGCCGATGGCTGCGGCCTTCGCCAACTACCTCCTCCCGCTGCAGATCGGTGCGCGTGACGTCGCCTTCCCTCGCCTCAACGCCTTCAGCCTTTGGTGCTTCCTGGCCGGCGGGATCTTCCTGAACACCTCGTGGCTGCTGGGAGGGGCACCCGACGGTGGTTGGTTCGGCTATGCCCCCAACAGCGGTCTGGTGTTCTCACCGAGCCACGGCATGGACTTCTACGCCTTGGGTCTGCAGATCACCGGTATCGCCTCGCTGGTCAGCGCGATCAATCTGATCACGACCGTGCTCAACATGCGAACCCCCGGGATGACTCTCTGGCGCATGCCCGTGCTCACCTGGATGCTGCTCGTTGTGCAGTTCCTGCTGCTGTTCGCCATTCCCGTGATCACTGTGGCACTGTTCCTGCTGACCTTCGGCCGGCTCTTCGGCGCCAACTTCTTCAATGTGGCGGCCGGCGCCGATCCGCTGCTGTGGCAGCACTTGTTCTGGATCTTCGGCCACCCCGAGGTGTACATCCTCATCCTGCCTGCATTCGGCATCATGTCCGAGGTCATCCCGGTGTTCAGCCGCAAACCCATCTTCGGCTATCCGTTCATGGTGTTCTCCGGTATCGCCATCGGCTTCATGGGTTGGGGCGTGTGGGCTCACCACATGTTCACATCCGGGATGGGGCCGGTCTCGGTGGCGGCCTTCTCACTGTCCACGATGTTCATCGCCGTCCCCACCGGCGTGAAGATCCTCAACTGGTTGGCCACTATGTGGGGGGGCCGGATTCGGTTCACCACGGCGATGCTGTACTCCGTCGGGGCGGTGGCGATGTTCACCATCGGCGGGCTCTCCGGTGTCACCCATGCCGTCTCGCCAGCCGACACGCAGCAAACCGACACCTACTACGTCGTCGCCCACTTGCATTACGTGATCTTCGGCGGTTCCCTGATGGGGATGCTGTCGGGTCTCTACTTCTGGTGGCCGAAGGCGTTCGGCTACAAACTGAACGAGCGCTTGGGCAAGGTCGGGTTCTGGGTGCTGCTCATCGGCTTCAACCTGACGTTCGGGCCGATGCACATACTCGGTCTTCAGGGCATGTCGCGCCGCATCCACAGCTATGCCGCCGACTCCGGATTCAACCTGTGGAACGCCGTTGCGACCGCCGGTGCTTTCGTCATCGCCGTCGGCGTGGCCATGTTGTTCTGGAACATCGGGCTCAGCAGGCGTCGTGCCCGAGGGGCACCGCCGGTGGGTCCGGATCCCTGGGACGCGCGCAGCCTCGAATGGATGACGGCGTCGCCGGTCCCCACGCATAACTTCGACCGCGAGATCCACGTCACGCGCCAGGACGAGTTCTGGCACCGCAAGTGGGGTTACGACGAGGGTGGCAAGGTGGTGCGCATCGCCCCGACCGCGGAGGTGGCGCACGACGGGAGCGCCAAGGGCGTGCATCTACCCTCCCCGTCGTACTGGCCGGTGGTTGTGGCGCTTGGGCTGCCGTTCGTGGCGTACGGCCTCATTTTCAACCTCTGGATCACCGGAGTCGGCGCTCTCCTGATCCTGGGTGGCCTGTACGGCTGGGTCTTCGAACCACCCGATGACCCCGAGGGCCACGCGCACGACGATCATCATGAGGAGGCTGATCCCTCCGACGACGCCGGCAACGGTGCCGGGGGAGGATCGCCGGGCGACGACGCGGGGGGATCCTCCGACGGCGACCCCACGCGCCAGTTGGCCACCGCAGGCGCCTCCGGAGGTCCGGCCGCGGAGGCATCGGGGGATCGGCCATGACCGACATCATCACCCCGGAGACGGACGTGAGCGCGCCGGCGACCGGTGGCCACGGAGCCGCCGCGCATCCGCCGACGACCACGGGTCTGACGCACAACAAGCTGGCGATGTGGCTGTTCCTCGGCTCGGAGTGCCTGCTGTTCGGTGCTCTCATCTCCACCTACATGTTCGCCAAGTCCCGCCTGCCGGCCGGCGAGTTGGGGCCGAACGACGTGTTCGACATCCCGTTCACGTCGGTGAGCTCGTTCGTGCTGCTGATGAGTTCGCTGACGATGGTGCTGGCGCTGTCGGCGCTCAACCGGGGCGAGGAGCGGGGGTTCCGTGTCTGGATTGTCGCGACCGCGCTGCTGGGAGGCACGTTCATCGCCGGGCAGGTCTACGAGTTCACGGTCTTCTACAACCAAGGGCTCGGATACACCACGAACATCTTCGGGTCCGCCTTCTACACCCTCACAGGCTTCCACGGCGCCCACGTCACCCTCGGCATCGTCATGCTGATGTCGGCGCTCGTATCGAGCCTCCGTGGACGCCTCAGCGCCAGAAATACCGAGACCGTCGAGCTCATCGGCCTCTACTGGCACTTCGTCGACATCGTGTGGATCCTGATCTTCACGATCATCTACCTGTTCCCGCAGTAGGGGAGGTCGCCGTCCCATGACGCAGACGCCCTCGGCGCCCCCGGAGGCTCCCGACGAGGCCCAGCCGGCCGACGCCGGCGAGCACACCGAGCACCACGAACACCCGTCGGACCGGCAATACGTCAAGATTGCCCTCATCCTCGGCGCCCTGACCGCGCTCGAGGTCGCCACCTACTTCGAGTCGGTGCACCACCTCGGCGACGCGGCGCTGTACGCGCTGCTTGTCGTGCTGATGGTCCTCAAGTTCATCTACGTCGCGGCCTGGTTCATGCACCTCAAGTTCGACTCGGTCCTGCTCCGGCGAATCTTCACGGCAGGAATTTCGCTGGCTCTGGGGGTCTACCTCGTCATGCTGACGGCGTTCCGCATCTGGGGAGGGTGATCCCGGCGTCCGGGGTGGGCGATGGGAGACCTGATCGACTACGACCTGTGGCGGTGGACGCCGCACCCTGAGGTGTGGCTGATCGTCCTCGCTGCCTTGGGTGTCGGGGTCTACGTCGTCAGGGGGTTGGCTCGGGCGGCGGGCGAGACGGTCCAGCGTCGCCAGAAGGGGTTCTACCTGCTTGGGGTGGGGCTGCTCTGGCTCGCCAGCGACTGGCCCGTGCACGACATCTCCGAGGAGCATCTCTACTCGGTGCACATGGTGCAACATCTGCTGGTAACGATGGTGGTGCCGCCGCTGCTGCTGCTCGCCACGCCGGAATGGCTCGCCCGGCGGGTTGTCGACCCCGCCCGGCCGCTGGCGCGGCGCCTGCTCCGGCCGATCGTTGTCGGCGTCACGTTCAACGTGGTCGTAGCGATCACGCACATCCCGTGGGTCGTGAACACGAGCGCCACCAACGGCGTCTTCCACTACACGGCGCACCTGCTGCTGTTCGTGACGGCGATCGCCATGTGGCTGCCCGTGTGCGGGCCGTTTCCCGAGTTGCGCCTGCAGCCCCTCGCCAAGATGTTCTACCTGTTCGCCATGTCGGTGCTGCCGACGGTCCCTGCGGGGTTCCTGACCTTCGCCCAGACCACCATCTACGAGGCCTACGACACGCCGCTGCGGCTCTGGGGAGTGACGGTGGCCAACGACCAGCAGATGGCGGGTCTCATCATGAAGATCGTCGGTGGCGTGTACCTGTGGACGATCATCGCCGCAGTGTTCTTCCGCTGGTCGGCCCGCCAGCGGGCAGCCGAGCACTCCGGTGGGACCGGTGGCGTGGAGCCCGAGCGTGGTTCGATACCGCAGCCCGTGCCCGCAGTGCCCGAGACGCCTACCTACTCGGAGGTGGTGGAGGCCTTCGAGCGCGCCGGCGACCCACCGGCCGAGAGCCGGGAGTGACTTCTTCTGACAGCGCCGCAGTGCCAGCTGCCTGAACCGCCGGCGAGACGGCAGCGCCGGCAGCGCCGGCAGCGGCGCGGGAGTTGAGCCCAGGCGTACCGGCACGTACGGTGAACGGGGCGAGCGGACCGTTGTGCTGCCCGACCGCTCAGCCGGGCCGAGTTCCCGTGTGGCCGCTACAGGAGGGAGTGCGATTCGCTGTGAGTCCTGAGAACGGCCTACTACGGGATTTCGAGGCGTCGATTGTCGAGGTCAACGAGGCCGTGCCGCTTCCGCCTGCGTGCTACGTGACTGAGGAGTTTCTCGCCTTCGAGCGTCAGGCCATCTTCGATCGGGACTGGGTCTGCATCGGCCACGAAGGGCAAATCCCGAACGTCGGCGACTACTTCACGGTAAAGCTGTTCGACGATCCGCTTCTGGCCGTCCGCGGGACGGATGGGCAGGTTGGGGTTCTCTCGGCGGTTTGCCGGCACCGCGGCATGATCGTCGCCGAGGGCACCGGCAACGGGAACAACTTCCGCTGCCCGTACCACTTCTGGGTCTACGGCCTCGATGGTCAACTGCTCGGAGCGCCAGCGATGGAGCAGCGCGTCGGCTTCGACAAGTCGTGCCTCGGCCTTCCCCAACTGAAGAGTGAGATCTGGAACGGTTTTGTCTTCATCACGTTCAATGACGAGGCGCCGGAACTGGCACCCACGCTCGGCGGCCTCGAAGGGATCCTCCGCAACTACCACCTCGAAGAGACGGTCTGGGTCGACGGCGGGGTCTTCGAGGATCTGCCCTGGAACTGGAAGGTGATGCTGGAGAACTTCGTCGACGGGTATCACAACAACCGGCTGCACAGCGGGATCGGCGACGTAATGCCGTGCACCGACGCCACGTTCGTGCCGTTCGACGAGGAGCGGGACAACCACGTCTCGCGCTCCAACCGCATCCTCCAGCGCGACGCTTCGTTCAACCTGACTCGGGAACCGTTGTTCCCGGTGTTCCCTCATCTTTCCGAGGAGGACCGCTGGCACTGGAACTTCGCGCTCGTGCCCCCGACTCTGGCGCTGGCGATCGTGCCCGATCAGGTTGCGTACTTCACTGTCTTCCCCACCGGGGCGAACAGCATTTCGATCCAGATCGGCTACCTCTTCCACGCCAGCGTTGTGGCGATGCCGATGTTCGATGTTCGCTTAGCGCAGGCCAAGGCCGACGTCAACAACTTCAACGGCGCCGACATCCATGCCGACACCATGGTCCAGCAAGGATTGCGCTCACGTTTCGCGCCCCGAGGCCCCTACTCGTGGCAGGAGGCAACGCTGCAGCAGATCAACCGCTGGCTGGTGAAGCGCTACCGCGAGCACTCCCAGCGCGACCCCGTAGCGGCCCGCGCCGCCGGCCTGTAGCCCCTTCCGGGGGCGGCCATGGCACCGACCGACGGATTGGAGATCGTTCCGGCGACTCGCGGCAAGGGGTGGCGTGTCGCGGCGGGCGAACGCGTGGCGGTCGTCGATGTCGAAGGCGGTCAGGTGGTCGACCTGTTCGCGTTCTGCGCAGAGGATCCTTCCGAGCATCTCAGCGCCAGCCACACGCGGGTCACGCTGGAGCGCATGTTCCCCGCGGTCGGTGAATCCTTCCTCACCGATCGGCGGAGGCCGATCCTCAGGCTCGTAGAGGACACCTCCCCGGGACATCACGACATGCTGGTCGCCGCCTGCGATAAGCGGCGCTACGAACTGCTCGGCCACCCTGACCACCGGAACTGTGCGGACAACCTGGCCGACGCGCTGTCGGCCCTGGGCACCGAGATGCCGTTGGTCCCGCAGCCGGTCAACCTCTTCAGCCGGATCCCGATCACCCCGGGCGGTGATCTCGACTTCCGGCCCGCGGCGAGTCGGCCCGGTGATCGCATCGTGTTCCGGGCCGAGCGCGACGTCCTCCTGGTCGGCTCTTCGTGCCCCCAGGATCTCAACCCCATCAGCGGTGGGCGGCCCACGGCGTTCGGCGTCGAGATCACCGGATGCTGAGCGCGGCGTCGAGCGAGCCGCGGCCCACGCCGCGGCTCGGGGTGGACCTCCCGCAGATCCACGGGCCGGCACCGGATCACGCTGACACCGTCCGCCGCTTCGCGGTTCGCGCCGAAGAACTTGGGTTCGACGCCTGCTGGGTGCATGAAGGTGCGCTCGGGCCGGTGCCCTCGCTGGAGCCCATCACGCTGCTCGCCTTCGTGGCGGCCGTCACCAGCCGCATCCGGCTCGGCACGTCCGTCGTCCTGGCATCGCTGCGGCTGCCGCTCCCTCTGGCGCGAGCCCTGGCCACGGTGGACCGCCTCTCGGATGGCCGACTCGTTGCCGGGCTCGCCCTCGGCCCGACTTCCGCCGCAGGCGTCTACGGCACCGACGACGAGCGACCCGGCGAGCGCTTCAGCGAACTGGTCGAAGTTCTGCGCGCCGCGTGGGATGGCGACCCCGTGGAGCATCGGGGCCGCCGGTGGTCCGTCGCAGATCTCTCCGTGCAACCGAAACCCCTCCAACGCCCGGGACCGCCGGTCTGGCTCGGCGGGCGGAGCCCGGCTGCGTTACGCCGCGCGGCTGCGCTGGGCGATGGCTGGATCGGATCGGGGGTCTCGCCGATCGAGGAGTTCGCGGGTGACGTTCAGGAGTTGCGGTCGCTGCTCGGCGCCGCAGGACGATCGGTCGGCGGTATGGCGATCGCCCGACGTTGCTACGTCGTGCTCGACGACGACCCGCGAGCGGCGCGAGATCGGCACCGGGCGTGGTTCCAGGCGGCATACGGTGACGCGAACCTGGGAGACCGGGCTCTTTTCGTCGGAACCCTCGGTGAGCTGCGTGCGGTCGTCGAGCAGCTGGGACGGGCAGGATCAACCGACCTGATCCTCAGCTTCCTCGAGCGCCCCGACGAGCACCTCGAGGAACTGTCGCAACTACTGTGACCCGCGTCAGGAGACTGCGATGACCCACCCGAACGCCCTGAACTCCGCCGCCGGGTCGTGCCCGATCCCGCTCGACGAGTTCGAGCGCTCCACGGGCGATGTCAACGAGGCGGTGGGGCTGCCGCCGGCGGTGTACACCGATCCCGCCTTCTTTGCCTTCGAGCGTCGCGCGGTGTTCGGGAGTGAGTGGCTGTGCGTCGGCCGCACCGAGCAGATTCCCGAGGTGGGCGACTACTTCACCGTCACGCTCGCGGGCACCGAACCGGTCATCGTGGTCCGGGAGCCGGGCGGCACGGTCAACGTGATGTCGTCGGTCTGCCAGCACCGTGGCATGTGCATCACCGCGCCGCCGGAGCGCCCGCGAGAGGACTGGTTCGCTCCCATACCCCAGGTCTCCGGCTCCGTCCGGACGTTCCGCTGTCCCTACCACTGGTGGATATACGACCTCGATGGGAGGCTGCTGGGTGCACCGTCCATGGAGCGAAGGCGGAGCTTCGACAAGGCCGACCACGGCCTCCCGCGGCTGCGAACCGAGATCTGGCGCGGCTTCATCTTCGCGAACCTCGACGACGAGGCTCCGGCGCTCGGCCCCACGATGTCGAAGATCGACGAACTGCTCGAGCCGTACGGTTTGGACGACTGGGTGACGACTCCAGTGGACACCCACGAGGGTGTGCCGTTCAACTGGAAGATCATGGCCGAGAACTTCATGGAGTCGTACCACAACTACGGGCTTCACAACAGGCTGCTCAAGAAGCAGGAGTACGGCGAGGGTGCGGCCGCCGACGGCGGGTACCAACCACCGTACGAGCAGGGCGACGGGGTGATCGTCCACTGCGGTGTTGCCCCGGAGATCGATCCCGCCGTCAACCCCACCCAACGCGGTTTGTTCGCTCCCGTTGCGGAACTGACGATGGAGCAGAGGAGGCAACTCATCTTCGCGTTCGTCCCGCCGACGCTCCTGGTCGGGGTCTTCCCGGATTCAGGGTTCTGGTTCACGGTGCAGCCCGAGACGGTGAGCAGCCACACGCTCTCGCCCGCGACCGACCGTTGAAGAGAAGCTGTTCCCGGCGATCCTCGACTTGTACGACGCGGCGATCCAGCAGTTCAACAGTCAGGACCTGCCGGCGAATCTGGCGCTCCAAGTGGGGATGGAATCGCAGTTCGCGCCACGCGGTCCGCTCTCCCACCTGGACGCCTTCCTTCCCAAGTTCAACGCGTGGCTACTCGATCGCTACCGCAACGCCGACGACGGGGAGAGCAGACCGGTGAGCAACCCGACGACGAATCCAGGCTGAGGGAATCCTGCGCGGAGCGCGATCAGTGCTCCGGTCTCGCACGGCTCCGGGCGCCGCCCCGGTACGGTTTTGTGGTGCTCGACGTTCGCCTGCTGCGCAACGACATGGAGCAGGTGCGTGCCGCCATCGCCTCCCGCGGTGACGACACCGCCCCGCTGACCGAGGCGCTCAACCTCGACGTGCGCCGCCGGCACCTCCTGGCACGCCGCGACGAGCTTCGGCACGAGGTGAAGCAACTCTCCGCCGAGATCGGGCGGCTGTACCGGGACGGTCGCCGCGACGAGGCCGTCGAGTCGACCGAGCGCAGCCGGATGCTGGGCGATGAGACCCGGGCGGTGGCGGCACAGGCCGACGAGTTGGGCAGGCGCCTCGAGGACCTACTGATGCGGGTGGCGAACCCGCCTTCCGAGGGCTGCCCTGCCGGCGCCGGGGCGGAGGACAATCGGGTCCTGCGCGTCGAGAACTTCACCCCCGACGGCTACGGCGCGCACCAGCGTGTCCCCCACTGGGAGTTCGCCGGCGAGATGGGCCTGCTGGATGTCGAGCGCGCCACGAAGCTCTCCGGCGCCATGTTCGCCATGTTCCGGCGGGAGGGCGCCACGCTGGCCCGCGCCCTGGTGCAATACGCGCTTGATCGCAATGCCGACCTCTACGAGGAGGTTCGGCCACCGACGCTCGTCCACACCGACACCATGACGAGCACCGGGCACCTGCCGCGCTTCGCCGACGACGCCTACCACCTCGAGCGTGACGGCCTGTGGGCGATCCCCACTGCCGAGGTGCCGCTCACCTCCCTGTGCCGCGACGAGGTGCTCGCCGAAGCCGAACTCCCCATGCGCCTCATGGCCCACACGTCGTGTTTCCGGCGCGAGGCCGGTGCGGCGGGCCGCGACACCCGCGGCCTGCTGCGCGTGCACGAGTTCGACAAGGTCGAGATCCTGGCCTACGCCACGCCCGAGCAGGCTCCGGCGATGCATGCCGAGTTGCTCGAGCGGGCGGAGGGAGCGGTGGCGGATCTGGGTCTGGCCTACCGGATCGTGGACATCTGCACCGGCGACCTGGGGGGCTCTGCGGCCCGGACCTTCGATGTGGAGGTGTACTCCCCGGGTACGGACCGCTGGTTGGAGTGCTCGTCGGTGTCGTGGTTCAGCGACTACCAGGCTCGACGGGCCAACGTCCGCTATCGCCCCGCCGGCGGGCGCGGGACCCGCCTCGTGCACACCCTGAACGGTTCGGCCCTGGCGGTGCCGCGGGTGTGGGCGGCGCTCACCGAGACGTGGCGCCGGGCGGACGGATCCATCGAGGTGCCGCCCCCGCTGCGCCCCTATATGCGCGGCCTGGACGCGATCGAGTGACCGAGGCCGACCGGGGCTCCGTCACCCACCTCCCCGTCGTGATCCCGCCGCCGGAGGTTCCTCCGGACTTGGACGGCTCAGATCATCCCGTGCGGTCGGTCACGCGAGCGGTTGCGGCCGACGAGACATTCTGGACCCCCGCCGCGGCGGCCGAGATGACCGAACGATTCGACGAGTTGGCGCCGGACTGGGCGAACCGCCTGCGTCCCGAGGAGTTCGTCGGGCTTCCCGACGCCTGCGAGCGCGGCCACCTCGAGCGCTCGGCACTCTGCCTCGAGGTGGGCTCGGGCACCGGATTCGGCACCGTGCACCTCGCCGCGCACTTCCGGCAGGTCATAGCGATGGACCTGTCAGCGGGCATGCTGGAGCTGGCGCCGCCGGCTTTGGCGCAGCGGGTGCGGGCCGACGGCGCGAGCCTGCCGCTTGCCGACGACTCGGTGGACGTCGTGGCGCTGATCAACATGCTGCTGTTCCCCTCCGAGGTCGACCGCGTGCTGCGACCCGACGGCGCCGTCCTCTGGTTCAACACCCTCGGGGTGCGCACACCCATACACCTTCCGGCCGCCGAAGTCGCGGCGTCGCTGCCGGGGCAGTGGTATGGCGTCGCCAGCGAGGCGCTCTGGGCAACGTGGTGCGTGCTGCGGCGGGATACCACTGCGGGCTGACGCCGGCTGAACAACCCTCAGGTGCTCGGGTCGGGCGAGGCTCGTAGCCGCCGCCGCAGCCGGAGCCAGACCAGCCCGCCGACGGCGACCGCAGCGACGAGTTCGAACAGAACGGCCCAGCGCAGCGGATCGGACCAGTTGGCGACGCGCTCGGGGATGTCGGCGATCGTGCGCACGATGGGCAGCACGAAGAGGTCGAACCGGTAGTAGGCGCCCTCGACGGCCAGCCAGAGCACCCCGAACGCCGCCATGGTGATGCGGGCGTTGCGCGGCTGCATGCTGGGGCGCAACGCCGCCAGCACGGTCCCCACCACGAGATAGCCCGCTGCCACCGCCAGGCGTGACGGCTCGGCCGAGGCGGCCCACGAACTAAGCGCGCCCTGTGCGTCCAGGGAGAGGTCCACGAGGACGTTGCCGGTGAGGTTGCCGCGTAACACCTGCACCTCCCACCAGCCGTAGAGGGACAGGAAGGCGCCGACGACCACCAGGAAGCCCCCGGAGATGCGGTTGACGTGCGGCAGGATGCGGCGCATCTTGGCGAGGACCTCGGTTCGGGCGACCGCCATCGCCAGTGTCAGGACCATGATCACGGCGCACAGGCCGGCGCCGTAGGCAATGAACACCAGCAGCCCGTCGAAGAAGTTGCGGCTGGAGAACGCGCTGACCACCGTCCCGAAGAACACCGGCATGGTGCATCCCAGCGAGACGATGGCGTAGGACATCCCGAACAGGAAGATGGAGGAAAGGCGGCGGCTCTCCCCGCCGCGCTGCAGCCTCGGCAGCCGGATCTTGGGTTCGAAGCCCCAGAGCATCGCCACGCCGAGGATGCCCATGACGATCCCCAGCACGAAGGTCACCCAGGCCACGCGGCTCTCGATGGCGCTGCGGCTCAGCACCGTCGAGGCGAGGGCGCCGATGGCGGCGAACACCGTCATGAAGCCGGCAGAAAGAGTCAACCCCACGCCGAGCCCCCGGAAGATGCTCTGCGCCGGCCCCAGCCGCTTGTTGCCCTCAACGCCCAGGAAGTACGAGAGGTAGGCAGGCATCATGGCGAAGCCGCACGGGTTGAACGCCGAGATGAACCCGGCCGAGAGGGCGAGGCCCGCCAGCGTTGCAAGGCTGACGGTGTTCATGGCCGAGTGCTCACAAGTTCCTGCCCAATGGTCACACCCCCAGGTGCTCGGCGATGAGCGCTCGCAGATCCTGCGCCCGGAGGCGTGAGCTGATCATCGACACAATCATGCCCTCTGCGTCGACGAAGACGGTGGTTGGCATGCCGATACCGCCGAATGTTTGGAAGATCGCCGAGTCGGGATCCTGCGCGAGCGGGTAGGTCACGCCGGTTCGTGTGGCCAGCTCGCGGGCGGCTCCTGGCTCGTCGCCCACGTTGATCCCGAGGAACGCCACGTGGGGGCTGAGTTCCCGATGCACGGCCTCGAAAGCCGGCATCTCGACGATGCAGGGCGGGCACCAGGACGCCCAGAAGTTGATCACCGTGGGCGTGCCGGCGAAGTCGGCCGGAGAACCCTCCGACCCATCGAAGTAGTGGAAGCGCACGTCGGGGACCTGCCGGCGGTCATCGTCAGCGTCGCTGCCGGAATCGGGAGTAGGGGCGGCGGCCTCCGTGGTGGCGGTGTCCGGTGGTTCCTGCACAGCCTCGGTCGTCGGTGCTGCCAGCGGGGCCGCCGACGGTGTTTCATCGCCGGCGGTGGTCGTCGTGCTTTCGGAGGTGGCCGATGTGGCCCCACCGGAGGTGGTCGGCGCGTCGACGGCGCCACCGCAGCCCGCTCCCACCAAGAGCGCCACGACCACCGCCGCGGCCAGCGATCGGAGGAGATGGCGAGCCCTGCCGGCGGATCCCAAGGTTTCAGGCAGGGGAGAAGACGGTCTGACCGTCGCGCCGCGTTGCGGCCAGCTCGCCGAGGACGCGGAGGTGTTCGAGGTGGGCGAACGTCTCGCTCTCGGCCATGTTTCCCCACGACCGCTCGGAGAAGAGCCGCTGCATGTACTGCGGGACCGTGGCTGTGCGCAGTTCCTCCGCGGCGTTGCGGATGATGTTGAGCCGGTGCTCGTGGTGCCGCCTGATGGCCTTGGCCCGGCCGCCGAGGTCGTCGAACGGATGCCCGTGCGCCGGCAGCACCTTCGTGACTCCCTCGATGTCGTACATGCGCTCCAGGGACTCGAAGAAGCGGGCGAGCGGATCGGGGTATGGGGTGAGCCCGCTGATGTGCGGCGTGATGGTCGGCAGGACGTGGTCGCCGGAGAGCATCAGTCCGTACTCCGGGTCGAACAGGCAGAGGTGGTCCTCGGTGTGGCCGGGGGTATGGAGGCAGAGCCATTCACGGCGTGCGAGACGTACGACCTGCGCGTCCGCCACGGTGCGTGTGGGGCGGGGTGTGGCGAACCAGCGTGGATCGTCCCGGGCGATCTCCTGCCAGGTGTGCCACTCCTTCTCCGGCAGCGGTTCCCGTTCGGTGCCCCAGGGGTTGCTCTGCAGCGTGAACCAGGGAGGACGGCTCTCGTCAGCGGCGTCCTCCTCCGCGGTCGGGAGTTCGGCCGGTTCGGCGACCTCCGTCGACTCCCAGACCGGCCGGAACGTCTCGTGGGTCAGAATCTCCGCTCCGGCCAGGATCCGCAGTCGCTCGGCCCCGCCGAAGTGATCGAAGTGCGAGTGCGTGATGATGGCCGTGTGTACGTCGTCGACGGCGTACCCGGCGGAGCGAAGGCGCTGCTCGAGCGCCGCGAAGGACGCTGGACTCGGCAGACCGGGATCCACCACGGCGACGCCGCGCTCGTCGGTCAGCAGGTAACAGTTGACGTGGCCGATCCCCGGCAGGTTCACCGGAAGCTGCGAGCGCAGCACGCCCGGGGCCATCTCGGTGAGTTCGGCGCGGGCCGGTTCCCGTTCCTGGCGAGGCGGTCTGGTTGGGGGTGGGTCGGCCGGTGGCTGTCCTGTCACCGGGTCAACCTATCGCTGTCCCCGGTGGCTCGAACGGCCGTCGGCGGTCTCCGTGGCGGCGGGCGCGAACACGGTGCTCCGCCAGTACTTCAGTTCGTCGATGCTCTCGAGGATGTCGTCGAGAGCACGGTGCCCCTTCTTCTTCCGGGGCCGCTTCCCGGCGAGGGATGGGTACCAGCGCACGGCCAGTTCCTTGATGGAGGTCACGTCGATCACGTGGTAGTGGAGGTGGTGCTCGATCTCGGGCAGCCACCGGTTCAGGAAGCGCCGGTCCATGCCGATGGAATTCCCGCAGAGCGGAACCCTGCCTGCGTCGGGGACGTGCCGGCGGATGAAGTCGAGGGTCTGACGCTGCGCGTCCTCGAGGCTCAGCGTCGACAGGCGCACCTCGGCTGTCAGCCCGCTCTCGTGGTGCATCTTGCTGACCACGTCACCCATCAGGCTCAGGACCTCCGGCGGCTGGTCGATCACCAACTGGAGGCTGTCGCCGACGACATTGAGATCGTCATCGGTGATGATCGTGGCGATCTCCAGAACGTGATCGCGGTCAGCGTCGAGGCCGGTCATCTCAAGGTCGATCCACACAAGCACGAGCCGGATGCTAGCGACGTCGCCGGTCGGCGATGGAATCGTCGTTGCTCTCCGGGGTGTTGAAGAGGTGCTCCTGACGGGGCGCGGTGGGATCAAGTTGGGGACAGCCCTGGGGAACAAATCGGAGCATCCTCTGGATCCCGCCAGAACTCGGCGATCCCGCATCATGTGTCGCACGGCTGTCTTAGAGTCCCGCCATGGCTGCCACAGCGCCCCTGCAACGCCTCGAGGGCATGCGGGTCACTGTCTCTGTGCAGCGCCTCGACTCCGACCTGCCGCTCCCCGCCTATGCCCGTCCCGGGGACGCCGGGCTGGATCTGCGGGCTGCCGAGGACGTGAAGCTGCCCGCCGGCGGCGGGCGGGCTCTCGTGGGCACAGGCTTGGCGATCGCCATCCCCGAGGGATACGCAGGGTTCGTGCAGCCGCGGAGCGGTCTGGCGCGGGACCACGGCGTGACCTGCCTCAACACGCCGGGTCTCATCGACAGCGGCTATCGTGGCGAGTTGAAGGTTCTGCTCGTTAACACCGATCCCCGCGAGCCGTTCATCGTGCGCCGCGGCGAGCGGATCGCCCAATTGGTGATCCAGCCGGTGGCGACCGCCGTGCTCGTCGAGGTTGGTGTGCTACCGCCGTCGGAGAGGGGAAGCGGAGGATTCGGCTCGACCGGACGCTGAGGTCCGCGCTCCGGCGGGATCGAGCCTCGCCGTCCAGTTACCTCGCGAGTGGCGTTCTGCCCCTCTGTGCTTGCCCGCCCGACGTGGGGTGACCGGTGACGCCGGCGGCGGTCATGGCGAGGCTCTGCCGGAACAGGGTCCTGGATTGCCACCGACCGCGGCGCCGGACTTCCACGGTCACCACGATCTCCGCCGGTGTGACGTCGTAGTGGATCCAGAGCCGGTCCTGCGGGCGGGAACGGGGGAGACCGGCCTCGACGAGTTCTGCGCTGACCGACGCGAGCTGCTTGGCCGCCACGGTGGTGCCGTTGCGGTGTTGCAGGAGCCCGCGGGCCGCGGTCTCAGCCAGTGTCACCGACGTACGCGACGCCGGCAGGCTCAGGCTGACGCGGTCGGGTGGCGCTGCAGTGCGCGGGTCTCTACGCACAGGACTCGAGCGCCACGATCTCCGTCCGTCCGGCTCGGAAGCGGATGACCTCGCCGCCGGAGATGTCGAAGGCGATGCGGAAAGCGGCGTCGTTCGGATCGGTCGGGACGAACGTAGCCAGCGTCCACCCGGCGAGGAAGGGGTGATCCTCGACGACGAGCTTCTCCCCGAGGCGCGACTGGAGCTCACCGACGTGCGTCCCCACGCCCAAGCCGGACTGCGTGCGCAGCAGGGTGGTGTCGATGTCCACCCGTTCCATGGTCCCGTGATAGACCCACAGCGCCACGCCGGGGGGCCCGCTGGTCGGTGTGACCACGTAGCAGTCCGCCCCGCCGGTGGGTATCCCTGACCAGGAGGTGCCGACCCGCTCGGCCGCCTCCTCCGGTGACATGCCGAAGTAGACCGAGCCGATGCCCACCGTCGAGACCTTCGAGCGCTCATCGAAGGCTGACTCGGTGCCGGTCGGCGTACCCGTGGGGTCCGGTGCCGGTGCGGTGTCCGCTGTGGGGGCCCCGTCGGCGGTCTCGGCAGCGGCGCCGGTGTCGGGGGGTACCGCAGCGGTGTCGCCGGCAGTCTCGGTTCCGGCACCGGTGGGCTCGCCGGCCGTGCTGCCGGCTCCGCCACCTACCTCCGCCGCCTGCTCGCGCTCGCTCTCGCCGCTGGTTCCGGCTACGTCAGGACCGGCGCCAGCGCCATCGTCGAGGGTTGTCGCGGAGTCTGCCGCACCCGGGCTGTCGCCGGCCGTGCCGCCCGTCGCCGCGTCACCGTCGCCGGCCTGCTGCGCTTGACCGTTCGACTCGACCGGGGTTGCAGCCCCGCCGCCGGTCGTCGAGTATGTCGTCGTCCCGCTCGAGGGTCCGGACCGACCGTTCAGCGATGCGGCGTCCGGGGACTCCGAACTGATCGTGCAGGCGCCGATGAGAACCGCCAGAGCGGCCAGGGCGCCGACACCCAGCGTGAATAGGCATCGGCGCTCGCCAGGCCGTCGCGCCCGCCGTCGGCGGCGGCGTCCCCGGAGAGGTGTCATGGTTCCAGACTACGAGGCACCACCGAGCGCCACACGCACCTCGAAGAGGAGGTAAGGCACGGGTGCCCCCGGTGGGATTCGAACCCACGGTCCGCGGATTAAAAGTCCGCTGCCTTGCCTGACTTGGCCACGGGGGCGTCTCGATTATCGCAGTTGGAAGCACTCCGCCAACGCGATCGGCACGCCGCCGCCGGTCCCCCGGGGCCACCGTGACGGTCTTGTTAGGGTGCCGCGGCTCCGCGGACTGCCTCGACCGCCTCCGAACTGTGCTTCTCGGCGTCGCCGACGGTGACCGTTTCACCGACGGTCACCGCACCGTCGGTGACGGTTACCCACCGCCCGGAGAGGTTCGGCATGCGAGCCATCGTCAGGCCGGCCCGTACGGTGAGGTTGTGGATCACCCCGCCGTGGGTGATGACCAGTACCTCCGGGTTGCCCTGGCGGTCTGCCTGCACTGCCAGGTCACGCAAGGCGCCATCCACGCGAGGGGCCATGCGCTCGTCCGTCTCGTAGTCGTCGGGGCGGCGGCCGCTGCCCAGGTAGCCCGACCAGTCCCGCTCTATCTCGTCGAGGGTCAGTCCCTGCCACGGTCCCGCGTACCGCTCGCGAAGGCGCGGCTCGGTGGAGATCGTCTCGATACCGGCACCTGCGGCGATGATCTCGGCGGACTGGCGGGCGCGCTGCAGGTCCGAACTCACGAGCATCTCGAAAGTCGCCAGCAGCGGGCCGGCTTCGACCGCGTGACGCCGGCCGCGCTCGGTGAGCGGCGTGTCGGCCTGGCCCTGCCAGCGCCCCTGGGCGTTCCATTCGCTCTCCGCGTGTCGCAGGAGCAGGAGTCGGGTCACGACTGGCGACGATACCGGCGAGCCGGCTGCTCCGGCGGTGCCACAGGCGGCGGCGACTTCTACGCTCATAGCATGCCGACTCTGCGCCTCTTCGCTTCCGTGCGCCAAGCCGCCGGCGTCGCCACCGCAACCATTGAGGGCGCCACGGTGGGCGATGTGCTCGCCGCCGCTTCGGTGCGGTTCGGGCCGGCGTTCGAGGAGCAGTTGCAGGCGTGCCGGATCTGGCGGAATGGGGAGCCCGCGGAGCGATCCGACCCGGTGGGGGCCGACGACGAGATCGCCGCGTTGCCGCCGGTCTCCGGCGGTGCCGGCGGCACCGGCCGCTTGGCGGTCATTTCGATGCACACGTCCCCGCTGGTCCAGCCGGGTTCCGGCGACAGCGGCGGGATGAACGTCTACGTGCGCGAGCTCACCGCGGCGCTCGCCCATCGCCAACTCGAGTGCTCGGTGTACGTCCGCCGGTTCCGGAGCGACCTGCCCGCCGAGGTTCACGTGGAGCCGGGCGTGCGGGTTGTGCACATCCCCGCGGGCCCTCCCGATCTGCCGAAGGAGGCGCTAGGGGGCACCCTGGACGCCTTCACCGAGGGGGTTCTCGCAGATATCCGCCGGACCGGGGGCGTCGATGCGATCCATGCGCACTACTGGCTGTCCGGCGTTGCCGGCCACCGCATCAAACACGCCATCGATCGGCCCCTCGTGACAACGTTCCACACCCTGGCGAGGGTCAAGGAAGCTCTGGGCGAGGTGGAGTCACCAGGGCGCGCCCGTGCCGAGGAGGAGGTGGTGGCCTGCTCGGACGTGATCTGCGCCGCAGGACCGACGGAGGCCGAGCAACTCGTGCGCCTGTACGGCGCGCCGGCCGACCGGGTCGAGATCGTCGCGCCGGGCGTCGAGCACGCCTTGTTCTCGCCCGGCGATCCCGAGGGCGCCCGGGCGGCCCTGGGCCTGGGCCCTGAGCCGGTGTTGCTGTTCGTGGGGCGTGTGCAGCCGCTGAAGGGCCTCGATCTGGCGGTGGAGACCTTGGGTGCTCTCGGTCCCCACGTGGGGCGCGCCCAACTGCTCGTCGTCGGGGGGCCGAGCGGGCAGCACGGCCGGGCCGAACTGGCGCGAGTCCGCCGTCTGGTGGCCGCCGCGGGGCTCGGTGACCGCGTGCGGTTCGTGGCCCCCCAGCCGCATCACCGTCTGGCCACCTACTACCGGGCGGCGGACGTGGTACTCGTGCCGAGCCGGAGCGAGTCGTTCGGGCTGGTGGCGCTGGAGGCGGCCGCCTGCGGCGCCCCGGTGGTGGCGGCGGAGGTGGGAGGGCTCAGGGCGCTCGTGCGACACGGGCGCACGGGATACCTCGTGAGAGACCGCGACCGGCAGACGTGGGCGCGTCGCACCGAGGAGATCCTGGAGGATCCACTGACGGCCGCGGCAATGGCACTGGAGGCGACCGCCCGCGCCAGGGACTACTCGTGGGAGGCGACCGCCGAGTTGCTGTCCGGTTGCTTCGGCCGCCTGCGGCAGCGCCGGCTCGTGGAGTGCGTTGCCTGATGAGCCCCCGGCCGGCGACGCCTGCCGAACTCGACGAGATTGAGCGACGGATCGATGTGTGGGCGGCCCGGCAACTGGCCGGGGACAACTCCGTGGCCTCCGTCGAGCGCGCCGAAGCACCCCTGCGACGCTGGTACATCCGCCTCCTCGGCGAGGAGAAGGCCGTCTTCTCGATATGGCTGACGCTCCAGCAGCGCTCGCTGCACTTCGAGACCTACTTCGTTCCTGCTCCGGAGGAGAACCACGCCCGGCTGTACGAGTACTGCTTGCGGCGCAACCTCAGGTTGCGCGGCGCTCGCTTCGCCATCGGAGCGGAGGACGCCGTCTTCCTGGTGGGCGAGACCGGCGTCACTGACGTCGACGACGACGAGCTCGACCGCATCGTGGGCACTCTCTACGAGGCCACCGAGCAGTACTTTCGCCCGGCGATGCGCATCGGCTACGCCTCCCGGTTCCGCGGCTGACCAGAGCGCCGACCGGGGCACCCCGGGGGCGTTCCCGGAAAGGCAGGCATCTCCGTGACTTCTGGGTGTAGAAGTAAGGAAATATCATCAGACTTCTTGACAAGACTGTGAGCTTTCAGTATCTTTCCATGTCAGCCACCAGTAGGGGTGCCCAGGCCGGCTCAATCGGGGAAGCGGCCGGTTGGGTGCCCCTCTGGGGCCAAGAAGGCCCAGAGGCCGGGCTAGGGTGCGGACGTGGGCGTCCGACTGCAGTTCATCGGCGGCGGCAAGATGGGTGAGGCACTCCTCGGAGGGCTCTGCGCAGAGGCGTGGGCGCAGCCGGCGGAACTGGCGGTGGTGGAGACCTTTGCTGAGCGCCGTGCGGAATTGGCCCGCCGCTATCCCGAGACGCTGGTGACTGACGTCGCGCAACCGGGCGTCGACGCCGTCCTGGCCGTGAAACCCAACGACATCGAGGCAGCCGTCGGAGCGCTGCGCGGCCTCGGCGTGCCGCGGGTCCTGTCGATTGCCGCCGGAGTCACGACGGCGTCCCTGGAGCGCATGCTCGGAGCAGGGACCCGGGTGGTTCGCGCCATGCCCAACATGCCCGCACTCGTGGGCGCCGGCGTCTCGGCGGTGGCTCCCGGCGTCTCGGCGGTGGCCGACGACGTGGCCTGGGCGACCGAATTGCTGAGCAGCGTCGGCGCGGTGGAGGTCACCTCCGAGCAGCATCTTGACGCTGTGACGGGGTTGTCCGGCTCCGGCCCGGCCTACGTCTTCCTCGTGGCAGAGGCCCTCATCGCCGCAGGAGTGGCGCAGGGTCTGGCGCCGGACGTGGCGGACACCCTGGTGCGCGAGACAATCCGCGGCGCGGGCGAACTGCTCGTTCGGGCCGACCGGCCGCCCGCCGAGTTGCGAGCGGACGTCACCTCGCCGGGCGGCACCACGGCGGAGGGGTTGCGGGTTCTCGAGCAGGCTGGTGTCCGCGCCGCCTTCGCTGCGGCCGTGGCTGCGGCCACTCGACGCTCCGTGGAGTTGGGCTCCTCCTGAACTACCCCCGCCCGGGGATCCCGATGGCGATGTGGTCACTGTGGCGTGCGGGCGATTTGTTCGGCGTGTTCGGCCTGCGTACTGTGTGATCCGCGGAGTAGGGGGAGCAATGGACAGCGTACAAAACAGGCCCCGGTTCATGACCGTGGCAGAGGTGGCGGAGTTGATGCGCGTCTCGACGATGACGGTGTATCGCCTCATCAAAGCCGGTGATCTTCCCGCCGTCCGGTTCGGCAAGTCGTACCGGCTTGACGAGGCCGACGTGGACCGCTACCTGGCGAGCCAGTACACCCAGGCTGTCTGAAGCCCTGCGCTACGGCACGGTCTCCTTCCTCACCGACTATGGGCTGACCGACGAGTTCGTCGGCGTCGTCAAATCGGTCGTCCTCTCGATCGCACCCGACGTCCGGATTGTCGACATCACCCACGCGGTAGACCGGTACGACATCCGCGGCGGCGGACTCACCTTGGCGCGGGCTGCGCAGTATCTGAATCCCGGGGTCGTGCTCGCCGTGGTGGACCCCACCGTGGGCACTGACCGTCGACCCATCGCCGTGGAGGTGGGTGGGGGTTCGTCGGTCCTCGTGGGCCCCGACAACGGCTTGCTGGCGCCCGCGGTGGGCCTCGTGGGCGGCGCCACGCGTGCGGTGGAGTTGCGTAACGAGCGATACCGCCTCGCCGGCGACGCCTGCACCTTCGACGGTCGAGACGTGTTCGGACCGGCTGCCGGCCACCTCGCCGCCGGCGTGCCGCTGACGGAACTGGGACCGCTCGTGGACCCCGCCAGTCTGGTGCCGGGCATCGTCCCCACCGCCGCAGTGCATCCGGACAGGGTCGAGGCGGAGGTCCTGTGGGTGGACCACTACGGCAACGTGCAACTGAACGTGGATCCCGACGATCTGGCGCCTCTGGGTGACTCGATGGCGCTGCGGACCGCAGGTGTCCGGCGAACGGTGCGCCGTGCCGCAACGTACGCCGCTATCGGGCCCGGCGAGATCGGCTTGGTGGTGGACTCCTACGGGCTTGTCTCGCTCGCACAGGATCGGCGTGACTGCGCGGCCGAACTCTCCGTCGGGCCGGGCTCGGCGGTCACCCTCAGCCGCCCTGAGCAGGGCGATTCCGCCGGCGGCAGCACCGAGGGCGAGGCGGGCGGTGGCGCTACCGTGACGGTGCGCCTCGGCGGCCGCACAGGAGGCAGGCGATGAGATACGGCACCAGCATCGTGATCGCCGTTCTCCTGATCGCCGTGCTGGTGGCCGGCGTTCTACAACTCTTCTTCCTGGCGCGCTGAATGCCGGGGCCACTGCGGGGGCGGCCTCCGGGTGATCGGTCCCCGGCACATCCAGGGCCTGCCGCGGCAGCCTGACGGGCACGGGAGGCCTGGCCAACCCACTTTGTGAATTAGAGAATTCTCACTAGCCTCACTTCATGCGCGCGGGCGGCCCGGCGGTTGAGGGCTACAACTCGATCCCGGCCGCCGCTGTGGCACGCCTGCCGATCTACCGGCGCGTCCTGCTGGAGTTGCTGTCCACACGGGTGACGACGGTGTCCTCGACTCGCCTGGCGACCCTGGCGGGCGTCAACGCCGCCAAGGTTCGCAAGGATCTCTCCTACCTCGGCTCGTTCGGCATCCGTGGTGTCGGCTACAACGTCGAGCATCTGCTCTACGAGGTGAGCCGGGAACTGGGGCTCACCCATGACTGGCCTGTCCTCATTGCGGGTCTCGGCAATCTGGGCTCCGCGCTGGCCAACTACGGCGGTTTTGTGGAGAGAGGGTTCCCCGTGCGGGCGCTCGTCGACACCGACCCGGCGAAGATCGGCCGGATGCTCGCGGGGGTACCGGTCCGGCACCTCGACGAGTTGGAGGCGATCGCGGTCGAGAGCCGGATCGCCATCGGGATCGTGGCCACGCCCGCCTCCGCCGCGCAGCATGTGGTCGACCGCATGGTGGCCGCAGGCATCGGCTCGATCCTGAACTTCGCCCCCGTCGTCGTGTCCACCACTGCGGGCGTCAGCCTCCGCAACGTGGACCTGGCGGTCGAACTGCAGGTGCTCAGCTTCTACCAGCGCCGCCATGTTCCCGCCGGTCCTGGTGAGCTGCTGGAGCCGCCACCGGTCCCCGGGCGGGTATCGAGCCCCGGTCGGTAGATTGAGCGCGTGTCTGTCCTTGCCATCGGGCTGAACCACCGCTCCGCACCGCTGGAGTTGCTGGAACGCCTCAGCGCACAGCACGCTCATCTCCCGAAGACGCTCGCCCGGCTGGGGGATCTGCCGCACGTCGACGAAGCGGTCGTGCTGTCGACGTGTAACCGGCTGGAGGTGTACGCCTGGGCGGAGGAGTTTCACTCGGCGTACGAGAACATCTTCGACCACCTCGCAGGGCAGGCCTCGATGGCGTCCTCGGAGTTGGCGGGGTCGGTCTACTCGCTCTACGGCATCGACGCCGTTCGTCACCTGTACGCCGTGGTCAGTGGGTTGGACTCGGTGGTTCTCGGCGAGGCGGAGATCCAGGGCCAGGTCAGGCGGGCCTGGCAGACCGCAGAGGCGGCCGGCACCGCGTCGGGCAACCTCAACACGCTTTTCCGGCAGGCCCTCGGGGTCGGCCGGCGGGTCCGGGCCGAGACGCGCCTGGGGCGGGAGCTGACGTCGGTCTCCGAGGCGGCGGTGGCGCTGGCCTCGAACCGCCTCGGTGGTTTCACTCGGCGGCGCATCGCGGTGCTGGGTGCGGGTGAGATGGGCGGCGGTATGGCGAAGGCCATCGCGCCGGTGCGGGGCGCGCAGCTGGTTCTGGCCAGCCGGTCGTGGCAGCGCGCGCAGGATCTGGCGCTCACGCTGGGCGCTCGTGCCGTCCACCTCGACGAGTTGGCGGCCGAACTCGTCGATGCCGACGTGCTGTTCACGTCGACAGCGGCCACCTCGCTGGTCATGGACTTCGATGAGTTGGACAAGGTGATGGCAGAACGTGGCGGGCGGGAGTTGCTCGTCGTCGACATCGCCGTTCCCCGCGACGTGGATCCGTCGGCCGCGGCGATCGATGGCCTGACACTGTGCGACATGTCCGACGTGCGGGCCTTCGCCGTCGCCAATGCTGGCCATAGCGAGGCGGAGACCCGCAAGGCTTGGGGAATCGTGAGCGTCGAGACCGAGCGCCACGGCATGGGGGCCGCCGGGCGCGAGGTGGCGCCGCTCATCGGGGAGTTCCGGCGCCGGATCTGCGACATCTCCCAGGCCGAGTTCGAACGGTTCGACTCCCGGCTCGCCTCGCTCGACCCCGAGCAGCGCCGGACGGTGGAGGCGCTGGTGCACGGCATCGTCAACAAGGTGTTGCACGAGCCCACCGTCCGCCTGAAGGAAGCCGCCCCCGACGGTGGGAGCGACCAACTGGCTGGTGCTCTCCGCGAGCTCTTCAGCATCTGAGGGCGCCGTCTCCGGCCGCACGATTCCCGGTGCGCCGCGCAGGCTGCGCGCCGCCACCCGTTCCAGCCCCTTGGCGCTCTGGCAGACCTCGGCGGTTGGCGACCTGCTGGCGGAGGCACACCCCGGCTTGGTTACCGATGCCGTGCCGATCCAGACACGGGGGGATCGCCTCGCTGAGGCCTCGCTTGCCGACATCGGCGGGAAGGGCGTTTTCGTCCGCGCCCTGCAGGCTGCGGTCCTCGATGGTCGCGCCGACATGGCGGTCCACTCGGCGAAGGATCTGCCGTCGGTTACCCCCGACGGCCTTTGCATCGCGGCGGTGCCGCGCCGTGGTGAGGTGCGTGACGCCCTCGTCGGGACGCGACTGGAGGATCTTCGGGCAGGTGCCGTGGTTGCAACCGGCTCAGCGCGACGGCGCGTCCAGCTAGCGGATCGGCGCCCCGACTTTCGCTTCGCCGACCTGCGCGGCAACATCGACACGCGACTGGCCAAGGCGGCGGCTTTCGATGCGATCGTGGTGGCGCTGGTGGCGCTCGAGCGCCTCGGCCGGCGGCCGCCCGTGCTGGAGGCTCTGCCGATCGGTCTGATGGTGCCGCAGGTTGGCCAGGGGGCTCTTGCGGTGGAGTGCCGGGCCGGCGACACCGAACTGCGCGACCTGCTGGCGGAGATCGAGGATCCCCGCACGCGCCGCTGCGTGGATGCCGAGCGGGCCTTCCTGGCCGCCCTGGGGGGTGATTGCACCGTGCCCGCCGGCGCACACGCACGTCTCGTCGGCGGTTCAGTGCACGTGACCGGCGTGCTGGCGTCTGCGGCGGGCGGTCCGCTGCACCGTGCCGCGATCAGCGGTGATGACGGCGCGCGCGCCGGCAGGCAGCTGGCCGAGACCCTCATGGCCCGCGCCGCGCTGCCCGCAGACGAGTCGATCAGAGCATGGGAGCCTCCCCGCGGTGCCTGAGGGACGGTCCCTGGCCGGGCGGCGAGTTCTTGTCGTGCGACCCGCCGCTCAGGGTGTCGCAAGTGCAGCGGTCCTGCGTGCCGCGGGAGCCGAACCGGTGCTCGTGCCACTCATCGAGCTGACGCCGCCCACCGATGGGGGGGCCGCGTTGAGGGGTGCAGTGCAACACCTGGCCACCTACGACTGGCTGGTGCTCACCTCGGCGAACGGTGCGGAGCGCCTTGTTGAGGCACTCGGAGACCGGCGTCTGCCGTCGAGGCTGCGGGTGGCCGTCATCGGACCCGCGACGGCCGGCGCGCTCGCCGCGGCCGGGGTGCCGGTCGCTCTGGTGCCCGATCGGTATGTGGCGGAGGGGCTGCTGGATGCCTTCCCCCCGCCGGGAGACGGCGACGTCGAGGGCCGGGTGCTCGTGGTTCGGGCGGCTGTCGCCCGCGACGTACTGCCCGACGGGCTGCGAGCCATGGGCTGGTCCGTCGACGTCGTCGCCGCGTACCGGGCGCAACCCCGAACGCTGGCGGCCACCGAGCGCGCCGTGGCCGCCACCTGCGACACCGTGATCTTCACCTCCCCTTCGGTCGTCGACTCGTTCTGCGATCAGCCCGAGCCTCTCCCGGTGCCACAGACGGTCGCCGCAATCGGACCCGTGACCGCCGCGGCCGCACGCCGTCGTGGTCTGCCCGTGCATGTGGAGGCCGCCGAGCACACCGTCGCGGGAGTCGTGGCGGCGCTCGCGAGCCACGCCGCTGCCGCCGGCGACGCCTAGCGCCGTCGGGCACCGGCCGTAGCCGTTCGTAGACTCCCGCCGTGGCCTTTCCCACCCAGCGTCCCCGGCGTCTCCGCCGCACCGCGGCGCTTCGACGACTCGTGGCCGAAACTGTGTTGGGCATCGATGACCTGGTGGCGCCGCTGTTCGTCCGCGAGGGCATCGATGAGCCGCAGCCCGTGCTGTCGCTCCCGGGCGTCGTCCAGCACACGGTCGCTTCGCTGCGAGCGGAGGTCCGCCGCCTTCGTGACCTGGGCGTGCCGGCGGCGATTCTCTTCGGCGTGCCGGTCCACAAGGACGCCGAGGGCTCCGAGGCGTGGAACCCCGACGGCATCGTCCAGGTGGCGCTGAGGGAGTTACGCGATGAGGTGGGTGACGACGTCGTGCTGATGGCCGACCTGTGCGTCGACGAGTACACCGACCACGGGCATTGCGGCATCCTCGACGCCGACGGGTCGGTGGACAACGACGCCACGCTCGCCATCTACCAGCGGGCCGCCGTGGCCCAGGCCACTGCCGGCGCCCATGTCTGCGCGCCCAGCGGGATGATGGACGGCCAGGTGGCGGCGATCCGCAGCGCCCTCGACGACTCGGGACACGAGACCGTGGCGATCCTGGCCTATGCCGCCAAGTACGCGTCGGCGCTCTACGGGCCGTTCCGGGACGCCGTGGACGTGACGATCCGCAGCGGCGACCGCAAGGGCTACCAGCAGGACTGGCGCAACGCCCGCGAGGCCCTGACCGAAGTGCACGCCGACATCGCCGAGGGGGCCGACATGGTCATGGTGAAGCCGGCGGTCACCTACCTGGACGTCATCGCCCGCACACGCGCCGCGGTGAGCGTGCCGCTCGGCGCCTACCACGTTTCCGGCGAGTACGCCATGATTGCCGCCGCCCATCAGCGGGGCTGGATCGACGGCCCGGCGGTGGCGCTCGAGCAACTGACCGCCGTCAAGCGGGCCGGCGCCGACTTCGTCCTCACCTACTTCGCCGCCGAGATGGCCGAGGCGCTGGGTGGCTGAGCGCCAGGAAGGCGGCAATGGCGACGCCGCGGTTACCAACGCCGAGTTGTTCGAGCGGGCCTGCGAGGTGCTCCCCGGCGGGGTGAACTCGCCCGTGCGGGCGTTCGGCTCCGTCGGCGGTACGCCCTATTTCGTGGCGAGGGCGCAGGGCGCCCACGTCTGGGACGTCGAGGGCACCCGCTACATCGACTACGTCCAGAGCTACGGACCCGGCATCCTGGGCCACGCCCCGCCTGCGGTTGTCCGGGCATTGGCCGCCGCCGCCGCCGACGGCACGAGCTACGGCGCGCCGACCGAGCGAGAGGTGCGCCTCGCCGTCGAGATGTGCGCCCGGGTGCCCGGGCTGGAGATGCTCCGCCTCGTGTCGAGCGGCACCGAGGCCGCCATGTCGGCGGTGCGCCTGGCGCGCGGCGCCACGGGGCGCAACAAGATCATCAAGTTCGCCGGCTGCTACCACGGCCACTCCGACGCGCTTCTGGCCGCCGGCGGCAGCGGCGTGGCCAACCAGGGCCTCAGCGGCTGCGACGGGGTGACCCCGGGAGCGGTGGCCGACACGGTGGTGGCGCCGTACAACGTGGTGCCAGACGTCGACGACGCCACCGCCGCAGTGCTGGTGGAACCGGTGGCCGCCAACATGGGCCTGGTGGCGCCGGAGCCGGGGTTCCTGGAGGGACTCCGGGCGGCGTGCGACCGGGCCGGGGCACTGCTGGTCTTCGACGAGGTGATCACCGGCTTCCGCCTCGCCCGCGGCGGGGCCACGGAGTACTACGGCGTACGGCCCGACCTGTGGTGCTTCGGCAAGGTGATCGGCGGCGGCCTGCCGGTGGGTGCCTTCGGCGGCAGCCGCGACCTCATGCGCCACCTGGCGCCGCTTGGCGGCGTGTACCAGGCCGGCACGCTGTCAGGCAATCCCCTGGCGACCGCGGCAGGGCTGGCGACGCTCGGGGCCCTCGACGCCGCCGCCTACGAGCGCCTCGAGGCGATCGCCATACGGCTGGCCGCCGGGCTGGAGGGGGCGTTCGCTGCCGCAGGGGTGGCGGCGGTGGTGCCGCGCGTCGGCTCACTGCTCGGGCTGTTCTTCGGCGGCGAGTCGCCGCAGAACTTCGACGAGGCGGCCGCATCAGTGGCCGGCGGTCTGTACGCACCCTTCTTCCAGTCGATGCTGCGGCGAGGCGTGGCGCTCGCCCCCGGCCCCTACGAGGCCATCTTCGTCAGCGTGGCCCACAGCGCCGCCGACATCGCCGCCACCATCACCGCCGCCACCGAAGCCGCCGCCGAACTCCCAACCGGCTGACATCACGAGTTCAGCCCCTGCGCACGCCGTCGACGCGAGAAGCAGTTCGGCTACCCGTTGACCGGGGGCGTGAAGCCCCGCTCGGTGAAGTCAGCGTCGAAGGCCAGGGCGCAGGTCGTGCCGCGTGCGCGCATCAACTCGAACGAGGTCCAGTCCACCAACGAAACGTTCCGGCGGTTCGCGGCCAGCATTGCCGTCAGCGCGTGCGTGTGGAGAATCTCGTCCACCGTCACGACCGACAGCACGCCGAGAAGTGCGTCGTGCAGGTGGCGTACGGCTGCCATCCCCAGACGCCGTTGCACCAACGCGGTGGTTTCGACCGCGACGCCGTAGTGGGTGATCCCCGATCGGCGCCCAGACTCGATGTGCTGCAGCAGGCTCTCCCAGCCCTCCGCGGCCTCCGCGTGGTGCTCGTCGTCGGCGTCCAGCACCGCATAGAGGGCGGACGTGTCGACGAAGACCTCGGTGCTCACGCCGAGAAGGCCTCGTCGAGAGCCTCGTCGTGGCGGTCGGCGGTCGAGCGCCGACCGGAACGATAGGCGCCCACCGGAACGCGGGCGCGCCGCGCTCGAAGCAGCGCCCCGTCATTGCGGAAATACGAGTCGAGTGCCTCGCGGATCACCGCCGCCTGCGACAGTCCGAGGGCCGCGGATCGTTCTCGCAGGTGGTCCGCCTGTTCCTGCGTGAGCGAGATTTGGGTGCGAATCATCTCTGCATGATATCGGATTCCTACAGCATGATGTAATGACACGACGCCGACGCCGCAGTCCCGGAAGCCGGCTTCCGGGAGCCCACCCATCAGATCGATGCCGACGTCGTGCCGCTGTGCCTTGGACTGCTCGGAGGCACAGCGGCGTCTGGCCGCAGGTGGATCAGACGGCGCTTCAGGCGGCGCCGGCGGACTCGCGGGGCATCTCGAGTCGGCCTTCCACACGGCCGAGGGCGCGCAGGATTTCCCCTTGCTGCGCATCAATCGAGTCGAGCCGGCGGCCGTGCTCGTCGAGACGACTCCCCTGCTCTTCCATCCGCCCGCTGAGCCCGCGCCACATGGCCAGCACAACCGCAACGATCAGCCCCGTGGCCGGCAAGGCGACAGCGAGCGCGGCGGCGGTGCTCACGACCTCATCCTACGCGCTTCGAGGTGGCCGAGTCCGACGCGGCGCGAGGTCCGGGGAGTGCGGCGCTCCGCACGGCCTGTTCCCCGAATCCCTTGGATGATCTCCCAGGTGAACGGTGATAAAACATCATGACTAATGTCATATCGACACTTATGAGGTGCGTCAAGCGTGCACGGCTGACGAGCGACGGGACAACTCTCGGCCGCGCCGGACGGATCGGATCGCCGCCGCGGCCGAAGGTTGCGTCCCGAGCGAGACCTCTGGAGCAGGCAGAGAGCTGCGACTCGACGAGCCCGCCGCCCCTCAGTCGGGCCAGAGCCAGGCGGCGCGGGCGGCCACCTGGTAGATGCGCTCGGCGGCGCGAGGTTCGTCCTCGTGGATGAGGTTGGCCAGTTCGTCGGGTTGGGGACGGTCGTCGCCCGCTTGCGCTCCGGCAGCACGCATCCCGGGGACGTCGGCGACGTGATTCGCTGGCGAGTCAGGCCCCGTGTCTGGTTACGAGTGTCGACACCTCCGATGCGGAGCGGATTCTGCTCGTCTGTTCGCCGCCGGATCCGAAGTGTTCGCCCGGCGACACCGCGGGCGCCGGGGCCCACCGTTATGCCGTGCGGAAGGCCCACGTGCCCCAGCAGGTGATGGTGCCGTTGGTGCGCAGCCCGCACGAACGGTTGTCGCCGGCGGTGACGGCGGAGTATTGCCCGTCGGGCGCGGTCGCCTCCCCGTCGTTGCTGCCCCAGCAGGTGACGGTGCCGTTGGTGCGCAGGCCGCACGAATGCCAGCCGGCGGTGACGGCAGAGTACCGGCCGGTGGGTTGGGCGGTGGATTGGCCGGCGGTCTGAGGCGCTGTGAGGGTCAAGGCGGAGCTGGCGAGCCAGCGGTCGGCGGCGGCGGTGGTGGGGAAGAACCGGACGCGGGGCAGCCGGCGGTCGCCCCAGGAGTCGTCGGCCTGGCGTTGTTGGAGGCCGAACTCGATGCGACCGCTCTGGAGTTTGCGCGCCACGATGCGCACCGCGCCGACGGGCAGGTCAAGCGCGGAGCTGGCGAGCCAATTGTCGACGGTGGCGGTGGTGGGGAAGAAGCGGACGCGGGGCAGCCGTCGGTTGCCCCACGTGTTGTCGCTTTGGCGTTGTTGGAGGCCGAACTCGATGCGGCCGCTTTCGAGTTTGCGCGCCACGATGCGCACGGCCGCGCTGTCGCTGCCGGTGTTGTCCTCCTGGGCGGCGGCAGCGGTGGAGACTACGGCGCCGCCGAGGACGGCGAGCAGGGCGACGATCGCCGCGCCGGCTGTTACAGCGGGGGCTGCTGCCGGCGGCGGGCACGTTCGGCGAGCCAGGTCGTGACGTCATGGCGGGCTCCTCTGCTGATCGGGCACTGCCCCTCGATCAACCACGTGGGCACAGACCTGCAAACGTAATACTCACACGCCTCGGGGTCGCAAACGAGCGCCGGGCACACGGCGGGAGCCCGCCCACGACGGCGAGCGGGACAGTGATCGCCGCACGGCGCGGCGTCTGCTACGGCATCCGGCCGGCGACGCCGGAGCGGGGACGGCCCTGCTCAGTCGGGCCAGAGCCAGGCGGCGCGGGCCGCCACCTGGTAGATGCGCTCGGCCGCGCGAGGTTCGTCCTCGTGCATGAGGTTCGCCATGATGCGCAGCGCCCACTCCATGAGGGTCTGGGACTGCATCCCGAACTGCACGAGGCGGCTGATGAGGCGGGGCTGGCCGATGGCGTAGGCGAAGAGGCGGGCCACCTTGAAGTAGGCGCCGTAGGTACTCTCCAGCAGCTCGGGATAGCGGGCCAGCGCCAGGCCGTCATCGCAGATCACCGCTTCGGTCACCAGTTCGGCGGCGAGGCGTCCGGTCTCGTAGGCGTAGTCGATTCCCTCGCCGTTGAAGGGGTTCACCGACCCGCCGGCGTCGCCGACGATGAGGAAATTGGGTCCGGCCTTGGGGTTCACGGAGCCCGCCATCGGCAGCCGCCCGCCCACCGGTGGCGCCAAGGGGGATTCGGGGTCGAGCCCCCACCGCTCAGGCGCGGCGTACGCCCATTCGGTCATCAGGTGGCTCGTGTTCACGTTGCGCCAGTCGCGGTAGCTCGTGAGCAGGCCGATGCCGACGTTCACGGTGCCGTCGCCGAGGGGGAAGATCCAGCCGTAGCCCGGCAGGGTGGCGCCGTTGCGGTCGCGCACGTCGAGGGCGCTCTCGATCCAGGGGTCGCTGTGGTTCGGGCTCTCGTAGTAGGTGCGGATCGCCATGCCCTGGGGCCACGAGCGCTCGCGGCGGCAGCCGAGCGCCCGCCCGAAGCGGGAGTTCGCGCCGTCGGCCACCACCACATAACTGGCCAGCACGTCGCTGGAGTTACCCGAGTCGCGGTCCACCACGCGGGCGCCATGGCAGAGGCTGCCGGCGAGCAGTGGCTCGACGGCCTCGGCGCCGCACCACACCAGGGCGCCGGCGCGGCGGGCGTGGTCCAGCACCGCGGCGTCCAGCGTGCTGCGCCGCACCACGTAGCCGTGGGAGGGGAAGATGGCGTGGTCCGGCCAGGGGAGTTCCCGGGTGTGGCCGTGGGCCACGGCCCGCAGGCCGCGGACACGGTGGTACGACTCAATCTCGTCGCCGAGGCCCATGTCGACGAGTTGCTTGACCGCCCGGGGCGTCAGCCCGTCGCCGCACGTCTTGTCTCGGGGAAAGCGCTTCCGCTCCACCACGAGCACGTCGAGACCTTGCAGGGCCGCCCAGTAGGCAGTGGCCGCGCCGGCGGGTCCGCCGCCGACGACGACCAGATCGTGGCGGCGGGCGATCGTCAGGCTCCGTCGCCGGCTGCCAAAAGCGGCGCCAGGAGCCGCGCCACGTCGGTGGGGGTCACGTTCTCGTCGAACTGCTCGGGGAGTTGCAGCGTGCCTGCGGCCAGCATTTCGTCGACGATCGGCGCCAGCGTGGCTGCGACGGCGCTCTCCCCGTGCTCGGTCCGCTCGTAGAGCGCCGCCGCCAGGATTTCCGTGGCGGTCAGCTTGCCCTTGTGGCCGGGCATGTTGGCGAACCAGCCTGCCACCCGGCCGCGCTCCGCAGCGCCGTACGCGTTCCCCTCGCCGGTGCCGTCGGTGCCGAGCGCCACCCAGGTGACGTGCTGAGCCAGCCCCACGTTCTCGGGGTCATCGGGGAAGGTCAGCAGAACCTCGCCGTCGTTCAACTGGGGACCGCTGCCGGCTCCGGCGCCCGAGGCGGTGTGGCAGACGGCGCACTGCTGGGCATACACCTCCGAACCGTCGGCCAGGATGCCGGTGGCGGCCCGCGTGGGATCCTCCAGGGTGCCGATGTACATGAAGGCCCAGATGGGCAGGAACAGCAGGACGGGCATCACCCAGTAGGGGATCTTCTGACGCCGCAGCGCCGCCTGCACCCAGGGCTTGGGCGGTGGCGGTGGCGGAGGTGGTGGTGCCGGTGGCACGGCGGGCAGCGTTGTCCCTGCCGGAGCGGGTGTAGCAGGCGACCCGGCCACGCTCGCAGCCGCCGCCATGGGCGCATCGCCTCCGGCCGGGGAAGCTGCCGAGGCACCGGCTTCGCCGGTCAACTCCAAGCGACGTTGGCGCGCTCGCTCGAGCAGGTAGTCGGGTACTTCGGTCACTGGTCCTCCGTGTGCGGTGGCGGCCGCCAGCAAATCCTAGCGTCGGCCCCCTTCGCCTCGGTACGGCCGCCCTCCGCGGCCACGGTCGCGAACACCACGGCAGGCTAGACTCCTTGTGAGCACTTTCACGAGCGCAGCGGTGCGTGGGTGTGTTCCAGCGGCATGCGTGGCTAACATCGCTTGGCCGAGGCAGAGGGAGCAGCGTGGCTGAAATCCGGGCGATC
Organism: Acidimicrobiales bacterium; assembly: GCA_963668565.2. Taxonomy (GTDB): domain Bacteria; phylum Actinomycetota; class Acidimicrobiia; order Acidimicrobiales; family CATQHL01; genus VXNF01. Next base: position 1,010,825 of record CAXXMX010000010.1, read on the forward strand.
GACCTAGCGACGAAGAAGTTCAACCGGGCCATGGTCGGAAGCTCGGTCCTGCTCTTCGGAGTGCTCGCTCTCTGGGTGGGTATCACGGGCGACGCCGACCCCCCGTACTTCAACGTCGCCTTCACCTCGTCGTGGGTCGTGGGGTGTCTCGGGATCGCCGGGGTGCTCGAATTCGCACGTCGCCGGCCCGTCGGTGAGCCCGTGACCTGGGGCGGTGCCATGTTGGGCGCCACGGCGTCGTTCTTCCTGATGTTCTGGATCTATGGCGTGGTGCCGCACTGGTGGCTGGTCTTCGCCGACAGCGAATTGAACTGGCGAGCCGACCGCATGCTGGTCGGTCCGCCGCTGCCCGACTGGTGGGCCCCGGGCCAGAACCTGCTCCCGTGGGCGCTTCCTTTCGACCTGACCTACCGGGTCGTCCGCGACGTCTTCGCCGTCGTCATCTACGGCCTCTTCCTCGGCGGCCAACTCACCATCCATGCCATGTGGCAGAACCGGGACCGTCCACCTGTGGTGATTCCGGAGCCGGCGTCCCGTTACGGGCGACCCCTGGTGAGGGAAGGAGTTGAGGGCTGATGGCTTCGAACGATGCGAATCCCCCGATGCCGGAGTTCCGCGATGACTACGTGCTGGCCGAGGTCGACGCCGCGTGGCTGTCGGCGGCCGTCAAGCCCAAGCAGTTCATCCACATCGACCAGTCCGAATGCATCATGTGCGAGGGCTGCGTGGACATCTGCCCGTGGAAGTGCATCCACATGGTCACGCCCGACGCCATCGACATGGCGATCGGCACCGAGCGGCCGGGCGCCGACCCGAGCGATCACGTGATCTTCACGATCGACGACGACGTCTGCACGCGCTGCGCCCTGTGTGTGGACCGCTGCCCCACCGGTGTCATCATCATGGGCAAGGTTGGCGAAGCGCCGCCCGACGGCGATCCTCACCAGCGGGTCGCCAGCTACGGCTACGGCTACGGCATGCGCCTGGCATAGCTTCGACGGCGACCGGAAACGAGAGAGGCGAAACGAGTTGGCTCCAAAGCTTCCAACTGCAGACGACCTGCGCCAGCTCGGCGACAAGGCGAAGGATCTCGGCGGCCGGGTCCAGGGATCGCAGGCCTGGGTGTCGATCTTCCGCCCCGGGTCGATCTTCCGCAAGGGCTACACCGACAGCCCCCGGAACCGCTCCTACGTCATCATGAACAGCGTCCTGTACCACCTGCACCCGGTGAAGGTGAAGCGTCACGGCGTGCGGGTGAGCTACACGCTGTGCCTCGGCGGGCTCAGCTTCTTCCTGTTCATCCTCCTGACCGTCACCGGCATCTTCCTGATGTTCTTCTACCGTCCGACGGCGGCACAGGCATGGGACGACATCTACATCCTGCAGACCGAGGTCGCCTTCGGGCTGCTGGTGCGGAACATCCATCGCTGGGGCGCGCACCTGATGGTGTTGACCGTCTTCCTGCACATGGCGCGGGTTTTCTACCACGGCGCCTACAAGCCGCCGCGGGAGTTCAACTGGGTGATCGGCGTGATCCTGCTGACGCTCACGCTCCTGCTGTCGTTCACCGGATACCTGCTGCCGTGGGACCAGTTGGCGCTGTGGGCGGTCACCGTGGGCACCAACATGATGGGCTTCACCCCCGTCTTCGGTGACCAGGTGCGGTTCGTGCTGCTCAGCGGCGTGGAGATCGGCACCGACACGTTGCTGCGCTGGTATGTGTTACACGTACTGATGTTACCTTTCGTCCTGATTATTCTCCTTGCGGTCCACTTCTGGCGGGTCCGCAAGGACGGCGGGATCTCCGGACCGCTGTAGGCCGGTGCGAGGGACTAGCGAGCCATGACGGAAATCCCCGAATACCTCGTGCGGCGCGCCAAGGAGGCGCGCGAGCGGCTCGAGGGTGCCGCCGAGCCTGCCGCGGGCGCGCCCGGCCCCGGTGCCGCTCCGCCGCCGGAGGCCCCGCCGGGTGCCGCTTCGGCGCAGTCCCCGGGAGGCGAGGAGAAGATCCCGGCGCACCTGCTGGATCGCTCGCGGTCGGCGGACGATCAGGCCGCCATGGCGCCGGCTGCGCCCGGCGGACCCGTCGCCCCCGTCGCTCCGTCCCTGCCAACCGGTCCGGGCGGTCACACGCAGCGCCTGCTCACGGTCGTCAAGTCGGGATCCATCCAGGACGTCAAGGCGACGCCGCAGGACAGGGTTCACGTCTGGCCGCATCTCCTGCTGGGGGAGTTCGTCGCGTCGCTGTTCTGCACGGCGTTCCTGCTGATCTTCTCGGTGTTCGTGAACGCTCCCCTGCTCGAACTGGCGAACGTCAACGAGACGCCCAACCCGTCCAAGGCACCGTGGTACTTCCTGGGTCTGCAGGAACTGCTGACGATGTTCCACCCGATGGTGGCCGGCGTGACGATCCCCGGCATTGCCCTGTTCCTCCTGATTCTGGCTCCCTACATAGACCGCAACAAGGAGAAAGCGCCCGAGAAGCGCAAGTTCGCGGTTTCGCTGATGACCGTGCATCTCATGTTCTGGTCGGTGCTGGTCATGATCGGCTCGTTCTTCCGTGGTCCCGGGTTCAACTTCATCTTCCCGTGGAACGACGGGTTGTTCTTCGACTTCTGAGGCGCATGCAGTGATCGTCCTGGCCATCGTCATACCGGTTCTCGCCGCGGCCGGGCTGATCGTGCTCGTGGCGGCGTATCGCCGCCGGGAGGTGCGATCGGTCACGGGGCGGCTCTCGCGGCGCACCCGGCTGCGCGACCGGCTCGCCCGGCGCGCCGCGCCTGCTGCTGCCGGTCCCCCGACGGGGCGCGAGGTGGAGCGCGCCGCGGTGCTGGCTCGGCGGGCGTCGGATCACCTGCCGGCGGTTCCCGAGGCGGGCGACGATGACATTCCCTGGACGCCGCCCGACGCGGAGGCCGTCGGTGCCACCCGCCGGCAGTTCCTGAACCGGTCGATCGTGGGGTTCATGAGCCTCAGCATCACGGGGTTCGGCGCCGCCGTCTTGGGCTTCCTCTGGCCGCCGTTCGTGACCGGCTTCGGTGCGGTCCTCAACATCGGCACCGTCGCCAGCCTCAAGACCCAGGTGCGCGACGAGGACGGCTTCCTGAAGCTGCCCGAGGGGCGCGTGTGGATCACCGAGTACCCCGAGGGCGCCCTCGCCAAGGCGCGGGAGGTCTACTCCCCGACGGTTCTGCGGGGCATGGAGTCCGGGCTGGTGGCCCTGTACTGGAAGTGCCCGCACCTGGGTTGCACCGTGCCGGAGTGCGTCAGCTCGCAGTGGTTCGAATGCCCGTGCCACGGCTCGAAGTACAACCAGGTCGGTGAGAAGCGTGGCGGGCCGGCGCCCCGCGGCATGGACCGCTTCGCCACCTCGATCAACGACCGCGGTGAGTTCCTCGTGGACACGGGCAAGATCGTTCAGGGCCCGCCCATCGGCACGAACACGACCAACCAGGAGGCGCAGGGCCCGCACTGCATCGGTGAGGCGTCCTAGTAATGCCGCTCGTGCTTGCCGACTTCGGTGTTCTCGCGGCCTCCACGCAGCGCACCGTGGGCGTGCTCCTCGCCGTCGTCGCCATTGGCGGCTTCATCCTCTACTGGGTCTTCAACTGGTTCGTCGGCCGCGCCGAGATCGGCGCGGAGATCGACCTGGCGCCCAACCGCAAACCGCTCCCCGACGACGCGGAGATGGAAAACCGCCGGCTGGATCAGGGTCTCATGGCCGGGTTGGTCAGCATCGTGATCATCGCCATAGCGCTCCCGCTGTACTGGCTGGGCGAACCCGGTCGCCACGACGGACTCATCAAGGTGAGCGACGAGGCCGCGAAGAACCGCGGCGAGCACCTGTACGAGGAGCGTTGCGCGACCTGCCACGGTTCGGTGGACGGCCCGGGCGGCCTGCGGGACCACACCCTCGTCGACAACAACGGGCTCTTCGTGGCGCAGGTGGATTGGAAGGTGCCCTCACTGGGGGCGGTTCTCTACCGCTACTCCACCGAGGAGGTGCGCTACGTGATGGAGTACGGCCGGCCGAATACGCCGATGCCGGCCTGGGGTATTGCCGGCGGTGGTCCGTTCACCACGCAGCAGATCGACGACATCGTCGTCTACCTCGAACACGAGCAGAGCGACATCGCCGAGATCCGCCAGCGGGCTCAGGACGGTATAGCGTCGACGGCCCGCAGCGTGGCGAGCGAGGAACTCGGCGAGGGCGTCTCGGCCACCGACGTCTCGGCCGCCGCGCAACAGATCCTCGCCGATGCCGCCGACGACCCCGTCCGGATGGGCGAGTTGCTGTTCAACAACACCGCCGACGGCGGCGTCTACGGCTGCGCCCGCTGCCACACGCCGGGCTCGTCCTATGACGCCGACGAGGTGGCGGCACAGAACCCGCTGGTACCTCACGAGATCGCCGGCGGCGGCGGCTTCGGCCCGCCACTTGCCAACGGCTCGACCACACGGCAGTTCGACACGGCCACCGAGCACGAAGCGTTCATCACCTCCGGAAGCCAGAACGGCATCAAGTACGGCAACTTCGGCCAGGGCGACGGCGGGGGCCAGATGCCGTCATTCGGGGTCTGTGTCGGCGATCGTGATGCCGGCGACCTGGAGTACATCCGCCGCATCGACTTCTGTGCGACCCACGGCGGCGAGGGCATACTGACGCCGGAGCAGATCGCCGCCATCGTGGCGTACGAGCGGCAGTTGTAGCGGGCAGGGCCATGAGCACCTACGACATCGTCACCCTCGGTGGGATCAGTTGGGATCCGGAACTCCGCGGTCTGCTGACCGTGGTTCTCGCCGCGTCGCTGCTGGCGGGAACGGTCTGGCTGCTGCTCGTGCTCAACACCGGCATCCGGCTGGGCTCGCTGCTGGCGCTGGCGGGACTCTTCGGCTGGTTCACGATCATGGCCACGATCTGGTGGCTGCACGGCATCGGCTACACCGGTGACTCCCCCAGATGGGAGTACGAGGGAACGTTCTCCGACGCGGCGGGCGCGGAGGCGACCGGTATCGAGGACGCCTACGTTGCCAACGTGGGCGAGTTGCCGGATCCCAACTGCGAGACCGGCCGCATCTTCCCCGTCGAAGAGACGGGCTGGACCTTCTCGCCGCCGCGCTACGGATGCCTGCCCCGCGCCATCGCCCTTGCCATGCACTACACGGGGTCGGATCGGGACGAGGTACGGGCCGCGGTCGCCACAGTCGACACGGGCGCCATCCGTGCCCAGCTGCAGGAGCGCAACGACCTGCTGGCCGCCGATGATCCCCGCTACCTGCACGAGGCGGCCTTGGAGGCCAAGGTCGCCGAGCAGGAGGCCGTCGAAGCCAACCGCATCGACAACCTGTCGCTGAGTGCCCTGGCGGCGCTGGCGCCGCAGGTTGTCGACTGGGCCGAGGCGCTCGGCTACGTCGAACTGGGGGACTGGAAACTGCTCTCCACCGCGGAGTCCGGCGAGGCGTCCGCAAGCGCCGAGGCCTTCCTGGTCGAGCGGGACACGTTCGCCTTCGTTCCCACCACCGTCTCGGGGGCCGACGGCAGCGAGGAGCCGTCGGTGAGTCCGCTGTTCGTGTTCGAGGACGCCTACGAGACGGGCGGCAAGCCGGAGGCGGGCGACGGGCTCTGGGCCCGGGTGGCCAACAAGATCAGCAACTCGGCGCGTATCACGCATCCACCTCACTACGCGGTGGTCCAGGCCCGTCCCGCGGTACCCAAGGCCCAGGTACTCGGTGAGGCTCCTCCACTGCCCGAACCGGACCGTAACGGTGAGACGTTCTCGATCGTCATGGTTCGCAATCTCGGTGACCTCCGGCTGGTGCCCGCTCTCGTGGCGATCGGTTCAGGCCTCATCTTCCTGACCCTGGTGCTCAGCCTGCACTGGCGCGACCTGCGGTTCCGCCGGGAGCAGGAGGCCTTCGAGGGCGCAACGGCGTAGGCGAGGGAGGGCGGCGGCGTGGGCCAGTATCTTCCGATCCTCGCCCTCGGCGTGCTGGCGGTGGTGTTCTGTGCCGTGAGTGTCGTGGCGTCGCGCCTGTTGGCGCCCCGGCGCCCGACCAGGGCGAAGAACGCCCCGTACGAGTGCGGCATCGTCTCGCAGGTTGAGATGCCCGAACGGTTCCCCGTCCGCTTCTTCCTGGTGGCCATGATCTTCATCGTCTTCGACGTGGAGATCGTGTTCCTCTACCCCTGGGCGGTGACACACGAGGCGCTCGGGCTGTACGGACTGGTCGCGATCGGCATCTTCTCCTTCGCTGTCTTCGAATCGTTCGTGTACCTCATCAGCAAGGGTGCTCTGGACTGGGGCCCACTGCGGTCACACCGAGACGGTCCGGGGGTCGATGCGCGACGCACCACGTACGTCACCATCCGCCGCGTCGGACCCGAAGACTCCCGACCGGGCTTGGCGCATCTAGAGGCACCCGCGACATCGGAGGCTCCGGCGCCGTGAACGCCGTCCCGCCGCTGGGCGCTGCTTACGGAGGCCTGGCCGAGCTCCCCCAGAGCCGCGCTGTGCCACCGGGCGCCGGATCGTCCGAGGCCCCGCCGCTCGGCGCTGCTTACGGAGGCCTGGCCGAGCTCCCCCACAACTTCGCCACCGGGCGTCTCGAGGAGTTGGTGAAGTGGTCGCGGGCGCGCAGCTGCTGGCCGGCCTCGTTCGGCTTGGCCTGCTGCGCCATAGAGATGATGGCCACCGGGGGGTCGCATTACGACATCGCCCGCTACGGCATGGAGGTGTTCCGGGCATCGCCCCGCCAGGCCGACCTCATGATCGTGGCCGGGCGGGTCTCGCAGAAGATGGCGCCCGTGCTGCGGCAGATCTACGACCAGATGATGGCGCCCAAGTGGGTCATCTCGATGGGCGTGTGCGCCTCCTCCGGGGGCATGTTCAACAACTACGCCATCGTGCAGGGCGTCGACCAGGTGGTGCCGGTGGACGTGTACGCGCCCGGTTGTCCACCGGGTCCCGAGACCCTGCTGCACGCCATTCTGACCCTGCACGGTCTGATCACCAGCGGGGAGCTGACCCGCCGCTCGGAGGCTGCCTCCGGCGCCGGTGCGGGCGTCGTTGTCGAACAGCGCGACGGCCAAACGGCGACGCGGATGGTCGTCAGCCCCAAGCGCGGCCGCTTCGGCCGCCGGTGACGTCGGTGCAGGCGCCCGCAGTGACGGACATTCCTGACCTCGGCGTCCCTGTGAGTGTGGATCGGGGCGGCGCAGCGGTGCTTCACCCCGACCCCGGCCGGCTGCCGGAGGTGGTCGAGGCCCTGCGCGGCGCCGGCTACATCCAGTGCCTCGACGTCTGTGGCGTGGACTATCTGGGTGCGGTGCGCCGCGACGACCTTCCCGCCGGGGTCACGCCGCAACGATTCGAAGTCGTCGTCACGTTGATGTCCCACGAGGCGCGCCGCCGGGTGCGCCTGCGGGTGCAGGTGTCTGTGGAAGATCCGTGCGTCCCCACGCTGTTCGACCTGTTCCCCGGCACGGAGAACCCCGAACGCGAGGTGTTCGACATGTTCGGCATCCGCTTCGACGGCCACCCGGACATGACGCGCATCCTGATGCCCGAGGACTGGGAGGGTCACCCGCTCCGCAAGGACTACGCCGTCGGGATCGTGCCCGTGCGGTTCAAGGCGGCCGGGGACACGCGGTGAGCACCGAGGCCCCGCCGGCGCGCGGTCGCGTCTACGCCCGCAGCGGTGGGCCCGTCCTGCGGCTCAGCGAGTCGGAGTCGCTGACCGCGGTGCCGTCGGCGCCCGAGCGCATGATCATCAACATGGGGCCGCAGCACCCCTCCACGCACGGCGTGCTCCGGCTGCTGCTGGAACTTGACGGCGAGACGGTGACGCGTTGCAAGTCGATCATCGGCTATCTGCACACCGGCATGGAGAAGACCGGTGAGACGCTGACCTACCTGCAGGGTCCAACCAACGTCACGCGCATGGACTACGTCTCGCCCCTGTTCTGCGAACTGGCCTTCTCGACCGCCACCGAGATGCTGCTGGGCCTGGAACTCCCGCCCCGTGCCGTCTGGATCCGCATGCTGATGTGCGAGTTGAACCGCATGAGCTCGCACCTGCTGTTCCAGGCCACCAACGGCATGGATCTGGGGGCCGTCTCGATGATGCTCTACGGCTGGCGCGAGCGCGAGGAGGTGCTGCGCCTGCTGGAGAAGATCACCGGCCTGCGGATGAACCACAACTACATCCGTCCCGGTGGGGTGGCCGCAGACCTGCCCGACGGTTGGCGTGACGACGTCCTGCGAATCATGGATACCATCGGGGAGCGGCTCGACGAGTACGACACGCTGCTCACGGGCCAGCCGATCTGGCGGAAGCGCCTGCAGGGAGTCGGTGTCATCAGCGCCGACGAGTGCCTCGCCCTCGGCGTGACGGGGCCAATCCTCCGCAGCACCGGTTATTCGTGGGATCTGCGCCGGCACGCTCCCTACCTGGCCTACGACCAGTTGCGTTTCGACGTCATCTGCGGGACCTACGGCGACTGCTTCGACCGCTACGCCATCCGTCTGAACGAGATCCGCGAGTCCATCCGCCTGGTCCATCAGATCCTCGACGGCATGCCGTCCGGCGATTACCGCGTCCAGGACAAGAAGGTCACGCCGCCCCCGCGTGGACGGATCGACGAGTCGATGGAGGCGCTCATCCACCACTTCAAGATCTTCACCGAGGGCTTCAAGGTGCCCGCCGGCGAGGTGTACGCCGCCGTGGAGTCACCCCGCGGCGAGCTGGGCTGCTACATGGTCAGCGATGGGGGCTCCAAGCCGCTGCGCATGCACGTCAGGGCCCCCAGCTTCGTCAACCTGCAGGCTCTGCCGTACATGCTCGAGGGCCGCCTGGTCGCCGATGCCGTCGCCATCATCTCGTCTGTGGATCCGATCATGGGCGAGGTGGACCGCTGATGGCCCGGCTCAGCGACGCCAACGTGAGGCTGGCGACCGAGATCATCGGGCGCTACCCGGTGGCGCGCTCGGCGCTCATCCCACTGCTGCACGTGGCGCAGGCGCAGGAGGGCTACGTGAGCGACGAGGCGATGGAACACGTCGCCGAACTAGTGGGGACGACCCCCTCGGAGGTCCTCAGCACCTGCTCGTTCTACGAGATGTTCAAGCGCTCGCCGGGAGGCACGTACCGCGTCAACATCTGCCGGGGCATCAGCTGCCACCTCAGGGGAGCCGACGAGCTGATCGCCCATGCCTCGGAGTCGCTGGGTGTTGCGGTGGGCGGTACCACCTCTGATGGGAAGATCACCCTCGAGGCCGTGGAGTGTGTGGCGGCCTGCACCGAGGCACCCTGCCTGCAGGTCAACTACCGCTATGTGGGCGACGTCGACACCGACGACTTCGATCGCCTCGTCGGCGAGTTGCGCAACGGCGAACGCCCCGACGTGCCCCCGCACGGCGTGGTGGCGACGGTGCGCCAGCGGATCCCGCCCGGGCGCTCGGCGGGTGTCTCCCGCCCCGACACGGACGGCCCGCCGTCGTGGTGGGAGCGCCACCAGAGTTCCGGCGACGCCAACGGGTCTGCTGACGCCCTGCCCACGCCGGCGCCCGCGCCCGCCGACGGGATGATCGTTACCGCCAGGCGGCACCAGGGCGACGCCCACACCCTCGAGGGCTATCTCCGCACGGGTGGCTACGAGGGACTGCGCCGGGCGCTGGCCGCCGCGCCGGCCGCGGTGCACACCGAGGTCAGGGCCGCCAGCCTGCTGGGCCGCGGCGGCGCCGGCTTCCCGGCCGGGGTGAAGTGGGGCTTCTGCCCGCCGAAGGTCTGGCCCCGCTATCTCGTCGTGAACGGCGACGAGAGCGAGCCAGGCACCTACAAGGACCGCCTGCTGATGGAGCGCGACCCGCACCAGCTCGTCGAGGGTTGCCTGATCGCCTGCTATGCCCTGGGCCTGTCGCAATGCTTCCTGTACGTGCGCGGCGAGATGGCGCTGGCCGCCGAACGGATCGCCGCCGCTCTCAACGAGGCCTACGCCGCCGGGTACGTGGGCTCGGGCATCTGTGGCAGTGACTTCGGTGTCGACATCGTGTTGCACGCCGGCGCCGGCGCCTACATCGTCGGCGAGGAGACGGCGCTGATCGAGAGCCTCGAGGGGAAGCGGGGGATGCCTCGTCTCAAGCCGCCGTTCTTCCCCGCGGCCGTCGGGCTCTACGGCCGGCCGACCATCGTCAACAACGTCGAGACGCTGGCGAACCTGCCGTGGATCGTGACCCACGGCGCCGCCGCGTTCGTCGACCGGGGTTCGGAGCGCTCGGCGGGTACCCGGGTCTTCGCCGTCTCGGGCCACGTCCGCACCCCCGGCGTGTTCGAGGTGCCGTACGGTGTCACGACGTTCCGGGAGATCATCTGCGACGAGCGCTACGCCGGCGGGATCCCCGACGGCCGCAGCCTCAAGGCGTTCATCCCGGGCGGGGCCTCGGCGCCCTGGTTCACCATCGAGCACCTGGACCTGCCGCTGGAGAAGGCCACCGTGGACGCCGCCGGATCGATGCTGGGCTCCGGCGCCATCGTCGTCATGGACTCCACGACGGACATTCCCCGTGCGTGCCACAACCTGGTGCGCTTCTTCGCGCGCGAGTCCTGTGGCAAGTGCACGCCCTGCCGGGAGGGCACCAGCTGGCTCGAGGTGATCCTCGAGCGCATCCTGGCGGGCCGCGGCCGTCCCGGGGATCTGGACCTGCTCACCGACGTCTGCGACAACATCAGCCCCGGCCTGGCCTGGCCGCCGCGGATGACCACCATCTGCCCGCTGGGTCCGTCGGCCGCCTCGCCCATCGTCTCGGCACTACGGGACTTCCGCCACGAGTTCGAGGCCTATATTCCGCGCCGCATCCCGGTCGCCGCGGCGCCCGTGCCGTCATGAGCGAGACGCCGGTTCGCATCACCGTCGACGGCGTCGAGATCGCGGCCGCACCCGGCCAGTTGCTGATCGACGCCTGCGAGCAGGCCGGCACGTACATCCCCCGGTTCTGTTATCACCCGCGCATGCGGCCGGTGGGCATGTGCCGCATGTGCCTCGTGGACGTGGACACCGGTCGGGGACCGGCGCTGGCGCCCTCTTGCATGCTGGAGGTCCGCGACGGGATGGTCGTGGAGACCGCCAGCGACGCCGCCCGCAAGGCCCAGGACGGGGTTCTGGAGTTCCTACTGGTGAACCATCCCCTGGACTGCCCCGTGTGCGACAAGGGCGGGGAGTGCCCCCTGCAGGACCAGACCATGGCGTACGGGCCCGGCGAGAGCCGCTTCGTCGAGGAGAAGCGCCACTTCTCCAAGCCCGTGGCCATCAGCGAGCTCGTGTACCTCGACAGGGAGCGCTGCATCCTCTGCGACCGCTGCACCCGTTTCGCCGACGAGGTGGCGGGCGAGCCCCTCATCGGGTTCCAGGGCCGTGGTTACCACACCGAGGTGAACACGTTCCCCGACCGGCCGTTCGACTCCTACTTCAGCGGCAACACGGTGCAGATCTGCCCCGTCGGGGCCCTCACGGCACGGCCCTACCGGTTCCGGGCGCGCCCCTGGGATCTCACCGAGACGACCTCCACGTATCCGAACGCCACCGGTGACCGGGTGTCCGTGCACGCCTCGCGGAACCGTCTCCTGCGCATCCAGGGGGTCGACTCCGATGCGGTGAATCACGGCTGGCTCGTCGACCGTGACAGGTTCAGCTTCGAGGCCGTCCACAGTCCCAATCGGCTGAACGTGCCGCTGCTGCGCAAGGACACCGAGCTGTCGCAGGTGTCGTGGTCGACCGCGCTTGGCGCGGCGGGCGATGCTCTGCAACATGCCCTCGGCCGTCACGGTCCATCGTCGGTGGCCGTTCTGGGGGGCGCCCGGCTCTGCAGCGAGGATCAGTACGCGTGGGTGAAGCTGGCCAAGGGCCTCATCGGCACCGACAACGTCGACGCGCAACTGGGCGACGGCCTGCCCGCCGAGTTGGTGTGCGCCCTCCCTAGGGCCACGATCGCGGACGCCTGCCGGCCGGGCGGCACCGTGCTGACGCTCGCAGGTGACCTGCGCGAGGAGTTCGGCAGCCTCTTCCTGCGCTTGCGGGGGGCGGTCGGCTCCGGCGACGTGGCGCTCGTGGAAATGGCGCCACTCAGCGGAAGCCTCACCTCGCTGGCCCGTCACTCCTTACGGGTGCGCCCCGGCGACGCCGGCATGATCGCCGAGGCGATCCTGGACCCGCCGCACGGCGCGGCCATCGCCGGGATCGCAACCGACGAGTTGCGTGCCGCCGCCGCGTTGTTCGCCGATGGGCCGCTGACCGTGCTGGTGGGGCGCACGTCCGTGGCCGAGTCGGCCGCGGCGACGGCGCAGGCAGTCCTGCGCCTGGCCCGTGCCTTCCCACACGCCCGCTTCCTGCCGCTGCTGCGGCGCGGCGCGGCGGCGGGCGCCATCGACGCGGGGCTTGCACCCGGGCTGCTGCCGGGGCGCACGACGCTGAGCTCTGCCGGCGGGTGGTATGGCGCGGCGTGGGGCGGGGTGCCCGAGCACGCCGGGGCAGACGCCGCCGGCATCCTCGTGGCCGCTGCCACAGGCCGGATCGATGTACTCGTCCTGCTCGGCGCCGATCCGCTCGCGGACTTTCCGGACCGGGAACTCGCACGGCGTGCACTGGAGCGCGTCGGGACGGTCATCGCCGTCGACGTCTTCGGTACCGCGTCGGTGGGTTGCGCCGACGTCGTCCTGCCGGCGGCGACGTTCGGTGAGCGGTCCGGCACTCATGTCAACATCGAGGGGCGCGCCACCGCGGTGACCCGCCAGGTCACCCCGCCGCCGCAGTGCCGGCGGGACTGGGAGATCGCCGCCGAGTTGGCGCTGCGGCTCGACTCGGATCTGGGGATCTCCTCGCCGGAGGAGGCCTGGGCCGAACTGGCCGACCTGTCGCCGCTGCACGCGGGCGCCGGTTGGGACGAGGTGCGTGCTCATCTCGACGGCGTGCTGCTCCCGGTCGCCGGTAACGGCGCAGCGATGTCCGACCGCAGCGCCGACGGCGTGCGGCCGAGCGCCCTCACCGTCGACGACGTGCGCCTGCCCGCCGCCCCGGTCGTCCCGTTCGACCGCTACTCCTACCGCCTGGTCGCCGACCGCAAGCTCTACGACCGCGGCACGGTCGTGGCCAACTGCCCGTCGCTGGCGTCCTTCGCCCGCCCGGGGCGGCTGCGGCTGAACCCGCGCGACTTCGACCGGCTCGGCTGCGGTCCCGATGAACTGCTGCGGGTCAGCTCGCCGGCGGGCGCCATCTCGGTGGCGGTCACCGCCGATGACCGGGTGCCACCCGCCGTGGCCGCCCTGGCCGTCAACTCCGGGGGTGCCGACCCCGGCGAGCTCATCGACATCGACGCTGCGGTCTGCGAGATCCGGGTGGAGCCGCCGATCCAATGAACGTCCTCGCTCTCGATCCGGCCTACATCGGCGGCTTCGGTCTCGACGAGGCGCTGATCCTGATCATCAAGGTGGTGGCCGCCTTCGCCATCCTGATGGTGGCGGTCATGCTGATGATCTGGTTCGAGCGCAAGCTCATCGGCGACATGCAGAACCGCATCGGGCCGGCACTGGCCGGGCCGTGGGGCATCCTCCAGACGCTGGCCGACGGGGTCAAGCTCTTCTTCAAGGAGGATCTGATCCCGGCGCGCGCTGACCGCTTCGTCTACAAGCTGGCGCCTTACCTCTCCCTGGTGCCCGCCTTCCTGGTGTTCACCGTGGTGCCGGTGGGCGGCAACTTCACGACCGGCGACGGCACCGTCAGCTGGTGGGGCAACACGACGTACCTGCAGGTGGCCGACCCGCACATCGGGATCCTCCTGGTGCTGGCCATGTCCTCCATGGCGGTCTACGGGATCATGCTGGCGGGCTGGTCGTCCGGCTCGAAGTACCCGCTGCTGGGGTCGGTACGGGCCTCGGCGCAGATGGTCTCCTACGAGGCCGCCCTCGGTCTCTCCCTGGCCGCCGTGCTGCTGCAGTCGGGGAGCCTCTCCACCCACGACATCGTCGCCGGCCAGAGCGGCTACGACTGGAACCTCTGGGTTACCGGCATCGTCCCATTCGTGGTGTTCCTCGTGGCTGCCACCGCGGAGTTGAACCGGCCCCCGTTCGACCTGGTGGAAGCCGAGCAGGAACTCGTGGGCGGGTTCCACACCGAGTACAGCTCCATCCGCTTCGCGCTGTTCTTCCTGGCCGAGTTCATGAACGTGATCACGATGTCGGCCATCATGGTCACGCTGTTCTTCGGCGGTCCCGACGGGCCGATCCTCGTGGCGGGCGTGGACTGGCTGTGGGGGATCATCTGGTTCTTCGGCAAGCTGATGGTGTTCCTGTTCGTGTTCGTCTGGCTGCGGGCGACGCTGCCCCGCCTCCGCTACGACCAGCTCATGGACGTGGGCTGGAAGGTGCTGATCCCGCTGTCGCTGGGGTGGCTGCTGTTCCTGGGTGGCCTCAGCATCGGCCGCGACCGTGGCTGGCCGACGGCGGCGGTGATCGTGGTGAGCGTGGCCATCCTCGCCGCCGGCGGCGGGCTGCTGCGGCTGGCCGTGCGGGCCGGCCGGGCGGAGCGGCAGGCCGAGGCGGCGATCGAGCAGCCGGCCGAGGAGAGGGCGCAGCGATGAACTTCTTCGGTGGCTTCCGGGTGACGTTCGCCAAGCTGTTCGAGGAGCGCGTCACCTCGCAGTACCCAACCGTCAAGCGGCCCAAGCCCGAACGCTTCCACGGCCGGCATGTCCTCGGGCGCTACGAGGACGGCATGGAACGCTGCATCGGCTGCGAACTGTGTGCCGGCGTCTGCCCGGCCAACTGCATCCACGTCCGGGGCGCCGACAATCCGCCCGACAGCCCCGTCGCCCCGGGTGAGCGCTACGGCTACGTCTACGAGATCAACTACCTGCGCTGCATCCACTGCGACCTGTGCGTGGAGGCCTGCCCCACCGAGGCCATCACGGAGTCCAAGCTGTTCGAGTTCTCCTTCACGTCGCGCGACGACGCCGTCTACACCAAGGACGAGCTCCTCGTGGGTGACGACGGCAGGCCCCGGCATCTGCCCTGGGAGGACTGGCGCCCGGGTGACGACGAGCACACGTCCGGTTGGATGCGGGCGACCGCTCCGTCGGGCTCGGCGGCGTGGGAGGGTCGGGCGGCGTGGTCCGCCGAGTTGGGCTACGGGGTGCGGTCCCCCGAACGCGGTCAAGCCGACGACATCGCGCCCGAAGCGATCGCCGAGGAATCCTCCGGCTGATGGCGATCGCCGTTTTCGCCGTCTGCGCCGCGATCGTCCTCGCCGGTGCGGTCGGGGTCATCGTGACCCGTCACCCGGTGCATGCCGCGCTGTCGCTGGTGGCAACCCTCTTCGGCATCGCCGTGCTGTTCCTCACCCTCGATGCCCAGTTCCTGGCCGCGGTGCAGGTGATCGTTTACGCCGGCGCCATCGTCGTGCTGTTCCTGTTCGTCATCATGCTGCTGGGCGTGGACCGGGCGGAGAACCTTCGCACCGAACCGCTCGGCGGCCAGCGCCCGATGGCGCTCGGCCTCGGCGTGGCCATGCTCGTGCTGGCGTTGCTCTTCGCGATCGCCGCGGGCTCCGGCGGTCTCGGAGGCGACGACAAGGTCGCCACGGGTGTCCCTGCGGCGGTGGCGCCCGAGTTCGACAGTTGCTATGCCACCCCCAAGGTCCGCGCCCAGTCCGCTCCGCTGGTCGCTCCCTGCGACGGGCCCGAGCGCATCTCCAATATCCGCCAGATCGCCGTCTGGGTCTTCACCGACTACGTCTGGGCCTTCGAGCTGACCGGGCTGCTTCTCACCGTGGCCGTTGTGGGGGCGGTGGCCCTGGCGCGCCGTGACCCGTCGGCCGGCGGTGAGACCGACGAGTCCGTCGCAGAGTCGGCCCCCGAGGCGGTCTGAGCATGGTCGGCACGTTCTGGTACCTGGCGCTCGCCGCGGTCGTGTTCGCGCTCGGCGCCGTCGGGCTGCTCGTGCGGCGCAACCCGCTCATCATGTTCATGTGCGTGGAGCTCATGCTCAACGCCGTCAACCTGACGTTCGTGGCGTTCGGCCGCGACCTCGCCGACCTCGGCGGGCAGGTGTCGGTGTTCTTCGTGCTCGTCGTTGCTGCGGCCGAGGTGGTGGTGGGTTTGGCCATCGTCGTGGCCATCATGCGACGGCGGGTCGGGGCGACGGCCGACGACGTGTCGGCTCTGCGGGGCTGAGGTAGGCAGCGATGGTTCTCGCCGAACTCGTCTGGTTGGTCCTCCTGGCACCGCTGCTGGGCGTCGTGGCGCTCGCCCTGGGCGGCCGCCGCCTGGGCGAACCCCGCGCCGGCTGGCTCGGCACCGCCGCGGTCGGAGCCTCCTTCGGGGCCTCCCTGCTGGTGCTGGTCGGGCTGCTGAGCCTCGACTCGCATCACCGCTCCGTCGAGGTCAGCCTCTTCAGCTGGGTGCCGATCGGCGACCTGGCCGTCGACGCGGCCTTCCTGGTCGATCCGCTGTCGGTGACGATGATCCTCTTCGTCACCGGGGTCAGCGCGCTCATCCACCTCTACTCCATCGGCTACATGCACGGCGACGAGAACTACTCGCGCTTCTTCCTGTACCTGAACCTGTTCGTGTTCTCGATGCTCGTCCTGGTGCTCGGCAACAACCTGCTGGTCACGTTCCTGGGCTGGGAGGGTGTCGGCGCCTGCTCGTACCTGCTCATCTCCTTCTGGTTCGGTGACGAGGCCAACGCCACCGCCGGCAAGAAGGCGTTCGTCACGAACCGGGTGGGCGACTTCGGATTCCTGCTGGCGATGTTCTTCGCCTTCGGGGCGTTCGGGACGCTCAACTACAGCGGCATCCTGTCCGGCCACGCCGCCCAGAGCACCGCCACGGTCATCCTCGGTTGCCTCATGCTCGGCGCCGCGGGCAAGTCGGCGCAGTTCCCGCTCTACGTCTGGCTCCCCGACGCCATGGCGGGCCCCACGCCGGTCTCTGCGCTCATCCACGCCGCCACCATGGTCACCTCGGGCGTCTACCTCTTGGTGCGCTTCAACCCGCTCTTCGAGCAGGCCTCGCCGTGGATGGGCGAAGTCATCGCCGCCGTGGGACTCGCCACCGCCGTGGTGGCCGCCACCATCGCCCTGGCCGCCAACGACATCAAGAAGGTGCTGGCCTACTCCACGATCAGCCAGTTGGGTTTCATGTTCGTTGCCGTGGGAGTCGGGGCCTGGACGGCTGCCATCTTCCACATGGTCACCCACGCCTTCTTCAAGGCACTGCTGTTCCTCGGCGCCGGCTCGGTCATTCACGGGATGGGTGGCGACCAGGACATTCGCCGCTACGGGGGGCTGGCCCGTGCCATGCCGTACACGGCGGCCACGTTCGCCGTGGGGACGCTCGCCATCGCCGGGGTGCCCCCGCTGGCGGGCTTCTGGTCCAAGGACGAGATCCTGGCGCACACCTGGGGGTCCAACAAGGTGCTGTGGGCTCTGCTCCTGCTGGCCGCGGTGCTGACCGCCTTCTACATGAGCCGCCTGCTGATCCTCACCTTCGGCGGCAAGCCGCGCTGGGCCGACGGGGTCACGCCGCACGAGTCGCCGCTGCTCATGCGGCTGCCCTTGGTGGCACTGGCCGGTCTGGCCACCGTCGCCGGCGTGCTGAACCTGCCGTTCACCCACGACACCGAGTTCCTCGGCCAATGGCTCGAGCCCGTCTTCGCCGCCTCGCACGCGGGGCCGCTGGGTTACGCCGGTGGCACCAAGTGGATCCTGGGCGGGCTGGCGATCCTCGCCGCGGCCGGGGGGATCTGGGCTGCGGTCACCGTCTACGTGCGGCGACGCGTGCCGTCCGAGAAGGTCGAGCGCCGGCTCTTCGTCGATGCCTGGGGGTTCGACGAGGCCCTCGGCGAATTCGTGGGCGGGCCGGGCCGCCGCCTGTTCGACTCGGCGGCGCGGTTCGATTCCGGCGTGGTGGACGGCGCGGTCAACAAGGTCGGTGCCCTGGTGCGCCGCACCGGTGAGCACCTGCGGCACACGCAGAGCGGTCACGTGCGCCGTTACGCCCTGGGGGTTGCGGCCGGTGCCGTGGTTCTGCTGGCTTACTTCTTCAGCCGGGTGGGGCTGTGATCCTGGCGGCGGCGTCGACGCAGGCCTTCCCGGTGCTGGGGATGCTGGTGATCCTGCCGCTGCTGGGCGCGGCGGCGGTCCTGGCGGTGCCGCGCAGCCGGGTGGAGTTGGCGCGTCCGGTGGCGGTGCTGTTCATGTCGGCGACCGCCGCGGTGGCGGGCTGGATCCTCACCCAGTACCCGGTCTCCTCGGGCGGCTTCGAGATGCTCGTCGACCAGCCCTGGGTGTCCGCCTGGGGGATCAGCTGGAAGCTGGGAGTGGACGGGATCTCACTGTTCCTGCTGGCGCTGACGGCACTGCTGTTCCCGCTGGCGGCCCTGGCAGTCGATCCCGGCCACGATCACAAGGCCTACTACGTGTGGCTGCTGCTGCTGGAGTTCGGCTGCCTCGGCGTGTTCTCGGCACTCGACCTGCTGCTCTTCTTCGCTTTCTTCGAGGTCGTGCTGGTGCCGATGTACTTCCTCATCGGCCAGTGGGGACACGGCAACGCCCGCTATTCGGCGGTGAAGTTCTTCCTGTTCACGATGTTCGGCTCGGCGTTGATGCTGGTGGGCATCCTGGCGACGGCGTTCCTGCACGCCTCGGCGACCGGCGGTCCGCTGACGTTCGACGTGGTGGAGATCGCCCAGGCGCAGTCCCTCGCCACCACCACCGCCCGCTGGATCTTCCTGGCGTTCGCGCTCGGCTTCGCCGTGAAGGTGCCGCTCATTCCGGTGCACACGTGGTTGCCCGACGCGCACACCGACGCCCCCACCGCGGGGTCGGTGATCCTGGCCGGGGTGATGCTGAAGCTCGGCGCCTACGGCTTCGTGCGGTTCGGTCTGTACCTGTTCCCCGAGGCGTCGCGCTTCTTCGCCCCGCTCATGTTGACCCTCGGCGTGGTGGGCATCCTCTACGGCGCCGTGGTCGCCACCATGCAGAGCGACCTCAAGCGGCTGATCGCCTATTCCTCGGTCGCGCACCTGGGGTTCATCATCCTGGGGATCTTCGCTCTCAACACCGAGGGCATCAGCGGCGGTGTCCTGCAGATGGTCAACCACGGCCTCTCCACCGGAGCGCTGTTCCTGCTGGTGGGCTACATCTACGAGCGACGCCACACCCGCGCCATCTCCGAGTTGGGAGGTTTGGCGCGCCCCGCTCCGGTTCTGGCGATGGTGTTCATGGTGGTGATGCTCTCGTCGGTCGGCCTCCCCGGCCTCAACGGTTTCGTGGGCGAGTTCCTGGTGCTGCTGGGCGCCTTCGAGGCGCACCGCTGGTGGGCGGTGGCGGCCACTGCGGGGGTGATCCTCGCGGCCGTGTACCTGCTCTGGGCCTACCAGCGGGTGTTCCACGGCCCGGCGCGGGGCGACAACGCCACCATGCGCGACCTGCACTGGCGGGAGGGCCTGGTCCTGGCGCCCCTCCTGGCACTGATCATCTTCCTGGGCGTGTACCCGCGCCCCGTCCTGGACCGGATGGAACCCTCGGTCGACGCCCTGGTGGCGCACGTCGAACTGCACGGCAACCCCGGGTCTGACACCGCCGAGCGGGAGGCGGCGCCATGATGCGGCGCGGCGGCAGAGGCTGCGCTCCCCATGAGGCGGTCGGGCTGTGACACCGCACGTCGACTGGGCGGCGCTCCTGCCCCAGATCTTCCTGGGCGGCGGCGGCCTGGTGCTGCTGACGATCGGATCGCTCCTGCGCCGGCGGCTGCCGTCGTGGTTCCCGACCGCCTTCAGCGCGGGCGCGGCTCTCGGTGCCTTCGGCGGGGTGATCTGGTTGTGGATCCGGGTCCAGGACCCGGCCAGGGGTGCCTTCACCACCATCGCCGGCACCATCGGCATCGACGGGTTCTCCGTGTTCCTCAGCGGCGTCGTCGTGGTGTCCGTGCTGCTGGCGGCCGTGCTGGCGTCGGGCACGTTGCGCCGCGACGGCCTTCCCGTCGACGAGTTCTGCGTCCTGTTGCTGCTGTCGGGCGCGGGCGGCGTGACGATGGCCTCGGCCAACGACCTGATCGTGCTGTTCCTGGGCCTGGAGGTGCTGTCGATCGCCGCCTACGTGCTGGCGGCGCTGGACCTGCGCCGGGCCACCTCTCAGGAGGCCGGGCTGAAGTACTTCGTGCTGGGTTCGTTCGCCTCGGCCTTCTTCCTGTACGGCGTGGCGCTCCTGTACGGCGCCACCGGCTCCACGAAGCTGGCGCTCATCGCCGACTTCCTGGCCGGCGGCGGCCCGGAGTCCAACGGCCTGCTCCTCGGCGGCATGGCGCTGCTGCTCGTGGGTCTGTTCTTCAAGGTGGCCGCGGTGCCGTTCCACGCCTGGACGCCCGACGTCTACGAGGGATCGCCCCCCGTGGCGGTGGCGTATATGGCAGCCGGCGTGAAGGCGGCGGGTTTCGCCGCACTGATGCGGGTCTTCAACGCCGCGCTCGGCGCCGGCGCCGCCGACTGGCAGCCCATCGTGTACGCCATCGCCGCGCTGACGGTGCTGGTGGGTGCAACCCTGGCCGTGGTGCAGTCCGACGTCCGGCGACTGCTGGCCTACTCGTCGATCAGCCACGCCGGGTTCATTCTCGTGGGAGTCGAGGCCGCCACCGACGAGGGTGTGGCGGGCTCGCTGTTCTACCTGGGCGTCTACGCCTTCCTGGCGCTCGGCAGCTTCGCGGTGGTCGCCATCATCGGCAGCGGTCCCGACGGCCGCCAATCGCTCGACGCCTACGACGGCCTGGCCAAGCGCTCACCCACACTGGCTGCGGCCTTCGCCGTGCTGCTGCTGGCACAGGCCGGCGTGCCGTTCACCACCGGTTTCTGGGCCAAGCTGGAGGTCATCGGCGCCTCGGTGGAGGCTCGCTCGTACTGGCTGGCGGCCATGGCGATGCTCGGCGCGGTGGTGGCCGCCTTCCTCTACCTGCGGGTCGTGGTGCGGATGTACCTCACGGCGCCTTCGACGAGCACTCGCCCGCCCGTATCCCGCTCGGCCGGCTTCGTGGTCGCCGTGTGCGCGGCCTTTACGATCGTCTTCGGAATCATTCCCGGCCCGCTCATCGAGCTCACCAACGACGCCACGATCCTGCTCGGTGGCTGAGCGGTCCGGGCCGCAGTCAGGTAGCGATCGATGACGTTCGCCGGGCCATTGCCGCCTCCACGTCTTTGCACATGCACTAGCGGATCGCCGGGCCGCTGCGCCGTCTGGGCCATAGCCCGCCGCTGCGGTAGATTCTGGTCGTCTCCGGACGGAAGGGGCGCACATGGTTGGGCTTGTCGAGGAAATCGTCCTTCTCCAGTTGCGAGACGAGGGTGGGTCGTTCGTGCGCGTACCCACGTGGTCGCTGCGCTATGCGATTGCCGGGGCGGTGTTGATGGAGTTGGCCATCGAGGCCCGCATCGACAACGACCTGGAGCACCTGTTCCTGATCGACGACACTCCTACCGGTGATGTCCTGCTCGATCCGACGCTCGCGGAGATCGCCGCCGCCGAGCGGAGCAACACGCGGTTCTGGATCGAGCACATCGCGGCATCGGGCGACGGGATCCGGGCCGCGGCGCTCGGCCGGCTGGTGGAACGGGGCATTCTGGAGGAGCGGGACGAGCGCTTCCTGTGGGTGTTCCGCACGCGGCGCTACCCCGCTGTCGACGGCCAGGTGCGGCGTGAGGTCAAGTTGCGCATCATGGAGGTGCTGCTGAGCGACGAGATCCCCGATCCGCGTGACGCCATGCTCATCTGCCTCTCCGACGCCTGCGGCATCTTCCGAGCGCTGCTGTCGGGACGGGAACTCAACGAGGTCACCCCGCGCATCGAACAGGTCTCGAAGCTCGACCTCATCGGCCAGACCATGTTCAGGGCGATCAACGACGTCCGCATGGCGGTCGCCGCCGCCACCGCCGGCCACCTGTAGGGCTCGACCCCGGCGCTCGGGGGCTCCGCGCCGGCTGGTCCGGCGGGAAGGACTCCCGGAACTCGAACGAATCCCCTTTGGGCGGGAACTCGCGCGGCCCGGCGTTCGTCTGAACGGTGACAGACATGTGAACCGATTACCGTTGGGTCTGCGCGCCGGCAGCGTGCAGACCGCTGCGCTCGCATCGTCGGTCGGGCCCGCCGGACAGGGAGGGGGAAGCCGCGATGCGAAAGCCGCTTGCGATCGCTCTCGCCCTGATGCTCGCTCTGTCGGCTTGCGCGTCGGAAACGTCTGCGATCGGTACCACTAGCGCTGGGCCGGATGCGGAGGCTCCCGATGGTGCACCCGCGGGCGCAGACCCGGACGATCGCGGCGCCAGCGAGTCGGGTGCCACGTCCGCCGGGAGAAACCCGGCTGTCCTGGAGCCCGGACCGCCGCCGCCCGAGGATGCCGTGGTTCTGACCGTCGACGACACGATGAACGAAGCGCGCTTCGCTGAGCTGTACGAGGTCCACTGGTACCGGTTCGAAGCGCGCGAGGGTCAGGACTACTGGATCGTCGCGCGACGCAGTCGCAACTCCTCCGGGGATGGCGTCGACACGACGGTCTCGCTTCACACCGCGACCGGGGCGACGATCGAGGTGGCCGAGCAGTCGGACCTCAACCACGTCAGTTGGAGGCTGCTCCGCGACGCCGCGGCGGCCACGCACTACATCCGGGTCGTTCCGGATCGGTTCGAGCGAGCGGGGCATTACTTGATCGCCGTTCGTGCCATCGACGACGATCACGGCAACACGGCGGGCGAGGGCACGGAGATCGACCCCGCTGCGGCGACGGAGTACGTCGCTGCGTTCGACTACCGGGACGACGCGGATTGGTTCGTCTTCGACGCACAAGCGGGCGAGACGTTCCACGTCCGTGCCCGTTGGTCCGCCGCCGCGGAAGGCTGGCCGTCACCTGATCTCTACAGGCTGTTGCCGGCGGGGGACGCCGAGCAGGGCGACGGCGGCGAGAAGAGCGCCCCACGCAGGCTCAGGCGGTGGGGCACCGGCCGCGCCTGGGACGCTCTCCGCCTCAAGCCGTGGCACATCGAGGAATCCGGTCGCTACGCACTCCGTCTCGTGGGATCGGCGGACGAGCAGGGCTTCCCGCGTTCCTACACGGTGACGTTCGAGTTCCTCCGTGACAACCACTCCAACGTCCCGCCCGGCGCCACCCCGCTGGAAGTGGGGCGAGCGGTCGCCGGGAGTCTCGACTACGGCTCCGACGAGGACTGGTTCTCCGTGGACCTGGCCGCGCCGCACAGGTATCTCGTCGAAGTGCGCTCCGTTGAGGGTGAACAGGTTCGCGCGGCACTCTCGCTCTACGACGCGGGCAGCAGGGAGTCGTACGTCTCGTATTTCTCCCTCGAGGCCGATGAGTTGGTCGACTCGGAGGACGGCCGCCTGCTCTGGCAGGTCCGCGAGAGTGGTGAGCACATCATCCGCGTTGCCGGCGATGATTCGTGGAGACCGGACTACGTCGCGGCGGACTACGTGATCGAAGTGAGTGCCGCGGGAACCGACGACCACGCCGACGGACCCGAAGGCGCGACACCTGTCGACGTCGGCGAGAGGGTGGAAGGCGTGGTCGACGAGGAAACGGACACCGACTGGTTCCGTTTCCGCGCCGAGCGAGGGGTCGTGTACACCGTCGAGCACGAGGAATTCGACGACAATTCCGGGACTTACGTTGCGGTGGACGAGGACTACTTCTGGAGCGATGTTCTTCTCTCGTTCGTCGACGCCGGCTGGCACATCGACGCAGGCGACGGTCTGGTTGCCTCGACAGCCGGCGACTTGGATCTCGTGGTCTCCAGCTACTGGCCGGGGCTCACTCGGTATCGCTTCCGGATCGTGGCGCACGAGGCGGAGGATTACAGCGACGACCGAGCCGGCGCGGTCCCGATCGGCCTCACCGATGCGGTGAGGGGCTCGGCATCGGATCAGGACGTGGATTGGTTCGTCCTGGACACTCCGGCGGCCGGCATCTACTTCGTGGGCGCGTACCAGTTACAGCCCGGCGCCTTCTCCGTCAGGGTATTCGACGAGGACGGAGAGGTCGACTCGCTGTATGCGGGCACGCGGTTCGACAGGGACCCGTCACGATTCCGGGGCGGCGAGCTGTGGCGTGCGCCGGCCGGCGGCAGGTTCTGGTTCCGTGTCGCCGGCAAGTGGCCGGCACTGTTCGACTACCGGCTGGTGCTGGATCACAGCGAGGCTCGTGACGACCACGGCGACTCTGCGGAGGAGGCCACCCCGGTGGTGTTCGACCCGGCATCGGTGCCCGCCGGGGTCGAGGATCTCGCGCACAGGCGCGGCCGCTCGGCGGCGGAGGTCGGCGTTCCGCAGGTCGTGATCGAGGGCGAGATCGGGAAGTACGTGGACGAGGACTGGTTCGCGCTCCATCTGGAGAAGGGCGTCAAGTACCTCATCCATCCCTACGTCCCCGGCGGCGCCGCGGGCGGTCGCCCCATCTTCGACGAGGACGGGCGTCTCAGTCTTCGGGACGGCGAGAAGTACCTGGACAGTTGGTCCCGGCGCGGGCCGCCTATCGGCTTCGTGCCGACCGTCACCGGCACCTATCACGTTCAGGTCGGTGACTACCTCGGATCACCAAATTCGAGGCCGATGACCTACGGGTTCGAGGTGGCCGTCCTCGAGCCCGATGCCGTCTCCGATACCCGTGAGGGTGCGTCGGTCGTGTCGGCCGGCGATGCCGTCGAAGGCGTTCTGGACACGCAGGGCGACCTCGACTGGTATCTGTTCGATGCCGTCGAAGGGCAGACGTGGTCACTGGAATCCCCGGTCGAGGACTGGGGATGCGTCGAGGTTCGTGGGCCGGAGGAGATCGGGGTGCTCCTGCAGCGGTGCGAGGAGGGTCGGCTGGTCTGGTCCGTTCCCGTCACGGGGAAGTACGGCATTCGCGTGTCGGTCCACTGGACGCTCTGGGTACTGCCGTCGGAGTACCGGTTCACCCTGGGCGTGCTTGATCCTGACGATCACGGCAACGATCCGGCGCGCGCCTCGGCGCTGGTACCCGGGCGTGCGCAGGGCGGTCTGATCGACTATGTCGGCGACGTCGACGTGTTCCGGCTGCCGGTGGCGGCGCAGGACGTGTGGATCATCGACACGACCCGTTCCCACTATGGAACGGACTTCCTGGCGGAATTCCTGCCGGACGGCGGCGATGGGGATCCGACGAACTCATTGCGGGTCGGCGACGAGGGTGCCTATCTGGCGTCTGCGGTGGCCGGCGTGTGGCTGATCACCGTCGGTGGGGAGGGTGCCTCGGGCGACTACACGCTGGCAGCGACCCGCTGGGACGTGCCGGACGACTACGGGGATTCGCGCCGGGACGCGCACCCGATAGCGGCCCCGGAACGTCTGGAGTCGGAGTGCGAGATCGACCCCGCCGCAGACGGCTGCCCCGCCGGGACGGCGGTGGCGGGGAGCGTCGAGTATCCGGGCGACAGCGACTACTTCCGGCTCGAACTCGTCGCAGGCCGCAAGTACGCCCTCTCGGTCGAGGGCGCCTCGGGGCTCGCTGTGCTCTCCGAGAGTGATTGCGTTGCCGGGGTGCGCGGGGTGTGGGAAGTCGAGTCGTCCGGCAGCTACTGGGTGCGGGTCAGCGGTGCGGGCTCGACGGAGTCGTCCCGGGACTATGTGCTGAACATCGCACGGCTGGATGACGACTGGGTGGACCCCTGGGTGGACCCGTGGGACCACCCGACGCAACTCGAACCCAACGAGATCCACGAGGACACGATCGACGAACCCGGCGAGGTCCACTACTACCGGATCCGCCTCGATCATCCGAGCTACCTGCTGGAGACGCAGGGAGACGTCTGGGAGAGGGCACGCTCACCGGGCCACCGCGGCACCGCTTTCTCCCAGGAGGGCTCGCGACGGATCAGCGAGCTGCCCGTCGATCCGCCGGTCGTCTACGAGTTCTCCGTCTGGGGGGAGGGTGAGTACAGCGTCGTCGTGCGGGAGTGGTCCCGCGCCGACGAGTTGCTCGGCTGGAACAGCCGCCACGGATCACCCGAGGCGGTCGCGGCACCGGACTGCGCAGCCGAAGCCGGTTGATTGCGACGACGGCTTTCCGGGTGGCCGGAATCCCGGCTCGCCTTGGCGACGATGGCGGTTGCCCCGGGCAGCCGGTGGCGCTGCCGGCCGGCGGATCCTCTCAACCGGTTCCGCCGGCCACCAGGTAGCCGATGGCGTTGGCATGGACGCGGGCGGCTCGCTCGGCGGCGTCGGGGTAGAGCCGGCGGAGCTGCCGGGAGCGGATCTCCAGGGACAGCGGGGTCCCCTCGGGCAGCGCGGCGATGAACTCCCGCACCGGTAGGTCGCCATCGCCGAGAAGCCGGCGGCCGTCGCGGGCGTCGCTGAACAGGCCCGGTCGGGACGAGTCGGCGGGCCACGCGGATGCGTCGCAGATCTGCGCGTACGGCAGCAGCGCGGCGTCGAGTTGGCCCAGAGCCTCGATCGGCTCGCCGCCGGCGCGGTCGAGGTGCAGGTTGTCGGCCAGGATGGCGCCGTTGGGCCGCCCGGCGAGCGCCACCACGTGCTGCGCCTCGGCCAGCGTGGCGACCGAGTAGAGCAGTGTGGGTTCCACCACCACCGTGATGCCGGCCGGTGCGGCGTGGTCGCACAGTTCGGCGAAGCGGACCGCGAACCTTTCGGGCTCGAGGCCCTGGCTGACGGTCAGCACGTTGCGGGCGCCCACCTCGGCGGCGGCGTCGATGAGATGCTCACCATGGTCGCCGTCAGGCGTCACGAAGATCGGCTCCATGTCCAGGGCGACAACACCGGTGCCGTCCAGCCGCAAACGCACCTCGCGGGCTCGGGTCGCCGACCACGTCTCGGTGTCGAACCAGATACCAACCATCGCGAACCCAGCCGCCGCGGCCGCAGAGACGACCTCGGGCGGGTTGAACTCGGGCAGAACGCCTGCAGCCAACGACAGCGGTCCGACGGTGTTGCCGGGCCGGCCGCCGGTGGCGGGGTCGCCCGCAAGCTGGCTGGTGCTCGTCACGCGGGAATACCTACACGTCCGCGCGGCGACGGCTCCGACTGGAGCTCACACGCCGATGACGGTGAGGCCGGCCGAGCGGGCGGCCTGCGCCTGGCGCACGTCGAACGTCAGCAGCACGGTGCGTTCCCCGGCGCGGTGGGCGGCGGCGATGTGGAGCGCGTCGTGCGAGCGGCACAGCGTCTGCTCGGCGATGCGCGCCGCCTCGCTACACGTCGTGGCGTCGAGGCTGACCAGCGCGAACGCGTCGAGATCGGTCTGGACCTGCCGGCGGGTGCGGACGAGGTCCTCGCCGTCGAGAAGCCGGGCGAGGTTGCGTCGGAGTTCCACCTCGGTGAGGTGCGAGGTCACGAGTACGGGATCGGCCGCCATGAGTTGTTCCGCCACGTCGGAGTCGCGCTCGTCGACGTAGCGCTTCAGCAGGGCGCTGGTGTCGACGTAGAGCGTCACCCGCGGTCCTCGTCGAGCACGTCGGCCGTGCTGCGGGTGGCCGAGCAGCGGGTGATGCGCTGGAGGCGACTGCGTCGCGCCGGGGTGATCCAGCCCTCGTCAATCCCGCGTTCGAGCGTCGCCTGCTCGCCGAGGCCCGAGAGCTGGGCGACGGGCCTGCCGCGGTCGGTCACGACGATGTGCTCGCCTGCCGCCGCCTTGCCGACGTACTCGGAGAGGTGAGCCTTGAGTTCCCTGATCCCGACTTGCATGTAGTCACAATATCTGGATGATGTAACTACAACAAGCCTGCTGTGAGGGACGCCGTACGTCGCGGGCACGAGCCGCAGACCGGGTCGCAGGATCGAACCAGACCCCCACCATGTCGAACCCTGCGGCTGCGGCCGCCGACGCAGCCCCGGAGCTCGGAGACTTCTTCTTCAGTTGGGAACTTTCGGCGTCCGGCGTTCGTCTCAGAAGTGACAGAGATGCCGACCGACCACCATTCGGATCGTACGCCGACGGGCTGCTGATCCGCGCGTGCTGCGCCGTCAGCCGGTCCCGCCGGGTCAGGAGGGGGAACCCACGATGCGCCGACTCCTCGTTGCCGGACTGGTGCTCGCTCTCGCCACGAGCGTCGCCGCGACGACCCAGGCGGGCACGATCGTGGGCGACACCGCCCCGCGGGCCGACGAACCCTCCGGCGGCCAGGACGAGGAGGAGTCCACGACGCCCGATCCACCGCCGGGTGATGCGGTGCTTCTCACCGTCGACGCCGAACCGCACGAGGCTCGCATCGACGAGTTGTACGAGGTCGACTGGTACCGCTTCACGGCCGTGAGGGGCCAGGACTACTGGATCCTCGCCGACACCACCAGGGAGGGCTCCTGGATCGATGTCGACATCGTGGTCTCGCTGCACGACGCCTCCGGGGCGGCGGTCGAAGTTGCGCGGGAGAACCACCACAACGAACTCCGCTGGCTGCTCCTGACCGATGCCGACGCAGGCACCTACTTCATCCGCGTGGGCGTGGATCCCACTCGGATCAATGACGCCGGTGCCTACGGGATCGAGGTCCGCGCCGTCGACGACGATCACGGCAATTCCGCAGCGGAGGCGACCGAGATCGACCTGACCGCCGCATCGGAGTTCACCGGCCGGATGGACTACGCGAACGACCAGGACTGGCTCGTCTTCGGCGCCCGGGCAGGTGACATCTACAGGCTCACCGCCACGGGCCCGATCGATGCCTGGCTCCACTCGGTCCGGGCGGCCGGCGACGGCGACGGGGTCGAAGTGGATCAACTCGAAAGCTGGGGCACGTCCCGCAGCGAGTCCGGACCCGATCTCGGACCGTGGCACTTCGAGGAGTCGGGTCGGTACGCGGTCGCCGTCCGGGATGAGGCCGGACGTCAGAATTACCCCGGCGACTACACGCTCACGTTCGAGCGTCTCACCGACGACCATTCCAACACCCCCGACGTGACGGGGGCCCTGTCCGTGGGTCGGGAAACGGTGGCTGTTCTCGACTACCGCGGCGACGAGGACTGGTTCGGGGTGGACCTGGTCGAGGGAAACCAGTACGTGGTGGCGGTCTCGTCACCTGGCGACGAAGCGCCGAGTCTGAAGGTCGTCGTCTACGGGGTGGACAGCACGACGTACACCGACAGCTACGCATGATATCGGCATTCGCTGTCGTACCCGGAAGGTAGCCGGCTGCTGTGGACGGCGACCGGAACGGGTCGCCATCGTGTCCAGGTTCGCGACACTTGGGACAGCACGATCCATCCGGTCAGCTACGGCATCACGGTGAATCGCCGGACGCCGGACGATCATGCGGACGACCCGGGTGGTTCGACCCCACTCCGCCCGGGGACGTGGCTGGATGGGAGTCTGGACGTCCTCGGCGACGAGGACTGGTACCGGTTCTCCGCCGGGGCGGGAGTCTCCTACACCGTCGAGTACCAGATCCGGGAGGATGGTGTGGAGGACTTCGCTCCCCCCGAATCCATCTTCCGCGGCCACGAGGTCGTCGTCTACTTCATCGACGATGACTGGGGGTTCAGCGGCGCTGGCGGCTGTGCCTTTCCGACCGCGAGCACGCAGCACGTTCTGATCACGACCGCTGAATTCGCCGGCGGGCGGCCGTGGAACTATCGCTTCCGGCTCGTCGCGCACGAACGGGTCGACTACGGCGATGAAAGGGGAAGCGCCGGTGCTCTCGCCATCGGCGAGACGGTTGTCGGCTCGGCGACCAGTACCGACCCGGATTGGTTCTACTTCGACGTACCGGAGCCCGGCATGTACGCCATCTCAACGGCGCAGTCCCGGACCGGCGTGTTCGCGGTCAGCGTCCTCGATGGCAGCGCCGAGGTACCGAGGCTGACCCCCGGCTTCTGGTCAGCACCGGCGGCGGGACGGTATTGGATCCGGATCACCGGGAAGTGGGCGGCGCCGTTCGTCTACCGGCTCAGCCTGACGCTCCCGGCCATTGAAGAGGACGATCACGGCGACGAGGCCGCTGATGCCACGCCGGTTCCGCTCGCTTCACCGGAGCCGCTGCCGCCCGAGAGCGAGGAGACACCGGGCGCCACGGCTGAGGGCACCACGGCAGAGGGCGCGGACGCCGTCATGCACGGACAGGCGAGCGGGCGGCTGGAGAGTTTCGCGGACGTCGACATGTTCGCGCTCGAACTCCGGCGAGGCGTCAAGTACCGGATCGTGCCCAGCGCCACCAGGCCGCCCTCCAGGACGGGCAGCTACTCCCTGGGTTACAACCGGGAGGTGGCCGTCAGCCTGCGGGACGGCGAAAGGGGCGTCGGCAGTAGGCAGAGTTGGGGTCCGCTGATCGAATACCTGCCGACGGTCACGGGCACGTACCACGTGCGCGTGGCCTACGGCGAGGGCGTCCCGTTCCTGGAGCCGCGGCCCTACAGCTTCGAGGTGGAAGTCCTCCCCGACGACGAGGAACCGGACCTTCTCGAGGACGCCGCACCCGTCGACGCCGGAGCACGCATCATCGGTATGTTCGATACCCGTGGGGATGTGGACTGGTTCCGGTTCAGTGCGACTCGGGGACAGACGTGGATCCTGCAATCGCCGCGGGAGCGGTGGGGATGTGCGGAGATCCTCGGTGTTGCCGACGGGAATCGGATCCTGAAGGACTGCACCAGCGACCGTGTCCTCTGGACGATCCCCTCCAGCGGCGATTACGCCATCAAGATCTTCGTGGAGTCGCCCTACGGCTGGCGATCCCCCGGTGTGGAGTACGAACTCACCCTCTCGATCGCCCCGCCGGACGATCACGGCAACGGCCCGGCCGATGCGTCGGCACTGATCGCCGGGGAGCCGCAGGACGGCCAGATCGACTACATCGGCGATACCGACGTGTTCCGCGTCGACGCGGCGGAAGGCGAATTCTGGGACATAGCCATGACGTGGTCCGACTACGGCACCTCCTACGGGACGGAATTCGTGCCGAGTGACCCCGAGTCGGCCATGCCGGAGACGTGGGACCGGCTCAAGGTCGGTGGCGTCCTGGCGACTCCGACCGATGGCCACTGGTTGATCTCGGTCGGTGGCGCCAGGGCCAGCGGCGGCTACACGATTTCCGCCGCCCGGGTCGAACTGGCCGATGACTACGGCAGCAACCGGGCGACGGCTCACGCGCTCCCGGCGCCGCTGCCCGACCCGGAGTGCGAGAGCGAGCCGGACGGGGACGGCTGCGCGGCCGGCACCGTCGTGGAGGGGACGATCGACCATCGCTTCGACGCCGACTATTTCAGAGTGCCGCTCGAAGCAGGGACGAAGTACGAGTTCCGCATTCGCAGCGAGTCGAATCAGGTGATCTTCGCTCTGCTCACCGAGACTTTCTGCGCCTTGGAGGGGCCCGCGGAGTGGGAGAAGACCTATGAAACGTGGGTGCCCGAGCGCACCGAGGACTACTGGGTGCGTGTGGCCTTCGGCAGGTCCCGGAGCGAGGAACCGGAGGACTACAGCCTGGAGATCACAGCGCGCGGCGACGACTTCCTGACCGTCGAGGAACGCGCCACACAACTCGAGCCGAACGTGGTCCACGAGGTGGGCCCCGACGGCGACGGCGGGAACAACCTCTACCGCGTGCGTCTCGACCACCCGAGGTACCTAATCGAGGTGACGGGTGGTCCGAGAGCCTGGGGCGTCTCACCCGGCGAGCAGTTCGGCGGGGACTACGTGGACGAGGACGACCGCTGGCTCTACCGGATCCCCTCCGACCCTCCGATCGAGTACCTGTTCGAGGTGCGCCGCGGGGCGGGCAGCCCGTACACGGTCGTCGCTCGCGAACGCGTCCCGGCCGACGAGGCTCTCGAGTGGTGGAACCTTCATATGCAGCCGGGGTCCCCGCCCGACTACTGCTACCGCGCCGGCGGATAGCCGCGCCCGGGACCGGTCCGCAGTGTCATGAACGGACTCTGGGAATCGAGCCGTTACCTCGCACCGCGTCCGGGAATTCGGCAACTTATTGTGACGCCATGACGGCATTCGACGAGGCTGCGGACCGCGTTGGATCCGGTGGCGATGCCCGCGCCGCGGCGGCGGGGCTGGTGGCGCTGATGACCCTGGAGGAGAAGCTGGGCTGCCTCGACGGGGACGTGCCGTTCTGGCCCGGTCTGGCGGACCTGCTCGACGGGGGGTATCACGCTCATCCGTGGCCGGCGGCACGCGTCGAGCGTCTCGGCGTCCCGGGTCTCGACTTCGCCGACGGCCCCCGGGGTTGCGTGATCGGCCCGGCCACCACGTTCCCGGTGTCGATGGCGCGCGGGGCATCTTTCGATCCGGAACTCGAGCAGCGGGTGGGGCGGGCGCTCGGCGCCGAGGTGCGGGCGTCCGGCGCCACGCTCACCGGCGCTGTCTGCATGAACCTGCTGCGCCACCCCGCGTGGGGCCGGGCGCAAGAGACGTACGGCGAGGATCCGCATCACGTGGGCGAGATGGCGGTGGCGCTCACCGGAGGCCTGCAGGAACACGTGATGGCCTGCATGAAGCACTTCGCCTGCAATTCCATGGAGAACGCTCGGTTCAAGGTGGACGTCACGGTCGGGGAGCGGGCGCTGCACGAGGTGTATCTCCCCCATTTCAAGCGGGTGGCGGACGAGGGTGTCGCTGCGGCGATGAGCGCCTACAACTCGCTCAACGGCGACTGGTGCGGCGACAGCCGCCCACTCCTCACCGAGATCCTGCGCGACGAGTGGGGATGGGACGGCCTCGTCATCACCGACTTCATCCTGGGGCTGCGCGATCCCGTCGCCTCGGTGGCCGCCGGCTGCAACATCGAGATGCCGTTTCGCCAGCAGCGGGCGCAGGCGCTTGCTGAGGCGGTGGCCTCCGGCGAATTGGACGTGGCCGACGTGGAGGCCCGGGTGACGGAGGCAGTGACCACGTTCCTGCGATTCGCACGGGTGTACCGCAGCCGACCCGACCGCTCCGTCGTCGGATGCGCCGAGCACCGGATGCTCGCCCGCGAGGCGGCCGCCGAGTCGATGGTGCTGCTGCGCAACGACGGGCTGCTACCGACCGACGCCGCCGCGCTCAGCAGGGTCGCCGTGCTGGGACCGCTTGCGGCCGTGGCGAACCTGGGCGACGCCGGGTCCAGCGATGTGGCCCACACTCCCGAGCCGGTGACGCTGCTGGCCGGCATCGAGGCCGCGTTCGTCGGCGACGGCGTCGAGGTGGTGCACAGCGACCGCGACGCCTCCGTGGCCGCGGACGCCGACCTCGTGGTGGTGGTCGTCGGCTATACCGGAGAGGACGAGGGTGAGCACCTCGGGGACGCCGAACTCGAGTTGCTCCTGGCCCTCGCGCCCCCGATGGATCATCCCGAACTCGGCTTCGTGGACCCAGCGCAGACCGACGCCTTCTTCGTCGCCGCCGCCGAACGCGGCGCGGGCGGCGCGCCAAGCGGCGGGGACCGGGCCTCCCTGCGGCTGCGCCCGGCGGACGAGGACCTCATCGCCGCCGCCCGGGCGCTCAGCGACCGGGTCGTGGTGGCGGTGATGGCCGGTGGCGCGGTGGTCATGCCGTGGCTCGACACCGTCGCCGCCACGCTGATGGTGTGGTACCCGGGCTCCGAGGGCGGTCATGCCTTCGCCGACGTGCTGACCGGCCGCGCCGAACCCGGCGGGCGGCTGCCGTTCGCCGTCCCCCGCGCCACCTCCGACCTCGTGGACTTCGACCCCGACGCCGAGATGGCCACCTACGGGCTGCTGCACGGCCAGTGGTACCTCGACGCCTCCGGGACCGAGGCGCACCTGCCCTTCGGTCACGGGCTGGGCTACACCGACTTCGCCCTCGGCGAGGCTCGGCTGGACGGTGACTGCGTCGTGGTGACGGTCGCCAACACCGGGCGGCGCACCGGCGCCACGGTGGTGCAGGTCTACGGCGGCGTGCCGGGCTCGGCCTACGAGCGGCCGCCACGGCGTTTGGTGGGCTTCACCAAGGTGGGTCTCGATGCCGGTTCTGAGGTCGAGGTGGAAGTACCGGTCAACCGGTCGCTGCTCGACGTGCGAATCGATGGAAGCTGGCTCCGGGAGGATCTGCCCGTGGAGTGGGCCATCGGGTTCGACGCGGTGTCAACCCGCCCGATCTAGCCACCATTGGGCGCTCACCGGTTCAGGAGGTCTGCCAGCCGCGCCATCTCCTCGGCGAGGTCCCGCTGGAGCCAGCTCCGGTGCACGGTCTCGAGGATGCGGAACGGGCCGCGGAACGTCAACTCGTAGGAGTGGGTCACGAGCGTGCCGTCCGGGGTCGGTTCGCACTCGACGATGCCCGTGAACCCCAGGACGAGCCGGGAAAACTGTCCGGGGGCACCGGTGAAGGTGAGACGGCTCCAACGCTCCAACTCGAAGAGTTGCACGTCGGGCACGGGAGGCGTCCACTTCAGTCGCGACCACAGCCGCACCCGGCCGCGCCCGTTCTCGTCCGGCCCGACCACGGCACCGACCGCGACGATCTTCGAGTCGACCTGCCGGTAGCGCTCCAAATCCAGGACGAGTTCCATGACGTCCTGCGGGCTGGCCGGCGTCACCATCGATGCACTCGCCCGCAACGTCATTGGTGGACTCTAGGAGTTGAGTCACCGCTGCGCCTCGCGGGCGGGTCGCCCGCAAGGGCCGGCCGCGGCGTAGGCGAGCATCAACTCGTCGAGTGTGGCCCGAACGTCGGCGGTGGTGCCGGCGAGTTCGCCGGGGAAGCCCTTCCAGCGCAACGTCCCGCCCGCGATCGAGGCGTGCGCGATGGCGGTGAAGTCGGGGTCGCGCCCCCAAGAGACCGACGAGCCCGACCTGAGCAGGAACAGGAGCACCTCCTCGCCTTCGACGAGGGCCTCGTCGGCGGTCGGGTAGATCTCGGCGATCTCGTCGAAGTTGATGATGTTGTCCCGCTCCTGTGGGTCCAGAACGTCGACCCCCACCCGTACGGTCTCGCCGGTCACCGGTGGGGACTCCGCCTCGGGCCACTGAGCGAGGACCTCGACGATCGTGACCCGGCTGATCATGTAGGCGAAGTCGCTACCGATCGATGCATGCGTCGGGCCGCTTACGACCCAACCCCGTGCGAGGTAGCGGCCGCGGGCTACCAGTTCGTGGGGTTGCGTGTAGTTGACCGGCGAGAAGTCGGCGTAGTGGGGCGCCCCCGCCGAACAGCCCAGCCCGCCGGCCAGTAACGAGGCGCACAGGAGCGCTACGAACAGCCGCCGCCGCACTGTGCGTGGCCGCCCCATGGCTTGGTGCCTCACGTCTCGACTGTACGAGCGCGGCACCGAGACGGGCGGCAGCTCTGTCACAGGGGGTTCGTATGGTGCGCCGCAGTCCAGCTCGTGACATATAACGGAAGGGGAGCATATGCATGCCAATATGCCAGGCGGCGTGGACGTGGGTTTCAGCGCCAAAGAGGCTGCGAACATCTGCCGCATCACGCCCGAGCAACTCGACGAGTGGGAGAGCGCCGGCATGATCAGCCCGTCGCTGCCCGGTCCGCCCGGCCTGCGGCGTCGCAGGTACTCCTATGAGGATGTCCTGGCGCTGGAGATCGTCAGGTTCCTGCTCGAGTGGAGTGCGCCGCCGGAGCAGGTGCAGCGGGCGTCGTGCCGGATCCGGGTCGGCCTGGAGGAAAGCCCCCGGGACACCTGCATGACGGTGCTGGATGGCGAGTTGATCGTGTTCACAAATCGGGACGAAGCCCGCTGCTTCGCCGAGTCCTCTCCAGACAGTGGCGTGTGCGTGATCGATGCCACCCAGATCGCCGATGATCTCGACGAGGAGATCCGCGACGTCTGCCCGGACTACTTCGAGCCCGAGCCCTGGCAGGACGCCTGTTGCCGGTACGAGACGGAAGCGCAGGTGGAGCGGCTCCTGGAATTCCTCGAGGTGGTCCACGCCGACGACTTCGACTTCTGACGGGCCGAGGAGACTGCTGAGTAATGCGCCAGGATCCCTCGCCCGACGCTCCGGCGAGTCAGACCCACCACCAATCGGGACACCGAACAGTATGAGTGTCATTCCGGCGAAGGCCGGAATCCAGGGTCCAGCGGATCGGCCGGCGTCCGCCGTCCGTTACTCAGCAGTCTCCTGGACCGCGGTGCGCCCGATCGCCCCCGATGTCTGGGTGGTTTTGAATGTGGTACAACTGTTCTGCAAACAGGTGTTGTATCTGTCACAGAGGTGTGGTAGGGTACGTGCTACCGGTTACCGGTCCCCGCTACAGGGGGGTCGATCTTCCCCGACCGGCTTGTCGGCTCGGCCGACGCAGAACTTATGACGCTGCACGCCTCGGGGAGCGACCGATGACTCATCCGACCCTTTTCAACCACCGGACCGCAAGAGCGGCATCTGGCGTTGACGTGTCCAGGGACAGCGCGGGCTCACGCAACGGCAAGGGATCGGACGCAGCGGACGTGGGCACGACCGCTGCTGTCGAGGGCTCTCCCGGCGGTGAAGCCGGGCTGCAGGAGTGGGATGCGGTGGCGGTGTTGCTGCTGTCGCCAGCGCCGGTGCGGCGTCTGGGCGATGAGGAACTTGAGGGTCGTCTGCGGCTCGTGGGACGGTGTGAGTCCCGGCTCGCTGCGGTGAAGGCCGAGACGATCGCCGAGTTGGCCCGCCGCAAGGGCGAAGCTCGGGCGGCGGACGTGCTGCGCGACGATCTGAAGCATTCCCGGGGCGGCGCCAAGCGGCAGGTGAAGGACGCGGGCCGCCTTGCCCGGGTGCCGAGCACGGCGCAGGCGCTCGCCGAGGGCGCGATCACGCCGCAACATGCGCGGTTGATTGCCGAAGCCGCCGAGGAGGCGCCTCCCGGAACGCCGATCGACGAGGCCGCGTTGTTGGCGGCGGCGCAGCGCGAGCCGGCGGACCTGTTCGGGCGCACGGTGCGCAATCACCTCAACGAACGCACCGGAGACGATCTCGAGGAGCGACGGCGGCGTCAGCGGGCGCAACGGAAGTTGAGCTTCAAGCAGCAACCCGACGGCATGTTCGAGATGTTCGGCCGGTTCGACCCCGTCACCGGCAGCCGCATAGAGACGGCGCTGACGGCGACGGCGAGCAAGCTGTGGCACGCCGAGGACCCGAAGAACCGTCCCACGCCGCAGCAGAGGCTGGCCGACGCCTTCGAGTTGCTGGTGACCCGCAGCCGCGGCGCCGGGAAGGACCAGAGCAAGGCCCAAGGCGTCGACCTGCTGGTGATCGCCGACTACGACATTCTCGCCGGCCAACTGCGAGACGCCCGCCTCGTCGACGGTACCCCCCTGGCGCCTGAAGAACTCATCCACCTGGCCTGTGACGCCAACATCCTGCCCGCCCTCTTCGACCGCAAGGGCGAGCCCCTGTGGCTGGGCCGCGGCAAGCGCCACGCCAGCGCCCGCCAGCGGGCCGTGCTGGCCGAGCGCGACAAGGGATGCATCGGCTGCGGCGCCTCGGCGAACTGGTGCCAGGCACACCACATCGTTCATTGGGAACACGGCGGGACTACCGATTTGGACAACCTCTGCCTGCTCTGCAGCCATTGCCACCACCACCAGGTCCACGAACGCGGCGCCCGAGTCGTGCGAGGACCCAACGGCAGATTCACCCTCAAGCACCCCGAACGCTCTCCACCGCCTCGCGATCGCAGCAGTCCCGTTGCCGGGAACCCGGAGGTCAGGCAGCCCCTCCGCTGCTGACAGCTGCCACGAGGCCAGTAACAACCCCCTAGCGATGTCGGGGTGTCTGGGCGAGCGGCTTGAGCCCCGGAGCGGCTTGCGGGGTGCTGGCTAGGGTTTGGGGCCGTGCCACATCCGCTTGGGGAGATCGTCCAGATTGCCTATGTCGTCAACGACGTGACCGAGGGGGCGCGCCGGTGGGCCGAGCGGTTCGGGGCCGGGCCGTTCTTCGTGCGTCACCACATTCCCGTGCACGATGCCACGCACCGGGGCCGGCCCACGCACTTCGACCACAGCAACGCCTGCGGCCAGTGGGGGCGGATCATGGTCGAGCTGGTGCAGGACCACGGCACCGGACCGTCGGTGGTGCGCGATCTGTTCGCTCCCGGCACCGAGGGCCTCCATCACGTCGCCTGCTTCGTGGACGACATCGACGAGGCCATCGCGGGCTACGCCGCCCTCGGCTACGAGCTCGCGGGAACCGGCAACGCCTACGGTCTGACCAGGTTCTGCTACATCGACACGACCGCCGAGCGAGGCCACCTCACCGAGCTCTACGAGCCGAGCGGGCGCCTCCGGGACTTCTACGCCATGGTCGCCGAAGCCGCCGACGGCTGGGACGGCACCGATCCCGTCCGGCTGCGGGAGTGAAGCCGAACATGACCGAGGATCCGACCGGCTCCGAGTCAGCGCCCGACGAGGGCCACTACGAGGACGTGTCGGCTTGGAGCCTTGACGCCGCCCCTGAGGAGGCCATGCTGGCGGCGCAGACCGAGTGCACCTTCATCTGGGCCAATCGCGAGGGCTGGCCGGTCGGCGTCATCATGAGCTTCGTCTGGCGCCGCGGCCGGTTCTGGCTCACCGCCAGCGGCCAGCGCGCCCGCATCGCCGCCGTGCGCAGGGATCCCCGCGTCTGCGTCGTCGTCACGAGCACCGGCGCCGACGGCGTGCCCAACCGCAGGACGGTCACCTACAAGGGAATCTGCCGGCTCCACACCGACTCCGACACCAAGGTCTGGTTCTACCCCGAACTGGCTGCCGCCCTTCACCAAGATCCCGAGCGGCGCCGCCACTTCGAGGCGTTCCTCGACTCACCTCGCCGCGTGATCCTCGAGGTGGAGCCCACCCAGCGCATCGGCTTCGACGGCACCAAACAGGCCGCCGCCACAACAGCCTGGATCGAATCTGCCCAATCCACCGGACAAGCCGACACCGACTGACCCAGCTCTGTCCTCGACAACCGCGGTGAGGGACGCCGCGGGACGGCGCCAATTAGGCGCAAACCCGCGGGCGGCCGGCCCGATGACCGCCTACTGTTTCGCCCATGGCTGAACGCATCAAGACATTCCTGCCCGAAGAGCAGATGCCCACCCAGTGGTACAACGTGATCCCGGACCTGCCGGCGCCGCCCCCGCCGCCGCTGCACCCGGCCACGATGGAACCCATCGGCCCGGAGGCGCTTGCCCCGCTGTTCCCGATGGCGCTGATCCTCCAAGAGGTCAGCGGCGAGAGCTACATCGACATCCCCGACCCGGTGCAGCAGGTGTATCGCCTGTGGCGCCCCACGCCGCTGATCCGCGCCCGGCGCCTCGAGCAGGCCCTCGGAACCCCGGCCCGCATCTACTACAAGTACGAAGGCGTCAGCCCGGTCGGCTCGCACAAGCCCAACACGGCCGTACCCCAGGCCTTCTACAACGCCGAGGCCGGCATCGCCAAGCTCACGACCGAGACGGGCGCCGGGCAGTGGGGCTGCGCCCTGGCGTTCGCCTGCCAGATGTACGACATGGAATGCGAGGTGTGGCAGGTCCGCGCCTCCTACGACCAGAAGCCCTACCGCCGCTCGATGATGGAGCTGTTTGGGGCCACGGTGCATCCCAGCCCCTCGACGGTGACCGAGACGGGCCGGAAGCTGCTGGAGGCCGACCCCGACAACCCCGGGAGCCTCGGCATCGCCATCAGCGAGGCCATCGAGGTGGCCGCCGGCGACCCGCAAGCGCACTACTCCCTGGGAAGCGTGCTGAACCACGTGCTGTTGCACCAGACGGTCATCGGCGAGGAGGCTCTCCTCCAGATGGCCGAACTGGGTGAGACCCCCGACCTGATCGTGGGCTGCACCGGCGGCGGCTCCAACTTCGCCGGGCTCTCGTTC
This sequence comes from Acidimicrobiales bacterium, assembly GCA_963668565.2. GTDB lineage: Bacteria > Actinomycetota > Acidimicrobiia > Acidimicrobiales > CATQHL01 > VXNF01. The sequence continues at coordinate 1,050,627 of CAXXMX010000010.1, forward strand.
CCGTTCCTGCGCGAGAAGCTGGCGGGGCGGATGGCGCCGGAGATCCGCTGCGTCGAGCCGGCGGCCTGCCCGTCGCTCACGAAGGGCGTCTACGCCTACGACTTCGGCGACATGGCAGGGTTCACGCCGCTTCTCAAGATGCACACCCTGGGTCACTCCTTCGTGCCGGCGCCCATCCACGCCGGCGGCCTGCGCTACCACGGCATGTCGCCGCTGCTGTCGCACATCTACGACCTTGGCCTGGTGACCGCCGAGTCCAAGCCCCAGACGGAGTGCTTCGAGGCGGGCATGCTGTTCGCCCGCTGCGAGGGGATCATCCCGGCCCCGGAGCCCACCCATGCCCTGGCCTCGGCGGTGGCCGAGGCGCGGCGCTGCGCCGAGACCGGCGAGGAGAAGGTCATCCTCGCCGCCCTGTGCGGCCATGGCCTGCTGGACCTGTCGGCCTACGACTCGTTCCTGTCCGGCGAACTGCAGGATTACGACTATCCCGCCGAGCAGATCGAGGCGGCGATGGCGGGAATCCCGTCGATGGGCGGCTGAGGGCGCCGAGTTCGGGCTCGACAGAGCAAGACGCAGGCTCGATGCGGGTGGCGAGGCGTCTTGCCACCGGCGTCCCGCCGTCGGTAGCGGCCCCTGTCGCCGGCCGGAGCCGGGCCCTAATCGCTACTCCGGAGCCGCCTCCGCACGGCCGGTGCTAGATAGGCTTTGGTCCCGTGTCGGAGTTCCTTCGCAGCTACTTGACGGTCGGCTTCATTGCCGTGCTTGCGGTGCTCACCGTGGCCGCGATGCTGACCATCGCGAGGATTCTGCGCCCGGAGCGCCCGCAGAACCAGAAGTACGTCAGCTACGAGAGCGGCGTGGACCCGGTGGGCGAGGGATGGTCGCAGAGCACGCTGCGGTACTACCTCTTCGCCCTGCTGTTCGTGATGTTCGACGTCGAGGCGGTGTTCATCTTCCCGTGGGCCACCCGCTTGGAGGTCTACGGCGTGTTCGGGCTCGTGGAGATGGCCATCTTCATCTTCATCCTGGCACTGGGCCTGTTCTATGCCTGGCGAAAGCGTGTCCTGCAATGGGTCTGAGCGGAGTCCGCAAGCCCCGAGGAGGTCGTCACTAGATGGGTCTCGTCGAGAGCGGCAAGATGCCCGCGCCCCTCACCAAGCTGCTGAACATGGGCCGCAAGTATTCGCTGTGGGTGTACCAGTGGGGCCTGGCGTGCTGCGCCATCGAGATGGGCGCGGCATTCGGTTCGCCCCGCTACGACGTGATGCGTCTGGGGGTGATCCCCTTCCCGGCGAGCCCCCGCCAGGCCGATCTGGTGGTCATCTCCGGGACGGTCACCGACAAGATGGTCCCGTCCATTCTGCGTCTCTACGAGCAGATGCCCGACCCCAAGTACGTGATCTCGATGGGGTCCTGCGCCAACTGCGGCGGCCCCTACTGGGACTCCTACTCGGTCACCAAGGGCGTCGACCAGATCATCCCGGTGGACGTGTACGTGCCGGGGTGCCCGCCCCGGCCCGAGGCACTGCTGGAGGGGATCGTCCTGCTGCAGGAGCGCATCGCCAACGAGGACATGGTGTCCCGCTGGAAGGGCGACCCGATCATCGTCGGACAGTAGGACTCCCGTGACCGACACCACCACCGCCGACACCTCCGATGTCGCTGTGCCGGAGCCTCTGGACCCCCGCCACGCGGCCGCGCTCGCCACGCTGTCCGATGTCCTCGGCGGAGCCATGCTGGCGAGTCATTCCCAGCGGGGCGAACTGTGGGTGCGGGTGCACCACGAGTCTTGGCAGCAGGCGGGCTACGCCGTGCGCGACGAGCTGAACTGCCGCTGGTTCGATTTCCTGTCGGCCATCGACTGGCTGCCCTCGCCGTTCGGGCGCGACATGGACGCCGAGCAGGACTGGCCCGCCACCGGCCCGCCACCGCGGGACACCACCATCGAGCCGGGCGTGACCGGCGGGGATACGCGCCTGCAGATCTTCGCCCGGGCGCAGGCGGTCGAGGAGAACCCCGGCGGCGACAACCTGGCGGTCATCCTGAAGGCCGACCTGCCGAACGAGAACCCGGCCGTCGACACGTGGATCCCGGTGTACGCCGGTGCCAACTGGCACGAGCGTGAGGCCTGGGAGATGTTCGGCATTGCCTTCGTCGGTCATCCCGACCTGCGCCACATCTACCTGCCGGGCGAGTTCGAGGGACACCCGTTGCGCAAGGACTTCCCGTTGCTGGCTCGCCGGGTGAAGCCCTGGCCCGGCCTCGTGGACGTGGAGGACATGCCCGAGGTGCAATCGTGAGTGCCACCGAGCGCGAGCAGCGGGCGTTCATCGCCGCAGCCGCGGCGGACGCCCGCGTCAACGTCGAACTCGAGACCGAGGGCATGACCCTCAACATCGGCCCGCAACACCCGGCCACGCACGGCACGCTGCGCATCGTCGCCCGCCTCGACGGCGAGCAGGTCATCGCTGCCGAACCGGTCATGGGCTACATGCACCGTGGCTACGAGAAGCTGGCCGAGGTTCGCACCTACCCACAGATCACGACGCTGATCAACCGCATCGACTGGCTCGGCAGCTTCGCCAACGAGGTGCCGTTCATCCTGGCCGCCGAACAGCTCATGGAAGTGGAGGCGCCCCCTCGTGCGGCCTGGATCCGCACCATCCTCTTCGAGTTGTCGCGGATCGCCAACATCTCCCTGTTCCTCGGCGACATGGGGGTACAACTCGGCGCCATCACCCCGGTGTTCTTCGCCTTCCGGGACCGGGAGTTCGTGCTCAACCAGATCGAGGCTGTCACCGGCGGGCGTTTCCACCCCAACTTCAACCGGATCGGCGGCCTCAAGGACGACTTGCCGAAGGGCTGGATCGCCGAGACCCGCGGCGTCATGGAAAAGATGCGCACCTTCTGCGACGAGCTCGAGGTCCTGCTGATGGGCAACGAGATCTTCGAGGCCCGCACCCGCGGCGTGGGCGTCATTCCCGCTGACGTGGCCCTCTCGTACGGGCTGTCGGGGGCCAATCTGCGGGCATGCGGGGTGGACTGGGACATGCGCCGCGACAACCCGTGCGGCTTGGTCCACGACCAGGTGGACTGGAAGGTCTGGACCCACCCCGACGGCGACTCCTTCGCCCGCTACTGGGTACGGCTGCAGGAGACCCGTGAAGCCACCTACATCATCGAGCAGTTGCTCGACGGGCTGCCGTCCGGGCCGGTCATGGCCAAGGTGCCCGTCATCATCAAGGTCCCCGCCGGGGAGGCCTACGTGGCCACCGAGAACCCGCTCGGCGTCATGGGCTACTACGTGGTCAGCAAGGGCGATCTGGGGCCGTTCCGGGTGAAGATCCGCTCCGCCTCGTTCAACAACATCTCCGTCGTGCCGTGGGTGATGCGGGGCGTCTACGTGCCCGACGTGATCACCATCCTCGCCAGCCTCTATTTCATCCTGGGGGACATTGACCGGTGATCTGGACCCTGGCCTTCGAGTTGGCCTACTGGCAGCAGACCATCATCAAGCTGGTCGTGGTGTCGCTGGTGATCCCCACCGCGTCCATCATCCTTGGCTACGTCTTCCTGATGAAGATGATGAGCTTCATGCAGAGCCGCCTCGGTCCGATGGAGGCCGGCCCCTACGGGAGCCTGCAACTGCTGGCCGACGGCATCAAGTTCCTCCAGAAGGAGGACATCTTCCCCCGTAAGGCCGACCGCTACGTCTTCGCCCTGGCGCCGGTTGTGGTGATGGTGTCGACGTTCTTGCTGTTCGTGATCCTCCCGGTGGGGCCCGACGCGGTGGTCAGCAGTCTCGACGCAGGGCTGTTCTTCGCCCTCGCTGTGTCGTCGCTGTCGGTCATCGGCATCCTGATGGCCGGTTGGGGGTCGGCCAACAAGTACGCCCTGATGGGCGGGATGCGCGCCGCCGGGCAGCTCATCGCCTACGAGTTGCCGCTCGTGCTGGCCGCCATGGGCGTGGTCATCCAAGCCGGCACGATGGACCTCAACAAGATCGTGATGGCGCAGGCCACCGGCGAGATCTTCGGCTGGGGGGCCATCGGGAATCCGTACATCCTCACGCAGTTCGTGGGGTTCGCGATCTTCCTGGTGGCGGTGCAGGCCGAGTTGATGCAGCCCCCTTTCGACATGCCGGTCGCCGAGACCGAACTGGTCGGCGGGTACCAGGTGGAGTACACCGGCTTCCGCTTCCTTTTCTTCTTCATGGCGGAGTTCGGCACGGCGTTCGCCTTTGCCGGCATAGCCTCGGTGCTGTTCCTGGGCGGCTGGTACGTGCCGGGCCTCGACCCCACGTCGGGCTGGTTCAATCTCATCGGGCCGTTCGTCATGTTCATCAAGATCATGGCCGTCTCGGCGCTCATCTTCTGGTTCCGGTTCACCTACCCGCGCCTGCGGGAGGACCAACTGCAGAAGTTTGCCTGGAAGGTGCTGATACCGCTGTCGCTGCTGAACATCGTCGTCACGGGCGTGCTGAAGGTTGCGTTCTGATGGGGTGGGGGTCATCGAGGGAATGAGAGGAACGTCATGCGAGGAATAGGGATGATCAAGGGGCTCGGGGTGACCGGCCGGACGATGCTGCGCACGCTGTTCCCCGACGGTCTGCGCAAGCCGATCCCGGCGCCCTCCCGGGGCGCGCACACCGTGCAGTACCCACACGTCAAGGAGGCGCCGGTGACGCGGGCACGCGGCGTCATCGGTCTGCACCACGACAACTGCACCGTGTGCATGCTCTGTGTCCGGGAATGCCCCGACTGGTGCATCTACATCGAGGGGCACAAGGAGTTGGCCCCGCCGCGGCGCCCCGGCGGTAACCCCCGCCCGCGAGCCAAGATCGACCGGTTCGACATCGACTACGCGCTGTGCATGTACTGCGGCATCTGCGTGGACGTCTGCCCGTTCGACGCCCTGTTCTGGAGTCCCGAGTTCGAGTACTCCGAGCCCCGGATCGCCGACCTGCTGCACGACTCCGACCGCCTGGCCGACTGGATGGAGACCGTCCCGGAGTTCGAGACGTACGAGCCCGGCGCCGCTGTCAAGCAGGCCACCGTACCCGAGCCGTCGAAGCACCGTCCTCCCCGGAGCGCCACCCGGTGACCGTCGTTGGGGCCCTCGTGGCCCAGAACATCGCCTTCGGGGTGATCGCCGCCATCATGGTGTTCGCGGCGATCCGCCTCGTGACCACGCGCAACGTCGTGCATGCGGCGCTGTTCCTGGTGGTGGTGCTCGGCGGTGTGGCGGCGCTGTTCCTGCTGATGGGCGCCGAGTTCGTGGGGATCACCCAGATCCTGGTCTACATCGGCGCCGTGGTGGTCCTGTTCCTGTTCGGCATCATGCTGACCCGCACCCGCATCGGCGACGAGGAGGGGACCGATCACCCCAACCGCCTGCCGGCGGTGCTGGCGGCGGCCCTCGTTGCCACGGTCACCATCTACGCCGTGGTGTCGGGGTTCGGCGACGCCGAGCTTCCCGCCGACACCCGCACCACCACCGCCGAGGTGGCCGATTCGATCTTCAGCCAGTACATCGTCCCGTTCGAGGCTGTCTCGGTGCTGCTGCTGGCGGCGCTGATCGGCGCCATCGTGATCGCCCGGAGGGACTGAGGCCATGCTGCTGAACCAGTTCCTCGTCCTCAGTGCCGTGCTGTTCGCCATCGGCGTCTACGGCGTGCTGGCGCGCCGCAACGGGGTGCTCGTGTTGATGTCGATCGAGCTGATCCTCAACGCCGTGAACATCAACCTGGTGGCATTCGGCAGCTACGTCTCCAGCATCTCCGGCGAGGTGTTCGCCCTCTTCGTCATCACCGTGGCCGCCGCCGAGGTGGGCGTAGGCCTGGCGATCCTCCTGCTGCTGTACCGCAACCGTCGAAGCGTCGACCTCAGCGAGGCCGACCTCATGAAGGGCTAGGGCGTGGTGTCAGGCATGAACCTGCGGGGCATCGGCGTGCTGGCGGCGGAGGCGTCCGCGGAGATCATGCACGCGGGCGGGTGGTTCCTGTCCAACGCCTGGATCATCCCCGCCATCCCGGCGGCGAGCTTCTTCGTCATCCTGTTCTTCGGCAAGCGCCTGCCGCGGGGCGGCTCGGAAGTGGGCATCGCCGCGGTCGGCGCGTCGCTGGTGCTGGCGGTCTGCACGGTCGTGCAGTGGATCGGCGAGGTGAACCACGCCGGCGGGGCCGCGGTGGAGCCGGTTGTGAATCGGTGGACGTGGTGGGTCGCCGGCGGCGTGGACTTCACCATCGGCACCCTGGTGGACGGCCTGGCCGTGGCGCTGCTGTTCGTGGTGACCGCCATCTCGTTGCTGGTGCACGTCTACTCCACGGACTACGTGGCGGGCGACGTCCGCTACACGCACTTCTTCGCCTTCCTGTCGCTGTTCACCGCGGCGATGCTGTTCTTCGTCCTCGCCGAGAACACCATCCAGATGATCGTGGGCTGGGAGCTGGTGGGCGTCTGCTCGTTCGTGCTGATCGGCCACTGGTGGGAGGAGAAGCCCAACTCCGACGCCGCGCTCAAGGCGTTCCTGACCAACAGGGTCGGCGACGTGGGCCTGCTGGTCGGTGTCAGCGTGCTGTTCTTCGCCGCCGGCGGCACGTTCTCGATCCTCGAGATCAACACGAAGGCCATCGACGGCGAGATCGGCCACACGCTGCTGCTGGTCTCAGCGCTGTGCCTGCTGGCCGCCGTCATATCCAAGTCGGGGCAGTTCTTCCTGCACACGTGGCTGCCCGACGCCATGGCTGGGCCGACGCCGGTCTCGGCGCTCATCCACGCCGCCACCATGGTCGTGGCCGGCGTCTACTTGGTGGCGCGCATGTACGGGGTGTTCTTCGAGGGCATGGTCATTGCCGGGTCGTCCATCAACGCCCTGGCGCTCATCGGCGGGATCACCACCCTGGTGGGGGCCTCGCTGGCGTTCGTGCAGAACGACATCAAGCGGGTGCTGGCGTACTCCACCATCAGCCAACTCGGCTACATGATCCTGGCGCTTGGCGTCGGCGCCTGGACCGCCGCGATCTTCCACCTGTTCACGCACGCCTTCTTCAAGGCCTGCCTGTTCCTGGGCTCGGGTTCGGTGAGCCACGCGGTGCACAGCTTCGACATGAAGAAGGACATGGGCGGGCTGCGCCACCACATGCCGGCCACGTTCCGCACCTTCGTGATCGCCTCGGCGGCTCTGGCAGGGCTGCCGCCCCTTGCGGGGTTCTGGTCCAAGGACGAGATCCTGGCCGGGACCGGTGGCTGGGGCCTGTTCGGCGGCACCGGGGGCAACGGCGCCTACACCGCCATGCTGTTCATGGGGATGGCGACGGCCGCCTTGACCGCTGCCTACATGACCCGTTGCGTCTACCTCACGTTCTTCGGCACCTACCGGGGCCACGGTCACCCCCACGAGTCGGGCCGGCGCATCACCGTGCCGCTGTGGATCCTGGCCGTCTTCGCCGTCGGGGCCGGCTGGACCAACCTGCCCAAGGGATTCCAGATCGTGCCCAAGTCCTGGACCGAGCGGTTCGGGCACTACGTCGAACCGGTCGCGGCCGAGCACTTCTACTTCCCCCATGTCAGCCACGCCACGCCCAGCTGGACGCTGGCGGTCCTGTCGGTGCTGGTCGTGCTGGTCGGCGGCGGCGCGGCGGCGGTCTACTACGCCCGGGTGAACCGGCGGGCGGCCGCCGGCGGGGCGGCCACGGAATTGGCCGACGGCCCCACGAGCCGCTGGACGGCGGCCCGGCTGGGCCACACGCTGCTGGTGCAGAAGTACTACCTCGACCACCTCTACACCGGTATCGTCGCCAAGGGCATGGCCGGTCCCGTCGCCCAGGGGGCCTACTGGTTCAACCAGCACGGGATCGACGAGGTGGTCAACCAGGCCGGCCGCAAGGCGGTCGCGGCCGGACACGTGATCTACGACCAGATCGACCAGAACGTCATCGACAGGGTCGTGAACGCCACCGGTACGGCATCGCACGGCGCCGGTGAGGAGCTTCGACGGATGCAGACGGGGAAGGTGCAGCAGTACGCGGGCGTGATGTTCGTGGCGTCGGTCGTCCTGGCCGCTGCGCTGATCCTCGTGCTGTGACCCTGCCAGGAGGGGTTAGATGGATGCATTTCTGAACGTTTGGGGGCTGACGCTCATCACGTTCGTCCCCCTGGTGGGCGCGGTACTGGTGATGGCGCTGCCCAGCACCCAGGAGCTATGGCTCAAGGCGGCGGCGCTGGGCACCTCGCTGGTCACGGCGCTGTTCGCGGTGCTGCTGCTGGCTCGCTTCGACCTGTCGCGGGCCGGAGACCTGCAGTACGTCGTGGACCGACCCTGGATCGACGTGATCAACAGCCGCTACATCATGGGGATCGACGGCATCTCGCTGCCGATGGTGCTGCTGACGGTGCTCATCGTGCCGCTGTGCATCGTGTACTCGTTCGGACACTTCCCCGAGCCGCGCAACCCGAAGGCCTTCCTGGCGCTGCTGCTGGTGCTCGAGATGGGCATGGTCGGCACGTTCACCGCCCAGGACCTCATCCTCTTCTTCGTGTTCTTCGAGGTCGTACTGCTGCCGATGTACTTCATGATCGGTGTCTGGGGGGGCGAGAACCGGCGCTACGCCGCCATGAAGTTCTTCCTGTTCACGCTGTTCGGCTCGGCGCTCATGCTGGTCAGCTTCCTCGCCATGTACTTCCTGGCCGACGGCACGCTGGGCGGGCTGGACGTCGCCCGCACGTTCGACATGCGGGCGCTGTCGGGCGGCGCCACGGCGGTCATCGCTCGCACCAGCCAGCTATGGATCTTCGCCGGCATGTTCCTGGGATTCGGCATCAAGGTGCCGATATTCCCGTTCCACACCTGGCTGCCGGACGCCCATACCGAGGCTCCCACGGTGGGCTCGGTGATTCTGGCGGCGGTGCTGTTGAAGCTCGGCACCTACGGCTTTGTGCGGGTCGCCATCCCGATGCTGCCCGAGGCGGCGGCGGCTTGGGCGCCGGTCATCGGACTGCTGGCGGTCATCGGCATTATCTATGGCGCTCTGGGGTGTCTGGCGCAGCGAGACATGAAACGTCTCATCGCCTTCAGTTCGGTGGCTCACATGGGGTTCGTGATGCTTGGCATCGCCACCCTGACACCGTTGGGGGTCAACGCCGCGGTGTTCGGCATGGTGGCGCACGGACTCATCACCGGGATGCTGTTCTTCCTGGCCGGGTCGGTGAAGGACCGCTATCACACCCTCGACATGTCCCGGCTTGGGGGTCTCCTGCAGCAGGCGCCCCGCATGGGCTGGATCCTGGGCTTCTGCGTCATGGCCTCGCTGGGTCTGCCGGGTCTGGCGGGATTCTGGGGCGAGTTCCCGGCCATCCTGGCGTCGTACAACCCGGCGGGCATTCTGAACGAGGCGGTGTTCCGCTCCTACATGGTGATCGCCGCCATCGGCACGGTCCTGGCCGCCGGCTACCTGCTGTGGATGTTGCAGAAGGTCGCCTTCGGCACGGCGCGCAAGGAGTTCGCCGGCTCGCCCGACGTGACCGACGCCTCACCGCGGGAGTACCTGGCATGGGCGCCGCTGCTGGTGCTGATCGTCGTGCTGGGGTTCTTCCCCCGGCTGCTGCACGAGGCGACCGACCCGGCCGTGCGGGAGGTGCTGCAGGTTGAGGCCGTGAACGGGTCGCCCGGCGATTGCCTGGAGGTGGCCCACGGCGAGGACTGCTTCGAGCGGCTGCGCCGCGTCGGCGAGCAGGCGAGGGGCGGCGGGTGATCCTCGGCGCGCTCGCCGGCCCCCTGGGGGTTCTCGGGTTCGTCCGCCCGGACCTGGACTGGCACGCGCTCGCGCCCGAGCTGACACTGCTCGGCGTCGGGGCACTGCTGACCTGTCTCGACATCGCCCTCGCTGAGCGGGGGCGGGCCGTCACCTCGGCACTGGCGGGCCTCGGGCTGCTGGGAGTCCTGGTCCCGATCCTCACGCTGGCGATCGCCGGGGTGGCCTCCGAGCCCCGGGTCATGTTCGACGGCGCCTACGTGGTGGACGGCTACTCCCTCGTGCTCAAGGCGCTGTTCGTGATCTCGGGCTACGTCGTGGTGCTGCTGTCCATGAACTACGTGGCCGAGGGCGACTACTGGGAGAACGAGTACTACGGCCTGATGCTGGCGTCGCTGCTGGGCATGGTGATCATGGCCTCGGCTCGAGATCTCATCAGCATCTTCGTGGCGCTGGAGCTGCTGTCGATTCCCGCCTACCTGCTGGCTGCCTGGCGCAAGCGCGACCTGCGCAGCACCGAGGCCGGCTTGAAGTACTTCCTCATGGGCGTGTTCGCCTCGGCGATCATGCTCTACGGCATGTCGCTGCTGTTCGGTGCCTCGGGGTCGACGGTGCTGGCCGACATCGCCGCGTCCGCGCCGCTGGACCGTGGGGCCGACGCCGTCCCGAGCGCCGCCATCACCGTGGGCGTCGTCTTCGTGCTGGTGGGGTTCGCCTTCAAGGTGTCGGCGTTCCCGTTCCACACCTGGGCGCCCGACACCTACGAGGGAGCGCCCACGCCGATCGCGGCCTTCCTGTCGGTGGCCTCCAAGACTGCAGGGTTCGTGGCGCTGGGGTCGCTGGTGTTCGTGGGGTTCTGGGAGCGCGACGACGTCTACGGTCCGGCGCTGTGGATCCTGGCGGCGGCCTCCATGACGGCGGGCAACCTCATGGCGCTGCGCCAGAAGAACATCGTGCGCCTCATGGCCTACTCGGGTATCGCCCAGGCCGGGTTCATGCTGGCTCCGCTGGCCATCGCCGGGGTGAGCGTCATTGCGGCCGACCAGGCGGTCTCGGCGATCCTCACCTACCTGGTCATCTACGCGGCCATGAACCTGGGCGTCTTCGCCGTGATCATGACGGTGGCGCGCCGCACCGGCACCGGCGACGTGGCCTCCTACAACGGCCTGTTCAGGGTCTCGCCGGGCATCGCCGTGGTGATGACGGTGTTCCTGGCGTCGCTGGCGGGGGTGCCCCCGGCCGGCGGCTGGTACGCCAAGTTCGCCGTCTTCAGTGCGCTCGTGTCGGCCGACACCCCCGCGGCCTACGTGCTGGCCGGCATCGGGGCGGTGAACGCCGTCATAGCGGTCGGCTACTACGGCAAGATCGCTTCCCGCATGTGGTTCGAGAAGCCTGCTGAGGAGATGGCCGCCGCGGGGCGTATCCCCGTGCCGTTCTCGCTGCGCTCGGCGCTGGGGCTGACGCTGGCCGCCACCCTGGTCTTCGGCGTCGTGCCCGCCACGGTCACCCGCTTCACCGACGTCTCGCTGCTCGCCGTCGCCATCGCCGGCTGACCTCTTCCCCGCCGCTGGCAGCGCCTGCCCGGTCGCCGGCTGCGCCTGTGGGCGGAGCCGCCCACTTGCTCTAGCTTGGGATTCGTGCTCACGCTGGCTTTCGGCCGCGGACCGGATCGGCCGGAATCGACGCCGGATCCCCGGCCGGCGTGTTCGCGCCGCTGCCGCCGGGCGCTGCACGGGGGGCTCGCGGTCGCGGCGGCGCTCGCCTTGACGGCCGGCGGATGCGCCGGAGGAACGTCCGATGGCGGCGCGCCGGTGACATCGGGCGTCCCGAGCGCAACAGCGGACGCCGCGCCGGCTGAGCCTCCCGCCGACGCGATCCCGACCACGACCGCCGCGCCGCCGGACGCATCGACGGACGCCGGGAGCACACCCGCCGCGCCGGCTGCGCCCGAGACGCCCGAGGCGCCCACACCGACCGATCCGGCTGGGTCCGACCCGACCGAGCCGGCTGACGGGGCCGCGGAGCCGGCCATGACCGCGTCGACGGCGGTGGCCGCCACGCCAGCGACCGCGGCTCCACCGACCACAACGACCACCATGCCGCTGCCGCGCCCGGAGGCGTCCACGCTCGACGGGCTCCTGGCGCTGGGCCGCCCGCTGGTGATCGCCCACGCTGGTGGAGACCAGGACCATCCGCACTCAACGACGTATGCGTACTCGCGGTCGGCCGCCGCCGGCGCGGACGTCCTCGAACTCGACGTGCAGCTCACCGCCGACGGCGTGCTGATCGTCCAGCACGACGACACGGTCGACCGCACCACCGTGACCACCGGGCCGGTGGCCGAACTGACCCTGGCGGAGATCCAGGCGCTCGACAACGCCCACTGGTTCGTGCCGGGCCTGTGGGGCGACCGCACCCGTCCCGCAACCGAGTACGTCTTCCGGGGGGTGCGCGGCGGCGCCACCGAACCCCCGCCGGGTTTCGATGCCGACGACTTCAGGGTTGCGACGTTCCGGGAGGTCGCTGAGCGCTTCCCGCACCATGTGCTCGACGTGGAGATCAAGCTCCAGCGCGGCCCTGACGGCGAGGAGGATCCTCGCTCGGGGATCGCAGCCGCGGAGGTGCTTGCCGCGGAGATCGCCGAACTGGGGCGCGAGGATTCGGTGATCGTGGCGTGCTTCGACGACGAGGTGCTCGCCGCCTTCCAGGAACTGGCTCCCGACGTCGCCACAAGCCCCGGCACCGACGAGTTGGTGGCGTGGTGGCTGGCAGGCGAAGCGCTGGACCCGCGCTACCGGGTGCTGCAGGTGCCCTTCACCTACGGCGGTGTGGAGGTCATCCAACCCGACCTCGTCGACAGGGTGCACAGCGAGGGCCGGCACGTGTGGGTGTGGCTGAGCGGCACCGACGCACTCGAGAGCCGCGAGTTCTACACCGGACTGCTCCGCCGCGGCACCGACGGCCTCATCGCCGGCCGCCCCGCCGAGGCCGTGGCCGCGCTGGTGGAGGCTCCCTGAGTTCCGCGCCTACGGGTTCGTCGCCGTGACCGGGGCGGTGAGTTCGACGGTGGTGCCGCCGGGAGTTGATCGGTGGACGAGTTTGCCGCCGAGGTCGTGCTCCACGAGGGTGCGGACCAGGGTGAGACCCAGGCCTTCGCGCAGCGGGCCGTCCGGCATGCCGGCGCCGTTGTCGGTGACCGACACCCGCAGATCGGAGCCCTCCCGGCTGATCCGGACCACGATCTCGTTGCGGTCGGTGTTGGCTGCTCGACCGCCGAAACCGTGGTCGACCGCGTTCTGTGCCAGCTCGTTGAGCACGATGGCCATGGTCGTCGTCACCTCGCTCGGGAGAGGGCCGACGGCACCCTCCACGGTGATCGAGATCGGCGCATTCGGCGGGGCCAGCGACTCCCGCAGCAGCAACGACAGCGAGGTCACGACGCTCTCGAACGGCGTGATCTCGCCATCGGGCCCGCTGAGGATCTCATGTACGGCGGCCATCAGGCGGATGCGCCGGGACGACTCGGCCAGCGCCTGTTTCGCCTCGGGAACCTCCAGCCAGCGGCTCTGCAGGCTGAGGAGCGACGACACCGTTTGCAGGTTGTTCTTCACCCGATGGTGCACCTCGGCGAGGGCGGCGTTCTTGGTGATCAGCAGGCGGTCCACCCGCCGCAGATCGGTGATGTCGCGCACCAGCATCAGGACACCGGTGAGGGTGTCCTCCTGGATCAACGGCAGGCAGCGAACCACGACGTTGTGCCCGTTGCGCTCGATCTCCTCGGTGTGGGGCAGCGCCGCCGACACGGTGAGCTGGAATGCGCGGGGTTCGATCCCCACCTGAGCCAGGCGGCGCCCGGTCGGGTCGCCGTTGATGCCGAGGCGCCGCAGTGCCGAGTGGGCGTTGGGCGTCAGGTACTCCACCCGTTGCCAGGCGTCCAGCAGGATGAGGCCGTCGCCCACCCGGGGGGGATGGTCGTGGTCCCCGGGGGTGGCGGCGTAGGGGTATGCCCCATCGGCGATCATCCCGGCCAAGCGGCGGAAGAGGGTGAAGTAGCTATTTTCGAGGCGCCCCCAGACGCGGTCGCTCGCCACTGGGAACTCGCGCAGCAGGACGGCGATGGTGCGGCTGCGGAAGTTCACGGGAACGGCCAGGGACTGCACCCAGCGGTGCTGATCGGCCAGATAGGCGCCGCCGTTGATGCTGACACCGGTCCGCAGCGCAAGCGCGCCGAGCGGCCGCTCCACCGCGGAGACCGCCCGGCCGAGGAGGTCGTCGGGATGCGCGGTCAGGCTGGTGATGGGACGGCTGTGTGCGGTGATGACGAAGTCGGTACCGCGCCCGCCGTGGCCGTCCTCCGACCCGCCCTCCTCGTCGTGGCCGACCTCGGCAGCCGGCAGCAGCAGGAGAATATCGGCGAAGGAGATGTCCGCGAGGAGCGCGGTGGTGGTGGCGAGCCGGTCGTAGTGAACCCGCTCGGCCTCATTCAGAGCGTCGACTGCCTGGCCCAGGCTGCTGCTCCCGCTCATCGCCTTCGATGGTACCGGTGCTCCCGGTGGCGGAGAGTGGCGGGCTCGCTCCCCCGAGCGCGTCAGACGCCGATCACCGTGGGTACATCCGACGTTCTTACAATGGCGCCGGAGAGTGCCAACGACGGCGCAGCGCCTCACTTCGGGTCGGTGCGGGTTCGGAGGAATCATGCAGTTCGGCTTGTTCTACGAGATGCAGTTGCCGCGGCCATGGGAGCCGGGAGACGAGCACAGGCTCTACAAGGAATGCCTCGAGCAGGTGGCGCTGGCCGACCGGCTCGGGTTCGACTACGTGTGGGAGGTGGAGCACCACTTCCTCGAGGAGTACAGCCACTCCGCCGCGCCCGAGGTGTTCCTGGGTGCGGTGGCCGCCGTCACGCAGCGCATCCGTCTCGGTCACGGCATCGTGCAGCTGCCGCTGGAGTTCAACCACACCGCCCGGGTGGCCGAGCGGGTGGCGACACTCGATCTGCTGTCCGACGGCCGGGTGGATCTCGGCACCGGCGAGGCGTCGTCGCTGGCCGAACTCGGTGGCTTCGGCGTCGAGTGGGACTCGAAGCGGGACCAATGGACCGACCACATCGAGGCCCTCACCCGCATGATGGTCGAGACGCCGTTCGCCGGCTGGGACGGCAAGTGGCTGCAGATGCCGCCCCGTAACGTCGTGCCCAAGCCCCTGCAGAAGCCCCATCCGCCGCTGTGGGTGGCCTGCAGCCGCCGGGAAACCATCCTGCTGGCTGCGCAGTCCGGGATCGGAGCCCTGTCGTTCCAGTTCATCGAACCCGAGCGGGCGGCCGACTGGGTGGCGGAGTACGAGTCCATCCTCGCCTCGGAGGACTGCGTGCCGGCCGGCTTCGCGGTGAACCCGCGCATCGCCATCGTCCTGCCCCTGCTGTGCCATCCCGACGAGCAGACCGCCGTCGACCGGGGCCTCGACTCGGCGCACTTCTTCGGCTACGCGCTGCTCCACTACTACGCCTTCGGTGACCACCGGCCCGGGCGCACCGACGTGTGGCAGGAGTTCCTGGCCAATCGCGAGAGGGCGGGGTTCCGCCGTGAGGACGCGGGCCGGACGGGCGGGCCGCTCGGCGCCTCCTACGGCGACCTGGGGGTGCTCGGACTGCGCGGCGCCATCGGCACTCCCGATCAGGTCCGGTCGCTGCTCCGCCGCTACGAGGAGGCCGGCATCGACCAGGTGATCTTCATGGCCCAGATGGGGCGCGTCCCCCACGAGCAGATCTGCGAGTCCCTGGAACTCATGGGCGCCGAGGTCATCGGCGAGTTCGCCGAGCGGCACCCGCAGCAGTGGGAGCGCAAGTGCGAGCGCCTCGCCCCTGCCATCGAGGCCGCCCTCGCCCGCAAGGCCCCGCCCCGCACCACCGACGAGAGCTACAGCTTCGAAGCCGCCGCGAAAGCCTGAGTCGCTTGCCTCTCGACACACGCGCTGGCAGGCGGGGAAGGCTTGAGAGCAGGCTAAGAAGTTCCGCGGAACGTCCAGGTCCGAGGCAGTTGACCTGCTTACGCGATGGCGTCAGCCCGAGGCAGCCAACCCGTTTCTTGCAGCCGTTCCCATGCCGTAGTCACGTGTTCGGCACTGAATAGGCGCATTTTTCGCGCGTTCCAGCCACGTACCCGCTCGGCGATGTGTCCAGATTCGTCACTGGGGTCCGGGTCGAATCGGGTGGCAGCCCAATGAACGCTGGCTAGTAGCTCGAGTCCGAATGGCGACTCGTATCCTTCGACCAGTTCCAGGACGCGATTCATTCGGTCTCCGATGCTCGGATTGGCCGCCAACACGTGCGAAGCTTCGTCGCCCGCGCCGCGCAGTACCACGATGGGTTCTGCGTGTTCCACAGGATTCGACCCGTCGCCGAAGCCGCTGAGGTGGTGACCCTCGAGGGCCTTCAGAACGTGGCGAAGATTGTCTGCGTAGGGACCGTAGAGGTGGTTCGTGTACCGGAGTTGGAGATCTTCACCCGACTCTTGGAGGAAATACATCAGCTTCTGGGTCTCGATTAGCGAGAGGGTTAGCGCGACCGCGGCGTATCGGCTAGCCATCTCGACGAGTGCGGCCTTGCCAGGCGTCAGTTCGGGCCGCTCGGTGGCGACCAGCATCTCGCGAGCCGCCGGTGCGCCTGCTGGCGGATAGATGTGCACATCAATGTCGAGGCCGGCGAGGTGCCTGCGGATCAGGTCGGCGACGTCTATCCAGTCGAGACCGCCGTTCCCGCAGCCCAGCGCTGGAACGGCAATGGAGGTGATGTGGTGCTCTTGGATTTTTCGGCGCAGGTCTTCAAGACCCGCGTCGATATGGCTGAGCCGCGAACGCGCACGCCAATGCCGCTTGGTGGGGAAGTTGATGATCCACCGCGGACCACCGAGCCGGCTGCTCTCGAAGACGAACATCTCGCCAAGCTGAACTACTTCGTCGTTGCAGGCTTGCTCGTACGCTTCGAAGTTCTCGGGGAACGCGTTCTTGAACTGAAGAGCGATCCCCTTTCCCATGACGCCGACCGTGTTGACCGTGTTGACCAGCGCTTCCACGTCTGCGTCAAGCAGGTTGCCGGATCCCTCGGTGAACCTCGTCATCAGTAATACCATCCCGGACGTACCAGAACGCTCACGTCGATGTTCACCTTAGCCAGGCAATCCCGAGCAGTTGCGGCATCTTCGTTGCTTCGGGCGGCGAGTCCTATGAACACCTTCCACGGCACGCGCTCGTGGACGAGGAACTCCGCCATCCTGCGGTTCATCCGGTCCGGATCCTCTGGCGAGTCGTGCCACCAGCGATCCTCCATGAGTTCCCAGTCGACGAAGCGGTCGAGTTCGTCGGCGCGATCACTGAACCTGGCGTAGCTGGTGGCGGCGTTGCGATCCGTAAACACGAACGGGAGGTTCGCTGCCCTCACTCCGGCGATGTCCGCGACCAGATAGACCAAGCCGTCCTGTCCGCCGTCGTAGCTCGGCACGTCGCCCTTGTAGATCACGTAGAGCATGGGTGACCGAGCGGCAAAGTAGAAGGGGACGGCCAGTTCCATGGTCGGTGCACGGTTCCGGTCATGATGACCGGTGCCAACACAAGCACCAACCGATGGAGGTACCAGCATGCCAGGCGCACCGCTGGAGTTGAACGCGAGGAGATCTTCCGCGCGCTGGTCGAGGATCTGCAGGCGGGTTGGGCCGCCATCGGCCGTCGGGTGGGTCGACATCCCACGACGGTGGCCCGGGAGATCAACGCCGGGGGCGGCCGTGAGCGCTACGGGCCGGCGGCGGCGCAGCGGCGCGCCGAGGTGGCGCGGCGACGGGCGCGGCGGCGCCGCTTGGAGGCGCCGGGGCCGCTGCGGGACCGCATCTGCGCCGAGTTGCGCCGGGGGCGTTCCCCCGCGGCGATCCGCGCGGACCTCGCCGCGGAGGG
This sequence comes from Acidimicrobiales bacterium, assembly GCA_963668565.2. GTDB lineage: Bacteria > Actinomycetota > Acidimicrobiia > Acidimicrobiales > CATQHL01 > VXNF01. The sequence goes on from CAXXMX010000010.1 coordinate 1,068,319, forward strand.
CGTGGAGGCGCCGCCGTGCGTCGAGACCGTCTACCAGGCGCTCTACAGCGGTGCCCTGGACGTGAACCCGCTGAGTGTCTGCGCAGCCGCCGCCGGCGCAGACGCTGCCGGCAACAGCGAAACCCCCGGTCGCGATCCTGCGGGCCGAACATCGCCGCCCGCCCCGCCGCCGTCGACGAGCGCGCGGTGGCGGGCCACTGGGAGGTCGATCAGATCATCGGCGCCTACAACCGGTCCTCGATGATCTGGTTGACCGAACGCCAAAGCCGCTACCTGATACCGGTCACCATGCCCGACGGCTACGACGCCGACGCCGTCCTCGCCGGCCTCATCGAGGGCCTCGACACCGTCCCGGCGCACCTGCGCCGCAGCCTGACCTTCGACTGCGGGTCCGAATGGGCGAACTGGCGCCGCCTCGTCGGCCACTACGACCTACAGGTGTGGTTCTGCGACCCGCACTCGCCGTGGCAACGCGGCCAGATCGAGAACCAGAACCGCCAAGTGCGCTGGTGGTTCCCACGGGGCACCGACCTCCGCCTCGTCACCCCCGCCCAAGCCCAACACGCCGCAAACATCATCAACCACCAGCGCCGCCGCAGCCTCCACCACCAAAGCCCAGCAGAACTCTATGCTGCCCTCACCGTGCAGTGACCACTGGAACTGGCCGACGTAGTCCGCAACGACCCCGTGGGGCCCGATTGGCACTTGCCTGTCCCTACGTCGAGCCTTCACGCCTCGGTTCGCGATTTCGGTTGTTAGCAGACCGCGCGCGCCTGCCGCGCTGTCGCAGAGCAATCCGTTCGTTGCAATCGCCGGCAGGTTGTCGACGTGCGTGAAGTGGAACAGCAGTCCCCTGCGCGGCGTCGTCACGCTGCCGTGTCCTCCTTGGATGGTGCCGAGTCCGTGAGTATTGCGCCTCGGACCGCGTTTCAGTCTCGCTATGTCGAAGAGAGCGATCGCAAGGGGGTCGAGACGTTCCGGGACACGTCGAGGATGCTCCTCCAGCAGAGGGCTGCCCCGGATGACAAGGTGTTGGCCGGTGCTGCGATGCCGGTGATGGAGCGTCCGGAGCGACTGGAGGCTCCATCACGCCTAGACGGCGGGGGTGAGCTCTCGCAACAGCTTGCGGTAGACGATCGAGCCGGAGTCGGCCACCTTGAGGTGCAGTTCCTCGCGGGGGTCGAGGGGCAGTTCGGGCGGGTCCTGGGACTCAACCACGCCGCGGTCCTGCTCCATGACCACGGCAAAGCCGTCCACGAAGTACTCGTCGGGTACGTCGAGGGAATGATTGCGGGACAGGTACCCCAGGATGAACGTCTCGGCCCGGTCGGTGGGCGAGGCGATGAACGTGACGGTCGTGACGTCGCCGAGCTTCGATTCGGCCTCGGAGTCGGTCTGCTCTGTCCAGGTGACCCCGCCGGTGGTTGACGTCACCACCTTGCGGTCGTGCAGCGTGAAGGGAAGGTGCAGTGTGTACTCCCGCGTCAGAACGCTGTCGTTGTAGGCGTAGGTCATGCCGTCGTCGGTGAGCGACACGTCGTAGGGCTTGATGAACGGCCCGTCGGCGAGTTCGGTGAACCCTGCGTGTACGAAGTTGAAGTGGGCGAAGTCGATGACGTTCTCCGTCATCCGGCCCGCGGAGGTCTGCCAGCGCCATGACCCCACCAGGAGCACGCGCCAGTCGGGGTCGTCCCAGTCATCGTCGGGCCACGGCGGCAGGTCGGCCACCGTCTCCTCGAGAGCCAACCACACCGCGCCGTACTGCTCGCGCACGTCGTATCTGTGCACCCTGGCCTGACTGGGGATGCTGCCGTTGGCCCCCAGCGCGGGGATGAACGACACCTTGCCGGTGCGGTCGTACTCCCACCCGTGGTAGGGGCACTGCAGCTGCCCGTCGCGGATGCACCCGCGCGACAGGGCCGCACCCCGGTGCACGCACTTGTCGCGCAGAGCCACCAGGCCTTCGTCATCGCGGTACAACACGATGGCCTCGCCCAGCAGGCGTACTTGCTGCGGCTCGGCCGTGACTTCGGTTGAGACTGCGATCGGATGCCAGTAGTGCCTCAGTGCCTGGTCCAGCATGGTGTTCCCTCCAGCTAGGTGTGTTCGGCCATGACGATGGTGACGCGTGGACGGGCGGAATCCTGAGGTCCCACGCCGACTGCAGTCCCTAACAGTATGCGGGGCCCGGTCACGTGAGGACGGCGTCGGGTAGTTCTCGCATCAGCCTGCGGTAGACGATCGAGGCGGAGTCGGCCAGCTTGAGGTGCAGTTCGGAGCGCGGGTCCAGCGGCAGCTCGACCGGATCCTGGTCCTCGACGACCATGCGATCCTGCTCCATGATCTCGTCGAAGCCGACCGCGAAGTCCTCGTCGGGGACGTCGAGGGAGTGATTGCGGGACAGGTACACGAAGATCAACGTCTCGGCCCGGTCGGTGGGCGAGGCGACGGAACTGATGGTGGTGACGTCGCCGGCCTTGGAGTCGCCCTGCTCCGACCAGGTGATCCCGCCGGCGGCCGCCACCACCGACTTGCGGTCGTGCAGCGCGAAGGGAAGGTGCAGGGTGTACTGCCGCGTCAGCACGCCGTCGTCGTAGGCGTAGGTCATGCCGTCGTCGGTGAGCTTCACCTCGAAGGGCTTGATGAAGGGTCCGTCGGCGAGTTCGGTGAACCCTGCGTGCACGAAGTTGAAGTGGGCGAAGTCAGCGGCGTTCTCCACCATCCGGCCCGCGGAGGACTGCCAGCGCCACGTCCCCACAAGGAACACGCGCCGGTCGGGGTCGTTCCAGTCGTCGTCGGGCCAGGGCGGCAGGTCGGCCACCGGCTCCTCGAGAGCCACCCACACCGCGCCGTACTGCTCGCGCACGTCGTAGCGGCGCACCCTCGCCTGACTGGGGATGATGCCGTTGGGTCCCAGAGCGGGGATGAACGACACCTTGCCACTGCGGTCGTACTGCCAGCCGTGGTAGGGGCACATCAGTTGCCCGTCGCGGATGCACCCGCGCGACAGAGCCGCACCCCGGTGCACGCACTTGTCGCGTAGGGCGATCGTCCCGTCGCCGTCGCGGTACAGCACGATGGGCTCGCCCAGCAGGCGTACCTGCTGCGGCTCGGTCGTGACTTCGGTTGAGACTGCGACCGGATGCCAGTAGCGCCTCAGTGCCTGATCCAGCATGGTTGTTTCCCCTCCAACTTCGTGTCCTCGGCCGTCACGCCGGCTCTGCGAGGACGAGGCGAGATCCGTCGACCGCAGACCCCAACACTACGCGTGTATTCGACGGGCGTGAATTGGTCCAGCAGTCCCCGCCGCTGCGACGTCACGCTGCCGAGCCCTCCTCAGGCACCGTCGAGTGCGTGCGCGTCGCGCCTCGGGCGGAGTTCGAGTGCCTCGTTCAGAGAGGGTTGATTCCAGCGGGCTACCGTGTCACCGAACGCGGGCAGGCGAGAGCGCAGGAGAGAGTAGGGTGGCTGAGCGGCGGGTTGCTGTAGTGACCGGCGGCGGCACCGGTATCGGAGCGGCGAGCGCCCTGGAGTTGAGCGCCGGGGGCTGGGCGGTGGCGGTGTGCGGGCGCCGGCCGGGGCCGCTGGACGAGGTGGTGGGGCGCTGCGCGGGCGACGCTCTGGCGGTGGTGGCCGACGTCTCGGTGCCGGGTGACGTGGAGCGCCTCTTCGCCGCGGTGGTGGACGGGTTCGGCCGGGTGGATCTGCTGTTCAACAACGCCGGGGCCGGCTCGAGGCCCGTGCCCGTGGACGAGTTGCCGGTGGAGGACTGGCTGCGGGTGGTGGGTGCGAACCTCACGGGGAGTTGGCTGTGCGCCCGGGCGGCGTTCGCCCAGATGAAGCGGCAGAATCCCGCGGGCGGGCGCATCATCAACAACGGCTCGATCTCAGCGCATACCCCGCGCCCGTATTCGTCGCCGTATACGGCCACCAAGCACGCCGTCACGGGCCTGACCAAGGCGCTGTCGCTGGAGGGCCGCTCCCACGGCATCAGCGTCGGGCAGATCGACGTGGGCAACGCCCGCACGCCGATGACGGCGCGGATGGCGGCGGGCGTGCCGCAGGCCGACGGCTCGGTGCGGGCCGAGCCGGTCATGGACGTCGCCGACGTGGCCCAGGCCGTCCGCTACATGGCCGAACTCCCGCCCGACGCCAACGTCCTGCAGATGACGGTCATGGCCAACAACATGCCCTTCGTCGGCCGCGGCTGACCGGCGGCGCCACCGACCGTGGCATCGCCGACCGGCGGGCCCGCAGCGGGGGCACTGTCTCGGGCACACAATCGGGTAGACAGGACGCGTGATGGCGGATCGACTCTGGCGGTGGGCGCTGCACCTCGTGCGATGGGGGCTGGTGGCGATGCTGGTCGGTGGGCTGATCGCCGATCTGGAGCGGCTCGACGGCAAGGGGTGGCTGGTGCGGACGCTCACCTTCCCGCTGTGCATCGCCGTGGCGCCGCTGCTGAGCCGCTGGTCGCAGCGCCGGATCGCCTACTACACCGCAGCCGACACCTGCATCGTGGCGCCGTTCTTCCTGGACATCGGCGGCAACATGCTGGGCCTGTACGAGAGCGTGGAGCTCTTCGACGACATCCTGCACTTGGCCAACTGGCTGCTCCTGGCGGTGGCGTTCACGATGATCCTGCGCGGCACCCGGCCCACGACGCGGCTGGGCCTGGTGTCCAACGGTGGCGGGTTCGGCGCCTTCCTCATCGTGCTCTGGGAGTTGCTGGAGTACATCGTCATGAAGGCCGGCACCACCCGCCTCTTCCTCACATACGAGGACACCGTCGTGGACCTGGCGCTGTCCACCGGCGGCGCCATCGTCGGAGCGGCGGTCGTGGCGTTCCTGGTTCGGCGCCGACCCAGCGAGAGGCCCGGGCCTGCGGCAACGGCCAGTTCAACTCCATAGGCCCGAGCCGGGCTATGGGGGCGGTGGTCCGGCGGGGAGGGCCGCCATGCGCTCGAGCGTGGTTGCGGCGGCTTGGAGCAGCGGGAAAGCGAGGCAGGCGCCGGTCCCCTCGCCGAGTCGCAGGTCGAGGTCGAGCAGCGGCTGCAGGCCGAGGTACTCCAGGGCGATACCGGAGGCAGGTTCGGCGGAGCGGTGACCGGCGATGCCGTGGTGAGCGGTACCGGCGCTCAGCAGGTCAGCGGCGCACAGTGCGGCACAGGCGATGGCGCCGTCGACGATGAAAGGCGTGCGGCGCCCGGCCGCGGCGAGGTAGAAGCCGGCGAGTGCGGCGATCTCGAGCCCGCCGAGCCCGGCGAGCAACTCCAGCGGGCCGCGGCATCCCTCGGCTCGGCTCATGGCGGCCGCCACGAGGTGCCGCTTGTGGTCCTGACCACTCGCCGGGATGCCCGCACCCGGTCCCGTGACATCCTCCGCCGGCCGGCCGCAGACGGCGCCGATGAGTGCCGCCGCCGGTGTGGTGTTCCCGATGCCCATGTCCCCGCCGATGAGGCAGTCGGCCCCGGCGTCGATGAGCTCGCCGGCGATCCGGGTTCCCACGCTGACGGCTCTGGCAGCCTCTTCGATGCTCATCGCCGGGCCGCGGGCGATGCTGGCGGTGCCGGGCCGTACCCGCTCTTGGCGGACGTTCACCAGGTCGCCGAGAGGGGCGGCGACCCCGACGTTGACGATCGTGACCTCGGCGCCGATGTTGGCGGCGAGGATGCAGATGGCTGCGCCCCCGGCGCTCATCGTCTCGACCATCGCCGCAGTCACAGCCGACGGCCAAGCGCTCGCCCCGTCGGCGACGACGCCATGGTCACCGGCGAACACCGCTACGGCGGGCGAGGCCGGCATGGGCGGCGGGCAGCGACCCGTTACCCCTGCCAGGTGGACCGCCGGATCCTCGAGGCGCCCAAGTGCCCCGGGAGGTTCGGCCCGTGTCGCCCAGCGGTCTCGTGCCGCCGTCATCGCGCCGGCGTCGAGCGGCGGCGCGGCGGGGAACGAAGCGGCGCTCATCGCGATAGCCGGCCGGTGCCGGCGAGCCAGGCGAGGATGAGGAGGGCGACAACGATGGCCTCGGCCCTCGCGGCAATCGCGATCGCGTGAGGGATGTCAGCGGGGGTGGGACGTGGTCCGCTGCCGAGACGGGGGCGAGTCTCGACGGTCGGGCCGTAGCGGAGCGGACCGCCGAGTTCCCTGCCGAGGGCGCCCGCCACGGCTGCCTCGGCCACCCCTGCATTCGGCGAGGGATGGGCCGGAGCGTCCTGTCGCACGGCGGTGAGGATCTCTCGAGCCCGGCGAGGGACGGCGACGACGACGAGGGCGGCGAAGATCCGGGCGGGAAGGTAGTTGGCGATGTCGTCGAGGCGGGCGGCGGCCCAGCCGAACTTGCGGTACCGGTCGTTGCGGCGGCCGACCATGGCATCCATCGTGTTGACCGCCCGGTAGGCGGCGGCGCCCGGCGCTCCCGCCACGACGGCCCAGAAGGCGGGGGCAATCACAGCGTCGACGCTGTTCTCCGCCAACGACTCGATCACCGCCGCGGCCACCCCCGAGGCATCCAGGTTGCTCGGATCGCGCCCGACAAGAGCCGGCAGGTCGGCCCTGGCTGCATCGAGATCACCAGCGGCGGCGGATTCGGCAACTCGCCCAGCGACGCGACGAAGTTCTCGACCTGCGACGGTGAGCGCGACCGCCGACGCCACCGAACGGAGCGCCCGGCCCACCAAAGCACCGAGGAGGATTCCGAGTACGGCATAGAAGATCCCGCGCCCCCGGCTGTCGGCCCACAGCCGGGCCTCGATGCGTTCCATGGCGCGCCCAAACCAGGCCACCGGGTGCGCCTCGGCGGGCGGCTCCCCGGCCAGCCGGTCGAGCAGCAGGCCGGCGGCGGCGGCACCGCAGCGCCTGGCGAGTGCGCTCACGGACGCTCCTCCCGACCGGACCGGCGTCCCGGCGCTGTGCCCGAGCCGCCACGGCGCTCGCCTGTCACGGCGCGGCCGCGAGGGTCAGCAGGGCGGTCGTCTCGCTCAGCATGATCACCGCACCCAGGACGTCACCGGTGAACCCGCCCAGTCGCCGCCTGGCGAGGACGACGATCCCGACGCAGGTCACGACGGCGACGCCCACGGCGATAGGCCCCAGCGCTCCGGTGACGAAGAAGAGCCCGGCCGCGACAGGTGCCAGCCAAGCCAGCAACCACCGGCAGGATCCGGCGCAGAATGCCTCGGCCAGCCCGCCGGGCCGGGCGTAGCCGACGAAGGCGGGCACTGTCGCGGCGAGGATCCGGCTCACCGCCCAGATGCCCACGAACGACAGGAACTCGATTTCGGGGTCGGCGAGCAACGCCCAGCGGCTTACGAGCACGGTTCCGCCTGCCGCAAGAGCGAAGGCGCCGATCCCGGGTTCGGCCATCAACTCGAGGCGCCGCGCCCGCTCCACCTGTGCCCCCAGCCCGTCGGCGGAGTCCGCCAGGCCATCGAGGTGCAGCGCCCCGGTCAGCAGCAGGTCGGCCGCCAGAACGACGGCGGCGGCAACCAGCGGCGGCCACAGCAGGTGGGCGCCCCAGTGGACGCCCCCGACGGCGGCCCCGAGGCCGGCTCCCACGACGGCGAACCACCGGAACGTGTGCCTGGTCGGGGGAGCCGGCCGCCCGAGCACGGTGAGGAAGGCCAGCGCGCTCAGCACGCGTGGCCCCCAGGGCGCGGTAGTTCCAGGGCACGACCGGCCACGACAAGCAGCACCCGGTCGGCGACAGCCGCGAGCCGCTGGTTGAGCACACCGACGGCCTCCACGAAGCGCCGACCGGCCTCGCTCGGCGGGTGGACGGCCAAACCGACCTCCTCGGACACCAGGACGGTCGGGGCGCCACGTTCCGCCAGGGCCGCAAGCAGGTCGTCGGTCTCGGCGCTGACGTCGAACCCCTCCTGCAGCGTTACCCAGGTCCCGAGAGAGTCGACCAGCCCCACGCCCGCGATCTGCCGCAGGTGGCGGGCCAGGTCGGACACGGCGGTGCATTCCACCGTCGCCCAACCAGCCGGGCGGCGTTCCCTGTGAGCCTCGATGCGCGCCACATGGTCAGCGTCGCCGGGGGCGGGCACAGCGGTGGCAACGTACGTGACCTGGGCTCCGTACGATCCGGCGATCCCCTCGGCGACGAGCGACTTCCCCGAGCTCGCTCCGCCCAGGACGAGGGTGATCATGGCTCGAGCCCCCGCCGGACGGCCGCGTGTGTGCAGCGGGCGATGCGTGCCCCCCACGGCGAACGCGGTCCGGCAAACCGTTCGGGGGCGGCGTCCGGTCTTGCGCCGTCGATCTCAGTAGTCGATCCCTTTCTTGGCCCGGATCCCACCGTCGAAGGCGTGCTTCACGTTGACCATCTCGGTGACCGTGTCGGCGGCCGCGATCACCTCGTCGGCCATGTCCCGCCCGGTCAGGATCACGCTGACCTTCTCCGGGCGGTCCACCATGGCCGCCGCCACCTCGTGCGGGTCGATCCAGCCCCACGTCATGGCGTAGCTGATCTCGTCCAGCACGACGAGCCGATGCTTGCCCGCCATGACGAGTGCCGCGGCGAACTCCCAGGCCGCCGCCGCCTTGGCTTTGGTCTCGTCGAGGTCATCGGAATCCCAGGTGAACCCGTCACCGGCCGAGTACCACTCCACACCGAGGCCGCGGCATGTCTTCTCCTCGCCGGTGTTCCAGTCGCCGCTCTTGAGGAACTGCACGACGGCCACCGGCCACCCCTGCGCCAGGGCGCGCAGGATCGTGCCGAAGGCCGCTGTGGATTTGCCCTTGCCGTCGCCGGTGTTGACCAGCACCAGAGAGGGAGCCGAGCGCAGTTCGCGCTGCTCGTAGGGTCGGTCGGTGAGGGGGGCTTCGTCGCTGGTCATGAGAGGCGCTCCTGTCGGGCTCGGGGGGCGGGTAGGACGACGATCTCGCCGTCGACGGTGTGGACACTGAGCGGCGTGGCGTAGATGGCCGAGAGTCTGCCGGGAGCCAGCACGGTGTGGGGTGCGCCGTCGGCAACGATGCGGCCGCGATCGATCAGCGCCAGGCGGTCGGCGAAGCGGGCGGCCGTGCCGAGGTCGTGCATGGCGGCGATCACCGAGATCCCGTCGCGGCGGCGAAGCTCGTCGATCAGTTCCAGCACGGCGTCGCGGTGACCCAGGTCGAGAGCGCTCGTCGGCTCGTCGAGCAGCAGGATGGGGGCCTGCTGGGCGAGCGCGCGGGCGAGCACGACGCGCTGGGTCTCGCCGCCGGACAGCTGCGAGACCGGTCGCTCGGCGAAGCCCCCTAGGTCGAGGCGTTCCAGGACCGAGGCCACGATCCGGCGGTCCCGGCGCGACTCGACCGCCAGCCAGCCGAGATGTGGACTTCGACCCAGCAGGGCGTATTCGGCCACCGTCATGCCCTCGGGGAGGATCGGGATCTGCGGCACCAGCGCCACGTCGACGCCCGACGGCCGCCGGCCACAGGCGAGGGTCACCGTGCCGTCGTGGTCGACCAGCCCGGCGATGGCCCGCAGCAGGGTGGACTTGCCGGAACCGTTGGGCCCGATCAGGCCAAGCCACTCGCCCTTCGCGAGGTGCAGATCCACGCCGCGCAGAGCCTCGGTTTCCCTGAACGCCACGCGCACCCCGACGCAGGCGAGGGCTTCGGACCGCCCTTGAGTTGGCGCGGCTTGCGACGGTGCCGCCGCGGTCGTCATGCCGAGACCCGCCGAGCCCCGCGCCAGAGCACCAGGGCGAAGAATGGGGCACCCACTAACGCGGTGATCACGCCGACCGGCAACTCGGCCGGGGCGGTGAGGGTTCGAGCCCCCGTGTCCACGAGCGCCAGGAAGGCCGCCCCGCCGAGCGCCGAGAGAGGCACGATGACCCGGTAGCTGTGGCTCACCAGCAGGCGCACGACGTGCGGTACGACGAGGCCGACGAAGGCGATGAGGCCGCTGACCGAGACCGCCGCTGCGGTCAGCAGCGACGCCGCGACGATCACAACCAGTCGTGACCGCCCCGGGTTCAAGCCGAGCGAACGGGCCTCGTCGTCGCCCACCCGCAGGACGTCGAGGTGACGGCGGTGTAGCAGCAGGACGGCTCCGCAGACCACCACGTAGGGCCCGAGGATCCCGACCTCCCTCCAACCGCTGGTGTTGAGCCGGCCGAACAGCCACGAGAGCACTTCGCGGGTACGTGTCTCGCTCAACTGGCCGAGGGCGTACGTCTGGGCGGCCGAGAAGAGGGCCGCCATCGCAACACCGGCAAGCAGCAACGTCGCCGGGGAGTGCCAGGCGCCGCGGGCGATGGTGGCGGAGGCCGCCACCGCCACGAGCGCGCCCAGGAACGCCGCCGCGGCCACGGCATCGAAGGGTCCCCGTCCCAGATCGAGGCCGAACCCGAGCGCCAGGACCGCGCCGAATCCGGCGCCGGCGGAGACGCCGAGCAGGTACGGATCGGCCAGCGGGTTGCGGAACACCCCCTGGTAGGCCGCACCCGCCATGGCCAGCGACCCGCCCACCAGCATGCCCAGGACGAGTCGCGGCAGGCGGATCTGGAACAGGATCCCCTCCTGGCGGCTGCTCAGCGGCGAATCGAGGTCGACGAGCGGCAGCCGGTCCACGAGAGCGGCGAGCACGTCACCGAACGCCAGTCCTGCGGCGCCCTGCGTGGCACTCAACAGCGTGACGGCCGCCAGGGCGACGAGGGCTCCAACCGCGGCCAGCGGCGGCAGCCGGAAGGCGCGCTGGATCGCCTCGTCGACGCCTGTTGCCGGAGGCTGCACCGGATCGCCCGGGGGCCGGGCGTCACGGTTGGGTGCCGCGGGACGAGTGCGGGCTCGCCCTGGTGATCCGGGGATCCGTCTCGACGCCACGGGCCGTCGCCGCGCCTAGCCGTTCGACCCGTCGTCCGCCGCGGCGATCGCCGCCAGCGCCTCGGCGATGGCGGCGACGAACTGGGGCAGCCGTGGTCCCCAACGAGAGGCGATGTCGGCGTTGACCACCAGGATTCTGCCGTTGCGGACCGCGCTGACGGACTCCCAGCCCGCTCGGGCGGCCACGTCCTCGGCTGTGTATGCGGTCTGAGCGGTGATGACGATCAGTTGCGGGTCCGCCTCGATGATGTATTCCTCAGTCAGTTGCGGGTAGCCGTAGCCCTCGGTGTCGGCCTCATCAGCGATGTTGGCGGCGCCGAGGGCGGCGTAGACGGCGCCGATGAAGCTGTTGGAACTCACCGCGTAGTACGTCGAGTCCAACTCGTGGTACACGCGGATGGCTACGTCGGGGGCGTTGGCCAGGGCTGCCGCCATGTCGGAGCGCATCGTTTTGATGACCTCGCGCGCCTCGGTCACGTGGCCGGTGACCGCGCCGAGTGCGAGGACAGCCCCGTAGCCGCCCGAGATGTCGAACGGGGTGGCGCTCACGAGCACCGGTATGTCCAATGCCACCAGACCGGCGACGAGGTCGCCGGTGTCGTTGGCGATGACGACCAGGTCGGGTTCGTACGAGGCGATCGCCTCGATGTTCGGATCGAATCCCGAGAGGTCGGTCGCCGGCGCCTCCGGCGGGTAGGTCGACCAGTTGTCCACGGCCACGACCTGCGGGCCGGCACCGATGGCGAAGAGAACCTCTGTCGCCGCCGGCGACAGCGACACGATGCGCTGGGGTACCGAGTCGAGCGTCCACGTTCCGCCATCGGATTCGATCGTCACGGAGAATCCGTCGCCGGTTTGCTCCTCTCCCTCCCTCGAGCCTCCGGTGTCTGTGGGGCCTCCGCCTCCGGCATCCGAGCCGGCTTCAGCCGACCCTTCAGTCCCGCTCTCGGCGGCATCGGACATCTGATCGTCAGTGGCGGTTGCCGAGTCGGATTCAGGTGCCGGCGCGGTTGCCTCACTCTCGGCGGCGGGCGCTCCCGGATCCTCCGGGGCGTCTTCGTCGTCAGCGAGGGACTCGCTCGCGCCGGCCGGTCCGGCGTCGGCGGACATCTCGGTGTCGGCCTCCGACGCCCCGGCCGAGGGGGAAGGAGCGGCGTCCGTCGCGCCGGTCGGCGTCGGGGCTGGTTCTGGCGGTGCGGGCTCAGCCGACGACCCGCTGGCGACGTCGCTCGACGTGTCGCCGCCGCAGGCCGCGGTGAACAGTCCGGAGAGCGCCAGCAGGGCGACGGCGAGGACGATCGAACGGTGTCTGGGCATCTCGGAGCCTCCTATCGGTCGAGGATGGAAGCTCGATCGACAGGGGCTGCCGGCCGAACCAACCCTTATCCCCGAGGGTCATGCGGTTCGCATCGGCCCGAGGTTCGACCGGACTTGGCGATGGCTTGGCGCATCAGGAGTTTCCTGGGCGCCAAGCCATCGCTTCACCGTTGCGGGACAGTGCCGGATTTCAACCGGACTTCGTCCCCGGACCGAGTCGCAGTCTAGGCACGGGGCGACCGGGCGGGCTGTCGCCGCCGAGCGGGCACTCGCCTCCTCAGCGAAGGAATCGGTCGACCGGCTCTCCGGGGCTCCGACCGCCCCCGGCGCGGACGAAGTGCGTGCCGGCGGCCACTGCCGCGCCCTCGTCCACGTCGGCGTCGCCCACGAACAGCGTCCGCTCGGGAGTCACCCCGAGGCGCCGCATGACCGCTCGCAGGCCGCGGGGGTCCGGCTTTTCGGCCCCCACGTCGACCGAGGTCACGATGACCTCCAGCAGATCCGCCAGCCCACAGGTGGCGAGCGCCTCGCGCACCTGCTCGCCGGTCATGACGGAGGTGTCGGTGAGAGCCCCCAGCCGGTAGCGCTCGCCGAACCGCCGAAGGTCACTGACCACCTCGCCGATCGGTTCCGCACGCAGCGCCTCGATCGGCGTTCCGGGCGCCGCGGCATGAACCAGCGTGTCCCCGACATCGAAGACAATCGCCGCCACGTCGGGCCGGCTTTGCGCGGGTTCCGCTCCGTTGCCGCCGGGCCCCGGATCTGCCCCGACCGGCTCCGTGTCCTCTTACGGAGTCTCGGCCGCCCGAGCACTTCCACCGGCGCCGTGCCCTTGGGTCCTGTCGACTGACGGCCGAGCGGCCGCAACTGACAGGTCTGCCTTGTCCAGCGCGGCTGCCAGCCGTTCGAGTCCGGCTGCGTCGGGGACGGCCACGCGGGCGGTCCCGGCCAGCCCGAAGCCGGCGCAGTCCTGGACCAACACCCCGTGCGGGGCGAGTGCCTCCCGCAGGCCCGGAGCCTGCACCAGCACCCACGGGGCGTCGGCCGACCGCACTGCGAATCCCCCGTCTCGAGTACACCCACCAACTCGTCCCGCGCGCCGCCGATGGCCGCAGCCCAGCCTGCCAGGTCGGTGCGCTCCAGCAGGTCCGCCAGCACCGCCAGCGCCAACGATCCCACCGACCATTGCGGCTGCCGACGCACGAACCGCCTGACGTCGTCGGCGATCAGGTAGCCCAGCCGCAGACCCGGGCAGGCGAACGTCTTCGTCAGCGAGCCGACCACGATGCCGCTACGGCCGGCCGTCCAGTGTCCGGTAGCAAGGGGGTAGAACGCCTCGTCCCACACGTCCGCCACGTCGGCGGGTTCTGCCCGGTGCCCGGAAGGGTTGTGCGGGTCGCTGCGCCAGATCGGCCCCGCGTGACCCCGAGGATGCAGACCAAACTCCGGCTCGGCAAGCACGCATCCGCCGATCTCGGCTGCCACCAGTCCGATCGCGTCGGCCGCCCCGTTCGTGAGAACCAGCCGGTCAGGGTCGACTCCTATCGCCTCAGCCAGCAGGCGGGTCGCCGCCGCCGGATCGGGGTAATGCCACAGCTCCTGCAGGTGACGCGCCGCCGGCCCCGCCACGTCCGGAGCGAACGGGTTCAGGTTCTGCGACAGGTCCAGCAGCGAGCCAGGCTCCAGCCCCAACGCCCGAGCCACCGCCGGCCCGTCACCACCGTGGCGTCCGGGTGGCGGCACTCCTGAATCTCGAGTGGTCACGCAGCCGACCGTACCTGGCCGTTGTGCGACTCAGCGCTTGGTCCAGTCCAGGTCGGATGCTTCGGCGAGGGCGAGTATGAGGGATTGGGTGCCGAGGCGGCCGCGGTCGGCGGCCGTGAGGTGTTCGTAGAGTTCGCTGGCCAGGCGTAGGCCCGGGAGGTCGAGGCCCATGCGGTCGGCCTCGGCGAGGGCGATGCCCATGTCCTTCACGAAGTGCTCCACGAAGAAGCCGGGGTCGAAGTTGCCGGCCATGATGCGGGTGCCGAGGTTCGACAGCGACCAACTGCCCGCCGCCCCGCTCGCCACCGACTCCATGACCGTCTCGAGGTCCAGACCGGCCCGCCAGGCATACAGCAGGCCCTCGCAGACGCCGATCATGCCCGAGGCGATGAGCGTCTGGTTCACCATCTTGGTGTGCTGACCGGCGCCCGGGCCGCCCTGGTGCACCCACGTGCGCCCCATAGCCTCCCAGCAGCCCTCCAGGGAGGCCACCACCTCGGCGTCACCGCCGATCATGATCGACAGGGTGCCCCCGCGGGCGCCCACATCGCCGCCCGACACGGGCGCGTCCACCGCGGCCACGCCCCGCGCCGCCGCGGCCTCGGCGATCTCGACGGCCAGCGAGGGCTCGCTGGTGGTCATGTCCACGATCACCTCACCGCCGGTGCAGCCGGCCAGTACCCCGTCGGCACCGAGGATGACCTCGCGCACGTCGGCCGGGTAGCCCACGATGGTGAAGACGATGTCCGACGCCTCGGCCACCTCTCGGGGCGAGTCCGCCCAAGTCGCGCCGCGCTCCAACAGGCCCTCGGCCTTGGCGCGGGTGCGGGTGTGCACGGTGGCCGGGTGCCCGGCGTCCATCAGGTGCCCGCACATGGAGGCGCCCATGACGCCGGTGCCGATCCAGCCGATCGGCACGTCCGCCGGCGGCCGGGTGTCGCTGGTCATTGCTCGCCTCCGGTTCCGGTCGACGGCTGCTCGGCGCCTACTTGATGGCCTGGGGGTTCAGTGGCGAGCCCACGGCGCCGGGGATGACCAGCGGCGGCGCCACGAGCTGGAACTCGTAGACCCCGTCGTCGGCGCAGTCGGCCGCCAGCTCGTCCAGGTACCAGATCTCGCCCACGAAGAGCCCCATGCTGGGGATCATCACGAGGTGCAATGGCTGGAAGGTACCGGGGATCTCGTTGGGGCGCACCTCGGCCCCCCACGTGTCGGTGACGACGGCGGCGATCTCCTTGGTCGCCAGCCACGGGGCCGACAGCAGCGACAGGCCGGGTGAGTCACCGGCGGAGTAGCCGTCCCAGCCGGGCAGATGGCGACGCCGGGCCATGTCGCCGGTGCGGATCAGCACGATGTCGCCCGTGGTGACCTCCACGCCCTGGTGTCGGCAGGTCTCTTCGAGAAGGTCGCCGTCGATCGGCTCGCCCGGCTCGAGGTGGTCGCGCCCCAGCGCACGCGGCACGTCCAGCAGCACGCCGCGCGACACCACCGTCTTCTGGTTCTCGATGCCGTTGCGCTTGGCGCCCCCGGCGGTCACGAGGTTGGCGTCGTAGCCGTTGTACATCTTCCCGTTGTAGAAGATGTGCGACAGGGCGTCCCACTGGGTGCCACCCTGCAGGAACAGGAACAGGGTGTCGTCGGCGACGCCCCAGTTCTCCGGCCAGTCCTGGAGACCGGCGGCGTGGTCGCTGCCGGTGGCCACCATCTGGTGGACGGGGTTGACCCGGCCGAATGCGCCGGTCTGCGGCCCATTCCCGTCCAGGGGCAGCTCCAGGGAGAACACCTTGCCGGCGCGCACCAGCGACGCCGACTCGCGGATCTTCTCGGGCGTGATGAAGTTGAGCGTGCCTAACTCGTCGTCGTCACCCCAGCGGCCCCAGTTGTTGAACCGGGCGCAGTACTCCTCGAGCAACTCGTTGGTGAGTTCCTGGCGGTTGATGGTCATGCGGTTTCTCCTTCCGTCGGAATTGAAGCGGTGACATTCGCTGAGCCGGCGGCGTCCGGGCTGGTATCGGGTGGCGCTGGGGGGGCGAACAGGCGGCGCAGGGCGGCGGCGTCGAGGTCGCCGAGTGCGGCCTCGAGGCCCCGCCGGTAGAGCGGCAGGGCGGCGTCCAGGAGGGGGGTCTCGGTCCCGACCTCCCGGGCGAAGTCGGCGATGATGCCGGCGTCCTTGTGAATGATGGCCAGCCGGGCCGAGGGCGGATCGAACCTGTCGGCCACCATCATGGGGCCGCGGATGTCGAACATCGACGAGGTGCCCACGCCGGCGGAGATCACCTCCTGGGTGACAGTCGGGTCGAGACCGCTTGCGGCTCCGAGGGCGTGCGCCTCGGCGGCGGCCAGGGTGTGCACGGCCACCAGCAGGTTGGCCACGAACTTCATGCGCGTACCGTTGCCGAACTCGCCGAGGTCGTAGGTGCGGCGACCGATCACGTCGAACACCGGCGCGGCCCGCTCGAAGGAGGAGCGGTTGCCGCTGCTGTAGACCACGAGCGTCGCATCCGCGGCCTGCAGGCCGGTGCCGCTGACCGGAGCGTCGAGCAGGTCGCAGCCGACGGCAGCCAGGCGATCGAAGGCCCGCTTCTTCGTTTCGAGGGGGAGCGTTCCCATCTCGACGGCGACCAGACCCGCCGGCGCAGCCGCGGCCAACTCGACCGACACGTCGTCGAGCGCACCCACCGACGGCAGCGACAGGAGCACCACATCACTGCGGTCGGCCACCTCGTTGATCGAATCGACCGCTACGGCGGCGGACGCGGCCGCCTTGGCGGAGTCGATGTCGTAGCCGCACACCTCGAATCCCGCATTGACCAGGTGAGTTGACATGGCTCCGCCCATCACCCCCAGGCCGATGACCCCCACTCGGGGAAGACCCTCAGCGCCCGGCGAGTCCATCAAAGCTCCAGGACCGCCACACGGCCCTCGTTGCCGTCGACCGTGCCGAGGTGGAGAGAGTCGCTCGTGCCGGCGCGGCCTGGCGCGCCGATGCCGCGCAGGTCGTCGACCGGGCATCCCACGACGGCGGGCACGGTGAGGGAGCGGGCGACCTCCATGAGGTGCGCCGAGGGGGCGCCGCCCAGAGCCACGAGTCCGGCGGCGTCCCACAGCAGCGGGGCGAAGTTGGGCAGCGGGTACTGGACCACGATGACGTCCCGCGGGCGTACATGGTCGACCGCCGTGGGGCTCGACACCCACACCAGCCGACCGGCCCCGATGCCCCCGGAGGCACCGATGCCGGTGCGGGCCTCTCCCCCGAGCGCGGCGACGCCGGCCAGGAAGGGCTCCCAGCGATCGCGCCCCACCCGGCCCCGTGCCGGCGAGGTCCGCCCGGCCACGATCTCGGCCAACTCATCGGCCGTGTGATACCAGACGCCGTGCGGATCACCCAAGGCCTCACCCAACCGCTCGATGATCCAGAGCACCTCAGCAGACGCAACTGGATCGGGCGCAGCCAACCCCCCCAGAGCCTCGATCGACTCATTGGGCCGATCCCCCCGCAACCGCCGAAGAACCGACCGAGCAAGAGCAGCAGCCTCCCCAGACTCCCGCCCCCAAGCAGCAGCAGTGAGGTTGGAGGCCAGCACCTGGGCCCGAACCAACAGATCCCCAAGCCCTCCACCCAAGGGCTGCCCGGCGGCTCCGCCACCAATCCTGGAGGAGGGGGCGCCGGAGGCCGGCGCCGGAGCGATTTCGCCAGACGATCCGCCGACGGCCACCGGCGCCCCCTCCGGTCCACCGCCGACAGGCGCACCACCATCCGCAACCTGGTTGAAAACGAACCCAGGCGCCGCCGCCCAGCCCAACACCAACTCCTCGCCCAGCGCCCCCGGGTACCGGATCACCAGGCGCGCCAGGCGCCGGGCATCCGGGTGCCCCAGGGCGGCCGGCAGCACCAGGCCGTCGGCCGCTGCGGGCCGTGTCGGCGTCCGTTGCACTTGCAGCAGCACGGGCGCCCCGCCGGTGACGGCCCATTCGGTGAGATTGCAGTCCAGCTCCCCGGCGGCCTCCCGCGCCAGTGCCGCCACCCCGGTGAGCGTGCCGGCGCCGATCAGTTCCAGCGCCTCCTGTCCGCTGATGCTGCCGTCGGGTGCCACCGTGGCCCGCACGCCGGGGACCCAGCCCGCCAGCAGATCGCGGGGCGACCCCTTCACCGCGGAGACGGTCACGGCGCCGAGTTCGTCGACGATCGCCGCTCCGCCACAGTCGGGCGCCAGTTCGGTCTGCACGAGTACGCCCATGCCGGCGCTGCCCGGTTCGATGCCGACCGCCTCGAATCGTTCGAGCGCTTCGAGCGTGAACATGCCGGACCACACGCTGCGCAGCGCCTTGGGCACCTCGTCGCGGTGCAACTCGGGCAGCGAGGCGAAGGCCCCGGCCCAGGTTCCCTCGCCCTCCAGGGCGCTGGAGGAGCGGGCGATGAGGGGTTCGGCGAGCCCGGCGGCGGCCTCCGCGATCTCGGCGATGAGGGTTTCGTCCAGATCGCTGCGCAGCACCGTCATCCGGGCCGCGCCGGAGCCGCGTCGGGCAAGTTCAGTGGCGGCCTGCTGCAGCGGCTCCGCGGAGGCGGCGAGGGTGACGACGAAGCCGTCGAGGGCCGCCAAGCCGGCGCGCCGGGCGCGGGCCAAGCTCGCCGCCTTGGCCCCGACGAGCGAGACGTCGAGCGCTTCCGGATCGTCCAGCCGGACGACCCGCGGGCTCATCGCCGGCCGGGCCGCGCCGGTTCCCGACCGTGCCGCCAGCTCAGCCGACGGCGATGATCTCCGGAGCCGGCGTGGAGATCATCTCGATGCCGGTGTCGTTGACGATCAGCATCTCCTCGAGGCGCACGCCGAATTCGTGGAGCTTGCCGTGCTGGGTCTCGAGGGCGAACACCATGCCCGGTTGGATCTCCACGGGGTGGTCCAGCGACCAGATCCGCGAGATGACCGGGATGTCGTACTGGGCGAGGCCCAGGCCGTGACCCCAGAGGTTGGCGGCGGCCTCGTCCTCCTCCTCGTAGCCCCAGATCTCCTTGGCGGAGGGCCACACGCCGGCGATGTCGGCGGTGGTGACGCCGGGCCGGGTGGCTTCGATGGAGTCGTTGAGCCACTTCAGCGCCAGGTCGTAGTACTGCTTGTGCTCGTCGGTCGGTTTGCCGCCCACGCAGTACGTGCGGTACACGCAGGACTTGTACCCGTTCCAGGTGAGGGCGGCCAGGTCGATGATGACGAGTTCCCCGGGCCGGATGATCCGGTCGCCGTGGTTGCGCCAGTTGGGCCAGGCGTTGGGGCCGGAGGAGACGATCACGTCCTCCACGTTCTCCATGCCCGGAATGTTGTAGAGCCGCTCCATACCGAAGGCGGTGACCTCGTTCTCGGTCAGGCCCGGCCGCAGGAACTGGCTGAACTGGTAGTGCACCACGTCGCAGATGGCGCCGACCATGCGCATGGCCTTCTGCTCGTTGGGGCTCTTGATGGCGCGGGCCTCCATCATCGGGGTCATGCCGTCGGTCCAGTTGATGCCCCGCTCCTCGAAGACCCGGATCATGTTCAGGTCCATGAAGTCCACGCCGACCGGCTGGTCGGCCACTCCGGCCTCCTCGAGGTCGGCCATGAGGGCGTTGGTGAACTTGTTGACCTGCGAATTGGCGGCCGGCCCCGCTGCGCCCTTGATCCAGGCGTAGGAGTAGCGGACGTTCTCCTTGGGGATCCACGGCGAGTGCTCCCGCAGGTGGTAGCCGATGTCGCCCTGCTCGTAGATGATCGGCTCGCGTCCCTCCACGAGGACGGCATAGCGCAGGCCCGGCTTCAGCTGGTTCCAGCCGGGGGTCATGGTGGAGGTGACGTAGCGGATGTTCTCGTCGTACATCAACAGCATGGCGCCGAGTTCATGGCGAGCCATGGCCTCCCGGGCGCGGCGCAGCCGCCACTCCCGGACCTCTTGCCAGTTGATGCCTTCACGCCAGTCGGTGCTGAGAACGCCGAACGCTTCCCTCATGGTGAACTCCTTGTGCCGTCGATGTCAGGCGACCGGTTCCGCTGACCAGCGGCGCCGCGCCGGGTAAATGTAGTGGCTGCCGCTCGTCGGGCGCGGGTTGACGTGCTCGACTCTTGGCGATGCCGCTCATCCCGACGCAACGCCGGCCGGTTCGGATTCCGTCTCAGATGACGGGGGCTAGCGGCTCGGCGTGGGGCGGGCGCTCCGGCGGGGCGCTCCCGGCGCGGGTGATGCGGCGGTGGATGACCGTGAACAGGTAGGCCTGCAGGACCGCCGCCCCGGTGAGCGTCAGCAGGCTGGCACCGAAACCGCCGGTGGCGTCACCGATCGCGCCCACGGCGAAGGGTCCCGAGAATCCGCCGATCTCGCCCGCCGTGAAGAACAGGCCGCTGGCCACGCCCATGTTGCGCCCGTCCACCCCGGGCACGCTCATGAGCGTCAGCAGGCAGAGCCCCGCGAGGCCGAACCGCAGGAAGCCCACCAGAACCAGGAGGGGTGTCACCGCCAAGCCCGACACCAGCGCCAGCATTCCGATGGTCGCGCCCAGACAGAGCGAGAGCGTCACGGGGGCTGCCAGCGGACGCCGGGTTCCCAGCCGGGGCAGCGTGAGTGAGCCCGCCGCTCCGGCCGCAAAGGACGCCGCGGTGAGGTAGCCGGCGGTCTCGGGCGACAGGCCGCCGTCCTCGATGATCTTTGGCAGCCAGTTGTTCAGCCCGTGGTTCACGAAGAACACGGCCAACGCCATCAAGAGCACCAGCCGCATAACCGGGTTGCGTGCCAACTCGGCGACCCCTGTCCGGGCAGTGCCCTCGGTTCCCGCGGTTCCGGTTCGCCCGCCCGCTCGGCTGGGTGTCGTGGTGTCGATCCGGGCCGTCAGCACTAGCCACAGCACACAGATGACGCCCGTGAGGGCCGCCAGAACCAACGGCACGCTTCGCCAACTGCCGCCGGTTGCGGGGCGGATCACGCTGTTGGCGGCCGCCAGAGCGATGATCTGCCCGGCCACCGGACCGGTCAGATAAATCCCCGTGGCCTTGGCGCGCTCTGCCTCGCTGAACCGGCTGACGACCAGCTTGGGGGCGCCGTTGGAGATCATGGGGGCGCCCAGACCGAAGACGCCCACCGCTATGAACAGGGTGACGCCGCTGGAGGCCAGCGCGCGCAACACCCCCGAGAGGCACACCAGCACGCCTCCCGCGAACAGCGCCCAGCGCAGCCCGATGCGGTCCAGGACCCAGCCGGCTGGTACCGAGGCGAAGATGAACACCGCCGGCCACGTGCCCAGGATGGCGCCGAGGCTGGACTTGCTGAGGCCCAGATCCTCGCTGAGGGGGGTGAGTACCGGCGCCAGCGACGCCACGATCAGGCCGAAGGCGGCGTACATCCCCCAGACGCCGGCGAGCAGCGCCCAGCGGAGGGAGTCCTCGGCGGCGGTGTGGCTCACCGGTGTACCGCCGGCCCCCGACTCGCCTGTCATTGGGACGGCGTGCGGGTTGTCGGTCGGTGTGGTTCCTGTCCGCCCCGGAGGGGAGTTCCCGCTGCGTCGTCCGGCAGGGTCAATAGCCCAGGAACGTGAGAGCGTTCCGGGTGAGCTGCTCCACGTCGAGTCCGGCTGCCTTCGCGGCCTCCACCGGGTCCTTGGCGGCCATGTCGAACGGGTAGTCCGAGCCGAGGACGAGCCGCTCGGCCCCGGTCACCGAGGCCAGGAACTGGAGGTGAGCGGCGCTGTGGGTGAGGTTGTCGGCCCAGATGCGGTCGCGGAACACCTCGCTGGGCCGCCGGGCGCAGTCGGCGGACACGTCGGGGCGGGCCGACCAGCCGTGATCCCAGCGTCCCAGCACGCCGGGCGCGCAGCCGGCGCCGTGGAGGAAGGCCAGTCGCAGCCCGTCGAGTTCGTCGGCGAGGCCGGAGAGGATCACGCCGCCGATGGCCGCGGCCGACTCCGTGGGGTTGCCGAGCAGGTTGGTGAGGTAGTGGTGGCCCAGGCCGGCGGCCGGCAGCTGCATGGGGTGCACGATCATGCACATGCCCAGCCGGTGGGCTTCCCGGAGGATCGTCCGCAGCGGGTCGGTCTCGAAGGAGACGCCGCCCACGAGCGGTGGCACGGTGACGCCTCGGACCAGGTCGATGTCGCTCAGGCGGTGCAGCTCCGCCATCGCCGCGTCCAGGTCGGCGAGCGGGAGCGATCCGAGGCCCCTCAGCCGGTCTGGCGCCTGCTCGCACATCGCCACCAACCCGTCGTTCACCGACGTGATGAAGGCGGCGGCACGGTCGGCCGGAGCGTCGAGGGCGAACGTGAACGGCGGCGGCGACATGGCCCGCACCGCCAGCCCGTAAGTGTCCATGTCCTCGACGATCATGTCGAGGTCGTACATCGTGACCGTCCTGATGGACAGCGACAGGTTGCCCAGGTGCAACTCGCCGTTCACCTCGCGCAGCTGCAACTCGCCGGTGGCCGTCGGAATGGCGTGGCAGTTCTCGGGCAGGACGTGCGCATGAATGTCGATGGGTCCGGATCGCATGGTTCTCCCCCGGATGGGCGACGGAATCCCGCACAAGCTACCGGGCGTCCGGCACCGTCCCCCGAACTCTCACTGTGCCGGGACGCAGTCCTTCCCGAGAGAAACATGGTGCTTTCCGTTCCTGCGGGTGTCCCCAGGGTGGGGCGATGTCAGCAGCCGCTGGCCGCTGCCAGAGTTCTGCAGGCCTCGGCCATGCGACCCTCCGAGAGGGTGGTGACGTGGCGCCGGAGCGTGGCGCGACCGATGGTGTGGATATTGTCGAAGTTGACGACGCAGTCAGTCGGCAAGCCGTCACCTGACGGTGTGAGGTGGACTTCGGACACGAGACCCCGTCGTGTGCGGGTCAGGGCCGCCACGACCACGGCCCCGATCCGGTCGGCGACCGGGTCGCGGGTCAGGATGAGAACGGGCCTGTCGCCACCGGGCGTCGCCGCGAACCAGATCTCACCGCGCCGCATCGGCCCAGTCCCCCCATTCCTCGGCCGGTCCCCAGTCGGCGATCGCCGCGAGCGACAGTTCGCCGTCGTCGAGCGGTGTCTCGAGCCAGGTCTCGGCATCGTTCTCGCCGGCGATCCGTAGCAGTTCTCGGCGCAGGGCATCGCGCAGGAGTTCCGAACGGTCGATCCCGAGGAGCTCGGCCCAGCGTGTTGCGATGACGGCCTGCTCCTCGTCAGCCCGGAAGCTGAGCATTGTAGTCATACAGATACTCTACTATGTATGACTGCTCCAATCGTTGTCGAGCGCCAGCCCACCGCGGCGAGGACGTCGGCGTGGTCGCGTAGGACTGCCTTGTCCTTGCTGATGACGACCCAGCCTTCTCGGTCCGCCCGTCGAATCCACTCCGGGTCGGGAAGGCATAGATCCTGACCACCGGGGTAGACGTCAGCCATCGGGAACGCCTCGAACCCCCGGGCGCGGATCGCATTGGCAATGATGTGCCTTCCCAGGCCTCGGTCGAGGAAGAAGACCGGTTGCCCGGGGTCAGGCGGCTCGTGTCGATGGCCAGATGGCACCGAGTGCCTCGGTGATGTGTTCGACCGGGACCTCGTAGTCGGCGGCGATCGACTTCACGGCCTCGCCCGCGACGAAGCGCGAGTGCACGGCCGACAGTGGCGCACCGCCCTCCACGAACAACGGGTCACCTCCCGCTACGTCGGGAACCACCCTAAGCAGCGGGTGCTTCGTGACGGGCAGGATCAATTCCGTGGCCCAGTCGTTGCCGAAGGTGATGCGCGTCAAGTACTGCTGGATGACCTCGTGAAAGACCCGCTGGCCCGCGTTCACCACGGTCAACAGGCGCAGTTGGAGGTCGTTCTCGCTGGCGGCGTAGTCGTACAGTACGTTTGCGCCGTCGCTGAAGAGCTTTCTGGAAGCCAGCGCATGTTCGAGTTCGCCTTCATCGACCAGTACCTCCAGCGCCCGGCGGATCCGCTGTAGGGGAAGACCGGTCTGCCGGAACGCCTGCACGACAGCGGCTTCCACGAGCCCGATGAATGGGATTGTCCGCCGATCAGCGTCGACTCTTCCGAGCGCCGTGATCACAGGGCCCTGCTTGACTATCGGCCGACCCGGAGGTCGTCTCTCGTAGCCGCGCGCCCACGTCGCCAACGTCGAAGGAGGCATGCCGACGTAGCGGGCAGCGCCGGTCACGGTGTATAGACGCCTGTCGAACCGCTGGTCGCTCACGGCGCATCCTCCTGCTCGCCTCGTGGTTCATCGTAGACAGGCCGGCCGCTCCGGCTGAGGACAGCAGCGACACCGTTCATCCGAGAGGTCCGTCGGGATATCTCTGCCGCTGCAGGGTTCGTGGGCTCAGATCCGATGCACCGGCGGCCCGGCTGGGTCGAGCGAACGATCCTCGGAGGTCAATAGGGTTTCTTCGGTGATTGAGAAAGTGGGAACGGCAACTGCCGCGGGCGGGAGTGGGGGAGGCAGACGAGGGAACTCGCGGGCGATCCGGTTGGCGCAGCTGGTGGCTGTCGGGTTGGCGGTGGGGCTGGTGCTCTGGGGGACGCTGCACGAGTCGCGGGCTGTCGGGCCGTTCGTGACGGTGACGGCGACCGGCTGCGGTGGCAGGTCGCTCGCCAGCGGGTTCGCTGTGGGCGACGATCTGGTCGTGACAGCGGCCCATCCGGTTGCCGGGCGCCGCCAGGTGGCGGTCACCGACGACACCGGGCGCACCCGCCACGGCTTTGTGGTGGCGCTCGACGCGGCGCTCGACGTCGCCGCGCTCAGGGTTCCGGGGCTCGGCGCCACTCCGGTCTCGCCGGCCACCGGCGATGATCCCGCACTGGCTCCGCCTGGCAGTACCGGCATCGTGGTGTCGGTGTCCGAGGGCGGCGAGGTCGTGGCCAAAGCGGTCGAGGTCACCCGCCGCGTCCGAGCCACCATTGACGACATCTACCGCACCCGTCGAGTCGCCCGCCGTGCGCTGGAACTGAGCTTCGACGGCGGCTCCGGCGACTCCGGCGCGGCCGTCCTTAACGACGATGGCCTGGTTGTCGGCATGGTGTTCGCCACGTCACGGTCCCGGGCTGACGTGGGCTACGCCGTCCGCACCGTCGAGATCACCGGCGTCGTGTCGCAGGTGGCTGAACTGCCCCGCCGCACGGCCTGTCCCTAGCGTGGCGGTGAGGAGTCGGCAGTTCGGCTCAGCCGCCGTTGAGGGGAAAACTCAACTGCTCGTGAGCGGGGCCGCGAGCGTGCCCGTCGAGTTGCACATACCCGGGCACCTCGTCGTGGCGCGTGTCGAGGTAGATCTTCGCCTCGGGTGGGCCGCAGAACGGCCGGTGGCTCCATCGGATCTCCACGTGCCCGCGGACGATGCCCTGTTCCCCGCTCTCGCGCTCCCGGTAGCGGGCCGTCCAGTTCACCCGCGGCTGGCCGCGGCCGTCGGCCTCGACGGCGAAGGATCTGATCTCGAAGGCCTGTCGCCATTCCCAGGGCGTCACGACGCGGAGTCGCATCGTCCGTCGCCGGTCACTGCCCAGGATGTAGTACGTGGCTGAGTAGATGCGCAGCAGTCGCCACAGCATGCGCTCCTGCTGGGCGGGCTCGCGCAATGCCTTCCGCCAGCGGTCGGCTGACTTGCTGCTGACCCGACCGATAAGCGCGTCGTACTCCCCTCGCAGTTCGGCCGGCATGCCGCGCCCACCCCGCTCCTTGAAGGCGGCCCGCAGCCGGCCGCGCTGGGGGGAATCCAGTTCGCCGGGTGCTTCCGGCATGCCCTCCAGATCCAGCAACTTCAAGGCGCTGCGGTAGAGCGCCAGGTGCTGGCGAGGTGCCACCGATGCGAACCAGTCGGGGTGTCTGGCCTGCGACGACGGGGCGAGGATGTCGGCGAAGACGCGTGCGGGGGCCGTGTTGTGCAGGATCTGCGACAGGTACTTGCAGCTGATCATGTACACCCGGTCGATCAGCAGGTCGGCGGGGATGGCCTGATCGCCGGGGATGCGTCGATCACCGCTCCACTCGATCAGCCGGGGCGCCCGCCCGTCGAGGCCGGCAGCGTGGCCGGCGAAGAACACCCCGTTCCCAAACGCCGCCAGGGCAAGTCCGCTGTACCTGCCCGTGGCAACGATGCGGTCAAGCCGCTCCCAACTCTCGCGCCCGATGTCCAGAGTCTCGGGTCGTCCGACCACCGCTTTTTCGAGCGACTCGTAACCCGTGGTGCCCAGCGCAGTCGCTAGCTCGGTGGTGGTGGTCCGGTCGTCAGGCACCAGAGTCGTGGATCGAGTTCAGCCGGACGGCCGAACGGTGGGTTCACGTCCCGGACGCGACCCTCGCTTGGAGGGCTGCAAATCGGGGGGTCCAGTGCCGGAGTGGCGGCTCGGGGATGCAGAAGCCGCTCGTGCCGGCGTGCCGCGCGCCAAATCGGCAAGAGTCTTCAGATCTTCGGGTTTGAGCATTTCGATTACCGCGTGGATCGGTTTGTCGACCCCCGTGGTTGCCGCGAGCGCCTTTTGCCCGGTGCTGTTGCGGGCGGGGCGGTCTGTGGTCAAAAGGACGAGGGGCGGTGGCGACTGGTTTCCCGCAGCTTGCTCGGCACACTGCAGCGCCGCGGCTTTTCCGAGTGCCTTCCAGAGCGTGTCTGTTCGCCGCAGCCCTGGCCTCTGAGTGATGGTGAATGCGCCTGACACGTCGAACCGCCACCGCCGCCCCGTTTGGTCGAGGGCTTCAAAGTTGACTTGTACGCCGCCAGGACAGCGCACCTGCTCGCGTATCGCACGGAAGCCGGACTGCTCCAGAATCTGCTCGGCCAGCGCCCGTGCCTTGAGACCTTCCCGCACTGCCCTGGCCTGGAAACCCTCCTCGGTGGCAGCACCCTCGGCAGCGTTCTCGCTGTTGGATGCCGGTTGAATCGAGAATGCTCCGTCGCGGCCGTCCAGCGCCGGGCTGTTCCCCGGCGGGCACGCGCTATTCGTGAGGTCGCCATCGTTCCGTGTGGCCTGCGTCTGTGGCGCGCTGCCCCCACTCTCTCCGGCGCTGTGCCCGGCGATGACACCACCGTTGCGCCCTCCCGGCGCGGATGCGGGGAGGTCGCCGAGGTTGACGAAGCCCGCGGATCGGCGGTGGCCGTTCGTCGTTGCCGGGATCTCAACCTCCCAGCGTGCGGGACCTCGCAGTTGCGTAAGGCGTAGTCGCTCTGCGGCAACGCGTTCTTCGGCGAGTTGGACGTAGCGGTGGTCGGTATCGAAGCCGGCATAGTGACGGCCGGTCCGCACCGCAGCAACCGCAGTCGTTCCCGCACCCATGAAGGGATCCAGGACCAGGTCGTTCCGATACGTGTACAACTCGATTAATCTCTCGGGGAGTTCCACGGGAAATGGGGCGGGATGGCCCACGCGAGTTGCGGATGCGGGCGGGATCTCCCACACGTCGGTCGTGGCCTCCATGTACTCGTCCGCGAACGCGGAACCAACCGACGGAAGACCCTCCTCGGCTCGGTCGGCGGCGCGGCGTGCCCGGCCAAAGCGTCCCTTTGATGCGATCACGACTCGCTCGGTGAGATCGCGCAACACCGGGTTACCGGGCTGCTGGAACGTCCCCCAGGCGCAGCTACCTGTCGTCCCGCGGGCCTTCCGCCAGATGACCTCGCCACGCAGCAGAAGATTGAGGCGGTTCTGTAGGATGTCGATCACGTCGGCCGAGAGCGACCGGTAGGGCCTTCGTCCGAGATTGGCGACGTTCACGGCAATCCGTCCGCCTGGTTCCAGCTTGCGGACGCACTCCGCGAACACATCGTGAAGCATCTCGAGATAGTCGATGTAGGTGGCCGGGATGTGGCCTTCTCCCACCGCTTCCTCGTACTCCTTGCCGGCGAAGTACGGCGGCGACGTGATGACGAGCGCAACCGAGGAGTCAGCGATCGTGCCGTGGTGGTCCATCTCGCGGGCGTCACCAACCCACAGCCTGTCGACGGATTCCGGGTGCTGGCGGACGACGTGCTCGTCATCGTCGATCTTCGGCAAGGGGAACCGGCCGTAGAAGGCAGAGGAGTCGTGGCCCTCGCGTCGCCCCACCCCGAAGTTGGACGTGGAGGTGCTCTCACGCCGCCGCTCAGGTCTGTTCACGGTGCCTCCGAATACGGTCCCGAGGTGCTGGTCAACCATGGCGCGCTGCGGAAAACCTGCCGGTCAACACCTGTGTGCAACCTACACGAGTGGTGTGACAGTCTTGGGGAATCCGAGGGGATACAGGTTGTGGTTCGCGGGCGTCCGCGGGGCCGCAGTGGAGGTGACCGATGAGTGAGATTCGACTGGTGCTGTGCGGCGTCGGCGGTGTCGGCAGGAACGTGACGCGCCTGGCCCTGTCCCGGCCCAACCTGGACGTGGTGGCCGCCTGCAGTCGCAACCCCACCCTCGTGGGCGCAGACATCGGCGAGCTGGCGACCGGGGAGCCGATCGGTGTGACGGTGACCGACCGGGACACCGCGCTGGCCACGCCGGCCGACGTGCTGCTGATCGCCACGACCTCGTTCATCGCCGAGGTGAGCGATGACATCGCCGCAGGAGTGGACGCCGGGCTGAACGTCATGTGCACCGCCGAGGAGATGGGTTACGCGTGGGCGATCGATCCCGGCTTCGCCGCCGACATCGACGCCCGGGCCCGCCGGGCCGGCGTCACCGTCATCGGTTCGGGTGCCAACCCCGGCTACATCTACGAGGTCCTGGGCCTGGCGCTCACCGGGGCCGCCTGCCGGGTCGACCGCATCGAAGTGCGCCGGGTGGTGGACCTGTCACGCTTCAGCGCCACCGTGCAGCGGCGCCTCGGCCTTGGCTTCGACCCCGATGACCACGCCGCCGGCGTTGCCGCCGGCCGCATCTACGGTCACATCGGCTACCCGCACACCATGCGCGCGTTCGCCGGGCGCTTCGGCCGCGCGGTGGAACGCTTCACCGAAACAATCGATCCGATCCTGGCAACTGAGGCCATCGACAGCGTGGCGGTACCCATCGCCGCCGGCCAGTCCGCCGGCTTCAAGCAGGTCACGACGGGCTACACCGGCGATGAGGCGTGGTTCACGGCCACGTTCCTCGGTCACGTGAACCTCGCCTCCATCGACTTGGCGCCCGAGGACTCCTACAACGTCATCGGCGACCCGGACCTCCACGCGGTCGTGCGCCCCGGATTCAACCCGCAGTCCACCACGATGGCGGTGCTGGTCAACATGCTGCCGCACGTCGTGGCTGCCCGTCCCGGCCTACTCTCCATCACCGACCTGCCCATTCCCGCCCCCTGGGGCTGACCGTCACCTCCGCCGCTGAGCCGGGCGCAAGCAAGGAGACACTCATGAGCAACTCCACTACACCCCACCGGGTCGCACTCCTCACCGGTGCCGGCGGCGGCCTGGCCGGTGCCGCGGCCCGCATCCTGGCCGAGCGCGGCGCCTACCGGCTGGCCCTGGTGGACAACCGCGCCGATGCCCTGGCGGAGACACTGAGTGGCGTGCGGGCTCTGGGCGCCGAGGCGCTGGGCATCGTGGTCGACCTGGGCGACGCCGAGCAGGTGGAGTCGATCGTTCCGCAGACGTTGGCGCACTTCGGTCGGGTGGACGCTCTCGTGAACTCTGCCGCCGTGCTCTTCCGCATGCCGCTGGAGGATGTCACCGCCGAGCGGTTCGACTTCGTGTACCACATCAACGCCCGGGCACCGCTGCTGCTCTGCCGCGCCGCCATGGCCGATATGGCAACGCGCGGCTGGGGGCGTGTCGTGAACGTCACGTCCACCGGCGTGTACGAGGGAGGATTCACCACCACGTCGCTGCTCTACGAGACTACCAAGGGGGCCGTGGCTGTGATGACCAAGATGTTCGCCAACGCGGGGGCGCCCGACGGGATCCTCGTCAACACGGTGTGTCCCGGCCCGATGCGCACCCGCATGCTCACCGAGCAGACCGACCCGGCGCTGATCGCCTTGGCCGAGCGCGAGATGATCCCGCTGCGGCGCCTCGGTGAGCCCGAGGAGGTGGCCGAGATGATCGTCTGGCTGATCGGCGATGTGAACAGCTACGCCACGGGCGCGGAGTTCGACATCACCGGCGGCATCGCGCTGCACTGAGCCATGCCGCCGGGCCGCATTGCTAGCGTCTCCCGGGATGACCACAATGCGCAGGTTCGAGGGCAAGGTGGCGCTGGTCAGCGGCGCCGAGGGGGGCATCGGCGGCGCCACGGTGGCGCGGCTGGCCGCCGAGGGGGCCACGGTCTGGGCCGCCGTGCTGCCCGGGCTGGAAGCACCCGCTGGCCATCCGGCGCTGGAGGTGGACGTCACCGTCGAGGCGCACTGGACGGCCGCCCTGGACACGGTCGTGGAGACCTCGGGGCGTATCGACGTGCTCGTCAACAGCGCCGGGATCCTCGGCACCGGCCGGGCCGAGGACACCAGCCTCGAGCAGTGGCGCCGCGTGCTGGACGTGAACCTCACCGGGGTGTTCCTGGGCTGCCGGGCCGCCGTCCCGCACATACGCCGCAGCGGCGGCGGCTCGATCGTGAACCTCAGCTCGTTCGCCGGCCTGCGGGGCCTGTTCGGCATGGTGTCCTACGCCACTTCCAAGGGGGGCGTCATCACCCTGACGCAGTCGCTGGCCAAGGACCACGCCACAGACGGCATCAGGGTCAACGCCGTGTGCCCCGGCTCGGTGGACACCCCGATGGTCGCCGAAGTGCTGGCCAGGGCCGAGGACCCTGTGGCACGGCGGGAGCGGATGACGGAGGGATACCTCATCGAGCGCCTCGCAGAGCCGGACGAGATCGCGGCCACCATCGCGTACCTGGCAAGCGACGACGCCTCCTTCGTCACCGGCCAAGCGCTGTCCGTGGACGGGGGCCGCACCATCCACTGAGAAGCCGGGTTCGAGGCGGCAACGGCTAGGGGGCGTTCGCCCTTCTCGCCGCTCGCGCGGGATGCATAGTTTGAGTCGCGCTAAATACTGTGGATCTTTCTTGATTTCACTGACTCTTGTTATACGACGAACTGACTAGCGTCGATCTAAACAAGCACGGCGAACGTTCACACCTCGCCGGCTGACCGCTAGGAGGTACGAGATGGGAGTCGAACCAGCGAGACCGAAACAGAAGACGAGCATGCTGGCCCCCAGACTCATGGCCCTTCTCGTCCTTGTCGTCGTGCTCACCCTGATAGCGGTCGGCCTTGTTCTTGCCGGACCGGCCTACGCAGGTCACGCGGAGTTGTACACCGTGTGATCCTCTCCTGGGCCGGCACCAACAACCGAGGGCGGGGGTGCCGGGGGCCAGCGCAGGCGGCCATTCCGCGGCCGCCGGAGCGCCACCGGCGGTCCCGCCCGGGCTGCCGCAGGTCAGCCGGCCCGGCGGCGGGGCTGTCAGATGGCGGTCCAGCCTCCGTCGACCTTGAGGGCTGATCCGGTGATCAGCGCCGCCGCGTCGGAGGCCAGGAACACGACGGCGCCGGTCACGTCGTGTGGTTCGCCGAGGCGTCCCAGCGGGATGCGCGCCAGCGTGTCGGCCTTGAACGCCTCGTCGTCGAGGAAAGCGGCGGTCATGGGGGTCAGGATGAACGTGGGGCACACGGTGTTGACCCTGATGCGATGCGGTGCCAGATCGATGGCCATGGCCTTGGTCATGCCCTCCATGGCGTGCTTGCTGGCGCAGTAGACCGTGCGCCGAGCCCCGCCGACGTGGCCCATCTGTGAGGACATGTTGACGATGCTGCCGCCCCCTCCGGCGGCGGCCATCTTGGCGGCCACGGTCTGCGCCACGAAGAACGCGCCTGTCACGTTGATCCGCATGATGTCCTCGAACGCCTCACGGGTGACCTCCAGGAACGTCTGCGGCTGATTGGTGCCGGCGTTGTTCACCAGCACGTCCCAGTGGCCCGGCGCCCCGCCGATCACCTCGGACACCGCCGCCGCGTCGGTGCAGTCGCAAACCAGCACGTCGGCCTGCCCGCCGGCGGTCGCGATGCCCTCGGCCGCCTGCTCCAGTTCGCTGCGGGTGCGGCTCAGCAGCGTCACCTCGGCACCCGCCGCCGCCAGCGCCTCGGCACACGCCAAGCCGATGCCCCGCCCGGCGCCCGTCACCAGCGCCCGGCGGCCGTCGAGACGCATGTTGGCCGGGGCGCCATCGTGCCGAGCGACGGTCTCCCCGGCGGGGGAGCCGCTGATCATGCCTGGCCCGCCCGGTCAGCGGGCGCCGTCGTGAATGTTGCCGCCACGCTTGCCGCCGCTCGCCTGCTCGTCCCGCCGCTCACGCCAGCCGCCGCACTCTGATGTCGGCCTGTGCCTTGTGGCCTGCGAAGCCCTCCAGGGCGCACAGTCGGGAGCAGTACTCGCCGATCAGCACCGACGCTTCGTCGGTCAGCACCTTCTGGTAGGTACAGGTTTTCAAGAACTTGCCGACCCATAGCCCGCCGGTGTAGCGGGCCGCCCGGCGGGTGGGCAGCGTGTGGTTGGTGCCGATGACCTTGTCGCCGTAGGACACGTTGGTGCGGTCGCCGAGGAACAGTGAGCCGTAGTTCGTCAGCCGGTCGGCGAACCAGTCCGGATCCGCCGTCATGACCTGCACGTGCTCGGAGGCGATGTCGTCGGCGATCCGCACTATCTCGTCGTCGTTGTCGGCCACGATGACCTGGCCGTAGTCCCGCCAGGCCGTCCCGGCGATCTCCCCGGTGGACAGGATCTTGAGTTGCCGCTCGACCTCGGCCATCGTGGCGACCGCCAGCTCTTCCGATGTGGTGAGCAGGATCGCCGGAGACGTGGGTCCGTGCTCGGCCTGCCCCAGCAGGTCGGTGGCGCAGATCTCCCCGTCGCTGGTGTCATCGGCAATCACGAGTGTCTCGGTGGGCCCGGCGAGCAGGTCGATGCCCACGCGCCCGAACAGCTGGCGCTTGGCCTCCGCGACGAAGGGGTTGCCGGGGCCCACGAGCATGTCGACCGCCGCCATCGAGGAGGTGCCGAGGGCCATGGCGCCAACCGCCTGCACACCCCCGAGGCAGTAGATCTCATCGGCGCCGCCGAGGTACTGGGCGGCCACGATGGCCGGGGCCGGCCGGCCACCGAACGGCGGGGCGCAGGTCATGATGCGCTCCACGCCGGCCACCTTGGCGGTCACGACCGACATGTGCGCCGAAGCCACCAGCGGGTACTTGCCGCCGGGCACGTAGCACCCCACCGAGCCGACGGGGATGTGGCGGTGCCCCAGTATCACGCCGGGTAGCGTCTCGGCCTCCACGTCCTGCATCGAGTCCCGCTGGATCTGCGCGAAGTTGCGGATCTGCGCCTGGGCGAACCGCACGTCGTCGAGGGTCTCGTCGGGAATCTCGGCCAGCGCGGCGGCGATCTCGTCGTCACTGAGCCGGAAGTCCGCGGGATCCCAGTTGTCGAAGCGGATCGACAGCTCCCGGACGGCCTCGTCGCCGCGCAGTTCGATGTCGTCGAGGATCTTCGTGACGGTGTCCCGCACCTGCGCATCGCGGGCGCGCTTGGCCTCCTCGGCGATACCTGTCTTGAGCCAGCGGGCCATGTCTCCTCCTGCTCGTTGATCGGTGGGCTGCGGCGGCACGCCGCGGCGTCAGGGCGTCGAACCTATCGGCACGGCCGGCGTTCAGCCTCCGCCGGCGAAACGCGGCTCGGGTAGGCCGCTGACGCCGGGGTCGACGGCGAAGACGCCGCCTGCCTGCGGCTGGCCCGGAGCCTGTGGGAAGCCGCCGCCAGGGCCGATGGACGTCAGGTAGATCGTGTCGAGGTCCGCGCCGCCGAACGCCGGCATCGTGGGGATCTCCACCGGCAGCGCCACGATGCGGTCGATGTCGCCGTCGGGGGTGAGGCGGGCCAGCGCCCAACCGAAGGCGCACGCGGCCCAGTAACACCCGGTCTCGTCCATCGCCGCACCGTCGGGCACGCCCGGCAGGCCCGACCAGTCCGAGAACACCTCCGGGTCGGTGGCACTGCCGGTGTCGGGGTCGTAGCGGTAGCGCCACACCATCGCCTTCGACGAGTCCGCGAAGTACATGCGGTCACCCTCGGGCGAGAAGGCCAGCCCGTTGCAGACCCCCACGCCGTCGCGCAGCATCGTGTGGGTGCCGTCGGGATCGATGCGGTGCAGCTGCCCCGTGGTGGCGCCGGCGAGCACGTCCTCGCACATGCTGCCCACCCAGAAGCGTCCCGCCGGATCGCAGCGCCCGTCGTTCATGCGGTTGGAGGCCATGCCGGGCTCCAGGTCCAGCCACGGCGTGAACGACCCGTCGATGGGGTCCAGCCAGCCGGCGCCGTTGCGCATCGCCACGAGCAGCCGCCCATCGCCGCACAACGCCATCGAGCCCGGCTTGTCGGGCGTCGGCCACACCTGCTCGTCGCTGCTCGTCGGGTCGAACCGCCTGATGTTCCGCCCATCAATGTCGAGCCACCAGAGCACCCCGGCCTCGCCGTCCCAGACCGGGCACTCGCCGAGCAGGGCCCCGGCACCGGTCACATACTCGACCACCTGATTCCCTCTCTCCCGTTGTGGTTCCGGCCGTGGCTGCAGCCGCCGTTGCGGCGGGGGCGGGCGGCGCACGAGCGCCTCTCGCACCGCCGCAACCGTACTCCCCGGCCGTAGTGGTCCGCCCCCGCCAACTCGACCGAGATACCGGTCCTTCTGGTTCGCCGGGGCGTCATCCGGGCGTCACGTCGGCGGCTGACACCGTTGGACGGCGACGACTACAGTTCGCGGGCACCGGGCGCCGC
This sequence comes from Acidimicrobiales bacterium, assembly GCA_963668565.2. GTDB lineage: Bacteria > Actinomycetota > Acidimicrobiia > Acidimicrobiales > CATQHL01 > VXNF01. The sequence goes on from CAXXMX010000010.1 coordinate 1,102,918, forward strand.
TGCGCGCCAGGACTTTCACAACAAACAGAGGCTCGCCCCAGCGGGCTCGTCAGGGGGTCTCCATGTATCCGTCCTCGTTCGATCTGACGATGGCCGGCTCCGTGGCCGAAGCCGTCGCCGCGCTGGCTGAAGGGGGGGAGGACGCCCGCATCCTGGCCGGCGGTCAGAGCCTGATACCGATGATCAAACTCCGGTTCGCTGCTCCTTCACTACTCGTGGACATCAACAACGTTGCGGGCCTCAACGTCCTGGAGCGGGCCAACGGTCACTTGCGGATCGGGGCCACCGTGCGCCACGCCGCCATCGTGGCTTCCGACCTGCCGTCCGGTGCTGTCGCATCGGCCGCACCCTGGATAGCCGACCCACTGGTGCGCAACCGGGGCACGCTCTGCGGCGCTGTGGCGCACTGTGACCCCGAGGGCGACTGGAACTCCGTTCTGCTGGCCACCGGGGCAACGGTCGTGGCGGCCGGCCCCGACGGTGAGCGGTCCATCGACATCGGCGATTTCGTGGTGGACTTCTTCACGAACAGCCTCGCTGCCGGCGAGATGGTCACCGAGGTGCACGTCCCGGTGCCGTCGGGAGCCTCCGGTGGCGCCTACATGAAGCTCGAGCGCAAGGTCGGCGACTACGCCACCGTCGGGGTGGCCACTCATCTCGAGTTGGGTGGCGACGGGCGGATCAGCGCCGCCGGCATCGCCATGACGTCGGTGGCGCCGGTGAACCGTAAGGCCACCGACGCCGAGGCGCTCCTCGTTGGCGAGGCTCCCAGCGCCGACCTGTTCGCCGCCGCCGCCGAGGCGGCCGCAGCAGCCTCCGAACCGCGCAGTGACGTGCGCGGCTCGGCCGAATGGAAACGCAACGTGGTGCGGGTCTACACCCGCCGGGGCCTCGAGCAGGCTCTGGCGCAGGCGCAGGCCGGCGGGGAAGGAGAGTAGCCATGGAGATTAGTGTCACCATCAACGGCACGGCTCAGTCCAACGACGTGGAGCCGCGACAGTTGCTCGTGGACTACGTCCGGACGACGGTGGGCCTCACCGGCACGCACATCGGCTGCGACACCACGAGTTGCGGTGTCTGCACCGTCCTGCTCGACGGCGTGCCGGTGAAGTCCTGCACCGTCCTGTCCGCCCAGGCCGACGGCTGTGAGGTCACCACGGTCGAGGGGCTCAAGGCTGACGGCCAGCTGCACGCCGTGCAGAAGGCCTTCAAGCAGAACCACGGCCTGCAGTGCGGCTTCTGCACGCCGGCCATGATGCTCGTGGGCGCCGCCCTCCTCGAGGAGAACGACGACCCCAGCGAGGACGAGATCCGCTGGGCGATCTCCGGCAACCTGTGCCGCTGCACGGGATACATGAACATCGTCAAGTCGATTCAGGCCGCAGCGGCCGAGAGGAGAGCGCAATGACCGCTACCCACGAACTCTCCACCCCGCCGGAGATCGGCGGCATCGGGCACAGCGTGCTCCGGCAGGAGGACGACAGGCTCATCGAGGGTCAGGGAGATTTCCTCGACGACATGGTCCTGCCGGGGATGCTGCACATGGCCATCCACCGCTCCCCGGTGGCGCACGCCCGCATCCGCGGCATCGACACCGCGGCGGCGTCTGCCGTCGAGGGGGTTGTCGCTGTCGTCACCGGCGAGTTGATGGCGGCCCACAACCTGGCCTGGATGCCCACGCTGTCGGGCGACACCCAGGCGGTGCTCGCCACCGACAAGGTGCGCTACCAGGGCCAGGAGGTGGCGGCGGTGATCGCCACCGATCCGTACATCGCCGCCGACGCGGCCACCCTCATCGAGGTGGACTACGAGATGCTGCCGGCCGTGACCGGGCCCCAGCAGTCGCTGTCCGCCGACGCCCCGCTGATCCGCGACGAGAAGGAGGGCCAGACCGACAACCTGGTCTACACCTGGGAGAGCGGTGACGCCGAGGCCACCGACGCGGCCTTCGCGCGCGCCGCCAGGGTCGTCTCGCTGGAGACGCACTACCCGCGCTCGCACCCGGCGCCGCTGGAGACCTGCGGCATCGTGGCCGACGTCAACTCCGTCACCGGCCAGGCCACGCTGTACCTCACCTCGCAGGCTCCCCACGCCCACCGGACGCTGTTCGCCATCGTGACGGGGCTTCCCGAGCAGAAAATCCGGATCGTCTCGCCGGACATCGGCGGGGGATTCGGCAACAAGGTGCCCATCTATCCCGGGTACGTGGTCGCCACCGCCGCCTCGCTACTGCTGGGCACGCCGGTGAAGTGGATCGAGTCGCGCAGCGACAACCTCATCTCCACCGGGTTCGGGCGCGACTACCACATGCGCGGCGAGCTGGCGCTCGACGACGACGGGCGCATCCTGGCGCTGCGGGCCGACGTGCTCTCCGACCAGGGCGCCTTCTACTCCGACGCCCAGCCGTCCAAATTCCGGGCCGGCCTGTTCCACGTCGTGACCGGGTCGTACGACTTCCCGGCCGCGCACGTGACCACCCGGGGGGCGTTCACCAACAAGGCGCCCGGCGGGGTGGCGTACCGCTGCTCGTTCCGTATCACCGAGGCCTCGTTCCTCATCGAGCGTCTGGTGCAGAACGCGGCCTACGAGATCGGCATGGACCCCGCCGAGTTGCGGCTGAAGAACTTCATCCAGCCCGAACAGTTCCCGTACACCACGCCGACCGGTTTCGTATACGACTCCGGCGACTATCCCACCGCCCTGCGCAAGGCCATGGACGCGGTGGGCTACGAGGAGTTGCGGGCCGAGCAGGCGGCGGCGCGGGCCGAGGGCCGGCTCATCGGCATCGGCATCGCCCACTTCACCGAGGCCGTCGGGGCCGGGCCGTCGCACACCTACGACATCGCCGGGTTGAAGATGTTCGACTCGGCCGAGTTGCGGGTGCATCCCACCGGCAAGGCAATCCTGAAGCTGGGTGTGAAGACCCAGGGCCAGGGGCACGAGACCACGTTCGCCCAGATCGTGGCCAGCGAGTTGGGTATCCCCGTGACCGACATCAAGGTTGTGGAAGGCGACACCGACAACACGCCCTACGGCCTGGGCACCTATGCCTCGCGCTCCACGCCCACCAGCGGCGCGGCCACGGCGATGGTGTCCCGCAAGCTGGCCGACAAGGGGCGCAAGATCGCCGCCCACCTGCTGGAGGCCGCCGATGCCGACATCGAGTTGGCCGCCGGCGTGTTCTCGGTGCGGGGGTCGTCGGAGCGGTCGGTGACCATCCAGGAAGTCGCCTTCGCCGCCTACACCAACATGCCCGAAGGGCTCGAACACGGCCTCGAGGGCAGCCACTACTACGACCCGCCGAACCTCACGTTCCCCTACGGCAGCTACATCGTGGTCGTCGAGGTTGATCCCGAGACCGGCGTGTGGAAGGTGGACCGCGTGGTGGCGCTGGACGACTGCGGCGTGCGGATCAACCCCATGATCGTGGATGGCCAGATCCACGGCGGCCTCACCGAGGGCTTCGCCATGAGTTCCATGCAGTGGATCACCTTCGACGACGACGGCAACTGCATCGGGTCCAACTTCATGGATTACCTGGTGCCGACCGCCTGGGAGACCCCCCGCTTCGAGTTGCTGGAGACCTGCGTGCCCTCGCCGCACCACCCCATCGGGGCCAAGGGTGTGGGCGAGTCGGCCACGGTGGGCTCCCCGGCGGCGTACGTGAACGCGGTCATCGACGCTCTTGCCCACCTCGGCGTGCGCAACATCGACATGCCGGTGCTGCCCGACCGGGTCTGGGACGCCATCCAATCGGCCTCTTAGCTCGACAGTCAGCCATGCGAAGCCGCCGGGGTCTGTGGTGGCCCGGGCGGCGCCGCCGGCGGCGCGTCTGGTGAAATCGATCCGGCGCCGACCCGCGGCGTCTCCGCCTGTCCTGTTCGATGCTCCGGCGAAGGCCGGAATCCACCGCTAGCGGCACTGGTCGTGCTGCGTAGGAGCATCCTGCGGTGACTCTTTCTGTCCTGCAGGAGGCTGTGGCGCTTGCCGAGGCTCGGACGCCGTTCGTGCTGGCGACCGTGGTCTGGCGGCGGGGGCCTTCTTCAGGGCAGCAGGGGTCGAAGGCGGTGATCCTGGCCGATGGCACTGTGCGGGGCTGGCTGGGCGGGGCGTGCGCCGAGCCGACGGTGGTGGTGCAGGCGCGGGAGGCGCTGCTGGACGGCGAGCCGCGGTTGCTACTGCTCGGGGACGTTGAGGATCCGGCCGGCGGTTTGGTTGACGCAGGGGCAGAGGCCGATGCAGCCGCCTGCGGCTCCGGGGGCGGCGGTCCGAGTGGCACGTACTCGGTGCCGATGGCGTGTGAGAATGACGGTGCCCTGGAGGTGTACTTGGAGCCCGTCCCGCCCCGCCCGCAGCTCGTCGTCATCGGCCGCTCGCCTGCCGTGGGCACTCTGGCGATCATGGGGCAGGCCCTGGAGTGGGACGTGGCCGTGATCGACGACGGTGGGTCGCCCGACGAGCACCCGCTGCCGGAATTGGTGCGCACCACGCTGGACCTCTCGGGCCTCGGCGTGGGTGTTGGATCGGCTGTGGTCGTGGCCACGCAGGGCCACTACGACGACCTTGCTCTGACTGCGGCACTGGCCACCGGCGCCGCGTACGTGGGGCTCGTGGCGGGGCGCAAGCGCGCCGACGCCGTGGTGGAGAACCTGCGCGGGCGCGGCGCCTCCGAGGAGGATCTTGCGCGCATCCAAGCCCCGGCCGGGCTCGACCTGGGACGCCTCACCAACCGGGAACTGGCGGTGGCGATCATGGCCGACCTGGTGGCGCGGCGCGCCTCCGGCGAGCTGTCACGTTGGGGCGCGGTGCCCGAGGCGCCTGTGACAGCGCTCGACCCGGTCTGTGGCATGATCGTCCTCGTGGCCGACGCCAAGTACCACTCCACGCACGGCGACGCCGACTACTGGTTCTGCGCTCCCGGCTGCAAGAAGGCCTTCGACAGCGAGCCGGCAGTCTTCCTGTGAGCCGGCAGGGCTGTCCGCCGCATCGGCATTCGCTCCCGGCTCTCGACGCCGACTCGGTGACCCGCCTGTGAGTTCCGCTCGGTCGCTTCGCTGGGGGCTCATCGGCGCCAGCGATATCGCTGCGACCTGGGTTCTCCCGGCGATCCGCAACGGCGGCGATTCCGTCGAGTTCGTCTACAGCTCCACGGCCGCCTGGGCGGCGGAGTACGCCGACGCCCACGGGATCGCCCATGCGACCGACGACTTCGCCCGAGCCTGCGAGTGGCCGGGGGTCGACGCCGTCTTCGTCTCCGGCACCAACGAGCGCCACGCCCCCCAGACCGTCGCCGCGGCTGCGGCCGGCAAGCACGTGCTGTGTGAGAAGCCGATGGCGCTGACGGTCGCCGATGGCCGCGAGATGGTCGACGCCGCTGAGCGTCACGGCGTTGTGCTCGCGATCAACCATCATCTCCCCGGCGCCGATACGCACCGCACCATCCAGCGGCTCGTCTCGTCGGGTTCCCTCGGCACGCCGCTTGCGATGCGCATCGGCTTCGCCATCATGGTCTCCGAGCGGTTCCGCGGCTGGCGAGTGAACGACCCGATCGGCGGCGGCGCCGTCCTCGATCTCACCACCCACAGCATCTCGGTGGCGCAGGCCATCCTGGGCACGACCGCCACGGAGGCCTCGGCCATCGCAACCCGCCAGGGGCCTTGGTCCACGCCGGGCGACGGCGGCCCTCTGGATGCGGTCATGGCCACGCTGCGCTTCGGCGAGGTACCGGTGCAGACCCACGACGCCTATACCGTCGCCCACTGCCCGACCAGCGTGGAGGTCATCGGCACAGAGTCCTCCGTGCGTGGCGTTGGCACCCTGGGCCAGGACCCCGTTGGCACGCTCTGGCGCACCGCCAACGGCGAGACCACCGAGATCGAGGTGCCCGAGCGGCGCAACCTCTACGAGATCGTCCTCGACGGCTTCCGCTCGGCCATCGCCGGCACCGGCCGCCCTACGGTCACCGCCGCCGAAGGCCTATCCGCCCTAGCCGGAGCCCTCATCGTCGCCGAAGCCGCCGCAACCGGCCGAACCGTCCGCGTTGCTGACCTCGGCTGACATCCCACCTGCGATGGTCATGGCGATTAGGGACATCCGCGTCGCGCGCCCTCTCCACGCAGCCGAATCAGCACAATGAATCGGCACGAGCGGCTTCGGCGGCGACTCCTCGGCGGCCGCTCGGACGCGAACGTTCGTTTCGATGAGTTGCGCTCGCTGCTGCTGAATCTAGGATTCGTCGAGCGGGTCCGGGGGAGTCATCACATCTTCAGGAAGGACGGAGTAGCCGAGAGGATCAATCTGCAACGGGACGGCAGTCACGCCAAGCCGTACCAGATGCGACAAGTCCGTCAGGTGATCATCAAGTACAGGCTGGAAGGGAATGAATAATGCACAAATATGAAGTCATTCTCTACTGGAGCAATGTTGATGATGCATTCGTGGCCGAGGTGCCGGAGCTTCCCGGTTGCATGGCACATGGGCCCACCCAAGAAGTCGCGTTGGCGAACGTCAATGAGGCGATGGGACTCTGGATCGAGACCGCCCAGGAGTTCGGTGATCCGGTTCCCGAACCCAAGGGCGAGCGGCTGATGCTTGCGTGAGTTGACTTACTGCCGGTGACCCTCGCAGCTCCAGATCGGCGCCCGGTTCACCACGGTTCGACGGGGTGAGCTGTCGAAGGGCGTCCTGGCTGCGATGCTCCGCCAACTGAGCATCGACAAGAAGCCGCTCTGAACGATGATTTACGTGTACCCCTGTGAGCTAGTCCCGGACGAGGAGGGGGAACTGGTTGTCGCCTTCCCCGACGTTCCGGAAGCGACCACTGGTGGTATGGATCGATCCGTGGCCCTGAGCATGGCGGCCGACGCGCTCGCCACTGCTCTGGCCGGGTTCGTGCACCAGAAGCGGGATATCCCACTGCCCAGTGCCGCCGCCGATGGTCAGGAACTTGTCGCCGTGCCGCCCGTTGTGGCCGCCAAACTCGCCCTCTACTCGACCATGCGCGCCCAGCGCATCACCAAGGTGGAACTCGCTCGCCGGCTCGGCGTCAGCGAGTCGGCTGTCCGGAAGCTGACCAATCCCGACCACCGCTCCCACATCGGCCAAGTCCAAAAGGCACTCCAAGCCGTCGGGCGCAACCTGGCCGTCGAGGTCACGCCCGCCTGAGCGGGCAGATCCTCCCTGGCTCGTCGCCGCCTACTAGGGCTGACGAGTGGAGTCGTCAACGATCAGCGAGAGTCGCGTTCGGCCCGCACAGCCGCTACCGCCGCGCCCCGGCCAATGTCGCCGCCCGTCCTTCCTCCAGCCCGGTTCAGGGCGTCGTCTGACGCTTGGAGGCCGGCCCCGAGCGTCTCGGACAGCTTGTGTAGACGGCGTTGGGCAACCTCGATGCTGGTGGCCGGTATGTACTTCTGGAGGCCCTCGCCATGGCTGGATGCGATCTCAATGACGCCGACGAGGTCGCTGGACAGGACGTTGAGTACCTGTTGGATCTCTTCCTCCGCCCACAGGTGATCTTTCAAGAGGGCCTGAATCTGCCCTGCTGACATCGGCCCTAGTCTCTCGCACTCGTCAGCCAGAGTGCCGACGACAGCGCGAGCCAGATCACGGTGGCGGGCGACCTCGTTGCGCTTGCCATCAAGGGGACTCATGTCGATGTGGCCACCCTCGGCGAACAGCGCCTCGTAGTCCCCGAGCCCCAGCGGCATCTCCTCGTGCTGCAGGCAGAGCTGTGCAAGTTCATCGGAGGACATGATCGTCACTCCAAATTCACGGGCTCGTGCGAAGATCCGTTCTCCGGTGGGATCCGGTCCGATCAGCATTGAATGGTCGGCTCTGTGATTCGTCCGATGCTCTTGGAGCGTTACCCAGTCCACCTGCGGATCTCGAAGCTGGCCCTTCGACGAGCTGCTCTCGCCAACACTCTTCGCATCCACTGTCACGCGATACGAGTGATCCTTGCCCCGGATAGCGTTGAGGAGGACATCCGTCTTGCCCGGCCCGCCCAGCCGTTCTGCCCTGAATCCAAGAAACTCGAAGGCGTCCCGCACGGCAGCCTCCAATCGCGTGTGGTCGGCGCTGTGTACGGAAGATGCTCGCAGCTCCGAGGCGAGAGAAGCGGCCGCCGCCGGCTCATGATGTGTGTCCGGCCGCTCGTCGCGCCTTTCCTCGGCCGGCGGCGAGTGCTGTGCCGACTCCGGAGAGACCGCTCCGGGCAATGGATCAAGAGCCCGAGATGCCGCTGCCGGCTCTTGCGGGGACTTCGCCAAGGCTGCCTCGGCAGTCGGCACGTGCAACTCGAGCCGTTCCAGAAGCGCATGGCCTGCCGATGTGACCTGGAATCGCTTATCGGAGGGGACGCTGACGAGTCCCGCGGACTGCAGCCAACCGCGGCGGCTGTCGATTTGCGTGGCCCTCTCCCAACCGAATCCGTACCGCTCGTTCGCTACCTCTAGAACGTCCCAGGTATGCAAGAGGTTCCCGGAGTCGTGCGCGGCCCGCAATTCGTTCAGCATCTCGCCGATGAACTGAGTCCGGCTGTGGAGCTGAGCGATGATCACGGCACTCTCACCTGTGTCGAGCCAGCGCCGAGTTAGTTCGGCGACGCTGTAAACATCTCCGCGCATGTCCAGCAGTCCCACCTTGACGAGGAACGACATCCTTATCTCCACCGAACCTGCTGCAAGTTTGAAGCTCTCCATGAGCCAGCGGTGGAGTTGGGTCAGTTGTGGGCGATCGTCCTGAACGTAGTGGCAGACGTTTTCGAGACAAGTCAGGTATCCGTCGTACCCTCCAGGCAATGGGACGACGCCCTTGAACCGTTGATCCCATGGAAGCGCGGTGGGAATGTCGGGACTGGTTGCGTCTGGCATCGGTGTCAGTCCTCCGGCCGACTCGCCGGTGGGGATGGCTGGGTGATCGGGCAAGGGATTGGAGCCGGCGTCGCCCCGCCTCGGGGTATGTATGGCCGAGGGGTGCGTCAGGCTCCCAGGCGAGAGCGTGCCGGAGCCGCCGCGACCGGCCGCAACGTCTCCGTCGCCGACATCCACTGAACCCCCGTGGCCGGTTTGGCGAACCCGGATTCCTGTCCGACCACTCGATGGGATGCCTACCGGAGCGAACCCGGTTCTCACAATTAAGGTATATTTTGACTATGCGTTCTTCGAATTCGTTGCGCGTGCTGCCACTTCTGGCGGATGTTTTTAGTACCGGGGACTTCGCCGTTGCTGCGGGGGTGGCCGCCTCGTCGGCGTCGCGGGCTCTCGGGCGGGCCGAGGTGGCCGGTCTGGTGATCCGTGTGGGGAACGGTACGTGGGTGCGCTGTGACGATCCGGCGCCGGTGGACTGGAGGCGGTACCCGCCCGAGGCGGCCCGCGCTCTCTGGTCACCGCTGCTGGAGCGGGTCCTCGACGCTCTCTACGGCGACGGGCCGCGACGCATCGGTTACCTGTCGGGTCTGGCGGCTGCCGGTGAGCCGATGACCGTGCGTCCCATCGTCGCCGCCGACCGTCACATCGGGGGGCGCCAGGCGCGCCGTCTGCCGTTCCGCCACGTCCGTGAGACCGTCGGCTGCGGGCGTCCCGGTATCACCGCGCACGCCGTCCGGATCACCGAGCGGACGTGGCTGTCCGATCCGCACCGGGCGCTGCTGGAGTGCGCCCAATTCCCGGTTCGCGCCGGCAATCCCGAGCAGCACATCGCCGCTGTTGTAACCCTCCCGCCCGGACTGTGTCCGGCGGACCCCGCGCGGGTCGCCGCCATCGCCGGGGAGTGGGGCTGGTACGCGGGTCTGCGCCGTATCGCTTCCATCGCCGAGGGCATGGCCGGCTGCGATCAGGCCGAGCAGGTCGGCGTCCCCGCCCGCGAGTGGGTGCAGCTCGCACCCGCCGCCCGCCACGGCGACAAGTGGATACGTCTGAACCCGCTCGGCAGCCGGACATCGCCACCGGGGTCCGCCTACAACGACCGAGCCCGCAAGGTCCGCTGGCAGACGAGCCCCGCCGGCCTCGCTGATCTCATCCTCAACTGACCCCGACCGCCCGACCAACATGCCCACCAACGACTTCCTGGCCGAACGCGACAGGGTCATCCACCACGCCCTCGCTGCCGTCGCCCACTTGAACGACCGGTCAGTGGTCCTCAAGGGCGGGACCAGGCTGCGCGCCTACTGGAAGCCGTACCGGTACTCCGAGGATCTCGACTTCGACCACGTCACTGCCGACGCCGACGGTGCCCACAGGTTCTGGCCGCTCATCGAGCGCATCCTTCCGGCTGCCGCCTCCTCTGCGTCGATCCGGCTCGCACCGCAGGTCCGTACCCGCGGTCGGCGGGCCATTCTGTGGGACAACGGCAGAGGGCTCTCCGGGGCGATCAAGGTGGACTACCGCCACTACTACCCGGTTGATGCGTACTGGGCCGAGACCGAGGCCGGATCGCTTCTGGGCAACCATCCCGACCTGCCGGCCTGTCCCTCGATGAGGATCCGCACTCTGGAGCAGGTCACGGCCGACAAGTTTCGCTGCCTCTCGTCGTGGCGACGGGCGAAGTCGCGCGACTTCTACGACCTCGACCAACTCCTCTCGTCGGGGGAGGTCGACCTGGACAGGGCGATAGTAAACTATCTGGCCGACTGGTCCGATCCGGAGAACCGCCTCGACCGGAACCGGGCCATCGCTCCCGACGAGATCACCACAGCCGCTCTCAGCAGCCTGGCCGAGATGGATCGGGACTGGAGCGACTCCGTCATGGGAGGATTGTTCCCCGGTCAGGACCTCGACGGGTTCGAGGACATGTTGCTGCGGGTGGCCGAACGCGTTGAAACGCTCATCGCCCGGACACCTGGAGCGTTGCCCCCGCCGTAGTCGTGGGAAAGCGTCTCGCCGATCGACTCCGATGCCTTCCGCGACTTGCTCGCCGCCGTCAGCGGCCGGAACGAATCCGTAGCCGTCGTCCGATGAACCGCCGGGCCATGGTGGTCCGGGCGGGCCGCGGTGCCGTGTCCGGCTCCCGCCTCCGTGATCGATCCGGCCCCAACCCCGCTGTGTCAGGCGCTGAGGCGGGTTCGGGCGGAGGCGCTCCTTTCGAGGAGGTAGTCGGGGACCATGGCGCGGAGGCGGGCGTTGGGGCCGTCGTCGGGAGCGCTGCCGACGGCTGCGGTCGCGCCGTCTGCTGCTTGGCCGGCGGCTGCTGCTGTGGCCGCTGCTGCTGCGGCAGCCTCGCGCGCGGCTCGAGCGGCCAGGAAGTGGTCCCAGTCACTCGGGCGCACCAGCTGGTGGTTGTCGAGGGACCCCATCTGGACGCCGTTCTCGAAGAAGACCCAGTAGCGCTTCCACGTGAAGCCCGCCACCATCTTCACCTTGCCCGAACTGCGGGCGGGGACGCCCCGCAGGTCCTCGGTCGCCAGCACGACCTCGTTGCGAGTGAACGGCCGGTCCAGCGTGTTCGTGTTGCGTCGCAGGCACATGGTCCTCTTCTGGCTCGGTCGGGGGTCGGGTGGTCGGTCCATACCGTAACGGTCGGCCAAGGCTGTGCCGCGCCCCGGCGCGCCGAGGCCCGAACCTGGTCGCGGCGATGCCGGCCGGCGGTGTCACGGCGGGCGTCGCTCGGCCGCGCTCCGGGCGCCGGTCCCGGGCCCTGGCGTCGCGGGCTGCCCCTACCATGAGACGACCCGTGCGTCCGGGAGAAGGAGCCGCCCATGGCGTGGAGACCCGATGATCTGCCCTTGGCAGTGGAGCTGTTCATGGCCGAACGCCACTTGGCGACGCTCAGCGTCCCGCGCCCCGACGGCGCTCCGCACGTGACGCCGGTGGGGTTCACCTGGGACGGCGAGGCCAGCCTGGCCAGGGTCATCACGTTCGCCGGGGCGCGCAAAGTGCGCCTGCTGGAGGCCGCCGGCCCCGTTCGGGTAACGCTGTGCCAGGTGGACGGCGGGCGTTGGCTGGCGCTCGAGGGCCCAGCCGTCGTGACCGCCGACCCGGCGCGCTGTGCCGAAGGCGTCACCCGTTACGCCCGGCGCTACCGCCCGGCCAGCGACCGTGGAGCGGACCGCAGGGTGATCGAGATGACCGTCGCCCGCGTGACCGGCCGGGCATAGGTCCTCCGGCGACGGACCCCTTCCAAGGCGACGCGGCCACGTGGAACGGATCGGCCACAGGGGCGAGCGAGAGCTCGTGCGCTCGTGGGGTAGCGAGATCGATGACGTCGCGCTGCGGCAGGCGCTGACCTCAGCGCGCTGCCAGGCCGTCTCCGGCCCGGTGGCGCTCATGCCCGACGCTCACCTGGGGATCGGGGCGACCGTCGGATCGGTCATCCCCACCGAGGGTGCGATCATCCCCGCGGCGGTCGGTGTGGATCTGGGCTGCGGCATGATCGCCGTGCGCACCGACCTGGGGGCGAGCGATCTGCCCGACAGCCTGGACACGCTGCTCGTCGACGTGGAGCAGGCCATCCCAGCCGGATTCGCCGCGCACCCGCGGACCACCAAGGCCGGCGCGCGCTGGCTGGCGGCCGACCCGCTACCGCACCCCGACGGACTAACGCGCAAGGACCTCGCCAAGGCCGGCCCGCAGCTCGGCACCCTCGGTGGCGGCAATCACTTCGTGGAAGTCAGCCTCGATGAGGCCGATCGGGTGTGGTGCGTGCTGCACTCGGGCAGCCGCGGCGTCGGCAACCGGCTGGCCACCGGGCATATCGCCGGCGCCCGCCAACTGTGCGCCGACCTGCAGAGGGCGTTGGAGGACCGCGATCTGGCCTACTTCCTCCAGAGCGACGAGCAATTCGAGCGCTACGTGACCCACATGCTCTGGGCCCAGCGCTACGCCTTCGCCAACCGCGAGATCATGATGGACGCCCTCCTGGCGGCCGTGGGCCGGACCGCCGGCCGGCAGCCCGTCGAGCATGAACGCATCAACTGCCACCACAACTACGCGGCCCGCGAGACGCACGACGGGCGATCGATGTGGATCACCCGCAAGGGGGCCATCCGGGCGAGGGTCGGCGACCGCGGCGTCGTCCCCGGCTCGATGGGTGCCGATACCTACGTCGTGACGGGCCTGGGCAACTCGGATTCCTACGAGTCGGCGGCCCACGGCGCCGGACGGCGCATGAGCCGCCGTCGGGCCAAGCGCGAAGTGTCGATCGGCGACTTCCAGAAGGCGATGGCCGGGCGCACGTGGCAGCACGACCGGGCCTCGCGGCTGGTGGACGAATCGCCGATGGCCTACAAGGACATCGCTACCGTGATGGCCGATCAGGCCGACCTGGTGCGGGTCGACCACGTCCTCCGGGCGGTCATGAACTACAAGGGGTGCTGAGATGGCAGCGAACGGTGCATTCGAGGGCAAGGTGGCGGTGATCACCGGAGCCGCCAGCGGTCTCGGGCGAGGCATCGCTGACCGATTTGGGGCCGCAGGCTGCACCCTCGTCCTGGCCGACGTCGAGGAGTCGGCGCTCGCCGGCGCGGCCGCCGAGCTGAGCACTGCTGGTATCGAGGTCAGCGCTGTCCTCACCGACGTGTCGGACGCTGCCGCGATGGATGCGCTCGGCGAGGCCGCTCTGGAGCGCCACGGCGGCGTGGACCTGCTTTTCAACAACGCCGGCGTGGGGATCGAGAAGCGGACGGACCTGATGACCACGCAGGACTGGGAGTGGATCCTGGGCGTGAACCTATGGGGAGTCATCCACGGCCTGCGGGTGTTCCTGCCGCACATGCTCGCCCGCGACACCGGCCGCATCATCAACACCGCCTCCTCGGCAGGGCACGTCACCGTTCCCCGCCTCGCCGCCTACAACGCCTCGAAGCACGCGGTCGTCGCCATATCCGAGACCGTGCGCGCCGAGTTGCACCAGCAGGGCAGCGCCGTGAGCATCACCGCCTTCTGCCCGGGCATGGTCCGGACCAGGATCACCAGCTCCGCACGCAACCGCCCCGAGGGTTTGCGCAACCCGGGCGAGAGTCTGCCGGAGAGGGACAACTGGGACGAGAAGATGGCCTCCGGGCGTCAGGACGCGCTGGAGACCCGATTCGGCCGCGCCAAGCAGCCCGCCGAAGCCGCGGCCATCCTCCACGACGCCCTGCTGGAGGGACGCTTCTACGTCTGGACCGACGACATCTTCGTCGAGGGCCTGCGCCAGCGCTACGCCGAGATCCAGGACTCGTTCTGGACGGGCGGCTGACTCCCGCGTCCGATCGCAACGATCGTTTACATCGACGGATTCAACTTCTACTACGGAGCCGTCAAGGGGACGCCGCACAAGTGGCTCGACCTTGACAGGCTGTGCCGACTCATCTTGCCGCAAGACAACATCGTGAAGATCCGCTACTTCACGGCCCGGATAGGCGCCCGACCCGACGACCCTCAACAAGTCAGGCGCCAGCAGGCCTACCTACGTGCACTTGCCACACTGCCCCTCGTCGAGATCCACCTTGGGCACTTTTACACGCGGCCGGTCCGCATGCGGCTGGCCGACCCTCCGACGTCGGGCGCCCGAACCGTCGAGGTGATCAAGACCGAGGAGAAGGGGTCCGACGTCAACCTGGCTACGTATCTGCTCTTGGACGCCTTTCAGGGCCGCTGCGATACCGCTGTTGTAGTCAGCAATGACTCCGACCTGGCTGAGGCCGTCCGAGTCGCCCAAGCCAAACTGGACGTCAGGGTGGTCATCATCAATCCGCATCCGCGCGAGCGCCGCTCCCGGAAGCTCCAGGAACTTGGCTGCCTGTTCTACAAGCAAGTGCCGCGTGCCGTGCTGGAGCAGTCCCAACTTCCGCCCATTGTCAACGATGGCAGGGGAGACATTCGCAAGCCGCACTGCTGGTAAAACGCTCGAAGGCCCGCCGAAGCGGGCGTTCGCCCAGCCGTCGAAGCGGCTGGGGGGATATGCACTGATCGTACCAGCACGGGTTGACCAGTTGTCAACCCCTACGCCGTTTGTCACTCCCAGATGGCATTGTCTGACCGCCGTCATCCGGCGAGTTCAGACCAGGGCGGGGTCGCAGATGACCTCGACGACAGCCGGACCGGGGTGGGCCAGCGCTTCGCCGATGGCGCCGTCCAGCTCGCTGCGGTCGGTGACCTGCGTGCCGTGCGCTCCGCACAACTCGGCGAAGGCGGCGAAGGACGGGTTCACCAGCGAGGTCTGCCACACGCCGAACTGACCGGCGAGTTGCTCCTTGGTGATCTTGCCCAACTCGCCGTTGTTCAGCAGCACGTGGGTGATGTCCATGCCGTACTTCACGGCGGTGGTGAGCTCCATGGCGTATTGCCCGAAGCCCCCGTCGCCGGTGACCGCCAGTATCGAGCGCTCGCCGCCGACCGCCGCCCAGGCCCCCATGGCGGCCGGGAATCCGAAGCCGATCGACCCCAGATAGCCCGACATCAGCACCGACTGCCGTTGCACCTCGAAGTAGCGGCCGAAGGAGTACGTGTTGTTGCCCACGTCGACGCACACGACGGCGTCGGCGGGCGCCAGGCGCCCGAGCGAGTCGAAGATCGCCGCCGAGTTGACGCCCCGCCCCCGGTCGTCGGCGACGCGGGACGCCTTCTCGGCCCGCCACAGCGCCCAGCGCTCGGCCACCTCGGTTGCGACAGCGCTCGCTCTGGCCTCGGGGGCGGCGTCCAGCACGGCGTGCAGCGCCAGGGCCGTCACGCCCACGTGGCCCAGCACGCCGATGTCCACCGGATGGAAGCGCCCGAGGGCCATCGGGTCGAAGTCCACCTGCACGATGGGCTTGTAGGGGGCGATGCCGGTGTGGTTCGAGAACGACGCCCCGAAGGCCACGATCAGGTCGCTCTCGTTCATGAACCAGCTGGCGATGGGCGTGCCGCTGCGCCCCAGCACGCCACAGCCCAACGGGTGGCGGTCGGAGATCTGCCCCTTGGCCTTGAACGTGGTGGCGACGGGAGCGGCGATCCTCTCGGCGAGGGCCACCACGGCGTCCATGTCGAAGCGGGCGCCGGCTCCGACGATGATCAGCGGTCGCCGAGCGGCGGCGATGCGCTCGATCGCTGCGGCCAGGACGTCGGCCGGGGGAGCCACCTCCCGCTGTGCCACCCGACCGGCCGGCCCACCCGCGGCCGCGCCCTCGGCTGCGGGCAGCACCTGCACCTCGTCGGGCAGCACCAGGTGGCCCACGGCCCGCTCCACGACGGCGTTCTTGCAGGCCAGGGTCATGAGTTCGGCGTGGTTGCTGCCGGCGTGCACCGTCTGGCTGTACGTCGCCACGTCGGCGAACGCCGCCTCGAGGTCGAGATCCTGGAACGCCCCCCGCCCCGCCACCGCCGAGGGCACCTGCCCGGTCACGGCCAGCACGGGAGCACGGTCCACCTTGGCGTCGTACAGGCCCGTCAGGAGGTTGACCGAGCCCGGCCCGGCGATGGCGAAACAGGCCGCCGGGCGCCCGGTCAGCTTGCCGTAGGCGCCGGCCGCGAACGACGCCGCCCCCTCGTGGCGGATGCCGAAGAAGCGCAGGTCGCCCCGATGCTCGGCCCGCCGCATGGCCTCGGCGAAGCCCAGGTTGGAGTGGCCGACCATGCCGAAGACGGCATCCACGCCCCAGTTGCACATGGTCTCCACCAGCACGTCGCTGACGGTGCGCACCGTCAGCGGCAATGGGGGCAGCTCCACGTACACGCCGTCGGGGCGGACTTCGGTGGCGAAGCACGGCGGGCTGTCGTCGAACGGCGGCGGCGGGGTGCCCGTCAGCGGGTCGTAGTCGTAGCCGTGCCAGGGGCAGCGCAGCCAGCCGTTCTCGATGGACCCCTCACCGAGGGGACCGCCCTGGTGCGGGCAGCGGTTGTCGAGCGCGCCGTAGCGCCCGTCGTGATGGCTGAGCGCCAGGGCGCGCCCTCCGGCCACCACTGTCTTCACCCGGCCGTCGGGCAGCTCGTCGGGCCCCGCCACCCTGTACCACGTCGTGGACTCGGTCATGTCGCCTCCGTCGTCGGATCGATCCGCTGGTAGCGGGTTCGCCTGTACTCGTCGAGCCAGCGCTGGTTGCTGCGCCAGCGCCCGTCGTTCCCCCGCGACGCCTGTAGCCGGCCTCGCCCGGCGGCGGCGCGCAGGGCTGCGACGCTGAACTCGGCACTGGCCAGCGCCTCCAGCGGGACCAAGCGGGCCGGGCCGGCCACGGCGGGCAGCACGAATCGGTAGAGGCTGTCGAGAATCGCCCGGGCGAGCAGTTCGCCCAGCGGACCGGCAGCGCCCGCGTCGGCCCGCCGCAGTGCCCGAAGGTACCTGTCACGATCCCGCTTGTGGATCACGACTGGCGGATAGCCGAGGCGGACGAGAATGAGGTTCAGGACGAGCCGCCCGGTGCGGCCGTTGCCATCGAGGAACGGGTGAATCCGCTCGAAGCGAGCATGGAGTTCCCCGAGGGCTATCGGAAAGAGGAGATGAGCGTGGTCGAATCCGTTGACATCGTCCACCCAGGCTGTCAACTCGGCGCCGATGAGGGGCCATGTCACGGGCCTCATGCCTCCGGGGAAGGGATGGATGTCGTGCGTGCGGTAGTTGCCCGGCGCTTCGCTGTCGGTGGCATCGGGATGGGGTGCCACGTCCCACGCCGGTGTCATGGCGATCCTGTGGATCTCGCGCACCTCGGCCGTCGTCAGGGTCTTGCCGTGGTGCGAGAGCCCCGTCGGGTTGATCGCCTGCCGGTAGACCCAATCGGCGGCATCGGCGTAGCCGCGCACCTCCAGGTACTCGTGCAGTTGCTTGTTGCCGACGGTGCGGCCCTCCGCCAGCAGGCGCTCCACCTGCTTGATGGCGAGGGTGTTGCCCTCGAGGGCAGTGGAGTGGTGAGCGTCCTCGTACCAGATCCCACGCCAGATTTCTGCGGACTCGGCCTCAGCCGGACTGGGAAGGCCCCCCAGACGCTCCCGGAGTTCGGTGACCTGCGTGCGGAGCCGGCGGTACAACTCGAGATGGGACGTCCTGCCACGGCCAGGCGACGACTTTTGTTCGCTCACTGAGAATCATCTTAGACGAACACTTTGTATTTGTTGAGGCAGAGCTAATCCAATTGAAACAAACACATTCCCGCCCGGAGGGCACGGAAGGGCACGGTGGAAGTCCCGAGCGGGGCTGCGCAGGCTGCTGTCCCGGATCCACCGTTGTACCAGGCGCGGGGGTGACCCGGTGGATGGCCCGAGCGCCGGCCTGGGCTCGTTCGGGGCTCGTTCGAGGGCTCGGCCTTTGTAGGGTGGCCGGTCGTGGGGTGCGGTGGAGGAGGTGCGTGGTGACAGAAGGGGCGACCGGGTCGGAGGACTTCGCCGGCAAGGCGGGCGTGGCGCTCGTGAGCGGCGGCAGCGGCGGCATCGGCGCGGCAATTTGCCGGTTACTGGCCGAGCGGGGCGCGGAGGTGGTGTTCACCTACCGGAGCAACGCCGAGAAGGCGGCCGCTCTGGTGGACGAGATCGAATCCGGGGGCGGGCGGGCGCGATCGGTGCAGCTCGAACTTTCCGACACTGCCGCGACGGCGGCGACCGTCGAGCAGGTGGCCGCCGGCGGGCTGCACACCGTCGTCTACGCCTCCGGGCCTTACGTCTCGATGGAGTACGTGGCGCGCATCGACCCCGAGCGGTTCTGGCAGCAGTGCGCCCAGGACATCCTGGCGTTCTACAACCTCGCCCACGCCTCGCTGCCGCACCTGCGGTCTGCCGCCGGAGCGCTCGTGGCCGTCACGACCTGCGCCACGGTGCGGTTCCCCAAGCGCGACTCCCTCTCCTCGGCGCCGAAGGGTGCCGTCGAGGCGCTGGTGCGGGCAATCGCCAAGGAGGAGGGCCGGTACGGCGTGCGGGCCAACTGCGTCGGGCCGGGGATGATGGCCGACGGCATGGCCGAGGTGTTGATGTCCACCGGCGAGATCGACGAGCGTGCCCAAGAGGTGGCCCTCGGCGACATCGCACTCGGGCAGTTCGGCAAGGCGGGTGATATCGCCGAAGCGGTGTGCTTCCTGGCCTCCGACAGGGCGGGCTACATCACCGGCCAGAAACTCGACGTGGACGGCGGCTTCACCCTCTAGGTATCGGATGCCGTCCGGGCGCTGCCGGCGGCGGGGTCCCTACCCCGTGTAGGGGCGGGAGTAGCTGAACCGGATCAGGGGGATCTCCCGGTCGGTGCGTCCCTGGTAGCGGGAGTAGCGGGGAGCGCTGGCAATCCGTGCCTCCCACAGTGCCTCCCGCTCGTGACCCGTGAGGGTCTCCGCCGCCGCCCAGAAGACCCGTTCCCGGTCGCGCACGATCACCTCGGGATTGGCCCGCAGGTTGTGGTACCAAGCCGGGTGGTGCTCGGCGCCGCCGAAGGAACCCACGACCACCATCGAGTCCCCATCGGGCAGGTAGCTGAGGCAGACCGTGTGCGGCTTGCCCGAGCGGCGGCCGATGGTGCGCAGGAGGATGCACGGCATGCCGTCGACGTGGCTACCGACCTTGCCCGCGCTCAGCTTGTACAGGACAACGTGCGTGCGGGAGATCCACGGGATGAGCCAGTCCGGAGGTGTCCAGTTGCTGACGTTTATGAGGCTCATCCTCCGTCCTCTCCCCGCGCACCGCGATCGTACCCTCCGGTGTGCACGGACCGCCCGCCGGGGCTCGCCGGCCGGGCTCCGGTACTGGGTCGCGCCGCCGCTCCGGGGGCCGATTCGCGCCGCTTCTATACTCCGGCTCGTGAGTATGCACATCGATCATCCGGCATTCCAGGTGGCCGCCGCGCGCCGCATGCTGGCGCGAGCCGGGTGCGAGAGCCGCGTTGCCGGCCAGGTGGCGCTGCGCGATCCGGACCGGCCCGACACCCTCTGGATCTCGCCGTGGGGTTACTTCGACGAGACGCTGCCGGAGCACGTCGTCCAGGTGAGCATGGATCTCGAGGTGCTGACCGGCGCCGGCGGCGTCTCGCCCGCGGTCGGGTTTCACGCCGAGATGCTGCGCACCCGACCGGCTGCTCATGCGGTGATCCACGCCCATTCGCACTTCGTCGAGGTGCTGAGCACGACGGGCTCCGACATGGGCATGTACTCCGCGGACGCCTGCCTGTTCCACGACGAGCAGGCCCACTACTTCGACGACGGGGTCCGACCGATCGTGGACGGGCTGCGCATGTCGGCCGCCCTCGGGAGTCGCAGCGTCCTGTGGCTCGGCAATCACGGCGTCGTGATCGCCGACGGGTCGCTGGCGCTGGCCACCGTCAAGGCCATCACCCTGGAGAGTTCGGCGCGCTGCGCGGTCGAGGCGCAGATGATCGGCGGCAAGGAGATGCCGATTGCCGAGGCGGTCCGCAGCAAGCGGCTCTACCTCGACAACTTCATCGGCGCCATGTGGGACGCCAACTGGCGCCGCCTGCGCCGCAGCGACCCCGACCTGTTCGACGTTCTCGACGGGTAGCCGGCGACCCGCACTCGCGGGCCGGCTCCGATCAGCCGCTCGAATCGCCGCCGGAGGGTGATTCGCTCTCGCCGGTCGCAGGCTCGGCTTCGGCGGGCTCAGCTGTGGGTTCCTCCGCTTCCGGCACCGGCTCGCTGCTCCCCGGCGGTGACTCCTCGCCGTCGCCCTCCGGCGGGTCACCGTCCGATCCAGCGGGTTCTGTCCCTTCGGGGGTCCCCGGCGGGGGACTCTCGCCGCCGTCCGCCATGGGCTCTTCAACCGATGGCGGCTGATCGATCTCCTCGGCGTCGGCGGTGGCCTCGGCGTCGTCGACTTCTTCCGGTTCCGGCTCCGGCGGCGGGGACCACAGCTCGGGCCGCGGCGTGCCGTCTCCGGCGAGCTCGCAGGCATGCGATGTGTCGCCGGCCAGCAGCACGTAGACCCGGCAGGCCGCCAGTTCCACCCAATCCACCGACAGGTTGTAGGCCGCGCCGCGGTCGCTGACGGCGGCGATGGCGAACCAGTCGCCGTCGGGCAGGGGAACGGTCCCCGCATCGATAACGAGTCGCACGTCGCCCCGGCAGCAGTACGGCGGCAGCCAGCCCGTCTTGTGGATCGCAGCCAGTGCCACCTCTTCGGGTAGGCGGGCCAGGAGAGCGCCGTTCACGGCACCGGGCGCAGTGGACCCGCGGGCGGTGGCGCGGAGCCAGCCCTCCAGCGCGGCGACGCCGTCGGGGTCCAGCAGCTCGCCGCGCCGCAGGAGCGCGTAGAAGAGCGCCAGATCGGCCACCGTCGTGAAGTTCGCCCTGGTCCCACCGGCAGTGACCGACTGCGCCACGCGGTCGGTGCCGAAGTACCAGGCCGCCAGATGGGTGCCGGTCGAGCCGGCGACATCGGTGCTCCAGTCGTTGACGGTGTCAATGCCGATGAGGTCGATGATCTCCCCGGCGGCGAAGTTGTCGGACCGCACGAGCGCCTCCTCCGCCAGCGGCGCCACAGCGTCGAGGCCGGCGAGGTCGATGGCCGCCGCCACCCATATCGGCTTGACGGCGCTGGCGGAGATGTGCTGGCGGTGCTCGTTGAGCCCGTACAGCTTCCCGTCGGGCGTGGCGACCGCCACGGCGGCTCGACCGGCCGGATTCCATGCCCCGGCGATCTCGGCGAGTTCGTCCAGCAGAGTGCGCAGACCGGCCTCCATGTCGGCGCTCAGGCCGGCCGGTGGTTCGGTCTCGACAGGGTCCTGGACATCGGACGGATCGCCCTCGGCGACATCGGCCGGCGTCGCGCTGTTCGCATCTGCCTCGCTCTCGCTGGCGCCGTTCGGCGCCGTTTGCGGCGCGGGGTCGGGGACGGGTTCGGGTGGCATGTCGGGAGGCGGCACCGATGTTGTGGAGGGTTCTGCCGGCTCCACCGGCGCGGGCGGCTCCGCCGGTGCTGTGTTCCCGCTGCTGCAGGCGGCGGCGACCAGCGCCGCGACGACCAGCATCGGCCCGAACCGACCGAGACCCGGCATGCGGGCCGGTTGGCGACCCCTGGCCACGAGGCCGCCTCAGCTCGCCGTCGGGTCGAGGACGACCTTGATGGCGCCCTCGGCGCGCCGGGCGGCGGCGTCGAAGGCCTCGTCCACCGCGTCGAGCGGGTAGCGGTGGCTGATGAGTGCCCGCGCCACCTCGGGGTTGGCTTCCATGACGGCGGCGGCCATCTCGATGTCGCGGCCGTCCGGTCCGCGCCCGTACATGATCCCGGTCAGGATGCGCAGTTCCTTCATCATCACGCTCATCCCGGGTAGGACGATGTCGGTGCCCCAGTAGTTCGCCAGCAGCACCAGGGTGCCGCCGCGCCGCACCTTGCGGGTCGCTTCGGCCAGCGCCTCGGCCGATCCGGCGGCGTCGACCACGACGTCGTACGGGCCACGGTCGGGCGCTCGGGCACCAAGGCGATCGGCTGCGGCGCGCTGGGCCTCGTGGCGGGCCTCGACCGCCACGTCCACACCGGCGTGGTGGGCCGCAGCGGCGGCGCACAGCCCCAGGGCCCCGCCGCCGATGACGAGTATCCGCTGACCGCTGCCCACGCCGGCCAGGCGCAGGCCGTGGACGCACACCGCCAGAGGCTCGACGAGGCAGGCGTCACCGATCGCATCGCCGATGCCACCCAGCGGCACGATCCCGCTCATGTCGGCCACCACGTACTCCGCCATGCCGCCGTCGGCGCCGATGCCGAGCACCTGGCGCACCGACATGGGGCAGAGGTTGTAGTCGCCCTCGCCGCAGTACTCGCACGGCCGGCCGCAGGGTGTCACCGGCTCGACGGCCACCGGGGTGCCGTCGGCGAGGCGCCCTGCGATCTCGTGGCCGACGGTGAACCGCGGGTCCAGCAGGCCCAACCGGGCCATGTGCAGGTCGGACGAGCAGATGCCGGCCGAGGTGACCGACACCAGAACCTGCCCGTCGCCGGGAACCGGTTTCGGGACGTCGCAGAGTTGCATGCGTCCGTCGATGCAGCGCACGGCCTTCATGAGGGAGTCATCCTACGAGCGGGCCGGGTGCGTGACCGCAGGTCGGTAGTGTTGCAGGACCGTCGCCGGCCAACCCAGGAGGCGTGCCATGCCCATCAATCCTGACGCCCTGGGAGCCGAGGGCTCACCCGTCGTGAGCAGCTGGAACTCCAAGGACTGCCTGCTGTATGCGCTCGGCGTCGGTGCCGGCATGGACGATCCCGTCGGCGCGGAGTTGGAGTTCACGACCGAGAACAGCCACGAGGTCACCCAGAAGGCGCTGCCCGCGATGTGCGTGGTGCTCGGCGACGGGATGGGCCGCAACCCCGACAATCCCATGCGGCACCTCGGCCCGTTCAATCCTGCGCTGCTGCTGCACGGCGAGCAGACGATCACCCTGCACCGCCCGCTGCCGGTCGAGGCCACCATCAGCACCGTCGCCAAGATCACGGGGGTCTACGACAAGGGCAGGGCGGCGATGGTGGAGACCACCTCCCGTGCCAGTGACGTGGCCGACGGGCAGCCGGTCTACACCAACGTCTCCACGCTGGTGCTGCGCGGCGAGGGCGGCTGGGGCGGCGACCGCGGCCCGTCGGCTCCCGGCACCGACCGGCCCGATCGCTCGCCGGACAAGGTCGTGAGCTACACGACCCGCACCGATCAGGCTCTGCTGTACCGGCTGAACGGCGACCGCAACCCGCTGCACAGCGACCCGGCGTTCGCCACTCTGGCCGGGTTCGACCGGCCCATCCTGCACGGCCTCTGCACCTACGGCTTCACCGGGCGGGCACTGCTGCACGCCGTGTGCGATGGTGATCCCGAGCGCTTCGGCGGCATGTACGGCCGCTTCTCCGCTCCCGTCTTCCCCGGTGACACCCTCAACGTCCACGTCTGGATCGACGGTGGCCGCGCCTGGTACCGCACCTTCGTGGGCGACCGGGTGGTCATCGACAACGGCACCATGATGCGCGCTTGAACTTCCGGCCGTTCAGACGACCTTCCGGGGTTGAGGGTGCCTGCGGGGTCGAGGGCGGCTTTGATTCGCTGCATCAGATCGAGCGCGGCCGGGGGTTTGCGGCGGGCGAGTTCGCGTTGCCACCGACGCAACCGACCGGTCCTCCACGGTCGCTAGCCTCACTCGCGATGACGAACCTGTCGGCACTGAAGTCCGCAATCTGTACTACGGCGGACGGGCCGTGGTGGCCGAAGGCCGGCGCAACCAGCCCGGGTGGCGTTGGCTCGATCTACGCAAGCTGAGCCAGAGACTTATTGACCGCCGACGGGAGTGGCTCGCCAACGGTGCCGTACTCCATCGAGTCATCTACTGCACAGCCTTCATCGACGGGAACACGAACCCCGCGGGCCGACGGGATCAAGACAGGTACGTTGCCGCGCTTCGTGCGCACGGATCCTTTGATGCCCTCATCGAGGGGAGGTTCATAAGCCAAGTCAGGAAGGCGCCTCTGGCTGTTGAGGGTTCTGGCGGTAAGCCAGTCGTGACGACATCGCGGTGGCCTGTGAAGATACGAGATTCGTCATGGGGTGATGCCCCGAACGCGATGTTCATCGTCTCTTATCAACGTTCCGAGGAGAAGGGCACCGACGTGAACGTGGCATCGCGACTCCTGCTGGACGTCCTCGGCAAGCAAGTGGACGCCGCAATCGTCATCTCGAACGACAGCGACCTCCGGCTTCCGATCCAAGAGAGTCGTCTCCGCGTGCCCGTCGGAACAGTCAACCCAGGACAAGGTCGGCTCGCAGGCGATCTAGCAGGCGGACCCGACGACGGAGTCGGAATGCACTGGTGGTACAAACTGGACGCAGCCGACTACACGGACTGCCAGCTGCCGGACCCTGTCGAGCAATTCGCGAAGCCGGCCGACTGGTAAAAGAAGACCCGGCCCCTAAGGGGCCGGGTGGGTGTAAACAGGACTGTAGCGCCAGGCGATGCGCCGCGCAACAATCCAACCAGTAAGTCACGCAGTCCCCGGCGTCCCGTTGCTGACGCCTCGACCGTCCCCGCCACCTGCCCGTACTCCCAGGTCAAGCCCGCTGAGGGTAAGCGATAGCAGTGCCAGTAACCAACTCTGTGCGCCAACGGCCGCATCGGAGGGCGGCAGTAGGATCGGGGGCGTCGGGGTCGATCAGCCTGAGCCGCGGTGGTGTGCCCTGAGTTTCGCGCGGTCAGCCCGCTTGACTCCCCGCGCCGGCTGCCGCCGTCGGCGAACCCGATCCGCGCGGAGGTTCTTCGCCCTCGCCGCCGCGGCCGGATAGGGGACAGGAGCGCCTGCGGTAACCACACGCGGTCTCCATCGAGGTACAAACCGAGTTCCATGTTGCCCGACTCGAGGCGCTGCGCCTGAGTCCACACCGCGGACGCCGCAGCATCGGACCCGTCACCATCCTGCACCACCAACGGCGGTGCCGCCGCCAGCACGCCCGCCCCGACTGAACCTCCCCGGGCTTCACGCAGGCTGTTTGGTTTGAGTCGTGGCCTGGTGGATCTCCGACGGGGCTGCGGCAAGAGGGTGCTATGGGTGCGGGGCCAGCCGACCGCGCGAACCTCGAAGTAGACCACGGCGCTGGCGGTGGACTCCGAACGGACCTTCTAGCGAACAATCAGACACGCCGGCCAGTTCGCAAGCACCAGATCGCACTCCGAAACTGGCAACGCCCTGCTCAGCAACACTTTCCAGCACCAACTGACACCTGCCACGGGTTCCCTGGGACTCATATCCCGAAGAGCAGCGGTTCGCGCCGTCAGTCAGCAGCGAACCGTCAAGCCAACTGGCACCGACGCTGGTACTCATCCACAATCGGCGACACGCGAGAGGTCGCATTGATGCCGTATCGGCCCGGATGACTCCGCGGGCGAGCCTCTCCGATCGCGTGGGAAACCCCCCGGAGACAACTCGCCGAATGTACTCTGAATCGAGTCAGAAGCACGCCGCCGAGTCACCACCCATTACGAGTGCACAACATCGCAGGCCACCGGAACCCTCTAGATCGTCGATCATGTCGACCACCGATCCCAGCAGAGCCTCGACCTCCGCTCAAGGGCCCTCAACCACACCGCTCCCCACGCTTCCGCGCAGCTTCACGCCAATGCGTCGCCTCTAGTCAAAGCTGATGTGACTTGCTTAATCACGCGAGCTTGACCGCTGATCTGAATGGAATGACCACTTAATCTAAATGACAGCTTCTGTAGACTAACTGTCCAGCCTGTAGCAGAGTCTAGTTTGCTGGTCCAAGCGCCAATTAGTGCCACCGCACAATAATGCTACGACCATGAGATCAGCTTCATGGCTGCTTTGTCCAGGGCATCTCTGGGTCATGATTTCATACTCACAACCATGAGCGTCATTGTATCCCTGTATTATTGCATGTGTCATGGCACTATCTCCATTCATGCATTCTTCACGCAAGACATTAAAATCACATTCTAATTCTAAAGCATACAACCTGTCTAGTTCTTCCCAAAAAGTCATATCCATTGGTTTAACAGACGGTTCATCAGTTGATGGCTGGTCAATTATGGTCGTGGTCGTCGGCGGTGCCTCGTCACTTCCGTCGTCCTGCTGATCGTCTTGATCAACAATCGGCGCGGCCGCGTCGGACACGGCATACGGCGATGCGAACAGCCAACTCCCGACCTCGGCGGTCTGGTAGGGGAACAGGCGGGCCCGCGGTAACCAGGTCCGGTCGCCGTCGAGTTGCAGCCCGAACTCCACCTTCCCCGACTCGAGTAGCCGCGCCTGGATCCGCACCGTGGTGCCGTCGCTGAGCGTGTACGGCGAGGCGAACAGCCATGTGCCGACCTCGGCGGTTCGGTACGGGAACAGGCGGGCCCGCGGCAGCCAGGTCCGGTCGCCGTCGAGTTGCAATCCGAACTCCACCTTCCCCGACTCGAGTTAGCCGCGCCTGGATCTGCACCGTGGACGCAGCAGCATCAGACCACGCAGCGTCCTGCGCCGCAGCCGGAACCGCGGCCAACACAGTCGCCGCAACCAACACAACGGCCAGAACCCCCAAACGGCGAACCATGAAATCCCTCCAACCCGGGCCGCACACCCACTCGGACGCCGGCGAACACCCACAACAGTACTTGAGCCTCCCTGGGTATTGCGCAGGCTCTGACTATCGGGGGATGGCGCCATGGCAGAGCGGCGCCGGCCGGGAAAGACCCGGTGGAGTCTCGCGAGCGGGCGGAGCAGATGGTCTCTGAGGCCGAGTGACTCCGCCACGTCGGAGACCGCGCCGGTCAGGTGGTCACCGGCGTTGCCGTCACGAACGGTGGGAACGACCGTGCAGCTGACGACTCTCGGGCTGAGGCCATCGAGCCGGAGCCAGCCTTTGCCGGCGTGCGGTCAGAATCGTCCGATGCTCCTTGAGGTCTGGTATTTCGGACACGTCGTGGTTGAATGGGGGCACGGCGAGGAGGTGTGGATTGTGGACGTCTGATCGACTCCGCTTCGACGTTGCCCTGTACACCGTGGCCGATGCGGCCCGAATTGTGGACGTGCATCCGTCGACGCTGGCGACTTGGGCGAAGGGATACCGACGAAGCCCTCGCGACGGGCGACCCGTCGTTGGCCCGTCGATCATCACCGCCACGACGGCCGGCCGCCGCGGTGAGCCGACAATCCCGTTCGTAGGACTCGCCGAGGTGTTGGTCCTGGCGGCCGTACGGCGAATCGGCGTACCCATGCAGCGGATTCGGCCTGCGCTCGACGCGCTGCAGGAGGAGATCGGTGTTGAGCACGCACTCGCATCTTGCAGGCTCTTTACCGACGGCGCAGAGTTGCTCTACGACTTCGGCGACCGCCGACGCGGGACCGACGAGGGCGATCGGGCGCTGGATCTGGTCGTCGCTCGAAGTGGCCAACTTGTGTTCGCGGACCTGATCTCGGACTATCTCCGGCGGATCACCTACGCCGAGGATGACTACGCGTCGCTGATTTCGGTCCCGGCGTACGAACGGGCTGACGTCGTGGCGGATCCGACCAGATCCTTCGGCTCCCCCATCTTCCGGCGCGGTGGTGCACGGGTGGACGATGTTCTCGAACGATTCTGGTCCGGCGAGACGCTCCAGGATGTCGCCGAGGAGTTCGGTGTCCCGGTCGACCAAATTGAGGACGTCGTCCGTGTCACATCCCGCCGGGCTGCCTGATCTCTTTCTCGACCGCAGCCTCGGGCGAATCAAGGTCCCCGGGCTGCCACCGCAGATCTAACACGCATGTGCCCTGAGTTTCGCGCGGTCAGCCCGCTTGACTCCCCGCGCCGGCTGCCGCCGTCGGCGAACCCGATCCGCGCGGAGGTTCTTCGCCCTCGCCGCCGCGGCCGTCGGTAGAATTGGGGATCGTGCTGCAGGAGGCATCGGGGCATCGTGACAGTGCCGACAACAGCCACGCTTCGACGCTGACCTGCGAGGAGAGTCGCGTTCTCGCGGCGCTCTCGCGGCGACCCCAGGGACTGCGGGGGGTGGCTTCGGTGGCCGCAGTCGCGGGGGTGGATCACGACGAGGCGCGGAGTGCCCTCGGCCAACTCGCCAAGCGGCGACTTGTCACGACCGAGTTGCAGGCTGCCCGAGGGGCCGGCCAGCGAAGGCCGGTAACAGTCTGGCGGCTCCTAGTAGGCGACGCCTGGTTCCAGGTGGCCGACGCCGTGCGGGCGGTACCGCTCCCTCCCTCCGATCCTGTGCCAACCCCGGACAGGCTGCCCGCATGCTTCGAGCATTTGTTCTGGTGGGGCGACCCGGCATCCATCGAATTCCCACGGGACGCAGTGTTCGTCGCTGAACACATGCTCGCCTGCCATGACATCGAAGCATGGGGCTGGGCAATCGCGACGCTGCCAGCGGCGGCGCTCGAACGCGTCGCCGGCAAGGAACACACCCCGCCTCAAACCAGAGCAATGATCCGCAACGCCCTGAGAGCCCGCAATGGGATCCCTCTCTGATTACGCCGGGGTGCTTGGACCTCGGACGACCGCTGTCTGGCCCGTCCTTGCCGGGATCGTTCCCGACGGCACCGTCCTGATGGGTGGAACAGCGCTCGCGATACGTTTGGCACACCGACGCAGCGAAGACCTTGACCTGTTCACCCAACACGAGTTCGATCCCGACCCCTTACATGATTCCCTCGATGGTCTCGGCAACTTCGTTCTCGCCCGGAAATCGCTGGGGCACCTCCACGGAACCTTCGACGGCGTCAAGGTGGACATCCTCTGGAACGCGGGAGCGCTGACCCTCACAGAGCCGACGATCATCGTGGGCCTCGCGGTGGGATCGGTGCAGGACATCATGGCGACCAAGTGTCGCGCCATCACTGATCGCCACATCCTGCGCGACTACTTCGACGTGATGTGTATCGAGCAGCGGGCCGGAATCACGATCGAGGAAGGAGTCTCCCTGTATCTCCAGAAGTACGGACTCCCCCCGCAGCACGGCTCAGTACACGCCCTCGTAGCTGGACTCGGCTACTTCGACGACGTCGAGGACGATCCCGTTCTGCGCAGCATGGTCGGCGAAGACGTCCGCGACGTCGTGGTCAACTACTTCGAGTCCAGACACCCGGCGATCGTGCAGGCGTTCATGCAGGACCCAGCCCCCCCGAGCCCGCAGCTCTAGCCACCCACCCCCCTGTTGAGCCGCAGGTCACCCGGCTTGGTGGCCGGCCACGCAAGTAGTACCCCTGAATTCGCACCGTGGACGCAGCAGCATCACTACGTGAGCCTGCCCCCGATGGCCGAACATGCGGCTTGTTCGGGTTGGTGTGCTAGCCGGTGTGGTCGTTGCGCTGTTCGGTCGATTTGTCGACGAGGACTGGCTTGAACTCGCCGGATCGCGTGGCTGGGCGGTGCTCATGAAGGACAAGCGGATCCGCTATCGCCCCCCTGAACTCGAGGCCGTCGAAAGGCACCGTGTTCGCTGTTTCTGTCTGGCACGTCAAGATCTCCCGGGTCAGGAGATGGCCGAGCGGTTCCTTCGCAGCCTGCCCGCGATGGTCGCGGCCTGCGAGGATCCCGGCCCGTTCGTGTACATGGTCTACAGGAGTCGCATCAGGAGGATCGAACTCGGCTCGCGGGGTTGAGCGGGGTCGGCTCGGCGCGTCGCGGGGCGTGCAGGTTCCCGGCGATTCTCAGTGGCGAGGTCTCCGCCGGGTCGGTGTGTTGCAGGGGCGTGCGATGATGGCGCTGTGAGCCGCAGCGAGAGCGTGCGCCGGGCCGCGGATCAGTGGGCGAAGGCGCTGACCGACCCGTCCGGTCGCAACCGCCTGCTGTTCTACAAACCCTTGAGGCTCGGAACGCTCGATCTCGGCGGCGCCGACCCTGCGGCGCTGCGGCGGTTGCTCGGGGCGAAACCCGGCACCACCGTGCCGCTGAGCCGGCTTATTGGGGGCGGACCCGACGAAGGTGAGGGTTCCGTGCCCGACGCTGTCCGGCGGGCCCGCGCCGTCAGCCGCAAGGCGACGGAGAACTTCGAGGAGCGCGGGGTGAACACCCTGTTCCTGGCGCAGGGCATGGCCACCTGGGGGCCTCCGGCCGGGGGGTCGAGCACCCGGCCCGCCGCGCCGGTACTGATGTGTGCCGTCGGGCTGCACCGCCGGGGCGCCTCCGAGGCCGACTTCGATCTATCGCTCGACGGCGAGTGGACACTCAACGACGCACTGCTGCGCCACCTCGCCAGGGAGTTCAACGTCGCCGTGTCCGGCGAGGAGTTGCTCGGCGCGAAGCTCTCCGACACCCGGCTCGACGACGACGAGGTGGCGGAGATCTTCGACGACCTGACGGCGCGGGCCCGTCGCATCCCCGGTTTCGGGATCGAGCGCGGGCGGCTGGTGGTCGGCAACTTCATGTACCGGAAGATGCCGATGGTGAGCGACATCGAGAGCAACCTTGAGGCGCTGGCCGAACACGACCTGATCGCGGCCATCGCCGGCGACGGGGACGCCCTCGAAGCGCTGCGGGGCGAGCACACCCACGAGGTCGACCCGGCGCTTCCCGACGCCACCCCGCCGGCCGACGAGTACCTCGTGCTCGACGCCGACTCGTCGCAGAACAGGGCCATCAACGCGGCGCTGGCCGGCGAGTCGTTCGTGCTGCAGGGACCGCCGGGTACCGGTAAGAGCCAGACGATCGCCAACCTCGTCGCCGCCATGATGGCCCGGGGCCGCAGCGTGCTGTTCGTGGCGGAGAAGCGGGCCGCCATCGAGGCGGTCACCAAGCGGCTCAGGAATGTGGGACTCGACGGTTTCGTGATGGATCTCCACGGCGGCACCGTCAAGCGACGCGAGCTGGCGCGGCGCCTCGACGAGTCGCTGACGGCGATCGGCGCCACACCGCCGGTGGACGACGCCGGCCTGCATGTGCGGCTCGCGGGTGTCCGTGCCGAACTGTCCGGCTACGTGGAGGCGTTGCACCGCCCGCGCGAGCCGTGGGGCCTGTCGCTCTTCGAGGCGCAGGACCGCCTGCTGGCGCTCCGGGGCGGCCCGGATGATCCGGCCGGCGGGGGCGGCGAGGAGGGCGAGCCGAACCGGGTGCGCACCTCCGCCGGCGCGCTGTTCCCGGCGGACGTGCTGGCGGAGATCGACGGTGAGTCGGTGGGCGAAGTGCGCCGCGACCTGACCGACTGGGCCGATCTGTCCGAGCCGATTCTCGCAGGCCGCTCGCCGTGGGCGGGCGCCCGTATCACCACGGTGGGCGAGGTGAGGCGGGCGCAGGAACTGCTGGGCGACCTCGCCGCGGCGACCCGCGCCGCTTGGGAGCGCTGCGTCGGGATCCCCGACGAGTTGGGTGTGGGTGATCCGGCCTCGGTGGCGGCGTGGGGCAACCTGATCGATCTGCTCGGCGACATCGACCGGCTCGGGGCCGAGGCCGCCGGGGAGATCTTCGAGCGCGACCTCGACCGGCTCGCGGGCGACCTCGCGCCCGCCGCCGGCGGTCTGCGCGCCGCGCCGGCAAGGCTTCTCGGCGGTCGCTACCGCGCCGCGGTGCGCGAGGTGGCCGGGTTCTCCCGCAATGTCGCTGAGCTACGCGGCCGGCAGGCGCTGGGCCTGGTGGAACGGGCTCGCGACATCGTCCGCCGCTGGGCGGAGTTCGGCGGTGAGGGACCGCCGCGACCGCCCGCCGGACTGGCCCCCGCCGCCGAGGCTCGCGGCGCGCTGCAGCCGCTGCTGGACGAGCTTGCCGCCATGCTGCCCGCGCACGGGTTCGTCGGGATGACCCATACCGGCCTGGCCGCAGCCGTTCACGCCCTCGCCGAGGATCGGATCATGCTGAACCGTCTGCCGCGGCTGGCCGAACTTGAGGAGCGCATCGCCGGAGCCGGCGTCGGCGTACTCCTCGAGAAGGTGCGGTCCGGCGATCTGGCGCCCAGCGGACTCAGCGACGAGTTCGAGCGGGCCTGGCTGGGTTCCATCCACCGGGAGGTCCTGCTGAGCGACTCCCTCTTGGCGGCTTTCGACGGCGGCCGCCAGGCCCGTCACGTGCGCGAGTTCCGCGAGGCCGATGCCGCCCACCTCGACCTGGCGCCGGAACGCATCCGCCGCAGCGTCGCCGAACACGCCACCGACGTCTGCAACGCTCACCGCGACCAGGACGCGCTGATCCGCTGGGAGGCGGCCAAGAAGACGCGCCACCTGCCGCTGCGGGGCCTGTTCGAGAAGGCGTCCGACGTGCTCACGGCGGTGCGGCCCTGCTGGGCGATGTCGCCTCTGGACGTGGCCCAGACGCTGCCGGCGCGGGCGCTGTTCGATCTCGTCATCTTCGACGAGGCCAGCCAGGTGCTGCCCTGCGATGCCGTCCCTGCGCTGCTGCGGGCGCCGCGGGCGATGGTGGCGGGCGACTCGCGCCAGCTCCCACCCACGGTGTTCTTCGACGGTGCGGACGACGACGAGAGCGACGAGAGCGACGACGGCGGGTCGCTGGCGGGATTCGAGTCGATCCTGGACGTGATGGACGCGCTGCTGTCGCGGCGGCCGCTCACCTGGCACTACAGGTCCACCGACGAACGCCTCATTGCCTTCTCCAACCGCAACATCTACCGTGGCTCGCTGACCACCTTCCCCGGCGCCGCAGGTGGGGAATGCCTGCGCTTCGAGCCCGTCGAGCACCGTCCCGGTGAGGCAACCGACACGCGCAGCAACCCCGACGAGGTGCGGCGGGTCGTGGACCTGATGATCGACCACGCCCGGCAGAGGCCCGGCGAGTCGCTCGGCGTCATCGCCATGGGCCGGTATCACGCCGACCGGATCGAGGAGGTGCTGCGGCGCAGGCTGGCCGCCGAGAGCAGCCCCGAACTCGAGGTCTTCTTCGACGAGGCTGCGCCCGAGCGGTCCTTCGTAAAGAACCTGGAGCGGGTGCAGGGCGACGAGCGGGACGCCATCGTTCTCAGCATCGGGTACGGGAAGAATCCCGCCGGGCAGGTCGTGTACCGGTTCGGTCCGCTGAATCAGGAGGGAGGCGAGCGGCGCCTCAACGTGGCCGTCACGCGTGCCCGGCGGCGGATGACGGTGGTGTCGTCGTTCTCCCACGCCGAGATGGATCCGAACCGCACGTCGGCGGAGGGTGTCGCGCAGCTGCGCGGCTACCTGAAGTATGTCGAGACCGCCGGAGCCGATCTCGACGGCGCGGAGGAGGCCGAGCCACTGAACTCCTTCGAGATCGATGTGATGGACAAGCTCACCGCTGCGGGACTGAGCGTCGTCCCGCAGTACGGCTGCTCGGGTTACCGGATCGACTTCGCCGTGCGCCATCCCACCGATCCGGGGCGTTTCGTCCTCGCCGTGGAGGCCGACGGCGCCTCCTACCACTCCTCGCACACGGCGCGGGACCGCGATCGGCTGCGCCAGGATCACCTGGAACGCCTGGGCTGGCGGTTCTGCCGGATCTGGTCGACGGACTGGTTCAACGACCACGCCCGCGAGGTGGACAGAGTGCTCGAGGCGTACCGGCGCGCCGTGGACGGCGGCGAGGGCAGGGATGGGGATGGCCCCGGCGGCGATCGGAACGGTCCCACCGTCGGGTCGGATGGCGGGAGCGGCGCCGGAAGTGAAGCCGACCTCGGCGGGGCCGCGGGCGATGATGATGGCGGGATTGCCGCGGCGCCCGGCCCGTCTCGAAGCGGCAGGGCTCCGTATTTTCCCCGCGGCGCGCCGATTGCCGAGCACGACCCGGAGAAGCTGGTGCGGCTGGCCCGCTGGATCATGTCCGACGGGCTCCTGCGCACCGACGAGCAGATCTTCGAGGAGATGTTCGAACGCTTGGGCTACGGGCGCCGGGGCCATCGGATCCGCGAGGTGCTGGCCGAGGCGATCCGCAGGGCTCGGGATGACACTAGGGATGACTTCAGACGACCTTTCCGGGGTTGAGGACGCCTGCGGGGTCGAGGGCGGTCTTGATCCGGCGCATCAGGTCGAGTGCGGCGGGGGGCTTGCGGCGGGCGAGTTCGTCGCGCCAGCGTTGGCCGATGCCGTGCTCGGCGCTGAAGCTGCCGCCGAGTGATTCGGCCACGTCGAAGACCGCGCCGGTCAGGCGTTCCTCGCTGTCGAAGAGCACGTGGGGAGCCGCGCCCGGCGGGGCGAGCAGGTTGAAGTGGATGTTGCCGTCGCCGAGATGGCCGAAGGCGTTGACCCTCACGTCGGCCAGGGCCGCGCGCACCGCGGCTGTGGCCTGGGTCAGGAAGCCGGGCATGCGCGCCGGGACCACGGCGATGTCGTGCTTGATGGAACCGCCGGCGTGCTTCTCGGCCTCGGGCGGGGCCTCGCGCACATCCCACAGCCGCCCGGCCGCGGCGGTGCCGTCCGCCACCGTGGCATCGCCGATGATGCCGGCCTCGAGGGCGGAGGCCAGGACCTGCTCGGTGAGCAGCCGCAGGTCGTCGCCGGGACGTGACGAGGTCAGCTCGACGAGCACCAGGGACTCCGGCCCGCCGCCGAAGGGGTCGCGGACGCTGCTCGGCGGCGCGCAGGCCAGCTGCCGTGTGGTCGCGCTCATCCACTCGCAGGCGCTCACCCGCCCGTCGGCTGCGTCGTCCAGCAGCCGCAGAAGCTCGAGTCCCGCCGCAGCCCCTCGCACCGTGGCCATGGCGGTTGCCCGCTGCCGGGCAGGTGCGAACAGCGCCAGCGTGGCTTCGCAGATCACGCCGAGAGTTCCCTCGCTGCCCACGAAGAGGTTCTTCAGGTCGTAGCCCGTGTTGTCCTTGCGCAGCCCGCCGCCGAGGCGAGCCACTTTGCCGTTGGCCAGCACCACTTCGAGCCCCAGGGTCAGCGAGCGCGCCGTTCCGTAGCGCAGCACGGCGGTACCGCCCGCATTGGTGGACAGGGCGCCGCCGATCTGGGCGCTGGCCTCGGCCCCGAAGCTGAGCGGGAACAGCAGGCCGGCCTCCGCGGCTGCGCCGGCCACCTCCGCCACCGTTGCGCCGGCGCCCACCGTGATCGTGCGTCCCAGAGGGTCGATGTGGCGGATCTCCCGCATGCGGCGCACGGTCAGCACCACGGAGGGAATCTCGCGCAGCGGTGTGGCTCCGCCGCAGAGCCCGGTGTTGCCGCCCTGAGCCACGACGGCAACGCCCGCAGCGGCGCAGAGCCGCACGACCGTCGCCACATCGACGCTCTCGGCGGGGGAGACCACCGCCAGGGCCGCGCCGTGATAGCGCCGACGTTCGTCGACGAGGAAGGGCGCCAGGATGTCCTCGTCGGTCTGCACGTGGTGCGCGCCGACCGCCGCGGCGAGGTCCGCGATCAGGTGGCGGGGATCGACGGTCCCGTCGGGCGGGGGCATTGGCCGGCCTCAGTCGCCCCCGGCGGCCGCGCCCGCCTCCGCCGGCGTGACCGGACGGGTGGAGGTTCGGTGCGTGGGGTACATCCGGTAGACGATGGCAGCGGCGATGAGCAGCACGGCGGCCGAAACCGAGAAGGCCAGGGTCATCCCCCGGTCGAACGCGTCCACAGCAAGACCGTGCAGCCGTGCAGCCGCCTCGGGGGGTAGCTCGCGGCCGACTCGGACAGCGCCCCCGACCGAGTCGGATGCCGCCTCGGCTGCCGCCGGAGGGAAGTCGCCCAGCCGGCCCGAGATCCTGTCCCGGTAGCCGACCGACAGGAGGGTGCCGAGCAGCGCGATGCCGATTGCCCCGCCCGTCTCGCGTGTCGTGTCGTTGACGGCTGAGCCGACGCCCGCCTTGTGCGCCGGCAGCGAAGTCACGATGGCGTGCGTCGCGATTGGCATGATCAGCGCAAGCCCGATGGCCAGGACGACGAGGGCCACCGCCGTGAGCCAGTAGGGCGACGCCGTGCCGAGCATCCCCATGAATGCCACCCCGATGGCTGTGATCGCCAGCCCCGCACTGATTGTGGCCCGCGCTCCGAATCGAGCGACCACGGCAGGGGCGCGCGGTGCAACCAGGAACACGACCATCGACGGGGGCAACGTCCGGAGACCCGCTCCGAGGGGCGTGTGACCCTGCGCGAACTGGAAGTACTGGGCGAGGATGAAGAACACGCCGTACATGGCGAAGAAGGTGACGGTGACGGCCATCGCTCCGAGGGTGAAGACCCGGTTGCGGAAGTACGCCGGGTCGAGCATGGGGAACCGGACTCGGCGCTCCCACCGGACGTATCCCCAGAACCCCGCCAACGCCCCGCCGAAGCAGCCGATCACCCACGGGTTTCGCCATCCCAGTTCGGGACCCTCGATGATCCCGTAGAGCAGGAAGCCGAGCGCGACGATCGAGAGGACCGCCCCGCCCACGTCCAATCGGCGCTGGTCGTCGTCTCGGGACGTTGGCACCATCCAGGCGACCAGCCCCAGGACCACCCCTGCCATGGGGGCGGCGACCAGGAAGACCGATCCCCACCAGAAGAAGCGGAGCAGGAGACCGCTCGTGAGGGGGCCGAGAATCCCGCTCAGGCCGGCGAATGCCGACCAGATGGCGACCGCCTTGGGTCGCTCGGATGCGGGGAACAGCACAGCGGTGATCGACAGGGTCGCCGGCATGATGAGAGCGGAGCCGACACCCGTGATGGCCCGGTAGATGACCACCTCGCCGGCGCTCGTCGAGAAGGCCGTCAACGTGGAGAACGCCCCGAAGATCACGATCCCGGCGAGCAGCACCCCCTTCCGGCCAAGGCGGTCGCCGAGGGCCCCGAAAGGCAGTAGCAGACCGGCGGAGGTCAGGATGTAGGAGTCGGTGATCCACTGCAGGTCCGAGACGCTGGCGCTCAGGGCCGTCTGCATGGTTGGCAGGGCGACGTTTACTGAAGTGACACTGACGAAGACCAGCAGGAGCGACGTGCACAGGACGAAGAGGATCAGCCAGCGCTGCGGGTGCGGTTCGGTGGAGTGCCCCGCGGGGTATTCGCGCATGCCCAGCGAATTGTAAGGGGCTTGCCTGTTGGGCCGGGTCGCCGCGGGCCTTGTGTCTGGACCTGCCCGGGCAGCGGTCTGCGGCCAAGGACCGGTCGCGACGCGGCAGCCGGGTCAGTTTCGGCGTCGTCGACGGGGGCGGGAGCTATGGCCGGTTCGTGTGCCGGCGCCGGCCGTGCCGTCCCGGGTGGGCTCGTCGATCTCGGGCACCGGCTGGTCGCCGGCGAGGGTGGCGGCGATCGCGGCGACGTGCTCGGAGGTGCTGCCGCAGCAGCCGCCGATGATTCGCACGCCGCCCTGCCGCGCCCGGTGGGCGTGGGCCGCCAGCAACTCCGGAGTGCCGGTGTAGTGGAAGGTGTTGCCACCCCAATAGGGGATCCCGGCGTTGGGCTTGGAGATCACCGGGAGGTCGGGCAGGGCGGCGCGCACCTCGAGCGCGGCGGCCTCGGTGTCGGCGAGGTCGTTGCCGCAGTTCGCTCCGAGCGCCGCCAGCTCCAGGCCGCCGAGCCGCTCGGCCGTCTCGATTGCGCTGGCGCCCATCATCGTGCGCCCGGCGGTGTCGAAGCTCATCGTCACCGCCACGGGCAGGTCGCAGCCCCTGCGGGCGCCCCGCACGGCGGCCTCCACCTCCCCGAGGTCGCTCATCGTCTCGATCCACAGCAGGTCGGCACCGCCCCGCGCCAGGCCCTCGGCCTGCTCGGCGAAGGCCTGCTCGCAGGCGGCGGCGGTGAGCGATCCCAGCGGCTCCAGCAGTTCGCCGATCGGCCCCATCGAACCGGCCACCAGCACGGTCCGGCCGTCGCGGCGGCACTCGGCCTTGGCGGCCTCGCGGGCGTTGCGGGCGGCGGCCTCGTTCAACTCCAGCACGCGCCCGTCGAGGTTGTGTAGGCCCAGCCGGAAGCGGTTCCCGCCGAAGCTGTTGGTCAGCACCAGGTCGGCTCCGGCCCGCAGGTGGCTGCGGTGCACGTCGCGGATCCTCCCGGGGGCCGACAGGTTGAAGCGCTCGGGCGCGTCGCCGGAGGTCAGCCCCATGGTGAAGAGCCGCGTCCCCATGGCGCCGTCGGCCACCACGTAGCCCTTCGTAGCCCAGAACTCGGCGAACACGTCGCCCGCGCCGGTCATTCGCGCAACGGTACCCGCCGCCTCGGTGGGCGCCGCGGGCGGGGGTTCCGGCCTATCGTCGGCGGATGGACGCAGACCTGTTGCACCTGCCCGAGGACTGGGAGCGCGCGCTGGCCGTGGTGGCGCATCCCGACGACCTGGAGTACGGGGTGGCCGCGGCGGTCGCACGCTGGACCGGACAGGGCAAGGACATCCGCTACGCCCTCGTGACCAGCGGCGAGGCGGGCATTGCCACCATGCCGCCCGCCGAGACGGGACCGCTGCGCGAGGCCGAACAGCGGACCTCGGCCGCCATCGTCGGGGTAAACCACGTGGAGTTCCTGGGGTTCGCCGACGGCTACGTCATGGCCGATCTGGAGTTGCGCCGCGCTCTGGCCGGCTGCATCCGGCGCCACGAGCCCGAGGTCGTGGTGTCCATCAACTACCGCGACAGCTTCGGTGGTGCCTCATGGAATCACGTCGACCACCGGAATGTCGGTTACGCACTCATTGATGCCGTGCGCGACGCCGCCAACCCGTGGATGTTCCCCGAATTGGCCGCCGGGGGGCTGCGGGCCTGGGGTGGCGTGCGGTTCATCGCCTTCGGCGGCTCGCCCGAACCGAGCCACGCCGTCGACGTCACATGGCATCTCGAGGCCGGGTTCGCCTCCCTGGCGGCGCACGCCACCTACCTCGCCGCTCTCAGCGGACCGATGGCCGATCCCGAGGCCTTTCTTCGGCCGGCAGCTGAAGCCGCGGGGCGGCGCCTCGGTGTCGCGCTTGCCGTGGATTTCGAGGTCATCGAAGCCTGAGGGCGATTCCCCGGGCGCCGTGTCTGCCGGACCTCGGCGCCGAAGTCACCCGGATGTCGGTGCAACCCGTCGGCGAGTCGGTCAGCTGGTGGTGTGCGCAACCCCGTCGGCGAGTCGGTCAGCTGGTGGTCTGTGCGACCTCCGCCGGCGCAACCCTCGCCCTCTCGCTGTCGGGCCGCTCGCTGGGAGCCTCGCGGGGGTAGAGCAGGTAGACCGCGGCCGCGGTCACGAGGAGCAACCCCGCGCTGACGCCCATCGACAGGGTCATGCCCCGATTGAAGGCATCGACGGCGTTCTCGGTGAGCCGCGCCGCCCGCTCGGCCGGCAGATCCTGCGCCACCCGCAGGGCGGCGCCAATGGAGTCCGAGGCGGTGTCCGCCGCCGCATCGGGAAGATCGGTCACGTGCGGGCGCATCCCGTCCCGGAAGCCGACCGCCAGCAGCGTGCCGAGCACGGCGATGCCGATCGATGCGCCCACCTCCCGGGTGGTGTCGTTGACGGCCGAACCGACACCGGCCTTGTGCTTCGGTAGCGACGTCACGATGGCGTGCGAGGACGCCGGCATGAGCAGGGACAGTCCGGAGGCCACGACGACCAGTGCGACGGCCATCAGCCAGTACGGCGAGGCCGGTGTGAGTGCGGCCATGATGCCGAGCCCGGCGGCGGCGAGCAGCAGTCCGCCACTGATCGTGGCCCGCGTGCCGATGCGGTGGGCGATGGCGGGGCTACGTGGCGCCAGCAGGATCATGGTGAACGCAGCCGGCAGGTTGCGGAACCCGGCATCCATCGCGGTGTGGCCCTGCGCGAACTGGAAGTACTGGGTCAGCACGAAGAACATGCCGAGCATTCCGAAGAACACCAGCGTGATCGTCGCCGCACCCAGTGTGAACAGGCGATTGCGGAAGTACGCCGGATCGAGCATGGGAAAGCGCACGCGACGTTCCCAGCGCACGAACCCCCAGAAACCGGCGGCAGCACCGGCGAACATGCCCAGCACCGGTGGACTTCCCCACCCGAGTTCCGGCCCTTCGATGACCGCGAAAAGGAGACTTCCCAGAGCGGCGATGGACACGAGCGCTCCGACGCTGTCCAGTGGTCGCTGCTCGTCGTCCCGGGAGGTCGGCACTATCCAAGCGGCTGCGAGCAGGACAACGCCGGCCACCGGAACGGCGACGAGGAATATCGACCCCCACCAGAAGAAGTTGAGCAGGATCCCGCTGACGGGCGGTCCGATGGCGGCTCCCGCTCCGGCGAACGCCGCCCAGATGGCGACGGCCTTGGGACGCTCGGAGCGCGGGAAGATCACCGTGACGATCGAGAGCGTGGCCGGCATGACGAGCGCGGCCGCGACGCCCAGGCCGGCCCGGTAGAGAATGATCTGTGTCGGGCTGGTCGAGAAGGCGGCGAGGGCGGAGAGCGTCCCGAACATCGCCATGCCGACCATCAGGACCTCCTTGCGGCCCCAGCGGTCCCCGAATGCGCCGAACGGCAGCAGCAGGCCGGCGAAGACCAGCACGTAGGCGTCCACGATCCATTGCAGGTCGGATCCGCTGGCGCCGAGTTCCCGCTGGATCGACGGCAGGGCCACGTTCAGCGAGCTCATGCTGATGACCACCATGGTCAGCGACAGGCACAGGATGTACAGGATCAGCCAGCGCCGCGGGTGCGGCTCGCTCTCGGGGTTCGGCGAGCCTCCGCCACCACGCCGCGCCGAGCGTCGCCTACTCGCGAATCCCGAATCTCCCGAATCTCCCGAATCTGCGGAGCGGGGCGGAGGCTGCTCGGCGATGCCCTCAGGCTAGAGCGGCCCGCCTACCTGCATCCGCGTCGGGACCGGCGGCCTGCTGTTTGCTGATCGCAGGCAGACTGATCGGCCTGGCCGGCTGAGCGCCGGTGCCGCCGAGCCGAGCGGCGCGGGCACGACCGGCACTAGCGTCGTCGTGGGTGTCCGAGGTGTCCGAACTGGCGGCATGGTCCGATTTCGGGAGGCGCGAGCCTGATCTCTCCGGCCGGGTCCTGGCTCGCTTTGCCGCGCACCGTCACGCCGTGCTCGCCACACTGCGGGCCGACGGATCGCCCCGTCTCTCCGGGCTGGAGGCGCCGATTCGCGACGGTCACCTCTGGCTTGCGATGATGCCCTACTCGCGCAAGGCCGCCGACCTGCGCCGCGACCCTAGGTTCTCCCTGCACAGCTCCCTCGACGATGAGGACGTGCTCGCCGGGGATGCACGCCTCGATGGCCGAGCGATGGCAGCCAGCGAGGCCGAGGTCGCTGTGTTCGTGGCCGGGCACCGCATGGCCATCGAGGATCCCGCCACCATGGCCCTCTTCACGGCGGGCCTCGAACGGGTAGTGCTCACCCGGGTCCTCGGCGGCGAACTCCTCATCGAGAGCTGGACGCCGTCCGGCGGGCGCTCGGAGGCTCGCCGATCCTGAGAGCCCACTCCTCGTTCCGGTCGGAATCCCGGGCGGTGTTATCGTCGTCATGCACAACGATGTGAAGGGGGTTGGCGATGTCGAACGTTCTGGTGAAGCGAGCGATTGGCGCCTATCTGGCCTTGGTGGCACTGGCCGTCCTGGGACAGTTCGTGGCGTACCCGCTCTACGCGTACGAGGGCGACAACGCCGATGCGGCCCTCGAGATATGGCTCGTTCTGGACTGGTTCATGGCCGTGGGGCTGGCGCTGATGCTGGTGATCACGTTCAAGGGGAAGATGTCTTGCGATGCCGACTCGGCCCTCGACAGCCGCCAGTGGATCAGGGCGAACGCGATGTTCTATCTGACCGTGCTGCTGGCAGTCGCCTTTCTCCCGAACTGGTTCGCCGCGGCCTGGGGTGAGAACGACGATCCGACCATCTGGCAC
Source organism: Acidimicrobiales bacterium (assembly GCA_963668565.2). Classification (GTDB taxonomy): domain Bacteria; phylum Actinomycetota; class Acidimicrobiia; order Acidimicrobiales; family CATQHL01; genus VXNF01. Next base: position 1,144,907 of record CAXXMX010000010.1, read on the forward strand.
ATCATCGACACCGTGCTGCCGGTCCTCTTCCTGGTTCAAGCCCGCCGCCTGCTTCGCCCGGCGGCCACCTCGCCGGCGGTGTGAATCCGGCTGGCCGGCGGGCCGCGGCTACGAGTTCTCGAGGCGCCAGAGCGCGTCGCCGGTGAGGACGTAGATCTCGCCGTCGGGGCCCTCGCCGAAGGACAGCACCGACCCGAAAGGCGGCGCACCCCTCGCCAGCATCAGGGGGTGGGCGCCCGCCACGTCGGTGTAGCCCCAGAGGGTGCCGTCGCAGAAGTCGCCGTAGACGTAGACGCCGGTGAGCCCCGGAATGCGCCGACCCCGGTAGACGTAGCCGCCGGTCACCGAACAGCGCCTGTCGTCGCCGTGGCGGTACTCCACGACCGGGCGAACGTGGCCAGGTGGCTCGGTGTTGGACCAGAACGGGGCGGTGCCCTCGTAGTCGCTCCAGCCCAGGTTGGCGCCCCGCCCGGCCCCGCCGTCAGCGGCCGGCAGGCGGTTGATCTCCTCGAGGAGGTCCTGGCCGACGTCGGCCACCCACAGGTCGCCGGTGATGCGGTCGAAGGAGAACCGCCAGGGGTTGCGTGCCCCCCACAGCCACACCTCCGGCGCCCCGGCGGCGCCGTCGGCGAAGGGGTTGCCGGCAGGGATGGTGTACGGCTCGCCGGCCGGTCCGGGCCGGGGATCGAGGCGCAATATCGTGCCGAGCCAGTCGTGGGGGTCCTGGCCGGCGCGCAGCGGGTCGCCCGCGCCCCCGCCGTCGCCGAAGCCCAGGTAGAGGTGGCCGTCGGGCCCGAAGGTCACGTCGCCGCCGTTGTGGTTCCAGAACGGCTGCGGCAGCGACAGCACCAGGCGGCCCCGGCCCGCGTCGACGCTGCCGTCAGGCCCCACCGGCCATTCCCACAACTCGCTGACCTGCTGGCGGGACACTGACGACGTGTAGAGCCGGTCGCCGCCGGGTGAGAAGGTGAGACCAAGCAGACCCATCTCTCCCTCCGTGGCCACGCGGGCGCTCATGTCCAGGACCGGGTCGCCGTCGAGGCGCAGCGCGGTCATGGCCGCGTCGAGCGGACCGCCGTCGCCGCGCAGGCGGACCACCACGCCGTGGCGCAGCGCCACGTAGAGCGCCCCCGGTTCCTGCGCCCGGAAGGCGAGAGCCAGCGGCGTCGGGAGTTCCACCAACCGGGTGAGGGTCACTCCCAAGGGTTCGGGGAACCGGGGACCCGGCGCGGTCATCGGCGGCCCCGGAGCGGCGTCGCTGGGGCTGCTGCCGTCGCCGGACGCCGCGCCGCCGCCAGCGGTGTCGTTGCCGGCCGTGCTGCCGTCGTCGCCGGCACCTGCTCCCCCCGCCGTGCTTTCGCTTGCGGTCACGCCCGCTTCGCTGCTTGCGCCGGACTCGCGCGTGGTTCTGGACTCGTCCGTCGTGGCCCCTCCGCTGCCACTATTCCCGCTACCGGCTGGCCTCTCGCCCCCGCCGCGATCGCTCGAGTCGTCGCTCTCGCCGCGGGCATCTCCGCCGTCTGTGGCGCCCGCGGTCTCCGCCGGGCTCGCGGCTCCTGGCGCCGGTTGCGGTTGCGGGCGCGCGTTGCTCGCCGGGTCAGCCGCGCACGCCGCGGCGAGTAGCGCTGGGGCGAGTAGAGCGACCAGAACGGCCCGTTGCCGCAGCGATCGGAACCGTGGAGGTTGCTGCTGGGCGAATGGCGGCATCGGCGAATTCTCGCGCGCCGCTCGGGAAGGGTCGTACCCTTGCGGGAGTGACCTCCGACGGCGTGGCGTCGATGTTCCGGTTCGATGTTCCCGAACGCAGCGAGTGGGAATCCCTGGTGCGGCACAGTCTGCGCGGCGAGTCGTGGGACAACCTCATCGGCCGCACTGACGACGGCATCGAGATCCAGCCCCTGTACACGGACGCCCTGTTCCCGACCTCCGGTGACCCGGCTGGCCTGCCGGACGTGGCGCCGTTCACCCGCGGGGCGCATCGCGAGGGCTTCCGCTGGGGATTGCGCCAGCGCCACGATCTGGCTGATCCGGCCGAGACGAGTGCCGCGATCCGTGAAGACGTTGCCGGCGGCGTCACGTCCGTGTGGTTGCGACTCCGGCGCCCACCGGCGCCGGGCGAGCTCCTGGCCGCCCTCGCCGGCGTGAATCCTGGCGAGACCCCCGTGGTCGTCGACGGCGGCCCCTGGATCGTCGCTGCAGCGAAAGCCATCGAGGCGCTCGCCTCGGCAATCCCCCCGGGCGGCCTCGTTGCCGCCGCCGATCCCCTTGGTGCACTCGCCCGGCACGGGTTCCTGCTCCGCGAGCCACCTGCTGCACTCGGCGACCTGGTGCCGCTGGTGTCGGCCGCTGCGGCGCGCCGGTCGGTCGATGCGACTCCCGCCGGCGCGGCGGGAGGGCGGACCCTCACGGTCGACGCCACCGTCTATGCCGACGCCGGGGCGCCTCCCGCGCTCGAACTGGCCTGCATGCTGGCAACCGGCGTGGCCTACCTCCGCGCGCTTGAGGCCGGCGGCATTGGGCCGGAGTTGGCGGCGCAGCACATCGAGGCACGCCTGGTGGCCACGGCCGACCAATTCGCCACGATCACCAAGCTCCGAGCCGCTCGCACCCTTTGGGACCGTGTCCTGGCGTCGTGCGGCGTGGAGACGATCCGGCGCCGGGCGCTGCGCTGCTGGGCCGTCACGTCCGAGGCAATGTTCGTGACGCAGGATCCCTTCGTGAACCTCGTGCGCGCCACGACGGCGACCTTCGCTGCGGCCGCAGGCGGCGCCGGATGCATCACGGTCCTGCCCCACGATGTCGCGCTCGATCGCAGCAGCGAGCGGGGCCGGCGCCTGGCCCGCAACATCGGACACCTGCTGGTCGACGAGGCGCACCTCGGTGCCGTCGCCGATCCGGCGGGTGGCTCCTGGTATGCCGAGGACCGCACCGCCCGCCTCGCCGAGGTCGCCTGGGAGCGGTTCCGGGAGATCGAGACTGCGGGTGGGATGACCGCGAGCCTGCTGGATGGATCGGTGGCGGCAGTGATCGCCGAGGTTGCCGAGCGTCGCAACGAGCGTCTGGCCACCGGCGCCGAGCACGTCGTGGGTGTCACGTGTTTCGCTCCCCTGCCGGGTGAGGCCGGCTGTGCGCCGGGACCCGCAGTCGCCCCCGACAACGAGCAGGTTCCGGCGGACGCCGCTGTGTGCATCCCGCCGCTGCCGCTGAGGCGCCCGAGTCCGGAGGACCTGCCGTGAGTGCGATCCCCGACTTCTCGACCGCCGCCCCTTGGTCGAGCCCGGCGGGAGACCGCCCTGCGGCGCCTATCGCCACCAACGGCGACGGTCGTACGCGCACCCCTGAGGGCATTGCCCTGCAGCCCGTCTACACGGCGGCCGACGTGGCCGGTCTGGAGACCCCGCACACCTATCCCGGACTTGCTCCGTACCTGCGCGGGACGCATCCCACCATGTACCTCACCCGCCCGTGGACGATCCGCCAGTACGCCGGCTTCTCCACCGCCGAGGAGTCCAACGCCTTCTACCGGCGCAACCTGGCGGCCGGCCAGCGGGGCCTGTCGGTGGCCTTCGACCTGCCGACTCACCGGGGCTACGACTCCGACAATCCCCGGGTGACCGGCGACGTGGGCATGGCCGGCGTGGCCATCGACTCCGTCGCCGACATGCAGACCCTCTTCGACGGCATCCCGCTGGACCGCATCAGCGTGTCGATGACCATGAACGGGGCGGTGCTGCCGGTCATGGCGATGTACATCGTCGCCGCCGAGTCCCAGGGCGTCGCGCCGTCAGCGCTGACCGGGACCATCCAGAACGACATCCTCAAGGAGTTCATGGTCCGCAACACCTACATCTACCCGCCGCGGCCCTCCATGCGGATCGTGTCGGACATCTTCGCCTACGCCGCCGCGGAGATGCCCCGCTTCAACTCCATCTCCATCTCCGGCTACCACATGCAGGAGGCCGGGGCGACCGCCGACCTGGAGCTCGCCTACACCATCGCCGACGGCTTGGAGTACGTGCGCTGCGGCCTCGACGCCGGCCTGAACATCGACGACTTCGCCCCGCGGCTCAGCTTTTTCTGGGGCATCGGCATGAACTTCTTCATGGAGGTGGCGAAGCTGCGGGCCGCCCGGCTCCTGTGGGCTGCCCTAGTGCGCCAATTCGAGCCCGCCGATCCGCGCTCGCTGCTGCTGCGGGCCCACTGCCAGACATCGGGCTGGAGCCTCACCGCCGACGACGTGTACAACAACGTGGCACGCACCTGCATCGAGGCCATGGCCGCCACGCAGGGCCACACGCAGTCGCTGCACACCAACTCCTTCGACGAGGCCCTGGCGCTGCCCAGCGACTTCTCGGCTCGCATTGCCCGCAACACCCAACTGGTGCTGCAGCACGAGACCGGCACCTGCGCCCCGATCGACCCGTGGGGCGGCAGCTACTACGTGGAGCGCCTGACCGACCTGCTGGCCCGGCGCGCCGGCGAGCACATCGACGAGATCGAGGGGATGGGCGGCATGGCGGCCGCCATCGAGGCCGGCGTGCCCAAGGCGCGCATCGAGCAGGCCGCCACCCGTACGCAGGCCCGCATCGACGCCGGCACCCAGGCGCTCATCGGGGTGAACCGCTACCGCCCCGAGACGCCCGAGTCGGTGGAGTTGCTGGCGGTGGACAACGCCGAGGTGCTGGCCGCCCAGACCGCCCGCCTGGTCGCCGTGCGGGCCGAGCGGGACCAGGAAACCTGTGAGGCAGCCCTCGCTGCCCTGACGCGATGCGCGGCAACCGGAGCGGGGAACCTGCTGGACCTGTCGGTGCAGGCCGCCCGGTCTTGGGCAACCGTGGGTGAGATCAGCGATGCCCTGGAGCGGGCATGGGGACGCCACGTCGCCGAAGTCCGTACGATTTCCGGTGTGTACAGCCAGGCCGCCGGCGCCGCCGAGTCCGTGGCGGCCGTGCGTCGCCGGATCGAGGAGATGGCGGGCCGGCACGGTCGGCGGCCGCGCATCCTCGTGGCGAAGATCGGCCAGGACGGCCACGACCGGGGCCAGAAGGTGGTCGCCAGCGGCTACGCCGACCTGGGCTTCGACATCGACATCGGGCCGCTGTTCCAGACCCCCGCCGAGGTGGCCCGCCAAGCCGTCGAGAACGACGTGCACATCGTGGGGGTGTCGTCGCTGACCGCCGGTCACCTCACGCACATTCCGGAGCTGATCTCTGAACTGGCCGCGCTCGGTCGGGCCGACATCATGGTCGTCGTGGGCGGCGTGATCCCCAAGCGCGACCGCCCGGTGCTGTTCGAGGCCGGCGCCGCTGCGGTGTTCGGCCCGGGGACGTCACTCACCGACGCCGCCGGCGAGCTGCTTGACGCCCTGACCGCACGGCAGGCGTGAAGACGCCGGGCTACTCCGAGCCCCCGCAGGCGGAGGACTACGTCGACGGCGTGCTGGCCGGCGATCGCACGTGGCTGGCCCGCACCGTGACACTGGTCGAGAGCACGCTGCCCGCCGATCGCGCCGCCGCCACCGAAGTACTCGAGCTGCTCGCCCCCCATGCGGCCGGTGCTCACCGCGTGGGTGTCACCGGTCCGCCCGGCGCCGGCAAGAGCACCCTCATCGACGCCCTGGGCACCCGTCTCTGCGAGCAGGGCCACCGGGTGGCGGTCCTGGCCGTGGACCCCTCCAGCGCCGTCAGCGGCGGCTCGATCCTGGGGGACAAGACCCGGATGGCGCGTCTGGCCGGCATCCCGGCGGCGTTCGTGCGCCCGTCACCCTCCGGCGGGGCGCTGGGTGGCATAACCGGCGCCACCCTGGAGGCCGTCGAGGTGGTCGAGGCCGCCGGCTTCGACGTGGTGTTCATCGAGACCGTCGGCGTCGGCCAGTCCGAAGCGGGCGTCGCCGACATCTGCGACACGGTGCTGGCTGTCACGACACCTGCCGGCGGAGACGAGCTGCAGGGCATCAAACGAGGCCTGTTCGAGGTGACCGACATCCTGGTGGTCAACAAGGCCGACGGCGATCTGGCGGCCGCCGCCCGCCGCTCGGTCGCCGACTACTCCGCTGCCCTGCGCCTGCTGCATCCCGCGCACTCCGGCGAATCCGGCTGGGAGCCCCCGGTGCTGGCCGCCAGCGCAATCGAGGGCACGGGCCTTGAGGATCTCTGGGCACGGGTGCAGGCCCACGCCAAGGTGCTTCGGCAGGCCGATCGCTGGAGCGAGCGCCGCGGCGAGCAACGGGTCCGCTGGATGTGGCACCTCACCGAGCAGCAGTTCATGGCCACCCTGCGCAGTAACCCCGACGTGCAGGCCGCCCTCGCCGACCTCACAGAACAGGTCCACGCCGGCCGGCTCCAACCCGCCCGAGCCGCAGCCCAACTCCTCGCCGCCGCTCACCAATAGTTCGCTAATCCGGGTTCACCTGGCATCTCGATACTGCGCAGGCCAGCGCAGACACTTGGGGCGAACATCGCTCCTTCGGTATTGACGTTGGCGAATCTTGCAAAGTCGTTTCTTCGTACTCATAACACCTCCCTTCATGGAGAATTAGTGATGCGGATAGTCAAAATGGGTAGGGAATCGGGCTCGTCTAGAAGCCCAGAAAAGAGGGCCGGGCCGGCGGGGGTGGGCGCCGGCCCGGCCGAGGTGCCTCTTGGGGAGAGAGGCGATCTGTTGGATCCGGATCCGTGGGATCTGGATCTGTGGGTTCTAGAAGTCCTCGTCGAAGGCCACGGCACCTTCGACGCCCGTCTGGTACGCCGAGACGGTGCGCTCGAAGAAGTTCGTCAACTCCTGCACGTCCTGTAGTTCCATGAACGAGAACGGGTTACGGGCGCCGTAGCGGGCCGGCAGGCCGAGCTGCGCCAGCCGCTGGTCGGCGACGTACTCGAGGTACTGGCGTGTCTCGGCCACCGACATGCCCGGCACGCCCTCGCCGAGTAGGTCCTCGGCGAACTGGTGCTCGCACTCCACGGCCTCGGCCATCATCTCGCCGATCTCCATTGCCAGCTCGTCGTCGAACAGCTCGGGCTGCTCCTCCCGCACGATGCGCACCACCTCGAGGGCGAAGTTCATGTGGCAGCTCTCGTCGCGGAACACCCAGTTGGTGCCGGAGGCGAGCCCGTTTAGCAGCCCCTTGGAACGCAGGAAGTACACGTAGGCGAAGGCGGCGAAGAAGAACAGACCCTCGATGCACGTGGCGAAGCAGATGAGGTTCAGCAGGAACTGGCGCCGGTCGGCTTCGGTCTCCAGCCGGTCGAGCTTGTCGATGGAGCCCATCCAGCGGAAGCAGAACTCGGCCTTGCGCCGGATCGAGGGAATGTTTTCGACGGCGGCGAAGGCGGCGTTGCGCTCGGCGTGATCAGGCATGTAGTTGTCCAGCAGCGTGAGGTAGAACTGCACGTGCAGCGCCTCCTCGTAGAGCTGCCGCGACAGGTACAGGCGCGCCTCGGGGGCGTTGATGTGCTTGTACAGGTTCAGCACGAGGTTGTTGGCCACGATCGAGTCGCCGGTGGCGAAGAAGGCCACCAGCCGCTGCACCAGGTGCTTCTCCGAGGCCATCAACTTGCGGTCCAGGTCGACGATGTCGTCGGAGAAGTCCACCTCGTCCACCGTCCAGGTGTTCTTGATGCCGTCGCGGAACATGTCGAAGAAGACCGGGTAGCGCATGGGTCGCAGCGTCAACTCGAAACCCGGGTCCAGCAGGTTCGCCCGTTGCCCCGGCGCGCCCCCCGGATCCGGCGCCGACGCCGGCTGTGCCCCGTGGTCGGGAACAGGAAACTGGAGGATGGTCACGTCGGGTTCCTTTCGTTCATAGGGCCGCTAGTCGCAGGCCTCGCAGATTTGTGTCTGCGAGCGGACAAACCGCTGCGACGGTTCGAGCCGACGATTCGGCGACCTGAATTACAATAGCGAAAGAATAACCCTGTAATTTGATCCGTGCAATTTGACGGCTTCAAGAGCCGCTTCGGTCTGAACTGGGAAATCGTCACGCTGGCCGCGAAACGGTGTCAGGTGATCCCGACGGTGACGCTGATCCTGCCGGGCGCGGGCACTGCGCCTCGGTCATGCTGATGACGCGCCCGAGGGTGCCGAGCTACTGTCCGTCCATATTCGTGCCAGGCTTCGGACTGCGGCGCGGTCGGCAATCCATCCGGCCAGGGAGAGTCTCCCCGGTCGTCAGACCTGGTCGTGGGCGGATCCATCGCGAATGGCGGGGGCGGTGCCTGGGTGTAACTTTTGTGTCACGCTCTGTCTATAGTTGTGCCCATCGATGAAGTACGGACCGGGGCGGAGCGCTACCTAGCGGGTCGACGTGAGGATCCGGAGTACCTGCACGCGTATGTCGCAGCGCGCCGACGCATCGATCAGATCGACTCGATCATCCGCATGCTCGACCAGCGTCGGTGCAGCCTCGAATTGAGCAAGGCCGAGCTTGCTCGCAGGGCGAACCTTCGTCCCGAGGTGATCCGCCGCCTGTTCTCGGCCGAGCGCCCTAACCCAACGCTGGCGACGCTCGTGGCGCTGGCAGAGGCGCTCGAACTTGAGTTAGCCGCCGAACCTCTCGAAGCGAGCCGCGTCAGTTGAAGACGCGGCGATGCCGCTCGAACTCTCCGCGATACGACCGAATGCGCGCGTAGTCCCGCGCCTCGGCTGCCTGGTGTCGAGGTTTCGAGAGGCCCCCGAGGCAGACGATCGACGATCCCCGCAGGTCGGCGGCATTCCGGACAAGCAGGCAGAAGAGCCGGTGGTTCCGGCCGTCGAAGAAGTCCAATGCCGGCACCGACTCATCTGGATCGTCGGACGGATGGCGCTGGAAGAAGTGAATCCGCCATGATCCTGGCGGACCCGTGGTGGGAACCATTCCTTGCTAGTCGCAGGCCTCGCAGGTCTCGGGGTTCTCCAGCGAGCAGGTCACCGCCGTGGCGCCGTTGCCGTTGCTGAGCGTGGCCTGATTGATGCGCGTGGCCGGGCGAGAGCGCAGGTAGTAGGTGGTCTTCAGGCCCTTGCGCCAGGCGTAGGCGTACATCGACGAGAGCTTCCCGATGGTGGGCGTCTCCATGAACAGGTTCAGCGACTGGCTCTGGTCGATGAAGGCGCCCCGCTCGGCGGCGAGGTCGACGAGAGCCCGTTGCGGAAGTTCCCAGGCGGTGCGGTAGAGCCGCTTCATCTCCTCGGGAATGCCGGTGATGTTGGCCAGCGAGCCCTGAGACCGCTTGAGCGACTCCAGCATCCCTCCGGTCCACATCCCCCGGGCTTGCAGGTCGCGCACCAGGTAGTGGTTGATCTGCAGGAACTCCCCCGAGAGCGTCTCGCGCTTGAACAGGTTGGAGACCTGCGGCTCGATGCACTCGTAGCAGCCGGCGATGGAGGCGATGGTGGCGGTGGGCGCGATGGCGACAAGCAGCGAGTTGCGCAGTCCGTGGGCGGCGATGCGCTCCCGCAGATCGTCCCAGCGGGCCTCGTCGGTGACGCCGACGCCCCAGAGGTCCATCTGCAGCTTCCCGGCGGCGGCGCGGGTCTCGGCGAAGTTCGGGTGCGCGCCGAACTCCTTGGCCAGGTCGACCGACGTGGACAGTGCCCAGTAGTAGATCTCCTCGGAGATGCGCCGCGAGAGTTCCCGCGCCTCGTCGCTGTCGAACGGCAGCCGGAGCTTGAAGAACACGTCCTGCAGGCCCATGAGGCCGAGCCCCACCGGACGCCACACCATGTTGGAGGACTCCGCGGCCTTGGTTGGGTAGAAGTTGATGTCGATCACCCGGTCGAGGTACCGCACCGCGGTCTGCACCACGTCGCCGAGTCGCTGGAAGTCGAAGGCGCCGTCGCGCACGAGGCGTCCGACGTTCACCGAGCCCAGGTTGCAGACCGCCGTCTCATCGGCGCTGGTCACTTCGAGGATCTCGGTGCACAGGTTGGAGAGGTGCACCACCCGGCCGTCGGCGCCCGTCTGGTTGCACTTCCGGTTCGAGGTGTCCTTGAAGGTCATCCAGCCGTTGCCGGTCTGGGCCAGGGTGCGCATCATCTTGCTGTAGAGGTGCCGGGCCGGGAGCTGTCGCTCGAACAGGCCCGCCTCCTCCGCCTCCACGTAGGCCCGCTCGAAAGCGGCGCCGTAGAGGTCGGTGAGGTGGGGAACCTTCTTGGGGTCGAACAGCGACCACTGCCAGTCGTTCTCGACGCGCTGCATGAACAGGTCGGGAACCCAGTTGGCGATGTTCAGGTTGTACGTGCGCCGGGACTCGTCGCCGGTGTTCTCCCGCATCTCCAGGAATTCGTCGATGTCGGCGTGCCAGGTCTCGAGGTAGACGCAGCAGGCCCCCTTGCGGCGCCCGCCCTGGTTGACCGCCGACACCGAGCTGTCGAGCGTCTTGAGCCACGGCACGATGCCGTTGGAGAGGCCGTTGGTGCCCTGGATGAGCGAGCCGCGGCTGCGGATCCGGCTGTAGGACAGGCCGATGCCGCCGGCGTACTTGGAGAGCTTGGCGACGTCGGTGTAGCGGTTGTAGATGGCCTCGAGGTCGTCGGCCGGCGAGTCCAGCAGGTAGCACGATGACATCTGCGGGTGCGTGGTGCCGGAGTTGAACAGCGTCGGGCTCGACGGCAGGTACTCGAGGGACGAGATGAGCCGGTAGAAGTCGATGGCCTCGTCCGGGTCGGTGGACAGCCCGCAGGCCACCCGCATCAGGAAGTACTGCGGGGTCTCGACGGCCTTGCGGGTCTCGGGATGGCGCAGCAGGTAGCGGTCGTAGACCGTGCGCAGGCCGGAGAACTCGAACAGGTCGGTGCGGTCGTTGTCGATGGCCTCGTTGAGGGCGGCAGCGTGGGTCTCGACGAAGTCGGCGGCCTCGTCGCCGATGAGCCCGAGCAGCCGGCCGGCTGCGATCGACTGCGAGAAGGTGCCGATCCGCTGGTTGCGGACCTCCTCCTCGGTGTAGGTGGCGAGCAGGCGGGCGGCGAGTCGCGAGTAGTTGGGTTCCTCGCAGATCAGTGCCGCGGCGGTGCGGATGGCCAACTCGTCGAGTTCCACAGTGGTGGCCCCGTCGCAGAGGCCGCTGATGGTGCGCGTGGCGACCCGCATGCAGTCCACGCCCTCGAGTTCGTCGCTGCAGCGCTCGACCCGGCGGACGATCTTGGTGACGTCGACCGGCTCGAGGCTGCCGTCGCGCTTGCGTACCCGCATCGGCGAGTTGAGCGGGCGAGCCTCGGGAGGACCGGGATCAGCGGCCAGGTGGGCGATGCGGCCGTTGGCCGGCGCGCTGGCCAACTCTTTGGCATTGTGCTTATTTGGGTGCTCGACGACGGTCACGCCGCTGCCTCCGCTCGCTCGATCCGTGCCAGGGCCCGGAGAATGATTCTTGCCCGCCTCTGGAACTACCTACGTGTAGTTGCACGATTGTAATTTGTCCGAACGCCCGGAGGCAAATTGACGTCGCGTCAGAACGAATATGCGCTGCTCAGACGTGCGGCGATCCTGCCGCTCGGGCGCTGCGGCGTTTCGGACGGTTCTCGCGGGGCGACCGGCGTGCGCTTGGCGGAGTCCCAGTTCAGGGTTGCTCGGTCGGTGGGACGTCGGCGCCGGCGGCGGTCCGGGCGGCGCGTGCGCCCGGCGTGGGGGTCGGGGGGCGGTGCTGTCGGTGGGGGGTGTCCGGCGGGGCCGCCGATTCGGTGGCCGTCGGCGGCGCGTCTGGCGAAATCGCGCCGGCGCCGTTGCGTCCCCGCCTCGGCTATTGGCGGTTCGTGCGGTGCTGTTGTCAGCGTCGGAGGGGTTGATTGACGGTGCCGCACGCTCCGGCAGTGCTGGTTGGGTGGCCCGACGGGCCGCGTTTGCTCGTGTGGGCTTTGCCGTTGCGGGCCGTGGGCGGTGGTCGGTTGGGTGGGGGTTCGAGGCTGAACTTGCCGTCGGGGCCGCGGGTAAGTTGGGCGCCGAGTTCGTGGATCTGCTTGTGGTGGCAGTCACCGCAGAGCAGGCAGAGATTGTCGATGTCGGTGGGCCCTCCGTTCTCCCAGTGGATCACGTGGTGGGCTTGGCAGAAGCTGTTGGAGGCAGCGCAGACGGCGCAGCCCCCGTCTCGGACGGCGAGGGCGATGCGCTGCGCCGTGTTGGCGTGGCGGTACTTGTGGCCCAACCAGAGGGGCTGGCCCTTCGTGTCGAACAGGGCCGGAAGGATGTTGGCGTCGAGGGCCAGGCGGAGGAGTTCGCTGGGTGCCAGGGGGGTGCCGTCGATCAGGCGGGCATCGCGTAACTGCCCGGCGACGAGGTCGTAGTCGGCGACGATCACCAGCGTGGCGCGTTGGGGTTTCCCGGCGCCTTGGCGGGTGATGAGCGCTTCGAGCGCATCCGCGTACCGCTGGGCGGGCGTCGCACGGTTGCGGGCGTCTTCGGCGTGCCAGACCTTGTTGGCCATCGCCGCGAGCGCGATTTCGATGCGAGCACCGGCGACGGGATCGAACGTGCCGAACAGCTTGTACATGCCGTCGGATTGCTGCTTGATGTTCGCCTCGCGCTGGGCGCGCTGGCGGCGCCGCCGCTCCTCGAGGTCCTCGCCGGCGGAACGCTCGTTCACGTGATCCCGGACCGTGTGACCGAACACATCGGCGGGTTCCTTCTCGGCGGCGGCCAGCAGTTCGGCCTCGTCGACCGGCGTGTGCGCAGAGGCATCCGCGATCGCCCGAGCGTGCTGAGGGGTGATGGTCCCCGCGGCGAGCGCTTCGGCGGTGCCCGGCAGATCAGCGAGCCGCCCGGCGAACTGCACCTCCCGCTTGGCGCCGCCCCGCGACTGCTTCAAGTCACCCCGCAGCACCTCCGCCGCGCGCGCCTCACCATCACGGCCCGCCAGCGCGGCGACCGTCTCGGTCCGCACGCCCGCCAGCCGGGCCTCGCAGCGCCCCACCAGCACCAGACGCTCCTCCAGGCGCTCCCCGCCCAAAGACCGCAACCCCGACACCAGCGCATCCAACAACCCCAACAGATACACCGACGAGGGCTCGCCGGCGCCCGGCGAAACGGCAGAACCAGGACCGGCCGCGGCAGCCGGTGTGGTGGGGTCCGAGAAGAGGTTCAGGTCGGTCATCGGTGGCTCCCCCGGGGAACGCGTCGTTGTCGGGTTCGGGTCGGCGGGGCCGACGAGCCGGTTGGGGAAGCTCGACCCCCACAGCAGCAGGGGTCAGTGACCGGTACCCGTACTCTACACAACCCCGGTGACAGACGCAACACCTGTTCGTGTCATCAGGGAAATATCTTTTCGATTGCTGAGGGTCGGCAGACTCCGCCATCGAGTTCTCGACCTGGACGACCGCTCGCCGGCGAGACGCTGACCTTGAGGCCTGATCGCACTCTGGCCGTCCGGCGGAGCATCAACCCCACAGCCGGATCGGTCGAGCAGGCGCTGAGGTGGGCGGGTCGCCGCATCGTCACGATCAGTCCCACAGCCGGATCGCTCGAGCCGTAAGAGCATCAGATCGGCGACCTCCTGGCGCCTGAGACCGTGGCGTGGCCGGCGACCTCGCGGCGCCGCCTCAGACCGTGGCGCGGCCGACGGCCTCCTGGAGCCGCCTCAGCCTGTGGCGCGGTCGGCGGCGCGGCCGGCGTCGAGGAAGAGCACCTCGTCGGCCAGGTCCTCGGCGTCTTTGGGGTCGTGGGTGACGAGTACGACGGTGGCGCCGGCGGCGTGGATCTGCCGGCGCAGGGCGGGCCGCACGTCGGCGTCGGTGGCGGAGAACGGCTCGTCCAGCAGCAGCACCGGCGGAGCCCCGGCGAGCGCCCGTGCGAGCGCCACGCGCTGCGCCTGCCCGCCCGAGAGTTCTGCCGGCTTGGTCCGCGCGGCACCGGCCATCTCCACCGCTTCGAGGCCCGCGAGCGCGCTGCGGCGGGCGGCGCCCCGTCCGGCGCCGCGGCAGCGCGGGCCGAACGCCACGTTGTCCTGGGCGCTGAGGTGGCCGAACAGCCGAACGTCCTGGTAGGCGTACCCGACGCCACGCCACTCGGGAGGAATCCAGACCCCTTCGACCGGGTCGTCCACGAGCCGTCCCGCCAGGCTGATGCGACCAGCCTCGGTGGCCTCCAGGCCCGCCAGGCAGCGAAGCAGCGTCGTCTTGCCCGAGCCGTTGGGTCCCATGACGGCGGTGATCCCGCCGGCGGGGACCTCCAAGTGGACGTCGAGGGTGAAGTCGCCTAGGTACACCCGCACGTCGGCTGAGATGCCACCGTTCTCCCCCACCGGCAGCGCCGCCCGGGCACCCGCCTCACCCCGACCGCGGCGCCAACCGATCGGTCGCCTCATCGGCTCAGCCAGCGGTCGCGGAGTGCGAGCAGCACGGCGACGGAGACGGCCAGCAGGATGACGCTGAACGCCACGGCCTCGCCGGGGCGTCCGGACTCCAGGGCTTCGAATGTGGCGAGCGGGAGTGTCTGCGTGCGGCCCCGCAGGTTCCCGGCGAAGGTGATCGTGGCGCCGAACTCGCCGAGGGCGCGCGCCCAGGCCAGTGCCGCACCCGCCGCCAGCGATGGGGCGATCAGCGGCAGGGTGACGCGCCGGAAGGCCACCGATCTGCGGGCGCCCAGGGTGCGGGCCGCCTCGACGAGGCCCGCGTCAGCGCTGCGCAGCGCCGCCTCGGCGGTCACCACGAAGAACGGCATGGCCACGAACGTGGCGGCAACGACCACGCCGGCGGTGCTGAACGGCAGCGACCAGCCGAACCAGCGGTCCAGCCACAGGCCCACGAGGCCCCGGCGCCCGAGTGCGAACAGCAGGGCGGTGCCGCCCACCACCGGCGGCAGCACCATCGGCAGCAGGACGGCGGCCCGCATCACCCGGCGCAGCGACGGCCCGCAGCGCGACAGTGCCAGGGCCAGCGGCATCCCCAGCACGACGGACGCGCCCGCCGCTGCCGCGCTGGTGATCGCGGACAGCACGAGAGCGTCGCGCAGGCGCCCCGAGCCGAGCAGCGACGGCAGTTCGCTCCACGGAGCCCGTTGCAGCAGGCCGACGGTCGGGACCACCAGGAGCGCCAGTGCCACGCCGGCCGGCAGCCAGAGCCCGCCGACCGGGCGCTGGCGCAACTCCCTGCGCCGCTGCGTCCTGCCGGGCGGATCCCGCAGCGCCCGGTCGCCGCCCGGGGCGCGGTCGGGAACCTCGGGGAGGGTTGCGCTCACGGCGTCTCGAACCCGGCCGCGGCGAGCAGTTCCTGTGCCCGCGGCGAGAGCACGAAGTCGACGAATGCGCCCGCCTCAGGGCTGTCGCTGAGCAGCACGAGCGGGTAGGACGTTCTGGCGGGGTGGTCGATGACGGTGCCGATGACGGCGTCGCCGGCGGAAAGTAGGTCGGTGGCGTACACCACACCGGCGTCCACCTCGCCCAGCAGCACCTTCGTGAGCACGCCGCGCGCGTTGGGCTCCCGTGTGTCGGCCGCTGCGGTGAGGTCGGGCCCGCCGACCTTCTCCGCCAGCGCGCCGCACGGCACCTCAGGGGCGCAGAGGGCCAGCAGCACGTCGCTGCGGGTCAGCGAGGCAAGGCTGCTCACGCCGGCGGGATTGTCCGGCGGCGTGACGATCGCCAGGCGGTTGCGGGCGAAGGTCGTGACCTGCCGGGCGTCCACCTGTTCCGCTGTCCGCTCGTCGGCTGCGGCGAACACGTCGGCGGGAGCGCCGGCGTTGATCTGGGTGGCGAGCCGGCTGCTGCCGGCGAACTGCAGTGTCACGTCGATGCCGGGGTGGGCTTCCTCGAAGGCGGCGGCGATGTCGCCGAACACATCGGTCAGCGACGCGGCGGCAAAGACCGTGACGCCGCGGCGCCCGCCTTCGCTGCCATCTCCGCCGCCACCGCAGGCGCTCAGCGTCGCCAGCACCGCCCCGCAGGCCGCCAGGACGGCCGCCAGGCGCACGCCCGACGGGCACGACGCCGAGCGGCGCGGACCGTCCCCCGACCCGGCGGTGGGCGGGCGAGTAGTTGCGGTGTGACAGACGCCGGCGACGCGCTCGGCGCGCGACATCCGGTGGCTCGTGCACGGGACGTTCACCGCCGGGGGCGCTCGACGACGACGTTGGTGGACTTGACGACGGCGACGGCCTCCACGCCCGGTGCCAGGCCCATGTCCTCCGCGGCCTCGCGGGTCATGAGCGAGACGACGCGATACGGCCCCGCCTGGATCTCCACCTGGGCCATGACGTCGTCCGCGACGACCCGTGTGACGAGTCCACCGAACCGGTTCCTCGCCGAGGTGCGAGCGCGGCTCTCGCCCGGCTTGTCGGCCCGCTCGGTGGCCAGGCGGGCCAGATCAGCGCCGGACACCAGCCGCTGGCCCCCTGCGGTGCGCACGATCGCCAGTTGACCGTCGTCCGCCCAGCGCCGCACGGTGTCGACCGAGACGCCGAGTAGCTCGGCCGCGTGCCCGATCCGGTACAGCGGCCCCCCCTGGGATACCTGCAATTCGCCGTCTATCCGTTCAATAAGCTCGCCCACAAGAGGATTCTAGATGATGAAGCTCGTACGTGCGGCTCTAAGGCGCCGCGCCGCAGAACGACGGACGCCGCTGTGCCGCTCGGCTGCCGGCGGGCTCATGGTCGGGTCGGAGACGACGTTCTGGGAACCGGCCCCTGTGTTCTGGGAACCGGCCCCCGTCTCGGATCGGGTTCGGGCGACAGGCGGCATCTTCGGGGAACTCCGTCGAGTGCGCCGGAACGTCGCAGTTGCGCCGCGGAACCACTTGGCGCCCTCCTAGGAGTGTGCTGAGTAATCCCCGAATGGCCCGATTCTCAATTACGAAAGCCCAGGTCAGGGACTTGCGGGGCTGGCGAAATGGCCATTACTCAGCAGTCTCCTAGGGTGTCCGTTCGAAGCATTTGATCGGGGCGCCGCGGCGAGGTTGCCCCGCCCACCTCGAGGAGTGCTGCCATGAGCATTGCTGCGCAACTGGCCCAGGTGGCTCAGGCCGACGACGAGGCAGCAAGGCTGACCGATGCCTGCGGTCTCGACCCGGCCCAGACCTGCCGCTGGGTGTTCGACCGGACCGACAACGAGTTCCTGGCGACGGCCACCGAATGGGTGGTGGAGAAGCCCCTGAAGGTGGTGCTGATCGCGCTGGGGGCGTTGATCGTGAGCCGCCTGGCGCGCCGCGGGGTGCGCTCGCTGGCCGACCGCGTCATGGCCACGAGCACGAGCACGCGTCTGGCGCGCCTGCGGGCGCAGGGGCCGGCGCTGCTCATGGGCGACCAGGACGAGGGCAAGCGCTCGCAGGCTCGGGCCAACACGCTCACGTCGGTGCTCTCCAGCATCATCTCCGCAGTCGCCTGGGGCGTGGCCGGCCTGATGATGCTCGGGGTGTTCGACATCAATATCGGGCCGCTGCTTGCGGGCGCCGGCATCGTCGGCGTGGCCGTCGGCTTCGGTTCGCAGACCATCGTCAGGGACTTCATGTCCGGGCTGTTCATGCTCATCGAGGACCAGTTCGGCGTGGGCGACGTGATCGACGTGGGCCCCGTGACCGGGACCGTCGAGGCGGTTTCGCTCCGCACGACCACGATCCGTGACGTGAAGGGAACCGTCTGGCACGTCCCGAACGGGGAGATCAGCCGGGTGGGCAACTTCTCCCAGCTCTGGTCGCGGGCCTTGCTGGACATCGAGGTCTCCTACGACACCGATCTGCGCTTCGCCGAGGGGGTCATCCAGCGCGTCGCCAACGAGATGTGGGACGACCCCGAATGGGGTGGCGACGAGTTGATGGAGATGCCCGAGGTGTGGGGCATCCAGAGTCTCGGAGCGAGTGGCATCGCCATCCGGCTGGTGGTCAAGACCGAGCCGTCGGTGCAGTGGAAGGTGGAGCGGGAGTTGCGTCTGCGCATCAAGGAGGCCTTCGATGTGGCCGGCATCGAGATCCCCTTCCCGCAGCAGACGGTCTGGGTGCGCGACCAGGGCCGCCACCAACTGGCCGAGGCGCCGGATCCCGCCAGCATCGAGATCGTGGAGCCGCCCCGCCACAGGGCGGTCGTCTCCGACGCCGCCGACGACTGAGCCGGATCGAGGGCTGCCGCGCCATCGAGCGGCACCTCGGCTCGAACCGCTGGACAATGGATTCCGGCCTCCGCCGGAATGACGGTGCCGGGGTCGCTACTCGGCTGCGAGCTTGACGTCGACCGTCGGCCCGCCGTCGCCGGCCTCGACGCTGAGCACCAGGTCGGCGATGTTGCCGGCATCGCACAGGTCCGCGGTGCCAGCACCCAGTGCTGCCAGGAACTCGGGTGATGCCTGCACGTGCGCCTGGGTGACGGGGGTCCGCAGCTTCCGGCGCGCCTCGCTCTTGGCCCGTCGCACCCGGCCCAGCACCTCCGCCGCTGCCGCCAGGACCGCCGGGTCACCGGTGCCGGTCAGCTCGGCCCGCCGGGGCCAGGGCGCCCGGTGGATCGAGCCCTGCTGCCACCACGACCACGCCTCCTCGCAGGCGAATGGCAGGAACGGTGCGAACAGCCGCAACTGCGCGCTGAGCGCCATCTGCAGGCATGCCCGGGCACTGGCCCCGGCGTCGCTGTCGCGGTACGCCCGGTTCTTCACGAGTTCCACGTAGTTGTCGGTGAAGTCCCAGAAGAACCGCTCGGTGCGTTCCAGCGCCCGTGCGTAGTCGAAGGCCTCGAAGGCCTCGGTGGCCGCGTCGAGCAGGTCGCCGAGCCCGGCGAGGAGCGCCCTGTCGATCGGCTCGGTGATGGCACCGGCGCCGGTTGCGGCGCGCTCGCCGTCATCGGTCGCTCCGGCCAGGCCCAGCACGAAGCGGGCGGCGTTGAGGATCTTGATGCCCAGTCGCCGCCCCACCTTGATCTGTGACTCGTCGAAGGCGGTGTCGGTACCGGGGCGCCCGCTGGCCGCCCAGTAGCGCACCGCGTCGGCGCCGTAGGTCTCCAGCAGCCCGATCGGCGTGATGACGTTGCCCTTCGATTTGGACATCTTCTTGCGGTCCGGATCCAGCACCCAGCCCGAGATGGCCGCCCCCCGCCAGGGGAGCGAGTCGTGCTCGAGGTGACTGCGCACCGTCGTCGAGAACAACCAGGTGCGGATGATCTCGTGCGCCTGCGGGCGCACGTCCATCGGAAACGTGCGGGCGAAGAGGTCCGGGTCCTCCTCCCAGCCGCAGGCGATCTGCGGGGTCAGCGAGGACGTGGCCCACGTGTCCATCACGTCGGGATCCCCCACGAAGCCGCCCGGCTGCCCCCGCTGGGACTCCTCGAAGCCCGGGGGTGCGTCGGATGCGGGGTCGACGGGCAGCGCCCCTTCGTCGGGCACAAGCACCTCGTCGTACCGGGGGCTGCCGTCGGCGTCGAGGGGGTACCACACGGGGATCGGCACGCCGAACCAGCGCTGGCGGCTCACCAGCCAGTCACCGTTGAGGCCCTCCACCCAGTTGGTGTAGCGGGTGCGCATGAACTCCGGCACCCAGGCCAACTCGACGCCGCGCTCCAGCAACTCCTTGCGCAGGGCGAGGTCGCGCCCGCCGTTGCGCAGGTACCACTGGCGGGTGGTGATGATCTCCAGCGGCCGGTCGCCCTTCTCGAAGAACTTCACGGCGTGCTCCGTCGGCGTCGGCGGGGCGACGAGTGCGCCGGAGTGCTCGAGGAGTTCGACGATGCGCCGGCGCGCCCCGTTGGTGGTGAGCCCGGCGATCTCGGCGTACGCGGCCCGGGCGCCGGCGCTGTCCAGGGCGCCGGGAGGCTCGGGCAGCATCCGCCCGTCGGGTCCCATGATGGGTCGCACCGGCAGTTCCAGCTCGCGCCACCAGGTCACGTCGACGGTGTCTCCGAATGTGCAGACCATGGCGATGCCGGTGCCCTTGGCGGGCTCGGCGAGGGCGTGGGCCAGCACCGGCACCTCGGTGTCGAACAGCGGCACGCGCACCGTCGAGCCGAACAGCGGCCGGTAGCGGTCGTCGTCGGGGTGTGCCACGAGCGCCACGCAGGCCGCCAGCATCTCCGGCCGCGTGGTCTCGATGAGCACGTCCCCGCTGCCGTCGCTGCGGGCGAAGGCCAGACGGTGGAACGCTCCCGGGCGCGGGCGGTCCTCCAATTCGGCCTGCGCCACGGCGGTGCGGAACGTGACGTCCCACAGGCACGGGGCCTCGGCCTGGTAGGCCTCGCCGCGAGCCAGGTTGCGCAGGAAGGCCCGCTGCGACACCCGCCGGCAGCGCTCGTCGATGGTGGTGTAGGTGAGGCCCCAGTCCACCGACACGCCGAGGCGCCGGTACAGGTCCTCGAACGCCTGCTCGTCGGTGGCGGTGAGCTGCAGGCACAGGTCGATGAAGTTCCGCCGGCCGATGGGTACGGGCTCGGCGGGATCGGCGGGCGGTTCGAAGTTCTCGTCGTGGGGCATCGACGGGTCGCAGCGCACGCCGAAGAAGTTCTGCACCCGGCGCTCGGTGGGCAGGCCGTTGTCGTCCCAGCCCATCGGGTAGAACACCTCCAGCCCCCGCATCCGCTGGTAGCGGGCCACACAGTCGGTCTGCGTGTAGCTGAAGACGTGCCCGACGTGCAAAGCCCCACTGACGGTCGGCGGCGGAGTGTCGATGGAGAAAACCTCCGACCGCCCCCGCCGACGATCGAACCGGTAGACCCCCTCCGCCTCCCACCAGGCACCCCACCGAGCCTCCAGCCCCTCCAGAGTCGGCCGCTCCGGTACACGGGAGGTGGCCGGCTGATTCATTCCGCAAACGCTATCGGCCCCCACCCGACCGACGATGGCCCCTCCCCGCTTGCCTAAACTGTGGCTGTGTTCGATGGCGGCGATCCTCCAGACACTGACAGCTACGAGGATGCGCTCGCGGAGTTCCTCGGTGATCGGGGTCGGTATCCCGAACTGGGTGACGCTCTTGAACGCAGCCGCAGGGCTGACATCGAGGCCAGCTACTCCGAGTCGGACATGCCGATTCCGCAAGCGAAGCCCGTCGGATCGAGTATCGAGCCGTAATGGGCGGCGACGTCGTCGTCCTCGACGCTTGGCCGATTGTCGAGCACTACATGGGGTCGGAGCCGGGGGCCTCGGCGATCATCGAGTTGATGACGGACTTTGGTGGGCGCCGGATCATGAGTGTCGTGAACTTCACCGAGGTGTGCCGCGCGGCTCAAGTTCGCCTACTTCATGGCACTGGGTGACACGTACGCGGTCGCGACGGCACTGGGGCACGCCGCGCCGGAGTGGACTGGCGATGCGGAGATTCTGTGTGTGGATCGCGTCTGGCCGGTCCGCGACTTGCGTAACGAGGAGGCGTTTCAACGACATGAGCGGCGGCGTGTCTCCGGCACACTCAGAGCCGGTCGCCGGCCAGCCGTTGCGCATGTGACCGACGAGGAGATCGTCAACTGGCTGACCGCTCCGCTGCGGCGGACCGCTCCTCGAGGCGCGGGCACCGCCTAACCGGCGGTCCGGGCAACCACGAGGCCCGGACCGGACCGACGCCCTGCACGGTGCACAGCTCGGTCTAAAGGTTCTGCTCCAGGAAGCGCTTGGTGCGCTCCTCGGTGGGGTCGATGAAGAAGTGCTCGGGGGTGCCGACCTCGACGATCTCGCCCTCGTCCATGAACACCACCCGGCTGGCCACCTCCCGGGCGAAGCCCATCTCGTGGGTGACGCAGATCATGGTGATGCCGGTGCCGGCCAGCTCCTGCATCACGTCGAGGACCTCCTTGATCATCTCGGGGTCCTGCGCCGAGGTGGGCTCGTCGAACATCATGACCTTCTCGCGGAGGCGGAGTACGTGACGGCTCCCCTGTACCGGAGTTTCGGGCTGTCGCTGCATCCCCGGGCGTTCTCAAGGGGGCGTGGTCGGAACTCCGCCGGGCGCCGCGCCGAGTTGAAGCACGAGGCGCAACCCTGCCTCCACCCTGCGCATCGTGTCGCTGTCGAGGCATCCGGCTCGCTCCCCCAGGTACGTCTTGTCGAGAGTGACTACCTGCGAGACGTTCAGGACCGAGTCACGAACCAGCCCGGAGTCTTCCGCGGGCAGGTCCACGTTGCCCGGCGCGTCCGCCAGAGTCAGGTTCGATGTGATCACCACGACGACGACGGTGTGGATCTTGCTGTCGTTGAACGCGTCCGCGGAGACGATCAGGACAGGGCGCCGGTAGCCGGGTTCGGATCCGACCGGTTCTCGCAGGTTCGCCCAGTGGATGTCGCCGCGTCGCAGCACCCGTCGCTCGCGATCACCACCGCTCGCGCACGGCTTCGGCCTGTGCGGCGAGCAGGCCGGCATCCAGTTGGGAGTCCTCCTCGCCGTACACGGCGTCGAGCCGGCGGGTGATCTGGCCGTCGTCCTCAAGATCGACGAGCCTCTCCAGCGCCACCGCGTACAACTGGGAGCGGGACATCTTGCGGCGCCGGGCCAAGCGCTCCGCCCTCCGGAAGAGAGGGTCGGGGATCGACACAGCGACCTTCACGATGTCAGTATAACCCGGTATGACCACACGGGTCGCGTGAGACTCCACAGCCTCCGAAGCCTCTGCCCCGGTCCTGGCCGCTCAGATGACGTGTCCGGTCAGCGGCCGGGGGGCCGATTCGCGACGACTCTCGCTAAGCGCGGAGGAGCGGAGCGGCGCCCCGAACGCCACGCGGCTAAAGGATCTGCTCCAAGAAGCGCCTGGTGCGTTCCTCGGTGGGGGCGATGAAGAAGTGCTCGGGGGTGCCGACCTCGACGATCTCGCCCTCGTCCATGAACACCACCCGGCTGGCCACCTCCCGGGCGAAGCCCATCTCGTGGGTGACGCAGATCATGGTCATGCCGGTGCCGGCCAGCTCCTGCATCACGTCGAGGACCTCCTTGATCATCTCGGGGTCCAGCGCCGAGGTGGGCTCGTCGAACATCATCACCTTCGGTTCGGTGGCCAGCGACCGGGCGATGGCGACGCGCTGCTGCTGGCCACCGGAGAGCTGGCCGGGATACTTGCGGGCCTGCTCGGGGATTTTCACTCGCTCCAGCAGTTCCATGGCCAGCTCCTCGGCCTCGTGGCGGGGCATGCGCCGTACTTGCCGGGGGGCGAGGGTGATGTTGTCCAGCACGCTCAGGTGGGGGAAGAGGTTGAACTGCTGGAACACCATGCCGGTTAGGCGCCGGACGTGGCGGATGGTCTTCACGTCGTTGCTCAGTTCGATGCCGTCAACGGCGATCCGTCCCCGGTCGTGGCGTTCCAGCCGGTTCACGCAGCGGATCAGCGTCGACTTCCCCGAACCCGATGGCCCCAGCACGACGACGACCTCCTGGCGGGCCACGGACAGGTGGATGTCACGCAGCGCCTGGAATGTGCCGAAGTACTTGTCGACCCCTTCGATGGTCACCATGGGCTGGGCATCGGGGCCCGTCGTGGTTGGTGTTTCTGTCTCGGTCATCGTTCTCCAACCCCCAGTCGGCGCTCGAGCCGCTGGCTCTCCCGTGACATCGTGAAGGCCAGCGCCCAGAACGCGAAGGCGACGAACACCAGCGTCTCGGCGATGCCCACGACGAGGAACTCCCGCTGCCCGTGGATGCTCTCGCGGATCCGCAGGATCTCGGTGAGAGCGATGATCGACAGCAGTGTGCTGTCCTTGAACAGGTTGATGAACTGCCCCACTAGGGCGGGGATGACCGCCCGCAGGGCCTGGGGCAGCACGATCAACCCCAGCACGCGGGGGGCGCTCAGACCGATGGCCCAGGCGGCCTCCACCTGCCCGCGGGGCACGGCCTGCAGGCCGCCGCGCACGATCTCGGCGAGGTAGGCGCCGGTGAACAGGGTCATCACGGCGATCGCCCGGGTGACCTTGGAGAGCGGATCCTCGGTGGGCAAGAAGAAGCCGAGGAACAGGTCGCCCATGAACAGCAGGGTGATGAGCGGCACGCCCCGGATCACTTCGATGTAGCCGACGGACAGGAGCCGCACCGCCGGCAGCTTCGAGCGCCGCCCCACCGCCGCCGCGAGTCCCACGGGGAAGGCCAGCACGATCGAGGCGGCGGCGGCCACGAGGTTCAACTGGAAGCCCGACCAGTCGTCCCAGCCCACGCCGGTGAAATCGAACCGGCTGTACACCGCTCGGACCACGGCGACGGCGCCGGCGATGAATGCCAGGCGCGCCAGGGGCTGCCAGCGGGCGTCGGTGCGCACGTTGCGAGTGATGCGAATCACCGCCGTGGCGACGAGCGCTCCGCCCCACCACCAGGCGATGCCACCGGTCCCGGAAAGCACCTGCCAGCCGGCCAGCGCGCAGATACCCGCACCGAACCAGGCGAGACGCCGCCCGACCTCGCCCAGCGCCTCCATCAACCGGCGAGCCACGACGCCGACCGCCAGCGCCGAGGCCACGAACCCGAGCGGCAGCCAGGTGCGGGTCATCCCCAGCAACACCGCCAGCAGCACGAAGACCGGCCACCAGCGCCGCACGCCGTCGCGCACGCCCGCTCGGCTGAACGCCATGCCGGCGTCGCGGGCGCGGTCACGCGCCGAGGCCGTGAGACCGCCCCACGCCAGTCCGGTCGCCGCGCACAGCAGGTAGACCTGCACGACCACCCGCCACTGCTCGTCGCGCGGGAACGTGCCCATCATCAGCAGGGTGAGATTCGTGCGCACCGGCTCCCACTGACCGGTGACGAAGAGGAAGCGGGCACCGAAGGCGGCCAGCACGGCCACGCCGGCACCCAGCAGCAAACTCAGAACGGTGTTGTGCTTGTTGTTGAACAGGTTCTCCCGCGCCCAGACGCCCGCGGTGGGCCGCGGCGGCGCGCCGCGGCGGGCGCCGGTGTCGCTGCTGTCGGGAGGCGGGACGGTGGCGGTCATCGTTCGCGGAGTTGCACGGTGCGGTTGTACATGTTCAGCAGGAGCGAGATCGTCAGCGAGAACACCAGGTAGACACCCATGAGCACGGCGATGGACTGCGGCGCCGGGTTGGCGTTGCCGATGGACGTGCGGGTGAGGTTGGTGATGTCGGCATAGCCCACGACCGTGCCGAGGGAGGTGTTCTTGATGAGGTTGAGGTACTGGTTGATGGTGGGCGGGACGGCGATGCGCAACCCCTGGGGCAGGATCACGTGGCGGTAGCGCTGGAACGGCGACAGCGCCAGCGCCCCGGCCGCCTCGCTCTGGCCCTTGGGCACCGCCTGGATGGAGGCCCGGACCACCTCGGCGATGTGGCTGGCCGTATAGAGGGCCAGCGCCAGGGTCAGCGACAGGTAGGCGGCGCTGGTGCCGAATCCCGACACGAGCCGCCGGCCGTTCTCGGAGCGGGCCGGCCACGACCAGTCGTACGGACCGCCGAGTGACACGAACACCACGATCACCACGACGGCGACGGTGCCGACCGCCCAGAACATCCGGTGGTGTGGCTCGCCCGTCCGGACGTGCCGCCGGCTTCGCCAGATCCACACGCCGGCGGCCGCCACGACCCCGCAGGCCACGACGATCCAGAACAGCCCCACGTGCCGCTCCGCGGAGAGACTCGGGATCCCGATCCGGCTCTTGGACAGCACGAGCCAGTTGCTGCCGGAGCCCGGCAGCTTCAGGTCGAGGGCCTCGGGGAAGACCGGCAGCGGGCCGAAGCTGAACACCGCGAAGCTGAAGAAGACGATCACGACCAGCGGCGGCGTGTTGCGGAACCCCTCCACGAAGACCTGCGCCATCCGGGCGACGAGCCAGTTGCTGGAGAGCCGGGCGATGCCCACGACCAGCCCCACGATCGAGGCCAGCGCCACCCCCACCAGCCCGGCCAGTAACGTGTTCTGCACGCCGATGAGGGTCATCCGCCAGATGGGCAGGCTCGGGTCGAAGCCGAAGTTCTCCGGGATGGCGAACCCGGTGGGCTGGGTGAGGAAGTCGAAGTTGGTGGGGATGCGGGTGCGGGTGAGGTTGTCGACGAGGTTCCCGTACAGCCACCACCCGGCGAGGCAGACGGCGGCGACCAGTGCCGCCTGTCCGAGCGCCGACAGGAACCCCGTCCGGCGCCACCAGCTGCCGGCGACCCGCGTGGGCGCTCTGCCGACAACCGGCGAGGGAGCGTCTCGGCTGCTCAGCGCCATCGGATCCGAAGCTAGTACAGGGCGTCGGCGTACCCGGTTACCGTGCGGGGGTCAGGGCGGTGGCGACCGGCGCGAGCCGACCCGTGCCCCCCCCCCCCCCCCCCCGAAAAAGGCGGAACGCCCGCCCGGGCTCTCCGCGGGGGAGGGCCGGGCGGGCGTTCGGATGTGCGGGCCGCTGAGGGCCCGCAGCGCGGTGTCTACCGGTAGGGCGGCACGTAGATCAGGCCGCCGTTGCTCCACAGGTCGTTGACCGACCCGTCCAGCGGGAGGCCCAGCGGCTCGAGGTGCTGCCTGTAGATCTCCTCGTAGTTGCCGACCTGCGAGACGACTTGGACGGCGAAGTCGGAGGGAAGGCCGAGGCCCGGATCGAAGCCCTCCTCGCCGAGGAACCTTGCGAGTGCCGGGTTTGAGCCGGTGGCCGAGGCGATGTTGTCGGAGTCCAGGCCGAACTCCCACGCCTGGATGGTGGCCATGACGGCCCACTGCACGACCTGCGCCCACTCGGTGTCGCCGTCGAGCACCGCCGGGCCGAGCGGCTCCTTGGAGAGCGTCTCGGGCAGGATGAACTGCTCGTCGCCGCCGCTGTCCTCGATCTCGAACTTGAACACCGCCAGGGACGACTTGTCGCCGGTGAACGCCTCGCACTGCCCGGCGGTATAGCCGGTGCGGGCCTCGGAGGACTCGCCGAACGTCACGGGGTTGAAGGGGATTCCCCGCGTCCGCATCACGTCGGTGAGGTTCAGTTCGGTGGTGGTGCCCTGCGACACGCAGATGTTGGCGTCGGCCAGGTCCTCGAGACTGCTGATGCCCGCCGAGGCCGGAACCATCATGCCCTGGCCGTCGTACAGCGTGGTGTAGACGAAGTTGGCGCCTTCCTTGCCGTCGCGGCTGGCAGTGAAGGTGGTGTTGCGTACCAGCACGTCGATCTCGCCGGACTGCAGCGCGGTGAAGCGGTCGGAGGTGGCGAGGTCGACGAAGTCCACGGCGCCGGCGTCGCCGAGCACGGCGGCGGCGATGACCCGGCAGAAGTCGGAGTCGAAGCCCTCGTGTTCGCCCTCGGGGGTCAAGGAGTTGAACCCGGGCAGGGCGTCGCGCACGCCGCAGCGGACGTCGCCCCGCGCCTGCACGTCGGCGAGGCGGCCTCCGTCCTGCGACAGTTCGACGGTGTCGTCGGTGGGTGCCGCGGTGTCGGGGGGCGGTGCGGCCGTGTCGTCGGTGGGTGCCGCGGTGTCGGGGGGCGGTGCGGCCGTGTCGTCGGCGTCTCCCCCGCACGCTGCTGCCAGCAACGTGACGGCGACGGTCGCCGCTATGAGAGCGGTCCTTCGGATGGTCATGTTTTCCTCCCTCTCGACGCGCGCCATTGCCGACACATTTCCTGCGTTTTGCTCATCGAAGATCAAAAATCAGAATAGCCAACAATTGTGCCCGATGTGCCCGTCTAGCTGGTCATTCGCGATATCGGAATATTCGAGTTGCTGCTAGACCCTCTCCGGCGTGCGTCCCGCCGGCGATGCTCGGCCAACGGCGCCCGGTACTAGATTGTTCACGTCACGGCCGGGTCTGCGGAGGCCCCGCTGGAGGAGGTGATGCGATGTTCTCCTACCACAAGCCGCTGCTCGGTGAGCCCGACTTCGACTCGGCCGAGGACCTGCGCCTTTTCCGCAAGCGCCGGGTGGCGATCGGCTACCGGGTGTTCGCCGCCCTCGGCTGGGGCCACACCGGCGACGGGCACATCACCGCCCGGGATCCCGAGCGCACCGACCATTTCTGGCTGCTGGGCCACGGGGTGCCGTTCGGCTCGGCGACCGTCGACCAGTTGGTGATGGTGGCTCCGGACGGCTCCGTCGTCGAGGGTGACGTCGAGTCGGGCTACATGCCCGCCGCCTATGTCATCCACGCCCCCATCCACGATGCCCGCCCGGACGTCGTCTCGGCTGCCCACACGCACACGCCGTACGGCACCCCGTTCGCCGCACTGGGCCAGCCGTTCCGGCCCATCTGCCAGGAGGCGTGCCTGTTCTTCGAGCAGCACGGCGTGTACCCCGGCACCGAGGTGTCGGTGGACAGCGTCGACATCGGCAAGCGGATCGCCGTGGCCCTCGGTGAGACCCGGGCCGTCATCCTGCGCAGCCACGGCCTGCTGACCGTGGGAGCTTCGGTGGACGAGGCGGTGGGCTGGTTCGTGATGGCCGAGCGGGCCGCCGAGGTGCACGTCAAGGCGCCCGGCGCCGAGGCGATTCCCGACACCGATGCCCGTCACGCCTGCGAGGATCTGGGCCCCGGTGACGGCTGGAAACGATTCCAGTGGCTGGTGAGTTCGCTCGTGCCGGACACGTCGGTGGTGGGCTGAGCGACCGCCCACCGGTTCCCGGCGCCTACTAGCCGGGCCTGCGAGCCGACTCCGGTGCAGCCGCCCGCTCGGTTCCCGGCGCCGGCGGCTAGGGCACTTCGGCTCGCCGCCACCCCCAAATGGTCAGTAGCAGACCCGCAGCCCCCACCGCGAGGGGCACGGCGACGGAGGCTGCGAACGATCGTCCCACCGGCGTCCCCACGTCCCAGCCCTCGCTGACCACCAGGCTGGCGGCGTAGGAGCGGATCGTGAGGCGCGCCGTGGCGGCGCTGAGCGAGCCGATGACGTTCTCCCACACCAGCAGCACCAGCAGTCCGGCCAGCAGCGGCCGCGACAGGACCAGCCCGAATGCCAGGAACACGCCCGTGTAGGCGACGGCGGCCAGCGTCGCGCCTGCCGCCATCGGCACGTCCAGGATGATCCCCGCCACGATCAGGGGGACCACAAGCAGGGCGAACGTGACCGCAAGGGACGCGGCAGCGGCTCCGGTCGTGGCCGACCACGCACGCACGGGTCGGAGCCACAGGTACACCAGCGTGCGCTCGTCGCGCAGATCGCCGAAAGCCTCCGAAGCCACCAGGAGCGCGCCGAACGGCAGGACGATAGAGAGGCCGTACCAGACCAGGAATGCCGCCCCGTCCTCCGGCGTCACCCCGCCGTCGCTGGAGCGCATCACGATGGCGATGGCGATCGCCAGCGCTGCCAGCACGACCAGGACGACGATCCTGCCCCAGCCGCGCAGCAGCTTCTGGATCATGAAGCGGAACACCAGAGCGGCGTGGCTCACGAGCCCCCCACCAGGTAGCGGAACACCGACTCGAGGTCGGCGTCCAGAGGCCGCAGTTCGTGGAGGCTCGCCTGCCGGTCGCGGGCCAGCGGAGCGATTGCGGCGGCGAAGCGGCCGGCACTGGCCGTCGCTACCGTCAGAGCGCCCGGCTCGTGGATCTCCACCGCGACGGCGAGCCCTTCGGCGATCAATCCGGCTGCGAGCGCCCGGGGGGCGTCGGTGCCGATGCGGAAGCGGCTCGGACGGTCGTCCATGAGGTCGCGGATGCGGCGGAAATCGCCTTCGGCCAGCAGGCGTCCCTTGCCCATGACCAGCACGTCGGCACCCAGGCGTTGCACCTCTTCGAGAACGTGGCTGGACACCAGCACGCAGCGCCCGCTTGCGCCGATGCGGTGGAACAGGTCGATCATGAGGTTGCGCTGGGTCGGGTCGAGACCCGACAGCGGCTCGTCCAGGAACAACAGATCGGGCGCGGTCACGATGGCATACGCCAATTTCGCGCGCTGGCGCATTCCCTTGGAGTAGGTGTTCAGCCGGCGCCGATCGCTGTGGTCGAGTCCCACGGTG
Source organism: Acidimicrobiales bacterium (assembly GCA_963668565.2). Taxonomy (GTDB): domain Bacteria; phylum Actinomycetota; class Acidimicrobiia; order Acidimicrobiales; family CATQHL01; genus VXNF01. The sequence continues at coordinate 1,174,600 of CAXXMX010000010.1, forward strand.
CCGATCGCCCGTTCGGTGGCGGCTCCGGGGTCCGGGATTCCCGACAGGTCCGCTGCGAACCGCACGAACTCGCGCAGCCGCATGTGCTCGAACAGCGACTCCTGCTGGGGCACCAAGCCGATCTGCCGCCGCAACCCGATGTCGTCGCGGGGGTTGTGGCCGAGGACGCGCACAGTGCCCTCGCTGGGCGCGGCGAGCCCGCTCAGCATCCGCAGCATCGTTGACTTGCCGGCACCGTTGGGACCGAGCAGGGCCGTCACACCGGCGCCCAGCCGGAACGACACGTCCGAGACGGCCACCAGATCGCCGAAACGCTTGGTCACGCGCTCGACTTCGATCATGATCTCCCGGGGTGGCGCGCTGCTCACCGTTCCACCTCCAGGCGTCCGTAGCGCCAGTGAGCGACGCCGCTCAGCACCGCCGTCCACGCGAGGTTGGCGAGCACCACCAGCCAGGTGGCCATGGCGTCGAGTGACCCGGGCGAGTCACTGCTCAGCGGCAGGGCCTGCGAGCGCCTGGCGAGCGACTGAGACAGGCGCATCGGGTCCAGGACACCAATTTCGACCGCGACGCCGGCCTGTGCGATCAGCAGCGCGGTGATTCCTGCGGGAACCAGCAGGCACAGGGCGGTCACCACGATGGCCAGACCGGCCCGCCGCACGAGACTGCAGATGGCGACGCCAAGCGCCGTGGGCACCAGCGCCAGCGAGATGGCCCCCGCCACGCTGCGCAGGCAGAAGATGACGAAGTCACCGGCATGGCCCGGTCCGGACCCCACCGCGGTGTAGACGACGCCGAGTGCCAGCAGGGGCACGAGCGCCATGGCGAACAGCAGCGTGAACACTGCGGACGCCTGAGCGCTCAGATAGCGGCGGCGGCTGAGCGGTGACGCCAGGTACAGGCTCAGCAACCCGCTGGAGCGGTCCGTGTTCAACAGCATGGGCGTGGCGAGGACGGTGAAGAGCACGACGCCGGCCACCGGGTAGTACTCGCGCACGACGTCGAAGTCGAGATCGCCGAACTCCGAGATGAGCGTCGCCAGGAAGATCAGCACGACGGGCCTGATCCAGGCGACGAAGAACGACGCCAGGCCGATCAGCTTGCTGCGGAACCGGCGCTTGCGACCGAGGATCCTGCCGAGCGAGTACGTGTAGAGCGAGCGGAACGAATTCTGCGGTGGTAGCCGGGGACCGGTGTAGGGACGGAAGCCGCCCTCGAAGATCTGTGCCTGCTGCCCGCCGGCCCAGTCGCTCACGATCCGCCGCCCGCGGGATCCCCGGGCTCGGATTGCCAGGCGCTGAAGACCTCGGCCAGGGACCTGTGCTCGGCGAGAACGGATCGCAGCCGCAGTTCGAGGTCGGCGACCGCGTCGCGCACGGCGTTGGGGAGCTCGTAGTCGCCGCCCGAGGCCGGGCTCGCCGCCGCCACGCGCACGACCTCGTCGCCTTCGGCGCGCGCCGTGAATCCCGCCGCCCCCAGGGCCGCGGCGAGATCGGCGGCCCGCTCGTAGACCTCGACGACTAGACCGGCTCCCGACGCCGTGAGCTCGCTGACCCGCCCGGCGCGTGCCACCCGCCCGGCGTCCAGCATCACCACGCTCGTGCAGACGCGCTCGACCTCGGTGAGATGGTGCGAGCTGATGAGCACGTTGATGCCGTGCTCGGTGGCCAACCGGCTGATGAGTGCCAGCATGTCGCCACGCTGCATGGGGTCGAGGCCGTCGGTGGGCTCGTCGAGGATGACCAGTTCGGGGTGATGCGCCACCGCCTGCGCGAGCTTCACCCGTTGGAGTTGCCCCGTGGACATGGTGCCGATGGGTCGGAAGCGCTCCTCGCCCAGGCCGACCTCCCACAGCGTGTCGCTTGCCCGCTGGGTGGCGTGGACGCGTGGTAGCCCGTGCAGGCGGGCGATGTGCGCCACCAGGTCGGCGGCGGTCATGTCGCCGGGCAGTTGATGGTGCTCGGGGGCGAACCCCAGCCGCTGGCGGACGTCGGGGCCTGCGGTGTCGGGGTCAATGCCCAACACGCTGAGGCGCCCCTCGTCGCGGTTGCGTAGCCCCAGAATCAGCGTCAGTAGCGTCGTCTTGCCGGCACCGTTGGCCCCCAGCAGTCCGGTCACGCCCTCGCCGATGGTGACGTCCACACCGCTGAGTGCCACCGTGGAGCCGAAGCGCTTCACCACGCCTGCCGACTCCACGATCACCACGCGCGGCAGCCTAATGGCGCGCCCTTTGACGCCAGTGGACGCGGCTGTCCGGGCGGGGGCCGGCCCGAGCGGGGGCCGCCGGTGGCCGTCGGCGGCGCGTCTCGCGTAATCGCGCCGGCCCCCGGCGTGCCCCACCCTCGTTCTTCTGTCATTCCGGCGAAGGCCGGAATCCAGGACTGGGCGCCGGTCAGGCTTGGATGCCCATGTCTGCCAGGAAGTCGCCGATCTGCTTGCCGATGACCTCCATCGAGAGGTGTTGCTCGACGACTTGGCGGTTGTGCTGGAGCAGTTCGGCGTCACCTGTGGCCAGGTGCTCGCGGAGGGGGTCGAGGTTCTCGGGGTCGAACCAACCGAATCCGAGGGCTCGGAGTTCCTCGGCGACCGGGTAGCGGCTGACGACCGCGGGGCGGCCCCAGACGGCTGCCTCCACCGGGGGGTTGCCGAATCCCTCCCAGGTCGAGGTGAAGACCACGACATCGGCGGCGGCGTAGATGTCGGCGGCGCTCGGTGCCGGTCGGTGGAGGACGCGGCAACCGGCGCCGTCCCGCACGCGGGCCAGGACCGGTTCGTAGCCCTCCTCGGTGGCGCCGGTGAGCCAGTAGGTGGCGCCCAGGTCCTCGCAGACTCGCACGGCTCGCGGGATGTCCTTGCGGGCGATGGCTCGCACAGGGTGGGCCGCCAGCAACTCGTCCTCGGCGACGTCGAGCATCCGGCGGGTTTCTGCTCGGTCGCCGGGTGCGGCGTCCACGTCGAACGGGTTGCGGATGGTCGTGGCCCGGATTCCCCGGTCGCCCATCTGCCGGGCGGTCAGCTTGTTGATCGTGACGTGTCGCCAGGCGCCGTCGTCGGGCGGCAGTTCGGTGATGTGGGCGAACCGCTCCCGTTGCCAGGGAGGGTCGTGGTGGTGCAGCAGGGCCGGCCGTCCTGCGAGCACGGTGGCCACGACTCGCGCCGCGGGCAGGTTCAACGGGATCGTGCAGAGGTTCTCGACCACCACGAGGTCGGCATCGGCGAGCGCGCCGGCCACCTCACTCTCATCCGGCGGCTCCGGCGCGCCGATCGCCAGGCCCGGTAACAGCCGATCCACCGGTCCCTCACCGGCGACGGTCACCACCTCGTAGCCCAGCCGCTCGAGGAGCATCCCCCAGCGTGCGGCCACCACCGAGACGCCGTCGCTCAGCCCCAGGCGGAACGACACAATCGCACACGTCGCCACCCCGGCGACGCTACCGGCGCCGTCTCCCTCAGGCGGCCGGATCGCTCCTCGGCGTCACTCCAACCGAACCTCGACGCATCGGCTGGGCGCGGCGGCGGGGTCGAACACGCGGGGCCGCTCCACGAACCCGGTGCCGGGACGGTCGGTGCCCAGGTAGGCCTCGATGGCGTTCGCGGTGGCCGTGGCGGCGATGCCGATGTAGTCGTCGGTGTCGAACAGCTCAGCCTCGGACGGGTTGGAGAGGTAGCCGTACTCCACCAGGACGGCAGGCATTGCCGGCCGCAGGATCATCCCGTAGGCGTCGCCGCCGTCGGGGAAGAGCACGCGCAGCACCCCGGCGTCCGGGAGGCGGCTCCAACTCACGTCTGCGAACATGGCGAGCGCGCTTGTGATCTCCTTGTAGAGGAGGCCGCCGAGACGTTCCGAGGTGGCCCGGGGCGTCTCGGCGTCGACCGACTGGACGTACACCTCGGTGCCCGGCGAGTCCCCCAACCGCCACGTGGGCGCATTGTGATGGATCGATATCAGCGCGTCGGCTTCCAGCGCGTTGGCGAAGGCGGCGCGCACCGACAGCAACGACCCGTAGTTGCCGGTGCGCGTGGTCGCGGCGGCTATGCCGCGGCCGGCGAGTTCGGCGAGGATGGCGCGGCTGAGCCTCAGGTTCAGAGTGTGTTCGAAGAGGCCGTTGGGACCGACGGCACCGCGCTCGAAACGCCCGCCGTGGCCCGGGTCCAGCACGACGCGCACCGCTTCGATCGGATCGCCGGTCGTGATCACCGTGGTGTTGCCGCACGGTGTTCGCACGAGGTAGCCGCCCGCGGTTCGCCCGAGGACGGCGACCGGCACGCCGGTTGGTGACATCAGGGCCCGAGGGCTGTCGGAGTCACCATCCTCGGGCGGCCCACTGCCCCCCGGCGTCTGCAGGTCAGGGTCACCCAGCGGTGCGGCTTCGTCCAAGGGTTCCGGCTCGGCCAGCGGCGAACTCGCCAGCCAGCGCCCGCTCCGGGCGTTTGCGGGAATGATTCGCCGCGCCGGCAGTATCCGATCTCCCCATGTGCCGTCGGGGCGCTGCTGCTGGAGCGCCACCTCGACGCTCCCGTCCGCGTGGCGACGTGCCGCGATGCGCAGATCCTGGACTCCGTAGGTGGTGACGACCGTGAGCGGCGAGCTCGCCAGCCAGCGCCGGCTCCTGGCGTCGGCCGCCACGAAGCGCTGCGAGGGCAGCATGCGGTCGCTCCACTCGCCCTCGCCGTGGTGCTGCTGCAGCGCCACCTCGGTGCGACCGTCCGTGTGGCGTCGCGCCGCAATGCGCAACCGGTGCTCGGTCTGACCACCGGCGGCCATGGTGACCCCAGCGACGATGGTGACGGCCAGCAGCAACAGGACCGTCGTTCGGCAGAACCGGCTTCGGCGCGCTCCGGCACTCATCTCGTCTCGCGACATATTGGTTCCACGCTCCCACCGCCTTATGACGCAGCCTTCCGGCTCGCGGCTCCGTCGTCCGTGCGGCTCCGGACTCTACAAGTCCGAATTCGGCGCTGGGGTTCCGAGTTCGGGCATCGGGAACTCGACGATCCCCAGCCACCTGGTGGCAGGTCACGAGCGGTGCCCGGGTGCCGGGCTACGACGCTCGCCGCCGCGCCGGGCGATACTGCGCGTGTGGAGTTGCGCGAACGGGTGACCGCAGTGATGCGACGACACTGGGTGGACATCCCGCCCGGTGGGGGTTACACGGCGCCCAACCGGGTGCGGTACCCGTGGCAGTGGCTGTGGGACTCGTGCTTCCACGCCCTCATCTGGGCGGAGTTGGGCGACGACCGCGGTCTCGACGAGTTGGCGGGAGTGCTGGGTGCAGCCGACACCTCCGGCTGCGTGCCGCACATGGTGTACCAGCTGGATCCGCGTCACCACGAGGAGTTCTGGGGTCGCCAGGGCGCGTCGAGCATCACCGGTCCACCCATGTACGGCCACGCCTTCGCCGAACTGCATCGGCGCGGCGCGCACGTGCCCGAGCGTCTCGTTGCGGCGGCGGCCGAGGGTCTGGAGTTCCTGCTGCACCGCCGGGAGCGCCACGCCGACTCGGGTCTGGTGTTGCTGTGCCACCCGTGGGAGTCGGGCGCCGACAACGACCCGCGCTGGGACGACTTCTGCGAGGGCGGTTTCGACGAGCGGCGCTGGTTCGAGCGCAAGGGCGAGTTACTGACCACCATCGAGCGCGGCACCGCCGGGGCTCCGCTGTCCAACCCCAGGTTTTCGGCCGCCTCGGCGGGGTTCTCGGCCCTGGTGGCGTTCAACGCCCTCGAGTTGGCGGATGCCACCGGCGCTCTCGAGGTTGCCGCCGCCCGCAGACTCGCCGACGCAGTGCGGGCGCGCTGGGACGGGGACCTCGTCAGCTATACCGACGCCGGTGCTGCGGAGGCGGGTTCGGGCCGGGTCCGCACGGCTTACGGGCTCCTGGGGCTCCTGGTGGAGGACCACCCCGAGCGCGCGGCCGCGGTGGCCGGCGCCCTGGGCGACTCCCGCGCCTACGGCGGTGCCTGCGGCCCGGCGGGGGTGCATCGCGGCGAGCCGGCGTTCGCGGCACGGACGTACTGGCGGGGACCGTCGTGGCCGCAGATCAACTACCTGCTGTGGCTCGGCCTGCGGCGCACCGGGCAGGAAGCCGCCGCGTCGGAGCTGGCGCAGGCCACGATTGCGGGGGCCGAGGCGTCGGGCCTCGCCGAGTACTGGGACAGCGACGACGGCACGGGCCTCGGCGCCATCCCCCAGAGCTGGGCCGGCGTGGTGCTCCTGATGGCCTGAGCCGTGAGGGCTAGAAGGGACTGAGGCCCATCCGGTTGCGGATCGAGACCAACTCACCGAGGTGGTTGAAGCCGTGGCCCACGGCGCTCCACTGCAGGAACCACGAAGTGGGTTTGCCGTCCCACATCGAGTACAGCCAGTCGAAACGGTCGCTGGGGGTTCCGATGGCCTCCAGTGCGGCGGTCGTATCGGGCCGCCGATCCATCGCCGGCAGACCGCCGTCTTCGAGCCAGCTCGCAGTGCGCTCCATCACAGCCAGCGTGTAGGCGCCCACGGCCTCCGGATCCAGAACGTCGACCAGGTCGGCGTCCTCGCCCTCGGCCAGGCCGCGCCACAGGTCATCGTCGATACCCAGGCGGTCGGTCCAGCCGTCGACGACCGCCTCGCCACCGCGCAGCACGCCGTTCACTGCCACGTCCTGGTGGCGGGCCAGGTGCCACAGCACGTACAACGGGGCGATACCGCCACCGTCGACCCGCTCCCGCAGCCGCTCAGCCGGGATCAGCCCCAGCACACCACCGGCCAGCTTGCCCCGCAGCGAGTTCAAGTCCCCAACGATCCAGTCCCGCAACTCCACGCCCGACACTCTAGGAGGGCACCGAGCGACCCTCGCCGGCGGCCCCACCCGGACAGCCACGGACCGCCACCGGCATCCCCACCCGGGCCGGCGCAGGCTGGATTCCGGGCTGCGCCGGAATGACGAATAGGGCCGGAATGACGAATAGGGCCGGAATGACGAATAGGGGCTGCCGCCCGGGCGACCTCAGAAGCCGCTGAGGCGCATGGAGCCCAGTAGGCGGCCGCCCCGCCAGGCCTCGACAAAGCAGGTGACCTCGCGGTGGCGCCCGATCGGGTCGGACCAGGTGACGTGGGTGGGTTGCAGGATGCCGATGTCCAGTTCCGACAGCTCGTACTCCTGACCCACGAAGCCTGCGAACTGCTCGTAGCAGTGCCGCTCCGCCCAGGCCTCCATCTCCTCGGTTCCGAGGAACGGCTCGCCAACCTCCGCGGGGTGGAAGATCTGGAAGTACACCTCACCGTCGTGCGGGCCGGCGCAGTCCACGATGGTGGTCAGCTCCTGGAAGTCGTTGTCACCGAGCGCCGTGAGGTAGCTGTTGAAGCACTGGCCGACCTCCATGTCGTAGGGGTTGACGATGAGACCCTCGAGGCGGTCGGTCTCCTCGACGACGGGAAGGCCGCCGCGCCGCTGGATGTCCTCCTGATCGGTGGCCTCGGGGTCGGGGCGCAGGATCCGCACCGGCGCCGTGTCGTCGGGCGCGGACTGGTCGTCCTGGGCGCTGCAGCCACCCAGCACGGTGAGCAGCGAGATCACCACGACGGCGCCTCGACCGAACCGGCGCGCTCCGCGGGCGTGCCGGGCCGGGGAGTCGGTGAGCGGTCGGCGGCGCGGCATCAGTAGGCGGGCAACGCCCGGTCGACGTAGCTGAACATCACGTAGAGGACCACCAGGAACGGCACGGCGGCGATGGCATAGACCCGCAAGCGGCGCCCCGACCGACCGAACGCCCAGCCGAGCGTCCAGACGGCCATCGCGGCCAGTCCCCACAACACGGCAGGGAGTATCGCATCGCGGTCGCCGCTGAGACCCTCACCGAACCCGTCCTCCGGCACCGCGCTCGTCCGTGCCGGTATCGCCCGGGGGGCCGCGGCGGTCCGCGCCTCGGGCGCTGCGACCGACCCGGTATCACCGGTGTCGCTGCTGTCATCGGCCGTCTCCGGGTCGGCGGCGTCATCGGCGGGCGCCTCCCGTCGGTCGGTGACGTCGGTGCTGTCGGGTTCGGTGCTGTCGGCTGCTGCCGGGTTGGGCTCGTCGGGGAGTTCGGCATCGACCACATTGTTGGGCACGTCCTCCGGTTGGGCCAGTTGGACGAACTCCGCGCCGATTGGCTCGCCGGGGCGGGGCAGGCGCACGACGGGATCGCCGACCAGTTCTGCGTGCACGATGATCCGCTGCTTCGAGCTGTACTTGGGGTGGCAGGACGTGAGCGTCAGCCGGTTGTCGCCTTGGTCGTCGAGCACCTCGAGGGCGGTCGGTGCCACGATGCGGTGCCCCGGAGTCCGCCCGGCCATGCCACGGCCGCCCGGCAGCACCCGGTAGACGAACCTGCCCTGCAGGGTCTCGATGATTATCTCGTCGCCGGGCGCCAACTCGTCGATTTGCCCGAACGGAGCCCCGTAGGTGGTGCGGTGACCGGCGATGGCGGCGTTTCCGGGCTGGCCGGGCAGCGGCGTGGTGCCGTAGTGACCCGGTCCCTTGCGGAGATCCTCGACCTCGACGCCCGCCACGACGATCTCGTCGACATCGATCGCAGGGATGATCATGCGGGCGATCGCCTCGCCGTTGTCGGGGTACACCAGCGGCAGCACGGCCTCGACCTCAGGATCGAGCAGGCGGGCCACCGAGCGTGCCCCGGCCGCCTCGGAGATCTGCTGCACCACGTGGGGGAGGGCCTGGTACTCGGGCAGGGACTCCGGAGCGGTCGGCGGCGGAGCGGCCTCGGCGTCGCGGCCCTCCGGCGCTGCGCCGGCCGTCTCGCCCGCGGCGGTGCTGTCGCCGTCCTGGCGCGGGGCCGCGGCCGCGGTGTCCGGGTCGCCGCTCGGCGTCGCGGAGCTCGCCGCTGGTGCCGCGGTGGCCGGGTCGCTCACAGGCGCCGCCGCGTCCGGGCCATCGCCGGTGTCGACCGGGAGGGCGCCCTGGCCGGCTGCGACGGCCTGGCGGAGGCGCTCGGCGAGGTCCCCTTCGAGGTTGTCCTGGGCCTGCGCCTGCTGCAGCCCGGTGCCCCAGAGTTCGAAGGCCACGAAGAGGAGCATGACGACACCGAGGACCGCCAGTGTTCGCCCGACGGCGCTAAGGATCCGGGGCAGCGTCACGACCCGATCGTACCGATGCCCTCCGGCGGGCCGGGTCCGGCTCCGATCGGTAGCCTGCACTCGTCTCCGAAGGGGTTCGTCGTGGAATCTGCAATCTGGCTTCGTGATGCCGTCTGCTGCCCGGGAGGCTTCCCAGCCCTCGCAGGCGTGGACCTCGACGTCGCCTTCGGTGAGATCCTGCTGCTGCGGGGTCCCAACGGGGCCGGCAAGACGACCCTGCTGCGATTGCTCGCCGGTCTGGCGACCCTCGACGGGGGCCAGGGCACGGTGCTGGGCTGCGATCTGCGGCGCGACCGGCGGGCCCTGCGGGCGCAGGTCGGGCTTTTGGGCCACGACCTGATGCTCTACGAGGACCTCACCGTGGTGGAGAACCTGCGCTTCTTCGCCGCCCTGTCGGGGGCGACCGAAGCGGAGTCGCGCGCCGCCCTCGACAGGATGCAGGTGGCGCCGCGCCTCGCCGACGTCGCTCTGCGGCGGCTCTCGGCGGGCCAGCGCAAGCGGGTCACCACGGCGGCCCTGGCGCTTCGTCGCCCTCGCCTGTGGTTGCTGGACGAGCCGCACGCCGGCCTGGACACCGCCGGGCGCGACGCGGTCAACCGGCTGCTCCGCGACGCCGCCGGGAGCGGAGCGACAGTGGTGCTGGCCAGCCACGAGGCTTCCGCAGCGGCCGAGGTGGCGACGCGCACGGTGCACCTGGCGGGAGGGATCGTCCCGAGTGCCCCCATCGCAGACCGGTCGCCGATGGCGCAGGTGCCCGATGCGTGAGGTGCTGCTGGTTGCCGCCAAGGACTTGCGCATCGAGTTGCGGTCGCGCGTGCTGCTGTTCCAGGTGGCGCCGTTCGCGGTGGCCACGCTGGTGCTGCTGGCTTTCGCCCTCGACGCCGACCGGGCCGCGCTGCGGAACTTCAGCCCCGGGCTGTTCTGGGTGGCGGTCCTGCTCTCCGCGCTGCTGGCCGCACAGCGTTCGGTGGCCATCGAGCACGCCGGCGGCGCCGCCGATGCGTTGCTGCTGAGCGGCGCGAGTCCGGCCCGCATCTTCGCCGGCAAGGCCCTGGCGCTGGCGGCACAGCTGGCGGTCCTGGAGGTCCTGCTGGGCGTGGCCATGGTGGTGCTCTACGACGCCGGTATCGAGCACTTCGGTCTGGCGGTGGCGTCGGCCGCCGCGGCGACGGTAGGGATCGCGGCCGCCGGTACCCTCTATGGCGTGCTCGCTGCCCCCATGGGAGTCCGGGAAACCCTGCTGCCGATGCTTCTCCTGCCCGTCTTTGCCCCGGTCCTCATCGGCGCCACCCGCGCCTTCGGCGACGCCCTGGGAACCGCCGCCGTGAACGGCTGGGCCTGGTTCGGGTTGCTGGGACTGTTCGCCGTGGTCTACGCCGTCTTCGGGGCGCTCGCCTACGGGCCGCTGCTGGAGGCCGGCGCGTGAGTGCGGCCACCGGGCACCTCGACGCACCCACCGTCGAGCGGCGATGAGCATCCTCCTGGGGCCCTCCCCCGACCAGCGGCCGGCACCGGGCGCGCCCACCCATACCGGGTCGCGCACCACGCGGATTCTCGGAGCCGCTGCCCTGGCGGGGCTCGTGGGGCTCGGCCTGTGCGCCTTCATCTTCAGCCCGCCCGACGCCCGGCCCGGTCCCGAGCCGGGGACCGAGATCGGTCAGTTCGACGCGGTGCGGCTCATGTACGTGCACGTACCGGCCGCCATCTGGACCTACGTGGCCCTGGGAACGTGCGCCCTCGCCAGTGGTGTCTACCTGTGGCGTCGCAGCGCCTGGTGGGATCGCCTGGCCCACGCCTGCGCCGAGATCGGCGTCGTGCTCTGCGCCATCACGCTGCTGACTGGGATGATCTGGGGGCGCCCGGTCTGGGGCACGTGGTGGGAATGGGGTGACGTGCGGCTCGTAACGACGCTCGTGCTGTTCCTGACCTACGCGGGCTACCTGGCGGTGCGCTCGGTTCCGGCGGCCCCGGAGATCCGGGCGGGCCGGGCGGCGATCCTGGGTGTCGGCGGGGCGGTGCTGATTCCCATCGTGAACCGCTCCGTGGAGTGGTGGGAGAACCGCACCCTGCATCAGCAGTCCACGCTCGCGGAGTTGCGCATCGAGGATCTCACCCTGTTCACGCTCGTCCTGGGCATCTTCGTCCTGGGGTTGGTCGTCCTGTGGCTGGTGGTGCACCGCTTCCGGCTCGCCTGGCTGGAGGCGGAAGCCGAGAGCGCCGGGCTGCAGGCGGCCCTCACCGAGCGCCGCGCCGAGGCCGCCGAGGCCGCCGAGCTGTCCGGGGCGGTCGTCGGCGAGGCGGGCACGGATTCCGGGGGACCGGACCGGTGACTCACGCCGCGTACATCGCCGCCGGCTGGTCGATCAGCGCGGCCCTGCTCGTGGCCTACGCGGCCATGATCCTGCTGCGCGGCCGTCGTCTCAGCGGCAGGGTGCCAGCGCGCCGTCGGCGCTGGATGACAGCCGAGGACTAGATCCCGTGGGCGGCGCTCCGAGCGACGCAGGCCCAGCGGCGCCGCCTCCGGAGGGCGCCGGTGACGGCAGCTCCGGACCGGGCGACGACCTCGATCTGACGCCTCGACGCCGTGACGCCCGCGTCGGGCGCCGACCGCCGACGGCGCGCCGGATCATCTCGCTGCTGGTGGTGGCAGGCGCCGTCGGCGGCATCACGTTCGCGCTGGTGCGCCTCGTCACCGACGCCTCGCTGTTCTTCCTGAACGCCGACGAGGCGGTGGAACGCCGCGACGAGCTCGCGAGCCAGCGGTTCCGGATACAGGGCACCCCGGTGGCGCACAGCGTGGTGGCGACGCGCCTCGACTTCGAGCAGGCGGTGGCCTTCACCGTGTCGTTCGAGGGTGTCGCCGCCGACGTGGTGCACGTGGGCAGCCCACCCGATCTGTTCACACCGGGCGTGCCGGTGGTGCTGGAGGGCCGGTGGGTGGAGGGCCTCCCGCCTGACCTGGACACGTTCGCCTGCGGCGTCAACGACGGTTACTACTTCGCCAGCGACCACATGCTGGTGAAGCACGACAACGAGTACCGCGACACCTACCCCGACCGTCTGGAGGCGGCGGGCGCCGGCGGCGCGGCAGCGGGCTGTTGAGGCGGCGAGTGACCCGACGGTGAGCAACCTGATCCTGGGCGATCTGGGGGTGGCGACCGCCGTCGCCGCCGCCCTGGCCGCCGTGGCGTCGTTCGGTCTGGGTCTCCGGCGGCGCGATCGGGTGTTCCTGGCCCTCGGGCGCGGGTTGCTGTGGCTGGTCCTGGCCGGTGCGGTTCTGGCCTTCGCGGCGATGGAGCGTGCGCTCATCACCCGGGACTTCACCGTGGCCTACGTGGCCGATAACGGCAGTTCCGCCACGGCCCCGCTGTTCAACGTCGCCACGGCCTGGGCGGCGCTGGAGGGCTCGATCCTCCTGTGGGGTCTGATCCTGGCGGGCTACGTGGTGGCGATGTCGATGCGCTTCCGCCGGCGCGGCGACGACCCGCTCGTCGTCTGGGCGTTGATCTGCTCCCTGGTGGTGGTGCTGTTCTTCTTCGGTCTGATGATCGGGCCTGCCGATCCGTTCGTGGGATTCGATCCCCCGCCCGGCTACGACGGGCCCGGGCCGAACCCTCTCCTGCAGGACAACCCGCTCATGGCGGTGCATCCGCCGGTGCTGTACCTGGGGTACGTGGGGTTCACGGTGCCGTTCGCCTTCGCCGTGGCCTCTCTCGCCCTCGGCCGCACCGACGAGGGCTGGCTGGCCGAGACGCGGCGCTGGTCGCTGTTCGCCTGGGGGTTCCTCACCGCCGGAATCGTGCTGGGCGCCTGGTGGTCCTACGACACGCTGGGCTGGGGCGGCTACTGGGCGTGGGACCCGGTGGAGAACGCCTCGCTGCTTCCCTGGCTGACCGCCACCGCCTACCTGCACTCGTCGATGGTGCAGGAGCGGCGCGGCATGTTGCGGGTGTGGAACCTGTCGCTGGTGTGCGCCACGTTCTCCCTCACCATCCTCGGGACGTTCATCACCCGCTCGGGGGTTCTGGACTCGGTGCACTCCTTCACGGCCTCGGGCATCGGACCAGCCATCCTGGGGTTCTTCGTGGCGGTGGCCGCCGTCACGGTGCTGCTCATCGGTTGGCGGGGCGACCGGCTGCGCGCCCCCGGGAGGTTCGATTCGTTCTTCAGCCGTGAGGGCACGTTCCTGGCCAACAACCTGCTGTTCGCCCTGTTTGCCGCGGTTGTGCTGCTGGGCACGGTCTTCCCTCTGGTGGCCGAGGCGGTCTCCGGGGAGCGGCTCAGCGTCGGGGCGCCGTACTTCCAGCGCATGACCATGCCGCTGGGCATGTTGTTGCTGTTCCTGATGGCGGCCGCGCCGGTGCTGCCGTGGCGCAAGGCCTCGACGGAACTGCTGGGACGGCGCCTGCTGTGGCCGGTCTGGTGCGGCGTCGGGGTGCTGGCGGTGGCGGTGGGTTTGGGGGCGCGCGGGCCGGCGCCGCTGGTGGCGTTCACCCTGGGGGGATTCGCCGGCGGCGCGGCCCTCCGGCAGCTGATCCTCGCCGCGCGGCGCTCGGGCTGGCGGGGCCTCCTCGGGCGCACCAACGGCGGGATGGTCACGCACATCGGGGTGGTGGTCGTGGCGGTCGCGCTGGCGGCCAGCGGCTCCTACCTGCAGCAGGCCGAACTGCGGTTCGCGGAGGGTGAGACGCTGCGTTTCGCCGGTCAGGAGTTCACCTTCGTCGAGGTGCGGGAGGTGGTCCACGACGAGCGCGTCGAGGTGCGCGCCGAGATGGCCGTCGACGGCGTCTGCTGCGCGGCCCCGGCGCTCAGCCGGTACACGCTGCGAGGCCAGGTGGTGGGCCACCCGGCCACACTCAGTTCGGCTCGCCGCGACGTGCAACTCTCGGTGGTGCGCCTCCCCTCCGAGACGGGCGGGAACCTCGTGCTGCGGATCACCGTCCAGCCGCTGATCGTGTGGCTGTGGGTTGGTGGCGGCGTGATGCTTGCCGGCGCTGTGCTGGCGGCCTTCCCGGGTCGCCGTCGCCGTCCCACCGACCCGACGTCGGCCATCACCACGATGTCGGCCATCACCACGACGCCGGCGGAGGCGACGCCGTGACCGAACCGGCCGCGACGCCCGATCCGCAGCCCACCGTTCGGCCCCGGCCCCGGCCCCGGCGCCGGGCGGGACGGGCGGTGGCGCTCGTGGCGCTGGCGGTGGCGGTCGCCGTGGCGGTCCTGGTGATCTTTCTGGCGCTCGGCGATCCGCAGCGGGGCACGCTCATCGGGCGCTCCGCCGTCGGCAAACCGGCGCCGGCGATCACCGGCGTGACTCTGGCGGGCGACGTCTTCGATCTCGACGATCAGCGCGGCCGCTGGGTGGTGGTGAACTTCTTCGCCACGTGGTGCGCGGGCTGCATCCAGGAACATCCCGAACTGGTGGCCTTCAGCGAGCGCCACGCCGCCGGCGACGCCATCGTGGTCACCGTGGCGTTCGACGACTCCCCGGAGGCCGTGCGCGGCTTCTTCGAGCGCGCTGGCGGCGACTGGGCGGTTCTGGCCGGCGACGTGGGGTCCGTGCCGGTGAACTACGGCGTGACAGCCGTGCCCGAGACGTACCTGGTGTCACCCGCGGGCTACGTGGTGGACAAGCTGGTGGGTGCCAGCGGCGTGACCGCCGACTTGCTCGATGCCCGCATCGCGGACCTGGCGGACCTCGCCGAGCAGGCACCATGATGGCCACCGGGCGACCCGACGGCGCTGCGGCCCGGCCGACCGGCACGGCGCTCGAGGCGGGTGCAGCGCCGAAGCCGGCGACGCCGACCGCCGTCGGCAGAGCGCCGTCGCGGCGGCGACGCCTGGCCTGGGGGCTGGCGCTGGTGTCGCTGGCCGTCCTGCTGACGTTCGGCTCGCTGGACGGGGGCGACACCCCGACCGACGCCGAGAGAGCCGCGACCATCGCCCGCAGCCTGCGCTGCCCGCAGTGTGCCGGGGAGTCGGTGGCGGAGTCCAACGTGTCGGTGGCGCGGGAGATTCGTGCCGACATCGCCCGGCGGGTGGACGCCGGTCAGGCCGACGCCGAGATCAGGGACGCCTACGCCGTCCTCTACGGTGAATCCATCCTGCTGACCCCGCCGTCTACCGGCTTCGGAAGCCTCGTGTGGATCATCCCGGTCGCCGTCGGTGTCACCGCCGCCGCGGGGCTGGCGTTCGCCTTCGGGCGCTGGCGCTGAGATGAACCGTTTCTCCGACGATGTCCCGCCGGCCTCGGAGCCGAGTGATCCGCCGCCGCCTGAGCCCGCTGACGACCCCGTGCCCAACCAGGAGCCCGCCGACGAGGAGGAGTTGGCTTTCCTGGAGCGGTCCCTCGCCGACCTGGACGCCGAGAAGTCCGCGGGCGACATCAGCGAGGCCGACTACCGCTCGCTCACCGGTCTCTACGCAGAGCGTGTCGCCGCGGTTCGCCGCCGTCACGGAGGACGCGCCGCCGGACGCGCGACCGGGGAAGGCAACCCCCGGCGTTGGCGCCGCCTCATGGCCGTGCTGGTCACGGTGGCGATGCTGGGCACCGGGGTGGGGGTGGGTCTGGCCTCGGCGTTGGGTCATCGTTCCTCGGTCGACACCACCACCGGCGACATCCGCCAGAGCACCCGGGGGATGCTCTTCGAGGCGCAGGAGCACATGGCCGCCGGTCGCTGGGCCGAGGCCGAGGAGTTGTACGCCGCCGTCGTGGCCGCGCAGCCCTCGAGTGCCGAGGCGCTGGCCTGGTGGGGCTGGCTGGACTTCCAGCGCGGTGATCTCGAGATCGCTTCGGCGCGCATCGAGGAGGCCGTCCTCGCCGACCCGCTCTATCCCGATGCCAGGGTGTTTGGGGCGATAGTGGCGTTCCGGCTGGGCCGCCCGGACGCCGCCGCCGCCCATCTCGACGCCTTCGACGCCGTCGACCCGCCGCCGATCATGGTGGAGTTGGTGGAGAACTCCGAGCTGCGAGCCCGGATCCTGGCGAGCCGCCTCGCCGCCGCGGAGGGGGCGGGGGACCCGGCGACGATCGAGGCCCTCCTGGCGACGGCGACGGCCGACGAGATGGCGACCGCCGCCCGCTACCTCGCCGACGGCGGACAGGTGGTGCTCGCTGCCCGGCTGTTCGGCACCGCCCTGGAGGCCGATCCCACCAACGTGTCGGCGCTGGTGGGCCGCGGCGCGCTGCTCACCTCCTCGGACTTCGCCGCCTTCGAGGACCTGCTGGGCGAGGGGTTGCGCGCCCTGGACCGGGCGGTCGAACTGGCCCCGGACGATCCGGAGGCCCGCTTCTGGCGAGCCCTGGCCGCCGCCCGCCTGGGTCTCTTCGACAACGCCCTGGCCGACCTCGACCACCTGGCGACACTCGACGCCCCCGCCGGCCTCCTGACCGAGGCCGCCCGCCTCGCAGGGGAGATCCGCGCCGCCGAGAGCGCCTAACGCGGGGATCGCAGGTTCAAGTCCTCCCGCCGTCACCACAACCCCCCAGATCAGCTGCCGCACGTCGAGATCCACGTGGGAACGACCCGAAGTCCTCCCGCCGTCACCACAACCCCCCAGGTCAGGGCGTGGCGGCGCCCGGAGGCTCGCGGCGTTTCGGATCGGTCGCTGCAACCCTTTTCGTGTGTAAGCGTGGGTGTGCTTCGCGAGAAGATGCCGATGTGAATAGAGGTGCGCCATGAATCCCGGATCAGCCGCCAGTGGCGCAACAGATGGGTCGCGGCAGTTGACCGCGTGGGTTGTAAAGGGCGGCGAGGAAGGCCAGACGGTCAAGCACAACCTCGAACATGGGGTTGTGACGCTCGGGTGGGGTAACTGGGTGGCCGACGTGGACGTGGCGACGTTCGAGGACAAAGCCGCACTCGGTCGGTACATCGAACAGCATGTCACCGGCAAAGAGCGTGAGAGGATGGACCGCGGCCTCCACGAGATTTGGCGCTTCTGCAACGAGATCGAGATCGGTGATCCGGTCGTGCTGCCCTTGACGAACTACGGACCGCCAGACCACATCGCTATCGGTTGCGTGACCGGTGATGCAGAAACTGACGCCGGCCAGGACGAGGACGCTCGACTACGCCGCGCTGTGAAGTGGCTGGCAAAGGAAGTGTCCGAGGCCGCCGCGGGGAGCGACCTGCAGCGTTCGATCAAACACCGTGGGAAGACCGCGTTCAGGCCGGGGGCGACGAACGCCGCACTGCGACTTCTTCACCTCGCTCGATATGTCGAAGATCCTGGATCCGACGCTGCCATCGACGTCGAACCCGTGTCGGGCGACCCGCAGCAAGTCCCCCTCTCCGGTGACGAGGCAGGTGTGCTGGCGGGCGACGGCGGTGAGGTTCCCGAGGGTGCCAAGACCCGAGTCGAGGTCAACCGCTACGAACGCGACAGTGGAGCACGGCAGCGGTGTCTCGAACACTACGACTACACGTGCCAGGTCTGCGGCTTGAGGTTCCGCGAGCGCTACGGCGACTTCGCCCGCAACTACATGCATGTTCACCACAAGACACCGCTGTCCCAAATCACCGACCACGAGAAGCACACAGTCGACCCGTTGATCGACCTTGTAGCGGTGTGCCCGAACTGCCATGCGATGCTTCACCGTCACCCTGACAATCCGTGCAGTGTCGAGAAACTGAAGAGCCTGATGGGTCGAACTCCCGAATCTGCCGGAGGCCGCTGAGAAGGGCGCGAACAGCCACGCGACCGCGCCAGACAGGCGTTTTGGCCTGGATTTGCAGCCGCCTCACTGACAGCACAGGCCGCGCCGCGGCCCGACCGGCGTTCGCCACCAACACCGACGTCGCCTGGCTGAGTTGTAGCCCCGGCAGGTGATGGTGCCGTTGGTGCGCAGCCCGCAGTTGTGGTCCCGGCCGACGGCGCGGGGGCCGGCGATGCAACAACCGGTGACTGGTCAGCAGGCTCTCAACCCGACGCGCTAGACCAACCTCTCGTCAGGCTTGCGGGGTGTCTTGGCGTAGGCGGCCGATGCCAGTGCGCCGCCCTCGGTGGTGATGGTCCAGACCGAGCCCTTGGCGTTGCCGCGCTCGCCGTTGATGACGGTGCCCGTGATTGCCAGGAGCCGCAGCACGTCGGGGATGATGTCGCCGTGGCTGCATAGCACCGCTTCGGTGCCGGCGAGCTCGCGCATGAGCGCCAGCGTGAGGCGACCGTCCGCGCCCTCGGCGAGGGCGGGGTGTGGCTCCACCTCCACGCCGACCCGGCGGGCCAGCGGCTCCACCGTCTGGCGGCACCGCGGGAACGGGCTGGAAAGCACGCGGGTCACGCCGGCATCACCGAGGCGATCGGCGATGCGGGTGGCCTGACGCCAGCCGTCCTCGCTGAGCTCGCGCAGGTGGTCGACGGGTGAGTACGGGTTGCGCTTGTCGGCATCCGCGTGCCGGACGAGGTACAGGGTCACTCAGCGGGTCTCCGGGAGTCGGGTTCAGCGGCTCGGAAGCCTACGACTGCCCGCCTGTCCAGGCGACTCCACACCGGCGGGCACCGGTAGCCTGCGGTTTACCGGTGTCCACGGCGCCGGCGGCGACGTTGGAGGTTCCCGTGCCCGCCCTGAAGGTGCCCACGAACGAGCAGATCATCAAGGCCCTCGACGGCGTGGAGGACCCCGAACTGCACCGCAGCATCGTCGAGTTGGACATGGTTCGCGACGTGCGCATCTCCCCGCGCGGCGTCGTGGAGGTGGAGGTGGCGCTGACGGTGGCCGGCTGCCCGATGCGCGCGGAGATCACGAGCCGCGTCTCGACGGCGGTCGGCGAGCTGCGGGGAGTCAAGGATGTCCGCGTCGAACTGAGCGTCATGACCGACGCGCAGCGAACCGCCCTGCGCTCCAAGCTCATCGGCGACCCGAAAGCCACGGCGGGCTCCCAGCCCGCCCACGGCCACTCCGAGGGCAGGACCATCCCGTTCGCCGACCCGTCCTGCCGCACCCGCTCGCTGCTGGTGGCCTCCGGGAAGGGCGGCGTCGGCAAGTCCTCGGTCACCACCAACCTGGCTGTGACTCTGGCCGCGCGCGGACGCAGCGTGGCGGTGGTGGACGCCGACGTGTGGGGCTTCTCGATTCCCCGGATGCTCGGCATCGACCGCACGCCGGTCATCATCGACGAGATGCTCGTGCCGCCCGAGGCCTACGGCGTGCGCTGCATCTCCATGGGGTTCTTCGCCGCCGAGGACCAGCCGGTCATCTGGCGGGGGCCCATGCTGCACAAGGCCCTCGAGCAGTTCCTCACCGACGTCTGGTGGGACGATCCCGACTACCTGCTGGTGGACCTGCCGCCGGGCACGGGCGACATCGCGATCTCCTTGGCGCAATACCTGCCACGCAGCGAGGTGTACATCGTCACGACGCCTCAGGCGGCGGCGCTGAGCGTGGCCCAGCGGGCGGGCTATATGGCCAAGAGGGTGCAGCTCACCGTCAAGGGCGTCATCGAGAACATGTCCTGGTTCACCGGCGACGACGGGAAGCGCTACGATTTGTTCGGCTCCGGCGGTGGCGCCGAACTCGCACGGCGCCTCGAGGTGCCCCTTCTCGGGCAGGTTCCCCTGGTGGTGGACCTGCGGTCCGGTGGCGACTCGGGCAACCCTGTGGCTGCGGTCGATCCCGACGGCGAGGCGGGGCGAGCCTTCGCCGCCATCGCCGAGACGATCGACGTGTCGATGGCGCCGACGCGCCGCTACAACCCGGGCCTCAAGCTGATCGACTGAGCGCCGGGTCGGCCGGGCTCAGGCCCGGCGCCGAAGCCGGTGCCGCTCGTCCTCGGTCGTCCCGCCCCACACGCCGGAGTCCTGACGGGTGTTGATCGCGAAGTCCAGGCACGGCTCGCGGGCGGGGCACTGACCGCACACGGCCTTGGCGCTGCGGATCTGCTCGACGGCGGGACCCGTCGTGCCGATCGGGAAGAACAGAGCAGGGTCGCTGTTGCGGCATGCGGCGCGCATGCGCCAGTCGATGCCTTCTGGCGACACTACGGGCAAGGTGAGTGCCAAAAGGCCCTCCCGACGGCGGCTGGTGGGTACGGTTGGCGCGATCGTCGTCGGTCGCGCCAACAGGTCAGACCAGAAACGATACCGATTGCCTGTGGAAACTTCAAGGTCACCTGTGGGAAGATTGGGCACAACCTGTCGGCGAGCGTGTCACGCACGGCCGGAGGGAGGGTTGTGACACCAACGGGCAGGAGTAGCGCACGGCAGCGCCGGCCCCGCGGGGACGCCAGCCGATGACGCTCGTGATCGCGCACCGGGGAGCGTCGGTGGGAGCGCGGCAGAACACCACCGCGGCCTTCCGCCGTGCGCGCCAACTCGGCGCCGACTGGGTCGAACTCGAGGTGCGACGCACGGTCGACGACGTCCTCGTGGCCCACCACGACGCCCACCTGCCCGACGGCCGGCTCGTTGCCAGGACGCCGCTGGACGAGTTGCCGGGCTGGGTTCCCCCGCTGGCGGAGGCGCTGGAGGCCTGCGAGGGCATGGGCGTGGTGGTGGAGATCAAGAACGATCCCGCCGAGGTCGGCTACGACGGCGACAGCACCATCTCCGTCGCCGTCGCCGGGCTGGTATCGGCCTACCGCCCCTACGACGAGGTCATGATCTCGTCGTTCAATTCCGCCACGGTCGGACGGATCCGCCAGGTCGACTCCCGCCTGCCGACCGCCCTGTTGATGTTCGACCCCGTCATCGTGGCGCAGGGCGTGGAACGGGCCTCCGCCGCGGGGCACGTGGCGATCCACCCCTATTACGCCACTGTGGACGCCGCCCTGCTGCGCCGGGCGCGCCGTGCCTCTGTGGCCGTGTGGGCCTGGACGGTCAACGAACCCGCCGCCATCGAGGCACTCGTGCGCCTGGGTACCGACGGGATTATCACCGACGACTGCCCGGCGGTGCGTGCGATCACCGAGCGGCTTGCCGCCGATCGCTGATCCCCGACTGACCGTCAGTAGCCGAAGGGCAGCACCAGCCGCAGCGCCTCGGGCCGGTAGCTCAACTGCAGGTTCGTCAGCCTGCCGGCGAAATCGCCATCCACCTGGACGGGCACCGGCCGGTGGCCGATGACGCGCAGTTCGGTGATCCCCTCGGCATAGTCCACGTCCCCGTTGGCCACCACGCCGCCGTCGGTGCGCAGAGCCTGCAGCGCCAACCGCCCGAGGCCCCTGGCGGTGAAGTCGCGCACCGACACCAGCGTCAGAGGCTCTCCCAGCGATGCCCGCGGCGCCAGGTTCAGAGGTCTCGTGCCGAGATATGTGTAGGGGTTGGTGTTCAGGCACACGGCGAAGTAGCCGTCGTCGATCCGGCGTCCGTCGGGAAACTCCAGGGCGAAGTACGGCTCGGCGCGGTCGATGTGGCGCAGCCAGGTGACCACCGTGGCGTACACGAACAGGGCGTGGTTCAGGGTGCGTTTCAGGTCGCTGCGACGCTCAACGCGCTCCACGACGGCGGCGTCGAAGCCGATGCCCACGTGGAAGAGGAAATGCCGGTTGTTGACCGCCCCGAGGCCCACGCGCTCGGTCCCCCCGTCCTCCAGCGCCGCCAGGACGGCCTCGGCCGCATCGATGGGCTCGTCGGGCAGGCCCAGGGTGCGGGCGAACACATTGGTGGAGCCGCCCGGGAGGACCCCCAGGGCCGTGTCGGTCCCGACGAGGCCGTTGGCCGCCTCGTTCAGCGTCCCGTCGCCGCCGAGCACCACCACCGCGTCGGCGCCCCGGGCGACCCCGCGGTGGGCGAGGGCGGTGGCATGGTGGCGCCGGGTCGTGATCGCCACCGACACGTCGTGGCGCGCCGCGAGGATGCGGTTCACGACGACCCGCGTCCGGGGCGACACGGAGGACGCGGAGGGGTTAACGATCAGGAGTAGCTTCAGCGTCGGCTCCTCTCCAGAGCCCGTGCCCGTCCCGCGACGCTAGCGCCACCATCCGGCCGCCTCACAATCGCGCGTGCTATCCGCCGGGCGGCGCCGTCGGCGCGTCTGGCGAAAACGCGCCGGCGCCGCCCACCGGCGCCCCCGCCTCCCGTTTTGTCCAGGTGGGGGATCGTTGGGCGCGTTGTAATCGGGGCGGGGGAGTTGCAGACTCTCACGGTGCGAATTGCCGTCTGCGTGAAGCAGATCCCTGATCCGGCCAACCCCGGCCGCCTCGACGAGACGACGAGGACGCTGGTCCGCGACGAGAAGCTCGTCCTCGACGAGTCCGACTCCTACGGCGTCGAGATGGCCCTGCAGATGGCCGAGGCCACCGGGGGTGAGGTGGTCGCGGTGTCCATGGCGCCGAACGAGGAGTTCGGGGGGCTGCGCACCGCCTTGGCGATGGGCGCTGATCGGGCCATTCTCATCAGCGACGAGGCGCTCGCCGGCAGCGACGCCCTCGGCACGGCGAAGGTCCTGGCCGCGGCGATGCGCCGCGCCGAGCCCGACCTGATCCTGACGGCAACCGAGTCCACCGACGGCTACACCGGCACGGTGCCCACCCAGATCGCCGAACTGCTCGGCCTGCCGTCGGTCACGTTCGCGAAGTCGGTCGAGCTCGGCGACGGCGAGGTGACCGTCCGGCGCCAGACCGAGGCCGGCTATGACGAGGTCGTGTGCCCCCTCCCGGCGGTGCTGTCGGTGACCGCCGGCACCGTCGAGCCTCGCTATCCCTCCTTCAGGGGGATCATGGCGGCCAAGTCGAAGCCGGCCGACCGGCTCGGGATCGCCGATCTCGGCATCGACGCCTCAGAGGTCGGCTGGGCCGGCGCTCGCCAGGAGATCGTCGAGGTGACCCCCGTCACGGCCCGCGAGGCCGGCGAGATCGTCACCGACGCCGGCGACGGCCATGAGCGCATCGTCGCCTTCCTCGAAGAACTCAAGATCCTCTAGGGAGCGCGCCATGGGTGTCGGAACCGTCTGGGTGCACGTCGAGCCCGCCGACGACGGCGTGGCGTCCATCTCCTTGGAGTTGCTGGCGGCGGCGCGTCGCTTCGGCGACACCATCGAGGCGGTCTGCGCGGGCGGCGACCCCGGCGCGGTCAGCGCCGCGGTGGGCGAGCACGGCGCGACGGTGCTGCGACACGTCGAAAACCCCACCGGTGCGCTGGTCGGGCCGCTGCTGGCGGCCTCGCTGGCCGCGGTGGCGTCCGACGATCCGCCCGCGGTGATCCTGGCTGCCACCACCTACGACGGGCGCGACGTGGTGGGGCGCCTCTCGGCCCGCCTGGACGTTCCGGTCATCACCAACGTCACCGAGCTGGCGGCTGGCGACGGTGCGCTGGTCGGCATCGAACCGATCTTCGGCGGCACCGTCAACGTGCACACCCGCTTCAGCGCGCCGGCCGGCCCGCACATCTTCCTGATCCGCCCCAAGTCGTTCCCGGCCACCTCCGTCGCCGGGCCGCCGGCGCAGGTGATCGGGTTGCCCGCCGTCGAGGTCGGCGCCGCGGGCGCCGCCCGCGTGATCGGTCGTCACACCGAGGCCTCCGCGGGACCCAAGCTCGACGAGGCCGCCGTGGTCGTGTCGGGGGGCCGCGGCCTGGGCGAGGCCGGCAAGTACGAGATGATCGAGCAACTGGCCGGCCTCCTGGGGGGCGCCGCCGGGGCCTCCCGGGCGATCGTCGACGCCGGCTGGGTGCCGTACTCCCAGCAGGTCGGCCAGACCGGCAAGGTCGTCAAGCCCGACGTTTACATCGCCTGCGGCATCTCCGGAGCCACCCAGCACCTCGTGGGGATGAAGAACTCCCGCAACATCGTGGCCGTCAACAAGGACCCGGACGCCCCCATCTTCGGCGTGGCCGACCTGGGCATCGTGGGCGACGTCCACAAGGTGCTGCCCCGCCTCATCGAAGCCCTGCAGGCCCGCGGCTAGAGCGGCGCGGCGCTCGCGGCCCGGGGGGCCACTGGTGACCGTCGGCGCCGCGTCCGGCGAACTCGCGCCGGCGCCGTCCCCCGGCATGGAGGACAAGCAGAGGCGACGAGGCGACTGCTAACGTCCCCTCTCGATCCGCAGTCGGCGTGATTGCCGGAACGGAATCGAATCGATCGGCTGTCAGCAGGGAGGGCGCGACGTGATCGACGTCTCAAACCAATTCATCCTCAACACCTTTGCATTCCTGATCTGGGGTGTGCTTGTGATGTGGATGGCAGCCGGGTTCGCCATGCTCGAAGCCGGCTCGGTGCGTACCAAGAACACCTCGATGATCTGCCTGAAGAACATCGGGGTCTTCGCCATCGCCGGCATCGCCTACTACCTCATCGGCTACAACCTCATGTACGTCGGCGTGGGCGACGCCATCGGCACTTTCGGGTTCTTCTACAACTCATCGGCCGCCGAGGTGGCGCTGCTCGGAGGGGACGAGGGGGCCCTCGGGGCGGTTGTCGAGAACGGCTACTCCGTCATGTCGGACTGGTTCTTCCAGATGGTCTTCGTGGCGGCCGCCGCCTCGATCGTGTCCGGTGCCATCGCCGAGCGCATCAAGATGTGGTCCTTCTTCGTGTTCACGCTGATCCTCTCGGCCTTCATCTACCCCATCGTCGGCTCCTGGACCTGGGGCGGCGGCTGGCTGGCCGAGATGGGCTTCCAGGACTTCGCCGGCTCGACCGTCGTGCACAGCACCGGTGGCTGGGCGGCGCTGGCGGGCGTGATGATCATCGGCCCGAGGCTGGGCAAGTTCCGCAAGGATGGCACCGCCCGGCCCACGCCACCGTCCAACGTGCTGATCGTCACCCTGGGCGTGTTCATTCTCTGGATGGGCTGGTTCGCCTTCAACGGCGGGTCGCAACTGGCCATCGGCAGCCCCGCCGACGCCGTGGCTATGGGCGTGGTGCTGGTCAACACCAGCCTGGCGGCGGCGGCCGGCGTCCTGGCCGCGCTCGCCGTCTCGAAGAGGCTCCTCGGCCGCCTGGACCTGATCGCCGGCCTCAACGGTGCCATCGCCGGGCTGGTGTCCATCACCGCCGGCCCCGACATGACCCAACACTGGTGGGCGCTCATCATTGGTGCTGTCGGCGGCGTCCTGTGCACCGCCGCCATCAAGGTGCTGGAGAAGCTCAAGCTGGACGATGTCGTCGGGGCCATTCCCGCCCACTTGATCTGCGGCATCTGGGGAACCATCGCCGTCTGCATCGCCTCGGGCGGCAGCTTCAAGATCCAGTTGCTCGGCATCGCGGCCATCGGCGGCTTCTCGTTCGTCTCCTCCTACATCACCTGGCGCCTGATCGAGGCCACGATGGGCCTGCGGGTGTCGAAGAAGGTCGAGGAGATCGGCCAGGACGTCGGTGAACTGGGCATCGAGGCCTATCCCGAGTTCGTGGTCGTCCCCGACGAGATCTTCCGGGACGACGACTAGCAACTGCCGGCTCACCTCACGAACGTCACGCGGACCACACTGAGGAAGCGGGGACGCCGGGCGCCGGCGCCGGCGCAATTTCGCCAGACGCGCCGCCGACAGGCACCGGCGTCCCCGCCCGTCGGCAGGATCTGAGGCGCTAGGCGTCGAGCAGCCGCTTGGCGACCTCGCGGGCGCCGTCGAGGTCCTCGACGATGTGGTCGGCGGGGATGTGCCGCAGCACGTTGAGCGAGTTCAGCGTCGTTGCCGGTACACCCTCGAGGCCCATCACGATGCACTCGGTGTCCTCGGCTCTGGCCACGTCAATCATCTGCTCCACCACCAGGGCGGCGCTGTCGTCCATGTACTGCGTCTCGGAGAAGTCCAGGATGACGACGTCGTGCTCGCCGATGTCCTGGCTGAGGGCCCGGATGAGCCTCCGGGAGGAGGCGACGGTGAAGCTGCCCTTGAGCCCGACCATGCCGGTGCGGGCCGCGAACATGTCCACGTCGTCGTCGAGGTCGAAGATGTCCACCTCGGCGTAGAGGAAGGTCTGGTCCAGCAGCGGCACGGAGACCACGCGGTCGAGTTGGAAGAGTTCGAACCGGCGCGCCCCGACCATCCCGGCCACGACGAGCCCCACGGCCACCGCCGTCAGCAGATCCACGAACACCGTGAGCACCAGGGTGACCACCATGACCACGAGGTGTTCCCGCTGGATCAGCCTCATGCGGGTCAGGAACCGCCAGTCGATGATGTCCCAGCTGATCTTCATCAGGATGGCGGCGAGCGCGGCGTGCGGGATCACCTCGAGGAACCGACCGAGCCCGAGCACGATGGCCAGCAGGATCGCCGCGCACAGCACCCCCGAGACCCGGGTCTTGGCGCCGGCGCGGATGTTCGCCCCCGTCAGCACGGTGATTCCCGCGCTCGGCATGCCGGCGATGAAGCCCGTGGCCACATTGCCGATGCCCTGACCGATGAGTTCGCGGTCCGAGTCGTGCTGCGTGCGGGTCATGGAGTCGGCCATCAGCGACGTGAGCAGGGTGTTGATCGAGCCCAGCAGCGCAAGAGTGATAGCCGGCTGCACGGCGCGCCCCAGCAGGTCCAGCGAGAACGGCGGCAGCCCGATCGCCGGGAAGCCCTGCGGTACGTCGCCGATGATGGGCGTGTCGCTCGACCAGACCACGCTCAGGAGCGTCCCGGCGACCAGCGCGGCGAGCGTGGCGGGCAGATACCTCCGCAGGCGCCCCGGCCAGAAGATGCTCACGGCCAGGGTCACGGCGCCGATGACGATCGCGTGGTGGTGGATGTCACCGAGGAGGTCGGGCCAGGCGCGGATTGCCCCCAGCGGCCCGCCCTCGACAACGCCCGCCCCGCCGAACGGAAGCGTCTGGGAGAGGATGATGATCACCCCGACGCCGGACATGAACCCCGAGATCACCGAGTAGGGCGTGTAGGCGATGAAGCGGCCGAGCTTCAGCACGCCGAACAGGATCTGCAGCACGCCGGCCATGATGGCGATGGCGAACACCTCGGTGATGCTGTCCACCTGCGTCGCCACGATGACCGACACCGCCACGGTCATGGGCGCGGTCGGGCCCGAGACCAGGGTCTGCGTGCCCCCGAAGAGCGCCGCGAACAGCCCCATGGAGACCGCCGCGTAGAGGCCGGCCACCGCCCCGAGCCCCGATCCCTCGCCGAACGCCAGCGCCAACGGCAGGCCGATCACCCCTGCAGTGACGCCGCCGAAGACGTCGCTGCGGAGGTCCTCCTTGCTGTAGCGGAGTTTCCCCTTGCTCAGGAGCATGGCGTCAGGCCTCCGGGCTGGCTTGGGTCCAAGCGCCGAAACTACTCCCCGAGCAGCCTTTGCGCGATCTCCTTCGCCTCATCCAGGCTTGTGGCGAACCGGTCCGCAGGGACCTGCTCGAGAATGTCGAGCGTCTCGAGGGTGGCGGCAGGTGCGCCGGAGAGTCCCATCACGATGCAGGCGGTGTCCTCGGCGGTGGCTACGTCGATCATCTGCTCCACCACCATGGCGGCGCTGTCGTCGATGTAGACGGTGTCGGTGAAGTCCAGGATGACGACCTCGTGCTCCTCGATGTCGGTGCTGATGGCGGTGATCAGCCGGTTGGAGGATGCGACCGTGAAGCTCCCTCGCAGAGCCACGAGCCCGACTCGGGCGGCGAACACGTCCGCCTCCTCGTCCCCGGGCCCGGCCGGCAGGAAGCTCCGGTCCAGCAGCGGCACCGAGACCACGCTGTCGAGCTGCAGACGCTCGAACTGCCGCGCGCTGGCCATCCCCGCGGCGATCAGGCCGATGGCCACGGCGGTGACCAGGTCCACGAACACCGTGAGCCCCAAGGTGATGACCATCACCAGGAGGTGCTCGCGGTGGAGGCGGCGGATGCGGGTCACGAACCGCCAGTCCACGATGTCCCAGCCGACCTTCATGAGGATGCCGGCCAGGACGGCGTGCGGGATCGACTCCACGTAGCCGCCGAGCCCCAGGACGAGCGCCAGCAGAAGCCCGGCGCGCAGCACGCCGGAGAACCTCGTGGCGCCGCCGGCGCGCAGGTTCACGACCGTGCCGAGCGTGGCCCCGGCGCCGGGCAGGCCGCCGATCAATCCCGCGGCCATGTTGCCGATGCCCTGGCCGATCAGCTCCCGGTTCGAGTTGTGGCGGGTGCGCGTCATGTTGTCGGCGATGAGGGAGGTGAGCAGGCTGTCGATGGAGCCCAGCAGGGCGATGGTGAGCGCCGGCTGCACGGCGCGCGCCAGCACCCCGGAGGAGAAATCAAGCGTCTGCAGGGTCGGGAGTCCGGTCGGCACGTTGCCGATCACGGGCACGTCGGTGAGCCACAGCACCCCCAGGAGGGTCCCGGCGGCCAGAGCAGCCACGGTGGGAGGCAGGTATTTCCGCAAGCGTTGCGGCCAGGCAACCCCGACGACCAGGGTCACGGCGGCGACGACGAACGCGCCGGCGTTGAAGTTGGCGAACGCCTCCGGCCAGGCGCGGAACGAGTCGATCGGCCCGCCCTTGACGACCGGTGACCCCAGAAAAGGCAGAGTCTGCATAACCATCACGATGATGCCGATGCCCGTCATGAATCCCGAGATCCCCGAGTACGGCGTGTAGGACACGAAGCGGCCGATCCTGAGCACGCCGAGCAGGATCTGGATCAGGCCGGCCATGATGATGATGGTGAAGACCTCGGCGAGGCTCTCCGCGTGGGTGGTGACGACAACTGCGGTGGCCACGGCCATCGGACCGGTCGGCCCGGAGATCTACGACCGCGTACCGCCGAAGACGGCCGCGAAGAACCCGAGAGCGATCGCCCCGTAGAGCCCCGCGATCGCCCCGAGCCCTGATGCCACGCCGAAGGCCAGCGCCACGGGCAGCCCGACGACCGCCGCGGTCACTCCGCCGAAGACGTCGCCACGGAAGGTCTGCAGGTTGTAGCTCACTGCATGGTCCCGCTTCCGTGGTCCCTGACGAGATCTGAACCCTTCCGCTCGTCGCGGTGGTCTACGGTCCCCTTTCGTCCCTTTGTCTACACCACGGGCCAGGGCCAGCGCCTGCCCGACGGGTCGGTGGGGAAGCGGCCGTCGGCGAGCAGCGTCTCGGCGCGAACGGCCAGGGCGGCGCACTCGGCCGGGTCGAGCAGTTGGGTCAGTACCTCCGGCGGACCCTCGCTGCACAGCAGGCGCAGGCCGTCGCTCACGTCGGTGGGCAGCGGCTCCCCGCCGAAGTCCCACACGACCGTGCGCAGCTTGAAGACGGCGTGGAAGCACAGACCGTTGTCGATGGCCCACACGCGGTCGGCGCCTTCCAGCAGGACGTGGCCCCCCTTGCGATCGGTGGCGTTGGCGACGACATCGAAGGCGCAGAGCCGGTGCAGGGCGGGGTGCAGTTCAGCCCGTTCGCGCAGCGTGAAGTAGTGCTGCTCGAAGTCGGCGAGCACGAACAGTTGCAGCGATCCCGACCCCAGTGGACCGTCGCGCACCACCGTGGGCGGCACCAGGTCCCACCCCAGGGCCGCTGAGAGTTCGTAGGCCGCCGCCTCCCGCCGGTGCAGCCCCGGTGGGAAGTCGTGCAGCGGCCGCTCACCCCGCGCGGGCTTGTAGACAGCCTGCAGGGCGGGCTCGGTGTCCGGATCGTCGGCACAGGCCACGTCCACGAGGAACGTGGCGTTGGAACTCCACGGCAGGCGGCCCAGGACGCGCAACTCGCCCGTCCGCAACACCTCGAGGGCATCGCCGTCGGCGATGGGCGCCCTCGCCCGGATGGGGGATTCGCCCACGGCGCCGCCGGGTCAGTTCCAGCAGGGGCAGAAGCCGTCGTCGTGGTTGAGGGGCGCTCCACAGAAGTGGCACGGCGGCCGGCCCGCGGCCACGAGCGCGCGGGCCCGACGGACGAATCCGGCGACCTGTCCGGGTCGCAGGGCGATGCGCGCCGAGGCGGCCTCATCGTCCTCCTCCCCGGTGAGTTCCTCGATCCACAGGATGATCCGGCGGTTGGTTTCCTCGTATGCGGCTCCGATGGTGCCCACGACCCAGTCGGGGTCTTCGGGCTCGCGGAAGTCCGCCTCCTCGGTGACGTCCCGCAGCGGGTCGGGCGCCGAGGCGGCGGCCCGTTTGCGCTCGATGTCGGAGAGCATCTCGCGGAGGAACCTCGCCAGCGCCGCCACCTGCTGCTTCTCCATCTTCAGCGAGGCTTCGACGTCACCCTCGCGCACCTGGAGGAAGAAAATCCGCTGACCCTTCGGGCCGACGGTTCCGCAGGTGAAGCCGTCCACATCGGAGAAGTCGTAGGAGAAGGGCATGGCGGATCAGGGAATCCATTCAGCTGGGGCGAAGTGTTTGCAGGTCGTCGCCGGTCGAGTTTACGGCCAGCACGAGGGGGCTGTGGCTGCCGTAGGCGATGACGGTGATGGAGCACGGCGAGATGACCAGGCGCTGGAACAGGTCCAGATGGGTGCCGACCGCTTGGGCGACGGCCGCTTTGATGGGGTCGGCGTGGGAGACCGCCACGATGGCGCCGCCCCGGTGACGGGCGGCGAGTTCGCCCAGGGTGCCGCAGATGCGGGTCTGCATCTCGGCGAAGGACTCCCCGCCGGGGAAGCGGAATCCGCTTGGGACGCTCTGGACCTGCCGCCAGGCGTCGAGGCGTCGCAAGTCGCCCAGTTTGCGCCCGGTCCAGTCGCCGAAGTCGCACTCGGTCAGCCCGTCGACGGTGCGGACCCGGCGCCCGGCGGCACGGGCGATGGGCGCGGCGGTCTCCTGTGCCCTCTCCAGTGGCGAGGCGTACACGGCGCGCACCTCCGCGAGGGCGCCGATCCGCGCCGCGGCCGCGTCGGCCTGGGCGCGTCCCGCCTCGGCCAGGTGCAGTCCCGGCGCCCGTCCGGGCAGGACCTTCCCGGTGGTGGCGGTCGTGCCGTGACGGACCAGCAGG
This sequence comes from Acidimicrobiales bacterium, assembly GCA_963668565.2. GTDB lineage: Bacteria > Actinomycetota > Acidimicrobiia > Acidimicrobiales > CATQHL01 > VXNF01. The sequence goes on from CAXXMX010000010.1 coordinate 1,205,472, forward strand.
ACTGTGACGGGGCGGCGGGCAGCGGCCATTGCCCGCTCAACCTAGCGTTCGGGTGTCGTGTGCGATCCCTCGCGCCAAGCCCTCAGGCCGCAGTGCCCCGGAGCGAGTCGATGTCCGGGATGTCGAGAAGGTGCTGCAGGGTTGCGAGGGAATAGGTCCGCCCCTGCGTGGCGACAACAACATCGGCCAGGGCATTGGCGCGCTCCGAGTCAGAAAGCGACACGGAGCAGTCCCAACTCCTCCTGTAAGCAGTCGCCGGCGAGTCGTTCGGTTGCCACAGCAACGTATTCCTCGAGCAATTCGATGCCGCCGGCTCGACGTCCGTGACGACGCGCCACGACCATCGTCGTGCCCGATCCTGCGAACGGATCCATGACGACCCCGCCGGGTGGGCAGGCCGCCTTCACGAAGAACTCCGCCAGGCCCTCCGGCATGACGGCGGTGTGCCGCCCTGCCGGGCCGTGGTGCTGGTTGTAGCTCTGGCTGACCGCGATGACGTTCCCCGGGTCGGCGCCGCCGCAACCGTACGTCTTGGTGCGATCCCGGCCGAACCCGGCGTCGGTGTTCTTGCGCCCGTTGGGGTCGCGGAGCCGCCTGGCGATCTCCGTCGAATCCGCCTTGTAGGGGATTCGCACCGCGTCGAGGTCGAAGAATGGTTTGGGCCCTTTGGCGAAGTGGTACACGTACTCGAAGCTGTCCTTGGTTCGCGGCCCGAACCGGCCGGGGATGGCGTTCGGTTTGGTCCAGATGTACGTCTCAACCCAACGCCAACCCATCCGCTGCATGGCGAGCACCAATTCGTAGACGTAGGGGTGGCGCTGGCCCTGCAGTTCCCCCGATTTGGCCACCCGGTTCTTGATGTTCAAGACGAAGGATCCGGTGGAACTCGTCGCTTCGAGCATCGCTGCAGCGAAGGGCAGGAACCACTCGACGTAGTTGTCGGGGTGGATTCTCGAGTACGCGCGTGCATCCGCATACGGAGGAGACGTGAAGAACAGGTCCACCGACTTCGCCGGTAGGCGCTGAAGCCATTGCGCCGCGTCTCCCCACACGACGCCCTTGTCGAGGATCCGGCGCAGTGCCTCCGCGCCGTCCTCCGGGGGCAGGGGCACGCCCGCGACGGTGTCCGACTCCATGCGGCGATGATAGCTACAGGGGTGTGACAGTCAGGGGACTGTGGAGTCATTGGACCCGGCGATTCTCCGAGCTTGTCCGGCTCGGGAGGTGGGCGGGGTTAGCGTTCGAGTATGGGTGGTTCGGGGGACTCCGCAGGCTGCGGTGAGGATGGTGCCGGGCGTGAGCCCGGCGAGGCGGCGCCGCGCTCGCCCACCGGGCGGCTGGGGGCGCTGGAGACCGAGGTGGTCGGCTGCCGGGCGTGCCCCCGCCTGGTGGCATGGCGCGAGGAGGTGGCGCGCACCAAGCGGGCCGCCTATGCCGGCGAGGACTACTGGGGCCGGGCCGTGCCGGGTTTCGGCGACCCCGAGGCTCGCCTGCTGGTGGTGGGCCTGGCACCCGCCGCCCACGGAGCCAATCGCACCGGGCGCATGTTCACCGGCGACCGGTCCGGCGAGTGGCTGTACCGGGCGCTGTGGCGGGCGGGGTTCGCCAACCAGCCCCAGGCGACCCACGCCGGCGATGGGCTGCGCCTGACCGGCGCCTGGGTCACGTCACCGGTCAAGTGCGCGCCACCCGCCAACAAGCCCACCGCCGAGGAGTTCGCAGCCTGCCGCGGCTTCTTCGAGGCGGAGTTTGCGGCGCTGGCGCACGTGCGGGTGGTGGTGGCGCTGGGCGGCCTGGCCTGCGGGGCGGTGGCGCGGCACTGGAACCTGCGGCCCCGGCCGCGCTTCGCCCATGGGCTGGAGGTGCCGCTGCCGGGCGGGCGCACGCTGCTGTGCTGCTATCACGTGAGCCAGCAGAACACGTTCACCGGCCGGCTGACCGCCGAGATGCTCGACGCCGTCTTCGACCGGGCCCGCTGCCTGGCCGGGTAGCCTGCGCCGGTTATGGGTGATTCGCCTCGAAGCCGGCGCCGGCAGCGGTTTGTGCTGCTCGGCGCCGCTGTCGCCACTGTGGCGCTGCTGGCGGCCTGCGGGAACAGCGGCGAGCCAACCTCCTACGACGACACCGTCGAGGACAACTTCATGAGGGGCTGCGAGGTGGCCGCCGAGGCCGACTTCTCCATCAGCCCGGTGGCGCCGAAGTACTGCGCCTGCGCCTATACGCGGCTCGTCGCCGAGGTCGACTTCGACGACTTCAAGAAGCTGGACGACGACGTCAAGGACGACCCCGACAAGATCCGCGCCGACGAGGACGACTCCACCGGCGCGGCCCTCACAGCCATCTTCGCCGACTGCCGAGCAATCCACGGCCGCGACTGACGGCCGCCGGCGAGAACGCGGGGTCGGCGCCCGCGCCGGGCTGCGACGACTATTCGCCCGTGCGTGGAGGAGCAGAGCGGCACCCCGCCCCCCATCACGGTCAGCGACGTGTCGGCAGCCCCACGCGAGCCTCAGGTGCGGCCCAGGCGGGCCAGCGCTCTCGGCTCTTGGCCGAGAGTTTGTGCATGAGCGCGATGGCACCCGGGTCGGAGTCGCCGGGGCGCCCCTCGATCACACCCTCCTGCAGCATCCGCACGATGATCTCCCGGCCGAGTTCGGTGCGCACCACGGTGAGGGTCCAGTCGCTGGCGTCGCCGATGCCGCCGGTGGAGATGTCGGCGTGCTCGGCGGCGAAGTCGGGGCAGTGCAGGCAGCCCTCGCGGGTCCAGGCGTGGCACTCCTTCAGGCTGATCTCGTGGTAGTCGCCGTTGTGCATCCACACCTGGAAGACGCCCTTGATGTTCATCTTCTTGATGTCTTCCTTGCGCAGCCCGTACTTGATCCAGAAGAGCTCGTCGAAGAGGGAGTCGTCGAAGCTCTTGGAGCACAGCAGGCCGATGTTCAACTTGATGGGCCGCCCCACCTTGCCCACCTTGCGGTGCCACATGACCGGCCCGATGGAGGTCTGGCAGCTCATGCCCACGAGTGCGAGCTGGCTGAGCCCCCGTTCCATGGCCTCGGGAAAGGCCATCGTGTTGGCCGAGTAGGTGTAGCGGCTGCCCGCTGCCGCCAGGACCTCGTCGCGGTTCGTGGCGACGCCCGGTACCGCCTTCCAGCCGGCCGCCTCACCTTCGAGTTGCGAGACGAGGGCCCCGTCGATGATGCCGTTCTCGAGGCACCAGATCAGGATGGCCGACACCAGCCCGCCGTCCTGGCCGACGTCGTAGACGAAGTCGTCGCTGGCGCGGGCCAGGATGATGTCCTTGTAGACGCCGGACATCTCGTCGTCGTTGCGGACCCGGCCGAAGAGGTGCTCGTCCGCCTCGGGCTCCCAGGCCCGGAAGCGGGGGCAGGCCCGCGTGCAGGACGTGCAGCCCTTCACGCCGTGGGTGCAGTCGGCCAGCCCCAACTCCTCCTCCAGGTGGAACGGGTAGTACTGGCCGGGCTCGTGGCGGTAGCCGATCACGTCGTGCGGGCAGGCGATGACGCAGCCTGCGCAGCCGGTGCACAGGCCGCTCGTGATGACCTCCTCGTAGAGCTCCTTCCACTGGAAGGTCCAGCGGGGGGCCTTGGCGGGAGTTGTCGCGGGTGGTGCCGGTGCGGCGGTGGTGGTGTCGCTCACGGTTCCGATGGTACCGCCCGCGCGACCGGGCTCCCGCTGCGCCGCCGTTACGCTCGCGCTCCTCGCCGCCGGTGGGCAGAGCGGCTCGCCTCGATCCGGCGCGAGGGGAACGGGCGCGGACGCCTCTCGCCGCCGAACATTGTGGCTACACTAGTGACCACCAAGGAGGTCTGCGATGAGATCAGTCGGTGTGCGCGAGTTCAGGGACAGGGCGACCACGTTGATGAAGTCGGGAGAGACGATCCGCATCGAGCGCAACGGCGAACCCATCGGGTTCTTCGTACCGGTTCCGGTGCCCAAGAGAAGCCGCCAAGAGGTTCGCGAATCGCTCGATCGCGTCGGCGAGGCCGTGCAGCGGGTGCTTGACCGGACAGGTTGGGACGAGGAGGACCTCGTCGAGGCGCTGGTACCCGGTAGCCGGACGAGCTGAAGCTGCTGGTGGTCGACACCAGCGTGCTGGTGGGCGACCTGCTGCGGACCAAGGGACGGGAGCGACTCAACGACCACCGCTTGGACCTGTATTTCCCCGAGCACATGGTGGGCGAGGTGCGGGTGGAGTTGCCTCGACGTATCGGTGCTGTCGCGGCATCCGCCGGGCTCGCTGCGGCCGAGCGGGACGACCTCTTGATGCTGTGCCTCGATGCGGTGGACAACAACTTGGCTGTTGTCGCCGCCGAGGTCTACGCCCCGTTCGAGGAGGAGGCACTGGCCCGCTCGCAGCGCGACCCCGCCGACTGGCCCGTCGTGGCGTGTGCGCTGGCGCTGAGTGCGGCGGTGTGGACGAACGACAACGACTTCCTGGGTACGGGTGTCCCCACGTGGACCACCGCCACACTTCAGATCTGGCTGGACCGGCAGCACTGAGGCGGTCCGCCACCGCATGGCCGTCGGTGCTGTCCGGTCCGACAACGGGTTTGTCGGTCTCCCCGGCATCGGGCCGGGGGTTGGTCGCCGGGTGCGGGATCCGTCGCCTTCTCAGAGTCCGACTTTGCCCGCCTCGCGCATGAGCGGCATCGGCTCGGAGTAGGGGGCGCTGTCGGCCTTGGAGCCGGTGGTCACGCCCGCGTCGGTGGTGAGGCAGTGGCCGTTGGTGTAGCCCGATTCGTCGCTCGCCAGCCACAGGGCGGCGTTGGCGACGTCGGAGGCCAGGCCGGGTCGCCCGGCGATGGGTGACTTGGCGGCGAGTTCGGCCAGGACTCCGTCGATGTCGTCGGGGTCACCGAGGTGCGCCATCGCCACCATCGGGGTGGCCATGGAGTGCGGGGCGATGCAGTTGACGCGGATCCCGAAGCGGCACAACTCGGCGCCGGCGTTCTTGGTGAGCCCCACTACGGCATGTTTGGCGGCCGCGTAAGCGTGCGGGCCGAGGCCGCCGATGACGCCGGCGGTGGAGGCCATGCTGACGATCGATCCCGTCCGGCGCGGCTTCATGACCCGGGCGGCGTGCTTCATGCCGTAGAAGACGCCGTGCAGCAGCACGTCGATGGTGAACCGCCACTCGGAGTCGGGGATCTGGTCGATCGGGCCCCGGGCGCCCACGATCCCGGCGTTGTTGAACATCACGTCGAGCTGCCCGAAGCTGTCCACGGCCAAGTCCACGAGCGCCGCAACGTGCTCCTCGCGGCTCACGTCGCACTCGATGAAGCGGGCCGCGTCGCCGAGTTCGGCGGCGATCTCCTGCCCCCGGTCGAGCTGGATGTCGCCGAGCGCAACCGTGGCCCCTTCGGCCATGAACAGCCGGGCCGCGGCCTCACCGAAGCCGCTGGCGCTACCGGTGATGGCGGCAACCTTGCCGGCGAGTCGTCCTGTCATGGTCGATCCTTTCGCCCGTCCGCCGGGCGCGGCGGGTCGATGCACGTTCGCATTCGGCGGGCGGCAATGATCGGATCCGGCACATGCCGTCGCCATCGACCCGGCACCCTCCCGGTATCCCCACCGGGCCGGCACCGGCCGCGCCACCACCGGCGCCCTCGACAGGATTCGAACCTGCGCGCACGGCTCCGGAGGCCGCTGCTCTATCCCCTGAGCTACGAGGGCCGACATCGCAGGCTAACGCTGCGGGCGCCCACCCCGGTCCGGTGCGGCGGATTGGTCCACAGACCGTGTCCGGCATGGACGCGCCGGTACGCTGGCGGCAGTTACCGAGTGGCGGGCCGCCCATCTCTGGAGCGATCCCGGTGGTGTCGTTGTCCGAGAGGCAGCGACGCCCCCGTCGCCGGTGAGGTCTGCCGGAGCGTCGTACAGAACACCCCGAGGCGCTCGAGGGGATGTGCAGCATGATCCGCAAGCACCTGATCGACGCCCTGCGGGCCGGACTCGTCGAGGTCGGTGTCGCGCCCCTTCCTCCCGCGATCGAACTCGGCCGCCCGGCTCGCGCCGCCCACGGCGACTGGTCCTCGAACGTGGCCCTGGTCTGCGCCAAGGCGGCCGGCCGTCGCCCCCGCGACCTGGCCGGCGACCTGGCTGCGCACATCGGCGCCCGTCCCCCGGCGCACGTGCGACGCGTGGAGATTGCGGGACCGGGCTTCGTGAACTTCTTCCTCGACGACGGCTGGCTGCACGACGTCCTGCGCCAGGTGATCGCCGAGGGCACCGGCGGCTACGCCCGCCACGACTTCGGCTCGGGGGCGGCGGTGAACGTGGAGTTCGTCAGCGCCAACCCCACCGGGCCGCTGCACGTGGGCGGCGGGCGCTGGGCCGCCTACGGCGACACGCTGTGCAACATCCTGGCCCGCTGCGGCTACGTGCCGCACCGGGAGTACTACCTCAACGACCGCGGCCGGCAGATGTCTGCGTTCGCCGAGTCGCTCGTCGCCCGCCGGCAGGGCACCGAGCCGCCCGAGGACGGCTACCACGGTGACTACGTGCGCGAGTGGGCCGCCGAGATGCCCGATGGCGCCGATGCCCTGGAGTGGGGCTACGCCCGCGCTCGCCGCGACGTGGCCGGGAGCCTGGAGCGCCTCGGCGTGCGGTTCGACACCTGGGCCAGCGAGCGTGCCCTGGTCGACTCCGGAGCCGTCGACGCAACGCTGGCGAGGTTGGAGGCCGGCGGAGCCGCCTACCGGGCCGATGGGGCAGTCTGGTTGCGCAGCGCCGACGGCGGCGACGACAAGGACCGGGTGCTGGTGCGCTCCGACGGCGAGCCCACGTACCTCCTGCCCGACATCGCCTACCACGCCGACAAGCTGGCCCGCGGCTTCGACCTCATGATCGACGTGTGGGGCGCCGACCACCACGGCTACGTGGAGCGCCTGACCACCGGTGTCTGCGCCCTCGGCCACCGCCGCGAGCAGCTGGAGGTGGTGCTCGGGCAGCTCGTCACGGTGATGCGCCAGGGCGCCGAGGCCAAGATCTCCAAGAGGGCCGGGAACCTGGTGCTGGTCGACGACCTGGTCGATCTCGTCGGCGCCGACGCCGCCCGCATGACGTTCCTGCTGCAGTCGCTGGGGAGCCGCCAGACGATCGACCTGGACGTCGTGGCGGCGCTGTCGATGGAGAACCCCGTGTTCTACGTGCAGTACGCGCACGCCCGGGTCTGCTCGCTGGTGGCCACCGCCGCCGAGCGGGGCATCGCGCGCCCGCCGCTGACCGAGGTGCCGCTGGAGGTGCTGACCGACCCCCGCGAGCTGGAGGTTCTGCGGACCCTGCACGCCCTCGGCGATGTCGTGGCCGAGGCGGCGCGGGAGCGGGCGCCCCACAAGCTCACGACCTGGGTGCGCGAGCTGGCCGGAGCCTTCCACGGCTTCTACCACGACTGCCCGGTGCTGCGCAGCGACGTCGATCCGCCGCTGGCCGCCGCCCGGCTGTGGCTCGTGGAGGCGGCGCGCATCGGCCTCGTCACCGCCCTGGATCTGCTCGGCGTCAACGCCCCCGAACGCATGGACACCCTCGCCGGCGCCGACACCGAGGAGACTGAGGAGTGATGGCCGGACCTCTTCCTCGGCATCTGCTCCCCGATGGCGCCACGTTCGACGGCACCGGCCGCCTCTCGGTGGCCGGCTGCGATCTCGTCGACCTGGCCGGTGAGTTCGGCACGCCGCTGATCGTCTACGACGAGGACCACCTGCGGGCGCGCTGTCGTGAGGCGCTGGCGGTCTTCGGCCCCGGTGGCGTGGTCTACGCCGCCAAGGCCTTCCTGTGCCGGGCGATGGTCCGGTTGGTGCACGATGAGGGCCTGCACCTCGACGTGTCCACCGGCGGTGAACTGCACGTGGCACTGGCCGCCGGATTCCCGCCCGAGCGGATCGTTCTGCACGGCAACAACAAGTCCGCCAAGGAGCTGGCCGCGGCTATCGATGCCGGCGTGGGCCGCATCGTGGTGGACAGCTTCGACGAGTTGGACCTCCTCGATGCCCTGGCGGCCGAGCGCGGCAGCCGGCCGGCGGTGTTGTTGCGCGTCACGCCAGGTGTGGAGGCACACACGCACGTCTACCTGGCGACGGGTCGCGACGACTCCAAGTTCGGGTTCACCACCTCGACCGGCGCGGCGGCCGCCGCCACCGACCGAGCCGGCGCCGCCGAGTCGGTGGAGCTGGTGGGCGTCCACGCCCACATCGGCAGCCAGGTCTTCCGGCTGGACTCGTTCCGCCAGGCCGTGGCCACGGTTGCGAGCTTCGCCAACCCGCTGGGCCTCGGCGAGCTCTCGGTCGGCGGCGGCCTGGGCGTGGCCTACGTGACCGGTGAGGAGGCTCCCTCGATCACCGCCTGGGGCGAGGCCGTCCTCGAAGCGGCCGCAGCGGCCGGCGTGACCGCCCGCCTGAGCGTCGAGCCCGGCCGTTCGATCGTGGCTCAGGCGGCTGTCGCCCTCTACACGGTGGGCACCGTGAAGCACCTCCCCGGCATCCGCACCTACGTGGCGGTCGACGGCGGCATGAGCGACAACCCTCGCCCGGTGCTGTACGGCAGCGGCTACGAGGTGTTCCTGCCCCGTGCCGCCGCCGCCGAGCGGCCCCGGGCGGTGACCGTCGTGGGCAAGCACTGCGAGTCCGGGGACATCCTGGTGTCGGACGGCTGGGTGCCGCAGGACCTCGCCGTCGGCGACGTCCTGGGGGTGCCGGTGGCCGGGGCCTACGGCTACGCCATGGCCTCCAACTACAACAAGGTCCCCCGCCCGGCGGTGGTCTTCGCCCGCAACGGCGAAGCCCGCCCGGTCATCCGCCGCGAAACCTACGAGGACCTCCTCCGCTTGGACCTATAGGCGCGCGCACCGCAGTGCTCGTATTGACGGCGTCGCCGCCTCGGCGGACCCACCTCAGGTCTGATCGTTGAGGGGTTTCCTCACTTGCCAGCCCTCGTTGCTGAGGACCGCGGCGGCGTGTGTCGGGAAGCGACGGACCGCGGCTCGGAGTTGCTGCTCGTGATACTCGCGTCGTCCGCGATCCAACGCCTCTCTCCACCCGTCACGGGGGGTCACGAGTTCTTCGAGGATGCAGAACTCGATGATGTCCTCGAGACATGGCCGGAACCTGCGCCCTCCGACGGGGATGTGGAGGTCAGCGGGCTTCCGGTCCCCGAGACCACAACTCTCCAGCATGCGCTGCAGAGCATCTGACTGGCCGTGCAGGTGGATGTGAGCCTCGGGATACAGATTCGGTGGCTCCCTCACGAAGTCGTACGTGATGATCGGAGTCTTGGCGTCGTCACCCTGGAGGGTCTACGTACTCCTGCTCGTCGTCAGAAAGTCGCCCGCGTCGTCGAGATCGAGCGTGTGGAGGAAATGGAGATGGACCCTCGCGTGTGTTCCTGACGTGGTCAGGGGGATGGAATCGCCGAGCGGGTTGTTCTTCCCGATCCTGTATCCGATCACGGCGTTTCCGCGCCGATTCATCGTCACCGAGAGACGGGGCCCGTCGGTGACCGTGCCGTTCAGGAGTCGCGAAACCTTGCCTGCGAACTCCCGGGCCTGACGTCGCAGTTCAGACGGCTGGTTCGGCAAGGGACGACACCACGAACCAGGCGCGCCGCGCCACCTCACTGGAGAAGCGCCCGGCTTCCGCCTGCTTCTGGAGTTCTTCCCATGTACATGCAGCAGCAGCGAGCGCGTTATCGATCGCTTCACGTACGTCCGATTCATCCAGCAACTCGAGGTGGATGTCGTCGTAGCTGCTCATGGTGGTCCTCCCGACGGCGTTGTCGCTGTCGCGGCATGCCGCCACGGTCGACGTCTCCAGGATACATATCACAACAGACGTTTGCACCTGTTGCAAAAGTGCATCTCGTGAGATCGATCTAGGCGAGTGCGTCATGCTCAGTATTGCATGCAGGTACGACAACCGGTCGCTGTCGCACGTGCGGGCGGAGATTCCGCCGATGTGTGTGCGCGGCCTGAGCTTCGCCGCCCGCCGCCCTTCCACTCAGCGAAAGAGGTCGGGGGCGGGCTGACTCTCGGGAGATGCTCGGGGAATCAAGGGAGTGTCGGGCTAGCAGTCGCTGCGATTGGAGACTGATGGTGTCCACGTGTCGCCGCCGGTAGAACGCCCACGCGAGCGCGCCCGGCTGCGCCGGTAGCGTGAGCGGGATGGTTTCTCCCTCTTCTCCTCCGTCCGGCGACGCGCCCGCGCCCGCGCCCGCGCGGATCGGCGTCGGCATCCTGGGTGGCGGCACCGTCGGATCGGCGCTCGTCGGGTTGCTGGCCGAGCGGCGGGCCGACATCGTCGCTCGCTGCGGTGTGGAGCTCGTTCCCGTCGCGGTGGCGGTCCGCACCCCCGAACGCGCCCGCCCGGGCGTGCCGGCGGGCCTGCTGACCGGCGACGCCGCCGCCGTCGTGGCGCATCCCGATGTCGACGTCGTGGTGGAGCTCATGGGCGGCCTCGAACCGGCGCGAGAGCTTCTGCTGGCGGCCCTGGCGGCCGGCAAGCCGGTGGTCACCGCCAACAAGGAAGTCATCGCCACCCACGGCGCCGAACTATCTGCCGCGGCCCGCGCCGCCGGCGTGGACCTGCTGTTCGAGGCCGCGGTGGGCGGGGCCATCCCCCTCGTCCGGGCGCTGCGCGTGTCCCTGGCCGGCGAGTCGGTGCGGCGCATCATGGGCATCGTCAACGGCACCACCAACTACATCCTCAGCCGGATGACAGCGGGGGGCACCACCTACCTCGACGCCCTGGCCGAGGCGCAGGCCCTCGGCTACGCCGAGAGCGACCCGCGGGCCGACGTAGAGGGCCACGACGCCGCCGCCAAGGCCGCGATCATGGCGGGCATCGTCTTCGGCGCGGAGGTGACCGCCGCCGACGTGCACTGCGAGGGCATCAGCACCCTCAGTCCCAACGACATTTCCTTCGCCCGCCGCCTCGGCCACGTCATCAAGCTCCTGGCCATAGCCGAACGCGTCGACGACGCCTCGCCCGTCCCGACGATCGCCGTGCGGGTGCATCCCGCCATGGTGCCCGAGGACCATCCGCTGGCCTCGGTGCGCGACAGCTTCAACGCCGTTTTCATCGAGGGCGACGCCTCCGGCGAGCTGATGCTCTACGGGCGGGGCGCCGGGGGCCGCCCGACCGCCTCGGCCGTCCTCGGCGACCTCATCGACGCGGCCATGAACCTGCGCCGTGGCGCCGCCGCCGGACCGCCCCCAACCGCGGCGGCCCGCATCCACCCCATCGGTGAGCTGCGGACCGCCTATTACCTGGCTCTGGAAGTGATCGATCGCCCGGGCGTGCTCGCCGCCGTGGCGGGAGTCTTCGGTCGCCACGGCGTCTCCATCCGCTCCATGGAGCAGGAGGGCCTCGGCGACCAGGCCCGCATCATCTTCATCACACACGTGGCATGCGAGGGGGACATGCGGGCGACGCTCGACGACCTGCGTCACCTCGAAGCCGTCCGGCAGGTCGGCAGCGTGCTGCGGGTGATCGCCGACGAATGAGCCTCCACTACGTCTCCACCCGCGGCCAGGCCCCGGAACTGGCCTTCGCCGACGTCCTCCTCGCAGGCCTGGCAACAGACGGAGGCCTCTACGTCCCGGAGTCGTGGCCCACCCTCTCTCCAACGAGCGAGGACGGGTCGCCGGGGGCCGGCGCCGGAGCGATTTCGCCAGGCGATCCGCCGACGGCCGCCGGCGACCCCTCCCGGACCGCCCCCTACGCCGCCACCGCCACAGAGGTCATGTGGCCGTTCGTGGAGGGCCAGATCGACCGGGAGGCGTTCGAGAAGCTCACCGCCGAGTCCTACGCCACCTTCGATCATCCCGACGTGGCGCCCCTCGTCCCACTCGACGAGGACCGGGGCCTCTGGCTGATGGAACTGTTCCACGGGCCGACCCTGGCCTTCAAGGACATCGCCCTGCAGCTCGTGGGCCGGCTCTTCGACTACGAACTGGCCCGGCGCGGCGAGCGGGTCACGATCGTCGGCGCCACCTCCGGCGACACCGGTTCGGCGGCCATCGAGGCGTGCCGCGACCGCGACTCTCTCGACATCTTCGTGCTGCACCCGCGCGGCCGTGTCACCGACGTGCAGCGTCGCCAGATGACGACGGTGCCGTCGGCGAACGTGCACAACATTGCCGTCGACGGCAGCTTCGACGACTGCCAGGACCTCGTGAAGGCCATGTTCGCCGACGAGGGGTTCAGGCGCCGTCATCACCTCGCCGCCGTGAACTCCATCAACTTCGCCCGCGTGATGGCGCAGATCGTCTACTACGTGGTGGCGTCGCGGGCCCTGGCGGGTGCGTCGGGGGGCGGGGCCGTGGGGTTCGCCGTGCCGACCGGCAATTTCGGCAACGTGTACGCCGGCTACGCCGCACAGCGGATGGGCTTGGAGATGTCGCAGCTCGTCGTGGGCAGCAACACCAACGACATCCTGACGAGGTTCTTCGCAACCGCCCGCCTGGAGATCCGCGAGGTCGTCCCCACCATGTCGCCGAGCATGGACATCGGTGTGTCGTCCAATCTGGAGCGCCTGCTGTTCGAGCTGATCGGCCGCGACGGTGTCGCCATCGCGGCGCTGCTGGAGGGGTTCCGTGCCACCGGCGAGGCCGACCTGGCACCCGGGCCGGCCGCCGGGCTGGCGCCCCTGTGGTCGGGGGCACGCGTCGACGAGGCGCAGACGCTGTCGGTCATCGGCGACGTGCACCGCCGCACGGGGATGATGATCGACCCGCACACGGCGGTCGGCGTGGGCGCGGCTGCGGTAGGCCGGCGCGACCCGGACACACCGATGGTGGTGCTCGCCACGGCGCATCCGGCGAAGTTCCCCGATGCCGTGGAGGCGGCCTGCGGCCTGCGGCCCGAGTTGCCGGACCGCCTCGCCGATCTGCTCGCGCGCCCCGAGCGCTGCGCCGTGCTCGACAACGATCTCGCCGCCGTGCGGCGGTACGTGACGGCGCACACCCGCGTGGACGACGACCGGTGAGAGGGGCGTGGGCGTGAAGTACGTGGTTTGCATACCCGACGGCTGCGCCGACGAGCCGGTGCCGGCCCTCGACGGCCGCACCCCGCTCGAGGTGGCGTCCATGCCCACGCTGCGGCGCCTCGCCGCCCGCGCCGAGGTGGGGCGGGCCCAGGTGATTCCCGAGGGGCTGTTGCCGGGCAGCGACGTCGGCAACATGTCGATCCTCGGCTATGACCCGGCGCGGTACCACAACGGCAGGGCGTCGATCGAGGCCGCCGCCATCGGGCTGTATCTCGGTGACGACGAGGTGGCGTACCGCTGCAACCTGGCCACCGTCGCCGACGACGGCACGATGGCGGACTTCGCCGGCGGGCACCCGTCGACGGCCGAAGCCGCCACGGTGATCACCGCCCTGGAGGCCGAACTGGGGGGCGAGGTCTCGTTCCACGCCGGCGTCCAGTACCGCCACATCATGATCGCCCCCGCCGCTTGGGCCGACGCCACCTGCGTTCCGCCCCACGACCTCACCGGGCAGCCGGGGGTGCTGCCGACCGGACCGGCCGCCCCGCATCTCCAGAAACTCATGGACGCGTCCCGTGACGTCCTCGCTCGCTTTGACGTGGCCGCCAACCAGATCTGGCTGTGGGGACAGGGCCGGTCGCCCCAGATGCCCGCCTTCGCCGATCGCTATGGCAAGGCCGCTGGTCTCGTCAGCGCGGTCGACCTGGTGCGGGGGCTGGGCGTGCTGACCGGTATGGACGTCGTCACCGTGCCGGGCGCCACCGCCTGGTACGACACGAACTACGAGGGCAAGCGTGACGCCGCCCTGGCGGGCCTCGAGGCCGGCGCCGACCTGTTCGTGATCCACGTGGAGGCCAGCGACGAGGCTGGCCACGCGGGCGACGTCGCCGAGAAGGTACGCAGCCTCGAGAACTGGGACCGGCGGATCCTTGCCGACCTGGTGGGCGGGCTGGACGCGCTCGGTCCCTGGCGACTGCTCCTGCTGCCCGATCACGCCACGCCGCTGGTGCTGCGCACGCACACCTCCGACCCCGTGCCGTACCTGCTGGTGGATTCGCAGACCGACGGACCCGGTGGTACCTACACGGAGCCCGCAACGGCCACGGCCCCGGTCGTGCCCGGGCACCGCCTGATGCGCGGGTTGCTCGGCGCCTGACTCCGAGGCCTCGTGGCGCCCAAGGTTGTGGCCTCGGGGGCCTGCGGTTACGCTGGACTGCGCCTTCGGTACGCATTCGCATTCCGAGGGTTCGGTGTGTGCCCCAGACTGCTTCGTGAGTGCATCCCGCACTTACCGCAAGCAACCGTCGCGATGGTTGTGCCGGGGTTCCCCGTCTCCAGGTTTCATCTGGGTGTAAAGACATGCCGGTTGCTGAGCCGGCCTGTGGAAGTGAGGTTGAGGTGAGTACCGAGACCGTTGATGCGCAACGCAGCCTCTTTGAGGCAAAGAGTCGCGCCGAATTGATCGATATCGCTGTGGCGATGGGTGGCCAACCCTCGACGCGGAGCCGAAAGGCCGAGCTTGTCGATCTGATCGTGGAGTTGGCCGGGTTCGACGCTGTTTCGTCGGTACCCGCCGCCGATGGCGCCGGGCAGGTGGCTGTGGTCGCCGCCGATGGCGCCGGGCAGGTGGCTGTGGTCGCCGCCGATGGCGCCACCACTGACACCACCGTTACGCGGCCCGAGGCCACCAACGGATCGGAAACCGGAGCGGACGCCGTCGAACCCCAGTCCGCCGAGCGCACCCAGTCCGCCGACCGCACCCAGTCCGCCGACCGCACCCAGCCCGCCGACCGCGCCCCGCGCCAGCAGCGGTCCGCTGCGCGCCCCGACACCGCCGAGCAGCGCGAGGGGTCCCAGCGCCGCGAAGGCGGCGAACGCCGGGACGGGCACCAGCGCCGCGAGCGGGCAACCGACGGAGACGGTCGCGCCACGGCGACCACCGAGCGCACCGAGCGCAGTGACGGCGATCGCGGCCGCTGGGAGGAGGGCGGCGCGGACTACGCCAACCGCCGCCGCCGACGGACTCGTGGCCGCGTCGAGGACGAGCTGTGGGAGGGCGACCCGGTGGACGTCACCGGCTATCTCGACCTGCGTGAAGAGGGCTACGGGTTCCTGCGACTCAGCGGCCACCTGCCCAGCCGCGATGACGTGTACGTGTCGGTCAAGCAGGTGCGCCAGCACGGGCTTCGCAAGGGCGACCACATCAGCGGCGGATCCCGGCCGGCGAACCGCAGCGAGAAGAACCCTGCGCTCCTTCGTCTCGACTCCGTCAACGGCAAGCCCCCCGAGGAGTCGCGCAAGCGCCCTCACTTCGAGGATCTCACGCCCCTGTTCCCCGACGAGAAGCTGCGCCTCGAGCGTGCCGGGGACCGCGGCAACATGACCGCCCGCATCGTCGACCTGGTCTCCCCGATCGGCAAGGGCCAGCGCGGCCTCATCGTCTCGCCGCCGAAGGCGGGCAAGACCACGATCATGAAGGAGATCGCCCGCTCGATCGAGATCAACAACCCCGAGTGCAAGCTGATCGTGCTGCTCGTCGACGAGCGCCCCGAAGAGGTCACCGACATGCGGCGCTGGCTGCTCAGGGGCGAGGTCGCCGCCTCCACGTTCGACCGCCCCGCCGATGAGCACACGCACGTCGCCGAGCTGACCATCGAACGAGCCAAGCGCCTTGCCGAGTGCGGCGAGGACGTGGTCATCATGCTCGACGGCATCACCCGCCTGGCCCGCGCCTACAACCTGGCGGCGCCGGCCACCGGCCGCATCATGTCCGGCGGCCTGGATTCGGGAGCGCTGTACCCGCCGAAGAAGTTCTTCGGCGCGGCGCGCAACCTGGAGGAGGGTGGCTCGCTCACCATCCTGGCCACGGCGTTGGTGGAGACCGGCTCGAAGATGGACGAGGTGATCTTCGAGGAGTTCAAGGGCACCGGCAACATGGAGCTGCGCCTCGACCGGCGCACCGCCGAGCGGCGCATCTATCCCGCCATCGACGTGGACGCCAGCTCCACCCGTCACGAGGAATTGCTGTTCGAGCGCAAGCAGTTGCAGCAGGTCTGGAAGCTGCGCCGGGTGCTCTCGGGCCTCGCCAGCGATCACGGCAACGGGGCCGCCGGACTGGAACTGCTGATCGATCGACTCAAGACGTTCCCCGACAACGACGCGTTCCTCGAAGAGGTGGCGCGCGGGCCGATGGGCGGCTGAGAAAACCACCGAGGAGAGGAGCCGAGCGATGAAACCAGACATCCATCCCGCATACCGGACGGTCGTGTTCCAGGACACGTCCTCGGGGGAGATGTTCGTGACCAAGTCCACCATCGGTACCAGCGAGACCGTGGAGTTGCCTGACGGCAACACCTACCCCCTGGCCAAGGTGGAGATCTCCAGCGCAAGCCACCCGTTCTTCACCGGCACGATGACCATCGTCGACACCGCCGGGCGGGTCGAGCGCTTCGAACGGCGATACGGCAGGCGCGAGCGGACCTAGGGAGTGCGGGGGAATCTCCTTCACGCCCGGGTTGCTGCTTCTCCGTCATGCCGGCGAAGGCCGGAATCCAGTGCCTTGCAGTGGGCGGTGTGTCGGTGGTGGGTCACTGAGCAATTGGGCACGGTCTGCGGTCCGCTCAGATCGGGCGGGACGGTAGCCCGGTGATCATCGACCCCTACTCCGAGCGCTTCGAGGCGCTGGTCCGCGAGCGAAGCGAACTCGAGGAGCGCCTCGCTGGTGGCGACTTGGCGCGCGACCGGGAGGCGTTCCGGAAGGTCACGCGGCGCTACAAGGAACTCGCCGAGATCATGAGCCGCGTCGACGACCTGCGCGCCGCCGCTGAGGATCGGCAGGCTGCCGCCGAACTGCTGGTCGAGGCCACGCCGGAGGAGGCCGAGGCCTTGCGTGCCGAGGCGGACGACGTCGAGCGGCTTATGACCACGCTCGGCGAGGAGCTCGCCGCGCTGCTGGCGCCACGTGACCCCAACGACGGCAAGGACGTCATCGTCGAGATCCGGGGCGCCGAGGGCGGCGAGGAGGCCAACCTCTTCGCCCGGGAACTGCTCGAGATGTACATCGCCTACGCCGAGCGGCAGGGCTGGAAGGTTGATGTCCTGGGCTCGCAGGCCTCCGACCTCGGCGGCATCACCCATGTGGCGTTCGGTGTGGCCGGCGACGACGTGTGGCAGCGGTTGCGCTTCGAGGGCGGACCGCACCGGGTGCAGCGCGTCCCCGAGACCGAGTCGCAGGGCCGCATCCACACCTCCTCGGCGACGGTCTCGGTGCTGCCGGAGGCCGACGAGGTGGAGGTGCAGATCGACGAGGCCGACCTGATCATCAGCGTCTTCCGATCCTCGGGCCCCGGCGGCCAGTCGGTGAACACGACGGACTCGGCGGTGCGCGTCACCCACCGCCCGACCGGGCTCGTGGTGAGCATGCAGGACGAGAAGAGCCAGCTGCAGAACCGCAACAAGGCGCTGCAGGTGCTCCGGGCTCGGCTGCTGCGCATGGAGCAGGAGCGGGCCGCCGCCGACGCGTCCAACCAGCGCCGCAGCCAGATCGGCCGGGGTGGGCGCTCGGAGAAGATCCGCACCTACAACTACAAGGAGAACCGGGTCACCGACCACCGGGTCGGGCTCACGCTGTACAAGCTCGACCGGGTGCTGGCGGGCGACCTCGACGAGATCATCGACACGCTGGCCCGCCACGACCGGGAGCAGGTGCTGGCCGGCGCCGCCCCGTAAGGGTCCGCTGAGGAATGCGGCGGATCAACCCTGCTGTCATTCCGGCGGAGGCCGGAATCCAGGGCCCAGCGGCTCCGCCTGCGCCCGCCGACCGCTCAACGGGCCCCAAGGTGACCTCGCGGTGAGCGACGGCGGCGTCGTGCTGTGGCGCGAGCTGCTGGGTGAGGCGACCGAGCGCCTGACGGCGGCCGGGGTGGACTCCGCAGCCGTTGAGGCTCGGCGGATCGTGGTGGCGGCCGCAGGCTGCGACGACACCGCCTGGCACGGCGTGCTGTCCCGGCCCGCCACCCGGCGCGGTGTGGCCTCGTTCGACCGGATGCTGGGGCGGCGGGCCGCCGGCGAGCCGCTGCAGTACGTGCTGGGCGCCTGGGGCTTCCGCACGCTGGACCTGTTCGTGGACCACCGGGTGCTGATCCCCCGCCCCGAGACCGAGATCGTCGCCGGCCGCGCACTCGACGAGCTACAACGCCGCGCCGACGAGGCGGGACCGATGCTTCTGGCCGCCGACCTTGGCTGCGGGTCGGGGGCGATCGGCTTGTCGCTGGTGGCCGAGCGTGTCGACGTGGAGGTCGTCTGCACCGATATCTCGTCCGATGCTCTGGCGGTGGCGAGCGCCAACCTGGCCGGGCTGGGCCGACCGGCCCGCCGGGTGCGCCTGGCGGAGGGGTCGTGGTACGAGGCGCTGCCGGCTGGGTTGCGGGGGCGCTTGGACATGATCGTGTCCAACCCGCCGTACATCGCCGCCGGCGGTTCGCTTCCCTCCGAGATCGCCGACCATGAGCCGCCTGTGGCGCTGTTCTCGGGGAACACCGGCCTCGAGGCCACCTCGACGATCCTGGCCGGGGCGCCGGAGTGGCTGGCGCCGGGTGGCGCCGTGGTGCTGGAACTGGCTGACGGCACTGCGGCCCGCGTGCAGGAATTGGCCGACTCGACGGGGCTGGTGGACGTGGCCGTGCACCCCGACCTGAGCGGCATCGACCGCGTCCTCGTCGCCCGCCGCCCGGCGTGAACCCCGCTGCCGGCCCGGCGCCACAGATGTTCAACGTGCGCGCCGAGCCCGAGCGGGCGCTCGCTGAGGCCGCCGCTGCGCTGCGCGCCGGGGGAGTCGTCCTGGTTCCGACCGACACGGTGTACGGCCTCGCCGCCCTGAGCGCCGCCGCGGTGGAGGATCTCTTCGATCTGAAGGGCCGCCCGGCCGATCGCTCTATCGCGGTGCTGGTGGCGGACCGCAGCGCCGCCGAGTCGCTCGCAGAGTCGGTCCCGGCACCGCTGGCGGAACTCATGAACCGCCACTGGCCGGGTCCGCTCACCGTGGTGCTGCCCCGCCGGCAGGCGTCGGGCTCGCGACTCGGCGGCGACGCCGAGACGGTCGGCGTCCGCTGCCCCGATCACCGCTGGCTGCGCCGGCTCCTGGCGGAGGTCGGGCCACTGGCCGTCACCAGCGCCAACCGCCACGCCACCCCCACGCCCCCCGAGGCGGCGCAGGTTCTCGCCGCCCTCCTCCCCGACCAGGGGACTGCCGCCTCCGACCCGGGCACCGCCGCCCCCGACCCCGGAACGAGCGCCACCGTCGCCGTCGCCATCGACGGCGGGCCCTGCTGCGGCGTCGCTTCCACCGTCGTGGCGTGGCGCGACGGCACCCTCCAGGTCCTCCGCCCCGGCCCCCTGGCTCTCGAACCGCCCGACCCGGCCCGCTGACACCCAAATGTCGGGGCCCGGCGGTCGGGCTGCGACGCCTTTCGCCAGACGCGCCGCGGCGGCCAGCGGGGGCCCCGCCGGTCACGCCCGCCGGACGGCTGTCTACACTGCTCCCCGTGCGTATCGCCACCGGGTCTGACCACGCCGGATACCGGCTGAGGCGCCTCCTCGCCGACCGCATCGCCGAGGGGGGCCACGAGGTCGTCGACCTCGGCTCCCACAGCGAGGACCGCGTGGACTACCCCGACTACGGCGCCGCCGTCGGCAGGGCGGTGGCCGGCGGAGAGGCCGACCTGGGCGTCTGCGTCTGCGGCACCGGTATCGGGATCGCCATGGCGGCCAACAAGATCACCGGCATCAGGGCCGCCACGGTCCATGACGCCACCTCGGCCGCCCTCGCACGGCAACACAACGACGCCAACGTGGTGTGCTTCGGCCAGCGTCTCATCGACGCCGGCACCGCGCTGGCGGCCCTCGACGCTTTCCTGGACGCCTCCTTCGAGGGCGGCCGCCACGTCGCCCGGGTCGCCAAGCTGGACGCCCTGTGAGCCCGCCCCCGGGTGACCTCGCTGAGCCCCCGCCGGCCGACCCCACCGCCCCCAACGCCGGCCGCTTCGGACCGCTCCCCGAGCACGTCCGGCGCCGCTGGGCGAAGTTCTGCGACTGGGACGAGGAGTACTTCCCCAACCACATCGGCATGGTCGTCGAGGACCTGCGCCGGGACTACACCCGCCTCCGGCTGCCGTGGCAGGGGATCCTCCGCCAGCGGGAGGGCGTCATGCACGGCGGCCTCATCGCCGCGCTCGTGGACACCTGCGTGGTGCCGGCGATCGCCACGCACTACGAGGTGCACCCGCGCATGGCCACCGTCCACCTCGGCGTGCAGTACCTCCGGCCGGTGAGCGGGCGCGACATCGTCGCCGAGGCCTGGGTCGAGCACCGCGGGCGGTCGATGGTGTACTGCCGGGCCGAGGTGCGCAGCGTCGGCCCCGACGGCGGCGTCGAGTTGGTGGCATCGGCCAACCTGGTGTTCCGCGTGTCGGCGACCGCCTCGACCGCACCCGTGGGGTAGCCCGGATGAGGAACCCGGCCGGCGAGATGCCACACTTGGGTGGCGAGTATCTGCTGGGAGGATCATGAGCTACGACGTTGGAGACCGGGTCGTCTACCCCCATCACGGGGCTGCGGTGGTCGAGCGCAAGGAGATGCGGGAGGTCTTCGGTAGCCAGACCGAGTACCTGGTGCTGCGCATGGCGCACGGCGAAATGACCGTGGCGGTGCCCTCCGACAAGGTCGACGACGTGGGCGTGCGCTGGCCCATCAGCGCCGACGAGGTGGAGGACCTGTTCGAGGTTCTGCGCAAGCGGGACGTGCACGAGCCGGCCAACTGGAGTCGCCGGTTCAAGAACCACCAGGAGAAACTGAAGTCCGGCGACGTCTACCAGGTGGCCGAGATCGTCCGGAACCTGGCGCTGCGTGACCGGGCGAAGGGTCTGTCGGCCGGCGAGAAGTCGCTGTGCCAGAAGGCCCGCAGCGTGCTGATCTCCGAGTTGAGCTTCGCCCTCGACATCTCCGAGGATGCCGCCATCGAGAAGGTGGACAGCGCGCTGCAGTAGCTTCGGTAGGCTCCTTGCCGGGTTCCCCCACGGGCTGTGGCGCAGCTTGGTTAGCGCACCTGCTTTGGGAGCAGGGGGTCGCCGGTTCAAATCCGGCCAGCCCGACTCCGCCGGTACCGCCCCGACCGTCGTGCCGGGGCGCTGCCGTTCGATGAACCCCGGCTAGCCCTCGGGGAGGATGGTGATGTTCTTGGCGCCGTCGTAGGCGCGGTACGCCCCACACGCCGTGCACGTGCCCGCCAGCACGCGAGTGCCGTCGACGTGTTCGACGCTGAACTGCACCAGCGTCAGGCAGTCACGGTTGGGGCATGGCCCGTCCACGATGTAGATCGACATGGGCGCCTCGTGGCGGTCGGTGGCGGAGCACCCCGTACGGGATTCGAACCCGTGCTACCAGATTGAGAATCTGGCGTCCTAGGCCTCTAGACGAACGGGGCAGAGAGAAAATCAGGCTACCGCCATGACTCCCGGGACCGGCCGCCCTCCACGTTCGGTGGATCGGTTGTCGCGAGAAGTTCACATTGCGCGCGCAGGGCTCCTTCATCGGCAGGTGGTCCCGCTAGCGCGGTAGGTTGAGCGAGTGTTCTCGTCGAGAAGCTTGACGAACTGATGGGGGCCGCCGGTCCCGGGGATCGACCTGCGCCCATCCGGCGTGTGCGACTGCGGAACTTTCGAAGCATTGCCTGGTGCGACGTGGAGTTGCGGAATCCGACTGTTCTCGTCGGGCCGAACGCCACCGGAAAGAGCAACTTCCTCGATGGCCTCCAGTTCATCAGGGACGCTCTCGATTCACGCCTCGACTACGCCCTCCGCACGCGAGGCGGCTTGGATGTGGTCCGCCGCAAGTCGGGCGGGCATCCGACGCACCTCACCCTGCGCATCGATCTGACCTCGCCCGAGAGCGGCGACGCGTCGTACGTGTTCGAGATTGCTGCCGGCTCGGGCGGCGCGTACCGGGTCAAGGAGGAGATATGCATGGTCTCCTTTCCCACGCCGTGCGACTTTCATCGGCGGGACGACGAGATCGAGTTCGGCGGATTCGCGGGGCAGAGCACGCTTAGAGCGCCCGCCTCCGACGACCTGTTCCTGCCGCGTGCGGGTGAGCAGTTCAAGCATGTGCTGGACTTGCTCCTGGGTATCACGGTCTATGCATTCGATCCTGTCGCCATGCGGCAGCCGCAACCGCCAGAGCCATACGAGGCGCTTGCGCGAGATGGCCACAATCTTGGGAGCGTGCTCCGGAAGCACCCCTCCGATCGAGTGAACGACTACCTCTCTGCAATCGTGCCCGGTGTGGAGCGGGTCGAGGGGGCACACACCGGTGGATATGACACGTTCCGCTTCAAGCAGGACGTGGAGGGTCAGAAACACCCATGGACGTTCCCGGCCGCCAGCATGTCCGACGGGACTCTTCGAGCGCTCGCCGTCCTCGTGGCGCTGCTGACGGACTCCGCCCAGCGCCCGAGCCTTGTTGCCATCGAGGAGATCGAGGCGGGACTCCACCCCGCCGCGGCAGGGGTTCTGTGGGATGCGCTCCTCGAGGCCTCGCGCTGCTCGCAGGTGATCGTCTCGACGCACAGCCCCGACCTGCTGGATCGTGACGACCTCGAGGGTGCGTCGCTCCTTGGGGTCTCGATCCAGGACGGCCGCACGACTGTCGGTTCCCCTGCTGAGGTGGATCTGCAAGTTCTCCGTGAGCAACTCTGCACAGCGGGCGAGCTGATGCGACAAGCCCGCCTCCAGCCAGAGCAGAGTGATGCGGACGCGCCGCCCCGGCAGGAGATGTTTCGCTTCCCGGATCGCGTGGCTCATTGAGCCCTCTCGTGATCGCCCCGATCGTGAAGGGGTACGGCGACGTGAAGGCGGTGCCGGTGCTGGTCCGGCGGGTAGCCGCGCACGTGGCGCCCGGCGTGGCCGTAGACGTGATCCGGCCGCATCGGCGTAATCGCTCAGCGCTTGTGCAGAGAGGTGAACTCGAGCGGTACGGCCGGATCGCGTTGGCCGGCTCTCCAGATGCACGCCTTCTGGTTCTGGTCGATGCCGACATGGACTGCCCGGCTGAGTTGGGACCGCAGTTCTTGGAGCGGGTAGCGTCTCTCTGGACCCGTCGCGCCGGCGTTGTCTTGGCGAAGCACGAGTTTGAGAACTGGTTTTTGGCGTCGGCCGAGTCTTTGGGGCGACGCCGTGGGCTTCGGAGTCCACTTGATCCGCCGGTCGATCCCGAGGCGATCCGCGGGGCGAAGGAGTGGATCCAGGCGAACCGGACCGACGGGAGGGCGTACCGACCTACCGTGGATCAGGCCGCGCTGACCGACGCGATCGATATCGATCTGGCCCGTGGCCGTTCCGCATCCTTCGACAAGTTCTGCCGTGTCCTGGAGGGCTGGCTCCTGACGTAGCGATGAGCGACGCCCGTACCGACGATCTCCAGCGTCGCAACTAGCGGGTCCGCGGGCACGCTAGTCGCCCTGCTGGCCGGCGCGTGGTGCCGCCAGCTCGGAGCCGTGCCGGTAGGGTGAGATCGTGCTCGGCGGCGCGATGGTGAGGCCCTTCGCCGTGCTTCTTGCGGTGTTCCTGGTCGCGGCGGGTTGCGGGGGCGGCACCGCCGACGACGGCTCGGGGGGCCGGGCGCCGGCCGTCGACACCGATGTCCTGACCGAGCAACCGGCGCCCTCGCCTCCAGAGGACGGGGGCGAGCCGGCGGCCCCGGAACTTCCCTCGGACTCGGCTCCTGTCGAGCCGGCGGATGATCCGCCCGAGCAGACCGGCGCTGCCGAACCGGGCGAACCGGCCGAGGGGACCGCATCGGCCG
Organism: Acidimicrobiales bacterium; assembly: GCA_963668565.2. GTDB lineage: Bacteria > Actinomycetota > Acidimicrobiia > Acidimicrobiales > CATQHL01 > VXNF01. The sequence continues at coordinate 1,229,328 of CAXXMX010000010.1, forward strand.
CCCCCGCCGACGACCCGGGCGAGCGGCCGGAGCAGGGGGAGCAGGCGGCGCCGTCGGCGGGCGAGCCGCCCACGGCGACGGACTCCGGGGGGCCGGAGGGCGACGACGAGCCCACCGACGAGTCCCCGGCTGCGGCCGACACGGTGTCGACGACCGAGCCGACCAGCGACCCGGGCACCCCGGCCGAGGCCCCCGAGGCCCCCGAGCCGGGCTCCGTGGCGGGGGAGGCCGAGTCCACCGGCACCCCGGCCGAGGCCCCCGAGCCAACGCCCGTTGATGGGGGCGCCGACACCAGGGGCGACGTGGCCTTCGCCGACTGCGGGCAGGTGTACCTGTGCGCCACGCTGGCGGTGCCCCTTGACCATGACGATACCGGCGGTGCGACGGTGGACTTGGCCGTCGGCATGATCCCCGCCGGCGACCCCTCCCGGCGCATCGGCTACCTGCTCGTCAACCCCGGCGGCCCCGGCGGGGGCATGCACGAGTTCCTGAACGCCGGGGCCGGCCTGTCGACCGCCCTTCTGGATCGCTTCGACGTCATCGGCTGGGATCCCCGCGGCGTCGGCGGCAGCGTCCCTTCCGGCTGCTGGGGCGAGGCCCGTGACCTCCACCTGCTGGACCCCATTCCGGACTCGCCCGACGAGCAGGGCGCGCTCGACGCTGCGGCGCGCACCCTCGCCGAGGCGTGCGCCGCCCGGCTCGGCGACGCGGTCGGCCACATCGGCACGATCGACACGGTGCGCGATATGGACGCCATCCGCCGGGCGCTGGGCGCCGAGACGATCAGCTACCTCGGATTCAGCTACGGCACCTTGCTGGGCGTGCACTACGCCGGGATGTTCGGCGAGCACCTGCGGGCGGCCGTCCTGGACGGTGTGATCGACCCGTCGCTTCCCGGTGTGGAGCTGGCGGTGGGGCAGACGCTGGGGTTCGCGCGCACCATCGACGAGATGTTCGCCTGGTGCCGTACCGAGCCGACGTGCCCGGTGACCGGCGACCCCACCGAAACGTTCGACCTGTTGCTGGAACAGCTCGACGTCGCGCCGAGCGTGGACTTCGCCGACACGGTCGTGCTCGATCCCGCCCGGGCGATCCTGGCCGTGGTGGTGGCTTCGTACAGTTCGGACTTCTGGCCGTTCTTCTTCGATGCGCTCGCCGCGGCGGTCGACGGCGACGGGACGATGTTCGGCCTCCTCGGTGAGGCGTACATCGGCTTGGTGGACCTCGGGGCGCTCATCAGCATCAACTGCACCGACCGCGGCGCCGCGACGCGTCAGGAACTCGATGCTGTGGCGCAGGTGCTGGCCGGCGTGGCGGGCGACTTCGGCTGGTCGGCGGCGGTGTCGGGTTTGCCGTGCGAATACTGGCCGGTGGCCGCGGGCACGCTGCCCACAGGAGCGGTCGCCGCGCCGGATGCGTCGCCGATCCTGGTGGTCGGCAACCGGGGCGACAACGCCACCCCCTACGAGTGGGCGGTATCGGTGGCCGACCAACTCCACTCCGGTGTGCTCGTCAGCTACGACGGCAGCGAGCACACCAGCTACGGCCTGAGCACCTGCGTCGACCGCATCGTCGACGACTATCTCATCGACGGGGTCGTGCCACCCGGCGACGTGGACTGCCCGGCCGAGGGCTAGCGGCCGCGGCCCCGGCGAAGGTGCTCGGCGGTCGGGATGTGACTGCGCAGTCCGGCGGTCGGAATCAGCGTCCGAAAAGCGAGAGAGCGCCCCGGCCAGCCGGCAGGAGCGCTCCGCGATGCTCGGGGGGGAGGACTCGAACCCCCAACGACGGGACCAGAACCCGCTGTGTTGCCTATTACACCACCCCCGAAGGGTCCAGCAATATTACCGGCTCACCCTTCTAGGCGGGCTCGGGCGTTGCGCAGGCGACGCAGCACCTCGGCCCGGTCCAGCAGCACCATCGACTCGAAGAGTGGTGGTCCCACCGTGCGTCCCGTGATGGCCACCCTGATGGGTGCCTGCGCCTTGCCGAGTCGCATGTCGTGGCGCTCCGCCAGTGCCAGCGCGGCGGCGTAGGTCGCCTCCGCCGTCCAGTCCACCTCGGCGAACGTGGCGATGGCGTCGTCCAGCACCGCCGGCGCGCTCGCGGCGCCCATCGCCTTGGTCCACGAGTCGGCATCGGTGGGGGGCTCGGCGAGGAAGAGCCAGTCCACGTAGCGCCCGATGTCGCCCAGCGTCCGCACCTTCTCCTGCACGACCGGGGCCAGCGCCGCCAGCGCGTCGGCGCGCATCCGCTCGGGGGGCCACGGGGCCTCGTCGCCCAGCCACGGCTCCGACCTGCGCAGGTACTCGTCGGTGCTGAGGGCGCGGATGTACACGCCGTTGAAGTGATCCAGTTTCTTGGTGTCGAAGAACGCCGGCGCCCGGTTCACGTCGCCGAGGCGGAACTGCTCCACGATCTCGGCCATCGGGCGGATCTCCACCCCGTCGGTCGGCCCCCAGCCCAGCAGCGCCAGATGGTTGGCCATGGCCTCCGGTAGGTAGCCGCGGGCCCGGTAGTCGCCCAGCGACACGTCGTCGCGGCGCTTGGACAGCTTCTTGCGGGAGCCGTTCACCAGCAGCGGCAGGTGGGCGTAGATCGGCGCCTCGGCGCCCAGCGCCTCCAGCAGCAACACCACCTTGGGCACGCCCGACAGCAGGTCCTCGCCCCGGATGGCGTGCGTGACGCCCATGTCCACGTCGTCGACCGAGTTTGCCAGCAGGAACGTGGCCGCCCCGGCCGAGCGCCACACCACGAAGTCCTCCAGGTCGTCGCTGGCGAAGGACACCTCGCCGCGCACCGCGTCGGTGAACGTCACGGTGCGCCCCTTGGGCATCCGGAAGCGGGCGGCCAGGCCGGGCCGCAGCTCCGTCCCGGTCACCGGCCGGTCCTCGGCGTCGCACAGGTAGGCGGCGCCGCCGGCCAGCAGGCGCTCGACGGCCTCCCGGTGGCGTTCCCGGCGCTGGGACTGGAACACCGGCTCCTCGTCCCAGTCGATGCCCAGCCACGACAGCAGGTCATAGATGAGGTCCACCAGCTCGGGCCGGTTGCGGGCCTCGTCGGTGTCCTCGATGCGCAGCAGCATCCGCCCGCCCACCGAGCGGGCGTAGATCCAGTTGAACAGCGCCGTGCGGGCCGACCCTAGGTGCAAGAACCCCGTCGGCGACGGGGCGAATCGCACTCGCGTTTCGGTCACGGCGCCCCGAGTGCCTCGGGGGGCGCCTCGTCGGCGATGTGGCAGCGGATCGGGTAGCCGTCGTGGCCGCCGGCGCCGCCGAAGAGCGCCCGCCGGGAGGCCACCACCTCGATGGGGGCACCCGGGTCGAGGTAGCCCCAATGCTCGAACGCAATCCGCAGGTCGGCGGTGATCGGCGCACGGCCGAACAGCGAGGCCCGCTTCATCGCCACCGTCACGCAGCCGGCCAGCACGTCGCCGGCCTTCTCGCCTGCCCGCAGATGCAGGCGCGGCACGAATTGCTTAGCCAGGCGCAGCGCGTAGCCCTGGTCGGGTCCCTGGTGGCCGAATCCCTCGCCGGCGGGCTGCGGCCCCTCGGCCAGCTCCCCGGGCCGGTCGGCTCGCCATCCGCCGTGCCGTTGCGGCGGCGACGTGTAGTGGCGCGCCGTCGCGCCGGGGGCGTGCGGAACGTAGGGGGGCTGGGACATGCGGCTGAGCCTAGGGCCGGTACCGTGCGGCGATGCGCTTCGGAATCAAGAGCTCACAGCAGGACACCACGTGGGCGGACGTGCTCGCCGTCTGGACCGAGGCCGACGACATTCCGGTGTTCACCTCGGCCTGGAACTTCGATCACTTCTACCCGATCTTCTCGGACTCCTCCGGCGAGTGCCTGGAGGGCTGGACCACGTTGGCGGCCCTGGCCCAGGCCACGAAGCGCCTGCGGGTGGGGTGCATGGTGACCGGCATCATCTACCGCCATCCGGCGGTGCTGGCGTCGATGGCTGCCACGCTTGACGTCATCAGCGGCGGCCGCCTGGAGTTCGGCATCGGCGCCGGGTGGAACGAGGAGGAGTGCGACGCCTTCGGCATCGAACTCGGCACCCTCACCGAGCGTTTCGACCGCTTCGAAGAGGCCTGCGAGATCCTCAAGGGCCTGCTCACGAGGGAACTCACGACGTTCAGCGGCCGCTACTACTCCCTTGCCGAGGCCCGCAACAACCCGCCCGGCATCCAGAAGCCGCACCCCCCGATCTGCATCGGCGGCCAGGGCGAGCGGCGCACCCTGCCGCTGGTGGCCCGCTACGCCGATCACTGGAACTGCCCCGGCCCCGATCTCGACACATTCCGGGTCAAGTACGACGTCCTGGTGGAGGCCTGCGACGCCATCGGCCGCCCGGTCGACGAGATCATGACCTCGATGCACGTGAGGGTTCCCGCCGACGGTGACCCCGGCCCGGTCGCCGAGACCGCAGCCGCCTACGCCGAGGCCGGTATCGACCTCGTCATCTGCTACCTCCCCCCGCCCCACACCCCGGCGGTCCTCACCCCTCTGGCCGAGGCCCTCGCCCCCCTCACCGGCTGACCGCCGCGCCCGGGACCCTTCATTCACCATCTCAAGCCGCCCCCAAGCAGCGCGTCCCGGCGGCGCGGCGAGGGAAATCTCACCGTCGGGGCCGCCGGTCATGCGCCGTCGCGGCGCCCTTGCTCGAATGGGACTGTCACGGCGAAGAGCCGACCAGCGGCTGGAGTCACCGTGTCCTCGTAGCATGTGTAACTGTTATGCTAATCGTCTAGTATGCTATTCCTGACGAGGCGAATTAGCGACGAGTAGCGGCGTGAGTCGATCCGAAGTGGGTGGTCCGGCGAAGATGCACCAGCGAGATCCCGACCCGGAGGAGTTCGACCGGATTCGCGCCAGTCAGAACCCGTGGCATCGCAGCGGTGAGGTCCCCGAGGTTCTGGCGCAACGGGTGGAGCGGTCGCTCGCCGGCGTGCTGTGGATGCGACTCCTGCAGGATGACTTCCGGCGCTATCAGGTGGTTCTCGGCCCGCGGCAGGTTGGCAAGACCACCCTGCTGCACCAGACCGTTCGGCACCTCCTCGGGAGCGGCATCGAGCCGCGCAGGGTTTGGTGGCTGCGGCTCGACGACCCGTACCTGCAGTCGGTTCAACTCGGGGGGTTGGTTCGTGCCGCCATCCGGGCGAGCGGGGCGACGGCGGAGCGTCCCATCTACCTCATGCTCGATGAGGTTGTCTACGCCGATCAGTGGGACCGCTGGCTGAAGACGTTCTACGACGACCGCTGGCCCGTGCAGGTGGCGGCGAGTTCGAGCGCGGCCACGACGCTGCGGGACCGTCGGGCGGAAAGCGGCGTTGGCCGTTGGGATCTGCAACATCTGACTCCCTATTCCCTCGTCGAGTTCATGGACCTTGTCCATGGCGGCGGGCAACCGGCAACCGAGATCGACCGCGAGGGCACCTCTGCGGTAGGGGAGACCTTGAGTGAGACCCTCAGCGCGTTGGACCAGGGCTCGCTGTCGAGCGCGGAATCGGCGGCCGGCCGTCTCGTGCTCACGATGCTCGGCGGGTTCCCCGAGGTCCTCGCACAATGGGTCCGCGGACCCGACGATCTACAGTCGTTGAGCGAGGAGAATGCAGCCGATCGGCTGGGGACTTACATGCTCGTGTCGCAGCGATTCCTGCGGAGCGATGCGGTTGTCGGTTCGGTGTACAAGGACATCCCCCAAGCGGTCGGTGTGCGCGATCCGCTCTCGCTGGAGCGACTGCTACACGTTCTCGCCGGTCAGGTGACCGGATTGCTGAACCCGTCGGGTATCTGCAACGACCTCGGGATGACGCAGCCGACGTTCGACCGCTACCTGTCGTATCTGGAGAGCGCTTTCCTGGTGTTCACACTGCCGAACTACTCGGGCAGCGAGGCGACAGTGCAACGGCGCGGTCGCAAGCTCTATTTCGTGGACGGGGCCGTGCGCAACGCGGTTCTGCAGAGCGGCCGGAGCCCGTGGCAGGACCCCGCCGAGCGGGGGCGGCTGCTGGAGAACCACGTGATGAGTGAACTCCGGTCGCTCGCGTTGCAGTCCGGCGTCCGCTTGTACCACTGGCGTGCCGGGAAGCACGAAGTGGATGTCATCTTCGATCACCCGAGCGATCCTCTGGCGTTCGAGATCGCATCGTCGCCGAGCCACACGAGATCGGGTCTGCGGGAACTTGCGCTGCGCCACGGGCGCTTCAGAGGCAGGTGCTATCTCGTGGCGCCGCAACTGCCGGTCATGCATCCGCCCGCCGATGGCGTCGATCCGGGCACGTTGCCCCTCGACATGTTCCTTCTGGCAGTGGGGACGCAGGCCCAGCAGGCGCTGCGGCGCAGCTTGCTGCTTCCCTGACTGGGGCGTCTAGGCGCCGGTGGGTGCCTCGGCGCCGCTGTGGAGGAGGCCCCAGACGATGGAGTCCGCCAGCGCCTCCCAGGAGGCCTCCACGATGTTCTCCGAGACGCCGATGGTGGTCCAGGTGCGGGTGCCGTCGGTGGAGTCGATCAGCACCCGGGTGACCGCGGCGGTGCCGTTGGTGGTGTCGAGGACCCGCACCTTGTAGTCGGTGAGGGAGATGCGGTCGATCTCGGGGTAGTGGTCGCCGACGGCCGCCAGCAGCGCGTTGTGCAGGGCGTTCACCGGCCCGTTGCCCTCACCGACGGTGATGCGCCGCTGGTTGCCGACCCACAGCTTGATGGTGGCGTCGCACTGGCGATGCATGGCCTCGTCCTCGGGCTGCCGTGCCCCGGGGGTGCCGGACGGCGCGGCACCGGACCGCATGTGCCGACCCACCTCCGCCCGGAAGGACTCGATGGCGAAGTAGGGCTGCTCCCAGCCGGTGGCGGCGCGCATCCACAACTCCAGGGAGGCGTCGGCCACCTCGAAGTGGTAGCCCTCGTACTCCAGTTGCTTCAGAGACTCGATCAGCTCGGCGATGGTGGCGTCGTCAATGTCGATGCCCAGTTCCCGGGCCTTCAGATCGATCGAGGAGCGGCCGGCCATCTCCGAGACCACGAACCGGGTGCCGTTGCCGACAGACCCCGGATCGATGTGCTCGTAGGCGTCGGCGCGCCGGGCCAGGGCGCTGGCGTGCAGCCCGGCCTTGTGGGCGAACGCCGAGGTGCCCACGTAGGGCTGCTGCGGGTCGGGCGCCCGGTTGACCATCTCGGCGATCCGCCGGGATACCGATGTCAGCAACTCCAGCCGCTCGGGCGGCAGCGTCCGCACGCCCATCTTGGCGCTGAGGTTGGCGATGATCGGCACCAGGTCGCAATTGCCGGTGCGCTCGCCGTAGCCGTTGATGGTGCCCTGCACCTGCACGGCCCCGGCCCGCACCCCGGCGAGGGCGTTGGCCACGCCGCAGCCGGTGTCGTTGTGCAGGTGCACCCCCACGGGGGCGCCCAGCCGGTCGACGATCTCGGCCACGATGGCGTACACCTCGTGCGGCAGCGTCCCGCCGTTGGTGTCGCACAGCACCAGCCGCTCGGCCCCGGCCTCGGCGACCGCCGCCAGCACGGCCAGCGAGTAGTCGGGGTTGTGCTTGTAGCCGTCGAAGGCGTGCTCGGCGTCGAAGAACACCCGCCGGCCCTTGCCGACCAGGTACGCCACCGACTCCGCCGACATGGCGATCCCCTCGTCGAGGCTCGCCCGCAGTGCCCCGGTGACGTGGTAGTCCCAGCACTTGCCGACGATGCAGACCGTCTGCGTGCTCGCCGCCAGCAGGTTCGCCAGCACCGCGTCGCTCTCGCAGCGCCCGTTCACCCGCCGTGTCGAGCCGAACACGGCCAGCCGGGCGGTCTCCAGCCGCAACTCGTCGGCGGCGCGGGCGAAGAACTCGTCGTCCTTGGGGTTGGCGCCCGGCCAGCCGCCCTCGATGTAGTGCACGCCGAGGCGGTCGAGTTCCCGGGCGATGCGCAGCTTGTCCTCGACGGTCAGCGAGATGCCCTCGAGCTGGCTGCCGTCCCGCAGCGTGGTGTCGTAGATCTCCACCGACGCCGGGGTGCGGTCGCCGGTGGCCGCCGCGGCCCGTGCCCGGGCCTCGAGGTCGCTGCTCGGCCCGGCGGCGGCGAGGCGGACAGCGGCGGGGTCGGCCGCCTCGTTGCGGCCAGCACCGCTACTCGTTGACATACTCGTTCCACTCCTTGTACCGGTCGACCCGCCCCTGCACGGCCTCGTAGAAGACCTCCTGGATCTGGCGGGTGATGGGCCCCGGATCGCCGATCTCGCGGTCGTCCACCGAGCGGATCGGCACCACCTCGGCGGCGGTGCCGCTGAGGAACGCCTCGTCCGCCGTGTACAGGTCGCTGCGTAGCAGGTTGCCCGTCTCATACGGGATCTCCAGGTCACCGGCGATGGTGCGCACGGCGTCCTGGGTGATGCCCCCGAGGGCGCCGGCGCTGGTCGGCGGCGTGATGATCCGCCCGCCGAACACGACGAACAGGTTCTCGCCGGTGCACTCGCTCACGTGGCCCTGCGGCGACAGCAGGATGGCCTCGTCGTAGCCGGCGTTGATGGCCTGCACCTTGGCCATCTGGCTGTTGATGTAGTGCCCGCAGCCCTTGGCGGCCGGCGGCATGGCGTTGGCGTCGTGGCGCTGCCACGAACTGATCATCATGCGCACGCCCGTGTTGACGGAGTCGGCGCCCAGGTAGATCCCCCAGCGCCAGACAGCGATGGACACGTTCACCGGGCAGGGCAGCGGGTTGAGCCCCATCTCGCCGTAGCCCAGGTAGACCAGCGGGCGGATGTAGCACGCCTCCAGCTCGTTGATCGCCACGGTCTGCTTCGTGGCCTCGATCAGCTGCTCGGGCGTGTACGGGATCTCGATGCCGAGGATCTTGGCGCTGCGGAACAGGCGCTCGATGTGCGGCGTGAGGCGGAAGACGGCCGCTCCGCGGTCGGTGTTGTAGGCGCGGATGCCCTCGAATACGCCGTTCCCGTAGTGCAGGGTGTGGGTGAGCACGTGGATCTTGGCGTCGTGCCAGTCCACGAACTCGCCGTCCATCCAGATCTTCTCGACGGGCTGAATCGGCATGAGGTATCCCTTCTGTGCGGTGCTCGGTGCGGTGCGCTGGTGTTCGGTCCGGGAGTCTCCGTTGTGACCGGCGGGGCTCGGGCGAGCCAGCCGCCGGGGGGCTCTCAGACCGTGCCGGCTACGGCGGCGGCGATGGCGTCGCCGATGGCGCTGGTGCCACGCACGCTGCCGTCGACGTCGGTGCAGGCGCGGTCCACGGCGGCCGCGGCGGCGCTCTCACCCAGGAAGTCCAGCATCATGGCGGCCGACAGGATCGCCGCGCTGGGATCGGCGATCCCCTGCCCGGCGATGTCGGGGGCCGACCCGTGCACGGGCTCGAACATCGACGGCCCGCCGCCGGCCGGGTTCAGGTTGGCCGAGGCGGCCTTGCCGATGCCGCCGCTGACCGCCCCGCCCAGGTCGGTGAGGATGTCGCCGAACAGGTTGTCGGTGACGATCACGTCGTAGCGGTGGGGCGACTCCACGAAATAGATGCAGGCGGCGTCCACGTGGTTGTAGGCCGTGCCGAAGTCGGGGTACTCCGCCGCCACCTCCTCGAACGTGCGGTACCACAGGTCGCCGGAGTAGGTCATCACGTTCGTCTTGTGCACCAGGGTGACGTGGCGCCGGCGGTCGGCGGCCAGCTCGAAGCCGAAGCGGATGGCGCGCTCGGCGCCCATGCGAGTGTTCACCGAGCCCTGCGTGACGATCTCGTGCGGGGTGCCCTTGCGCAGGAAGCCGCCCTCGCCGGCGTAGGCGCCCTCGGTGTTCTCCCTGATGACCGCCATGTCGATGTTGCGCTCCGGCAGCCGGAAGGGGCGCAGGTTCACGTACAGGTCCAGTTCGAACCGCATCCGCAGCAGCAGCCCCCGCTCCAGCACGCCCGGCGGCACCTCGGGGGTGCCCACGGCGCCCACGTAGATGGCGTCGAGGCCCCGCCATTCCTCCATCACGCTGTCGGGCAGGACGGTGCCGTCGCGCAGGTAGCGCTCGCCGCCGAGGTCGTAGTCGACCGTCTCGAAGTTCACGCCCGAGGCCTTGATGACCTTGAGACCCTCCCCGATGACCTCGGGGCCGATGCCGTCGCCTGCAAGGACGCCGATGCGATGTGTAGCCATCCGAACAATCTACCGGGCGGTTTACCCGTACTGCCCGGCGGTCCGGGCGGGGGTCTTGGGCCGGTCCGCGCCGGTGCTCAGTAGATTGATGTGATGAACGCCCCGCAGTTGACCCGCGGCGCCTACGAGCGCCTGCAGGAGGAACTCGCCCACCTCACCGGCCCCGCCAACGAGGAGATCACGGCGCTGATCGCCTCCGCCCGGGCGCTCGGAGACCTCTCCGAGAATGGCGACTACCACGCGGCCCGCGAGGAGAAGGGCAAGATGCAGGGTCGGATCCAGCAGATCCAGGCGCTGCTCGACCACGCCGAGGTGGTTTCGCCCGGCGCCGGGTCCGCCGACCGCGCCTCGGTGGGCTCCCTGGTGGATCTGCGGTTCGACGGAGACGACGAGGTGGAACGTTTCCTCCTCGGGACCATCGAGGAACGCCCGGAGGACTACGACGTCGTCTCACCCTCGTCTCCGCTGGGCAGGGTGATGATCGGCGCCAAGGCCGGTGACGTGGTGCGCTACAGGGCGCCGGCCGGCCCGGTGGAGGTCACGGTCGTGGCGGTGGCGTCTTCGGAGACCGACACCACGTGATGGCCGCGTCGCCGCGAACCCTCAGCGAGAAGGTCTGGGACGCCCACGTCGTCCACGCCGGCGACGACGGCACCGACCTGCTGTTCATCGACCTGCACCTCGTCCACGAGGTCACCTCCCCGCAGGCCTTCGACGGGCTGCGCATGGCCGGGCGCCCGGTGCGCCGCCCCGACCTCACGGTGGCCACCGAGGACCACAACGTGCCCACCACCAACATCAGCGGACCGGTGGCCGACGCCGTGTCGCGCCGCCAGCTCGAGGCGCTGCGGGCCAACTGCGCCGACTTCGGCGTGCCGCTGTACCCCATGGGCCACGACCGCCAGGGCATCGTGCACGTGATCGGCCCCGAGCTGGGCCTCACGCTGCCGGGCAGCACCGTGGTCTGCGGCGACAGCCACACCTCCACGCACGGCGCCTTCGGGGCGCTGGCTTTCGGCATCGGCACCAGCGAGGTAGAGCACGTTCTGGCCACGCAGACCCTGCCGCAGGCGAGGCCCCGCACCATGTCGGTCACCGTCGACGGCGAGCTGCCGGTCGGGTCGGGGGCCAAGGACGTGATCCTCAGCATCATCGGCCGCATCGGCACCGGCGGCGGCATCGGCTCGGTCATCGAGTACCGGGGCGCCGCCATCGAGTCGCTGTCGATGGAGGGCCGCATGACGGTCTGCAACATGTCCATCGAGGCGGGAGCCCGTGCCGGCATGGTCGCCCCCGACGACACCACCTTCGCCTACCTCGCAGGGCGCCCCCACGCCCCCCCCGCCGGCGCCGCCTGGGACAACGCCGTCGATTACTGGCGCAGCCTGCACACCGAACCGGGGGCCCGCTTCGACACCGAGGTGCATCTCGACGGCGCCGACATCTCGCCGCACGTCACCTGGGGGACCAACCCGTCGCACGTGGCGCGCCTCGACGGTGTGGTGCCCGACCCCGACGAGGCCGCCGACGCCAACGGGCGCGAGGCCGCCGCCCGGGCGCTGGCATACATGGGCCTGGCGGCGGGCACGCTCATCAGGGACATCCCGGTGGACACCGTCTTCATCGGCTCGTGCACCAACAGCCGCATCGAGGACCTGCGCACGGCCGCCGAGGTTGCGCGGGGCCGGCGGGTGGCTCCGGGGATGCGCACGCTGGTGGTGCCCGGATCGGCGCAGGTGAAGCGTCAGGCCGAGTCCGAGGGGCTGCACGAGGTGCTGATGGCCGCCGGGTTCGACTGGCGCGAGCCGGGCTGCTCGATGTGCCTGGGCATGAACCCCGACAAGATCTCCGCCGGCGAGCGCTGCGCCAGCACCAGCAACCGCAACTTCGAGGGCCGGCAGGGCCGGGGAGGCCGCACCCACCTGGTCTCGCCGGCGGTGGCGGCCGCCACCGCCGTGGCCGGCCACTTCGCCGCCCCGGCCGACCTGGACTGAGGCGGCGAGGAGGCTGCTGAGCAATGCGCCCGGATCCCTCATCTGTCATTCCGGCGAAGGCCGGAATCCAGGGTCCGGCGGTCCCGCCCGCGGCCGCCGACCGTTACGCAGCGCACTCCTGGGCGAGGTAGCAATGGAACCCACCCGGATCGTGGAGGGGCGGGCGCTGCCGCTCGACCGCTCCGACGTCGACACCGACCAGATCATTCCCAGCCACTGGCTCAAGCGCGTCGAGCGCACCGGGTTCGGCGAGGGCCTGTTCTCGTCGTGGCGGGAGGACCCCACCTTCGTGCTGAACGACGAGCGCTACGCCGGCGCCGAGATCCTGGTGGCCGGGCCCAACTTCGGCACCGGCTCGTCACGCGAGCACGCCGTGTGGGCCATCCAGCAGTACGGCTTCCGGGCCGTGATCGCCCCCCGCTTCGGCGACATCTTCCGCAACAACTCCGCCAAGTGCGGCCTCGTGATCGTCGCCGTGGAGCCCGATTTGGGCCGGGCGCTGCTCGACGCTGTGGCGACCGATCACACCCTCGCCGTGCGGGTGGACGTCGAGAACCTCACCATCGAGGCCCCCGCTGCCGGCCTCGCCGGCACGTTCCCGCTGGCCGAGGCCGTCCAGGAGCGTCTCCTCGGCGGACTCGACGACATCGCCCTCAGCCTCCGCCACGCCGACGCCATCGGGGCCTTCGAGCAAACCCGCCCCACCTGGCTGCCTTCGACCCTCCCCACCGCGTAGCCGGCTAGCCCGCTGCGAGCGGGTGTCTGCAGACGTGCACGTCGGCAGTGCGCAAACCGCATTCGTCGGCGCTGACGGTGCTGAACTCCCCGTCGAGCGCCTCGGTCTGCCCGCTCTCGTTGTCGCTCCAGCAGTTGATCGTGCCGTCCGTGCTAGGTGTTGCCCCAGCAGGTCAGGGTGCGGTTGGTGCGCAGCCCACACGTGTGCCAGGCGCCGGCGGCGACGGTGGTGAAACGCCCGCCGGGTGAGTCCGTCTGCCCCTGGCTATTGAGCCCCCAGCAGGTGACGGATCCGGTCGTGCGCAGACCGCACGAGTGGTTCGCCCCGGCGGTGACGGCGCGGAACTCCCCGCTGGGTATGTCCGTTCGCCCTTCGCTGCTGTTGCCCCAGCACGCAATGGTGCGATCGATGTGCAGGCCGCACGAGTGACTTCCGCCAGCGGTCACGGCGATGAACTGACCGGCGGGCACATCGGCCAGACCTCGGGCGGAGGAGCCCCAGCAGGTGATGGTGCGGTCGGAGCGCAGGCCGCAGGTGTGCCTGCCGCCAGGGCTGACGGCGATGAACTGGCCGCTGGGCGGCTTCGACTGCCCGAAGTCATTATTGCCCCAGCAGGCGATCGCGCCGGCGGCTCTCACGCCGCACGTGTGCCAGGCGCCTGCGGCGACGGCGGTGAACTGGTCGTCGGGCGCGTTTGTCTGCCCGTGGGCGTTGTCGCCCCAGCAGGCGATGGTTCCAGAGGTGCGCAGGCCGGTCGTGTTCGTGCGCAGCCCGCACGAGTGACTTCCACCGGCGGCGACGGCGGTGAACTGGTCGTCGGGCGCGTTCGTCTGCCCGTGGGCGTTGTCGCCCCAGCAGGCGATGGTGCCGTTCGTGCGCAGGCCGCAGGAGTGACCGAAGCCTGCGCTGACAGCTTGGAACTGGAACCCTGATGTGGGGTTCGGCTCCGTTGTCGGGTCCACGGTCAGCGGCGAACTCGCCAGCCAGCGCCCGACGCGAGCGTCGCTGGGGAAGAAGCGCCGCGTGGGAAGTTGCAGCTGGCCCGACCCCTGCCGGAGCCCGAACTCGATGCGATCGTCGGGGAGGAGTCGCGCCGTGATTCGAACCAGCGCGCCCGGGCACTCCTCGCCGGCGCGAACGGTCAGTGGTGCGCTGAACAACCAACGGTCGACCTCGGCAACAGTTGGGAAGAAGCGCCGCGCTGGCCGCCGTCTGTCGCCCCAGTCCGGATCTCCGTTCCCCGGGGAGCCGCGGTCCTGCTGCAGTGCGAATTCCGTACGCCCGTCGGCGACCCGCTTTGCGACAATGCGGACGACGGTCCGGGAACAGTCCGACGGCTCGGATTGCGCCTCAGCGGTCGAAGCGACGGTGCCTGTCGTTGCGGCGGTAATGGCGGCGAGTAGGGCCACCGTCGCGGCGCGAGAGCGCCGCCTTCGGGGAGTCGTCGGCCTATTGGCGGACGAGTGTGGTAGTACCTGAGCCACCGGCGGCGGTGAATCCGACGTGTTCTACTGGCAGGAAAACTCCTCCATCGAGGCGTCGGACGCCCAACGGTAGTGGCGTGCTCCGGCCCGTTCCAAAACCGTACCGGGCAGTCCAGGTGCCAAGGACGGCCCGCTGGCAGGATCCGGCGGCTGCTACCCAAGCATCGCCTGGGTTCGCTCGCCGCAGCCCTAACACCGCTACCGGTGCTGGCGTGGGCCTACTGCCCGCTCACTTCCGAACAGCCTTTTCGTGGCTCTTCGGAAGTGAGCGGGCACTGGGTCCGTGTCGGTGGGCTGGGGGCTGCCGGCGACCTGGAGGTTGAGGTGCGCATCGTGGCGCGCAGACTCCAATACGGCCGCATCGAGTTCGGCCTCCAAGAACTTCTGCCCGACGCCACCTGGCACAATCGCCTACTGCCCCGCAGCCGTTTCTTCCCCCGCTTCTTCCCCCCACCGCCCGTATAGGCCGCTGGCTCGCCAGTTCCGCTCCGCCCCTCACCGCCCGCGAAACCGTCACCATCGTCGGCGGGCGCATCAGAGCCGTTTCCACCGGCGGATCTGGGACTGCGGGCACGACCTCGGCCCCGGGGCCGAGGCAGGTCTCGCTGGCGCCGCGACGGCCGTTACTCCAGTGGAATCTCGTCGTACCGGAAGGGCGGCGTCGCGGGGTCGAAGACGCGTGGGCGGTCGATGCGTCCGGTGCCTTGGCGGTCGCTGTGCAGGTAGGCCTCGACGGCGTCGGCGGTGGCCGTGGCGGCCGCCCTGATGTACTCGTCGGTGGCGAACAATGCGGCTTCGGCGGGGTTGGAGAGGTAGCCGTACTCGACGAGGACGGCGGGGGTCGCGGGTCGGCGGATCATGCTGTAGGCGTCGCCGCCGCGGGGCGACAGCACTCGCAGCACGCCGGCATCGGGCAGGCGGGCCCAGCGGATGCCCTCGAAGCGGGCGAGCGCGGCGGTGATCTCCTCGTAGAGCAGCGCCCCGAGGCGGGCTGAGGAGGCCCGCGGCGCTCCTGGGGACGCCGATTGGACGTACACTTCTGTTCCCGGCGAGTCCCCCAGCCTCGTGGTGGGCGCGTTGTGGTGGATCGAGATGAGGGCGTCGGCCCTGAGCGCATCCGCGAAGGCGGCGCGCACCGCCAGCAGCGACCCGTAATCCCCGGTGCGTGTCATCACTGCGGCGATACCGCGGTCGGCGAGTTCGGCGACGATGGCGCGGCTGAGTGTGAGGTTCAGATCGCGTTCGGCGAGGCCGTTGCTGCCGACCGCGCCGGACTCCCAGCGGCCACCATGACCCGGGTCGATCACGACCTGCACGCGTTCGATGGGTTCGCCGGTGGCGATCTCGGTGGTGTCGCCCCACGGCGCGCGCACGACGTAACCGTCGCCTGTCCGCTCGATGACGGCGACCGGAACACCGGTCGGGGTCATTATGGCGCGGGGGCTGCCGGTGGCGGGCGCCTTAGGCGGGTCGCCACCGGTGGTTGTCTCTGGTGGCGGTTCGTTCCACAGTTCCGGTACGGCGACAGGAGAACTCGCCAACCAGCGCCCGACCGTGGCGTTCGCACGCACGAATCGCCGCTGAGGCAGGAGCCGCTCGTCCCACTCGCCGCCGGCGTGGCGCTGCTGCAACGCCAACTCCGTGTGCCCGTCGACGAGACGGCGCGCCGCGATGCGCAACTCCTGTACTCCGTCGCCGCTGCTGATCGCGACCGGTGAGCCGGCCAGCCAGCGCCCGATCGCGGCGTCCGCGGGCACGAGCCGCCGCTGAGGCAGCAGCCGCTCGCCCCACTCGCCGCCGGCGTGGCGCTGCTGCAACGCCAACTCGACGCGCCCGCCCGCGACACGCCTCGCCAGGATGCGCAACCCGGTGTCGGTCTGCGCGACGGCGGCCGTGCCGGCCATGACACCGGCCACAGAAAGCAGCACCACGGCAAGCGCCCGCACGCGCCGAGCCGTGCCGCCTTTCGCCGCCGCTGGTGATCTCGGTGCGCCGCGGAGGGGTTCGGTGCGGTTGCGGGTGCATTGCCCGCTGGGCACATCCGGGCGGGGAAAAGACTCCCCGCCCACGAGGTGTCCTCTCAGCACTGGACCCCTCCGCCCTCGTTCCCGGCAACGAGGAACCGTTCGACCCCCTGGCGTCTACCCGGTTTGCACGTCCGTCGGGGGCCCAAAGAACTCGTCGCCCCAGCAGGTGAGGGTGTTGTCGGTGCGCAACCCGCACGTGTGGTTGCCCCCGGCGCTGATTGCGGTGTAGCGCCCGGTGGGCACCTTGGTCTGCCCGTCGAGCGCATCGCCCCAGCAGGTGATGGTGCCGTCGGTGCGCAGCCCACACACATGGCCTGCGCCGCTGGCGACTGCGGCGTACCGCCCGGCGGGGACCTCGGTCTGCCCGGCACTGTTCTCGCCCCGGCAGATAATGGCGCCGTCGGTGCGCAACCCGCACGCGTGGTAGTTGCCGGCGCTGATTGCGGTGAACGTGCCGGCGGGCGCGTCGGCCTGCCCCTCCCAGTTGCCGCCCCAGCAGGTGATGGTGCCGTCGGCGCGCAGCCCGCACGCGTGGCCTGCGCCGCTGGCGATTGCGGTGTACTGCCCGGCGGGCGCCTCGGTCTGCCAGCTCTGGCCCACGCATGTGAGAGTCCCGTTGCTGCCCAGCGTGCACGTGTACGTGTCGCCGACGGTGCTGGCGGTGTATTGGCCGGTTGCTTGGGGGGCCCTGAGCGTGAGAGAGGAGCTGGCGAGCCAGTGTCCGACGCGGGCGGTGGTGGGGAAGAACCGGACGCGGGGCAACTGGCGGTCACCCCAGGAATTGTCGGCCTGGCGCTGCTGGAGGCCGAACTCGACGCGGCCGCTCTCAAGTTTGCGGGCCACGATGCGCACCTCACCGACGGAGAGATCCAGCGCGGAGCTGGCGAGCCAGTGTCCGACGCGGGCGGTGGTGGGGAAGAACCGGACGCGGGGCAACTGGCGGTCACCCCAGGAATTGTCGGCCTGGCGTTGCTGCAGACCGAACTCGATGCGGCCGCTATCGAGTTTGCGGGCCACGATGCGTACCTCGCCGGAGCCGTCTGTGGTGTCCTGACCGGCGACCGCTGTGGTCACGAAGACGCTGGTGGCCGCCACCAGCACCACCGCGATCGCCGCGCCGACGCGACGAGTGGGACTGCAGCGGCGCGGCGTGAGGTTTCGTTCACAGGTACCTGAGCGGGGGGCCATTGCGAGCACATCCTTCCCGCATCCGGCGAGGACGCGCTGCGAACAGTTCGCGGCGCGACCTAGCAGAAGGGGTGTTCGGTGCGGTGGTGAGCTTCTATGTCAAGCGGGGGTGGTTTCGGGTCAGGTGAGGTCGTGTTGGAGGTGGACTCCGATGCGGTCTGAGATGCGCCGTTTGAGGCAGCGGAGTGCTTGTCGTGCGGTCTTGCCGTCGGCGCGTGGGCCGCCGGAGCGCCCCGACATCCCCACCCGGCCACCTGGTCAGTCGGGCTTCTTGCCGTTGCTGCTCAGCAGGTTCTCCAGGCGCGCCAGCCGGTCGTTCACCTCGTGCAGTTGCTCCTGAATCTTCTGCTCGCGGTGCTGCTGTTCACGGATCCGTTGGAGCAGATCCTCCTGCTCCTCCTCCCCCTCGATATCCACGAGGTAGGCAGCGGTTGCCGCTGACAGCAGGGCCACGAAGCTGATGCCCGCCAGCATCAGCAGGGTGGCCACGAGCCGGCCCAGACCCGATGCCGGGACGACGTCGCCGTAACCCACCGACGTCGCTGTCACGATCGCCCACCACATCCCCTCGTACACGCTGTAGCCGTCCTCCAGGTGCGAGAACAGGACGCCGCTGACGATCACCAGCACGACGACGCCCGACAGCAGGTAGCCCAACCCGAACGTGCCGAAGATGCGCTGGAGGGTCGCCCCGACACGGTTCGCGACGGCGGCCAGCCGCAGCAGCCGCAGCAGCCGCAGCACGTCGATGACGCGCCCCAGGCGACCGAGACGGAGGAAGGCCAGCAGGTAGGGGAGGAGCGGCAGGGTCAGCACCACGATGCAGACGTCCAGCCAGGCGCAGCGCAGGTAGGCCTTCCGGTTGGGTGTGACGACGAGCATGACGGTCAGCTCGACGGCGAAGACACCCCAGATCAGCCAATCGATCACGCGCAGCCAGATGTGGGCGGCGCCGGTCGGGAACTGTTCCTCCAGGACCAGCAGCGGGATGACCGCCACGGCGGCGATGACGACCGGGACGCTGAGGCGGCGCTTGAGCAGCCGGCCCTCGGGTGTGAGGATGGTGTCGAAACCGGATCCGCCGAGGAGCGGGTGGGGTCTGAAGAACAGCAGCGACTTGGTGATCAGCCGCTGATGGGGGTCAGCCCGGGGAGTTGCCCTCTTGTCGTTCGATCCGGCCACGGACGGTTGTCTCCTTCGATTCCTGCCGCCGAGATTAGTTCCGCGCTGCCGCCGCTCCGGGCATCTACCAGGGCTTCGGGTTGCACACGCTGCGACGTTCGGGTTGCGTCAGCGCCAATTCCCCATACCGTCCGCCCCGCTCTGTCCGCTCCCTGTCCGCCCCCCGTCTGTCCGCCCCGCTCGAGCACCGCGCCCGGCCCGCCCAATTCCCTACCTCGAAGGTCGTATTTCGCCGCCCCGCGCATAGCCTGATCCCGCCGGCCGCACGCCCGCGGCCGTTCAACAAGCAAAGGAGATAAGGACGTGTCCGATTCAACCTGGGGTTTCGAGACCCGCCAGATCCATGCCGGACAGGCACCGGACTCGGCGACGAATGCCCGTGCGGTACCCATCTACCAAACCACTTCATTCACCTTCGACAGCAGCGAGCACGCTGCCAACCTGTTCGCCCTCGCCGAGATTGGCAACATCTACACGCGCATCATGAACCCGACCCAGGCGGTTCTGGAAGCGCGAATGGCCAGCTTGGAAGGCGCCACCGAGACCGCAGTGGGCCTCCCCGGTGCTCTGGCCGTGAGCAGCGGCCAGGCGGCCGAGACGCTCGCGATCCTGAATCTGGCCGAGGCCGGCGACCACCTCGTCTCCTCGGCCTCCCTGTACGGCGGCACCTACAACCTGCTGCACTACACGATGCCGAAGATGGGCATCGAGGTCACCTTCGTGAACGATCCCCACGACCTCGACGAGTGGGAAGCGGCCGTGCGCCCCAACACCAAGTGCTTCTACGGCGAGGTGTTCGGCAACCCCGGCAACGACTTCTTGGACATCGAGGCCGTCTCCGACATCGCCCACGCCAACCGTTGCCCGCTGATGATCGACAACACGTCCGCCTCGCCGTACCTGGTGCGCCCCATCGAGTGGGGCGCCGACATCGTGGTGCACTCGCTCACGAAGTACGTCGGCGGCCACGGCACCTCCATCGGTGGCGCCATCATCGACGGCGGCACGTTCGACTTCGGCGCGGCGAGCGACAAGTTCCCCAACTTCAGCGAGCCCGACCCCAGCTACCACGGCCTGGCTTTCTGGCCGGCGCTGGGTCCGGGGTCGTACATCATCAAGGCCAGGGTGCAGCTGCTGCGGGACCTCGGGCCGGCGGTGGCGCCGCTGAACTCGTTCCTGTTCCTGCAGGGGCTGGAGACGCTGAGCCTGCGCATGGAGCGTCACTGCTCCAACGCCCAGGTGGTGGCGGAGTACCTGGCGGGCCGTGACGAGGTGGAGCAGGTGTTCTACGCCGGCCTGCCGTCCAATCCCACCCACGAGCGGGCCAAGCGACTCACCGGCGGTCGGGGCTTCGGCGCCATCCCGTCGTTCGTCGTGTCCGGCGGCCGGGAGGCCGGGCAGCGCTTCGTCGAGGCGCTGAAGATGCACAGCCATGTGGCCAACATCGGTGACGTGCGGAGCCTGGTGATCCACCCGGCGTCCACCACGCACTCGCAGTTGACCCCCACCGAGCAGGCCACCGCCGGGGTGCTGCCCGGCTTGGTGCGCCTCGCCGTCGGCCTCGAGTTGATCGACGACATCATCGCCGACCTCGAGATCGGCTTCAAAGCCCTGTAACCGAGGGCCGCTGCGGCGTCCGCAGCCCGGTCCGGTTCGTCATTCCGGCGAAGGCCGGAATCCAGGACTGCATCGGCGTGCCGGGCGCCGCACCAACCAACCCAACAGTCACATACGGTGCCCTGCTACCTCCGAGTGGCGGGGCACCGTCGCGTCGTCCGCAGCCCGGTCCGGTTCGTCATTCCGGCGAAGGCCGGAATCCAGGACTGCATCGGCGTGCCGGGCGCGGCACCAACCCACCCACCAGTCACAATCGGCGCCCTTCGCCGGCGGCTGCACCGACTATACGCTTCTTACCGGGTCTTATGTGTCTTAGCAGAGATTCGATAAGACGCATAAGACCCGGTAAGCTCTGTTGATATGGATCGCTTCGCCAATCCCTACCGCCCGGGCGCTGGGACGCCGCCGCCGGCGTTGATCGGCCGAGACGACCTCATCGAGGGTTTCGAGTTCACACTCCGCCGGGCCATCGACAACCGCCCGGGCAAGAGCTACATGGCCGTCGGGTTGCGGGGCGCTGGCAAGACGGTCCTGTTGAATCGGTTCGTCGGCATCGGCACAGAACTGGGTATGCAGGTCGGCTTCATCGAAGCGCCCGAGTCGGGTGACTTCCGTAGCCTCCTCTCGATCCGCCTGCGGAAGATCCTGCTGGAGTTGCAGAGCAGACCGGTGCGGGACGCTGCCCGCAGGCTCATCACAAGAGCGCTCAGCGTCCTGAAGTCGTTCACGCTTCACCTGCCCGGCGGTGTCTCGTTGTCCCTGGGGGTGGATCCTCTGGTCGGCCATGCCGATTCGGGCCAACTGGCGGAGGATCTGACCGATGTGATGGTGGCGGTCGGCGAGGCGGCCTCCGCATGTGAGTCCGGGCTGCTTCTTGCGGTCGATGAGGTGCAGTACCTGTCCGAGATCGAATTGGCCGCCGTCGTGACGGCGATCCATCGGACCACACAGCTAAGTCTGCCGATCGTGCTGGTCGGGGCCGGGCTTCCGCAGTTGCCGCGCCTCGTCGGCGAGGCGAAGTCGTACTCCGAGCGTCTCTTCGAGTTCCCCGTGGTCGATTCGCTTGTCGCATCCGACGCGGCCGAGGCGATCGTGCGTCCGGCACGGGACAATGGGGTGGAGTTCGAGTTGGCTGCCATCGATCTGATCGTCGAGGAGTCCCGCGGGTATCCGTACTTCCTGCAGGAGTGGGGATCCCACGTATGGAACGGCTCGCCCGCCAGCCCGATTACCGGCGGGGACGTGCGCTCGGTGCGCACGGGAGTCAACGCGGCCCTGGACAACAACTTCTTCCGCGTCCGACTGGACCGCTTGACTCCCAAAGAGAGCGAGTATCTCCGGGCGATGGCCGAGTTGGGGCCAGGACCGCACCGCTCGGGCGACATCGCCGCGCAACTGGGCGTCAAGACCGAGTCGGTAGCCCCCCGTCGAGCGAATCTCATCTCCAAGGGGATGATCTACAGCCCGGCACACGGCGACACGGCCTTCACGGTCCCGCTGTTCGACGACTTCCTGCGCCGGGTCGGACTGGATTTCTGACGCGGCCGCCCTCGTGTCGTGCGTCCGATGGCAATGCGGTCGTTCGACGCTCCACCCATCTATGTGGTTCTTATCCGCGGATTGGGTAAGACCGGTAAGACGCGTTGAGGCGCCGTGCGGTGTATCTGCCCGCTGCTCGCCCCCTTGCGGGTCGACCCGCTTGTACGGTTCTTATCCGGGAATCGGGTAAGAACGACTAGGCGCGGTGGAGGGTGGCTTCGAGGTGGGGGGTCATCGGCTCGCCGACGGCGGCCATGTGCATCTCGTAGCGCATGGTGTCGCCATTCACGGAGATGCGGCGCTCGGTGCCGTCGACCCGCTTCGCCGTCGGGGCCAGGAAGACCCGGCCCTCGGCTCCGACCCGGCCCTCGGTGTCGGAGCCGGCCGTGCCCTCGGCTTCGACCCGGCCCTCGGCGCCGGCGGCGTCCACGGGGCCCCCGGCGCCGGCCTGAAGCATCACCAACAGGCCGTAGTGGGTCTCGGTCACCGTGCCGACGAGCATCTCGCCGATGCCGCTGGGGTGCACGATCAGCAGCTCGAGGCCCCGCTCGCCGGCGGGGCGCCAGTAGCCGCACTCGGCGTGCAGTGGCGAGCCGTCGGCGCCCTTCGTTCGCTGGCTGTAGGCCAGGAACGGCTTGCCGACGTGACCGATCGTGACCTCTTCGGTGTACTCGAAGGGGTCGATGGTGGGGTAGTCGCCCCGGCCGGCGCCCCGCCAGGTCCCCAACAGCGGGGCCAAGTGGGCGACGGCCGGGTGCAGATCCACAGGGTTGTCTAGCCGGCCGCCGCGGAATCTGCTGACTCCGGAGCGCGTGCTGCCGGGCAGTGGATTCCGGCCTTCGCCGGAATGACGCAGCAGTTGTGTCGAGCGATTACGTGGCGCCCAACTGCGAGCGATTGCGTGGCGCCCAACTAGAAGTCCATGTCGGGCATGCCGCCGCGGCCCGCGCCGTTCTCCTCGGGCTTGTCGGCCACGACCGCCTCGGTGGTGAGGAACAGCCCGGCCACCGAGCCGGCGTTCTGCAGTGCCGAGCGGGTCACCTTGGCGGCGTCGATGATGCCGGCCGCGGTGAGGTCCTCGTACTCGCCGGTGGCGGCGTTCAGGCCGTTGCTTCCCTCGAGCTCGCGCACCCGCTCCACCACGACGCCGCCTTCCATGCCGGCGTTCACGGCGATCTGGTACAGCGGCGCCTGCAGAGCCCGGGCCACGATGCGGGCCCCGGTGGCCACGTCAGCGTCGTCCATGCCGTCGGCGAGGGCCTGTACGACGGCCTGCGCCCGCAGCAGCGTGATGCCTCCGCCGGCCACGACGCCTTCCTCGATGGCGGCCTTCGTGGTACTGACGGCGTCCTCGATGCGGTGCTTCTTCTCCTTCAGCTCCACCTCGGTGGCGGCGCCGACCTTCAGGACGGCCACGCCGCCGGAGAGCTTGGCGAGGCGCTCCTGCAGCTTCTCCCGGTCGTAGTCGGAGTCGGTGTTCTCGATCTCCTGGGTGATCTGGCGGATGCGCCCGTCCACGTCGGCCCTGGTGCCGGCGCCCTCGACGATGGTGGTCTCGTCCTTGGTGACGACGATCTTGCGGGCCCGGCCCAGCAGGTCGATGGTGGTGTTCTCGAGCTTCAGCCCGATGTCCTCGGAGATGACCTGCCCGCCGGTCAGGATGGCCATGTCGGCCAGCATCGCCTTGCGGCGGTCACCGAATCCGGGGGCCTTGACGGCCACCGAGGCGAACGTGCCGCGGATCTTGTTGACCACGAGGGTGGCGAGGGCCTCGCCCTCGGTGTCCTCGGCGATGATCAGCAGCGGCCGACTGGCCTGCATGACCTTCTCCAGTACGGGCACGATGTCGCGCACGGCGCTGATCTTGGAGCTGGCCAGCAGGATGTACGCATCCTCCAGCACGGCCTCCATGCGCTCGACGTCGGTCACGAAGTAGGGCGAGATGTAGCCCTTGTCGAAGCGCATGCCCTCGACGAGGTCCATCTCCATGCCGAAGGTCTGCGACTCCTCGACGGTGATGACGCCGTCCTTGCCCACCTTGTCGATGGCTTCGGCGATCTGCGCGCCGATCTCCTCGTCGGCGGCGGAGATGCTGGCCACCTGGGCCACCTGCTCCTTGGACTCGACGTCGACGGCCTGGCTGTGGATGGACTCCACGGCCGCGGCCACAGCGGCCTCGATGCCCTGCTTGATGGCCATGGGGGCGGCGCCGGCGGCCACGTTCCGCAGCCCTTCCCGCACCATTGCCCAGGCCAGGACGGTGGCGGTGGTGGTGCCATCGCCGGCCACGTCGTCGGTCTTCTTGGCGACCTCTTTGACCAGTTCGGCGCCGATCCGCTCGTACGGGTTCTCGAGGTCGATCTCCTTGGCGATGGAGACGCCGTCGTTGGTGATGGTCGGGGCGCCCCACTTCTTCTCGAGGACGACGTTGCGACCCTTCGGGCCGAGCGTCACGCGGACGGCGTCGGCGAGTTGGTTCATCCCGGCTTCGAGCGAACGACGAGCATGTTCGTCAAAGGCGATCATTTTGGCCATGGTTGATTCCTCCGTGGCAGAGTCGATTTACTAGCACTCTCGTTGTGAGACTGCTAGGAAGCCTACGGTCGGCCGGAACCGTCACCAACATCCGCCGGCCGGGCTGCCCGGGGGGATCCGGCGGGGCCGCCCCGGTCTCGGCGGCGATAGGCGGGGGTGGCTAGCTGGTGACGGCGCCGCCGGCCACGGCGGGCACGATGGCGACGGTGGATCCCGCCGGAACCTCTGTGGCGGGTCCGTTCAGGAAGCGCACGTCCTCGTCGTCCAGGAACACGTTGACGAACCGCCGCAGGGCTCCCGACTCGTCCAGGACGCGTTCCCGCATCCCGGGATGGCGCGCTTCCAGGTTGGCCAGAACGTCGGCCACGGTGGCGCCCTCGGTGGTGACGCTGGCCGCGCCCGCGGTCAGGGGTCGCAGCGTTGTGGGGATTCGCACGTTCACACTCATGGCCGACATGCTACCGAGCCGCCCCCCGACGCCCGCCCGTCCCCCACGGTCTGTCAGCGGACCGGTCGCCGCTAGCCGGCGAGGTGCTCCGCCACGAGCTCCTCGACGCAGGCCGCTGTGTCGGTCCGGGCCCGGTCGGGGCCGAAGCGCCGGCTCAGCGACAGCACGGGGATCGGCCCCGGCGCCTCGGCGTCCACCTCGCCCGCCACGGCCACCACCGGAACCCCCAGGCGGTCCGCCACTGCGCACACGCCGCCGACGACCTTGCCGTTGAACGACTCGGCATCCAGCCGGCCCTCGCCCGTGACGACCAGGTCGGCGCCCTCGAGCCGTTCGGCCAGGCGGGTCTCCTCGGCCACCACGTCGAAGCCCTCGATGATCCGCCCGCCCAGTCCAGGCCTCCGGCGGCCGGCGCCAGCCATGTCGGCCACGTCGACGCCGTGCTCGGCGGCGTACACACCCGCGAGCCGCTCCAGGCGCCTCCGCAGCAGCTTCACCTCGGCCGCGGTGGCGCCCTTCTGTGGCCCGAACACCTCGGCGGCGTCGCAGAACCGGGTGCGCACGTCGCAGGCCACGATCAGTTCGACGCCCCGCAGGCGGTGCCCGGGCAGCAGCGCCCGTAGCGCTCCGAACCCTCCGTCGGTGGTGGCCGAGCCGCCGACGCAGACGATGATCCGCCGGGCGCCCCGCTCGAGCGCCGCCTCGATGAGTTCACCCGTCCCGTAGGTGGAGGCGGCGAGCGCATCGTTGCCGGCGGCGCCGCCCACGAGTTCGAGGCCCGACGCCTGGGCCATCTCGATGATCGCCGTGCCATTACTGAGGCGCCAACCGGCCGTGACGAGGTCGCCCAGGGGGTTCGTCACCACCGTGTGGCGGTTGGGCCCACCGAGGGCGTCCAGGGTGCCCTCCCCGCCGTCGGCCAGCGGCACGGCCTCGCCGCCCCAGCCCGCCGCTTCGGCGGCCCGGCACACGGCGGCGGCGATCTCGGCGGCGGAAGCGGTGCCCCTGAACTTGTCGGGGGCGGCCACGAGGCGGGGCCGCTGCATCGTCGCCGCCGGAGCGTCGGGAGCAGGTGGAGGAGCCAGTTGACCGGGTTCTGGCGGAGGGCTCATCTGCGCTATCCCGCCGGTGGCTGCTTCGCCACCGGGGAGTTGGGGGTCACTGGCCCGGGTTCTGGCGGAGGGCTCATCTGTGCTATCTCGCCGGTGCCTGTGAACGACCCCGGCAGGGCCTCAGCAGTTGGGCTGGGCGAGGTCGTCGGCGCCGACGTGGAGCAGCACGTGGGCGCCGCCGGGCGCCGTCGGGGGCGACGAGGGCATGGGCAGCACCCGCGAGGAGTCCACCTGGAGGAGAGAGGCCACCACGCCACCGTCCGCTCCGTACCCCTCCACGTAGTACACGGCCGACGCATCGGCAGGATTGTCGGCGTTCGTGGGGGGCAGCACGTTGAACCCTCGGGCGCTCAGCGAGGTGGCGAGCCGGCCGGCCGCGCCGCATAGGGAGGTGCCGTTGGCGACCAGCACCCGCACCTCGCTGGGGTGGTGGGTCGGCACCGGGGGCGGCGGGTCATCGAACATGTCCGCGGGAGCCGGGGGCGGGAGATCGGCCTCTTCCGCTGCCGGAGGCGGCGGAACTGCGGCGGCGGTGGTGTCCACAACGATGGTGGTATCCACCGCCGGCGCCGGCGCCGGCGCCGAGGACGAGTCGGCGGCAGGGGGAGTCGCTGCGGGCTGTGTCGTGCTGGTGGTCTCGTCCGGCTCCGTGGCGGGCACGGGCTCGTCGATGCCGCGCGCCAACACCACCACGCCGATCACGAGGGCGACAATGACGACGATGGCGCCGCGGAGAGCGTTCATGGGCGCGTCACCGATGTACTGGTGGCCATTGGCGACAGGCTAGACGCGTCGAAGCCACAGGTGGGTAATACCTGGAGCATTCCCCACACGCCCTGACGCATTCCCCGCATGCCCTGGCGCATTTCCCGCACGGCTCCCCAGCGCCGCGCAACGAACGGCCGTCTGAGCCGACCCCGAGTGCTCTGCCTCTACCGCGTCGGCTTCGCGCTCGTAGGCTGGGAATCGGTGCCCGAGTAGCTCATCTGGTCAGAGCACCGGTCTTGTAAACCGGAGGCAGTGGGTTCGACTCCCACCTCGGGCTCCAGGGTTGGCGTCTTGGTTCTCCCAGGGTTGGCGTCTTGGTTTGGGCCGGTATCTTTAGCACTCTCAGACGGAGAGTGCTAACCAAAGGGAGAGCCAATGAACCTTCAGCCCCTGGAGGACCGCATCGTCGTGCGGCCCAACGAGTCCGAGGAAGTAACCGCCAGCGGTCTCGTCATTCCTGATACCGCCAAGGAGAAGCCCCAGCAGGGCGAGGTCCTCGCAGTCGGGCCGGGCAAGCGTTCCGAGCAGACCGGTGAGGTCATCAAGCTCGGCGTCAACGTGGGCGACACGGTCGTCTACAGCAAGTTCGGTGGAACCGAGATCACGATCGGTGGCGAGGACCTGCTGATCCTGTCCGCCCGCGACGTGCTGGCCACGATCAGCGCCTAAGCGTCCCGCAACCCGCCGGGACCGCAGGTCACCTACACGAAGGAGTCACCGACACCCCATGACCACCCTGTTGAAGTTCGACGACGACGCCCGTAAGGCCCTCGAGGCCGGCGTCAACCAGCTAGCCGACACGGTCAAGGTCACGTTGGGCCCCAAGGGCCGCAACGTGGTCCTCGACAAGAAGTTCGGCGCACCCACCATCACCAACGACGGCGTCTCGATCGCCCGTGAGATCGAGCTCGACGACCAGTTCGAGAACATGGGGGCGCAGCTCGTCAAGGAGGTCGCCACCAAGACCAACGACGTGGCGGGCGACGGCACCACCACGGCCACCGTGCTGGCTCAGGCCCTCGTGAACGAGGGGCTGCGCAACGTGGCCGCCGGCGCCTCGCCGATGAGCCTCAAGCGTGGCATCGAGAAGGCGGTTGCCGCCGCGACCGAGGCGATTGCCGCGATGGCCACCGCCATCGAGGAGAAGAAGGAGATCGCCCAGGTGGCAGCCCTGTCGGCCGCCGACCCTGCCGTGGGCGATGTCATCGCCGACGCCATAGACAAGGTCGGCAAGGACGGCGTCGTGACCGTCGAGGAGTCCAACACCTTCGGTATGGAGCTGGACTTCGTCGAGGGCATGCAGTTCGACAAGGGCTTCCTGTCGCCGTACTTCGTCACCGACCCGGAGCGCCAGGAGGCGGTCCTCGACGATCCGTTCATCCTGTTCAACCAGGCCAAGATCGGTTCGGTGCAGGACCTCCTGCCCGTTCTCGAGAAGATCATGCAGACCGGCAAGCCGCTGCTGGTGATCGCCGAGGACACCGAGGGCGAGGCTCTTGCCACGCTCGTGGTCAACAAGATCCGCGGCACGTTCACCTCCGCGGCCGTGAAGGCCCCCGGGTTCGGTGAGCGCCGCAAGGCGATGCTGGCCGACATGGCCGTCCTCACCGGTGGCCAGGTCGTGTCGCCCGAGGTGGGCCTCAAGCTGGACGGCGTGACGATTGATCTGCTCGGCCGGGCCCGCAAGGTGGTCATCACCAAGGACGACACCACGATCATCGAAGGCGCCGGTAACCGGGCCGACGTGGATGCCCGGATCCGCCAGATCCGCGCGGAGATCGACAACACCGATTCGGACTGGGACAGCGAGAAGCTGCAGGAGCGGCTCGCCAAGCTGGCCGGCGGTGTGGCGGTCGTGAAGGTCGGCGCCGCCACCGAGGTGGAGCTGAAGGAGAAGAAGCACCGCATCGAGGACGCTCTGTCGGCGACGCGTGCGGCCATCGAGGAGGGTGTCGTGTCCGGCGGCGGGACGGCGCTGCTGCGCTGTCGTGACGCCGTGGCCGCCGTGGCCGCCGAGTTGTCCGGAGACGAGGCCACCGGTGCCCGCCTGGTGCACAAGGCCCTGGAGGCGCCGACGAAGCTGATCGCTCAGAACGCCGGCTACGAGGGCTCCGTGATTGTGCGCCGCGTGGCCGCGGCCGAGGGCACGATGGGCTTCAACGCCATGACTGGCGAGATTGAGGACCTGCCCGCGGCCGGCGTGATCGACCCGGCGATGGTCACCCGCGCGGCGCTGCAGAACGCGGCGTCGATCGCGGCCCTGCTGCTCACCACCGAGTGCCTGGTCGCCGACAAGCCCGAAGCGGCGCCGGCGATGCCACACGGCGGCGACATGGGCGGCATGGGCGGCATGGGCGGCATGGGCGGCATGATGTAGCAGCCCGGTGCGGATCAGCGGTGCCTCTGTGAGTGCCGCCGACCCGCCCCCGGCGGCGCCAAGCTGCTGTCGGAGACAATTCAATACGTAACGAGCCCCCCGGCCGGTCTTCCGGTCGGGGGCTCGCCGTTTTGGCCTGGTGTCGCCTGCTGGGGCCGCGTTTTGGCCTGGTGTCGCCTGCTGGGGCCGCGTTTTGGCCTGGTGTCGCCTGCTGGGGCCGCGTCATCGGTTGGCCCACCGCCGGCCGCGTCTCCAGTACTCGCGTCTCCGTTGACGGTCCGGGCAGCGCCTTCGACACCCCCGCCCCGGTTGTGTGGCGTTGGCGGCGTGGCCCTTGGTGCGCCCGGGCGGGGCCACCGGTGGCCGTCGGCGGCGCGTCTGGCAAAATCGCGCCGGCGCCGTCCCCCGGTGGCCCCGCCCTCTTTTGTTGATGGCGTATCCGGGTGGGGCCGACGCTGGCCACCCCGCCACCCCGCCACCCCGCCGTCACCTGTCGGTGGCGGTCCGGGCAGCGGGTCGGCTGCCAGTGGTCATTCCGGCGGAGGCCGGAATCCGGTGGCCGCCGCTCCGCTGGATCGGGCCCTGGCGCCCGATCCAGCGTTGTTCCGCTCGCCGGGGTCGCGCGGACTGGGGTGTTGCTGTGCGCCGGTGTGGTGTGGGCCGGGGTGTTTCCGCCGGCGTGCGTGGCGGGGGTCGGGGGTGGTGCCCCAGGCGCCGTCCGGACTCCGGGTGAGGACGCGTTTGTGGTTGTGCAGTCGGCGGTGGCAGGTGCCGCACAGGAAGGCCAAATTGTCGATGTCGGTGGGGCCTTCGCCCGGCTTGGCCCACGGGACGATGTGGTGGGATTCGCAGCGGGCCGGCTCGTCGGCACAAAGCACACAGACGCCATCCCGGACGAGCAGTGCGCGGCGCTGCGCGTCGGTGGCGGTGCGCTCGCCGCGTCCGTGCCACAGCGGATCGCCGTCGCCTGAGAACAGCACGCCGAACAGCTCCGCGTCGCAGGCGAGTCTTTCGAGTTCGCTCTGGGGGATGGGACCGACGCCGGGAATCTCGCAGCGCCCCTGCGGGTTCTTGCCCGAGACGACATCGGCCGACGCGACGATCACGATCTGATGGCGCGGCGGCACCGGCTGCGGCAGCGGCGGCACCGCCGGCTCTCCGGCATCATTTCGGCCCACCGGTGTCGTCGGAGTATCGGCCTGGTCCCTGATCGTTGTATGACTCTTACCGGGCGCCGCGCCGGCTCCGCCCGCGGCGGACCCCCTCGCTTCAGCCCCGCGGTCGCGTGCCGCTCGCCGGGTTCCGGACGGCTGTCGAGGGCTGGGTGGGAACTCGTCTCCGGCGGGCGCCGAGCCGGTTCCGCCCGCCGACCCCCGCGCTTCAGCCCCGCGGTCGCGTGCCGCTCGCCGGGTTCCGGAAGGCTGTTGAGGGCTGGGTGGGTACTCGTCTCCGGCGGGCGCCGCGCCGGCTCCGCCCGCGGCGGACCCCCTTGCTGCTGCCGTGGGCTCCGGGTCGAGGCCGACGGCGATGGCCAGGGCGTCGAGGCGGCGTTGTTCGGCGCTGCGGCTGTCGGGGTTGTCCCGCCCGCCCTCGGCCCGCCAGATGCGGTCGGCGATCCCATTGATGAGGGACCGGAACTGCGCGCCCAGCACACGGTCGAACGCCGCGTGCGCCATCAGCATCCCGTCGTCGCCGTCGCCGAAGTTCAAGCGTCGCCGCCGACGCTGGCGCAGGTGCTGCTCGTGGAGGTCAGCCGGATCCTGATTGCGCTGGGTCCACGCCTGGATCTGGCGCCCGGCCCGGTCGGCGGGCACCCCGGCCACCTGAGCCAATAGATCGGCGTCCCCGTCCACGGCTTCGTGGCTGGTGGCCGCAGCGGCCCGGGCCAGCGCCTCGGCGTGCTCGGCCGAGATGTCACCCGCCGCGAGCGCACCAGCGACGGCGGGCATCTTCGCCAGCGCGTCCGCGCGGCGCTTCCGCCGCTGCGCCTCCCGCTGGGAGGACCCCGCATTGCGCCGCAGCACCTCCACGGCGTCCACGCCGCCGTCGCCCAGCCTCTCCAGAGCGGTCACGGCACGCGCCTCGGCTGCGTCGGCTCCGGCGCGCACACGCCCCAGCGCAGCCACCAGCGACTGCAACACGTCCCGCCCCGCACCCGCCAGCGACAGGCCGGCCAGTTCCGTCACCAGCGTGTCCACCAGCGCCGTCACGCGCCCCAGGGCATCGGACGCCGCCACGAACACGACGCCGGGCACCAACTCGCCGGAGCCCGCTACCGCCGGCCCACCAACACCGCCTGAAACGACCGCCACGGGCCAGCCCACAGCGGCGTCCCCGCCGGGTTGGCTGAGCAGCAGCGATTCCATGCCCATCACAGTACGGAGGGGGTGTGACAGCGCTTGACGGGGCGCCGCCACGTCGGCCCCCAATGCTTCGCCGCCGATGGCGGTTCCTCCGAGCCCGTTCAACTCCCCGGTTTCCATGGATCGAATAGTACGGAGGGGGTGTGACAGTGGTTCGAGCGGCGCCGGGGCGGGGGCGGCGGGGCCGCCGGCGCGGGGGCGGGGGCGGCTGCCGGTGTGGTGCTAGCCGGCGGGGTGGTGCTAGCCGGCGGGGTGGAGTTGGCCGCGCCGGTCGCGGCGCTGTCGGCTCCGGGTACGGCGGCTGCCGGGGCGCTGGTGGTGGCGGGTTCGACAGCGAAGTAGCGCCGCTGACCACATCCGCATCGCCGGTCTCTCCCACTCCTCGGCCCCGATCACAAAGGCGTGTGCTAATCTGATCAGATGCCTGACCAGAACAACAGTATGTCCCGAGGCGCCGGCCCGCTACAAACCGCCCCGCAAACCGCCCCGCCCCGCTCCGGTACCGCCTGGCAGGTGCAGGATGCGAAGGCGCGGTTCAGCGAGTTGCTCGATGCGAGTCTCTCGGAGGGACCTCAGATCATCACCAGACGAGGCGCCGAGATCGCGGCGGTCGTGTCCATCGAGCAGTGGCGCCGATTGGAGAGAGCGGCCCCGTCGTTGAAGGACTGGCTGCTCGAGCCAGGAGCGCGGGCCGAGGCGCTGATGCCGCCCCGCAAGAAGCGCCCCCTTCGCCCCGTGCGTCGGTTCGAGTAGTTCGAGCAGGCCGTGTATCTGCTCGATTCCGACGTCATCGTGGCGCTGCGCCACCCGATTCCGCACCGAGCAGTCTTCAACTGGGTGGCCGACATGCCGGCAAACCGGTTACACATCTCGGCCATCTCGATCGGCGAGATCCAGGCGGGCATCGAGGACACCCGAGCGAAGGACCGGCTCAAGGCGCAGGAACTCGAGGAGTGGCTCCTGCGGCTGCGATGCGCCTATGGCGTGCTCGCCGCCGACGCCCCGACGTTCCGGGAGTGGGCGCGCCTCGTGCACGAGTGGCCGGAGGCCGCGGTCGAGGACGCCCTGATCGCCGCCACGGCCGTGGTGCACCGCCTGGCGGTGGCCACCGGCAACGTCGAGCATTTCGAGCGGTTCGGCGTGCCCACGATCAACCCGTTCGAGCCTCAGCCGTGAGCTGGCGGCGGAGATCGCGCGCGACGCCCGGCTCGGGCCACACGACTGACGGTCGAGATGACCAACGACGATCGACGACCAACGACCAACGACGATCGACGACCAACGACTGACGGTCGAGACGACCAACGACTGACGGTCGAGACGACCA
This sequence comes from Acidimicrobiales bacterium, assembly GCA_963668565.2. Classification (GTDB taxonomy): domain Bacteria; phylum Actinomycetota; class Acidimicrobiia; order Acidimicrobiales; family CATQHL01; genus VXNF01. The sequence continues at coordinate 1,262,162 of CAXXMX010000010.1, forward strand.
ACGACGATCGACGACTGACGGACGACGACCGGCGGACGAGATCGACGACGACCGGCAGGAGGACATCATGAAGAACGATTCGGGAATCACCCGCCCCCGGCCCGAGGCGTCGGATCCCGAAAGCGAGCCCGCAGCGCCCGACGACGCCGGCAACAGCCCGAACGGCATCGCGGCGTGGCATCCCGACACATCGGCCGAGTCCCTGCGCCGGCTGGCAACCGACCCCGACCGCACCATCCGCCTGGGTGTGGCGGGACACGCCAACGCACCCTCCGACGCGGTCACCCGCCTCGCCTCCGATCCCGACCGGTCCGTACGCCATGCCGTCGCCGCCAACACCAGTGCGAACGGCAGGGTGCTCGGATTGCTTGCCACGGACACCGAATTCATGGTGCGCATCGCCGTCGCGCGGAACACCTCGACGACGGCGGAGACACTGGTGAAGTTGTCGAGGGGTCGCCGCTGGATGCTGCGCGCCGACGTGGCGGCAAACCCGGCGACGCCGCCGGAGGTGCTCGACCGCATGTCCCGCGCCTATCGGTATCTCCCCGGTGAGGTGATCATCCGTGGCGAGGTGGCCCGGAATCCGGCGGCACCGCCGGAGACCCTCCGCCGTCTGGCGAGGAGCTGGAGCAGGACACTCCGTGCCGCCGCAGCGGCGAATCCTGCGACGCCCCCGGAGGTGTTGGCCCGCCTCGCCCGAGATCGAGTGCCGGCCGTCCGTCGGCTCGCGGCCGTGCACGCCGCCACGCCGGCCGAGTCCCTGCGGCTGTTGGCCAACGACGGAGACGAATTCGTTCGGGAGGCGGTCGCCGGCCGCCCCGGCAGCGCAGATAGCGGGCCCGCTATGGCGGCTATTCGACGGCGGTGAGGATCTCGGTGCGGCCTTCCACCCGGCCGACACTCTGGGCGAGTTCGATGACCGAGCGGTTGAGTTCGTTGATGCGGCCGTCGGTGCGTGTCGCAGACGCCTCGATCTTCTTGTCGACCTGCTCGAACCGCTTGTCGACCTGCTCGAACCGCTTGTCTTGTCGACCTGGTCGAACCGCTTGTCGACCTGGTCGAACCGCTTGTCGACCTGGTCGAACCGCTTATCGACCCGCTGTTCGAACCGTTCGAATCGCCTGTCGATCTGCGCGAAGTCGGCGCGGCGGGCGCGGTCGAGATACACCATGAGCGCGAGGCCGAGGCCGACGAGGCTGATGATCGCTTGTTCCATGGCTGCTCGCCTCCGATCGTAGCCACCCGGCACGATTGCTGCGGGGCCTCCCGGCCAAGCAGAGCGGCCGTAGCCGCTCAAGTATCAGAATAGCATAATACTGTACTAAACATACATCGAAGTACAGACTAGCCCCGCTCCGTCGTCCAGGCCCGGCCCCCGCCAACCCGCGACCCTGCGGAAAGAACTCCTAAACCGGCGCCCGCCACCGAACCGGCGCCCACGTAGGCGGCCCCGCATCGGTCATTCGCCAGATTGCCATTTCGACGGCCATGGGCCTCCCTTCCGGTGAAGCGCATGATGCCACTGGGGTGTGACAGTCGGCCTGCGGCCGTGTGTGCGGGTCGGTGGAACGCCACAGGATCGAATGACTCCAGAGGTCTAGGGTTCTGGATGGCTTGAGTAGCGAGGGGGCGGCTCTGCCCACGCGATTCACTGGCGCCCCGGCGCTGTTGTGGCGCCCGACTGTCGAGCGACGGGGCGGCCTGCCCGAGCGCCCCCGGCGAGCACCGATGGCAGCAGCGGCAGAGCCCGCCCGCCGCCGGGCAAGACAGCCCGCCCGCCGCCGGGCAGGACCGATCGCCCGCCGCCGGGCAGACCGATCGCCCGCCGCCGGGCAGGACCGATCGCCCGCCGCCGGGCAGGACCGATCGCCCGCCGCCGGGCAGGACCGATCGCCCGCCGCCGGGCAAGGACCGATCGCCCGCCGCCGGGCAAGACCGATCGCAGCAGCAGCGGCAACGCTGGCGGTTCTCGCCGCCGCCACCGGCACCGCGCTTGCGTCGCCCGCAACGGCCCAGGCCGCCGACAGCAACGGCTCCGACGAGGTGCGCATCGTGGCGCGCAAACGAGCGGACGACCGGATCGAGTTCGGCCTCCGCCAGCGTGCCACCACCGGCTCCTGGGGCGACCCGATATTGCCGGCGCGCCGCTTCTTCCCCGCCGACGCCACGGTCGGTCGCTGGCTACAGAGTTCGCCGTTGACCATCAGCCTGCCGGCAGCGCCCCCGCCGGCCCCGCCCCCCGCGCCGGACACGGCCACAGCGCCCCCAGCGCCCACGACCACCATCCAGCCACAGGACATCACCGTCCGCATCGTGGCGCGCGAACTCGCCGACGGCCGAGTCGAGTTCGCCCTCCGCCAGCGTGCCACCGACGGCACCTGGACCGGCCCCCTCCGCCCCCGCGCACGCTTCTTCCCGACCACCGCCCGCCTCGACCGGTGGCTCCAGAGTTCACCCATCTCGCTTCTCACCACCCGACCGGCGAGCCCGACCCCCACAACACCCCCGCCGGGCTTCACCGCCGTCACCGTCGGCCACGACCACACCTGCGCCCTCCTCGCCGGCGGAATCAGCTGCTGGGGCGACAACGGCGCCGGCCAGGCCACCTCCCTCGCCGGCTACTTCACCGCCATCTCCGCCGGCAACCGCCACACGTGCGCCCTCCGCACCGACCAAACAGTCAGCTGCTGGGGCGACAACCAATGGAAACAGGCAACCCCACCGCAGGGACGGTTCACAGCGATCGCGGCGGGGGCCTACTTCACCTGCGGCGTGCGCGCCGACAGAGACAGCGCCGACAGAGACAACACAATCACCTGCTGGGGCGACTCCAGCGAGGACCGCACCAACGCCCCCAGCGGGCAGTTCACAGCGGTGGCGAGCGGCGTCAAGCACTCGTGCGCCCTGCGCACCGACCGCACCGTCACCTGCTGGGGCTCCAACGACCACGGCCAAACCACCGCCCCCAGGGGTCGGTTCACCTCGATCAGCGCCGGCTGGGGCCACAGCTGCGGCCTCCGCACCGACCAAACAGTCAGCTGCTGGGGCGCCAACCACGCCGGCCAATCCAGCGCACCCAGCGGCCGGTTCGCCGCGGTCATGGCGCTTCACGCCCACTCGTGCGCACTCGACACGGACGGCAACGTCACCTGCTGGGGCCAGAACTTCGCCGGCCAGGCCGCCACCCCGCCTGGGCGGTTCACCGCGCTCGCTCCCGGCCACGCCCAGGTTTTCTCGTGCGGTCTGCGCACCGACGGAACCGTCGCCTGCTGGGGAAGCCACCGCGGCACCGGCCCCGGCCAAACCACCACCCGAACCACCACCCGAGCCACCACCCAAACGCCCACCCCCGGCACCACTCCCAACCCCACCTCCGTCTTTACGCCACGCTTCGTCTCCGTCACCACCGGCGGCGACTTCGCGGTCGAGAGGTACGAAGACGGCGGCCTCGCATTCCTCGGATTCTCCCGCCACTCCTGCGGCCTGCGCGCCGACCGGACCGTCATCTGCTGGGGCAACAACCTGTACGGCCAAACCGATGCCCCCTCCGCCAAGTTCCTCTCCATCTCCGCAGGGAGCTTCCACACGTGCGGCCTGGTCGCCGACGACTACACCGTCACCTGCTGGGGCGAGCACGACTGGAGTGCCACCGAGGCGCCGAGCGGACCGTTCACCGCGGTCACCTCCGGCGGTATCCACTCCTGCGGAATCCAAGCCGTCGACAAGGCCATCACCTGTTGGAGAAGCGGCTCTCACGGACCGGCCGACGACGTCCCCCAGGGGGAGTTCAAGGCACTTGGTGCCGGCTACAGCCATACCTGCGCGTTGCGAACCGACGGCACCGTCGCCTGCTGGGGCGCCGGCCACGATGGCCAGACCGACGCCCCCAGCGGGCGGTTCGTCGCCGTCGATGGCGGCGACGCCCACTCCTGTGGCCTGCGCGCCGACCGCACCGTCGCTTGCTGGGGCGCCAACGACCAGGGCCAAACCACCGCCCCCGCCGGCCGGTTCATCGCCATCGCGGCCGCCCGCAATCACACCTGCGCGCTGCGCACAGACGGCACCATCGCCTGCTGGGGCGCCAACATCGACGGCCAGTCGGACCCACCCAGCGGCCGGTTCACAACCCTCGACACAGGCTTGTTCCACACCTGCGCCGTCCGCACCGACGACACCGTCGCCTGCTGGGGCAACAACGACGACGGTCACATCGACGTCCCCACCTCCTCGACCAACCCGTAGATCCACCGCACGACCCCAACTGTTATGTTCGACTGAACATTCGGAAGCGCCGGCTTCCCCTCTTGGTCATGCACCCCAGGATCACGCACACCGAGGAGGGAGTCGACGGTGACACCGAGTGAGGCGCAACGCTTCCAGTTGCGGGAACGACTGATCGAGGTACTGAGGGAAAAGCCGGCGATGACGCTCATGGAGAGCCTCCCGCCTGTCGACTGGCGCGAGTTCGCGACCAAGAACGACCTGGCAGCTCTCGAAGAGCGCTTGAATGCCAGGTTCACTGCGGTCGACGCCAGGTTGGACGCGCTCCGCACCGAGTTGAACGCCAAGATCGACACGGGCCTCACTGACCTGCGCGGCGAGACGAAGTTCGGTCTCGCTCGCCAGACCTACGTGGTCCTGGCGGGCTTCGCGGCGGCCATGACCCCCATCTACATCGCCTTGTTCACCGGCGCCGGCTGACCGAACCCGGCTGCCCGCAACTCTCCACTGGCACGGGCAATTCCAAATCAATCTCGTTCGACATTAGATATTGAGTTATCTCGAGTTCCCGCCTGCTTGTGAGCATTCGCGAGGATTCGAGGGGGGATAGATGATTCGTGCGCATATCGGCGATGTTTGGGGACTTTCGCGACGGGTAACGGTTGTCGATCGGTGCCGGGTTCGGTCTGCTCGGCGGCGGGTTGTCTGGCTGGCGGTAGCGGCGGCGCTGGTGACGTTGAGCACGGCGGCGGCGTCGCCAACTGAACAACGATGAGGGCCAGTCCGCCGCACCCAGCGGGCCATTCACCGAAATCTCCGCCGGCGGCTGGCACACGTGCGCGCTGCGAGCGGACCGTACGGCTACCTGCCGGGGCGAGAACTCCCTTGGTCAAGCGAATCCCCCGGATGGGGAGTTTGCGGCCGTCGCAGCCGGCAGTGAACTGTCGTGCGGAGTCGGCACCGACGGCGGCATCGGTTGTTGGGGAGCCGACCACGCGCAGCGATTGCGTGGCCGGTTTACCGCTATCGGCGCCAGCGGCGCCCACCTGTGCGGTGTGCGCACCGACGGCACCATCAGCTGTGCCGGCATCGGGGGAGGCCATGGACAGTCAGATGCTCCCGCAGGACAATTCACTGCAGTAGCTGCGAGCTGGTTCCATTCGTGTGGCCTTCGTGCCGACGGTTCCATCTCCTGCTGGGGCCTCGATGACTCCGGTCAGCTTGGCGCTCCCGCGGGACGGTTCACGTCTGTCGACGTAGGACTGAATCACTCGTGTGGATTGCGAGACGACGCCACGATCGCCTGTTGGGGCGTCAACGGTTCAGGCCAGGCCAGCGCCCCGGCCGGCGGATTCACTGCGGTCGCCACAGGCTCGTTCCACTCGTGCGGTGTGCGCGTCGACGGCACGATTAGTTGCTGGGGCCCCAACAGCGAAGGACAAGTCTCGGCGCCGCGTGGCCAGTTCACAGCAGTTGGGGGTGGCCTCGACTATTCGTGCGGGCTGCGCACCGATGGGACGGTCGTCTGCTGGGGCTTGGACGACTCTGGCCAGACCAGCACTCCGAGCGGGGTATTCACCGCAATTGCTGCCGGTTTGTACCAGTCGTGCGCGCTGCGCGCGGACGGAACTGCCGTCTGCTGGGGTAGCCACCCCGACTGGGACTTCGGCCAGGCTGACGCGCCGAGCGGGGAGTTCACCGCCATTGCCGCAGCGGGCTCGTTCTCGTGCGGCCTCCGCGCCGACGGCACCATTGCCTGCTGGGGCCGCGAGCCCGTGGTCGGGCCACCCAGCGGCGTGCAGTTCACGAACAACTGACACCCAGTTCACGAACAACTGACACCGTCGACCTACCGAGCGGCATCTCCACCGGACCCCACCCCAAACGCTTCGTGCAGCTTCCCCCGGTTGGATCGCACACACGTTCGGCGGTAAGAAGGCCCCCTCTTCATGGAGGGAGTTGGATTGTGAGCGCGATCTTCCGGGCCGTCGTTGTCGTTTGCGTCATGGTGGGCGGGCCGCTGGTTGCGGCGCCCGCGGCGGTCGCCCAGGACACCGACGCCCAGGACACCGACGCCGACGACTGAAGCATCGAGGACGCCATGGCCGGCGTGTTGCCGTCGGTCTTCCAGGTGGTGACCGACACCGGGCTCGGCACGGCCTTCTACATCGGCAACAACGAGTTCCTCACCGCCGCCCACGTGGTGGGCGGCGGTGAGTCGATCCGCGCCCAGAACGCCGACCACGTGCGGGACCTCACGGTGGTGGGCGCCGACCCTGCGGCGGACCTGGCGATCCTCACCGGGTCGGGCGACAATCTCGAGGCGCTCACGATCGGGGATTCGGCCGGTCTCGATATCGGGGAGCGGCTGATCATCGTCGGCTATCCGCTGTTCGAGCGCGTTGGCGACGCCGCGGTGACGCTCGGCGTCCTGTCGGCACGCCACGAGGACCCCGACGTCGGCTACCTCACCTCTCTCCAGACCGACGCCGCTGCGAATCCCGGCAACAGCGGCGGCCCCATCGTCAACACCTGCGGCGGGGTCGTCGGGATCGTCTCGTCGAAGCAGGTCGGCGCCGCTGTGGAGGGCATCGCCTACGCGGTCGCGCAGTCCTCGTTCTCCGAAGCGATGGTGCGGGCGCGCGACCTCGGCCCCGAGGAGGTCGCCGAGACCGTCGGGGCTTGGACTCTCATCGAGTACGACGACGGCACCCTGGGCTTGCGGAGCAGGGCCACCTTCCACGTGTACGCCCACTGGCCCGGACGACGGCGGCGCCGCCCCCTTGCTCTTCGCGTTCTGCAACGAGGACACGCCGGTGGTGTTCATGTGGTGGGACGTGGACGAACTCGTCGGCGGCACCATCTCCCGCCGGGTAGCGGTCAGCCTGCAGTTCAACTGGGGCGAGTGGAAGCGCGAATACTGGGTGGATGTGACGTTCTCCGACGAGATCGACCCCCAGTACGCGGTCTCGAGGGACGCGGCGGGGTTCGCGCGCTCAGCGGGTCGCGACAACCTTGTGTCCATGTGGTTGACGGGCCAGAACAACGTGCCGATCGGGATTGCCCAGTTCTACGTGGGCGGCCTCAAGGACGGGCTCAAGGAACTGGGGTGCTGAGAAGCCCGCCATCACCACCTCCTGGACCAACCCGCAGGTCTGCGCACAGCGCCAACTGTTATGATCGCCTGAACATTCGGGAGCACCGGTTCCCCTCTTGGTCATGCACCCCAGGGTCACGCACACCGAGCAGGGAGTCGACGGTGGCACCGAGTAAGGCGCAGCGCTTACAGCTGTACGAAGAACTGGTCAAGAAGTTTGGAGACGAGCCGGCGATGACGCTCATGGAGAGCCTCCCGCCCGTCGATTGGCACGAGCTCGCCACCAAGGACGACCTGGCGGCCCTCGAGGAACGCGTGAACGCCAGGTTCGAGGTTGTGGATGCCAGGATCGGCACGGGTCTCGGCGGGGTGCGCGGCGAGGTCGCCGCGCTGCGGGTCGAGTTGGGCGCCAGGATCGACACGGGTCTAGCCGGGGTGCGCGGCGAGGTCGCCGAGCTGCGGGGCGAGATGAGCGCCATGAACGCCAGGTTCGAGGTGGTCGACGCCAGGTTCGACGCGGTCGGCGACAGGATCGACAAGGGCCTCGCCGACCTGCGCGGTGAGATGAACCTCGGTATGGCTCGCCTGACCCGCGACATGGCCCGCCAGACCTACGTGATCCTGGCCGGGCTGGCGGCGATCATCACGCCGATCTACATCGCCCTGTTCACCGGCGCCGCCGGCTGACCGGGCGCCGCGGGCTCGGGGGATCGCCGGGTGGGCGCGTCCGAGGGTCTCCAGGGCGGCGCGGCGGGCGTCGAGCGCGTCGGTTTTGGCTCCGTCGGCGCTGGCGGGCCCGGCGGGGTGGGAGAACTCCACGACCACCTCGCCGGCGCTGATGAGGTGCGAGGCCACGCCGGCGCCGTAGCTGCCGGCGCCTTCGACGCAGAACGCCCGGTCGCCGGGGCGGCTGTGCCGGTTCGCCCACGCCACCAAGCGCCGATAGCCCGCCTGGGTCGTCTCGAAGACCCCGACGGCGACCTCGGCGCGCGTGACAGCAGCGACGACGGTGGCCGTGACGCGGTCCCGGTCCGGGTCGATGCCGATCAGGTGCTCTACGCTGTGCACATCCATGATGCCTCTCCCTTTTGGTGTCGTGACGTGCGGTGCGCCGGAGACGGGTCACCGCGACAACACTGTGACGGGTCACACCACCAGGGCGGACAGGCTTCTGATCAGGTCAACGGCAACACGCCCAACCGGCGCCGGCGGCGCGGACGGACAAATCCTTCGCAGAACACGAACGGACCACACACGGGTCCGAACGGTCAACCGGAATCGGAGTCACGTCCACACCACCGGCGCCAGCCTGACACCATCTCCAGCACACACCACGCATACTCACAGCCGGAATCCAGGATCCAGCGGTTCCACCGGTGCCTGCCATCGGTTACTCAGCACACCCCTAGGAGACTGCTGAGTAATGGCCATTTCGCCAGCCCCGCAAGTCCCTGACCTGGGCTTTCGTAATTGAGAATCGGGCCATTCGGGGATTACTCAGCACACTCCTAGAGGCATATATGCGAGGTCGGGCGTGTGTGTAATGTCTACCGGACTGCACCCGCCTGGCTGGTCGAGGGGCAGTGCCCGATCAGCACAGGAGCCCGCATGACGTCACAATCTGGCTCGACGAACGTACCCACTGCGGGCAGCAGACCCCGCTGTAGTCACCGGCGCCGTCGTCTCCACCGCTGCCGTCGCCCAGGAGAACACCACCGGCAGCGACAGTACGGCCGTGCGCATCGTGGCGCGCAAACTCGAAAGCGGCCGCATCGAGTTCGGCCTCCAACAACGCCAAAGCGACAACACGTGGGGCGACCGCCGGCTGCCCCGCGTCCGCTTCTTCCCCACCACCGCCACCGTCGGCAACTGGCTCGCCAGCTCGCCGCTCACCCTCACAGCGCCCCAGACCGCCGCCCAATCCACCGCCCAATCCACCGGCCGTTACTCCGCCGTCACCGCCGGCTGGGGACATTCGTGCGGGCTGCGCACCAACGGCACCATCACCTGCTGGGGCCGCAACAACGACGGGCAGGGCGACCGCGCCCGACGGGCAATACTCCGCCGTCACCGCCGGCTGGGGGCATTCGTGCGGGCTGCGCACCAACGGCACCATCACCTGCTGGGGCAAGTGGGCTTTCCACACGGCATAACGGTGGGCTCCCCGCCAGGTGAACATGATCGAGACCCGCAAGCAGGAACATTCCCGCAAACCGGACGAGCAGTATTCGGTCATCGAGGCCTGCGCTCTGGGGCCTTACCTCGAGATGTTCGCCCGTTATCCCCGCCAGGGGTGGACCTCCTGGGGTTTCGAGGCCGCCGAGGACACCCAGCCCCGCGGCAAGCAGTACCCGGCGTATCGCTGAGGGCGACCGCCTCGGCGCCGCCGGTGTGTCCTAAGCCTCTTTATCGCGCTGTCCGGAGGGCGGCTGAGGTCCGGGGATAGGCGGTTTCACATGATGGGTTCGGGTCGTGGCAGCAACGGTCTCGGCCGTCTTCGGCGACAGCGAGAAGCACCGCTTCTGCAGGAGGTGGGTGGCCACCGCGGCGGCAACGGTCTCGGCCGTCTTCGGCGACCGCGAGCGGCTGAACCACGCCTACGCCGTCACCACCCACAAGGCCGGCAACGGTCTTGGTCACTGCCGGCGCCAGCTCCTATCGCTCTCATGTGCGGACACTGCTAGACCGCGCTGAGCCGCGTCGCCTGCACTGGACGCGTTACCTGCCCTCGCCACCCTCCAGGGCCCGTGTTGCCTGCCGCGAAGGCGCGCTGGATGGCACTGAGGTGCTGTCGGGCTTCGCCGTCTGGGCTTCTGGCCCCGGCGGGATCTGATAGCCGTTACGGCTGTTTCGCCGCGGCGCGCCCGGGTACTCTGGGCCCATGGCCTATCCGTCGCCGCCCATGACCGAGGAGGAGTGGTTCCCGCCTGGGGGCCCGCATCCGACGACGGTGTCGCCGACGCTCATGGTGGCGCGCCCTCCGGCGCAGATCCCTGAGGGCCTGCTGGACCGTTCGCGCCCGAAGGCCTCCGGAGTGGTACGCCTGCCCGAGCACATCGCCTGGTCGCCCCCTTACGAGTACGACCTGTCGGACCGCCGTCAGCGCTGCCGCGCCTACCAGCGGGTGATGACTGAGGGCCTCGCCGCTGACGTGCTGTGGTTCATCGACGTCGCCGAGGTCGTGGCCATGTGGGGCGACATGGTCCTGTCGCCCCACATCCGAGTGCCGTGGGAGCGCTGGCTTCGGGCCCACGGGCTCCTCGACTAGCTGGTGCTCACGCCGCTGCAGGAACGGATCCGCGGCGTCCTCGCCGATGTCGGCGGCGACGTCGAACTCGCACTCGCCGGCGGCGGCGGCCTCGTGGTGTCCGACGTGGTGGCGCGCCCCACCAGTGATCTCGACTTCTTCGCCCGCTATCCGGCCCCGCAGGCCGAGGTAGTGGATCTCGTCCAGGGCGCCCTGGAGGGCGACGACTTGCAGGTCACTCGCCTCACCGACGTGTCCAACTTTGCGCGCCTGCAGGTCACATCCAGCGCCGATTGGACGAGGGTCGACGTCGCCGCCAACCCCCGGATGGCGCCCGTGGTGCGCATCGGGCCTGGCGCCGTGTTGGCGTTGACCGATCTCGCCGGCGACAAGGTGCTCACTTTGGAGGCCCGCGCCGAGGCCCGCGACTTCATCGACTTCGCAGCGCTCACCGCGCGGTTCACTATCGCCGAACTGTGCGATCTCGCCGCCGAGAGGGATGCCGGCTTCCACGGTTCCCGCCTGTCGGACCGCCTGGCAGCGTTCGGCGAGATCCCCGCGGCAGAGTTCGCTCGCTACGCGCTGTACCGGGTGGACTACGACCGGCTGCGGGCGACCATCGCTGCTGCAGCAGAGGAGGTCGCTCGCCTGCACCCTGGGCCCGACCCGTCGGGCTTCGACGTCTAAACCCTGCAGGCGATCTGGCGAGGGCGCAGCATGAGGCGGACGTCGAGCCGCCTGGGGTCAGGTGCGCGATACGGCCGTTTCGCCGCGGCGCGCCCGGGTACCCTGGACCCATGACTCGCCGCGACCTCGTCCTGGGTGAGCACCGTGAGGCCATCCTGGCCGCCGCGGCCGCCAACAAGGCCACCTCGATTGCGTTGGTGGGCTCGGTGGCCCGCGGCGACGACGGCCCCGACAGCGACTACGACTTCCTGGCCACCTTCGCGCCGGGCGCCGACCTGTTCGACATCGGCGGCCTCCTGGCCGCCCTCGAGGACCTCCTGGACGGCGAGGTGGACGTCCTCGACGCCGGTGGCCTCAAGCCGAGGCACGCCGAGGTGCTCGCCGACGCGATCCCCCTGTGAGCGCCGGCGCGTAGGCTGCGGACATGGCGGTTGTTGCGCCGGCTGCGGCACCGACTCGGGCTGATGCGGATCGCGCCGCTGCGGCGCTGATCGCCGCCGGCGCCTCCAAGGTGTTGCTGTTCGGGTCGGTGGCCCGCGGCACGGCGGGCCCGCACAGCGATATCGACCTAGTGGCGATCTTCGCCGATTTGGACTACTCGGTCCGCCTGCCCGCCCAGCGGGAGTTGCAGGCGGCCGCGGCGGCGGCTGTGCCGTGGCCGGTGCAGGTGCATGTGACGGATCGTCCAGAGTGGCGGGCCCGCGTCGAGCGGGTGGTCACGTCGTTCGAGCATCGGATCGCCGGCGAGGCGGTCCCGGTCGCTGCGGCCGCGAGTGAGGGCCCCGTGGATTGGGGCAAGGAGATGGTGTTGCCAATGAGCGATCCGCAGGAAGCGCTGCGCTACTTCGATGCCCGGGTCATCCCGCGGTTGCGGGACGTCGCCGCCGCCGCAACCCGGGACCACGCCGAGTCGGACCCGTATTTGTCGCCCGCCCGCCAGGAACGTGCACGCCTGCAGCGCCTGGCGACTCTGTGTACCGCGGCGGCGCTCACCGCCGAGACCTCGTTGAAAGGGCTCGCCGTGTTGTACGGCGAGCCGACCCCAACAGAGAAGGACCTGAAGCGCAACGGGCACAACATCGCGACCATCCTCGACAAACACGTCCCTGAGTCGCTGCAGCCCGCGGCGCAAGCGATCTTTGCCCGTCTCGCCGTCGACTTGGACGTGCTGTCAGCGTGGCGTGAGCGCAACACCTATCCGGACGACGCGGAGGTGCTCCATGCCGACGCCGCGCGCCTCGCGCCTACCTACGCGGTGATGGCGTCGGAGATCTCGGCGCTGCTGGCGACGCACCTGCAGCAGGAGGTTGCACCCGACCCGACCCTCGACGACGCGGTGGCGCAGCGGGACAGTCACGCGGCCCTCATCGCCGCCGTCGACGTGCAGGCGGGCATACCGGCGCTGCCGGACGGCATCGACGTCTAGCCGCCCGGGCCCTCCCCCGGGGTCTGACAACCGTCCTGGCCGAGTACACCTAGCGACAGCGCCGCCGCCCGCGCCGCGCACGACCACGCCAACGGACACTGGGCCGCCGCCCTCGACGGACTCTCCGACATCGACTGGCGGAAAACCAACCTCGACTGGCAAGGCATCTGCATGGCAGACAAGGAAGTAGTCACCCGCATGCCCACAAGGCAGGCGACCGCCAAATACATCACGTGGAAACTCGGCCTCGAAGCCGAACGCCCCACCACAGTCATCCCCGACAAGCTCTTCTAGCGCTCCCTCGCCCCGACAGCATCCAGATCCACCACCGTGACACCGCGTCGTGGTGGGGGCTGCGCCCCGGCTACGAGTGCCGACACCTCCGATGAGGAGCGGATTCCGCTCGTCTGTTCGCCGCCGGATCCGAATTGTTCGCCCGGCGCCGCGGGCGCCGGGGCCTACCGTTATGCCGTGCGGAAGGCCCACGTGCCCCAGCAGGTGATGGTGCCGTTGGTGCGCAGCCCGCACGAATGGTTGCTGCTGGCGGTGACGGCAGAGTACGTGCTGGTGGATTGGGCGGCGGTCTGGGGCGCTGTGAGGGTGAGGGAGGAGCTGGCGAGCCAGTTGTCGACGGTGGCGGTGGTGGGGAAGAAGCGGACGCGGGGCAGCCGGCGGGCGCCCCACGAGTCGTCGGGTTGGCGTTGTTGGAGGCCGAACTCGACTCGGCCGCTTTCGAGTTTGCGTGCCACGATGCGCACCGCGCCGACCGGCAGGTCCAGCGGCGAGCTGGCGAGCCAGTTGTCGACGGTGGCGGTGGTGGGGAAGAAGCGGACGCGGGGCAATTGTCGGGCGCCTCACGAGTTGTCGGCCTGGCGTTGTTGGAGGCCGAACTCGATGCGACCGCTGTCGAGTTTGCGCGCCACGATGCGCACGGCCGCGCTGTCGCTGCCGGCGGTGTCCTCCTGGGCGGCGGCAGCGGTGGAGACGACGGCGCCGCCCAGGACGGCGAGCAGGGCGACGATCGCCGCGCCGGCGCGGCGTCTGTGACCGCGGGGGCTGCTGCCGGCAGCGGGCACGTTCGTCGAGCCGGGTCGTGACGTCATGGCGGGCTCCGCTGCTGATCGGGCACTGCCCCTCAACCAACCACGCGGGAGCAGCCCGGTAGACATTACAAATGGGTCCGGACGAGTCGTTTGGCGCCCTCGAAGGACGAACTGTTATGATTTCCTGAATATTCGGGAGCGCCGGTTCCCCTCTTGGTCATGCACCCCAGGGTCACGCACACCGAGCAGGGAGTCGACGGTGACACCGAGTAGGGCGCAGCGCTTGCAGCTGTACGAGGAACTGGTCAAGGAGTTTGGAGACGAGCCGGCGATGACGCTCATGGAGAGCCTCCCGCCCGTCGATTGGCACGAGCTCGCCACCAAGGACGACCTGGCGGCCCTTGAGGAACGCGTGAACGCCAGGTTCGAGGTTGTGGATGCCAGGTTCGACGCGCTGCGGGTCGAGTTGGGCGCCAGGATCGACACGGGCCTCGCCGAGCTGCGGGGCGAGATGAGCGCCATGAACGCCAGGTTCGAGGTGGTCGACGCCAGGTTCGACGCGGTCGGCGACAGGATCGACAAGGGCCTCGCCGAGGTGCGCGGCGAAGCGAAGCGCGACATGGCTCGCCTGACCCGCGACATGGCCCGCCAGACCTACGTGATACTGGCCGGGCTGGCGGCGATCATCACCCCCATCTACATCGCGCTTGTTCACCGGCGCCGCCGGCTGAACGATCACGCCGGCCGGGGCCGGAGCGACATCCCGATCGGCCGCCGCTGGTAGCCTGCCGCCGACGCTACGGGGGCGGGGTTCGCTCCGTCGCCCTGCCGTTTCGGTTCGATGTTTCGGCGCAGTGCCCGGCGGGGTTTTCCGCCCGGGTGCCGGCGGCGGATTTCGTTCCGGCGGGACGTTCCGGGCCCGTCTTCGGGGCCGGATTTCCGGTGCGGCGGAGCGCCGTGACGGGCGGCACAGCAATGTGTTGCTCGCAGCGGTACCGGGGTGTAGTGTTACGGTCCTGTTGGAGCGAGGCAGTTTTCCCGGCGCGCGACGCCGGGGAGCCTCAAGGAATCAAGAGAAGGAAACAAAGCGAGATGAGAAAGATTCTGACCAGCGTCCTGAGCGTCGCCGGTCTTTTGGCTGTGGTACTGGCGCTGGCTATCCAGCCCTGCCTCGGCCGCAAGGAAGGTCGTCACAATCACCACGGCCGACCACACGCCGGTGAGTACACGATCACCTGGGAGACGCGGCCGGCTGCGATCCCGGTGATGGCACCTCGGTGCATCCGGGTCGGTCACGGCTGACCGTCAGGGCCACGTTGACAGCCGCTAACCCAGACGCACCAGCCGTCAACGGTACAGGACCGGTACTCGGGTCGAGACCGGCAGTTCGTGACCGTGAACAACTGCACCTACGAGTGGAGCGCTTCCTTGGTCGACGCGGCCTCGAAGTCGAACTGCGAGGTCGGCGTGCTAACGACCTTGACCATCGACCTCACCGTCGGCCACCGCTTCTGTAGACCGAGCACTCTGGCGGATCTGGCCGCCGATCGGAGCCGGCTGCGCTCCGGCCGGCAGCATCACCGTCACGGTCGGGGCCACCGAGACCGCTCGGGCAGTGATCTGTACGGCGGCCGAGACCGGCGACGGACACCGCGCAACCACGGGTCCGTGCGCCGCCGAAGGTGCCGACGACACCACGGAGAAGACGGCAGCCACGTACGACGCGGGCGGGCGCGATCGCGAAGACCACCTTCACGGTCACCGCTACCCCGGCGCGTAATTCACACGCTGCATGCCAGGCCGTTAGCGATGACACCTCGGTCGAGGCTGGCGTCAATTCCGTCAAGCTGAGTGTGGTCGGCGCGACGCCATCGTTGATGGCGAGAGCGTGTCGGCGGGCTGCGAGTACAACATCAAGGCGGCACTGCCCGTCGGGTTCGCTGCTGCTGGGAAGAGCAACGAAGCCCCCAACGTCCCCAGCGTGGACGCTGACACTGAGGGTACGGACAACGCGAGAACCCTCACGGTGACCGTCGCTCAGCCGAGGGTCATCCTCGTGCAGCAGGTCGACGGCGATTCCGAAGGCAGGCGTTGCGACGTACAGGTGGAGTACTGGCCTCTGTGCCGCGGCGGCCTGCCCGATCCGGCCCTGGGCGCTAACCAGTCGTCGGAGGCATCAATCCAGGTGCGACCTCGTCGAACTGCGCGAGGGTCGCTTTGACATCACCGCGGCTGTTCAACTGCCGACGGCGAGATAGGCAACTTGTTCGCGCTGGATAAGACGGCCACGTCCTGCAACGTCCGGGCCACAGTCAAGAACCTGCCCGACCACTGCTCGGCTGCGAACCCGACCAATGTGGTCACCGCAAACCTTGCTGACGACGCCACCAGCGACGGCATCGTGTTCGTCGACGTTGTGATCACTTGCGAGCAGCCGGTTGCTGAAGCGCCGGCGGTTGAAGTGCCGGTTGTTGACGACGGCGGCGACATGGGCGGCGACGACGACGGCGGCGACATGGGCGGCGACGACGACGGCGGCGACATGGGCGGCGACGACGACGGCGGCGACATGGGCGGCGACGACGACGGCGACGGCGACATGGGCGGCGACGACGACGGCGGACGACATGGGCCTGGGCCCGTGGACACCCCCACCGGCTGATCCAACCCTAGATTCCAAACCCGAGGGGGCCGGCTAACCGCCGGCCCCCTCGCCGTTTTGCCGCTCCGTCATTCCGGCGAAGGCCGGAATCCAGTGCCGAGCACAAACCTGCCAGCACCACAACGGGCAACTGACCCCTCTGCCGTTCCAAGCTCCCGTATCCCCGCCGTCTCGGGGCGACCACTACGCTGAACGCACCATCGCTCTCGGTCACTTCCTCGCCAAGGGCGCGGCGTGTCGCATCTCCGACATCCAAGGGCACTCCACCCTGCTCTCCGTGCTCGTTCTCCCTGCTCGTGCCTGACCGCTGTTCCCGCCGCCGCCCAGGACGACGACGAGGACGAGCGAGAGCCGCCCATCACGTGGTTGTCTTCAATCTTGACCAACGGCATGAGGGAGACCCCGACGACGAGGACAACGACGTGCGGGAGTCGCGACAGGCCGCTGGCAGGTGCACGTCCGGTCACTGCGCGTTGGCCACTGCGTCCTACGACACGCCGTCGAACGGATACGACTCGCTGGCTCGGACGCCGGCTGATAGCGGTGGCTCACTCAGCCTGCAGGAGTGCGTCTTCAGCATTGCCGCAGTGGCGCGCGACGCCTCGATTGAACAGGACTGCAGTTACGCCGCCCAACTCGCGTGGGGACGACGACAGCCGACCGATGGCGACTACGACGGACAACTCCTTGCTAAGTAGCAGCCGCCCCGACGGCGAGACGACGCTCTCCATCCGACGCAAGCCCGACGGCTGTGCCTCCGGCCCCATCGCACGAACTTCGTGCTCGCGGGAACAATATCGTGGACAGCGCTGCCCGGACTCTGCCGATGCGGAACTGCTCGCCCTCGCCCGCCGGGCCGCCGCGCTCGCCGAATTCAAGGTGCGCGTCGAGCCCGATCCCTCGCCCGGTGCGGTGCATCCCTCGGGTTGCGACCGCTCGACCGAGTTCACGGTGCGCGGCGACGGCGAGCGAGTCGGCGGTGGTGCTGCACGAAGCCACCGGGTCGTGCCCACTACGCGGGTATCGATCGTCGACACGCCGGCACCGTTCGAGTCCTTCGAGGGGAGCACGTGTCTCGTTCGACGCGGCGCCGGCCTCAACATTCATTGTCGACGTCAGCGTCGTCTGGTGCGCCTGGAGCCCGGCGCGCATCGCCATCATCCAGGACGTCCGAGGATCGAACAATCGAGGTGCCGTCGCGTACACCATCACCCGCTCCTGCGGTGATGTCTCGACGAGCGCCCCCGCGGCGCAGTGAAGCCACGTCGCCCCTGTCCGAGGGCGGTACACGGTGCACTCGCCCGACGTGCCCGCGTTCGGCGCTACCGCCATCTATCCCGTGGGTGCCACCGCGACATCGTCGTCGGTCGCCGGCTGTTCGGTGAGCGTCACGATGTCGGGCTGCCCAACGGTTGCTCGGTCACCGGTGGCTTGGTCCAGACGCTCACCTGGTCGGCCGCCAGACCCGATCGAGCACTTCGACTTCGAGTTCGACGTCCGCTGCGGTGCCGCGACGGAACTTGCGCCAATCGACGATCCGCCCGCGGCCACCGAGACGACCACCCCGGCCACCGACGACATGAGTCGCCCACGGATGACGGAGTCGGCCACGGATGCGGAGTCGGCCACGGATGCGGAGCCGGCCACCGACATGGAGCCGCTCACCGACGACCCGGCGCTGCGCCGGGCACCGGCAGCCCCCAGCAACCCGCCGATGTTGGTGGTCCACCACGCGACTCGCCGACCGGCTGACGAGGCATCGGGCGAGGCCAGCGATTCGCCCCCGGGAACATTGGTTGCCGGTAGCAATCCGCTTCCGGAGTAATCGGAAGCGAGATTTGATGAATCGGGGCTCGCCTATCCCCCGTATCCACAGGGGCCGAACACTACGCTCGCAGGGCAGGCATACGTAGTCTCGAACGTCGGAACGCGCCGAAGTTCCGGCGAGGGAGGACGCGCCGTGCTAAAACTCCGATACCTCATCCGACCACTCGTGGCAGTCGCTCTTGTGGCGACCGGCCGTGTCACTCGCTGCTTCTACGGCCGGGGCGCAGGCACCATCCGGGTTTTTGCGTTCACGAACACCGAAGACAGCGATTCCGACTGGGAAGTGCGCGTGTCGGTCGAGTCGCTCGGTGGCTGCGGGGAGACGCGACGGTTCCGGCACGTGACTCATCCGGCTGGCTGGAGGACGGGCGAGGTCCGTGGGCCAGGGTCTTGCAATCTACGAGTGCTCTTACCTCGCACTGCTATAGCGCGCAACGATAACGAGCAAGAGGGGAAGGTGTGCGACGCGGTGCTCGGTTGGGGGACCGGAGACCCTGAGAGCGAACTCAGGACATCGGAGCACCGACAGGGGTTCAGAAACGTCGCGTCAGCATCCGGCACGAAGCCCCTCTGGACTGTTCGACGCGGCGATTGCTCGCGATCTTCTCGCTCGACCCCGAGAAAATCGTTGAAGCACTGCCGGACACGGCTAGCGACCCCGGGCTGGAAGCGCGCCGAGCGCGCCGTGGAGGTCACCGACTTCAAAGTCAAGCCGTGCGCCCCGAGGAATCAACAAAGTCTCGTCGCGGCTGCAACCAGACCTTCACGTTCGATCTGCGCGGCGGCGAGGATGGAGAGGTGGAGATACCCCTGCCGGGCATCCCCGACGGCGCGTGACGTGCAAGTTCCGCGCAACGATCACCGAGCGCCGGGGCCGTTCGGTATCGCTGACACTGACGGTCTGGTGATCGACACCCCGCGCGACGGATGGCGATCGCCCGTGGATCTCAGCGAGCACGTCCAGAATTGCCCTACGCCCGCATTGTCGATCGTCCAGGACGTCGTGAACAACTCCGGGCAACCAGGGGTCGCGTCCTACACGATCGATCGCTCCTGTGCCGGCGTCGCCTCGCTGCCGCCGTCGATCGTTGCCGGGAGGAGGTTCGGGCATCTACACCACCGCGGGCGGCAAGGTCGTGGCGAATCTGACCGAGGGCCGATTCACGGTGCACTCGGACAGATTCGCCAACTTCGGACCGGGTGCCACCTATCCGGCGTTGCCACGGAGCACCACGTCATCCGACTATCGCTGGGCTGCTCGGTGAGCGTGACCATCAGCGAGGTTCCGTCGTCGTGCACGGTCTGGCCGGGGCGACACAGACGCTGACCTGGACTTCGCCAATGCATCCTTCGATCACTTCGACTTCGAGTTCGACATCTACTGCGGCGGGTCGACGCCGCCGCCGGTGACGCCGTCTCCGCCACCGCCGTCGCCGGCGACTCGTCGGGGACGTCCACCAGCGGCACCTCCACCGTCGCCACAGTCGGTACTGACGACGTGCGTATCGTCGCCCGCCTGCTCGAGAACGGGAAGATCGAGTTCGGCCTGCAGCAGTGGCAGGACGACGACACCTGGGGTGACCGGCGGTTCCCGAGGGCACGTCTGTTCCCCGCCGATACCGCGGTAGGCCGCTGGCTGCAGAGTTCCGCGATCACCCTCAGCGTCGCCGAATCGGCGGGCGACCTTCGCCGACGACGTCGCTGTGCGGATCGTGGCCCGCAAGCTGGCCGATGGCAGGGTGGAGTTCGGCCTGCAGCAGCAGGACAACGGCTCCTGGGGCGACCGGGAGCTCCCGACGCGCCGGTACTTCCCGCCCTCCGCCACGGTCGACCGCTGGCTCGGCAGCTCCACAATCACCCTCGACGGCTAGCCCCTCTTAGCTCCAAACAGCCCGCTGGGCCGGTCGCCGGACAAACGTTCCAGCGACCGGCCCAGCGGCGTTTTGGGGCCGATTGGGTCGTTCATGCCGCTGACGTGCTGCGTCGACCGCTACCCTCCGTCGGCAGATGACCCGATGATCATGCAGTGAGGGCGGTAATCGTGGACGACAAGGGAGTGTTGTCGGATCGCATTCGTGCTGCGTTCGACGGATGCTACGAAGCACCGCGTGCTGCTGCTCTCTCCGGCGTGCCGCTGTCCACCGTGTATCTCTGGGCGCGAAAGGGAGTCATCGAACCCTCTGTGTCGCCGATCAGGATCAAGCTCTGGTCATACGCAGATCTCATGGCACTACGCGTGGTCTACTGGCTACGGCATCCCAAGCACAGCCAGAACAGGAAAATCGCCGCCAGCCCCATGTCGCATGTCCGTGAAGCTCTCGCCGAGTTGGAGCGGCTTGGACTCGACATCTGGGACGACAGCTCCGACGACCCGGACTCACCGCTGCGAGTCGACCAGTCGGGCAAGATCTGGGTTCAGGCCAACGGCATAGCCGCAACGGGCGGCCAACAGGGCATGGCAGACGTCCTGGACCTGCTCGCACCCTTCGCGGTCGGCGAACTGCGAGCGCCCGATCTTCTTCGGCCACGGCCCCACCTCCGGATCATCCCCGGCAAATTGTCCGGCGAACCTCATCTGGCAGGCTCTCGAATTACGACCCAAGCCGCCATAGCGCTCTACGAGCACATCCCGGACGTTCGCCGGATTGCAGACCTCTACGCAGGGTTCGACGCCGGTATGTTTGACGAGGCCATCGAGTTTGAGCGGTCGCTCGCAGCCTGATGCTGCTGCCACTGGATCACAATTTCCCGCAACCAATCCTCGAAACCCTCGAACCGTGGATGGGAGATATCCAGCTCATACCCCTGCGCGCGATTGACCACCGACTGCCTGAACTCGATGATCGCAGGCTGCTAATTGCTCTGAAGCAATTGGGATACGGCGGGCTGGTGACGCTGAACTACAAGATGCTCCGCAATCCGCGCGAGTTGGCGGCGGTGCTCAAGACGAAAATGACCATCTTTGCGGTCGAAGGTGTGGGTCACGATCCCATCCGGGCGACGGGAGCGCTCTTGCTCGATCTGCGGCCCGCTGTGAACGCGATGCAGGAGGGGAATCCGGGCGTCTTCTGGCTGCGACCCAGGGCACCAAAGCCGCAGGACCCGTGGGACCTGTTCAAGGTCGCCGCCGGAAGACGCAACGAAGACGCGACAAGCCTCTACAAAGCGCTCAAAGTCTCCGACGATGAGATGACAGCCGCCATTCTCTGAGCTCCAGAACCAGTGGTTGCTGAGTGACCCGCTGAATCTCAACTGACCCTCGACAGCCAGGACGCCACCGCCCCGCGTGCCCCACACAGTCATCCCGGCGAGAGCCGGGGTCCATCGTCCCGAACGCCCCGCCAGTTCGGGGACTGGTCCGGGTTAGACGAACTGCACGCCGCGGGGCGGCGACACGGTCAGGGGCTCGCCCCAGCAGGTGGCGGTGCCGTCGACGCGCAGCGCGCACGTGCGCACGCCGGCTGCGGCGACGGCCATGAATCGACCGCTCGGCGCGTCGGTCTGGCCGCTGGCGTTCTGGCCCCAGCAGGCAATGGCGCCATCGGTGCGCAGCCCGCACGTATGGATGTTGCCCGTGGCAACGGCGGTGAATCGACCGCTCGGCGCGTCGGTCTGGCCGCTGGCGTTCTGGCCCCAGCAGGCAATGGCGCCATCGGTGCGCAGCCCGCACGAATGGCCACTGCCCGCGCTGACGGCGGTGAACTGTCCGCTCGGCGGATCGCTCTCGCCGCTGGCGTTCTGGCCCCAGCAGGCAATGGTGCCGTCGGTGCGCAGACCGCACCAATGGAAAATCGACCCGCTGATCGCCGTGAATTGCCCGGTGGGTGTTTCGTATTGCCCGAGGTCTCAATCCGGGTTGCCGCCCCAGCAGGTCAAGGTCCCATCGGTGCGCACCCCAGGTCCCATCGGTGCGCACCCCACAGGAATCGCTGAACGAGGCGCCGACGGCGGTCACGGCGGTGAACTGCCCGCTCGGCGGCGACGCCTGCCCGTGATCTTCGTTTGCGTTGCGGCCCCAACATCTGATCGAGCCGTCGGATTTGAGGGCGCACGTGTGTGAGTCGCCGGCAGTGACGGCGGTGTACCGCTCCGCCGACACGCCGGGCGCCTGCCCGTAGGAATAGTTCCCCCAGCATTTGATCGTTCCGTCAGCGCGCAATCCGCACGAGTGCCGGCGTCCCGCGGTCACCTCGGTGAACTGCCCGGCGTGTGCGACGGACTGACGATCGCTGTTGTCTCCCCAACACGTGGCGGAGCGGTCGCTGCGGACCCCGCAGGAATGTCGATCGCCGGCGGTGACCGCTGTGAACGACCCGCTGGGCGGTCCGCTCGGCCGTCGAGGTTCTCGCCCCAGCAGGCGATGCTGTTCTCGGTGCGTAGCCCGCAAGAATGGTCTTCACCTGTGGCGATGGCGCTGAACGTCGCAGGGACCGATGGGCTCGTGCTGGATAACGGGGAGGGCTGGGTCGAGATCACCGAGGTCGGTGTGCTCGCCAGCCAGCGGCCGACCGCCGCCGTCGTCGGGAAGAACCTCGCCCGGGGGAGTAGCGGCCCGCTGTAGCTGTCACCGCCTGTGTGCTTGCGGAGTGCGCTCGCCCCAGGCGTCCGGCCCCGTGCGCTGCTGAAGGCCGAACTCGATCCTCCCGCTCGTCAGCCTGCGACCCACGATCCGCACCACGTCGGAAACATCGTCAGATACGTCGTCGGACTGCGCCGCCACGGTCGACGGGATCGCCACGGTGGCTACCACCGCCAGCGCCGCCGCCACAGCAGCAGCGAGCCGCCGGCGGGCGGGCAATCGCCGGCGGGCGGGCCCGTTGTGGTTCCGATCGGCCAAGGGAAGGTGCTCCATCAGCGTCGCCGCCCGCTCGTCTCCCAGCAACTCGATCAGCCGTTCGTACAACACCAGGCGTCGCATATCAGTCGGCGACACCACCCGCCTCCACCTCGTCGTTCCAACCTGAGGGGAGGCTCCATGCGGCTCCCGAATGTTGTCCTCACGGTACCGACGACCCCATCCGACCGCCATCGGACTATCCCCTGAAAGTCCCGAGCGCTAGGAGTCCGTTGATCCTCCGCCCGCACCCCGCCGTCTTGCCGCCGCCGGCCGTCGTGCTGCTGCCCGCTGCCGCCCCGCTGCCGGTTGTCGTGCTGGCTGCCGCCCCGCTGCCGGCTGTTGCTGCTGCCCGCTGCCGGTTGTCGCTGCGCTGCCGGTTGTCGTGCTGCTGCCCGCTGCCGGCTGTCTTGCTGCTGCCCGCTGCCGCCCCGCTGCCGGCTGTCTTGCTGCTGCCCGCTGCACTTTCCGTCGCTCACTGCCCGCTCCCGCTCCCGCTGCCCGCTGCCCGCTGCCCGCTGTCTTGCCGCCGCCGGCCGTCGTGCTGCTGGCCGCTGCCGCCCCGCTGCCCGCTGCCGACCGCGACCGGAGAGACAATCTGTCGATATGTTTCGCCAATATCCCGAACGCATGTTGGTACTGCCACAGGGGTCCGGTAGAGTATCGAGTACCGGTTATTGACCCTGACTGCGTTTGGGATCGAGCTTCCCCGACCGGCTTTGTCGGCCCGGCCGACCCGAAGCCCACGACGATCCGTGCCCACGGGGAGCAACCGATGACCGATCTCACGCTCTTCGCCGGCGACACCACGCCGGCCGAACTCGCAGCACCCACCTCCAGTGCCGGTGCGGACACGATCACTTCCCCCGCACGATCCAATGGCGCCGGTGGGGACGTGGACTCTCGCCTCACACCATCCGACAGTGCCAGGTCCGGCCACGGGTCCGGACGGGGGCCGGGTGAAGCGCCGGGCTCGGATCCGGCGGCCGGCGGCCCGGCGGGGTCGTCGGAGGTGGGCGACTTGGCGGGGCGTGTGCTGGTGTCGTTGGACGTACTGGTGACGGCGTTGCGGGCCCTCGCTGGCGCACGTGTGGAGGAGCGGTTGGTTCTGGTGGGGCGATGCGAGTCTCGGATGGCGGCCGTGAAGGCCGAGGCGGTGACCGAATTGTCTCGGTGGCGGGGGGAGGCGCGGGCGGCGGATGTGCTGCGCAACGATCTGAAGCAGTCCCGCGGGGGCGCCAAGCGGGAGGTGAAGCTCGCCGGCCAACTCGCCGAGGTACCGGCGACGTTGATGGCGCTGGCGACCGGTGCGATCACGCCTCAGCACGCCCGGCTGATCGCCGAGGCTGCCGAGCAGGCGCCTGCAGATCGGCCGATCGATGAGGCCGAGTTGTTGGCGGCCGCTGAGCGCGAGCCGGCGGATCTGTTCGGCCGCACGGTGCGTGATCACCTCAACGAGCGCTCCGGTGATGACTTGGCGGAGCTCCGGCGCCGCCAGCGCGAGCGGCGCCAAGCGACGATCAAGCAGGACCCCGATGGCATGTACAAGCTGTTCGGCACGTTCGACCCGGTGACCGGCGCCCGCATCGAGACGGCCCTCACGGCGGCGGCGAACAGGCTCTGGCACGGCACCGACGACAAGAGCCGACCCACACCGAAGCAGCGCCTCGCCGACGCACTCGAGTCGCTCATCACCGGCGGCACGGCCAACGGGAACAGCGGCACGGGCAAGGGGATCAGCGGCACGGGCAACGGAAACAGCGCCCCCCAGGGCGTTGATCTGCTTGTGATCGCCGACTACGACATCGTGGCCGGCCGGCTGCGGGATGCCCACCTCGGCGACGGCACCCCGCTGTCGCCGGAGGAACTGCTCCGCCTGGCGTGCGACGCCAAGATCCTGCCGGCGCTGTTCGACCGCAAGGGCCAGCCCCTGTGGTTGGGTCAGGGCCGCCGCCACGCCACCTCCGGCCAGCGCTCGGTGCTCACCGAGCGAGACAAGGGATGCATCGGCTGCGGCGCCTCAGCCAACTGGTGCCAGGCCCACCACATCGTTCATTGGGAACATGGCGGCCCCACGGACATCGACAATCTCTGCCTGCTGTGCAGCCACTGCCATCACCACCAGGTCCACACCAACGGCGCCAAGATCATCCGAGGCCCCGACGGCAAGTTCACCCTCCAGAACCCCGCCGTACGCCCACCGGATCGGCAGCGTCGCGATCGTGACACACCCAGCTCTGCCAACCGGAACCACTCGAACAAACGAAACGACATCCATCACCCCATCCGCTGCTGATCCCCGCCGGCGGTCCAGCCCGGACACAGGCGACGGCATCAACCAACCCATCCGCTGCTGATCCCCACCGGCACCCGGCGGCCCGAACACCCCCGGCGGAGGCGACGGCATCAACCACCCCATCCGCTGCTGATCCCCGCCGGCGGTCCAGCCCGGACACAGGCGACGGCATCAACCACCCCATCCGCTGCTGATCCCCGCCGGCACCCGGCGGCCCGAACACCCCCGGCGGAGGCGACGGCATCAACCAACCCGTACGGTGTTGACCCGAGAAGATTGTGGTAGGTAACGGCCAATGAGTGATCTTGATATCGGTTCCCTGGGCTTGGCCGAGTTGGCGGGCGTGGCTGCGGACTGCACGTTGTGCCCGCTGTCGGATGGGCGCACCAACGTCGTGTTCGGCACCGGCAACCCGAACGCCGACCTCATGTTCGTGGGCGAGGGGCCCGGCGCCGAGGAGGACAAGCAGGGGCTGCCGTTCGTGGGCCGGTCGGGGAAGCTGCTGGACGAGCTGCTGGCCCAGGAGATCGGCCTCGAGCGCTCGGCGGTCTACATCGCCAACGTGGTGAAGTGCCGTCCGCCCGACAACCGCGACCCGCTGCCGGAGGAGATCGCCGCCTGCGGCCCCTACCTGCAGCGTCAGGTGGAGCTGGTGGCGCCCCGAGTGCTGATGACCCTCGGCAACTTCGCCACCAAGGTGCTGCTGGACACCAAGGACGGCATCACCAAGGTGCGGGGGCGCCGCTACGCCTGGGGCGACGGCGTGGTGCTGGTGCCCACCTACCATCCGGCCGCCCTCCTGCGAGGCGGCGGCGAGCGAGTCGCCGAGTGTCGAGCCGACTTCGTGAGGGCCAGGCTCTCCCTGATGGAGGCCGAGGCGCGTGCCGAGTAGCGCCGCGCATTCTCTCACCGGTCATCCCGGCGAAGGCCGGAATCCAGGGGTGGGCAGTTCCGGCGGCGGCCGCCGCCGATTGCTAAGCACCATGCTCGAGGCGCCCTGAGCGAGACCCGGTTCTCCGTGGAGCTTCGTGGGCTGGCGGCCACGCAACGCCTGGCCGAGTCGATCGCCGCCGTTCTGCGGCCCGGCGACGTTCTGGGCCTTGACGGGGACCTCGGCGCCGGCAAGACCACCTTCGTGCGCTTCCTGGCCAGGGCCCTGGGTGTCACCACCCCCGTCACCAGCCCGACCTTCACCCTCGCGAACACCTACGAGGCGCCTCAGTGGCCGGATCGCTCCCAGCCGCTCGTCATCCATCACATCGACGCCTACCGCCTCGAGGGCGACGCCGACGCCGAGGACCTGGCCCTCGCTGAGCTGCTCGACAGCGGCGGCATCGTCGTCGTCGAGTGGGCCGAGCGCCTCACCCTCCCCGCCGACCGCCTGGACCTCCACTTCGCCTACCCCCCCGAGCTGCTGCCCACCGCACCCCCGAGCCCAGCTACCACTGCCCCCGTCACCCCGGCCGGCCTGACGGCCGCCACCCCAGGCGCCCTCATCACCGAACCCGAACTCCCCGACACCACCGCCCCCGACGCCCCCGACGCCACCGCCCCCGACGCAACCGCCCCCGACGCAACCGATCACCGCATCGCCACCATCGCGCCCCACGGCGACGGTTGGCACGCCCGCCCCATCGCTCTCGACGGTCCTGCGCCCCTCAGGCAATCGTCGGCCGTGGCCGAGCCCTGAAGACAGCGCGGGTTCGGCTCTCGCGCACGATCCACACCTGGGTATCGGCACAGATCCATCCGGCCAACTCGACGAGATCATCGAGATCGTGTCGAAGGTCACGTCGATGGATCGGCTCGTGGCGCGCAATCCGGTTCCGCAGGAAGTGCAGTCGCTGGATCCGATCCTCGACGTCCGCTCGGACCAATCGGGGGTCACCCGCACGTGGATGCCTCGGGAAAGCTCCTGCGAGTGCCGGGACCCAAAGCGACGTGAGGTACGAGGCCGCGCACAGGTACCTCCAGAATCCGAAGTTCAATTCAGCGATCACTTGGCTGTGCGTCTCTCCTCGACCCCGCGCAGCGGCCCGGCTCCGAGCGGTCTCGATGTCCTTTCGAGCCTTGGTGTTCTGTGGGAACAGTTGGCATCGCCGATACCAGGCGGTTGGCCACTTCTGCGACGAACCATGGGTGACCAAGGCGGCATCGATGGCGTTCCGGAACACGATCTCGAGTCGCCCGAGGTCTTCGTGGAGCGATCCAGCGACTCGGATGTTCCAGTCGTAGAGCCTGATCCCGGCTTCGAGGTCGCCGTTGGTCGCGGTGAGGTACGAGCCGAGTCTGCCTGCCGTGAGCCGGTCTGCAACGACGGGATGATTGATTGCCGTCACGCCTGACAGGCGCTAAGTTGATCGCTGAAGACCCCGGAACCGTCCCTGCTTCGGCAAACGGCCGGGGTTACGCCCTTTTTGGCCCCGCAGGCCCCGCGCCACGAGCAGGTGTCCACCCGCAGGACCTACCCGGGGGGCCGACACTGTGGGGTCGCGGAGTGAGCCATCGTGTACCAGGTCTAGATTATTCTCGCATATTTCCACCGTGACAGCAACACCTGTTGCTATTATCGCAGCCGTCCGCTAGAGCACCGGGTACCGGGTACCGACCTCGGCTGCGGCGGGGCGAGGCGTGGGCAACTGATGTGCTGCGCAACGATCTGAAGCAGTCCCGCGGCGGCGCCAAGCGGGAGGTGAAGCTGGCCGGCTGGCTCGCCGAGGTGCCGACGACCTCTGAAGCACTGGCGGCGGGCGCCATCACGCCCCAGCACGCCCGGTTGATCGCCGACGCGCTTGAGTTGCCTATCACCTGCGCCGCCCGGACAGCCGCCGCCGAGACGCGGAACGGATCTGCCTGTGCTGATAGACAGAGCGGACCTTCAAAGATCGAGACAGAGGCGGGGCTGAGCGGCGATGTTGGTACTGGGGATCGAGAGCGCCTCGGATCAATGCGGATGCGCGCTCGCCGCCGAGAATGGCGTGATCGCCGAGGCTCGCCTGGCGCTGCCCCGGCGCCACGCCGAGGCGCTGGCGCCGCAGATGCGTTTCGTGTGCGAGCAGGCGGGTGTGGCGCTCCGCGACGTCGAAGCGGTGGCCGTCGACCACGGACCGGGGCTGTACACGGGTCTACGGGCCGGCCTCGCCACCGCCAAGGCCACCGCCGCGGCGCTCGGCATCGGACTCGTGCCGGTCGGAAGCCTCGAGGCCCTGGCCTTCGGTGCGGTGCTCGACGGCCGACCCGGCGAGACCGTCCTAAGCGTGCTCGACGCCCGCCGGGGCGAGGTCTTCTGGGCCTGGTACCGCCTTGCGGCCGGTCCGGGCGGTGAGGTCCCGAGCGATGCGGCCAGCACCGCTGACAGGTCAGGCACGACAGCCGCAGCAGGGCAGGGCGATGTGGATCCGCGTGGCGTTGCAGGTTCGCCAGCCGCGCTCGGCAGGCTGGTCCAGTTGAGTGCTCCCCAAGTCGGACCTCCGGACGACCTGCTGGCAGGACTCACCTCGCTCGGCGACCGTGCGTCCGGCCGCACCGTCGTCGTGGGTGACGGCGCCCTCCGCTACGCCGACCTGCTGGCAGTCAGCCACGTCGTGATCGCCGGACCCGAACTGCGCTTCCCGTCGCCGGCCGCCGTGGCGCTGCTCGGCCGGCAGCGGGCCCTCGCCGGCGAGACGGTGCCGCCAGAACAGGTCGAGGCGCTCTACCTCCGGTCACCCGACGCCAAACCGCAGCCCCAGCGGTAGGAGCGGCGCCCTCCACCGGCCGAGCGCCTGGCGGGCTCGAGGCTCCTGTCGACCTTCGGCTCCGAACAGCGTCCCACCGGGACGAGCGCTCCGTGCCTACCGGCGCCCCCCCCCGCCATCTGCTTAGCGCTGGCAAACCCGGTGTATTTCCGGCGCGGGTCGGGGAGCGTCTAAGCTGACAAGCAGGTGTGAGAATCAATATCGAATGATTTCTGGTGCCAACTCGAACGAAAGGAGCGCCAAGATGGTCGCTCTAGTCGGAGACAGGATCCCCGATGTCGAGGTACAGGTCCTCGGCGACGATGGATTCCCGAAGCCGGTCCGGACCGGCGAGGTGCTGGGAACCGGCAAGGTGGTTCTGTTCTCGGTGCCCGGCGCGTTCACCCCGGGCTGCACGCACATTCACCTGCCGGGCTTCATCAGCGGCTACGACGAGCTCGCCGGCAAGGGTGTCGACAAGGTCGCCTGCGTCGCTGTCAACGACCCGTGGGTCATGGAGGCCTGGGCCGAGTCCACCGGCGCCGAGGACATCCTCATGCTCTCCGACGGCAACGGAGAGTTCGCCGTGGCGATGGAGCTCACGATGGATGCCACCGGCTTCGGACTCGGCATGCGCTCGCAGCGCTACGCCGCCGTGATCGACGACGGGGTCATCACAGCGCTCCAGGTCGAGCAGGGAGCAGGCATCGACGTCTCGTCCTGCATCGCCGTGCTGGAGATCCTCTAGACGCCTCGTAGTCCGTCGCGGCTCATCCCGCCGCGGCGAGGAGTCGCAAACGACCGACGCCCGTATCGTCGATCCCGTGACTGTCGCACTCGGCACTGCTGCGCCCGACCGCACAGGCGGCGCCCCGCTCGGCGAGTCAGGGTGCTCCTCGTGACTGTCGCTTCCCGCACTGCCGCACCGCTTGCTGGCGACTCGACGGCGGCCGGTCCGCTCACCGTGCTCGGCATCGAGACGTCGTGCGACGAGACGGCGGCCGCGATCGTGGCCGGTGGCCACCAGGTGCGCTCGTCGGTGGTCACCAGCCAGATCGACCTGCACCGGGCGTTCGGCGGCGTCGTGCCCGAGATCGCCGGCCGGGCCCACCTCCAGTTGCTGCCCGCCGCCATCGAGCAGGCGCTGGCGGACGCCGGCATGGATGTTCCCGACGTGGTCGCCGCCACGACCGGGCCGGGCCTGCTCGGCGCACTCGTCGTGGGGGTCTCGGCCGCCAAGGCGCTGGCACTGGCCTGGGACGTGCCGTTCGTGGCCGTCAACCACCTCGAGGCCCACCTCTACGCCGCCTTCCTCGACGGCGCCGGCCACACCGGCGGCACGGGCCATGCGAGCCGGCCGAACGGCGGCGGTGCCTCGGACATCACCGCCGGCCACGCGGGACCAGCCGCCGCCCCGACCACAGCGTTGTCCGGCGGGCAGGCCGCCGCCCAGTCCGGTGCGCAGGCCGCCGCCCAGTCCGGTGCGCAGGCCACCGCCACCGCCACCGGCGGCCCCCCAGGGCCCAGCCTGCCGATGATCGTGCTGCTGGTCTCCGGCGGCCACACGATGCTCATCGAAATGACCGGCCACGGCCGCTACGAGCTGCTGGGCCAGACGCTCGACGACGCCGCCGGCGAGGCCTACGACAAGGTGGCCCGGCTGCTGGGCCTGGGCTATCCGGGCGGCCCGGCCATCGACCGACTCGCCACCGAGGGCGACCCCGCGGCCATCCGTTTCCCCCGCCCCATGCTGGCCGACGGCCTGAACTTCTCGTTCTCGGGTCTCAAGACGGCCGTCGCCGTGCACCTGCGGCGCCATCCTGACGCCGAGCCGGCCAACGTGGCGGCCGCCTTCCAGCGGGCCGTCACCGACGTGCTGGAGACCAAGGCGCTGCGAGCCGCCCGCAGCCGGGGCGTCACCAGCCTGTGCCTCGCCGGGGGAGTGGCCGCCAACTCCGAGCTGCGCCGCCGGTTCGAAGCCCTCGACATGGAGGTCTTCATCCCGTCGAGGGTCATGTGCACCGACAACGCCGCCATGGTCGCCGCCGCCGGCTGGCACCAACTCCAACGCCAAGGCCCATCCCCCCTCGACGCCTCCCCATCGGCCACCTGGACCATCCCCACGACCTGAGAGCCCCGGTCGGCCCCGGTCAGCCCCAGTCAGCCCGCTCCGCCCCGGTCGCCCCGCTCCGCCCCGGTCGCCCCGCTCGCCCCGGTCGCCCCGCTCCGCCCCGGTCGCCCCGCTCGGCCCCGGTCGGTTCCGGCACGCCATAGACTTGCGCAATCCTATATGGAGACATCAGGTGATTGATTAGAACAACATAGAACGCCATATGATGGGGAAGGTGAAGGTAGGCGTCTACGTCGATGGCCTGAACCTCTACTACGGGGGCCGGAGTCTGTGTGGCCGGAACGGGCCGGAATGGCGCTGGCTGGATCTCCGCCAACTCGCGATGCGGCTGATCATGCGCCGTCACGACTGGCTGGCCCAGGGGGCCGTGCTGTCACGCATGGTCTATTGCACGGCATTCGTCGACGGCCAGATCAACAGCGAGGGCCGGATGCGCCAAGACGCCTACATCAGGGCACTGCGCGAGCACGGCTCCATTGATCACCTCGAACGGGGGAGGTTCATGGCCCGGGTCCGCAGCGGGCTCCTGGCGACGCGAGGCCCCCACGGTCGCCCGATCATCACGAGCGCCCAATGGCCGGTCCTCGTGCGCGACGGCGAGAACAGGCACATCCCCGACGCCCAGTTCATGGTCTCGTACCTCAACGTCGAGGAGAAGGGAACCGACGTCAACGTGGCGTCGCATCTACTCGTGGACGTGCTGGAGCGGAACGTCGCTGCGGCGATCGTGATCTCGAACGACAGCGACCTGCGGTTCCCCATCCAGTTCTGCCGTCGACGCGTGCCGGTGGGGACGGTCAACCCCGGGTCCGCCCACCTGGCGGGCGACCTGCGTGGCAGACCCGACGACGGGGTCGGCGGGCATTGGTGGGACCGCCTCTCGGAGGAGGACTTCCGGTCGTGCCAACTCCCGGACTCGGTCGGCTCGGCAACAAGGCCCGAGGGATGGTGATCGTGGGAACCCGCGCCTGCCGCGACGACCGCCAGCGGCCATCGGCAAAGGCGAACAGGTGATCTCTTGCCCCCAATCGTGGGGCGTAGTAAAATAGGGGATTGTTACCCACCCGGCCCTGTTGGGGCCGGGTTTCCTGTTCCCAGCGAACTGTCTCAGTCGTTCAGCCGTCCGGTTGTGCCGGCCTCGCTGCATTATTGGTGTGGAAGTCCCTGTGGCCCCTGGCAGCGGGCACGGACGGTCTCATCGATTGGTCGTAGGACCTCGCCGAGAGGACCCGCCTTTTGCGAGTCGTCCAACGGCTCTCGTCCCACCCCGGGCCTTGGTCGTTTTGGCCGGCGTATGGCCCTGGGTCGCAGCGATGCGGCCCGGTGGCGGCGCCGCCAGCCTCGCGCTGACGAGCCGGTTCAGGCTGACCCCTTCCTCCGCGGCCTGGATCACGAGTTCACGGTGCGTTTCGGGCGGAACGCGCACGACGAACTTTCCGCTGTAGGCGCGCCCTGCCAGCGGCGCTGGAATAGGTTCCCCGTTCGCCCTCAGATCCGCGAGTACCTCCTGAACAAGCTCGCAGATCCCAGCGAACGCCCCTTCGCGAGTCGGAGCCAACCAGCTGAGCGAAGGGAACTCGAGGCAGCCCCCGACATACTCGCCGTCTTCTGGCGACCAGGTCATTCGATATGTGTAGTGGTCATCACTCATCGTTCGCCTCCAGCATCTCGATGGCTCGCAGAACTTGCCGGACCTGGTACGTCTTTGCCATGCCTCGATCGTTCTGTATGTTCACACGGGGATCTCCTGGCCAAGGCGTGCGATAAACCCGATGGCTACCGCTTACGTGTCTCGGTTCGCCGAAGTAGGCGTCACAGACTTTGGCGAGGTCGGCGAACCGTGCGCCTCTGGGGTTGTTGCGGAGGGCCGCAACGATCGTCGCAACACTTGCCGCACGAATGATGATACTGGTATTGATACTATTGTCAAGAATGCGGTGACTCGGGTCAGATGCCTTGACAACAGTTGGTCGGAGTTGGCCGACCGTCCGAGACGTGGGCCACTACCTCCAGGCCGGCACGAAATTCAGATGTTTAGGTGGCGGGCGTCCGCTACCCGAAGTCTCGGAGGTTGTCCCTGGCCCGGCTAGCCGTTCGTCGCTCCCGAGAGAGGGAACCAGTCGAAGTGGGCGTCAGCCGGACCGCGGGGGCGGCCCCAGAGCTGGAGGTCGTTCGAGCCGCCCTCGTCGGTCGCCACCATGACCAGGTCGTCGTCACGCACGCCGCCGGCCAGCACAGCCGTGGCGATGGGGTCGGTGAGGCGGCGCTGGATGACCCGGCGCAGCTCGCGGGCGCCGAACTCCGGCGACCAGCCCTCGGCCAGCAGGGCGGCACGTGCCGGCTCGGCCACCTCCAGGGTGATGCGCCGCTCGGCCAGGCGCTCCCGCAGCCGGTCCAGCTGCAACTCCAGGATCGACTCCATGTCGCCCCGGCTCAGCGCATCGAACCGCACGATCTCGTCGATCCGGTTCACCAGCTCGGGCCGGAAGAAATCCCGAGGATCCCCCGGCAGGTTCGACGTCATGATGACCGCCGCATTGGAGAAGTCGACGGTGCGGCCCCGCCCGTCGGTCAGGCGCCCGTCCTCCAGCAGCTGCAACAGCACCCCGAACACCTCCGGGTGCGCCTTCTCCACCTCGTCGAGCAGCACCACCGCATAGGGCCGGCGACGCACGGCCTCGGTCAGCTGGCCACCCTCGTCGTAACCCACGTAGCCGGGCGGCGCCCCGATGAGGCGGCTCACCGAGTGCCGGTCCAGGTACTCGCTCATGTCGATGCGCACCATGGCCCGCTCGTCGTCGAACAGCGCCTCGGCGAGGGCCCGGGCCAGTTCGGTCTTGCCCACGCCGGTCGGCCCGCAGAACAGGAACGACCCCACGGGCCGCCCCGGGTCGCTGAGCCCCGCCCGGTTGCGGCGGATGGCATTCGCGACGGCGGTCACGGCCGTGTCCTGGCCCACCACCCGATGGTGCAGCACCTTCTCGAGGTGCACCAGCTTGTCGATCTCGCCCTGCAGCAGCCGGGCCACGGGGATGCCGGTGGACTGGGTCACGACCTCGGCGATGTCGCCGTCGTCCACCTCCTCCTTCAGCATGCGCCGATCGGCCTGGAGTTCGGCCAGGGCGCCGGTAGCGGCCTCGATCGCCGCGGCGGCCTCGGGCAGGCGCCCGTAGATGATCTCGGCGGCGCCGGCCAGGTCGCCGGCCCGCTGGCGCCCCTCGGCGGCCGCCGCCAGCTCGGTATGGGTCCGCTTCAGGTCACGCAGCCCGGCGATGGCGGCCTTCTCCGCCTGCCAGTGGGCGCGCATGTCGTCGAGGTCGGCCCCCACGGTGGCCAGCTCGGCCTCCAGGGCGGCCAGCCGCTCCTTCGAGGCGGCGTCGGACTCCTTGGCCAGCGCCATCCGCTCCATCTCCAACTGGCGCACCCGCCGGTGGGCCACGTCCACCTCGGTGGGCATCGAGTCGACCTCCATGCGCAGCATGCTGGCCGCCTCGTCCACCAGGTCGATGGCCTTGTCGGGCAGGAACCGGTCCGACACGTAGCGGTCCGACAGGTTGGCGGCCGCCACCAGCGCCACATCGGCGATGCGCACGCCGTGATGCACCTCGTAGCGCTCCCGCAGCCCCCGCAGGATGGCGATGGTGTCCTCCACCGTGGGCTCACCCACCAGCACCGGCTGGAAGCGCCGCTCCAGGGCGGCGTCGGTCTCGATGTGGGTGCGGTACTCGTCGAGCGTCGTGGCGCCGATCATGTGCAGGTCGCCCCGGGCCAGCGCCGGCTTCAGCATGTTGGAGGCGTCGAGGGCGCCATCGGCCTTGCCGGCCCCCACCACGATGTGCATCTCGTCGATGAACGTGATGATGCGGCCACCCGACGCCACGATCTCGGTCAGCACAGCCTTGAAGCGCGCCTCGAACTCGCCCCGCAGCGACGAGCCGGCCACCATGGCGGCGATGTCGAGGGCGATGACCTGCCGGTCGGCCAGCGTGCTGGGGACGTCCCCGGCGGCGATGCGCTGGGCGAGCCCCTCCACGATGGCGGTCTTGCCCACGCCGGGCTCGCCGATGAGGATCGGGTTGTTCTTGGTGCGCCGGGACAGCACCTGCACGGTGCGGCGGATCTCGTCGTCCCGCCCGATCACCGGGTCCAACCGGTCATCCCGAGCCAGCGCCGTCAGATCCCGCCCGAAAACCTCCAGCGCACTCGGAGCCGACTGCCCGGTCCCCGATCCCGGCCCCCCAGGCCCGCCAGGCTGCCCCGGATCGCCACCACCCGGGTAACCACCCCCGGGCGAGCCGGGACGCCCCTGACCACCGGGATAGCCACCACCGGGCCCAGGGCCTCCAGGCGTGCCGGACGGGGGAATACGGTTCACAATCGCCTCCTCGCAGTTGTGTCGCGATCTCTCACGACTACTGCAACCCCCCCACCGCACCGACTATTCCGCCCGGCTACGGTCATGAACGAGCGCGAACGGTTGCCAGTAGTCCTACCGGCGGAAGCGTGTCGGAGCCTGGTGTGAAGAATCGGTTCCGCGCCCACTGCCATGCCGCAGGGGGGTCGAATGTCATAGGAGCTCTGTAGCTTCGGGCTGGCGAAAGAGGATGGGCACAAGTGATTAGGCTCACGCCGAGGGTCTGAGAACAGCCCTTTCCCAGGGAGGGAGTCGTGGCGGCGTCTGCCGATCACATCAAGGCGCTGGTCAAGAGCCACACATCGGGCGACGACGACGCGTTCTATGCCGTCGCGCTACAGGTCGCCGCGAAGGCCGCCCGACAAGGGCATCACCGCCTCGCGGAAGATCTGAAGCAGCTTGTGGACTCCGCCCGCGGCGACCCGAGGCGATCTGTCGTGACGCCGATCGCGCGGCCCCGCGGCGAACTCGCGGATCTCGTGCTTGCCTCGTTCCCGGAGACCAGGATGCGCGATCTCGTCGCCCCGGAGGTGCTGCGGTCTCAGCTCCGCCAGGTCGTCGTCGAGCAGCGTCAGCGGCACTCGCTGATGGAACAGGGTTTCCAACCGATCCATCGGCTACTGCTACAAGGCCCTCCGGGTACCGGGAAAACGATGACGGCCTCTGTAATCGCCCACGAGTTGGACCTCCCTCTGCTCACGATCCGGCTCGACAGCGTGCTCAGCAAGTACTTGGGCGAGACCGGGAGCAAGCTGCGCGTCGTGTTCGACGCGGTCGCCGCCCAGCGGGCGGTCTACCTATTCGACGAGTTCGACGCGCTGGGGGGAGACCGGGCCGGCAATGATGTCGGTGAGGCCCGTCGCATACTCAACTCGTTTCTCGTCTTCCTCGACGGGGCGGGCGCGGAGAGCGTCGTGATTGCCGCCACGAACCACCCATCGATCTTGGATCGGGCGATCTTCCGTCGCTTCGACGTGATCATCGACTACGCCCTGCCCGAGCCGGCCGACGCCGTCGCAGTCATGAGAGCGCGGCTCGGTTCTCTGGGTGAGGCCATCGACTGGGATGCCGTGCAGTCGTGCACGAAGGGTCTGAGCCACGCCGACCTCGTGAGGGCGGCCGAGTCGTCGGCCAAGAGAGCGCTCCTCTCGGGTGAGGAGCGCGTTACCGCCGACCGGCTGGTGCATGCGCTGGAGGAACGAAGCGGGACGATCGGTGCCTGAGCGGGACGACCGGCTCCCGCACCTGCTCGTCCTGGGGCGCGTCGAGTCCGAGGACTTCAGGCGTCAAGGCGGCGGCAGCTCGGAACCGCGCGAGGTCGATCGACGCGCACACGGTGAGCGATTGCGCACCCAACTCGACGACACGCTCCGCCGGCAGGACACGCAGAGAGAGCAATCGGGTCTCGAGGAGTTGCGGGCTCAGGGTGTGATCATCACGATCGAGGGTGCGACCAACTACCTGCTGAAGATCGATTCCCTGGAGCAGCGGAGCAGGCACACCAAGGTGCCGAAGCGGCCGAAGTGGCTCTTGCTGAGCGTTGAACCCGCCACGGACGAGAGCCCGGAGCGTGCGCAGGTTTGGGTGAGTGACAAGTATCGGGGTGAGTTTCTCCGACTGTTCGAGAACTTTCTTGAGAGGGACACGTCAACGGGGAAGCCACGAAACCGGGAGCTCGTAGCCAACATCGCCCGGATACGTGCAACGACCCTGCGGGATCTCTGGCAGTCAGCAGGTGAGCCGCCAACATCCGGCGTGCACTGGTGGGAGATCTGGCTGCGTCCGGATGACGACGCCTTCGAGCAGGCGCAGCGATTCGCCGAGTCGGCTGGGCTTCGACTCGTTCCGAGCATGCTGCGCTTTGGCACGCGCTACATCGTCTGGCTCCACGCGCGTTGGGATGACTTGCTCGTGCTCCCGTTCACGTCGGTCCCCGTAGCCGAGTTGCGGCGACCGCAGTTCGTGGACACAGTCGAGGATCTTGATCCTGGCGAGCAGTGGGAGTTCGTCCGCGATCTCGCGGGAAGGGTCGTTCCCGCTGGCGACGATGCCCCTGCGGTGTGTCTTCTGGACACCGGGGTTCGCAGGACTCACGCCCTCATCGACGGATCTCTTGCGGAATCGGACGTTCACTCTGTTGTGGGACTGCCGTCGGGAGATCTGCACGGTCATGGAACACGAATGGCCGGACTGGCCCTGTTCGGCCCGCTCGAAGCGCCGCTCCTCGATGCGGGGCCGGTCTTCCTACGGCATCGGCTCGAATCGGTGAAATTTCTACCGGACGCCGGCACTCCGCCTCACAACCCCTCGGCCTACGGCCTCGTCACGGCCCAGGCTGTGGCCGAGCCGGAGGTCACGGCGGCGCGACGCCGGCGTGCGTATTGCCTGACGGTCACGGCTGAGCCGGAGAAGACGCCCGGCGAACCGTCGCTGTGGTCGGCGGCGATCGACGCGATCGCGTGCGGTACCGACATCAGCCGCTCGCCGGGCGGAATCGAGTTGCTCGGTGGGCCGCAGGCCGATGCCGCACGCCTCGTCATCGTGGCCGCGGGCAACGTCGGAGCGTATGAGCGCGACTACCGGGGTAACTGTGACCTCTCGCCGGTAGAGGATCCCGCTCAAGCGTGGAATGCGCTGACGGTCGGGGCGTGTACAGAACTCACCGTCACGCCGTCCGATCCGACATACGCGGGGTGGCAGTGTCTGGCGGAGAGCGGTGACGTGTCTCCGCACAGCCGAACCGGTGTTACCGGCGGGGGCTCGAAGTGGCCCATCAAACCGGATATCTGCATGGAAGGCGGCAACGTACTCATCAGCCCGGCTAACGACATAGCCCAAAGGCATCCGCTCCTGTCGTTGCGCACCACCGACCACGCCGACGACTACGCCCTCGGCTCGGCGAACGCTACGAGCGCTGCAACCAGTCAGGCCAGCCGCCTCGCCGCTCTCGCGATGGCCGCATACCCGGACTACTGGCCCGAGACGATCCGCGGCCTGCTGACACACTCGGCCGACTGGACGCCCACGATGCGCGAGCAGATTGAGCGTACGACGAGCCTTACGCAGCGTGTCCAGACGTTGAAGCGATACGGCTGGGGCGTGCCGGATGCCGCAGGGGGTTCTCCACTCCGCAAGACGCGCCGTCACCATGGTTACCCAGGACGAATTCGTGCCTTTCGAGGGACCGGAGTACTCCGTGCGCAGATTCCGCAATCACCAACTCCCGTGGCCTGCGGACCTATTGCAGGATCTGGGTATGGAGAACGTCGAGTTGAGGGTGACGCTCTCCTACTTTGTCGAACCCTCGGCAGCTCGTCGGGGGTGGCGGAATCGCTATGCGTACGCATCCCACGGCCTCCGCTTCGATCTCCGGAGACCGACGGAATCGGCTGCCGAGTTCATCTGGCGTGTGGGTCGGGAGGCAGCTAGGGAGGAGGGCGGCGGTCGGCGGTCGGCGAGCGCCAGCGCCCCGATTCAGTGGACGATCGGACCAAACCAGCGCAACAAGGGGTCACTGCACCAAGACGTGTGGTCCGGGACTGGTGCGGATCTGGCGCGTTCGGGCGTGATTGCGGTCTACCCCGTCGGCGGCTGGTGGAAGAACAACCGCCACAAAGAACGTTGTGATCGAGAGGTGCGGTACGCGTTGCTCGTCTCGCTGAGAACCCGGCAAGAGGAGATCGACCTCTACACCCCTGTCGCAGTGGAGTTGGGAGTTCCCATTATCGGGACAACGACAATCGAAGTCTGATCGGCGCCGCTCGGCGAGCGTGCGGGCCGTCGAGTTCCCAGTCCGCAGCGCAATGGCGTAGGGGACGCCGTGACCATCACTCCCCGCCGACCTGGGATCTGGTCGTTGGCAAGATTCGGTTACCGAACCGGCGTCGCCACTTGCCGGCAGTTTCTCTGAATTTCTACAACCCTGAGTTTTGCCCTTGAAATCAGCAATCTTCAGGGCTCCACAAAAGTCCGAGAAACTCTGCCAATGGATGAGCCCGTGCTCTTGATCCCGACCTCGGCCGGCTTCATCCGTGGCGGTGACGTTACGCAACAACCAGCTGGCGGGTGCCGTTCGGCCGGCGTGGCGTCCTGTGAGGAGTTGGAGGCCCAAACCAGATCGGGCCGCTTCTCCTCGTAACGAGCCAGCGATGCGTGCTTCGTTATCCCGCCGGGCTTAGGGCGCCCCTGACCTCGGGTCGAGGAATCCTCGCGGACCGCCCCGACGCCGCTCCGATGTCCCAGAGCCCCTCAGGAGACGATTGGCTGGAACTCGGGTGCCGAGAGCGGCTCGTAACCGTCCGGCCACGGCGCCCGCAGCCGGCACAGCAGCCGCATGTGCGGGGGTGTCGTCTCCGGGTTGACGTGCTCCGCCGTGATCTCCACGTCGACCTCGAACGACTCTCCCAGTTCGTGAATCATGTCGACCAAATAGTTCGACACCCACCCGACAGTCTCGCCGGTCCGATTGCTCATCAGCATCGCCCGCGGGTTCACTGCATTGTCAGAGTCGTCGACCAGGTTCAGGACATCGCCCCGCTCGACCTTGGACACGCCGTCTGCCGCACCGGGCAGATAGCGAATGCCACGGGCGAAGAACAGCGTCGTCAGGTCACCTTCGAGCGTGCGGTCGGGGTGGGCGAAGACCTCGATGCGGTCGGTCGCCCGCTGTCCTTCACTGCGGGCCAGGACCTCAAACGGGTCGCTGTCCACATCAAGTGCAAGCTCGTGGACATACTCCTCGTAGTCGGGACGGCGCCGCGGCATCTGTCGGTTCCGGAAGACGGGGAAGAGTTGCTCGCTCTCATAAACGCGATGTAAGTCGGGCAACCCGGGCAGTGGTTTGAACCCGTCGAATTGTTCGGTCGCCTTCAGGTAGACAAACCGGAACGTTGCCTCGCCGTCGGGTTGATCCGAAGCGTGGCGAGTCAGTACTCCGACGGGCCGGATCGGGCCCCCCGGATGGCGCCACGTTGCGTAGAGGCGACGGTCGGTGTGCTCTGTCATTCGGCCACCATACGGTTAGTGTGACAGGGGTGGTGACAAAGTTGGTAACGCGGCACGATCGGTACGCATCGGTGGTCGTGACGCAGGCGGAGTCCTGCGAGTTCGCTCGTAGGCAGCGGTATCCCGTGTTTCTCGGTGCGAGTGCCGTGCAGTGTCATAGCGCTCCGGTATGTTGGAATTACAGTCGAACGAGGTTCTCCGGGAGGTGCGAGCATGCCTAGGAGTGTGCTGAGTAATCCCCGAATGGCCCGATTCTCGATTACGAAAGCCCAGGTCAGGGACTTGCGGGGATGGCGAAATGGCCATTACTCAGCAGTCTCCTAGTAGCGACAGCACAGAAGTCTTCGTCTTGACCGATGAGGAAGCTGAGCGCGCCCTCAAGGCCACATTGGAGTATGCCGGCGTCGCGTCGTACGAAGAGTTGGAGGCCCAGGCCAAGTCGGGCCGCTTCTCCTCGACCCGAGCCAGCGATGCCTGGTATGCAATCCCGCCGGGCTGGGCAAACACCTGAGCCTCGAAAGTCGGGCACGCTCCTGGGCTGACGGGCTGACCGGCCTTCTGAACGGCACGATCACCCAAGGCATTCGTCTCGGTGCCGTCGTGCGGCGCGACGGTCTCTGTGCCGTCGCGCTTGGAGTGAGCAAGAGTTCGCTCGCACCAGGTGTGATTCCGCTGACAATCTCGCAGGCTCCTGCGCGCTGCTTCCTATACGCGGCGTGGACGCTCGACATCGACAGCGAGAGCGATCG
This sequence comes from Acidimicrobiales bacterium, assembly GCA_963668565.2. Lineage (GTDB taxonomy): Bacteria > Actinomycetota > Acidimicrobiia > Acidimicrobiales > CATQHL01 > VXNF01. Next base: position 1,303,519 of record CAXXMX010000010.1, read on the forward strand.
GCTGACAGTAACCAAGAGCAAATTCGCACTTCGGAACGGCGGCGGCGAAGAAGCCGAGGACATCTTCCTCTACGAGTACGGAACCGATCCCGATGACGAGTACCCGGAGGCTCACCTGCACGTGCTCGGCGACTCGCAGCCTTTTCAGGAACTCTGCAAACGGACACGTACGAACAAGCAGTTGCGCGATCTCCACTTTCCGGTCGGTGGTCGCCGCTTCAGACCGTCGCTGGAGGATGTTGTCGAGATGCTTGTCACGGAAGAGTTCGTTCAGGCTCGCGACGGTTGGAAAGAAGTCGTCGCGGCGAGCCGGCGGACGTTTCAGGCAGGGCAGCTTCGGGCGGCGGTGCGGCAGGATCCCGATACGGCTCGAGGCGAACTCGACGAACTCGGTCGCTAGCCCCCACTGAGTGGGTCGGCGCGAGGGTTAGGAGCCGTCCGCCCTGCTCAGGGCCTCGTGCGATGCCGCAGGGCGGAGAAGGCCAGGTATTGGGAGACGGCGCCGATGCCCCCCACGGCGGCCAGGGTCTTCCCCAGCGCCACCCCGTCCCAGCCGATGAACAGGGTGCGCAGACCCTCCAGGATGTAGGTCACCGGGTTCCAGGTGGCGATGGCCGCCAGCCAGCCGGTCATGGCCTCCCGGGGCAGCCACGCCGGCGTCAGGAACACGAACGGGAAGAACAGCAGGAAGGAGTTGTTGACCGCCGTCGGGTTGCCGGTCCGCAAGGCGATGGCGTAGGGGAACCCCGTGAACGACAGCCCCCACACCATCGTGATCGCCACGAACACGATGATCCCGGCGACGCCGGTGGCGAACCGAACCCCCAGGGCCAGCCCCATCGCCAGCACAGGCAGCGACAGGAACAGCAACACGATGGTGTCGGCCACGAACATGCCCAGCAGGAGCGCCCAGCGGTTCACCGGCGTCAGCAGCAGCCGGTCGAAGTAGCCGCCCTGGATGTCCAGCACCAGACTCGGCGCCCGAGAGATGCCGGTCACGGTCATCACCAGCGCCAGGGGCAGCTGGAACGCCTTGTAGTCCAGCCCGATGGCGGCCAGCCCGGCCACGTCCTGCAGCGCGCCGATGGTCACCGCATAGAAGAACACCGGCACGATCAACGCCGGGATGATGGCCGCCATGTCCCGGGGCAGCAGGATCACCGCCCGGTACCCGACCGCGAACAGGCCGTGCCAGAAGCCCAAGGCGCGGGCTCCGATCGGGGCGGAAGCAGCGGCGGCGCCGGCCGCAGCGGCTCCGTCGCCGGCGCGGCGCCCGCCCGAACCCATGGTCGGATCGCCGATCGTCGTCTCGCTCATGATCCGCCCGCCTGTGGGTCGTGGGGATCCTCGTCCACCACGATGTGCCGCCCCGTGAGATCCAGGAACACGTCGTCCAATGTGGGCCGGCGCAGTGCGATATTCAGCACCGACAGGTCCGCCTCGGCGAGAGCCACCGCAACCGGGCTGATGGTGGCCGCCCCGTCCTCGCTGGCAACTGTCACCTCGTGCCCGTGCGCCTCGACGTGCGACACCCCGGCCACGCCGGTAAGAACCGTCACCGCCCGGGTGGCACTGCCGCCGACGCCAACGCCGCCCGTGCCGCCGTCACCCCCTGGACCGCCGTCATCCCCGGCACCGTCGCCATCGCCATCGCCCCAGCCGGCCCCGGGGTCCTCGGCCAGACGCACGACGATCACGTCGGTGCCGATCTGGCGCTTCAACTCCTCCGGCGGCCCCTCGGCCCGTAGGAGTCCCTCGTCGATGATCCCCACCCGGTCGGCCAGGGCGTCGGCCTCCTCCAGGTACTGCGTGGTGAGGAAGATCGTGACCCCCAGGTCGGCCCGCAGCCTGGTGATCTGCTCCCACACCACGGCCCGTGAGGCGGGGTCCAGCCCTGTGGTGGGCTCGTCGAGGAACAGGACGCGGGGGTTGTGCATGAGCGACGCTGCCACGTCCAGGCGCCGCTTCATGCCGCCCGAGTAGGTCTTGATGCGCCGGTCGATGGCGGACGCCTCGAGGATGGGCAACACCTCGCCGATGCGGCGCTCGATCTCGTCCCAACTCAGCCCGTAGAAGCGACCCTGCAACCCCAGCAACTCCCGGCCGGTGAGTTTGTCGTCGAGCGCCCCCTCCTGGAGTGTGACCCCGATGTTCAGCCGCACCGCAGCGGCCTCTCGCACGATGTCGAAGCCCGCCACGGTGCCGCTGCCCGCCGTGGGCCGCAGGAGGGTGCACAGCATCCGGGTGATCGTGGTCTTGCCGGCGCCGTTGGGCCCCAGGAAGCCGTAGATCTCACCGGGGGGCACCTCCAGGTCCACGCCGTCGACCGCCCGAACCTCGCCGAAATGCCGGGTGAGCCCCTGGGCCACGATGCTGGCGCCACCGTTGGAGCGGGCACTTCCGCGAGAACGCTGGTGTGTACGCATGACCCTCGGCACGATATCCCGGCCGCGCCAAACCACCCCCGGAATGCGCCGCGTGCCAGGGCGGGCGCACTACGGTCCCAGTTGTCCCGCCCGCCGAGGCGGATCGGAGCGGGCGCAGACGCAAGCCGAGGCGAAGGGGAGCACACGGGTGGAAGGCCAGATACTCGATATCCGCAGGGTCGGGGTCGTGGGCGGCGGCACGATGGGGTCGGGCATCGCCGAGGTCTGCGCCCGCAGCGGCCTCGACACAAGGGTCGTGGAGATCGACGCCGCCGCCGTCGAGCAGGTGCAGCGCCGCATCGCCGCCTCGCTCGGCAAGGCCCAGGCCAGGGGCCGCATCACCACCGAAACCCACGACGCCGCCCTGGCCGGCCTGTCGTACTCCCACGACCTCGCCGAACTGGCCGACCGCGACCTCGTCATCGAGGCCGTCATCGAGAACCTCGACGAGAAGCGCCGCATCTTCGGGCTGCTCGACGGCATCACCGCGCCGCACGCCGTCCTGGCCTCCAACACCTCCTCCATCGCCATCATCGACCTGGCCACCGCCACGAAGCGCCCCCAGCGGGTGGTCGGCATGCACTTCTTCAACCCGGCCCCGGTGCAGCCGCTCGTGGAGGTGGTGCGGTCGGTCGCCAGCAGCGAACCGGTCGTCGACGCCATCGCCGCCTTCGGCACCGAGGTGCTGGGCAAGCACGTCATCCGCTGCGAGGACCGGGCAGGCTTCGTCGTGAACCGCCTGCTGGTGCCCTACCTGCTGGCGGCCATCGAGTTGGCCGACACCGGCCAGGCCACCGTCGCCGACATCGACGCCGGCATGAAGTACGGCTGCGCCCACCCCATGGGCCCGCTGGAGCTGTGCGACCTCATCGGCCTCGACGTCATCGAGGCCGTGGCCGAGGTGATGCACGCCGAGTACGCCGAGCGGCTCTACGCCCCGCCCCCGCTGCTGCGCCGGATGGTCGCCGCCGGCCGCCTCGGCCGCAAGTCCGGCGCCGGCTTCTACGACTACGACTGACGGCCGCGACTGGCGGCCACGACCGACCGACCAGCCGCCACGACCGACCAGCCGCCACAACGGACCGACCAGCCGCCACGACCGACCAGCCGCCACAACGGACCGACCAGCCGCCACGACCGACGGCCACGACCAACGAACCAACACGGAGGACCGATGACCGAACAGCGCGAGATCATGACGTGGGAGTCCTACGGCACGGGCGCCCGGGAACTGGCACAGATGGTCGTGGACTCGGGCTTCCGACCCGACCTGATCCTGTCGATTGCCCGCGGCGGGCTGTTCATCGCCGGCTCCCTGGGCTACGCCCTCAGCATCAAGAACATCTTCGTGATGAACGTCGAGTACTACACCGACATCGACGAGCGCCACGACGTGCCGGTGGTGCTACCCCCCTACCTCGAGCTCGTGGACCTCGACGACGCCAAGATGCTCATCGCCGACGACGTGGCTGACACCGGCCACACCCTCGAGATGGTCCGCGACTACTGCGTCGCCAACGTGGGCGAGGTGCGCACCGCCGTCCTCTACGAGAAGCCCCGCTCGGTCGTCAAGTGCGACCACGTCTGGCGCCGCACCGACCTCTGGATCGACTTCCCCTGGTCGTCGGAGCCCCCACTCATCGGCGGCGGCCCCGCCCACTGACCGCCTGACCCCACCGCCTGACGCCGCCGTCCGGCGCTGCCGCCGGCCTCACCGCCCGACCCTGCGTCTGGCGCTGCCGCCGGCCTCACCGCCTGACCCGCCGCCTGATTCCGGCCGCGGCGCCCGCCTCCCAACCGTCGCAGGACCGCCGCGGGTGTGGCACAATTGTGTACATGACCAGCGAGTCGTTGCGGGCCGTCAGGGACCGGTTCTCGGAGTTCATCGAACGGGTGAACGCCCACCACGAGAGGGTCGTCATCACGCGCAACGGTTCACCGGCCGCGGTGCTCATGAGTCCCGATGACCTCGAATCGCTCGAGGAGACCTTGGCGGTTCTTGGAGACACCGACGCCGTCGAGCAGCTCGCTGAAGCGCATCGTGCCTACGTGGCGGGCGACGTGGTGCGCGGGGTCGAGGCCGTGAGGGCGCTGCGGACGTCATGAGGCATGGCCGATTCGGGGGATGAGCCCTACGAGATCGTCGTCGCCCGCCCGGCAGCCACGACCATCGCGGAAGAACTCCCGGAGGCGGTCGCCGCTGCGGTCATCGAGTTGATCACCGGGCCCCTGCTGGAGAACCCGAGGCGTCTCGGCGTGGCGCTGCGGAACGAGCTGGAGGGGCTGTGGAGCGTCCGGAGGGGTGCATACCGCATCCTGTGCCGGATCGACGACGCACGAGGAGAGGTGATCGTCCTCCGAGTCGGCCACCGCCGGGACGTCTACCGGCCCGACTGACGCGGGCCGCAGACGGTCCGGCGCCTTGACGCCGGACGTGCAGTAGGTGTCGATTCCTTTGACAAAATGGCGAAGACCTGACTGTCCAGCTAGTGCCACTACGCACCAGATCATCCGTCTGACCTGGGGTTTGCCTCGGGGGCAGTCCAGTTCATGCCGTCCGATGCCGTCTAGCGTCGGCCCGTTCGTCAGAAGATCCGTTAGAAGCCCAGCCTCAAGGCTTTCCCCATCGCGGTGGCTCACACCCTCGCTGGCGGGATGCTTCAACACTTCTCATCTGCGACTTCCTTTGTAAGGTTTGGATCGATGGTGATTCCGGCGTCTCGCCTGCCGGCGCTCAAGGCGCGCGAGGTGCTCAAGATTCTGGCGAAGCTCGGCTATACGCAGCAGCGCCAGCGTGGTTCCCACCGCAAGCTCGTAGCTCCGGACCGGGGCACGATCGGTTTCGCGTTCCACGACGGTGCTGAGGTTCCCCCGACCGCGCTGCGACACATGCTGGCCGAGAGGGCAGGATTGACGGACGAGGAAATTGAGGACTTACTATGAACAGGACACCTGTCCCAAGGGAGGTGCGTGATGCACGAAGTGCGCGTGTACAAGAACCACGATGAGGGCACGCTCTGGTGGGCGGAAGACGACCTCGGGTTCACAGGCGGCGCCGACCGTCTCGCCGATCTCGTGACCTCGATTCACGAGTGGGCCGAGGCTGAGGGAGTTCTGGACGACCTGACGGTGCGACTCGTCGCGACCGAGCCTGCGCCCCCTGTTTGGGACCCCGTCGAGCGTACAACCCCAGCCGGGCACCAGAGCCACGGCACGGAGGCTGTTCGTGTCGAGTTCTCGCTCGTAGGGGTGTAGCGAGAACCCATGAAGCTAGTTTTAGCGGCGCTTTGTGACTTCGCGCAGGTCCGAGACGGGCTGCTGTCGGTAATCTCAGCGGGACTCACTCGGCTCTGGCGACCCCAGTTCCCAGCCCCGATCGGCGCGATGCTCGCCTTGATCATCGAGGTCGCCCCGGGAGAGGCAACGGTTCCACGGGAGATACGTCTCAGGGTGGAGAACGCCGACGGCGGACGACTGGCGGAGTCCTCCGCGGCGTTCCAGCTTGGAGTGCCACCGGCTCAAATTGATCCAGGCGAACTGATGGTGGTGCCGTTTGCTGTTGACTTTCGCGAGGTGCAACTCCCCGCCGCAGGCCGCTATCAGATCGTCGTTGACCTAATGACCGAGGGCCTCGAGCCAACCGTGCTCGCCTTTCGCGCGGACTTCCCCAGCGCGTCGGGTCGCGGGTAGCAGTTCACCAGCGACCCACCCCCGGCCCAACCCGAGGATCTTACGGAAGGCCTGGCGTCGAGTTTTCCAGCCGAACGGACAATGTCTCTGACCTGGGGGTTTGCTAGGTATCTCGGCATCGGCAGGTCGTGTCCTTCTTGACAAAATGTAAAATTTGGTGTGTACTTACGGGGTGAGTCGGCTCTTGGCTGATCGTGTGGAGATGGATGATGGCGCCGGCGTGGCGGCGACCGCCGTTGATCCGGCGGCGGCCGTGTCGGACCCGATTCTCGCAGCGGCCGGCGGCGTCGAAGCGCCGGCCCGGCCCCGCACCACGGGGCGCATCGGCGAGAGCGTGCCCCGCCCCGACGGCGTCCCCAAAACCACCGGATCGTTCCAATTCTCCTCCGACCTGTGGGCCGACGGCATGTTGTGGGGCCGGGCGTTGCGCTCGCCGCACCCCTACGCCCGCATCCGCTCCATCAACATCGCCCCCGCCCTCGCCATCGCCGGCGTGCGGGCCGTCCTCACGGCCGACGACGTCCCCGGCAAGGGCGCCTACGGTCTCGAGCACGCCGACCAGCCGGTGCTCGCCGCCGACATCGTGCGCTACTGCGGCGAGCCTGTGGCGCTGGTGGCCGCCGACCATCCCGAGACGGCCCGCCTGGCCGCCGAGGCCATCGTCGTGGACTACGAGCCGCTGGAGGCCGTCACCGATGCCGCCGCCGCGGCCGACGCCCCGCCCATCCACCCCGACGGCAACGTGTTCCGCCATATGAGGATCCGCCATGGCGACCCCGATGCCACCGCCGACGTGGTCGTGGAGGGCGACTACGAGGTGGGCATGCAGGACCAGGCCTTCATGGGAACCGAGTCGGGCCTGGCGCTGCCCAGCGGCGACGGCGGGGTGGAGTTGTTCATCTCCACCCAGTGGCTGCACGCCGACCAGCGCCAGATCGCCGAGGCGCTGGGCCTGGCGCCCGAAGACGTTCACATCACGCTGGCCGGGGTGGGCGGCGCATTCGGCGCCCGCGAGGACGTCACGCTGCAGATCCATCTGTGCCTGCTGGCGCTGCACACCGGACGCCCCGTGAAGATGCTCTACAGCCGCGAGGAGTCGTTCTTCGGCCACGTGCACCGCCACCCGGCCCGCCTGCAGTACCGCCACCACGCCACCGCTGACGGCCGGCTTGTGAAGGTGGAGGCCACCGTCACTCTCGACGGCGGCGCCTACGCTTCCACGACGGCTGCGGTGCTGGCCAACGCCTGCTTCTTCGCTGCCGGCCCCTACCGGGTGGCGAACGCGGTCGTGGACGGCTGGGGGATGCGCACCAACAACCCGCCCTGCGGGGCCATGCGCGGCTTCGGCGTGGTGCAGGTGTGCTTCGCCCACGAGGCCCAGATGGACCGCCTGGCCGAGACGCTGGGGATCGACCCGCTGGAGTTGCGGCTGCGCAACGCCCTCGGCCCGGGCGACACACTCATCACCGGCCAGAAGATCGCCGGCACGGCGCCCATGACCGAACTGCTGGAGGCGCTGGCCACCTACCCCCTCCCACCAGGAACCGACGGCCCCAGGATCGGCGGCCCCAGAACCGACGGCCCCAGAACCGACGGCCCCAGGACCGGCGGCCCCAGGACCGGCGGCAGCGGTGACGGCGTCGGCGGCAATGGCGCCGCCGCCGCCGACGCCATGTCCCGCCCCGGCGGGGCCGGACGCACCGCGGACGACTCGCACGTGCGCCGGGGCGTCGGCTACGCCGCCAGCATCAAGAACCTCATGTTCTCCGAGGGATTCGACGATTACTCCACGGCCGCCTGCCGGCTGTCCGAGGGCGTCGCCACCATCACCTGCGCCTGCGTGGAGGTGGGGCAGGGCTTCGTGACCCTCGCCCAGCAGATCGCCCGCGAGGTGCTCGGTGTGCAGCAGGTGCAGCTGGACCCCGCCGACACCGCCATCGGTTCGGCCGGGTCGTCGTCGGCCAGCCGCCAGACCTGGATGTCGGGCGGGGCGGTGCTGGCGGCCTGCGAAGGGGTCCGCGACAAGGTACTCACCTACGTCGCCGCCGAGAGCGGTATCCCGGCGTCCGAGCTGGCGCTGCGTGACGGCCAGGTGATGTCGACCAGCGGCCTCGGCCGCAGCCTCGCCGAGATCAGCTCCGAGCGGGACTTCCGCCACGAGATCGAGTACCACCACGCACCCACCACCACCGTCGACGCCGACGGCCAGGGCGAACCCCACGTGTCGTTCGCCTTCGCCGCCCACCGCGCCGTCGTGGACGTCGACGCCGACCTGGGCCTGCTGCGCGCCGTGGAGGTGGCCACCACCCAGGACGTGGGCCGCATCCTCAACCCGATGCAGGCCCTCGGGCAGATCGAGGGCGGCATCGCCCAGGGCGTCGGCCTGGCCGTGATGGAGGAGATCGTCCTGGACGGCGGCCGTGTGCGCAACGCCAGCTTCACCGACTACCTGATCCCCACGGCGCTGGACATGTGCGACGTGCGCGTCGCCCTCCTTGTGGAGGAGCCCGAGCCGGGTGCGCCCTTCGGCGCCAAGGGCATCGGCGAGCCGCCCACCATCTCCTCGACGCCTGCGGTGGTCGCCGCGGTCCGCCAGGCCACCGGCCTGCCGCTGAACCGGGTGCCCATCCGCCCGTCCGATATCGCCCTGCATCCCGACCGCACTCCGCAGCGGTCCTGAGCCCCACCCGCCCGCCCGAAACCGAGCCAAACCTCACAGGAGGAACCGCCGTGGCGCAGTTCGAACTCAATGGCACCACTGTCACGTGCCGTGACGACCACCCCCATCTGCTGGAAGCCCTGCGCACCGAGTTGGGCGTCATCTCGCCCAAGGACGGCTGCTCGCCCACCGGCCAGTGCGGCTGCTGTGCCGTGCTGCTGAACGGCCGCGCCCGGGTGGCCTGCCAGGTGCCCCTCGCCAAGGCCGAAGGCGCCTCGATCGTGACCCTGGAGGGCTTCGACCCCGCCGAGCGGGAGCGCTATGCCGGCATCTTCGCCGACCACGGCGCCCTGCAGTGCGGCTTCTGCACCCCCGGCATCCTGGTGCGCGCCAAGGCCCTCATCGACCGCAAGGGCGCCGACCTGACCCGCGAGGAGGCCTCCCGGCACCTCGGCGGCCACCTGTGCCGCTGCACCGGCTACATCAAGATCCTCGACGCCGTGGAGGACCTCGCCCACGGCAAGGAACCCGTCCTGCAGCAGCCCGGCATCATCGGCACCCGCGGCATCCGCTACGAGGCCACCGACCTGGCCTGCGGTTTCCGCCCCTACATCGACGACATGGCGCCGGCGGGCTGCCTGCACGGGGCGCTGCGCCTCGCCGACCACGCCCGCGCCGACGTGGTGCGCATCGACACGGCTCCGGCGCTGGCGGTGCCCGGCGTGGAGGCCGTGTTCGGTGGCGCCGACGTGCCCGGTGAGCTGCGGGTGGGCCTCATCCACAAGGACTGGCCGGTGTTCATCCCCACCGGCGGCCGCACCTCCTACCTGGGCGACGTGCTGGCCATCGTCGTGGCGACCGACCGCGAGACGGCCCGGAAGGCGGCCGCCCTCGTGGACGTGGAGTACCGGCCGCTGCGGCCCATCGTCGACCCCATCGCCGCCGTTGAGAGCAGCGAGGACGCCGTCTGGGGGCTCGACGGCAACGTCCTGTCGGTGTCCCGCTACGCCCGAGGCGACGTGGACGAGGCGCTGGCGGGCTCGACCCACATCGTCAACGAGACGTTCCAGACCCAACGCATCGAGCACGCCTACCTCGAGCCCGAGTCCACCCTGGTGGTGCCCCGCCCCGACGGCGCCCTCTACGTGTACTCCGGCGGCCAGGGTGTGTGGGACGACCGCAACCAGATCGCCTCGGTGCTCGGCATCGACGCCGCCATGGTCACCGTCGAGCTGGTCAGCAACGGCGGGGCGTTCGGCGGCAAGGAGGACATGTCGAACCAGGCCCAGACGGCGCTGGCCGCCCACCTGCTCCGCAAGCCCGTGAAGTGCACGCTGTCGCGTGAGGAGTCGCTGCTGCTGCACCCCAAGCGCCACCCCATCCGCATGGAATACACGGCCGGTTGCGACGCCGAGGGCCGCCTCGCCGCCCTCCGGGCCCGCATGATCGGTGACTCCGGCCCCTACGCCTCGGTGGGCATGAAGGTGCTGGAGCGATCCGCCGGGCACGCCAGCGGGCCGTACGTGGTGCCCAACATCGACGTGGAGTCTGTGGCGGCGCGCACCAACAACCCGGTGTGCGGGGCGTTCCGCGGCTTCGGCGCCAACCAGGCGCAGTTCGCCATGGAGGGTGTGATGGACCGCCTCGCCGCGGCCGTGGGCATTGACGGCTGGGAGATGCGCTCGCGTAACGTGGTCACGCCGGGCTCGGTGTGGGGACCCGGCCAGATCATGGATGACGGCTGCGAGGGCGCCCGGGTGTGCCTCGACGCCGTGAAGCCCGCCTACGACGCGGCGCGGGCTGCCGGGCGGCCGGTGGGCGTCGGGCTGGGGCTCAAGAACTCCGGCCTGGGCAACGGCTTCTACGAGGTGGCGAAGGCGGTTGTGCGCTTCGAGGACGACGGCACCGTGGAGGTGCGCCACTGCTGGACCGAGATGGGCCAGGGCGTGCACACCGTCGCCCAGCAGGTGGCGGTCACCGAGCTGGGTGTGGCCGCCGAGCGGGTGCGGGTCATCGTGGACACCACCCGGGAGCTCGGCGCCGGACAGACCACCGGCAGCCGCGGCACCCTCATGGGCGCCGGATCGGTGGCCGACGCCTGCAAGGTGGCCCTGGCCGACGGCTGCCGCACGGGAGTCGACTATGAGGGCACCTACGTGGTGGACTGGACGAACTCCCTCAACGACGGCCTGGAGAACCCGAAGATCCACTCGTGCTTCGGGTTCGCCTGCCAGCTGGTGGAGCTCGACCCCGACAGTGGCAAGATCACCCGGGTCCTGGCGGCCCACGACGTGGGCAAGGCCGTGAACCCCACGCTGTGCGAGGGCCAGATCGAGGGCTCGGTGCACATGGGTCTGGGGTATGCCCTCACCGAGGGGTTCCCCTCCGACGCCGAGGGGCGCCCGCTGAACACCACGCTGCGCAGCCTTGCCATCGTGCGCCCCAAGGACATGCCTCCGGTTGACGTGCAGTTGGTGGAGGTGCCCCAGCCCGACTCGCCCTACGGCATCAAGGGTGTGGGCGAGATCGGCCTGGTGCCCACGGCGGGTGCGGTGGCCGCCGCCCTGGCGGACTTCGACGGGGAGTGGCGCAGTGAGCTACCCATGCGCAACGACTCCAACCGCGAGCGCCCCTGGGGTGTGAACGGCAACGGCAACGGCAGCGGTGGCAACGGCGCCACCCCGCACGCCGAGACCCCCGCCCAACCAGCCACCGTCTAACCGTGCCAGCAGAGCACACGACGCCAGGGCTGGTCTGCGCCCACCATCACCTCTATTCGGCCCTGGCTCGCGGCATGCCGGCTCCGCCACGCACCCCGCATGACTTCGGTGACATCCTGGAGTTGATCTGGTGGCGCCTCGACCGTGCGCTGGATCTGGATCTCATCGGTTGGTCGGCGATGCTCGGCGCCCTGGAGTGCCTGGAGGTGGGCGCCACGGCGGTCATCGACCATCACGAGTCACCCAACGCCATCGAGGGTTCGCTGTCGGTCATCGCCGACGCCTGCGCCGCCGTGGGCGTGCGGGTGAGCTGCGCCTACGGCGTCACCGACCGCCACGGCCCCGACGGCGCCCGGCGAGGCCTCGCCGAGAACGAGCGCTTCCTGCGCTCCGGCGGCCAGGGTTACGTGGGGGTTCACGCTGCCTTCACCTGCACCGACGCCACGCTCGAGGCCGCCGCCGGTCTGGCCGCCGACCTGGGCACCGGCGTACACATCCACGTGGCCGAGGGGCAGGTGGACACCCCGGCCGGGCAGCGCCTGGCCGACCTCAGCGGGCCCGACTGGCTGCTGATCCACGGCGTCCACCTCCCCGACGACCACGGGCTGGCCGGCACCGTCGTGCACAACCCCCGCTCCAACATGAACAACGCCGTCGGCTACGCCCGCCCGGCCCGCTTCGCCGCCACGGGCAATCCGGTGGCGCTCGGCACCGACGGCATCGGCTCGGACATGCTCGACGAGTTCCGCGTGGCCTACGCCCGCCTCCGTGAGAGCGACGTGACCGCCAGCCCCGAGGCCCCCTGGCAGTGGCTGTCGGCCGGCTGGGACCTCATGCCCGAGGCCCGGGACGACACCGTCACCTGGAACTACGCCCCCATGGAGCCGTGGCACCTGGCCTTCAGCCCCGGCGTGCGCCCCGAGCGGGTCGAGGTGGCCGGCGAGGTTGTCTGGGCCGACGGCCAACCCACCCGAGTCGACGCCGCCGAGGTGCGCGCCAAAGCCGCCGAGGCCGCCCAACGCCTCTTCCGCCGCCTCGACGACCTGGATTGACCCGAACCACCGACATGATCCGCCCGACAACCAGGAGATACCCATGACCGACGGGACCCGCGTGGCCATGTACCTGCAGGACGCGCACCCCCTGCGCGAGGCGATGGAGTACGTCCAGTACGCCGAGGCCAAGGGCTTCGAGGCCGTCTGGCAGGCCGAGAGCCGCCTCGTCCGCGAGGCGACCGTGCCGATGGCGGCGTTCGCCGCGGTCACCGACACGATCAAGGTGGGCTCGGGCGTGGTGGCGTCGTGGACCCGCAACGCCGCGCTGCTGGCGGCCACGTTCTCCACCCTCGACGACCTGGCGCCCGGCCGGGTGCTGCTGGGCGTCGGCGCCTGGTGGGACCCGCTGGCCCGCAAGGTGGGCATTGATCGGCGTCGCCCGCTGCGCCAGATGCGCGAGATCGTGGAGTCGGTGCGGGCTCTGCTCGCCGACCAGAACGTCACCTACGACGGCGAGTTCGTGCAATTCGACGGCGTGGAGCTGGACTACGTGTTCCAGGAGCGCCGCCCCAAGGACGTGCCCATCTACATCGGCGCCACCGGCTTCAAGATGCTGGAGCTCACCGGCGAGATTGCCGACGGCGTCGTGCTCAACTACCTCGTGTCGCCCACCTACAACCAGCGGGCCATGGACGCCCTGGAGCGGGGCGCCGCCCGGGCGGGCCGCTCGGTGGACGATCTGGACCGCCCGCAGCTGGTGGTGTGCTCGGTGGACGACGACCGCCAGAAGGCGCTCGACGGCGCCCGCCTGCTGGTGACGCAGTACCTGGGCCAGCAGCCGCACATCATGGCCGCCTCCGGGGTGCCGGAGTCGATCCTCGAGGACGTGGGGCGCGTCCTCACCTGGCCGGCCACCCTCGAGCAGGTGCAGGAGGCCTCCAAGCTGGTGCCCGACGACGTGGTGCAGATGATCTGCGCCGCCGGCACGCCCGACGAGTGTCGCGAGAAGGTGGAGCACTACCGCCGCAACGGCTGCACCAGCCCCATCCTCTACCCCTTAGGCGACGACGTCCGCCTCATGATCGACACCTTCGCCCCGAACGCCTCATGATCGACGACCGCGACTACATCGGCCATGACGCGGTTGGGCTTGCGACACTGGTGCGGGCCGGCGAGGTGACGCCCCGGGAGTTGGTCGAGGCGGCGATCCGGTGGATCGAGGCGCGCAACGGGGCGCTGAACGCCGTCATTCACAAGCTGTACGACAAGGCACTGGCGGCGGCCGACTCTCCCGACCTGCCCGACGGGCCGTTCCGCGGTGTGCCGATGCTGTTGAAGGATCTGTGGCCGGCCTCGGCGGGCGACCCGGTGCATCTGGGGGTGGCGGCGCTGCGTGACGCCGGCTACACGCACCCGACCGACGGCAACCAGGTGGTGCGCCTGCGCGAGGCCGGTTTCGTGTTCGTCGGCCGCACCAACACGCCGGAGTTGGGCCTGGTTGCCACCACTGAGCCGCTGGCCTATGGCCCCACTCGCAACCCCTGGAACACCGAGCACGGCTCCGGCGGCTCCTCGGGCGGTTCGGCCGCGGCGGTTGCGTCCGGCATGGTGCCGGTGGCCGGCGGGGGCGACGGCGGCGGCTCCATCCGCATCCCTTCGGCGCTGTGCGGGCTGGTGGGCCTCAAGCCGTCGCGGGGCCGTGTCTCCAACGGGCCGCGGGAGGATGAATCGGGCCTGTCGGTGGTCCACGTGCTCGCCCGCACGGTCCGCGACACTGCCGCGCTGCTGGACGTCCAATCGGTGCCCTTCCCGGGTGACACCGTGGTAGCCCCCCGCCCGGAGCGCCCGTTCGCCGAGGCCGCCTCACAGGACCCGGGCAGGCTCCGCATCGGCCTCTGGGTGGACTCGCCGGGCGACGGCAGGGTGGAGGTGGACCCCGAGTGCGCCGCCGCGGCCGAGCGGGCCGCCGCGCTTCTGGAGGATCTCGGCCACACGGTCGAGCCCACGGGGCCGCCGGCGCTCAGCGACGAGCGCCTCCTCGCCAACTTCGCCAAGACCTGGGGCGTGGGTACGGCGTTCGCCCTCGACGAGGTGGGCAGGCTCCTCGGCCGCGAACTCACCGAGGACGACGTCGAGCCGGCCACCTGGTTCTCCGCCGAGCGGGGCCGCCAGACCCCCGGCACCGACCTGCTGAAGACCCAGAACGCCCAGCAGCTCTTCGGTCGGGCCATGGCGTCCTGGTGGGCCGACGGCTGGGACCTCCTCATCACCCCCACCACGGCCCGCCCCGCCCCCCGCATCGGCGAGCTGGTCTCCACGCCCGACAACGTCCTGGCGAGCTTCATCAACTCGTTGCCGTACGGCACCTTCACCCTGCCCTTCAACCTCACCGGCCAGCCCGCCATCTCCGTCCCCATGGGCCAAACCGCCACCGGCCTCCCCCTCGGCGCCCAACTCATCGCCGCCTACGGCCGCGAGGACCTCCTCCTCCAGGTAGCCGCCCAACTAGAAGCCACAAACCCCTGGCCCCTCCTCGCCCCGAACTGATCCCCGCCCTTCCCGGGTCGCGGTCGTCCGGGCGGGGCAGCCCGTCCGTCGGGAGCGGGTACGCCGAATTCGCACTGGCGGCGCTCCCCGGCATACCCGCCCGCTATCGCTCCTGCGACAACGTGGCGTGGAATTTCAGGATGATTCGTTCTCAGAACGGAGATTTCCGGATTACTGATATCAATTTACGAGATTTTCTCGCTAGAATGTCCTTATGGCCGATGAACCTACCCGCAAGCAGCAGGGAGCGCTACTCTCATTCAAGGCGGAGAACGCCCGCTCCTACCGCGACGAGGTCCACCTATCACTGGTCGCCGGACGACTCACGCCCAAGTCCGTCGTCCGCACCCTCCCCACAGCAGGCCAACCGGTCCGCGTTGTACCGGCCGCTGGAATCTTCGGCGCTAACGCGTCCGGCAAGTCCACCCTGCTCACGGCGATGGCGGATCTGCGCACGCTGGTCCTCGAGTCCTTCACACCCGAGGTAAGCCCGTCCGAGGGCGGAGGACCCGTTCGGACCAAACATCAATCCTTCGCGCTCGTGCCGCTCCCAGACGAGCCAATCACAGAGGACGATCTCGAGACGCTTATACCCCACTTCCTGCGCCCGACGCGCTACGAAGTCGACCTGATTGTCGCCGGTGTCCGCTGGCAGTACTGCCTTGAAGTCAACTCCATGCGTGTCTTGGGCGAATTCGCGTACTACTACCCGCACGGGCGGCAGGCTCTGGTATTTCAGCGTGAACATCGTCCGGCTGAGAATGGTCGCATCGCCGAGGACGACGTCGTGTTCGGGCCTCCCTTCCGGACACACGGCAGGAACCTGCGACCGTTCGTCCGCCCCCACGTTCCCCTGCTGTCGGTCGCGGGTGCAGCTGTCTACGAGCCGCTTGTCCCGCTGTTTGACTGGTTCCGGAACAACTTGAAACTTGTCGAGCGCGCAGGGCGCGAGCGGAGCGCGATTCGGACTGTCGAACTGTTGGAGGAGCAGCAGACGCGCAATCGCGTCCTTTCTTTGCTGCGTGCAGCAGATCTCGGAGTCGTCGACGCGGTCCGGGATCCGATCGATCCGGAGATTCAAGAACGCGCCCGTAGGGCCGAGCGAGTCTGGCAAGGTAACGATGCGACCTCGGATGTCGCGGATGAGGAGGCCAATCCACTCGACGACTCCATTCGGCTGATTCATAGCGGACCTTGGGGTGATGTCGGACTCTCGCGTCTCCACGAGTCGATGGGAACCCTCGTATGGATCGGGCTCATTGGCCCGGTCCTGGACGCGCTGAAAGATGGCAGCGCGTTACTTGTCGATGAGTTGGACGCGAGCCTCCACCCTCACCTTGTGCGGGATCTGGTCGCACTCTTCCAGAGCCCTCGAAGGAATCCCAAGGCGGCGCAGCTGATCTTCAACGCGCACGATGTGACCCTTCTGGGGGACAGCTCGGAGCGCACGCTCGGCCGGGACCAGGTCTGGATCACCGAGAAGCAACCCGACGGTGCCACCACCCTCTATCCACTCTCGGACTTCAGGCCACGACACGACGAGGCCATCGCGCGCCGCTACATGCAGGGCCGTTACGGCGGCGTCCCCACGACCAATCCCGCGGAGTACGTCCGAGCCACCGAGCCCAGCGACGTATGAATCCTCCGCGAGGACATCCAGCCCGCCAACGTCGGGATGCCCGAGGAACGCGTCGGATCATCCGCGTCCTCACAGAAGGCGCAGTCACGGAACCCGACTATCTCGCCCACTGGGCCCGCGAACATCGGGACCGCGTTCAACTCGCATTCGACGCAGCCTCCGCAGGGTCGGTCCCGATGTCCCTCGTCAGGGAAGCGCGACGTCAGAAGCAAGTGCGGCGGCGGAGAGATCCCGAGTTCGACGAGATCTGGTGCGTCTTCGATGTCGACGCTCATCCTGACGTCAACAGCGCCATCGCCGAAGCCCGTGATGCCGGGATCGAAATCGCTGTCTCGAATCCCTGCTTCGAACTGTGGCTGGTGCTTCACGTCGAGGATTGGAATACCGAGGTTCATCGGCACACAATCCAACGTCGTGCACGTGATCTCGGACTGCTTGAAGGCAAGTCCATTCCCGAGTCGGTGTGGGCGACGCTTCTCGACGGCTACGAGGACGCCAAGCGCCGAGCCCGGGCTTGGGATGCAAGGCACCTTGACGTTAGCGAGCCCGGCGCGAACCCCAGTTCCGGAGTCTGGCGGCTCATCGACACGATTCGCGGAGGCCCGCCACCCGACTAGCCCCGCCCCGCCAATGCGCTGCGGCAGGTCGGGCCTCGTCCGTCAACCGACCGGCGGGAACCAGCCTTGGAGTAGGCCTCGCAGTCGTTGAAAGGCTCGATCCGTGCATGACTGCGTACTCACCTTGCTGGCCATCTCACGGTAGATGGAGGACGATCGGGGGAGCTTCCTTTGCCTTAGCGCCCATTCCATCGCCTTCTTCGGGTCATCCGGCTTGTTCACCTCGGTTGGCCAGAGGTTCTGATGTGCCAGAGCTTCCCTCAAAGCAGGGCTGCTGCCGGCCCAACCCAGCGCCGCTCCGACGTGAGGGGAGTCACTGAACACCCATGCCTCGAGTTCGGGCTCTATGACGACGGCCCTCGCCCATCCACCGATGTCGTCTCGCTGCAATCTCGTCTCAAGCTGCGACTACACCTCAGCGGCCGTGTTGGCGGGGACGCCGTCCCAAGCGTGATCGAGAATCACCAACGCGTGGTTCGCCCGGGAGCGATAGCCCCGCAAGTAGTCAGCCGCATGGTGAAAGCAGCCCGGATCGCGGTACGCATGGACGACGATCTCTCGCTCGATCCTGCGGATTCCGAGCGACTCTGGACGCTCAAGCAACGCAGAAATCGCTGCTTCCATGTTCTTGTCGGCGACGAGGCAGAAGAGGTCGATCATCCCAAGATGCCACTCGCGAGCAACGTGCCGAGGTCCGCAGTCCCCCGCCAATCCCGTAGTGCCGGATGCTCCGTTCCGGAGACCACGTCCGTGGCGCCTTCCTCAGAGCGGGCGAGACAAAGGAGTTGGTGTCGGTCAGCCAGCCTTACAACGAGCGGCGAGTGGGTGGCAAGCAAGATCTGCGCGCCATACACCGACGAGAGCGACTGGAGAACCGTTTCGAGCGCCTGGGGATGAATGCCGTTCTCGGGTTCTTCAATGAGGAAGAGGCCCGTGAGGTCCGGCAGGTAGGCAAGGAGGGTCAGTGCCAGAAGACGGAGGGTGCCATCGGAAACAAGCCAGGAGGGCGCTTCCAAGCCGCTGTCGTAGCGCAACACCATGTAGCGGTGGCGATCCTCTTCGCGCTCGTGAGTCGAGACTCCCACAAGGTCGGGCAGTGCCTCGCGGAGGTGCTTGACCCACCGGTCGTGTGCCTCGGGATGGTCTGTCTCAAGTGAATGGACCACATGTGGCAGGTTCGAGCCATCGGGCAGGTACTCCCGTGGGTCCGAGCGGGGAGAAGGTACGCGCATGTCCTCGCCCGATAGCACTATGCGTTGCACTCCACGTAGGGCCTCCCGGAACCAGACTGCTATCGGGAAACGTTCCTGGTCAGCTGGGAGGGCGGCGAGCGCGGAGTCCGCAGCGCCGATGCGGAAAGGACTCCTCCAGTTTGTCGTCTCCGAACTGAACATCACCTTCTCGGGCACTTCGCCCCGCGAGACGACTTTTCTCCAGCCCGAAGGAGTCCGTTTGCGCGGTGCCCGGACGATGCTCTCAGGGGGCTCCACCGTACGGGGGAACAAGGTGGGCTGAGGTGCGTCGCCGGATCGCCTCCCGCGGTCTGGCTTGAGCCACAGTGTCTCGACGCTGAGCCGCGGAGCGTC
Source organism: Acidimicrobiales bacterium (assembly GCA_963668565.2). Taxonomy (GTDB): domain Bacteria; phylum Actinomycetota; class Acidimicrobiia; order Acidimicrobiales; family CATQHL01; genus VXNF01. Next base: position 1,322,398 of record CAXXMX010000010.1, read on the forward strand.
CGATACATCGACCGCGACTTCGTAGCGGCACACCGAGTGGGTTCCGTTCTTTAGGGCGGTTCGGACGTCCTCTGGAACGATCATCTCCACTGCTAATTCGAAGGTGTCACCCTGACGCATCCAAGTCAGATGCCTTGCGTCAGGGGCTCGTGCCGGGATTCCGAGCCGCCAGTCACCGTGGATCGCTGTGTCCAGATCGGTATCCAGCAAATCCCCGAGGAACGCGACTGCGTCCAGAAAGTTGGACTTCCCACTGGCGTTCGGGCCCACGAGGACCTGGAAGGGCCCGAGTTCTTGAGAGACATACCGTAGCGATCGGTAGCGCAGCGCCTCGATGCGGATCACACCGGGGCCCGAGGCTGCCCTGCTTGATGAACCCATCGCTGCTCCTCAAATCTCCGGTCTCGGTACACCGTACGCCCTGGGGCGGCGGGTCCGAAAGCCTTCGACGTCGCCACGATCCGTGCGGGGGCGTGGCCACGGAGTACCTCTGTGAGTGCTCACCGGAGCCCGCTGCGACACGGGCTGGCTGCTCGCTGGTGCCCGATGCCTGACCTCACGTTGCCAGTTCGGTCGGTGAGGAAACGCCTCGACTCTGCTGGGCCGCTACGCAAGCCGGCTCGGGGAGATTCGAACGTCAAGCACGCCGCTTGGAGTATCAAAGTCCGGCATAGCGCCGTTGTCTGAGACCTGAAGCGGCAGGTTTCGGGATCGCGGCTTTGGAACCGAGGTGTTCGATCGCGACCGGGGGACAGCGCCGAGCGTCGCCAGCGTCGCGGGCCCCGGTTCCCGAGTCGGACTGGCGACCGGCTACCAGATCGTCGGAACCGCCGGTGATGCTGTGTGGCGCCTGAGCCGGGAATCCTTGGTGACGAGGTGCCAGCCGTTCTCAATTGCCGTGGCGTAGATGAGGCGGTCGGCTGGATCGCTGGGGAAGTTCTCCGGCAGGGAGACAGCGGTAGCCGCGATTGCCGGACTCAACGCAACCGTGCGGACAGAGCCGGAGAGGCCGCCGAGCCAGGTGCCGATGGGCAGATCCACGGTGATCCGGCCGTGCCGGGCGAGCCAGGCGAGTTCGTACCAACTGATGGCTGCCACGGCCAACTCATCGGCGCCCTCGAGCGCCTCGAGTGCTCCAGAACTAAGCCGCTCGGGCTCGGCGGTCCACCACTGAAGGACGTGCGTGTCGACGAGCAGTGTGGTCAATCGAAGTCCCACTCGGCGCCAGTAGTGAACAGAAGCTCGTCGTCCTCGACGCTGCGGGCGACGCCGACGAAACGTCCACGTAACGCGCCGGGGCCCGTGGCGGGCACGAGGCGCGCAACGGTGCGACCATGCTTGGTGATCTCGATCTCGTCGCCCGCAGCCACGTCATCGAGCAGCGCCAGAATCTGAGCCTTCGCCTGAGTGGCGGTTACTTGCCTAGTCATATAGTCATTATACTAGTCAGATAGCGTTCGGTCATCGCGCGGAAGACGCGACCCTCCTCAGCGGCTCCCCATTAGCCTGTGGCGTGACATTCGCCGTGGGTCGGTTACCGTCCGTGTCGGTGCCCGAGTAGCTCAGTCGGCAGAGCGATTCATTCGTAATGAATAGGTCCGGGGTTCGATTCCCCGCTCGGGCTCACGTGGCTGCGGCACCATCGCCCAGCACACCCCGCATCGTCGCAACCTGAACCGCCGATCCGGCCCGCCTCCCGCCGCGGAGGACAAAGGTTGTCGAGAGCGTTCCCCACTCGGTTCACCGTGGCAAGACCCCGCCGGTACGGTCGTCAGGCCGCCGTAAGGTCGCCGGGACCAGCCTTGTCCATGAAGTTCTCGACCTCGATGTCCCTGGTTCGCTCCCGCGCCTGCCAGAGGTCGTAGGCCATCTGCATACCGAGCCAGGTCTCCGGTGTGGAGCCGAAGGCCCGGGAGAGGCGAAACGCCATCTCGATCGACACGCCTGACTTCTCGTTCACCAGGTCCGACAACGCCTGACGAGTCACCCCCAGCCCCTGCGCTGCTCTCGTGACCGTCAACCCCAGCGGCTCGAGACACTCCCACTTCACGATTCCCCCAGGATGGGGAGGGTCGTACATCGCCATCGTTCCGTCTCCTCAGTGGTAGTCGGCGTAGTTGACATCGACACTGTCAAGTGTCAAGTGTCAAGTGTCACTTGTCAATAGTCACAGGAGATACTTGCCGGCCCAGTCGGTCGCCTGCCCGGCGATGGCCGGCCGCCGGCGGCTTCTAGGCTGGGTGTGTGGCTGATCGGGCTCGATTCGCCGAGCAGGCGATGCCTTTCGTGGACCAGCTCTACGGCGCCGCCCGTCGCATGGCGCGCAACGCCGCCGACGCCGAGGACCTGGTGCAGGAGACCTACCTGCGGGCCTACAAGAGCTACGACCGCTTCACCGAGGGCACCAACCTGCGGGCCTGGCTGTTCCGCATCCTCACCAACCTGTTCATCAACGAGTACCGCCGGCGCAAGCGGCGGCCCGACGAGGTCGACCTGGGCGACACCGACACGCTGTACCTGTACCGGGGCCTCGGGGGCGCCGAGCTTGCCCGTCGGGCCCGCAGCGCCGAGGACGAACTCCTGGACGGGCTCATATCCGCCGAGGTGCGCCACGCCATCGAGTCCCTTCCGGAGTCCTACCGTGTGGCCGTGCTGCTGGCCGACGTGGAGGGGTTCGCCTACAAGGAGATCGCCGAGATCCTCGACGTGCCCATCGGCACGGTCATGAGCCGGCTGCATCGGGGAAGGAAAAAGCTCCGCGAGACGTTGCACGAGTATGGACGCGCCCGCGGGCTCGTCGACGCCCGCAGCACACCGGGACGTCCCGACGGCAGGATCGAAAGCGAGAGCAGTGACGGGAACGGCGATGCCGGCGACATCCGGATGGCAGCAGCGCCAGGAGTGGCGCGATGAGTGACGCCGGAGTGCTCGGCGGGCCGGCGGAGTGCCCGGGCATCCCCAGCGACTGCGGGCACGCCTCACGCCTGCTGCTGGCCGTCGGCGAGGGCATGCCGAGCCCCGCCCGCACCGCGGCGCTGCGCCGGGAGCTGGCCGGCTGCGCTCCCTGCCTCGATGCCTTCGACCTGCAGGTGAACGTGCAGAATCTCGTGGCGCTGCACTGCCGCGAGCAGGCGCCCGAGTCGCTGCGCATCCGCATCTCCGAGACGCTGGGGCGCATCGACCTCGGCAGCATCGACGTCACCGACCTCTAGGATGTTGCCATGGCGCTCATGGCGGTTGTCTGGCACTGGTGGATCGCCCCCCTCCTGGTGGCGCTGACGGTTCTGGCGATCATCGCCACCGTCGCCGGCTACGTGAAGGTGGTGCACGGCCAGCGCTACCCCCCGCGGGGCAAGGAGCGGGCGTCCGAGTGAGCCGGTCCGCCGGGGCGCGGCCGCAGCGCCCGCGCCGACGGCGCAGCCAGGGCACCTCGAGAGTCCTCCCCGCTCACCGGGACGAGTCGTGACGGAAGCCGTCGACTGGGATCTGGCTCAGAGGGTCGCCTTCCGGGTGTCCGAGCGCGGCACCCAGCCGGATCTTCGCTCGCCGTCGGTCCGTTCGATCGGCCGCGACTTCGCCGAGGCCACCGAGCAGGCCGAACAGCTCGTGGCCGAGGCCACCGGCCTGCGGTCGACCACCACGGCACGCGCCCGCGTCGTCGACCGCCGGTCGTGGATCAGGGCCAACGTGGCGTCCTTCCAGCGCCTGCTGCGCCCGCTGACCGACCGCATGGACGAGCACATCAACGAATCCGGCCCGATGCACGAGATCACCCGCATGGTCAGCGGCGCCGAGGTCGGGGCGCTGCTCGGCTGGATGTCGACGAGGGTCTTGGGCCAGTACGACCTGCTCATCATCGAGGACGACAAACCCGACGACCAGGACATGGTGTACTACGTCGGCCCGAACATCGCCGTCCTCGAGCGCCGCCACGGGTTCCCCACCAAGGAGTTCCGCCTGTGGCTGGCCCTCCACGAGTGCACGCACCGGGCTCAGTTCATGGGAATCCCGTGGCTCCGGCAGCATTTCCTGGGTCTCGTGGACGAGGTGCTCGACGTCGTGGACCCCGACCCGGGCCGCATGCTGGAGGCCGCCCGCCGCCTCATGGAGGCCCGCCGCAACGGTGAGGATCCGTTCCGCCACGGAGGGCTGACGGCGCTGCTGGCGCCGCCGTCGCAGCAGGGCGTGCTGGACAAGCTGTCGGGGATGATGAGCCTCCTGGAGGGCCACGGCGACGTCACGATGGATCGAGCCGGCGCCGACCGCCTCTCGGAGTCCGCCCGGTTCGGGCGTGTGCTGCGCACCCGGCGGACCTCGGCTCGCGGGATGTCCAAGCTGCTGCAGCGTCTCGTGGGCATCGAGGCCAAGCTGTACCAGTACCAGGCGGGTGAGGCGTTCATCGCCGCGGTGGAGCGCGTGGGTGGGGCGGAGTTCGTGGAGCGGGCCTGGGAAGGGCCCGAGTGCCTTCCCAGCATGGGCGAGATTAGGTCCCCGGAGTTGTGGATCGAACGGATGAACGCCGCAGCGGCGGCCTGACCGGGCACCGCCCGAGGGCCGGCGATCCAACCGGGAGCCGGCTGCCCGCCGACCCTGCACCGCTGCGTACCGCCATCGCCGCGGGCGCCTTCGACGCCTACCTGCGGCGCTGCAACTTCCCCCCGGCCGGCACGGCCGTGACCTGCGCTGTCTCCGGCGGGCCCGATTCCCTGGCGCTGCTGGTCCTGGCCACCGCGGCCGGCCTCGACGTCACCGCCGTGCACGTCGATCACGGCATCCGCCCGGGCTCCGGCGACGACGCAGCCGTCGTGGCCGCTGCCGCTGCGGCGGCGGGCGCCGGCTTCGCCGGCGAGACCGTGCAGGTCGCCCCCGGCCCCAACCTGGAGGCCCGCGCCCGCAGCGCCCGCTACGGCGTGCTGCCCGCCGGCACCCTCCTGGGCCACACGGCCGACGACCGCGCCGAGACCGTCCTGCTGAACCTGCTGCGCGGCGCCGGACTGCGCGGTGTGGCGGCCATGGCCCCCGAGCAGCGCCGTCCCCTGCTCGGCCTCCGGCGTGCCGACACGCTGGAGGTCTGCCGGCTGGCCGGGCTCACCCCGATTCTCGACGAGTCGAATCTCGATCCGGCGTTCCGCCGCAACCGGGTGCGCCACGACGTGTTGCCGCTGCTGGACGAGGTCTTCGAGCGGGACGTCACGCCGCTGCTGTGCCGCCACGCCGACCTCAGCCGCGAGGCCGCCGAGGCGCTCGACGCGGCGACCGCCTACCTGGATCCCACCGACGGAGCGGCTCTGGTGGCGGCGCCCCGGGCGCTGGCCCGCTGGGCGCTGCGGGGCTGGATCACCGAGGGACGCGGCGCCACCGGCGGCGGCGAGCGCCATCCCCCCGACCTGGCGGCGGTGGATCGGGTGCTGGCGGTGGCGCGGGGCGAGGCTCGGGCCGCTGACGTCGGCTGCGGCTGGAGCGTGCGTCGCCGCGCCGGGCGCCTCCGTCTGGAACCACCCGCCGCGAGCCCGGCGTGTCTGCCAGACTGACCGCCCATGAGTACCGCACAGGAATCCTCTGCCACCGCGTCCAACGGGTTGAGCGACCCGCCGGGGCCGGCGCTGATCCCCACCGAGGATCTGCAGCGGCGGATCGCCGAACTCGGGCGGGAGATCACCGCCGACTACGCCGGACGCCGTCCCCTCCTGGTGGGAGTCCTCAAGGGGGCGTTCATGTTCATGAGCGACCTGATCCGCCAGATCGACCTGCCGGTCGAGTTGGACTTCATGGCCGTGTCGTCCTACGGCGACTCGACGAAGACCAGCGGCGTCGTCCGCATCCTCAAGGACCTCGACGCCGACCTCGCCGGCCGCGACGTGCTGCTGGTGGAGGACATCGTGGACAGCGGCCTGACACTGGCGTACCTGCGCGACCTGTTGGCGGCCCGCGGCCCGGCGTCACTGCACGTGTGTGCTCTGCTCGTGCGGGAGGGCAGTCGCCCCCGCGCCACCGACCTGCGCTACGTGGGGTTCGAGATCCCGCCCGAGTTCGTGATCGGCTACGGGCTGGACCTCGCCGAGCGGTATCGCAACCTGCCGTACATCTGCATCTACGACGAGGCCGCCGCCGAACCACAGTCCTAGATCGCCGCGGGCCGACCTTCGGGCATCCGCCGGTAGCCTTCGGATCAGGGAGAAGCCGAGACGGATCCGGTCCGATCATGCAGACGAAGGTCATGGGCGTGCTCCGGGTGGCGCCCGCCGCGTTCGCCGAGAGCGACCGGTCCCCGGATCGTGCGCCTGTCGCTCGCGGCCGCAGGATGATTTCCGAAGGGGCGGACATCATCGAAGTTGTCTGTGCACCGGTCGACGCCGGGCGCCCGGCTACCGATCCGGCGACCGAGGAGCGAACAATTCTGGGAGTCGTCGAAGCCCTCGCCGGTGACGTCCGGGTTGCTGTCGCCACCCGCTCGGCGGCTGTCGCCGCCGCGGCCGTCGCCGCCGGCGCGACTCTCCTCACCGATGCAACGGCGGCTCTGGGCCGGGACTCACTGCCTGCGGTGGCCGCGGCGGCGGGCGCCGGCTGGGTGGCGGTGCATGATGCCGGCACACTCCCGCGGGCGCCCGACGCTCGGGCTCCGGGTAACGGGTCCGGCGGACGTCACCTCCTGGCCGACATGGTCGAGGCGCTCGGCGCCCGGGTGACCCAGGCGAGCGCCGCCGGTGTGGCGGAGATCTACGTGGATCCGGGGATTGGCACCGGCCGCGCCGCAAACGACGATCTGGACCTGCTCGGCGGCCTGGACCGGCTGGCGGACCTCGGCCGGCCCCTCCTCGTGGGCACCGGTGACGGCCGTCTGATTGATGTCCTGCACGACGCCGCCGACACCGGAGGCGATGGCCCGGCGATCGGAGGCCGGTCCGATCGCGACGCCGACCGTGTGGAGGGGGCACTGGTCGTGGCGGTCTGGGCGATGCTGGCGGGCGCGGCCATCGTCCGGACGCACCACGTCGCGGCAACCACCGAGGCCGCCCGGATCGTGGGAGCCAAGCCTCCGGTGGGGGCGCCATGAGGGGGCGTTGGGCTGACGGCATCGAGCCGCGGAACCTCACGTGGGTGCTCAAGGATCGGTTCGCTGTGTGCGAGCGACCCGGCGGTTACGGCCCCAACCACCGGGCGGTGCGGCGCACCGAGGAGATCATCTGGATCCGCCGCAACGACTTCACGAGCATCGTGTCGCTGCTCGCCGGACCGCACAACCTGCACAGCTACGAGGAGCAGGACGTGCCGTACCTCCACATGCCTCTCAGCGAGGCGCCGCAGGCGGCCGAGGTGCTGGCGGTCTACGAGGAGGTGACGCGTCGGATCGAGGCGGGGGAGCGGCTGCTGCTGCACCACGAGCGGGTGGACGACGTCCTCGGCGGGATCCTCGCCGGGTTCTGGCTCTGGATGGGCCGCTACAGGGATGTCCCCTCGGCGCTGCACGCCACCGAGCGGCTCCTGCGACGGCCGATGGGTCAGCGGGGCCGCGAAACGGTCATGGCCATCGCCGGTGCCGGGGTCACGCGCGTCGCCCCCGGGTCGCTGCGTGTCATCGAGGACGCGGTCGAGGGCGCGGTCGAGGGCGCGGTCGAGGGCGCGGTCGAGGGCGCGGTCGAGGGCGCGGGCGAAGCGCCCGGCGGCGCTGCCTGACCGGCGGGTTGCGGATCGTTGAAACGCGCCTTCCTGGCCATGGGCTCCAACCTGAGTGACCGGCGGGCCGTGCTGGCGGCCGCTGTCGCCGCCCTGGATGACGTGGTGGCGGTCTCGCCGGTCTACGAGACGGACCCGGTCGGGGGGCCCACCCAGGGCCCGTACCTCAACATCGTCGTCGAACTCGAGACCGGGCGGACCGCCCGGGAGCTGCTGACCGCGGCGCTGGCGCTGGAAGCCGACGCCGGGCGCGCGCGGCGTGTCCGCTGGGGGCCGCGCACCCTCGACGTGGACGTCCTGTGGGTGGACGGCGAGACCGTCGACGAGCCCGACCTGCGGGTCCCGCACCCGCGGATGCACGAGCGGGGCTTCGTGATGGTGCCCCTTGCCGACCTGGCACCCGACCTGGCACCGGGCTGGACCGTCGTCGACGCCGACGGCGTCCGCCGGGCGGGCGAACTGGGCGGCACCTGAGACGGTCCCTTGGGCGACGTCACCATCATCGGCACCGTTGCGGCCGCGCGGGCGTTCTGCGAGGCGGCGCGCGCCGGCGGCGCCACCGTGGGGCTGGTGCCGACCATGGGGGCGTTGCACGCCGGCCACCTCAGCCTGCTGCGGCGATCGGTGGCCGAGACCGACGTCACGGTGGTATCGGTCTTCGTGAACCCGCTGCAGTTCGGTGCCGGCGAGGACCTTCAGGCGTATCCCCGAGGCCTCGACAGCGACGCCGGCCTCTGCGCCGCCGAGGGTGCCGCCGCGGTGTTCGCCCCCAGCGTCGCCGAGATGTACCCGGCGCCGCCGGTCACGTCGCTCGACTTCGGCGGGCTGTCGGCGGTGCTGGAGGGAGTCCTCCGCCCCGGTCACCTGGGCGGTGTCGGGGTGGTGGTGGCGAAGCTGTTCGCCATCATCGGGGCCTGCCGCGCCTACTTCGGCGAGAAGGACTGGCAGCAGCTGGCGGTGGTTCGCCGCCTGGCGGTCGACCTGTCGCTGCCGGTGGACGTGGTGGGCTGCCCCACGGTGCGCGAGGCCGACGGGTTGGCGCTGTCGAGCCGCAACGCCTACCTGGCGCCGGCTGAGCGTGCGGCGGCCGGTGTTCTGTACCGGGCGCTGCGTGCCGGTGCCGAGCGGATCGGGGCCGGCGAGCGCCGGGCGGCCGCCGTCGAGCGGGCGATGGCCGAGGTCCTGGCGGGGGAGCCGCTGCTGGGCAACGTCGACTACGCCACCGTCACCGACGCGAACACGCTCGGTTCGGTGAACCCGCTGGCGGGAGAGTTGCGCCTGCTGGTCGCCGCCCACCTCGGCGCCGCCCGCCTCATCGACAACATCGGCGTCACCGTGGCGTCGGCGTAACCTGCGACGTACCGGAGCGGACGCCCACAAGCCGCCGCCCATCCCGCCGGAGACCACACCAGAGGCATCCTCGTGACCGACCGCAGGGACATCCCCTACCGCTTCGAGCCGACCGCAACGGCGGCGCAGCTGCACGGCACCCACGGTGACCTCGAGGCGGGCGGCGAGTCCGGTGTTCGGGCCACCGTGGCTGGACGGCTCATGCTGCGCCGCGTGCAGGGCAGGCTCTGCTTCGGCACGCTCGACGACGCCAGCGGCAGCCGCATCCAGCTGTTCGCCCCCGCCGCCGTCACGCCCGACTACGACGACTTCTGTGCGCTGTCGATCGGGGACTGGGTCGGTGCCACCGGCGAGGTGATGAAGACCCGCCGGGGCGAGCTGTCGGTGAAGGTGGAGGACTGGCGCCTGCTGGCCGAAGCCCGCCGACCCTTCCCCGACAAGTGGCATGGCATTGCCGACGTCGACACGCGCTACCGCCAGCGCTACGTCGACCTGTGGGTGACGCCGGCGGCCCGCCGCGCCTTCGAGATCCGCACCACCATGGTGGCGGCCATCAGGGCCGAGCTGGCCGAGCGCGGTTTCGTCGAGGTCGAGACGCCGATGCTGCACCCCATCGCGGGCGGGGCCGCCGCACGACCCTTCGTGACGCACCACAACTCCCTCGACTGCGACTTCTACCTGCGGATCGCCCCCGAGCTGTACCTGAAGCGGCTCATCGTCGGCGGCCTCACCCGCGTCTTCGAACTCGGCCGGATCTTCCGCAACGAGGGCCTGTCGCCGCGCCACAGCCCCGAATTCACCATGCTGGAGCTGTACGAGGCCTACGCCGACTACACCGACATGATGACGCTCACCGAGGAGGTCACCGCCGCGGCGGCCACCGCGGCGACCGGCGGCACCGAGGTGCTCGTGGGGGAGCGCAGCCTGGATCTCGCCGCGCCGTGGCGCCGGGCCACCATGGCCACCGTCGTCTCGGAGTTCGCGGGGCGCGAGCTGCCGGCGACCGGCGAGCCGTCGAGCACCGCCGCGACCGAACTGCGCACCGAGGCGGACCGCCTGGAAGTGGCCACCGAGGCGGGGTGGTCGGCAGGGCGCATCCTGGCGGAGATCTACGAGCGCCGGGTGGAGGGGCAGCTCTGGGATCCGGTCTTCGTGTGCGACTTCCCGGTGGAGGTGTCGCCGCTGGCACGCCGCCACCGCCGCATCGAGGGTCTCGTGGAGCGCTTCGAGGTGGTTGCGGCCGGCCGGGAGCTGGCCAACGCCTTCAGCGAACTTGCCGACCCCGACGAGCAGCGCAGCCGCTTCGCCGCCCAGGAGCGCCGCCGTCGCAGCGGTGACAGTGAGGCCATGAGCACCGACGAGGACTACCTGCGGGCGCTGGAGTACGGAATGCCCCCCACCGGGGGTCTCGGCCTCGGCATCGACCGCCTCGCCATGCTGCTGTGCGGCGCCGAGACGATCCGCGACGTGGTGCTGTTCCCGACGCTGCGACCCACCGCCGACACCGCCCGGGACCCCGACGGGGGAGACTCCCAGCCGTGCTGCTGAGCGTCGACGTGGGGAACACCCAGACGGTCCTGGGGCTGTACGAGCTGGGCGACCCGGCGAGCCTCGAGACTGCCGAGGGCGGCCTGGTGGGCCACTGGCGGGCGGCCACCAACGCGGTTGTGACGTCCGACGAGTTGGCGGTGCTGCTCGACGGCTTCCTGGCGGTGGAGGGCTGGGAGCTGCTCAGCGATGTGTCGGGCGTCGCCATCGCCTCGGGCGTGCCGCGTGTCACCGCCGCGCTGCGGGCCATGGTGGCGCACTACTTCGACTTCGAACCTGTCGTGATCGAGCCCGGCGTGCGCTCCGGCATCCCGATCCGCTACGACGACCCGCGCGAGGTGGGTGCCGACAGGATCGCCAATTCGGTCGGCGCGGTTGCGCTCTTCGGCGGGCCGACGATCGTCGTGGACTTCGGCACCGGCACCACATTCGACGTCATCAGCGAGGCCGGCGAGTACCTCGGCGGGGTCATCTCGCCGGGCGTGGAGATCAGCCTCGAGGCGTTGTTCGAGCGGGCGTCCGCGCTGCGCTCGGTCGAGTTGACCCCGCCGCGCAGCGTCATCGGCCGCAGCACCGCCGAGGCGCTGCAGTCGGGCGCGATCTACGGCTACGCCTCGCAGGTGGACGGCCTGTGCCGGCGCATCATGAGCGAGATCGGGGAGTCGACCGTCGTCGGGACCGGCGGCCTGGCGTCGCTGATCTCGCCGCACACCGCCTGCGTCCAGCACATCGCGCCGTGGCTCACGCTGCACGGCCTCCGGCTCGTCTGGCGCAAGAACGTCGAGGGCCATCCGGACGTTCCGGTCGGGAGCAGGGCCAGGGGCGGGTAGTGGCGCGGGGTCGTACGGAGCAGTTCATCACTCGCCGCCTGGACGGGGACTCCGTCCATCGCGAACCCGACACCCTTATCGTCGAGGAGCCGCTCTCCATCCGCCTCGACGACACCCTCGTGGCCACGACGATGCGCACCCCGGGGGCGGATTTCGAGTTGGCCGCGGGGTTCTGCCATGCCGAGGGGTGGCTGGACGGGGCGGCGATCCGCCGCATCCGCTACTGCGGCGAGGGTCCGCCCGTCGACTCGGAGTTCAACGTGGTCTCGGTGGAGACCGACGGGGCAGGTCCGCCCCCCGTGCCGCGGCTGGGAATCACGTCCTCGGCATGCGGGATCTGCGGGTCCGAAGCCATCGAGCGCCTGACCGAGTCGCTGCGACCGCTGCCCGATGTGGAGCGATTCGCCCCGGGCCTGCTTGCCGCCGTGACCGGACGCATGACCCCCCTGCAGGACCTCTTCGCCACCACGGGAGCCGTGCACGCGGCCGGCGCGGCCGACCACTCCGGCGAGCCGCAACTGGTGCGTGAGGACATCGGGCGACACAACGCCGTCGACAAGGTCGTGGGCCGGCTGCTCCTCGACGGCCGGCTGCCGGCCACCTCGCTCTGCCTGTACGTCAGCGGGCGGGCCTCCTTCGAGATGGTGCAGAAAGCCTGGGCGGCGGGGTTCACGGCTCTCGTGGCGGTGAGCGCCCCGTCGGCTCTGGCCGTGCACACGGCGCGCCGCGCCGGCCTGCAACTCGGCGGTTTCGCCCGCGACGGAGGGATCCGCATGTACGCCGACTGAGCCCCGGGGCCATGCATCTCGACGGCTACGCTCGCAGCATGTCCGGCGTGTTCGACCTCGAGAGAGCGCAAGGCTCGGGCGCCGCGCCCGAGCCGGTCACCCCCAGTGTGGGGCTCGGCGTCCTGCATCTCTTCTACCGCCTCACCGGCGACTGGAGCGGCGAGGCCGTGGTGCGCGCCGTGGGGCGGGCCACCGGCCGCGGCACGCAGGTTGTGGCCGTGGCGATTCTCGGACACAAGGCGGACGTGGCCTTCATGGCGCTTGACGCCGACTGGTGGAATCTGCGGCTCCTGCAGCGCGACCTGGCCGCAACGGGTCTCGAGGCGGTGGCGTCGTACGTGTCGCTCACCGAGATCTCCGACTACGCCGCCGGCGTGCCCGAGGAGTTGAAGCAGCAGCGCCTCTACCCGCAACTGCCGCCGCCGGGCAAGCCGGCGTGGTGCTTCTACCCCATGTCCAAGCGGCGCGGCGAGCAGGACAACTGGTTCACGCTGCCCTACGAGGACCGCCTCGAGCTCATGTACGAGCACGGGGGCTCCGGGCGGAAATTCGCCGGCCGCGTCCTGCAGGTCGTCACCGGTTCGACGGGCATCGATGACTTCGAGTGGGGGGTCACGCTGTTCGCCACGCGCCCCGATGACCTGAAGGACGTCGTCTACACGTTGCGTTACGACCGGGCGTCGGCGATCTACGCCGAGTTCGGCCCGTTCTATTCCGGGATGGTCGTCCCGACCGAGGAGTTGGTGACGGTACTCGCGGCGCCCGCCGCGGGCGGCTCCCCGTTGGAGACTGCTGAGTAATGCGCCAGGGTCCTTCACCGTCATTCCGGCGGAGGCCGGAATCCAGGGCCCCGTCTTCTCCTCAGCCGATGCTGCTGGTGACCTGGGAGACGATCACGATCTGCCCCTGCTCGTCGAAGTAGAAGGTGTCGTAGCTGCCGATGCTGGGCTCGCCGATGTCGGTGAAGTCGAGGGGACCGGCAGCGCCGTCGTAGTCGATGTCGACGCCGTCGGCGATCAGGTCGGCGCAGTCGGCGAAGCGGGTGCACTTCGTGCCGTCGCGGGTGACGCCGTTGATCTCGCCGACGTAGTCCGCGGCATCGGTGCTGCCTGCGGCCAGCGCGGCCAGAGCCAGAATGGCCAGGGTGTCGTAGCCCGGTGCGGCGTAGAGCAACTCCGCGTCGGGAGCGTAGGCGGCGTAGCGCTCCGGGAAGCTCGCCTCGCCCCCGGCCGGCGTGGCGGAGAAGAACGTCCCCTTGGCGCCCAGCAGCACGGAGGGATCGCTGGGATTCACCGCTTCCCACAGGGTGTTGCTTGCCAGGCCGTTCGGGATGAACAGCGGCACGTCCGCCGGACCGATGCCGGCTTCGATCATGGCTCCCAGGATTGCGGCACCTTCGTCGAAGGCGATGAGCACCGTCCCGTCGGCGCCCGACACCAGGAGTTGCTGCACCTCGGCGTCGAAGGAGGTCCCCTCGGGGTCGTAGTCGATGGAGGCGGCCACCTCCACACCGTTGGCGTCGAGACGCTTCGCCAACTCGACGGCCAGGTTGCGCCCCCAGTCGTCGGCGCGGTGCACGATGCCGGCGGCGGTGACGCCTTCCTCGGTGATGAGGTCGCCGAGAGCGCGAGCGTGCAGCAGGTCCGGGGGGATCGTGCGGAAGTACCAACCCCCGTCGTCGTAGGTGCTGAGCGACGGTGACGTATTGGACGGTGATATCTGGACCACGCCGGCGCCCGCCACCTTGTCGATGATCGAGAGGGAGATGCCCGAGGCCGCGGCGCCGATGATGGCGCTCACCCCTTCGGCGAGGTGGTCGTCGACTGTCCTGTTGGCGATGACCGGATCGGTGCCGGAATCGCCCGGCAGCAGCCGCACGTCGAGGCGACCCGAGTCGCTGATGTCCGCCAGCGCCATCTTGATGCCGTTCAGGATGGGTTCGCCGATGATTGCCAGCGAACCGGTCGACGGCAGGACGTAGCCCACCAACAACTCCGGGGCGTCTGCGGCCCCGGGGGAGGGCTCGGGAGGCGGGGCAGGCGGTTCCGGCGCGGTTGCGGGCTGCTCGGCCGGCGCAGGGGGTGCCGGCTCGGGACGTTCCGGCGCCGGTTCGTCATCCCCGCAGGAGGCCGCCGTGCCCAGCAGCAGAGCCGCCGCAGCGATGCCGGCGAGGATTTGCTTGTGGGTCCGCTTCATCGTTTCGTGTCGTTAATCCTCTGCGCACTGCAATTCTGGATCATCTGGAGAGTACCGCGGCCGGATCCGGGGCGACGCCGCCGGATGCGCGGCACTCCTGCGGGTGCCGGCGGCGGAACCTCACAGGTAGCGGAGTTGTAGCCTTCACGTTGCAGGCGTACCGCCGAGCACCGGCTCCCCGAGGGGGCCGGCGAGGGAGAGCGTGATCGAGTCCGCCACGAGCAAGCCGATCGACCAGCAAGTGGCCTCCCTCCGAGCGGTGTTGGCCGAGGCGGCCCCCGTCGTGGTGGCGTTCAGCGGGGGTGTGGACTCCTCCCTGCTGGCCTGGGTGGCGAACGACGAGCTGGGGCCGCAGCGGGCGCACGCCGTCACGGCCGTCTCGCCGTCACTTGCGGCCGACGAGCGCGACGGCGCCCGGCGCTTGGCCGAGGGCTGGGGTCTGCGCCACAGCGAGGTGGAGACCGACGAGATGGAGCGTGCCGCCTACCGGGTCAACGACGCCAACCGCTGCGCCTACTGCAAGGACGCATTGATGGATGCCGTGGCGCCGCTTGCCGCCGTGCAGCAGGCCACGGTCATGCTGGGCGTCAACCTGGATGACCTGGGCGACCACCGTCCCGGCATCGATGCCGCCCGCCAGCGCGGCGCCCGCTTCCCCCTGGTGGAGGCCGGATTCACCAAGGAGGCGGTGAGGGCCGCGGCTCGAGCGCTCGGCCTGGAGGTCTGGGACAAGCCGGCGGCGCCCTGCCTGGCGTCGCGCCTGCCCTATGGCACCCCCGTCTCGGCGCCGGTGCTGCGGGCCGTCGGCAAGGCCGAGGCCGCCCTGGCACGGCTGGGATTCGACGAGCTGCGTGTCCGGCACTACGACGATCTGGCGCGCATCGAGGTGCCGCCCGACCGGTTGGGGGATGTCGTCGCCGCGAGCGCCGCGGTCGTGGCCGCCGTGCGGGCCGCCGGCTACAGCTACGTGACGCTCGACCTCGAGGGCCTGCGCTCGGGCAACCTCAACGCCGCTCTCGCCGAGGCGGCCGCATCGGCCACCGGCGCAACAGCGGCGGGCTGAGATCTTGCGCCTGCCGACCGACCTGCGGCGACGGTCGCCGCAGCGCGCGCCGGCAGGCCACTGCTGAGCGGCGCATCGATGGCGGCGGGTTCGGCCGCGCCGGCAGGTCCACGCACCCTGGACCGCCAGCGGATCATCGCCGATCGCAGTCTGGTGGGCGCCGTCTTCTGCCGTGCCTACAGCCGGCGGGTGGATGAGTGGCTGGCGGATGTGTTCGGCGACGCCGGCGGTTCCGGGCACGGGATCTCGCTGGTTGCCGTCGGTGGCTACGGGCGGGTCGAGCTCAGCCCCGAGAGCGACCTGGACCTGTTGCTCCTCTACGAGCGCGGCACCGATGTCTCCGACATGGCCGGGGGGTTGTGGTACCCGGTCTGGAACGAGGGCCTGAAGCTGGGCCACGCCGTGCGCACCGTGGCCGAGACGCTGCAACTGGCCGCCGAGGATCTCGACACCGCCACGGCGCTGCTCTCGGCTCGCCACATCGCCGGCGACCCTGCCCTGTCGGAGCGTCTTGCAGGCAGCGCCCGGGAGCAGTGGTCCCGCCGGGCCCGCAAGTGGCTGCCCCGACTGGTGAGTGACGCCCGCTGGCGGGAGTTCGAGCACGGAGCGGTCGCCTTCCAGCTCCAGCCCGATCTGAAGGAATCCACGGGCGGCGTGCGCGACGTGCAGGCGCTGCGTTTCGTGGCTCTGGCGCGCCCCGACCTCGCCGACCCGGACGGCGCCATGCTCCGCGGGGCCTACGAGACCCTGCTGGCGGCGCGGGTGGAACTCCACCGCGCCACGGGCAATGCTCGCAACCTGCTCACCCTGGAGTTGCAGTCCGACGTGGCCGGGGCGCTCGGGCACGGCAGCGTGGAGGACTTCATGACCGAGGTGGCCGCCGCGGGCCGCACCGTCGGTTGGGTGGCCGACGAGGCGTGGGCCCGTGTCGAGCACTGGGCGGCGCCGCGCGGGCTACGGCGGCGCCGTACCGCGGCCACGACCCTGGAGCCGGGGGTGCTGATCCATCACGACCACAACGAGGTGCGCCTCACGCCGGAGGTGCGGCTGGACAGCGACCCGCTGCCGGCGTTACGGGTGGCGGTGGCGGCGGCGAGCCGTGGCGCGCGCATCGAGCGCGACTCGCTGCTGCGGCTCGGCCGGGACATGCCGCCGCTCGGCGATCCGTGGCCGGCGGGCGCCAGGGAGCTGTTCGTCGAACTGCTGGCCTGCGGGCGCAACGCCATCCCCGTCATCGAGGCTCTCGACCAGGCGGGAGCCGTGGTCAAGATCCTGCCCGAGTGGGAGACCTGCCGGAGCCGCCTGCAACGCAACGACTATCACCGCTTCACCGTCGACCGGCACCTCTGTGAGACGGCGGCGCAGGCGGCCGAGATGATCGCAGGCGGCGAGGTCGACGTGCGACGCCGCGACCTGCTGCTCGTGGCATCCCTGCTGCACGACATCGGCAAGGGCTACCCGGGCGACCACACCGAAGTCGGGATGGAACTCATGGACACCATCGCCCGGCGCATGGGCTTCGAACCCGACGACGTGGCCACCCTCGTGCGGCTTGTGGAGCTCCACCTCCTGCTGCCCGATGTGGCAATCAGGCGCGACATCAACGAGCTCGGCACGGTACAGCGGGTGGCGGCACAGGTGCGCACGGTCGAGATGCTGCAGCTCCTGGCGGCTCTCACCGAGGCCGACTCGATCTCCACCGGCCCCTCGGTGTGGACCCGCTGGAAGGCCGACCTGGTGTGGGAGCTGGTGCGCCGCACCGAGAACTACCTCCGCGATGGCGTGCTGGACGGCCGGCCGGGCGCGTTCCCCACTCCCGAGGTCCTGGAAGCCATGCGGACCGGTGCCGAGATGCTGGAGGTCTCCGAGCGGGAGTTGCTGGTCGTCGTGCCGAGCGCGCCGACCGTGCTGGGCGCGGTGGCGGGCGCGGTCAGCCTCAACGGGCTCAACGTCCTCTCCGCGGCGGTACACACCGCCGGCGGCATGACGGCACTGTCGGTGTATGTGGAGCCTCCCGCGGGAGTCGGGCTGGACTGGATGCCGCTGCTGGACGACGTCGGCGCCGCTCTGGCCGGCGATCTCGTGCCCGCCGAGCGACTGGCGCGGTGGGCCGACGCCGCGGCGCGGGGCGGCGACCCGCTCGCTCCCGAGCCGGTGACCGACTCCTACGTGAAATTCGACAACGAGATCTCGTCGTCGACGGTCATCGAGGTGGCGGCTCCCGACAGCCTCGGTCTGCTCTACTGGATCACCGAGGCGCTCGTGCGCTCGGGCCTGCACATCGAGCAGGCGAGAGTGCAGACCCTCGGCGACCACGTCGTGGACTCGTTCTACGTGCACGACGGCACCGGCGGAAAGATCACCGACGGCGACCGGCTGGAGTCGATCGCGACCGCCGTGCGCCGGGCTGCCTCGATCCCCGAGGTGCCCTGATGAACGCGTCGCCGCCAGCGGGATCCGCAGGCTCCCCCGGGGCGGATCCCGACCGGGCGCCGATCGGTGAGTTGGAGCTGCTGCGCTGGAGCGAGGCCCTGGCCGGTATCGCCCGCACCGGGCTGGGGTTCACCGAGAGTCCCTACGAGCGCGAGCGTTTCGAGGAGGTCCTGGCGGTGGCCGCCGACATCAGGGCCGCCGCGGGCCGCTGCCACGACCCGGCGACGCAGGTCACCGAGTGGCTGGGCGCGGTGGGCCGTGGCGTGCCCGGCTACGTCACCCCGAAGGTGGCCGTCGGTGCGGTCGTCAGCGACGGCGACGGCAGGGTGTTGCTGATCCGCCGGGCCGACTCCGGGTTCTGGCTATACCCCACAGGCTGGGCCGACGTCGGCTACTCCTCCTCGGAGATCGCCGTCAAGGAGGTGGCCGAGGAGACCGGCATCGACTGCGAGCCCCTGCGGCTCATCGCCGTCCTGGACAGCATGCGCCACGGCTTCACCTCGGTGCCCACGTACTCGCTGGTGTACCACTGCCGAGCGCTCGGGGGCACGCTGCGGGCACATCCGATGGAGTGCACAGGCGTGGGCTTCTTCGCCGAGGACGATCTGCCCTCCCCGCTGGCCGGGCCGGACATCTGGGTGCGGCACGCCTTCGGCTCGGTGCGCGGCGAGGTCAACGGCGTCCTGTTCGACATGCCTCGGAACCCGCCCTGGCGGAGCGACCCCTGAGGTCATCCCCGGCAGATCTCTCAGACACTGTCACATACTCTCAGACCCGTCGGCGCTGTCCCCGGCCTGGTGTCGATGACGCTTGCCACGGCGTCGAGCAGTTTGAACCACTACAGTCTCACATGGATCGTCGGCGCCAATGGAAGGGAATCGAAATATGTTCACATCAAAGAACTATCTTCGTACCTTGAACCTGTTTCTCGCTTCACTGCTCTGTGTGACTCTCGTCGCCGCCGCCTGTGGTGGGGACGAGGAGGAGCCCGCTCAGCCGAGCGGCGATACCACCGTCACGGAGGCTCCGCCCCCGGGAGGCGAGGATCCGCCGCCGCCGACGGGTGAGATGGATCATCTCGGCGACGGCTCGCTGGGTGTCGTGGCAGTCGAGGCGGGCGACGCCATCCAGATCCGCTCGCTCAACGCCATCACCGGCGACGTGGCCTTCTTCGGCCTGCCGATCGAGCGGGCGGTGGTCCTGGCGGTCGAGGACTACGGCCAGATCAAGGGCTTCGACGTCGACCTCGGCACGACGCTGGACGACCTGTGCTCCAACGACGGCGGGCAAGCCGCGGCGCAGACCGTCGTGGCTGACGAGGACGTGATCGGTGTGATCGGGACCTCGTGCTCGGGTGCGGCGGTGGCTGCGGCCCCGCTCGTCACCGCGGCCGGGATGGTGATGATCTCCGGGGGTAACACCTCGCCGGCGCTCACGTCCGACCTCGCCGGCAACGCGGGTCCCAACTACAGCGAGGGCTACTACCGCACCGCCCACAACGACCTGTTCCAGGGCGCGGCCATGGCCAAGTTCGTGTTCGACGAGTTGGGGTTGACCACCGCAGCGGCGATCCACGACGGCGACCCCTACACGCAGGGCCTGGCGCAGGCCTTCGCCGACGCCTTCGAGGCCGAGGGCGGCACGGTCACGGGCTTCAGCGCGGTCAACAAGGAAGACACCGACATGGTGCCGGTGCTCACCGAGATCGCCGCAGGTAGCCCAGCGGCGCTGTTCTTCCCGATCTTCCAGCCCGCCGGCGACTTCATCGCCGATCAGGCACCGGGCGTGTCGGGGTTGGAGAACACGGTGCTGCTGGCTGCCGACGGCCTGTTGAACACCAACTATCTCGGGCTGACGCAGACCGCGGGCATGTACTTCTCCGGTCCCGACCAGCGCTTCGGGGACAACGTCAACGAGAGCACCGGCAAGTCGGCGGTCGATTTCCTCGCCGCCTACGAGGCCGAGTACGGCGCGAGGCCCGCGGCGCCGTTCTGGGCGCACGGCTATGACGCCACGACGCTGCTGCTCGACGCCATCGACGCCGCCTCGTACGTCGACGGCGACACGCTCATGATCGACCGCCAGGGTGTGCGCGACTTCCTCAACAGCGTCGAGGGCTACAGCGGCCTCATCGGCACGATCAACTGCGACAACTTCGGCGACTGCGGCTCCTCGCGCATCACCATCATCCAGAACATCGGAGGCGAGGCCAACGCCGATGCCAGCATCAACAACGTCGTCTTCGCGTTCTCGCCGCTGGGCTCGGCCGCCGAGGCCGGATCGATCCCCCCGATCGAACTGGAGACGCCGTTCGGTGACGGGTCGCTGGGAACCGTGGAGATAGAGGCGGGCGACGCGGTCCAAATCCGCTCGCTGAACGCCATCACCGGTGACGTGGCGTTCTTCGGCCTGCCGATTGAGCGGGCCGTGGTGCTGGCGATCGAGGACTACGGCCAGGTCCGTGGCTTCGACGTGGACCTGGGCACGACGCTGGACGATCTGTGCTCCAACGACGGCGGGCAGGCCGCGGCGCAGACCGTCGTGGCTGACGAGGACGTGATCGGTGTGGTCGGCACGTCGTGCTCGGGTGCGGCGGTGGCTGCGGCCCCGCTCGTCACCGCGGCCGGGATGGTGATGATCTCCGGCGGTAACACCTCGCCGGCGCTGACGTCGGACCTGGCCGGCAACGCCGGGGCCAACTACAGCGTGGGCTACTACCGCACCGCCCACAACGACCTGTTCCAGGGCGCGGCGATGGCGCTGTTCGTCTACAACGAACTCGGCATCGACACCGCGGCGGCGATCCACGACGGCGATCCCTACACGCAGGGCCTCGCCAAGGCGTTCACCGACGCCTTCGCGGCCCTCGGCGGGAACGTCACTGGCTTCAGCGCGGTGAACAAGGAAGACACCGACATGGTGCCGGTGCTGACAGAGGTCGCCGCGGGCAGCCCGGGTGCGCTGTTCTTCCCGATCTTCCAGCCGGCCGGCGACTTCATCGCCGATCAGGCTCCCGGCGTGTCGGGGTTGGAGAACACGGTGCTGCTGGCTGCCGACGGCCTGTTGAACACCAACTATCTCGGGCTGACGCAGACCGAGGGCATGTACTTCTCCGGGCCGGACACCCGCTTCGGCGAGAATGTGAACCAGAGCACCGGCAAGACGGCCAACGACTTCCTCGCCGCCTACGAGGAGCGCTACGGCGAGGGGCCGGCAGCGCCGTTCTGGGCGCACGGCTACGACGCCACGACGATGCTGCTCGACGCCATCGTGGCCGCCTCGCACGTCGAAGGCGGCACGCTGGTCGTCGACAGGCAGGGTGTACGTGACTACCTGAACCAGCTCACGGGCTACAGCGGTCTCATCGGCACGATCAACTGCGACAACTTCGGCGACTGCGGGGCCGCCCGCATCACCGTCGTCGAGAACATCGGCGGCGAGGCCAACGTCGATGCCAGCATGGAGAACGTCGTCTTCTCGTACGAACCATAGGTACGCCCCGTAGGCCGAGTCCACAACTACCTCAGCGCCCGCGAATAGTCTTGCTGTTCGTGAGGCGGAGCCGGTGATGCCGAGTTGGGCACTGTGGACCGGTGCACCGCGCACCGGGGTCGACCGCTTCCTCACGCTCCTGCGCGTGGTGGCCGTCGGGGTCATCGTGGTGGGGCTGGGGGCGTTCATCGCCCAGGAGATCAGCACCGACAACGCCTTCGCCCGATGGGCCAATGCCGACGCCACCGGCCTCACCGGCGCCCAGTTCCGGGGGCTGGTGGTATCGGGCATCGCCCAGGGAGCCATGTACGGGCTGATAGCGCTCGGCTACTCGATGGTCTACGGCGTGCTGGGGTTCATCAACTTCGCCCACGGCGAGGTGTTCATGATGGGCGCCATGACCGGCATGATCACGTCCAACAAGCTGGCGGACGCGGGCCTGTGGGAGACCAACTTCATCGGCTCCCTGGCGATCGTGATGCTCGGGTCGATGATCGTGTCGACGTTCCTGGCGATCGTGATGGAGCGAGTGGCCTACCGCCCGCTGCGGGGGGCGCCCCGGCTGATCCCTCTCATCACGTCGATCGGCGTGTCGTTCTTCGTCCAGAACATGTCGGTGGTGCTGTTCGGCCCGGCCAGCAAGGCCTATCCGGACACACCTGACTGGCTCAAGAACAAGCACACCTTCGTGCAGGTCGAGGGCGCCAAGATCCTGGTGGTCGTCGTGGCCGCCATATCGATGTGCGGCCTGTGGTACTTCGTGGAGCGCACCAAGGCCGGCAAGGCGATGCGGGCCGTGGCCGAGGACGCCGAAATCGCCTCCCTCATGGGCATCGACGTCAACCGCACCATCGTGAAGGTCTTCGCGGTGGGCGGCGCCATGGCCGGTATGGCGGGCATTCTCTGGGGGATCCTGTTCCGCAGCGTGACCCACATGACGGGCTTCCTTCCCGGTATCAAGGCGTTCAGCTCCGCTGTCGTGGGTGGCATCGGCAACCTGGGCGGGTCCATGGTCGGGGGCCTGTTCATCGGCGTGGCCGAATCGGTCGGCCCCCTCCTGATCCTGGAACCGCTCGGCGTCACCGGCGTGTCCCAACTCCGCGACGCCGTCGCCTTCGCCATGCTCATCGGCGTGCTGCTGATCAAGCCGAGCGGCCTGTTCGGTGAGCGCCTGCGTGCCGAGGACCGGACGTGACCGCCACCGAACTGCACCGGGCTACCGAACCCGAACTGGCGCCACCGCGCCGGGCATTCGACCAGGACTGGCGCCGGATGGCCCGCATGGGCGGTGTCGCCGTCCTCGGGCAGTTGTTCATCGCCCTGTCGGGGATGCCGGTGCGGCTCGACGAGCGACTCGTGATCGAATCCGTGCTGAGCCTCGGCTACCTGTTCGCGGGGGTGATTCCCGTCGTCGTCGGTTACCGGCTGGGCCGCCAGATCCGCCGGGAGGGGGTCCCGACTCACGCTGTCGGGCGCCACGAACTGGTTGGCGGCGCGCTCGTCGGGGCGGTGGCCGGCGCCAGCCTGTCGGCTCTGGTCCTGATGCTGACCCATTTCGACCTGCGGGAGCCGCTCGTCAACTGGAGCCCGCAGCTCCGCGATCTGCTCAGCTTCGGCAACGGTCCCACCTTCGGCGCGCTCATCTGGCTCGGGATCGGCGCCGCGGGAGGGTTCGTGGGTGGTGGCCTCCGGCTGCTGCCCGACCGTGTGCGCCGGGCGGTGCTCGCCATGGCGGTCACCGTGCTCGTGTTCTCGGTGTTGGAGCAACTGGTGGCCGACGTCGTCAGCGGCGTCGGACTCGAATCGGTTGCCGACTGGTTCTACGCCCGGCGGAGCGGGGTCACAGCCAGCGGAGCAATCGTGCTGGCCGCTGCTTCCGGCGTGCTGGTAATGGTGGGTCGGGGCCGGATCAAACAAACCCGCGCCAAGATCGAGACCCTCGAGGGCCCGGCTCGCACCCGGGTCAACGTGCTGCTGCTACTGGCGACAGCGACGATCCTGATTGTCCTGCCGCTGCTCGTGGGTAAGCTCACCAACGAGCTACTGGCGAACGTGGGCCTGTTCGTGCTCCTGGCGCTGGGACTCAACATCGTCGTTGGCCTCGCCGGCATTCTCGACCTGGGCTACGTGGCCTTCTTTGCCGTCGGCAGCTACACGTCCGCGGTCCTCACGGCGGCGACCTCACCGAGGATCTCCCCCGAGTTGCCCTGGTTCGTGTCACTCATCATCGTGGTCATCGTTACGGGGTTGGTGGGACTCTTCATCGGTGCGCCCGTCATCCGGATGCGGGGCGACTACCTGGCCATCGTCACACTGGGGTTCGGCGAGATCATCCGGCTGTTGTTCCTGTCGGACTGGCTCTCGGGATGGTTCGGCGGTTCCCAGGGCATCACCGGCATCGGCGGGGTGGGGGTCTTCGGCCTCGCGACCGTCGACGGCACCAGTCCGCGCAATGTCTTCTACCTGGTGCTCGTCTTCTGTGTCATCGCCATCTACGTCTCGTGGCGCCTGGAGCGCTCCCGGCTGGGCCGGGCCTGGATGGCGGTGCGCGAGGACGAGACCGTGGCCGAGGCCATGGGCATCAACACGGTCAACGTCAAGCTGCTGGCATTCGTTGTGGGTGCCATCCTCGGCTCGTTCAGCGGCGCCATTTTCGCCTCGAAGGTGGGCTCGGTGTTCCCGTCGAGCTTCCTGATCCTGGTGTCGATCGTCATCCTCGTAGTGGTGATCTTCGGCGGCATGGGCAACATCTTCGGCGTGATCGCCGGCGCGGCCGTGCTCATCGGCGTTCTGGGCGGGCCGAAGCAGCCCGGCCTGCTGCAGGAGTTCTCGGAATTCAAGCTGCTCATCTACGGCGCGCTGCTGGTGTGGATGATGCTGTCCCGGCCCGAAGGGCTCATCCCCAGCGCCCGCCGGACGCGTGAGCTGCACCAGGAGGAGTTCCTGCAGGACGCCTGGCTGAAGGGCCACGTCGACACCGGCGAGGACGATCCTCCCGAAGCGGGGGGTCAGCAATGAACGAGCCCGGTCGGCCGCTGCTGGAGATCCGCGACCTCCACATCGAGTTCGGTGGCCTCAAGGCCCTGAACGGCCTCACGATGGAGGTGCACGAGGGTGAGATCGTCTCGGTCATCGGGCCCAACGGTGCCGGCAAGACCACCCTTTTCAACGCCATCAGCGCCATGGTGCCGACCACCTCCGGCGACATCGTTTTCGAGGGGGAGTCGATCGTCGGCCTGGATCCCAACCAGGTGACCGCACGCGGCATCGCCCGCACGTTCCAGAACGTGCGGCTGTTCACCCACATGACGATTCTCGAGAACATCATGGTCGCCCAGCATTGCCGGACGAAGCAGAACGCCATCGGGGCGCTCCTCTACACCAAGGCGTTCCGGCGCGAGGAGGCGGAGATCAGGGCCCGCGCTGTGGAGGTCCTCGAGTTCTTCGGCACACGGCTGGTCGGATTCCGGCTGAACCAGCCCGCCGCGGTGCTGTCCTACGCCAACCGGCGCCGCCTGGAGATCGCCCGGGCCATGGCCACGCAACCCAAACTGATCCTGCTCGACGAGCCGGTGGCGGGCATGAACCCCGTCGAGTCGGCCGAACTCACCCGGCTCATCGGCAGGCTCCGCGACGAATGGGGGTTCGCCATCGTCTTCATCGAGCACGACATGTCGGTGGTGGGCGAGGTCTCCGACCGCGTCGTGGTGCTCAACTACGGCGAGAAGCTCACCGAAGGCGACTACGCGGACGTGTCCACCGATCCCCGCGTTGTCGAGGCCTACCTGGGTCAGGACACGGTGGCGACCAAATGAGCACCGGCGCCACCGACCAGGCCCGCCCGCTGCTGGAGATGCGCGAGGTGAACACGCACTACGGCGCGGTGCATGCCCTCAAGGACGTGAACCTGGCGATCTTCCCGGGGGAGATGGTGTGCCTCCTGGGTGGAAACGCCAGCGGCAAGTCCACCACGCTCAAGGCCCTGCTGGGGATGGTGAAGCCCACCTCCGGTCAGGTGCTTCTCGACGGCGAGGTGGTGAACGACCGCACGACGGCCTACCGCGTGGAGCGGGGCGTGACGATGGTGCCGGAGAACCGCCGGCTGTTCAAGCGGCTCTCCGTGCGGGAGAACCTGCAGCTTGGCGCCTACCTGCGCAACGACGCCGACGGCATCGCGGCGGACCTGGAGTGGGTGTTCGAGCTGTTCCCCCGGGTGAAGGAGCGGCTGAGCCAGAAGGCGGGAACGCTCTCCGGCGGCGAGCAGCAGATGGTGGCCATCGGTCGGGCGCTCATGGCCAAGCCGAAGGTGCTGCTGATGGACGAGCCGTCCATGGGGTTGGCGCCGGCTCTGGTCAAGCAGAACTTTGCGTTGATCCAACAGATTCACGCCGCCGGCCTGACCATCTTCATGGTCGAGCAGAACGCCAACCTGGCGCTCTCCATCGCCGACAGGGGCTGGGTGCTGCAATCGGGCCGCGTCGTGCTCGACGACACCGCCAAGAACCTGCTCGTCCACCCCGAGCTGCGAGCCTCCTACCTCGGCGAGGCTTGACAGCGCCTGCGGCAGTCCGGGCGGGGGTCGGGGTGCCGCTCTTCCTCGGTGCACGGGCGAAGAGTCGTCGCAGCCCGACCCCCCCGCTCTCGTTCTTCTGTCATTCCGGCGAAGGACGGAATCCATTCAGCAGCGGTCCGGGCGGGGCCGTCGGCGGCGCGTCTGGCGAAATCGCGCCGGTGCCGGTCCCCGGCGTGCCCGCCCTCCGGCCGGGTTTCACTTCTATTCCGGCCGATCCCCTGAAGTTCGAGAAGTCGTCCATTTGGTTGCTGCTGTCCGGCCGATCGCTGAAACGCGGCGATAGGTAGTCGCAAGAACGCGCCTAAATGCGGGACTTCTAACTGGATGGAAGACATATTGGACATTGTGACAAACTCTCCGTTTCCTATTTTCCATCCGGAACGGAACTTGAATCCATCTCGACTGTCTTTGGGGGATTTCCAAGACGCCTTTCCGGACGAGGGCGACTATGTCGAATGGAAGGAGAGTATGGCTCGAGACCCGCTCCAGCGGGCGATCGTGGCGTTCTCGAATGCCAAGGGTGGCGTCGTACTGATCGGAGTCAACGACCGCGGGCACCCAGTTGGCTGTCCGTTCGAGGAAGGGGTCAGACGAGACCTCTGGGAGATAGTCAACGGCATCAACTCCCCTGGCCTGGTCAAGCTGCACGGTGTCCATGTGGATCGGATCGCGATAACCGTCGTCTCGGTCGAGCGGCGACGACAGGGAATCGCGCAAACGTCAGGAGGAACACCCCTCGTCCGCAAGAGCAAGCAGAACCTGCCGCTGGTTGGCGAGGAACTCCTCGCGTTGATGTCGGACAGAGTGAAGGACAGCTTCGACGGAGGCGCGTCGCGCTGGTCTGTGGAGGACGCTGACTCTGCACTGGCTGCCGCACTGGGCAGGGCGCTCGATCTTGAATTCGCGAGCGACGCTCCGGCACTCGCTGACGCGCTGGAGGGAAGAGGCTTGGCACTGCGCTCGGGGTATGGCTCGATTCTCACGAATGCAGCGGCACTCTTTCTGGTTCCCGAAGCTGGCCAAGCGTTCGGCAAGTGCCGCATCGATGTCTTCCGGTAGGAGAGGGACGCGGTCGAATATGACCGGCGTGTCACTTTCGCCGGCACACCTGCCCAACAGGTCGAGGAAGCGTCGGATTGGATCAGCGAGGAACTCGGTTCCGACCTCGTCGTCGTGGGCACCCAGCGCTACGACCTGCCTCGCCTCCCGCGCAAGGCGCTGAGCGAGGTCATTGCCAATGCGGTCGCCCACCGCGACTACCAGCTGTCGGGTTCGGCAGTCGAAGTCCGTCTCACTCCGACCGAGGTTGTTGTGACGTCGCCCGGTGGCTTCGTCGCGCCGGTGACGAGCGAGAACTTGCAGGACGCCAACCCGGCGCGCAACAACCGTGTGATTCATGTGCTCCGCGCGTTCGGTCTTGCCGAGGATGCCGGCCGAGGAATCGGAGTCATTCTCCACGAGATGGCCGCGGATCTCCGGTTGCGTCCGACGTTTCTCGAAGAGCCGCCCGGGCACGTGACGGTTCGATTACCGGTCGAGGGATCGGTGACACCCGAGGAGCGCGCTTGGGTGAGGGACTTAGAAGCCCGCGGCGACTTGCTTGGTGAAGACCGCCGTGTGTTGGTTGAGGCGGCGCGTGGATTTGAACTGACCAACTCGGGCGTTCGCTCTCTCCTCGATATCGACAGCGTCAAGGCGCGGCAGAGTCTCGGGCGGCTGCGTGATGCGGGACTCCTCGAGCAGGAGGGAATCAAGGGCGGAGCGCGCTACCGGTTGGCCGCAACACTGCACCCACCTGCGGGTGTGCCTCTGACCCGTGAGGAACGCCGGGTGAGAATCGTGGCACTCGCGGCGGATCGGCCCATCACGAACTCGACTGTGCGGGCGGAGACAGGTCTATCGCGCCACGAGGCCCGGAGCCTGCTGGCCGAACTCGTTGCTCGCGGTGCCCTGGAACTGCGAGGCCGCGGACGTGGCGCACACTACGTGCTAGCCAAACCGCTTGGCCGAGAAGTCTCGCATCCTCAGCTTTTTGATCGCGACTAGTCCGCATCGAAGCGAGCCACCAGCGCGGTAGAACGTAGGTGTCTCCGCGCTCCATGTACTGCGGCGGTCCGGGCGGGGCCGCCGGGACTGGTGGGTCAGGGTTGGTCCCGGAGGAACTTCTCCACCTCTTGGACGAGGCGCTCGGGGGAGTCGATGTCGATGTCAACACCGACATCGGCGTTGGAGTCGAAGGCTTTCTCCAGCTCGGCCACGTAGGTCTGCGCGGCGTCGTCGGAGTTGACGAGTTCGTCCACCTCCTGCTCATAGACGAGTGACTCGCGGCGTAGGTCGGCTGTGTCGATGTCGGTGCCCAGCAGCCCGGCGACGCGCTCGGTGAGCGCCAGGCACGCCTTGGGAGAGGGATTGCCGGCCGCGTAGGCGGGAACCGAAGCCCACAGCGACGCCGACGGGAGTCCCGCCTCCCGGCACGCCACGCCCAGCACGCCGACGATCCCGGTTGGACCCTCGTAGCGGGAACTGCGCAGTTGCAGGCGTTCGGCCAGTTCCACCTCGTCGGTTGAGCCGTAGATGGACACCGGGCGGGTGTGTGGCACGTCGGCCAGCAGGGCGCCGAGCGTCACGACGAGGCGGGCTTTGAGGTGGGAGGCCACGCCGAGGACGTGGCGACAGAAGGCGCCCCAGCGGAAATGGGGTTCGATCCCCTCGAGGATGATCACGTCGGTCCCGATTTCGGGCACCCGTGCCGCCGAGAAGCGATTGGTGGGCCAGGTGACGGTTCGTTGGTTGTCCTCGCCGAGGTGAACGAGGGGCCGGGCGACGGTGAAGTCGTAGTACATCTCTGGATCGAGCTCGGCGAACGTTTTGGTCCGCCACTGGCTGCTGAGGTGCTTGGCGGCACTCGTGGCGGCGTCACCGGCGTCGTTCCAGCCCCGGAACGCGGCCAGCAGGACCGGTTGTTCGAGCCGCGGCCGCCTCGTCCAGTTCAAGTCGGCGAGGTCGGGTGTGGGTGAGTCCGGCAGAGGTGTGTCCACGGCCGTGACCCTACCGCCCGCCACGCCATCGGTGGTAGTCGACTCCGTACCCGCTGATCAGCGGGTCCACCCCTATCATCGGTGCGTGTCACCTTCTGGGTTACAGGTGTACGAGGCCGGCGAGTGTGACGGTGAAGTGGTGGATGCCGTTCGGCGTCTGGTGCCCCAGTTGTCGACGTCGGCGGCAGTGCCGTCGCCCGAACAGGTGGCTGAACTGTGTGAGGCGGAGGCCACCATTCTGTTGCTGGCCCGGCTCGACGGGGCGGTCGTGGGGATGTTGGTGCTGGTGCTGTTCCGCCTTCCCACCGGGATGCGGGCTTGGATCGAGGACGTCGTGGTGGCGACCGGCGCCCGCGGCTGCGGTGTCGGCGAGGCGCTCACGCTCGAGGCTCTGGACCGTGCTCGTGCTGCCGGAGCCGTGACCGTCGACCTCACGTCGCGGCCCAGCCGTGCCGCGGCGGTCCGCCTGTATGAGCGCCTGGGCTTCGAGCGCCGCGAGACGGGTGTCTACCGCTGGCGGGACCCCGTGGATCTTCCCGGCAGCGAGAGCGCGAACAGTTCCGCGGCGGGTGATGTGCGTCGCTCCGCCGGCACTCCCTCGCCGGGCGCTCCGGCATGATCGCCCGGCCGAAGGTGCCGGCCTCGGTTGTCCGGGCACTCGCGGCTCTCCGGGAGCGACGGCCCGAGTGGTACCGCTTGCTGCGTTTCGGTCTGGTGAGCGTCGTGGTGACGCCCACCACGCTGGCGATCCTGTACGTGCTGCACGGCGTGGCCGGATGGCAGCCCTGGCACGCCAACCTGCTGGCGGTCAGCGCGGGCGCCGTGCCCGCGTACTTCCTGAACCGGCACTGGGTGTGGGGCCGCAGCGGGCGCAACCGCCTCTGGGGCGAGGTCCTGCCGTTCTGGGCGATCACCCTCCTCGGTGGGGCGGCCTCGACGGTCGCCGTCGACGCGGCCGGGCGCTGGGACAACTCCGGACTGCTGGTGCTCGTGAACCTCGGCACATACGGCGCCCTCTGGCTGGTGAAGTTCGCCTTCCTCGACCGCGTCCTGTGGCCCTCCCGCCGGAGACCGGACGCCCAGGTTCGCCGGGCGGCCGGCGTCGCCGGAACCTGAGCGACGGATCGACCGGTGGACCCCCGGCACCGGGCGTTCGCCGAGGCCGCTCGCGGCTTCATGCCGGTCGATGAAGGCCTCGCTCTCTACGAGGCGGCGATGGTTGCCCCGGAGGGTCCGTTCCTCGAGGTGGGCAGCTACTGCGGCCGCTCGGCGCTGTTCATCGGCGCGGCAGCCGCCGAGCGGGGCGGGGTGCTGCTCGCCGTCGACCACCACCGGGGCTCGGAGGAGAACCAGCCTGGCTGGGAATGGCACGAGCCCGACCTCGTGGACCCGCACAGCGGCCTGATCGACACGCTGCCGCACTTCCGCCGCACCATCTTCGACGCCGGCCTGGAGGACCACGTGGTAGCCGTCGTTGGCGACTCGCCGCGCCTGGCCGCCCTGTGGGGCACCCCGCTGGCCTTCCTGTTCATCGACGGTGGCCATGGTGCCGCCATCGCCCACGCCGACTACGAGGGCTGGTCACCGCACGTCGCACCCGGAGGGGTGCTTGCCATCCACGACGTGTTCCCCGACCCTGCCGACGGCGGGCGCCCGCCGTACGAGATCTATCTGCGGGCGCGGGCGTCGGGAATGTTCAGCGAGACGGGCTGCACCGGTTCGCTGCGCGTGCTGCGCCGGACAGGCTGACGGCGGCCGGCGATCAGGTGCTCGGGTGCCCCGGCGGGGGCGGACCGATCACCTGGCCTTCGTCGCCGCCGGCAGGGCGGCACCGCGGGTGAACAGGCCGGCAGCCGGGCTGGAACCCGTGAGGGCGTCGGCGGCCAGCAACTGGGCCGCCCCCGTGTAGCTGGCCTTCTCCGCCGCGGGGAAGCGGTCCTCCTGGGGCAGCACTGTTCCCGTCCAGTAGCGCCCGTCGGTGTCCCGTTGGCGCTGTGACCACTCGAACAGTTGCCAAGCCTCGTCGGTAAGGCCCGCCGCCAGGCACGCCATGGCGCACTCGGCGCACTCGGCGGGCGTCACCCAGTCGCGGTCGGCCACGCAGCGCACTCCCCAACCTTCCAGCACGAACGTGTCCCAGCGGTCCAGCAGGCGTCGGCGCGCCTCGGCGCCGTCGAGGATCCCTGCCAGGACCGGGTAGTACCAGTCCATAGCGAAGCGGTCCTTCGGGCTGAAGGCATGCGGAACCTGGCGGATCACCTGGCTAAGGCGGGCGGCGCCCGACTCCCATAGCGGACGTTCGTGACCAAGTTCGGTGGCCGCCGCCAAGGCGGCCCGCAGGCTGTGGTGGATGCTGCAAGAGCTGGTGAGCAGCGCGAATGGCCACGGTGTGCCGTCGGAGCGGCGCGCCCACAGGATCTCGCCCCGCGGCTGCTGCAGGTCCAGCGCGAATTCGACCGCAGCCTCCACGACGCCCCACATGGTCTCCAGGAAGCCGCGGTCACCGGTCATCACGTAGTGGTGCCACACCCCGCACGCCACGTAGGCCGTGCAGTTGGCGTCCAGCTTGTGCTCCTGCACGCCCTCGGCGGTGTAGTAGCGGTGCCACGAGCCGTCG
Organism: Acidimicrobiales bacterium; assembly: GCA_963668565.2. Classification (GTDB taxonomy): domain Bacteria; phylum Actinomycetota; class Acidimicrobiia; order Acidimicrobiales; family CATQHL01; genus VXNF01. Next base: position 1,354,000 of record CAXXMX010000010.1, read on the forward strand.
GGTCGCTGGGCGCCGGCGAGGAAGTCGTACGCCCGCTCGGCGGCGGGGTGGTTCCCGGTGACGTCGAGTGCCATGGCGCACTCGACGTGGTTCCACGGGTCTGCGTGGCCGCCGGGGAACCAGAGAATGAGGCCCGAGTCCAGCTGCCACTCGGCGATACCGTCGGAGATCGTGCTGATGTCCGTCCGGCTCAGCAGCCCCGGCACCTCACGCAGTACACGGGTGTCCTCCTTCGACTCGTGAAGCCCGGCGACGCCATGTCCCCGCCGGCCTCGCCGGGAACGGGGAGCGGCCGATGCCGCCGCGGCCACCGGCGCCGGCAGCGGCTCCTTTGTGGCGTACAACACGACGCTCTTGCCGATGAGGGGGCGCAGCAGCAACTCCGCCACCCGCGCCAGGCGAGGTTGACGCTCGATTTCCCAGCAGAGCAGGCGGTGGTAGGCCCGCACGAGCCGGTGACCGTCGTTGCGGGGGCCGACCGCGCAGCGCAGCCACCAGTAGGGCGTGTGCAGGGCATGCGCACGGTGGCTGCGCCCGGGAACCAGCCCCGCCGAGCGCAACAGCGCCCGCAGCCGGCGCAGCGAGTAGACGCGGACGTGGCCGTCGGGCACCGCGGGCGCGTGGTACTCCTCCGACAGCATCCAGCACACCTTCTCGGGCAGCCAGGACGGCAGGGTCACCGCCAGCGTGCCGCCCGGGCGCAGCACGCGGGCCAGTTCGACAGCGGCGGCGCCGTCGTCGACGATGTGCTCGAGGATCTCCGCGGCGATGATCCGGTCGAAGGCGCCGTCGGCAAAGGGCAGGCGGCGGGCGTCGGCGCCCACCGCGTTCCCGATGGCTCCTGCGGGGACCTCACCGGCGGCCCGCATGGCGGCGACCATGCTGCGCACCTCGGCCAACTCCGCATGTCCCAGATCGCAGGCCACCACCTCCGCGCCGCGGCGCAGCGCCCCGTAGGCGTGGCGCCCGAACCCGCATCCCAGATCCAGCAACCGGTCGCCGGGCGCCACGCCCAAGCGGTGGTAGTCGACGGTCTCCACGATCAGCGAACGGCTCGCCGGGCCGAGCCGGCCAGCAGGATGCGGTACTGCTCGACGGTGCTCTCGGCTGTGTGACGCCAACTCCAGTTGTCGAGCACCCGTTGCCGGCCCGCTCGACCGAGCCGGGCACCCAGTTCGGTATCGTCGAGGATCCTGCCGAGCGCCTGCGCCAGCGGCTCGCCGTCTCCGGGCGGCACCAGCAGCGCGGCGCCGCCCTCGGGGCCGACCACCTCGGGGAGGGCTCCCCCAGTGGTGGTCACGAGCGGGGTGGCGCAACTCATGGCCTCGATGGCGGGGAGTGAGAATCCCTCGTAGAGCGACGGCACGACGGCCACCGCGGCCTCGGCGTAGAGCGCCACGATCTCGTCCTCGCTGAGGTCCGAGACGAACCGCACGGCGCCGGCGAGCCCGTTGCGTTCGATGATCTCGACGGTGGGGCTGCCGGCGCGGGGCCGGCCGATGACGGTGAGACGGACGTCGCGCCCCGACGCGCGCAGCCGCCGGAGCGCCTCCAGCAGGTGCGGCAAGCCCTTCATGGCCACGTCGGCGGAGGCTGTCGTGAGGATCAGGTCACGGCGGCGCGGCACGTCCGGTCGCGGCCGGAACACGTCGGGGTCCACGCCCACGGGCACGACGGCGATCCGGTCGGCGGCCACATGGTGGTCCCCGCAGATGTCCTCCCTGGACGATTCCGACACCGTCAGCACCCGCGGGAGGTGGCGCGCCACGCGGGTCTGCATCTTCGTGAACGAGTACCAGCGCGACTTGCCGAAGCGCTCCCACCGGTCGCGGGCCTTGGCCATTTCCAGCCGGCGGTCCACCGTGATGGGATGGTGAATCGTGGCGATGACCGGCAGACCGGCCCGCCGGATACCCCACAGGCCGTAGCCCAGGCATTGATTGTCGTGCACCAGGTCGAAGTCGCCGGCGCGACCGCGCAACTCCTGCCAGGCCCGCACGCTGAACGCCAGGGGTTCGGAGAACGTCCCGAACCGGTAGGAGTGGATCTCCAGGCGGTCGGCGAACGTGTTGATTTCCCAGAAGGAGGGTTTCCGGCCGGGGAAGTGGTCGTTGAAGATGTCGAGGCTGGGCAGCCGCCACAGCGGTACGCGCTCGTCCAGGTCCGGATAGGGCTGCCCCGAGAACACCTCGACGTGGTGACCCAGATCCACGAGTGCCCTGCTCAGCTGACGTGTGTAGACACCCTGGCCACCGCAATGCGGCTTGCCGCGATAGGTCAGCAGGGCGATCCGGAGGGCATCGCCGTCGGGGCGAGGATCGGCGGTTGTCGGCGGGTTGGCGTCAAGGGTGAGGGTCAAATGCGAGGCCGGTGTCGTGATGGGATGCGAGGGAGCGCTCCTGGAGAGCCCGCGGAGCGCCGCCGCAGGAGTCTAACGACGGACGACCCGATGGCCCGAGCGCGGCCGGGTGGGTCGAGCTCGCTGGGCGCGGTATCGATCAGTGCCAGCGCGGGAGGCCGGTTCCTCCGGGCTGTCATACCGGCGGCCAGCACGGCGATGGCCGCGAGCGCCAGCAGCGGCCACGGTCCGACGCGCAGGGCCCATGTCCGCCCGGTGCGCGTGGCCACATCGGCGACGAGCACTTTCTGCTCGCTGATCCCGGTGCGGGCCAGGATCTCGCCGTCGGGGTTCACGACCGCGCTGAAGCCGGTGGGCGCCGACTGCAGCACCCAGCGCCCGGTCTCGATGGCCCGGAGCCGCGACGAGGCCACCTGTTGGGACTGCACGATGGTGAGCCAGTAGGAGGCGCCGTTGGTGGGGTTCAAAAGGACGGTGCCGCCGTTCCCGATGGCATCGCGGGCACGGTCCTCGAAGAACACCTCCCAGGAGATCAGCACGCCGAAGCGGCCCAGGTCGGTGTCCAGCACCGCCGGTCCGGTGCCGGCGCGGGCGTCCTTGGACGGCAGGAGCCCGCCGACGAGGCGGTCGAACAGCGGGCGCAGCGGCACGTACTCGCCGAACGGGACGAGCCGCACCTTGTCGTAGCGGTCGACGATCTCACCGTCGGGGGAGAAGGCCACGGAGAAGTTCAGGAACTCGCCCGGCTCGCCGTCCTCCACCACGCCGGCGACGAACCATGCCTCCCGGTCCCTGGCCACGGCGGCGAGCTGCGGCAGCTGGGGGCTGTCACCGAACCTGCCGTCCACGTTGACCACGTTCTCGGGCCAGAGGATCAGGTCGACCGGCTGGGCGATGGTGGCCGTGGCGTCGAGGTGACGCCGCATCACCACGTCGAAGTCGGTGCCTGTGGCACGAGTGCGCTGCGGTCCCCCGCCCTGCACCACCGCGACCCTGATGGTTCCCGTGTTTGTGCCCCGCGGCGCGTCCGCCGCCAGCGCCAGGGCCAGGGCGATCACCGACGCGCCGGTCAGCGTCGACCGCCAGCGCCGCTCGGCGAGCGCCGACAGCGCCACCCCGGCAACCGCTACCAGCATCACCAGCGTCAGAGACCCGGCGAGGCGGGCCGCCGGCGCCAGCGGACCGTCGGCCTGGCTGTGTGCCAGCGTGGCGAGGGGAACCCCGCCGAAGGGCCAGCGCCAGCGCAGGTAGCCGGCGAGCACCAGCCAGCCCACCAGGGCGGGGCGCCGGCCCCGGTTGGGCGGTGTCAGGGCAAAACCCACCGCGTAGATCAGCGAGTAGACGAGGTTCGCCGCCAGGTAGCCGGCGGGGGTGAAGTCCCACATCCAGATCGTGGCCCCCAAGAGCCAGGCCGCCGTGGTGAGCCAGCCGCGCCGCAGGCGGCGGACCGCCGGTTGGCCCGCCAGGAGACGGTCCAGGGCAGCGACACCCAGGATCGCCAGGGGCCAGAACCCCCACGGCGGCATCGAGAAGCAGATCAGGGCACCGGCGGCGATGCATCCCGTCGCAATGCCGATTCGCCCCTTCTGCGATCCGAACCGGCGCTCCCGCGCCGGTTCCCGCCGCCGGGGCGGAGCGCCAGCCGGCTTCTGGCTCATGACGGTGGCCGGTTCCGCGCCAGCGCCGCCCGAGCCGCCCGCCGCCCGCTGCCGATGCAGGCCGGGATGCCGATGCCGTGGTAGGACGCCCCGGCGCAGAACACCCCCGCCGCCCCCAGCGTCTCCTCGACGGTGGTGGTGCGCGCGACGTGGCCCACGGCGTACTGCGGGAAGGCGTCCGGCCAGCGCGAGACCCGGGTCGCTGACGGTTCGGCCGCCGCCCCCATGGTGGCCGCCAGACCGGCCCGGGCGGCGTCGATCAGCACATCGTCGGGCTCCCCGACGATGGCGTCGTCGCCGTGGCGGCCGAGCGAGACGCGCAGGATGGCCAGGGAGTCGCCGAAGTCGCCGGCGCCCGGCGGCCGCAGGTGCGCCCACTTGGTGGAGGCCCACGAGCAGGCGGTGATGTCCAGTCCGCCCGACGGAGGTACGAGGAACCCGCTACCCGCGGTCGCTCCGGGCACGGCGGACGCCTCGTAGGCAAGCGTGACGATGGCCACAGATGCGGCCCCGGTGCGTCCCAGCAGCACCGCAGCCTCTGGCGCCCAGGGCTCCACCAGCCGCGCGCTCTGGCGGGCCCCGACGGCGAGTACCACGGCGTCGCAGCGGATCGACCGGTCCGGTGTGTCCACGCTGCGGATTTCTGGCTCACCGGCCTTCCCCGCCCGTACCTGCAGGGCCAGCGCCGGCTCGCCGAGCGATACGGCGGGCGCCAGCCGCCTGGCGAGGGTGGCGGTCAGGCGTTCCATCCCGCCCCGCAGGCCCCAGAAGACCGGCCCACCGGCGGGGCTCGTGGCGGCGCGCTGGCGCAGCGCCCGGATCAGGCTGGCGTCGCGGCGCGCAGCCTCGGCCAGCGCCGGTGCGGCAGCGTGCAGGCTCAGCCGATCGCAGTCACCGGCGTTGATGGAGCCCACGAGTGGCCCCACCAGACGCTCCAGAACCTCGTCGCCCAGCCGGGAGCGGACGAGCGCCCCGATGCTGCAGTCGGCGCCGTCGGGCGCCTCGCCGGTGCGGCTGAGGTCGGCGCGCAGCGCGGCGCGGCCCGCCGGCGACAGCAGCCCGCTGGCGAGGCCGTCGGGATCCAGCGGCACGCCGAGAAACTGCGCCCGGGGCAGCGGCACCAGCGCGCCATCGAGGTGGACGAAGGCGTGCCCGGAGGCGGGTGCCACGAGGTCATCGGCCAGCCCCAGCTCGGCGCAGAGCCCGGTGGCGTCGTCGACCCTGGCCAGAAAGGCGTCCGCCCCCTCGTCCACCGCGCACCCCGCGAACGGCGACGTCCTGATGACGCCACCCGGTCGCGCTGCCGCCTCGAGCACCACCACTCGGGCGTCGGGGGCCGACCGGTGCGCCTCCCAGGCGGCGGCCAGACCGGTGATCCCGGCGCCGACCACGCAGATCCGTGGCGCGCCCGGCGCGCTCACGGCCCTGTGGCGTGGCTCTCGCGGTGCACGAGTTCGACCAGCCGCTCCAGGGTCGCCGGATCGGTCTCGGGTAGGACGCCGTGGCCCAGGTTGAAGATATGTCCGGGCCGCCCGCCGTTCGCCCCCAGCACGGCGCGTGCCTCGCCGGCGGTGGCCTCCCAGGGCGCCAGGCAGGCCGCCGGGTCGAGGTTGCCCTGCACGGCCACACCGTCGCCCAGCCTGCTCCGGGCGGCGTTCAGTGGCACCCGCCAGTCGATGCCGACCACGTCGGCGCCGATGGCCATGTCCTCCAGCAGTTCGCCGGTGCCCACGCCGAAGTGGATGGCGGGAACGCCCATCTCGGCCACCGCCGACAGCACGCGCCGGCTCGCCGGCGCGGCGTAGCGCCGGTAATGATCCGGCGTCAGGCACCCGGCCCAACTGTCGAAGAGCTGTACGGCGCCGGCTCCGGCGGCCACCTGGTGGCGCAGCGAGGCGATCGCCACGTCGGCCAGGCGCTCGACGAGGTCGACCCACAGCGGCTCGTCGCCGAGCATCATCGCCTTGGTGCGCAGGTGGTGCCGGCTGGGTCCCCCCTCCACCAGGTAGCTGGCCAGCGTGAACGGAGCCCCGGCGAAGCCGATGAGTGGCACGTCCAATTCGTCGACCAACTGGCGGACCGCGGCGGTGACGTGGGTCAGATCGTCGCCGTCGGGAGGCCGCAGGCGACCCAGGTCGGCGCGCCGGGCGAAGCGGTGCTCTATCACCGGCCCCACGCCGGCCACGATGTCGACCCCGAAGCCGGTCGCCCTCAGCGGCACCACGATGTCGGAGAACAGCACCGCCGCGTCGACGCCGTAGCGCCGCACCGGCTGCAGTGTCAGCTCGGTGACCAGGTCCGGACGTTCGACGGCCTCCAGGAGGGTGGTGTCGCCGCGGGCGCGGTGGTACTCGGGCAGTGAGCGGCCGGCCTGGCGCATGAACCACACCGGCGTCCGATCGGTCGGCAGCCCCCGGCAGGCCCTCAGGAAACGGGAGTCGGCAAGCGTGCGCGCCACGGAGGTCACACTACCGACGCCGCCTGCGCCGGCCCCCGCCACCGTTGCCCTCGCTCGGTGGTGGCTGCCCGGGCGGAACTAGGGCTGCCCGAACGTGGAGACCTTGTCCACGCGGCACTCGAACAGCACGCGGCGCTCGTCGATCGACGGGTCGCGCAGACCGTAGGGCGGATCGGCGCCTGTGTACTTCGTCCAGATGCCGTCCACCTGGTCCGTCACACGGGCTCCCTCGGCAGGATCGTCCTCGGCTATCTCCCGCTCGACGGTCACCTTCATCGAGACCCAGTGGTACGGGTTCTCCGGATTGATGAGGATCAGCGACACCTCGGGGTTATCCCGAATCCAGGCCGTCTTCTTGCGGTGCTCGGCCACGTTGATGAGAACCTTGTCGCCCTCGTAGTCGAACCACATCGGCGTGAGGCTCGGGCGGCCGTCGGCGCCGATGACGCTGACGACTGCGGCGACTCGCTCGTCCAGCAGCCGCTTGTAGAGCGGGTCGAGGTCGTCGAGGCTTGCCAACTCGCGGCGCGCTCGGATCCCGAACTGATCGGCCTGCAGACCACCCGACACGTCGAGGAACTCGTACAACTTGATCGCCATGTTCCCTCCCGGATGGATGCGCTTCGGCGGCCGGCGCCCGACTGTACCGACCGTGCGCGAGACGTGCCCATCCGGTGCGCCCCGGTCGCCGGAGGACCGGCGCCGCCGGCCACCGTGGTGGGGTCGGGCGCGGCGTGCTGAGGCCCGGCTCGGCTCGCTAGGGTGGATCTCTTGTCCGGCGTGAGCGAGATCGGTGCCCCGATGTCGGAACTGGAGGCCGAGCAGGCCTACGTCGACCGTGCCCACGCCTGCCTGGAGGCCACCCGGCGGCGCGTTCGCGAGTTCTGGGAGCGCGTGGCGCAGGGGCGCGAGGGCACCCACGCCGCCCGCTTCGAGCGCGACGTGTTGGAGCATCGAGTGTTTCAGAGGCTCGGCCAGCTCGAACTCGGGGGTCGCTCGCTCTGCTTCGGGCGCATCGATCTGGCCGCCGACGGCAACGGTGACGAGTCGTTCTACATCGGCCGGATCGGCGTGTGGGACGAGGACCAGTCCGCGGTGGTGTGCGACTGGCGCGCACCGGTGGCTGAGCCGTTCTTCCGGGCCACCGGCCGCCAGCCTCTCGGCCTTGCCCGCCGCCGCCGCTTCGTCAGCCGCGGCAGCCGCCTGCTGGGGTTCGACGACGAGCACTTCTCGCCGGACGGGCTCGATCTCGATGATGTCGACGTGTCGAGCGAGGGCGGGGACTTCGAGAACCCGGCACTGCAGGCAGTCCTCGAGGCGCCTCGCACCGGGCGTATCGGCGACGCCACCGCCACGATCCAGGCCGAGCAGGACGACGTCATCCGTGCCCCGCTATCGAGTGTTCTCATCGTCCAGGGAGGGCCCGGTACCGGCAAGACCGTGGTGGCGCTGCACCGGGCCGCCTACCTGATCTACACCCATCGGTTCCCCCTGGCCGGTCAGGGGGTTCTCGTGATCGGCCCGAATCCCGTCTTCCTGACCTACGTCGAGCAGATCCTGCCCTCCCTCGGCGAAGCCGGCGTGCGGCTGGCGACGCTTGGCGACCTGCTCGATGACGTGGTCGTGAAGGGCGACGACAGCGAGCCGGTCGCCCGTACGAAGGGCGACGCCCGCATGGCCGATGTCCTGCGCCGGGCGGTGCGGACGCGCCAGCGCCCACTGCGCGAGCCCCTGGTGATGGACCACGGTCTGCAGCGCTTGCGGCTGTCGACGGAGGCGAGCGCGGCGATCGTGGCCCGCGCCCGGCGCCGTGCCCGCACCCACAACGGGGGGCGCCGGTTCGTGGTCGCGGCGTTCTTCCAGGCTCTCGCCGGCAGTGTGCGGCGGCCACTGGCGGTTGCCGACCTTGCCGATGCGCTTGGCGAGACGCTGGAGGTGCGCCGCGCCCTCGATTGGATGTGGCCGGTGCTCACTCCCGCCCAACTGCTGCACGACCTGTACGGCAGCCGGGCTCTGCTGGCAAGCGCCGCCGCCGGTATGTTCGGCGAGGCCGAGATGGAGGGTCTGTACCGCCCACGCCGGGCGCACGCCGACGACGTGATCTGGACCACCGACGACGTGCCTGTGCTGGACGAGGCGCACATGCTGCTGGGGTCGCGGACTCCCCACGACACCGCCTGGGAGATCCGCACGTACGGCCACATCGTGGTGGACGAGGCGCAGGATCTCTCACCCATGCAGTTGCGCATGGTGGGTCGGCGCTCGCTCAACGGGTCCCTCACGCTGGTCGGCGACATAGCCCAGGCCACCAGCGCCTGGGCACACAATTCCTGGGAGAGCGTGGTGGAGTTGACCTCACCGGAGACGCCGCCGCGTTTCGCCGAGTTGACGATCGGCTACCGCGTCCCGCAGCCGATCATGACGTTCGCGGCGGCGTGCCTGCCTCTGGAGTTGACCGATCTGGCGCCGCCGCGCGCGGCGCGCCCCGGCGGCGATCCTCCCCGGGTCGTGCGGGTGCCGCCCGCCGATCGGGCCGCCCTCGGCGACGCCGTCGCGGCGAGTGTGCGCAGCGAACTAGCGCACATCGGGGCGGGCAACCTGGCCGTCATCTGCGCTGCGGACCACGAGGCGGAACTGTCCGAGGCGCTGACTGCTGCCGGATTGGCGCACGGCGTGGCCTCCCGGCGCGCCCTGGCCATGCAGGTTTCGGTCTGCTCGGTGCGCACCGCCAAGGGCCTCGAAGTCGACGCCGCCATCGTCGTCGAGCCGCATCGCATCGTGGCGGATTCCACGGCCGGCATGCGGCTGCTGTACGTGGCGCTGAGCCGAGCCACAAGGCGCCTCACCGTGATCACCAGCGAGGATCTGCCGGAGAAACTGGAGGCGGCGGCCGCGGCGATCGGGTCACGCCACGCTGGGCCCACGACTTGTTAGGGTTACCTAATCTCACAGTCGCCGTTAGGGTCACCTAACACTTTTGGTGGAGACGGCCCGCGAGGCACTCTGGAGTCTGAAGGAGACATCATGACGAAGTCCGGTAGCAGGGCCACACGCAGTTCTGGCCGTGCTCTCTGGCTGCTCGCGGTGATTGGCATTCTGAGCCTCGCCGCCGCTTCCTGCGGGTCCGAAGGTGAATCCGGGAGTTCGGCTTCCCCCGGCCCGACTCCGCCCGCTGAGCCCGCGGCGGAGCCGGCGCCGGAGCCGCCTGAACCCCAAGGTCCCATCACCGTCTACTCGGGACGAAGCGAGGATCTCGTCGGACCGCTCGTCGAGCGGTTCGAGGCGGCGACCGGCATCGCCGTCGAGGTGCGCTACGGCTCGTCCGCCGATCTGGCGCTGCTGATCGAGACAGAGGGCGACGCTTCGCCGGCCGACGTGTTCATCTCCCAGAGTCCCGGCGCCATGGGCTATCTGGCAACGCAGGGTCGCCTGCAGGTGCTGGCGGCGAGCGTGCTGGATGCCGTCGCGGAGCGCTTCCGTGCCGGCGCCGGTACCTGGGTGGGACTGAGCGGGCGCCAGCGCGTGCTGGTGTACAACCCCGACCTCACCGACGAGGCCGATCTCCCCGACTCGGTGCTCGACCTGACCGGTCCCCGCTACGAGGGACGTGTCGGCGTGGCACCCGCCAACAGCTCCTTCCAGGACTTCATCACGGAGATGCGCTTCAGGTCCGGTGACGAGGCCACGCTCGCCTGGCTGGAGGGCATGGCCGCCAACGGCTCCCCCAACTACGCCAAGAACTCAGCCATCGTGGACGCCGTCCTCCGCGGGGAGGTGGACATGGGACTCGTCAACCACTACTACCTGCTGCAATTCCTCGCCGAGGACCCGCAGGCGCCGGGCGTCAACCACTACTTCGATCCCGACGACGTCGGCGCGCTGCTCATCGTGACCGCCGGAGCCGTGCTGGATACCGCTGAGCAGCCGGGCGCCGCGCAGGAGTTCCTCGAGTTCATGCTCTCGCGGGAGGCGCAGGAGTTCTATGCCTCCGAGACCCGCGAGTACCCGCTGGCGGCGGGAGTGCAGCCACCTGCGGAGTTGGAACCTCTTGGGGCCGGCGATGCCACCGGCACCATCGACTTCGACAAGTTGGGTGGAGGGCTCTCGCGTACCCAGGAGCTCATCCGCCAGAGCGGGATCATGCGCTGAGGCCGTGTCGGAGTGTTCCCGTGCGTGAGTTGTAAACATTGCCTAACGAACTAGGGTATTAGGCGTGCCTAATGCCCTTGAGGCGTCGAACGGCGCCTCGCGCCGGTGGGTGTCTCGCCGCCGCCTCGGCGCCGGTCGCCCGGACCGCCATTCCCGCAACGGCAGGCACAACGGCGGTCACCTCGGAGCGTTCCGGGATCTTCAAGTCACGGCGGCCCACAAGTCCTTTGCCGGAACCGATGCGCTGCGGGGTGCCGACCTCGCCGTCGAGAGTGGCCGCACGATGGCGCTGCTGGGGCCCAGCGGCTGCGGCAAAACGACACTCATGCGCGTCGTCGCCGGGCTGGAGACCGCCGACGACGGCGAGGTGCGGCTGGGCGGCCGCCTCCTCACCGGCGACGGCATCCACGTTGCCCCGGAGCTCCGGCGCATCGGCCTGCTCGGCCAGGAGCGCTCGCTCTTCCCGCACCTCACGGTGGGTGCGAACGTGGGCTACGGCTTGGCCCGCTCGGCCGAGCGCGCTCAGCGGGTGGCCGAGGTCCTGGACCTCGTCGACCTGGCTTCGTTCGAGGGGCGGATGCCCGACACGCTGTCGGGAGGCCAGCAGCAGCGGGTGGCTCTGGCCCGCGCCCTCGCTCCCCGGCCGCGCGTCCTGCTGCTCGACGAGCCCTTCCAGGGGCTCGACTCGAACCTGCGTGTGGACCTGCAGCGTGAGGTGCGGGCGCTGCTGAAGTCGCTCGGAGCAACGGCGGTGATCGTCACGCACGATCAGGACGAGGCCTTCGTCATGGGTGACGAGGTGGCGGTCATGGTCGGCGGGAGGATCCGCCAGCGAGGCACGCCCGACGAGGTGTACGCGCGACCTCTGACGCCGTGGGTGGCGTCGTTCGTGGGCGACGTCAACTTCGTGGCGGGGAGCGGTGTCGGCGCAGGTGCGGTGACCGCCCTCGGGACGGTGGCGGTGCACGGCCATTGCAGCGGTGAGGTATCGGTGCTGGTGCGGCCATCCCATCTGCGCCTCGAGACCGCGACCTGCGACGGCGAGGGGGCGACGGGCCGCGTCGAGGAGTTGCGCTACTACGGGCACGCCACCGAGTGCAAGGTGCGCCTGGGCGATGCCCTGCTCCTCGCTCGCAGCGGCCGGATGCCGCGACTGCAAGTCGGCGACGAGGTTCGGGTCTCCTACGACGGTCCGCCCACCATGGCGTACGGCGCTGCGGCGATGGCCGAACTGGCTCGCAACGGGACTCGCCGGCGCAATGGCAGGGCAACAGACGATCAGGGGCGCTAGCCGGAGCAGCACACCGCCCGCACGCCGCCGGAGGCAGGCTCTGCTGTCGGAGTGGTTCCGGGACGCCCCGCTGGCAGCCTTCTTCGCAGCGCCGCTGGGGTATCTCGCCTACGAGAACATCCGCCTGAGTTCCGATGTTCTCGGAGCACTCGGCGAGCGGGACACGTGGGCGCCTCTCGGTCGCTCGCTCCTGTTGGCCACGGCGGTGACGGCCGCGGCGATGATCGTGGGCACGGCCCTGGCGTGGGTCACAGTCCGTCTCGACGTGCCCGGCCGGCGGCTGTGGTCGGTGCTGGCGCCCCTGCCGCTGGTGTTCCCGTCCTTCGTGGGTGCGACCGCTCTCATCGGGTTGCTGGCCCGCGGCGGCCTCGCCGAGCGCATCCTCTCGCCGCTGGGCGTCGGCGCCCTGCCCCGGCTCAGCGGGTTCTGGGCCGCCTGGCTGGTGCTCACGCTGTTCACGTATCCCTACGTCTACCTACCCACGCGTGCGCGGCTGCGGCACCTGGACCCCGCCTACGAGGAGGCCGCCCGGGTCCTGGGTCGCAGGCCGGCCTCGGTGTTCGTCACGGTGACCCTGCCGGCCGCGCTCCCGGCGGTCTCCACCGGCGGGCTGCTCGTGTTCCTGTACACGCTGTCGGACTTCGGCGCGGTGGACCTGCTGCGCTACGAGACGCTGACCCGCTCGGTCTATGCCAACAGGCTGTTCGACCGCGCCACCTCGGTCTCGCACGGGCTCCTCCTCGGCGTCGTGGCGCTGGGTGTGGTGGCAGCCGAGCGGCTCGTCGCCAGGCGCCACCGCGACCGTTTCCCCTCCACGTCGGACCGGCACCCGCCGGTGCTGGACCTCGGTCGGTGGCGCTGGGCCACGTCAGGCGGAGTCGCGGGGTTCCTGCTGCTGGCACTTGTGGCGCCGCTTGCGACGCTCGGCTACTGGGCCGGCCGCGGGATCGCCAACCCCGACCGCCGCACCGGTGTCGTTGCCCTCGACGGTGCAGGTCTGGCCACCTCGGTCGCATCCACCGTGGCGGTCAGCGCCCTCGCTGCCGTCGTGACGGTCCTGGTGATGCTGCCGCTGTCGTGGCTGCTGGTCCACCGCCCGGCACCCACCACCCACGCTACGAACCTGGTCGTGACAGCCGGTTTCGCCCTGCCGGGAGTCGTGGTCGCTCTGGCGCTGGTCTTCTGGGCGCTGCAGGTGCCGTTCGCCGAACGCGTCTACCAGACCCTGCCGCTCCTGCTGGCGGGGTACGTGCTGCTGTTCGGAGCACAGGCTGCCGGAGCCGGGCGGGTGGCCGTCGGGGCCGTCCCGAAGCGGCTGAGTGAGAGCGCCCGCATGCTCGGCGCCCACCGCTGGCGCCGTTTCAGGACCGTCGAGTTGCCGCTGATGGCACCGGGGTTGCTGGCCGCCGGCGGCCTGGTGTTCCTGTCTGTCATGAAGGAGTTGCCGCTCACGCTGCTGCTGCGTCCCACGAACCTGCCGATGCTGTCGGCGGACATCTGGAATTCCACCGAATCTCTCTACCTGGCGCAGGCCGGCGTGGAGTCGCTGGTGCTCGTCGGGGCTGCCGGACTTCTGACCTGGCGCCTGGTGCTGCGCCGCTCCGAACTGGCCTGAGCAGCGCCGCCACGTGGGGCACCTTCGCAGGTCGGCGGCCCCGGCGGACCGCACCGTGCGGGAGGGCTGCTGTCAGGTGCCGGCGGACACTGGCAGGACGAGGACGCGCTCGCTCGTGAAGCCGTCGACGTCCACGGGCTCGCCGTCGATGCTCACGGTGGTCGACCCGTCGGGAGAGCTGGTCATCACGGTCCCGCTGTTGCCGGGACACATCGACGAGTCCTCCAGGAAGTCCAGCACGCCCTCGGCGAACTCGAGTTCCTCGGTAATCCGGGACACCACGAATTGCCGCCCCTCCTCCAGGTTGCTCAGCGCCACGCTGTCGGGCGCGGCGTAGTCCGAGCCCGGGATGGGGTTGCCGTGCGGGCAGGTCGTGGGGTGGCCGAGGAGTTTGCTCATGGCCTCCTCCACGCGCGGCGACAGGACGTGCTCCCATTTGCCGGCCTCGGCGTGCGCTTCCGCCCAGGAGAGACCCAGCATGTCGGTGAGGAACCGTTCGGCCAGGCGGTGGCGCCGCACCACTTGCTGCGCCAGGTCCATGCCGTCGTCGGTGAGCTTGATGCGGCGGCCGTGCTCCAGAAGGCCCTGATCCTGCATCCGCCGGATCATCTCCGACACCGCCGGGCGTGAGATGCCCATGCGATCGGCGATTCGCGCCTGGATGACGTCGAGGTCATCCTCGGCCAACTCGAAGATCGTCTCGCAGTACTCCTCGAAGGCAGGGTGGTACTCCGGCGTCGTCCAGGCTGCCACGACCTCAGTGTAGACGACCGCTGCCTGCGGTTTCCCGGCGCCGGGGGCGTCGTGGGGCCTGACGCAGGGAGGTTCCCAGCGCCGGTTCGCCTAGGCTCGCCCGCTGGACGGCGGCGGTTTCGCTCGGAGGCGGCACGTGGACCTACTCGAACATCAGGGCAAGGAGTTCTTCGCCTCCTTCGGATTGCCCACGTCGCCCGGTGAGGTGGCGTTCAGCCCCGACGAGGCGGTCGCCGCGGCCGAGCGCATCGGCTACCCCGTGGTCGTGAAGGCACAGGTGCACGTCGGAGGGCGGGGAAAGGCCGGGGGTATCAAAGTGGCGGGCGACACCGACGAGGTGCGCCGCCACGCTGCCGCCATTCTCGGGCTCGACATCCGCGGCCACGTCGTGGGGCGCGTGTGGATCGAGAAGGCCGCCGACATCGCCGAGGAGTACTACGCCGGCTTCACACTCGACCGCTCAGCGCGCGCCCACCTCGGGATGCTGTCGGCGCAGGGAGGCGTCGACATCGAGGAGGTGGCCGCCACCGCACCCGAGGCCATCGCCCGCATCCACATCGACCCCACCGAGGGCCTGACCGCCGAGGCCTGCCGCCGGTGGGTGAACGAAGCCAGGCTGAACCCGGCGGTCACCGAGCAGGCCGTCGAGTTGCTGGGGTTGCTGTACCGCGCCTACGTCGACGGCGACGCCGACCTCGTGGAGATCAACCCGCTGATCGTCACCGGCGACGGCCGCCTGGCGGTTCTGGACGCCAAGGTCACCCTCGACGACAACGCCGTCTTCCGCCACCGGGACTACGCGGCCTACGACGAGACCGTCGAGCGCGACGAGCGCGAGCAGGTCGCCCACGCCAGGGGGCTGCAGTACGTGGGACTCGACGGCACAGTCGGCGTGATCGCCAACGGCGCCGGGCTGGCCATGGCCACGGTGGACATCGTTGCCGAGGCGGGCGGCACACCCGCCAACTTCCTGGACATCGGCGGCGGCGCCAACGCCGACCTGATGTCCGCCGCCCTCGAGGTGGTCGACGGCGACCCCTCGGTGCGGTCCATCTTCATCAACGTCTTCGGCGGGATCACCAAGGGTGAGGAGGTGGCCCGCGGGATCGTCGAGGCGCTCAGCAGGGTCGACATCTCCTCGCCCATCATCATGCGACTCGACGGCACCAACGCCGCCGAGGGCCGGCGGATACTCCAGCCACACCTATCGGAGAGCCTGCGCCTCGCCCCCGACATGGTCGAGGCGGCTCGCATGGCAGTGACAGCCGCCGCGTCGGTCGGCACCGGCGAGTCAGCGGCGGCCGCCGACGGATCCGGGGAGGACCGGTCGTGAGCATCTTCGTCGACGAGAACACCCGGGTGGTGTACCAGGGGCTCACCGGTGCCGCCGGGCGCTACTACGGCCTGCTGAACCGCGACTACGGCACGCAGGTCGTGGCCGGCACCCATCCCACCAAGGCGGGCAGTGACGTGGACGGCGTACCCATCTTCGCCACCGTCGGCGACGCCGTGGAGGCCACCGGCGCCGACGCCTCGTGCATCTTCGTTCCCGCCCCCCGCGTGGCGGACGCGGTTCTCGAAGCCGCCGAAGGGGGCGTGCGCTTCGTCGTCGTGATCACCGAGGGCGTCCCCATGCACGACGAAGCCCGCACGTTCGCCCTGCTGCAGCGCCACCACCCCGGCGTACGCCTGCTCGGCCCCAACTGCCCCGGCGTCATCACCCCCGGCAGCTGCAACATCGGCATCACCGCCGGGCACATTGCCCAACCCGGCGGCCCGGTAGGAATCGTCAGCCGCTCGGGCACCCTCACCTACCAGGCGCTGCACGAGCTCAAGGAGAAGGGCATCGGCTGCACGACCTGCGTCGGCATCGGCGGCGACCCGGTGCCGGGCACCAACTTCATCGATTGCCTGGCCGCCTTCGAGGCCGACCCCGAGACCGAGGCCGTGATGCTGATCGGCGAGATCGGCGGGTCGGCCGAGGAGGAGGCGGCGGAGTTCATCGCCGAGCGGGTCTCCAAGCCGGTCGTGGCGTACATCGCCGGCATGACCGCCCCGCCGGGCAAGAAGATGGGCCACGCCGGTGCCATCGTCTCAGGTGGCCGGGGTACGGCCGCTGCCAAGGTGGAGGCCCTCAGCGCCGCCGGCGTCCGCGTCGGCAGCAACCCCACCGAAGCCGGCGAACTCATGGCCGAGGTCGTCGCCTCGCTCTAGCTCTGCCCGGTCGCCATTCCGTCATTCCGGCGAAGGCCGGAATCCACTGGCAAGCGGCATTGCCTGTCCCTGCAGAGCGCTGGTTGGCGCGCTGAGCGGCCGATAATGGGGGGTGTGCGTGCGCTGATCTCGGTTTCGGACCGTTCGGGTGCTGTGGAGCTGGCACGGCGGCTCGTCACTCTCGGTTGGGAGATCATCTCCAGCGGGGGGACGGCTGCCGCGCTTCGGGGTGGCGGTGTGGACGTGACCGAGGTGGCCGAGGTGACCGGCGCGCCGGAGATGCTCGACGGGCGTGTGAAGACGGTCCATCCGATCGTGCACGGGGGCATCCTGGCCGACCGCTCGAAGCCGGAACACCTCGCCGACCTGGCTGCGGCCGGCGCGGAGCCCATCGACCTGGTCGCGTGCAACCTCTACCCGTTCGGCAAGGCGCCCTCGATCGAGATGATCGACATCGGGGGCCCTGCCATGGTGCGCGCTGCTGCCAAGAACCATGCCCATGTCGGTGTCGTGGTGGACCCGGCCGACTACGGCGCCGTCCTCGAGGAGTTGGAGGCAGGGCGCGCTCTCAGCGAGTCGCTGCGGCGGCGCCTGGCGCGGAAGGCGTTCGCCCATTGCTCGGCCTACGACGCGGCGATCGTCACCTGGTTGGACGCCGGCGCACCGGAGGCGGTGGATGAAGCCGAGCCCGGTCCCGTGGCTGCCGCCGAGCCCGCGTCGGAATCACTCCCGCCGTCGCTGTTCCTGTGGCTCCGGCGGGCAGAGGTGCTGCGCTACGGCGAGAACCCCGACCAGGTGGCCGCGCGGTACCGGCTGGGTGATGCGGCGAGTTGGTGGGACACGGCGGCACAGCTCGGCGGCAAGCAGCTGTCGTACCTCAACGTCTACGACACCGACGCCGCCTGGCGCCTGGCACACACCCTCGGCCCCGACCCGGCTGCGGTGGTGGTGAAGCACGCCAACCCGTGCGGAGCCGCCGGGCACGCCGACATCGCCGAGGCATACCGTCGGGCGCACGCCTGCGATCCTGTGTCGGCGTTCGGGGGCGTCGTGGCGCTCAACCGGACCGTCACGGCGGAATTGGCGGCGTCGCTGGCCGAGGTCTTCACTGAGGTGATCGTGGCGCCCGACTACGACGCCGAGGCGCTCGAGCGGCTGCAGGCCAAACCCAACCTGCGCATCCTGCAGGCCAACACCCCGGAGGCGCCCGCACTCCAGCTCCGCTCGCTGGGAGACTCGCTCCTGGTGCAGACCGCTCCCGCCGCAGCTTCGGGCCCTGCCGGGAGTGGCCTCGGCGCTGTCTCCGCCGCCGGCGTCGATGACTGCGTGGTAGATCCGCCCGACGCCCCCGACGCCCCCGACGCCCCCGACGCCCCCGACGCCCCCGACGGCTGGAAGGTGGTGACCGAGCGCCGGCCCAGCGATACCGAGTGGCGCGACATGGTCTTCGCCTGGCGAGTCGTCGCCGCGGTGAGTTCCAACGCCATCGTCGTGGCGAAGGATCGCTGTGCCGTGGGGATCGGCGCGGGGCAGCAGAACCGCCGCGACGCCGGTCGCATTGCCGCGGCCAAGGCCGGCGACCGCGGCCGCGGCGGCGCCTATGCCAGCGACGCCTTCTTCCCCTTCGCCGACGGCCTCGACGGCGCTGTGGAGGCGGGCTGCAGCGCAGTCGTCCAACCCGGCGGCTCGGTGCGAGACGCCGAGGTGATCGAGGTCGCCAACCACAGCGGCATGGCGATGGTGTTCACCGGCCGCCGCGCCTTCCGCCACTGAAGTCACCGACCCCGTCGAGTCCGCCGCCGGCCGGGTCCGCTTGCGCCCCACACTCCCCTCGATCGAAGCCGGTAGGCAACGCCCCCCGCACTCCGCTGCAGGCGCTTCGCCGGCCGCCGGCCGCTGCCCGCTGACCGACGCCTCGCCGTGCCACCACCTGTCTGGCAGACTGAGCGCATGCCCCAGAGCGTCCTCGGCGAGGAACTGCAGCCCTGCTCGTACGACCCGATTACGGGCTGGTTCCGCGACGGATGCTGTAACACCGACGCCAATGACTTCGGCGTGCACACCGTGTGCGCCGTGCTGACCGAGGAGTTCTTGGAGTACTCGGCCTCGGTGGGCAACGACCTGTCGACGCCCCGCCCCGAGTTCGGCTTCGAAGGGCTCAGTCCCGGCGACCGCTGGTGCCTGTGCGCCTCGCGCTGGGCCGAGGCGCTCGAAGCCGGTGCGGCGCCGCCTGTCATCCTGGAGGCCACCCACGCCCGCACCATCGAGTGGATCAGCCGCGGCGACCTCGAGGCCCACCGCTTCGAGCCAACCGCCGGCACAACCTGATCGCTGACCGTCCGGGCGGGGGCCGCCGGTAGCGAGTCCGGCTCCCGCCTGCGTCATCGATCCGACCTCCGCCCGAGCGCCCCAAACTCTCGCTCTTCCGTCGTGGCCGACGCCTGAGCCACACCGGCGGTCTGCCTGATGACTGAGCACGTCCCTTGGGTTGGCCGAATAGTGTCAACGACCGCTATGTTCACGCCGTCGGCGCGGGTTCAGTTCATTGCGCCTTGGTTGCAGGGCGGTGGACTCTGACGGTACGAGGTCAACGAATTCAGGGTTCAGGGCGGTGAACGGGAGCGGCTACAGCATTCGCGCGCTCCTCGGCGACGTCTCCGGCGGCTTCACGGCCGCGCTGGTGATGTTGCCTCTGGCACTGGCCTACGGAGTGGCGTCCGGATTAGGTGCGATCGCGGGTCTGTACGGCGCCATCGTCCTGGGGTTCGTCGTCGCACTCGTCGGGGGGACGCGCACGATGATCTCGGGTCCCACGGCGCCGCTGGCGATCACGCTGACGGTCGTGATCGCCAACCAGGGGCACAGCCTCGCCGAGGTGGTCACGATCACCCTGCTGGCGGGCCTGTTACAGATCGCGCTGGGGACCCTGCGCGTCGGCCGATACGTCTCGTACACGCCGTACTCGGTGGTCTCCGGGGTCCTCACCGGTGTCGGCCTCATCATCATCGTTCTCCAGTCCCGCCCCTTTGCGGGGCTGCCGGCAGCTACGGGCGGTCTCGTGGACACGATCCGGGCGTGGCCCGAAGTGGTGGCGGACGTCAACGTCGAGGCGCTGATCGTCGCCGCCTTCACGCTCGCAGTGGCGGCCTCCTGGCCGCGCCGGCTTCGACACTTCGTTCCCTCGGCCGCGGTGGCCCTGATCGCCGGAACGGCCTTGAGTGCGCTGTGGCTGAGCGACGTTCCGGTCGTGGTGGACATGCCGAGGGGCCTGCCGGACCTGCACATGCCGGATCTCTCCCTCGTTGCGGTGGGTCACGCGGTCCAGCCGGCAGTGGTCATCGCAATCATCGGTTCGCTCGACACCCTGTTCACGGCGGTCGTCGTCCGATCGATGATCCGCCAGCCGGAGACCTCGAACCGCGACATGCTGGCCCAGGGGATCGGAACCATCGCCACCGGCCTGGTCGGTGGGGTGCCCGGAGGAGGATCGTTCTGCACGATCCCGAGCATTCGCGCCGGCGCACGGAGCAGGGTCTCCGGAGTGGTGTACGCGGCCATCCTGCTGGGGCTGGTCCTGGGCCTCGGCCAGTACGCGGAGTCGATTCCCCTCGCCGTGGTGGCGGGCATTCTCGTGAAGATCGGCTGGGACTTCATCGACTGGCGCTTCATGATGCGGGTTCACCGCGTCCAACGGGAGCACCTTGCCATCATGGTGGCCACGCTCGTAGTGGCGACTCTCTTCGATCTGGTCGTGGCCGTTGGGGTGGGCCTGATCGTTGCCACTTTGACCGCTTCCAAGCAGTTGGAGCGGCTGGAACTGGACCGTGTGATATCCGTGCCACTGCTGGACAGGACGTTCCTCGGTTCCGGCTCCGATCCGGAGCAGACACAAGACGACCAGTTCGCGGCACGTGTCGGCCTGGTGGCGCTCAAGGGAAGCTTCACCGTGGCGTCATCCCGCATTCTGATCGACACCATCGGCGCGGACATCCGGGATCACGACGTCGTCATTCTGGATTTCTCCGACACCTTGTACGTCGACGACAGCGCCGCACTCGTCGTCGAGCACATGGTGGAGGTTGCCGCCGAGCAGAACACCGAGACGATCGTCCTGGGCCTCTCGGGTCAGCCTGCGACGTGTCTCGTAGGGCTCGGCGTGCTCCGCGACGTGTCCGAGGACCACTTCGTCGAGAACCTGGACGAGGCGCGGGATCTGGCGCGACGGCTGCTTACTGGTTGACCGTCAGGCTCAGTGCGGTCAGCCCGCGGATCACGAACGTGGGGTGGTTCACCGGCTCGGCGGCCAGTTCGACGTCGGGGAAGTTGGCGACGAGGTCGGCGAGAGCGACCGCCAGTTCGTGGCGGGCGAGTGCGGCGCCCACACAGAAATGGATGCCGCCGCCGAAGCCGATGTGCGCCGGGTCGCCGCGGCCGATATCGAAGCGGTCGGGGTCGTCGAAGCGGCGCGGGTCGCGCTGGGCCGACCCGAAGAGCATGGCCACCTCCTCGCCAACGGCCATCGGCTGACCTGCGATCTCGGTGCCGGGCTCCAGCACCCAGCGCTCGAACATCTGCAGCGGCGAGTCCCAGCGCAGCAGTTCCTCCACCGCGGTGGCGGCGTCCACCTCGCCCGTGACGAGTCGCCGCCACTGGTCTCGATGGGTCATCAGCGCCTTCATCCCGTTGCCCATGGTGTTGACGGTGGCCTCGTGGCCCGCCTCCATCAGCACCATCGTCGTGCAGATGACCTCATCGGTGCTCAGCCGGTCGCCGCCGTCGGAGACCTGCACCAGCTTCGACACCAGGCGATCGTCGGGCGTGCGGCGCTTGTCGTCGATGAGCGCCTGCGTGTAGTCGATGTACTCACCCGCCGCCACCTCGGCCCGCATCTTCACGTCGTCCGACGACGACAACTCGTACATCTTGACGATGGCGTGCGACCAGTCCAGCAGGGCCTGCGTGTCGGACCGGGGCACGCCCAGCACCTCGGCGACGACGGCCACGGAGTAGAGCTGGGAGTAGTCGGCGAGCAGGTCGAAGGTGCCCATCTCCCGGCAGCGGTCGATCAACTCCTGGGAGATTCCGGCGACGACCGGCGCCAGCGCAGTGACCGAGCGGGGTGTGAACACCTTGGAGACCAGCTTGCGGATGCGAGTGTGGTCGGGTGGCTCGAGGCTCAGCAGCGACCACTTCTCGTGCTGATGGAACCTGGCCCAGCGGGAGTCCGGCTCGGGTCGGCCCAACTCCTCGCGGCTGTACAGGTGGTCGAAGGCGCGTCCCAGCCGGCGGTCCCGCAGCGTCTCGTACACGTCGGAGAACCGGGTGAGCATCCACACGCCGGTCTGGGGGTTGCGAAAGACCGGTGTCGCCTCCCGCACCCGACCCAGCGCCGGATACGGATCGGCAAGAAACGCGGGATCGTAGAAGTCCAGACTCTCCACCAACTCCTCGACGGCGCTCATTTCCTCACCCTAGGAGACTGTCGAGCGGCGTTGCTGAAGGCGGCTCATCCGGTGAGCGAGCGGAGCAGATCCTGCTCCTGGCGGAGTCGTGCCTGAAATGCGGGGTCGCGCCGTCGCGCTGAGACGTGGGACATCAGAGCGGTCCGGATGATGTCAGACACCTCGACGCCGTCGATGCGGGCGATCGCTTCGAGTTCCGGCGTGCCCGCTGCCGCGGCAACGCGCTCGCCGCTGTCCGCGGCGCCGGCGTCGGATAGGTGGCCGATACGAACCCGGATCGAGTCGCGCACGAAATCGGAGATGCTCTCGCCCCGTGCCCTGGAGATGCTCTGCAGCCTGTTCAAGTCGTCGTGCGGCATCCGGAACGACACCACGCTCGTCGTCATCGGCCGGACGTGGATCTCAGCCGTCTCGTCGTCCCATTCGTCGGGATCGTCTCGGCTCGCGTGGAGTTCCTCGACGTCGCGGTCAATGTCGGAATCGCCAACATGTCCCGTCATTCTCACGACCTCCCGTACCAGCGTGTATCCTCAGTATACGTCTGTCGGACAGCTGTCAACGATTGCGTCTATTCGTAAACAGTCCGTCTACAAGGCGTCCGACGGGGCGTTCGCGGCAGGATCAACGCACGGCGGGGCATCACTTGGAGACCGTGCTTATTGTGTAACAGCATATATTTCAAGATGTGACCTGTTATCTAAATGCACTCCCTGGTCGGCGGCGAACGATGAACACGGGGCTCTTGGGGGTCCCTCGGCACCTCCCGGCGGCCAGCGGGCGCGTGGCTTCGCTCCTACGCCGATGGAGGGTGCACAGCTAGGGTGAACAGGTCGTTCTTGAGCGGAATGAGGTGTTCGGAGGGGCGGGCACCGGAGGGTCACGGAGTTGTCGTGAGGATCTTGCGTCAAACGGTACGGGTAGCGGCGCTCGTCGCCGTCGTCACTCTGGCGGCGCCGGCGTCCGCTGCCGGCGGCGACGGCGACGGCGACGAGGGCGGCTCGGCCACCGAGGAGGCGTCGGCGCAGGCGCCACCACGGTCCGATGCTGCTGCGTACACCCAGTACGTGGTGCAGCAGGCCGTCGACTACTACGACGCCGCGGGGCGAGCCGCCGCCATCGCCCGTCAGAGCGATCCTGTCACCGTGGACGGCCAGTGGTACGTGTTCATCGTCAACGGCGACGGGATCCTGATCGCGCACCCCACGCGACCGGACCTCATCGGCACCAGCACGGCCGAGCGCCGCGACGTCTACGGCAACGCGTACGGCCGGGAGATCGTCGCCGCCGACGAGGGGGGCCGCTGGGTCGACTACTTCTTCAACCACCCCGACACCGGCCAGCCTGCCCAGAAGCACGCCTGGGTGGTGCGTCACGACGGGCTCTTCTTTGCCTCGGGCTGGTATGACCTCGACGAGTCCGACGAGGCTCTCGCCCGGTCGGACGTGGCCACCTATACCCAGTACGTCGTGCAGCAGGCCATCGACCGCTACGAGGCCGAGGGGCGTGAAGCCAGCGTCGCCTACCACAACTCGCCCGAGAGCGTCGACGGCCAGTGGTACGTGTTCATGATCGACGAGGCCGGGATATCCATCGCCCACCCGACCCGGCCGGACATCGTCGGCACGGACAGGGCGGCCGCAACCGACCTCAACGGCAGGCTCTACGGGCCCGATCTCCTCGCCGCCACCGAGGACGGCAGGTGGGTGGACTATTACTTCACCCACCCCGAGACCGGAGAGCCCGAGCGCAAGCACACCTGGGTTGTCCGCCACGACGGCCTCCTCTTCGCCTCGGGCTGGTACCGGCTTGCCGAGGACACTCCGCCCGAGACCGGACCTGCACCGGACGCAGCGGCGGGCTGACGGCGGTTGCCGCCCGACCCGCCCGACCCGCCCGCCGTTGGGAGGTCGCCGGTAGCGTGACCGATGCCCGTGGCGGGGAGCGATCGGAGGAGCAGGTCATGACCGAGGCGTACATCATCGACGGGGTGCGGACCCCGATGGGCCGCTTCGGCGGCGGGTTGAGTGGCGTGCATCCGGTGGATCTCGGCGCGCACGTGTTGCGCGGGCTCGTCGACCGCACCGGCATCGATCCTGGCGAGGTGGACGACATCATCTGGGGCTGTGTCGGCCAGATCGGCGCGCAGGCCTTCAATCTGGGCCGCAACTGCGCACTCGTGGCGGGGTTCCCCGAGCATGTCCCCGCGGTCACGATCGACCGCCAATGCGGCTCCTCGCAGCAGGCCGTGCACTTCGCCGCGCAGGCGGTCATGTCGGGCACGATGGACATGGTCGTCGCCGGCGGTACCGAGGTCATGAGCCTCGTCAAGCTCAACAGCCAGGGCGACGTGGGACCCGATCTCGGCATGGGCTACCCGTTCGACGCCCCCGGCTGGGAAGAGCGCTTCAGCGACGAGTTGATCCACCAGTTCCGCGGCGGCAACCTGATCGCCGAGCGCTGGGGGATCACAGGCGAGGACATGAACGGCCTCGCCCTGCGCAGCCACCGCAAGGCTCACCGAGCCTGGGAGGAGGGCCGCTTCGATTCCCAGGTGCTGCCGGTGGGGGAATGCGCCCGCGACGAGGGCATCCGCCCGAACACCTCCATGGAGAAGATGGCCACGCTGAAGCCGTTCAGCGAGTTCGGCCCGCTGACCGCAGCCATGTCCAGCCAGATCACCGATGGGGCCGCGGCCCTGCTCGTCGCCTCGGCTGCCGCCGTCGAGCGGTATGGCCTGACGCCCGTCGCCAAGGTGCACACAATGGCCGTCACCGGCAGCGACCCCGTGCTGATCCTCACCGGACCAATTCCCGCCACCCAGATGGCACTCAAGCGCGCCGGACTGGGCATCGACGACATCGACCTGTTCGAGTGCAACGAGGCCTTCGCCTCGGTGGTCCTCGCCTGGCAGGCCGAGGTCGGCGTCGACCCGGACCGGGTGAACGTCAACGGCGGAGCCATCGCGCTCGGCCACCCGCTGGGGGCCAGCGGAGCACGCATCATGACCACGCTGGTGCACGAGATGCAGCGCAGCGGGGCTTGCCTCGGGCTGCAGACGATGTGCGAGGGCGGTGGCCTCTCCAACGCCACCATCCTCGAGCGCGTCTAACCGCCACCGCCGGCCCGCCTGGACAGGCACGAACAACCGAGGGAGGGGACGCCGGGGGGCGGCCGGCGGAGCGATTTCGCCAGACGCTCCCGCCGACGGCCACCGGCGTCCCCGACCGGGCCCGGCATCCCGCCGTACCCGGCCCGTAGCCTCAACCAACCAAGGAGAATCAATGGGCATCCACCTGGACCACATCTCGCTGCTGGTCAAGGACCTCGATGCGGCCGAGGCCGACTGGACGCGCATCCTCGATGCCCTCTCGCCGGGCCACACCATGCAGATCACCCGTGGCGAGGGCCTCGACGAGGTCGACGGCACGCCCATGCGCTGGCTGACGTTCCAGAACCCCGATCCCCGCGGAGTCTCCATCCAGTTGTGGTCGCCCGCCGAGCCGGGCCACTGGCCCGACAAGGTGCTGGAACGGCGCGGCGAGTACGTGCACCACTTGGCCTTCTGCTCAGACGACTTCGACGGCATGATCGAGCGCGTGCGCGACGCCGGCCTGCCGCTGGTGCTGGACGAGGCCAGCCACCCCAACACCCAGCCGTGGCTGCGCTGGAACTTCCTGCCTCCCGATGTGGCGCACGGCCCGCTGATCGAGTTGGCGACGCGCTACCTCCCAGTGGGTGAGGAGTGGCTCCCGCATCCCGACAACGCCGAGAACGCCGAACTGGCCGCCGAACTGCACGACCGGTTCGCCGGCTGAGCCGGCGCCCACATCCCGGTCGCGACGACCGACAGCACCGCGCCCGTGCCTGACACCGCCGGTCCTTCCTGGGACGTCTCCACAGTGACGGGATCCTCTGCCGCAGTCAGCGCCGACGGGCCGGCTGGCGGCCACGGCGGCTCGGGGGCCGGCTACGGCGTCACCATGCCCGTGGAGGACGGGCTCAGCGCCGGCCAACTCCTGGCTCTGTACGAGGCCGCCGAGGAGGCCGGCTACCACACGGCGCTCTGCGGCGAGGTGGCGGGGGCGGAGGTTCTGTCGCTGATGGGCATGGCGGCTGCCCGCACCACCCGGATCCGTCTCGGCTCGGGCATCCTGGCCATCTACACACGGCCCGCTCCGCTGGCGGCCATGGGTTTCGCCACGCTGGCCTCGGCGGCGCCGGGGCGCATCGTGGCCGGCTTCGGCGCTTCCAGCCCCATCATCGTGGGCCGCTGGCACGGCATCCCGTTCAACAAGCCCTTCACCACCACCCGGGAGTATCTGGAATTGTTCGGGCGGGTGATGGCAGGCGGCAAGATCAGCTACGCCGGCGAGGAACTGACCTGCGACGGGTTCCGCCTGCAGATGCAGCCGCCTTCGCCGGTGCCGGTGTGGCTGGGTGCCATGGGTGATCGCATGCTCGCCCTGGCAGGCGAGGTCGCCGACGGCGCCTTCTTGGCGTGGTGCCCGCCCGGCGAGGTGACGGCGAAGCGTCGACTGGTGCGCGAGGCGGCCCGGGCGGCCGGCCGCGACCCACGGGCGGTGGAACTGGTCTGCTCGTTCTGGGGCTACGCCGGCGACCGCCCCGATGAGGCGCGGGAGCGGATGCGCCGCTCGGTGCTGGCGTACGCCATGGTGCCGACGCATCAGCACTGCTTCGTGGGCTGCTTCCCATGCCTGGAAGAGGCCGCCGAGGCTTGGGCGGCGGGCGACCGGCGCCAGGCGCTCGGCTACGTCGACGACGACGTGGTGGACGCCGTCTGCGCCGTGGGTGCCGCCGCCGTGCGCCGCCGCATCGCCGAGTACACCGCCGCCGGGATCGACACCCCGATCCTGCTGCCCACGGGCGCCGTCGTCGGCGATGCGGACGGTTCGATGCAGACTGTCCTTCGTTGCGCTCCGTGATCTCCCGCTGCACTCCGTAGCAGCCGGAGCGGCCAACGGGAACCCGGTACTCTGGCGGAACGGGCGCAAGCGTTGACTGCCCGGTCACCGGAATTGTGCGTCAAACGACCGTTTGATAAGCTAGGGATTGCAGGGGCGCGTCGCCCAGTGTCGGGGGACGACCGGTCTCGCCGTCGTGCCCCGAAGCGAGAGGATCCCAGATGGCCAGCTTCGACGTGGTCGTGATCGGCGCCGGCGCGGCCGGGCTGTCGGCCGGGGCGTTGCTGGCCCGCGAGGGTCGCAGCGTCTGCGTGCTGGAGCGGTCACCGCACCTCGGCGGCCGCGCCCTGGCGGTCGATGACGAGGGATTCCGCGTCAACCTCGGCGGTCACCTCATCGAAGACCCCGGCTCGGGTATCACCAAGATCTTCGAGTACGTGGGCGAGGAGCTGATCCACGGCGAGGTGTCCCACGACATGCCTGTGTGGGACAACGAGGCGCACCGCTGGGGTTCCATCAGGGATCGCTACAGCGGCAATAAGACCGAACTGAAGAAGGTCATCAAGGGCCTCGTCGAGACCTCCTGGGACGAGCTCGACGCCTGGGACGACCGGCCCATGCGCGAATGGATCCACCAGTACACCTCCGACCAGAGCGTGGTGGACCTATTCGAGTTCCTGGCCGTGCTGGAGTGCCTCACCGACAACTGGTGGGACCACTCGGCCAGCGACAACCTCTGGGTCCGCAAGATGCATTACGAGGAGCGGCACATGGCCGCCTATTCGTGCTGGCCCGGCCAGGGCTGGGACGGCATGTGGCGCGACCTGGCCGGCGCCGTTGCCCGTCACGGTGGCGAGGTGCGCCTCAACTGCGCCGCCGATCAGGTGCTCATCGAGAACGGTGCGGTCGTCGGCGTGAGTCTCGGCCGGGAGGGTCGCGTCGTGCCGAACGACGTCGAACCCGGCGAGGTGCTGGAAACCGACTGCGTGATCTCCACCCTGCCGGTGTGGAGCGTGCTGAAGGTCGTCCCCGAGTGGGAACTGCCCGACTGGTACGCCAACCAGATCCGCTACCTGGCACAGGACGCCTACCGGGTGACGTGGCTGGGCCTCTACCTGGCCACCGAGGAACCGGTCACCATGTACGACCCCCGCGAGCTCTCGACGTGGCTCGCCACGCCACACAGCCCCACACCGGGGTTCATGTACGACCAGACGGCCATGGACCCGGCCTCCACGCCGCCGGGCGTGCATCTCTACTGCACGGGCGGGGTCATTCCCGGCTCCCGGGGCCGCGACCGCCGCTACGTCGCCGACATGTACGAGCGCTTCGAGGCCGGGTTGTTCGAGATGTATCCCGGCCTGCGCAACCACGTGTGGCGGCGCCGGGGCCTGGTGTTCGATCCCCCCTTCGGCGTGGTGCAGAAGCCGATGCTGGTCGGCACCTTCCGCCCGCACTGGCGCGCCCCCAACGTGGAGGGCCTCTACTTCGCCTCCGAGACGTTCCGCAGCCGCGGCATCGGCACCGACCGCGCCGCCCGGGCCGCGCTGACGTGCGTGGAGGACTATCTGGGCCACCGCATCGCCGCATTCGGCGACGGCTGGCGCTACTGACCGACGGCACGCGGGAGAACGGAATACCGATGGACTTCTCACTCAGCAAGGAACAGGAACTCTTCGCCAAGACGGTGCGCTCCTGGGTCGACAAGGAGTGCCCCAAGAACGCCGCCCGCGACATCGAGATGCAGGAGTTCGAGTACCCCTTCGAGCTGTGGGACAAGATGTCGGCGGCCGGCTTCCACGCCATCGGCCTCCCCGAGGACCTCGGCGGGGCCGGCGGGGCCGGCGGTGACGTCCTCACGCAGATGATCCTCACCCGCGAGCTGGCCCGTTCCCTCGCCGGGCTCACCTGGATCTTCGGTATCTCCTCGTTCTGCGCCAAGTCCATCAACGCCTTCGCCCGCGAGGACGTGCGCGAGGAGTTGATCCCCCAGTTGGCCACCGGTGACATCCGCGTGGCGATCTCGGTGACCGAGCCGTCGGGCGGCACCGACCTGATGGGCGCCATGAAGACCCGGGCGGTCGAGGTGCCGGGCGGCTGGCGGATCACTGGCCAGAAGATCTGGTCCACGGCGGCGCACGTGTCCGACTACCTCTTCCTGATGGCCCGCACCTCCGACGGCGGCGGCAAGTCGGCCCGCGGCGTCACGCTGTTCCTCGTCCCCAACCCCAGCGAGGGGCTGGAGACCCGCCAGATCCCCAAGCTGGGCATGCGCGCCGTGGGCTCCTGCGAGGTATTCCTCGACGACGTGTTCGTGCCCGACCGCTACGTGGTGGGCGAACCCGGCATGGGCTTCTACCGCATGCTCTCCACGCTCAACAACGAGCGCATCATGGTCGCCGCCCTGTGCACCGGCATCCTCGACGCTGTGCTCGAGGACGCCGTGGAACACCTCAACGAGCGCGAGGCCTTCGGGCGCAAGATCGGCGGGTTCCAGATCCTGCAGCACTACATCGCCGACATCGCCATGTGGCGCCAGCAGGCCGAACTCCTCACCTACTACGCCGCCTGGATTGCCGACCAGGGCCGCGACTGCGGCATCGAAGCCAACATGGCCAAGGTGATGGCCTCGGAGTACGCAGGCAAGGCCGCCGACCTGGGTATCCAGATGCTGGGCGGGATGGGCTACGCGGCGGAGACCAACATGCAGCGCTACTGGCGCGACGCCCGCCTCTACCGCATCGGCCCCATCAGCAACGAGATGGCCCGCAACAGCATCGCCGAATCGTTCGGCCTGCCCCGCTCGTTCTAGCCGCGAGGGCAATGGCGCCGGGCACCGCAGCAGGAGGAGTCCTGCAGGACCGCGTGGCTCTCGTCACCGGGGCGGGCCGCGGCATCGGCGCGGCAATCGCCCGCCGTTTCGCTGCGGCCGGTGCTGCCGTGGCGGTCAACGACACCGACGCCGCGGCGGCCGCCAAGGTGGTGGCGCTGATCCACAATGACGGCGGGGAGGCCTGCGAGGCGCCGGGATCGGTGGTCGACGAGGCCACCGCCATCGCCGCCGCCGCCGCCGAGCGCTGGGGCGACCTGGACATCCTGATCAACAACGCCGGCATCACCCGCGACGCCATGATTCACAGGATGACCGACGAGACCTGGGACGCCGTGGTCGACGTGGTGCTGCGCGGCACCTTCAACATGATCCGGGCCGCGGCGCCCTGGCTGCGGCGGACCGACCGTGCCCGGGTGGCCGCCGAGGGGTGCAAGAAGATCGTCAACGTGGCTTCGATCAACGGCATCTACGGCATTGCCGGCAACGCCAACTACTCCGCCGCGAAGGCGGGCGTCATCGGGCTCACGAAGTCGGTGTCGCGGGAATGGGCCCGCTTCGGTGTGTGCGTCAACGCCGTCGCACCCGGCTACATCGCGGGCACCCGCCTGACCGGCGAGCGCGATCCCGAGACGGTCCTGGGCATATCCGCCGACATCATCGAGCGCATCGAGGCGCAGATCCCCATCGGTCGGCCGGGCCGCCCCTCCGACGTGGCAGAGGCTTGCCTCTGGCTGGCGTCGCCGGCCAGCGACTACTGCTGCGGGCAGGTCATCGAGCTGCACGGCGGGCGCGAGATCATCGAGCTGATATGAGCGGGGGAGCGGACCGGTGCAGGTGAAGCAGGCAACTCTCGCCGAGGCCGCCTCGCTGGTGTCCGACGGCGACATCGTGGCGCTGCAGAACATGGCCACGCAGGCCGCACCCATGGCGCTGGTCCGCGAGCTGATCCGCCAGGAGCGCC
Source organism: Acidimicrobiales bacterium (assembly GCA_963668565.2). Taxonomy (GTDB): domain Bacteria; phylum Actinomycetota; class Acidimicrobiia; order Acidimicrobiales; family CATQHL01; genus VXNF01. The sequence continues at coordinate 1,384,675 of CAXXMX010000010.1, forward strand.
GCGAGCTGTCCATGGTGTGCCTCGTCGGGGGCATCGCCCTGGACTGGCTGGCGGCCGCGGGCTGCATGAACCGCTTCATCGGCAACGCCGTCTCGATGGAGCAGTTCGGGCTGGCGCAGCGCTACCGCCGCGCCGTCGAGGCCGGCCGCATCCGTATGGAGGAACTCTCCGAGACGGCTCTGCTGGCCCGCCTCGGTGCCGGCGCCCGCAACCTGCCGTTCCTGCCCACCCGGGGGATGATCGGCACCGACCTCATCGACATCAACGAGAACCTGACGATGCTGGAGGATCCGTTCGGCGGCCCCCCGGTGGTGGCCTGCCGGGCGCTGGTTCCCGACGTGGCGCTCGTGCACTCCCATCGGGCCGACCGCTACGGCAACGTGCAGTACGAGCCGACGGCACTGTGGCCCGACATCGGCATCATGCCCAAGGCGGCCCGCCGGGTCATCGTCACCACCGAGGAGATCGTCGACAGCGACGTGCTGCGCGCCAACCCCGACCGCACCGTCCTGCCGGGATTCATCGTGGACGCGGTCGTGGAGGTCCCCTGGGGCGCCCACCCCACCTCGTTCAACCCGCTCTACGGCTACGACGCCGCATTCCACCTGGCCTGGGTGGCGGCGGCCCGCTCCGACGAGGCAACCGAGGAATTCCTCGACACGTACGTCGGTGGCCCGGCCGACCACGAGGCGTACCTGGCCGCCGTCGGCGGCGCCGACCGGATGGCCGCATTGGCGCGCTGGGAGATCGACTGATGGGCACCCCCGCCGACCTCGCACAGCCGCCGGCGCAGGACTGGACCGTCGACGAGTTGATGATCGCCGTACTGGCCTCGTGCTTCGCCGACGGCGACCAGGCGTGCAACGGCATGGCCAGCTTCCTGCCGGTGGCCGCATTCCAGTTGGCCAAGTTGACCCACGCCCCCGACCTCGTTTGGCTGGCGGGCGCCGTCGGGCTCGAACCCCGGCCCGGTCCGATCCCGGCCTCCACGCTGGAGGCCGCGCTGTGGCGCGATGCTCTCATGTACGTCGAGCAGTACGGGGACTTCTGGACGCTGGCCCTCAACGGCCGCTGGCTGCAGAAGTTCTGCGTCGGCGCGGCGCAGCTCGACCGCTTCGGCAACGCCAACAACTCCGTCATCGGCTCCGACTACCACGCCCCTAAGGTGCGCCTGCCGGGCACCGCCGGGCTGGCCGACATGGGCTCGATCGGCAAGCGCCTCTACTACTGGAACCCCAACCACAACCCCCGATCCCTGGTCGAGAAGGTGGACTTCGTCTCGTGCGCCGGCTATCTCGGCGGGGGCGACGAGCGCGAGCGTCTGGGGCTCACGGGTGGTCCCGAACTCGTGGTCACGAACCTCTGCGTGATGGACTTCGAACCGCACAGCAAGCACATGCGGCTGCGCTCGGTGCACCCGCGGGTGACCGTCGAGCAGGTGCTGGCGGCGACCGGCTTCGAGCCGCTGCTGCCGGCCGGTGACGTGCCGACCACCGCCGAGCCGACGGCCGAACAGGTGCGCCTCATCCGCGAGGTCATCGATCCGCACGGCATGCGCCGCCGCGAGTTCCGCCAACGCTAGGAACGCCGCACACGCATGGACATCCAGATCGGCGTACCCGGCCAGCTCATGCCCCCGGCCAGCCGGGCCGTGTCGCTGGCACAGCGCAACGAGGCGGACGGCTTCGACGCGGTCTGGTGGCCGTGCCACCTCATGGGCTGGCACTCGGACTCCGTCTGGACGCCGGACATGACCCCGTTCGCCACCGTGCAGCCCAGCCCCCACACCTACTTCGACCCGCTGCTGATGATGGCGGCCGTGGGCAGCCAGACCAGCCGCATCAAGGTGGGCGTGGTGGTCACCGACCTGCTGCGCCGCCACCCGGCCATGGTCGCCAACATGGCCCTCACGCTCGACCACCTGACGCGGGGCCGCGCCATCCTGGGGCTCGGCTCGGGCGAGCGCATGAACGTGGTGCCCTACGGGGTGGACTTCTCCCGCCCGGTGAGCCGGCTGGCCGAGGGCATCGAGGTGATCCGGCTGCTGTGGGGCGCCGATGGACCGGTGAACTACGAGGGGAAGTTCTTCCGCCTGAAGGACGCCGTGCTGGGTCTCACCCCGTATTCCGACGAGCCGCCGCCTCTCTGGACCGCGGCCCACGGGCCCCGGATGCTCGCCATCACCGGGCGCCTCGCCGATGGCTGGCTGCCGACGAAGCTGTCGCCCGAGCGGTACGGCGAGGCTCTCGGGACCATCCGCGAGGCTTCGGTGGCGGCGGGCCGCGAAGCCGAAGCGGTCACACCCGGGCTGCTGGCCTACGTGCTGGTGGCACCCGACGAGGCCTCGCTACGGCGCCTGCAGGAGGCCCCCATGGTGCGTGCCCTCATGGTGATGCTCCCCGGCGAGGTGTTCAAATCGCTGGGCGTGGAGCCCCCCGAGGGCTTCCACGAACTGGTGCCTTCGTCGCTGTCGCGCCCCGAGGCGCTGCGGGTGATCGATGGCATCCCGCCGCGGGTCGTGGACTACTACTGCTTCTGCGGCACCCCCGATCAGATCGCCGATCAGGTCGCCACGTACCACGCCGCCGGGCTGCGCCACCTCGTCATGTGGAACATCACGCCGTTCGGCGACCCCGACCTCGCAGGCTGGTCGTTCAAGGCGCTCAACGAAGTGAAGGACATTCTCAGGAGCCGACCATGAACACGCCCCAGCCCGACTCGCCTCGCGCCGTGGTCGAGCGCTATTTCGGCGCCGTGAACACCGAGGACTTCGACACTCTGCGCCGCGTCCTGCACCCCGACATCGAGCTGACCGCCTGTCTGTCGCGACCACGCCAGGGGCTCGAGTCGGTCGTGGCGTTCTTCGAAGCGGTCTTCGGCCGCTACCCCGAGCACTCCGACATCCCGACCCGGCTCATCTGCGACGGCGACTCCGTCGTGGCGGAGATCCACTTCGAGGGCCGCAGCGCCACCGGCGTCGAGATCGTCTTCGAGGCGGTGGACGTGTTCGACGTAACCGACGCTCGCATCCGCCGCCTCAGCCAGTGGTTCGACAGCGCCGACCTGCAGCGTCAGTTACGTTCTCCGGAGCCGGCGTAGCGACCGTCGCAGTCCGAGTTCCCCGATGCACCCACGGAGAGCCGCAAGCCAAGCCGTACCGAGGAGACAGCCATGACCTTCACGGAGCGACAGTGGGTGGAGGTCACCACGTTCGGTGACCTCATCGTGCGGGCAGCCGCGCTGCACGCCGACAACGACGCGGTGGTGTTCCCGGAGACCCGCCACACGTTCAGCTCGCTGCTGGCGGCAGCCGAGCGGGCCGCCCGCTCGCTGCTGGGCCTCGGCGTACGACCGGGCGACCACGTCGGCATCCTCATGCCCAACTGCATGGACTTCCTGGAGGTCATGTTCGGCGCCGCGCTCATTGGCGCTCCCGTGGTGCCCATCAACGCCCGCTTCAAGGGACGCGAGCTGTCCTACTTGGCTCGGGATGCCGACCTGCGCCTGCTCGTGACCAGCGACATCATCGACCAGCACACCGACTACGTGGCAATCCTGCACGACTGCATCCCCGGCTTGGTCGATGCTCCCGATGTCCGGGAGCTGAGCCTCGATGCCGTCCCCGAGTTGCGCAGCGTCGTGCTGCTCGGCAGCTCCTCGCCGGCGGGGATGATCGACCGGCCCGGCTTCGAGGCCGCCGCTGAGGGGGTGAGCCTCGAATCCGTGCACCTGTTGCGCAGCCGGGTGGCTCTGCGCGGCATTGCCATGATGATTTACACGTCCGGCACAACCGCCGAGCCCAAGGGCTGCCCGATGACCCACGAGCAGCTCGTACGCACCAGCTCAGTGGGCTGCGAGCGCTTCGAACTCACCTCCACCGACGTCTTCTGGGATCCGCTGCCGCTGTTCCACATGAGTTCGCTCCTGCCGCTGATCGGCTGCATCGAGGCGGGCGCCTCCTACGTGACGCTCACCCATTTCGATCCGGCGGTGGCCATCGGCCAACTGCGTGACGAGGGCGCCACCATTTGCTTCTCCACGTTCCCCACGGTCACGACGGTCATGTTGAACCACCCCGACTGGGATCCGGCGGCCATGAGCACCATCCGTCTCATGAACAACGTGGCCGCGCCGGCCGCTCTGGAGGAGATCCACCGCCTGCTGCCCGGCATGGCCCACATGAACGCCTACGGGCTCACCGAGTGCGGGGGCGTCGTCGCGTTCACCGCCCCCGACGACCCACCGGAGGTGCGCTCGACCACCTCGGGTCGACCCTTCCGGGGCATCGAGGTGCAGATCCGGGACCTCGATACCGGTGAGGTGGTGCCGGTCTGGGAGCGGGGCGAGATCTGGTGCCGGGGCCACAACGTCTTCGAGGGGTACTACAAGGATCCCGTCAAGACGGCGGAAAGCTTCGACGACGACGGCTGGTTCAACACCGGCGACATCGGACGGATGGACGCCGAGGGGCGTGTCGGCTACCTGGGCCGGGTCAAGGACATGCTGAAGGTGGGCGGCGAGAACGTGGCCGCCGTCGAGATCGAGTCGTACCTGCAGACCCACGAGGCGGTGGCGATCGCGCAGGTGGTGGGGATCCCCGACGGGCGCTACGTCGAGGTGGCGGCCGCGTTCGTGGAATTGATGCCCGGCGCCGAACTCACCGAGAGCGACCTGATCGCCTACTGCAAGGGGCAGATTGCCTCCTTCAAGGTGCCGCGCTACGTGCGGTTCGTCCAGGAGTGGCCCATCTCGGCCACGAAGATCCAGAAGTTCCGCCTGCAAGAGCAACTGTGCGACGAACTGGGCCTGACCTGAAGTCGCGTCCGGTGTCCCCAACTCGTCATTCCGGCGACCCAACTCGTCATTCCGGCGACCCAACTCGTCATTCTCGTCATTCCGGCGAAGGCTGGAATCCAGTGCTGGACGGGCCAATGACCATCGGGCCTTGGCTGCGGGCCTGCGCCGAGCGCAGCGGTGACCGGGAGGCGATCGAGGTCATGGGCGAGGCGAAGTCCTATGCCGCGCTCGACCGCGACGCCGACCGCCTTGCTGGCGGCCTGGCGGCCGACATACGCCTGCGGGCCGGCGACCGGGCCGCCGTCATCATGCGCAACAGCGTGGCCTGCGTGGACACCTGGTTCGCCATGGCCCGCGCCGGCATCGTCGACGTGCCCGTCAACGTGGCCCAGCGGGGCGACGGCCTCGCCTACGTGCTGGGTCAGTCGCGCTCGCAGGCGGTGGTGTGCGACATCGAGTTCGCCGACCGGCTGGCCGAGGTGATGCCGGAGCTGCCCGAACTGCGCCACGTCATCCTGCACCGCCCCGATGGCGCCGACTCTGGAACCCCGTCGTTCGGCCCCCGTGTCGCGGTGCACGAGCTGCCGTCGCTCTACGGTGAGGCGGCGCCGCGCCTGCCGTCCCTGGAGGCCGGCGACACCGCCGTGATCCTCTACACCTCGGGCACCACCGGGCCGCCCAAGGGGGCCATGCTGAGTCACGGCGCCAACCTCACATTGACCCGCCAGACCCGCTGGCTCATGGGTTACGGCCCCGACGACGTGCTGTACACGGCGTTCCCGCTGTTCCACATCAACGCGCGCTACACGACGGTCACGTGCGCCATGGAGGCCGGTGCCCGCTGCGTCCTCGAGCAGCGCTTCAGCGCCGGAACCTTCTGGGATATCTGCCGGGCCAAGGGCGTGACGGCCTTCAACTACATGGGTGCCCTCATCATGATCCTCTGGAAGCAGCCGGCCCGGCCCGACGACGCCGACCACCCGGTGCGGCGGGGGTTCGGGGCGCCCTGCCCACCCGATGTCTGGGAACCGTTCGAGGAGCGCTTCGGTGTGAAGCTCACCGAGGTGTACGGCTCCACCGAGGTGCCCATCGTCACCCAGAACGGGATGGCCGCCGTCGACCTCGCCGATCGGCGGATCGGGACCGCGGGCCGCCTGTCGGGCCTGTACGACATGCGCATCGTCGACGAGTCCGACAACGAGGCGCCGCCCGGCACGCCGGGTGAGATCGTCGTGCGCGCGCGGCCGAACCACGCCACGTTCAGCGGCTACTACGACATGACCGAAGCCACCGCCGACGCCTGGACGGGAGGCTGGTTCCACACCGGCGATCGGGGTGTGGTGGACGCCGACGGGTACCTCACCTTCATCGACCGGGTGAAGGACTGCGTGCGCCGCCGCGGCGAGAACATCAGCTCCTACGAGGTGGAGCAGACCATCTGCCGGCACCCCGCCGTACTGGAGGCCGCCGTGGTGGGGGTCCCGTCGGAGTTGAGCGAGGAGGAGGTGCTGGCCTGCGTGGTGCTGAAGCCGGGGCGCACCCTCAGCGGGAGTGGACTGATCGAACACTGCGGCGGGCGGATGGCGCACTTCGCCGTGCCGCGTTACATCCGCTGGATGGATGAGTTGCCCCGCAACGCCTCGGAACGGGTCCAGAAGTTCCAACTACGCGCCGAGGGTCTCACACCCGAAACCTGGGACCGCCTCGCCGAAACCGGGGCCCGGCTATGAGGGTTGTCGTGCTGGGTGCCGGCGCCCTCGGGTCGGTATACGGCGCCTGGCTGGCCGACGCCGGCGCGGACGTGACGCTGGTGGCCCGCCGCCCCCACGCCGAGGCCATCCGCGATAAGGGGCTGGAGATCCGCTCCTACGACGCAGGCACCAAGATCTACCACCTCGATGCCACTGACGACCCCGCCGCCGCCGGTGACGCCGACCTGGTGGTCGTAGGCGCAAAGTCCTTCGACGTGCCGCCTCTGCTGGCTGCCTACACCGGACGAGCCTCCATGGCCTTCTCGGTCCAGAACGGCGTGGACCAGGCCGTCCCGCTGCTGGAGCGCTTCGGCTCGGCCGCAGTTGAGGCGGTCTCGATGGTGGGGGGCACGCTCGTGGGGCCCGGCGTGGCCGCTTACACGTTCGCCGGGGCGACCTACGTCGGCGACGTCGCCGACACAGCTCCCGGCACGGCCGCCCGGATCGCTGCCGCCCTGCCCGATCGCATCACCGAACGCGCCGACATCGCCTCGGTGCTGTGGACGAAGGCATCCCTGGCGGCCGCGGCCATGGGCGTCGTGGCCCTCACGCGCTCCATCTACCACCGCATGTTCATCACGCCGGCGTTGCGTGAGGTGTTCCTGGATCTGCTGTGCGAGGTGGCGCTGGTGGCCCACAGCGAGGGTGTCCCGCTCATCGACCTGCCGGGACCCATGAGGGTGCACACGTTCACCACCCTGCCCCGTGAGCAGGCTCTGGACGTGCTGCGGGAGTTCGGCGAGCAGTTGGTCGCCACCGGGCAGACCCAGGTGAAGGTCTCGGCCCTGCAGAGCATCGAGCGCGGCCGGCCCCTCGAGGTGGACGCCGTGTATGCCCCGCTGGTCCGGCGCGCCGCCGAGCGGGGTCTGCAGGTGCCGCTGCTGGCAGGCGTCACCCGGATGATGTTCGGAATCGACGCGGCGATCCGCGAGGACGCCGGGTGAGGCCCGCCGAACCAGCGCCGGAACTCCGTGGCGGGCGTCGGGACGAGAAGCGACGCGAGGGCACCTGGTGAAGCCCACTGAGTTGGCATGTCTGGTGCGGCTGCGGCCGCGGCCCACCCCACCCCACTCCTACGACGACTTCCGCCGCCTGGCCCGGCGCCGGCTGCCCCGCCTGGTGTACGACTTCGTGGAGGGCGGCGCCGACGGCGAGGTCACCCTGCGCGCCAACCACGAGGCGTTCGACCGGGTGCACTTCACGGCACGATCGCTCGTCGACGTCACCCACCGCGACTCGGGCGTCACCGTGCTGGGCCGGCGCCTCGAGGTGCCGTTCATCTGCGGTCCCGCCGGCCTGGCCCGCCTGGTGCACCGCGAGGGCGAACTGGCCGTGGCGCGGGCCGCTGCTGCTGCCGGAACCGTGTTCGTCATCAGCACGGCCTCCAGCTACAGCATCGAGGAGATCGCCGCGGTGAGCGACGGCCCGCTGTGGTTCCAGCTCTACCTGTGGCGCAGTCCCGACGTGGTGGCGCAACTCGTCGATAGGGCCGGCGCCGCCGGCTGCGAGGCCCTTGTCCTCACCATCGACGTGCCGCTGATCGGCAAGCGCGAGCGCGACCTGCGCAACGGCATGATGATCCCGCCGCGCATCGGTCCGGCGCAGGCGCTGGAGGCCATCCGCCGGCCACGCTGGCTGTGGCACCTGGCAGCCGGCCCGCCGGTGCACTTCGGCTGCCTGCTGAACCTCGTTCCGCCCAACACCGGCATGGCCGGAATGGGTGCCTACCTGGATCGGGAACTCGCCGACCTGTCCAAGACGTGGGACGACGTGGCCTGGCTGCGTGAGCGCTGGGACGGGTCGCTCCTCATCAAGGGCGTCATGAGTGCTGCCGACGCCCGCCGGTGCGTCGAGCAGGGGGCCGACGCCGTGGTGGTGTCCAACCACGGCGGGCGCCAGCTCGACGGCCTGCCGGCCGCCCTCGACGTCTTGGGCGAGATCGTCACCGAGGTCGGCGACGACGCCGAGGTGATCCTCGACGGCGGCATCCGCCGGGGCGCCGATCTGGTCAAGGCCAGGGCTCTCGGGGCTACCGCCGCCATGGGCGGGCGAGCCTGGTTCTGGCCGCTCGCCGCCGGCGGCGAAGCCGGTGTGGCCCGCATGCTCGAGATCCTCCGCAACGACGTCGACCGCACCCTCGCCCTGCTGGGCCGCAACTCGTACGAGGATCTCGACGCCGGCATCCTCCACTAGCTGCAGGGTCCGCACCTGCCGTCCCCCGGCGACCCCGCCCTCCGTTCGCGGATCCGGCACCCTGTCACGTCATTCCGGCGGAGGCCGGAATCCACTCCGTCTCAGTGCTCCTGAGGCTGTTCGTGGCACTGTTCCGGCTGCCTCGGAACGGCTGTCGGCGCGGTTCCCCGGCGTCCTCGCCCTCCCCTGCGGCGCGAGCGCGGGGGGCCGTTTCGATCACTACTATCAACACTCATGGCGAGCCCCGCAGCGTTCCGCGCATTTCGTCTATCCGGCACCGTCCGCGGAGCGAATCATGCCGCCCGTAGCTCACGCGGGCGGGGTCGTGAGATGCTCCGGTATCACCCTTCGCGGGGCCCTGGAACGGTAGGGTGCGCTCGTCCTGTAGCTGCACCCCGTGAGGGATTTCTGTCTTGATTCGCCTCCCGACTTCCGTACTCGCTCGACGGCGCGCTGTCGGTGTCGTCGGGGTTGCCGTGCTGATCGGCACGCTCGTGACCACGACCGGCGTCGCCGCGCAGCAGGACCCTCCGCTGCCGGAACTGACGATCACTGTCCCCAACGGCGGCGTCGTCAACGAGAACGTCTCGACCGGGACGCTGGCGTTTACCGCGAAGCTGAGCAAGACGTGGAGCGCGGACGTCACGTTCACTTACAACCTGCGCGGTGACGACGATGCGGAGCACGAGGCGACCTTGGTCGAGGACTTCGATTACCCGGGTGGCCGCAGCGACCAGGTGACCATCACGGCCGGGCAGACGAGCGCGACCATCGAGGTCGAGATCATCGACGATGCGCTCGACGAGCACGACGAAGGATTCTTGCTCGCGCCGAACAACCCGACGAACGCGGTGCTCAGCGACGACATCGCTCAGTACTACGACGAGGATCGCGAGTTTCTACGCGGCCACTGGGTCGCCGGCACGATCCGCGACAACGACGACCTGCCGAAACTGATGCTCCGTGCTGACGAGAATTCGACCACCGAGAGCGGACGAGTCTTGCGGTACCAGCTCACGCTGAGCGCGCCCAGCGGTCGGCCGGTACGGGTGCCGTACGAGATTCTGCCCGGGTTGAAGAGGAACAGCAACGGCGACCTCATCAACCCCTCGGACTGCGGCTCATTCAGCACCCTGGACATGTGCCAAGCAGCCACTCCGCATGATGACTACGGGGGATTCCTAAATTCAGATCAGACTTGGAGTGAGGACAACACGACGCTCGAGGGTGAGTTTGTCTTCGAGCCCGGTGAGACCCGGTCATTTCCGGACTTGTCCGTTGATCATTCCGAGATCCGGATCGATGTCGTCGACGACACCGTCGTCGCCGTGAACGATCGTGACGAGACGATCACGGTCCGCCTCATACGCGATGCGCAGGACCCCACGTTCGACTTCGCGACGCCCGATGACGAGACCGCAGAGGGGCTCATCCTCGATGACGACCTGCCGCGAGTGAGTCTCAGCCAATGGGGAACCGGCTGGGAGGGTGACTACGGGTCGCACTTCGGCGTCTCGATCAGCCCCGTCGTTCCTACGGGCGGCGAGCCGGTGACGGTCAAGTACCGCAATGTCGACGACATCTACGTCGAACCTGTAGACCCCGACATAGGGCTGGACAGAGTCCTGTGCACGGCGGATGCGGGCCAGGACTACACACCCTTCTCCGGAGAGTTCATTTTCAATCCGGGAGAGCGGGAGAAGAGCATCGAGTATTCCCGGATCGACGACGACCTCCGCGAAGAGCCGACTGAGAGGATCTGCGCGGAGTTGTACGACGTGTCGCAGAACGCGCTCCTCGAACTGCATCCGTACTTGTACAACACTCTTATCGACGACGAGGATCCGCCGATCGCCACTGTGACGTCGCCGACCGCCGACGAAGGCGACGGGACCATCACCTTCACTGTGACACTCAGGGGGGGTGCCTCCCAGCCGACCGTGCTGACCTACGAGACCGCGGACGGTACAGCACAGGCGAGCAGCGACTACACCTCCAGGTCGGGCACGCTGACGTTCCCAGCCGGGAACACGGGGCCGCTGAACGTGTCGGTCCCGATCATCAACGACACTCTCGACGAGCCCAACGAGACCTTCAGGCTGGTGGTGAACGTCGGCAGCGAGAAGATTGCTGAGGGTACGGGCACGATCGAGGACGACGACCGCCCGCCGACATTGTCCGTGTCGGACGAGAGCGCCGCCGAGGACAACGCAGACCGCGAGATCGTCTTCACGGTGAGGTTGTCGCCGGCGAGCGGCAGGGAGGTCACCGTCACCTACGCCACGAGCGACGCCACGGCGACCGCGCCCGGCGACTACAGCACGACGACGGGATCGCTGACGTTCGCTCCCGGCGACCGGGAGATGGAGATCCCGGTGACGATCTACGACGACTCCCGCTACGAGGGCAACGAGACGTTCACTCTGACGCTGACGCTGGGCACCCCGGACAGTGCGCAACTACCCGACACCACCGCCACCGGCACGATCATCGACGACGAGCGCGCACCGAGCTTCTCGGTGGCCGACGCGAGCGCCGCGGAGGACGACGGACACGTTGATTTCGAGGTGACGCTGGCCTCGGCAGTCGACTCGGCCGTGACGGTGGAGTATGCGACGGAGCAGTTGACAGGCAGCAACAGGGCCACCGAGGGCGCCGACTGCACGGTGACGGGTGCGGACTATGACGACACGTCCGACACGTTGACGTTCCTGGCAGGGGACGTATCGAAGACCGTCAAGGTGCTGATCTGTCCGGACGACACCGACGAGGAGGACGAGACGTTCAGGCTGCGGCTCTCCAACCCGTCGTCCAACATTCCGATTGCCAGGAGCACCGCCACGGGCACCATTCTGGACAGCGACGAGCCGCCGGAACTGTCTGTTGACCGGTGCCACCGGTCGCGGAGGACGCCGGGCCGATGGTGTTCACCGTGACTCTCGACGGCCAGCGCGGCAAGATCGTCACGGTGAGGTACGCCACGGCGGGCGACACGGCCACTGGCGGCAGCACTGCACGTCGGGTAGGGACTACGAAGACACGTCCGGCACGCTGAGGTTCAGGCCCGGTGAACCCCTCACGCAGCAGGTCTCGGTAACGATCTGCAACGACTCCCGTGACGAGGAGGACGAGACCTTCACGCTCACGCTCAGCGATCAGACGAACGCCACGCTGCGGCCCCAAGACGGACGTTGCCACCGGCACGATCACCAACGACGACCTTCCCCCCAGCCTGTCGTTCCTCCGCGATGTGACGGCTGCAGAGAACGCAGGGACGATGGTGTTCACCGTGCAGTTGAGCGCGGCGAGCGACCGGACCGTGGAGGTGAAGTACTCGACGGCCGACGACACGGCGACCGCAGGAGAGGACTACACGGCCTTGACGAACGAGACGCTGCGATTCGAGCCGGGCGAGCCGCTTCGCAAGACGATCGCAGTCGAGATCCTCAATGATGTCCTCGACGAGGCCGACGCCGAGACCTTCACGCTCAAGTTGCACAACCCGACCAACGCGAGTTTGGGCACGGATCCTCTCACCGCCACCGGCACGATCAATGACAACGACGCGGCAACCGCCGAACTGAGTGTCAACAACGTCAGCGCCACGGAGGGTGGCACGGTGACGTTCGAGGTCATCCTGGCGACGGCGAAGGACACGGAGGTCATGGTGTCCTACGAGACCGTGACGACCTCGACCCACACGGCGACCGGAGGCATCGACTGCAGCGCGGCAAGTGTCGAGGCCGGCGTCGACTTCATCCACGCCTCGGGGACCGTGACGTTCGCCGCCCAGCAGCAGACGACGACGGACACGATCGACGTGACGACCTGCACCGACCTCCTGCATGAGCCGACGGAGACGTTCGGGCTGCGGCTGACCTCGTCGCAGGTGATCGCACCGACCGAGCTGGCGACGGGCTCGATCAACGACGCTAACGATCGACCCGAGCTGTCGGTCAACGATCCGGATGCCGTGGAGGACGCCGGCCACGTGGACCTTCACCGTGACATTGGACGCACCGAGCGCCAAGACCGTCACCGTGAACTACGCGACCCAGGACGGCACGGCCGAGGCGGCACCAACAAGGACTACACGCCGGACGGCGGCACGCTGAGTTCGCTCCAGGGGACGAGGAGAGACCGTCAGCGTGCCGGTCCGGGACGATTCAGATCCGACGAGGAAGACGAGACGTTCACGCTGAATTGTTGAGTACGCCGCAGATCAACGCCAGCGATCGTCGATGGCTCGGGCACGGCCACCATCACCGACAACGACGGCGAGCCCGGCCTGAGGGTGCTCAACCCGCAGACGGTCAGGGAGAGCGCCCCCACGGTGAGGTTCACGGTGACCCTGGAGCCGGTCAGCAGCAAGACCGTCACCGTGGAGTACGACCGATGGACGGCACGGCCGCAACCGGCGACGACTACACGGCCACCAGCGGAACGCTGACGTTCGATCCGGGCGACACGACCAAGACCGTTGACGTGGAGATCATCAGCGACTCCACCAGCGAGAGCGACGAGAAGTTCACGCTGGTGCTGAGCGATCCCAATCCGACGACGTCGACCTCGACGACGCCACAGGCGAAGCCACGATCACCGAACGCCGCATCAACACCGGTGGCGGTGGCGGCGGTGGTGGTGGCGGCGGCGGTGGCGGTGGTGGTGGCGGCGACGATGATGATGAAGACGACGATGGCGGCCAGGTGACCACCCAGCAGAACGCGGCACCGCGCATCGGTGTGTTCCTGAACGACGTCGTGCTGGTGCTTGGCGACCCCGCGCGGGATATCGATCTCGTCGCCAGCGTGGTGGGGCCGGTGGACACCTACCGGGCGCTGGCCGGCGATCCTCGCATCGTCACCGTGGTGGTGTCGGGTTCGAGCCTGAGTTTGAACCCGGTGGCGCTGGGCGTCACCACGGTGTCGGTCAGCGCCAGCAACAGCAGGGGCGCGATGTTCCAGTCGTTCCGCGTCACGGTCATCGAGCGGGGTGCGCCGAGGTTCGTGTCGCTGCTGCGGGACAGGGTGCTGTTCGTCGGCGACCCGCCCCTGACAGTCGATGTGTCCCCGGCCTTCGGAGGCACCGTCAGGTCGTACCTGTCGACCGCCGGGGATCCGAACCTCGTCGGCGTGGCGATGACCGGCTCCAGGCTGTCGCTCGCCGGCTTGGCCCCGGGCGTGACGACAGTGACGGTCCGCGCCAACAACGTGAACGGTGCCGCCCTGCAGTCCTTCAGGGTGACGGTTGTGTCTCGGCAGGCTGCCGGCACTCCGCCACCCGGTCCGGTGCAGGAGATTCCGACGCACTGATCCGGCCCGGTGGCGGTCGCCGGCCACCGCCCCGGGTCGTCCTGCCGGTGGGCCGGCCGCGGCGCCGGACTCCTCTCGAGCAGGCATCCGCAATTCTCGGGTGCCTTGAAACTACGTTGTTTTATTGATCTGTAGACAGTCGAGGAGTATTCCGACTTGAATTTGTTGGAGCCGCACCGTCGCATGGTCGGCCTCGTGGCTGTCACCCTGGCGCTTTCGAGTGTGACGGTCGTCGCCGTGGTCGGCGCATCTGCACGCCCGACATCGGCACAGGCCGAGCAGGCCCCCAGGATCGGCGCCGTCCTGGAGGACATGGTGCTGGTGTTGGAGGAGCCGCCGGTTGTGCTGGATCTGGTCGCGGGCCTGGTCGGGAACGTCAGGGATTACGGCGCGGTCAGCGGCGATCCGGGCATCGTCAACACCGGGCTCTCCGGGTCCGAGCTGATGCTGACCCCCGTGGCCGAGGGTGTGACCACAATCGCGGTCTCGGCCGTCAACCAGCACGGCTCCGCGTTCCAGGAGTTCCAGGTGACGGTGGAGTCGCTGGGTTCGCCGCGGATCGTCCAGATCCTGCACGAACTGGTGCTGAAGGTCGGTGACGTGCCTGCCGTGATCGACCTGGCGCCGGTGTTCACCGGTGGCGCTCTGTCCTATGGAGCGACCGCTGCCGACCCGATCCTGGTGCGCGTCGAGATGTCGGGCTCGCGGATCATGGTCACGGGCCTGGCCATGGGCACCACCGCGATCAACGTGTCGGCCACGAGCAGTGTCGGCAGCGCCCTCCAGACCATCAGGGTGCAGATCCTCGAGTCCGGCGAGCCGGCGCCCACCGACCAGATGACGCCGGTGACCGACCCGGCACCCGGCGCCGCCCCCGAAGGCGACGGGCTGAGCGCCGACGACGAGGCGCTACCGCTGGTCGATGCAGCACCCGACGGCGGTGGCCAGGATGACGGCGCCCCCGCCGCTGCCTCCGCAGAGGCGCCCAAGGTGCTCTTCTTCCTCCCTGACCGGACGCTGACTGTGGGTGATTCCACGGTGGAACTCGACGTGTCGCCGGCATTCGCCGGTGACGGGCTCAGCTACAGCTCGTCGGCCGGAGACCCGGGTGTGGTGCGCGTCGAAATGTCGGGGTCGAGTCTGTTCCTGACCGCCGTTGGCACGGGAGTGACCACGGTGTCGTCGCGGGCGACGAACGCGGCCGGTGCCGCCCTGCAGTCCTTCCAGGTCACTGTCCATAGCGTGGCGACGACCGGCGGTGGCGGGCTCGGTCCGCCGCCGGAGAATCCGACGGGCTGAACAGCCGGCCGCTGCGCCCGGCGGCAGCGAGGCCGGCTGGGCGGCGCCTGCTTGGCCGACGTGCGCGGGCGATCAGCCGGCGAGCGCGGGCAGCGATTCGATGACCTGACGGGCCTCGGCAATGGCGTCACCGACGGTGCGCGGGGTGCGGGCATCGCCGATGCGCACGGTGTGGATGCCGGTCGTCTGCGGGCGGCCCTCGTTGCCAGCTCGGGGCGCCAGGCAGGCGGGCACGCTCGCCCGCACCGGTTCGGCCACCACGAGGCTCCGCGCCGGCAGCACCGACGTCGCCCCGGCGCCGTCCAGCCACTCCACCCCATCGGGTGTGATGCGGGTTGCTCGACCCCGGACGCCCGTCACAGGGTCCAGGCGGCTGAGATACGCCCGGCGTGCCAGACCGGACGTGTCGTGGCCGAGACGCTCGGCGCTCAGCAGCGACACGCGGAAGCCGCCGCGGCGACACCACAGGGCGATCGCCAGGGCTCTGCTGCCCCCTCCGATCACCGCCACCGGGTCGACGAGGTGCCAGGTGTCGTGGCTGGAGGGCCGCCCCGCCAGAAGATCCTCCAACGTCCACGCCGGGAGATGTTCGTAGCCGTCGAGCACCTCCGGGGCGGTCTCCGCACCTGTGGCGAGGACGAGGTAGTCAGCCGGGGTCGTGGTGAGATGTTCGGCGGCGGTGATCTCGCTGCCCAGCGACACCGTGACGCCGAGTCGCTCGAGTTCTCCCTCGTACCAGCCCGCCAGGCGTGCCATGTGCGCCAGCCCGGGCGTCGCCGCCGCCAGGTGTAGGGCGCCGCCGAGGCGGTCGGCGCGCTCGGCCAGATGCACGCTGTGACCCAGTTGCGCAGCGCGCCGGGCGGCCTCCATGCCGGCCGGCCCGCCGCCGACCACCAGCACACGGCCGGGGTTGGCGACCGCCCCCGGGGGAGGGAGGGTCTCACGCCCCACGCCGGGGTTCACCGAGCAGGAGATCGCCTCGCCGTACTGCAACCGGCCGGCGCAGCCCTCGACGGTGGCGATGCACGGGCGGATCCGGTCGGGGTGCCCGTCGCGCGCCTTGGCAACCCAGTCCTCGTCGGCCAGCAGCGCCCGTCCCAGCCCCACGGCGTCGCAGCGCCCGCCACGCAGGGCCGCCTCGGCGCTCTCCGGCGTCGTGATCCGTCCCACGCCGACCACCGGCACGTCCACGCTGCGCCGCACCTCGGCGGCGAGGCTCAGGAAGGCGCCCTCGGCGTCGTCGAGGAGGGGGATCGTCCACGGCACCGAGCCGTACACGCCCGCCGAGACGACGAAGGCATCGGCACCCGCCTCGGCGAACCGCCGCGCCGCAACCACGGCGTCGCCGACCTGCAGCCCGTCGGGCACCAGATCCGACCCGTTGATGCGGACGATGATGGTGAGATCCGGCGCCGCCCGGCGCACCGCATCGATCACGTCGCAGCCGAAGCGGGCGCGTTCGGCGACGGTGGCGCCGCCGAAACGGTCCGTGCGCCGGTTGGACTGCGCCGCCAGGAACTGCTGGATGAGGTAGCCGTGACCGCCGTGAATCTCCACCGCGGCGAAGCCACTGTCGGCGGCCCGCCGGGCGGCCTGCCCGAAAGCCGCCACGATGTCCTCGGTCTCCGCGGTCGAGAGCGCTCGAGGCGGGATCCGGACGTGGGCGCCGGCCTGGACGGCCGAGGGTGCCACGGGCGGTTCGCCGATCACGGTGGGTGAGACCTGGCGCCCCCCGTGGCCGAGCTGGATGCAGGGGTGCGCCCCGGTGGAGGCGATGGCCTCGGCCAGTGGCGCAAGGGTCTCGGCGGCGCCCTCGGGCCACAGCCAGGCAATGGCGTTCTCGACTCGACCCTCGGGCGCCACGGCGGAGAACCCCACCGTCGCCAGCGCCGTGCCCTGGCTGCGCGTGCGGTAGTAGGCCAGCGCCTCGCCGTCCGGCGCTCCCTGTGAGAATCCGAAACCTGTGGTCATCGCCGACAGCACGATGCGGTTAGGAAGCCGAAGCGAACCGATCCTCAGCGGGCTGAACAGAAGCGGGAAGGCCGGACCGGACACGACGCGGGAGTGTAGAACGCGCCGCGCGGCATCCGGGCCACGGAGCGCGACTCTCCCGTCGAGCCCCAAGTATGAAGAAGCTGGCCATATCATTATAGATATTGATAATCTATCTATAGTGCCGTGACGTCGAGTCGTGCCTTGCAGCGAGAAGACGTGCCGAGATACGCTCACCGGAGGTCCGCACATGAACACCGCCATCGTCTCGTCCATCATCGGCACAGTTGGCGCCGCCTTCATCGCCGTGCTCGTCTTCTTCCTGCGGGCCCTGCGTGACGACATCCGAGCCGTTGGTGCGCGCATCGACAAGGTGGAGTCGACAAGGTGGAGTCGGGTGTGGGTGAGCGCTTCGACAAGGTGGATACCCATCTGGGGGGGATCGACGTCAGGCTCGCTCGCATCGAAACGACCCAGGAGGAGCACGGCCGGCAGCTCGCGCGGATCGCTGATCACGGAGAGCGGATCGCCGCGCTCGAGGGCGCCGTCGCCGCGGCGTCCTGACTCCTCGCCGGTCGAGCCGATCCGCGGCCCGGGCGGATCCTCCTGTCGTGGCAGCCGATCTGCGCCCGGTGACGGTGGGCGCCGCGCTGGCGGACGCCGGCGTCGCGTCGCGTCGGGCGGCCGACGATCCGCCCGAGGTGACGCGGCTCGACGGCGGTTACTCGTGGATCACCTTGCGTGTCTCCTGGGGCGCGGGTGACGCCGTCATCGTGCGGGTGGCGCCGGTGGGGGGCACGGTGGAGCCCTACGACCCGACCGCAGAGGCCCGGCGGTTGCGGGCCACCTCCGGCGTGGTGCCGGCGCCGGAGGTGCTGGCGGTCTGCGAGGTGCCGAACCCCATCGGGCGGCCGTTCGGGGTGCACAGCCTGATGCCGGGCGAGGCGCAGCGCCGGCCGGCAGATCCGGCGCCGTACCGGCGGGCGCTGGCGACGGCACTGGGACGCCTGCACGGCGGCGCCGACTCGCAGGCGCTCGACGACGTGGCGGACGTCGGCGCCGCTTACGAAGCCGAACTTGCCCGGCAGGTCGACGCCTACCGGCGTTGCTGGCGGCACCCGGGGATCGACGTCGCCATGCGCTGGCTGGCTCGCCACCGGCCGTCGAGCGGGGACCGACCGGCGCTCTGCCACGGCGATTTCAGGCCCGCCAACGTGTTGTGGACCGCGCCCGGCACTATCGGTGGGATCATCGACTGGGAGCGAGCCTGGGTGGGCGACCCGCTGTGCGACGTGGCGTTCAGCATGCACCTCGGCGGCTGGGGAGCCATCGAGGGCGAGGCGGTGGCCACGTACCGGGCGGCCGGCGGCGCCGAGATCGAGCCCGATCGGCTGCGCTACGCGCTCCGCTTCGAGCGGCTGCGGTCGATCCTGTCGGGCATGCAGGGTCTGGCCGCCCTGGCGGCGGGTCGCGCTCACGACCCACGGCTGACCGACATCGGCGCCGCCGCGCAGGCCGGCGCCTGGGATCTCGTCGGGTGGCTCGAACCCGGCCTGCCGCCCCTCGACGACGTGCTGGCCCCGCCGGTGGCCGAGTGCCCGCTGCATGCCGAGGCACCGGGCGACGAGCGCAGCGGCTGGCAGGACACGCTCGGCGAGTTGACCGAGCGGGCGGCCACCGGAGGCCCCGAAATGATCGAACCACTCCGCTCCCTCGCCGCGGGAGACCCGTCGGAGGCCGAACTGCCGCAGGTCCGCTGGCGCGACCTCTGAGCAACCGAACGCCGGGAACCGCTCTGCGATCCCTCCGGCCGAATCTCCCGTCATCCCGGCGGAGGCCGGGATCCACTCTCGGGCGGTTCACTCAGCCATTCTCGGGGACTGCGCCGCTCGCTCCAGATACGAGTAAGCGCGTGCAGAAGGGTGGCACCCCCTGGCAGGCCTGCGAGACTGTGCAGCCGGCCGGAGCGGTCGATCGGGAGGGCGAGGACCAACCATGAAGCTGACCGAGCGTGACGAGTACCTCCACCACCCGCCCGACGACTCGGGCCGGCTGTGGAGCGACAACTTCTGGTTCTCCGTCTGCGACCGCGAGGCCGACATCTTCGGCCTCAACCACATCCACGCCAGCCTCTCGCACGGCTACGTCCGCGCCAGCGCCTTCTACGTGATCGACGGGGTGGCGCAGCAGTGGGCGTCGCGACAGCCCCTCGACGGCGAAGCCGTGTTCGACACCCTCGGCGACGGGCGGGTGCAGTTCGAGGTGCTGGAGGCGTTCGGGCGCTACCGCTGGCAGTTCGACGGCCCCAAGTTCGGCTTCGACCTCACCTACAGCGGCCGTTTCGACCCGTTCGACTACGACGACTGCTTGGGCGGCAACCCGCTGGCCACCTACGAGAACTACGGCGGCCACTACGAGCAGGCCCTCGACTGCGCCGGCAGCTTCGAGGCCTACGGGGGGCGGCGGGCCGGCGAGCGGCGACCGATCTCCTGCTGGTCGCACCGCGACCACTCCTGGACGCACCGGTTCGTGAACGAGTCCCCCTGGGAGGCCCGCCGGCGACGCACCGCCGAGGCCTCATGGGGCCACTTCTGGCCGTCGGTCCAACTGCCGGAGCGCCACCTCAATTCGTTCGGCTGGATGAGCCCCACCCAGCCGATACCCGAGGACCGTGCCTACAAGGGCGGCTGGGTGGCCGACGCGGCCGGCACGCGCCCGATCCGCGACGCAACCTGCACCCCCCGCATGGAGGACGACGAGCGCACCGCCATGGCGTTCACCATGACCTTCGAGCTGGCGGATGGCGAGAAACTCACCGTGCTGACCGGGCGCAAGTGGGCGCAGACCCGCAACGGGCTGATGCGAGACGAGAACGACGCCGAGGTGCGCCTCGACTGCTACGAACCGTTCTTCGATTTCGAGGTGCTCGAGACCGGCGAGCGCGGCTACGGCGTCGTCGAATACTCGATGCACCCGCCGCACCCCCGCTTCCGCTACTGATGCCACCGACGCAGCTGCTGCGGGTGCGTCCGGCGCCGCATCCGCTGCTCGGGGGCCGTCGGCGGGACGGATGATGCGCTTCGGACTGCACCTGCCGCAACTGGGCCGCTCGGCCGGACTCGACCACATCGTCCGGGTCGCCCGCCGGGCAGAGGACTTGGGCTTCGACGACGTGTGGGTGGCCGACCACGTGGCCGTGCCGACGTCGCTGCCCGGCATGCCGTCGTTCTTTCCCGAGCCGGTGCCGCTGCTGTCCGCCGCCGCGGCGCACACCACCAGAGTCGGCCTGGGGACCAGCGTGCTGGTGCCCGCCTACCGCAACCCCATGCAGTTCGCCAAGCAGTGGGCCACCCTCGACTGGATGTCCGGCGGGCGCACCATCCTGGGCGTCGGCGCCGGCTGGCTGGCCGAGGAGTTCGACGCCTGCGACGTGCCGATGCGCCGCCGGGGGCAGCGTCTCGACGACTACATCGGTGGCTGGCGGGCCGCCTGGGGCGGCGCCGAGGAGTACGCCAGCGAGCACTTCACCTTCAGCGGGGTGCGCGTCAAGCCGGCACCAGCAGGACCCGCCCCCATCTGGATCGGCGGTTCGTCGGCGGGCGCGCTGCGCCGCGCCGCCGCCTGCGAGGGCTGGATGGGCACGTGGGCGCCGGTGGAGGTCTTCGCCGACCGCCTGGCCGAGTTGCGGTCCTTCGAGCAGGAGGCTGGTGCGGACGGCTCACAGGTGACCGCTTCGATCCACATGGAGTTCCGCATCGGCTCGCACCTGGACGGCGGCGGCCGCTGGAGCGAGGTCGGTGACGGCTACGGGGAGCGCCCGGTGGCCACCGGCTCGGTCCCCGAGTTGGCCGAGATGCTGGCGCTCTACATCGAGGTCGGCCTCCAGCACGTGCTGCTGGTGCCCCTGGCGCGCAGCGAGGCGGAGTGGACCGCCCATGTCGACGCCGCCGCCGAGTTGAAGTTGTTACTGGGTGCCGGGGACCGTCCGGGCGCCCTCGATCACAGGAGGTAAACCGATGATCGATCTGACATCGCCATTTCACATGGGTGTCGTCGTCTCGAATATCACCGAGGCCATGGAGTTCTACTCCGCCGGTACGGGTCTGACGTGGCACAGCCTGCAGTCGCTGGACGTCGAGCATCTGGTCGAGGGCAAGGTCGTCCAGACGAGCGTGCGCTTCACGTACTCCGTGGAGGGTCCGGTGCAGGTGGAACTCGTCGAGGGGCCGATCGGCTCGTTCTGGGATCCCGGTGTCGACGCGGGTACGTACCACATGGGCTACTGGACCGAGGATCTGCGGGGAGATCTCGACATGCTCACCGGCGCCGGGTGGACCATTCGCTTCACAGGCGTCGGCCCCGACGGTGGCCCCGCCGGCTTCGGCTACCTCATTGCTCCAGACCGCCAGCAGATCGAACTGGTGGACGTGGTCGTGAAGGCCGCCTTCGACAACTGGTACGCCGGCGGCGACTTCGTCCTGTAGGAGTTCGGGCGGGGACCCACACAGTATGAGTGTCATTCCGGCGCAGGCCGGAATCCACGCCGGTGGGAACGCTGGTCAGGCGGTGGTGAGGAGGTTGGCTACCTCGTCGGCGACGGCTGCTGCGTATTTGCGCAGGTCGTCGTCATCGACTGAGGAGATGGGGTGGGGGACCGCAGCCGAGGGGTAGCCGGGCACTCCGACCGTGGGGGCGAAGCGGGCCGCCACTGCGACGAACGGTTCGGTGACCACCAGCGCGGCGGGTACGCCGCGGGCTTCCAGCAGGACTGCGTCGTGCAAACTGCACGCCGTGCAGGCGCCTCAATCCCCGACGCCGGAGATCACCAGGTGCGAGCGGGCCGCCAGCATGTCTGCCACGTCAGCGTCGATGGGCTTGCCCGCCGAGGGCTTGGAGTGCACGTCCACGGTGGCCAGCGGCAGGCGGCTGCGCAGCTCGTCGGCCACGTGGCCCAGCAGTGCGCGGGCGTTGGGCTTGCCGTTCTCCACCAGCGTGAGGTGCAGCGGCTCGGCGGCGCTGCGGGTCCGGCGGGGCGCTCGGGCGACGCCGTTCACCGCGGATTCGTGGTCGGGCCGGACGACTGTGATCGTTGCCATCCGAGTGAGCCTAATTCGACGGCAATCCCTCGCCGGCACCCGGTACCCGGCGCGTCACCGCGACGCTGTGCAGCGTCGGCGCCCACACGGGGATGTAGGCCGACCAGCCGGCGCCGTGGCCGCCCGCGGTCACCAGGAACAGATCCTCGGGACTGCGGACTACGGGAAGCCTCCCGTCGGGCCCGGGGGTCATGTCGTGCTGGGTGCCGACCTCCAGGAACACCCCGGCCGCCTCGATCTCGGCGGGCGTGACCCGGCTGGCGGTGGCCAGGAACTCCCGGACTCGCGCCCTCGTCCAGCCCGCCTCGACGAGCGCGGTGGCGTGTTCGGGCCCCAGCACCGCCACCGCCTGCGCACCCTTGCCGACGGGATAGGTCGCAGGGCAGCGCATCGCGGCCGCCATCGTGGTGAGGATGCCCTCGGGCGACGGGTTGAGGTGGTTGGCCACCTGACGAGGTCCTTCGGTGCCCAGGATCGTCACGGTGGAATCCTCGACGTCGTAGCCCAGCTCCACCCGTAGCGGCTCCCACGGCGCCGGGGGCTCGTCCTCGGCCAGGCACATCGTGAACTTGCCGGGGTGGCCGATGGACGAGGCGTCCATCTCACCGGTCCGGGCGCCGAAGACGTTGCGCGCCACGAGGCGCAGCGTGCGTCCCACGACGGCGTTGGCCCGGTTGCCCGGCCCGAGCGCGTTGTGGCGGGTGGCCATCTGCAGATCCTCGGTCACTGGCCCGCTGACGAGCAGGCAGAACGCCGCCCCGCCGGTGCTGGTCATCACGGTGTGGGCGTTGAACGCCGGGTCGAGCAAGGCGCAGAGGGCGGCGACCGCCAGCGGGAAGTGCTCAGGGGCGCAGCCGGCCATCACCGCGTTCGAGGCGGCCTGCTGGGCGCTGAGCGACCGGCCCCGCTCCTCGATGCTCCCGAGGACGGCGTCGGTCGCCAGCCCCGCATAGTCCAACAGCGCCTCCACGCGCTCGGGCGTGGGGGCCACGACTGGCAGCCCGTCGGTCCAGCCGCGACGATGAAACTCCTCGAAGAGCTCGCCGTCGTCGAGGTCGATGGTGTTAAAGCCCGTTGACTCGACGCTCCGATTCTCGGCGCCACCGACTGCCATATGCAATCACCCGGTCTTCTCGTGTCGGTCTCGTCCGGAGCAAGTGCGGTGACACCGCTTCGTCATGCGGAGGAGAGCAGGGGTATTAGTTTGGCCAGTCGCTGGGGTTGGTCGACACGATGGTGGACCTCCGGCTAGCTAATATCCGGAACACCACAAAGTAGTGGGGGCTGCGAAACTGAATCACGTTTCGAACTTCCACCTTCAATTCCCTTGAGCCTCTCGCGCGAGTTCTTTGCAGAGCGATCTCGGGGATTATCTACTAGGACTTTTCCGGCGGGTCCAAGCTTCTCATAGGGAATCGATTTCAAGTGTTCTTCGGCTATCCTTGCCCTCTTGTTGTACCACTTCTCTCGAGAAGCCATCAAACTCCCTCCATGTTGTGTGTTGAGCTCATCGGTTGACCACCCTGTGCTATCGCGAGTGACCGAGCCTTTGATCAGGTTTCAACTCGTTGCTGTCGTTATTGGACTGAGCTCCGGTCACGCCCGCATGCTCAGTCGAGTGATCAGACTCGTCGTCTTCTTGGCTAGCTGCAAGCTCGTCGATGACTCGAGATATCGCATCAATAGCCGCAGACTCGCGTTCTTCAATGCCCAGTGTATTCCAGCCTGAAGTGCGAGGCGATTCGGATTGTCTGTCGAATTCGATCAATTCGTCGCCGGTTCGTCGCTCTCCGGCGGTAAAGGCTCGCGTGTAGAAGTGAGGGGCGATTCCCAAGAACTGGTGAAAGGGGAGCTTGCCTTCGACTAGACCTCTACTTGCCACGAACGGTGGGGAGGTCTCGATCATGTCCCGGTAGAGCCGATCAACTAGGCTCTTTGGGTATGGTTCGATGTAATGCACCTCAACGATACCTGCACCGATAATCATCTTTGCACACTCGTGACAAGGGAAGGTAGTGGTATAAAGTATGGCTTCTTGGGTGCGTACACCCGAGCGAGCAGCATTAATGATGGCGGCCTGCTCCGCGTGAAGGCATCGCGTGAACTCGATCAATGCGGAAGCACGTGCGCCAGCGAGTAGAGAGTTACCAGATTCGTCCGGCTTGTAGGCCTCGGCAAGGAGTCCTTCCCCGCTGAGTTCTCGCAGTCGATCGATCAGCCATCCATCAGCGGCAAGTCGCTCGAGTAGCTCTTGCACGACACGCTTGGTGTAGATGGGATTCGGGTCTTGACCGGTCTGAAAGTCCCGATAGTCTGGAATATCTCCTGACCAGTACTGGCCCCCGCCCGGCTTGGGGACCTCGTTAGTGCCAGCAACGACTGGTGTGCCAACTGTCGGGACTAGAGCGGTACCGACCTGACGTCCAGCAGCTGCGGAACGAACGGAGGCATCGTACGCGAATCGCATTCCTTCTTCGTTCGGCCGCGGGGTGAGGAATGGTGCGCCGAAGATTGCATCGAGAAACCGATTAATGTCGGGACTCGTGTCGATACCGCGGCCACTTGGAATGAATACATCTGCTATGGAGTACGTGTCGCGGACGTTCTGCCCGAAGTCTCTATTACTTGCGTCAGACTCATCTCGCGCGACCAATTGCTCGGCCCTTGCTCTGTGGTCATCAAAAATGGAAAGAGACTCCGCAAGTGATTCTCGGCGCTCTTTGGCGGTGCAGGCGACTGCTACGAGAAAGAACGCTTCACCGTATACGTGACGAAGAATCTTTACTTCATCAGGATGCTTGAGGCTTCTCAGAAAGTACGCAGTTGGAAGGCTATGGCTCCCCGAGCGCTTCTCGCTGATTCTTCTGATCCCGAGAGCTGCCATGGCGGATCCATTCGCGACCGCGGCTCTAAGTTGGTCACAGCTGTCCATCCTGGCTTCGTAATACTCGGGCGATTCTCGGCCGGGTAACGTTCCCCACGGTCTGTATTCGAGTTCATCTAATAGACGGGACATATGGATTTCTTGGATCGAGTAGCCAAAACGTTGAAAGGACTCGTCAAAAGCTTGGAGGATTGGTTTCCACGAGACTCCGATTGCTCCGACAAATCCGACGATCAGATCGTGACGATCGGGTTCATGGTCCACAAGGAGGCGCAGAGCCTTCCGTGCCGCGTCAAGCTCAGCTTGTGGATTCTCCGCTTGATCCGTCGAACTCACCTCAGCCCCCTTCGCACCGGGATTAGCCTACTAGTTCCGCCGAATCACAGGTTGCTACTGCGGGGCCGGGGTAGGGACGACGATGCAGGTGGCCTCGCCGTGGCGGTGTACTAGACGCGCAACGGTATTCGCTGGCCGAATCGAGTGGTCCGTCCTAGCCACTTGCTCTGCGGGTGTGCTAGGCGGACGTCGAAGAGACATCGGCTTGGCCAGCTTGCGTTTCAACCGTGCGTTTGGTAAGCACGGGGGGTGATCGCCGCTACCTCCAAGCAAGCTTCGCTGGCCGAGGCCGCCGCTTCCGTGCCCGACGGCGCCACCGTGGCTCTGGGCGGGCTGTCCATGAACAGCGCCCCCATGGCGTTCGTGCGGGAACTCGTCCGCGCCAACAAGCGCGATCTCACGGTGGTGGCCATCGTGGCGGGCATGTGCGTGGACTGGCTGGTGGCCGCCGGCTGCGCGCCCCGGGTGGTGGCCGGCCTGATCAGTTTCGAGGGCCTTGGCCTGGCGCCCCATTTCCGCCACGGCGTGCAGAGCGGCAGAGTGGCGATGGAGGAGTACTCCGAACACCTGCTGATCTGCCGCTTGCAGGCGCAGGCCCGGCGGTTGCCGTTCATGCCCACCGTGGCCGGGCTCGGGACCGACGTGCCGGCCCTCCATGCGGCCTCGGGTGCTTTGCGCGTCGAGACCGACGCCACCAGCGGCCGGACCTACGTGGCCTGCACGCCGCTCCCCGTGGACGTCGCGGTGGTCCACGTCCACGAGGCGGACGGCGCCGGCAACGCCCGCGTCAACCCCAAGCTGGTCTGGATGGACAGCGAGATCGTCAACGCCGCCGACCGCACCATCGTCACGGCCGAGCGCATCGTCGACACGACGGCTTTCACTGCCGAGCCGCACCGCACCACGTACCCCCGCTTCATGGTCGACACCGTCTGCGAGGCGCCCCGCGGCGCCTTCCCCACGTCGTGCTTCCCCGACTACGGCCACGACGACCCGTTCTTCGAGGCGTACGTGGCGGCGTGTGGCTCGCCGGGCGACTTCGCCGAGTTCTGGGAGCGGCGGATCGCCGGCCCCGAGACGTGGAGTGACTTCCTGGCCGCCAACGGCGTGCCGGCCGGCGCAGGCGAGGGGGCGGCATCGTGAGCGGCATGCCCCCCTCGGTTCCGGGCTACGACTGCACCATCGACGAGTTGATGGTGGTGGCGTTCTCGCGGGCGATGGCCAACGACACGCGGGCGTTCAACGGCGCCGTCTCGTTCATACCCGTCTGCGCCTACCTGCTGGCGCGGCGTACCCACGCCCCCGACCTGGTCTGGGCTGCCAGTTCCATCGCCGTCGACGCCGACCCGTCGGTCATCGGCTCCTCCACCCTGTCCGACGAGCTGTGGGGCGGTGCCTCGATGCTCGCCAACTCGTCGGCGGACTTCTGGACCTACGCCCAGGGCGCCCGCTACAACACCTTCGCCTTCCGGGGCGCGCAGATGGACGCCTACGGCAACGTGAACAACAGCGTGATCGGTCCCTACGACAGCCCCAAGGTGCGCCTCCCCGGTGGGGGCGGCATGGCCGACCTCGGCTGCATGATTCCCCGCATCTACCTGTGGAGTTCCACGCACGATGCCCGCACGTTCGTGGACCGGCTGGATTTCCGCTCGGGGATCGGCTGGGGCGACGGCGGCGACCATCGGGCCTCGCTCGGGATGCCAGGCGGCCCGCAGCTCTGCATCACCAACCTGTGCGTCTTCGACTTCGAGCCCGACTCCAAGCGCATGCGCCTCGCCTCACTGCACCCGGGCGTCAGCGTCGAGCAGGTGCAGGCCGCCACCGGCTTCGAGGTCCTTCTGCCCGCCGGCGACGTGCCCGCCACGGCCCGGCCCACCGCCGACGAGCTGCACATCCTGCGCACCGAGGTTGACCCCACCGGCGCCCGTCTACGAGAATTCTGAGATGGCTGGCGGGGCAGAGCGGTGAACGTCGAGGGTTCCGTGGCGCTGGTCACCGGGGGCGCCTCGGGCCTGGGTGCCGGTGTGGCGCGGGGCCTGGTGGCTGCCGGCGGGCGGGTGGTCATCGCCGACCTGGCCTCCTCGGCGGGCGAGCAGGTGACGGCCGACCTGGGTGACAACGCCGCCTTCGTGGCTGTCGACGTGACCCGGCCGGACGACGTGGAGGCCGCAGTGGCCGCGGCAGCCGGCGTCTGGGGGCGGCTCGACGTGCTGGTGAGCTGCGCCGGCATCAGCTCGGGCCAGCGGATGCTGAACCGCAGCGGCGACGTGCACACCCTCGAGCACTTCCGGGCACATATCGAGGTGAACCTCATCGGGCTGTTCGACGTGCTGCGCCATGTGGTGGCGCACATGGCGGCCAACGAGCCGAACGCCGACGGCGAGCGCGGCGTGATCGTGAACCTGGGCTCCATCGCCGGCATCGAGGGTCAGGTGGGCCAGATGTCCTACAGCGCCTCCAAGGGCGCCATCATCGGCATGACCCTGCCGCTGGCCCGCGATCTGGGCTCGCGTGGCATCAGGGTGATGACCATCTGCCCCGGCATCATGGACACACCCATCCTGGCCTCGCTCAACGACGAGCAGATCGCCGCCATCACCGCCGGCAACGTGTTCCCCAAGCGCCTGGGTGCCCCCGCCGACGTGGCCGCCCTGGTGCGCCACATCGTGGAGAACACCTACCTCAACGGCGAGGTCATCCGGCTCGACGCCGGCATGCGCCTGAACATCACCTGAGCCCCGAGCGGGTGTCTGTGGCGGTCCGGGCGGCGTGCTGGGGTGCCGCTCTGCTCCTCCACGCAGGCGAAAGTCGTCGCAGCCCGGCCCCCCAGCCCCCGCCCTCGCGTGTCTGCGGAACTCGGGGGTGACGGCGTGACAGCGTCCCCTCACGGCGTATCCCGTCACGATGTGGTGGTGCTGGGGTCGGGGGCGGCCGGGCTGACGGCCGCGCTGGCTGCCGCCGCCGGGGGTGCCGAGGTGGGGCTCTACGAGAAGTCCGAACTGCTGGGCGGCACCACTGCCATCAGCGGCGGCGTCGTGTGGGTGCCGGGGAACCACCTGATGGATCCTGCTGACCGTGAGGACGACCCTGGTGAGGCGCTGCGCTATCTGCGGGCTCTGGCCGGAGATGCTCTGGACGTGCCGGTGGCGGAGGCCCTGGTGTCGGCCGGCCCGGAGATGCTGCGCTTCACCGAGAGCGCCTCGTCGTGCCGGTTCCGGCTGCTGGCGGGGTATCCCGACTACCACCCCGACGTGTCGGGGGCACGTCCCGGCGGCGGCCGCTCCCTCGAGCCCGACCTGTTCGATCTGTCGGTGCTGGGGGAGTGGGCCCGGCGGCTGTGTCTCTGGGACGGCAGCCCGCGGCCGGTTCTGCTGTCGGAGACCAGCTTCGGCGGGGCGACGGTGCCGCCGCCCGCCTCGACGGTCGCCGAGCGGCGGGAGCGGGGTATCTGCGGCATGGGTGAGGCTCTCGTCGGGTCGCTGCTGGCGGGCTGCTTGGACGCCGGCGTGACGGTGCGCACCGGGGTACGGGCTCACCAACTCGTCACGGAGCGTGGGCGGGTGACCGGGGTGCGCTTCGACACGCCGGCTGCCGAGGGCACAACCGGCGAGGTCACGGCTGGCGAGGTCACCGTTGACGCCCGGCGCGGGGTGATCCTGGCCACGGGCGGCTTCGAGTGGAACGGGGCGCTGGTGCGGGCGTTCCTGCGCGGGCCGATGGACACGCCCGCCGGGGTGCCCACCAACACAGGCGACGGACTCGACATGGCCATCGGTGCCGGGGCGGCGCTGGGCAACATGGCGCAGGCCTGGTGGGCGCCCATGGCCCACATACCCGGCGAGGAGGCCTGGGGAGCGCCGCGCTACCACCTCGTGCTGGTCGAGCGCACCCGGCCCGGTTCGATCATGGTGAACGGGGCAGGGGAGCGCTTCTGCAACGAGGCCGCCAACTACAACGCCCTCGGCGGCGCCTTCCACCAACTCGACCCGGCGACGCTGCGCCATGCCAACGCCGCGGCCTGGCTCGTGGTCGACGACCGCTACCGGCGGCGCTACGCCTTGCCCGGCTGCCGCCGCGGCGCCGAGCCGCCGTCGTGGGTTCACCGTGGTGCGAGCCTGGCCGACCTCGCCGCCGCCATCGGGGTCCCTCCGGGCACTCTCAGTGAGACCGTCACCGAGTTCAACCGGAACGTCGCGGCGGGCAGCGACCCCGTCTTCGGCCGGGGAGCGAGTGTCTACGACCGCTTCA
Source organism: Acidimicrobiales bacterium (assembly GCA_963668565.2). GTDB lineage: Bacteria > Actinomycetota > Acidimicrobiia > Acidimicrobiales > CATQHL01 > VXNF01. The sequence goes on from CAXXMX010000010.1 coordinate 1,414,586, forward strand.
ACGGCGACCGCACGTTGCCGGGTGCTGCGGCCACGCTGGGCCCGCTCGACGAGCCGCCGTTCTACGCCGTGGCCATCCGCATCGGGGCGCTGGGTACGTCCGGCGGCCCCCGCACCGACGAGCGGGGCCGGGTCCTGGCCCGCAGCGGGGGGACGATTCCCGGCCTCTGGGCGGCGGGCAACGTGATGGCGGCACCCACGGCCACGGTCTACGCCGGCGCCGGCGGCACGCTTGGCCCCGCCATGACCTTCGGCTATCTAGCGGGCCGCGACGCCGCCGGTTAGAGCGGCCCGGCAGCGGCCGGTCGCCAGCGAACTCAACGGCCTCGGGGATGCCCGGAAGGCTTTTGACCTGCGGGGACTGCTCCGGCGAGGGTGCGCCGCGCTCCCCGGGTGCCTACGCGTTCCGCAGGGCTTCCTGGTCGCTGCGTTCGGCCGTTGCCGTCGTAGCGCGGTCCGGACTCATCTGCCGCTCCCCAACGGATGCGGCTTCGGCGCGAAACGGCTCCCACACGCTGCCACGGTCGAATCCCTGCCGGATCGAATCGTTCACGGCTTGCTCGAAGCTGATACCGCGGGTCGTCATCCGGTGGCGAATCATCTGCTCGGTGTCGAGGGCGAAGTCGACTGTTCTGCGCACGATGTCACGATAACAGCGGGTCAACCGCCAATTGAGCATTGTCGGTGACGTCATCATGACGTTGGTCACTGGCTCACAGGGCATGATCCCCCCGGGCGCGAGTGGGTTCTCGTGCTTCAGCAGGCTGCCAGTTCGTGGAGATCACCCGCGATGCGCTGTGCATTGGGTAGCCAAACCGACTCGAGTTCCGGCGCGTAGGGCGCAGGTATAACTGGTGTGCAGATCCTCCGAACCGGCGCATCGAGCTCCCAGACCGCATGCTCGGCAGCCAGAGCGGCGATCTCGGCTCCAGGGCCGAACGGACCATGAGCCTCGTGCACGACGGCAAGTCGGGAGGTGCGCTTCAGTGACTCGTGGATCGTGGGCCAGTCGAGGGGCGAGAGCGTGCGCAGATCGATCACCTCAACGTCGACGCCGCGGTCCGCCAACTCGTCGGAAGTCGTCGAACATCAGCTCGACCACGGGTCTGGCCCCGGTCATGGCCGCGCCCACGGCCACTGTGGGGTATCGCCGGTTCCGTGCGGCCGTAGCTGGACCCATATCGACGTATAGGCCTCTGGACGCCCCCGCTGGATGGCGAACATAGGGCCGCTGGGGAGGCCGGCCTGCGACGACAGCCGCTTGGTGGCCTCGGCGAAGCCGCGGTCGTCTCCGGGGGTTGACTCTCGCTGGGCCCGGTCGACCAGCGACTCGTACCGTCCGATCAGGCAGTCGGCCGCAGTGTGGAACTCCGCCACGCAGGCGTCGTACCACGGCCAGAACTCCTCGGGCAGGTCGGCTCGGACGCTGCTGGCCACGTCGGGGCCGCGATCGAACAGCGTGTCGACCACCTCGGGGGCGAGGCGCAAGCGGGTCGCCGCCGTCCGGCGAGTGAGGCCGCGGCACGCGGCATCGGCCACGGCGACGATCTCCCACACCCGCGCCGCGGTCAGCCCGGTGAGCATCCGGTGCGTGACCACGTATGCGGGGAACTTCAGCTTCAGGCGGACGTGCGGGCGGTCCGACCCCATGTCGAAGCGCACCACGTAGCCCTCCCGCGCCGACTCCTGGGTGGAGGACACGTGGTCCACGAGCTCGGCGAATGATCCGAAGTCGTACCGGGGGGCGCGTGGCCCCGGCCAGTTGATGACCTCCAGCGGCAGGTCGGCGCCCGTGTACACGTCGATGACAGCGAGGAGCACCAGGTCCCGCATGTCGCCGTAGTCGGTCACGATGCGGTTGCCGGGGTAGATGATCTCGAAAAGTGGGGTCACGCCGTGGCGGAACCGAACGCCGGCGTACTTCTCGTGCCAGATGTTGGTGGCCTCGACGGCCTGGTCCGACGACAGCGACCCGCGCGTCGCCACGCGGATCCCGCCGTCGGGATGCTGGTAGGCGATCCCGAGCGATCCGTCGAGCTTCCCGGTGACCACCATGGGCCGACCCTCGGGCACCGGCGGGGCATCCGGCTCGGCCGGGCCGAAGAACTTCGGGAACGGTCGTGCCACGACACGGTCGGCCTCGTCGACGATCAGCCCCCGGCAGGTGAGGGTCGCCTGATTCCAGGCCCTGTCGTAGGTTGCTCGCGGCGTGTAGTTGAGGATGCGGAGGGGTCCCTCGGCGCGGACCGACACCAGCGCCCGGTCAATGGCATCGGCTAGCAGCGACCCGTCGACGATGCTGCCGAGAGGGGGATTTTCCGGCGGGTGGGAGGGGGCAGCAGGGATGTCGGGCGACGGGGCTGCGGTCATTTTGATGGCTGGGCGCGCCGGCGGCTCACGCGGGGGCGCTGACCGTCACCCCATACGCGCGGGCGGCGCCTGCGAATCGCTCGTTGTAGGTGACTATGCAGCCGAGGTCGTCGCTCAGGTCGAATGCAGCGGCGAGATGTATCGCATCGCGGCTCAGCATCTCGGGCTCGTGGAGCCGCCCGGCTGCTTCGAAGATCTCGGCCGTGACCTCCGTGAGCACGAGGCTGTCGAGAACCAGCCTGGCCATCACGACCCTGTCGGGGGCAACCTCCCGCACTACCCGCAGCAGTTCGGTGCGCGCCAGGTCACACGACACGAGGGGCTGGGGCTGCGCCGCCAGCCATTCCCGCAGCGCGGCCGTCTCGGGCTGGGCGACGACCAGCTTCACGAGCGCCGATGTGTCGAGATAGTGCGCCACCGTCGTCAGCTCTCGTCGCGGCGCATGGCGGCCAGCACGACCGACGGATCGGGGCCATCCTCCGGCGCCGGCAGATCGGCGATGCTGCGCCGAGCCGGGCGCGCCCGCCCCGACTCCAGCATCCCCGCGAGCCGCGACGCCGGGATCGCCGTCATCCGGGCAACCGGCCGCCCCCGGTCGGTGATCGTGACGGCCTGCCCCGCCGCCACGCCCGCCACGACGGCCGAGGCGTTCTGCTTCAGAGCCCGGATCCCCACTTCCGACATGTTCTACAATGTAGTACATTCGATCCATGGAGAGGCCGATCCACCGGCGCAGAGCCGGCAGATCCGATCGAAGGGGGTTTGTCCATTGGCTGTGAAGATCATCTCCTGGAACATGAGACACTCGATTGCGCCATGGCAGGAGCTGATCGGCATGGATGCCGATGTCGCTCTCCTGCAGGAGGCCTGCAAGCCACCGAGGGATGTGGACCGGCGCATCGCCACCGATTTCGGGTCGTGGCGAACCCCTGGGGAGGATTTCAAGATGCCGTGGCGGGCGGCGGTCGTCGGGCTCTCGGATCGCGTCGCGGTGGAGTGGATCGAGATGAGTTCCCTTGAGCATGCGGCATCCAGGGAGTTCGCTGTCAGTCGCCCTGGCACACTCGCCGCCGCATACGTGACGGCCCCCGGCATCGAGCGCTTCGTGGTGGTGTCGATGTACTCGATCTGGATGAAACCCCACACCTCGACCGGCAGCAGCTGGATCGTCTCGGACGCCTCGGCCCACCGCCTCGTCTCCGACCTGTCCGTCTTGATCGGCCAGCAGCAGGGTCACCGCATCGTGGCCGCCGGGGACCTCAACATCCTCCACGGGCACGGCGAGCACGGCAGCGAGTACTGGGCCGCACGCTACGAGACGGTGTTCGCCCGGATGGAGGCGCTGGGGCTGCCGTTCGTCGGCCCGCAGACACCTCACGGGCGCCAGGCCGAACCGTGGCCCGACGAACTGCCCCCCGACAGCAGGAACGTCCCCACGTACCACCCGCCGATGCGCAGCCCGGCGACTGCCACACGCCAGCTGGACTATGTCTTCGCGTCGCGAGGCATGGCTGATTCGGTGAGCGTGCGTGCGCTCAACGAGCCCGACGAGTGGGGTCCCAGCGACCACTGCCGCCTGGAGATCATGGTCTCGTGACGCCGTCGCGAGATTCGTCCTGTTGAGTTCAACCCCGCACATGGATCCGCCCGCCGTCGAGACGAAACCGGCGAGAATACGCTCTCGAGGAGGAACTTTGGAGGTGGAATGATCCGGCCGATCGAAGTGGAACCTCGCGAAGGACACCGGATCTGGCTCCGGTACTCCGACGGGACTGCCGGGGAACTCGACCTGTCCTATCTGGCGGGGCGTGGCGTCTTCAAGGTGTGGGAGGAATCCGCCCGCTTCGAGACCGTGTACATCGGTCCGGCTGGAGGGATCGCATGGGGCGAGGACGTCGAGTTGTGCCCGGACGCCCTCTACATGCGGCTCACCGGCAAATCTCCCTCGGAGGTGATACCGGCGCATCGTGCCTGAGGAGGTCGATGCCTGAGATTTCCCGGTTCTACGGGATCGTCATCCGGAAGTACTTCGACGATCACGTGCCGCCACATTTTCATGCCCTGCCAGATGTCGGAGGACGGGTGGTGCAGGCGTTGGTCTGCCGTCCAGGGTGAGAGACTGCGTTCGTGAGCGCTGGTGGCGCGCCGCGCCGGGTTCTGCTGGTGGGTTCGCTGCCGTACCGTGACGAGGCGTCGGCCATGGCCCGTGCGTGCGAGCTGGCCGGCGATCGGCTCATCGCTCTGCCCGACGGGGAGATCGGCGAGCGATCCGAGCGGTATCCGGCGGGTGTCAGGTCCCAGTGGACTGCCGGGCTCGCCGGGCGGCTGGCGGGCGAGGATTCCCTGTTCGATGTCGTCGACGAGGGCACGATGAACGAGCAGGGCTTTCCCGTCGATTTCGACTCGGCCGTCCGCCTGCGCCCCCGACTCCGCCGCGCCGAACTGGCCGATCGCCTCGAGTTCGGCTACGACACATTCGCCCTCCGGAGTTGGCCCCACTTCGAGCGCTTGCGAGCGTCGACCGGGCAGCCCGATCTGCGCATGCAGGTGGGCCTGCCGACGGGATTCGGTGCCGCCGCCGCCCTCCTCGGTCCGCTGCGGGCGCTACGCCATGCACCCGCGTTCGCGGCCTGCGTCGCACGCGAAGCCAACAGAGCGGCGCAGGCCATCGGCGCCGGCAGCCTCCTGTTCCAGATCGAGGCGCCCGCAGAGGTGGTCGCGGCCCACCGGCTGCCGCGGCCCGCCGTCGGGATCCCGACCGGGCCGATCATCGACCTCGTGACACGGCTCCCCGCCGAGGTCCCCGTCGGGATCCACCTCTGCTTCGCGGACCTGAGCAACACCGCCGCCATCACCCCGAGCCGCTTCAACCGGCTCGTCGCCTTCACCAACGCGCTGGCGCGCCGCTGGCCACGCTCCCACGAACTCGCCTACATACATCTACCGTTCGCCGCCGGCCAGTCACTGGCACCGACCGAGCCCGCCGCCTACCGGGCGCTCCGCCGCTTGGCCCTACCGCCCGGCACCCGCCTGGTGGCCGGCTTCGTCCACGAGCAACCCTCGCTGGAGAGTCTCGAAGCCCTCCTCGCCACGATCGAGACAGCCCGCGGCACTCAAGTCGACATCGCCTGCGCCTGCGGCCTCGGTCGCCGCACCACCGAGACCGCAGACGAACTGATCCGCCGCTGCGACCTCTTGGCGGCAGTCGGATAGCCGCCTCAGAAGTGACTGCTGACGAATTGATGCCACAGCATCGAGATGCCGAGATCGACGCTGCCTACGAGGCGTACGACCGCCACCCGCTCGACGAGCCCGCGAGTGGGGCGACCTAGCGGCCTTCCTCAACGCGAACCTCCTGCACAAGCGGACGATTCCGCAGGAAGAGGTGTTCCGAGTGACGTAGAGTCCGGGTCCGTGATGGCGGCTGAACCGTCTGTGGGTGATCTGAGCCCGCCCGCTGGCCCCCAAACTCTGCTCGGCGTTTCGAAGCAACGTGACGGCACGCCGGTGCTGTTCGACGGCTCGGAGGACGGTCGCCTGCTCCCGCAGCTACTCGACCGGCTGAGCGACAAGAGTCTCGACCGCATCGACATGGCGGTCTCGTTCGTCATGAAGAGCGGGCTTGCTCGCATCCTCAAGCCGTTGGAGGACGCGCTGGACCGGGGGGCACACGTCCGCATTCTCACGACTGACTACTTGGCGATAACCGATCCCGACGCCCTGACGCAGTTGACGGACCTGGCCGAGGGCGGTGGCCAACAACTGGAGGTGCGCCTGTTCAGCGCAGGGTCGGTTGCGTTCCACCCGAAGGCTTACATCTTCTGGTCGAGCGCGGGCGAGGCGGCCGCCGGCTACGTGGGGAGTTCGAACCTCAGCGCCTCCGGCATCGACGGAGGAGTGGAATGGAACCTGGGCGTCGATCGGGTGGAACAACTCGTGGCGGGGTTCGAGTCGCTGTGGGCCGACGAGCGCACTCGACCGCTCGACGCCACGGCTCTCAGCGAGTATCGCGAGACGTGGCGGCAGAACGCCCGAAGGGTCGTGGCACCGCAGCCCGACCCGGAATCCGAACCAGCCCAGGAATCGCCGCCACCCGCCCCGGAGGAGATTCTCCGCAACCTCACCGGCGTGGCCGACGAGCCACCGACCCAGCCGGTCGCTCTCCGGCCGATCCAGTCAGAGGCGCTGGCGGCGCTGGAGCGAACGAGAGCGGACGGCTTCGACCGGGCGTTCGTGGTCATGGCCACCGGTCTGGGCAAGACCTGGCTGGCTGCATTCGACAGCGCTCGGCCGGGCTTCCGGCGCGTGCTCTTCGCGCACCGGGAGGAGATCCTGCGCCAGAGCCGGGACGTGTTCCGCCGGGTGCGGCCCGACGCCGACCTGGGTCTCTTCATGGGTGACGAGAAGGAAGGTGCGGGACGCCGAGGTCGTCTTCGCCAGCGTCCAGACGCTGCACCGGCACTTGGGCAGATTCGCCCGCGCCGCTTTCGACTACGTGGTGATCGACGAGTTCCACCACGCCGCCGCCTCCACGTACCGGCGAGTGCTGGGACACTTCGAGCCAAAGTTCCTGCTGGGTCTGACCGCCACGCCCGACCGGCGCGACGGTGCCGACCTCCTGGCGCTGTGCGGCGACAACCTGGTGTTCGACTGCGGTCTGGCGGAGGGCATCAGCCGGCACGAACTCTCGCCGTTTCATTACTGGGGCATCGCCGACGTCACCGACTACGCCCCGATCCCGTGGCGCAGCGGCCGCTTCGAGCCGACGACCCTCGCCACTGCCATCGAGACCCGTGAGCGTGCCGCCAGGGCGCTCCGCGAGTGGCGCGACAAGGGGGGTGGGCCAACGCTGGCCTTCTGCTCGTCGATCTCGCACGCAGAGTTCATGAAGACGTTCTTCGTCGCCGAGGGTGTGCCTTCGGCCGCCGTGCACAGTGGCAGCGACTCCGACCCCCGCCACCGGTCGATCGGAGGGCTGCAGTCCGGCGAGGTCGAGGTGCTGTTCGCCGTCGACGTGTTCAACGAGGGTGTGGACATCCCCGAGGTCGAGACGGTGCTGATGCTTCGGCCCACCGACTCGCCTGTGGTCTTCCTGCAGCAACTCGGCCGCGGCCTGCGCCGGACAACCGGCAAAGCGGCTCTCTGCGTGATCGACTTCGTGGGGAACCATCACAGTTTCCTGACCAAGCCGCGCACGCTCCTGTCGTTGGGAGGCCGGACGCCGCAGAACAAGGAAGTCCTCGAGGCGCTGCAGAGCGGCGACTTCGAGTTGCCGCCGGGATGTTCGGTGGACTTCGACTTGGAGGCAGTCGAGATCCTCAGCCGCCTGTCGTCGCCGCCGCCGAGCCAGGCCGCAAGGCTGGAGGAGTTCTGCCGCAACTACGAGTCAGAGAACGGCATCCGGCCGACCGCCGCCCAGGCGTTCTCGTCGGTTGGCCTCAAAACGTCGACCAAGACCATCCGAGACGCTGGTGGCTGGCATCGTTATCTCAACGGCCTGGGACTGCTGGCACCAGAGGAGCGAGCGGTGGTCGACGAGCTTGGGGACGTCCTCCGCGGGCTAGAACGCGAGGCACTGACAAAGGCTTACAAGCTCATAACCCTCGCCGCACTGCTGGACCTGCATGCTCTACAGCACGGCGCACCGATAGCCGACGTGACATCGAAGTCTCTGGACCTCACCCGTCGAGACCCCCGTCTCCGAGCCGACATCGAGGCGACACAGCAGATGTCCGACCTCGACTCCGTCACTGCCGGTACGTGGAGAGCGTTCTGGATGAAGAACCCGTTGACCCATCTCACCGACAAGCCGGACAGCCTGTTCCAGCTGTCAGACGACCAATTCGAGGTCAGATTCAAGGTCAAGGATGAACACATCGCCACGTTCTCAAGGCTGGTCGCCGAGATCGTGCAGTGGCGTCTACAGATCTACCTGCGGCCGCGTGCTCTGGAAGAGGAATCGGACTCAGGATTGAGACTCATGAGCGAGACTCAGATGGCTTCCTAACAGCAGTACCTCACCGGTTATATGGGAGCAGCTCATCAATGGTCGAACGAGCGCGTAGCATTCCACCCTTTCCTGCACTTCTCTCTAGCAATAGTCGATCAAGTATATGTGACCCGAATCGGCGTCTCCTTGCATAGCGTCCCCATAGCCCTGAGCGAGAACCGTCAACTCGAGATAATACGAGGCTTCGCGCTAACTTGGGATAGCACCAATACCGGGTGCCTAGGCCCAGAGTCCGATCGCGGGCGCTGAGCCGAACGCCAGTTCCTACGGTCGCCTGTGGGCGGCCGTAGCTGTGTTCGCGGCCGGGAAGTTCTGCCAACGCCCAGCACGCGGGAGCCTCACCCCCAACAGGTGGACCCAGGGTGGGGAACTTCAGTGATCGGCGTCACAGCAGCGGGGCACCGGTGCCGGTGCCTGCTACGTCCTGGCGCTGCACCTCAACGGCGTCCAGAACTGTCCTCGCCCTCGTCGACGTCCTGAGGGTGGCTGGCGTGGATGCGTGTCGCCACCCCTCCCGACGCGGAACTCAATCTTCGGAGACGAGACCGGCCCGATACTCCCGATAGCGGCTCTCGAGGTTGTTCCAGAGCCGGTCGGGCACGCCGGTGGCGCGCTCGAGGCGCTGTGCCACGTCGGTGGTGATGGGAACCTTGCCCCGGACGATCTGATGGATGTGCTTCGTCGATAATCCGGTGCGGCGCGCCAACTCGGCCTGGCTCATCGACAGTTCCTCGAGTGTTTCCTCGAGCGTCCAGCCGGGAGGCGTGGCGTAGTCCGGGCTGAACGGATATGTCGTCATCATGGGGCTCTCCGGCACTTGTGGCGTCCCAGTATTAGTCGGCGATCTCGGTCATGACAACGCCGTGGATCCTTCTCCGGTCCAGCCGCCCTCGGCGGGCGGTGCCGCAGGCCATTGTCGAGGATAGAAGACTCTAACAGTTGTGTTATCGCAGAGATACCGCAATAATTGATCTATGAGAGAACCTATATCTGATTCTCAGGTCTCGGCCCTGCTGGAGTTCCGAGCGCGCAACGTGCGCTCGTTCAAGGGCGACGTGAGCTTCTCCCTGGAATCCACCGCCATGTCCGAGCCGCAGTACGTGCGTGAGATCCCGTGGCGCAAGGGCGGGAAGCGGATCTCAATCCTGGGTGCCGCCGGCATCTTCGGTGCGAACGCGTCCGGCAAGACGAATCTGTTGCGGTCACTCGTGGATATGCGCGAACACGTCGTTCACTCCTTCAAGCACGGGACGCCAGGGGGCAAGGTGCCGCGGTCACCGTTCCGGCTGGACGAGCGGTGCAAGGCCGAACCGTCGCGTTACGAGATCGACCTGGTGCTTGACGGTGTTCTCCACTGCTACCGCTTCTCGCTGGACGACGATCGGGTTCTGGAGGAGTCGGCGTCGTGGTATCCCAACGGCCGGGCCGTGCGACTGTTCGATCGGGATCCCGCGGAGGTCACGCTCGGCGCCGCGCATCGGGCGAAGGGACGGGCGGCGATTGGGATCCTCCGGCCGAACGCACTCTTTCTCTCGGCGGCGGCACAGATCGAACATCCGGCCCTGCTGCGCCTGTACAAGTGGTTTGCGGAGAATCTGCTGATGGTGGATGCCGAGAGCCATCAGCCACGCACGATGTTCACGGCTGCGCTTCTTGATCATGCAACGTTCCGCGATCCGGTCATCCGGCTGATGCGATCGGCAGATCTTGGCATCACGGCTGCACGGATGGTCGAGTTGGATCCCGTCATGCAGGAACGTGTTCGACGCGTCGCACGCATCCTGAGCGGCGAGGAGGACACTCCGATATCGGGCGACTCTCTCGAATTCGAACCGTTCAGAGGGATGCGCTTCAGCCACAGCGCTCTTGACGGTGAAGTGGAACTCGATGATTCGGAGGAGTCCCGCGGGACACTGGTGTGGTTCGCACTCCTCGGCCCCATCCTCCGGGCATTGGCCGACGGCTCGGTGCTCTTGGTCGACGAGTTGGACTCGAGCCTTCATCCAACGCTGGTGGAGGCTGTCCTGGATCTCATCCAGGATCTGGAATCGAATCCCCGGCACGCTCAGATCGTTTTCAATTCCCATGATGTGACCCTCATGGGCGACTCCACGAGCCCCCGGCTCTTGGGGCGAGATCAGATCTGGTTCACCCAGAAGTCCAACGATGGAAGCACCCGGCTCTATCCACTCACCGATTTCGATCCACGGAAGCAGGAGTCCGTCGGAAAGCGGTTCCTCGAAGGGCACTACGGTGCGAGGCCAATTCCGTCGCTCGGCAATTTCGGTGTGGCCGCCGAACTCGTACAGGCCGACAGGTGAGTCCCGCGCGCAGGGGTCGGTCCGGTCGATCCCGATCCATTCCCCACGGCGGCAGGGGCGGGCGGCGCTGCTGCGTGTCGCCGCTGACGTTGACCGAGCGGAGCCGGGCGGGCTCTCAGGGCCGAGTGCGGTGATCGGGGCGATGGTGACGCCGTCGGGGTGTTCGTAGCCGTAGCCGCCGGCGGTGACCACGACGAGGCGGGACGGTGTGCCGGTGCGGTCGGCGTCCACCCTGCTCTGGAGGCGCTGCCTATCGATATGCCCATATGTGGGCACCTGGTAGTCCCATAAATGGGCACTTGGATCGGAACGGTCGGTCATTGTCGAGGATCCGGCCCCATCTCTCGGGGTCGTCTACAGAGTTATGGCATAGTCGTTTCTTACTGGCAGGCGTTTGCACGAGAATGTCATAACTATCTCGATGCGGGTGGGGTGAATGCCGGCGGGCTCGAGTCTGCTGCGGACTTCACGGTCCCTGAGGTGCCGGAAGCGGCGAGCGATCGCGGTGGTGTTGCGGGGGCGGTCCGGGGGTGGAGATCGACCGGATCTGGGGCGAGACAGCGCGAGGGTTCGGCATTTGCTGCAGATGGCAGAAGCTTCCCTGGCGTTCCCGCGATCAATAAAAACAATACTAGTCCACACTAGTCCAGCTACTATTTCGAAGAGGAGTCTCGAAGAGGAGTCTCGAAGAGGAGTGTCGCAGTGAGCGAGCCCGAACCCTTGCGAATGTGGACGGTCGCCGAGGCCAAGGCGCGCCTGTCGGAAGTGCTGCGCCTCGCCGAGGAGGAGGGACCGCAACGCATCGGCACCAGGAAGTCGTTCATCGTCGTTCCGGAGAGTGCTTGGCGGTCCCACATCTCGCCCCGGGAGTCCTTGGGCCGGTGGCTCGTCGAGAACATGCCGCGCGGCGTCGACCTGGAGATTCCGGATCGCCGCGAACCCGGCCGCGGGATCCCGTTGTTCGATCCGGACGCCGTGTGAGCGGCAACCTCCTCGAGACGGGCGTGCCAATGCCGGCGTACTCGCACCAGGACTCGCGCCGATGAGCGGTTACCTCCTCGACACCAACGTGATCTCGGAACTGACGAAAGCTTCACCGGCGGTGGGGGTGCTGAACTTCCTCTCCGAACACGACGACTTGTGGCTGTCGTCGGTGGTCCTGCACGAGTTGGAGTTCGGTCTGGAACTCCTGCCGCACGGTCACCGTCGTGACGGCCTGCGACGCACACTTGAGGAGTTCACGTCGGCATTCGGCGACCGCATCCTGCCGCTGGGGCGTCGAGAGGCCGAGTGGGCGGCGCGACTGAGGGCTCAGGCGCGGCTGGCTGGCCACGTGCCCCACGCCGGTGATGCATTCATTGCCGGAACCGCCAAGGCGCACGACCTGACGGTCGCAACGCGCAACGTGCGTGACTTCGACGGGCTTGACGTCGCCGTGACAAGCCCCTGGGGACAAGCCCCGACGCCGTCGGGGAGAGCGCCCGCCCGGCCCACTGCCGGTCCGGCGCTCGTGGGCGGCGTGGACGGCGTGTCAGGTGGCTGGGTCATGGCCGTCACCGGTGTTGCCGGCGGGTCGCCGGTGGAGTTCCTGGTGCGGCCCACGCTCGGAGACCTGTGGTCGGTGGCACGGGCGCGGCGGTTGCTCGTGGTGGCGGTCGACATGCCCGCCGGATTGCCGGGAGCGGAGAGGCGTGAGGCGGACCTCGAGGCACACCGGCTGCTCGGGGCGCGGCGGTCGTCGCTGTTCTGGACACCACCGCTGTGCGTCGTGGATGCCGCTGGACATGCCGAAGCCAACCGGCGGTCGTGGGACGAGACAGGCCGGGGCATCTCGGCGCAGGCCTTCAACCTGGTGCCCAAGATCCGCGAACTGCGGGAAGCGCTGGAGCCCGACGACTTCGCTCCGGACGCCCGGCCCCGAGCAGTCGAGGTGCATCCGGAGAGCAGCTTCGTGCGCCTGGCCGGCGAGCCAATGTCGGTCTCCAAGCGCAAACCGGCAGGCGAGCAGGAGCGGCTGGACGTACTCGGCGAGGCGTTCCCGAACATCGCGGAGGTGGCCGTCTCTGCGCCTCCGCCAGGGCCGCCGAGACCGGGTCTCGACGACCTTCTGGATGCGGCGGCCGCCGCCTGGACCGCCCGGCGCATCGTCGCCGGCGAGGCCGACTGCCTGGGCGCCGGCGAGCACGACGAAACCGGCTACCCCATGCACATCTGGGTCTAGCGGGCCTGGGAGTGTGCTGAGCAGCCGATGGCAGGCGCCGGTGGGAGCGCTTGATTCTGGATTCCGGCCTTCGCCGGAATGACATTCATACTGTGTGGGTCCCCGGTTGGTGGTGGGTCTGACTCGCTGGAATGCTGGCCGTGGTGCCTTGTGTCCGATCTGTCGGCTTGTTGCTGGTCGGGGACGCGCACCGACCGGTCGGGCGGATGTGACCTCATAGGAGCTTCGATCCGAGCGTCGTGAATGTCCTGTCCGCCGTCCCGGCCGGTCGGTGCCCTCAGTCCATTGAACTCGAAGGAGGGCCGCACCATTATGTCCGAGAAGCACACCTGTAGTGGTTCTGAGATCGTCGGCGGGGTCGACACGCACCGTGATGTCCATGTCGCCGCCGCTGTTGATGCCACCGGGGCGCTGTTGGCGACGGCGTCGTTCGCGGCGAACGCCGCCGGCTACGGCGAGCTGGCCGCCTGGTTGGCCACGTGGGGTCCTGTGCGCCGTGTCGGCGTCGAAGGCACCGGCAGCTACGGCGCCGGCTTGGCGCGCCACCTCGCCGCGGCGAGCATCGAGGTGGTGGAGGTGAATCGTCCCAACCGCCAAATGCGCCGCCGCGCCGGCAAGTCCGACACCGTTGACGCCGAAGCCGCGGCGCGCGGCGCCCTCGCCGGGCACGCCACCGCCGTCCCCAAAGCCCACAACGGCCCCGTCGAGGCGATCCGCATGCTCACCGTCGCGCGGCGCTCGGCGCTCAAGGCCCGCACTCAGGCGCACAACCAGATCCACGGCCTGCTCGTCACCGCCCCCGAGACGCTCAAAGACCAGCTCGGAGGTCTGCGCGGCGGCGTCCTCATCGACTCCTGCGCCCGCCTGCGCCCCAACTCCACCACCGACGCGCTCATCGGCGCCGCCAAACGGGCGCTGCGCAGCCTCGCCAGGCGCCACCAGGCCCTCAGCGCCGAGATCGCCGCCCTCGACGGCGAACTCCGCGCCCTGTGCGCCGCGGCTAACCCCGCCCTGCTCGCCGCCCACGGCGTCGGACCCGACACCGCCGCCGCACTGCTCATCGCCGCCGGCGACAACCCCCACCGCCTCCACAGCGACGCATCCTTCGCCGCCCTCTGCGGCGCCAGCCCCCTCCCCGCCTCCAGCGGCCAAACCACCCGCCACCGACTCAACCGCGGCGGAAACCGCCACGCCAACCAAGCCCTCTGGCGCATCGCCATGGTCCGCTTGCGCTGCGACGAACGCACCCAGGCCTACGCCGCCGGCGCCGCAGCGAAGGCAAAACCACCCGCGACACCATCCGCTGCCTCAAACGCCACATCGCCCGCGAGATCCACCGGCTCCTCACCAACCCGCCACCGGTCCCCCACGGAGCCGACCTCCGCCACCAACGCCAAAACAACAACATCACCCTCACCGCAGCCGCCGCAACCCTCAACACGCCCACCAGCCGCCTCAGCGCCCTCGAACGAGGCACCCACCACAACCACACCCTCGCCACCCACTACCACACCTGGCTCACCCAACAAGCCGCTTGACAAACATAGGAGCATCGGTGGGGGGGCTTGGCTGACGGTGGGGGGCTGGGCTGACGGTGGGGGGCTGGGCTGCCGTTGGGGCGCTGGGCTGCCGGTGGGGGTATTGGCGCGTTGCATCGGGGGTTGGATTGGATGTCGTTGTTGCTTGTTAGCTACTGTCGAGTGATATCCATATAGGCTGCCCGTTGGCTTCCCCGATGCCGTGCCCGGTCGTTACAGCAGTGCCGGGCTGGATGAGGGGAGAAGACGCGTCGCCACGCGTCGCCTCCGATCAATTCCGCCGTCCCTGGTGCTAGGGATGCTGCGAGCCGAACAGACCGGCAGGTGCGGGTGCCGCTGGGGATTATCGTCGTCACGCGGGCAGTGGACCAGCTGTTGATGTGTCACGAGAGCGGCCGGGCCTTCGTGATGTCGTGCCTGCGCCGCCACGGGCGGGGCGACTGGGGCGACCTGGGCAGCCATGACGCCGAGGCCAACGATCTGGCTCTCGTAACCGGCGGCAGAATTCTGTCGAGCTACCCGATCCCCGGGCAGATCCGACGCACCGCAGGCGGTGACCAGTCCGGAAGCGGGGCCGGCTCGGAGGCCGCCGCTGGTGCCGGCGCGGGCGCCGAGGCCCACGGTGCCGGGCGCGACTCGAGCGCAGCAATCGTCGACGAGCGGCTGTGGATCATCACCGAGGCCGAGGACGGGCGTGGCGTGCGCTCACAGACCACGGTGCTGTTCCCTTCGGACTACTGAGCTTCGCCGACGGCCTCTCCGGCGCGGCCCTCGAGGCCGGCGAGGGTGCCTGTGAGGGGAGTTGCGTCGAGCGGTCGGGCTCCGTGGTCAGCCGGTCGGAAGCGGCATCGCCAGATCCTCCACGACGGTCACGTCGGGATGGCCGGCGATCGTGGCCGGCGGCACCAGCAGCTTCCGATCCCGGCCACCGCCGCCGATGATGACCGCCGACCGGTCCATCACCCGGGCATCCACCCA
This sequence comes from Acidimicrobiales bacterium, assembly GCA_963668565.2. Taxonomy (GTDB): domain Bacteria; phylum Actinomycetota; class Acidimicrobiia; order Acidimicrobiales; family CATQHL01; genus VXNF01. The sequence goes on from CAXXMX010000010.1 coordinate 1,430,023, forward strand.
CACGGGCAGATCGCCGGAGATCCCGAACGGCGTGACGCCGCCGATCTCCATGCCGGTCAGCTCCATGGTCTGGGCCGCCGAGGCGAACGACGCCCGGCGCACGCCCAGCCGCTTGCGCACCACACGGTTCACGTCCAGGCGGGTCGACGACAGCACCAGGCATATGACGTAGCTGGGCGGATCGGCCTTGCCGATCACCACGATGGCGTTGGCCGAGTCATCGGCGGCATAGCCGTAGGCCTCGCAGAACGCCGCCGTGTCGGCCAGGTCGGGGTCGCAGGGCACCACCTCGTAGGCCAGCCCCAGGGAGTCGAGTTGGTCCAGAACCGCATCCGCCATGCGGATCAAAGCTAGGAGACCGCTGAGTAGTGGGCATTTCGCCATCCCTGCAAGTCTCTGACCAGCGCTTTCGTAGTCGGCAATCGGGCCGGCGGCTGAAGGTGTCCAGCACGACCGCGCAGTACACCTTGTCTTCCCGGGTGGGGTGCTTGGTGTAGGGGTCGGACCGCAGCGCCTGGCCGTCTTTCGGTCGGCTGGTTTCTGCGGCCCGCCCTGCGAACCGGACGTGCGACTTTCACCGCATCGGGCTCTCCGTGTGGTCATGCCGCTGGTGCGGGTGATCCTGTTGTCACGCTTGTCCATGGTGTCGGGATGCGGGTGCCTCGGTAGCGGTAGCGCTCGATGGCGACCCGCTCGGGGCGAAACATCTCGATGCCGCCGTCGTGGATCCTCCAGCGTGGGAGGTAGCGGCGGACCAGGGTGTGCATGTTCAGCCCGACGTGGCGTTTCTTCAGCCAGCCGACGATTCGCCAGAAGGCGAAATGATCGATATAGCCGAAGGTCCGCGTTGACACGCCGTGGCGGAAATAGTTGCACCGGCCCCGCAGCGTCGGGTTCAGCCGGCGCAGCAGGTCTGCAAGCGTTCGATGGCGTCGACGGCGAGTCAGCAGTCTGGGCTGCCCGATGATCGAAGCCAACGGCTTCTTCGACGGGTAGGTGTAGATCGCTTTGTTGCCAGCGCGGCCTCTGCGGTTCCGGCGCTGGATGCGCCAGCCCAAGAAGTCGAACCCTTCGTCGATGCGGTAGACCCTCGTTTTCTCTTCCGAGAGGCGCAGCCCCATCGGAGCGAGCACCGCTGCGACCTCATCGCTGAGCGCTTCGGCGTCGTCGCGGGTGCCGTGGACCATGACCACGAAGTCGTCCGCGTAACAGACGAGCCTCATGGTCGGTTCCCCGGCGCGACGACGTTTGGCGCGGGTCCATTCCGGGCCGAGCGCTTCCCGTTTCTGGGTGAAGTGCTCGTCCAGCACGGACAGGGCAATATTGGCCAACAGCGGCGAGAGGATCCCGCCTTGGGGTGTGCCGGTGATCGTTGCTCGTCGGCTGGCGTCCTCCGCGAGAACACCAGCGGTGAGGAACGCCTTCACCAGACCCACGACACGCTTGTCTCGGACTCGACGTCGCACACGTTCCATGAGGGCGGTGTGGTCGATCTCGTCGAAGCACGCCTTGATATCTGCTTCGAACACCCAGTGGTAGTTCCTGGGGGGTGAGCCGAGGTAGTGAATCTCAGCGATCGCGTCCTGGGCCCGTCGCTTCGGGCGCAAACCGTAGGAACACGGTTTGAAGTCCGCCTCGAAGATCGGTTCGAGCACCAGCTTCAACGAGGCCTGCACGACGCGGTCAACAACAGTCGGGATCCCCAACGAACGGACCTTGCCGCTCGCCTCGGGAATCGTCTTCTCCCGCACCCGCTCGGGGCGGAACCGGCGAGCTTTGAGATCATCTCGCAGCCCGTCCAGCATCGACTCGACACCGAAGACGACAGGTCGCGCAGCGATCCCATCGACGCCGGCGGTTCGCGCGCCCTTGTTAGCCCGCACCCGGCTCCACGCCACAACGAGGAACGCCGGGTCATAGACGAGGTTGAACACGTCATCGAACGAACGGCCAGGATCGGCCTTCGCCCATTGGTGCAGCTTCGACCCCATCGCGAGTACCCGCGACTCGGCCTCCAAGAGGCCAGGCCACGAAACGCCGGTATTCACCAGCGGACTCCCCGTTCGGCATTGAAGCTGCGAACACACTGGGTCCCTTCGCCATGTGCACGGCTCTCCCGTACCCGGACTACTACGAACCCTCCGCCCCATCCCGACGGCATCAACCGGCGACAGGTCTTCCCGCCCGCCGCCCTGGCCCGGCAGCGCGCAGGGACCAACGAGATGGTTCCCACGTTCATTCCTGAACCCTTCGACGGGGTCGGCGCCCAGCTATGCCCCTGCAACCTCGTCACCGCTACGCCGCAGGCATTCACCACGACCTCCCGACCAGCGACATCGACCGATCTAGAAGTTCCCCGCCCACCAAAGATGGCCGGGTGCGCGTTGCAACGCAGCCCCGATCCGTCAGGTCCGAGCTGCTGGATCTCTCGACGGGCGTTCAGCCACTGGTTCCTCACGTACGCCTTTCCGTCTCACTAGCCGGACCCACACCATCTGACAGTGCTGGCGCGTCCCGTCGTTGTCAGGGCTGCTTCCACCCTCCCCGGTGTCCCCCGGGTCCGGCTGCCCTCAGCTTCAACCAGCCCGCTGCGACGAGCCCGAGGCGGTGCCCTCTCACCACCGCCGGGTTCAAGAACGCCTCGTGGCGCTCCAAGTCGGTCACCCACAGCTGATCGGGCCCGTCGCGGGCCTATTGGCGGTCCACCACGTCACGGGAGGTGCGCTGGTTGGGGACCTTGCGCCAGCGGGGCCGCCCCGGCAAGCCAGCCAGATGCCGTTGCGGAGCATCACCAGCTCAACGATCCAACGCGCCACGACGATGCCCCGCCCCTGGGTCAACTCGGCGTGGACGCGTCGGGCGCCGTAGGTGCGCCGCGAGGCGTGATAGACCTCCCCGATGACCTCCCTTCGGTCGACGTGCCCGAGAGTCGCCTAAACCGACCGCGAAAGACACGGGGCAGACCAAGTCCGTCGGGAGTAACCGATGGCACAGGTTGAACCGCGCTAGTGAACGACACCGATTCGTTTGCTGCTCCTGTGCGACATGTTCTATAGTTCGAGTAATCGATTACTAAGGAGTCAGATGATCATCGGAGTTGACCCGCGGCTGTCCCCGGAACTGCTGATGGCCTTGGCCGGGATGGGGCACGGGGACGTGGCAGCCGTTGTGGATCGCAACTTCCCCGCGAGCTCCTTGGGCCCGCCGGTCGTCCGGCTTGTGGGATGTTCTACACCGGAAGCGCTTGAGGCCGTAGTCTCGGCAATTCCGGTGGATATCGACGATCTGCCCAGCGCCATGCTCATGGCCGAACCACGCGGCGAGGTCGAGGTTCATGCTGAGTGCAGAGCCGTTCTCAGACGCGCCGGGGTAGCCGACGAGCACGTTGCGGGACTCAAGCGGCACGATTTCTACGATTACGCCAGTTCCGCCGTTGTCATCGTGCAGACAGGTGAACCGCGTGCCTATGGGAACGCGACAGTTCGCAAGGGTGTCCTCTGAGCCGATTGACGGCGAACCGTGCTGCTCAGCTGCGAGGCCCGTTGAGGGGGACCCGTTTGTGAGGCCCGGTGCTATTGGTGGTGGTTGGTGCTGGTGGGTCTTCCAGTGGTCAGCGTCGGCGGCGGGGTGAGCCCGCCGAGGGATTGGTGGGACCGGTAACCCAGCATCCGCCCGCCCTCACGGACCTTGCGAACCGCCTGCCCCGGAGTGTGACGCCTCCACTCCGTTGTGGTCATCCTCCCATTCGGGGGCACTCCGACCCACAACACGCGGACTCAAATCAGCGGCCCACCCCACGGTAGCTGCTGGCTCGCACAATTAGTTCGGGTTCTAAGACGCGGCGGACGACCTCGACCGTTTCTGAATCCTTAACGCTTTCTCTGCGCATCAGAATCTGGGCTGCAGCCTCGCCGAGTTCGTAGGCAGGTTGGCGCACAACGGTAATTGATGGATCGACCAGCGTCATCCACAGATCGTCATCGAATGTAGCGAACCCCAACTCATCTGGGATGGAGAGGCCGAGGTCGCGCACCGCAGCGAACGCTCCCACGGCCATCTGTCCGTTTGCAACGAACAACGCGTCTGCAGGTTGATCCGCCGTGACAAGTGCGGTTGCTGCTGCGTAGCCGCTGGGGGCAAAGAAATCGCCGGTCGCGACAAGGTCGTCAGTCACGCCGAGCCCATAGTCGACGAGCGCTGAGCAGTAGCCCGCTCGACGCTCATGAGCCGTGCTGATGTCCGACGGACCGGCTATAAACCCGATACGCCGGTAGTCATTCTCCAACAGATGAGTCACCGCCAAGTGGGCCCCGAGGTGGTTGTCGACCAGCACTGCATCGATCTCGGGGTAGGTAGCCGAGACGCGGTCAACCAGCACGACTGGCATCTCGTCTTTGAGCACGTCCAACTCGGTAGCGGTCATCGATGCCGCCGCGATGACAAGGCCACCGAACTGGTAATCGAGCGCTGTCTGGATGTATTGGCGCTCTCGTTCGAGGTCCTCGCCTGTGTTGCACAGCATGAGCAGCTTGCCGTTTAGTCCTTCGAGTGCTTGTCCTTCGAGCCCGTGCAGGAGCGACGCGAAGAAAGGGGCCTCGATGTCAGATGCCAGGAAGCCCCAGATAGGCGTTCGTTTGCATCGCAGCGCGCGGCCGAGCGGGTTCGCCCGATAGCCGAGCCGGTTAATGGCCTCGTTCACGCGAGCTACCAACGTCACATCCACGCGGCCGTTGTTGTTCAAGACTCGGGACACTGTGGCCGTCGATAATCCAGCCTCAGTCGCCAGCGTCTGCGCCGGCGGCGGCTGCGCGTCACGGATTGTAGAGCGGCGCCGCCGCGCCCGTCGCCGCGCCACCTGCGCCGCCGCCGGCCCGCCTGGTAGACGGTCTCGACGCACGGCGGCGCCTCCACGCCCTCCGCGGCGAGGTCCGCGCGGATCGCCGCGGGGGAACGCCCCCGGCGCAACTCGGCGCAGATGCGGTCCCGCAGCGGCCCCGGCGCCTCCAAGCGGCGCCGCCGCGCCCGTCGCCGCGCCACCTCGGCGCGCCGCTGCGCCGCCGCCGGCCCGTAGCGCTCACGGCCGCCCCCGGCGTTGATCTCCCGGGCCACCGTCGTGGGATGTCGACCCACCCGACGGCCGATGGCGGCCCAACCCGCCTGCAGATCCTCGACCAGCGCGCGGAAGATCTCCTCGCGTTCGTGCAACTCCAGCGGTGCGCCTGGCATGCTGGTACCTCCATCGGTTGGTGCTTGTGTTGGCACCGGTCATCATGACCGGAACCGTGCACCGACCGATGGAACTGGCCGACCCGTTTGTGAGTCCTGGTTCTATAGGTGTGTTGGTTGGTGCTGGTGGGTCTTCCAGTGGTCAGCGTGGGCGGCGGGGGTGAGCCCGCCGAGAGATTGGTGGGACCGGTAGGTGTGGTACTCGACTCTCCGGTTCTCGAGCGCGGCTCGGGCGTCGATGCTGTGGGCGGCTGCGACAGCGAGGGCCTCGCGATGAGCTCGTCAACCGCGTTGAGCAGCTTGATGCGGGGCAGATCCGACAGCGAAGTCCCGCAGCCGCTCACGCAACTCGGCCTCAGCGCGACTCGGCGCCAGCGGCGCCAAGTCGACCCGGTGATCTCCAGATGGCGCAGAACCTCCCTGAGATCACCGCCCGACCCCAGCATCCGCCCGCCCTCACGGACCTTGCGAACCGCCTGCCCCGGAGTGTGACGCCTCGTCTCCGTTGTGGTCATCCTCCCATTCGGGGGCACTGGGTCCGCGATTGCGGGGGTGGGGGCCTCCAGAATCGGGTGTGACGCACGCCGATTCCGAGGGGCCCCCGGTGGAGGAGAACCCTACGCGTATCTGTGAGTTGATCGTCGGTCTCGGTGATGTGGAGGTCCTCGGCGTCGATGATGCGCCCGGCGGGCCGTTGGGGGTGCACATCCGGACTCGTTCTCGGCCGGTCTGTGGGGGCTGTGGCGGGGCGGTGTGGTCCAAGGGCGCCAGCCCGGTGGGGTTGGTGGATCTGCCGGCGTTCGGGCGCCCGGTGCGCCTGGTGTGGCACAAGCGGCGGTGGCGGTGCCCGGCGGCGAGTTGTGTGGTGGGTTCGTTCACCGAGGTCGATGAACAGATCGCGCCGGCTCGCGCGGCGTTGACGGCGCGGGCGGGACGCTGGGCGACGATGGCGGTGGGCCGCGACCGCCCGGTCGCCGATGTGGCAGCCGAGTTGGGTTGTGACTGGCACACGGTGAACCGGGCGGTGCTCGCCTGGGGCGAGGCGCTGTTGGCCGCCGACGACCGTGTGGGAGCGGTGTCAGCGTTGGGTCTCGATGAGACCCTGTTCGGGCGCGCCGGACGGTGGCGCACCCGGAGCTGGTGCACGTATCGTGGACGTGCAGCGGGGCCATGCTCGACATTGTCCCTGGTCGCGACGCCGAGCGCCCCATCGCGTGGCTGCTCGCGCAACCCGAGGCGTGGCGCGACAACATCGACTGGGGGGTGCTGGACCTCTCCGGGGCGTACCGGCGCGCCTTCGACGTGGCGCTGCCCCACGCCGGCCAGGTCGCTGACCCGTTCCATGTCGTCCGCTTCGCATCGACGAGGTGCGACGGCGCACCCAGAACGACACGCTCGGCGTCGGGGGCGCAAGGACGACCCGCTGTATCGGGCGCGGCGGCTACTCATTCCGCCCACGAACGCCTCAGCGAACGCGGCGAGGCGAAACTCCGCGGCCTGCTCGCCGCCGGCGACCCCCACGGCGAGGTCCGCCTGGCGTGGCACGCCAAAGAGACCCTCCGCGGCCTCTACGACATCGACTGCCCCCAACTCGCCGCCACCTACGCCACCGAGCTCGTCGACGACCTCGCCGACGCCGACTGCCCGCCCGAACTGCGCCGCCTGGGCCGCACCCTGGCCCGCTGGCACACCCAAATCGTCAACTGGCACCACGTCTCCAACGGACCCACCGAAGCCATCAACAACCTCATAAAACGAGTCAAACGCGCCGCCTTCGGATTCCGCCGCTTCGCCCACTACCGCATCCGCGCCCTCCTCTACGCCGGCAAACCCAACTGGACCCTCCTCAACGTCACTCCCCGCTGAAATCCGAAGGCCCATTCGGGGGCACTCCGGCCCACAACACGCGGACTCGAATCAGGGGCCCACCTGTAACCGCTACTTGACAGATCGCCGAGGTTGTGTTGTAGAATGAGTAATCGATTACTCCAAATTGAGTAATCGATTACTCAAAGGGGGATTCTCGATGTCCAAGTCCAGTACCATTGTGCGGCTCCTTGGTGTGTTTCTCGTGTTGGCCTTGATTGCCGGAGCGTGTGGCGACGACGACGCTGCCGCACCCGCGGCGGATCCCGCCCCGGCACCCGCGCCCGTACCCGCGGCGGATGACGCTGCTGAACCCGCGCCTGCACCCGCGGCGGATGACGCTGCTGCACCCGCGCCTGCACCCGCGGCGGATGACGCTGCTGCACCCGCGCCTGCACCCGCGGATGACGCTGCTGAACCCGCGGCGGAGTTCGATCTGGAGGTGCTTGTCTTTGAGACGCCGGCACTTACTCCCGAGTTCTGGGACGCCACATTGGCCGCAGCTGCAGCGCCCATTGACGGGCTGAATGTCGTCAAACTCGTGACTCCGGATCTCGACAGGACGGCCTACGCAAAGCAACTCCAAGCCGCGGGCCAGCTCCCCGATGTTCTGGCCGCACTAAATGTCAATGACTTCGTGGAAGCCGACCTGCTGGTCCCGTACCGCGACGACTACCTCAACGAGCACTACCTTTTCCCGGATGCCACAAAAATCGACGGCAATGCGTGGCAGACGCCATCGGGTGGCCAGATCATCACAATGGTGTTCTACAACGAGAGCGTCTTTGCTGATCTCGATCTAGACGTCCCGACCACCTACGCCGAGTTCCTCGATGTTGCGCAGGCAGCCAGGGACGCCGGGTTCGTGCCTATCTCGTACGCCGGAGCGGAGCCTTGGTCTGCTTCTCTAACGCTCTCCACTCTCATGGCAGTCGACGTGCTGGGCCAGGATCCCGATTGGGTTATCAAGCGCACAGCCGGCGAGGTGTCGTTCTCTGATGACAATGTTGTGGCCGCGGCCAACAAGTGGAAGCAATTCGTCGATGAGGGCCTAGTTGATGACGGAGCGCTCGGCGTCGCCTACGATGGCGCCACCAACGCCTTCCTCGACGGGGAGGCGGCGATGTACATGATGGGTTCGTGGTGGCTGGGTGCGGCCGGACAAGCCGACTTCCCGGTCGGCGTCTTCCCGTTCCCTAGCGACAGCGGGAATGTGGTTATCCCGCTCCACGTCGGCGGTAACTTGTCGGTGTCTGCACTGGCCGAGGATGTCGATAGAGCGATGCAATTCGCGCAGAACTGGCACACCGACCCTGAGGTGTCGCGATTCTTGATCGAGTCCGACGGCTTGTTCGTGTACGTGAAGGGACAGGGAGCGCCCGATCTCGGTGCTGATGTGCTGCCTATCTACAACGAGGCTTTCTCCTGGACCACGGACACGAGCAGCACCGTCGTGCCCCCATTCGCCTGGACCGTCAATGACCGGATGCTCATGCCCCCGGGCTTCAACGATGAGTTCTACGCGGCAGCGCAGAACATCTTCCTCGGTGACGACGTCGTCGACGAGATGGACCGACTTGACGAAGCCTTCGACGCCGCAAACAGCTAGATCAGGCCTCCCTATAGACTCGGGAGGAACTCTTCGGCCCTTCGGCCTGCGGCACCTCGCACCGTAGGCCGAAGAGTTTCTCTCGAGCGAGGTCCTCCTTGGAACCATTGAGCCATCGTCGGGGCGGACGGCGCCGAAACACGATGCTCGAGGCTGCGGCCTCTGGAGGCCTGCTGCTCTTCACGACGTTCGTTCTCGTTCCTCTGGCAATCAGCTTCTATTTCGGTTTCACCGACCAGAATCCGCTGCTCAGCGACGCCAACTTCGTCGGATTCGACAACTATCGCGAACTGTCCGGCGACGAGTCGCTATACCGGGCTCTCAACAACACGGCGAGGCTGACACTCGCCGTCACCATCGGCGCAAATCTGGGTGGATTGGCCTTGGCTATTGTGTTGGATGGGACGTCGCGCTACTATCGCGTTCTCCGCACGCTGGTGTTCATACCTCAAGTCTTGAGCGCAGTCGTGGTGAGCTTCATCTTCGTCACGATCCTGTCCAACCGTGGGATCCTGAACTCGGTGCTCGAGTCCATTGGATTGGAGAGCCTGACCGAGCCATGGTTGGGCAAACCGGATTTGGCGCTCTGGTCCATTGCAGCGGTGGTTATCTGGCAGATGATCGGCTTCACGACCGTGGTTTACCTCGCGGCTCTGCAGTCGGTGCCGGATGAACTATTGGAGGCCGCTCGGATCGACGGCGCAGGAGCGTGGAATCGCTTCTCCAAGATCTCGTTTCCGCTCATGGGGCAAGGCGTGACCATCGCAGTCACGATCGTCCTCATCACCACACTCCGACTGTACGACCACGTAGCCGTGCTGACCGGTGGGGGTCCAGGTTTCCGGACGGAAACCGCAGTGTTCTACCTCCTGCGCATGGGGTTCACAAACAACCGGACCGGCTACGCGTCCGCTATCGCGTTCGTGCTCTTGTTGATCATCGGTTCTGTATCGGTAATCCTGGTCGGTCTGATGCGACGTCGTGAGGTCCAGCTGTGAGCAGGACCCGCGAGACAACACTGCCGCCTCGGGCGCGCTTCGTGCTCGCTGGAATCTCCGTCGCAGCATTCTCGCTTCCGCTCTACATCGCCGTGGTGAATGTCCTCAAGATCAACACACAGATCTCACGCCAACCCTTGGCGCTGCCGAACCCTGTCAGCATGCAGAATTTGATCGACGGCCTGACTCGCTCTGACAATCTGTTGTGGATCGGGTTGCGGAACAGCGTGATAATTTCGACTGCCACCGTCATCATCATCGTCCCTATCGCCGCCACCGTCGCCTACTGGATAGTGCGGCGGCGGAGCAGAATCACAAAGATCGCGCTCCTGGTGCTGATGTCGGGCATGATGATCCCTCCTCACATGGTTTTCATCCCGGCTGTCGACGTGCTGGAGTTTCTCGGTATCGCTCGAACGTTTCCCGGGCTGGTGCTGTTCAACGTCGGGGGAGGCTTCCTGTCATTCGCCGTGTTCGTCTACGTCGGCTTTATGTCGACACTCCCCAAGAGTCTCGATGAGGCTGCTCTCGTCGACGGCGCTACTCCGATGAAAACGCTGGTGTACGTCGTCTTTCCACTGCTGCGCCCGGCGACTGCGACTGTCGCTATCTTTATCGGTTTGTGGACCTGGAACGACCTAGTGACGCCTCTGTTCATCCTGGGACCCAGCCAGGGCATAACAATCACGTTAGGGATCTTTGTGGCTCTGGGCCAATACAACAACGACTACGGGCAGATGTTCGGGATCATGTTCTTAGCATCGATACCGATTCTCATCTACTATCTGTTGCTGCAGAAGCAGTTCACTAGCGGCCTCCTGTCCGGCAGTTCGAAGGGTTGACCGTCAGCATCACACGTAACATCGCTTGGAGTACCCGAACGCCCGACCTCGGCAAGAGCCCCAGGGGCTAGTTGATTCGATGAGCAGGTCGATTCCTCGGGTTGCCGTGATCGGAGCAGGTGATCGCGGCAACCGCTACGCGGACATCCTCTCAAACCTAGGTGCCGTCATTGTGGCGGTTGCTGAGCCGAACGACACTCGCCGACAAGCGTTTATGGATCGACACTCGATCATGGCGACTGGCGCCGTGGCCAGCTGGGAGAGCCTGGACCTCTCCCGAGGCCAAATCGACGGAATCGTGATCGCGACTAGAGACGATCTTCACGTCGACCCCGCGTTGCGCTTCGCAATGCTCAGAGTTCCGATGCTGCTAGAGAAGCCCATCGGTCATACGTGGTCGGAGTGCCAGCGCCTCTTCGACGGGCTCCCCGATGATCCTGCGCCGATTCTTGTCGCTCATGTTCTGCGCTACGCGCCGTACACAGCGCGCCTGAATGAGTTGATTGCGGACGGTGTCCTTGGTGAGATCATCAACGTTCATCACCTCGAACCTGTTGGATTCTGGCATTTCTCACACTCGTACGCACGCGGAAGATGGCGTTCCACCCGAAGTGCGGCTCCGCTCATTGTCAGCAAGGCCTGTCACGATGTCGACTGGGTCATGAGTCTGATCTCAGACGAGGTCACGGCGGTGTCGTCGTTCGGTTCGCTTCGCTACTTTGTGAACGGTTCGAAACCTCCAGGAGCTGCCGCAAGGTGCGTGGACTGCTCGATTGACTGCGCCTACGATGCAAAGGCCATCTATCTCGCAGCGGCAGACCGGGGCGAGTTTGGCCATCCAGTCTCCACCATCACCGAGAGTCGCACCCGTGACGGCGTTCTAGAGGCGCTTGAGACAGGTCCCTACGGCATCTGTGTTTATGACAGTGACAACAACGTGATGGACAACCAGGTATCGAATCTGTTCTTCAAGGGAGGCCAGACAGCTACGATCACCGTTAGCGCGTTCAGCGAACTCAGGAGTCGGCACACCGTTCTTGGCGGGACCCGAGCGGAGGCGATAGTCACCACCTCTGGCATCGAAGTCTATTCGTTCTACGATCGCAAGCGAAAGAGATACACCGTCGCAACGTCAGGCCATGACATCGCCAGCGGGCACGCCGGAGGAGACGAGGGAGTCGTTGGAGCGTTCATGGCCGAGATGAGGGAGCCTAGCGATAAGGGACTTCATTCTTTCTCCGAAGCGCTCAGAAGCCACCGTGTTGGATTCGCGCTCGAAGAATCCCGAGTTCGTGGCGAAGTCGTTGACCCGCGAACAGTATTTGATGCAGACACTTCCCAGATCCTGCGCAGAGGCTCGCGATGAAACGCACTCGTAGGATGTCACGACGGGACGACCTCGGACCGGGTTCTAACACCCGAGCCGAGATCGTGTCGCAGCCAGAGCTGTGGCCTGTCGCCGTTGGTGAAGGGGTCGCAGCTGAGCAACTTCATCGATTTCTGGTCTCCGGGTCGTGTTTGCACATTGGGTGCGGCTCAGCTGCGCATCTCGCCGAAGTGAGTTGAAGCTGATCGTCTGGCAGGGCCTGAAGACGGCGCTGCCTCGCGTTGCCGAAGACGCCGACGTTGCCGTACTCATCGACCGCGGCAACGAGCGCATCGGGTGTGAAGCCGACTCGGCCGGCGTCCGGGTCGCCCTCGCCCTAGAGGAGTCAGGAGGCGACACGCTCCGCCCCGACGCGGCAGCCGCCGTCCTGCGTCGGGAGCTGCTCGCGCTCCGAGGAGGGTTCGGGAATGCGTTCGTGGCATCGGCCCGCCAGGACGCGGGGATTCTCATCTTGGGGGGAGGATCCGACATCGGCGGGCTGCGGCAGGCGTTTTCCTGCCGAGGCGGCAACGAGCACTATCGGGGTTTCGCCGTCGGTCGCTCCATCTGGCGGGAGCCAATCCTGGTGCTGTGCAACCGCGAGACCACCCAGACCGAGGCTGAAGCAACGATCGGTGACAACTTCCTCGCTGTCGTCGACGCCTTCGAGTCGGCTGACCGAGCCCGGGTGGGGCAATGCTGAAGGGCGTCGTCCCGTCGAAGGGGTCGTCCCCCGGGTCGCGGTCACAACACATTGTCGAGGAACGCACCGGGGGCCGAGCGACATGCGCCTAGCCGCCATGTTGCCGAACGGACGGGGTGGGCTCTACTGCGCCCGCATCGTCGTCGCCTCCGACCGCATCGTCGAGGTGGGTCCGTTGCCCCTCACCGGCCCGGATGGCGACGCGGATCTGGACTTCACACCCCACGTGGCCCTGCCTGGATTCGTCGACCTGCAACTGAACGGTGCCTTCGGCCACGACATCACGACCGACCCCTTGAAGATGTGGTCGATCGGCGAGCGGCTCTTGAGCCATGGCGTGACCGCATTCCTACCCACGGTCATATCGTCGCCCCCTCAGCGGCGGCAAGCCGCCTATGACGCGATCAGATCCCGGCCGGCCGGGTATCGGGGCGCGATGCCGCTCGGCCTGCACATCGAGGGGCCCGCGCTCGCGCCCGACTACGCGGGCGTCCATCCGCGCACCGAACTGGTGAGCGGCCCTGAAGGACTCTCAGTCGAAATCCTCCGCGAGGCGGACGTAGTTGCTCTTGTGACCGTCGCCCCTGAGGTGGAGAGCGCATCGAACTCGATTGCGCGGCTGGCCAAGGCGGGGATTGCAGTTTCGCTCGGACACACCGCCGCAACTGCGGCGCAGACGTCCGCCGCGCTGGACGCAGGCGCGTCGGCACTAACCCATGTCTTCAACGGGATGGGACCGCTGCACCACCGTGAGGTCGGCGCGGCTGGTGCCGGGCTACTGCACTCCCACGCCTATGTCTCGCTTATCGCCGATGGTCATCATCTCAGCGAGGAGGCCATCCAGATCGCTTGGCGCCTGGCAGGACCCGGCCGCATCTGCCTGGTTACCGACGCGATGGCCGGCATGGGCGCGCCGGCCGGTACCTACCGCATCGGAAGCGAGATCGTCGAGTGCGGTGAAGCGGCCCGTGACGGCGATGGAAGTCTCGCCGGCTCGTTGCTCGCGATGCCAGAGGCGGTCCGGCAGGTGCAGAGAGTCACCGGCGCCACATGGGATGAGCTGGCCGCGATCTCTTCGACAAACCCGGCCGATCTGCTCCATGACACCGACCGAGGACGGTTAGCACCCGACCGGCGCGCTGACATCGTCATCGTGGACGCGCAGCTTCGGCCGGTAGCCACCGTGCTCGAAGGAAGGATCGCCTACCGCCGGACCGAGCGCATCAGCGTTCCCCAATCCCCATCGCCCGAGAGGAAGCCGGAATCCGAGAAGCTCACATCTGCCGCCATTGGAGTCGACATTGGCGGTACCGCCTTCAAGGCGGCCGTGTTCGACGGCGTGAAGTTGGGCCGAGTGCTGCGGGGCAGCACAGGGCCGGACCAGCCCGTCGCCTCGGTCCTGGCAGCCATCCGTGAAGCGATCGACGAACTCGTGCGCACCGCGGAGGGTGCCGATGTCCGTGGAGTCGGGATTGGGTGTGCGGGCATAGTTGGCGGTCCATCCGGCGTCGTGATTGAAGCGGCGAGTCTGGGGTGGCGCGATGTCAATGTTCGTACAGAGGTCGGTCGAGGCCTTGGGCTGCCAGTCGTGTTGGACCATGACGTCTACCTCGGGGCCCGAGCCGAGTGGGAAACGGGCCGCGGAGTGGGCGCTGCGTCGATGTTGTACGTGTCTGTCGGAACGCGCGTGGCTTCGCGCCACTTCACTCTCGCTGGCACCGAACGCGGTGGCTCGCAACTGGCAGGCGAGATGGGATTCGTGCCGGTTGGCAGCGACAGTCGCCCCCTTGAGCGGGTGGCATCCGGGCGAGCCATCAGTGACGCCTACTGTCGAGAGACCGGACAAGCCCTCGGCGTCGCGCAGATTGTGGCCTCATTGTCCGAGGATCCCGTCGCGGCGCGGGTCTGGTCCACCGCCATGGACGCACTGGCCCACGGTCTCGCCACAGGCGTGTGCCTTTGCGATCCAGAGATAGTGGTCTTAGGAGGTGGGCTCGCCAACGCAGGCTGGGAACTCCTACAGGCTGTAGGTCCGCGGCTTGCTGCTCTCCTAGCGCCATCGAGGCCGCCGCCTCCGGTCGCCCTGGCTATGCACGGGGATCTCAGCGGAGTGGTCGGAGCCGCGCTGCACGCCGGTCTCTGGACCAACCGATCAACACAGGAGTCGACGTGACTCCCCACGCCGGCGGCGCCGGCCTGTGGGAGGCTGTCCAGTTCTTCGCCTTCTTCAACGCGGCCGGCGTCGCCGCTCGGCTCCATGAGCGGCCAGCATGAAATTGATGCGTTGGTGTCATCGCTGGCGTCAGCGCTGACAACACCTTAGGGTGCGATCAGTTGAGGAGCAGCCTTCGGCGACGAGGAGCAAAGTGGTAGCGGTCGCATTCATCGGGGCGGGAAGCACGGTGTTCGCCCGTGGCCTCGTCTGTGATCTGCTCGCCTTCGCCGATCTGCGCGACGAACTCGACTTGCGTCTGCACGACATCGACGAGCGCAGGCTTGCGACGTCGGAGATCGTGGCCCTGCGACTGGTCCAGGCACGGGGCGCCGCGGCGCGCGTCAGGGCGACCACCGACCTCGAGGCAGCCCTCGAGGGCGCCGACTACGTGGTCACGATGTTCCAGGTCGGCGGATACGAGCCGGCCACAGTCATCGACTTCGATATGCCCGAGGGCTACGGGCTCCAGCAGACGATCGCCGACACGGTCGGCATCGGCGGCATCATGCGGGGCCTGCGGACCGTCCCGGCCCTCGTGGAGGTGGCTGAAGCGATGAAGAGGCGGTGCCCCGCCGCCGTGCTTCTCAACTACGCGAATCCGATGGCCATCAACATGTGGGGACTGGCCGAGTTCTGCGAGGTGGAGGCATACGGACTGTGTCACAGCGTGCCCCTAACCGCCGCCCACTTGGCCTCGGACCTCGGAATCGCCGTGGAGGATCTCGACTACGTCGTGGCCGGCATCAACCACATGGCCTTCTTCCTCCGCCTTGAGCATCGCGGCCGCGACCTCTACCCGGAACTCAAGCGGCTGTACCCGGACCCCGCCGACGCCCCCAAGCGCGGCGAGTGGGGCCTTCCCGACTCGGTCCGCTACGAGATGTTGCGCCGCGTCGGCTACTTCGTGACGGAGTCGAGCGAGCACTTCGCTGAGTACACCCCGTACTTTCTCAAGAGCCACCGCCCTGATCTGGCCGAGCGTTTCCAGGTTCCCGTACGTGAGTACATACGGCGCTGCGAACTGCAGATCGCGGGATGGGATGACTTGCGGGCCCGCCTCGAGGATCCCTCCCACTCCGTGGAGGTTCCCTGTAGCGGCGAGTTCGCGCCCCAGATCATCCACAGCATCGAGACCGGAACTGAGCGAACCGTGTACGTCAATGTCCGGAATGGCGACCTGATCGAGAACCTTCCTAGCGAGTGCATCGTCGAAGTTCCTGCGACCGCGAACGCTGAGGGCCTCTCACCGGCAGCCGTTGGGCGCATACCACCGCATCTGGCAGCGCTCATCACAACGAACATCGCGCCCCAACGGATGACCGTCGAGGCGCTGACGTCAGGTGACCGCGAGTGCGTGTACCACGCCGCCATGCTCGATCCCCGAACCGCCAGCGAGCTCGACCTCGACCAGATCTGGTCTCTGGTGGACGATCTGATCGAGGCGCACGGCGACATGATTCCCGAGCCGTTGAGGCGCTCCCCTCCTGGATGTGGCGCAACATGAGCGTCGCCCGCCTGGCGACGACGGTGGCCATGGAGGCGGGCTGGGAGAGGTTGTTGCGCACGTTCAGATAGGTGGCGTCCAGATACAGATACGGGCACTCGATCTGGACCCTCCCAGCTACCTCAAACCCCACCGCCCGAGGGGACACTGCCTCCCCGCAGGCGCCGGACCGCCAACTGCCACAGGCACGGATTCGTTCGACCCTGGATTCCGGCCTTCGCCGGAATGACATGTGGAGGGGTTCGCCTGGCCGGTGAGTGACGCGCCGCCGGCTGGGCTTGGGCCTAGTGGCGCTTGACGCCGCCGTACTTCATGCGGGTGTCGCTCATGGAGGCGGCCCGGGGATCGTCGTCGTTGATGCCGCCGTCCACCAATTCGCCCACGAACAGCGTGTGCGTGCCGAGGTCCAGCGCGTGACGCACCTCGCAGTCCAGCCAGGCGATGGCCTCGTCGAAGACGGGAGCTCCGGTGGTGGCCTCGCGCACCGGCCGCCCGTTCAGCGTGCCGTCGGCGTAAGCGGCCGGCTTGGAGAACTTCACGAACACCCTGGTCTGCTCGGCGTCCCAGAGGTTCACAGTGAACGATCCGCCCTCGCTGATCAGGCGGTGCGTGACGGCCGAGTTCTCGACCGACACGCCGATCAGCACCGGCTCCATCGACAGCTGGGAGATCCAGCTCGCCGTCATGCCGTTGCGTTCGGTGCCCGCCCGGGACCCGATCAGCGCCAGCGCATTCGGGATCTTCCAGGTGAGCTTGTTGACCAGTTCGCCAGTGAGAGCCATAGCCCAACTCTAGGAGTGTGCTGGGTAATCGACGCCAGGCTCCGTCGGATCTGCTGGACCATGGATTTCGTCCCTCGCCGGAATGACAGAGGGCGTGGCCCGCAGCATTGCTCGGCAGTCTCCTAGGAGGCTGGTGCAAAATAGCAATTTGTCGCAATCTGCAAGTCGCTGACCTGGGGGTTTGTGATCGCAGAATCCCCATTTCGGGAGTTTGGCACCAGCCACCTAGGCCGGTGCAGGACTCGTAACACCCTCAATCGCCGTGGGGACTCTCAGGTGAACGGCGATGCGCGCGGACAATCGTCACCACGGCTTCGCCGTAAGCGGCCATCTTGGCCGGTCCGACGCCGGACACGGCTGCCAGATCTAAGTCGGTTGAGGGTTTGCGTCGGGCGATGTTCTTCAGCACCCGGTTGCCGAAAACGTGAAAGGCGCGCACCTTCTGCCGCCGGGCCTCCTCGAGACGCCATTGGCGGAGGGTCTCGAACAGTGCCTCGTCGTAGGGCTCGTCGTCCCCCGGAGCGGCCGACGCGGCGGATCCGGCGCGCTTCGGGTCTCGGCTCGCTGCGCGCATCGGGGTGCGTTCGGGGTCGGGCTTCGGCGGGCGGGGCTTGGGCGGGCGGCCCTCCAGTTCGTCCAGGAAGCGGGAAGGTTGCTTCTCGTCGGCCAGCACGACGACCTGGCTGCAGCCCCGGGTGATGGCCACGTGCAGCACGCGCCGCTCCTCCTCGATGTCGGTGGCGAGTTGGTGAGGCATCAGCGTCTCGTCGGCGCCGAACACGAGGACGCGGTCCCACTCCAGGCCCTTGACGCGGTGGATGCTGGTGAGGGTGACCCCCTCGCCCGCCTCGGAGGTGCCCCGCAGCAGGCCCGCGAGCCGCCTCCCGAACCCGGCAGGGTCGCTGTAGACGGCGGCGGTGCGACGCAGAGCCAGGAGGTCGTCGGCGTGGGCCGCCCTGTCGGGTCGTGTGCGCCCGGAATCCAGCGAGCCGGCGGCGCGTCCCAGCCCCACGTTGCTCATCAGGAAGTCGACCAGGGTGCGGGAGTCGCCGCCGGCGCTCACGACGCGGGCCGCGGCAGCGATGTCGGCGATGAAACCACCCCAGGCTTCGCTGTGGCGCTCGTTGAGGTCCTTGCCCAGGGCCGCGAGCTGTTCAAGCGACACATCCCAGACACCCTCAAGTAGGTCCCTGGCCGGGCGGTTGATCTTCCGGCCGGGCCGCCGCACCGCCTCGTTGAGGTCGCGAGCATCCATCGAGTCGGGTCCCAGCGCCAGCCGCATCCACGCCAGCGCGGCCCGGACCAGGTTCCGTTGCATGAGAGTGATCCCGAGAACGCAGCGGGTGCCAATGCCGGCCTCGTCCAGCGCCGCCAGCGTCGGCAGCAGCATCGAGTTGACCCGCGCCAGTACCGCGATGTCGGACTCCGGCACCCCTTCGGTTCGCCAGGCGGTGACCTGCGCCGCGGCCTCCGCCGCCAACTGCTCGTCGGGCACCCGGAGGATTCTGAAGGCGCCGGAACTGGCGGCGCCCGTCGGAAGGTTGCCGGGGTCGGGGGAGCCGGAGCTCGCGGCGCCCGGCTCGTCGGTGTTGGGAGTTCCGGCGTCCGGGGTGGCCGGCCCGGCGGCCGAGGCGGCCCGCACTGTCTTTGGCAGGCGTCGCAGGTTGTGCACCAGCAGCTTGCCGACGGCAGCCACCACCTCGGGCGGGCAGCGGTAGGAGACCTCCAGGGCGGCCTCCCCGGCGCCCGGGAACAACTGCTCGTACTCCAGCAGGAAGCGGGGATCGGCGCCGGCGTAGCCGTAGATGGTCTGGTCGTCGTCGCCCACGCCGAACACGTTCAGCCCGGGCGAGGCCAGCAGGCGCAGCAGCAGCAGGTAGGCCGGCGTCAGGTCCTGGAACTCGTCCACCAGCAGGTGCCGGCAGCGCCCCTGCCAGCGTGCCCGCAGGTCGGGGTCGGCGAGCAGCAGCCGGATGGCCTCGTAGACCTGCTCGTCGTAGTCGCACTCGTCCCGCTCGGCCAGCCCGGCGCGGTAGGTCTCGAAGATCCCGGCGAAGCCCAGCACGTCGTTGCGCTCGGTCTCGACCGTCTCGGGGTGCCGCAGGGCGATGCGCACATCGGCCAGCGCCTCGATGTACGGGCCGAACACGTCGGTGCCGGCCCTGCGGGTTTGGGGCAGGATCCGCTGCAGGCGGCCCCGCACGTCCCGCTCACCGAGCAGCGTGGCGTCGGGTCGCACGTCCCGGACGATCCGCCAGCCGAGCGAATGGATCGTGCGGATCTGCAGGTCCGGCCGCTGGAGCCGCTCTCGCATTTCCGCCGCCGCCCGGTTGTTGTAGGCCACAGCGGTGACGATCGCCGGCTCGACTCCCCGGTCGTCGACGAGGTGCAACAGCCGGGCGTTCAGCGTGCGGGTCTTGCCGGATCCTGCCGGCGCCACCACCCGCACCGGACCGCGGGGATGCTCCACGGCCGCCTGCTGGTCGGGCGCCAGCAAGGTGCCGTCGCCGGTGGCGCCCCCCGGCGGGGGTTGGAGCCGCAGGCGCCCCAACTCCAGTGACTCGGCGTGTACGACCGGCAGGTCCAGGGGTTGGCGAGGGCCGCCGTCCACCCAGGCTTCGGTGCCGTCGCGCAGCACCACGTCGGCCCCACCACCGATGGTCGCTCCGAAAGCCGAGGCCTTGCGCGCCCACCACCACACGGGCTCGCCGCTGCGGGCGTCGTAGTTGTTGCGCCACAGCAGGAACTGCAGCCGCTCGGTCAACAGCGTGAACTCCGCGTCGAGCAAGTACGGAGGGTGTTCGGTGATGACTGGCTGCCGCAGCGCTCGCAGCGTGTCGTCTGCCAGGTCCAGCTCCACGACGACCGGCCGACGGGACGCCCATGCCCGGTGCAGCCGTTCCACGGTCTCACCCAGCAGCCCGCCGCGGTCGCGCGGTCGCCCGTTCGTCACGTTGCGCAGTCCACCGGCGTCTGGGGGCCGTGCGCCGTTGTCGTCCGGCGGGGGTCTGGTACCGGGCGTCCCATCGGCCAATAGCGCCGTGTCCAGCCGTACCCGCTCCCAGCTCTGCGCCGCGGCCAGATCGGCACCAAGCGTTGAGCCGGCAGCAACCACCAGCCCCCGCCCCAACTCCGCAGGCCCCGGGAACGTCATCGGGCGGCCAGGGTATTGGCGGCCGGCGCTCAGATGTCGAGCGTGGCGGGGTCGATCAGGTTGCTGTGGCGCCCGATGTAGTCGCGCCGCCGCTTCACGTCGGAACCCATCAGCACCTCCAGCAGTTCCCGAGCGGCGTCGGCGTCGGCCAGCGTGATGCGCCGCAGCGTGCGGGTGGCCGGATCCAGAGCGCAGTGCGCCAACTCGTCGGTGTTCATCTCACCGAGCCCCTTGAAGCGCTGCCAGCGGATGCCCTCGGTGCCGCCGCTCCGGCCCTTGGCCAGACGTGCGGTGATGGCATCGCGTTCGGCCTCGCTGAAGGCCCGGTGGGTCTCCTTGCCGACCCGCGTGGTGTACAGCGGTGGCTGGGCGGCGAACACCCGCCCATCGGCGAGCATCGGCCGCATGTAGGCGTGGATCAGCGTCAGCAGCAGGCAGCGGATGTGGCTCCCGTCCACGTCGGCGTCGCAGAGGATCACGATGCGCCCGTAGCGGGCGGCGGAGATGTCGAAGTCGGCTCCCACGCCGGCACCCACCGAGCGGAACAGCGCCTGCGCCTCGGCGTTGTCGAGCACCTGGCGCAGCGACGCCTTGGCGGCGTTCACCAGCTTGCCCCGCAGCGGAAGGATGGCGACGTTCTCGGAGTTGCGCCCCGCTTTGGCGGGACCGGCCGCCGACTCACCCTCCACGATGATCAACTCGCTGTTGGGTCCATGCGTCCGGCAGTCGGCGAGCTTGTCGGGAAGGCCCGCCGAGCCCAGCGACGATGCCTTGCGCCGGTCGGCCTGCAGGCGCCGCGACGCTGCCCGGGCCTCCACGGCGTCGGTGATCTTGGCCCGCAGTGCGGTGACGTTGCTGCGCGGCCCGTCGGTCGTGAACCACTGCGTCAGCGCCGACTTGACGGCGTCGTAGACGACGGACTGCACCGCCGGGGTGCCCAGCTCCTGCTTGGTCTGGCCACGGAACTGCGGCTCCGGCACGACGACCTGCAGCGCGCCGACCAGCCCCTCCTGGACCTCCTCCCGGCCGGCCCGCTCCCCGGCACGGGCGAGGCGCTTCGAGCCGTCGAGCAGCACGTCGTTGACCGCCCGCGTCAGCGCCCGCTCGAAGCCGGCCAGGTGCGTCCCGCCGGCGGGGGTCGGGATCGTGTTCACGAAGCTGCGCACGTCGCTGCGGTACCCGTCGGTCCATTGCAGCGCGGCGGTGACCGAACACTCCCGCACAACGGTGGTGAGCTTGCCGTCCACCGGCACCTTCTCCTCGAAGCTGCCCCGGCCGGCTATATCGATGACCCGCGTGACCGCACCGCCGCCGCCGGCCAGCTCGGCCACCAAACCCCCGAGCCCCTTCTCGGAGCGGAAGTCGAACGGTTCGCCCTCCGCCCCGCGGCGGCGGTCGCTGATGGTGATTCGCAGGGCGGGCACCAGGTGGCACGTCAGCCGCGCCCGCTCGCAGGCGGCGGCGTAATCGAAGGCGGCCCCCTCGTCGAACAGTTCCCAGTCGGGCCAGAAGCGCACCTGCGTGAACGTCCGCCGCGTGGTCTTGACCTTCTGCAGTTCGTGCGTCGGCGTGAACCCGGCGGCGTCCCGCCGCCCGGCCTGCCGCTCGGAGAAGTCCAGGCGCCACACGTTGCCGTCGCGACCCACCTCCACGCGCACCCGCTGCGACAGGGCGTTCACCACCGAGGCCCCCACCCCGTGCAGCCCGCCGCTGGCGCCATAGGCGGACCCGTTGGTGCCGGCGCCGAACTTGCCGCCGGCGTGCAGCTCGCAGAACACCACCTCGATGGCCGAGATGTCCCGCCCGGGGGGATGCCCGACCGGGATGCCCCGGCCGTCGTCGCGCACCGTCACCGAGCCGTCGCCGCCGAAGGTCACGTCGATCCGCCGGGCGTATCCGGCCGCCGCCTCGTCGACGCCGTTGTCGATCAGCTCCCACACCAGGTGCATCAGCCCGGCCGTGCCGGTTCCGCCGATGTACATGCCGGGGCGCTTGCGGACCGCCTCGAGTCCCTCCAGGGTCTGGATCGAATCGGCCTCGTAGTCCCCCGTAGCGTGCGCTGCGGTGCCTTGCGCCGGGCTCAGGCTGGACTCCGATCCGCGGGCCTGCGTCGCCGACTCCGTCGAGGTCCCGTTACCCGCAGGATCGAACAGACGCAGGTCCGCCTCGCCGGCCACCGACGTCACCACCGCCTCTGGCCGACGGCCAGGATCGGCTTGGGACCCGAGCGGGCCACCAGCCCGCGGCGCGTCGGCCGGAAGGGGAACGGCACCGGCTCGCTGTCGGGTGTGCTGGGCCGGGCGCCGGTCACCACGAACACATCCACGAGCGGCCCCACGTAGGCGTCACGCAGTCCCTCGCCGTCGCGCAGGGAGCACACCCGCACGCCCATGCCACCCCGCCCCGCCGGCGTGAAATCACCGGCCGGCGTCGCCTTGGCCGCCCCGGCGGTCGTCACGACCGCGACGTACGCCTCGCCGAACAGCGCCCCCGCCCCGATGACCGCAGCGCCCGGCCGCAGCTTCATCCCGGCGGTGCCCGCAGCTATGGCGCGCCGCCGCGGGAGGTTTTCCGAGGAGGTGCGCAGCAGCGAACCGTCGGTGGACACGATCACGATGTCGGCCCCCGGCGGGCACACGAACGCCGCCACGACCTCGTCGCGGCCACCCAGCGGGAACACCACCCGGGCCGCGGGCGCCCGGCTCCCGGCGGCCAACTCGTCGACGGCAAGCCGCTTGGTGGCGCCGGCTCGGGTCACCATGACGATGTCGCCGGCGTCGCCGCCGCCGGCACCGCCGGGATCGGCGTCCCCCGGCGCCGACACCACGCCGCAGATCCGCTCGCCGGCGGGAAGATCGAAGGTGTCTGCGGTCGGCGCTCCTCGACTCCGCCCGGCGACCTCGGGCAGCACCGATGCTGCCACCGGCACGGCACGCCCCTCGCTGGTCAGCGCCCAGACCGTGCCGCCGGCGGTCGCCAGCGCCGTGGTGGCCAAGAGATCGTGGCGTCCCAGCGTGCGCCGCCGCGGGGCGTTCACCGGCGACCGCCCGACGAGACCCGTGTTCGACAGCGCCACCAGCCACTCGTCGGCTCTCTCGCCGGCGGGGACGACCCGCTTGGCGGCGCCCTTGGTGACCCCCGCCTCGGCGTCGGCGGGCACGATCCGGCTGCGGCGCTCCCGGCCGTAGCGCTCGGCCAGGGCGCCGAGTTCGGTGACCACCACGGCCCGCCGGCGCTCCTCGGACGCCAGCAGCTCGCGGTACCCGGCCAGGGCGGCCACCAGCCGGTCGCCCTCGCCGATGATCTTCTCGCGCTCGAGGGCGGCGAGGCGTCGCAGCCGCATCGCCAGCACCGCCTCGGCCTGCACTTCGCTCAGCCCCAGGCGCTCAGTCAGCGCCGCCCGGGCCACCTCCGCGGTACGGCTGCCGCGGATGATCGAAACGACCAGATCGATGCTGTCCAGAGCGGTCATCAGCCCCTCGAGGATGTGCAGCCGCTCCTCGGCGGCCGCCGCCCGGAAGCGCGCCCGGCGCACGACCACGTCGAGGCGATGGTCGATGTAGTGCGCCAGGAGTTGCTTCAGAGAGCACGTCACAGGGGAGCCCCCGGCCAGCACCACGTTGTTGAGGGCGAACGTCTCCTCCAGGGGAGCCAGCCGCCACAGCTTGCTCAGCACAGCGGCGGCGTCGGTGCCGGGCCGGCAGTCCACCTGGATGCACAGCCCGATGTGGCGATCCGACAGGTTCTTGACGTCCTCGACTCCCTCCAGACGGCCCGCGGCGACGACCTCCTTGATCCGGCCGACGACCTTCTCCGGCCCCACCAGCCACGGCAACTCCAG
This sequence comes from Acidimicrobiales bacterium, assembly GCA_963668565.2. GTDB lineage: Bacteria > Actinomycetota > Acidimicrobiia > Acidimicrobiales > CATQHL01 > VXNF01. The sequence continues at coordinate 1,454,129 of CAXXMX010000010.1, forward strand.
GATGCGGATGGCCTGGCGACGCTCGCCCACGTCGATGACGGTGGCTTGCGCTCGCATCCGGATCGTCCCCCGCCCGCTGGCGTAGACGTCGGCCAGCCCGTCGTCGAGAATCACCCCGCCGGAGGGAAAGTCCGGCCCAGGCAGTACGGCCAGCAGGTCCTCGAGCGGCACGTCCGGGTCGGCCATCTGCAGCCGCACCGCCTCGTACACCTCACGCAGGTTGTGCGGCGCCATGTTGGTGGCCATCCCCACGGCGATCCCGCTCGTGCCGTTCACCAGCAGGTTCGGCAACCTCCCCGGCAGGCAGACCGGCTCGGAGGCCTCGCCGTCGTAGCTGGCGCGGAAGTCCACGGTGTCCTCGTCCAGCTCGTCGAGCATCTCCATGGCCGCCGCCGCCAGCCGACACTCGGTGTACCGGGCCGCCGCCGGAGGGTCGTCGAGCGTGCCGAAGTTGCCCTGGGGGTCCACAAGCGGGACGGCGCGGCTGAAGTTCTGCCCCATGCGCACCAGCGCGTCGTAGATGGCGGCGTCGCCGTGCGGGTGGTACTTCCCCATGGTGTCGCCCACGACGCGGGCGCACTTGCGATGTGGCGACTCGGGCCGCAGCCCCATGCGCAGCATCGAGTACAGGATGCGACGCTGCACCGGTTTGAGCCCGTCGCGCACGTCGGGGATGGCCCGGGACGTGATCACCGACAGCGAGTACGCCAGGAACGACTCCGACACCTCGTCGGTGATCGGCGTGTCGCGGACCTCGCTGGCGAACGGCAGACCGGCGGCCGGTCCGGGACGGCGTCGTGGGCTCATCGGTCGACTCTCACTGCGGGGCTCTCGTTGTCTCGGGCTCGTGCTTGGTGGCGAATATCCTGCCTCATCGCCGCCGGGCCGGCGCCGCGTTGGCAACGCCGCGGCTCGCCGGTGCGGGCGTACCGGCTTTGGGTCTCGGCGCCACGCGGAACAGGTCGGCGTCCGTCGTAGCGCGACAGCCCCACACGGCTCGCGGTCGACCCGCATCGTGGCCCATTTCAGCACCGATAGACCCGCGCGAGGGTGATGCTCGTCGATCGGGCTGACCCGCGCGCGACATAAAACGCCGGTGCAGAATCTGCTAACCTTGCCCGCTGTCAGCAAGGGTAATCGCAGATGTAACACAATACACCGACAATCGCTGTCGCGTGCTGTTGTATAGAAGAGAAACTCTATGAGAAACGGGGACGCGGCCGACGGTCCCTTGGGGGATCAGGCGGCGATTGATTGGGACGCGCCGAGTAGCGAGTGCGTGGCGATCGCCGAGGCCTGGGCGGACCTTCGCGACCTGTCCCTCGACGAGAACCCCGACGGCTTGGCGGCGGTTGAGACGCGGATGGCCCGCGAATGGGCACTGGACCTCGCGGCCGCCGACCACCTCATCGACGTCGACCGGAGCCTCGCATTCCGGCTGGCAGCGAACGGTTTCGACGCCGCCGGCCGGGACGCCGCCGACGCCGGGAGCATGCAGCAGTGGCAGGTGGACGTCCTCTCGGGCCTGCAGGAGGCTCTGCTGTGGCTGCTGGATCGGCTGGACGAGGAGGACGACGGCGGCCCCGTCGTGGATGTGGAACTGCTCGGCGAACTCCAGCGGCGCATGCAGGTTCCCGAGACCGATCCGGCCACCGGTGGTTGGGTCAGCCCCGGCACCGATGTGGAGTTCTCGCCCGACAGTGTGCAGCAGGTCATCGACGTCCTGCCACCCCGGGCCGACGACCCGGCGCCGGAGTTGGCGGCCGCCTGGCTGGTCCACAGCCTCGGGCGGCTGCGACCGTTCGGCCGTAACAGTGACCGGGTGGCGCGGGCGGTGGCGTCGTACTGGCTGATGGCAGCCGATCTCTTCCCGCTCACGGTGCGCCGGGAGGACCGGAACGCCTTCTCCGACGCGGCCGCCGCGGCCTCCTCCGACGGGCTCACGGGGCTGTCGCACCTGGTGGCCACGTCCCAGCGTCGCAGCTTCCTGCAGGCGGTCAGCGCGCTGGGCCGGGTGCCGTCCGAGCCCGAGGATCTGACCGGTGTGATCTCGGTGATCTCCGATCAGTTCCGGTCGGGTACGCCGCTGCTGCGGCGCCGCTTCGCCGAGGCGGTGACGGTGGCGACGGAGGTCTTCTGGCACAGCAAGGCGCGGATCGCCGAGATCGAATCGGACCTCGGCGAGGCGGTTGAGGACGAGAGCGGTGAGCGGCGGGTCTTCGCCGACTACTCGCCGCCCGATCACCCCGAACGTCGCAGTTGGCACCGCAAGCAGGTCATCGACGGTGTCCGGCGTCAGGGGTATTTCGCCAACCTGCGCAACTTCAGCGCCTGGAACCGCATCGGCCTGGACACCCCCAACGGCCGTTCGGAGATCCTGCTCTCGTTCCACGCCGTCGGCCAGTCGTTCCGCGGTGTCATCGCGGCGATTCTCATCTTCTACCGCAAGCGGGGCGGCGAGATCTACGACCACCAGGTGGTCTCGCGGGAACCGTTCCAGATCAATTTCCGCGACAACATCCCTATGGCTCGGCAGCGCTTCGAGGCGTGGCTGGATCCCGCCATGCGGTCGGCCCTGGAGGTCTGGCGCCGCGGCGAGTAGCCCTCAGCCGAAACCCAGCGGCGCCGAGGTGTGCAGTAACGCCACCGTGGCCGCGCCGCCGGCCAGAAAGGGTCCGAAGGGCAGCGTTGAGCGGCCGTCGCGGCTGCGAACCAGCATGACCAGCGCCACGACTGCGGCGCCGGCGGCCCCGAGAAGCGTGCCCACGAGCATGGCCGTCGGCCCGAGCCACCCCAGGAACAGCCCCAGCAGACCGCTGAGCCGCACGTCGCCGTAGCCCAGCCCGCCGGGATTGAGCGCGTGCAGCACGGCGAAGGCCGCGTAGGCGGTCGCGGCGGTTGCGGCGGCTGTGCCCAGCCGGGCGGCGGCGCCGGTGCGCCAGGCGGTGGCGGCGAGGGCGGCCACGCCGACGACGGTTGCGGGGTTGACGATGCCGGTGGGGATGCGGCGGGTCCGCAGGTCGCACCAGGAAAGGATCGCCAGCACGGCCAGCCAGATGGCGAAGAGAGCCGCCTCGATGTCGCTGGCAGCGGCGGCGCCGGCAACAACCAGCGCAACTGTCGCAGTCCGAACCCGGCGTCTCAGCATGCCACGGTATAGCTACTTATCAATCAGTATCAAACAGTTTCCAAGTATTTGTTGTAAAGCCGGCGGTCACGCCGTAGGGTACGCGGCGCTTGACTCCCATCCGGATGCCGCGTCGCCGCGGCTAGCGGAGAGGGGTCGGGATGGATCCCCTCCCGCGGCGATCGAACCGCCCTCGCCGGCGGCGCATCACAGCGTCGAGCGGCCCTCTTGCAGCCACAGGGCAGCCCCAGCAGTCCCACGTGCGTACAGGAGGTCCGGTCGGTGCCGTTCACCAATCCCACAACCCCGGAGTCGGCTCCCTCCGATCCCGTCCGGCCCGGTTCGACGCGATTCGCGAGCCCGCAGGGCTCGGGGTCGGCGCACCCCGGCCGCCCGGGGTCGGTCTCGCCGGGGATCCCACCCGCTGCCATCGCCGGCCGCTCGGCGCCGCAGACTGAACCTGCGGGGGCCGCAGGGGTGACGTCAGCGGCGACACCGCCGCCGGCGCGCACCATCCGCCGGCGCATTCCCGAGCTGGCGGTCGGCGTCGTTCTCGCGGGGCTCGGGGCGATCGGTGCCCTGATGCTGGCCGGGCGGGAGGTCCCCCGAGTCTCCGTGCTCGTCTGGGCAAACGACGTCAGGCGCGGCCAGGAGGTGGCGGCGACCGACCTCGGAGTGGCGAGCATCGACGTCGACATCCCGGTCGACGTGGTGAACGCGGCGGCTGCTACCGACGTGATCGGACGGACGGTGGCATTCGATGCCAACGCGGGCGGGTTCGTAAACGGCGCCCTCCTGGTCGTCGGTTCGGTGATCCCCCCCGACTTCGCGGTGGTCGGTCTGCGCCTCGGCGCCGGCAGGTACCCCGTGAGCACCCTCGGTGCCGGCGACGTCGTGGATCTGCTCACCAGCGAACCGCTGGTCGGCTGGGAGAACCCCGTGGTGGTGTCCGGCGTGGAGGTGTTCGATGTGCAGTGGCTCGGCAGCGGGGAGGGAGGTGACGCCCTCGTGTCGCTGCTCGTGCCGAGAACTGCGGCTGCGAGGGTGGTCGCGGCCACCGAAGCCGGCCCTCGCCTCGCCGAGGTGGCGCCGTGAGCCTCGTTGTGTTCGGCTCGCTCAAGGGCGCACCGGGAGTGACCACGCTCGCCACGTGCGTGGCCTACCAGTGGCCGCGCCATCGCCGAGTGGCTCTCGTGGAGGCCGATGCCGACGGCGGCGCGGTGGCGCCGCGGTTCGGGCTGCACCCCACCCAGCCGAGCCTCGTGAGTTTCGCCGCCGTGTCACGCCACGGGGTGAGCGAGGCGGAGTTCTGGTCGGCCTGCCAGTGCCTGCCCGACGGTCCTGCGGTGCTGGTGGCACCCGGCGGCGAGTCAACAGACGCGGCTCTCGAGCAGGTCGACTTCGCCGCACTGGACCGGAGCCTGCAGGACACCGACCTGCTCGTCGATGCCGGTCGGCTGCGTGTGAGTCCGCCGGCGGCGCGGTTGCGCGAGCGGGCGGAGTTCGTCGTCGTCGTGATCCGGCCGCGTTTCGAGAGTCTCGCCGTGCTGCTCGACAGGGCGGCGGGCCTGTCGGAACGAACGCCGCTGCTGGCGGTGGTGGTGGGCGACGGTCCTTACCCGGTCGCGGAGATCGATGCCGCCCTGCGCCAGACCACCGGTGACCGCGCCTGGGTGCTCGGCTCGTTGGCCGCGGACGTCCGGGGTGCCGCGGCGCTCGCCAGCGACACCGGACGCGCCCGGGCACTGCGTCGGTCGCTGCTGGCGCGCACTGCCCGGCCCGTGACCGATCTTCTTGCGCATCTCACCTCGGCGGGGATCTCCGTTGCGCCCCGGACGTCCGCGGCATGAGCACCCCGGAGCACCCGCCGGAGCAGCCGGTGGCGGCCGCAAATGCCGCCGTGCGCAGCCGGACGCCAGAGATCCACCACGCTGCCACGCGCGGCGATCGTGACGAGGGCCTGCTGGAGGGTCTGCTCGAACACCTGCGCGGCGAACTGGCCGTCTGGATCGAGCGGGAGAACCGCGCCGGACGGCGTCCCGGCGACGAGGACCGCCGCGAGCGCGCCAGGACCGTGATCGGCGAGTGGATGTTGAGCCTGGCGCAGCAGCGCCTGGTCATCGGGGCTCCCATGCTCGACGCGGCGGCCGAGGAGGACCTGGCCAGCACCGCGCTGGCGTACGCCTTCGGCACCGGGCCGTGGGAGAAGTTCGTGAACGACCCGGACCTCACCGACATTCACATCAATGGCTGCGACGAGGTCTGGCTGGTGGATCGCCGGGGCAACAAGCGCCGCGGCGAGCCCGTGGCCGCCAGTAACGACGAACTCGTCGAGCAGATCCGCTGGGTCGGTGCCACCCTGGATCGCAGCGGGCGGCGCTTCGACGTGTCGTCGCCGGTGCTGAATATGCGCCTGCCAAACGGGGGCCGGCTGCATGCCGTCATGGCGGTGTCGCTGATGCCGATGGTGACCATTCGCCTGCACGATCCCGAACTGGCGCGCCTCAGCGAGCTGCGCGCCTCGGGCATGTTCGACCGGGCCATCGAGTCGTTCTTCTCCGCGGCCGTGCGCGCCGGCTTCAACATCGTGGTGTGCGGAGGCATGGGAGCCGGCAAGACGACGCTGGTGCGCAGCCTGCTGAACGAGGTCCCGCCGCACGAGAGGATCATCACCGTCGAGGACGAATTGGAGCTGGGGATGCACTATTACGCCGACCTCCACCCCGACATCGGCGTCCTCGAGGCCCGCGCTCCCAACGTGGAGGGCGCCGGGGCATTCCCGCTGGAGGCGCTGCTGAGGGAGTGCCTGCGCATGCACGCCGACCGCATCGTCGTCGGAGAGGTGCGCGGCCCGGAGGTGCTGGGGATGCTGCTGGCCATGACCTCGGGCCAGGACGGCTCGCTCTGCACGATCCACGCCAACAGCACCGCCGAGGCCTTCGAGCGTCTCACGATGTACGCCTCGCTCACGCCGCAGCAGTTCTCCCGGGCCTTTACCTACCGCCTCGTGGGGTCGGCCGTGAACTTCGTGGTGCACGTCGCGGCGGTCGGCGGGACAAGGCGTATCACGAGCATTCGCGAGGTGGTCGGCTCGACGGAGACGCACGTGTTGTCCAACGAGATCTGGCGCCCGTCGCCAGGGGGCTGGGCGGTGCCCTCCGGCGAGCCGCTGCGGGTCGAGCCCACCCTCCGCAGGCTCACCGAGCACGGTTTCGACGCTTCGCTCATGAACCGCCCGGAGGGTTGGTGGGACCGGTGAATCAGCTGCCGATCCTGGGTTGCGGGGCGGTCGCCGGCCTTGGGCTGTGGGTGCTCCTCGCCGGCCTGCGGGGCCGCGTGATGGTCCCTCGGGGTCGCCGGCGCACCGCCGCCGGCCTGGAGGCGTCGATGACTGCGTTGCGCCGCGGCTCGATCGCGGTCGCCGCCGGGATCCTGATCTTCGCCGTCACCGGATGGCTGAGTGCCGGTGCGCTCGTGGCCACCGGGATCGTGCTGTTCGCCGGACGGTTCGGCAAGGGACGAGGGCTGCGTACGATCAGCGAGCGGGGCGACGCCATCGCCGGGTGGATCGAGATGCTGTACGCCATCCTGGCCGCCGGAGGCGGTATCGAGCGGGCGATCGCGGGCTCGGCAAGTGCCGCACCGGCCGCTATCCGCCGGGAGGTGCAGGAGTTGGCCGCCCGCCTGGAGGTCCGGCCCCTCCCCGAGGCGCTGCTGAGCTTCGCAGCCGACGTGGCCCATCCCGCCATCGACAAGGTCGCCGCGTCGCTCATCCTGGCGTCGATCCAGGGAGCGCAGGACCTGGTCTCGTTGCTCCGCTCGCAGGCAGAGGTCGTCCGGGCCGAGAGCCGCCTGGTGATCGAGGCGGATGCCGGGCGGGCTCGCTACCGCACCTCGGCCCGGCTCATCGTGGGCACCACGGCGGTCATGGCCGGCGGGCTGTACCTGGTGGACCGCGGCTACCTGGCGCCCTACGACAGCGCGCAGGGCCAGGTCGTGTTGGCGGGCATCGGCATGGTCTTCCTGGGCGGGTTCTGGTTGCTGGCACGCCTCGGCCGGGTACAGCCCCCTGCGCGGTACTTCGATCCGGCAGCTGCCGGACTGGCGCGCCTCGCCCGATGACCGCATTGGTAGGGGCCCTCCTCGGCACCGGTATCTGGCTGGTGGGTCGCGGTCTGGTGCGGCGGCCGATCCCGCTGGCGCGGGCGCTGAGCGAGTACCGCGAACCGCGCCGGACGCCCGGAGAGGACGAGTGGGGGCCTGCCGGCTGGCGTGGCCAGGCGGAACGGCGCGCCCTACAGGTCGTCGAGTCTCTCGGATTCGACCTGGGCACCCTCACCACCGATCTGTGCATCGTGGGCCGTAGCCACGCCCAACACGCCTTCGCCAAGCTGTCGGGAGCAGTGGCGGCGAGCGGTGTGCTGGTCGTTGGGGGTTACGGCGCGCGCCGCGTGGGGCTCGCGCCGCCGGTCTGGATCATCCTCGTGCTCGTCGCTCTAGGAGTCCTCGGCGGGTTCATCGGCGCCGATCGTGCACTGCGCAAGAAGGCCGCCGAGCGGAGGGACGAGTTCCTGCGGGCGCTCAGCGCCTACATGGATCTCGTGAAGATCCTGGTGGCCGGCGGCAGCCACAGCGACGGGGCGCTGTACCAGGCTGCCGCGGTCGGCAGCGGCTGGGCGTTCGACGAGCTGAAGGCGGCCATGGACTGGAGCCGGGTCAACGGCAAGCCTCCCTCGGCGGGTTTCCAGCGCCTCGCGGCCGAGATCGGTGTGGCTGACGTGGAGGAGTTGGCGGCCACGATCCGGCTCACGGCCGAACAGGGCGCCAGCCCTTCCGATGCGCTGACCTGCAAGGCCGAGATGCTGAGCGCGCTCGAACTGGCGAACACCCGCATGAAGGCCGATGCGACAACCGAGCGCATGTCGATCCCCACGGTCATTGTGGCGATGGCATTCGTGATGTTCGTCGGCTACCCGGCCCTCAGTTCGCTGCTGGAGATGCTGTGAGCGGCGCCGGCCACGGTCCTCTGTCCGGGACGCCCAGGCGCGCCCGGGAAGTCCTCAAACACACGGCTACAACTGAAGGAGCAACCCATGCAAGAAATGTCCATCCGAGGCTGGATCTGGTTGACGGCGACTGCCTCGAGTATCCGGGCGAGGTTGCACGACGACGAGCGGGGGCTCACCACGACCGAGTGGGCGTTGCTGGTCGCCGGTGTGGCCGCGCTGGCCATCGTGGTCGTGAGCGTGGTTCGCAATCTCACGTCCGAGGTTGCCAATGAGATCCCGACCAACGTCAACGTGGGGACCGACCCTGACGACTTCCTGGGTGGCTAAGGGGGCTCGATGCGGCCGCCGCGCGTGCAGTCCCGTGCAACCGTTGCCCGAGCCGTCGGTGAACCGCAGAAGGGCGAGCACCGAGGACCGCGGCGTAGTGACCACCGAGTTCGTGCTGCTGTACGGCGTCCTGCTGGCGCTTGTGATGAGCGTGATCCACTTCGGCCTGGTCTTCAATGCCTCCCTGGCGGTGGCCGACGCCGCCGACTCGGTACTCGAGGCTGTCCAGGTGGCCGGAGGCTCGCCAGTTTCGGCGCCGGCTGTGGCGAAAACCGTCGTGGGCGATGAGCGGCTCGTCCGCGACCTGTCCACCGACGTCGTGATCCGGGACGGCGAGGTGACGGTCGCCGTCTCGGCCAGCGCTCCCCGGATCGTGCCCGGGCTTCCAACCGCAGTGAGTCATCGTGTGCAGGGACCCGTCGAGCGATTCATCCCGGAGGGTCGGCGTTGAGAGCGTCGGAGTTGTCGAGCGACCGCCGAGGGGTGCTGTCGCTGGAGTTCGTGCTGGTCGTCGTCGGCGTGCTCGGGGCGCTCATGCTCGTGGCGGCGGCGTGGCGGCTGGGCCAGACGCGCGGCGAGATGGGTGACGCCGCCGCGGAGGCGGCCCGAGCGGCCTCGCTGCGCCAGTACCCGTCGGACGCAGCCGACGCAGCTGAGCGGGTGGTGCTGGCGACGCTGGGTCGGCGCCAGGTCCGGTGCTCTGAACTCGAGGTGCGGACCGATGTGGGGGCTCTCCGCCCCGGCGGGTCGGTGTCGGTGACGATCCGCTGCGTTACGCGGCTCGAGGTTAGTCGACGGACTACTTGCGTTTAGCGGCGGGGTTGCTTGCGTCCACGCGGAGTGTTACTTGCGTTTCGGGTTGCGTGGATGTGGTCGCCGGCAGATGGTGGCGGCGCCTTCCCTCCTTTGGCGGTCTCTCAGTGGTCTCCTGCAGGATATAGCAGGGTGTGGGCGCAGTCGTGGGGTTTGCTTCGGCGCGTGCGATCTTCACCCACGAACGTCTCAGCGCGGCCCTTACGGCCGACACCGGTATCGGGGCGCGCCGCGTACAGGCGAATCTCCGCAGCGCGGGTGAGCACCACCCAGTCAGCGCCGAGACGGTCCGCGTCCGCGAGGCCTCTCGATACGGGCGACGCACCGGCGAAGCGGCGGGCTGGCGCGTCGAACGGTTCGTCATCGTCGCAGAACACCGCGACCGCTCGGTTTCGCCCGTTGACCGTGAGTATCGAGGTACTGGTGGACAGCATCTCCACACCGAACCCGAGGCCCTTGACGAGACCCTGGCCCCGGAGACCCAAGAGTGGCCTAGATCGCCCGGTCGCGTCGGGCCACTCGGCCATTCGCGGCACGCCCACCCGGAGTTCCTGCGTCGCCAGAAGGCCGACGTTACGCAGCCCCGGCATCCGCTAATCAAGCTCGGGCAACGCCGCGAGTAGGAACCTCGTCGCGGCATGACGATTCGGCTCGCCAGAGCAACACCCGCGAGGCGCTCTGCCTGAGAGACCTCAACATCGTGGTACACCGCTGGCTGCTCGCCCGCCGGGCCGCACAGCGACAGGAGTCAAGATCCCGAGCTGCGACGCCAAGCTGGATCGCATCCCGCCGAACACCTTCGTCTCGCCGCGACTGCACGCGGGATACTGCACGACAAGCAACACCGGGCTCTCCCGCTTGGCTCTCCGTTTCGCCCACCCGTCGCGCACGACAGACGTTGCGGGTCTGCTAGCCGACCGAACGAGAACGACCTCGAGCCCGTGAGGAGCGTCCTGGGCGAAATAGCCGTCCGAGGCCAGCAAGGCTGGAAACCCCGCTGGCCTCGTCCAACTGATCGGCTCGCGGTCGTCTAGGAAGGTCCCGCGCCGACCTTGTTCGACTGGTGGCACTACCGCTGTCTCCCTCCGACCGCGACACTCGCGAGTTGGGAGTGTAAGGCACCTCTATTCGCCCGGAGAGGGGGGTGGCCGGCCGCCGAGTTCTCGGAAGATCCGACGCGCGGTCCCCTCGTCGATGTCGAGGTAGATATCCAGGGCGATAGGCCGCTCTCGCAGCGCAGCGGCGGCCTCGGCGAGGCGGTCCGGCGAATACGCGGCGCCGGACGGGAAGTCCCACGGGTCGCCCTTGAAGACGTTGTGGATGGCGCGGCGGCGGTGCTGGCCATCGAGGATCGACACCCGGTCCACGTAGCTAGGGCGCACACTCGCCCGCACGAGGCCGTCACCACCACCACGGCGCACCAGGTACGCGCCGATCCGGCGCGCATGGGCACGGCCCAGCGCCCGGCGATCACGCCGGCGAACAGCCCATCCCCGTCGGCGGCGGGTCGGCCGCGGTCGCGGCCGCCTCGGCCGCCAGCAGCAACTCCACGTACCGTGAGCGGCTGCAGCGCAGCGCCGCCGCCTCCCGGTCGATCGCCTCGATGACCTCATCGGCGAGGTGGAACGTCGTGTGGCGCGGCGCGCGCTCGGCTGCAGCTGCGGCGTGCGCCGCGAACACATCGCCGATCGTCTCGCCGAGGTTCGTGCCGTGCGCTGCGGCCAAAGCGCGCAGCTGCAGCGACGCTGGCGACGACAGCCGGACGCTCCGCTGGTTGGGTCCACTCATCGCCCCGAGCCTACCTACCCCAGCGGGTAGTGGTAGCTGCTAAGCTCGCCGCCCAGCGGAGCGGCACCGCCAAGCGATCAGCTACAAAGCACGTGACACCCCCGGCAAAGCACCTCAGAGCGCAGCCGCCTCCCGCAGCGCTTCAGCGCTGCGCGACACCGGGAGAACACACCATGCGCACCCTCGCCGCCGCACTCACCGCCCTCGCCCTCCTCGCCGCCGCATGCAGCGGCGACACGGGGCCGCCGCCGCCGGCACGTGCGCAGCCGGCGGCGGCGCCACCCGTCGAGACGACCACCACCACGGCGCCACCACCTCCGGCGCCACCCCCCTCGACGATGGCGCCACCGTCGCGGCCAGCGCCCGAGCCGGAACCCGCCGCCGGCACCTGCCACCCCGCCTACGAACCGTGCCTGCCGATCCTCGACGGCGATGCCCTCGACTGCGACGACATCCCCCGCGGGGACTGGCCCATCGCCATCTGGGACCCCCTCGTCGACCCCTACCAGCTCGGCGACGGCCAGAGCTTCCTCGGCTGCCGCCCCCACATCCAGACCCCCGCCCCCGAACCCGAACGCGACACCCGACCGGCACCCGAACCCCACCCAGCCGACCACACCGAAGATCCGCCGCCCACACCCACCACGACACAAACAGACCCCGCCGCCGCCCCGCCGCCCACACCCGACACGACACAAACAGACCCCGCCGGCGACCCGCCCAGCAGCGACGAACCCGCACCCGAAGCGCCGACCAGCCAACCCGTCTACGAACCCCCCACCGCTCCCCCTATCGGCGAAGTCGGCGAACCCACACCAGCAACGACCGAAGCCCCCGAACCGCCAGAACCCGACCCCACCGACGACGCTGCCGCCACGGCGACCACGATCTCACCCACACCCGAGCCGACGACAACCACGGCGGCGCCGACCACGACCACCACTACCGAGGCGCCAACCGACGACGACGCCGAGTACGTCGACGTGAGCGCCGAGGTCCCGTGCGTGGACATCCCCGCCCACGACGGCGACCGCTGGTGCACGCCGCCGCCGACCGGCGACACGATCCAACTCTTCTCCGACTGGGGCGTCCTCGACGACCGCGCCACCGCTCGCTGCGGCGGCGACGGCTACGACCCCGTGCCCTACTACGACAGCGGACGGACCCACGACGAAGGCTCGCGGGTGTGCCGCACCCTGCCCCTCCCGCTGCGGGTAGGCATGGTCATCGAGGACTACGACATCAACGGCCGCCAGTACCAGGTGCACCGCGTCATTGGCATCGGCGCCGAACCGTGGGCGCGCCTCCCCGTCTGGACCGACGTCGTCTACCCCATCTACCTCTGCTCGCGGTACTGGCGCATCTACTCCGGCTACGAGGAACACGGCTACCTCCCATCTCCGACTACAGGTGAAACCATGCACATCGCCTGGCGGGACAGCGGCGGGCAGTGGCGCCTGCTCATCTTCCCCGGGAGGATCGCAGTCGGCTCGGGATGCTGACCGTGGACGGAGGCCGACAGCGGGCCATGCGCACCCGCCTCGCACTCACCGCCCTCACCGTCGCACTCCTCGGCACCATCGCCGCGCTCCTGGTGTTGGACGGCGCACCGGTCAACGCCACCCACCCCACCGACCCCGACCAGTGGCAGGCCGGCACCCCCAGCGGAGCCCGCTACCACTTCGCAACGACAGGCTTCGTCCCCGGCACGCCCCAGACAACGCCACCCTCCGGCGACGGCTGGTCCGGGCGCACGATCCTGTGGCACAAGAACAAGTGGGTGTGCGACAGCGGCCCGACCGGCATCGGGCCCGGCGGAATCCAGATCACAGAGCCGTGCCTCCAGCCCGACGACACCTTCTCGTGCGATGGCGACGTCCTGACCAACGGGAATTGCGGGCACGGCGCGCACCCTCCGGGTCAACCCGCGGACGGCAGCCTCTGGACATGGACCTCGCACCAGGAACGGCACGAGTACAAGCGGTACGGGTGCACCATCGACGGAGTGACCACGTGGCGGTCGACGTCGTATTCCGAGCACGACTGCGGCCGCGTCGTAGCGACGACCACGACGACCGACCCGAACCCGCCGCCGACTTCGATTGGCGCCACGACATCTTCGACTGGCCCCACGACATCTTCGACCACCCCCCCGCCGACCACCACCACGACGACGAGGCCCCCGCCGCCGCCACCCCCGCCGCCGCCGACCACGATCATCCTCCCGAGCAGCGTCTCCCTGCGGGGGGACTATGTGGTGCTGCAGGTCGGCGCTTCGGTGACCGCTTACGTCCGGGACAACGACGAAGCCCGCGCCATTGTCCTCCTCGGCAACTTCGTCCTTTCTGGTAACGGGCCATGCGGGCGGACTGTGCGCCTGCGCAACGGCGAAAGCGTGCCCGATTTCGACTTCTCCGGTCTCGTGTACCAGGCGTGCATCAGCCTGACCGCACCACCCGGCGAGGGCACCGGGCCGACCGAAGAGACCACATCGGCGGCCGCCGCGGCACGCTACGCTCCCGGACCGATCATCGAGCCCTACCCCGACGACGGCTGGTGGGACCGCGGCGTCGTGGAGATCATCGGCCGCAGCGTCGGGCGCTCCATCTTCTCGTACTGCATGACCGGCCTCGGCCAGGCCGAATGCGCCCACAGCGCGAAAGCCACCCTCACCGTCGACGTGCTCCCAAGTGGGCCGGCGCTGGCGGACGCTCTGCTCCGCCCAGCGGACCAGGAATGGTGGATCCAAATAATCCAGCCGAGGGGGACCCGCTTGTACGGCACCACCTACTGGCACAACTACCGCGGCTACGGCGGCAGCACCAGCAGGACCGCGGCGGTCTACAGCGACGACCTCGGCGACTTCTGGATCAGGAACCAGTCAGTACGGCGCACCATCTCCCTCGCCCGCAGCGACCCCGCCGACATGGTCGTCTTCTACGACGTCAACGGCGACCTCATCGCCGCAGTCCCCTGCCGCGATGTCGGCCAATGCGCCGACATCTACAGCTACGGCTCCTACAGCACGTACGACACCTCCACGAGCCCATGGACCACGGTCTGGCACTCGGTCTCCCGTGTCGCCGCCGACGTGCAGCCCGGAAAGGTGGGGATCACCGAGGCTAGGGGGCGGGCGTCCCGGCGGGTCGCTGTGTTCTTCGGCCGGTCGTCCATAGGCGTCCACACCGGCGACTACTGCTACTACTACAACGGACGCAGCCTCGGAGACCCCGAACCGACCCGGCGCAATTGCACGGCGCGTGACTGCGTGCGCGTCCACTTCCCCGGCGTGCAAGACCCCGCATTGCCGCGCTTCGTCGAGGACGACGACCGCTGCGAGACCGGCAACGTCACCGTCACGATCAGCAATCAGGCGCCGCCAAGGGTGCAACCGCCGACAGCGCTGGTGTGCACCCGCACCGTCGGCGTGACCACCGTCTCGTGGACCGCCGACCCGAACGCCGACCGGTACCGGATCCGTCTCAACGGCGACGACAACAACATCCTCCCCCTCGCCGCTTGGTCTGACCTCACCGACACCTATTGGAATTGGAGAACGATGGCTCCGAACACCGTCGAGGCCGCCAGCGGCATCACCGCCTCCGACACTTGGTCGTCGTGGAGCCCGCCGCTCGTCCTCGCCACGGCATGCCCACCGGAGCCGATCGTGCCGGATCTCGCCCTGTGCGTCGCGGGCGGCACCATCGTGCGGTGGACGCCGCCCGCCGGCTCCGCCAATACCGAGATCCTCTGGCGCCCGATCATGGTCCCCAGCAGGTCTGTGCCCGTCACGGACCCCGCCGAACTCCCCATCCCCGCAGGAGCGACCGGCGGCGACGTGTGGGCGTACGATTCCACGTGGACCGTACTCGCCCAAGAGTCGAGGGTCCGGTTCAGCGCTCTACCCGCCTGCGCCCCGCCGCCACCGCCGATCGTGCAGCCACCGCCGCCACCGCCGATCGTGCAGCCACCGCCGCCGCCGCCGATCGTGCAACCACCACCACCGCCGCCGCCGCCGATAACCCTGGCGTGCGCCGCGGAGATCGGCGCTCCGCATCGCCTCATCGAATCCTCCTACGCCTCTGACCGGACCATGTTCGAGACGCTCACGACGATCGCCTCTGTCGGCCAAAGCCTCCAAGAGCTACCACTGACGCCGAACTGTGTCGGCTGGCGGTGGGACATCACCGGCCTCGAACCGTGCGACGTGGCCTGCGCTAGCGGAGCGTGGACCGCCGCTGACGCCGCCCACAGCGCCTACCACACCGAGATCGCCAGACGTTCCAACACCCTCACGACCACCGAACTTGCACTCCTCGACGCAGCGGCGAGTTGCGCCGACCCCACCGGCGTCGCCTGCGACCCCATCAACTGGCATGCCGAGGGCCGCGGCGCATACCGCGTCACAGCGAGGTTCTGGCCGCCGCCGATCCCCCAGACGCCGCCACTGCCAGATATCCAGCCACCAGCGGAGATCCGCACCGACCTCGTCTGGATCGAGCAACGCGTCGGCCGCCAATAGGCGACCGTCTGGCGGTGGGGGAGGGCGGCGACGTCACACCTCGCGGCCAGACTGACGCGATGGCACCGAGTGGCCACCGCGGCGCGGACCCCGCCAGGTTCGTGTTCGGGCCCGAACGAACCTGGGACGACGACCCGCAGATCGCCGACGGAGCTGTCTCCCGGGTCGTGGTGCTCGGCTACATCCACGGCGGTACGCCGCCGCTCCTCGAGGCCCTGGCTATCGCCGAGACCGTCGGCGCGGTAAGGCTCTGCCAGACAGCGGCCCATACAGCCCGCCGGGGCGGCGACCCCACGAGACACCCCCACCCGGAGCGCTCGCGGCGCTCCTGGGCCGCCTCTGGGCGCCATTCCGGCCCGTTTTCGGCGTCCACCGGCCCGATCCGGCCGTAGATAGCCCGATTCGGCCTCATCCGGGCCCTTGCTGTAAACCAGGTTTACACTCTGGGGGTGATGGCCACGGCGCCCAGCGACGACCAGAACCGCCACCGGCGGATCCTCGGCCGAGCGGCCGCAGCGGACGAGGAGGCCCACGATGCGGCCGCCGACGCACGCCGACTCCTCATCGTCGCCATCGTCGACGCCGGCGGCGCGGGCCTGTCGAGCCGCCAGATCTCCGACATCGTCGGCCTCAGCCACACCACCGTCGCCAAGATCGTCCGCCTGGCCCGCGACGGCGCCTAGCCGCTAGGCCTCGGCGCGCTCGGCGTAGTAGCGGGCGACGGCGCCGCGGTCCGCGGCGAGGTGCCGCGTGTACCGCACCACCTCGGTGGGCGTGGCCCAGCGGCCCGCCGCCATCGTGGCGCCGAGGTCCAGGCCGTGCGCGACGAGGTCCTGGGCCATGCCGACGCGTCCGGAGTGGCCGCTGAGGCGGTCATCGAGGCCCGCGGCCTCACCGGCGGCGGCGAGGCGGCGGGCGATGCTCGGCGCAGACAGGCCCACCAGCGCCGCCGCGGCGCCCACATCGGCGCCGTCGGAGGCCTGCAGGGCCTGCCAGGCGGACACGTCCCGCATCGTCTGTGGGCTGACCCACAGCACCGCTCCCTCACCGTCGGGGTCGGTCTTCGAGCGCCGCACGGTCAGCACGCCCGCGGGCCCGTCGCCGTCGGGCTGCAGGTCCCCCCAGCGCAGCGCCGCCAGCTCGCCGCGGCGCAACAGCGCGTCGCGCAGCAGCCCCACGATCACCAGGTCCTGCGTGCCGCGGCGCAGCGCTGTCTCGGCGGATTCGTGGCGACCGCCTCGGCCGGCGCGGGGCGTCGTGGCGACCGCTCGGATCGCGGCGGCCGCCGTGGCGGTCAGCGGCGCCGCCTGGCGGGGCGACCCCGCTCCCAGAGCGGCGGTGCGGCGGCGGTAGCCGCGCAGCCATTCCCGCACCCGGGGATGCTTGGTGGGATCGGTCAGCGGCTCGCCCGTGGAGGCCTCCACCGTCGACCGGTGGCGGTGGGACACCGCGGCGAGGCGCTGCGCGCACGTCGCCGGCGCCAGCGCCGGCGCACCGTCGGCGTCATAGGCCGCGGCGCTCAGCCACAGCACCAGCTCGGCGGGACCCGCCGGCAACGCCTCAGCGCCATGCGCGGCGCACCAGGCCTCCCAGGCGGCCCAGCCCGCCGCATAGGCCCGGCGTGTGGCCGGCGACAGCGCCTCGGCGATCGTCGCCACCGCGGCGGCGACCGTCGCCTCGGGCACCAGCGCCGCAGGCGCTCCCCCAGAGGGCTCCGGAGCGGCCGGAATTGTGCTCACAGGCCCCAGGTTAGATGCGCGAGAACGGGGCCTAACGCGCATCTGACCCCAAGCCGCTAGACGTCAACGCCGCCCGGCGCGGTGGAGGGCTCGGATGCGGCCGGGGGATCGGCCGCGAGGCGCAGGCGCTCGGCCACCGCGGCGGCGACCGTCTGGGCGGTGAGACTCAGCCGTGGTGTCTGCAGCGCCGGCGGCCACGCCGTTTCGACCAGGTCGAGTAGCGCTTCCTCGGTGGTGATGCCAGCGGCGAGCGCCAGGTTCGTTGCGTCAGCGACGTCGATCGGGCGGCCGGCGCGGATCTTCGTTGCCAGCATGAACGTGAGCCCCGCACGGTAGACGGTGAGGCGGCCGCCCTCGAAGACCGGTTCGAGGTCGACCGGCACTTCCGGGCGGCCGACCCTGGCGGCGTCATTGATCCAATCGGGACGTAGCCCGTGGCGATGGGCGACATGGGCGGCGGCGTCTTCAAGCACCTGGGGCATCTCCTCAGAGATCACGTCCACGTCATCGGTAACGCGGCCGGGGACCAGGAACATGACTGCGGCGCCGCCGATGAGAGCGATCCTGATGTGGTCCCCAGACGGCAGGGCGGCATCAACCTCAGCGAGGTAGCCGAGCAGATCTTCCTTGGTGAACTTGCGGCCGTCCGGAGCGTGGGCGTCACTCACGGCCCGCCGGCTGGCCTCGGTCCAGCATCTCGGGCTCGAAGTAGACACCGTGGTGGACGCACACCTCCGGCGCCTCGGCCGCTATGAGGCGGCCGTAGTCACAGTCAGCGCCGAGGCCGGTGATCAGGCGCGGCTCAGCGGTCCGGTAACGATGCACCCACCCGGGGACATCGACGCCATCGCGGGCCGTCAGGGCGTGCACGACGACAGCTATGCACGCGAGGTCGAACGGGTCACTGTCTGGCGCCGGCGGGCCATCAAGCATCTCGGGCCGCGAGGCTGTCCAGTAGTTCCAGTCCTTGACGAACTGGACCAGGGTGCGGGTGCGGTCGCTGGGCGGCTGGCCTGCCATCAGCGCTGGTAGCTGCGTGACGCTCGCCTGGAAGCCCGCGAAGCGCGACAGGTCCACCGGCTCGA
Source organism: Acidimicrobiales bacterium (assembly GCA_963668565.2). Taxonomy (GTDB): domain Bacteria; phylum Actinomycetota; class Acidimicrobiia; order Acidimicrobiales; family CATQHL01; genus VXNF01. The sequence goes on from CAXXMX010000010.1 coordinate 1,472,539, forward strand.
CAACAGTCCTCGGCCCCGCTGGCGGCAGATTCACCTTCGTCAGGTCCAAACCCACGCCCCGATCCTACCGACGACGGATACAGGCCGAGGGGGCGAGGTGGCGGCGCGGTCCCCGCTCGGCGAGGCGGGGCGGGGCGGGCGTCACAGCGTGACGGCGTCGGCGAGGATGCCCGCGTGCTTCGGCTTCAGGCCGCCGAGGGAGATCACGTCCACGTGGGCGTCCAGGAGGTCATCGAGGGCGAGTTCCAGGCCGGCGTGATCGAACAGCGACGCTCCGACGGCGAAGGTGGCCAGGAAGTCGTAGTGACTGTCGCCGCGATCCTCGCCGCGGGCCACCGACCCGACCAACGCAATCGAGGTGGCCTTGTTCGCTGCGGCGGCAGCCTTGATGGCCGCACGGTGGGTGCCCAAGACCAGGTCACGACGAGTCATGCGCGCAGAGTACCGCCCCTCTCCGAGCGAATCGAGGTGCCTTAGACTCCCAACTCGCGAGTGTCGCGGTCGGAGGGAAACAGCGGTAGTGCCACCAGTCGAACAGCGTCGGCATCGACCGTTCCTAGACGACCACGAGCCGATCGGCTGGACGAGGCCAGCGGGGTTCCCAGCCTTGCTGCAACCGGACGGCTACTTCGCCCAGGACGCTCCTCACGGGCTCGAGGTCGTCCTCGACAACCTCCGGGCGGCTAGCAAGCCCGCAACGTCTGTCGTGCGCGACGCGTGGGCGAAGCGGAGAGCCAAGCGGGAGAGCCCGGTGCTCCTTGTCGTGCAGTATCCCGCCCGCGGCGAACCGAAGGTGTCGCTGTGCGGCCCGGCGGGCGAGCAGCCAGCGGTGTACCACGATGTTGAGGTCTCTCAGGCAGAGCGCCTCGCGGGTGTTGCTCTGGCCGAGCCGAATCGGCATGCCGCGACGAGGTTCCTGCTCGCGGCGTTGCCCGAACTTGATTCGCGGATGCCGGGTCTGCGTAACGTCGGCCTTCTGGCGACGCAGGAACTCCGCGTGGGCGTCCCGCAGATGGCCGAGTGGCCCGACGCGACCGGCCGTGCCAGGCCACTCTTGGGCCTGCGGGGCCAGGGTCTCGTCAAGGGCCTCGGGTTCGGTGTGGAGATGCTGTCCACCGGTACCTCGATACTCACGGTCGACGGGCGAAACCGAGCGGTCGCGGTGTTCTGCGACGATGACGAACCGTTCGACGCGCCGGCCCGCCGCTTCGCCGGTGCGTCGCCCGTATCGAGGGGGCTGGCGGACGCGGACCGTCTCGGCGCTGACTGGGTGGTGCTGACCCGCGCTGCGGAGATTCGCCTGTACGCGGCGCGCCCCGATACCGGTGTCGGCCGTAAGGGTCGCGCTGAGACGTTCGTGGAGGCGAACCTGTCGTTGCTGCCCGCCGAGTTCGCCGGCTACCTGCATGTCCTGTTCTCGGCCGACGCGCTGTCCGCTGGCGGGCTGATCGAGGGGATCCTCGAACGCTCGGCCGATTTCGCCGCCGACCTGGCCGTGCGCCTCCGTGAGCGGGTGTACTTCAAGACTGTGCCAGCGCTCGCGTCGGCGTTAGCTCGCCGGCTCGGCCACGAGGCGACACCCAGCCACCTCGACGATGCGTATGAACAGGTCATGGTGATCCTGTTCCGGTTGCTGTTCGTCGCCTACGCAGAGGACAAGGACCTGTTGCCGTATCGCACCAACAGCCACTACGCCGACCATTCCCTCAAACTCCGGGCGCGCCGGTTGACAGAGGACCGCCGCGCCGGCCGGGTGGATTACGACGAGTCGGCCACCGACCTGTGGGACGACGTGAGACAACTGTGGCGCGCGGTGGACACCGGCAACTCGGGGTGGGGTGTACCCGCGTACGACGGCGGGCTCTTCTCCCATGAACCCGACGTGAGCCCAGCGGGTGCGGCCTTGGCGACGCTGCAACTGACCGACGCCGAGTTCGCGCCCGCACTGTCAGCGCTGCTCGTCGATGAGGGCGACGAGGGATACGGGCCGGTGGACTTCCGCTTGCTGTCAGTGCGCGAGTTCGGCACCATCTACGAGGGCCTGCTGGAGTCAACGCTGGCGGTGGCGCAGGACGATCTAGCGGTGCGCAAAGTCAAGGGGCAGGAACAATACGTGCCCGCCAAAGCCAACGACCCCGTCGAAGTGCCCGCCGGCGCGGCGTACCTGCACAACCGGTCCGGCGTCCGCAAGGCCACCGGAAGCTATTTCACGAAACCCTTCGCCGTGGAGCACCTGCTGGGGCACGCGCTCAAGCCAGCACTTGACGACCACGTTGCCAGGCTGGACGCGCTCGCGGCGACCGGTGACGATGCGTCGCTGTCGGAAGCCTTCTTCGACTTCCGCTGCGCCGACGTTGCGATGGGGAAGGCCATTTTCTCGTCGCCGCGTTGGACCGCATCGAGGCTCGACTCTCGGCCTGGTTGGCCCAGCACCCTGTCCCGGGAGTGAGCGCCGAACTCGACCGCCTGCGCGACACCGCCCTGGCCGCTCTCGGGGATCTCGGGGTGGGCGTTGAGATCGAGAGCACGTCCCTGCTGCGTCGCCAGGTCGCTCGACACTGCGTCTACGGCGTAGATCGCAACCGGGTCGCCGTCGAGTTGGCACGCCTGTCGATCTGGGTCCACACCTTCGTGCCGGGACTGCCCCTGTCGCTGCTCGACCACAACCTCATCTGTGGCGACAGCCTCACCGGCGTCGGCACCCTCGACGAGGCCGTCGCCGCGATTGACCCCGCCGTCACGCCAGAAGAACCGAGTTTGTTCCGCGATCAGATCATTGGCCTCCTTGCACGCGCCGAAGACGCCCTCCGCCGCTTGGCGCGGACCTCCGACGCAACCAAGAAAGAAATCGACGAAGCACGAGACGCCCACCGGTCGGCCCAGACCGCAGTCGTTGACGCGCGGGCGATCTTCGATGTGATCACCGCCCAGCGTGCCGGAGCCTGCAAGATGCCCACACACTTCGATGTCGCCACCTTCGTCGAGATGGCGAAACAACCCCGGGTGGCGGACAAGATCCGAGACTTGCGGCCCGTGCACTTCCCAGCTGACTTCCCCGAGATATTCCTCCGGGACAACCCCGGATTCGATTGCCTCGTCGGCAACCCCCCGTGGGAGCAGGTCGTGGTCCAGGAACACGTCTGGTGGGGGACGCACCTCCCGGGGATTCGGGGTCAGCCAATCAACCAGATGAACGACGCCATCCTCGGATTCCGATTGACTCGGCCAGACCTCGACACAGTGTTCGAGCAGGCGTTGAGCGAGGCGGAAGCGATGCGCGCGGTGCTTCGCAACGCGTTCCCTGCTCTCGGAGCGGGCCACACCGACCTGTACAAGGCGTTCGCATGGCGGAACTGGCAACTCATTCGACAACACACGGGACCGTGGGCATCGTCCTACCACGCACCGCTCTCCAGACCAAGGGCTCAGAGCAGTGGCGCAAGACGGTGCTCAACGAGGGCACATTCAGCGACGTGACCGTGCTCCTCAACACCGCCGGCTGGGTGTTCGACGACGTAGATGGTCGGTACACGGTTGGGTTGTGCTCATTGCGGAAGGGCACCGACCATGCGGGCACGCTCCGACTCAGCGGGCCCTACTCCAGTTGGCCGACCTACCGAGCGCGACAGGAAAGCGGGATCGAGACTGTTCCGACCGACGAGTTCAACTCTTGGTCGGATGATGCCAGTTTCCCGCAACTCCCAGCTCACCCCGGCGCGGTGACATTGTTCCGCAAGCTTCCGCATGCACGACCGTCTCGACGGTCGTCGCGTGCTCGGGCGGGGGGGGGACTGGCCAGCGGCGTCATCGATCATGGCGAGTCCGGCCCCTGCAGGGCGACCTCAACGGACCAACGACAAGCACCGCTTCATCCTCGACGGTGCAGAGTCCGTCCGCTCGCCGAGCTTCACGCCACAGCGGACAAGCACCGCTACATCCTCGACGGTGGCATCGCCGCCCATACGCGAGAACTTCGACGCGACCAGCGGACAAACACTGGTTCGTCCTCGACGAGGGACACGCTGCCGTGAACGATCCGGCAACATATTGGTACGTGTACAAGGGGGCATCGTTCGACCTGTGGTCCCCGGACACGGGCGTGTACTACGCATCGGTCGACGCGCACAAGATCACCGAGCACCTCCAGCAGAAGCGGCGACGCGGCCACAAGAACCGCGGTCGCCGTTCAGCGAGTTCCCCCTCGCGTGGATCGACGACCCAGACACCTCCCCTGTCGCCGCCCACGCATCGCGTTCGGGACATTGCCCGCTCGACGGACACGCGCACAGTCATCGCCGCCCTCATTCCCGGGCGGGTTGTCACCACTCACAAAGCCCCCTACCTGCTGTGGCCACGAGGCGCGCCTCGTGATGAAGCGTTCACACTGGGGGTGCTCTCGTCGATGATCTTGGACTGGTACGCCCGCTGTGTCGTCGAACTCAACATGACCTTCCACATCCTCAACAACTTCCCGATCCCCGACGCAGACGTCGACAACGACCCCGTCGCCGCTCGGGTCGTGGAGATCGCGGGTCGGTTAGCGGCGGTGGACGACCGGTACGACGACTGGGCCACCGAAGTCGGCGTGCCGGTCGGGTCCGTGGCCGATGACGCCACGAAGTACGACCTCGTCTGCGAGTTGGACGCCTGCGTCGCCATCCTCTACGACCTCGACGAGAGCGACCTCGCCGTCGTCTACGAGACCTTCCACAAGAGGGCTGACTACTCCGAGCGCCACGAGGCCGTGCTTGGCCACTTCCGCCGTTGGCAGCGACAGTCGTGACGACCACTCACCTGCACGACGCCCATCCTGGGCTTGGGCCGAAGCCGGAGTTGGCTACGAACCGAGCGGGGCGGACGGTGGCCGAGGCGCTCAACGGCTACATCAGCCACGCGGCGACGGACTTCGTTGGTGGCGCGCGACTCGACGTGGCGAGCGCGTTTTTCAACGTGGGTGGCTACGCGCTGCTAGCGGACTCCTTGGACCAGGCCACGGGCGTGCGGTTGCTGCTGGGTGCCGAGCCGGCCGCCCCGGAACGTCGCCCTCGGGCGCTCGGCGTGGAGTCGCTCAGTGCGGAGCGGGCATCCCGGCAGCGGTTGCGGCGCGCGCTGGAGAGCCACGAGCGGGATCTGGCGGCGGAGCGGGATCTGTTGGGGTTCACGCCGGAGGTTGACGCGGATGTGCGCCGGCTCGTGTCGTGGCTGCGGTCACCGGACGTGGAGGTTCGCCGCCTCGAGGATCGGTTCCTGCACGGCAAGGCGTTCTTGGTGAGCGACCGCTCCCACGGCGTGATGGCGGGCTCCTCGAACTTCACTCGGGCGGGTTTGACCTCGAACGTTGAGTTGAACCTGGGCAACTACTCCCCGCATGTGGTCCGCCAGGTGCGGGACTGGTTCGAGGAGTTGTGGGCCGAGGCGGTCGGCTACGACCTCGCTGGGGTGTTCGCGCCGCGCCTGGAGCCGCATGCGCCGTATCTGATTTTCCTGCGGATGCTGTGGGAGATGTACGGGGACGATCTGGACGCCGAGGCCGGGGGCGCGGCGCAGATTCATCTGACGTCGTTTCAGACCGACGGCCTGTGGCGGGCGCGACGCATTCTCGCTGAGCGCGGCGGCGTGTTGATCGCCGATGAGGTGGGCTTGGGGAAGACGTTCCTCGCTGGTGAGCTGATTCGCGAGGCGGCGATCGACCGGCGACAGCGAGTGTTGGTGGTGACGCCGGCGATGCTGCGCGACGGTCCATGGCGGGCCTTCCAGAGTGCGCACAACCTGCCGATGGAGTTGGTGTCCTATGAGGATCTCGCCGCCGACGCGAACCTGAACCCGAACGGCACCGGGTACAAGCTGGCCGCAGGACCGAACGACTACGCGATGGTGGTCGTCGATGAGGCGCAGAATCTCCGCAACCCGAGCACGCAGCGCGCCGAGGCGCTGCGGCGACTTCTCCAGGGCTCGCCGCCGAAGCAGTTGGTGTTGTTGAGTGCCACGCCGGTCAACAACAGCCTCTGGGACCTCTACTACGTGCTCAACTACTTCCTGCACAACGACGCCGCGTTCGCCGACGTGGGGATCCGCTCGCTGCGGGACCACTTCGCCGCGGCGATGGCGCAGAACCCCGACGACCTGTCGCCCGAGCACCTGTTCGACGTTCTTGACGCGGTGGCGGTACGGCGCACCCGGTCTTTCGTGAAGCAGTACTACCCGAACGACACCGTCCGCATCGCCGGGCGCGAGCAGCGGATCGTGTTCCCCACACCGCGGGTCTGCCGAGTCGTCTACGACATCGACGCCGTCCTGCCCGGCTTCTTTGACCGCATCGAGAAAGCACTCGACCCCGACGCCGGGCCAGGGAACCCCGACGTGCTGAGCCTCGCCCGCTACGCGCCGTCGCAGTACCGGCGCGACGACGCCATCGACACGTACGAGACGCAACTGGCGGGCCTGTTGCGCTCGGGCATGTTGAAGCGGTTCGAATCCTCACCCCACGCGTTCGCGCTGACATGTGAGCGCATGGCCGCGAGCCACGACGCGTTCCTGTCGCTCCTCGACGCGGGCCGCGTCGCAACCGGCGACGCGCTCGCCGACTGGGTCGCCACGGACTCCGACGACATCGAAGAAGTCGACCTCTACTTGACCGCGCACGCACGCGTGACCGAAGACGCCACCGACTACAACACCGAGCCGCTGCGCCGACACGTCGAACGGGACCGGAACCTGCTACGGGACTTCGCAGCCACCGCCCGCAGCGTCGGCCAAGACGACGATCCGAACCTGGCCGTGCTCGTGGACGAACTCGCGGCGATCGCCGCCGATGCCGCCGCTGAAGGCATCGGGCAGACAGACACCCGCGACCGGCGCAAGGTACTGATCTTCAGCTACTACGCCGACACTGTGGACTGGATCCACCAGCACCTCGGCGAGGCCGCTAGTCGCGACGACCGCCTCGCCGCGTACCGCGGCCGCATCGCCTTCCTATCGGGCACGACAGGCACCGAGAGCAAAGAGGGAGTCATCTGGGGGTTCGCCCCACGCACCAGCGACGCGCCAGCTGGCCGCGACGAGGACCGCTACGACATCATCGTCACCACCGACGTGCTCGCTGAGGGCGTGAACCTGCAACAAGCCCGCCACATCATCAACTACGACTTGCCCTGGAACCCGATGCGCCTCGTGCAGCGCCACGGGCGCATCGACCGCATCGGCTCGACCCACAGCGAGGTGTTCCTGCGCTGCGTCTTCCCCGACGCCCGCCTCGACGAGATCCTCGGCCTCGAGGAACGCCTGCACCGCAAACTCACCCACGCCGCCGCCAGCATCGGCGTCGGAGAGGTCCTCCCCGCCCAAGAGGGCCGCGACACCACCTTCACCGAAACCCGCGAAGAGATCGAACGGCTCCGCCGCGAGGACGCGACCCTCTTCGAACGCGGCGGCACCACCCGCGGCGCGCTCTCCGGCGAGGAGTACCGCCAAGAACTCCGCAAAGCCATCGAAGGCGGACACCGCGAGCACATCGAAGCACTCCCATGGGGATCCGGCTCCGGCATGGCCACCCCGAGCGCCTCAGGCCACACGGGATACGTCTTCTGCGTCCGCGTCGGCAACTGGCCCCAACCGATCTTCCGCTACATCGAAGCGACCGAGGAACCCACCATCGCCGCCGAGACACTCGCCTGCCTACACCGCGCCCGCCCCACAGCAGGATTCGACACGCCACGCACCCTCGACGACGACACCCACCGCGGCGCGTTCGACGCCTGGAACATTGCCCGCGACGACACCGTCGACCGGTGGAACTTCCTCGCCGACAAAGCCAACCTCGAACCCAACATCCCCGCAACCCTGCGCCGCGCCGGCGACCTCCTGCGCAAACACCCGCCGCCAGACCTCACCCAAGACAAACTGGATGAGACGATCGACTCGATCATCGCCCCCTACACCACCCGCACCACCCGGGCCATCCGCGCCGCCATGGCCACCAGCCCCGACCCCACCCAACAGGTCCAGAACATCCTGCAAGTCGTACGCGACCTCGGCCTCCAGCCCTACACACCCCCCAAACCGCTCCCGGAAATCAGCGCCGACGACGTACACCTCGTCTGCTGGCTCGCCCTCGAACCACAACACGGGTAGGCCACCGAACGGCGAGGGTGGCCGCAGCATCGCTCGGGACCACTGAGGCCACCCCCTCTGCCATCGCGCATAGCACACTGAGCCACCCAAACAACAGGAGCCGCTGCTAACCGGGAACTTCTAGTGAACCCGTCAGGTGAGCCGCTCCCAGCAGCACGGCAATCGGCGCGACATTTTGTCAAAGACACTTGCTTCCATCTAGCGCCACCGAGTGCTTGATTGTGCCTCTGAACTGCGGTTTTGGCGAGATCAGGCTCTGGGTGGTGCTAGTCGGCACCTTGCCGTCGCGCGGCGTTCGTTAGAAGATCCCTTAGAAGTCTCGGACCGGCGTGTCACGACCGGACACCTCGGAATAGCTCACGCGTCGACTTCTATCCGGGTCGACAAGATGTCCTGCGCCCTGAGCTTCCCCCGTTGGGTTGACATGTGGTTCATGCGGTCTGGTCGAGTTGGTGTTCTGGTCGTTGCTGGTTCACCCATTCTGTCGGGGCCCTGTAGTTGAGGCTGGAGATGAGTCGCTTGGTGTTGTAGCGGGCGAGCCAGGAGATCTCCCGGCGGGCCTGGGCTCGGGCCTCGGGCGGCTGCCTCCCGGGACGAGTGATCCTGACCGCGATCGGCGGCATCGTTAGCCGACCAACACATCACTACTGTCACAGGGCGGTGCTATCGTTGTGATGTGATACACATGTTCGATCACTGGATTGACCCGAGTCAGCGGCTCGACGGCGACGTGAACTTCGGAGGTCGTGACGTGCACAACACGGTGGACCTGACGGTCAGGATCAGCCCGGACGAGGAGGGGTACATCGGCCGTCAATGTCCCGACTGTCGGCAACTCTTCCGCGTTCACGCCCAAGACTGGGAGGACCTACCCGACGACCTGCGGCTCTGGTGTGTCTACTGCGGCCATCACGACGACCACAGCGAGTTCATCACCGAGCAGCAATTCGACCGCGCAACGCGAGTCGCCGAGAACTATGGCGAGCAGATGATCCGCCAGACTCTCGATCACTCACTCCGCGGCCTCGCACAACGCACCAGGAATTCCCTGGTCTCGATCACATATCGTCCGACGCCCTTCCATCCCCAGCCGCTACCCGCCATAGACGAGGAGCGCTTGGTGCGTGAACGCCGGTGCGAGATCTGCTCGCTGAGATACGCCGTATTCGGGGAACACCGCTTCTGCTCCGTGTGTGGACTACTCTCACCGCCTCTGATCGCCACCGACGCACTCGCCGCAGTGTCCGCCGGGCTCAACGCCCTGACGGCGGTGCCGGAGACGACCCTCGCAGAACTGCGCGAGCAAGGTGTTCTCGACCGAGCCTGCGCGGACGCGATCAAGAACCTCGTCGGGATCGTAGAGACGCTGGCAGAGACCGTGTTTCGCTCCAGAGTTGGCGCTGCGGACAAGGTCCTGAGAGGTATGGGAAACGTCTTCCAGCGGCTCGACGACTCGGCTGAACTGTTTAACGACCATGGCTTGGCCGATCTTCGGGGCCGACTCTCCAAGCACTGGCCTGACCTGCAATCAACGTGGGCCACCCGCCATGTCCTCACCCACAACGACGGCATCGTCGATGAGAGACATCTGGCTGCTGACTCAAGTACCACCCTGCGCTTGGGCCAGCGCGTCCGAGTGAGCGAAGCCAACGCCCGTCAGGCCATCGCCGCTGTCACCAAGCTCTGCTCAGCTCTCACGGATGCTTGGCAGCCAGCCACCGATTCCTCAGAGCCCTAGGACCGACCAGCCGAAGATCGTGCCGGACCTCCCCCAGGTCCGATTCCCCGCAGATGACTACCACAGGAGGACACCCGAATGTCCGCAGACTCTCCCCACTGGATCGCGCTCCTCTGAATCGCACTGGGTTTTGTGGAGGCTCTGGTGTGCCCCGGGTTTCGCGCGGTCAGCTTGCTTGACTCAGGACAACTCCGGGCGGTGGTGGCTTGGCGTCCAGCATGAGCGCCGCCGGATGCTCTTCGCCTCCTCGTTAGCCTGCTCGGGGTGATTCTCGAGCACGCGGAACTGCCTGAGCGGCTCGTGCGCGCGCACGCTGAGGGGCGCCTCGTCCTGTTCGTGGGTGCGGGAGTTTCGGCCGACTCACCGTCGGACCTGCCGCTGTTCGGCGATCTGGCTGCTCGTGTCGCGGGTGTGGCTGGCGCTCCTCCCGGTGACGCGGAACATGACGCTCCTGAGGCGCTCCTGGATGCGATCGCCAGTAGTGGCGTCGAGGTGCACGCCGTCGTGCACAAGATGATTTCGGAGTCGGCGCTGCCGAATGCGATTCACGAGGCGGTCGCGGCTCTTGCGTTGGCCGGGCAGGCGATCCGGATCGTGACGACCAACTATGACCGGCTCCTGTCGGCGTGCCTCCCTGAGGAGACTCCGCTCTTTGAGGCGCCGAATCTGCCTGTTGAGGTCGATTTCACCGGTGTTGTCCACCTGCACGGGTCGGTCGGTCAGACCGCTGACCGGCTCGTGATGACCACGACGGACTTCGCGAGGTCGTACATCAAGCAGCCGTCCCGGGTGTTGGTGTTTCTCCAGCAGTTGTTCGCTTCCCGGACGGTTCTGTTCGTCGGCTACAGCATCAAGGACACGCTGATGCAGTACGTCCTGCGCGCCGTCACCCCTGGTGCAGATCTCTACACGCTGACCGACAAGCCCGAGGATCCGCTGTGGGGAACGCTCGGCGTGACCGCTGTGGGATGCACCAGCCGCGGGCACCTGCCAGTGGTGCTGACCGAGTGGGCCCGACTCGCCGGCGCCTCGTTCGAGGAGCACGGCCGGTGGGTTACTCGCATCCTGTCAAGCGAGGACACCGACGGCGATCTGTCCCTCCAAGACGAGTCGTATCTCAGCTGGATCGTCTCGGACCCTGAGCTTGTCCGGATTTTCACCGAGCGGGCTCGGGGGCCGGTTTGGCTCCGTTGGGCGGCGAGTCGTCCGGACAGCAAGCTGTTCTCGCCTGCTGCAGATCTCGGCCCTGTCGACGAAGCCCTCGTTTTCTGGTTTGTGCGGCACCACAACGACGACGACCAGTCCGCCACTGAGACGGCACGCCTGATCATCGAACACGAGTGCCGGCTGCACGAGGTGGCATGGTTCAACATGGTGATGGCACCGAACTTACGGGGCGGCGCCGGCTGGGAGGCAGCGAACGGGTTGCTGCTGGTGCTGGCGAACGCCACGCCACCCGGGTTCGCGTTCCGCGCTCTGCGGTTCCTTGAGGCCTGCGAGTTGCCCCGGGACGACGACCTGTTCGTCGAGTTGGTTGACCGTTTGTCTGCGCCGAGGCTGGTCGGCCCGGAGCAGTTCTGGGTTTCGATCGGGCTGCGGGGACCGTTCGAGGCGACCGGTCAGGATCCGTCGGTTGACATTTTCGGCCGCGGCCCGCAGCAGGATTTCTGGTCGCGGCGCCGCGACCTCGCCGCGGACCTGCTCAGCGTTATCGACAGGCACTTGCGGCGGGTTCACCGCCTCGAAGCGATCGCCGGCAACCCGGACCCCTATGACGGCCGCTCGGCCGTTGAGCGTCATCCCCAGAACTTTGGCGCACGCGGCGTGGACTTCCTCGTTGACGCGGCGCGAGACCTGTGGGAGATCCTCCTCGAAGACCTGCCCGAGACAGCAATCGGCTATCTCAAGGCGTGGACTGCGTCGGCGTGGCCGGTGCTGAATCGCCTCGCGATCCACGGCTGGTGCCAGCGCACCGACGCCTCAGCTGATGAGAAGCTGGGTTGGCTCTTGAGCCAGGACGGATGGGCCCGCGACAGCCGGTTGCGCCACGAGACGATGCGGCTGATCGCTGCGACCGTCCCGCACGCTTGTGAGGGCAGCATCGAGAAGCTGCTCGACCAGATTGTCGTCGAGACTCAACCAGCCGACCAGCCAAGCGTGTTCAACAGACTTGGCTGGATCGCACGACACGCCCCCGAGTCCCCCGCGGCGAAAGGTGCCTTCGCTGCCGCCGAAGCCGCGAACCCGGACCTCGCGATGGCCGAGCACCCGGACTTTCGGGTGTGGGTCGAGAACATCTCCGCCGGGCCGCTGCCGCTCGGCCACATCGACGGCACCTCCCCCCAAGACCTCGCCGACAGCCTTCGATCCGACCCGGAGGTGGCGACCGCGGCGCTCCTTCGCCGCGCCGACCACGTCTCCCCCGAGGACCCGACGCCCTTCGCCTGGATGCAGGTCCTCAAGACGGTGCACGAGGCAACCGGACTCTCCCCGGCAGCGGGCATCAACCTTCTCAAGGCTCTGATCGAGGATCCCACCACCGAACCCGGCGCGAGCCGTTCGCTCGCCTCAGCCGCCCTCATGGAACTCACAACAGCGCTGAAGCGCCCAGAGCGCATGGCCGAACATCGCGACGAACTCGGGCGGCTGCTCGCGGCCCTGTGGGACGTCGCCGTCGCGCACTGGCCCATCACTCGCGGCGAGCCGTCGAAGCTGGGCTGGCTCTTCGAGGCGAACAACGCATGGCCCGGTCACGTCGTCCAGCTCACGCTTCAGAGAATCCAGGCGCAGGGCCAAGCCGACCCTGACGCCTGGACCGGGCTGGACGACAACGACAAGCACTTCCTCGAGCGGATCACCACAGGAGACACATACGAGGCGCACCTGGGCCAAGTCATCCTCGCGCACAGAACGTTCGGGCTCTACGCCGCTGACCCCGACTGGGCTGCGACCCACGTGCTGCCCCTCCTTGACCCGCACCGCGACCCGTCGCGGGCCGTGCTGTGCTGGGACGGCTACCTGTACGACGCAACATGGTCCCCGCAACTACTCGACGCCGGGTTACTTGACCACTTCGTCGCCTTCGCCGCGCACGCACACAACTGCTATCAAGACGCCCAACACGGGTTCGCCCTCCTCGCTGCCGGCCTATGCATTCACGCTGACATGGCTGGCACAGACAGCACCCCGTCAGCACTTGTCCGGTTCACGGCCAACGCCGCTGTTTCGACGCGAGCCGCCTTCATCGCCGCAGTCGCGCACGCGCTACTCGACGCCGACGCCGAGACACGAACAGCCCAGTGGCACAGATGGATGCACGACTACTGGCGCGACCGGCTCAGCAGCATCCCGCGCCAGCTCGCGACAGAAGAGGCAAGCGCGCTCGTCGGCTGGGCGATCCTGCAACAAGACGACTTCCCGACCGCCGCAGACCTCGTCCACAAGTCCCCGACCCCCCTCGAAGGCACCTCCATCCTCGGCTCCGCGACCGCTCAACTCGAGAGTGGCACAGGGCCACTCGTGAACATCGTCGACCACCACCCAGATCAGGTCACGCGACTCATCGCCCACCTCTTAGAACACACGGACCCGCGAACAGCCCAACGATGGGACATCAGCATGCGCGAACTAATCCGACGCCTGAAGGACTGCACGAGCGGCGCCACGTTTAGACCACTACGGGAGCAATTGGTGCGCCTCGGCTGGACCACCCAGATAATGGACGGCGACACCTAGCCGAGCCCCACCAAACCGGAGTTGACAACGAGCCATCCCCGCCGGTGCTGCCAGCCCGAATTCAAACACGCATGTGAGAACCTGGGGACGTTGTCCCCGGGGTGAACGGGGTGGTGGGTCGTCGGCTGGGTTGACTCGTGATCGACTACCGGCCTGGCTGGCTCTCCCGGGATGTGCTGCCCAGCCAACCGCCCGCCGGCTGCAGTAGGTCTGCGCGGATACGGCCGGGATCGGCCAGTTGACGCACAACTTGGCGACCGCGGCCTCCAGGCGAGCCCGGTCCGCGTTGTCTCCGAGACGGCGCAGCGCACACCGTGGGTGCTCTCAGGATGATCATCTTCCGAGGTCGCCGTTGATCTGCCTGCCTGGATCGGGTCTTGATCCCCTTCGATATCCCACAGTCCGAACCGGATAGGGCAACAGTCGGGACTCCGCCAGCCTTGGCGGGCGCCACCTGCGGGTGGATCCACTGCCTGTTCCCCCAGTGCCAGCACCGCCCGGAGTCAAGCAAGCTGACCGCGCGAAACCGGCAGTGTCCCACCGAGTGGTGGGGTTTGAGGTAGCCGCAGGGGTCCACCACTAGGGGGGCCATCGGCGTGATCCTCGGTGAGAGAAATCACCGACTCGTCGAGGAGGACACACCGATGACCCTTTCTGATACTGACACAGCGCAGCTGTGGGAGACGTTTCGCGCCGGTGGCGGCGCGGAGCTGGTGCGCGGCGCGGTGCGTCTGGTGCTCCAGGAGCTGATCGAGGCCGAGGTCACCGAGGCGATCGGCGCCGGGCGCTATGAGCGCAGCGATGCTCGTGTGAATGAGCGCAACGGGCACAGGCCGCGGCTGTTGGCCACCCAGGCCGGAGACGTCGAGTTGAGGATCCCCAAGCTTCGCAAGGGCTCGTTGTTGCCGTCGGTGCTCGAGCCGCGCCGGCGCATCGACCGGGCCCTGCACGCGGTCATCATGGAGGCCTACGTGGCCGGGGTGTCCACCCGATCGGTGGACGATCTGGTGGCCGCGTTGGGCGCGGAGTCGGGGATCTCGAAGTCGGAGGTGTCGCGCATCTGCGCGGGGCTCGACGAGATGGTGGAGGCGTTCAGAAGCCGGCGCCTCGACCATGTCGAGTTCCCCTACGTCTATGTGGACGCGACCTACCTCAAGGTGCGCAACAGCGTCTCACAGGTCGTCTCGATGGCGATGGTCGTGGCCACCGGCGTCACCACCGACGGCAACCGCGAGATCCTGGGATGCGACATCGGCGACAGCGAGAGCGAGGGGTTCTGGCAGAGCTTCTTGGGCTCGCTGCGAGCCCGCGGGCTCACCGGGGTGCGCCTGGTGATAGCCGACGCCCACGCCGGGCTCGGCGCCGCCGCGGACCGCACCATCCAGGGCGCCGGGCGCCAGCGATGCCGGGTGCACTTCATCCGCAACCTGCTCGCTCTGGTGCCCCGCACCCACCAGCACATGGCCGCCGCAGTGTTCCGCACCGTCTTCGCGCAGCCCGACCCCGAAGCCGTCGACGCCGCCTGGGACGAAGTCGCCGCCCAGCTCGGCGCCCGATTCCCCAAAGTCGCAGCGCTGATGGCCGACGCCAAGCCCGAGGTGCTGGCCTTCGCCGCGTTCCCTCGGGCGCACTGGCAGAAGATCTGGTCCACCAACCCCCTCGAACGCATCAACAAAGAGATCAAACGCCGATCACGCGTCGTGGGGATCTTCCCCAACCAAGCCTCCGCCATCCGCCTCGTCGGCGCCATCCTCGCCGACCTCCACGACGAATGGCAAGCCACCGAGCGCCGCTACCTCTCAGAGCACTCCATGGCCACCCTCAGCCCCGAGCGCGATACCATCGCCACAGCCGAGCTCACACCCGGCAACTAACACCGAGGCTCAACCCCAAAGCCCACCACTCCACGGGACGCCCCCCCTCCTCGCTTTCCCGCTACCGCGCCCGTCTCAGCGACCAGCGCACGCGTCGCGTCGAACACCCGCTCGGGACGCTCGCTGAAGCGCAGCTTGTTGCGCCACAGCGTCAGCACCGTGGGATGAAACGCCTCATCAGTCAACGCCAACCGCCGCGGCCTTCCACGCAATATCGGTCCGCAGCCGCCGGCACGCCTCCCGGTCAGACAAGCCCTCGAGCGCCTGAAGCACCATCACCACAGCGATCACCTCGCCCGGCACCGACGGACGGCCCCGCCCCGAGCCGAACAAGTCAGCGAACATCCCGTCAGGAAACAAGCGGCTGCGATGCTCCGCCAAAAACGCATGCACCGAGCCCTCGCCCACCAGATGCCCGCACACCGCCCCAGCATCCCAAAACTCACGATCCAGCCGACACGAACCCTGCATCCACACATCGTCCCGCGCGCACACCCCCAACACGCGGAAATCCGCCCCAATAAATCAGCAGACTCCTAGCGCGCCATACCGCGTCGAGTGTCCACAGTGCGGCAAGGTCTTCCGGCGCAAGAAGCTAGGCACCAAGCTCAATCCCCACAAGGATCCGGACGGGTACCCCTGCCGCGCAAGGCGCGGCTACCAGCTGTAGTCGTTGCGCGAGGCTTCTAACGGATCTTCTAATGGACGGTCCGTCAGGGGGCGTTACCCACAGGCAAGAGCCGACACTCTGGCATCGCGAAACCCCTGTTCAGGAAGCCTTTTCGGTACGGATCGACACTCGCCGATATGGGCTTTCGCGAACTCATAACCCGAAGGTCGCAAGTTCAAATCTTGCCCCCGCCACCAAGGTGTAAGGCCCGGAAACACTGCGTTTCCGGGCCTTTTCGCATCCTTGGGGGGGGGTCGCTCCGGGCGGCCCATGCAACAAACATGCAACACCAGATAAGCGAGGTCGCCGATTCTCGAGCCGAAGTCGGATCTGGCTCGCCCGTCGTTCGCGCTCTGCGTCGCGAACCCTTGTGTGTCCGACGGTCGCGAGAGCGGGTCGCGGGGCGGCGCCTTTCGGCGCCAGCCCCATGGGGTCATCTTGTTTCGTGATACATCTCGGCTAGGTCGAGTGCGTGTGCTGTTGCATGTCGTCGGGCCAGGATCGGGCGGACTCTCGCCGTAGCGCTCGCCCACGCCGCCCAGAACGCCGACGAGGCCGGCCGCGGCGGCGTCCGCGCCTACCAACAGATCCGTGCCGCCTACTCCTGGGATTCGCTCGCCGAAGAATTCATCGACATCTACCAACACGTCACCTGACCTGTCTCCGGGCGCGGGTGGGAGAAGGAGGCGGGAGCGGAGCCGGGCCATCGCTGCCCGCGCCGGTAGGCGGCCTCGGTGGAGACCCCACAAATTGCTTTGTCGCCCTGTCCGGGCGAGGATGGCGGTTCCGACGCGGCGAATGGTCGCACAATGAAAGGCTCGCTGTGCCCGAGACAAGAAGTGCCCACGATCGGAGTGCCAGCCTGACGCGTGGATCGAGATTCATAGCACCGGCCACCGCATTCACTGGGGTTGAGGTTGCGGTCCGCGCCGACACCGCTCGACCCGCCCCTGTCACCCACGAGTCGACCGAGGTTCCTTCGTCTCTCGACACTGACGTCGTCGCGCCGGACGTCGATGACCACCCGTGCCCGTCGCGGATTGTGGTGTTGGCCGCCGGTCTCGGATCGAGGCTTCGGCGCCGAGGGCCCGACAAGCCGCTTGTACGACTCGGTGGGTTGAGCCTTCTCGAACGTTCGATCATTGCCGCCAACGAAGCCGGCTTTGTCGAGGTCGTGGTGGTGACTGGCCACCAGGGCGAACCTGTCGCCCGCCACGCACTCGAGGTGAGTCGCCGCCGCGGCGTGGCCGTGACGGTCGTGCACAACGACCGGTACCGAGAAAGCAACGGCTTGTCCGTCCTCGCCGCGAGAGACGCCGTTGGTGAAGAACCGTTCGCGTTGGTGATGGCCGACCACGTCTTTGCGGCCGCGTTCATGGGACGCCTCCGCACGTCAAAGCTCGCGCCCGGCCAAGTCGTCGTGGCTGTTGACCGTTCGCTGGGCCAGGCCGTGGGTGTCGACACCGCGGACGCCATGAAGGTCCGCCTCAGAGGCGACCAGGTTCAACTCATCGACAAAAACCTGGACCACTACGATGCCTTCGATGTCGGCGCTTTCGTCTGTGGACCTTCGCTGGTCCACGCGTTGGAACGGGCATCGGCGAGGGGCGACACGACACTGGCCGGCGCGGTGCAGATAATGGCCGACAGCGGCGACGCGCAGGTCCTCTCCCTGGTCGGCGATGAATGGTGGTTCGATGTCGACACGCCAGGCGACCACCGCCGGGGCCGCCGTTTCCTCCTCTCGAACACGGGCAAGGCCCTCGACGGCGCCGTCGCGACGAAACTGAACCGCGCCATATCCCAGCGGGTCGTCACCCCGCTCGTGCTCCGCGCCGCCCCGAGGATCACACCCAACCAGATCACCCTGGTCGCGTTCGCCGTAGCGGTCGCCGCCGCGGCGGCGTTTATGGCGGCCGCCCCGCTGGTCGCAGCGGTGCTGATCACCCTGGCCAGCGTGCTCGATGGCAGCGACGGCGAGGTCGCCCGCCTCCAACACCGCACGTCGCCCTATGGCGGATTCCTCGACGCCGTGCTCGATCGTGTCGCCGACGGGGTTGTGTTCACCGGCGTAGCCATCTACCTCGCCACTAGGAGCGATCTAATCGGCCTCTCCGGGTCAACCCAAGCAGCCGTCGCGATCGGCGTGTCCGGTCTCGCCCTGGTCGGCCATCTCGGTGTCAGCTACACGACCGCCAAAGCAGCGGTCGACCTCAACCACCGCTACCAGGGCCCCGTCATCGGCGGAGGCCACGGCCGCGACCTGCGGCTGTTGATCCTGACTCTCGGCGCTGTCGCCGCAGCCTTCAGCGCCGCCGCGTTATTGGTGTCCATAGGCGTCATCGCTGTGCTGTGCACCTGGATCATCGTCGTCCGGCTCCGAGCGTCGTGGTGGGCCGAAGGCCCCGGTAACGACTACCTCACCATCGGAGCCGTCGCATTCGACTTCGACGGGACCCTGGCCGACACCATGGGCGCCCTCACCGACCTGGCCACAGCCCTGCTAACCACCGACCTCGGTCTCGACCATGACGAAGCGACCCGCCGCTACCGCGCCACCGCCGGCGACGACTTCGCCACCCAACTCGACACCATCGCCCCCGGCCATCCCCGCGCCGAAAGCGTCGCCCACCAATTCGAATCCGACAAAGACGCAGTGGTCGACAACTGTCGACCCTTCCCCGACACAAGACGCGCCCTCGCCCAACTCAGTGACGCCAACATTCCCATCCTCATCTGCAGCAGCACCCGCGCCGAACTCGTCCACCGATTCTGCGGCCGGCACGGCCTGTCGGACCTCGTCACCACCATCGACGGGTGGCGTCCCGGCCGCCCCAAGAAAGATCAACTCGAAGACTGGACAACATCCATCGGGATCGCATCCAACGAAGTCCTCTTCGTCGGCGACTCACTACGCGACGCCGCCATCGCCGAAACCGTCGGCCTGCGCTTCATCGGAGTCGCCCGCCCCGACCAGCCCGACGGCTTCGCCGGAACCGGACTCAGCACCGCCAGCTCGGTAGCAGAGATCGCCGATCGGGCCGTGCGTGCCCATCGGTCGCCGGTGAGCGTCGGGCGGCCAGACAGCACCGAACCGATCACCACCCCAGCACCGTCACCCCCAGCCGCCAACGCCGGCGAGATGGCCAACCGCGTTAACACCTAACAGCCGAGACACTCCACCACGACACGCCACCGTCGTAATCGAGCAATTCGCCACCACCACATGGCGATAGACCTCCGGGCCCGTGCCCAACGCCCACGCCACCGCGGCCCGAACCACAGCATCGTGAGTGAACACCACCACCGCACCACCGGCCCGGTCCGCGGCCAGCTCATCGAGCGCCCCGCCGACCCGAACGTTCAACCTGGCCAACGTCTCCCGGCCGTCGAAGTCCAAAGTGTGGGGCTCGGTGCGCCAACGCCTCCACTCGTCGGGCCAACGAGTCGCCACCTCATCCTCGGCCAAACCCTCCCACGAACCCACATGCATCTCGCCAAAACGATCATCGATCCAGGGCTCAACACCAACCAACGCCGCCAACGGAGCCGCCGTCGACAACGCACGACGCAATGGACTCGACACGATCGCAGCGACACCGACATCTGCCAGGTCCCGCGCCGCCGCCTCCGCCGCTGGCTGGGCCCCCGGCTCGATATCCACATCGAGCCAGCCCGTCACCCGCTCCTCAACATTGAACGCCGTCCGACCATGACGCACCAGATAGATCAGCTCCACGCCACCATTGTGCCCCGCGTAGCGAACGGCGTCCCGATTCTGAAACCGAGAACCGGTCAACGACACCAGCATCAGGTGTGGAAATAACATCCCCACCCAGAACGCGCCCGTCACGGATCACGCACGGATCACCCAACGCATGGCTTTTGGCCGTACAACGGCCGTACGGATCCAGTGACCCAGGAGTTGCGGTGCCATGACGAGTGACGAGACGTCGAAGCGAGCGGCTCGAGGTGCGCACAACTCCGGAGGAGCGCGCGCTGATCGCGCCGTCACGCCCGCCTGGCCGCGACGGCCGGTACCGCGAAGGTCCACGTTGTCACACCGCTCGACAGCGCTGAAGTTGTTGCCTACTACGCCTGGTCGATGGCGTCGTTCGCGATTGCGGAGGCAGTGTCCCACCGAGTGGTGGGGTTGAGGTAGCCGCAGGGGTCCACCACTAGGGGGGCCATCGGCGTGATCCTCGGTGAGAGAAATCACCGACTCGTCGAGGAGGACACACCGATGACCCTTTCTGATACTGACACA
This sequence comes from Acidimicrobiales bacterium, assembly GCA_963668565.2. Classification (GTDB taxonomy): domain Bacteria; phylum Actinomycetota; class Acidimicrobiia; order Acidimicrobiales; family CATQHL01; genus VXNF01. Next base: position 1,492,953 of record CAXXMX010000010.1, read on the forward strand.
GCGCAGCTGTGGGAGACGTTTCGCGCCGGTGGCGGCGCGGAGCTGGTGCGCGGCGCGGTGCGTCTGGTGCTCCAGGAGCTGATCGAGGCCGAGGTCACCGAGGCGATCGGCGCCGGGCGCTATGAGCGCAGCGATGCTCGTGTGAATGAGCGCAACGGGCACAGGCCGCGGCTGTTGGCCACCCAGGCCGGAGACGTCGAGTTGAGGATCCCCAAGCTTCGCAAGGGCTCGTTGTTGCCGTCGGTGCTCGAGCCGCGCCGGCGCATCGACCGGGCCCTGCACGCGGTCATCATGGAGGCCTACGTGGCCGGGGTGTCCACCCGATCGGTGGACGATCTGGTGGCCGCGTTGGGCGCGGAGTCGGGGATCTCGAAGTCGGAGGTGTCGCGCATCTGCGCGGGGCTCGACGAGATGGTGGAGGCGTTCAGAAGCCGGCGCCTCGACCATGTCGAGTTCCCCTACGTCTATGTGGACGCGACCTACCTCAAGGTGCGCAACAGCGTCTCACAGGTCGTCTCGATGGCGATGGTCGTGGCCACCGGCGTCACCACCGACGGCAACCGCGAGATCCTGGGATGCGACATCGGCGACAGCGAGAGCGAGGGGTTCTGGCAGAGCTTCTTGGGCTCGCTGCGAGCCCGCGGGCTCACCGGGGTGCGCCTGGTGATAGCCGACGCCCACGCCGGGCTCGGCGCCGCCGCGGACCGCACCATCCAGGGCGCCGGGCGCCAGCGATGCCGGGTGCACTTCATCCGCAACCTGCTCGCTCTGGTGCCCCGCACCCACCAGCACATGGCCGCCGCAGTGTTCCGCACCGTCTTCGCGCAGCCCGACCCCGAAGCCGTCGACGCCGCCTGGGACGAAGTCGCCGCCCAGCTCGGCGCCCGATTCCCCAAAGTCGCAGCGCTGATGGCCGACGCCAAGCCCGAGGTGCTGGCCTTCGCCGCGTTCCCTCGGGCGCACTGGCAGAAGATCTGGTCCACCAACCCCCTCGAACGCATCAACAAAGAGATCAAACGCCGATCACGCGTCGTGGGGATCTTCCCCAACCAAGCCTCCGCCATCCGCCTCGTCGGCGCCATCCTCGCCGACCTCCACGACGAATGGCAAGCCACCGAGCGCCGCTACCTCTCAGAGCACTCCATGGCCACCCTCAGCCCCGAGCGCGATACCATCGCCACAGCCGAGCTCACACCCGGCAACTAACACCGAGGCTCAACCCCAAAGCCCACCACTCCACGGGACGCCCCCGCGAAACCCGGGGCACACCTCTCGGGTTATTGGTTTCCAACCAGTGCGTGATCGGCTTGTCGGGCAGCGTAGGCCTCCTCGAACTCCGCCGGCGGGGTGTCGCCGAGGTGGCTGTGGAGGCGCTGGGTGTTGAAGCGGCCCATCGGGGCGACGGTCCCTCGTCGGGGCTGGTCGCCGGTGACGCGGGCGCCGTCTGTCTCGGCGCGGGCATGGCGCTGTGGGATGCCGGATGCGCCTGTGGCGACACCCACACCGCAGGACGAGGGCATCCCGGCGCCCACTAGCCCCGCCGCGGCGCCAACGGCGACGCCCCCGGATCGTTTCCGAGCGGCCCTCGCGGTCGGCGCTCACGCAGACGCCGCCCGGACTGCGCTCCTCGGCACGCGAACCCGCGACCCCGCCCCGCTAGGAGGACCAAGCGAGAAACCCGACGCAGGCCACACCACGGACTGCGTGATACCCGCTCGAAGAGCAACTAGACGAGTGCAACGGCACGCTCTGGGGCGAGTGGCGCGGCTGATACGTACAGTAATACGAGCCTAGCAGGGGATCGTAAACTCGCTGGTCAGCGGGTTATAGGTGCTTGCAGGCCAATAACTCCCCCGTATCTACATTGGGCAGGGTGCCGATCGGGCTGACCCAGCGTCGCGTCCGGTGCTCAACCGCCCACACGAAGAACCGGCCCGCTTCTGGGAACTCGACGGTGGCAACACGGCGACCGGCGTGGTGAAGATCGGTCGTCGGCTCAGTTCGGCTCAGCTCATCGTCCCGACTGCTCGAGGGCGCGTCGGCGAGCAACGCCGACTGTCACTCGCGCCGTCTGAGGATCAGAACACCCTCGTCAACGACATACGCGAAGCGGTTGGACGGTGGCGCTACGCCGGCCACGACGGCTCGACGACGACAACTCGGCGCCTCCTGGACCACTGGCACAGCGACACCAACGTGCCGCGACTGTTCTTCGCCGAACTCGAAGCAGCGGAAACGCTGATCTGGCTAGCGGAGGTCAACGCGTCGCACGACCCGTCGCTCGCAGCGTTCCGCAGCGACCTCGCCGCCGTCAGCAGCGAATACAACGACGGGATCGAACGGCGCTGCGTCAAAATGGCGACCGGCTCCGGCAAGACCGTCGTCATGGCCATGGTCATCGCATGGCAGGCCCTCAACGCGTCGGTGACCCGTCGGCGCGACGATCTGTATACCACGTCGTTCGTCGCGATCACGCCCGGGCATACCGTGCGGGAACGCCTCGCCGTGCTCAACCCGTCGCACCCTGAGAACGTGTACAGGGAGATGCAACTCGTGCCGACGTCTCTGAGAGGCCCGCTCGGTCAGGTCAACATTCGGATCGTCAACTTTCAGGCGTTCAGCGCACGCGACCGCCTCGCCGGCACCTCCTCTGATGCCCGGAAACTGTTGCGCCGCGGCAACAAGGCCCGCGACCCCGAATCGCCCGCAGCGACCCTGGACCGGGTGTTGCGCGGGTTGCCGTCGGGCACTCTCGCCCCCAAAGTGTGTGTCCTCAACGACGAGGCGCACCATTGCTACCTGCCCGCAGAAGGCAGACGCACCTCAGAGGACGATGACGGGAAAGCTGCGGCCGTCTGGTTCTCTGCTCTCGACGCTTTGCGGAGCGCGGGCCGTCTCGCCCCTGTCGTCTACGACTTCTCCGCCACGCCGATCTTTATCGAAACCGGCCAGCGCCGCGAGCGCATGTTCCCGTGGGTCGTGTCCGACTTCCCGCTCATGGATGCCCTCGAATCCGGTCTCGTCAAGATCCCCCAGGTGCCTGTCAGCGATGACTCCGTGGGCGAAGACGTCGAATGGCGCAACCTCTACGATCCCAGAGATCCGAGGCGGTTGACGCGGCACACGCTGCCGAACAAGTTGCGACGAGCGATCAGCGCTCTCTACGACAGCTACGAGGGCAAGTACGCACAGTGGATGGAACCTGATCCGCCAGCGGAGCCGATGCCGACGCCGCCAGTGCTGATCGTCGTCGCGAACAGCATTCCCAATGCCAAGGCGATCTGCGAGTACATCGCAGGCTGGGCAGAGACCGACGCTGCCGGGCGGACGGCCCACCATCCCGGAGAATGCGCACTGTTCGCCAACCACACAGCACACGGCCCGACCCGGCGGCTGCACACACTTCTCGTGCATTCCAAACTCGAAGGCGACGACGGCCAGTTCCATCGGTCGGTGCACGGTTCCGGTCATGATGACCGGTGCCAACACAAGCACCAACCGATGGAGGTACCAGCATGCCAGGCGCACCGCTGGAGTTGCACGAACGCGAGGAGATCTTCCGCGCGCTGGTCGAGGATCTGCAGGCGGGTTGGGCCGCCATCGGCCGTCGGGTGGGTCGACATCCCACGACGGTGGCCCGGGAGATCAACGCCGGGGGCGGCCGTGAGCGCTACGGGCCGGCGGCGGCGCAGCGGCGCGCCGAGGTGGCGCGGCGACGGGCGCGGCGGCGCCGCTTGGAGGCGCCGGGGCCGCTGCGGGACCGCATCTGCGCCGAGTTGCGCCGGGGGCGTTCCCCGGCGGCGATCCGCGCGGACCTCGCCGCGGAGGGCGTGGAGGCGCCGCCGTGCGTCGAGACCGTCTACCAGGCGCTCTACAGCGGTGCCCTGGACGTGAAACCCGCTGAGTGTCTGCGCAGCCGCCGCCGGCGCAGACGCTGCCGGCAACAGCGAAACCCCCGGTCGCGGCCCGCGGGCCGAACATCGCCGCCCGCCCCGCGGCGGTGAACGAGCGCGCCGTGGCGGGCCACTGGGAGGTCGATCAGATCATCGGCGCCTACAACCGGTCCTCGATGATCTGGTTGACCGAACGCCAAAGCCGCTACCTGATACCGGTCACCATGCCCGACGGCTACGACGCCGACGCCGTCCTCGCCGGCCTCATCGAGGGCCTCGACACCGTCCCGGCGCACCTGCGCCGCAGCCTGACCTTCGACTGCGGGTCCGAATGGGCGAACTGGCGCCGCCTCGCCGGCCACTACGACCTACAGGTGTGGTTCTGCGACCCGCACTCGCCGTGGCAACGCGGCCAGATCGAGAACCAGAACCGCCAAGTGCGCTGGTGGTTCCCACGGGGCACCGACCTCCGCCTCGTCACCCCCGCCCAAGCCCAACACGCCGCAAACATCATCAACCACCAGCGCCGCCGCAGCCTCCACCACCAAAGCCCAGCAGAACTCTATGCTGCCCCCACCGTGCAGTGACCACTGGAACTGGCCATTGTTAGCCATGTGTCAGCACGCTAACGTCACTAACACATGGCTAAGGTGTCAGCAATCGTGAACGTCCGGAACGTTCCGCGTGCGTTGTGGACCAGAGTGTCCGTCTGCGCTGCGCATCTCTCGCCGTGTATCTGTCGTTGAAGCCCTGACGGAATGGGCCGACAGCCGAGAGAAGGAGACACCATGCGGAGAATGACCCTTGTGGCGGCGGTTGTCGCCCTATTGGCGATGTTGCTCGTGGCGTCCGTCGTCGCAGCCGACGACAACGACGGAGACGGCGACGAGGACGAGGTGCGACTTGACTACGTCGACGAATGGCTCGACGGCACGCTAGTGAACTGCGTGTCGGCGAGCATCTCCTACGGGTATGAGCTCGACGGTGAGGTCTGCGATGTGGAAGATGGCCCGTGGTCCGACGAACTCGAAACACTCTTGGGCGACCTCGACAGAGACAAAGACCGTGAGCGTGTCGCCGACCTTGTGTATGAACTGCTCGTCGCTGGCTCTGAGTGCGACGGCCTCAACAGCGTCGACCACGTGAGGGGTGTGATCGTCGACCCACGGGCTGAGAAGAGATGCCGTCGTAGCACCGTCGTTACTGAAACGGATGCGTTGAATTGCGCCGGTCAGGTTGTCGTTGCGCTAGGAGAGGGCACTGCTTCGGAGCGCCGTGGGCGGCTTCACGACATGTTGTTCATGCCGGACGAGGTTGAGCGTCCGACGTGCGGTCAGCCACGAGTAACAGGAACGCCGCCCAGTCCGCCTACGACCACCACGACCGACTCCGCCTACGACCACCACCCACGCCGCCGCCTACGACCACCACGACCGAGACGCCGCCGCCTACGACCACCACGACCGAGCCGCCGCCTACGACCACCACGACCGAACCACCACTGACGCCGCCTACGACCACCACGACCGAACCACCACTGACGCCGCCTACGACCACCACGACCGAACCACCACTGACGCCGATCTTGGACGAGGATGGAATCACCACGGCGTACCTGGAGCAACTGGGTCTCTATAACTGCAAGGAGGACTCTGACGGCTACGTCGTCTGCGACTGATGAGAAGGAGACCGCCGATGCGGAGGTTCATGCCGACGCTGCTGGCGCTACTCACGCTCGGGGTACTGCTCTCGCTCCGAAGGTCCGCGCCAGCACATTGATCTCAGCGAGCAGTGCGGTCTAACCCCAGTCCGCACTGCTCGCACGCGTAGGCCCGCCACGACTGGCCGACGCCGCCGGAGAGGGCTCCGGCTTTGGCAGCACAAGGCAGGGCAACCACTGTTGAGATTGCTGAGCAGGATCGGCGGCGAGACGCGCCTGCCCATGAGACCGGAGACTCCCCGTTTGCCCGACATCAGTCCAGACATAGCCCAACTGTTGGCCCCCTATCGGCGTGACCCAGAAGAGTTCGTTCTGCTCCAGGAAGAGCAGGCAGAAGCCGACGAGCGTCTCATGGGGGCAGCTGGCGAGCGGATCGACCTGCGCCGGTGGCGGCGTGAGCACCGGCGCGTCCGGTGCGATAACTGCGGACGGGGGCTTGGTGAGACGTTGCTGGCCTGCTGGCAAGACTGCGACCGGAACGAGAAGCATCCCAAGCATCTCTCGCACACATGCAACCGCTGCTGGGCCGAGCGCGAGGACGCCCCCCAGACTCCAGAGGCCAAGGGGCCGGAACCCGGCGAGTCAGCCGTGGAGCCGGCAGCGGAGCCGGAGCCCGCAACCACCGACCCGACTCAGACTGAGCGAGCATGAGCCAGCGCTGGTCGGTCACCCGCGACGACGATCGTGCTGAGATGCTCGCGTTGTGCATCGCCCTCGATCTACACCCAGACGCGTCCTACGAACGGCCCGCTGAACGGCGCGGTGTGCGCACCCCGGACTGCTCCTGCACCTACCGGGCGACCGCGACGTCGCGATGGAGGTGACACACAAAACGGACGACTTGCGTTACAAGACCCTGCATATCGACGGCGGGACTGTGAGAGCTGGGTTCAACGTCAAGATCTCGTCCGGGAGGGACACCGATGACCTCTATCGGACGCTGATGCGGAAGATGCAAGCCAAGTCCGAGCGGGGTCAACTCGAATCGGTGCCGGGGGTGGAGAAGTGGCTGTGCATACAACTGGACACTGATGCCGCACTAGACCTTGAGGCCGTGTTCCAGCCACATGGGACGATCACGATGGCCGTGCCGTCGTGCGCGATCGTCGCCGTGAAGGAGCATGCCACGGCGATGCCGTCCTTAGATTGCCTTGTACGGAAGGTTCGGGAGTTCGGTTACGACGAAGTGTGGGCTTTCACCAGGGCCGCGATGGCTCAGGGACGGACCCTCGTGCTGCGGTTGCGTGGCACTGATGACCGGTGGGAATGCTTCCACATGGTCGCCGAGTGGTGCCTTGAGCATGGCGGCGTGGCACGCCGGTGGGACAGCTACCCATAGCCACCGGCTCACATCTGGCACGATTCGCTGAGTGGCGGCTCACGGTCGCTGCCCTACTGTGGCTGCCTGTGCGGGGCTAATGGTGTTAGTCGTTGCGGCGGGCAGGTCGTCGAGTGGTGCCGCTGAGAGCGGTGCGGCAATGCGAAGAGCTTGCAATCAGCGATTGGCCGCGGGACCGCCCCGGTGCGCGATCAGGGCGTATTGAGGCCAGCGATCGCGGAGATGGCTGTGCTGTCGAGTCCGGCACTGCGGAGGTTCTTCACGCACTGCCGCAGGGTGCCGATCTCGGCGGCGATGCCGCTATCCGTCGCGGCATCGCCCGGGGGCACGTCCGGCGGCGAAGCGTGTGCCCTGTCGGGTTCGGTGGTTGGCGGCATGGTCGCTCCTTCTGTGGGTTCTTGTTTGTGGTTGTGGTTGTAGATGTTGACGGTGGGGTCGCCTTTGAAGGGTTGTTGGGGGTTGCGGTGGGCGTAGACGAGGCCGGCGGGTTCGGAGGAGCGGCCGTCGTGGACCATGACTTCGGTCATGCTGCCGCCTTGGGAGAGGGCGTAGCTGGCGCGGAATTTGCGGAGGCTGTGGGCGCTGTAGTCGTGGGGGTTGTGGCCGAGGTCGGCCATGGCGGTCTTGACGATGGCGCCGAGGACTCTGGACATGGCGGTGATGGGTTCGCCGGGGTGGTTGAGGGTGCAGAACAGGGGGTCGGCGGCGGTGAGTCGGCTGCCGCGGTGTGCGAGGAGGAGTTGGTCGTAGGTATTGAGCCAGCGGAGCAGGAGCCGGACGGGGCAGGCGGCGTGTCCGGCCTGGGCGGGGTACCAGTTTTCGTGGAACCGTTGTGTCTTGGTCCCGAATAGGAATGAGGTGTGTATCCCGCTGATGAGGCCGCTGGCGTAGAGGCTGTCGCCGGCGGTGTCGAGGATGTCGCCGGTGGTGATGGTGGCGATGCGGTCGAGGATTCCGGGGGTGGTGGTGCCGTCGGTGTCGGTGATGTCGACGAGTGGGGTGTAGATGCTGGTTCCGTCTTCGTCGTGGCCCCAGGTGATGAGGTGGCCGACGTTGAAGGTCGCTACGTTGTCGGCCCTCGAGGAAGAGAACGCGGTGTGGAACAGCAGGGCCAGGTCGCGGGTCGTGGTGGCACCATCGGCGGTGGCGATGATGCTCTGCCGTTGGGCCGGTGTGAGGGCGGGCAGTGTGCCGCGTTTCGCCGCGGGCAGTCCGGGGATCGCCTCGCATGCTGTGGTGGCGATGTGTTGGATGCCTTGTCGGGTGAGCGGGTCGCCGGTTCGGGCGTTGACGAACACGCTTGTGGCGTCGATTTGTTGCTTGGTGGGGGCGCTGCCTTTGCGTGAGGCGCGCATGCGGCGCCGGACCGCGTCGTGTAGCGCCGTAGCGGCGGCTACGGGGCATGCCGGGTCGCTGGGGCGGGCGCGGATGGTGGTGTCGCGTGGCACGCCCCGGGGGTGGGTGGTGATCACCATCGGGGCATCGGCGCCTGCTGGTAGGGCGATGTCGGCGAAGGTGAGTTTGGGGAGTTCGGTGGCGCTGAGGTCCAGGGTGCTGTCGCAGCCGAGAGTGATGACGCCTCGCAGGGATACGGCGGCGAGACCTGCGCCGTTTCTGGCGCGCTGTTCGATCTCGACGAGTTGCTCGGGCAGGACTTCGGTTTTGCCTTCGCGGGGCAGTAGCGATCCGCGGGTTCGGGTGTAGCCACGGGTGAGTGCTTCGATCTTTATTGATTGACAGGGATTCGGCAGGTCCTGGACGGCGGCGGCACGTTTCAGCGCGGAGCGGAATGTCTTGAAGTAGGTGAGGCTGTAGGGCTGGTCGGGTTGGCGTGAACTCTATGCTGCCCTCACCGTGCAGTGCCGGTGCTGTCGGCCTTGCCAGCGGTCATCAGACCGAGCAGGTATGACTCGATGCGGGCGGGGTCGCATTTGAGCGGATCGAAGCCTTGCTCGTGAGCGTGCCTGTAGAACGGGGCGAGGGCCGACTCGTAGGCCCGCACCGTCTTGGGTGACAGCGAGTTCGTGTAGACCTCGAGGTACTTGTCGAGGTCACTTTCGGTGAGGTTCGGCATAGCGGCGCGGTACGCGTCGCGCTGGCGTTCAGCGCCGATCACGTCAGGTACCAGCGGCCGATCGGCCTCATAGGCGGTGTCGTCTGTGTCGTCGTCTGTGTCGTCGACGATTGCCAGATGGCGCTCCCGGGCGCGTTCACGGAGCGCGTTGAGCGCGGCCAGCCGATCGGTGTGGGCCGCGACGGCCAAGTTTGACGTGTTGTAGCTCGGCGTTGGATCCTCCCCGTTGACTTCCGGCGCGGTACGTTGAGTGTGCGCGGTGGCGCGCACGGCGGTGGCGCGGTCTGTCCAGTCCACGAGTTCCAAAGGATCAATGCGCTCGGCGCCTGTGCGTTCCATGCGATGGATAAAGAAGGGTTCTTCCAGGTCAGCTGCCAGATGGCGATACCAGGCGCGTTCACGGAGCGCCTTGAGCGCGGCCATCTGATCGGTGTGGGCCGCGACGGCCAAGTTTGACGTGTTGTAGCTCGGCGCTGGGTCCTCCGAGTTGACTTCCGGTTCGGTACGTTGAGTGTGCGCGGTGGCGCGCACGGCGGTGGCGCGGTCTGTCCAGTCCACGAGTTCCAAAGGATCAATGCGCTCGGCGCCTGTGCGTTCCATGCGATGGATAAAGAAGGGTTCTTCCAGGTCAGCTGCCAGATGGTGATGCCAGGCGGGTTCACGGAGCGCCTTGAGCGCGGCCATCTGATCGGTGTGGGCCGCGACGGCCAAGTTTGACGTGTTGTAGCTCAGCGTGGGGTCCTCCGAGTTGACTTCCGGTTCGGTACGTTGAGTGTGCGCGGTGGCGCGCACGGCGGTGGCGTGGTCTGTCCAGTCCACGAGTTCCAACGGATCAATGCGCTCGGCGCCTGTGCGTTCCATGCGATGGATAAAGCAGAGTCCTTCCTGGTCAGCGAGCCTGCTGCATCGCGTCCCTACCTGTGTTTGTCCACTACATATTCTGACAGGGGGGTGTGACACTGTTACTTGGGGGAGAAGACGCCTGATAGTGCGTCGAGTTCTGCGCGCATGGGCGACGACAACCCGCGCTGCACGTAGCCGGCCGAGTCGCGCGCCTCGCGGTGGAACAGCACGGCGCGCACCATCTGCATGTCGCGGGTCTCCGCCCACACTTTTGCGGCTTTGCGGTAGCGGAAGTCCTGGCAGCGGACATCCACGCCGGCGGGCCGCAGTAGCACGCGGATGGTGTCGTGGCCAATGTCGTTCGGGAACACGCGCCGCACGATCCCGTCGCTGTCAGGTTGAGCGGTGGTGCCGAGCCATCCGGCGCTGCGGGCTTCGCGCAGCGAGTCGGCAAGGCGCCGCAACGCGGTGACAGGACACCAGGGTTCAGTGGTCGGCTCTAGGCGCAGGATCTGCACCCGATCACCGGTCTTGTTGCCCTTGCTGTAGGGCAGGCGCCACATGAGAGCGCCGTCGTCGCCGAGGCGCAGGTCGTTCCAACGGATGCCGCGCAGGTCCGAGGGGCGCATGCCCGTCGCGAACAAGACAGCGACCGCGGCCCGGCCCTGTAACCAGCGGATCACAGACCCGCAGTGCAATGCCCAGGGGTGTGCTGCGAGCGCCTGCGGTAGGCACTTGTTCGGGTAGCGGATAGTGAGTGCGCGGGCCGCCTCATGCGGGCACCACAGCGGATCGCCGCCGCGACGCGCCACAACGATCGCGGGCTCGCCGACAGTGGAGGTGTCAGAACCGCCCCGCGGTGGTGTGAGCAGTTCCGCGAGGTCGTCGCCTATGCGGGTGTGTTCACCGAAGCGGAACTGCTTGCGTTGGCGCGGCGGGATCTGCTGGCGGGCCTCCCCGTGGGCCAGCACGACGCCGCACAGGCGCACGCCCTCGGTGCGACACTGCAACTGCGTATAGAAGATCGCCTCCATCGCCGCGTCGGTGACGGGGACGATGGTCCGCCGCTGGCTCGCTTGCCTGTTCCGACGCCGGTTCGCCGTGACGGCGTTCCGCGCGAGATGGACCGCGTCATTCACCAGACTCTCAAGATGCGCGACCTCGGTTGGATCGATCGACGGGTGTGCCGCGAAGTAGTCCGTCAGGTAGTGCGCCGTGCGATACCGGCCCGTGGCGCCGCCACGGGTCAACTCAATGCAGAACGCTTCGATCAGTGGCCGATTCGGTTTAGCGGCGTCCGCGCCGACGTGAGCACAGAACTCCTCCCATAGCCGCCCCGTCCGGGTGATCGTCCGGCGAGCCGCGACCTCGACTCGTGGCGTTCCCCGTGCCAAATCCATCGCACGCACTTTGTCGGCTTCGAGGTCGCGGTCCTGCCACCAGCCGCGATGACCTGGCTGTCGTGCGGGTCGGGGCACCTCAGCGTCCACGTTCAGCGGACAGGTCGCCCACTGGTCGGAACCCTCAAGCAGCATCTGGCGCCCCTCGCCGCTGCGGGTCCAGACCCCCGCGTAACCGTCGAGGTAGAACCTCTCGACCACGCTCGTGGACGTGTGCCCGGTGACCGCGGCGATCTGTTCGGGAGTCCACCCTGCGGCCGCGGCGATGTGCACCATCGACCGCCGCAAGGAACCGCCCCCCAACAGTGGGCCATCACTGATTCCCGCCTGCTGCGCTAGCTTCCGCAACCGATCGGTTACTCCTCCGCGGCTTAGCCCGGCAGGGCGCCCGTAGTTCCAAGCGTCGCCTACGAGACGGTCCGACTCGCCGCTGCGCGCTAGTCGGACGGCGCGAAATCGCTCGAAATCCTCCCCGAGCGGGAGCACAGCAAACGGCGACACTCCGAGCGGGACGACGATCTCGCTGCGACCCGTCTTCGTCGTCGCCGCGCCGCCGTTGGTGGCCACGAAGGGAAGTATCAGCTGGCGGCCGTCGCTGCTGATGCGCGAACGCGACGCCGACAACAACCCGAACTCTCCCGGCCTGAGACCGGCACACACCCCGAGTGAGATGATGAACCGGTCGCGGTGGTAGCGCTCCTCGTCGTAGGCGTGCACACCGCCGGATGTGCGCCCAGAGGACACAGCGGAGCGCATCGCCTGCCAGGCTGGCAGCGGCAGAACAACAGCGCGTCGCGGATTCACGAGGCGATCGCGGAAGCGGGCACGCCACACCCGGTCGGCGCGATTGGCCAGCGCAGTGACCCCCGCCGCTGGTTGCGGCTTGTGCCTATAGAGGAACGACAGCGCAACCAGCGTTTGCTTCGGGCTGCGACCAGCGTCCCGGAGGGCCAACGCCAGTGCCGCCACATCCAGCGGCGACAAGTCGAGCAGGTCAAGACCGTGCTCCGCGCACCACCAGGACGCCCGAGCGAGGTGAAAGCCATAGTTGTCCCTTGAACGAGGGCTCAGGGTTCCGGCGACAAGCAGATGCGCCGCCTCGATCACGCTCGGAGACAACACTCCGTCTGGCGGCGCGAGTTGCGCGACGAGCGCATCGGGCAGGCTGCCGTGCAGGTGCCCGGCGCCCGCAGTGAGCGTGGGCCGGTTTGTGGTGGTCAGGAATTCGTGTTCGGTTCGCATACGCGCGGCACGCGCCCATGCCTGCGGCAAGCCTCACCCGCAACGCCGAAACGCAAGTAGTCGCGCTGCCAAACGCAAGTAGTCCGACGCTCAAACGCAAGTAGCACGCCTGTTAATAGGAGATCTCACGCTCCTGCGAATGCCGGGGTCGGTGACGCTGGATGCGACCGGGACGGAGGTCGTGGACCGGCGCCGGGGCGGAACCTGATGGGCCGCGAGCGATGGCTCCGAAGCAGCGGTGGCGACGGCACCACCAGGGGTGGCTTGCCTGTGCCGCACTCCGGCCTCGACGGAGGGCGTCGTCCCTGGCGCTCGCAGCGCGACGCCGACCCGACCGATGCGGGCGTGATCAGCCTGTTCGTGGCGGTCCTTTTCGTGGCGTTCCTGCTCACCGTGGGCATCGTGGTGGACTCCGCGGAACTAAGGGGCCAGCGGCGCGCTCTGTCGGACCTTGCCCGGCAGGCCGCCCGCGCTGCGGTCCAGGAGGTCGACGTGACGATCTACCGGTCCACCGGAACGATCCGCCTGGATTCCTCCGCCGCAGTCACCGCAGCGCGGGCTGTCGCCGCTCGCTCAGGCTTGGACGCGGACGTCACCGTTCGGGGCGACCGGGCCTCGGTGCGCATCAGCAGAGACGTCGCTGTGCGCGTGCTGGGGCTGGGCGATCGGTACGTGACCGTGAGCGCCTCCGAGGAGGCGCGCGCCACGTGGGGTGTCAGTTCCGCCCGGAGATGACTGAACGGCTTCCGCCGCGGCGGGTGTTGCCGGTCGGGCCGGCCAGCGAGTCGAGACAGCGAAAAGCGAGGTAAACATGAACGGAAGCAAGTTACGTGCGGTGCTGTCGGGTGTCGCGGTCTGTGCGGCGCTCGGAACGTTCCTTATTGGGGTGCCACTGTGCCTGGTAAGACTCCTCGGCAACCCGCTGCCATCGGCGCTGCCGGCATGGTCGTCGGTCGTGGCGGCGGTCGAGAGCGGTGTCCTCCCGCCTGGCGTCGCGATACGGGTCGTGGCGGTCGTCGTTTGGATCTGGTGGTCACAGGTCGCCCTCTCGTTCGCCGCCGAGGCCGTGGCCGCCTGCCGGGGGCGGACGGCCCAGCCGCTGCCTCTGAGCGCCTGCGGCATGCAGCCGCTCATGGTGCGGCTCGTGGCGATCGTGGTGGCCGCGGCGGGCACTCTCGGGCTGCTCACCCAGCCGGTTCTCGCCGCGACGCCGTCCTTCGCCGGGATCTCGGTCACGCTGACCTCCGGAGAGTCGGTGGGCGGAGGGGCCGGAGAGTCCTCTCCGGTGTCCTCCACCGGTGGTGCAATGGGATCGTCACCGCTCGCCGCGCGGCCTTCCGCTGCTGCGCTGTCCACCTCGCCCGAGACGCCGGCGCCGCCAGCGGCGTCCGCACCGATCCTGGCGCCGCCGACGGGCCTGTCGGCGATGCCTTCCATTGCGTCGGCGCCGGTAGCCACCTCCGAGTCAACCGCACCGATCCTGGCGCCCCCGGAGACAGCGGCGACGTTGGCCGTTCCGCTGGACGTGGGGTCTCCGCCGGTGGCACCGTCTTCGATGTTCGATGTCGGGGCGCCGACGCTCAGCACCCCTCCCGCGTTATCGCCACTGCAGCATCCGCCTCCTGCAGAAGTCACTGCCGCCGAGCCGGCTCCCGCGGCGCTGCCGGAGTCGGGAATGGCGGCGGAGGAGATCGAGCCGTCCGGGTGGGTCGTGGTGCAACCCGGTGACTCGCTGTGGCTCCTGGCTGAGAAGCACTTGGGCGACGCCCTGCTTTGGGAGGACATCTACGACCTGAACACCGGACCGCTGCCCGGGGGCGGCACTCTCCGCGACCCGAACCTCATACATCCGGGTTGGCGGCTACGCCTCCCCCCACTTGCTGCTCGCGCCCCGTCCCGGCCCGGCTCCGGGTAGCGTCACCCGCTTCGAGCAAGGCTCCAGCGCAGCCGGCCAGGGGGAAGGAGGACCGAAGGTGCAAAGAGCCGCAGCACCATCCGATCCGATGAGGACGTCTGACTCCGGCGACCCCGGTGATCGGAACGGACTCAACCGCGAACTTCTGCACCTCATGGCCGGCATGCCGGAACGGCTGCGGGGCCGTCCTCTGCCTCGGGTCGTGGCCGTCACCGTCTCCTCGAAGTCCATCGGGCTGCTGCTGGGCGAGCCACGGTTGGATCCGGCCGAGGGGTTCGATGCCATCGACGGCGGCCTGACCTGGATGATCGATCGTTCGGCTCTTGGCGCGCCCGACGTGCTGCCCGCCCGGGGGATGCCGTGGTCGCTGCTGGTGTCGTTGGGCCGCCTCCCCTCGGACGGATCGCTCGTGTTGGGCAATCTCGAGGAGTTCGGCACGTTCGAGGCGATCGGCGAGCCCGGGGATGTGCTGGCGCTGACCGAGTCCCTGGCCGCGGAGATAGTGGCCGATCACTTCGGCGGACGTGCGCAGATCATCTGTGTGAACAGCGGGTCGCAACTCGCCGACCTCGACAGGGTCCGCATCGTCAGATCCCAGAGCGAGGCCATGGCCGATGCGGAGGTGCACAGGGCGCGGGTGCGCAGCACCGAGGCACGCCGCGCCGCGCTTGGGGAGTTGCGCGTGCGCGGGTCGCGTGGGACCCCGCCTCCGCTGGTGGTCATCGATCCGCACCCCCGAGATCCCGCGATGAGCGAACGACTGCGCGCGCTTGCCGGCCCCGGGCTGGCAGTCATCACAGCGGGTGTCGCGCACGACCCGGCAACCCGCGGTCCCGGCCGACCGGCGGTTGGCCAGGGCTGGGCCTTCGAGGTCAAGGGGCGGCGGCTTCGTTGGGAGCCCGTCGGCGTTGATCTGGAGTTCGACCATTCTTCGGCTTGCCCTCCGCTGCCGACGGAATCGCCCCGCAACGACCTGCAACCGCCCTCTGCGACACCGGCGAGATCCGTGGCCGGGTGGGGTGACCGCTCCGGCTCCGCTCAAGCAAACGGCAGCTCGACATTCCGGGCCACCCCGTGCCCGGGCATCGGCGGCTATGGCTGGACGGGCGGACCTCCCGACGCCCGCCAGTACGCGGATGTCACCGATGTGACCGCCGGTGCGGTGGAGTTGCAGGTGCTGGGCGTCGTGCAAGCGGTCGGGGTGTCGTCGCCGTTCACGTCGCAACGGGCGCTGGACCTGGCCTGTTTCCTCGCCTTCCACCGCGACGGAGCGACCTCCGACCGGCTTTGCTATTGGCTGTGGCGCCGCAGCGAGCGGGTGCCGAGCCGCAAGGCCTTTGCCAACGTGGTGTCGCGAGCCCGCGTCTGCCTTGGCCGGGATCCCCGCGGTGAGCCGTACCTTTCCCGTGTTAGTGCCGAGGGCGTCTACCGGCTGTCTGCAAAGGTCACGACCGATCTGGAGCGGTTCACCGCGTGGCAACGGCTGGCCGAGCGGGTGCCGCCGCAGCAGGCGCTCGAGTGCCTGCGCGCCGCGCTCTGGCTGGTGCGGGGCGCCCCCTTCAGCGGTGGCAGTGGCGGAACGTTCTCTTGGGCCGATGCCTCGTGGCGCAGCCATGTCGAGTATCTCGTGGACAGTACGGCCCACCGGCTCGCCGACGTGGCTCTGGAACTGGGGCGGATCGACGTCGCCCGTTGGGCAACGCTTCGAGGACTCGCCGTCACGCCGGGCTGCGAGCAGTGCTTCGCGCGGCGAATCACCGCGGCTCAGCGCTCAGGCCACCGCCGGGAGGCGGACCTGATCATGCAGAACATTGGCCGCCTCGACCTCGAATCGATTCCTGCTCTCGACGACTTCGCCCACACTGCGGGCGAGTCCCGTCATTTCGTCGACGACCCCCCCAGCGGTACGCGTACGGCCGACTGATCGGTACCACCGAGCCGCAGGACGTCGCTCGCGTCGTCGCCGGGATGACGGCGGCTCCCGGCACCGCCGGCGGCGCGGCCTTGGTTCACTGTCCCCCGAGGCGGAGCCAGCGGCTCCCCACGAAGCGGATCATCAGGCCGGCGAGCCGCGCCACCATGAAGACCACGAGCGCACCCCAGAGCCAGCCGAGCCCCGCCCCGGAGATCCGCACCCCCACGGCCAGGGGCACGAACACCGCGGCCGCGGCGAGCATGGCACGTGCCAGGTAGCGCAGGTCACCGGCACCGATCAGCACGCCGTCGAGGGCGAAGACCACGCCGTTGATCGGCAGCATCAGCGCCAGGTGCAGCATCAGGAACCCCGCCAGCGTCACCACGGCCGGGTCGGGGCTGAACAGCTGCGGCAACACGGGGCGCAACGCCACCGCCACGAGCGCCGCGGCCAGCCCGGCCACCAGCCCCCACCACGTGACGCGCCGGCTGACGCCGCGGGCGCCGGCAGCGTCGCCGGCGCCGAGCATCATCCCGATCATGCCCTGCGCGGCGATGGCGAGCGCATCGAGTCCCAGAGCGGAGAAGCCGAACAGCTGGGCGTTGATCTGGTGCGCCGCCAGGTCGGCCACACCCGTGCGGGCGGCCACGGCGGTGGCCACGACGAAGGCTCCCTGCAGGGCGGCGGTGCGGACCAGCAGCGAGCCGCCGGTTCCCAGCAGCCTGCGCAGGACGGCTGGATCGGGCCGCATGCTCGATACGTGTGGGCGCGCCGCCTGCAGCACCCAGCGCACGTACAGCGCGGCGCCGACCCACTGGGCGACCACCGTGGAGAGGGCCGAGGCTCCGATGCCGAAACCCAGCCCGTAGACCAGGATCACCTCGAGCACCAGGTTCCCGACGGCCGTCAGCGCCGCGACCTTCAGGGGGCGAGCCATGTCGAGCCCGCCCCGCAGGTAGCCCACGCCGGCCAGCATGATCAGCAGCGCAGGCAGGCCGGCGAGGCTGATGTGCAGGTAAATGCGGGCCTGCTCGAGCACCTCACCCTCGCCGCCCAGCAAGGTCAGCAGCGGATCGGAGAGGCCGTACAGCACGGCGCCGGCGGCGATGCCGGCGATCAGAGCCATCAGCAGGGCCTGCACCCCCCATTGGGCGGCATCGGCGGCTCGACCGGCGCCCAGCAGGCGCGCCACCGCCGCCGTGGTCCCGTAGGCCAGGAAGATGAACAGGGCGTACACGCTGAGCAGCAGCTGACCGGCCAACGCCAGACCTGCGAGTTGCGGCGTGCCCAGGTGACCCACGATCGCGGTGTCCACGAGCACGTACAGCGGCTCGGCCACGAGCGCGCCGAAGGCGGGAATCGCCAGGCGGAAGATGTCGCGATCCCACTGCCGGCGGGCGCTCGCGGGGTTCGGTGGTATGGGGGGACTCACGGATCCGCCTCCAAGTCCGGACGGGTCATGGGCACAGGCACGAGGGAACCTCGCACGGAGCGTCGTGTGCGCGCCATTCTCGCGGCCGGCGCGGAGTGATTCCGCAACGGGAGGGATACTGTTCGGATCACTCGGGCTCACTCGTCGACGCAGGAAAAGGATGGACGCTCAGCGTACGGACAGCTTCTCGATGGCTGAGCTGGTGGACCGGACCGGCGTGCCGGCATCGACGGTTCACCACTACGTGCGGAGGGGGCTGCTGCCGACGCCGACGCGGATAGCGCCCAAGCGCTTCCTGTACGGCCCGGAGCACGTCGACGCGCTGCGGGTGATCCGCGGCCTCCGCCAGCGCCAGCGCCTCTCGCTGTCGAAGATCGCCGAGGTCCTGCCGGAGATCCTCGCCAACCGCAGCCTCGGGCTCATGGCGGAACCGCTGGTCGGCGGTGGTGATCCGCAGGCGTCGGTTGTGGCCGAGCGGATCCTCGACGTGGCGATCGAGGCGTTCGGCCTGCACAGCTACGGAGAGGTGAGCATCGCCGACCTGTGTACGGGCGCCGATGTCGCCAAGGGAACCTTCTACCGCCACTTCGACTCCAAGAGCCAGGTCTTCGTGCGTGCCGCCGAGCGGGTGGTGCTGCAGATTCTGGAGCGCTTCCGCAGCGGCATCGCCGGACTCCCCCCGCCGCTCGAAATGCACGCCGCGGCGGAGATCTGCGCCGCGGCGTTGAGACCGGGTCTCCCGCTCCTGCTCGAACTGGCCAAGAGGGCCATGCTGTTCGAACCCGAGTATGTGGGTGAGGCGCGGGCCACGTTCCGGTTGCTGGCGGCCGAGATGGGGGAGATCCTGCTGCCCGGCGAGGCCGGGAGCCACACGACCGCGGGAATGGTGATCCTGGACGCAACCGTGCAGGTGTTCCGGTCGCTGGTGGGAGGGCGCGACGCGGGCGTCGAGACGTCGCGCTAGCGGCGGTCGGCCAGCGAGCGCCGCCCGCCGCGGGCGCGCCGCCGACGTGGCACCGGAGCGGTCTCCGGAGGCGCAATCGAACCGCTCGGGATAGCCTCCGCGTGACGGTGGAGCGCTACTGCAAGACTTGGACCGAGCGGTCACGAATTGTGTAGGGTGCTCGCCGTTGTGGGAACGAACTCCGACCGGTGGGGTCCGTACGGGTGGAGGATGCAGTGTCCATCGAACCAACGGCGGGTCGGACCGGGGCCGACGGCCGGCCGGTTCCCACCGCCGCGGCGGCTTCGGTCGAGTCGATCGAGCGGTTCGCCGGCATCGACGCCATCATGGCGAGGGCCGGCGGGGAGAATTTCCCGGTGGCACTGCGAGCGTTGCCGCGCCGGCTGCGCCACCACCTCGAAGCGATCTACGGCTACGCCCGGCTGGTCGACAATCTCGGTGACGAGTATCCGGGGGATCGCTCGGCGGCGCTGGACTGGCTCGAGCGCCAGATCGACGATCTCTATGCGGGATCCCCGCGACACCCGGTCTTCCGCCGTCTCGCCGCGACGGTGCGTGACTTCGACATCTCGCGCACCCCGTTCGACCGGCTGCTGGCGGCCAACCGGCTCGACCAGACCAAGAGCAGCTACGCCGACTGGGGCGAGCTGCTGGCGTACTGCGAGTTGTCGGCGAACCCGGTCGGTCATCTCGTCCTGGCGGTCTTCGAAGCGTCCACGCCGGATCGCATCGCCGCCTCCGACGCCACCTGCAGCGGGCTGCAGGTGCTCGAGCACCTCCAGGACGTGGCGGAGGACGCCGCGGCAGGTCGCATCTACCTCCCGGTCGATGACATGGAACGCTTCGGTTGCACCCCTGCCGATCTGGCGGCCGAGGTGGCCGGCGAGTCGCTGCGAGCACTCGTGGCGTTCGAAGCTGCCCGCGCCCGGGAGATGCTCGAGGGTGGCAGGGCGCTCGTGGCGTCGCTGCGTGGATACGCCCGGCTCGCCATCGCCGGCTTCGTGGCGGGGGGACTCGCCGGGTTCGACGCCGTCGAGGCCGCAGGATTCGAGGTGTTGAGCACCACCCGCTCCGCCGGCACCGTACGGCTGCTGCGCCGCTTCGTGCCGCTGTACCTCGGCGCCGTACTGCGCCGGCGGAGCGTCCCGTGAGCGCGCTCACCGCAGAGTCGGCGTATCGCCGCTGCGAGCAGATCACCTGGGCAGAGGCCCGGAACTTCGCCTACGGCATCCGCCTGCTGCCGCCGCCCAAGCGCCGGGCGATGGCGGCTCTGTACGCCATGGCCCGAAGGATCGACGACGTCGGCGACGGCGACTGGCCCCAGGACCGCAAACTCGAGGCGCTCGGAGACCTTCACGCCTCGATCGACGCGTTGGAGGCGGGTGAACTCACCGACCCGACCGACCCGGTTCTCGTCGGTCTCGCCGATGCCGCCAACCGGTACCCGATCCCCGTGGACGTCCTGCACGAGATCGTCGAAGGCTGCCAGCACGACGTGGTGGGCGTGACGTACGAGACGATGGACGACACGGTGCGTTACTGCCGCCTGGTGGCGGGGTCGGTTGGCCGCCTGTCACTGGGGGTCTTCGGCACCCGCCACGGAGACCACCCCGACGCCGCCGGACTGGCGCCACGGTTGGCCGACGAACTCGGCGTGGCGTTGCAACTCACCAACATGCTGCGCGACATCGGCGAGGACCACGCAATGGGGCGCATCTACCTGCCCACAGAGGAGCGTGATCGCTTCGGGGTCCGGCCCGGGGAGTGGGCGCCGCCCGAAGGAGTCGCAGCGCTGGTGCGCCACGTCGGGGAGCACGCGGTGACGTGGTTCGGGCGCGGGCTGGTGCTGCTCGACCATCTCGACCATCGCAGCCGCGCCTGCACGGCGGCGATGGCGGGCATCTACCGGCGGCTGCTGCACCGCATCGTCGCCCATCCCGAGCGGCTGCTCAGCATGCGTGTCCGGCTCCCGACCCGGGAGAAGGCACTGGTGGCCCTGCGGAGCGTGGCGGGACTGCGGCCATGAGCGGTCACCGTCGGCGGGTCGTGGTGGTCGGCGGCGGCCTCGCCGGCTTGGCCGCGGGCGTCGAGGCTGCCGACCGGGGCGCAGCGGTGACGCTGCTGGAACGGCGCCCTCGCCTGGGCGGGGCGACCTGGTCGTTCGAGCACCGCGGCATCTCCTTCGACAACGGCCAGCACGTGTTCATGCGCTGCTGCAGTGCCTACCGGCGCTTCCTCGAGCGGATCGGTTCGGCCGGCAACGTCCGCCTGCAGAGGCGGCTGGAGGTCCCGGTGCTGCGTCCCGGTGGTCCCGCCGGTGCCATCCGCCGCACCGCGGGCCCCGCCCCGATGCACCTGCTCGCATCGCTGCTGACCTACCCGCACCTGACGGCGCGCCGGCGCCTGGGTGTGATGCGTGCCGCCGTGGCGTTGCGCCGGCTGGACCCCGACGACCGAGCGCTGGACCGGACGACGTTCGGTGACTGGCTGGCGGCGCGCGGTCAGGACGCCGCCGCCGTCGAGGCGCTGTGGAATCTCATCGTGCTGCCGACGGTGAACGTTCCGGCCGCCGAGGCCTCGCTCAAGCTGGCCGCGATGGTCTTCAGGACCGGGTTGCTGAGTCGCGCCGACGCGGGTGACATCGGCTGGGCGACGGTGCCGCTGTCGGTGCTGCACGGCGACGCAGCGCGGAGGACTCTCGAGGCAGCCGGGGCCGAGGTCACGGCGGGTGCCGCGGTGCGGGGCGTACGGCCCGGCCCGGGCGGGCGACCGGTCGTGGAGACCGACGGTCGACTGATCGAGGCCGACGCGGTCGTGGTGGCGGTGCCCCACGATGCCGCCGGGGGGCTGCTGCCGGTGGGGACCGTGGCGGGCCAGGAGAGACTCGGTGATCTCGGCGTCTCGCCGATCCTGAACGTGCACTTGGTCTACGACCGCCCGGTGATGGAACTGCCGATGGCCGCAACCGTGGGCAGCGACGTCGAGTTCGTCTTCGACCACACCGAGGCGTCGGGGCTCGATGACGGACGCCAGTGTCTGACCATCTCCCTGTCGGCGGCGAGGGCCTACATCGGTCGCCGCTCGCCCGATCTCGTGGCGCACTTCGAGGGGGAGATGGCCCGGCTGCTGCCCGCCGCCGCCGGTGCCCGCGTCACCGACTCGATCGTCACCCGCGAGCGTGCGGCCACCTTCTTCGGGACGCCGGGAACGCACGCGTTGCGCCCAGGCAGCCACACCGCCGTGCCTGGCGTCTTCCTGGCCGGCGCCTGGTGCGACACGGGCTGGCCGGCCACGATGGAGGGCGCGGTGCGCAGCGGGGTCGAAGCGGCACGCCTGGCGACCGAATTCGCGGCTGCGACCCCGGCGCCGCCCGAGCCGCATGCTGACCTCCCCGAGCCGCATGCTGACCTCCCCGAGGCGCCGGCGGTGGCGGCATGAAGCGCCCCGCTCCCGCGGTACTCGGGCGAGCCGGTGCCCTCGTGCAGCCCGCTCTCGGTGCCGCAGTCGACCGTCTGGTGCCCGAACTCGCCGTCCCGGTCCGCTATCACTTCGGCTGGACCGATCCCGAGGGCGCCGCGTCGGCCATTCCGAGCGGCGGCAAGGGTGTGCGTTCCACCCTGGCGGTGCTCTCGGCCGAAGCGGTCGGCGCGGCACCCGAGGTGGCCGTCCCGGGCGGCGTGGCGGTGGAACTGATGCACAACTACTCCCTCATCCACGATGACATCGTCGACGACGATGCCGAGCGCCGTCACCGTCCCACGGTGTGGAAGGTCTACGGCACCGACCACGCCATCATTGTCGGTGACGCCGTCATGGCCCTGGCGTTCGAGGTGCTGCTGGACGTGGCGACACCGGCCCGCGCGGCGGCCACAGCCGACTTGGCCCGGGCGACGGCGGCCATGATCGCAGGGCAGTCTCTGGACATGTCGCTGGACGGCCGCGCCAACGTGTCGGTGGCCGATTGCTGGGAGATGATCTCGCTGAAGACGGGCGCCCTTCTGGCCCACGCCAGTGCGGTCGGGGCGATCCTGGCCGGAGCGCCGGAGCCGACCGTTGCCGCCCTGCGCCGGTTCGGCGACGAGTTGGGCCGGGGATTCCAGGCCATCGACGACCTGCTCGGCATCTGGGGGGAGCCCGCCATCACGGGTAAGCCCGCCGGCAACGACCTGCGCGAGCGCAAGCGCTCGCTGCCCGTCACCGTTGCCCTGAGTTCGAACGGCGCCGCCGCCGCGGAATTGGCCGGCATCTACGGTCGCGCCCACTTGGCCGAGGCCGACATCGCCCGCGCGGCGGACCTCATCGAGGAGGTTGGCGGTCGTGCAGCCACCGCGGCGGCGGCGCGGGAGTGCATGCATCGTGCCGCGGAGGCCTTGGCCTCGGCGGGGATCGATACAGGTGCGGCAGCCGAACTGCAGGAGTTGGCGGACTTCATTGTTGATCGGGATTTCTGAGCGGGAGGTTTGGGTATGACCATGGCGAGACGATCGCTGCCTGCGCTGCCGTGGGTCTCCTCGGCGGAGGCTGCCGGCGAACTCGAGCGTGAGGCGGCCGACGCCCTCAGCAGGTCGACCGATGCGCTGCTGGGTATGCAGGACGACGCCGGCTGGTGGAAGGGCGAGCTGGAGACCAACGTCGCCATCGAGTCCGAGGACCTCCTGCTTCGTGCCTTCCTGGGCATTCTGGACGACGACGTCCTGGCTCTCACGGCGAACTGGATCCGGTCGAAGCAGTGCGCCGACGGGGGCTGGTCGTCCCACTACGGAGGACCCTCCAACCTGTCCCTGACCGTCGAGGCCTACGCGGCGCTGCGCCTCGCCGGCGACAGCACCGACGCCGAGCACATGCGCCTGGCGGCGGAGTTCGTGCGCGACCTCGGCGGGCTGGAGCACTCGCGCGTGTTCACGCGGCTCTGGTTGGCCCTGTTCGGCGCGTGGTCGTGGCAGGAGTTGCCCGCCATTCCCCCCGAACTGATCCTCCTGCCCCGTTGGATCCCGCTGAACATCTACGACTTCGGTTGCTGGGCGCGTCAGACGATCGTTCCGCTGACGATCGTGAGCACCTACCGGCCGCGCGCTGACATCGATATCTCGCTGGACGAGTTGCGCACCGGGGAGCTACCGCCCGAGCGCCGCCGGCGGCCGATCAACACCCCCGGAGGGCTGTTCCAGCGCTTCGACAAGCTGCTGCAGAAGTACCACTACCGACCCCTGTGGCGGCTGCGGGAGATGTCCATGAAGCTCGCCGAGCAGTGGATCATCCGCCGCCAGGAGGCCGACGGCTGCTGGGGAGGCATCCAACCGCCGTGGGTGTACTCGATCATCGCGCTGCACCTGCGCGGCTACCCGCTGGATCACCCCGTCCTGGCCCGGGCTCTGGCGGGCTTCGACAAGTTCGAGGTTCGTGAGGGGGACATGCGCTGGATGGAGTGCTGCCAGTCTCCGGTCTGGGACACGGCGCTGGCGGTCGTGGCGCTCGGCGACGCCGGACTGCGCCGCGACGATCCGGCGATGGTGGCAGCGGCGGACTGGCTGGTGGACGAGGAGGTCCAGGTACGCGGCGACTGGGCGGCCCGCCGCCCCGGACTCGCGCCGGGAGGCTGGGCGTTCGAGTTCCACAACGACAACTACCCCGACCTCGACGACACCGCCGAGGTCGTGCTGGCATTGGGTCAGGCGGAGGCGTCGGACCCCGAGCGGGCGGCCGCGGCGATCGCACGCGGGGTTGCCTGGGCCGAGGGAATGCAGTCCAGCGACGGCGGCTACGCGGCGTTCGACGCCGACAACGTCCGGCGACTGTGCGAGCAGTTGCCGTTCTGTGACTTCGGCGAGGTCATCGATCCGCCGAGTTCCGACGTCACGGCGCATGTGGTGGAGATGCTGTGCTGGGTCCGCGCCCACACCGACATCCCGGTGGACGGCCGACGCCTGCGACGCGCGGTGGATTGGCTGTGGCTCAACCAGGAGGCCGACGGCTCGTGGTTCGGACGCTGGGGAGTGAACCACCTCTATGGGCTCGGCGCCGTTCTGCCGGCGCTGCGGGCCGTGGGTATACCGCCCAGCGACCGTCGCATCCGGCGCGCCGTGCGCTGGTTGCACGCCACGCAGGGACCCGACGGTGGATGGGGTGAGGACCTGCGGTCCTACGACTCCGACAGTTGGCGGGGCCGGGGCGACCCCACCGCCTCGCAGACAGCCTGGGCCTTGCTGGCGCTCATGGCCGCCGACGAGTACGGCGAACCGACCCGCCGTGGCGTCGAATGGCTGGCCCGCACCTGCCGGGCCGACGGCACGTGGGACGAACCCCAGTACACGGGCACCGGCTTCCAAGGCTACTTCTACATCAACTACCACCTCTACCGGCAGATCTTCCCGACCATGGCGCTGGGACGGTACCTGCGCACCACCGTGGGGGAGGGACCGCCGCGGTGAGTCTCGAGATCTGGTGTCCCTTGCGCCTCGAGGCGTCGGCGGCGCGCCGAGCGGCTCGCTCGGCCATCGTGGCGCGCACCGGCGCCGGACCGCGGCGGGCGGCGGCGTTCGCCGACCGCCGCGGCGCCGCCGGCGAGCAGGCCCACGCCGGTGCGGTTGTGCTGGGCCTCGGTGGCGCGATCACCGACGACCTGGCACCGGGCGACGTGATCGTGGCGGACACCGTGCGTGGTCCCGGTCCCGATCACCCGATCTGGGGTCCCGCCTCCGAGGCGATCGTTTCCCGGCTGCAAACCGCAGGCATCGCTGCGGTTCGGGGGCCTGTGCGCTCCGTGGCCCATCCTGTGCGCGGTGCGGGGCGGCACAGCCTCGCCACCGACGGAACCCTGGCTGTGGACATGGAGTCGTGGTGGCTACTGGCGGCCGAGCCGCGGCCGCTTGCGGTGGTCAGGGTCATCTGTGACGCTCCCCGAGCGGAGTTGGTGTCGCTGTCGCTACCGTGGCGGGTGCGCCGCAGCCTGGCGGTGCTTTCCCGCATCGCCCAAACGTTGGATACCCGGGAGGCATTTCTCGGGCAGGACATTCGTCGAGGGCTGGAGAATGCAGCCTCTGGAGGTATTCGCTGATGGGCATCCCGCTTCGACAGGCCACCCGCGTGGGCCTCTACATATTCAACAACAAGCTCCGTGGGCGCACCAAGTACCCGATCATCGTGGAGATGGAGCCGCTGTTCGCCTGCAACCTGGAATGCCCCGGATGCGGCAAGATCCAGCATCCCACCGAGATCCTCCGCAAGCGCCTCAGCGTCGAGGACTGCGTGTCGGCCATGGAGGAGTGCGGGGCGCCGATGGTGTCCATCGCCGGCGGCGAGCCCCTGCTGCACCCGCAGATGCCCGAGATCGTGCGGGCGCTCCTCGAGCGCAAGCGCTTCGTCTACCTGTGCACCAACGGTGTCCTGCTGCGGCGCAAGATGGATCAGTTCAAACCCTCGCCCTACTTCTCGTGGGCGGTGCACGTGGACGGCCTGCGTGATCGCCACGACATCGCCGTGGCCCGCGACGGCGTCTTCGACGAGGTCGTCGAGGCGATCCGGGAGGCCAAGCGGCGGGGATTCCGCGTCACCACCAACAGCACGTTCTTCACCACCGACACGCCGGAGTCGGTGCGCGGCGTGCTGGACTTCCTCAACGACGACCTCGGTGTCGACTCGCTCATGATCTCGCCGGGGTATGCCTACGAGAAAGCCCCCGATCAGGAGCACTTCCTGCAGGTCGAGCAGACCCGCAAACTCTTCCGTGAGAGCTTCGCCGATGGGCGGCGCAAGAAGTGGCGCCTCAACCACTCGCCGCTGTTCCTGGACTTCCTGGAAGGGAAGGTCGACTTCCAGTGCACCCCTTGGGGAATCCCGAGCTACTCGGTGTTCGGTTGGCAGCGGCCCTGCTACCTGATGGCTGACGGGTACGCCGAGACCTACCGGGAACTGATCGAGGAGACCGACTGGGATCAGTACGGGCGAGGGCGCGACGAGCGCTGCGCCGGTTGCATGGCGCACTGCGGCTACGAACCCTCCGCGGTCTTTGCCACCGCAGGTTCGTTGCGCCAGTCGCTGCGAGCGCTGGTCTCGAGCTGACGGCGGTCGCGATCGGGCCCCGCGCCAGAACGCGACCGGCCGCTCGGCCCACCCGAACAAGCCCGCCGACGTAACCTGCGTTCCGTGCGCAGCCGCTTCGGAGCCGCGGCAGTTCTGACGGCGGCGGTCCTGGTGGCCGCGGCCTGCGCGGTGGACCCCTCGGGGGTCGAACCCAACGGTGGAACCGCCCCTGAGGTTGAAGCGGCGCGGGAGGACACGGGAGCCGCGCCGGTGGCGGCTCCGACCGGCGCTCCACCGCCGCCTGCGGTGCCCGGCGGTGCCGAGCCCGTCCGCATCGGCGTGATCATGGCGACCACGGGCCGGCTGGCGTCGCACGACGGGCCGGTCCTCGACGTCCTTCAGTACGCAGTACGCCAGGTGAACGCCTCCGGAGGGTTGCAGGGGAGGCCTCTGGAGATTGTGTACGCGGACTCCCGCTCGGAACTCAACGGGGCCTACCAGGCGGCGCGCCGGCTCGTCGAAAGGGATGTTCCGGTGATCTTCGCCACGTGCGACCCCTACTTCAGCCGACCGATCCTGGAGGAGGCGGGGCGCGCCGGCGTGCTCGTGATCATCCCGTGCGGGCCGGAGCCCCGGCGGGCCGGCGTCGGCGTGCGGGCCCTGATCTTCTCGGCCGGAACCCCCGCGGCGGCCTACGGGCGGGTGATGGCCGAGCACGCCGTCGATGCCGGGATCCGCTCGGTGGCGACCCTGGTCGAGACCGACAACGACGAGGCGGTGCAAATGTGCGACGCGTTCGACAGTCGGTTCGCCGAACTCGGGGGATCGGTCGGGTTCTCGTTCCGATTCGACCGCCACTGGATTGGCGCGCAGCCCATCGTCGGGGCGGACGCGACCGCCCTTGCGCTATCGCCGGTGTCCGGCTACCCGATGGCGGTCATCTGTGCCGCCGTCGGCGGCCGCGGTGCGGAGGTCTTCGAGTTCCTACGGTCGGCGGGAGTCATGACGCCGGTCCTGGCCTCGGCGGCTCTGGATGGTGCCGCTCTGCGCTACGGAATCCCGGGGTACGAACCTCTGGTGGTGATCAGCGAGGCATCCACCTACGGCGACGACCTCAGCAACCAGGTGAACGCCTACTTCGCCTCCATCATCACCGGCGATCTCCGCCGCGAGCGCTCCGCCGGAGATCAGGAGGCCGGCGATCAGGTTGCGAGCGAGGCGGTCGAGGCGGTCGTGGACGACCGTGTGGGCTGGGCGGTGACCGGCGCGGAGGCGCTCTGGATCTTCATCCGGGCCGCGCAACGCACCGGGAGCCTCGACCCGGCCGTCCTGGCCGCCGACATCGAACGCTTCGACGCGGTGGAACTGTGGACGGACACGGCAACGTTCGGCCCCAACCGGCACGCCGTCGGTGGGCGCGCCCTGCGGGTCATCCGCCACGACGGTGGCGCCAGCCGCCTGGTCGAGGTGCGCGTCGCGTCGGACCCGTAGCGCCACCGGCCTCGGCGCCCGCGCCGGCTCAGTAGCCGAGCGCCGCGTTCACCGGTCCCAGAAGCGGCTCTGCCGCCCCGAATCGACGAACGTTCTCGGTCACCCGGCGGTCCAGCAGCGCCAGCCCCATCTCCGGGGTGTTGCCCACGTGCGGCGTGATGATGCAGTTCGGCAGGTCCCAGAGCGGGTGGCCGTCGGGGAGCGGCTCTGGGTGGGTGACGTCCAGTCCCGCGCCGGCAATGCTCCCCGTTCGAAGCGCTGCGACCAGATCATCGGTCACGACGTGCTCGCCCCGTGCCACGTTGACGAGCCAGCAGTGCTCGAGCATCACGTCCAGCGCGGCGGCGTTGATGATGCCCCTCGTCTCGGCGGTCAGTGCCAGCGCCACGACGACCGCGTCCGCACCGGCGAGCGCATCGGTGAGCCCTGCGGGGCCGACCACCGTCGCGCCCGGGAGCGGATCCGGGTGGCGGCGCAGCACCGTAACGTCGCAGTCGAACGGTTCCAGCAGCTTCAACAACACGACGGTGATGCCCCCTCCACCGAGGATTGTCACCGCGGCGCCGCGCAGGTTGCGGCCCTCCGGTCCAAGCCACTGCCGGGCCGGCAGGTAGGTGGTGAGGCCGCGCATGCCGGCCAGCAGCAGGCTCAGTGCCAGCTCTGCCACGGGCTCGGCGTACACGCCCTTGCCGCAGGTCCAGAGGCGGTCGCCGTCGATGAACCGCAGATACGGCTCGATACCGGCATACGGCAACTGGATCCAGCGCAGCTGTGGCGCCGCTTCGAGCACCGGGCCGAGCAGGTCGGGGTTGTCCGGATCCGCCCAGATCAGCGCCTCTGCCTCGGCTGCCGGTACGACGACGCCCCCGCCGGCGGCCACGGCCACGGCCAGCGACTCGCTCCGCCAGCAATCCGGCTCCACGCCCACCAGGGGTTGGTGTGTCATCGTCGCTCCTCTGATCGAGTCATCCTGCGGGCCGTCCTGACCCGTCCGTTCGTCATTCCGGTCCCGCCGTCGGTCATTCCGGCCCCGCCGTCGGTCGTCGGTCATTCCGGCCCCGCCGTTCGTCATTCCGGCCTCTCTCTCGTCGTCCCGGCGAAGGCCGGGGTGCACTGTCTAGCTGATTGTGTCCTCGCGTCTTCATGCCTCGAGGACTGCTCCGTCGTCCCGGCGAAGGCCGGGGTCCACTGTCTTGTGCCGTGTCCCCCAACGTTCGTCGCGTCGGGAATCCGGCCAGTGCATCCGATCGGGCGTGTCATCAGCAGTGCTGCGCGTGTGCTCCGACTCAACGGCGTTCGCCGCACCCCTACAAGGGTTTGCGGACAGAGGACTGGCGAACGCTCCCTCCGCGGTCGCTGAGCCTGGGTCCACCGTTCGGCGTGCGTGTCGGGTTGGCGGTGCCTGTCGGGTTGCTGGGTCGGGTGGGGTTGGCGGTGCGTGTCGCGTTGCCGGGTCGGGTGGGGTTGGCGGTCCTGGGTCTGGCGGGCCTTCTTGTTCGCGGTGTGTCGCGGTTGGCGGTCCGGCGCGTGGGGGGGTGTGGGTTGGTGGTTGGAGGGTGTAGTGGCCGTTGGGGTGGCGGGTGACTTGTTCGCCGTGGTGGTGGACGCGGATGTGGTGGCAGCGCCAGCAGAGGAGGCAGGTGTTGTGGTAGGTGGTTGGTCCGCCGTTTTGCCAGTGTTCGATGTGGTGGACTTCGCAGATCTTGTCTGGGGCGCCGCAGCCGATGCAGCCGCGGTCGCGGATGGTGAGGCGTTTGCGGAGGCGGCGGCTGACTTTGCGGCGGGTTTGGCCGAGGATGATGTTGCCGGTGTGTTTGTTGAAGATGCCCGGCAGGATGCTGGCGTCGCAGGCGATGGCGAGGGTTTCGGCTTCGGTGAGGCGGGTGCCGTCGACGAGGCCGGCGTTCACGAGTTTGTCGTGGACGGCGTCGTAGTCGGCGAGGACGACGAGTTCGGCGTCGGTGCGTCGCCCGCCGTTGGCGGTGTTGGGGTTGCAGGCGAGTTGTTCGAGGGCGTCGGCGAGGCGCTGTTGGGGTGTGGCGCGCTGTTGGGGGTCTTCTTGGCGGAACAGTTCGTCGGCTTTGGCGGACAGGGCGCCGCGCAGCCGCGCTCCGGCGAGGGGATCGAGGCGGGCGAAGAGGTTGAACATGCCGTCGGGTTGTTCGGAGATCGAAGCGCGACGCCCGCGGCGCTGGCGGTCGCGGCGGGCTTGGAGTTCCTCGTCGCTGGTGCGTTCGTTGATGTGGTTCTTCAGCGTGCGCCGGAACAGGTCGTCGGCTTGCTGTTCGGCGGCGTCGAGTAGGAAGTTCTGGTCGACGGGGGTCTCCGCGGCGGCTTCGGCGATCAGGCTCGCAGCCTCGGCGGTGATGGCGCCCTCGGCGAGCTTCTCGGCCACGCCGGGCATCCATTCCAGTTGCGCCGCGACCTTGACCGCCTTGCGGGCGCCGGCCAGCGAGCGCTTCTGGTCGCGGCGCAGGATCTCCTCCGCTTTCGCTTCGCCCTCCTGGCGGGTGATCTCACCAACGAGGTCGGCCTCGAACGCGGCGAGGGACGCCCTCGCCCGCCCCACGAGACGCAAACGCCCACGCAACACAGCAAGGTCGACTCCCACCAGCGAGACCGGCGACGCCTGCCACTCAGCCAGCACCGCCCACTCACCCATCGCAGCGTCCCGCATCGCATCGCCACCCATCGGTTCATCACCCCCTCTCGAAAGCGCTCCGGATTGTCCCCGACCGGTCCTCTTCCGGCCGGCTGTCACGTGTTGATTGCTTGTCACCACATTATAGTATGTATAGGACAGATCACCAACGGATGTATGTATTCTTCTGTGTCTGGGTGGGTTCGCGTTCGGGTGCCTGCCGGGATCGGGCCTGGAAGTCCCATCAAAACCCCAGGTCAGCGGGCTCTGCCTCTCGGACGGGTCACCGCACGCGAACCGCGCCACCCGGTGTGACCGATGTCACATCTGAACTTCCGGTGAGGTGTATCCCCTCTTGAGACCTCGCGTCGGCAAGAGGCTCTCCAAGCCCGCGGCCAAGCACGCGCCAGTCCCGTCGTGCAGTGCCCACAAACTCCCGAAGGCGGGCCCGGAGCGCGTTCGGACGGGGAGAGCGCCAACGGCCGCCGCTGAGGGGATCACGGGGACATGGTGGCACTGAGCGACCCGCGCGAACGTGTGTGCACACACCACTAGCCGCTCCGCCCGTGCCTTCGGTCAACTTCCCGGCAGGTCGACGGCGCAGCAGTGTTCCAGAGGTCTCGCGGCGGCGCCGAGGCCGCCGGCCGCCAAGGCTAGATTGCACGACCAGTCACGAGTTGGGGAGGGCGCATGAAGGTACCGCTAACGGTCTGCGACTTCATCGACCGGGCCGCCCTGGTCTACCCCGACCGGGCGGCGTTGATCGACGAGCCGGACCAGCCGGCGCCGAGTTGGGGAACGCTGACCTACGGCGACGTGGCGAACCGTACGCGGGCGCTGGCAAGTGCCCTCGACCGCCTCGGCCTCGGCTGGGGGGAGCGGGTGGCGATCGTGTCGCACAACGCCGCCCGCCTGGCCACCACCATGCTGGGTGTCAGCGCCGCCGGACGCGTCTCGGTCCCGGTGAACTTCCGCCTCAACGCCGCCGAGGTCGCCTACATCGTCTCGCACTGCGGCGCCCGGCTACTGCTGATCGACCCCGAACTGGCCGACGACCTGGCCGGCGTGGACTGCGAGCACCGCTTCGTCATCGGCGCCGAGGCGGACGAGGCGCTCTTCGCCGACACGGGCACCGAGCCGCGCCCTTGGGAGCCCGACGAGGACGCCACCGCGGCCATCAACTACACCAGCGGCACCACGGCGCGCCCCAAGGGTGTGGAGGTCACCCATCGCACGCTGTGGCTCAACGCGGTCACCTTCGGTTGGAGCGCCGGCGTGCGTGACCGCGACGTGTACCTGCACACCCTGCCCATGTTCCACTGCAACGGCTGGGGGATGCCCTACGCCCTCACGGGCGTCGGCGCCACCCAGGTCGTGATCCGCAAGATCGACGGCGCCGAGATCCTGCGGCGCATCGAGCGCCACGGCGTCACCTACCTGTGCGGGGCGCCGGCGGTGGTGGCCGCCGTCCTGGCGGCCGCCGAGGACTGGTCGGGCCCGATCCCCGGGTCGGGCACGGTCCGCATGACGGTGGCGGGAGCGCCCCCGCCGACACGCACCATCGAGCGCATGGAGGCCGAGCTGGGCTGGGAGTTCATGCAGCTGTACGGGCTGACCGAGACGGCGCCGTACCTCACCATGAACCGGGCGCGTCCGGAGTGGGACGATCTGGCGCCCGGCGAGCGGGCGCGGCGGCTGGTGCGCCAGGGTGCGCCGGCGCTGGGAATCCGCGTGCGTGTCTCGGCCGACGGCGAGGTCGAAGCGCGGGGCAACCACGTCATGGCCGGGTACTGGGGCCAGCCCGAGGTCACCGCCGAGGCGCTGGCCGGCGGCTGGTTCCACACTGGCGACGGCGGCTACGTGGACGACGACGGCTATCTGGTGCTGACCGACCGGCGCAAGGACGTGATCATCACCGGCGGCGAGAACGTCTCCTCCATCGAGGTGGAGGACTGCCTGTTCACCCATCCGGCGGTGGCGGAGGTGGCGGTGATCGGCGTCCCCCACGAGCGCTGGGGCGAGACCCCCAAGGCGCTGGTGGTGCTCGCCCCCGGCGCCGAGGCCGGCGCCGAGGAACTGATCGCCCACTGCCGTGAGTGGCTGGCCCACTACAAGTGCCCCACCTCGGTGGAGTTCCGCGACGCCCTGTTCCGCACGGCCACCGGAAAGCTGCAGAAGTACCGGCTGCGCGCCCCCTACTGGGAAGACCAGCAGCGCGCCATCAATTAGCGCTGCCTTCCGGCGCTTCAGTAGCTGAGCCAGCAGGCGGCTTCGCCGTCGGTGCGGAGGGCGCAGGTGTGCCAGGCGCCGGCGCTGACGGCGATGTAGGGGCCGGGTGGGGGTTGGGTGGGGTAGGACTCGGGTGGCTCGTCGTATTCGTGTCGATGTGCGGCGGGGCCGTTGCCCCAGCAGGCGATGTTGCCGTCGGTGCGTAGGGCGCAGGTGTGCCACATGCCGGCGCTGATTGCCGTGAACGGGCCTTCGGGGGCGTTGGTCTGCCCGTAGATGCCGTCGCCCCAGCAGATCGCCTTACCGGTGGCGTCAAGGATGCATGTGTGCGCGAAGCCGGCGGCCACGTCGGTGTAGGCGGCGCCGTCGGCGTGGCGCGGTGGGATGGATTCGCCGTGGTCGTTCGATCCCCAGCAGGCGAGGGTACCGGCGCGGCGGATCCCGCAGCTGTGGACCTTGGCGAAGATTACTTCTGAGTCGCCCAATCGAGCGGCGCTTGACCGGTAGTCCAAGCCGCTGCCGGTGTCGACCTTGGTGAACCGCCCCGGGCGTTCCTGGCATACGAATCCTTCCCGCCAGCAGGTCAGTGTCCCGTCGGGGCGGATTCCGTGCACGCCTATCCCGGAAACGTCGAGCGTCTCGAAGGGACCGGCGGGGACAGAGACCTCCGAGGTCGGTTCTCCTGACCGTGTGATCCAGCAGTGCGGTTCGCGGTCGGGGCGGATCCCGCACGCGTAGCGGCCCGCCACCGAGATGGAGGTGAACGTCCCCGGCGGCGTCGGCATCACGTCGGTGCCGCTCGTGGCGCCCCAGCACTGCGCGGTGGCGTCGGCGCGGAGGCCGCAGGTGACGCTGTCTCCGGAGTCGATGGCGGTGAACGGGCCGGGCGGCATTTCGTCGCCTACCCATGTCAACGCTTCGGGCACGCCGGAACGGTCCTCGGGCTCCGCTGCGGGCGGGAGTGGGGGTGGGAACCTCACCCAGGATGGCCACAGCGGGTTCCAGCATTCGAGTTCGCCGCCGGGGCGTATCCCGCACGCGTCCAAGCGGCTGGCGGCGATATCGCTGAAGATGCCCGGCGGCGAGTAGTCCCACCAGTGGTAGCTGTCGTGCCAGCACACGGCGGTGGCGTCGGCCCGCAACCCGCAGCGATACCCGAACGCGCCGGCGACCGAGTCGAACGCCACCGCGCCCTGACCACCCTGCTCGTCGGTCCTCGATGGCTCGAGCCTCCAGTTCGCGGCACCCCAGCGCGCCCGCGATAGCACCACCTCTTGTTGCGGGCTTAGTTCCAGGCCTTGGTCGAGACTTGCCCAGCAGTGGATGTTCCCTGCGGGGCGCAGCCCGCACGCAGCACTCGTGGCGTGCATCTGCACGCTGAGCGACACGAACTCGCCCTCCGGTGGCGTTGACCCGTCGAGGCGGCCCCAACATGCGGCGCTGAGGTCGGGTCGCAGGCCGCACGCCGTCTCGGAGCCGACACTGAGCGCGACGAACGGGCCCGCAGGCGGTGTCGCGACCCACCAGGTATTGGAACCCCAACACGTCGCCTCGCCGCTGGGGCGCAGCGCGCACGCCACCGCGTCACCGGTGGCGATCGCGGTGAACGGGCCCTGCGGCGCTTCGTTCTCCCCGTCGGTATCCGCACCCCAACAGCGCGCCTGCCCGTCGGTGAGCAACCCGCAGGCGTGATGCGCGCCGGCGCTGAGCGAGGTGAACTCGCCGGCCGGCAGCACCCAACCCGCTGCGCCGCTGCCCCAGCACGCCGGCGCCCCACCGACGCGAACGCCGCAGAAGAAGTCAAGACCCGCGTCGACCGCCGCGAACGGGCCCTCCGGCGGCTGCGGGGAGTAGCGCCCGCTGTTCCAGCACTCCAAGGCGCCGTCGACGCGCACGCCACAAATCGGCACCGGCTCGCGCGACCAACCCGGAGCGACACTGATCGCCCGGAACGGACCTTCAGGCGTCGCATCGATACCCCACCCCCAACAATCCCCCCACGAACAGGGCAGCACCCAGTGGGGTCCGCATCCCCCAGGCTCATCGGTCGTCGTTGGCGGCCAGCACGGCGCCGGCGACTGGGGGGTCTCCCGGCACGCCAGCTTGCCGTCGCCGCCGAGGGCGCACGGGCAGCCCGCCCCCCCGACGCAGGGCACCGCCGACTGGGCTCCCCAACACTCCACCTCTCCGTCGGCGGCGAATCCTGCCCGAACTCTGGGCGAGCGGCGCGCACACCACAGGTGAACGTATGGGCCGAACTCTCCCGGCGGCGGCGAATCCTGCCCGAAGCCATCAAGTCCGAAGAACAACCAACACGACACATCGCCGGCCTCGCCGATACCACACGCACGCTCGGTACCCAACGAGCCGAGACGGAAATTGTCGTAGATCTCGAAGAGATCGAAGTCGTAGTCGAGCCCCGCGAAACCGACCTCGCCTTTCGGCCAGCACGTCCCCGAACCGTCGCCGCGCTCGGCGCACGCATATTCCGGCCCGAGCGCGATTGATACGAATCCCGTGTCTGCCGGCAGTGACGCCGTCGCCGTGTAGTCGCCCCAACACGCCACCGAACCGCCCGCCCGCACGCCGCAGGCGAACCCGTCGCCCGAGGCGATGTCGATGAACTCGCCGTCCGGGGTCGCCAGTGGCCAGCCGCCGGTGTTGCCCCAACACTCCACCGCGCCACCCACGCGGATCCCGCACGCAAAATCCCGCATTGTTCCAACCCCAACACGCCTGACCCGCATTGTTCCAACCCCAACACGCCACCTCACCCGACGCCCGCAACGCGCACCCGAAATCGACCCCCAACTCCACCGACACGAACCCGGTCCCCCCAACCGGATCACCGACACCGTCTGGGCTCGGCCGCTCGCCGTGATCGCTCGTCGTCGCCTCGGCCGCTGCTGTCGCGTCCGGGGCTTCCTCAGAGAGTGCCCGCCCGCTTTCGCCCACCGCCGGCGGAGCCGTTGAGGTCGATGGGCTCGGGTGATCGATGGGTTGTGTGGCGCTGGTCCCCGGGGCGCCGCCACCGCCGGCCGTGCACGCCGCTGCGACAACTGCGACCGTGATCGCGACGCTGCCGACGCTTGCACCAGCACGGTGGCGCTTCATTGGGTATGAGGTTAGGTGATGTCTTGTCCCGGGTATCGCGCGGTCAGCAGTTGGCGAGCGCTTCGAGCGCGGCGCAGATCTCGTGGCGGCGGTGATGGAGACTGCCGAGGCGGTCGGTGAGGAACGACTTGCGGATCGGTTGGAGGTTGTCGAAGGAGGCGGCGCACGACTCGGGCAGCCCGTCGTCGGCGTCCAGCGGCAACTCCGTGGGGATGCCTCGGACGGTGCGGGTGACAGGTGCGACGAGGATCCTGTTCAGTACGGGGATGGCTTCGCTGCGGGTGACGACCAGCACCGGCCGCCGCTGTCCTCCGGCCTCGGCCCACCAGATGTCCCCCTGCGCCGGTGTCACCACGGCTCTTCGCTGATCATGGCGACGGTCGCCTCGTTGCTCCAACCCACCTCGCTGTCGGTCTGCGGGAGCCGGCGGTATCCGTCGACGATTGCAGCGGCCACGATGCTCCGCCGCTGCTGATCGACGAGCGTGCGCAACCCGTCGCGCACCGCGTCGGATCGTGACGCCACGACGCCGCTGCGCACCAGACGGTCCACCTGGGCGACGAGTTCGTCGTCGAGCCTGACCGCAATCTGGATCATGTTCTCAGCATACCAAGATGGTATGCGTATCGGGATCTGCCGGGGCGGGTTCCCCGAAGTGGTTCGGAGCACCTCGCGTCGCGCTCGCCACCGATGGTTCGGCGGGTATGTGTCCTCGGTGGCCACGCGGGAGATCACACGGCTTGATGACATCCGCGACGCCGACCTGATCCCCAAACTGCTGCGGCTCGTGGCGGGCCGCTCCGGGAGTGAGTACGTGAGCCACGGTGGCCCATGCCGCGGATGACGACCGCCTGTGGGGCGACAGCGGCGACGATGCTGACTGCATGACGGCGGTTGGTGTGCCCTCGGTTTCGCGCGGTCAGGTGAGGTCGAGCACGGTGAGCAGCGCGGCGTCGACGGCCCACTCTTCGGCGGCGGTGAGGTGGCCGGTGAGCTCGCCCAACCGGCTGACGTCCACGGCTCCGAGCTGTTCGACCAGGACGCGCGTGGACATGCCGCCCACGGTGATCTCAGGGCGGAACGTGGCGGGCTTGGCACTCCTCGAGGTGGGTGCAACCAGGACCGTCGAGCGGGGCAGGAGTGCATCGGCCTGCACGACGACGCCGAATCGGCGTCCGTGCTGTTCGTGGCCCTTTCCCTTCGGCAGGCGCAGGGTGAACACGTCACCTCGGCGCACGCAACTCCTCCATCAACTCGGTGACGGCGAGCATCTCGCGGCGATCCTCGTCGTCGGCTTCTAGGGCCGCTACCTCTGCGGCGAGTGCCTGGTGCTCCGTGAGGCGGGCCGCTGCCGCGACGACAGCGGCGCGGATCGCCTGCGATCGGGTCATGCCGGTGGCCTCCAGCCGGTGCAGGGCCCGGCTTGCCTCGTCGTCGAGACGGACGGAGATGGCGCGTGTCATATGCCTAGTGTATCACGTATCGTGATACACCACTGGTCCGTTCTCTATGGCGTGCGACCCTTATGGAACCAGGCTCGTAGACCGTTGGCTCAGCGGCGGATTCTTAGGGGTCGGGAGACCTCGGCGAAGAAGTCGTTGCCCTTGTCGTCGATGACGATGAAGGCCGGGAAGTCCTCGACGGTGATCCGCCAGACGGCCTCCATGCCCAGATCGGCGTGGTCGAGGACCTCCACGGAGCGGATCGAGTCGGCGGCCAAACGGGCGCCGGGGCCGCCGATGGAGCCGAGGTAGAAGCCGCCGTAGCGGGCGCAGGCGTCCACCACGGCCCGTGAGCGGTTGCCCTTGGCCAGCATCACGAGGCTCCCGCCGGCGGCCTGGAACTGCTCGACGTAGCCGTCCATGCGCCCGGCCGTCGTGGGGCCGAACGATCCCGAGGCGTAGCCCGCCGGTGTCTTGGCCGGCCCCGCGTAGTACACGGGGTAGCGGCGCAGGTACTCCGGCAGCTCCGCGCCGGCGTCCATGGCGGCCTTGATGCGGGCGTGGGCGGCGTCGCGGGCCACCACCAGCGTGCCGGTCAGCGACACGCGGGTCCGTACCGGGTGGGCCGACAGGGCGGCGCGGATCTCGTCCATGGGGCGGTTGAGATCCACGGCCACCGTCTCGGCCGGCAGGTTCTCGTCGGTCGTCGCGGGCAGGAACCGGGCCGGGTCGGCCTCCAGCGCTTCCAGGAAGACGCCGTCGGCGCTGATGCGTCCGAGCACCTGGCGGTCGGCCGAGCAGGAGACGGCGATGGCCACGGGGCAGGAGGCGGCATGGCGGGCCAGGCGCACCACCCGCACGTCGTGGCAGAAGTACTTGCCGCCGAACTGCGCGCCGATGCCGAACTGCCGGGTCATCTCCAGGATGCGCTCCTCCCAGCCGGTGTCCCGGAAGGCCCGCCCGCCGGGTGACCCGTGTTTCGGGAGGTGCTCGAGGTAGCGGGCGGAGGCCAGCTTCGCCACCTGCAGCGCGTACTCGGCGGAGGTGCCGCCGATGACCACCGCCAGGTGGTAGGGCGGGCAGGCGGTGGTGCCGATCATGCGAAGTTCGGCGTCGAGGAAGTCGGTGAGGCTGTCGGGGTTCAGCAGCGCGGGTGTCTTCTGGTACAGGAAGCTCTTGTTGGCCGATCCGCCGCCCTTGGCCATGAACAGGAACTTGTACTCCTCGCCGGGCACCGCCTCGATGGAGATCTCCGCGGGCAGGTTGTCGCCGGTGTTCTGCTCGCTGAACATCTCCAGCGGGGCGAGTTGCGAGTAGCGCAGGTTCGACGTGCGGTAGGTGTCGAAGACCCCGTGCGAGATGGCAACCCGGTCGTCGCCGGCCGTCAGCACCTGCTGGCCCTTGCGGGCCTTGATGATGGCGGTGCCGGTGTCCTGGCATCCCGGCAGAACGCCGCCTGCGGCGATGTTGGCGTTGCGCAGCAGTTCGGTGGCCACGAACCGGTCGTTGGTGGACGCCTCGGGATCGTCGAGGATGTTCCTCAGTTGCTGCAGGTGTCCCGGTCGCAGCAGGTGGGCGACGTCACGCATGGCCTCGGCGGTCAGCAGCCGGATGACGTCGTCGTCGACCTCCAGGAAGCGCCGCCCCGCGGCCTCGGTCAACCGCACGCCGTCGGTCGTCAGGAGCCGGTAGGGCACCTCGTCGGCGCCTGCGGGAAGCGTGTCGGTGTAGGTGAATTCCATCAGGTGTTCTTCCTGGTGCAGGCGGCTTCGGGGTCCGCGGCGCCGCTGCCCGTGGCACTCCGGCGGCCTCGCGTTGGCTGGCTGGGGCGCCCGGTCCTCGGCGCCTTTGGGGTGCGACTTGAACGGTACCGCGCGGCGGGCGCGGTTCAGCCCGCGGCGGGGGTACCGGCGTAGGGGGCAGGGTCGTCGCGGGTCGGGATGGTCGGCTTGCTCCAACGCATGGCCTCGGCCAGCCCGTTCGCCACGGCCCGCCAGGCCCGCGGGTTCCAGCCCTCGGCCGCTCCGAGCACCTCCAGGGAGTGGTTCAGGTGCACGATGGCGGGCAGGCGCTCGAGCTCGAGGCCGCGCACCATCTCTCGCTCGGGGTCGGCGAAGGTCAGGAACCTCTCCGCCCACGGACCGAGGAACTTGCGCGCCTGATCCCCGGTGCCGCACACCAACCAGCCCACCCGGCAGTCGGCCCCGGAGAAGTTGCCCATCACCCGACCGGCTGTGGGCAGGATCCAGCCGCTCTCGTGGGTGAAGGGATCCAGCACGACGACGACGAGGTGGAACGTCGTGACCCATTCCTCGACCGCTCGAGCGTTCCCCGTCAGCGGTTGCAGCGTCAGATCCGGAGGTGGTGAGGTGGCCACGGGCTTCGAAGCTAGCGCCCCGCGGGCGACTCCCGGCGCACGTCGCGGTCACCGATCGTGGCCGCGGCCCTGCACGGCGCCAGCCGTTCGGCGACACTGCGGGGATGCAGGAGGCGCTGCTGGCGTGGGCGGAGCCGCGACTCCGCGACCTCCCCTGGCGGCGGACCCGCGATCCGTGGCTCATCCTGGTGGCCGAGGTGATGCTGCAGCAGACCGGCGTGTCGCGCGTTCTCGAGCGGTACGAGCCCTTCTGCGAGCGGTTCCCGACACCCGCGGCCTGCGCGGCGGCACCGGCGAGCGCTGCCATTGAGGCTTGGCATGGCTTGGGCTACAACCGTCGAGCGCTGCGACTGCACGCCGCGGCGCGGCACATCACCGCCGCCGGCGGGGCTGTCCCCCGCACCCTCGAGGGCCTCCTGGCACTGCCGGGCGTGGGGCACTACACCGCCCGAGCCGTGCTCGCCCTGGCCTTCGAACAGGACGTCGGAGTCGTGGACACCAACGTCGGACGCCTGCTGGCGCGCCTCGGTGGGCGGCGCCTGACCGGTCTCGAGGCGCAGACCGCCGCCGACCGGCTCGTGCCACCGGGGAGCGCCTGGCTCTGGAACCAGGCGCTCTTCGACCTCGGAGCCACCGTGTGCAGTCGCCGGGCGCCCGCCTGCGAGGACTGCCCGCTGCGAGGGCACTGCGGCTGGCGGGGCGAGGGTCCCGATCCGGCGGACGGTTCGGCCGGTGTCGGCGTCTCCCAGCCGCCCTTCGAGGGCTCCGACCGTCAGGGCCGGGGGCGTCTCGTCGACGCGCTCCGCTCCGGGCCGCAACCGGTCTCGGCCGCGGCGCATCTCATGGGCCTCGAAGGTGATCCGCCGCGCGCACACCGCATCGTGGCGTCCCTGCGCCGCGACGGCTTGGTGATCGAGCAGGACGGCACGATGCAACTCCCCGACACCTAGTGGCCGGACGCCGGCGATCCCTTCGGCCACCGTCGCAGCGGCAGGCGGCCTGAGTGGCGCTCAGGCGATGGCGCCCCGGAACGGCTCCATGCCTCCCACGCCGAGGTCCACGCGCAGCAGGCGTCCGATCATGGGCGCCTCGGCGGTCACCTCGGTGATCTCGCCGAAGTCGGTCACCCACATGTCGGTGCCGTCGAAGCAGCAATTCAGCGGCACGTACGGGCACTCCAGGAAGTCCAGGTAGGTGCCGTCGGGGGCGATGACGTCCAGCCCGCCACCCATGAAGACGCAGATCCAGTAGTTGCCCTCGGCGTCCAGCTTGAAGCCGTCGGGAGTGTGGCCCTCGGGCAGGTCGCAGACGTGCTCGATGCTGCCGTCGGGGCGCCGCCGCCGCACGGCTCGCGTGTACGACTCCACCCAGACGACGCTGCCGTCGGGGTCCACCGCGCACCCATTGGTGTAGACGGGCTCCAACTCCTGCAACACCCGGCCGGTGCCATCGGGGAACAACTCGAAGATGCGGCTCGGGTCGGGTTTGTTGACGGGGTCCCACTCACCGGAGTCGGTGAAGTACAGCGAACCGTTGGGTCCGAAAGCCAGGTCGTTCGGAGCGCCGAGAGGCACACCGTCGATCTCGGTGGCCACGTAGCTCACCGTGCCGTCGGGCTTGATCCTCTGGATGGACGGTGCCACCTGGTCCGGTGCCCGCCAGGCTCCCACGGTGCCGCCGTTCTGGGTGACGTAGACGTCGCCGTCGCTGCCGACGATGCAGGCGTTCGTGCCGCCCCCGCAGTAGCCGTAGACGGAGATCCCCTTGCCCTCCTCCCAGACCTTGACGTCGCTGGTGTAGGTCTCCACGAACACGACGCGCCCGTCGGGCAGCATGTCGGGGCCCTCGGGATGTCCCAGGTTCTCGCCCAGCACTTCGATCGGTCGCTGCATCTTTCCCCCTTTACTGTCCGTGCTGCTCTGCGGTCTCGCGGGCGTCAGAATACGGCCCCCTGCGCGACGCCGCCCACTCCCGGACGGTCTGGATCCGGCTCAGGCCCCCATGGCGTGATAGCCGCCGTCCACGTGCAGGATCTCACCGGTGGTGGCTCCCAGCCAGTCCGAGAGCAGCAGCACGCACGCCCGCGCCACCGGTTCGGCGTCGTTGACGTCCCAACCCAGTGGGGCCCGGCCTCCCCACGCCTCCTCGAAGGCGGCGAAGCCGGGGATCGAGCGGGCTGCCATCGTGCGCACCGGACCCGCTGCCACGAGGTTCACCCGGATTCCCCGGGGACCCAGATCGCGGGCCAGGTAGCGGGCCACCGACTCCAGCGCCGCCTTGGACACACCCATCCAGTCGTAGACCGGCCACGCCACCGTGGCATCGAAGTCCAGTGCCACGAGTGAGCCGCCGTTGTCCATGAGCGGCGTCACCGCGTCGGCCAGCGCCTTGAGGGAATAGGCCGAGACCTCCAGGGCCACCGACACGTCCTCCCAGCCGGCAGCCATGAAGTCGCCGCCCAGACAGACCTGCGGGGCGAAGCCGATGGCGTGCAGGGCGCCGTCCACGCCGCCCCAGCGTTCGGCCAGCGCCTCCCGCACCGCGGCGATGTGCTCGGGCCGGGTGACGTCGAGTTCCAGGACCTCGGGGGCGGGGTCCAGCTTCCGGGCGGTGCGCTCGGTGAGGCGCAGACCGCGCCCGGCGCCGGTCAGGATCAACTCCGCCCCTTCGGCTGCG
Source organism: Acidimicrobiales bacterium (assembly GCA_963668565.2). Lineage (GTDB taxonomy): Bacteria > Actinomycetota > Acidimicrobiia > Acidimicrobiales > CATQHL01 > VXNF01. The sequence goes on from CAXXMX010000010.1 coordinate 1,535,679, forward strand.
GCGAGGCGCGCCACGGCGAAGGCAAGGGACGCATCGGTCAGCACGCCGGTGATCAGCAACCGCTTTCCGGACAAGAGCCGCATCGCGCTCAAGCTACCCTAGGCCCATGCGCATCGGTATTCTGGGTGGGACAGGTCCTGCCGGAAAGGGTCTGGCCGTCCGTCTGGCGAGTGTGGGTTTCGAGGTGGTCCTGGGGTCACGCTCGAAGTATCGGGCGATGGAGGCACGCGACAAGCTCGTGGCCATCTGGCCCGACAGGGATCTACAGATCGCCTCGGCCGACAACGAGGGCGCCGCCGACTGCGATCTGATCGTGCTGGCCACTCCCTGGGATGCGGCGGCGACGACCGTGAAATCCGTCGAACCGCTATTGCGGGGCAAGATCGTGGTGTCGATGTGCAACGCCCTGGCGCGAGTGGGTCACGAGTTCCAGCCGCTCGTGCCGCCGCGGGGTTCGGTGGCCGCGAGCGTCCAGGCGGCGGTCCCGAAAGCCAAGGTGGCAGCCGCCCTGCACCACGTTCCCGCCACGGAACTCGGCCATATCGACACGCACGTGGACTCCGACGTGCTCATCTGCTCGGACCATCCCGAGGCCACCGCGGCCACGGCCGAGGTTGTCGCCCAGATCCCGGACCTGCGCCCGCTGGACGCGGGCGAGCTGTCCAACGCCGCTCCGATCGAGGCGTTCGCCGCCGTGTTGCTGCAATTGAACGGCCGCTACAAGACCCGGGTGGCGCTGCGCTTCACGGGCCTGAACGACGGGTGACCGTCTCGCCGCGATGGAGGCCGCGACACAGCCGATGCAGATCTTCGACACGGTCGCCGACGAGGTCGCGCCGTTCGAGGTGGGGCCTGTCGTCACGATGTACACGTGCGGGATCACTCCGTACGACGCCACCCACCTGGGTCACGCCGCCACCTACCTGACCTACGACGTGCTGCAGCGGCGGCTGCGCGACCGGGGCCACGAGACCCGCTGCGTGCGCAACGTCACCGACGTCGACGACGACATCCTGCGCAAGGCCCGATCTCTGGGCGTGCACTACCTCGATCTGGCGGCTGCCGAGGTGGCCCGGTTCGATTCCGACATGGCCGCGCTCGGCATGCTGGCGTGCTGGAGCGAGCCACGCGCCACCTCCGCCATCGCCGACATCCGCGGATTCATCGGCATGGTGCTCGACAGGGGCCACGCTTACGTGGCCGGCGGGGCGGTCTACTTCGAGGTGGCCAGCTACCCGGGCTTCGGCGAGCTGAGCAAGCTGGACCGGACTGAGATGCTGGTCCTCGCCGCCGAGCGCGGCGGCAACCCCGACGATCCGGCCAAGCGCGATCCGCTGGATTTCGTGCTCTGGCAGCCGTCCGCCCCCGACGAGCCCGCCTGGGGGTCGCTGTGGGGGCCGGGCCGGCCGGGCTGGCACATCGAGTGCTCGACGCTGGCCATGCGCGAACTGGACACCACCGTCGACCTGCACGGGGGCGGCTCCGATCTCATCTTCCCGCATCACGAGTGCGAGCGGGCGCAGTCCGAGGCGGCCACCGGCGAGCCGTTCGCGCGGCACTGGATGCACCAGGCCATGGTTCGCATGGACGGCGAGAAGATGTCGAAGTCTCTGGGCAACCTCGTCTTCGTGAGCGACCTGCTGAAGGAGTACGACCCGCGGGCGGTGCGTCTCGCCGTGCTCTCCCACCACTACCGGGATTCCTGGGAATGGCGACCCGCGATGATGGTCGAGGCCGCCGAGCGTCTGGAGCGGTGGCAGGCAGCGGCACATGGTGAGGGCCCCCTCAGCGATGTACGCGCCGCGCTCGACGCCGACCTCGACACGCCGTCCGCGGTGGCGCACATCGACGCCGCCGCCGGTCGCGGCCGGGGGGTCGCCCACTCGGCCATGCTCTTGGGCGTGGATCTGCGCGCCGGGGAGTCGCCGCGCCGGGGCCCTTCCGCCGCCCGCCGGTAGCGTTCCCACCATGCTCCGCGTGCTGCTGCCGGATGGATCGGCGCGCGAACTCCCCGACGGCGCCACCGCTGCCACCCTGGCGGCGTCGATCGGCCGCCGGCTGGCCCGTGACGCCGTCATTGCCCTCGCCGACGGTGTCGAAGTCGACCTTGCCGTCCCGCTCGCCGACGGCGCCACCGTCGAGATCGTGCCGGCGGCCAGCGAACGCGGCCTGCACACCCTGCGCCACTCCACGGCACACGTGCTCGCCCAGGCGGTCCTCGGCCTGTACCCGGGTGCCACCTTTGCCATCGGCCCGCCGGTGGCCGACGGTTTCTACTACGACTTCGAGTTGCCCGGAGGCGCCACCTTCACCGATGCCGACCTCGAGCGGATCGCCGAACGGATGACGGAGGTCATCGCCGCCGATCAGCCGTTCGTGCGCCGGGAGATCAACGCCGGCGAGGCCTTGGAGGTCTTCGCCGAGCACCCCTACAAGCGGGAGATCATCGAGCGGGTGAGCGGTGTGGGCGACGAGCCCTCCGGCGCCGACGGCGATCTTGCCGCCGAAGCCGGAATCGGGGGCGTGCTGAGTTGCTACGCCAACGGCGACGACTTCGTGGACCTCTGCTTGGGCCCGCACGTGCCCTCCACCGGCCGGCTGGGCCATTTCGCCCTGCAGCGCACCTCGGGCGCCTACTGGCGCGGCGACAGCGACCGCCCCATGCTGCAGCGCATCTACGGCACGGCCTGGGCCTCCGCCGCCGACCTGAAGGCCCACCTGCACCGGCTCGCCGAGGCGGCCCGGCGCGATCACCGGCGCCTGGCCCGCGAGTTGGACCTCGTGTCCTGGCCGGAGGAACTGGGGCCGGGCCTGGCGGTGTGGCACCCCAAGGGGGCGTTCGTCCGGCACCTGATGGAGGACTACAGCCGCGCCCGTCACCTCGAGGCCGGCTACGAGTTCGTCTACACCCCGCATCTCGCCAAGTCGAACCTCTGGGAGACCAGCGGGCACTTGGACTTCTACGCCGAGAGCATGTATCCCCCGATGGAGTTGGACGGGGTCGCCTACTACCCCAAGCCGATGAACTGCCCGTTCCACGTGATGATCTACCGATCGTCGCAACGCTCCTACCGGGATCTGCCGCTGCGCCTGTTCGAGTTGGGGGCCGTCTACCGCTACGAGCTGTCGGGCGCAATCCACGGCCTGCTGCGCTCGCGCGGGTTCACCCAGGACGACAGCCACATCTTCGCCATCCCCGATCAGGTGCCGGCCGAACTGGCCTCGTTACTGGACTTCGTGCTGTCGGTTCTGCGGGCCTTCGGGTTCGACGAATTCCAGGCCAAGCTCTCCACGAAGCCGCCGCGCAAGGCGGTCGGTGCCGACGACATGTGGGAGCTTGCGACCGACGGACTTCGAGCCGCCCTCGAGTCGGCGGGACTCGACTACGTCACCGACCCCGGTGGGGGCGCCTTCTACGGTCCGAAGATCGACGTCGACGTGACCGACGCCATCGGCCGGGCGTGGCAGCTCTCCACACTGCAGGTCGACTTCAACCTCCCGGAGCGGTTCGACCTGCACTACACCGCAGCCGACGGGCAGCGCCGGCGCCCGGTGATGATCCACCGCGCGCTGTTCGGCTCGGTCGAGCGCTTCTTCGGCGTTCTGCTCGAGCACTACGCGGGTGCCTTCCCCACGTGGCTGGCCCCGGTGCAGGCGAGCGTGCTGCCGGTCGCCGCCGACCACGCCGGCTACGCGGCGCGCGTGGCCGATGAGTTGCGCGCCGCGGGCGTGCGCACCGAGGTCGCGGCGAGTGACGAGCCGCTGGGGCGACGGGTGCGCGCCGCCAAGCTGCAGAAGGTGCCCTTCGTGCTCGTCGTCGGTGCCTCCGACGTGGAGGCGGGCACCGCCGGTGTCAACGCTCGGGCCGGAGAGCCCGAGCGCGGCGTACCCCTGGCTGATGTGAGAGCGCGGATTCTGGCCGAGGCGGAGGCCGGACGATGAGCCAATTGGATCGCCTCTGGGCCGGCTGGCGGGCCGACTACGTGGCGTCGGTGAGCGGCGAGGGAACCACCGATGGTGCCACGTTCTCCTCCCCGTTCGAGGAGATCGGTCGCGGCGAACGGCCCGACACCGAGACGTACGTCCTCTGGCGCGGCGAGCACACCTACGCCGTGCTGAACGCCTATCCCTATACGACCGGGCACCTGCTGGTCGTACCGTACGTGGCATCCGCGGCGCCCGACGATCTCGACGACGCCACGTGGGCCGAATTGTGGGACACGGTCCGCCACGCCGTCCGAGCGATCCAGAAGGCGTACAGCCCCGACGGCGTGAACGTGGGATTCAACCTGGGTCGGGCTGCGGGCGCCGGCGTGCCCGGCCACCTGCACGTACATTGCCTGCCCCGCTGGATGGGCGACACCAACTTCATGACCACGGTGGGTGGCACGCGGGTGCTGCCCGAGACGCTGGAGGACATGTGGCGGAAGCTGCGCGCCGCTTGGCCGGACCACTCCGGGTAGCGTCGGGGCATGGCCACGGAGATCGAAGCGGCGCCCGGCGCGGGTGACGGCGGGGACATGGAGGGATCCGTGCCCGGCGTCGGCGATGTCACCGTCGGCGGCGGCGACCAGCTGCCCCCCGAACTCGATGTCACCGGCTACGTCGGACCCTACGTCTTCCCGAACAACAGCCGCCGGCGGGTGCCGGGTGCGCTCTACGCGTTCGTCGGCGTCGTGGCCATCGCCACCTGGGCGCTGACCCTCGCCGGTGATCCCAACATCGTCAACGGGGGATTCCTGGCCGGCGGCATCGCGCTGCTGGTGCTGTCGGCCTACCACTTCCGGGCGGGCTGGGACCTGCGGGTGGAGGAGACCGACGCCCTGCTGGAGGCAGTACGGGCGGTCGGGTTCCCGGTGGGGCACGCCTCCGCGCAGATGGGTTGGCGCGGCTGGTTCTCCCGCCCGACCTGGCGGATCCTGGTCTTCTCCAACGAGATCCGGCCCCTCCGGCGGGGCCTGGTGCTCGTGGACGGCGTGGAGCGCGAGGTCCTGGAAGTCATTGTCGAGGACAACCCCGAGGACTGGTCGGAACTCACCGACGGCGACATCTATGGCCTGCCGAGCTAGCGCTCGGGCCGTCGCCTCGGGCCGCTAGCAAGTACCGCGGGATCGTGTTCGACGGGCGCTGGCGGGTCGGCGTCGACCGCGTGGTCGTGCCGATCGGCAAGGTGCTCGACCGGATCGGCGTGCGCGCCGACCACGTCACGCTGTTCGGGGTGGCGGCCTCGGCGGCCACAGCCGCCATGGTGGTGCTCGATCGGTTCGGCCTGGCGTTCACGTTCATCGTTCTCACGGGCCTGGGTGATCTGCTGGACGGTCCCGTCGCCAAGGCCGCGGGCACGATGGGCCTGCGGGGCGCCTTCCTGGACTCGGTGTCCGACCGCGTTTCGGACACCCTGATCCTCGGAGCGCTCACGTACCACCTGCTGGATGACGGCGTGGTCGCATTGCTGCCCGTCGCCGTCCTGGCCTCGGGGCAGTTCGTGTCGTACCTGCGCGCCAAGGCCGAATCGCTGGGACTGGTTGCCAGGGGCGGGCTGATGGAACGCGCCGAGCGGTTCGTGATCCTGTGCTTCGGGCTGCTCGTGCCGGGCTGGCTGGTCTACGTCCTCTGGGTGCTGCTCGGCCTTACGCTCGTGACCGTCGTGCAGCGATTCGCCAAGATCTGGCGACAGTTCTGAGCGCTCCCTTGCGTCGCCGTACGACACTGTCGGCTTGGATTCGACGGCGTCTCACGTTCGAGCAGTACCGGCTCGGTTCGATCCTGCTGCCCCGCCTCCCGGATTGGTTCGTCAACGGCGCGGGTCGGCTGCTGGCCAGCGCCGTGGCGCTCCGAGGTAGCGAGCGACGGCTGATCGTCGAGCGCAACCTGCGGCGGGTGGCGGCCGGCGGCGACGGCCTGTCGGAGGGCGACTTGCGGCGTGCGGTGCGGGAGACGTTCGTCGCCTACGGGCGCTACTACATCGACTGCGCCCGCCTGGCCGCCGCCGGCCCCGCCGAGGTGGACGCCGGCTTCACGTTCAACAACTACCAGAACATCTCCGACGCCCGGCGCATGGGACCCGGTGCCATCCTCGTCCTCCCGCATGTCGGAAGTTGGGAATGGGCGGGCGTCTGGCTGGCCCAGCGACCCGGGATGAAGGTGACCGCGGTCGTCGAGCCGATCGATCACCCCGAATTGTTCGAGTGGATGGGCCGGTTCCGACGCCGGATCGGGATGGACATCGTGCCGGCCGGGCCGGAGGCTCTCGGCGCGCTCACCAGAGCGCTCAACGACGGCCACGTGGTCTGCCTGCTCACCGACCGCGATATCGGCGGTGGCGGCGTGGAGGTGGAGTTCTTCGGCGAGCGCACGACCCTTCCCGGCGGTGCGGCGGTGCTGGCTCGGCGCACCGGATCGCCGATCGTCGGGGTTGTCGTGTCCAGCCGGAACGGGAAGTGCCACGCCGAGACCATGCCGCCTCTGGTGGTCAGCCGCGAGCGTCGTCTCCGCGATGTCGTCACCGAGACGACGCAACTCCTGGCGCACCGACTCGAGGACATGATCCGCACCGCCCCGACCCAGTGGCATCTGATGCAGCCCAACTGGCCGAGCGATCGCGAGGCCCTCGCGGCTCACCGCAACGGCTCGAGGGCCTCCGCCGATGCCCGCTCCCGCTAGCGTGAGTTCCGTGCGCGTAGGGATGATCAGCCCCTACAGCTTCACCCTGCCGGGCGGCGTGCAGATGCAGGCCCTGTACCTCGCACGGGCCCTCCGCCGCCGCGGCATCTCGGTGAGCCTGCTCGGCCCCTGCGATGGTCCGCCGCCGGAGCCCGACATCATTCCCATCGGGAACTCGCTGTTCATCGCCGCCAACGGCTCCTTCGCCCCGATCGCCTTCGACATTCCGGCGTTCCAGCGCAGCTACGCCGTCCTGCGCGACCAGCGATTCGACCTCCTGCACGTTCACGAGCCGCTGGTGCCGGCGCCCTCCCTGGCGGCCCTCGTGTCCAAGCGAGCCCCCCTCGTCGCCACGTTCCACGCCGCCGGGGGATCGGCCGCCTACGAAAACGTCTCCCCCGTGCTGCGCTGGGTCTGCAATCGCCTGGACTGGCGCGGCGCGGTGTCCAGCGATGCGGCCGAACTGGCTCGCCGTTTCCTGGGCGGTACCTACGAGGTGTTGTTCAACGGCGTCCCGCTGGAGCGATTCCGGCAGACCAAGCCGCATCCCACCGAGGGCCCCACGATTTTCTTCGTCGGTCGTCACGAGCCGCGCAAGGGCCTCGCCGTGCTGCTCGCGGCGATGCGCCGGCTACCCGGCGATGTCGTGCTGTGGGTGGCGGGCGAAGGACCGCAGACCGACGAACTCAAGCAGCGGATGGCCGGAGATCGCCGGATCCGCTGGCTGGGTCGCCTCAGCGAGGAGGAGAAGATCAGCCGCCTCTGCGGAGCCGACGTCTTCTGCGCGCCGTCGCTGCGAGGGGAGTCCTTCGGCGTGGTGCTGCTCGAGGCGATGGCGGCGGAGACCCCCATCGTGGCCAGCGACATCCCCGGCTACGCCCGCGTGGCGCGACCGGGAATCGAGGCCACCCTGGTACCGCCCGGTGACACCGAGCGCCTCGCCGACGCGCTCCGGCAGACGCTGGCGACGCCGGGCGATCTGGTGCTGCGGGGTATCGAGCGGGCGGAGCAGTTCTCGATGGACCGCCTCGCCGAGCGCTACGAGGCCGTCTACCGGAGGGTTCTGGCATGACAACAGTCATCATCGTCATTGCCGCCGGAGTCGCATTGGCGGTCGTGGTCGCCGCCGGCGTGCTGGCTTCGGGGCAGATCGTGGGTCGCCTCGCCGGCGCGCGTCCCCCGGATGGGTTCGAGTCCGAGCGGCTCGCCGTGTGCGTCGAGGCGCTCGGACTCGGTGCCGGCCTGCCGGTGCCGCAACTGGCGGTGATCGATGACGAGGCGCCCACCGCACTCGCCTACGGGCGGGGCCCGCGCACCTCAACCATCGCCGTGACGACGGGGCTGTTGCACTCCCTGTCGCCGGTCGAGATGGAGGGAACGCTGGCCCACCTGCTGGCGCGTATCGCCGACGGCACCGCGCGCCGCGACACGCATCTGGCCTCGCTGGCGCTGCTCGGCGGACCGCCGGGCGTTGCCTTGGCCTCCCGGTACCTCGACGGGTCCCGGGTCGTGGCAGCGGATGTCGCCGCCGCGCAGCTGACCCGCTTCCCGCCCGGCGTGGCGGGCGCCCTGCGGCACATGGGCGAGACCACCGGGGGGCTGCGGCGGCGCTCGCCGGCGATCCGCCACCTCTGGATCCACGAGGCCCGCGGGCCGGGCGGCCAGAGGATCGGTATCGATGACCGAATCACGGTGCTCGGCGACCTGTGAGCGGCCGGCGAAGGGATGAACGGGACGCACCGAGGCGCGCCGGCGGTCGCCGTCCCTGAGCCAACCGCACCGCCTTACACTGGAGGAATGACTTCCACCGCCAGCGAGTCCCAGCAATCCACCTCGATCACCCCGCCTGCTCCCCTGGGGCGGGCACAGGGCACGATGCGGGTCAAGAGCGGCCTCGCCGAGATGCTGAAGCGGGGCGTCATCATGGATGTCGTCACCGCCGAACACGCCCGCATAGCCGAGGACGCCGGAGCGGTGGCGGTCATGGCTCTGGAACGTGTCCCCGCCGACATTCGCCGTGACGGCGGTGTGGCGCGCATGAGCCCTCCGGAGATCATCGAGTCCATCACCGAGGCGGTCACCATCCCGGTGATGGCCAAGGCCCGCATCGGCCACTTTGCCGAGGCGCAGATCCTCGAGGCCCTCGGCGTGGACTACATCGACGAGAGCGAGGTGCTGACACCCGCCGACGAGGCGCACCACATCGACAAGTGGCAGTTCACGGTGCCGTTCGTGTGCGGCGCCACCAACCTCGGCGAAGCCCTGCGACGGATCTCGGAGGGTGCGGCGATGATCCGCTCCAAGGGCGAGGCCGGGACGGGCAACATCGTCGAGGCTGTGCGGCACCTGCGTTCCATCATCGGCGACATCCGCCGGATCAGCGTCGCCGACAGCGCCGAACTGTTCGACTGGGCCAAGCGGCTGCAGGCGCCGGTGGCGCTCGTGCGCGAGACCGCCGGGACGGGGCGCCTGCCCGTGCCGATGTTCTGCGCCGGCGGTATCGCCACGCCTGCCGACGCCTCCCTGGTGATGCAACTGGGTGCCGAGGCGGTGTTCGTCGGTTCGGGGATCTTCAAGAGCGACAACCCATCGGCTCGAGCCAAGGCCGTCGTCGAGGCAACGACCAATTTCGACGATCCGGCCATCCTGCTGAAGGTCAGCCGCGGGCTGGGCGCGGCGATGCCGGGCCTCGAGCTCGGGGGTCTGGAGACCCGCCTGGCCGAGCGCGGTTGGTGAAGGGCGGCCTGTGAAGGTCGGTGTGCTGGCGCTGCAGGGCGCCACCGAGTTGCACCTGTCGGCGCTGCGAAGCGTCGGGGCGGCGGCGGTGGCGGTGCGGCGGCCCGACGAACTCGCCGACGTGGACCGGTTGATCCTGCCGGGCGGGGAGTCCACGACGATCTCCATGATGCTCGACGCCAACGGTCTCACCGAGCCGCTGGCGGAGCGACTCGCCGGCGGGATGGGAGTGCTCGGCACATGCGCCGGCCTGCTGCTGCTCGCCGCCGAGGTCGCCGACGGAAGGGACGACCAGCGGTGCTTCGGCGCTCTCGACATCAGCGCGCGCCGCAACGCCTACGGTCCCCAGACCGAGTCCTTCGAGGCCCGGTTGCCGGTGGCGGCTCTGGGCCCGGCGCCGATGATGGCGATCTTCATCCGCTCGCCGATCGTGGAGCGAACCGGCCCCGATGTCGAGGTTCTCGCTCGCCTCGACGGCCATCCCGTGCTGTGCCGCCAGGGAAGTGTCTGGGGCTGCACCTTCCATCCGGAGCTGTCGGGCGATCTGCGCCTGCACAGGATGTTCTGCGAGATGGTGCTGTAGATGTCGGGTCATTCCAAATGGGCGACGATCAAGCACCGCAAGGGTGCCGCCGACAAGCGCCGGGGCAAGCTCTTCGCCCGCCTCATCCGCCAGGTGGAGGTGGCCGCGCGCGCCGGTGGCGGTGATATGGATGCCAACCCGACGCTGCGCACCATGTACCAGAAGGCGCGCGACGCCTCCGTGCCGCTCGACACGATCGAGCGGGCGATCAAGCGGGGCACCGGTGAGCTGGAGGGGGTCGCCTACGAGCCGTTCACCTACGAGGGCTATGCGCCGGCGGGCGTGGCGCTCTACGTGGAGGTGCTGACCGACAACCGCAACCGCACGAGTTCGGAGATCCGCTCGCTGTTCAGGAGCAACGGGGGTTCGCTGGCGGAGCCGGGCGCGGTCGCGTGGCAGTTCCGCCGCGGCGGCGTGATCTCGGTGGCCCGATCGGTCGACGAGGAGGAGTTGATGCTTGCCGCCCTCGACGCCGGAGCGGAGGACATCATCGACGAGGGCGACAGCTGGCGGGTGACGTGCGACCCCGCCGACCTGCCGGAGGTGACCGGGGCGCTGGAGGCCGCCGGTATCGGCATCGAGTCCGGCGAGACCACCATGCTGCCGACGCAGGCGGTGTCGGTGTCTTCGACCGAGCAGGCCCGGGCGGTCCTGCGTCTCGTCGGCGAGCTGGACGATCACGACGATGTGCAGGGCGTGTACTCGAACTTCGACATCCCCGACGAAATCCTTCAGGTTCTGGCGGCATCCGTCTAACCTCGTACGAGTGTTCGTTCTCGGTATCGACCCGGGCCTGTCGCGCTGCGGCTACAGCTGCCTGTCCGGCCGTGGCGCATCGACCCGGGCCGTGGCGGCGGGCGTGATCACGACCCCGCCGCACGACCCGGTGCCGGTGCGTCTGGCGGCGCTGCAGCAGGAGATCCGCGGTCTCCTCGCTGAGTTCGCGCCGGCGGTGGTGGCCATCGAACGGGTGCTGTTCCAGGTCAACGTGCGCACGGCGATGAGCGTGGGCCAGGCGGCCGGCGTGGTGATGGCCGAGTCGGTGACGGCGGGTTGCGAGGTGGTCGAATATTCGCCGAACCAGGTCAAGCTGGCCGTCTGCGGCGACGGCGCCGCCGACAAGGAGCAGGTGACCCGGATGGTGCAGATGCTGCTCGGCTTGTCCGAGCCGCTGCGCCCCGCCGATGTCTCCGACGCCGCGGCGGTGGCACTGTGCCACCTGGCGCAGTCGCCCGCTCCCGCGGCGTCGCGACGGTGACGGTGACGCGATGATCGGCTCGCTGCGCGGTCGTCTGCTGGACCGTCATCTCGACGAAGTACTGGTGGAGGTGGGAGGCGTCGGCTACCGGGTCACGGTGGGGGAGGCCACTCTCCGCGCCGTGGGCTCGGTGGGTTCGGAGGTCCTGCTGTACGTCCATCACTACGTGCGTGAGGACGCCGAGACCCTCTACGGATTCAACTCACCCGTCGAGTTGCGCTGCTTCGAAGCCATGCTGGGGGCCAACCGCGTGGGACCCACCCTGGCCCTGGCCATCCTCGGCGTCCACGACCCTGCGGCCCTCCAGCAGCTGCTGGCGGCCGGCGATCTCGACGCGCTGTGCCTGGTGCCCGGGGTCGGGGCCAAGACGGCGCAGCGCCTGCTGGTCGAGCTGCAGGCGCGCCTCGGTGTGTCGGAGTTCGCGGTGACCGCCCCCGTGCCGAGCGCGCCGGGTGGCGGCACCTACAGCGACCTGCGGGCCGCGCTCGGGCAGCTGGGGTACCGCGACGACGAGGTGCACCGGGTGGTGGCCGGGATGCCTGCCGACGGGGACGTCTCGGAGTTGCTGCGCGAGGCGCTGCGGCAGCTCTCGGGCGCCCGCTAGCCGCCGTGTCACGGCGGCCAGGGTGAGCGGCGGAGGGTCGATGCGGACCGAGGTGCTGGCGGCGGGTGCCGACACCGGTGAGCAGAGCGAGGAGCGCGTCAACCGCCTCGGGATCCGGCCGGCTCGGCTGGCGGACTTCGTCGGACAGACCGAGCTGAAGCGTCACCTCGGCATCGTCTGCGGTGCCGCCCGCGAGCGTGCCCAGACGGTCGGGCACCTGCTGTTCGCCGGGCCGCCGGGGTTGGGCAAGACCACCCTGGCGGGAATCGTGGCCGTCGAGATGGGGGTGGCACAGCAGACCACCTCGGGTCCGGCGCTGGAGCGTGCCGGCGATCTGGCGGCCATCCTCACCAAGCTCGGCGAGGGCGACGTGCTGTTCATCGACGAGATCCATCGCTTGAGCCGTGCCGTCGAAGAGGTGCTGTACCCGGCGATGGAGGACTTCAGGGTGGACATCGTGCTGGGCAGGGGACCGGCGGCCCGCTCGATCCCCCTCCACCTGCCGAGCTTCACGCTGATCGGCGCCACAACGCGAACCTCGCTGATAACCGGCCCGCTGCGAGACCGCTTCGGCTTCACGGCCCGGCTGGACTTCTACCCGGCCAGCGAACTCGAGCAGATCGTGGAGCGCACCGCCGGGATCCTCGAGGTGGAGATGACGCCGGAGGCGGGCGCGGAGATCGCCCGGCGGGCGCGGGGCACACCCCGGATCGCCAACCGGCTGCTGCGCCTCGTGCGGGACTTCGCCCAGGTGGAGGGCGACGGGCACATCGACGAGGCCACAGCCAACGAGGCCCTGGCCGTCTTCGGCGTGGACATCCGCGGGCTGGACCGCCAGGATCGCGCCTTGCTGGACGCGCTGTGTCGGGCCTTCGGAGGGGGGCCGGTGGGTCTGTCCACGCTGGCCATCAGCGTCAGCGAGCCGCCCGAGACCGTCGAGGAGGTGTACGAGCCGTTCCTGATCCAGCAGGGACTGATCATGCGCACGCCGCGGGGGCGGGTGGCCATGCCGGCCGCTTGGAGGCACCTGGGACTCGAGCCGCCCGAGAGGCCGGCGGCGGGTGAGTCCCCCGACGCCGAGAGTCCGACCAGCCTGTTCAATTGATGCGGACTCGCGAACTCGACTACCTGCTGCCACCGGAGGCGGTGGCGCAGGAACCTACCGAGCCCCGCCACGACGCCCGGCTGCTCGTCGACCGTCCCGGCGGCGGCGAAGTCGCCCACCGGAGGGTGCGGGACCTGCCGGACCTGCTGCGCCCCGGTGACGTCGTCGTCAACGAGACGCGCGTGGCGCCGGCCCGCATGCACCTGCGCAAGCCGACCGGCGGACGTGTGGAGGTGCTGGTGATCACGCCCGGCCCCGCCCCGGTGGCCGAGGCGCTGGTCCGACCCGGTCGCCGCGTACCGCCCGAGTCCCTGCTGCAGGATGCCGCCGGGCGTGACGTGCTGATGGTCGGCGCCGCCGCCCCCGACGGTCGCCGCGTTGTCACCGCCCTGGCCCATGGCAGCATCGACGCTCTGCTCGACGACCTCGGCGAGGTGCCGCTGCCCCCGTACGTCCACCGCCCGGTCGCTCCCGAGCGTTACCAGACGGTTACGCCCGGCACCCCACCTCGGCCGCGGCGCCCACCGCGGGCCTGCATCTCAGCGAGCAGGTGCTGGCCGGTATCGCCGCGGCCGGGATCGGTGTGGTTCGTCTCGACCTGGGCATCAGCGTCGCCACGTTCCGCCCCGTGACCGCCGAGCGGCTCGAGGACCACGTGATGCACAGCGAGCGGTACGAGATACCTCCCGACACCTGGGCGGCCTGCCGGCAGGCTCGCCGGGTCGTGGCGGTGGGCACGACGGCTGTGCGGGCTCTCGAGACGGCGGCTGTCACCGGCTCGCTGGCGGGGTCCAGCAACCTCTTCATCCGTCCCGGTCACACCTTCGCCGTCACCGACGTGTTGCTCACCAACTTCCACCTGCCGCGCTCCACCCTGCTGTCGCTGCTGTGTGCCTTCGTGGGTGACCGCTGGCGCCGGCTGTACGAGACCGCCCTCGGGGACGGCTACCGGTTCGGTTCTTTCGGCGACGCCATGCTGGTCAGCAGGTGCTGGTCAGCAGGTGCTGAGGGATGAGGTGCTGAGCTTCACCGAGACCGCCCGCTGCGGCGGTGCCCGCACCGGCGTCGTCCGGTCGCCGCGGGGGGACTTCGCCACGCCGACGTTCATGCCTGTCGGCACCCGCGGGGCGGTGCGAACCCTCACCAGCGCCGACCTCGAGGATCTCGGGACCGACGTGGTGCTCGCCAACACCTACCACCTCATGCTGCGCCCGGGGGCCGAGTTGATCGCCGATCGTGGCGGTCTGCACCGCTTCATGGACTGGTCGGGTCACATCCTCACGGACTCCGGCGGCTACCAGGTGATGAGCCTGGAGCCGAAGCTCGATGACGAGGGCGCCACCTTCCGGTCCACGTACGACGGCAGCACGCACAGGCTCACACCGGAACGAGCCGCTGAGGTACAGGCGCTCCTGGGGTCGGACATCGCCATGGTCCTGGACGTGTGCCCGCCACTGCCGTCACCGCGCCCGACCGTCGAGGCCGCCGTGGAGAGGACCGCGGTCTGGGCGGCCCGTGCCCGTACCGCGCACCGGTCGGTCGCCGCGCCGACGCAGGCGCAGTTCGGCATCGTGCAGGGGGGAACCGACGTCGAGCTTCGGCGCCGAAGCGCCGCCCGGACGCTCGAGATCGGCTTCGAGGGGTACGCCATCGGCGGGCTCTCGGTGGGCGAGGAGCGCCACGAGCGCCTCGAGCCGCTGCATGCCACCACCGAGTCGTTGCCCGCAGACCGGCCCCGCTACCTCATGGGCGTGGGGGATCCGCTCAGCATCATCGAGGCTGTGAGTGTCGGCGTGGACATGTTCGATTGCGTCCTCCCCACTCGCCTGGCCCGCCACGGCACCGCCCTGACCTCCGAGGGGCGGCTCAACCTGACCAACGCCCGGTTCGCCCGCGACGACGGGCCGCTGGATCCGGCACTCGAGGGCGATCCCGCCGGCCGCTGGTCCCGTGCCTACCTGCGCCACCTGCTGATGGTCGGCGAGACGGCCGCCACTCGCATCCTCAGCCTGCACAACCTGGCCTGGCTGTTCGACCTGATGCGGGCCACGCGCCGGGCCATTACCGAGGGCCGCTTCGAGAGCCACGCAGCCGGCGTGCGCGCCACGTGGCAACTCTGAGTCCCTGGCGGCGCAAGCGCGCAGGGGGATCGTCAGGTCAGCGGCGACGGGCTAGCCTTGAGCGCCTCGGCCAGTTCGATCCGGCGTCGACGCGACCAGTAACCGACTCACAAGGCGGGTGACGTGCGCAGCTTCCTACTTCTTCTGATCCTGTTCGTTGCACAGGCCTGCGCGACCGGCGGGGATGGCGGCGGCGGGCTCGGCAGCTTCTTCCCGCTCATCATCATCATGGTTCTGCTCTGGCTGGTGCTGCTGCGGCCGCAGCAGCGGCGGGCGAAGAACCGCCGCGCGATGCTGTCGAAGCTCGAGGTCGGCGACGAGGTGGTGATGTCCAGCGGGGTGTACGGCCGCATCGCCAGCTTCGACGAGCAGACCGTCTTCGTGGACATCGCCGACAATGTCCGCGTCAAGGTCACGCGAGACTCCATAACCGAGCGGATCACTTACCACGAGGAGTGGGACGGCGACTCGAGCTGAGCCCTTCGTTGGTGAGATTCGGTCGGTGGTGACGCTCCTTCCTGCACGCCCGTGCGCTCCCTCGCCACCAGCTGGTTTGCAGTCTTCCCGACGATGCGGAACCTGAGTTAGACAATGCAGCGCCTCCTGTCTGCGATGCGCGCGAACCGTTCCTTGCTCGGCATCCTGGCCCTGACCATCGGGCTTCTGGTCGGGAATCTCGTGACCCACCAGCAGCCACTGCTGGGGCTCGACCTGCAAGGCGGCGTGGAGGTTGTGCTGCGCCCGGTGCCCGACGAGTCCGAAGTCACCCCCGAGGCGCTGGACCAGGCCCTCGAGATCATCCGCAACCGCGTCGACGCGCTCGGGGTGGCCGAGCCCGACATCACCCGCCAGGGCGGCAACATCGTCGTGCAGTTGCCGGGCGTGAACGATCAGGATCGGGCCATCGCGCTCGTGGGCCAGACGGCCGAGTTGCGCTTTAGGCCCGTGCTCGCCCAGGCGATAACCCGCGAGCAGATCGAGGCCTACAAGGCAGCCGTCGAGGAGTCGGGCGCGGACGGGAGCGATGCCGCCGACGACACCGGGGACGAGTTGACCGTCGAGGACCTGTACGAGGGCACTCTCACCGATCCCTCCGCCGACGACGCCGATGTCGCCGTGATCCTCCCCAGCGCGCCCGACGCCACCGGCCGGGTGTACCACTTCCTGATGGGACCGGCGCTGACCACCGGCGCCTCCCTCGAGAGCGCCGTGGCGGTCCTCGAGTTCGCTCAGTGGAACGTGCAGGTGACCGCCCTCGAAGGTCCCGAGGGAATCGGCAGGTTCAATGAGGCCGCCCAAACCTGCTACTACGAGTCGCCCGACCCCGTGCGGTGTCCAACCGGACAGTTGGGGATCGTGCTGGACCACGTCGTCGAATCGGCGCCGGTCGTCAACGCTCGGGCCTTCGAGCGCGACCGGATCAACATCACGGGCGCCTTCAACGAGACCGAGGCCCGTGATCTGGCCCTGGTGTTGGACTACGGCGCCCTCCCGATGGAGTTCGAGGACCCCGCCGAGAGCGGGCTGGTGCGCACGGTGTCGGCCACGCTCGGCCGTGACGCCCTGCGGGCCGGGGTCATCGCCGGCATCGTGGGTCTGGCGCTCGTGGCGTTGTACATGCTGGCGTACTACCGGCTGCTGGGGCTGGTTGCGCTCGGCAGCCTGGCGGTCTCGGGCGTGCTGTTGTGGGTGGTGGTGTCGTTCCTGTCCGCCACGCAGGGTCTGGCCCTGACACTGGCCGGCGTGACCGGTCTGATCGTGGCGATCGGCGTGTCCCTGGACTCCAACGTCATCTACTTCGAGCACCTGAAGGAGGACGTGCTGGGCGGGCGGACGCTGCGCAGTTCGGTCGACCAGGCGTTCCCCGTGGCGTTCCGGACGATCTTCTGGGCCAACCTGGCGACGCTCATCGGTGCGGGCATCCTCTGGCTGCTCACCATCGGCTCGGTACGGGGTTTCGCCGCCATTCTGGCCATTGCCTCCATCCTGGACCTCGTGGCCACCTACTTCTTCCTGCGACCTGTGGTGCGCCGGCTGGCCCACTGGTGCGCGCGGCGGCCAGGCCTCGTGGGAATGGCGACGGTGGTCGCAGCCGCCGCGGAGACGGAGGAGGGGTCGTGAGCGGTTCGGCGACCGGAGCCCGTGGCGTCCTGCGGCGTATGTACTCCAACCAGGTGAACCTGGACGTCGCCCACCTCTGGCGGCGCTCGGTCGTGCTCTCGGTCGTGGTGCTCCTGATCGCCGGGGGAGCCTGGATCTTCCGGGACCTGAACATGGGGATCGAGTTCGAAGGGGGAGCCTCCTGGGAGGCACCGCTGGGCGACATCGAGATTGCCGAGGTCCGTGAGGCGCTGGCGTCCGTCGGGCAGCCCGACGCCCGAATCCAGCAACTCGCCGGGGGGGTCGTGCGGGTGCGGGCAGAGGTTGCCGAGACGAACACCGCCGAGGTCGCCGCCGTCAAGCAGGTGTTGGCCGACCTAGCCGGCGTCGATCCCGACGACATCTCGTTCTCGGCCGTGGGCCCGTCGTGGGGCGCGCAGATCACCAGCAAGGCGCAGCGCGCCCTCATCGTGTTCTTCGTCGTGATCGCCGTCTACATCTGGCTGCGGATGGAGTGGAAGATGGCGCTGGCGGCCCTCGTCGCCGTCGGACACGACATCGTCGTCACGGTCGGCTTCTACGCCCTGTTCGGGTTCGAGGTGACGCCCGCAACCGTCATCGCCTTCCTCACCATCCTGGGGTACTCGCTGTACGACACGCTGGTCGTTTTCGACAAGATCCGCGAGAACGCCCGGACCCGCAAGGACCCGTACTTCCAGATCGTGACGCGGTCGGTCAACGAGGTGTTCATGCGCTCGGTGAACACCACCATCACCTCGGTGCTGCCGGTCCTGTCGATTCTGATCCTCGGCCGTTTCGTGCTCGGGGCGGTCACGCTGCAGGAGTTCTCGATCGCCCTGCTGGTGGGTCTGCTGGCCGGCACCTACTCGTCGCTGTTCGTGGCGGCGCCGCTGGTGGCCTGGCTGCACGTCTGGGTCAGCGGCGAGCGGCCGGGTCAGCAGTCCCCGCCGGAGCGCCGCCCCACCGACGCCGCGCCGCGTGCCAGGCGTGCTGCAGGCAGCGGACCGGTCGGGAGGTCAGGGGTGACGACCACTCGCACCCATCCGGCGCGGCCGGCCAAGAAGCGGCGCAAGTGAGGGAACCGGTGAGGTTCTCGGACATGGACACACCCACGCGATGAGCGCCGGCGACAACGAGGCCCTGTGGCGGGAGCTGGTCCGGGAGATCCCGGACTTCCCCGTCGCCGGCGTCGGCTTCAAGGACATCACGCCCGTGCTGGGCCACCCCGCAGCGTTCGCGGCCTGTGCCGACGCCCTGGCGGAGCCATTCGCCGTGGCCGGGGTGGAGGCGGTGGCCGCCGCGGAGGCCCGCGGATTCATTTTCGGCATCCCCGTGGCCGAGCGCCTCGGTGCCGGGTTCGCCGCGGTCCGCAAGCCGGGCAAGCTGCCGGCGGCGGTCGTCGGCGTGGAATACGAGCTGGAGTACGGGACCGACCGGCTCGAGATGCACGTGGACTCCTTCGCCCCGGGGGCGCGGGTGCTCATCGTGGACGACGTGCTGGCCACCGGCGGCACCGCTCGGGCCACGTGCGACCTGGTTGAACGCGCCGGAGGGCGGGTCGTGGGCTGTGCCTTCTTCGTCGAGTTGGCGTTCCTCGGCGGCCGCAGCCGCCTGGAGGGCCTGCGCGTGGAGTCGTTGCTCGCCTACACCTAGGCAGCGGCGGGTGATCGTGCGCTCGCTCTGCGATGCTATTGGCGTGAGGCACAGGCGAATCGTGGCGTTCGAAGCATGAGCGTCGGGGTGACCGCTGAGGTGCCCGTCGCCGAGTTGGCGGGCGCGCCTACGTGGGGCGCGCTGCAGCCGTGGCGGGGGCACCCCGCCGCCGGGCCGATCACCTCGCTGCTGGCGGAGTACTCGGCGCGCTATCCCAACGCCGGCACCGAACTGATCGAGCGGGCCTACTCCTGGGCGGCGAGCGCCCACCGCGCCCAGCGACGCAAGTCGGGCGAGCCCTTCGTGGAGCACCCGCTCAACGTGGCCCGCATAGTCGCCCGTCTCGGTCTCGACGACGTGAGCGTGGCGGCTGCCCTGCTGCACGACGTCATCGAGGACACCGACCGCACGCTGGCCGGCGTCGAGGCCGAGTTCGGCTCCGAGGTTGCCAAGATCGTCGACGGCGTCACCAAGCTGGACCGCGTCGAGTTCACGACCCGTGAACGCCATCAGGCCGCCTCGCTGCGCAAGATGCTGGTGGCGATGGCCAAGGATCTGCGAGTCCTCATCATCAAGCTGGCCGACAGGCTCCACAACATGTGCACGCTGGCGGCTCTCTCGCCGGCGAAGCAGCAGCAGGTGGCGCGCGAGACGCTTGACGTCTACGCGCCCCTGGCGCACCGCCTCGGCATGCAGGAACTGAAGAGCCGCCTGGAGGACTTGTCCTTCGCCGCCCTGCACCCCAAGTGGTACGCCCAGATCGATCACCTGGTGGCCGAACAGGATCCCGAACGCGACCTCTACCTGGCGCAACTCGTGGTCACCGTGGAGGGACGGCTCCTCGAACTGGGCATCGGGGCCGAGGTGACCGGCCGGCCCAAGCACCTCTGGAGCATCTACGAGAAGATGGTGCTGAAGAACCGCGACTTCAGCGACATCTACGACTTGGTGGGCATCCGGATCATCACCGAGAACGTGCGGGACTGTTACGCGGCGCTGGGCGCCGTCCACGCCATCTGGAAGCCGCTGCAGGGGCGCTTCAAGGACTACATCGCCATGCCCAAGTTCAACCTGTACCAGAGTCTGCACACGGCGGTGGTGGGCCCGCAGGGCAAGGTCGTGGAGGTGCAGATCCGGACGCGGGAGATGCATTCTCGGGCTGAGCACGGTGTGGCTGCTCACTGGGACTACAAGGAGGAGAGCGGTGGCGACCTGGCCTGGCTGAGCCGGATCATCGACTGGTCCGAGGAGAGCGACGACCCCGAGCAGTTCCTCGGCAATCTCAAGGTCGAGTTCGAGCACGACGAGGTGTTCGTCTTCACGCCTCAGGGTGACGTGGTGACCCTGCCGGTGGGGGCGACCCCGGTGGACTTCGCCTACGCCATTCACACCGAGGTGGGGCACGGCTGCATCGGTGCACGCGTCAACGGCCGCCTCGTTGCGCTGACCACCAAACTTTCCACGGGCGACACCGTTGAGGTCATGACCTCCAAGGACGCCGACGCCGGCCCGTCACTGGATTGGCTGCAGTTCGTCGCCACAAGCCGGGCGCGCTCACGGATCCGCCAGTGGCACACGCGGGGGCGGCGCACCGAGGCCCTCAACCGGGGCCGCGACGAGATCACCGCCGAGCTGCGCCGGGAGTCCCTGCCGATCGCCCCGGTTATCCGTTCCGAGACGTTGCGCAACGTGGCAAGCGAGCTGCACTACGACGACACCGATGCGCTGTTCGTGGCGGTCGGCGAGCACCACCTGTCGGCTCACTCGGTCGTAGAGCGGGTCGGCCGTCGTTTGCGCGGCGAGGACGGCGAGCACCGGCATGCTGCCGAACGCGTCTCGACCACCGCCCTGCGACCGCCCCGGACCTCGCCCAAGCGATCCGGCGGGGCGGGCGTGCATGTGGAGGGCTTCGGCGACGTGTGGGTGCGCCTGGCCAAGTGCTGCACGCCGGTGATGCCAGACGAGATCATCGGCTTCGTGACCCGGGGCCGCGGTGTGTCGATCCACCGGGCGGACTGCGCCAACGCCGTGGCTCTCAGCAGCGACGGTGAGGCGGCGCGGATCATGGACGTGGAGTGGGAGGAGGGGGTCTCCACGGTCTTCACCGCCGCGATCGAGGTGCGCTCGCTCGACCGGGCGCAATTGCTTCGCGACGTGGCTGTGGCCGTGTCGGAGCAGCAGGCGAACATCATCTCGGTGAACGCCCGTGCCGGCGCCGACGGAGCTTCGATCATGCGCTTCGAGATGGAGCTCTCCGACGGGGCGCAATTGTCGTCGGTGCTCCACGCGGTGCGCCGGGTCGACAACGTCTACGACGCCTACCGAGTGCTGCCCGGCGGCAGGGGCTGACCCTCCCGGCCCGGTGGTTCCGGCGAACTACCGGGTTCCTTCTGGCGGCACGCCGCGATCGAGGGCTGCCGCCAGGGCGCCGGACACGTCGGGATGGGTGAACGTGTACCCGTCCGCCAGCAGCACTTCCGGCACGACCCGGACGCTCTGTGTCAGGCCGGCCACCGCCTCGGAGCCCATGAGAAGGCTCGGTAGCAGGAGCGGTACGGGCAGGACCGCGGGGCGGCGCAGCGCTTGCCCCAGAGCGCGGGTGAACTCCGCGTTCGTCACCGGGTTGGGTGCGGTGAGGTTCACCGGACCCGATACGTCGCTGTGCAGAAGGTGGCAGATGGCGGCGATCGTGTCGGTCAGCGAGATCCAGCTCACCCACCGGTCGGCGGGGCCCAGGCGCCCGCCCAGGCCAAGCCTGAATAGCGGCAGTTGCCGGCGCAGGAACGGCCCGTCGGCGGACAGGACGACACCGGTGCGCAGCAGCACGGTTCGCACGGCGACCTCCGGTTGGGCCGCTGCCTCCCATTCCTGGCACAACTCGGCCAGGAATCCCCGGCCGGGCCCGGTGTTCTCGGTCACGATGGTCTCGCCGCGCTCGCTGTAGAAGCCCATGGCCGAGGCGCTGAGGATCACCTCGGGCGGCCGTGACAGGCCCGACACCGTCGCGGCCAGCAGCGCGGCGGCACCCACGCGGCTATCGCGCAGCACCTGCTTGCGAGCCGGCGTCCAGCGCCGGTCGCCGATGCCGGCCCCTGCCAGATTGATCACGGCCTCGGTGCCCTCCAGAGAGGCGCCGTCCAGAGCACCGGCGGCCGGATCCCAGGTGATCTCGTCATCGGCCACGGCGGGCCGGCGCACCAGCCGGCGCACGGCTCGACCCTGCCGACGGAGTTCGGTCGACAGAGCGCGACCGATGAGGCCGCTCGACCCGGCGATGACGATGGGCCTGTCGCTCGAGTGGTTCACGGTGCCTCCTGCGGGCCACGCTACGGGACCGGTCGCCGCTAGCGTCGCCGCGGTGAGCACGAGGCTGTTGATCGCTCTGAGTCTGCTGTGCGGGCTGGCGATCCTGGTGGCGTTCGCGTTCCAACTCCTGATTCGCTGACTTAGTCTGGATCCACCGATGGGGGTGTGTGTTTGGGGGTGTAAATGCGGGGAAGTGCCTCGCTGACCTGGGAGAATGGCCGTAAGTGATAGCGGCTGTGGCCCAGATCGGGAGGCACTTCGTGTGAGTGGAGTATCGCGCAAGATTGATCGGTTCGGGGTGGTCTTCGACGACGAGTCGTTGGTCGCCGATGCGGGCCTGGTGGCGGCGGGGGTGTTGATGGGGCGGCTGGGTTTGGCGTCGTTGGTGGACGCCACGGTTCGCCTGGGGCGACGTGTCGGTGCGGCGGCGCCGGGGCGGAAGGTGGCGACGTTGGTGGCGGCGATGCTGGTGGGCGCCACCCACATCGATCACGTGCGATCGTCTGCGCGCCGGCGCGACGGGTGCGGTGTTGGGTTTTCGCCCGGCGGCGCCGTTGACGGTCGGGGTGTTCCTGCGATCGTTCACGTGGGGCCACGTCCGCCAACTCGACAAGGCCGCCGGGTTGGTGTTGGGCCGGGCGTGGTCGGCGGGTGCGGGTCCCGGGGCGGATCCGGTGACCATCGACGTGGATTCCACGGTCTGCGAGGTGTCCGGGGCGACCAAAGCCGGCGCCGCCTACGGCCACACCAAACAACTGGGCTATCACCCGTTGGTCGCCGTGCGCGCCGACACCGGGGAGATCCTCCACGCCCGCCTGCGCGGCGGGTCCTCCCAGAACGGCAATGTGCATTTCGTCGCCGAGACCGTCGCCCGCGCCCGGCGCGCAGGCGCCGCCGGGGCACTGTGTGTGCGCGCCGACTCGGGGTTCTTCAGCTACGACCTCGTGGACCGCCTCGACGCCGTGGGGGTGCGCTGGTCGATCACGATCCCCCAATATGGCCACGTCAAAGCCGCCATCGGCGCCATTGCCGACGACGACTGGGCGCCCATTGCCTATCGCGCCGGCGGCGAAGCGCACGTCGCGGAGACCACAATTGTCGCCGGACGCCGCGGCAACAAGCGCAAGATCCGCGTCGTCGTGCGCCGCAGCCGCCTCACCGACCAAACCCAGGCCGAACTGTGGCCCCACTGGCGCTACCACGCCTTCGCCACCAACCGAACCGACCACACCACCGCTGCCGCCGACAAGTTCCACCGCCAACACGCCGGCGTCGAACTGGCCATCCGGGACCTCAAAGAAAGCACCGGCCTCGCCCACCTGCCCTCGGGACACTTCGCCGCCAACGCCGCCTGGCTGACCTGCGCCACACTGGCCCACAACCTCTACCGCTGGCTCGGCCACCTCGCCAAGGTCCGCCACAACAACAAACTCACCGTCGGGCGCACCGTCCGCAACCACCTCTTGGCCCTACCCGGGCGTCTCGTCAACCACGCCGGCCGCACCATCCTGCGCCTCCCCGCCCGATGGCCCTGGGCAACCACCTTCCACACCGCACTCACCAACATCCGCACCCTCCCCCAACTCTGCTAAACCCGCCGATCACCCCGACCGCCGCGGCCCCCCACCGGCCCCACGCGCCCCGAACCGACCCGTCCTGGCCCCACACGCCCCCACACGCACGACAGCCCCAACACCGACAAACCAGCCCAAACCAGCCCACCTACACGCCCCGAACCACCCGAGCGATGCAACCAACCCTCCCCAACACCGCCAAACCCACCCCCCACCGGTGGATTCAGGCTTAGGCGGCCCGCGTCGAGTCGTCGTGTCACCGGGTTCTCCCGTTGCAGGAGTCAGCAGCATCTCGAGAGGTGCCGGTCGTGGCGTCGCCTGTTGCTGCCGGGTACTACTGTTGCTAGTGTTACCAATGGCAAGTGGGGTGAGTTCTCGAACTACAGATGTCTCGACGTGCGCGGCTTCTCGCCGCCTGCCTGCTTGTCCTCCTGCCAACCCTCCCCGTCCGCGCCCAGGACTCCGCCGACAATCAGTACCTCCAGGACCGGATCGCCGGCGACGAGGACCTGAACCAATCACGGGCGGTGCTCGAAGAACTCGGTACCGAACAAGCCGGTGCGGGTGAGCAGATTGCCGCGCTCCGACTCTCGACTGCCGAACTCGAAGTCGAACTGGCGCGCACCGTTGAGTTGGTGGCGCTGTCGGAGACTCGCCTCTCCAATATCGCCGCCCGCCAGGCCCTCACGACCGACCTGCACGCCGCAGCCGAGCGGGCGCTGGCGCGCGCCGAGGCCTCCTATGACGCCCAACGCCGGCTGGCGACCGAACGGCTCGTCAACATGTACATCTTCTCCACCGAGCACCGGACCGCCCTGTCGTGGCAGATCACCGACGTTCAGGACCTGGAGAACCGCCACGTGATCCTCACCATGGTGGGCGAGCACGACAAGGTGCTGCTGGAGAGCCTCGATGTCGCCGTCGCCGAGATCGGCGAACGCCGAGAGACGCTGGAGTCCCTACAGAGCGGCATCGAGGAGTTGGCTCGCCAGGAGAGTCAGGTCCTCGTCGAGACCAGCCGTAACCGTGACCTGCAGGCGGTGCTGCACGCCGAATTGCAGGCGCGGATCGGGCAGTTGCACGACGAGATCGAGGCGCTCGAGCAGGCCCAGGCAGAGGTCAACGCAATCATGACCGAGCGCGTCGCCGAGATCGAACTCGAGGCGGCCGAGCGGGATCGACTCCAGCGGATCTGCTTCGACAGGCCGCGCCAACCGCTCGACAGCGACGGATCCTGGATCGACTGCCCGGGCGTCGGCGTCGTGATCCCGCCGAACGCCGTGCGCTGGCCGGTGGTCGACCGGGTGACCTCCGAGTACGGGCCGCGCTGGGGGCGCATGCACGAGGGCATCGACGTCGGCGGCGCTCTCGGTGCCTCGATCCATTCCGCCGAGTCGGGCCGGGTGGACTACGCCGGCTGGATTGGCGGCTACGGCAACACGATCATCGTCGATCACGGCGGCGGGATGACCACGCTGTACGGGCACATGGACGGCTTCGCCGTGTCGGCCGGCCAGACGGTTTCCATCGGCCAGGTGCTGGGTTACGTGGGCAACAGCGGGTTCTCCCAGGGCCCCCACCTGCACTTCGAGGTGCGCATCGGCGGCGCACCGGTGAACCCCCGCAAGTACCTGCCTTAGCGGGATGCCCCGCTGAGCCCCCGCGAGCCAACCGGTAGGATGAGCGGGTGACGTCGCACGATCTGATTGTGGTGGGCGGCGGCCCGGCGGGGTACGCCTCGGCGCTGTACGCCGCCGCCGCCGGGCTCGACGTTGGCCTGGTGGAGCGCTCCAAGCTGGGGGGCACGTGCCTGCACGTGGGCTGCATCCCCGCCAAGGAACTGCTCGAGACGGCCGCTGTCTTCCGGGCCGTCGCTCACGCGGCCGAGTTCGGTGTCGCCACGTCGACGCCCACGCTAAACATGGAGGTGGCGCAGCAGCGCAAGCAGGGCATCATCGATCGCCTCACCGGCGGCTTGGCGCAACTGCTCGGCAGCCGCAAGGTGACCGTCTACGACGGCAGCGGCGCCTTGGGGCCCGGCCGCACGGTCACGGTCAGCGGCGGTGCCGGCAGCGCCACGCTGACCGCTCGCAATGTCATCCTGGCGACCGGCTCGGTGCCCCGTGTGCTCGACGGGTTCACCGTCGACGGTACCCAGGTCGTGACCTCCGATGAACTGCTCTCGCTCGAGTCCGTGCCGGCCACCGCGGTGGTCATCGGCGGCGGCGCCATCGGTTGCGAGTTCGCCTCGATGCTGTGCGACATGGGCAGCGAGGTGACGCTGCTGGAGGCCTTGCCGCGGCTGCTCGCCGGGGCCGATACCGATGTGAGCCGGCAGGTCGAGCGGTCCTTCAAGCGTCGGGGCATGAAGGTCCATACCGGCGTGAGCGTTGCCGGAAGTGATCCGTCCGGCGGGGCGCAGACCGTCCGCTATGGCGACGGCGAGGAGGTGCGCGCCGAGTTGGTCGTCGTGAGTGTGGGTCGCCGTCCCCGCACCGACGGTCTGGGTCTCGACGGCACGGCCGTGCGGATCGACGAGCGCGGTTTCGTGGAGGTCGACGAGAGCTGCCGCACCGCCGAGGATGGCGTCTATGCCGTGGGCGACGTGGTCGCCACGCCGCAGTTGGCGCACGTCGGGTTTGCCGAGGGCATGCTCGCCGTGCAGGACCTGCTGGGCGAGGAGCCCTTGCCGCTGGACTACGGCGGCGTTCCCTGGTGCATCTACTGCCGGCCTGAGGTGGCCTTCGCCGGCCTCACCGAACAGGCCGCCCGCGACGCCGGATGGGACGTCGTGGTGTCCAAGCACCGGTACGCCTCCAATGGCCGGGCCATGATCGTGGGCGACACCGACGGGTTCGTGAAAGTGGTGGCCGAGCGCACCGCCGACGGGGAGGCCGGGCGACTGTTGGGCGTGCACCTCGTGGGGCCGTGGGCCACCGAGCAACTGGGCCAGGGATACCTGGCGGTCAACTGGGAGGCCACCGTGGCCGATGTGGCCGGATTCATCCAGCCGCACCCCACGCTGAGCGAGTTGTTCGGCGAGTCGGTGTTGTCGCTGACCGGCCGGTCACTCCACGGCTAGCGGGTCGTCGGGGCGCCGTTCAGGTACGGCAACACGGCAGGCGAGGCACCGGCGGACGGAACGGACGGGCTGGCTGCCCTATCGTCAATGGGGCAGAGGGCCCATCCCCGGCTCAGAACCGGGTACGGGCACCAGGGGCGGCGAGCGAGCACACAAGGACGGGCGAAATGGCGGACGTGGTTCTTCCCCAACTGGGCGAGACGGTGACCGAGGGCACAATCCTCCGCTGGATGAAGCGGGTCGGCGATGAGGTCCGTCGCGACGAGCCGCTCTTCGAGATCTCCACCGACAAGGTCGACTCCGAGGTGCCGTCACCCGCGTCCGGCGTCCTGACCGAGGTGGTGGTGCCGGAGGGCGCGACGGTGGAGGTGGGCACGCTGCTGGCGGTCATCTCCGACAGTGCGGCGGCCCCTGCGGCGGCCGCTCCCGAACCCGCGCCTGCCGCGGTGCCTGCGCCGCCGCCTGCTGTTGCGCCACCGCCCGCTGTGGCGCCGCCGCCTGCTGTTGCCGCGCCCGCGCCGGCTCCCGCACCCGAACCCGCGACGCCCGACATGCCGCCGGGGGATGCCGCGGAGCGCTCCGAGCCGCGACTGCTGTCGCCCGTCGTCCGCAGGCTCGTCAACGAGCACGGCGTCGACGTCTCGATCATCGAAGGCAGCGGCGTGGGCGGCCGCATCACCCGAGCCGACGTGGAGCGCATCATCCGCGACCGTCACAGCGCCCCTGCCCAAACGCCGGGCTCGCCCTCCGCAGCCGCGCGCACTCCCGCTCCCGCCGAGGAGAGCGCGCCCGACGCCGGGGGACCGCTCATGGTGCCGCTCAGCAGCATTCGCAAGACGATCGGTCGGCACATGGTCGCCTCCAAGGCCACGTCACCGCACGTGCTGACCGCCGTGGAGGTGGACTTCGAGGGCGTCGAGCGGGTGCGCAGGACGGCGCGGGCCGCTTGGCGCGCGCAGGAGGGCTTCAGCCTCACCTACCTCCCGTTCATTGCTCGCGCTACCTGCGATGCCATCGCCGATTTCCCGCACATCAACGCCAGCATCGACGGCACCAACCTCGTCGTGCACCGCAGCGTGCACCTCGCTGTGGCCGTCGACTTGGACTTCCAGGGGCTGCTGGCGCCGGTCGTCCGCGACGCCGAGATGAAACGAC
Organism: Acidimicrobiales bacterium; assembly: GCA_963668565.2. GTDB lineage: Bacteria > Actinomycetota > Acidimicrobiia > Acidimicrobiales > CATQHL01 > VXNF01. The sequence continues at coordinate 1,563,639 of CAXXMX010000010.1, forward strand.
TGCGGGCCATCGCCCGCGAGGTGGTCGACCTGGCGGCCCGCGCCCGCCGCAAGGAACTCTCGGCATCGGAAGTCACCGGGGGCACCTTCACCATCACCAACCCCGGCCAGTACGGCACCCTGATGCAGTTCCCGATCATCAATCAGCCGCAGGTGGCCATCCTTTCGACCGACGGCATTCGCCGGCGTCCGGTCGTCGTGACCGACGAGCGGGGCGACGAGGCCATCGCCATCCACTCGGTCGGGGTGCTGGCACTGGCGTGGGATCACCGGGCCTTCGACGGGGCCTACGTGGCGGCGTTCATGGATCGTCTGCGGGACATCATCCAGACGCGGGACTGGGAAGCCGAGATCGCCTAGTGGTGCCCGCTCCGGTGGCGAGTCGCGTGGCGCCGGTACGGCGCTCCGCCGCCGATGCCGTCCGGTCTGAGGTCGTGGCGGCCGCGCACCTGGCAGTCCGCTGGCTCGGGCGGGTCGGCTACGACGAGGCCTGGGCGCTGCAGCGCGGGCTGCACGCCCACAGCCCGCGCAATTACCTCCTGTTGCTGGAGCACCCACACGTCGTCACGATGGGTCCCCACGCCGAGCAGCGCAACGTGCTGGTGGATCCCGCCGCTGCGGGAGCCGAGTTGTGCCGGACCGACCGGGGGGGCGATGTCACCTACCACGGTCCCGGCCAGCTCGTGGGCTACCCGATTCTCACGCTCGGCGGTCCGCGTTCCGGTGGGCTCGGAGCAGCCGCGGCGTACGTGGAGAGCCTCGAGGACCTGCTCATCGAGGTCCTCGCCGACCTGGGGCTGGGCGGCGCGGGGAGACTCGAGCGCCACCGGGGGGTGTGGCTCGACGCCACCGGCGCGCGGCCCCGGAAGGTCGCCGCCATCGGGGTGCGCGTGCGGCGGGGACGCACCCTGCACGGGTTCGCGCTCAACGTGGACCCCGATCTGAGCTGGTTCGGTCGGATCGTGCCGTGCGGGATCCGTGAGCATCCCGTCACGTCGCTGGTGGCCGAGGGTGTGGCGGTCACGATGCCCGAGGTTCTCGACGCCGTCGTGACGCGAGCGACGCAGCGCTGGGGGACGGCGGGATGGGACCGGGCCGACGTCGCCGCCCAAACGGGCCGGCGCCGGCGGGCCGGCGTGGCCGACCTCGCAGCCGTCGCGAACGAGTCGCGCCCGAAAGAGATCCCCGCCGGCGGGGAACCGCTGTCGCCGACCACTCCGGTCACGGGGGAGTCGCGGGCGCTGGAGATTCCCGTCGCGGCGGGGCGCAAGCCCTCCTGGATGCGTGTGGTGGCGCGCACCGGACCGGAGTTCCGCCGGATCAAATCGCACATGCGCGACCTCGACCTGGTGACCGTGTGCGAGGAGGCCGGCTGCCCGAACATCTACGAGTGCTGGGAGCAGGGCACGGCCACGTTCATGCTCGGCGGCGAGCGCTGCACGCGTGCCTGCGGGTTCTGCCTCATCGACACCCGCCGGCCCGAGCCCCTCGACCCCGACGAGCCCGAGCGGGTTGCCGCCGCCGTTGCCCGCATGGAACTCGACCACGCGGTCGTGACCGCGGTCGCACGCGATGACGTCCCCGACGGCGGCGCCGCCCACTTCGCGGCCTGCATCCGGGCGATCCGGCGGCTTCGCCCGTCGGTCACCACCGAGGTGCTCATCCCCGACTGCAAGGGCGATGCCACCGCGCTCGCCACCGTCTTCGACGAGCGCCCCGACGTGCTGAACCACAACATCGAGACCGTGGCGCGGTTGCAGCGGACAGTGCGCCCCTCCGCCGGCTACGCCCGGAGCCTGGCGGTTCTGGCGAGAGCCAAGGCCGCCGGACTCACGACCAAGTCCTCCATCATGGTCGGCCTGGGCGAGTCCGCCGCCGAGGTGACCGAGGCGCTGGCCGACCTCGCCGGGGTCGGCTGCGACATCGTCACCATCGGCCAGTATCTGCGCCCCAGCAGCGCCCACCTGCCGGTGATGCGGTGGTGGCCACCGGAGGAGTTCGAGGCACTCGCGGAGATCGGACGGGAACTGGGCATCGGCCACGTCGAGTCCAGCCCGCTGACGCGCTCGAGCTATCACGCCGCAGGAGCGGCCCGCTCGGTCGGTGCGCCGCGCCCAAGGTGAGCGAGGTCCACGCCGCAACCGTCCTGCTGCAATGGGCTGCGGGCGGCCTCGTCTTCGGGTGGGTGACCACGCGGCGACGTGAGGTGGGGCCCGGCTACGGGTGGCTACTGCGGTCGCTCTACGCCGCCTTGGCGGCTCTCGCCGGCATCATCGGTACCACCGCCGGGTTCCGCCCGGCGCGCGACGTGGCAGCTCTGGCAGCGGCTGCTGTGGCCTTCGGGGTGCTCACCGTGTCCTTCCGGCGCCGTGGTGCGCCAGACACAGCGCAGACCGCCGACGCGCTGCGCCGCCGCAGGAGGGTGGCGGCGATGCTCGGCCGTCCACCAGCCGAGCCCGAGTCGCCGGAGGGCCCGGTATTCCCTCCGGCACTGGATCTGGCGGCCCCTGTTGTAGCGCTGGTGGGCGTCGTGGCAGGTGGTGTCGTCGCGGGCGGACCGGTGGCGCTGTCGGTGGCCCGCGTGCTCGTGGGGGCGCTCTTCTTCGGGGCTGTCTCCGACGCCATGCTGCTGGGCCACTGGTATCTCGTGCAGCCCGGTCTGCGTCGGGCGCCGCTGGTGCAGCTCGTGCGCTGGAGCATGGCTCTGTGGGTTGCCGAGACGGTGGTGCTGCTGTGGCCCACGGGGGTCGTCTCGATCCTCACAGGCGCCGTCGACGATGACTTCGGTGGTTTCCTCGGCTGGTACTGGGTGATGTGCGCGGCGGGAAGTGCGGTGCTGCTTGGCGCCACTGACGCGGCGCTGCGGATCCGCCGTTACGCGGCGGTGATGGCTGGCACCGGGCTGCTGTACCTGGCGATCATGACGGCCTTCGGGATGGACCTCATCGCACGGGTGTCGCTGCGCCCGTGAGGCGGGCGACGTCGCGGGCGAGGCTGCTGAGGGCCTCCACCCGTGCGTCGGGTGGAGCGGACTCCCGTCGCAGCATGACGAGCGGGCGGTGCGCCACAGCCTTCCCGGACACGTCCACGAGGTCGGGGTCCGCGCCGCCCACCGCCTCCGGAAGGACGGTCCAAGCCAGCCCGACCGCGGCAACCTGGCGCAACACGTCCGGATTCTGCGACGTGAGCGTCACCACCGGCTCGATCCCCTGCTCGGCCAGGCCGGCGTCGATCAGCGCCCGGGTGCGCGAGCCTTCGGGCGGCAGCGCCCACTCGACCTGACCGGGATCCACTTCGGCCGGATCGTCGTCCCGACGGGCGTAGATGCGTAGCTCCTCCGTGCCGAGATGCTCGCCGATCAGCCCGGCCGTGGGCGGCCCGACGGCGAAGACCAGGTCGAGTTCGTAGCGCATCAGACGATCGCAGAGGGCGGACGAGGAGTCCACGACAAGCCGCATCTCAACATCCGGATACGTCTCGCGGAAGATCGTCAGCGCGTCGGGCAGCAGGTACAGGGTGGCCGCGTCGATAAGGCCGATCCGGAGTTCCCCGACCTCGCCGTGGTGATGCGCCTGGATCCAGGTCTGCAGGTCGCCGGCGCGCCCCAACACCTCCGAGGCGAAGTCCGCCACCGTCCGACCCGCCTCCGTCAGTCGCCTGCGCCGCCCGTCCTGTTCGAACAGGACCACGCCGAGCCGCTGCTCGAGCTGCGAGAGGCTCTGCGAGAGAGCCGGCTGGCTGATCCCGAACTCCTCGGCAGCCTCGGTGAAGGAGAACAGCTCGGCCACCTTGTGCAGGTAGGCGAGGGAGCGGGTGCTGACGTTCACGGGCATCTGGGGGTTTCCGGGACGGTCATGGCGGCGATCGCTGGGGTGTCGCCGCTGGCGGTGCGCGACCATGACCACGATCCTATAGGTGTTTACCTATCGATGCAGTTGCAAGGTTCCAAGAATCTAATATATTGGTGTCTCGACATCAGGACGTAGGTAACTCGAGCCCGCTTTGGCGGAGCTCCTCGAGCCGCATCCACAACCGAACTGTAAGCCTGACCGTCACAGCGGCGTCCGGCACTTGGAGGAAGACATGGGAACGATCAACGTGGGAATCGTCGGCGTCGGCAACTGCGCCTCGTCGCTGGTGCAGGGCGTCACGTACTACCGGCACGCCCGAGCCGACGAGGACATACCCGGCCTCATGCATCCGGTGCTCGGTGGCTATGGCATCGGGGACGTGCGCTTCACGGCCGCCTTCGACGTCGATCAGGACAAGGTCGGCGAGGATCTCGCCAAGGCCATTGGGAAGGGCCAGAACAACACGGTGGTGTTCTCCGACGTGCCGGCCACGGGCGTGATCGTCCAGCGTGGCCCGACCCTCGACGGCATCGGGCGCTACCTGTCCGACGTGATCGTCGAGTCGCCGCAGGCGCCGGTGGACGTGGCCCGCGTGCTGCGCGAGACCGATACCCACGTGCTCGTGTCCTACCTACCTGTGGGCTCCGAGCAGGCGGCGCGCTGGTACGCCGAGCAGGCGCTCGAGGCAGGCTGCGCACTGGTCAACTGCATGCCCGTCTTCATCGCAGGCAACGAGTCCTGGGCCGAGCGATTCCGGCGCCGGGGCGTGCCGATCGTGGGCGACGACATCAAGTCCCAGGTCGGGGCCACGATCGTGCACCGCAATCTCGTGCGGCTCTTCCAGGACCGCGGCGTCCGGGTGGATCGCACGTACCAGCTCAACTTCGGCGGCAACACCGATTTCCTTAACATGCTGGAGCGGGACCGTCTGGAGTCCAAGAAGGTCTCCAAGACCCAGGCGGTCACCAGCCAGCTCGAGACCGAACTGGCCGGCTCGGACGTGCACGTCGGCCCTTCCGATCACGTGCCGTGGCTGGCGGACCGCAAGTGGTGCCACATCCGCATCGAGGGGACGACGTTCGGCGATGTCCCGCTGAACGTGGAGTTGAAGCTGGAGGTGTGGGACAGCCCCAATTCCGCCGGCGTGGTCATCGACGCCATCCGCTGCGCCCGCCTGGGTCTCGATCGGGGCATCGGCGGCCCGCTCTACGAGACGTCCGCCTACTTCATGAAGTCTCCGCCGCGCCAGATGCGCGACGAGGACGCCCGCAAAGCCCTCGAGGAATTCATCGCCGGTTCCTAACCTGCGTGCCCGCTGGCCTGGCGGGGCCGCCGGTGCCCGTCGGCGGCGCGTCTGGCGAAATCGCGCCGGCGCCGGCCCCCGGCGGCCCCGCCGTCTACTGACTGCAGCCAGGGTGGGTTCCTCGGTGCTCGTCAGGAGCGCGCGCCGCTAGCGTGAGTCGGCGCTCGCGCCCTGAACTCTCGACCGAGGAGGAGCACCGTGGCCATTTCCGTGACCCTCGCCCCCACCGTTCCCGCCGGCGCCGATGTGACCGCGCTTGCCGTCTGCTCCGAGGGGCTCGACGCCGAGCCCGGCGGCCTGGACTGGGGGCTGCTGCGTGGCCTCGGCTTCGAGGGCAAGGCGGGCCAGGTGCAGTTGGTGGCGGGACCCAACGGACGCCCGGTGGCCGTCGTCGGGATGGGCCCCGCCGCGGACGTCACCCCGGCGGTCATCCGCCGCTCCTCAGCGGCGCTGGCACGGGTGGTGCGCCGGCATCGCTGGCTTGCCTCGTCGCTTCTCGATGCCGTTGCCGACGACGGTGACCTCGCCGCCGCAGCGCAGGCACACGCCGAGGGAATCCTCCTGGGTGCCTACGGCTACGACGTCTACAAGAGCGACCCCGAGCCCAACTCCCTGCGGAAGCTGTCGGTCGTGGGTTCTGGGCGGGAGGCGCGCGATGCGCTGAAGCTCGGCGCAGCCGTGGCCGAGGCCGTCTGCTTCGCGCGGGATCTGGTCAACGAGCCGGGTGGGTCGCTGACCCCCGAGAAGCTCGCCGCGGCGGCTCGGGCGCTGGCGTCGGGCGACGACGGTACCGACGGCGCCGCATTGGAGATTCAGGTCTGGGAGCGCGAAGAGATCGTCGAGGCCGGCCTGGGTGGGCTACTGGGTGTCAACCGCGGCTCGACGCAGCCTCCCCGGTTCGTGGAGATCACGTGGCGGCCGCCCACAGCCACCGAAGGATTCCTGGCCCTCGTGGGCAAGGGAATCACGTTCGACTCCGGAGGGCTGTCCATCAAGCCCGCCACGGGCATGGAGACCATGAAGATCGACATGAGCGGCGCCGCCGCGGTCCTGGGGGCGATGCGGGTGGTCAAGGTGTTGGCGCCGCCAATCCGGGTGACCGGCTACATCCCCATCACGGACAACATGCTGGGTGGCGACGCCACGCGGCCCGGCGACATCCTCACGATCCGTAACGGCAAGACGGTGGAGGTGCTCAACACCGACGCCGAGGGGCGGCTGATTCTCGCCGACGCCCTGTCGTTGGCCAGCGAGGCCCGACCGGACGCCATCGTCGACCTGGCCACCCTGACCGGGGCGTGCGTGGTGGCTCTCGGCACCAAGGTGGCGGGCCTCATGGGCAACGACGACGGGTGGCTGGACAGCGTGCAGGCCGCGGCCGACCGGTCCGGCGAGCGGGTCTGGCGCCTGCCGATGCCCGAGGACTACCGCAAGGAACTCGACTCGCCGGTCGCTGACCTGAAGAACATCGGCAACCGTTGGGGCGGCACGCTCACTGCCGCTCTGTTCCTGCGGGAGTTCGTGGCCGACGGCATCCCCTGGGCGCATCTGGACATTGCCGGGCCGGCCTGGACCGACAGCGTCGACGGCGAGGCCGCCAAGGGTGGCACAGGCTTCGGCGTGCGCCTGCTCGTCGACCTGGTCCGCAAGTTCGCCCCACCCGGCGGCAGCGAGAGCGGGGACTGAGCCACCGCTCAACTCATCGATGCCGGCCGGTCAACAGGCCGGCGGCACGATGGTCGGTCCGTCTCAGACTTCTGGCGCGCTCGCCGGGTCGCTGATCGCCGCCCGTGCCCGCGTGTGCTGTTCGGTGGCCCAGTGGGTCGCCTCGAACGCCACGGCGGGATGGAACTGCCAGGAGTGCAGTTGCCGTTCCACCGCGTCGGGCTCGTCGCCGCACGACAGCAGGGCCATGGCCAGATGCCGGGCGCGAGCCAACATGTCGCCGCCCTCTGGATCGGTGTCCTGACGCCGGTGCCAGTGGTCGTGCGTGGCGCTCAGGCGGGGTGGGAGGCGCTCGGCCATGCGGGAGGTCAGGTCGGGCAGGCGGGTGCGCACGAAGAGGGTGTTGTGGCGACCGCGCTGCATGAGCCCGAACCGGCAGCAGCGTTCGAACGCACGGTCGAACGCCGACTGGAGGGCCTGCCGGCTGCCGAGGCCGATCTCGCCGGCGATCTCCGCCGTGTTCACCGAAAAGCCCTCGGGTGTCTCCTCCAGCCGCATGGCCAGGCGGCGGATCAGCCAGGTGGCCGACGGCCCGAGCACGCCCAGCCAGAAGAGTTCCACGTAGGGCGAGCGCGGGTGGTGCCCGCGGTGGTCCTCGGTGCAGAGGTCCACCCACGGCTCCACCCACAAGTCCGGCGAGCCGGTCGATCCGTTGGCTGCGTGGCGACGGGAGTGGGCGCTCGCGTCGCGAACGCGGTCCGAGCCTGTGGGCGGGAGTGGCGGTGTAGCGGCGGCGGGGACGGGCCCCTCGACGATCAGTGGGGTCTGCATGGCAATGGCTCCTGAGCGTGTTCTGCACGTGGGATGCCGCGGGCATCAAGGGCGACTATTCACCGTGTAATATGTGGTCTAGCGGATATTCATATACCAACGAGATATCTTTGTCAACAACATGAAGTTACGTGACGGTTCCCGGCCGGCTCCCGCCGGCGTTCGTCAGCTCAGGGAGGCGTAGCAGGCTCGCTCGATACGGTCGAAGAGCGCGAATGTGCGCGGGTCGCCGAACGGGAACTGCTGGCTGATGTACGTGCCGGCCACCTGGTTCTGCATGTCGATCCAGTAGAACGAGTTGGCGAGCCCTGCCCACATGAGGCCTCCTGCCGGCCGGCCGGTCGGCAGCGGCTCCTCGTTGATCTGGAAGGTCAACCCCCAGGTCTTCTCCACCCCCGGGTAGAATTCGGTGTCGCTGGAGAAGCCGGGCATCGCGGTCGGCAGCGGCACCACCCGCAGGTTGCCCATGTTGTTGACCACCATCCGGTCGACGGTCTCGGGGCGCAGTACCTGCACGCCGGCTCGCGTGCCACGACCCAGGATCATCTGCAGGAACCGGCTGTAGTCCTCCACCGTGCCGTACAGCCCTGCGCCACCGAGTTCCACCTCGGGATCCTGGAGCACCTCGAAGCCGATGACGCCAAGGGATCCGTCGGCGCCCCTGATGTGGACCGCCGCCATGCGGGCTCGCATCTCGTCGCTGATGGCGAACGACGTGGAACTCATACCGAGCGGGTCGAGCACGTGCCGGCGTAGGTAGTCGCCAAGTCGCATGCCGGAGACTTCCTCCACGATGAGCCCCACGTGGTCGATGCCGGTGCCGTACATCCACTGCTCGCCCGGGTCGTAGAGCGCCGGCACCTGCAGTGCCGCCCGTTGGCAGCTCATGATCGACGGGGTGCCGGTGGCCTTGTTGAAACGCAGCAGATCCTCGCTCCAGAGTTCGTACACGAACCCGGCCGTGTGCGTCAGCAGGTGGCGCAGCGTGATCGGAGAACGCGCCGGACGGGTGAGCGGCCGGCCCTCGTCGTCGAACCCTTCCAGGACGCCCACTTCGCCAAGACCCGCGAGAATCTCGGCGGCAGGAGCGTCGAGGTCGAGTTGGCCGCGCTCGACGAGTTGCATGGCGGCGACGCCGGTGACCGCCTTGCTCATGGAGGCGATCCAGCAGACGGTGTCGGTGGTCATGGTCCCGGCTGCTGGGTCGTCGATCGCATGTGCGCCGGCCGCCGCAGCGGCGAGTACACCGTCGGGGGTCACGATCTGCGCAGTGGCGCCGGCCACGTCGCCGAGCCTCACGCCGCCCTCGAGGATCGCTTGAACCTGTTTCTGGAGGATCATGGGCTGCTCCGTTCGCCGGTGGCGCATCCGCGCCGGCCGCATCCGCGCCGGCCGCATCCGCGACGCTGCGGGCGGCGCGGCATCACCGGCAGAGCCTCCGAATGCAGCGACGGTCGCGTTGGGTGCGACAGTACCAGCGCGCCCCGGAGCCTCGTGGCGCGGCGCCGGGCGGGAGGGCTCGTTCCTGCCCCGGCGACTCACCGCCGGCGTCCCAAACGGAGGCCTCCCGGGCTCGCGGTAGGGTCCTCGCCGGGAGAGCATTGTGGACGCTGCGGACGATCTGGCGGAGACCACCGGGCTGGCCCGCCACCTGGTGGACCGGGCCGAGCGCATCGTCGTGCTCACGGGCGCCGGCATCTCGACCGACTCCGGCATCCCGGACTTCCGCGGTCCGCAGGGGGTGTGGACCCGCAACCCCGCTGCCGAGGCGAAGGCCCACATCACCAACTACGTGAGCGACCCGGAGGTGCGCAAGGAGGTGTGGCGGCAGCGATTGGCCGAGAACATCCGCGAGCGGCCGCGTCCCAACGCCGGCCACCGGGCGATCGTGGTGCTGGAGCGGCGCGAGAAGCTGCACACCCTCATCACCCAGAACGTGGACGGCCTGCACGCCGAAGCCGGCACCTCGCCGGGGAGGCTGGTCGAGATCCACGGCACCCGACGGCGGGTCAAGTGCCTGGGTTGCGGCGAGGAGTGGCCCATGTCCCACGCCGTCGGGAGGCTGCGAGCCGGTGAGGAGGACCCGCTCTGCAGGTCCTGCGGTGGCCTGCTGAAGTCGGCGACCATCTCCTTCGGACAGAACCTCGTGATGGCCGATCTCGTGCGAGCCTCCGAGGCGGCGACTGCGTGCGACCTCATGTTGGCGGTGGGCAGCACCCTGCAGGTGTACCCGATCGCGCAGGTGGTTCCGGCGGCCCGGGCGGCGGGCGCCGCGCTCATCATCCTGAATCGTGATCCCACGCCCTTCGACGACATCGCCGATGTGGTGCTGCGCGAGTCCATCAGCGAGGTGCTCCCGCTCGTCGTGCGGGAACCCGAGGCCGGCTCCTGACCCGCAGCATCGTCGCAGTGGCTGCGGCGCCGAATCCTGACCAACTTGGTAGACTTTTGGCCGCAGGGGATCCGGCCTCGACAGGGTCCGGTTGACCCCGCCGCCGAATACCCGGGATGGGGTCGTTCGACCATTCCGGCGGCGAACCGAAGGGTCCGAACCCAGACGCCCGAACGGATTGCCCAGCCGACTTGCCCAAGGAGCCCAAGCGATGCCCACGTTCCGCGACATCCTCATCGCCGCCAAGTCCCGGATAACCGAGATCGATACAGCCGCCGGCGAGAGCCTGCGCGACGCAGGTGCGGCCCTCCTCGACGTGCGGGAACCCGACGAGGTCGAGCAGGGTGCCATCCCGGGCGCCATCCACATCCCGCGCGGCCACTTGGAGGCGAACATCGAGAACCGCCTCCCGGGCCGTGAGGCGCCGATCGTGGTGTTCTGCGCGGGCGGAGTGCGCTCGGCGTTCGCCGCCGAGACACTGCAGGCGCTCGGCTACACGAACGTCGCCTCCATGGACGGCGGCTTCAACAAGTGGAAGGACGAGGGTCGCCCTTGGGCGACGCCACGCGTTCTGAGTCCCGAGCAGCGCAATCGCTACCAGCGGCACCTGCTTCTGCCGGAGGTCGGTGAGGAGGGTCAGATCCGCCTGCTCGACGCCCGCATCCTGTGCCTCGGAGCGGGCGGTCTCGGCTCACCCGCGGCGCTGTATCTGGCTGCGGCCGGTGTGGGCACGCTCGGGGTCGTGGACATGGACGTCGTCGACGCCTCGAACCTGCAGCGCCAGATCCTGCACAACATGGACCGCGTGGGCGACCGCAAGGTCGACTCGGCCAAGAAGACGCTCACGGCCCTGAACCCCGACGTGAACGTCGTCACTCACGACGTCCGCCTCGGGGCGGACAACATCCTGCAGCTCATCGACGGCTACGACGTGATCGTGGACGGCGCCGACAACTTCCCCGTGCGCTACATGCTGAACGACGCCTCGGTGAAGCTGGGCATTCCCGTCGTGCACGGATCAATCTTCCGTTTCGAGGGGATGGTCACGGTGTTCGATCCCCGCGAGGGCCCGACCTACCGGGACATGGTGCCCGAACCGCCACCGGCGGAGATGGCGCCGAGTTGCGCCGAGGCCGGGGTGCTGGGCGTGCTTCCCGGGATCATCGGCTCGATCCAGGCCCTCGAGGCGATCAAGATCGTGCTGGGCTACGGCGACGTGCTGCGGGGCCGGTTGCTGACCTTCGATGCGGGCGAGATGAGCTTCCGCGAGTACCGGGTGCGGCGCGATCCGTCCAACGAGATCACCTGGGAGAACCGGGACCGGATCCGGGTCGTCGAACTCGACGGACTCTGCGGGCCGGCGCCGCTAGAGGCTCCGCCCGGAGGCTGACGCACGCGCCGGGCTCTCGGGCTCACCAGCGCGACCGGCGCAGTGGGCCGCTACCAGATGTCGGCGATGTCGGTGGCGGCCTCCTCGGCCAGGTAGCGCCGCCGCCGGGTCACCACCAGCAGCGCCGCGATCAGAACCAGGCCGACACCGGCCAGAACGACGACCGCGGTGTCGTCGGCCACCGAGTCCTGCCATGAGCGGTTGCTGGCCGGAGCCGGGTCGGACGGTCTCGCCGGTTCGACCGGTGCCGCCGGTGCTGCGATTGGTTCACCCGGCGCGTCGCCGGCCGTGCCGCCCGGCGACGCCGCCGTGGCCGTCGGAGTTGCGGTGCCCTGGTCGCCGGCGGTTGGTGCGATGGCGTGGTTCGGGATCGCCTGGGCGGACATGGGCGCGGCCGAGGCACCCACCTCGTTGTTGGCGAGGATCGTGATCGTGTAGGCGGCGCCGCCGATGAGGTTCTCGATGGTGTGGCTGGTGTGGGTCGTGTCGATGGACGTGACCGCTCCGTCTGGCGCCACCCAGGTGAGGGTGTAGGACCGGACGGGCAGACCGCCGTCGTCTGTCGGGGGTTGCCAGGAGACCAGCAGCGATTCGTGGCCAACGGCGATTTCGGCGTAGGCGAGTGGGCCGGGCGGGCGCGCCGGCGTGGCTCGCACCGGGTCGGCCGTGACCGAGGTGCCGACCTCGTTCGTGGCCGTGACGGTGATGCCGTAGGTGACGCCATTGGTGACTCCCTCGATGGTGTGGCTCGTCCCGGTGGTGTCGGCCGTCCCGGTCGTGCCGTCGGGCGCCACCCAGAGCAGGGTGTAGCCGGTGACGCGCACGCCCCCGTCGCTGGCGGGGGGATCCCATGCCACGTGGATCCGTGAGTCATCGCGGGTGGTTCTCACTGCGACGGGAGCGCCGGGAATGTGGGCCGGTGTCCCGCTGGCGGGCTCGCTGGCCGGCGAGGTGGCGACCTCGTTGTCGGCGGTGACGATGAAGGTGTACGTGGTGCCGTTGCCAAGTCCTTCGAACGTGTGGCTGGTCTGCGTGGTGTTGGCCGAGTCGGTCGTTCCGTCGGGTGCCGTCCAGGTGACGGTGTAGGACAGCACCGGGCGGCCCCCGTCGCTCGTGGGGGGCTGCCAGGTGAGGTCCACACGGCCGTCGCCGCGGTCGACGGTGACGGTGGCGGGCGCGCTGGGTGCCGCGGCGGGGGTCGCAGATGCCGTCCCACTGGCCGGCGAGGTTCCGGCGTCGTTGCTGGCGGTCACCGTGATGGTGTAGGAGGCGCCGTTGAGGAGGTTCTGCAGGGTGTGGCGCACGTCGCCGGTCTCGACGGTGCCGGTCGCGCCGGTGGAGGAAATCCAGGTGATGGTGTAGGCGGTGACTCCCAGGCCGCCGTCGTTGCTCGGGGGTTGCCACGAGGCCTCGATCCGGGCGTCGCCGCGGGCGGTCGTCACGTCTCGCGGTGCGCCGGGCGGCGTACCGGGCCGGTGGCTGGCGGGTTCGCTGTGCCCCGAGGTGCCGGCCCGGTTGGTGGCGGTGACGGTCACGGTGTACGTCGATCCGTTGGCCAACCCGGCGACCACGAGTTGGGTTGCCTGCGCCGAGACGAAGCTCGTAGCACCGTCGGGTGCGGTCCAGTACACCGTGTAGGACTCCACGGGCAGCCCGCCGTCGTTGGTCGGCGGTGACCAGGAGATATCCAGGCGACCGTCGCCCCGCTGCAGTTGCACGTCCCGCGGTCCGCTCGGTGTTCCGAGCGGTGTGGCGTTGGCGCTGGACGCGGGCGAGGTGCCGGCGGCGTTGGAGGCGGTGACGCTGATTGTGTAGGTGGCGCCGTTCGCGAGGTTGCGGAGCGTATGGGTGGTGTCGGTCGTGGGGGTGCTGCCGGAGGCGCCGGTGGAGGAGGTCCAGGTGAGCGTGTAGCCCGTTATGGGGCTGCCGCCGTTGTTGGCCGGTGGCAGCCAGTTCACGACGATCTCGTTCGGTCCGGGCGACACCGAGATGGACTGCGGTCCGCTCGGTGTTCCGAGCGGTGTGGCGTTGGCGCTGGCCGCGGGCGAGGTGCCGGCGGCGTTGGAGGCGGTGACGCTGATTGTGTAGGTGGCGCCGTTTGCGAGGTTGCGCAGGGTGCGGGTGGTGTCGGTCGTGGGGATGGTGCCGGAGGCGCCGGTGGAGGAGGTCCAGGTGAGCGTGTAGCCCGTGATGGGGCTGCCGCCGTTGTTGGCCGGTGGCAGCCAGTTCACGACGATCTCGTTCGGTCCCGACGACACCGAGACCGACTGCGGCGCGCTGGGGGGATTACCGACCGGGGGTGTCGGCGTGGTCACGGGGGTTGACAGGTCTGGAGGCAGGGAACTGCTCTCGGCGAAGACGAACTTGGTCGACAGCAGGTGACCGCCGCGGCCGGCCGAGTTCGGTAACGGTCCCCAACCTTCGGACTCGGCGCCCTTGTTGACCACGAACACGAACCGCTGGCCGGACACCGATTTGGAGCCGGCCGAACCGGTCAGCCGCACCGTCGCCCGGTCGATGCGTCCGGAGACGCTGATGTTTCCGGAGATCTCGATGCGCTGCAGGGTGCCCACGTTGGTGTTGGCCGCGCGGGCGAGCCACCGGCTGAGGGCATCGACGCTGTAGGTGCGGCTCCACGGGGTGTAGGCATCGCCCGAGGTGTAGGAGTCCTCGACGGCCACCAGGTACGGATGCTGCTCGTTGAAGGCGTACCCGCTGTTCTCCGTGTACCCGCCCCCGGAGGTCGTGAAGAGCGCGAGGATCGGCGCGCCGCCGGAGGTGAGGACCTGGCCGGCCGTGTCGGCGACGGCCTGTAGCCAGGGTCCGTTCCGGGCCGACTGCTCTCGTGTGTTGCCGCTGTAGACCTGGCTCTGGGTGTCGTCGTAGAGATCGAACGGGGCGGTCCAGGTGTCGCTGCCGCGGTTCTCGCGGGCGATGTGGAGCGCGTACGTGCGCGACGCCACGGCCTGCGCCCGGAGTGCCTCTACGGGCCAGTCGGGCGGCACCTCGGCCACGCCCCGGAGATAGTGCTCGAGGTCCAGGTTCGTGAGGACGATGCGGTACCAGGTGTTTCCGGGCAGCTTCGTCAGGGTGATCTGGCCATGCGAGTAGGAGTGGCCGGTGGCCGAGGATTCGACCGCCACACCGTCGGCTGTCCTGATCTGCAGGACGTTGCCGCTACAGACCTGGCCGCCGCAGAGCGACGCGCCGCCGCTCGCCTCGACCGCCCAGCCGTCGCTCTCTCGAACGACGCTGAACAACTCGGTGGCCGAGGAGCTGTAGACGGCGGTGCCGTCCAGCACGAGCTCGAACGCGCCGCGTGGCCGGAACCGGCTGCCGCTGGCCGCTGCCAGGTAGACCCGCAGGTCGTTCAGCTGCCATCCGCCCGTGAGCACGGTGCCGGGGTAGTAGAAGCTCAGGATGTCGCCGGCGGTCTGTCCGGCGGCGATCCGGGCCGGCAATGACTGGTGACTGATGCCGACGCCATGGCCCCAGCCGGCGCCGCGGAACGTCACGCTGTCGCCTGGTGCGAGGGTGGGCGTGCTGAAGCCGGCGCTCTGCGCAGCGGCAGGTCCGGACAGCGGGAGACTCCACAGCGACGCAGCCAGCACGACCAGCACTGTCGCCCAGGCCGCGGCGCAACGGCCGGCGCACGCCGTGCGCCGGTGCGGAGGATTCATGGAAAGTTGTATCCGGAGTCGTCACCACCCCTTGCCACTGACATCATTGCCCACATCCACCACTTTTGCAACACATTGGACCCTTCTCCGTCGGCTTGTCGAGCACCCGTGGTACCGCCGATCGCACGGAAAGGCCGGACCCGAGACTAGGTGGAGCGAACAACTCACTCGTGTCAATCGCCGGGAAGTACACTCCGCCCGTGCCAGTCGCTCTCATCACCGGTGTCACGGGTCAGGACGGCTCCTACCTTGCCGAGTTCCTGCTGGCCAAGGGGTATGAGGTGCACGGCACCGCGAGGCGCACCTCCCTCGACAACACCGAACGGCTTCGCGGCATCCTCACCGATCCCGCCTCTGCGGGGCGGTTCGGGCTGCACACGGCGGACATGACCGACGGGGCATCGCTCGTACGCCTGCTAGAGGCGACCCAGCCCGATGAGATCTACAACCTGGCTGCGCAGACCCACGTGGCGGTGTCGTTCGACGTACCCGAGCAGACGATGCAGACCACGGGGCTGGGTCCGCTGCGGCTCCTCGAGGGTCTGCGCTCGCTCGGATCCGCCGCGCGCTTCTACCAGGCGTCTTCCTCGGAGATGTTCGGGTCGGCGCCGGTACCGCAGAACGAGAACTCGCCTCTGCGGCCCCGCTCACCCTATGGATGTGCGAAGGCGCTCGGGCACTGTCTCACGAGCAGCTACCGCGAGGCGTACGGGCTGTTCGCGGTGAGCGGGATCCTCTTCAACCATGAGAGCCCCCGGCGCGGCGAGACGTTCGTGACACGCAAGATCACCCGGGGGGTGGCGGCCATCCTGGGTGGCCGGACCGACGAGTTGCGCCTCGGGAACCTCGATGCCTGCCGCGACTGGGGTTTCGCCGGAGACTATGTCGAGGCGATGTGGCTGATGCTGCAGCAGGGTGAGGCGGAGGACTACGTGGTGGGGACCGGTGTGTCGCACTCGGTGCGGGAGTTCTGCCAGCTGGCCTTCGAGCAGGCCGGCCTGCACTGGGAGGATCACGTCCGGACCGATCCCCGCTTCGTCCGCCCGGCCGAGTTGCATCACCTGGTGGCCGATCCGACGAAGGCGAAGCGAGACCTGAGCTGGAAGCCCAAGATCGATTTCGAGGGTCTCGTGTCGATGATGCTCGAGGCCGACATCCGGCAGGTCATCGGCGATCGCTAGTCTGATCACGTGCGGGTACGCCGATTCTGCATCGTGGGTGGCGGCCCGGCCGGCAACTCCTGCGCGTCCCTGGCGGCTCGTCTGGGGGCTGAGGTCACCCTGATCGAGAAGGATGTTCTCGGAGGCGCTGCCAACCTCTGGGATTGCATCCCGTCCAAGGCCATGATTGCCGCCGGTGGGGTGATGTCATTCGTCTACCGCGCCACGGGCATGGGACTGGATCCCGTGACGCCCACCATGGATCTCGACGGCCTGCGGGAGCACATCGAATCCATCCAGAGGCGGTTGAACGAGTCGCTGCACCAGATGCTGGTGAGCCAGGGTGTCAACATCATCCGCGGCACCGGGTCGTTCGTGGGGCCGCACGAGGTGGTTGCCGAGACGGCCGACGGTCGACAGGAGATCACTGCTGATGTGATCGTGCTGGCCACCGGCAGCCGCCCTCGCGTCCCCGACTGGTGCACGCCCGACGGTCGCCGGGTTCTCACCACCCGCCAGGCATACCCGCCGCCGGAGGTGCCGCAGCACCTCGTGATCATCGGCTCAGGCGTGACCGGCGTGGAGTTCGTCCACATGTTCAAGAGCTTCGGTAGCGACGTGACCCTCATCGTGAGCCGCCAGCAGGTCCTGCCCGGGAAGGACCCCGAGGTCGCCGCTCTGCTGGAGGAGAGCTTCCTGACCCGCAAGGTGAACCTCTACAAGGGAGCGAGGGCCAGCGCGGTCGACATCCACGACGACGGTGTGGTGGTTCGCTGCACCGACGGACGGGTCGCCAACGGCACGCACGCCTTGCTGGCCGTCGGAGCGATCCCCAACTCCGAGAACCTCTCTCTGGCGGCGGCCGGTGTCGAGTCCGACGGTGGCTATGTGGTGATCGACCACAACTGCCGCAGTTCGGTGCCCCACATCTACGCCGCCGGCGACCTCACCGGTAAGGCCCTGCTGTCGTCGGTGGCGGCCATGCAGGGCCGCAAGATCGCCGAGCATTCGATGGGCCTGCACCAGAATCGCCCGCACCGCCACATCGACTACAGCCAGGCTGCTTCGGCGGTGTTCACCGAGCCCGAGATCGCCGAGGTGGGACTCACCGAGGCGGAGGCGACGGGCCGGAAGATCCGGGTCACCAAGATGCCGTTCTCGGTCACCCCGAAGGCTCTCATCAACAACGACCCGCGGGGCTTCCTGAAGCTGGTGTCCGATCCCGCAACGGGTGTGGTCCTGGGCGGGTCCATCGTCGGCGGGCAGGCCGCCGAGTTGATCTCGGTCGTGGCGCTGGCCGTGACCGCCCGGCTCACCGTCACCGATATCTCCGAGACACTCTTCGCCCACCCGACGCTGTCCGAAGCCCTCGGCGACGCTGCCGAGTAGCGCCCAGTCGAGTCCCGGCGTCAGCGACGAGATCGAAACTCCCTGGGACACTGACTCCCGAGTTGGCGAGCACCACCGATGAGCACTCCACCGCACCCGGGCGACGACCCGCCCACCGAACCCGCGGAGTTCGTGCTGCAGGAGCCAGTCGGGTCGGTGCTGGCGCGTCTGGCCGCCCGACTGTTCGACGCGGCGCTGATGCTCCTGGCCGTGCTGGCGAGCGTTCCACTGCCTGACGGCGGACGCTTCGCCGTCCTGGTGGCGGTGCCGATCCTCTACGACACCATCATGGTGGCGACCGCCGGGCGGACGATCGGCAAGATGATCATGGGGCTCCACGTGGTGCGCCGCCACGACGGGGCCCGCCCCGAGTGGCTGCCGGCACTGGCCCGAGGCGCTCCGGCGGGCATCCTGGCGGCCGGCCCGCAGTTCGCCGCCATGATGATGGTGCTGTGCATCCTGCCGATGGTCGGCGATACCCGCCTGCAGCGCAGCCTGCAGGATCGCATTGCCCGCACCGTCGTCGTCCAGCGCCAGCGCCCCTGGGGAGCCCGATCCACAGCAGGATCCGGTCGAGGCGCGTCCTGACTCCGAGTCGGGCGCGTCCTGACTCCGAGCCGGCAGGCACCCACGACACCCTGCTAGTGAGCGCATCGCCGCGACTCAGGCGTCAGTGTGGTCCTTCTGCTGCGAGCTGAAGATCGTGGGGAGACGCGTGCGTGAAAAATCGGGGGCACCATGCATCTGGCGGCCGTCGATGGTGAGCATCTGGGAAGGCTCGCCGCCGCAGATGCGGCCGCCGTTCGAGTCGAGGATGCCATTCAAGCCAATCTGGCTGATGGGGTAGGAGTCGATGGCCGAGTAGGTCTGCAGCAGCAGTGGGCGAGGCCGCGGCGAGTTGTTCGGCATCGAGCCGTGAATCATGCAGCAGTTGTGGACGGTCACCGACCCCGCAGGCCCGCCGAGGTACACCATCCGGTCGAGTTCCAGTCCTGCAACATCGGCATCGTTCATGGCGCCGGCCCAGGCTCCGTCGACTCCGTACAGGTCATAGAGCGGACCGCGATGGCTGCCGGGGAGCACCCCCATCGGCGCCATGTCGGGGTCGACGTCGGTGAGGTAGACGCCAATCGTGAGCGGCGTGAAATCGGTATGGGGCCAGAACTGGATGTCCTGGTGCCATTTCACTTCGTCGCCGCCGCCGGACCACTTGAAGTTGAGCTTGGAGTGGTGATACCGAACCGGCCCGCGCAGCAACGCCGAGGCGAGCTGCGCAGGCGGACCCTCGAGCGTGAACCGTGCATACGTCGGGTGCTGGTCGACCGGCGAGATGAGGCGCCGCAGTCTTGGGGCCTGCGCGGTGTGCGCAGGTTCGAGATCGAAGACCTTGCCTGAGGAGGTCTCCGAACGACTGGCCTCGATGAACTCCGCTGTGACGGCAAGAAGCTCGTCGAGCCAATCGGGTCCGACGAAACCCGGCAGGCACAGGTAGCCGTTCGCCTCGTACTCGGCGCGTTGACGGTCCGAGATGAGACCTGCTGCGTTTGGGGGTGCTTCTGCGAGGGTCATGACCCAACCATACCGGGCGAGGCTGTCTCGAATCTGTGTGCAGATTTGCCGCCGCAGACGACAGATCTGCACACAAAGGGCCTGGCGCTCCGCCGCTCACGTCGTGACCGTTCCGCGCAGCCTCAGCGAAGACGGTGGCAGCGGATCTGGCGATCTCCCGCGGGCGAGTGGCGGACGCCGACCATGCCGGCGAACCGGTCGATGTCGTTGTCGACGGCGGGAACGTCGCAGCCGTGGTACTTGCGGGGGAGGCTCTGCCAGATCCGGTGGCCCGCGGCGTTCGGCCCGCGGCGTGTGGCCCGCGGTGTTCGGGCGTTGCCTCTTCCCTCCCACCCGACCCGGACTGCCGTGTGTCTTCGATTGTCAAGGTTCGCAGGCCACGCTGCCAGTGCTCGCCACCGATCTTCGGGGCGGGTCACCCGCCCACCGGGAGCCGATTGCTCGCCCTTCCTTGGCGTGATGCAGGTGATGGTGCTTGCTACACAGGAGCGTGAGATTGTCCAAGTTGGTTGGTCCGCCCTCTGCCCACGGGATGATGTGGTGGATCTCGCACATCCAGTGGGGTCGGTCGCATCCGGGAGCGGTACACGTGCGGTCACGGGCGATGAGTGCCCGCCGGATGCTCACGCTGGCGGCGCGCCGGCTGTACCCCAGGTCGAGTTCGAGGCTCGCACGGTCGATAGCGGCGGTCAGGATGTCCGCGTCGCAGAGGAGGCGCCGGGCGGTGACCGGCGAGATGGGCGTGGTGTCGTCGAACTCGCAGCGGCTTCCTTCGTGCAGCCCTCGTTGAAGGGTCTCGGCGTCGATCAGCACCATGACGTCGACGTGGGATCCGAGCGGCTCGCCGTTGTTGTCGGCAAGCTCCCGCGAGCGGCGGGCCATGTCCACCAGAGCGTCGGCGTTGCGCTGCGGACAGGAGAGTTGGCTGGCCGGCACGCCGTCGGCATCGGGATGTTCGGCACGCCAGCGAACCTCGGCGAGCCGCCGCAGTTCGTTCTCGAACACCGCGAACTGGTCGGCAGGAAGCAGCGCCCGCACTCCGTGCATCCCGTCATCGCCGTCGAACGTGGTCACGCTGCGCCGCCGGCGCTGCCGCAGATCGCGCTCGGCGCCGTCGTCGCCGACGGCCCGGTCGGCCCAACGGCGCAGGAATCGCCGGTACTCCTCAACGCTCATCGCCTCGGCGGCGCGGATCAGCTCCCGCTGCTCAGCCCGCGCTGCCTCGGCGATGCGGCGAGCTGTCGTCGGGAAATCCAGGTCGGGATCGATGCTGACGTCGACTTCGGGTGGCACAGCAACCTGTGTGAGAGCCTGCGCGTGACCGTGGGTGATGCGACCCTCCGCCAGCGCCCCGGTCACTTCCGGCAGCGCTTCGAGTCCGGCGGCGGTCCGCGCCCGTGCCAGCGCCTCGCGACGGCTCACGCCCGTCAGGCTGCGCATCCAGCCGGCGGTGTCGATGGCGCCCGCCTCGCGGGCAACCTCGCGGCGAGCAGCCTCGGTCAGCACCTCCGCCTCGTAAGCATCGAGCCACGACCGGGCCGCCCGCACCGCCCGCAGACACGCCTCCAGCCCGTCCGTGCCGGCCGCTGCCGCCGGGCGGAGCCGCAGCACCCTCAGCACCCTCAGCAGACGTCCGAACGGCGAACCGGTGGCGCCGCACCGCTGGCGAGCGGGGACCGTTCCCTGTCGGACACCAACAACTGTTTGACTCACGGGTATCATACTACGAGAGGGGTGTGACAGCCCTCGCACAAGCGCCGACCCGGGGCCGGGAGGTGGTGGGTCTGAGGCTTCCCGACGTTGTGCAGCCTCCGGCACTGGCGCAACCGCCGATCCGGGTGGCCGGGAGGTGAAGTGGATGGCGGTGGTGGTGCCGCCTCGGCCTGCACAGCGGGACCCGTCGCCAGCCCGAAACCGGAGACACGAGTTCGCCGCCGCAGAGCGCGGCACCCAGGTCCTCGGCGCCTCTGCCTACGCTGGGGGCTGTGTTCATCCTCCTGCTCGTGGCGCTTCTGGGAATTCCGGTGGCGGAGATCTTCGTGATCATCAGGGTGACCCGCGGCCTGGGCATCCCCGAGACCATCGGTCTGCTGGTGGCGGTGTCGGTCGCCGGGGCGTGGCTGGTGCGCCGTTGCGGCCTCGGCGTTCTGGCTCAGATCCGGGAGCGACTCGCCCGCGGCGAGGTCCCCGGCAAAGAACTCGCGGACGGGCTGCTCATCCTCGTCGGCGGCCTGTTGATGCTGACGCCGGGTTTCCTGACCGACGCCGTGGGGCTTCTGCTCCTCGTTCCCCCGACTCGGCTGGCGCTACGGGGGCTCCTGGTCCGCAGGTACAGCAAGAGACTCCGGGTCGCCGGATGGACCGCTGGTCTGGGCGGATTCGCAGGTTTCGGCGGCGGTGGGCGCCAGGGGTCAAGCCGGTTCGGCTTCGGTTTCGACACAGGGTCGGGTCGGGACGATGTTCGCGACGTCCAGGAGCCACGCGAGTTGCGCAGGGGCCGTCGCCGCCGGGCGGGACCCGACAAGGACTGATCGCACCATCACCGCATGGCCGGACGCCCCGATCCGCTCGTCAGGCCGGCAGTTCCGCCCGCACGATGGCCGCCCCGGCGGCGAGCGCCGACAGCTTGGCGAAGGCGACTTCGCGTGACAGATATTTCATGCCACAGTCGGGGGCGGGGATGAGCCGCTCCGCCGGCACGTACTGCAGGGCATCGCGGATCCGCTGCGCCACCGTCTCCGGCGTCTCCACCTCGGCGTCGCCGTTGTCGATCACGCCGAGCACGACGGTCTTGTCGGGCAGCTTGGCGAGGATGTCCAGGTCGATCCCGGGTTGCGCAGCTTCGATGGAGATCTGATCCACGGCGCTGGCGTTCAGTTCCGGCAGGAAGGCGTAGGCGTCCGGCTTGCCGAGCCCCCGCCAGGCGTGGATGGCCGCGTAGCCGAAGCACATGTGCAGCACGGTCGTCCCGGTGACCCCGTCGAGCGCCTCGTCGAGCACCTCAACCGCGTACTCGGAGGCCTTCTGGGGCTTGGCCTGCATGTACGGCTCGTCGAGTTGCACGACGTCGGCTCCGGCGTCGAATAGGTCCTTGATCTCCTGGTTGACCGCCTTGGCGTAGGCGGAGGCCGCCTTCCGCTCGTCGCCGTAGTGATCGTCCTGGGCCTGCTGGATCAGCGTGAACGGTCCGGGCAGGGTGAGCTTGGTGGTGCGGGTGCTGTGGGCTCGCAGCAACTCGAGGTCGCGCACGCCGATCGGCTCGGATCGGGTGATCGGCCCGGCGATGCGAGGCACGGGGTTCGGCTTGCCGGTGCGATCCATGGCGGTGCCGTGCTTGTGAGGGTCGATGCCCCCGAGAGCGGTGGCGAAGCGGTTGGAGTAGCTCTCGCGCCGGATCTCGCCGTCGGTGAGGATGTCGATGCCGGCGCGCTCCATGTCCCCGATCGCCACGATGGTGGCGTCGTCCTGGGCCTCGGTGAGGAATTCCGGACCGATCCGCCAGAGTTCCCTGGCCCGCACCCGGGGCGGGAGGCGGGTGAGCAGTGCGGGGCGGTCGATCAGCCAGTCCGGCTGCGGATAGCTCCCCACCACGGCAGTCGGCAACAGCACGACGCGGAGCCTAACGGACCGCGCCCACCCGCCTGGAGGTCAACCGCCCGGGCGCCATGCTGCCGCCACCCGCCCCTTATCGCGGTCGCTTACCTGACCGCGGATCCACGCCAGCGGTGGTCGGCGTCGCTCACTCGAAGAGGGTCGACTGGATCGGCGACGATGGCTGGTCCGCCTCGAACGGCTCTCCGTCTGCACGTTCCGCGGGCTCCAACACCGCCGCTTCGAGTTCGTCGAGCGATGTGACCGGCAGGGCTCCCGACTCCTCGAGTTTCGCGTTGCCGGGACCCTCGCCAGGACCCCGCCACACGGCCACCCGGCCGAAGCCCCGTCTGAGCGCCTCGGCGGCACCCGACCACGAGCCGCCGGTACCGGACTCGGCGGCGACCACGACCGTGAGAGCGGACAAGGCGTAGATGAGCTTGTTCCGCCCCATGGCGTTGCCCACGCTGAAGGGCGAGTCGGGGCTGTAGGGCGTGAACATGACCGTGCGACCCTCGTGGATCGCCCTGCGTATGTCCGGACCGCGCAGCTTGCGCACCAGCGACTCCGCGAGCACGCCGACGACCGCTCCGCCCGCCTCGAATGCGGCATTCATGGCGACCTGGTCGACGCCCCGGGCGCCGCCGGAGATGAGCGGTAGACCGAGACGGGCCGCCTGCTCGGCCGCGGTTCGGGCGACGTCGGCTCCCTGCGGAGACACGTTACGGCTGCCGACGACCCCTACGCCGGGCCGGTTGAGCAGTTCGACGGCTCCCGCCGCGTAGAGGAGGGCGGGCGCGGCCGCCCCGAGCTGCTCGACGAACCGGCGCGGGTAGTGCTCGTCGAACGGTGTGAGCGTCGAGATGCCCGCCTGCCCGAGGCGCTCCAACTCGAAAGCCATCGCCGTTGCCTGGTCCAGCAGCTCGACGATCCTGGCGGCCAAGTCGGCGGCCAGACCGTGCTCGCCAACAAGCTGGGTCTCGTCGGCGCCCAGCAGCAGGCTCGGCCCGCCGACCAGGTCGCACAGCCTCCAGAACTCCGACGCCTTGAGGGGCCGGACCTCGTCGTTGCCGATCCGGCTCAACAGCAGGATCGTCGCCAGCGAATCGTCGCGACTCACGTGACCGATCTCCCGGCCGTGTCGGCCAATGCGAACGGGTGCACCGGCCCGGCGCCCGCCTCGCGGAGCTTCCCGCCCACGACTGCCAGCGTCCATCTGGAATCGACGATGTCGTCCACGAGCAGCACCGGTCCCGGGGCGACGGTCCCACGAATATCGAATGCCGCTCGCACGTTTTCGTACTGCCGGCGGCTGTTCTGCATCGTCGTCTGGGGCTCAGCGTCCCGGATCTTCACGACGACATCCTCACACGGGAGCCCCAGCGCCGTTGCCAGCCGCTCGGCGAAGTCCGCCACCAACCCGGGACTGCGGAGCGATGGCACGAAGGTCACCCAGGCCGGTGGTGGTTCCGGCTTCCAGCGATTCCGGATCAGATCCCGGGCAGCGCTGACGAGTTGGTTATCGAATTGCCCCAGTTCCTGCTTGCCCGTCCGCACGAGGCGTCCCCATCCGCTGTCACCCCAGACCGACAGCGCATGCCCCGGCTCGAGCCGTCGGTCGGCTGCGATCCGACCCTCACCCGGTACCTGCTTGCGGGGTCCAATGGCTCGCCCGGCTCGGCGCAGGTGATCCACCGCATTCTGAACGGTCGCCGGGTCGAACGGGATGGCGAGGCTGTCACCGGTACAGTTATCGCAGATCCCGCACGGCTCCGCAGTCGTGTCGTCGAGATAGAACCCGAGCAGTTGCATGCGACACCGGTCGGTGCGGACGTAGTCGAGCATCTGCCCCTGCTCGGTCCTGCGCAGGGCGGTTACCGACTCGACCCGGGCGTGGTCGAACGTCCAGTCCCCGAGAGTCCGCAGCCAGCGGTTGCCGGCGCGCTCGACTGCACCGTCGACCTCCAGGTTCTTAAGGAGCGACTCCATCTGGGTCGGCCGGACATTGAAGGATGCGAGCAGGTCGCTGGTGGACATTGGCTCTGCCCGCTCCTCGAGGAGTGCAACGACGCGTCCAGCGAGATCAGGGGGTGGGAACGCCGAGCGGATGAAGTAGTCCTGAATGTCGGCGTCCTCGGTGCCGCGCAGCAGGATGCCCCAAGACGTATCGAGCGCCCGCCCGGCACGGCCGACCTGCTGGTAGTACGCAATCGGCGATCCCGGCGACTGGTAATGGATCACGAAGGAGAGGTCGGGCTTGTCGAAACCCATGCCGAGTGCCGAGGTGGCCACCACCGCCTTCACCTCATTGGACAGGAGGGCCTGCTCGGTTTCGATCCGTTCGTCGGAATCCGTGACGCCGCTGTAGGCGACAGCGTTGATTCCCACCGATCGCAGCCAGCCCGCAACCCGCTCGGTGTCGGCGACGGTGAGGCAGTACACGATGCCAGTCCCGTCCAGTTCCGGAATCACCTCGGCGAGCCAGGTCAGGCGCTCGGCCTGTGAGGGGATGTCGAGCGCGTGCAGCCGCAGACCGGAGCGCCTCAGCGGACCCCGCACCAGGGGAAGACCCGAGCCGAGTTGTATGGCGACATCCTCAGTCACGCGGTCGTTCGCCGTTGCCGTGCAGCACAGGACGGGTACGCCGGCCGGCAGGAGCCCCAGAACACGGGTGATGCGCCGGTAGTCGGGGCGGAAGTCGTGGCCCCAGTCGGAGATGCAGTGCGCCTCGTCGATCACCAGGAGGCCGCTGCGACGTCCGACCTCGGGCAAGACCTCGGTGCGGAACTTCGGGTTGGCCAGCCGCTCGGGCGAGATCAGCAGCAGGTCGACTGTGCCCTCAGCGAGCCTCCCCAGTACGAGATCCCAATCGGCTTGGTTGGTGCTGTTGATCGTCTCGGCTCGCACGCCCATCCGCTGCGCCGCCTCGATCTGGTTGCGCATGAGCGCCAGCAGCGGCGACACCAGCAACGTCGGCCCGCTGCCCCGGTCCCGCAGCATGCGGGTCGCGATGAAGTACACGGCGCTCTTGCCCCACCCGGTCCGCTGCACGAGCAGCACCCGCTCGCGCCGCCCCACCAGCCGCTCGATCGCCTCCAGCTGGTCCGGCCGGAATTCCGCCGCCGGGTCGCGAGTGAGCCGCCGCAGCAACCCCAGAGCCTCAGGAGCAAGCGAACCACTCGCCGAGTCGTCGATCGAAGATGTCATGTCCCGGAATATACGGACCCCCTGTGACACACCAGCCAGCGTCAGTCGCATCAACCAGGTTCTGGCGACGCTCGGCGGCCCGGCGAAGGTGATCGTCTCGGAGCCGTAGTCGGAACTCGTGGCCTCTAGCCGACGAGCAGCCCAAGCGGTCTACGAGTTCCCGACAGCGTCGAAGCCGGGCAGGTGCACGTTCTCGAATCCATCGGTGCTGCGCTTCGCCCAGCGCATGAAAGAGATGGCGCTTGGATGGTCGGTGGCGTGAATCATGTGGTAGTGCGGGCGACCATCGGCGGGGTCTCTGATCAGCTGTGGGACGACGTACTGGTAGCCCAGTCCGTACAGGCGCTCGGCGAATCTCTGCAAGAGCACGCTGGCTGGATGTTTGCCCTCCCACAGGTCCCACCACGCCTCGCGACCACCAAGGATGCGGTCCAACGTCTGGGGGCTGAAGGATTCGGGAAATCGAGAGCGGTCTGTGGGCCAGAGCCGGTAGATGGCCTGATAGGAGTTGAACAGGATCCAGAGTTCGACCTTGCAGGTCTTCGGGCGCCCACTCTCCGCCGAGGGCGGTTCGTAGGTCTTCCAGTCGGCGAGGATCTCAATGGTTCGCCAGTCGAGTTGAGTGGACTCTTGGTCCAGAAAGGCGAAGCATGGGCGGGCCTCGGCGAGGAGGCCACCATTCAGCAACTTGGGGATCAGAATGTTGCAGTCGCCTGGGTGGACGCGGACCCGATTCGACTGGCGAGCCGACAGGGTTCCAACTGCATCAGTCAGCGCGACAACGTGGACCGGATCCTTCTCGATCAGGTCCAGGCTGGCGAACGCCCCGCTCTTGGCGGCGATCAGTGATGACCCGTCACAGTCGAAGTGCTGCCCGTTCTTGGAGGACGAACCTCGGCCAGTTCCGGCAAACGCGTCGATGAACGCACCACCACCGGCAACCCGGCGGTAGAGCTTCAGGTACTTCTCGAACACCTCGAGCTTGTCAAGCGTCCAGCCATGGAACTCTCGAACCTCGGTGGCGAGGTCCCGTGCTGTCGGGATGGCTCGACGGGACTCGCTCTCCACAACCAGATCGTCGAGCACGGCGTCGCTCAGCAGGGGCATCTCCCAGTCTGCTGGCGGCGTTCTCATCAGACGGCACGAACCAGATCAGTCGGCATCTCGTCGTGGTGTTTCCCATCGAGGTCGCGGCCGTTGGCTTTTGGGGTTCGGCCGCCCCTCGTCGAGCACGGCGTCGCTCAGAGGGGCATCTCCCAGTCTGCTCGTCGTGGTGTTTCCCATCGAGGTCGCGGCCGTTGGCTTTTGGGGTTCGGCCGCCCCATTGCTTGAAGAAGAACGCGACGCCAGCGGCTCCGCACTGGTCCCGGAGGTCGCGGACCCACGTCTTCTCCATCCGGCGCGCCCCGGGACCGCTCTCGCCTCCGGCGATCAGCCAGTCGATGTCGGTGAGGTCGAGATCGGGGAGTGGTCCCAGTAGCGGCTCGGCACTGACAAAACGGACCTTGGCGCCGACTTGGCAGAGGTGGTCGATGCGGAAGGCGTAACGCTCGGTCTCGACGCTGACGCCCATCCAGACGTTGTCCGGCCAGTCCAGTTCCTCGGCGAGACTCCGCAGCCGACGGGAGCGCTTGGTGAGGATCTGGTACGTGTGCTGTGGCGTGCCGGCCATCACGTCGAACACGCGGCGGATGAAATCGAGCGGCACGTCCGGGTGGAAGAGGTCGCTCATCGAGTTGACGAACACGAGCCGCGGTGAACGCCACGTGTGGGGGATGCCCAGCGTGTCCTCGTGGAGCGTCAGCGCGAAGCCGGGGCCGCTGGTGCGGGGATCGCCGTCGTTGCGGTACTTGGGCTGGCCCATGGCCTTCAGCCGCTTGGCGAGCGCGAGGGCGTAGCAGTTGTCGCAACCCGGAGATGTGCGGTCGCAACCCGTGGTCGGGTTCCACGTCGTCTCGGTCCACTCGATGCCCGAACGGTCGGCCACGGCCCTCTTCCCATCTCGACAATCCACGGCCCCGAGCGTAGGTACGGGGTGTGACAGCCTGACCGAGCATCTGCCCGTGGGCCAATCGAGGCCGTCGGATGAGTCGGAGACCAGTGATACGCGGCGAATACCCGCTGGCCGAGACCAGGGTCGCACACTTCGCACACCACGCACACTTCTAACTGTATGATGTGTGCGTGGTGTCCGATATCTCGCTGAGCCGTAGGCCACTGACCGCATCCGAGCGGGACCAGGGGCTGTTCGCGATGGTACCGGAACTCGATGTGCTGCGAGGAGCGGAGAGGCTCGGCTTGAACGTCTACGTCGGAGGTGGCCCCGGCTCGGGGAAGACCACGCTGCTGCGCCGTATCGAGTACGAGTACCCCGGGGTGGCCGTGTTTGCGCGAGCAGATCCAGCCGAGTCGGCTTCGGGACTGCTCGAAGCGATTGCGAAGGCCCTGAGGCCACCCCTGACTGTCGAATACTCGGCGACGGGGACGGAACTCGATGTGGGGCTGCTTAAAGCGACCCTGTCCGTCGCGCTGCGTGGTTGGCAGGAGGAAGCGGAGAGACCCCGTGTGGTGCTGGTGGACGGAGCCGACGACGAACAGATCCGCGTCCTGTTCGGTCGCTACCGGGACACGCTGTGGGAGTTGCCTCTCACGTGGATCGTCGCCGGGAGGAGGAGTACGCCCCCTCACCCCTCCGACGGCTTCTTCGATCGCGTCGTGAAGCTCACGCCTTGGCCTCACGAGCGGGTCCGGAAACTCATTGAGTCGCGGGTGCCGCAATGGCCGGAGCGCGCATGCGATGACGTGGCGGCGATCCTGGCACCGGCAACGCCGACGCGAGCCTTGCTTGACCTACAGGCGTTGGTGCTGACCCGCGACCGTCCCGAGTTGCTCCAATCGTTCGTCGACGAACGTGCCCAGGCATTGCGATTGCCTGGCCGTTTGCGGGATCTCTATGACGTGCTCAATCAGTCCGGGCCCACCTACGCGGGTGACGAGTGGCTTCTTGATGCGCTAGGAGTGAGCCGCTCCCGGATCGTGCACGGCCTGAAAGAACTGGAGGCCTTGGGGCTGGTGCGAGCCGAGCGAGACGGGCGCAGAGTTTTCTACACGCCGCGGCTCCATTCGCTCTTGTCGGGGGTTCTGGGACCTGAGGCCGCGGGTCGGATTGCAGCAGACCCGACCGTCGCCTCCGCCCTAGTCGAGAGCGTTGAACTGCTTGTCGGAGACTCCGAGAGTTCCAAGGTGGACAATCGATGAGCTTGACGTTGCGGCTGCTGGCCGATCGATACGCCTTTGAGAGCAGCCCGACCCGCCACGACCTAGGAGTGTGCTGAGTAATCCCCGAATGGCCCGATTCTCAATTACGAAAGCCCAGGTCAGGGACTTGCGGGGCTGGCGAAATGGCCATTACTCAGCAGTCTCCTAGGCGCGTTGCACGTTCCATTCGACGAACTGGCGCGCTCAGGCCAAACAGAGGCTCGACTCGACGCCGCCGTGCGTCGCCGCGAGCCGGTGGCGCTGATCGGAGCGAGCGGCTCGGGGAAGTCGAGTGTCATCGCCCATGTGCTCGGGCCTCTCGCTGAGGGCGTGGCGCCGCTGTTTGTGCCGCTCGCCGCCATGCCGTCCGAGACGATCGACACTCCGAGCCACTTGGCCGACCACCTGCTCGCCACGATCACCAGACTCGCCGGTTCAGCGGTCGCCCGTATCGATGAAGACCTGACACCCGAGACGACGACCATCACCAAGACCAGCGGGGGCAGTGTTGGACTCGGCTGGTCGTGGCTTCGAGGCGAGATGGCCCGCCAGGTCACGCGCCAGACCAAGCTGGAGTCGCGTGCCGGTTTCATCGACAAGACAGACGCCCTCGCACAGGTCCTGGAGATCATCTCCGACGAGCACCTGCAGCCGGCCCTCGTCTTCGACGACACTGACCGCTGGCTCAGCGATCAGACCGCCCAACTCGTGGAGCGATTCTTCGGCGAGGGGGTTCGCTGGCTACTGGAGCTACCTGCGGCTTTGATAGTGGCGGTGCACCCGCACTACTTCCGGCCGGTTCCACAGGAAGAGTTGCTGCAGTACCTCGATACCCGCATCACGATCCCTCGACTCGATAGTGCGGGCGCGATCGACGCGATACTGCGAAGGCGAATAGAGCAGTACGCAGACATCGTCGAACCCGACCTCGCATACGTGCTCGACCCTGATACCTTGGCGGCGATCCTTGACGTCTACCTGGAGGCAGGCTCGCTCAGGCGCGCACTCCAGGTATGCCACACCGCGTTGCATGATGCGCTGAGCGACAGCGTGCCCCGGATCACCGCACACCACATTCGGGCCGCCTCGAACGCTGGCTGATCCGGTCAGCGCCAAGCTGCCGTAGCACAGCGTGCTGGCCTTCATCCCGAGGTCAACCGCAAGCACTTGCCCCGCCGACGTGGCGGTGCTGCGGCCGGACCGGCGGGCGCGGTCCCAAGGGCGGTAGATGCTTGTCGACGCGGCGGCGAGTCGGGATGCGTCCGTCAGGAATCGAGCAAGTTCAACTCTCCCGTCGTTGGCGGGTCAGCCGATTGCGTGCCCTCTGCGGCCGCCAGGCTCTCGGCGAGGGCTTGGATTTCTTCAAGGGCGGCTTGGAGGTCCTCGGCGATTGCGGCGGCGAGGACGGCGGGTGGGGGGAGGTCGTCGGTGTCGGTGAGGCTGTCGTCGCGGAGCCACAAGATGTCGAGGCTGACCTTGTCGCGGGCCGTCAGCTCGTCGTAGGTGAAGCGCTTGAAGCGTTCGGACTCCTCGCGGCGGTGCGGTTCTCCGGGCTTGTAGCAGGCGACGAAGTCGTCTAGGTCGGCGCGGCGGAGGGGGTTCTGCTTGCGGGTGAAGTGCTTGTTGGTGCGCAGGTCGTAGACCCACAGCTCCCGTGTCCAGGTCTGCTCGGCGCCCTCGCGGCGGCGGAAGAACAGGATGTTGGCCTTCACGCCTTGGGCGTAGAAGATGCCGGTCGGTAGGCGTAGCAGGGTGTGGACCTCGCAGTCGTGGAGTAGACGGCGGCGGATGGTCTCGCCGGCTCCCGCCTCGAACAGCACGTTGTCGGGAACCACCACGGCCGCGGTCCCGCCGATGCGGAGCAGGCTCACGATGTGCTGGACGAAGTTGAGTTGCTTGTTGCGGGTGGTGGCCCAGAAGTCGTCCCGCTCGTAGCTGTCTGACGACGACCGCCCGAACGGGGGATTCGTGAGGACCATGTCGAAGCGCTTCGACGGGGCTTCTCGCAGGGCGTCGTCGACGTGGACGGGCGAGTCGGACTCGGGGCTCTCGATGCCGTGCAGCAGCAGGTTCATGGCGCAGAGCCGGGCCGGCAGGTCGGCGATCTCGCAGCCGCTGAACGCCCCCGAGCGTAGGTGGGAGGTCTGATGGGGTTCGAGGTGGGGGAAGCGCTCGAGGATCGACTGGTAGGCGCCGAGGAAGAAGCCGCCAGTGCCGCACGCCGGGTCGCAGATGCGGTCGTCGGGCCCGGGGAGCATCACGTCGACGATGGCCGAGATAAGCGCCCGCGGCGTGAAGTACTGGCCGGCCCCGCGGGCGCCCTCCTGGGCAGTCTTCTCGATCAGCCCCTCGTAGGCGTCGCCCTTCAGGTCGGCGTCGAGGCTCAGCCACTCGTGGCGGTCCACGAACTCCTTGATGAGCCGCTCCAGCTTCGCCGGATCCTGCACCCGGTTCCGGGCCTTGCGGAAGATCACGCCGAGCATGTTCTCTCGCGCGCCGAGTTCTTCGAGGATGGTGCTGTAGTGGTTCTCCAGGTCGACACCCGAGCGCCACAGCAGCGACGGCCAGCCGAAGCCGGCGGGCACCACTCGCTCGCCGCCGAGCTGCTCGTACTGCTCCTCGGCCATCTTCAGGAACAGCAGGTAGGTGAGCTGCTCCAGGTACTCGCCGTACGACAGCCCGTCGTCACGCAGAACGTCGCAGAAGTCCCAGAGCTTCTGCACGAGGGCCTTCGGATCAGCGCTCACAGGCGGGGCGGTCGATCCGGCCGGTAGGTGGCCCGCTTCTCGCCGCAGTTTCGGCGACAGCCAGGTGTGCACGGGCTCGATCGTGTCGGTTCCGGTCACGTCGCGACTCCTTTGCTGGAATCCAGAATAACGAGCACGGCGCTCAAGGCCGGAGAGAGGTGCCGGGCGAGGCGTCCGGTGTCCGCCGCGGTCCGTGCGGCGGTGTCGGCGTAGCGCGCTGCGGCACCCGCGGGGCAGCGGGGCGCGGGCTTCTGGTCGTGCGACCTGATGGGCAGTTATCTCACGTAGGAGCGACAACCGACCCGCCTTCGGTAGGCTATCTACCTGTAATTAGATAAAGTGTCAACTACTTATAATGTCTCCTGCTCACGAGGGGAAGCATGTCGAACCTGCCAGCGAGTCCAGTACCGGGCGCCGTCGCGCACCCTGATGCCGATAATCCGACGGGAGCGGACTCCTCGAGCGGTCCGGCATGGAGCATCGTGATGCTTCAACCTGCAGCCCCGCCACCGGGGGTGGAGCCGGCGCGCTGTTACCTCGGCCGGATTCGCGCGAGCGCCCCGGTCGAGGCCCTTCGGCGTTGGGCCGAGCACCCAACCGCAGTCCGGCGGTATCTGGATTGTCTCCCGCCGGCGAGGCTCGCGTCGAACAAGGGCACCCTCGACTGGGAGATTCCCCCGTACAGCCCGGGACGATTCGAGGGTGACCCGGCCGACTATGTCTTTGCCGAAGCCATCACAACCGACGACGTATTGATTCACGTCCTGCTCAGCGTCATAGCGGTCGATCCGGAATAGGTGCGACACCCGAGGAGAGCCTCGGTGTCGCGTCCGGGTTCGGGTCGCACGTAGGCGGCGATGGGCAGCCGCCGTGTCCTGCTCGCTGGGGTCGTCATTGCGGCCGCGATCGCGAGAGATGCGGGATTTGGGCTGGCCGGGGTGCGCGATTAGGTGTCAAGTCTGGTTACACTTCTGGTTATCGGGAGGCATATGGCAGGGCGCATTCCTCCGTTCCCCAACCCACCGCTGGTCCTGACGGTGCTCGAGATCCGCTACCCCGAGCTGTCTGAGGGTTTCAGCGACTCGGCGCGGCGGCAGATGGATGAGGCGGTGCGTGACCGGCTGCCACTGCTGGAGTCAGTGGTTGAGGAGCAGGTGAACGTGTCTGTAGGGGGACCGGCGCCGGCACTGCCGTCGTTCCGGCGTCGGGCGTTTCCGCGGTTCTCGACGCGGGACCGGACAACGGCTCTGCTGGTGAAGCCTGACGCGCTCGTGATCGAGACGACGGCGTACGCGGGGTGGGCGGAGAGCTTTCGACCGCTCGTTGCCGAAGTGGTTCGCGCGATGGAGCGGATCAGCCGGCCCAACGGCTTGCTGCGGATCGGGCTGCGCTACATCGACGAGATCCGCGTCCCCGGCATCGACTTGGCGCCCGGCGATTGGAGGGGGTACATCGACGAGCACCTGCTTGCGGCTGCTGATCCGGATTTCATCCCGGAGAGCCTTCGTCCCTCCGAGTGGTTGGGGCTCGTGCAGTACCAGACGGCACCCGACTCGATGCTGACGGTCCGCTACGGGCCGCAGTCGGGGTACGCCGTCGATCCGGAGGGCCCCACCCGGCGACGAGACCCGCATCCCCCGGGGCCGTTCTTCCTCTTGGACTCCGACTCGTACTGGCACGACGAGACCGAGGTGCCGGAGTTCGACGCCGATTGGGTCTGCCAGCGATGTGACCTCCTGCACCAGCCGGTCAGCGAATTCTTCCGGATCGTCGTCACCGACAAGCTCTGTGACGAGGTGTTCAACAAGCAGGAGGGGGACCAACAATGAGGACAACCAACGCGCTCGATACACCAACCGGAGCATCGGTCCGCCAGTACCGGAGCGTGGAGGCGCCCACCCGGACCATCAGGGAGGCCGTCGAAGACATCGGACACTTGCGCAACCGGGCAGGGCTCTTGGTCGGCGACTCGCTGGACCTGCATCGCTCGGCGGAGCAACTCCACTCAGAAGCGCTCGACGTGCATCTCCGAACGCTGGCCAATCAGCGAGTTCGGGAGGAGCTGTCAACACTTCTGGAGGAGTTGAGTGACCTTGGGTTCTCGTGGCGAGACATTGCGCGAACGTCGCGGGTGTCGGTGCCTGCGCTACGGAAGTGGCGACTGGGGGCGCCCGCGACCGGAGAGAACCGCAAGCGGGTGGCCACCATGGCAGCGTTCTGCGACATCGCGCGCGACCAGTACCTGATCCACGAGGTCGTCAGCTGGCTGGAGACACCGATCCATCCCGACGCGCCGATTACGCCCATGGACATGATCGCGAAAGATCGGTGGGATCCTGTGCTCCGATTGGCCAGCACCTACGGGGAGGATCCCGAAGTCGTGCTGGAAGAGTTCGAGCCCGGTTGGCGCAAGCGCTACGAGTCCTCGGTCGAGGTGTTTACCGGTCCCGATGGCCTTCCCGGCGTCCGTCTCGTTGAGAGCGAGAGTTGAGGGAGCGACTTGGCCGAGGCGGAGCTCGAGTGTCCAGATGCTGCCGAGGACCTGTACCTGGCGGCGACGCGGGATGACGTAGAGCCCTCTCGCCCCGTGCTCACCGGCGACGTTTGCGAGAACGTGGCCATCCCTGGAGTGGACGGCAGCGGTCTCGGAATCGTGCTCACGCACCCTTGCTCGATGCGGACCGACGGGGTGACTCTGGCAAAGCGGCTGCTCATGGCCCGCGTGTCCGCCAGCGGTGAGATTCCGCTCAAGGGATGGAAGACGGGCCATTTCAAGGTGATGCCTCTGCCGCTGTTGATGGGCGAGCACTACTCGGCGCTGTTCGAGGAAATGGGCATGGTCGAGTCGACGATTCTGCGCGCGACCGACAGGGTGGCCTGTCTCACGCCGTTCGGGATCAACCTCCTCCAGCAGCGGTTCGTGTGGTACCTCACCAGGTTTCTCGCACCGACCCACCGTCTCGGCGAAGCGTCCGAAGCGGTCTTCGAGGAAGTCGAACTGTGTTCGGAGTGGGTCTCCGAAGCCACCAGCGCAGCGGGTGATCCCACGGCAGCCGAGCAAGCGTTCCACGAATGGATCCGCTCAAGGGACGAGTCCGGGACGCGCCGTCAAGACCTGCTCCGAGAACCGCAACGACGTGCCGGCGTCCGATGGGAGATGAGAAGTCGGATGGGTTTGGGTCGCCCGGGTGGTGGCAGTTCCTGAGTCGTTTCCTCGCCGGCCGCTCAAGTCCGAAGAGCCGCAAGACGTTGCAGAAGTCCTAGAGCTTCTGCACCAGGGCCTTCGGATCGGCGGTCACGTCCGTGCTCTCCGGCGGGCCGGCTTGGCCGCCCGGGATGCGGCGATGCGCTCGAGAAGCACCGACGCCGGCTCATCGTCAGGATTCTGCGGCACGAGCTTGCCGGAGAATGAGTCGGCGAGGATCGAACGCCGCAGAGAGTCCGAATGGCTTTCTGCTCGACTGATCTCAGTGCGCAGGCGGTCCTCGCTCCTGCGGATTGACTGGAACTCGGCCACAACCTTGCGTTGCTCAGCGAGCGGTGGTGCTGGGACCGGGAACGACTTCAACGTCGTCAGGTTGAGGGTCGCGAGGTTCGTGGTGTGCTTCCCATGAGTCTCGAACCAGCGCTGGCCCCACGTGTTCCCGTGCACCGATATGAAGTACGGATCGAACTCTCCGCTGCTCAGTCGAGCTCGGAATACGTGGTTCTGATGGATGCAGTCATCGATCTGCCCTTCCCAGACCCAGCCGCGGCCAAGTTTGTCCCGGTCGCCGCCCTCGTTGAACAGAAGATCACCGGTTCTGAGGGCGAGTTGTGCGGCCTTGGCGGGAGGTACACGAATCCGCGAGACCTCAGAGAGATCCAGATAGCCCCGCTGGACGTTTGCGACTCGCAGGTACGGGACCTCGACGTAGCTCGGATCGCTCTGACGTTTCGAATCCTTGGTGACACCGCCCTTGATCGCTGCGATCTCTCCGAGGGTTGTCCAAGGCCAATCGGCTTGATCAAACAGTTGCGCAACCGCCGAGCGTTGAAAGGAAACGAGCTTTCGCATGGCATCCGCCAGCGAGGCTTCGGCGGCGTCGAGGCGGGAGAAGTGTTGTTCGATGGCAGCAATGATCCGACTCTGCTCGGCCACCGGCGCAATCGGGATGGGAGCGGTACGCAAGAAATCACGCAGTTGGCCTGCACTTCCGGTCATGGCTCGAACTGCTTCCGATCGGAATCGTTCGCGGACCACGTAGTGGAAGACATATTCGGAGGACATCGTGTCGATGGGGCGCAGTACATGAAATTCTGTGCTTCCAAACCCGATCGAGTTCTCGAGTCCACGGGCGACGGCCGCTTTGCCGTTCTCCATCGACGGGGTGATCTTCGCTACGAGGACGTCGCCATCGACGAATGAGCGGTAGCTCTTTGGTTTGAGTGCTCCCGCCGGTCGTACGTCGGAGAGGTCGATCTGTCCCGAGATCTCAGTCACCGCGGCCATGGGAACAAACGAAACGTCTAGATCGTCAGGGATGCTCGCCTTGCTCAGAGTGGGATTGACGATGGCGATGTCACCAATCGTGGCGCATGCCCAGCCTGGTGGCAGCTTCACGGTCATGCCACTAGGACCTCCATCAGTTCCTCCATTAGCGGCGTGAGTTCGGTTCCGAACAGTTGGCGGGCTCGGCCGAGGCCGCCGTGGGTGCTGAACGGTGGGTTCTGGAGGTCGGGTGGGGCAATCGCAAGGCTCGCCACTAGGTGATCCCGGATGAGGCTGAGATACGCGACCTGCTCGTCGGTCAGCACTCGGCCGCCGTTTCGTTGCTGCTGTAGCCAGGCCTCGAAGCGCTCGTTGACGAGGTCGGGGTAGGCGACCAGTTCGTCGGTCAGGTCGAGCGCGTAGCGGACGAGGCACACCAGGTCCGTGTTCACCCGGTGGCCCGAGCCGCGCACCTTGCTGGCGTCGAGGGTCACGTAGGCGGCCCAGAGGTCCGCGGTGGTCCAGCGGTGGGGTGGGCGGGCGACGGCGTGGGCGAGTTCCCTGATGTCGGCGTAGGTGAGGCCGCCGCCTCGGGGCTGGTCGTACAGCACTTGCAGGGCGGTGATCTGGTCGCGGTTCTCGTTGATGAACTTCCGGAACGATTCCACATGGCGGCGGGCTCGGTCGGTGGCGTCGACGGAGAACTCACCGGAGATGACCTTGTCGGCGGAGGCGGCGTCGATCATCTGCTCGTAGCTGCGGCGGACCTCGATCAGCTTCTCCCGGAGCTGCGGATTGCCGGCCAAGGGCTGGAGGGCGTCGCGGACGATCCGCTCCCGGGCGGCGGCCACCTGTTCCACGGTGGGATCGTCGGTGCCGGCAGCCTCGGCGGCGGCCTCGACGTGCCGGTCGGGGTCGAGCGCCTCCACCAGTTGGTGGGCGAGCGCGCTGAGGCCCATCCTAGCGACGGCTTCCACCGCGGCCCGGTCCTCGGCGGTCATCCGCTGATCGAGGCGGGCCAGCCGGGACGCCACCGAAGACACCACGGCCTCGTCGGTCGAACCGAGTCCGATCAAGTTGAGCAGCTTGTCAAAGCTCACATGGCGTTGGCGTTCCAGCGGCACGGTGTCGTGCAGGTCGTCGTCGGTCACCCCGACGGCGTCGACGATCACGAAACGGTCCTTCACTGTGGCGTCGGGCGTGACGGCCCGCAGATCGTCGGGGTCGATGACCCGCACGCCACGCCCCTTCATCTGCTCGAAGTAATTCCGGCTGCGCACCCGCCGCATGAACACCACGCACTCGATGGGCTTCACGTCGGTGCCCGTGGCGATCAGGTCCACTGTCACGGCGATGCGGGGGTTGTAGGCGTTGCGGAACTGTTGCAGCAACTCCTCGGGGCGGTGACCGCCGTGGCCGGAACGGTAGGTGATCTTCACTGCGCCCTCGTTGCCGAGACCGAACTCCTCCCGGACGATCTGGACGATGTCGTCGGCGTGGCTGTCGTCCTTGGCGAAAATCAGCGTCTTGGGGACGTGGCGGAGAAGCCCGTCGGCGCGTCTCTCCCGGTCGGGGAACATCACCGGCAGCGAGTTCCGCAGCGTTGCCACGATCGTGCGGATCTGATCGGGCGCCACCACTCGGCGGTCCAACTCGGCAGCGTCGTAGTCCACGTCGGTGTCCACCCGGTCGAGGCGCTGGTGGCGGGTCAGGCGATCCCGGAACTCCGTCACGAACCCGGCCGGCACGGTCCCGCCGCCCTCGGTGATCTCGGTGCGGATGCGGAACACGTCGAAGTCCACGTTCACCCTGTCGGCCACCGCCTCGGCATGGCCGTACTCGGTGACGAGGTTCTGCTCGAAGAAGGCGAACGTCTGGATGCCGGGCGTGGCGGTCAGGCCGACTAGGAAGGCGTCGAAGTACTCCAGTACCTGCCGCCACACCCCGTAGATGGAGCGGTGGCACTCGTCGACGATGATCACGTCGTAGGACTCGATGGGCACCGCCGGGCTGTAGACGACCTCGACGGGTTGCTCGGGTGCCATGTCGCCACCGGACTGCTCGTCGAGGGCGTCGTCCAACTCCTCGCCTCGCAGCAGCGAGTAGAGCCTCTGGATAGTGGAGACGTGGACCTTGGTGGCCCCCTCGGCGGCTATGTCGAGGTGCGACGAGGTGAGCCGGCGAACGTTGTACAACTCGGTGAACTTGCGGCCGTCGTCGGGCGTGTCAAAGCCCTCGAACTCCCGGACAGCCTGGCGGCCCAGGTTCGCCCGGTCGACGAGGAACAGGGTGCGCTGCGCACCGGCGTGGCGGACGAGCCGGTAGACGGCGTTGACGGCGGTGAACGTCTTACCCGCACCCATCGTCATCTGGATCAGCGCTCGCTGCCGGTTGTCGCGCAGCGATGCTTCCAGGCTCTGGATCGCCTCAGCCTGGGCGGGCCAAAGTCCTCGAGGATCCAAGTCGGGTAGCAGCCGCAGGCCGGAGCGCAAGGTACCGGCGCCAATCTCCACATGGTCAGTGACCCACCGCGCCAACGTTTCGGGTCGATGGAAGCTGAATACCCGCCGGGACGTCGGCACGGGATCCAGTCCGCAGGTGAAACGGGTCTCGACCCCCGTGGATTCGTAGCCGAACGGAAGCACCCCGCCCAACTCGAACGCGGGCAACTCGCCGGGGTAGGACTTCCGATAGCCCAGCGTTTGCGGCTCCACGCCCGTGAGCGTTGTCCCCACGGGTTTGGCCTCGATCACACCTACGGCCTGGTAGTCGACGAACAGCACGTAGTCGGCCCGCCCCTTGCCGACCGGCACCTCCCGCACCGCCACCCCGCGAGCAGCGGCCACCGCCGCGTGCTTGTGGTCCTGCACGACCCAGCCGCAAGCCACTAGCTGGGCGTCGATCTGCCGTCGAGCCTCCTGCTCGGGGGTCAACCCGCCCGATCCGCCGTCGATCACAGCCTCCCCCCGCGCCTCGCCGTCGGTGTGCTCGGGCTCTCGAGTTGCCTTCGATGGCACGTGAGGGAATCGTCGTGCGCGGGCACCAAGTCTTCACCATAGAGCGAACAATTAGTTGCTAGGTGTGGTTCCACCGGTCGGCCCATTTGGAGTTTCCCCCGCAGGCGGTCCGTGCCCGCGCTGCGCGTCATGGCGGTCACGCGCGTGCAGCATCTATCGTCGGCGACGTGACTGAACGTCAACGAGCTGCACGTCGAAGCGACTTTTATGCGCACCCTCTCACGAGCCCGGAGGCCATCCCCCCGCCCACCCGAATCTGGACGCCCGAGGAGATGGACCGCATCCGGCTCGGCTACAGGGGCAGCTGGGGCGACAGGTGATTTCTGTTCATGGAGGGGTATCGCTTGTTTTTTCATCGCAGTTGGACAGGACTATGCGCCTACGAGGCGAAGTTCACTCCCACAAACGGCGGATACGTCATCACGTCTGCAGTCGTCACCAGTGACCGCGGCCAGTACGACCGCTCTTCGGATGAGTTCGAAACAGAGTTTGTCGAAGAGCTCATCACCGGCTTTCTGTTGGATGAATCGTCCTCAGACGAGATGGAGGGCCCGGAGCTAACCCTCCTCACGGGCGACATCACCGCGCTGGAGGTCGACGTGATCGTGAACGCGGCCAACTCCACCCTTCTCGGAGGCGGGGGAGTCGACGGGGCGATCCATCGTGCCGCCGGCCCTGAACTCCTCGAGTACTGCAGCACCCTGGGAGGCTGCGAGACCGGGCAGGCCAAGATCACGCCGGGTTTCGACCTCGCATCTCAGTGGGTGATTCACACCGTCGGACCCGTGTGCCACGGCGGCAGCCACGGTGAGCCCGAGCTTCTCGCCTCCTGCTACCGGGAGTCACTGGCCCGAGCTGACGAGGTCGGGGCTGAGACCATTGCCTTTCCGCGATCTCGACCGGGGTCTACGGGTACCCGATCGGAGCGGCCGCCGCCATCGCCGTCGAAACCGTTCGCTCCACGCCCACGGATGTCACCGGAGTCATATTCGTTGCCTTCAACCAGGACACCTATGACGCCTACGCCGATCTCCTCTGACAGGTTCCCACTTGTGCCACAGCGTTGGATCGTATGCACGAGGCCGCCCGCCGGACCAGCTGGTCAGCGAAGGCGATACGCGTCCCGGCGGTGTTGTACCCGATGCACGACGACGAGCCGTTCGTCGTGGTAGATCTCGAAGATGATGCGGTAGTCCCCGCGCCGGGCGACTCGGAGGCCCTCGAGTCTGCCGACGAGCGGCTTACCGAGCCGCTGCGGGTTCTCGGCGAGCGGGCCGGAGATGGTCGCGGCGACGGCAGGGCGCACCTTCTCGGGAAGCCGGTCGAGAGAGCGGGCGCCTTCCGGTGTGATCCTGAGGCGATACACCCCGCCGACTCAGAGCAGATCGTCCAGCGGCAGTAGCTGCCCCTCAGCGGCTTCCAGACGCGACTTGCGCAGCGAGTCCATCAGCCCGTCGTCGCTGAGTATCTCGATGGTTTCCTGGAGGGACTCGAGATCGTCGGGACTCAGAATGACAAACGAGGGACGGCCGTTGCGGGTCACGAGGATGCGATCGTGCTGGCGTTCCACCCGGTCGGCCAACTCGGAGAGATGTGCTTTGACCTCCGAGAAGGGAAGTGTGTCACTCACAGGCGCAAGTATAGGTCAGATAATTGACCTATACCTTCGGGCGGCAGAACGCGGTCAACCGTCGAATGACCCCGATCCGATCAGTACCACGGCCCGCACTGCGGCTCACGGCCTGACAGGCGTGCGGCACCTATCGTTGGCGACGTGACGGCACGTCGAGGTGACTGGAAGGCCCACCCGCTCACGCACCCGGAGTCGATCCCTCCGCCCACCCGGATCTGGACCTCCGAGGAGATGGACCACATCCGAGGGGGCTACATCCCTCACATGATGGAGGAGAAGTGGTTCATCTTCATGGAGGGGAACCGCTTGTTCGCGCATCGCAGCTGGACAGGCCTGGGCGTCTACGAGGCGACGTTCAACCCCACCGACGGCGGGTACGTCATCGAGTCCGCCGTCGTGACCGGTGACAGATCCGAATATAAGCGCTCTTCAGATCAGGACGAACCACTGATTCTCGAAGTGCTCATCGCCGGTCACCTCCTGGGTCAATCGCTCTCGGAGTCACAGCTGGCCGATAAAGACCCACATCTTCGCTGGGAACTGGCGGTCCCCACGTTCCCGAAGGATGCGTTCCTTCCGCGGGTCGTCGAGATGGAGGCCCGGAGCTGAACCTCTACATGGGCGACATCACCGAGCTGGACGTCGACGCAATCGTGAACGCGGCCAACTCCACCCTTCTCGGAGGCGGGGGAGTCGACGGGGCCATCCACCGGGCCGCCGGCGCCGAACTCCTCGAGTACTGCCGCGCCCTGGGGGGCTGCGACACCGGACAGGCCAAGATCACGCCGAGTTTCAACCTCGCATCCCGGTGGGTGATCCACACCGTCGGACCCGTCTGGCGCGGTGGCACCCACGGTGAGCCCGAGCTTCTCGCCTCCTGCTACCGGGAGTCATTGGCCCGCGCCGACGAGGTTGGGGCTGAGACCATCGCCTTTCCGGCGATCTCGACGGGGGTCTACGGGTACCCGATCGCAGCGGCCGCCGCCATCGCCGTCGAGACCGTTCGTTCCACGCCCACGGACGTGTCCGACGTCATCTTCGTCGCCTTCAACCAGGAAACCTTCGACGCCTACTCCGCCCTCGGCTGAGTTCGATACGTTGGGTTCCCATGGGAGTCCGAGTTGTGAATGCTCCAATCGCTCGGACCCCCAACCCATGTCTCGTGGTTCACGGACGAGGCCGTCGCTCGTGACCACGGAATCGATTTTCCCGGTTGCTCCTGAGTTGGCGATCAGCCGTTGGTTCAACACCGACGACACCCCGACTCTGGCCGACCTCAGAGGCGAGGTGGTGGTGATGGAGGCGTTTCAGATGCTCTGCCCGGGCTGCGTCTCCCACGGGCTGCCCCAGGCCCAGCGCATCCAGCAGATGTTCGGCGACGAGCTGACCTTGCTCGGGCTGCACTGCGTGTTCGAGCACCACGAAGCCATGACCCCGGTCTCGCTCGAAGCGTTCCTGTACGAGTACCGCATCAGCTTCCCCGTGGGCGTCGATGCCCATGAGCCCGGAGTCACCACGCCGATCACGATGGGCCGGTACCAGCTGCGGGGCACACCGAGCCTGGTGATCATCGACCGGGCCGGGCGCATCCGCCTCAACGCCTTTGGCCGGGCGGACGACCTCCTGGTCGGCGCCACTCTGGCCCGCCTCATCGACGAACCCCACCGTCGGCCGGCCGACGACCGCGACCCCGACGTCGGCTGCCCCGCCCCAACCCGGTAACTCCACACCTGGGAGAGTGCCGAGCAATCGACGGCGGGCGTGGTTCGAACCCCGCCCCATCGTGTTCGGGACTGAGATGCTATGATGCGCGTATGCGCACCACCATGTCAATCGATGATGAGGTCTACGAGCAAGCCCGGCGGATTGCATTCGAATCGCGCCGGACTCTCGGCGAGGTGATCAACGAACTGCTCGCGGAGGGACTCAAGCTCGTTGCCCCACCTCCGGCGCGTCGCCGTCTCGGGCAGCTGCGAGGCACCATCAGGATCGCCGACGACTTCGACGACACGCCTCGCGAAGTGCTGGACTCGCTCGACGCCGCGCTCTGATGGCGCGACTCCTGCTCGACACCCACGTTCTGCTCTGGGCCAACGAGGCGCCGGAACGGCTCTCCGCCGAAGCAGTCGCCGCGCTGGAGGACCCGGCCAATGACCTGCTGGTGTCGTCGGTCTCGGTCGCCGAGATCGAGATCAAGCGACGGCTCGGCAAGCTGGCCACGGAGCACAGTTGCCGGACACTCGGATCACAACTCGGCGCGATCTGGCTCGACCTGACTGCTGCTCACGCCATGGGGCTGCGCACGCTCCCCAATCTTCATGCCGATCCGTTCGACCGGCTCCTCATCGCGCAGGCGCTGGCTGAGGAGTGCACACTCGTTACCGCCGACAAGACGGTGCTCGCCTACCCGCTGCTGACGCTCACCGCGTAACGAACCGTTGCCCGCCGGCGCCGGTGGAGCCCGGCCGCCCTACGCCGGCTCGATCATCACCACCAGGTCGCCGCCGCCGACCAGGTCTCCGGCGGCCACCCGCACCTCGCTCACAGTGCCACCGCAGCCGGCGAAGAGGTTGTTCTCCATCTTCATGGCCTCCAGCACCACGACCGGCTGGCCGGCCTCGACGGTGTCGCCGACGTCCACGAGCACCTTCACGACGGTGCCCTGCATGGGGGTGCGCACATCGCCGCTGCCCCCGCCCGCACCGGCGCTGCCGCTGCTCGAGGAGGATCGCCGCGGCCGGCGGGCCCGGCGCGCGTCGGAGGTGGCCGCGGCCGTGGCCCCGGCGGGCATCCACAGCTTGACGGTGTAGCGCTTGGAGTTGACCTCCACGTCGACGGTGTGGTGCACCTTCTCGTCGCCGCCGACCAGCGCCAGTTCCTCGGCCACCTGCATCGGCATGAGGTGGGTGAGATCCAGCTCGTCGGTCACCCAGCGGGTGGAATGCGCCACAGCGGCAAAGTCGGGGTGCGAGAGGATGGCCTGGTCCGCCGGGATGGTGGTTGCGACGCCCTCCACCTGCATCTCCCCGAGGGCTCGCAGCGTGCGAGCGATGGTGGCGGGCCGGTCGGCGCCCCAGCAAATGAGCT
Organism: Acidimicrobiales bacterium; assembly: GCA_963668565.2. Lineage (GTDB taxonomy): Bacteria > Actinomycetota > Acidimicrobiia > Acidimicrobiales > CATQHL01 > VXNF01. The sequence goes on from CAXXMX010000010.1 coordinate 1,607,879, forward strand.
TGCCGACGAGATTGTCGTAGAGGGGGCTGATCTCGTCGCCCGCCTCGTAGCCGGTGTCGAAGCGGGTTCCGAAGCCGTCGGGGGTGACCAGTTTGGCGATCCGGCCCGGTGACGGCAGGAAGTGCCCACCGGCGGGGTCCTCGGCGTTGATGCGCACCTCGATGGCGTGACCCCGTAGTTCCACGTCGCTCTGGCTGAAGCCGAGCGGCTCGCCGGCCGCAACCCGAATCTGCTGCTCCACGAGATCGAGCCCACAGATCATCTCGGTCGCAGGGTGCTCCACCTGCAGGCGCGTGTTCATCTCCAGGTACCAGAAGGACTCGTCCTGGTACAGGAACTCGACGGTGCCGGCGTTGGTGTACCCGCAGCCCTTCGCCACCGTGACCGCCGCTTCGCCCATGGCAGCGGCGATGTCCGCCGGGATGTCCGGGGCGGGGGCCTCCTCGATGAGCTTCTGGTGGCGGCGCTGCGCCGAGCAGTCACGCGTGCCCAGGTAAACGCAGTTTCCGTGGCTGTCGGCCAGCACCTGCACTTCCACGTGGCGGGGCCGGGGCAGGTAACGCTCCAGATACAACTCGTCGCGCCCGAAGTAGGCGAGGGCCTCCCGGCGGGCCGACTCCAGCGCCGCGTCGATCTCACCGGCGGCCTGCACCACCTTCAGCCCCCGACCGCCGCCCCCGTAGGCCGCCTTGACCGCAACCGGGTAGCCGTGCTCGGCGGCGAAGTCGGCGACGTCGGCCGCGGTGTCCACCAGCGACGATCCCGGCACGCTGCGCACCCCAACGACCTCGGCCGCCCGGCGGGCGGAGATCTTGTCGCCCATCACCTCGATGGCTTCCGGCGGCGGGCCGATGAACGTCACGCCCCGCTCCACGATCCGACGGGCGAAGTCGGCGTTCTCGCTGAAGAACCCATAGCCGGGGTGGACGGCCTCGGCGCCGCTGGCCTCGATGGCGGCGAGGATGGCGGGCGTGTTGAGGTAACTCTCCTCGCTGGAGTGCCCGCCCAGGGCATACGCCTCGTCGGCCAGGCGCACGTGCAGGGCGTCGCGGTCCGGTTCGGAGTAGACCGCCACCGACTTGATGCCCATCTCCCGGCAGGTGCGGATCACCCGTACGGCGATCTCCCCCCGGTTGGCGATCAGCACCGAAGAAAACACGCCATATCGTGCCAGATCGTGGCCCCGAATACGCCTACACGCCCGCTGGGCGACCCCGGAGGTGTTCGAGGGTGACGCCGGAGGAGGTGCGCGACCTGCTCGAGGGGACGGTCTTCGGGCCCGTCCGCTGCGTGGGGAGCACCGGTTCCACCAACGCTGATCTGCTGGCGGCCGCCCGGTCAGGTGCGCCGGAGGGCGCGGTCCTGGTGGCCGATCACCAGACGGCGGGTCGGGGTCGTCGGGGCAGGTCGTGGGTGGCGCCTGCGGGCTCGGCACTGCTGGCCTCGGTGCTGTTGCGGCCGCGTTGGGGGAGCGGCCGCGTGGCCCTGCTGTCGCCCGCCACGGCATTGGCGGTGCGCGACGCCTGCGCGTCCTACGGCGCGACGGTGGCGCTCAAGTGGCCCAACGACGTGGTGGCGCCTGTGGGTCCGAGCGCGGGCGAGGCCGAACCGGGTGGCGAGTGCGAGCCGGTGGTCGGGGGTGGGCCACCAGGAGCCGTCGGGGGTCCTGACGGGGGTGTGCGCCGCGGCGAGGCGAAGCTGGCGGGGGTTCTGGCGGAGTTCGATTCCGGCGGCTCGGCCCCGGCGATCGTGGTGGGTTTCGGGGTGAACGTGCTGGCGTACGAGGGCCTGACGATGGCCATAGCAGCAGCCCGCCGGGAGGACTCCGAAGCGGCCGGCGTCGGGTGGGATCGCGAAACGACCGGCGCGGGCATGGTCGCAGAGAGCGCCAGCATGCTGCCGCCGGTGGCGTTGGCAGATCTCGCCTCCCGCCCTGTGGATCGCAACGAACTGCTGGTAGCGGTGCTGTTGCGCCTCGATGCGTGGTATCGCCGCCTCGAGGAGCCGCAGGGGGCGTTGCACCTGCTGCCCGAACTCCGCCGCCACTCCGCCACCCTCGGCCGGCACGTGCGGGTACTGACACCGGGGGGCAGCGTCGTGGGCCGCGCCGCCGACTTCACCTCGCAGGGCCATCTCGTCGTCGCCACGGCCGCAGGGTCGGTCACGGTCGCCGCCGGCGACTGCCACCATCTACGACCCGACGCGGAGTGACTGCGGCCCGGTGCCTCCGGGCGGCGGGTGACAGGAATTGTCGTTCCCGCGAGCGCCGGAACCCAGGGGTCGGCGCCCAGGTTGCACGAGTGGATTCCGGCTTTCGACGGAATGACAGTCGAGGAGAGCGGCGGTGATTATGCCGACCTGGCCTCCCGTGCATGACTACGATCAGACAGAGTCATGTCGGTCCAATTTGGGAGGACGACTATGAACGACGAAATCGCCAACGAACAGGAAGAACTGGACGTCGCAGAGGGGGCGGCATCCAACGGAGGGGGGGAACGCCTCGTTTCATTCGCCATGCCCCCGACGGATCGTCTGCTGATCTGGCTCGGCGGGATCGCCATGGTGCTCGGTTCGCTGTTGAGCTGGATCGAGGTGGCTCCTGACGCCTTCCCGAACTTCGCCGGCGTCGGGGTGGGCGGTGGCGGCACCGGTCTGGTTGTGCTGCTGGTCGGTCTGTCCCTGCTGGTGTGCCGCAAGCAGACCCGGACAATGGTCGGTCTCACACTCGGGGCCTTCCTGGCGTCGCTCATAGCGGTCCTGAATCTGGTCGGAGAGGATGATGGAACCGGCATGGGCGCCGGTGCCTGGGTGGCGATGGTTGGGGCCGCCATCGCCCTGGCGGGCTCCGGCATCTCGATGACCGATCCGAAGAACCGGCCGAGTCTTCGGATCACCCTGGTCCTGGCGCCGGCCCTGGGTGCCATCCTGGCGGGTGTCGCATCCTTCGCCCTCGACTGGGGTGTCGGTCTGAGCGATTCCTTCGTCACCGGCGGTTTCGACGGTGCGGGAACCGGAGGCGGGACCTTCATCGTGGGCAGAATGGGAATCCCGATCCTCGTCCTGGCAGTGTTCGGCCTGGTGTCCCTGCTGGGCGCGGCGACTCCCACCGCTTCGGCGAACGCCAATCGGGCGTTCGCCTTGGTGTTGTGGATCTCCGGTGTTGGCATCGGGGTCATGGCAGCGGCGAGCGTTGCCGGATCCTTGCTGACTCCCTACGTCGCGGTGGGATCGGGACCGATCGTGGCCCTGGTCGGCGGCACTCTGATGGCCCGGTCGGTGAAACCCGCCTGAGTGCGCAGTGACCCCAACTCGATAGTGGCGCCGTTCGACTCCACCGAGTTCCGGCGCGTCCTGGGGCACTTTCCCACCGGCGTCACGGTGGTGACGGCCATCGACGGAGGCGTGCCCGTGGGCCTCGCCATCGGGTCGTTCGGCTCGGTCTCGCTGGACCCGCCCCTGGTCATGTTCTGCCCCGGCAAGTCGTCGAGCAGTTGGCCGGCCATCGAGCGCAGCGGCAGTTTCTGCGTCAACATCCTGGGGGACGACCAGGCCGCTCTCAGCTCGCTGTTCGCCGGCAAGGAGCCCGACAAGTTCGCAGGTGTCACGTGGAGCACCCGTGCGACGGGCTCGCCGGTCATCGACGGGTGCGTCGCCTGGATCGACTGCACCATCGAGACCGTCCACGAGGCGGGCGACCACTGGATCGTGCTGGGCCGGGTGGCCGACCTGGGCGTCGGCCGTCCCGAAGCCGGACCGATGATCTTCTTCAAGGGCGGCTACGACAGAGTCATGTCGCCGGCCGACTGAATCCCACCTACAGCAGGAGGAAACCCATGGCGGTCTACGCCCTCGGCGACCTGGTGCCGCGCATCCATCCCGACGCCTACGTCCATCCCGAGGCCACCATCATCGGCGATGTCACGATCGGCGCCGGCTCCACGATCTGGCCGCAGGCGGTCCTGCGTGGCGACGCCGGGGCGATCATTGTCGGCGAACGCAGCTCGATCCAGGACGGCGCCGTCATCCATAGCGACCCGGTGTGCCCGACGATGATCGGCAACGACTGCACCGTCGGGCACCTGGTCCACCTGGAGGCCTGCACGATGCGCGACGGATCCCTCGCTGGTGTCGGCTCAGTGATCCGCCACGGCGTCGTCGTCGGGGAGGGCGCGCTCGTGGGTGCGGGAGCGGTCGTGCTCGACGGTACCGAGATCCCGCCGGCCGCGCTGGCGATCGGCGTGCCGGCGAAGATCCGCCCCGGCGCCGCCGCCGGTGCCATGCTGGTGGACGCGGCGGCGAGTTACGTTCGGCGCGGCCCGAGGTACCGGGCTGAACTGCGGCGACTGGACTGATCGACAGGTCGGCTGGGGCGTCGACCCACGGGCAGGGAGACCGCCGTGCCGGTAGACTTGGGCCACGGAGTGCCTCGCGACACAGCGTGGAGCCCACCTCCAGGATCGGAGGATCAAATGACCACGACCAGCAATATCGGTGTCGATCTAAGCAACTACGCCCTCGGTTGGAGCGACGAGGAGGACTACGTCTTCAAGCCGCGCCGGGGCCTCGACAGTGACCTCGTGCGTGAGATGTCGCTCATGAAGAAAGAACCGCAGTGGATGCTGGACTTTCGCATGAAGTCCCTGAACCGCTTCGAGCGTCGACCCATGCCGAGTTGGGGCGGCGACCTCGACGGCATCGACTTCGACAACATCTTCTACTACATCAAGCCCACCGAGGAGCAGGTCAGCGAGTGGGACGACGTCCCCGAGTCGATCAAGAACACCTACGAGAAGCTCGGCATCCCCCAGGCGGAGCGCAAGTATCTCGCCGGGGTGACCGCCCAGTACGAGTCCGAGGTGGTCTACCACCGCAACCGGGACGACCTCGAGGCCCAGGGCGTCATCTTCAGCGACATGGGTACGGCGGTGCAGGAACATCCCGACCTGGTGCGCAAGTACTTCGGGCGGATCATCCCCCCCAACGACAACAAGTTCTCGGCGCTCAACTCGTCGGTCTGGTCGGGCGGGTCGTTCATCTACGTGCCGCCGGGCGTGAGCGTGGAGTTGCCGCTGCAAGCCTACTTCCGCATCAATGCCGAGAACATGGGGCAGTTCGAGCGCACCCTGATCATTGCCGACAAGGGCTCGCAGGTGCACTACATCGAGGGCTGCTCCGCCCCGGTGTACACCACCGACTCGCTGCACTCCGCAGTCGTGGAGATCGCGGTGGGCGAGGGCGCCCGCGTCACCTACACGACCATCCAGAACTGGTCCAACAACGTCTACAACCTGGTCACCAAGCGGGCCAGGGTGGAGGCCGAGGGCCACATGGAGTGGATCGACGGCAACATCGGCAGCCGGCTCACCATGAAGTACCCCGCCGTGGTGATGGTCGGGCCCAAAGCCTCGGGCGAGGTGCTGTCGGTGGCCTACGCGGGGCCGGGCCAGCATCAGGACGCCGGGGCCAAGATGACCCACGCCGCCCCCGAGACCACCTCCAAGATCGTCTCCAAGTCCATCTCCAAGGACGGCGGGCGGACCAGCTACCGCGGCTTGGTACGGGTCGAGCCCGATGCCACGGGCTGCAAGAGCCACGTGCAGTGCGACGCGCTGATTCTCGACGAGGACAGCATCTCCGACACTTACCCCTACATGGAGGTGGGTTCGCAGGACGCGGTCATCGGCCACGAGGCCACGGTGTCGAAGGTTGCCGACGAGCAACTCTTCTACCTGATGAGCCGCGGGCTGAGCGAGGAACAGGCCATGGGCATGATCGTCAATGGCTTCATTGAGCCGGTGACCCGCACGCTGCCCATGGAGTACGCCGTGGAGTGGAGCCGCCTCATCGAACTGCAGATGGAGGGCTCGGTCGGCTGAATCCGGGGCCCCGGTGGCCGGGGCTGCCGAGATCGCCATCCCGATCGGCGGGGCCTACCGGCGCTCCGACCGTCACCCGTAGAATGGGCACGCCATGCCGATGCGTCAGGACTGCAAGTACTTCGAGAGTCGCACGTACCCCAACGGCGACACCGTTCGCAAGTGCGACCTGGATCTTGCTCCCGAGGCGCCGTGGCGGTGCCCGGAGAACTGCGAGATGTACACCCGCCGGCGCGCAGACGTGAACTGGTCGTACGGAACCCTCGTGACGCCGAAAACTCCCGACGAGCCGGCCTCCCTGGGAACCGATGATTCCATCGCCGCTCTGCTCGACGAGGCCGAGGACGTCGTGAACCAGGCCGGGCGCGAGATCATGGCCGACCTGGAAAAGGAGAAACGGCGCTTCGGCGGTCGCCTGCGCCGCTCCGTGCGCCGCCGCGGCCGTGACCGCGGCGGGCTCGACTAACCGGCGGGTTTCGATGCCGGACCTCCCCGACTCTTTCTCCGTCGCGCACGCCGCCGCCCTGCCCGGCGCCCCCTGGCTGCAACAGCGGCGCGTGAGCGCTGCCGAGGCCTTCCGGGAGATGCCGTTGCCCACCGCTGCCGAGGAGGAGTGGCGCTACAGCCCGGTCGGCGAACTGCACCTCGAGACCTACTACCCCGCGCCCGGAGCCCCGGTCGCGGGGTCCAACGGCGGCCGGGACGCTGGCGCAGCCGGCACCGGAGTTCTGGCCCCGACCGATTCGGGTGCATATGACCTGCTCGGCCCGCTGCGAGGCCGCCTGGGCTCGCTGAGCGCCCTCGTGGTGACGTGCGACGGGCAACTCGTCAGTACGGAGATCGCTCCGGCGGCGGCAGCCGCCGGTCTGGCGGTGCGCATGCTCGCCGACGAGCCGGTGCCGAGCGGTGGTCTGGGCGATGTGCTTGCGGAGCCGGCGGACGCGTTCGGACTGATGGCCGAAGCCTTCTGCACCGCGCCCCTCGTGGTGGAGATTCCCGCCGGGGCGCGCCTGGTCGATCCCGTCGCCGTCGTGAACGTAGTGCGAGCGCCTGCGATGGCGATCTTCCCGCGCTTGGTGGTTCTGATCGGTGATGGCGCGGAGGCGCAGGTGGTCAACGCCCTCGTCTCCGGCGAGGCGGAAGGCTTCGTCGCAGCCGTGGCCGAGATTGTCGTCGCCCCCGCCGCCCGCCTCCAATACCTCACGCTGCAGGAGCTCGGGCCGCGGACGGCGGGAATCGACCAGACAGCGGCGGCGGTGGACTCCCAGGGGCATCTCGCCATCGGAGTCGCAGCCGTGGGAGGTGCCTATGCCCGGTGCAGGGTCGACTGCACGCTGTCGGGAAGGGGTGCCACCGGCGACATCTCGGCGATGTACTTCGCGGACCGCGACCAGGTGCTGGACTTCCGCACCTTCCAGAATCACGTTGCTCCCGACACCAATAGCAACCTGCTCTTCGTGGGCGCCGTGGAGGATCGGGCACGCTCCATCTATACGGGCCTCATCAGGGTCGGGCCCGACGCCCGGGGCACCGACGCCCAGCAGACCAACCGCATTCTGAAGCTCTCCGAGGGCGTGTGGGCCGATTCGGTGCCCAACTTGGAGATCGAGAACAACGACGTGCGCTGCGCCCACGCCAGCTCTGTCGGGCCGATCGACGAGGATCATCGCTTCTACCTCGAGAGCCGGGGTGTACCGCCCGACGTGGCGGAGCGTCTCATCGTGGAGGGATTCTTCCGTGAGGCGCAGAGCCGTCTGCCCGTACAGGCCGTAGCGGCCGGTTTCGGCGAGTTGGTCCGGGCCAAGATTGGCCCCGACCGATGATGGGCAAGTTGCGGAGCGGTATTGAGCGTGGCCGGGCGTCGGAGTCCGCTCGCGAGGCGGCCTCGAGCCGGATGACCGGTGGGGGAGAGTTGGCGATGAGTGCGGAGAACACCGGCCCGGTGCGGTTGTGCGGGCGGGAGGACGTGGCGCCCGGTGAGGCTCGTTGCTTCGACGTGGCGGGGCGGCGTGTCGCCGTCACTCGCATCGCCGACGAGTTCTTCGCCATCGATGACACGTGCAGCCATGCCGACTACTCGCTCAGCGAGGGCGACGTGGATGTCGACGAATGTGCTCTGGAGTGCCCCGCCCACGGCAGCCTGTTCGATCTTCGTACCGGCGACGCCCTCACTCTGCCGGCCGTCGGCCCGGTGGCCGCGCATGAGGTGGCAGTGTCGGACGAGGGCGTGTTCGTCACACTGCGCGGCCGGTAAAGAGGTGAAGTCGTGACCGAGTTGGCGGTCGAGGGTCTGCGGGCGAATGCCGGCGGTGAGGCGATCCTGCACGGCCTGAACCTTCGGGTGCCTGCCGGCGAGGTGCACGCCGTGATGGGCCCGAATGGTTGCGGCAAGTCCACGCTCGCACACGTGCTGGCGGGCCGCCGGGGCTACACCGTGACTGCCGGGCGGGCGATGCTCGACGGTCGCGACCTACTCGCGCTGACACCCTTCGAGCGCGCCCGAGCAGGGCTGTTCCTGGCCATGCAGTACCCGACCGAGGTGCCCGGCGTGAACCTGACCGACGTGCTGACGGCCGCGCTACGGGCCGGGGGCCGCGATCTGGCAGCCGATGGTCTCGTCGATCTGCTGGGCGCCGAGGCCGAGCGTCTCGGCGTGCCGACCGCGCTGCTGGAGCGCTCGATCAACGTGGATCTCTCAGGTGGGGAGCAGAAGCGGGGTGAGGCGCTGCAGCTGGCCGTGCTGCGTCCCCGCATCGCCGTGCTGGACGAGATCGATTCGGGATTGGACATCGACGCGCTTCGGGCCGTAAGCCGACGCATCGAGCTGGCCACCACTGAGGGGCTCGGCGTGCTGGCGATCACCCACTACACGCGCCTGCTGCACGAGCTGCGTGCCGACCGCGTGCACATCATGATCCGCGGCCAGATCGTTACCTCTGGCGGTCCCGAGTTGGCCGACGAACTGGAGCGCACCGGCTACGAGCTATGGGATCGCCCCGCGCCGGCCGAGGTTGCGGTCACGTTCGGTCGTAGCTTCTAACCGCTGCCGGCACTCTGCGAACGGGCCGGACGTCTCCTAGCGTGCCCCGATAGCAAGATATCTATATATCTAGATAACTAACTTACTTTTCACATATTTTGGAGGTGACAATGGGAGATAGAGTTTGCCCTCGTGGAGGGGACAGACGGCTACGAAGGATTCCGAAAGGGCTCTAAGGGTGTCACGTCCATCACCGTCGACAGCACTAGCCGAGTGTCGATTGCGACCCAGATCTCGCGGCAGATCACGTGGCAGGTAGTAACGGGGCGCATAGCGTCGGGAAGCCCCCTTCCTGTCATCGCCGATCTCGCAAACCAACTCGGCGTCAACGCGCATACTGTGCGCGCCGCGTACCGGCAACTCGCTGATGACGGAATTGTCTTGATGAGCCGGGGGACGCGGGCTCGAGTTCTCGGTTACGACAGGCGTCGTGCGATCAGCGGTAACGATTCCCACCCGAGCTTCACCATTGGAGTGCTGGTGTCGGAGTTCAACGTCTACTACAACGAAATTCTCGAAACTCTGACGACAGCAGCCGAACTCGAGGGATGGCTCCCGGTCTTCTGCCGGACCAAGCAGTTCGCGCCCGACATCCTCTCCCGGGGCATCGACCAACTCTTCAGCCGCAACGTCGACGGACTCATCCTTCTCCCCTTCGAGAGATTCGGAGACGAAGAGGTAATCGATATTCTGGCGTCGTCAGCGAGGCTACGGCCGTTCGTCCTAGTCGACAGTACCGACATTGGGGTGGGGTCGCGCATACTCGTGGATCATGCCGCAAGTGCGTACATGATGACGACTCATCTCATCGAGCACGGTCACGTCCGTATCGGGCATCTTGGGGGACCGGTGGATCGATGTTCGACCCTCCCGTTGCGATCCGGCTTCGAGGAAGCGCTCGCCGCCGCCGGCTTGGCCGGAGAAGACCAGCTGGTCGTTCCTGCGGCGGACTACTCGCTGCAGGCGGGATACAAGGCTGCGGTACAACTGTTGCAGCAGGAAGACCGTCCCACGGCCCTTGTGTGTAACACCGACGTTAGTGCTTTCGGTGTGATCGCAGTCGCTCGAGAGCTGGGCATTCGAGTTCCCGACGAACTTGCGGTCATTGGCTACGGCGATATCCCGCTCTCCCGCTACGCCGCGATACCGCTGTCCTCGGTCCAGATTTCGGCGGACGAACTCGGCCGCGAGGCGGTCCGGACCCTCCGGAGGGCGATCGACGAGGGGAATTCCCAACCCCCCGTCGTCGTTCCCACGACGCTCGTCGCCCGGGACTCGTGCGGCTGCACAACACGCTAGGGCGCCCGTCGCCGGAGGACCGGCGCGGCCTGACCGGAAAGGCCGGTGCGAAGCGCTGCGGTACCGTGGGCGCATGAGCAACCCCAACGACCTCCTCGACAACGCCACCGTGGACGCCCGGCTGGGGGAGATACCCGGCTGGGAGCGGCGCGACAATGCCCTGCACCGCGACTTCGAGTTCGCCGACTTCACGGCCGCGTTCGGGTTCATGGCGTCGGTCGCCTGTATCGCGGAACGGCTGTTCCATCACCCCGAGTGGTCGAACGTCTGGAACAGGGTCTCTATCGGCATCAGCAACCACGCCGCCGGCGGCATCACCGAGAAGGACTTCGACTTCGCCACCAGGGTCAACAAGCTCGCGGGCTGACCGCGCGTTCGGTGCCGCGAGCCGCGCCGTAGCGAGTCCGCCGGCCCCCGCGGCGCCCGCGTCCGAGCGGTCGCAACCCGGCGACTCAGACGGCCACGACGGCGTCCATCCAGTCGGCCACGAATGCGGGGCCGTCGGCTGCGGAGCAGACCCGCATGTTGGGTCGGCGTTCGTGGTGGTCGATGGTGCGGAGGATCTGTCCCTCGTACTCGACCGCGATGCTGGCTTCGCGCAGGGTGGTGTGGGCGCCTCCGAGGGCGGCGTGCACGGCGAGCGGGTCGTGCAGGTAGGTGCGCTCGTCGAAGTGGGAGCCGTCGAGGCCGTACTTGGCGGCGAAGCCCAGAAACGGCTCGCGCATTTCTTCGATGAGCCGGATCAGCTTCTGCGAGACCGGACCTCCGTCGGTGGTGAGACGGTCACGGTCGGCTCGATCGAGGTACACCTGCAACGTCACCTCGAGCGGGACGAGCGTGATGTCCAGAGCGGACCCCAGGACGATCGCCGCGGCGAGCGGGTCGGAGTTGAGGTTCGTCTCGAACGTCGCCGGCCAGGCGACCCTGTGTCGCTCGACGATCCCGCCCATGATCGTCACCGGACCCAGGGCCTCCGCCAGCCCCGGCTCCATCTGCAGTGCCAAGGCGAGATTGGTGACCGGCCCGACGGTGATCAAAGCCAGTGGATCCCGGGCGCGCTCGGCGGCGTCGAGGATGAACCGCGCCGCGTCCTCGCGGGTCGGATCGTCATCGGCCACCTGCCGCTCGGCGTCCGTCAGCACGCCGGCCCCTTCGTGGCCCCACATCTCGTTCCAGTGGAAGCCCTCGACGCTGCTGCGCCGCAGCGGCGCCGAGCGCCCCGCCACGACGGGGACGTGCCGCTTGTCGGAGGCCTCGAGCAGCGATCGGGCGATGGCGGCACGCAGGGGCGCGTGGCCGTGGACGGTGGTCACCCCGACGAGGTCCACATCGGGTTCGGCGATGAGCAGCGCCAGCGCCAGCGCATCGTCCACGTCGGTGCCGATGTCGGTGTCGAGGAGTAGTTGGGCCATGACGTGGGATCCTTCCGTTGGAATCCTCGTGGCGTCTTCGATGCAGGCTTCCGGCCTCGCGAGCACCCGAACTCCGCTCATCCCTTCACCGCCGAGCCCACGACCGACTCGGTGAAGGTGCGCTGGAACGCCAGCAGGATGATCGCCGGGACAAGGCACAGCACCGCGGCGCCGGCGAAAAGCATTCCCCAGTCCACCCCGTACTGCCCGAACAGCCGGGCGAGTGCGACGGCTCCGACGTCCATCGCCGGATCAGTGGTGAGCAGCAGCGGCAGCAGGTAGGCCTGCCACTGGAAGACGAAGATGATGATGCCGGCGCCCACCATGGCGGGCCCGGTCAGCGGCAGGTAGACGTGCCAGAACACGCGCCACGCACCGGCGCCGTCGATGGAGGCGGCCTCTCCGAGTTCGCGGGGGATGTCGAGGTAGAACTGGCGCAGCAGGAAGATCGCCAGACCGTTTCCCAGACCCGGCAGGATCAGCCCGATGTAGCTGTTGTCCAGCCCTACGCTCCGGGCGGTGTCGGCCAGGGGGATGGCGAGAGCCTCGAACGGCACCATGAAGGCGAGCACGACCAAGGCGAAGATGAGCCCGCGACCGCGGAAGTGGAACACCGTCAGCGCGTATGCCGCCATGGCGGACATCAGCACACCCAGAGCGACCGTCGCGCCCGCCACGATGAGCGAGTTGCCGATGGCGCGTCCCAGCGTGCCGCTGGCGATCTCGGCGAGGTTGTCGGCGGTGACCGCGTCGGGGATGAAGGTGCGCCAGGTCAGGGTTCTGAACGAGCGGAAGACATCGTCACTCGGACGCAGACCGGCGGCGACGGTCCAGGCGAGCGGAGCCAGCCACAGGATCGAGACGACAGGGACCAGTACGACCAACGGGATCCGGCCCCAGCGAGGCAGATCATGACGCATGACGGACCTGTCCCCTCCGGCCGCTCATCAACCGGAACTGCACGGCCACGATGGCGGCCACCAGCGCGACCAGGACGGTGATCTGGGCAAAGGCCGGGCCGCGATCGTTGAACACGAAGGCCTGGGTGTACGCCTCGTACATGACGAGGTTCGTGCTGCGGGCGGGGCCGCCGCGGGTGAGGATCTGCACAGGCACGAAGAGAAGGAAGTTCGCAACGGTGGCGGCCACCAGCACGAAACCCAACTGGCGGCGGATCATCGGCGTGACGATCGTCACCAGGCGACGCCACCAGCGGGCGCCGTCGATGGCGGCGGCCTCGAGCATCTCGGTCGGGACGGCCTTGATGCCCGCGATGAGGAACATCATCCAGTAGCCGACCCCGATCCACGAGGCGATGACCATGATCACATAGAGGGCCTGGCCGGGCGACGTCAAGAAGGGCTGGTCGGGCAGTCCCACGATTCCCAGCAGGCTGTTGACGATCCCGTCGTCGGGGCGGAACCACACGCCCCAGACGACCGTCGACACCGCCGGCGGAACCGCCATCGGCAGGAAGATCAGCGTGCGCCACAATCCAACCGCGGGGAGGCGTTGCGAGAGCACGACCGCCAGGGCGAAGGAGACCACGACCTGCGCCGGATTGATGATGGCGTTGAAGGTGATCGTCGTCACGACGGCGTCCTGGAACGTGGACGACGCCAGCTCGGCGTAGTTGGCGAGGCTCCACGCCCCGCCGTCGCGGAAGCTGCTGATGAGCGTGTCGACCGCCGGGGCGATGCGAGTCAGGATCAGCGTGACGAGGGCTGGCGCCAGGAAGACCATGGCGGTGGCGCCGCGCCGGTCATCGCGACGGCGCCGCGCGGGCGCCGTCACCCGCGTACTCGGCTGGGTCATCGGTCCCGGGGAGACCGCTGAGTAGTCCTGCGAACCAGCTCTCTCGTCATTCCGGCGAAGGCCGGAATCCAGTCTCCAGCGGACTGGCCTGCGGTTCCAACGGACTACTCAGCACGCTCCCAATTCTTCGCAAGTTGGGGTGATCAGCCGCTCGGGAGTTGAGCTTCCAGATCGGACTGGGCGCGTTCGAGGGTCTCACGCACGTCGAGGCCGTTGCGGATGTCCTCGAAGGCGCGGCCCATGATCTCCTCGAACTGGATGTAGCCGATGCTGCGCGGCCGCACGACGGAGGTGTTGGCAAGCTCGTACTCCACGAGTTGACCGCCCGTGGTACCGCCCTCGCCGGTGTTCCACGGCGGGGAGGCGATGAAGGCCGGCAGCGCACCGGTGAGAGCCGGCGGTGCGACGTCGACGGTCAGGAAGATGTCCGTGCCCACCGGCGAGGTGGTGACCCACTTGGCGAACGTGGTCGCCGCCTCGGTGTTCGGGCTGTTGGGGTTCACGCCCAGCGACAGGGCGCCCGTCGGCGTTGCCGCCGGGTAACCCTCGAAATACGGGTGCGGCGCGAAGCCGAGATCGAAGTCGAGCGGAGCGAAGAGCTCCCAGATGCCGCCCCAGTGGGTCCCACCGAGATAGAAGGCGATATCGCCCGCCGCGAAGGCGGCGGGAGTCTCCTCCGGTGGCATGCCGCGCGGTGCGACGCCGCCGTCGGCGAAGAGGCTGGCGTAGAACTCCATCGCCTTGATCCAGCCGTCGTTGACGAGGGCCGGCTGCAGGTTGCCGGGGCCGGTCAGCCCGGAGCCCCCGCCGAGCGACTCCACCAGCGGCTGCAGCTGGTAGTAGCGGCTCACCTGGTCGAACTGGAAGCCGTAGGTGGCGCCGCCCTCCTGGGCCTGGCGCGCCAGGTCAATCAACTCGTCCCAGGTCATGCGGGCGTCGGGCGATGTCGAGGGATAGGCAATCCCTGCCTGGTCCAGCAGCGACTTGTTGTAGTAGAGGATCTGCGTCGACGTGTTCAGCGGCAGCGCCATCAGGTTGCCGTCCACGGTCGAGGCGGTCAGCGCCGTATCCACCCAGTCGTTCTTGGCATCACCGACGGCGTCGGAGACGTCGTGCAGGAACCCCTGCGAGTCCAGCGCTGCGACCCGCGGCTGGTCGGCGATGTACACGTCCGGGGTCTTGCCGTCGTCCGCCAGGCGGCTCTGGATGACCTGGTTCAACTCGCCGAAGGGCACGGACTCGTACTCCACGATGATGTCGGGGTTCTCTTCTTGGAACGCCTCGATCAGCGGCGCGACCCCGTCAGGGCCGTAGAACCCCAGGAACGAGACCGTCACCGGATCGTCGTCGCCGCACGACGACAGGCTCACCGCCAGCAACGCCATGGCGCAGACAGTTGCCCCAATCGCACGCCGACGGAACGTAGAAGATCCTTGATCTTCTCATTGCTTCCCCTCACAAGAGTCGGTCGAAGATGACTCCTGTCTAGCATCCCGAAGTGGGCGGCGCCGCCTAGTTACGGAGGCTCTCGGTGAGGGTGTTCCAGCAGAGGGTGGCGCACTTGATGCGCACCGGGAACTTCACGACGCCCCGCAACGCCTCGAGGTCGCCGAGGTCGGCGGGCGGGGCGACCTCGCCACCGTCGGTGACGATCGACATCATCGCCTTGAAGGAGCGCTCCAGCTTCTCAACCTCGGCAAGGCTGCGGCCCTTCACCGCCACCGACATCATCGAGGCGGTGGACTGGCTGATGGAGCAGCCCTGGCCGCCGAAGCGCACGTCGCGGACGACACCATCGGCCACGTCGGTGTAGACCACCATCTCGTCGCCACACAGCGGGTTGAATCCTTCGGCCCGACTCGCGGGCGGGCAGGGCAATTCACCCCGGTTGCGGGGGTTGCGGTAATGATCGAGGACGATTTCTCGGTAGAGGTCTTCGAGGCCGGGCATGGTGGTCTCGAAGGCTATTGCGGGCCGAACAGATCGCCCACGCGATCCAGCGCCTCGGCAAGATGGTCGATGTCGGACTCGTCGTTGTAGATGTAGACCGAGGCCCGTGCTGTGGCGGCCACGCCCAGGCGGCGCATCAGGGGCTTGGCGCAGTGGTGCCCGGCACGCACGCAGACAGCCTGCTCGTCGAGCACCTGCGAGATGTCGTGGGCGTGCACGTTCCCGTAGGCGAACGACAACACCCCGCCCCGAGCGGCCGGCTCGGGCGGGCCGTGGATGGTTAGACGCTCGCCGTGGTGCTCGGTCAGCGTGCGCAGGGCGTAGGCCGTGAGCGACACGTCGTGGCGGCGCACTGCCTCCATGCCGATGCCGCTGAGGTAGTCGACGGCGGCGCCGAGGCCCGCCACCTCGGCGATGGCCGGGGTGCCCGCCTCGAATTTCCACGGCAGCTTGTTGGGTAGGAACCCCTCGGTGGTGACGTTGAGGATCATCTCGCCGCCGCCCATGAACGGCGGCATGGCCTCGAGCAGTTCCTCGCGGCCCCAGAGCACGCCGATGCCGGTGGGCCCGCACATCTTGTGGCCCGAGAAGGCCAGGAAGTCACCGCCCAGTTCGGTCACGTCGGTGGGCAGGTGCGGCACGTACTGGGCGCCGTCCACCAGCACCAAGGCCCCCCGTTCGTGGGCGGCATCGGCGATGCGGCGCACCGGGGGGATTGTGCCGAGCACATTGGACATGGCGGTAAGGGCCACCAGCCGCACGCCGTCCAGTAGCCGGTCGAGGTCGCGCAGGTCGAGCCGGCCGTCGTCGTCGAGGGGCAGCCAGCGCAGCTCCACGCCCCGCTCGGCGGCCAGCATGTGCCACGGGACGATGTTGGCGTGGTGCTCCATGTGAGTGAGCAGCACGGCGTCGCCGGCTCCGAGGTTGGTGCGTCCCCAGCTGTGGGCCACCAGGTTCACGGCCTCCGTGGCGTTGCGGGTGAAGATGATCTCGCGGGGCGAGGAGGCGCCGATGAAGCGCTGCACCTTCGCTCTGGCCTCCTCCATCTGCTGCGTGGCGATGTCGGCGATGTGGTAGGCGCCGCGGTGCACGTTGGCGTTCACGGTGCGGTAATAGGTGTCCATGGCGTCCAGGACGGCCTGTGGCTTCTGGGAGGTGGCCGCGGAGTCGAGGTAGACGATGGGTTTGCCGTAGACCTCTCGGCCGAGCAGGGGGAAATCGACCTTGATGGTCGCGGCGAGGGTGCTCATCGGACCGCTCCGCTCAGCGCCAGGCGTTGTAGCCGTCGGCCTCGAGCCGTTCGGCCAGGGCCATGTCGCCGGACTCCACGATGCAGCCGTCGATGAGGATGTGGACGTGGTCGGGCGCCAGGTACTCCAACAGGCGTAGGTAGTGGGTGATTGCGAGGGTTCCCATCTGCGGGTTCTCGTCGCGCACCGTGTGCACACCCGAAGCCACGGTCTTCAGGGCATCGATATCGAGGCCGGAGTCGGTCTCGTCGAGGATCGCCATGTCGGGGCGCAGGATGGCCATCTGCAGGATCTCGTTGCGCTTCTTCTCGCCGCCGGAGAAGCCCTCGTTCAGGAAGCGGTCGGCAAAGGCGGGGTCGATGCCCAAGCGATCCATCCAGTCCATGATCTGCATCCGGAGCCGGAGGATGGAGATCTCCTCGCCACGGCGGGCGCCGGCCGCCTGGCGCAGGAAGTTGAGCACCGAGACCCCCACGATGGACTGGGGATACTGGAAGGCGAGGAACAGCCCGGCCTTGGCGCGGTCGTCGGCACTCCAGTCCGTGATGTCGTCGCCCCGGAACAGCACCCGTCCGGCGCTCACCTTGTACTCGGGACTGCCCATGAGGGTGGCGGCCAGCGTGGACTTCCCGGAGCCGTTCGGACCCATCAGGGCGTGTAGCTCCCCGGGGCCGATGTCCAGGGTCACACCCCGCAAGATCGTGGCGTCCTCGGTGCCGACGTGCAGGTTCTCGATGGAGAACAGCGGCTCAGGACTCACGCTGAGGAGTCTACGGCTGGCACTCAACTGTCCTTCCGGCGGAGGCCGGAATCCAGCGTGGGTGTTCCGGGCGGCGCTGGCGGTGGCGCTGCGGGTGGCCTACCAGCCGCGGTCGATCCACTCCTGGAGGTGTGGGCTCTCGTGGCCGATGGTGGTGTCGTCGCCGTGGCCGGGCATGACGATGGTCTCGGGCGCGAAGCGAGAGAAGATCAACTCGTCGATCGAGGCGATGATGGTGGCGAAGTCGCCGCAGGGGAACTCCGCGGGTGGCGGCTTGCCCTCGCGAAATTCGAAGCCGTCGCGGGTGAGTCCGGGGCCGCCCGGGAACAGCGTGTCGCCGGTGAATGCCACCGGTGAGCCGTCCACCTTGAAGCAGATGGATCCGGCGGTATGGCCCGGCGTGATGGTCGTGTGCAGGCGCAGGCGCCCAACCTCCACTGCCGAGTCGCCCTCCAGGATCTGGTCGTAGGCGGGCAGCATGTGGGCGTCGCCGGCGGTGATGTGCACGTTGTAGCCGGCGTCGCGCATCTGCGGCACCGCTCCGATGTGGTCCTGGTGGCCGTGGGTCTCCAGGACGGTGCGCACGCCGAGTTTCCGGCACAGGTCCAGCAGCAGTTCGTGCTCGTTGGCGGCGTCGATCAGCACGGCGTCGCCGCTTTGCCGGCAGCGCACGATGAACACGTTGTTGTCGAACGGGCCGACCACCACCCTGTGGATCTCCATCTGGGTGTCGCGGTAGTGCAGCGTGGGTCTGGCGTCGGGCGCCTGGCGGGTTAGCCCGAGTTGCGGCCAGCAGTAGTGGTCGATGCCGACGCTGTCGGCGTGTGCGGCTACCTCGCTCATGTGCGTCCTTCCCCGGCGGCTGGAACTCGCTGCCGCCCCGTTGGTGCCCACGTTGTATAACCGTTCTCGCCCCCGCCTGCACCCCGCGGCCTCCAGCGGGACGATCGTTCAGACGCAGTCCGGGTGGTAGGAGTCCCACTTTCCGGTTGATGTGGTACATTCGTATCATGAATGGGACTCATACTGTGATAGTGGGAGACCGGGGCCGGATCGTCGTGCCTGCAGAGGTGCGAGAACGCGCCGGACTCGCACCGGGCACCCCGCTGGTGCTGCTGGAGTCCTCCGACGGCCTTGTTCTACTGACACGCAGCCAGCTGCGCGCCCGCGTGCGCGACGAACTCCATGGTCTTGACCTGGTTGCGGAGTTGCTGGCGGACCGGCGTCGGGCCGCCGAGCAGGAGGACGCCGGTTGAGTGCCGTGCTTGATGCATCGGCGATCCTGGCCTTCCTGCAGGACGAGGATGGGGCCGACGTGGTCGAAGCCGAACTGCTGGCCGGGGCGTGCTGTGGCGCCGCCAACTGGTCGGAAGTGGGGCAGAAGGTGCTCGCCGCGGGTCGCGATTGGGACTTGGTTCGGGCGCTGCTGGTGGGTTACGGAGTTCAGATCGAACCTGTTCTGGCCGATGACGCCGAGTGGGCAGCCCGTCGCTGGCGGCGCGGCGAGGGTCTGTCGCTGGCGGATCGCCTCTGCTTGGCGCTCGCCGAACGTCTCGACGCCGAAGTCCTCACAGCGGACACGGTGTGGGACTCAATCGGTCGGGTAAGGCAGATTCGGTGATCCGTTCGGCAGTCGGCTGGGGTCGGCCGTCCACAGGGTGGGTCACTCTCGGGACGGGCGAGGAGTTGGAACTTGCCGAACCCGTCGCCCGGCTGCGTGCCAAAGCCATCGATGCGGTGATCATCGTCGGGGTGATTGTCGTGGGGATCATCTTGGTGCTGCTCTCGCTGGTCGCCGATGAGTGGGGCGTTGGGATCGGGATCGTGGAGGGTGTCCTCCTATCGTCGGTGATGTTCGGCCTGGTCAGCCTTCTCTACGATCCGGTGTTGATTGCGATACGGGGCCAGACGATTGGCAAGATGGCCACAAGGATCAGGGTTGTCCGTGCCGACAATGGCGAGTTACCCAGTTGGGGCAGGTCGTTCGGCCGATGGGCCGTTCCAGGAGCGCTGATAGTCATTCCCGGTGTCGGCTTTGTCCTCGCGCTGATCTGCTACGCCTCGCTGACCTGGGACGCCTCGCGGCGAGGATGGCACGACAAGGCAGCCGGAACGATCGTCGTCAAAACGTGACAGGGTCCTGACCGAGGGCGTCGACCTCCTCGGCGACGAGCCGCACAATGAGGTCGTCGAGGGAGAGTTCTTCGTAGTCGCGCTCGCCAATGTCGGTTGCGTCGCCGGTGGCCCGCCCGCCGGCGCCGTAGGTCAGGAACACGTATCGCCCGCCGGTGAACTGTGCCAGTTGCCGGAACACGTACTCGGCCTGATCGTCGGTGCCCGACGACGAGACTGGGAAGATCTTGATGCCTCGCCCCGCGGCGTTGATCATCGACTCCGTGTACGGCGTCGGCACCTGCCGGGCGATCTGTGGGGGAGCGTCGGCGATCAGGAACACCAGTTGGACGGCCTGTCCGGCGGGCCGCCACGTCGGGCGCCCGAGAGCGTCGGCGAGTGCCTCGTCGAGAGCCTCCGCGTAGTCGCCGCCGCCGTCGGCGACCACCACGCCGAGCGCCCGCGTGAAGTGGTCGACGTCGGCCGTGAAGTTGAAGTTGGCGGTGACGAATGTGTCTCCCACGTCGCGGTAGACCGTCATGCCGAGGCGCAGGTCCAGATCGACGGGAAGATCTCCGATGCGCTGTGCAACCTCGGCGACGGTGGTCTTGAGTTGGTAGATCTCGTCGCCCATGGAGCCCGTCACGTCGAGCAGGAACAGGATGTCGAGGGCGACGCCACCGTCGCGAGCATTTGGCAGATCGGTCTCCAGCGCCACCGACACGCCCCGTTCGACCTCGACGCTGCGTTCCCCGACGGTGACGGTGAAGGGTCCGTCGCCGGCCTCGTACGCCTCGGGGTGGAAGCGGATGGTGCCGTCGGCGGTGGTACGCAGGCTGAACTCTGCGCCACCGCCTTCCACGATGACCTCGGCGCCTGCCGCGGGCCGGCCGTCCCGACCGGTCACTGCGACCACAGTGCGTCCGCTGGGATCGAGATCGCGTATTCGGATGCCGAGTTGCTGGAAGCGCTCCCGGTAGGCGAGATACTCGTCGAACTGCTCGTTGTCGTCGATTGAGCCGCCGGTGAGACCCTCCTGCTCGTCGGCGCGGTCGGTCGCGGTCGACTCGTCGGCCTTCTCCACCGCAATGTCGCGGTCGCCCATGTCGGCGTCCACGTCGGCGTCCATGTCGGCGTCCATGCCGTCGTCCACGCCGTCGTCCATGCCGTCGCCCATGTCGTCGCTCATGTCGGCGTCGTCGTACCCATAGTCGTCGCTCATGTCGTCGTCCATGACGGCGGCGGCCGACTCGCTCTCGGGCGCGGCGGATCCCGATCCGGCAGGCGACGCGACCCAGACGGGCTCACCATCGAGCCACACGCCGTCCTCAGGCGTCACTGGTGCGGTGCTCGCAGATTCGGCTGGGGTTGTTGATTCGGGTTCGGTCGTTGTTGGCGTGGAGGTGGAGTCGGGCTCCGGCGGGGGTTCGGTTGTCGTGGACGTGGCCGCTTCGGGTTCCGTGGTTCCGGGTTCCGCTTCGGGTCCGGTTGTGGGTGGTGGTTCGGGGTCCGTCGTTGTTGGCGTGGACGTGGGGTCGGGTCCCGCCGGCGGTGGCGATCCGGTTGTCTCGGACGGGGGTGGTTCGGTTTCGGTGGTTGCCGGCGCCGGTTCGGTTGTGGGTGGCGGTTCGGGTTCCGTGGTCGGTGGTGGTGGGGGTTCCGTGGTCGGTGGTGGCTCGCGTTCCTCTCTCGGTGGCGGGGGTTCTGTTGTCGCTGGCGTGGGCGGCGGGTCGGGTTCCCTCGTCGTTGGCGCGGAGGTCGAGTCGGGTTCCGAGGTCGAGACAGGTACGGGGGATTCGCTGTCTGCGGTGGGAACAGCACCGTTGCTGCAGGCGGCCGCCACGAGGCCGAGGATGACGGCCGCGATCAGAAGTAGGCGGTGGAGCTTGCGCTGAGTACTGGTGAGGTGCTGCATGCCGGTTGGACGTGACGAGAGCCGGAAAAGTTCCGGCGGGATCGAACCCCTCCGGGGAACTGTAGGGGAGCGACGCCTCGGTGGACGCCGTATCCGCTGCGTAGCGCTTCGACCCGAGGCGGGCCACGGCGGATGCGGCGGCTATGTTCTGCGGTGGATGTTGTGGTGAGGAGGGCCGGCTGTGCGTTTGGGATACAGCGAGGATCAGGAGGAGTTGCGGCGGTTCGTCCGGCAGTTCCTCGAGGACAAGTCCCCCGAGTCGGCCGTTCGGGAGTTGATGGACACCGAGCGGGGCTATGACGAGGCCGTGTGGCGGCAGATGGCCGACCAGATGGGGTTGCAGGGCATCGCCATCGAGGAGCGTCACGGTGGCGGGGGGTTCACGTTCAGGGAGTTGGTGCTGGTCCTGGAGGAGATGGGCCGGGCGCTGTTGTGCGCGCCGTATTTCTCGACGGTGATACTGGCGGCGGGCGCGCTGAGCCGCAGCGGCGATGAGGCGGCATGCGAGGAGCTGCTGCCCGCCATCGCATCCGGCGACTGCATCGCCACACTGGCCTTCGAGGAGGACGATGCGCAGCCGACCGCGGCGGTGCCCGATGGGGCGGGCTGGCGGCTCAGGGGCGAGAAGAGTTACGTGCTCGACGGGCACGTGGCCGACGTCGTGCTGGTGGCTGCACGGAGCCCGAAGGGTCTAGGCCTGTTCCGTTGCAGCGGTGACGCCGAGGGTCTGCAGCACGAACTGCTCCCGACGCTCGATCTGACGCGCAAGCAGGCCCGGCTCACGTTCGCCGGCACCCCGGCGATTGCCGTCGGCAGACCCGGCAACGGCGCGGCTGTTCTGGACGGCGTACTGCAGCTGGCCGCGGCGGCACTGGCCGCGGAGCAGGTGGGGGGCATGCAGCGCTGCCTGGACATGGCTGTCGGCTACGCCAAGGAGCGCATGCAGTTCGGCCGGCCCATCGGCAGCTTCCAGGCGATCAAGCACCGCTGTGCCGACCTGCTGCTGGACACCGAGATGGCCCGCTCGGCGGCGTACTACGCCGGCTGGTGTGCAGCGACCGGCGACGACGACCTTCCGGTGGCGGCCGCCATGGCCAAGGCGCACTGCTCCGACGCCTACTTCCGGGCGGCCGCGGAGAACATCCAGATCCACGGCGGCATCGGCTTCACCTGGGAGCACCCGGCGCACCTCTACTTCAAGCGGGCGAAGAGCAGCCAGCTCATGTTCGGCGATCCTGCCCACCATCGGGAGCGGCTGGCCGACTTGGTGGGGCTCTGAGCTTCCAGGTGCGGTCGGGGCGCCCGCACACCCGGCCAGTCTGGACGTAAGGGGCTGCTAGGCGTGCTCTGGGTGTTCGTCGCCCTCGCCGGCGTGGTGGTGGTCGCGGTGGCTCGTTACACGGTGGCAGCGGTGAGCGTCCGCCTGGCCAACACCGAGGCCGTGGCGGTCTACGACCTGAGCACGGCGGCAGAGTTCGTGTACCGCGGCCTGCCGGTGGAGATCGGCGAGCGGGCGGGACCCGACACGGTGGCGCTGCTGCTGGCGTGGCATCTCGATCACCTCCGCCGTCGGGGGGTGGCCGCGTTCGGGCGGGCCGACACCATGGCCGCCGGCGCCTCGCGCACCCCTCGCCGGAGCGAACCCGACGAGGCCGTCGACAGTTTGCTGCGCCGCACCGCTGCCGAGGGGATCGAACTCGATGCACTCGACGCGGTCGTGATCCTGGAACTCAACGCGCAGTACCTGGCATCCATCGGCGCCGTCGGCGAGCAGGCGGACGAGGTCTAGCCGGTAACCGGTTCGGTCGCTCCTGAGCGGAGTGTGGCCTCGAGTTCTCGGAGGTAGCCGGCGAACGCTTCCAACTCGTTGGTGCGCAGCCACCCAAGGCGGGTCAGCCAGCGGTCGAGGTGCTTGGCCATCAACCCGTCGATCAGGTCGTGACCCTCGGTGCTGAGCCGGGCGAGCATTCCCCGACGGTCGTCGGGATCCGGGACCCGCACGACCAGGCCCAGTTGTTCCAGGTGGTCGAGCCGCCCGGTCATTCCGCCGGAGGTGAGCATCACCGTCTCGGCAAGGTCGCTTGGCCTGGCCTGGAACGGGGCGCCCAGCCGCCGAAGAGCCGCCAGCACGTCGAAGAGTCCCAATGTGAGTCCGTAAGGCCGCAGGAACTCGGCCATCGCCTGTTCGAAGAGGCGGTCGATGCGCGAGATCCGCCCGAAGATGCCGATGGGAGTGGCATCGAGATCGGGCCGCTCACGCGCCCATTGCTCGAGTATCGAATCGACGTGGTCGGCGCTCATAAGAGATCCTCGAGTGCGCTGTTCCTGCCCCCGTGCAACTGCTCGAACAGGCGCCGGGGGGTCACCGGCACACGATCGACGCGGGCGCCGAGGCCGGCGAGAGCATCCTCGATCGCATTGGCGATTGCTGCCGGAGGCGAGATCGCTCCGGCCTCACCCACACCCTTGATTCCCAGCGGGTTGAGCGGAGACGGGGTTTCCAGGTGGGCCACCGCCAGGGTTGGCACGCCGGTGGCGTCGGGGACCAGGTAGTCCAGCAGGGTCGGGTTGAGGGGCTGGCCGTCGTCGTCGTAGACCACCTCCTCGAACAGCGCCGCTCCGACGCCCTGGGCGACCCCTCCGGCGATCTGCCCGTCCACGATCACCGGTGACAGGAGCGGGCCGCAGTCGTGTACTACCACGTATTCGAGCAACTCCACCTCGCCTGTCGCTTCCTCGATGGCCACCCGGGCGACGTGGGTGCCGCTGGCGAACGTGACAGTCGGCGGTTCGAAGCAGACCATCTCCTCGAGGTCGGCGGCGTCGTGGCCGGCGAACGCACCCCCGGGGCCGAACCCTGCCGCGACGTCGGCAAGATCCATGTGCGCTGACGGCGTACCGGTCACTTCCACGATGCCGTTGCGGATCCGCAGATCGCCGGGCGAGACCTCCCAGTGCTCGGCAAGCGCCTCCAGGATTCGGTCCCGCACGGCGCAGGCCGCCTGAAAGATGGCGCTACCGGCCACCACAGCGCTGCGACTGGCCAGGGTTCCCCATCCGTACGGCACGGCCGCGGTGTCTCCGCCGGTGATCGTCACCCTGTCGGGGTCGGTGCCCAAGGCCCGCGCGCACACCTCGGCGAAGACGGTCTCGTGTCCTTGGCCCTGCGAGCACGCCCCGGTCGCAACCTCGACGTGGCCGGTCTCGTCGATCCGCACCAGCGCGCTTTCGAACGGTCCGACGCCGGTTCCCTCGACGTACGTGGAAACCCCGACGCCGAACCTGCGGCCGCTGCCATCGGAGGTGCCGCCGCGACGGACTGATGACAGATCGACCATCGAAAGGGCGGTGTCGTAGCAGGCGAGAAAGTCGCCACTGTCGTAACGCATCGGCGTGCCATCCCGGTAGTTGATGCCGACCGCGTAGGGCATCTCGTCGGCACCGATGAGGTTGCGGCGGCGGACTTCGAAGGGGTCGAGACCGGCCTCCCGGGCGGTGGCGTCGAGGATGCGGTCCATGGCGAACACCGCCTCGGGGCGCCCCGCACCCCGGTACGGTGACAGCGGCGCCTTGTTGGTGACCACAGCCGTGGCCTCGACGTCGAGAGCAGGCACCCGGTAGCAGCCGCAGAGATGGGCGAGGGTGTTGTACGGCTGCACCACGCCCAGCGGGTTGGCGGCGCCGCAGTCCACGAGGATGCGATCCCGGAGCCCGAGGATGCGCCCGTCGGCTGCCAGAGCCAGTTCGATGTTGTGGGTCTGGTCGCGCGACTGGATGGCGGCGGTTCCGTGCTCGCGCCGGTGCTCGATCCACTTCAGCGGAACGCCCAGTTCGAGCGCCAGCAACGCCACGACGAACTCCTCGGCGTACGGCAGGGCCTTGACGCCGAATCCGCCACCCACGTCGGGGGCAATCACCCGGATCCGGTGCGCCGGTCGCCCAAGCGCCTTGGCCAGCGCCGACCGGAGCGGATGGGGGACCTGGGTGCTGCTCCACACCGTGAGGAGGTCGGTGCGATGATCGTGGCAGGCCACCACACCGCGCGGCTCCATGGGGTGGCCGGCGAGCCTTCCGGAGTGCAACCGGCGCCGGCCGACGTGGGCGGCTTCGGCGAACGCCGCCTCGATGTCGCCGAATCCCGCGGCGATGCGCAGCGAGCGATTGTCGGGCCAGTGGTCGTAGAGGAGGGGAGCACTCGGGGCCAGGGCCGCCGCGGGATCGGCCACGGCGGGCAGCGGTTCCAGGTCGGCGACCACCCGCTCGGCAGCGTCAGCGGCGGCGTACGGGTTGCCGGCGACGATCACGGCGAGTGGATCGCCCACGTGCCGGACGCGATCGGTCGCCAGCAGCGGCCTGTCCTCGTGGCGCACGAAGACGCGGTTGTCGCCGAGGGCGCGCATCAATCGTTCCTCGAAGACACCGCCGTCGGCCTCGTTGGGTGCCGTGGCGGCGAGCCGCCCGGCGAGGTCGCGGCCGCACCAGCCGCTGACACCGCGGGGGATGTCCACGCCGATGACGGTCCCGTGCGCGACATGGCTGCGCACGAAGGCCACGTGGCGCATGCCCGGCAGGTCGATGTCGGCCACGTAGCACCCGTTGCCCCGCAGCAGACGGGCATCCTCGCGCCGTCCGACCCAAGCGCCGGCCGCGGTCATCGGGCCACTTCCATGGCTCAGTAGTCACGCCTCACGGCGCCTCCCGGTAGCGGGGATGCTTCGATAGCAAGTATCTTAGAACAAAGTTTCTCGCCGCCTAATCACTTCGACCGACTGCGCATCGACACGACGTTTAAGCGGGGAGTTCGGTAGGGCGATCCATGGCCGCGAACCCGTGCAATCCCCTTTAGCATCGTCGGCGTGTATCGCCCCAAGGGAGTGGCCGACCACCGCTACGTCGGCGACAAGCGCACGGGTGCCGTCTACGACCTCGATGCGGTCTCCGTCGATGATGCGCCGCCGCCGGCCACCGGGACGCCTCGAGCGGTCATCGACGAGTTGGTGGCGTCGGGGCGGTACCTGTGCTTCGCGCCCGACACGCTGGCCGAGGCGCGCAACCGCGGCTACCGCCTGCGGGGCGGCTGAGTGGAGGAGATCCCCTCAGGCCCGTTGACGCTGTCGGGCTACCTCGCCCGGCCGCTTCGCTCCGACGGTGAGGTGCTGCGGGCTCCGAGGCCCGCCGTCGTTTTCTGCCACGGCCTGCCGGCGGCGCCCGGCGGAGCTGCCACTGCCGGACGGTCGTATCACGTTCTGGCCGACCGCCTCGCCGCCGAGATGGGTTGGTCGGCACTGGTGCTCAACTACCGCGGCTGCGGGGCGTCGGAGGGGGACTTCTCGCTGCTCGGCTGGGTGGAGGATGTGCGCGCCGCGGTCGACTACGTGTCGGAACGAACCCGCACCACGGGGGTCTGGGTAGCCGGCTTCGGCACGGGGGGAGCTGTGGGGTTGCGCGCCGCAGCGGACAGCCCGACGGTGCGGGGAGTGGTGTCGGTGGGGGCGCCGGTGGACTTCGGCGAGTGGGCCGCCAATGCCGACCGCCTGCTGCGCCATTCCCGCGACACGGGCGTGGTGCGCAGCGACTCGTTTCCCGCAAACCGCCAAGCGTGGCGTGACCAGTTCGCGGGATTCAGCTCAACCGATGCAGCCGACCGGTTGGCGCCGCGCCCGCTCATGGTCGTGCACGGCTCCGACGACGAACTCGTGTCGCCGCTGGACGCCCGCGCCATCGCCGACGCTCACGGCGCCGCCGATCTGCGCATCATTGCAACCGGGGGTCACCGCCTGCGCTACGACCCGCGCTGCATCTCCCTGGTGCTGGGCTGGCTCGACCGCCACGGCCACGACACGGCACCGGAGACGGCGACTGCCGGTGAGGAATCGCTAACGGAGACCCCGACCGCTCCTTGAGCGGGCTCGCTCCTCAAGCAGTCGAGACGACGGCCGTCCCGACTAGGAAGAGGATGAAGACGACCACGATTACCAAGCCGACCAGGCTGATGCACAGGCCGGCGATGGCGAGTCCTTTGTGGGGCAGCCCCGATTTCCTCGAGCGACTCAGCCCGATCGACGAGAAGGTGAGCGCCAGGATCCATAGAACGAAGCTGAGGGGAGGGATGATGAGCGCGATCCACATCACCAGCGAGAGGATGAACCCGGTAATGGCCAGGGGGTTGCCCTGGCGGCCCGCGCTGTCTCCCGTTGCCACGCCGCCTCCTGACGCGGCAGATTGTTCGGCGGGCGGCTCCTCCCAGACCTGCGGAGGCTGATCGGCGCCGGCTGACTCCTGCCACGGGAACTCCCCCGGAGCCTCAGACGTATCCTGCTCGCCCGCGCGTACCTCCTCCGGGACGGAGTCAGCCGGGAACTCCTCAAGAGCTTGGGAGGATCGGGAGTCGGGATCGGTCGGGGTGTCCGTCCACTCGGGTGCGGGATCGCCGGCCTCGGCGGGATCGCTCGCGGGATCGTCCCACGGGAACCGGCGTCGCTCGGAGGACTCCGGATCGGCACCTCTCGGCTCATCGCGGTCATACCGGCGCTTGTCGCGGTTGTAGCGGCCCATCACACTTCCCGATTCGCCGGCGAGCGGTTCAGTCCTGTTTCGACTTACCGGCGGCCTTCTGTTCCTTCTTCCAGGCGCGCACCCTGGCGAGGGCTTCGGGGCCGTCGATGTCGGCCACCGAGCGGGGGGTGTCGTCGGCGAACGGACCGGCGTGGCGCTCCCAGCCGTCCGGGCGGACGGTGAACCGCTTGGCCAGGATGGCGAGGAAGATCATGGACTTCTCGTCGCCGTAGCCCGGCAGCGCCCGTACGCGGTCGTACAAGTCCTGCCCGCTGCTCGCGGATGACCAGACGGCACCCGCGTCACCGTCGTAGCCGTCGGCCACATGACGGCACAGTTCGTGTGCCCGACGGGCCATCGCCGCGGGGAACCGGTGCAGCGCGGGCTTGGTGCAGAAGACGACCTCGAGGTCGGCCGGATCCATGGCGGCGATAGCGGCGGCGTCCAGTTCTCCCCCGAGCCGTTCAGCAAGGCGAGAGGGCGACTTGAACGCCCACTCCATCGGGATCTGCTGATCCAGGAGCATGGCCAGCAGTAGTGCCAGTGGTTCGTTGTTGACGAGTGCGTCAGCGGCGTCATCGCCGGTGACGGCAAGCGTTCCAGCGGTCATGCCCCGAGCGTAACGGCCCTGCCGAGCCCACGCGGCGGGTCGCGGGCGGTCGGGCGGAGGCGTTCCGGCCCGCCGGTAGCGTTCCGGGCGTCATGGCCTGAGAGTACCGGCCCCCGGCGGCGGTCTATCGGGCCCGTAGGAGGTAATCGTGGGACGGCCAAGGGGTCGTGAGTTCGCGCCGGCGAGCCGCGGCCGATCCGGAGCCGGAGAGCGCAGGGGTGGTGATGCCGTCGCCGATCGGCGACGCTCCGCCCGCATGCCTGACGTGCCGAGGCGGGCGTGGGTTGTGCTGGGGGTGGTGTGCGTCAGCATCTTCCTGGTGGTGATCGACGCCTCCATCGTGAATGTGGCCTTCCCGACCATCGGCGCCGATCTCAACACCACCGACGCGGTCCTCTCGTGGATCCTGACGGTCTACAACGTGACAGTTGCCTCGCTGCTGCTGCTGGCCGGGCGAGCTGCCGACAAGCTCGGGCGGAAGCGGGTGTTCCTCGTCTCGGTGGCGGTCTTCACCCTCGGGTCGCTGCTGTGCAGTCTTGCCCCCAGTGCGGGCGCGCTCATCGCCTTCAGGGTCGTGCAGGCGGCCGGGGGATCGGCGATCTTCCCGGCGTCGTTGTCGCTCGTTCTTCCGGAGTTCCCCGTCCAGCGGCGCTCCATGGCCGTCGGCGTCTGGGCCGCCGTCGCGGGGCTCGGCGGTGCTGTCGGGCCGTCCGCGGGTGCACTGCTGATCGAACTCTTCGGTTGGCGCGGCATCTTCTGGCCGAACGTCCCCATCGGTGTCGTCGTCGTGGTCCTCGGTCACCGCGTGCTGGCCGAGTCGCGGTCGCCCGCCGACACGGGACGTCTGGACGTCATCGGTGTTCCCGTGAGTGTCCTCGGTGTTGCACTTGTGCTGCTGGCCGTGGTGCAGGCCGAGCATTGGGGCTACACCAGCGCCCGCACATTGACGCTGATCGTGGTGGGTCTGGCACTGCTGCCGGTCCTCGTCTGGCGGTCATATCGCCATCCCTCTCCGGTGCTCGACCTCTCTCTGTTCAAGATCCGGTCGTTCCGGGTGGCCACCGTTGCCACGCTGTTCTTCGGGTGCGGCTTCCTCGGGGGATTCTTTGTCAACTCCCTGCTGCTGCAGCGGCTCTGGGACTGGCCGATCTGGAAGACGGGTCTCGGGCTCAGCCCGGGCCCGCTGACGTCGGTCGCCAGTTCCTGGCTGTCCGGCCGCGCCGCGGACCGCGTGGGCCACCGGTGGCTCACGACCGCGGGGTGCACGCTGTGCGCCGCCTCCTTCGGATGGCAGTACTGGCGTGTCGGTGCCGAACCCGACTACGTGTCGGACTTCCTCCCGTCGATGCTCATGCTGGGCGCCGGCGCAGGGCTGGCGATCACCTGCATGATCGGCGCGCCCCTGGCTGACCTGGGCACCGACCAGTTCGCCATGGGCAACGCCACGGCCCGTACGGTGCAGCAGCTCTGCTATGCGGTGGGAGTGGCGGCCGTCGTGGCTCTCCTCGGCGCCGGCGGAACCGAGGATCCAGCCCGCTACCAGCGCGCCTGGATCTGGCTCATCGCGGCGTACGGTCTGTCGGGACTGACGATGGCTCTGTTCTTTCCCTCCGGAAGCGCCGCCGGGCGGGCCGGCCTCGCGGCAGGCACCGCGGGCGCCGGATCATCCGAAGTTGGCGGTCACCGCTCCGGTGACGGGAGATCGGCGGCCGTCTAGAGCTGTGGCCGATCTCCGGCCGGTTAGCTCAGCGGCCCGCACTCGTAGTCGACGGGGTTGACCGCCTCGGGATCCACACCCAAGCGATCGATGGCGTCGTCGACAGCGGACGCGTCGATCTCTCCGGCGGCGGCGAGCCCCGCCAGGACGGCCACGGTGACGTGGGCACCGTCGACCTCGAAGAAGCGGCGCAGAGACTCGCGCGTGTCGCTGCGGCCGAAGCCGTCGGTCCCGAGGACGGAGTAGCTCCCGGGCACCCACCGGGCGATCTGATCGGGCACCAGCGTCAGGTAGTCGCTCACCGCCACGACAGGTCCCTGTGCTCGGGCCAGCCTGGCGGTCACTCCCGGGACTCGGGGCGTCTCCTGGGGGTGCAGCCGGTTCCAGCGCTCGGCGTCGAGGGCCTCCTCCCGGAGCTTCTTGTACGACGTGGCGCTCCACAGCTCGGCGCCGGTGTCGTAGTGCTCGGCGAGGATCGCCTGCGCCTGGCGGGCTGCGGCGTGCGCGGGCCCGGAGAACAGGATGGTGGCCCGGTGACGCTTCCCCGGCGGCCCGGGGTCCCAGCGGTAAAGGCCGCTCATGATGTCGTCGTCGCTCACGTGATCCGCACGGGCGGGCTGGAGGTAGTTCTCGTTGTAGATCGTCAGGTAGTAGAAGACGTCGTCGCCGTGCGCCACTCCCGCCGGGGGATACATGCGCTCGAGCCCGCAGGCGATGATCGTGGCCATCTCGTAGGCGAAGGCGGGGTCGTAGGACTGGCACGCCGGGACCGAGGCCGCCAGCAGGTGACTGTGGCCGTCCTGGTGCTGCAGCCCCTCGCCGGCGAGGGTGGTGCGCCCGGCCGTGGCGCCCAGAAGGAAGCCCCGGGACCGGCTGTCGGCCGCCGACCAGATCAGATCCCCCACCCGCTGGAAGCCGAACATGGAATAGAAGGTGTACATCGGCACCATCGGCACGCCCAGGTTGGCGTAGCTGGTGCCCGCGGCGATCCACTCCGCCAGTGAGCCGGCCTCAGTGATGCCCTCCTCCAGGATCTGCCCGTCGGTGTCCTCGGAGTAGGACAGCAGGAGGTCGTGGTCCACCGGTTCGTAGAGCTGTCCGTGCGGGGCGTAGATCTCGAATTCCCGGAACAGCGAGTCCATCCCGAAGGTGCGGGCCTCGTCGGCCACGATCGGGGCGATCCGG
This sequence comes from Acidimicrobiales bacterium, assembly GCA_963668565.2. Classification (GTDB taxonomy): domain Bacteria; phylum Actinomycetota; class Acidimicrobiia; order Acidimicrobiales; family CATQHL01; genus VXNF01. The sequence continues at coordinate 1,639,375 of CAXXMX010000010.1, forward strand.
GGGCCGACGTCCTTGTCGCGCAGCAACGAGCGCAGCAAGGTGGTGAAGGCCACGGTGGTCGACACCTCCCGGCTGCCCGAGCCGTCGTCGAAGGTGGCGAAGATCTTGCGGTCGGGCTGGCTCAGCGGCCGGCGGTCCCGCACGATGCGCGAGGGCAGGTTCCCGTCGAGCGCCTGGCGGCGTCCACGCATGTACACCATCTCCTCCGCGTCCGGTGGCGGCCGGTAGTACGGCGGGGCGGCGTCGTCCACGAGGGCGCTCTCGGGGATCTCGTCCCAGAGGCGCAGCCGGTCGCGGAGTTCCAGCAGTTGGCGGGTGGTCATCTTCTTGATCTGGTGGGTTGCGTTGCGGCCCTCGAAACCCTTGCCCAGGCTCCAGCCCTTGATGGTCTTGGCGAGGATCACCGTCGGTGAGCCGACGTTCTCGGTGGCCTCCTTGTAGGCGGCGAACAGCTTCTGGTGGTCGTGGCCGCCGCGCGGCAGGTTGGAGAGGTCCTCGTCGCTGTAGCCGTCCACCATGGCGCGCAGGCGCGGGTCGGGCCCGAAGAAGTGCTCACGGATGTAGGTGCCGGACTCGGTGGCGTAGCGCTGGTACTCGCCGTCCACGGTGGAGTTCATCTTGTTGAGCAGCAGACCGCTGTTGTCGCGCTTCAGCAGATCGTCCCAGCGGGACCCCCAGATGACCTTGATCACGTTCCAGCCGGCGCCGCGGAAGAGACCCTCGAGTTCCTGGATGATCTTGCCGTTGCCCCGTACCGGCCCGTCGAGGCGCTGCAGGTTGCAGTTGACGACCCAGATGAGGTTGTCGAGTCCCGAGCGGCCGGCCAGGGAGACGGCGCCCAGTGTCTCGGGCTCGTCCATCTCGCCGTCGCCGACGAAGCACCAGATGCGCGACTGGGAGGTGTCGTCGATGCGCCGGTGGTGCAGGTAGCGGTTGAAGCGGGCGTGATAGATGGAGTTGATGGCGCCGAGCCCCATCGACACCGTGGGGTACTCCCAGAAGTCGGGCATGAGCCGGGGGTGCGGGTAGCTGGACAACCCTCGCCCGCCGATCTCCATGCGGAAGTTGTTGAGATGCTCTGTGGTGAGCCGGCCCTCGAGGAAGGCGCGGGCGTAGACGCCCGGGGCGGCGTGGCCCTGGAAGTACACGTGGTCACCGGGCAGGCCGTCGTCCTTGCCCCGGAAGAACCAGTTGAAGCCCACGTCGTAGAGCGACGCCGAAGAGGCGAAGGTGGAGAGATGCCCACCGATGCCGTCGGCCGCCTTGTTGGCCCGGATCACCATGACCGCGGCGTTCCAGCGGATATAGCGCCGGATGAGCTTCTCGAGGTGCTCGTCACCGGGGAAGAAGGGCTGGCTGTCGGCGGGGACGGTGTTGACGTACGGGGTGGTGACGGTGGCGGAGATGCCGACGTCGAGTTGCTGTGCCCGCTCGAGCAGCCGGGCCACGAGCAGCCGGGCGCGCTCCTTGCCGCGTTCGTGGACCAGGGCATCGAAGGAGTCGATCCATTCACCGGTCTCGGTGGGATCGGTGTCGGGGAGTTGGTGCGAAAAGTGGCCGCGCATCGGTGTCCATTGTCGCACGCTCCGGCCAATTCCGGCCGAGTGAGCGGTGGTTCGTCCGCGGCTGGCGCGTGCACTCTCTCGGGCGGTCCGTTCGGTTGTGTCGGATCCCGGCATCCGGTGATGGTGATCTTGGCCCGGAGCGGTGTGGCTCGACAGCAACGATGCGAACGAGCGGCATGGGCCGGGACGGAGCCGGGCGTTCACGATCCACTGCTGAACGGTAGGATGATTGGTATGACTCAACCTCGGGCCAAGATCACCATCACCATCCTCCCGGCGGTGCTGGCTCGAGTGCGGTTGGCGGTGGAGGCCGGGCACGCTCGGAGCGTCTCGGCATACATCGGCCATGCCGTCGCCGGTCAGCTTGCAGCGGAGGCCGACTTCGACGCGACCCTCACCGAGGTGTTCGAGGCGACCGGGGGGCAGCCCACCGATGAAGAACGAGCGGCCGCTCGGCGCGTCCTCGCCGGCGAAGCCGCGTGAGCGGTGCGGTTCTCGATACGGGCGCTCTGATCGCCATCGAGCGCGGGGATCGCGCTGCCGCCGTTCTTGTCGCTGAGGCGAGACGGGCACGATCGACGCTGACTGTGCCTGCAGGGTGCGTCGCCCAGGCGTGGCGTGATCCTCGCCGCCAAGCCCGCCTAGCGGCGTTCCTGCGGCTGCCCGAGGTGGACATCGCTGCCATGGACGCTGCCGAGGCCCGCCGAGTTGGTCTGCTGCTGGCCTCGTCGGGCACGTCTGACATCGTCGATGCTCACGTTGCAGTGTGCGCTCTCCGCCGAGGCACGACGGTGGTCACCAGCGATCCGAACGACATCGAACGGCTCGCGCCGGCCCTGCGCGTTCACGCCATCTAGCTGTGACAACCGGGGAGGTTGTCCCTGGGTGGAGGGGATTGAGGGTTCACCGTTGAGGTGAGCCCTCCGGCGATGCTGTGGGCAAGTAACAGCTCACGGCTCGCAGGGAGGGCTCATGGCACAGGTTAGGCAGCATGTGAACGCGCGGTTGACGGCGCGCCAGCGTCGGGCGATGGTCGATGTGGTGATCGTGGAGGGTTGGGGTGTCGCGGCGACCGCGGAGCGGTTCCAGGTGGATCCCAAGACGGTGCGCAAGTGGCGCGACCGCTTCGTCGCCGAAGGCCCCGGCGGTCTGGTGGATCGCTCGAGCCGCCCGCACCGGTCGCCGGGGCGCAGTTCGCCGGAGGTGCGCGCCGAGGTGATCGGGCTGCGTCGCTGTCGGCGCCGCGGCGCCGCCTGGATCGCCCACAAGGTCGGCGTGGCGCCGTCGACGGTGCAGAAGATCCTCACCGAGGCGGGCCTCGGCCGCTTGGACCGCGGCGACCGCGCCACCAAACCGGCGCCGGTGCGTTATCAGCGCGAACGCCCTGGTGAACTCGTCCACGTGGACATCAAGAAGCTGCCCGCCATCCCCCCCGGTGGCGGCTGGCGCGTCCACGGGCGCGGCCAGGCGCCCACGCCGGGCGCCAAAGCCGGCTACCGCTACCTGCACACCGCCCTCGACGACCGCACCCGCTTGGCCTACAGCGAGCACCTCGACGACGAACGCGGTGAAACAGCCGCAGCGTTCTGGTCGCGCGCCAACGCCTGGTTCGGCGAACTCGGCATCACCTGCGAGCGGGTCATCACCGACAACGGCGGCTGCTACCGCAGCCGCGCCTGGCACAAAGCCTGCAAACGCACCCGCACGAAGGTCAAGAAAACCCGCCCCTACCGGCCCCAAACCAACGGCAAAGTCGAACGCTTCCACCGCACCCTCCTCGAGGAATGGGCCTACATCCGCCCCTGGAGCAGCGAACAACAACGCCAAGACGCCTACCGAGGATTCCTCCACTACTACAATCACCACCGAACCCACGGAGCGCTCGGCTGGCAGACACCCGCCTCCACCATCGGGAACAACCTCCCCGGCATGCACATCTAGCGGACTAGCGGAGTGTTGAACGGTGGTCGTGCGAGGATGAGCGACGTGGTTGATCCGGCGAGCGGCGTGCGGCGACCGACGGTTGTGTACACCGACGGGGCGTGCCGCGGCAATCCCGGCCCCGGCGGCTGGGGCTGGGTGGTGTCCGATGGCCCGTGGGCAGCCGGCGCCGCACCGGCGACGACCAACAACCGCATGGAGATGCAGGCAGTGCTCGAGGCGCTGGAGGCATTGCAGGGCCGCGATCCGGTGGAGGTGGTGACCGACTCCAAGTACATCGTCAACTGTTTCGAGCAGCGATGGTGGGTGGGATGGCAGCGTCGCAACTGGCGCAACTCCAAGAAGGAGCCGGTCAAGAACCAGGACCTGTGGGTGCCGCTGATCGACCAGGTCCTGGCGCGGGGCGTGGCGTTCCGCTGGGTGAAGGGACATGGCACCGACCCCTGGAACGATGCCGCCGATCTCCTCGCCACCGGCGCGGCGGACATGCAACGAGGCAGCCGCGGTGATCGCTACCGGCTGGGGGGTCGCTGAGCGGCGCGCACACGGCCATGACCAACACGCTGAACACGCTCGTCGAGGCCTTGGAGCGCACCCCCGGCGGGGGCGGCTGGGCTTCCCGAACAACGGGGCTGATCTCTCTGCGGAAAAACTTTCTCGAGCGTGTCAACCGAACCGGCGACTGAGGCGTCTGTCAGTCAAAGATCGCCGGGATCTTCCGGATGGCCGCAACCCGAGCAGTTGGAGCAGCAGGGTTGCGGCTGGTGGAATAGGCGGGTTCGGACCTTTTGGAGCGAGGTGCGAGCCCGCCCTCTTCGTTCGTGCGAAAACAGCCCCGGAGTCTGCGACACTACGAGCCGTGCGTCCGGCTTCGGAGTCTCCACACAGCGATGTCGCGGTGCCCGGGCCGGTCTTCGGCCCCGAGCCGCTCTCCCCGACGCTGTTCCTCGACCGCAGCGCGCTGGTCTTCGGCGACCGGCTGGCCGTGATCGATGGCGAGCGCACCTTCACCTACGCCGAACTGCACGATCGGTGTCTCCGCCTGGCTGGGGCGCTGCGTGCCGCGGGCGCCGGTTCAGGAGATCGCGTCTCGACCCTCGTGCCCAACACGCACGTGGCCCTGGAGGCTCATTTCGGTGTGGCGTGGGCCGGCGCCGTACTGAACGCGCTGAACACGCGCTTGGCGGCCACCGAACTGGCCTGGATCGTCGGACATGCCGGTTCCCGGATCCTGATCTGCGACCACTCCCTGCTCGACGTCGGCGAGGCGATCGTCGCCGCGGTCGATCATCCGGTCGAGTTGATCCGCTGTGGCGAGCCGGGGGATGACTACGAGCAACGCCTCGGCGCGGCCGAACCGCTCCGTCACGAGATCGTTGACGAGTGGGGGATGTTGAGTCTGAACTACACCTCCGGCACCACCGGGCACCCGAAGGGGGTCATGTACTCCCACAGGGGCGCCTACCTGCAGGCTCTGGCCATGGTCGCGCAGGGAGGGCTCAACCCCGCGACGGTGTTCCTGTGGACGCTGCCGATGTTCCACTGCAACGGCTGGTGTTACCCGTGGGCGGTCACCGCAGCCGGCGGCGCGCACGTGGCGCTGCGCCAGGTGCAAGCCGCGGAGATCTGGGCGGCAATGCATCACCGGGGCATCACCCACTTCAATGCCGCGCCCACGGTGCTGACGATGCTCGCGGCGCATCCCGGTGCCGTCGCCGCGCCGGAGCCCGTCCACGTCGCCGTCGGTGGCGCCCCGCCGTCGCCAAGCCTGCTGGCGCGTCTCGCCGAGTTGAACCTGCACGTCACGCACCTTTACGGGCTCACCGAGAGCTACGGGCCCGCCGTCATCTGCGACTGGCGGCCCGAGTGGGACGCGCTGCCCGCCGGCGAGCAGGCCCGGCGAAAGGCCCGCCAGGGTGTCGCCAACATCGTCTCCTTGCCGCTGCGGGTGGTCGACACCGCCGGCCGCGACGTCCCCGCCGACGGGGCGACGCCAGGCGAGGTGGTGCTGCGGGGAAACATCGTCATGATCGGCTACTACCGGGATCCCGAGGCGACCGCGGCCGCCACGCTCGAGCGCCCGGACGGCGCGTGGTTCCGCACGGGCGACGTGGGTGTCGTGCATCCCGACGGCTACATGGAGGTGCGCGACCGCGCCAAGGACGTGATCATCAGCGGCGGGGAGAACATCACGTCCATCGAAGTGGAGCAGGTACTCGCCCGTCACCCGGACGTGTTGGAGTCGGCGGTCGTGGGGACTCCCGACGAGACCTGGGGCGAGGTTCCTGTGGCGTTCGTCTCGCTGCGTCCGGGGGCGTCGGGGACCGAGGAGGAACTCATCGACTTCGTGCGTACCGAGATAGCGCGCTTCAAGGCCCCCAAACGGGTGATCTTCGGCGATCTCCCCAAGACCAGCACCGGGAAGATCCAGAAGTACGTGCTGCGGGAGCGCCTACGGGACTAGGAGTCATCGCGCGAACCCGGCCGTCCAGGATCCGCAGCCTGGCGCAACTCGCTTATCCGATCTCCTCGATGGCGACCGGCCGGCGTTCGCGTGCTGAACGCCACGAGGCGAGGGCCATGACCAGCGCCGCACGGCCGTCGGCGAGGGTGCAGGGTGACGGTGCGCCTCCCACCATGGCAACGAACGCCGACCACTCCGCAACGTATGCGGGGAGGTAGCGCTCCACGAAGAAGTAGGGCAGGCCCGGCCCGCTCGACCCGTCCGGGCCGCGGCTCATGGCGGTGGCGACCGGGGGGTTGTCCGAGGCCGCCATGCCCGCCGAGCCGAACACCTCCACGCGCTGGTCGTAGCCGTACACCGCTTGGCGGCTGTTGTCGATGGTGCTGATGGCGCCACCGGCGTGGCGGCAGACGACGACCGCTGTGTCCAGGTCGCCGACCGAGCCGATCGCCTCGTCGACGAGCACCGAACCGGTGGCGTACACCTCGGTCACCTCGAGGCCGGAGACGAACCGCACCATGTCGAAGTCGTGGATGGTCATGTCGCAGAAGAGGCCGCCGGAGACCTCCAGGGTCAGCAGGGTCGGCGGGGGCGCCGGGTCGCGGCTGGTTACCTGCACCAGATGCACCTCACCGATGTCGCCCGTGGCCACCTTGTCGCGCACGTAGCGGTGGCTGGTGTCGAAGCGCCGGTTGAATCCCACCTGCACAGCGATGCCCGCAGCCTCCGCCGCGGCGATGCCGCGGTCCGCCTCGCCGAGGTCCAGGGATAGCGGTTTCTCCACGAACGTGGGCTTGCCGGCGGCGGCAGTGGCGACGAGTAGATCGATGTGGGTGTCGGCGGACGTGCAGATCGCTACGGCATCGGTGTCGCCCGAAGCGATGAGATCCTCGGCGCTCGAAGCGTGCCGCGCTCCGAAACGCCCGGAGAGTTCGGCCGCAGCAGCGTCCACGATGTCGTAGACGACCGCCAGTTCTGCGCCGGGAACCTGGTGGGCGAGCAACTCGGCGTGCATCCGCCCGATGCGGCCGCAGCCGAGCAGGCCGACGCGTACGGCGCTCACCGGGCACCCGGAGCGGGCAGATCGGTCAGCGGAGCGCCCTGGGCGACTCGGAGGGGTCGGTCGGAGCTCGGTGAGTTCATCGTCTGTCCCTCTCGGTCAGTTCCACCGACTGGTGAGCCGATCAGACCCCTCGTCGTCCCGCACTGACACCACATCTTCCCAGCAACCGGTGAGGTTGCTGCGCAGCAAGGCCGCCTGCACGCTCACCGTCGCCAGCGCCTGCTCCAGGCCGGCGGAGTGGGGTCGCCCCTCGGCCACAGCGGTGAGGAATTCGTGGTCCTCGATGGCCACCGTGTCCTCGAAACCGAGCGCGTTGGCGTCGCCGGGCACGAAGTTGCGATGGTACGGGTGGCGCTCGCCGCCGCGGACCAGGGTGTAGCCCTGCAGCGGGTCGTCGGCGCGGAACACCCGTAGTTCGTTCATGGTCTCGAAGTTCCAACTCAGGGCGCCCGCAGTGCCGTACACGTCGAACGCCATCTGGCTCTGGGGACCCACGATCGTCCGGCTCGCCTCGAAGGTGCCGCGGCTGCCGTTGGCGAAGACGGCGAGGGCGCCGACGTAATCCTCGTTGGTGACGCGACCCCTGGGGTCATCCGGTGCGCCACGGTCGTAGTGGGTGCCGGCACCGGAAGGCAGTGGCCGCTCGGAGATGAAAGTCTCGCTCGTGCCCACCACCCTGGTGATCGGGCCGTTGAGCATCATGGCAAGGTCGATGGTGTGGCTGAGGATGTCCGTCGATGCGCCGTGCCCGGCCTCGGTGCGCAGGAACCGCCAGGTGAGCAACCCCAGCGGATCGGCGCCGTACATCGAGAAGAAGCGCCCGCGATAGTTGGTGATGTCGCCCAACTCGCCCGCTTCGATGAGCTGTCGCGCCTGAATGACGAGCGGGGCGAAGCGGTAGTTGTAGCCGACGCCCGTGATGACCGCGGCCTCTCGGCAGGCGCGTTCGATCCTTGCGGTCTGCTCCGGAGTGCCGCCGACCGGTTTCTCGCAGAACACATGGCGACCTTTCACAGCGGCCGCCACTGCGACCGGCTCGTGCAGCATGTTGGGCGCGCAGATCACGACCACGTCGGTATCGGGGTGCTCCACTGCCTCGCGCCAGTCGTCGGTGGCCGCGGAGAAGCCGAAGGCACTGGTAGCGGCTCGGCGGCGAGCGGCCAGGGTGTCGGCGCACACCACCAACCGGGGCTCGTAGACGCGTTCAGGGAACAGCGTCGGGAGGCGCATGTACGAGCGGGAGTGGGCCTGGCCCATCCAGCCGAAGCCGATCACGGCCAGACCGATCGGTCGCCGGGGGATCAAGGCACGGCTCCCTTCGGCTACCGGCGCCGACGATCCACCGCAGGGTCGGCGGCCGCCGGGTCCAGCAGGTGTTCGGGAGTGCCGCCACGCAACCACGTGAGCGCCTGTGCGAGCGCCTGGGCCACGAGCCGGATCTCGCCGACGGTGGTTGCCGAGGCAACGTGGGGGGTTACGAGGACGTCGTCGCGGTGCAGCAGGGGGTGATTGGCGGGCAGCGGCTCCGGATCGGTCACGTCCAGCCCGGCTCCGGCAACATGGCCGGACTCGAGGGCCGCGCGGAGGGCGTCATGATCAACCAGCGAGCCACGGGCGCAGTTGACGATCACCACGCCGGGGCGCATTGCCGCCAGCGAGGCGGCGTTGACGAGGTGGCGGGTAGCCGGTGTGGCGGGGGCGTGCAGCGACACGATGTCGGCGGCCGCCCAGATCTCCTCGAGGTCGACCAACCTGCCAACGGGCGCGGCGTCGAGGTGAGGATCGTGCGCCAGTACGCGCATACCCAGCGCCTCGGCGTAGCCGCCCAGGCGCCTCCCGATGCGCCCGCAGCCAATGAGACCGAGCGTGCGTCCATCGAGTTCGAGTCCGCCGACCGCTGCGGCAGTGCCGATGAGACCACTGCCGTCGCGGAGGCTGCGCTCGGCAGGCTTGAGACGCTTGCTGACGGCCAGCAGCAGCGCCAGGGCATGCTCGGCGGTCGACACGGTGGGCGCGTCGGGGGCGTTGCAGGCGGCGACGCCGTGCGCGGCGCAGCCTGCCACGTCCACGTTGTCGAAGCCGATGCCACGTCGAGCCACGACCTTCAGATCGGGTAGTCGCCGGCAGGCGGCGCCGTCCCAGAACTCACCCGAACCCACGATCACGGCCTCCGCGCCCGACGGGCCGTCGCTGAGATCCACGTCGGCGGGTATCTCCATATCCGCCGACGGCCCGTCGATCCAGACCCGATGGCGCTTGTCCGTCCGCCTCATGGCGGCGCCGCCGGGACGATCCCGCTGACGGTTGCGACCCCCAGGGCATCGGCGGCGCAGAGATTCCAGGCATCAGCAGCAACGGCATCGGGTAACAGCGGCGCGGCCAGCGCGCACAGCGTGAACACCACGCGGGTACCGGTCGGCGGGTAGCCGGGCCAGTCCGCCCTCCCGTCGATTCGCCAGAGTGGGCGCACACCCTGGGGAAGCGGCCCTCCGAACAGCCCGGCGCTCGACGGCCCCAGCCCGGCGATCGCCCACAGGATCGGGGGCTCGGTGGGATCGAAGGAGCTGACCAGCAGCACCAACTCGGTCGTTCCCGCAGGAATGTTCCACCATGCCAGCGTGGGGGGTTCACCGGCCAGGGTGGCTGCGAGCGGCAGATCCGCGCCCGGCTCGAAGTTCGCTCCCTCGACCAGCATCCCGCCAGGACCCTGGCTCTGGTTGACCGGCACGTAGCGGGCCTGGGAGGCCACGAACCCGGGCGGGGCGCGCAACTCCCGCCCTGACGAGCCGCACCCCGCGGCGGTGACCGCACACGCCAGGAAGCCGAGCAGGACGATTCTGGCGGCCGGGCGCCGCCGCGGGGTGCCGATCCGCCCGGCGGCGTCCGACGTAGTGGAGCGTGCCCGGCGATGTCGCACGACGCCAGCGTAGGAACCGCACTCGTGCGCGCCACCGATGCCGGTCGGAAATTCCCGCCCGACGCCCCACGCTGGGGGAGACTTGATCCTCAGTCGGCCCCGGGGAGCGTGGCATGGCCCGAACCTTCCCGCTGCTGCGGAGCCTTCATCTGCGGCGCATACCAGAGCGGGGACGCGGCGCGCCCGGTGAGAGGCACTGGACCGGCGCGGAGAGCCTGGTCGCCCTGGGGCTGCTGGCCGTTGCCAGCGTGGTGGTGGGTGTCGTGCTGGGCGCCAGCGCCGATCGGTTGGAACACCTGGGGGGGCTGCTGCTGATGGTGCCGGCCGCTATTGCCCTTCGAGGGAACATCTTCGGTGCGCTGGGATCCCGCCTGGGCACCGCCATCCATGCCGGCACCTACCGCCTGAGCCTGCGCCCGGCCACGGTCGTCGGCGAGAACGTTCTGGCCGCGCTGGCGCTCAGCGTGGTCACCTCCGCTGTCCTGGCGGTGCTGGCCAAGGCCACGGCGTCGCTGTTCAACATCGCCGAGTCCATCAGCGTGGAGGCCTTCGTGGTCATCAGCGTGCTGGGCGGGATGGTCTCGTCGCTGTTCGTGCTGGTGGTGGCCCTCGCCATGGCGGCCGGTTCCGCCCGCTTCGGCTGGGATCCCGACAACGTCACCGCCCCCCTGGTGACGGCCGCCGGCGACATCATCACCCTGCCGGCACTGCTGCTCGTGGTGCCGCTGGCCGAGTCGACCTCGGTCTCGACGGCGCTGGCGGTGCTCTGCGGCGCCGCGGCGGTCGTAGCGGCGGCAGCCGCGTGGCGATTGGGCCGGTCCTCGCTGCGCGCCATCCTGCGGGAGTCCTTCCCGGTGCTGGTGGTGGCTCTCGTGCTGGATCTGGCGGCCGGAGTGATCATCGAGCAGCAGGAGGTGTTCCTGGTCCGCTGGCCCGCTCTGCTGGTGCTGCTTCCCGGCTACCTGGCGGTCGGCGGTGCCCTCGGCGGCATCCTGTCGAGCCGCCTGGCGTCCAAGCTCCACCTGGGACTCATCGACCCGACCACGCTGCCGGGTCGTGACGCTCGCAGGGAGGTACGCAACATGTTCCTGCTGGGACTGCCCACGTTTACGGGTACCGCGGCCCTGGCCTACGGCGCCGCCCGACTCGGCGACCTGGCAGGCCCTGGCGCGGGCGAGATGATCGGCGCCGCTCTCGTGGGTGGTGTGGTCGCCGCGGCGGCGGCGGCCTTCGTTGCGTACTACGGCACGATCCTCGCCGAGCGGGTCGGGCTCGACCCCGACACGTACGGCATTCCGCTGGTCACTTCCACGATGGACCTCGTCGGTGCGCTCACGCTGGTGGCCGCCCTGGCGGCGTTGGGGATCCTCTAGTGGCCGCGGCGCGCCAGACACAAGTGTCGCCGATGGGGACCCCCCGGCGGCGCCGCGATAGCCTCCGGGAGACGCCAATGGACGATCGCCCCCGAAATCTGCGCTCCATGCTTGCTGAGGCCAAGGATCTCAGCGAGTTGATGGTCGACCTGGCGTACGCGTCGGTCTACTTCGGCGACCCGGAGTTGGCCACGGAGGTGCGCGACCTCGAGGAGCGGATGAGCGATCTGGTGCACGACATGCGCGCGGTGTGCGTCAAGGCGGCGCGCCGACCTCGGGATGCCGAGGGCATGTCGTCGGTGCTGCAGGTCGTGAGCGCCATCGAGCGCATCGCCAACGACGCGGTCGATATCGCCCGGGTTGTCACGCACCGGCTGGGGATCCCCGCCGAGCTCGTGGTGGCGCTGTCGGCAGCCGAGGAGGTGTCGCACCGGGTTCAGGTCCGGGAGGGCTCCGACATGGCGCACTGCCCCGTTGCCGCCCTCGAACTGCCCGTGGCCACAGGCATGCGCATCATGGCCATCCGCCGGGGTCGGGAGTGGATCACCGGCGTGGACGGCGACAGCATGCTGATGCCGGGCGACGCGCTGTTCATGCGCGGCTCGCCCGACGGCATCCCCCGCTTGCGGGAGCTTGCCGGCGACGAGCCCTGGGTCCCGCCTGTGCCGCCGGAGGATCCCTGGATCACCGATCTGGATCGAGCCATGGACGTCCTCGTGGAGATGAAGAACCTCTCCGAGGTGGCAGTGGATCTTGCTTACTCGACGCTGGTGCTCGGCGACCCCGGTCTCGCCGCGCAGGTCCGGCATCTCGAGGGTCGCCTCGACGACATGAACGACCGGTTGGAGTTGTGGGTACTGCGCGCCGCCGCCGATTCCGCCGACCCCGGCCCGCTGCGGGGACTGCTGCACATCTCGAACGCGGCGGAGGATCTCGGCGATCAGGCGAAGCAGATGGTGTGGCTCGTGGAGAAGGGCGAGGACGTGCATCCCATCCTGGAGATCGCCCTCGGCGACTCCGACGAGATCGTCGTCAACTATCCGGTGGCCGAGGGTTCCCCCGTCGACGGCTGCTCCCTGGCCGAGCTGGGGTTGAACATCGAGCCCGGGTTCATGGTGCTCACGCTGGTGCGGGGCCGGAAGTACGTCTACCGGCCCCGTGGCCGCACGGTCCTGCAGGCCGGCGACGACGTCATCGCCTCGGGGCCCGACGAGGGGTGTGAGGCGCTTGCCGCCCTGCTGGGGTGGGAGTTGGAGCGAGACGACGAGGCCGGCACGGACCGGTTGCTTCCCCGGGCGGTCGTGCTCGGGGTACTGGCCTGAGCGCCGCGGTGGGATCGTGACGGAGCCGGCGCCCTCGGGCGCGCCCCCCGACGGCGACGCGCCCCTGCGGTTGCTCACGGTTCATGCGCACCCCGATGACGAGTCCTCCAAGGGGGCGGCCACCGTGGCCCGCTACGTCGACGAGGGCATCCGGGCCGTGCTGGTGTGCTGCACCGGCGGTGAGGAGGGCGACATCCTCAATCCGGCCGCCGATCTGCCCGGGGTGCGAGAGCGCCTGACCGAGGTGCGGCGAGCCGAACTCGACAAGGCGGCGGCGATCATCGGCTATCACGAGGTGGTGTGGCTGGGGTACCGCGACTCGGGATACCCCGAAGCGCCCGACGCCACCGGCGGGCCGGACGAGGCGGCGGACCTGCCGGCCGGATCGTTCGGCGCGGCTCCTCTCGACGAGGCGACCGAGCGGCTGGTTGCCATCCTGCGCGCCGAGCGCGCCCACGTCGTGGTGATCTACCCCGACGACCAGCAGGGGTACCGCCATCCCGACCACTTGCGCGTGCACGAGGTGGGTCTTGCCGCCTACGAGGCTGCAGGCGACCCACGGGCGTTCCCGGCGGCGGGACCACCCTGGCGGCCGCCCAAGCTCTACTACGCCCTCTGGTCCAAGGCCCGGATGCTGGCGATACACGAGGCGTTCGGGGAACTGGGCCTGCAATCGCCGTACGAGCAATGGTGGTTCGAGCGGCCCTGGCAGGATCACCGCATCACGACGCGGATCGAGGTTGCGAAGTGGTACGACCGGCGCTGCGACGCCCTCCTGGCGCACGCCACGCAGGTGGATCCCACCTCACCGTTCTGGTTCGGGCTGCCACGCGAGGTGGCGGCTGAGGCATATCCGCTGGAGGACTACATCCTGGCCAGTTCCGACGTGCCCACGGAGTTGCCCGAGGACGACCTGTTCGCCGGGCTCCGGGGCGCCTCCGGCGCCGGCTGAGGAGCGGCGCGGCCGTGGAACCCCTCCTGAGCGACGGGTGGCTGAGCGCCGTTCATGCCGCAGCCACTCGTCTTCCGGAGGTCCCGGGCTGCAGCGTGACCGCCCGCGTGGAGGTCTCCGGCGGCGCCGCCGGGACACGCCGGTTCGGCGTGGTCATCGTTGATGGGCGCCTCGTCGAGTTGAGCCCAGGACGTCTTGCCGAGCCCGACTGCACCGTCTCGTGCGCGGCCACCGACGCCCGCGACATCATCGGCGGGCGACTCGACCCCGCCGTCGCCTACATGCAGGGCCGTCTCAAGGTCGACGGCGCCTACGAACGTGTCCTCTTCGGCCTGCGCCCGCTGCTGGACGGCGAGGCGTTCGGCACGTTCGCCGCCGAGGTGGCGGCTCTCACCGGCCGCGACTGAGGCCCCGGGGTCGTCTACGTGTAGGGATCCCCGAAGGGGCTCTGCTCTTGGAACGGGCGCGGTTGGCCGACGAACTGGACAAGTTCGATCGAGATGCCGTCGGGATCCCTGAGGTAGCAGGCCAGATTTCCCTTGTATTTCCCCCAGGCGCAGCGAACCGGCTCGGGCGAACGGAACTCGGCGCGCCCGCGCATCCGCTCGTAGTCCCTGTAGATGTCGGTGGTCTCCAGGCAGAGATGGGTGTTCCCGGCGTTGTAGGACTCCATGTCCACGCTGCCTGGCCCGGGGTTGTGGTACTCCAGCATCTCCAGCACGGTGCCGCCCGGCAGTGACCAGAAGGCGCAGGTCATGTCGCAGTTCTCGTACCCCACGATGTGTCCCACGTAGTCGTCGATGTCCGCCGCCAACCACGTGGCCTGCCAGAAGGGCTCGGCCTCGAGGAAGTGGTTCCACCAGGGAATCGACACTTCGAGGTCCTTGACCACGATTCCGACGTGATCCACCGATTTGAACGCTGCCATGCTGTGCCCTCCCAGGTGTTCGCGAGGCCCTGCTCTTGCGGCGCGGCCTCTAGGTACCGTAGCGGCGGGTGCCGGGAGCGACGATGCGAGCCAGCGAGGCCGCCAACTCTCCCGGCTCGGGGAAGCGGTCTGCGCAGGCGTACTTGGAGAAGATCTTCTCGCCGTCCACGGTGACGTCGAAGACCCCGCTCCCGCCTCCGATGATCCGCAACTCACCGATCACGTGCTGGTAGGCGCTGAGCATTTCCCGGGCCGCGCTCACGGCGCGGTCGGAATAATCTCAAGCCACGCAGTAGGTGATCGTGATGTTGTGCTTCATCGCTTCCGCTCTCGCTGGGCCCGGCCAGGACGGCCCCGTTCAGTGGACCCGGTGAGGTCCGGTGCACGGTCGCCGCAACCACCGCGAGGTTACCGGCGGCGTACGCTCTGATGTATGAGCGATGATCTGAAACTCCGCAGTCACGACGTCACCTCCGGCCCCGCGCGAGCACCGGCGCGGTCCATGCTCCGGGCGATCGGTATGGGCGACGACGACTGGAGCAAGCCGCAGGTGGGGGTGGCCTCCTCCTGGAACGAGGTCACGCCGTGCAACCTGTCGCTGGCCCGCCTGGCCCGCAGCGCCAAGGTGGGCGTCCGCGCCGCGGGCGGGTTCCCCATCGAGTTCAACACCATCGCGGTCAGCGACGCCATCTCGATGGGCCATGAGGGCATGCGGGCCTCCCTGGTCAGCCGCGAGATCATTGCCGACTCGGTCGAAGCGGTCATGCACGCCGAGCGGTTCGACGCCTTCGTCAGCTTCGCCGGCTGCGACAAGTCGCTGCCGGGCATGCTCATGGCCGCGGCCCGGCTCAACCTGCCGAGCGTCTTCGTGTACGGCGGTTCCATCATGCCGGGACGCCACCGCGGCCGCGCGATCGACATCGTCAGCGTGTTCGAGGCCGTAGGCGCCCACGCGGTGGGTGCCATCGACAGCGAAGAGCTGGCCGCCATCGAGCGCAACGCCTGCCCCAGCGAGGGCAGCTGTGCCGGCATGTTCACCGCCAACACGATGGCGTCGGTCGGCGAGGGGTTGGGCATGTCGCTACCGGGCAGCGCCTCGCCGGCGGCCCCCGACAGCCGCCGTGACGACATCGCCCGTGCCAGTGGCGCCGCGGTCATCGACCTGCTGCGCGCCGGGATCCGGCCGCGGGACATCATGACCAAGGGTGCCTTCGAGAACGCCATCGCCCTGGTCATGGCCCTCGGCGGCTCCACGAACGCAGTGCTGCACCTGCTGGCCATCGCCTACGAGGCGCGTGTCGAACTCGAACTCGACGACTTCAACAAGGTGGCGGCGCGGGTGCCGCACCTTGCCGACACCAAGCCGCACGGCCGCTACCACATGGCCGACATCGACCGCATCGGCGGTGTGCCCGTGGTGATGCGCCTGCTCCTCGAGGAGGGGCTGTTCCACGGCGACGAGGTCACGGTGACGGGACGCACGATGGCCGAGAACCTGGAGGCCCTGGACCCACCCGCCCCCGACGGCGACGTGATCCACCGCTTCGACGATCCCATCCACGACATCGGCGGCATCGCGGTGCTCACCGGGACGCTGGCGCCGTCCGGCGCGGTGGTGAAGGTGGCCGGTATCGACGACGACACGTTCGAAGGGCCGGCGCGGGTATTCGATGGCGAGGACGCCGCCATGGAGGCCGTGCTGGCCGGGGGGATCCGCCCCGGCGACATCGTCGTCATCCGCTACGAGGGCCCGAAGGGCGGCCCGGGCATGCGCGAGATGCTCGCCATCACCGGCGCCATGAAGGGGGCCGGGCGCGGCGCCGATACCGCGCTGGTGACCGATGGCCGCTTCTCCGGCGGCACGCACGGGTTCTGCGTCGGCCATGTGGCGCCGGAGGCATCCGACGGCGGACCGATGGCGCTCGTGGCCGAAGGTGACCGTATCCGCATCGACGTGCGCGCTCACAGCATCGATCTGCTGGTGCCGGAGGAGGTTCTGGCCGAGCGGCTCGCCGACTGGAAGGCCCCACCGCCCCGCTACACGTCGGGTTTCCTGGCAAAGTACGCCCGGCTGGCGCAGGGAGCCGAGAAGGGTGCCATCACCGAGGCCTGAACGGGTTGCCGCCCCGGCCCGGGGGTATACTCGAAGGCGTGATGCAGCGACACCAGGCACTCGTATCCCGCTGAGCGCGCAGCTCTGCTGCTCGCTCCCTCGACCTCCCCGCCGGGAGGTCGTTGACATTTTGCAGGCGGTGCGGGTGCCCTGCGGCAAGCCCCGCAGGATCGACCGGGGAGAAGGTGAATCATGAAGATGAACGGCGGGCAGGCCCTCATGCGCAGCCTCGAGCGCCAGGGTGTCGAGATCGTATTCGGGCTGCCGGGCGGGGCGATCCTGCCGGCGTACGACCCCCTCATCGACTCAACCATCCGTCACGTCCTGGTCCGTCACGAGCAGGGCGCAGGGCACATGGCGCAGGGCTACGCCCAAGCCACCGGCCAACCCGGTGTGGCCATCGTGACCAGCGGACCCGGCGCCACCAACATCGTCACCCCGCTCTGCGACGCCTACATGGACTCGGTTCCCCTGGTGGTCATCACCGGACAGGTCCCCTATGCCGCCATCGGCACCGACGCCTTCCAGGAGTGCGACACCACCGGCATCACCATGTCGGTCACGAAGCACAACTTCCTGGTGTCGTCGGCTCAGGAATTGCCGCAGATCATCCATGACGCCTTCCACATCGCCACGACCGGGCGCCCCGGTCCCGTCCTGGTGGATATCCCGAAGTGCATCGTGGACCCGCGCAACCCGCGCTCCGCGCTGGACTGGTACGAGCCCACCGATCACGACCTGCCCGGCTACAACCCGCGCACCGAGCCCGACGCGACGGCGGTGGCCGCGGCCGCCGAACTGATCTGTGCGGCGCGCCGACCGGTCATCTACTCCGGCGGCGGGATCCTCAAGGCACGTGCGGCGGACGCTCTGCTGCGCTTCGCCGAGCTCGTGCAGATCCCGGTGGTCACGACCCTCATGAACCGCGGCGGGTTCCCCGACGACCACCCGCTGTGCCTGGGAATGCCCGGCATGCATGGCAACTACACCGCCGTGACCTCCATGCAGCGCGCGGACCTGCTGATCACGCTCGGTGCCCGCTTCGACGACCGCGTCACGGGCAAGGTGGGTGCCTTTGCACCCGAGGCGAAGATCATCCACCTGGACATCGACCCGGCGGAGTTGGGCAAGGTGCGCCGGGCCGACGTGGCCATCGCCGCCGACTGCCGTCTGGGGATCGAGGCTCTGATCCGTGCGGTGACCGAGCGCGGCGGGGCCGGTGCCCAGGCCGACCGCCGGCAGTGGCACGACACCATCGCCGAGTGGCAGCGGCGCTACCCGCTGGTCTACGACTCCAGCGAGGCGGGCGGGCCGCTGAAGCCGCAGTTCGTGCTGGAGCAGTTGTGCGACGCCACGCCCGACGACACGATCGTGTGTGCCGGGGTGGGCCAGCATCAGATGTGGGCGAGCCAGTATTGGCGCTTCAACCACCCCTACACCTGGATCAACTCCGGTGGTCTCGGCACGATGGGCTACGCGGTGCCGGCGGCCATCGGCGCCAAGGCCGGGAGGCCCGACCGGATGGTGTGGGCGGTCGACGGCGACGGCTGCTTCCAGATGACGGCGCAGGAACTCGTGACCGCCAATACCGAACGCATCCCTGTCAAGATCGCGATCCTGAACAACGCCTACCTGGGCATGGTTCGCCAGTGGCAGGAGATGTTCTACGGCGAGCGCTACTCCGAGGTGTACCTGTCGCCGGACCTGCCCGACTACAAGGGTTGGGCTGAGGCCATGGGATGCGAGGCCATGCGCATCGAGACCGCCGACGAGGTGCGTCCGGCCATCGAGAAGGCCAACGAGATCGACGACCGGAGCGTGGTGATCGACTTCCGGATCGACACGACCGAGAAGGTGTTCCCGATGGTGCCGGCAGGCGCCTCCAACGACGACATCGTGCTCGACCCGTCCCAGGAACCCCCACGGTCCTAGGCGCGCAGAACGGCACGCAGGGAGAGGTCATGGCCGCCGGAAAGCCCCATCACACCCTGGTGGTTCTCGTCGAGAACAAGGCAGGCGTGCTGACCCGTGTGGCCGGCTTGTTCGCCCGGCGAGGGTTCAACATCGAGTCTCTGGCCGTCGCTCCCACCGACGACCCTCGGATGAGCCGGATCACACTGGCGGTGGATGCCGAGTCGGCTCCGCTCGAGCAGATCATCAACCAGCTCGACAAACTCATCAACGTCGTGCAGATCCGCGAGCTGGCGGCGTCGGAGTCCGTCGAGCGGGAGTTGCTCGTCGTCACGGTTGATGCCACCGCCGAGACTCGCGGCCAGATCATGGACCTCGTGCGGATCTTCGACGGGCGGGTGCTCAACGTGGGGCCCGACAAGCTGATGGTCTCGATGTCCGGCGGGCCGAATCGCGTCGACGACTTCGAGAACCTGCTGCGGCCCTACGGCATCGTGGAGCTGCAGCGAACGGGCAGGGTCGCCCTGCCCCGCCTCGCCAAGGCCGGTGGCGAGGTCGGCGAATTCTGAGGCCTGTCGCCCAGGCTCGAGCCGACCACGACGCTGTCCGCACCCGATCTCGACAAACCACCGAACGACGCAGGACCCACAAGGGAAGGAGCCCCGATGGCCGCCACCATGTACTACTCCGCGGACGCCGACCGCAGCTTCATCGCCGACCGCAAGGTGGCGATTCTGGGCTACGGATCGCAAGGTCATGCGCACACGTTGAACCTGAAGGATTCCGGCATCAACGTGCGGGTGGGTCTGCGTGAGGGGTCGGCGTCGGCCACCAAGGCCGCAGAGGCCGGGGTGCGTGTGCTGTCGATGGCCGATGCGGTCGCCGAGTCCGATCTCGTGATGATGCTGCTGCCCGACACGCTGCAGGGCGAGATCTACACCGAGCACGTGGAGCCGAATCAGGACCCGGGCGACGCGCTCTACTTCGCGCACGGATTCAACATTCGCTTCAACTGCATCGTGCCCCCGGCGGGGATCGATGTGGCCATGGTGGCGCCGAAGGGTCCCGGACACCTGGTGCGCCGGACATTCGTGGAAGGCGGCGGCGTACCGTGCCTGATCGCGGTGGAGCAGGACGCCACCGGGCACGCCCGTGAAACGGCCCTGGCCTACGCCGATGCCATCGGTGGGGCGCAGGCCGGCGTGATCGAGACGACGTTCACCGAGGAGTGCGAGACCGACCTCTTCGGCGAGCAGGTCGTGCTGTGCGGGGGGCTGACGGCCCTGACGCAGGCCGCCTTCGAGACCCTCGTGGAGGCGGGTTACCAGCCGGAGGTGGCGTACTTCGAGTGCCTCCACGAGCTGAAGCTGATCGTCGATCTGATGTACGAGGAGGGGATCGGGGGTATGCGCTACTCGGTCTCGGACACGGCGGAGTACGGCGACCTGACCCGCGGCCCCCGCGTTGTGGATGACCACGTACGGGCCACCATGCAAGAGATCCTCGCCGAGGTGCAGTCGGGTGTCTTCGCCGAGGAGTGGATCGCCGAGAGCCGTACCCGGGAGCGGTTCCGGGCTCTCGAGGCCGCCGGTCGGGAGCACCAGATCGAGCACGTGGGCAGGTCGCTGCGGGCCATGATGCCTTGGATCAGCGCCGGCAAGCAGTCGGTGCAGGAGGCGTCGGGCGGCCAGGGCTGATCGAGCCGCCGACAGGATGGTCCAGCGCAGCCGCCGTCTCGTCCCGTCACCCCGGCGGATGGCCCGCCCCGGAGGATCTCCGGGACCGGAGCCCATGACCGAGCCTCGCGGGATGGCCCGCACCGGGCGCCGCGTCGCACTGGTGATCGCCGTCGGCGTTGCGGTGTCACTGCTGGGGGCGTGTGCAGAACCGGATCTGACCGTCGGAGTCCCCAGCACGACGACCACGGCGCCGGCTACCCGGGTCGTGGATCCGCCGACCGGCCCGGTCGAGGATGCCGCGGCAACCGCAGGTAGCGGCACCGAGGCGACGTCCGTAGATGCTGCGCCGGAGCCGGACTCGTCGGGGGACCCCGCACCGCCGCCCTCCGGTGACCCGGAGGCGACCGCATCGCCCGAGTCCCCGGCGGAGCCGCCCGAGGGGTCCGAACCACTGCCGGCGCCGGCCGCCGACGAGTCGCCGCCCTCGCAGCCGGAGCCGCCCGAACCACCGCCGGCTCCCGTGCCCGGCGTCGAGATCCCGGGCCTGACCGCCGAGACCCTGCGGGTCGGCGTCATCGCCGACGTGGAGACCGGGGGAGTAGCGGACGGCCGTTCCCGCTCGGTGCACAGCGCCATGGGGGCCTGGGCGGAGGCGGTCAACGCCGCCGGTGGCTTGGCCGGACGCACCGTCGAGGTGGTGACTCTCGACGCCGGTCTGTTCGGTCACGAGGCCACGCTGGCCGGGGCCTGCGCCGGGGACATCTTCGCCCTCGTGGGAAGCGACGCGCTGTTCGACGATGAGGGCGTCGAGCTGCTGCGAGAGCCCGGCTGCAATCTGGTGGACTTCCCGGCCCTGGTGCATTCGCCCCAGCGCGCAGCCGCGCCGCGCACCTTCCAAGCGACGCCGTTGTCCAACGAGGTCACCGACGTCGGCGCCCTTCGCTGGGTGGCCGATCGCCAGCCGGTGCGGATCCGCTCGACGGGCACTTTCTTCGTGGACTTCCCCGTCACGGTCATCGCTGCAGAGCGGCTCGTCGAGGCGGCCCGCGGTCTTGGATTCGAACTGATCTACGACCCGTCGGTGGCGATCGGCGACAACTTCGACCCCTACGTAAAGGGCATGATCGACGCTGGCGTCCATCACCTGCTGTGGGAGGGCGACACGCAACGTCTCGTGGATCTGCTGGCATCGGCTTCCGCGGCCGGTCTGGCCGTCGGCGTGAACTGCGGCTCGGCCTGCCACAGTGCTCTGTTCCTGGAGTCGGCCGGCGAGACCGCCGACGGCGTGCTGATCTGGAGCCGCTACCTCCCGCTTCGGGAGGAGGACCACAGCCCCGAACTCGCCGCCTACCGTCAGTGGCTGGCGGTCGTCGATCCCGAGGCGACCCCGGACCTGCAGGGTGTGGCCGCCTGGTCGGCCGGGCGGCTGTTCGAAGAGGCGGTGCGGCGGGCCATCGGCGCCGGCACACCGGAGGAGGATCCAGCCGCCCTGAGTCGGGCTACTGTCGCCGCCGCGGCATCGCGGATCGTGAACTGGCACGGCCACGGCCTGCACGGCCCCAGCAATCCGGGTCCCGGCGATCCCACGCCGTGCGGCATCGTCATGGGCGTCTCCGGTGGGAAGCTGTTCCGGTTCCACCCCATCGAGCCGGGCACGTTCGACTGCTCGCCGGAGAATCTGTTCGATCTCGAGGCGACTGCACAGCTCGGGCTCGACCTCCCGGCCGAACCCAGGGTTACCGGGGCGCCCTCTTCCTCCTCGGAATCAGAGGATTCCGGCGGGGGCTGAGACTCGACCGGTTGGCGCGGCTCAGCTGAGGCGCTGAACGATCATCGCCACGCCCTGGCCGCCGCCCACGCACATGGTCTCCAGGCCGATCTCGCCGTCGGAATCCTCGAGCCCGTTCAGCAGCGTGCCCATGATGCGGCTGCCGGTCATGCCGAAGGGGTGTCCGAGGGCTATGGCGCCGCCGTTGGGGTTCAGCTTGTCCCAGTCGATGCCCAACTCGTCCGCCGAGGCGATCACCTGTGCGGCGAAGGCCTCGTTGATCTCGACCTGGTCGATGTCGTCGATCGACATACCGGCGCGTGACAGTGCCTGGCGGACTGCGCCCACAGGGCCGAGGCCCATGATCTCGGGGTCCAGTGCAGAGACGCCGCTGGAGACGATGCGCGCGAGCGGGGTCACGCCCAGCTCGGCGGCGCGCTCAGCGCTGGCCACCACGACCGCGGCGGCGCCGTCGTTCAGGGGGCAGCAATTGCCGGCCGTCACCGTCCCGTCGGGGCGGAACGCCGGCAGCAGGTCGGCGAGGCGCTCCAACGTCGTTCCCGAGCGGATGCCGTCGTCGTTCTGCACCAACCTCCCGTCCTTGAGCGGGTAGGGGGTGATCTCCCGCTCGAAGAAGCCGCGGTCGCGGGCCGCTTCGGCGCGGTTCTGCGACAGGCACGCGAACTCGTCCTGCCGCTGGCGGGAGACGCCCTTGGACTCGGCCACGTTCTCAGCGGTCTGGCCCATGGCGATGTAGATGTCCGAGAGGCCGTCCGGCGGCGTCCAGTCGCCCTCCGCGCCACCGGAGCGGGCGGCGCTGCGAGCCTCGGCCTCGGCGAACCGCTGGTTGTGCGTGTTCGGCATCTCGTCGGCCATGCCTGCCCCGTAGCGGCTGATGGTCTCCACCCCGCCGGCCACGAAGCAGTCCCCTTCGCCGGCGGCAATGGCGTGCGCGGCCATCCGGATCGTCTGCAGTGACGACGAGCAGTAGCGGTTGACCGTCACGCCCGGGGCCTGCAGCCCGGCGAGCAGCCCGGCCACGCGGGCGATGTTGTAGCCGGCCTCACCAGCGGGCTGGCCGCAGCCCCAGATCACATCCTCCACGGTGGCGGGGTCCACGGCGGGCACCTTCGACAGCACCGCGTCGATGACGAAGGCCGACATCTGGTCGGGTCGGATGTCGACGAGTGAACCCTTGAAGGCCCGGCCGATCGGCGTGCGGGAGGTGGCGAGTATGACGGCTTCACGCATGAAGGCCTCCTGGGATCAAGTCGCCCGCCGGCCCGTCCGTTGGGCCTGATTCGGGGACCGTCAGGCTAACGGCCGCCTCCTCGCCTGCTTGTTCGCCACGCACGTCGCAGGCGAGGCAGCCGGCCAGCCGGGCAACTGTCCCGGTGGGTCGGACCACCGCTCGAGCGAACCCCCCGTGCCTGCTCGCCCGATTATGTTCCGTGGGTCACCGCTACGCCCCTCAGCGGGCCGAGTTGAGAGGATTATTCCCCATGAGCCGCACCCGTGCACTGGTAGTTGCCCTCCTCGCGATCTTCGTCGTTGCCGCCGCGACCTCCGGCGCAGCCTCCCAGGAGTCGTCCGAGACGCCGACGATCGTCACGATGGTGGCGCCTGACGGCGGCGCCATGGGAACGGTCGTGCTGATGGAAGGTCCCAACGGAGTTCTGGTGCAGGTCAACGTGGATGGTCTGTCGCCGGGCGGGCACGGATTTCACATTCACACCGTCGGCGCCTGCACGCCCGACTTCACGGCGGCCGGTGGCCACTTCAATCCCGGCGACAGCGGCCACGGGCTCATGCACGACCTTGGTCCGCACGCCGGCGACCTGCCCAACATCTACGCCGCGGCCGACGGCACCGCCCGCGCCGACTTCTTCACGGCGAGCGTGACCCTGAACGTCGGTTCCGGACACTCTCTCTTCGATGCTGATGGCTCAGCGATCATCATTCACGCCCGGCCCGACAGCTACGGCGAGGAGGCCGGTGCCGGCGACCGCGTGGCTTGTGGTCTCATCCGTCTCGGCGCGGACGCCGGCGATGGCGGGCCGAAGGCTGAGGTGCCGACTGGTTGAGCCCGGCCCAGGCGAAGTCGCCGCGCCAGCGCCCGTTGCCGGGCGGCATATCGGGAACCGGCTCAGCGGGCCGTCTTGGCGCGGGCGTCGGCGAGGAGGCCGCCGACGGCCATCTGCAGGGTCGGGACGTCGATGATCACGGTCATCAGGCGGAAGCCCTCGTCGACGCGTCGCTCCACGAGGTCGACGTTCGTGTGGATGCCCGGGACGACGCCGTGGCGCCGGCACGAGTCGACGACCTTGGCCAGGGCCTCGCTGAACGCCGGATGATCGTTGTGCAGCCCGGGTCCTCCCACGCCCATCGACACGGCCAGATCCGACGGGCCGACGTAGATGGCATCGATCCCGGGGGTCGCCAGGATGTCGTCGATGTTGGCGACGGCCTCTGCGGTCTCGATCATCGGTATGCACAGGACGTAGTCGTCGGCGTCCTCGAAATAGTCGGGCCTGCCGATGCGGATCCGCGTGGGGCCCACGCTGCGTCGCCCCACGGGCGCGTAGCGGCAGGAGGCTACGGCTGCGGTGGCGTCGGCCGGGGTGTTGACCATGGGGATGATCACGCCGCCGGCGCCGAGGTCGAGCATCCGCCCGATGATGCCGGGTTCGTTCCACGTGACCCGCGCGAAGGGCACGCTGTTGCCGAGTTCGATGGCCTGGAACATCGCCAGGGCGTCGGCGTAATCCACCATGCCGTGCTGCACGTCGACGCAGGCGTAGTCGAAACCGGCTCGTCCGATGATTTCGGCGGTGACCGCCGAGGGGATGGACAGCCAAGCCCCGATGGTGCACTCGTCGTTCTGCCACTTCTCTCGGAGAGGGTTCATCTGCACGGACTTTCTGCTTGCCGGTTGTCGGACATTCGCTGGTGCAGGTACCGGGACGGCGATGGGCCCCCTGTCCGGGCGGTGCTCACCGCCCGCCCGCTGCCTGCGCCACCCGCAGGTCGCGGTAGCCGATCCTGATGACGCCGGTGCGGTCCAGCAGCTTGGGGATGGAGGCAGAGTGGACGAGCAATTCGTGCTGGGCGACCCAGTCGTCCCAGCCGGGGTGCGCCGCCCGCAATTCGGGCGTCTCGATGCCGGGGTTCACGACGAGTTCGGTCACACCGGGTTCGATCTCCGCGAGGACCTGCTCCAGCGCCTCGGCGGTGCGTGGGCGCAGCACGCGGTCGGGGCTCAGCACGCCGTGCTCTTCGGCCCGCCGGCGGAAGGGGAACCCGTAGATCGACTCCGTGTGCCCGCTCTGGAGGCGAAGCGGGAGGTTGAACTCCACGGCCAGTTCCAAGTACACGTCGAAGAATTCGGGCCGCGCATTGAGGGAGTCGAGGTACGTGCCCAGATGGTCGACATCGAAACCCCACAGGATGGCCCGCTCGATCTGCGCTCGGCATTCCCGCCGCACCTCGTCGGTGTCGGCGTGGTCCCACAGGTCGCGAGCGGTCCGGGGAAACCCGCCGTCGCCGTCCAGCAGCGAGGGTGCAAATGTGATTGGACCCCACCGGTACTTGTCGAACGGCGAGTTGAGTGTGAGGTTGACGCCGACATCCTCACCTCGATAGGCGGCGGCCGCCTCCCTGGCCCAGGGACAGGGCACCATGAGCGAGGCGCTGGTTCCGACGCCGGAGCGCAGCACGTCGTAGGCGCCGACGTTCGTGGCGTGCGCGCAACCGAGGTTCTCGCAGGTGATGATGAGGAGCCTCGAGCCGGGGGAATAGCCGAGCCGTTCGACCAGCGTCGTCACAGGACCGACCCTATCCGGCTGCTCGATGTTCCTGCGCGGCCCTCAACTCTCCAGCGGTGTGTCCGCGCCGCCGCAGGCCGCCCAGAGCCCCAGGCTCTCGGCGCGTGCCGCTTCGACGGCGGCTGAGAAATGGGTGGTGTAGTCGGTGTTGGGCGGGATCGACAGCGCCGCGGCGTAGCCCTCCCGTGCCAGCGCCATGTTCACGAACAACCCGTCGGAGGCGCGGTGGATGTACGCCAGCAGGCGGTCGTAGACGTCGCGCGTCTCTGCCCCGCCGGTCAGCAGTACCGGCGTGCCGGGCGGCAGGACTGCGGCGGTGAAGGCGGTGGCCTCGGCGCCGAAGCACTCCGCCGGCAGGTAGCCGCCGGGCTTCTCGGGCGTGTCAATCCCGATGAGCCGCACGCTCTCCGTGCGACCCCCCTCGAAGACGGCGACGACGGTGTCGCCGTCGACCACACGCTGGATCTCAGCGCGTGCAGCGGCGGGCGGCATACCGAAGAGCGATGTCGGGTGGCGCGATCTGATTGCTTGGGGATCAATGTCGGCTAACACCACGCCGGCCGTATTCGGGGCGTCGCCGGCCGTCCCCGAGCGGGTGCTCGACGCGCACGAGATGCACAGCAGGCCTGCCAGTGCGAGGAGACCGAGGAGTATCGGTCGGAATCGCCCCTCGACCCCGGTGCTCACGCTGCCGGCTGCGCGTCGGCGGGGCGCTGGCCCGGCGGTCCGGTGGTCAGCCGGCGTGCCCGCAGGATGGAGCGTGCTTCTGCGACGCGACGGCGCCCGATGGCACGGGTCTCCTCGTCGAGCACCCACGCGGGAGGGTGGGCGAGCCCGTCGGTGGACGGCCGAGCCTCTGGTTCGTGAAAGAGCAGTAGTTGTGGACTCATGTTCTCATTCTGGCCAGAGGGTGTGACAGTGCTCCGAACAGGAGAAACGCGTGAATTCCCGCGGCGGGCGCAATCCCAACGATGCCGATCAAGGCATCCGAGCCAGCTTGCAGAAAGTCTGGACGGATAACCATTGTAACTACATATGAATCAGTGTTGCTGCGCAACTAGCCGGCCGCGCCCGGGGCTGGCCGCGGCACTCCCGGGAGGGAACCTGGATTGCGCTCAGCAGCCCTCGGAGGCGATGGGGATCACAGTTGGGGATTCCAGGGCGGAAGTCGCTGGATCGAGCTCATGATTCCCTCTCCCGAGAACGTGACGGTGAGAGTCTCGGTGGCGCGCGTCATGCCGACGTACAGAAGCCGTCGCCGCTGCTCCTCCTGCGCCTTCTCGTCGTCCGCCGTCCGCTGGATGTCGTTCGCCCCGCCCACGATGACGTGGCGGAATTCCAGTCCCTTCGGCCAGTACAGATTGGCGACGCGGACTTTGCCCTGGACCGCGATTCCCTCGTTCTTGAGCTGCTTGACGTCGACGGCTTCGCGCACCGTGGCGAGGACCGCCTGCCGGAGCGTCCACGAGTCCGAGAGCACGACGATCTGCTCCGCTTTGGCGCCCTTGTCCATGAGCCGGCGGATCCCCTCGGCGATGGCCCTTGCCTCAGCCTTGAGATCGGCACAGGCGTACGTTGCCGGCAGCGGACCGCGGCGGAGTGCGGCCTCGGGCTCGATGAGCACGTCGAGGTGGTCCGATTGCGGATCGTCGGATGCGGAGGCGCCGAGTCCCCGCAACGCCCCACGCGCCAGCGTGAGGATCTCGTGGGTGTTGCGGTAGTTGACGGTCAGAACCGTGGCTCGACCGCGGGCGGTCGTGTCGGGCGGATTCCACGCCATTCGTCGGCGGTAGAGGTTCTGCGCGCTGTCGAGCGCGATGACGAAGTGATCCCGGTCGTCCTTCAGCATTGCCCAAGCCAGATCGAGCCCGGACGGACCAAGGTCCTGCGCCTCGTCGACGAGCACCATGTCGAAGCGTTTCGAGTCGTCGAGACTCCCGGCCGCGTCGAGCGCCAAGCGCCTCCGCCGAGCGAAGTCCTCGTCTGCGTGCGCTCGCCGGATGTCCGGGACCGGTTGTCCGGCCGCCTTGAGGATCTCCAAAGCGAGGCTGTCGACCGTTCTGGCCTCAACGTTGCTGAGGCCCTTGACCTCCTGTGCCAGCGCCCGCGCGAGCGCCCTGTTGAAACAGAGCAGCAGCATGCGCCAGTCGGGGAAGTGCTGGCCGAAATGCTTCGCCCGGTGGATGAGGATGAGGGTCTTGCCACTGCCGGCGACGCCGCGGATCAGTCGGTAACCACCTCCGAGGTGCCGAGCGAGGCGCTCCTGGCGCCGGTCGAGCGCACGAATCTGCGAGGCGTCGTCGGGAGGACCGAACATCGGGATCTGCTTGGCGGTATCCGGTCGAGGTGAACCGCCGATGACGATCTCGGGCTGGACGGTCGCCCGGACGGCCGTCTCCTCCTGCTCGCTCAGCGGGCGGACGCGACTCCGCAGAAGCTGTTGCAGCGCGGGACGGAGGGTGCCGGGAGTGAAGTCCTCCTCGGAGAGCATCCGGAGAGTCGCCGCGGTCGGCAGATCCTCGCTGCGCAAATCCGGGAGTGCGAGGACGTGGATGACCGGCAGCGAGCGCACAGAACCCACATTCAGGTCGCGTCGCAAATCCGTGGCCCTCCGGGCGATGTCCTCGCGGAGCTGCTCGACCCCGATTCTTCTGTTGCGAAGGAGGTGGCGGCGCGTGCGGCTTGTCGATGGGGCCTCCAGGACAGCGATCCCAGCGCTGGGGTCGAGGACGAGTAGATAAGGCTCGGACTCTGCGCCGACCGTCGCCGAGTTCTCCGGGTCGAACTCACGCCGCAGGGCGGCGGCGTCACCGTCCCCGGTCCGCTCCAACCACACCGTCACCTCCTCGGGGAGGAAATCGCGGAGAGACCTGGCAACCAGTTGCAGGCGTTGCGGCAGGTCGTTGCGGCTGGGGATGTTCTCGGGCTGGAGGAACGCCATGGCAAGTGCGGGGAATCAGCGCAGTCAGGTGAGTGACATGTAACAGCTTGGGACTCTATCGGAGCGATCAGGATTTTAGGAAGAGGCGTGACAGTAAGCCACGGGCTGCCGACCGGTTGGCCGCCGGCACCGTGTGCTCAGAGTTCTCCGAGGAAGGCTCTTCCGGCTTCAGCAATTGCCAGGTGCTTGTAGGCGGTGCCCGAGTCGTGTTCGGATTCACCCTGGGTAATCAGCCCGCTCCTATTCAGTTCGTCGATCAATGTCTTGATGCCTTGCTCGCCCAGGATTCCGAGTCGTCCGAAGGTGGGGTGAGCAGCGAGTTCCTCCGGCAGGGCGTACTGCCCGAAGCTGATTCCGCAGAGCGTGCGGACAATGCGCGAGCGAGAGTACGGGTGCTGCCTCCCGGAGGTGTCGGCGATCAGCCGCAGGGCGATCCTGCGCTTCGGTAGCGCCCCGAGCAGGCTGTCACGGTCGAGAGCGCTGGTGGCCCAGGGTCGCTCGAGGAGCGTGCAGCCGTCGCAGGTGCCGCAACGCTCGGGATCCTCCCAGCGCAGGTGATCGTCCGCGCCAAAATAGACCAGCAGCTCGCGGCGCCGGCAGCGCGGCGTGCCGGCAGTGCGGGCGGCAAGCCGAGCGGAGCCGGTGGCACCGGCGCGCTCCTCGGGCGCCTGGAGCGCCCTCAGTTCGGCAAACTGCCTGGCGAGACGCGACTTCTCGGTCACCGCGGCCCGCCGGCGCATCGCCAACTCCTCGATCGCGTCCCAGTCAGGCTTGTGGCCGTCTCGCCGCTCCAGCGTCCAGGCGTGGCGCCAGGCCGTGAACCCCAGGATGTCCCGGCTGTTGAGTTCGAGCAGATCGGCGGCGATCTGCTCCGGTGGACGCCCGAGCCGCTCGCTCCAGCGATCGGCCCGGTACTCGTCGCTGTC
The DNA here is from genome assembly GCA_963668565.2 of Acidimicrobiales bacterium. Taxonomy (GTDB): domain Bacteria; phylum Actinomycetota; class Acidimicrobiia; order Acidimicrobiales; family CATQHL01; genus VXNF01. The sequence continues at coordinate 1,669,062 of CAXXMX010000010.1, forward strand.
GCCGGCCGACGCCACGTCGAGGATCTGCCGTGCCCGCGCTGCTAGTTCCGGCTCCGTAGCGGCCAGCTCATCGATCCGAGTTTTCGAGTCAGCGACGACCGTCACGCGTCCCCGCCATGGTGTGTCGAGGCCCCGGCGAACGCCTCCATCCTGCTCCAAGTAGTGCACGGCGAGTGCTACGTCGATGCGCTCGCGATCGGTCTCGTCGTCGCCACTTGCGAGTTGCTCGGGGTCGTACGGGTGCGTGCCAACGTGAAGCTGGTTCCAGACGGCTCGCACTCTTTCCAAGTCGGGAGCGGCGCTCCTGATTACGAGATCGTGGATCGAGCAGTCGTGCGAGGTCTTCAGCAGCACGGCGGTGCCGATTCGCGGCTCCTTCCCGTCGGCGGCACCGCGCACGGCCCGGCCGGTTTCCTGGACGTACTCCTCGATGGTGGGCGGCATCTCGAGGTGGACAACGAGTGCGATGTCGGGCTTGTCGATCCCCATCCCGAACGCCTTCGTGGCGACCACCACGTCGATCTCACCATGACGGAAGGCGTCCTCGATGTGCCGTCGTGCGTTCTGCTCCATGGCGCCGTGGTACGGCTGGGCGTTGTGGTTGGCCCCTGACAGCAGCCCGGCGAGCCGCGTCGTGTCCTTGCGCGTCGGGACGTAGACGATGGCGGCCCGGCCACGGTGCGCCTCCACGATCTGCACGACCCGCAGATCCCGGTCCTGGCGGTTCTTGCAGTCCGCGACGAAGTACTGAATCTCGGGCCTGTTCGGCGACAGCGCGATGGAATCGACGCCGGCCAGATCCAGCCGGAGCAGTCGGGCGATCTCGTTGCGCACCTTCGGGGTGGCTGTGGCGGTCACTGCCAGCACCGGCGGCCGGTGCTGGCCGATGCGCCCAAGGGCGGCCGGGATGTTCGTGTACTCCGGGCGGAAGGAGTGGCCCCACTGGGAGATGCAGTGGGCCTCGTCCACAGCGACCCGCGCCACCCCTATTCGCTCCAGCGTCTCGACGAACTCCTGCGACCAGAGCCGCTCGGGGCTCACGTACAGCAGCTTGTAGTCGCCCCGCTCGGCGCCCCGCAGCACGTCTCGCCACTCGCCCTGGGGGATGCCGCTGTGGATGGCCGCAACCTGCGTCACGCCCCGCGCCCGCAGGTTCTCGACCTGGTCGTTCATCAGGGCCGTCAGCGGCGAGATCACCAGCGTGATTCCTGGGCAGATAAGCGCCGGTATCTGGAACGTGATCGACTTGCCGGACCCGGTCGGCAGCATGGCCAGGGTGTCGTCGCCCCTGATGAAGCGTTGCATCGTCTCGAATTGTCCGGGGCGCCAGCGCTCGAAGCCGAACCTCTCCCGCACCTTGTCGAGGCGCTCGGTCACCACCACCTCGTCGGCTGTTTCGACCCCGGTCAGTTCCAGCGCGTCGAGGTCACTCCATGCGCCGGTGCTCGGAACAGCACCGAGTCTCCGGCTCATCTCCTCGTCGTAGACCACGCCGGGCAGGTGTCCGGCGATGTGCGCGTAGGCATCGATGGCCTGCCGGGCACGCTCGGTTCGGGGCGGGCCGGGCAGCATCCCGAGCATCAAGTCGCGGTACGGCGTCGGGCGGCAGAGGCGGCTGTCGAGCACGGCGGTAACGCCGCGGTCTCCCTCGGTGCGGATGAGCCGGCCGACGCCCTGGGCGAACCGCAGCGCCGCACGCGGCACCAGGTAGGCGGCAAATGGATCCTTGCCGCGCAATTCCATGGCCTGCATCCGGGCGGCAGTCACCGGGTCGGCTGGTGAGTCGAAGGGGATCTTCTCGATGATCAGCAGGCTCAGCGCCTCGCCGGGGATGTCCACGCCCTCCCAGAACGAGCGCAGCGCCAGCAGGCTGGTGGCCTGCTCGTTGCGCATCCGCTCGACGAGGGCGGGCGCGGCGTCGTCGCCCTGGGCCAGCAGGGGGATGCCGTTGCGTTCCAGGATCGGGCGGGCGTGGTCCCGCACGAACTCCATGCGGGCGCGGGCGGTCATGAGCGCCATGCCGCGCCCGGCGGTCAGGGTCAAGAGCCGGGGGATCTCCCGGGCGGCCGACGCCTTGAACTCCTCCATGAGGTGCGCCCGGGGCGCGGGCAGGTAGTCGGTCAGCAGCAGGAGGTGGTTCTCGCCGATCCAGGGGAACGGGCTGTCCAGGGCGACCGGAGACTCGACGGCGCCGAGGCCCAGTGTGTCGATGATGTGGTCGAAGCTGCCGCCCACCCGCAACGTGGCCGAGGTCAGTACGGTCGTGTCGAGGCAGTTCCAGATGGCGCCGAGTCTGGCGGTGACCGAGAGCGGCACCCGGCGCAGCGTCCAGGTCCAATGGCCGGCCTTGTGCTCGATCCCGCCGACGGAGACCCAGCGCTCGGGGTCCTCGGCCCAGATGACCATATGGATGGTGTCGGCGAGGCTGCGGGCACGGCGGCCCAGCCTGGCGATCTCGTCCTCTAGGCGGTCGCGCCTGTACAGGGCGGCCAACTCGCCTGGCAGGTTCACCTCGTTCAGCACGTCGGCGACACCGCGCAGGGCGTCCCTGAGTTCAAGCCCGCGTTGGCGCACGTCGAAGTAGTCCGGGTGTCGAGTGTCGATCCACGGCCGGATGCGATACGCCGTGGGATACGTGTCCCCGGTGCTGGCGGCGGTGCGCGTGCGCACGTACCGCACGAGCGCCTCGCCGAAGCGGTCACTGGCCGCCAGTGCGTCCGCCGCCGCGGCCTGGAGCGCGCCGAGTCGCTCGTCGCCCAGCCGCCACCCGGCCGCGCCGGCAAGGCGATGGACGGTGCTGCGTCGGCTGCCGCTGTCCCACAGCTCGCGCGTGAGGGTCTCCACGTCGGCCCGCCGGGTCTCCTGCGTGAGCGCGTCGGTGGCGGCGTCCTCCAGGTTGTGCGCCTCGTCCAGCACCAGCCGCTTGGCACTGTCCAGCCACTCGTCCCAGGTGACGACGAGGGCGTGGTTGAGTACGGCGACATGAGCGTCGCGGAGGCCGTCACGGGCCCGGCGCAGGAAGTCACGCTCGTCAAGGGGCCCCCGTGGCGGGCCGGAGACGCCCTCGGCGCCGAGCCGGAGCCGGAGACGCCCGAGCGCGATCCGATTTGCTACAAAGGGCGCGATTGAGTCACCGAACGAGTTCGCTTTTTGCGCTCCGCGTCCGCTTGCTGGCGGGTCCTGCCCATCGGAACTCTGCGATCTGCCGTCCTGCGGTGCCCACGGCTGACCGGTCGATTCAATGGCGCCGGTGCGCAGGTCGTCCCAGTCGCCGGTCGGGGTGGCGGCCGCCCAGCCGCAGATGATCGCCAGCACCACCGCCACGGCTGCGTCAGAACCGGAAGCCGCCACAGCGGGCTCACTCGCCTCGGCGGCGAGGGCGTCGATCTCGCCGGCGAGCGCCTCGAGGCTGAGGTAGTTGCCCGCACCCTTGAGCAGCACCGCCACGAACGGGTCCAGTTCGCCCTGGAGTTCCTCGAGCGTCGTCATGATCTGGTCCTGGAGGACCTTGGAGTGGGGGGCGACGACGACGGTGTTGCCGGTGGCTCGGGCGTACTCGATCGCCGGGGCGAGGTATGCCAGTGTCTTGCCGGTACCGGTGGGGGCCTCAACGAGGCGCTGACCACCGGAGTCGAGGGCGGCGGCGACGTGCGCGGCCATCTCGACCTGCTGACGCCGGGGCGTGCGGGCCCGCGACATGAGAGCGCCCCCGTCGCCGAACATCGCACCCACCGCGGCGGGTGTGAAGTTTCCGGTCGGCGCGCCGCACCGCTGTCTGACAGGCTGCGTGACCACCTCTTCGAGCGAGACGGGTTCGAGCTGGTCGGCGACGAAGTCTGCCCAGGGATGGTCGGTGGCGCCCAGCACCCAGCGCTGCAGGCGGCGCGCCGGCACATTGGCAGCCAGTTCGCCGAGAAGCCGAGTCAGCACGCGGTGCAGCAGGCGTGCATCATCTAGGGCGCGATGGGTTGGGCGCGGCTCGACCCCCCAATAGTGCCGCGCCAACTCGTCGAGGCTGCGCCCCTGCGGTGGGCGAGTCCCATCGATGTTGCTGGTGGCTCCTTTGCGGGCACGGGGGAACACCAGGTGCGCCAACTCGAGACTGTCGAGGCGCGGTACGTCCGGTGGCCGCACGCCCGTGGCTTGCTCGTGAGCGTCGAGCAGCCTGTAGTCGTAGCCGAAGCCGTTGTGAGCGACGAGCGGCCTGTCGCCCACGAAGCGGTAGAACCGCTGGAGCGCGTCCTCTGGCTCCGGAGCCCCGGTGAGATCGGCGGCGGTTAAGCCGGTCAGCCCCTGGGTGACGTCTCGCAGGGGGCGGGTCGGACGGACGAGAGTCTCGAAGTATCCGATCTCGTTGCCCCATTCCACCGCCACTGCACCGATCTCGATGATCTCGTGAGCCGGCTGATCGGACCGATCGGCATTTGCCTCGAGGTCGAACACCACGTATCCCGAGGTCAGTCGCCTATCCATAGCGCCGGGACTCTAAACCACGACGGGGGGCGGGTTCAGCCGGGACGAGTGTCACACCCCCCTGTCAGAGTGTGGTCATGAGTGAGAAACACGTTTGGAGGTTCGCCGAGGCGGGACGGCGCCTGGCCACGGCGGCCACCGTGATGGAACTGCGCGTTCCGGCGTTCCGCACGCCACCCCGCGTCGCCGGGCTGGATCGCACGATCCGCCGTGGGCCTGGCGGCTCGGTGCTGGTGTCGGTGCGCAGCCGAGGCCGGGCCTGGCCGGCCGTGCTCGCCGACATGATCGAAGGGGTCGTTCGCGCCAACGAACTCCCTCCGCATGATGCCGCCCGGGTGCGCAACGAACTGTGGCAGGCGACCGAAGGCATCGACACGGCAGCGGTGGGCATCGAGGGACTCCCCGGTCGACCACTGCTCGACTCTGCCGACGTGCCGCACGCCGCCTGAGTCGCCCGTGGCGGATCTTGTCCGTGGCACGGTGTGGCCGGGGCACGCTGCAACCAGGATTCGGTCTTGAATTGCTTCCGTGCCGGAACATGCCCCTCTCGAGTATTAGTCCTGCTGACAGGACTATTCGACCGCCGCGCTGTAACGTCAGACACTTGGGGGACGGGGTTCCGTTGAGAGGTGATCCATGATCCGAGCGCTCTTGGGGTTTGAGGTCCGCCGGCGAAAGCGGGCTGTTGTCGCGTCGGTCGTTGTTGTGTCGCTTGTGCTGGTCGCGCCGGGTGTTTCGGCGGCGGAGGTCGAGGGCGGCGAGCCGGTGGAGGTGTCGCACCAGATGGTGTTGGTCGTCGATACGACCGACGAGTACGTGATGCTCGCGCCTCAACTCTCCTGGAGTGTGCCCGAGGGTGATTCCGACGCCTTACCCATGGGTTTCGAGGTGCGACGGACCCACCAGGACTCCGGCGAGCAGGTGACGTTCTGCGTCGCCGGCGACGTGAATGGCCTGCTTGATTCGTCGGTGCGGTACACGGATCCTGAGACCGACACAGAGTTGGTGGAGGGCAACGACTCCTTCATCTACGAGGTGCGGGCGACGCGTTCGGCCGGGGCTGATCTGCTGGTGACGCCGTGGGCGTCGCTGCCGGCAGCGCGTGTCTATGGGAGGCCGCTGTCGCCGACTGAGGCCGCGGCCGATCTGCCTTTCGACGATTCGCCCGGCCCGAGCCCGTGCGCCGAGGGCGACGCATCGTCGGATTCGCCGGCGGACGGGAACACCCCCGGAGCCGGCGTCTCCGAACTGCAAGGCTCCGACCAGCCGGAGGACCCTGATCCCGCGCCCGGAGTGGGCGTGCGCTCGGCGAAGGGCTCCGACCATCTGAAGGGCTCCGACCAGCGGCAGGACCCTGATCCCGCGCCCGACCCGGTCGTGCGCTCGGTGCAGGTCGTCGACCCCGAGGACGACGAGCAACTGGAGACAGCGCTGCAGAACGTGGGCACTGGGCCCGACTGTGGGTGGCGCAACTGTCTCGACGAGACCCTGCCGATCTGCGACGACTTCCCGACCGTGAAGTGCAGGAGGGGCGATGCCACTTTCACGCCTCCCGACGATGTCCCTGACATGGGACAAGGGGATCCCGGCGAGATCCCCTGGCAGGACATACCCGGGAACAAGTTCCCCTGGACAAGCTGCTGGAGAGGGGAGCAGGATTCCGACGGCACGGTGCCGGTGACCTGCACGAAATGAGTTCAGCGCCTCCTGTCCGGCGACAACTCGTTCACCCCTCCGGAGGATTCAGATCCACTCGGAGACCGGCACGCGCTGAGTTCGATCGGGTCTCGTGACCCGCGGCGGCTGTCGGCGGCGGAGGCCTGTCAAGTAGCGTGAGTCGTGGCCCGGGTGGCGGAATGGCAGACGCAGAGGGCTTAAACCCCTCGGCTCGACATAGGGCGTGTGGGTTCGAATCCCACTCCGGGCACCTAGAAACGGCCTCTGACCTGCGGAAACGCTAGGGTGTCGAGTCTCAATAGCGCTTGTGTTAGCACCGGGTCCGGCGGCCTAGACGCGGCCCAGGAATAGGGGCGCGCCCGGTCCGGGAGCCCTAGTTGAGCGAGCGAGCGGTCATGCCCATTCGCCCCCGATCATCCGGCGAGAGTCGGTCTCGCTCAGAGGTACTGGACCCATCCACTTCGGGGAAACGGTCCCGTGTCGCTCAGGGCAGGGGGTGAACGTCTCGCCCTTTGCCTTCGTGAACGGTACGACCGACGGGCATAGATCGCCCGTAGGTGCGGAGCCTAAGCATTGGTAATCGCCGGTGCGGCGGACCGCTTCTCCGGGGTAGTACGTGCCAGCGGTGCCTGTCATGGCCTGCCTCCTATGGAAACGTGTGTTTGTCCGCATAGTAGGGCAGCCCTGCGACATTCTTCGGTTTTTCTCCGCGCGTCGCCGAGGCTCGCTAGGCGCGGTCGAGGAAGAGGTCCGCCTCGCTGGGGCCGGGCGGCTCCGAGCGGGTCCGGCCGGGGCCGCGGGGGATCGTCTCGGGGTCGTTACAGGCCCACAGTCGATCGCACGAGCAGACGACGAACCCGTAGGGCAGGCCCTCGGCGTCGCGGGCGAGAGCGTTCAACCAGGGCGGTTCGGGCGGCCCGTTCGGACACCAGCGGAACGTCGCGGGCTTGGCCTCGGGGTCGGGGTCAGGCGTCACCGGAGAGCAGGCCCGAGGCGGTGAGCGCCTGCTCGATCGACACGCCGCCGGTCACCATTTTGGCGAACGCAGCGGCGCGCCCTTGCACGTCGAGCGCGTAGGGGTCGAAGCGCAGGCGAACGTCGGCCTCCAGTTTGGCCCGTAGTTCATGTTGAGGCTTCGCACTCATAATGGAGTGTGTTCCCGGCGAGTGTGGTCCTGACCCGAGGCTTCGCTGGCTGTGTGCCTTGAATTCGATCTGTCGGACTGCGACTTGTCGGGGACACGCACCAGCCGGTCGGGCGGATGTGACTTGATAGCGCCTCTATGTCAAGTCGCGGCGTTGTGGTGGGCGCGGGCGGCGTCGGAGAGGAGGGTGCGGTAGATGGTTTTCGTGAGTTGTCGTTTGAGGAGCCGGAGGGCTTCGGGCCGGCTGTTGCCGGTGTTGCGTCGGCGTTGGTAGTAGTCGCGGCCGGGTCCGGGGTGGATGGTTTGGGTGTGGGCGGCGAGGTGGATGGCGTTGTTGAGTTGGCGGTTGCCGTGTCGGGATAGTCGGTGACCGATGACGTCGCCGCTGCTGGCTTCGATGGGTGCGGTGCCTGCGTAGCTGGCGAGGTGGTCGGCGCTGGGGAACCGGCTGATGTCGCCGATGTGGCCGAGAATCTTGGCGGCGAGCACGTCGCTGATCCTGGCGAGCTGGGTGAGGGTGGTGCCGCTGGCGGCCACGGCGGCGGCGCAGCGGCGCCGGTTCTCGGCGGTGGCTTTGTCGAGGCGCCGCACGTCGGCGAGGAGGTCTCGGGCTATCTGCTTGCGTTCAGCTTCGACACTGTCGTGGGGGCGGATCTTGGCGAGTAGGCCTGCGGCTGTGTTGGCGCTGAGGTGGACCGGCGCCCCGCCGGGGATCAGGTCGCGCAGGTGTCGGTGCAGCCGGTTGAGTGTTCGGCGCCGTTGCTTGGTCAGTTCGTCGCGACGATCCGCCAGCAACCTGAGCACGCGCCGGTGGTCATCTGCGCCGACTCGCGGGAGATCGGGTCGCTGTGTGGCGACGATCGCGACCGCGCGGGCGTCGATGTGGTCGGTCTTGCGGCCGTGGCCCACCTCGAGGGTCCGCACCCGCGCCGACAGGGTCGCGGGCACGTCGACGACATGCTCGCCGGCGGCGACGAGTCGTTGGGCCAGCAGCTGACCCAGGCCGCGAGCGCCTTCGATCGCCCAGCGGCGCTCGGGCCACCGGGCTGCCCAGCTCAACAACTCCTCAGGTGTCGAGCGGGTCGCCCGCACTCGGATCGTGCCGGCCTCGGCCAGGGCAGATCGCGGTCGCGGTGTGCGAGGCCTTGTGCGGATCAATACCGATGATGACAGTCATTCATCGCTCCTTCGGTTGCCGGGGATGGGTTCCACGGCGGGCAACCTGAATTCAGGAAACGATGCACGCCTCTATTGAGCCACGCCGCAGCGGGCGGCGACCGGCCCGACACGCTATGAAAGAGCCACACCGAAGTGGGCAAGGAGCGTGAGAGCCCAACCGGTCACCGACCTCGCACCCTACGTCCCCGTCGGGACCGCGATGCTGGCCCCATTACAACAAGTCAGGAGCCCTGTGTTCAGCACCGTGAGTGCACTGTCGGTCGTCGCGGCCGGTGGTGCCCCTACCCGTGCGATGTGCTCGAAGGAGGGCAGTGTCATTATGCCAAAACATCAGATGACTGTGGTCGGTGGGGTCGACACCCACCGGGACACTCATGTGGCGGCGACTATTGACAGTTTGGGGGGGTTGTTGGGTGTGGCGTCGTTCCCGGCGAGCGGCGCCGGCTACGGCGACCTCTTGGATTGGATGCGCAGTTGGGGCGACGTGGACGCCGTCGGCATCGAAGGCACCGGCAGCTACGGGGCGGGCCTGGCGCGACATCTCGCCGCTGGGGGCGTGGCGGTGGTGGAGGTGATCCGCCCGAGGTGCCAAGCGCGCCGGCGCCGCGCCAAGTCCGATCCCGCCGACGCGGAGGCGGCCGCACGGGCGGTGTTGTGCGGCGAAGCGACGGTCCGCCCGAAGTCCGCCGACGGTCCCGTCGAAGCAATACGGCTCCTGCACGCGGCGCTGCGCTGCGCTGTGAAGGCCCGCACCCAGGCGATCAACCAGCTCAAAGGACACCTCGTCACCGTCGCCGAGCAGGTCGCAGGCCCCCTGTGCGGGGCCTGGCCACCGGCGCTTTGGTCAACGCCTGCGCGCGCTTGCGCCCCAACCCCGACAGCGGCGACGTCGTCGCCGCCGCCAAGGCGGCGCTGCGCGTCCTCGCGCGCCGCTACGGGGCGCTCAGCGGCGAGATCAGCGAACTCGATACCGAGATCGCCCGCCTGTGCGCCCAGGCGAACCCCGCCCTGCTCGCCGCTCGCGGCGTCGGCCCCGACGTGGCGGCGACTTTGCTCATCGCCGCGGGAGACAACCCCGAGCGCCTAACAAGCGAGGCTTCCTTCGCCGCCCTCTGCGGCGCCAGCCCCGTCGAAGCGTCCTCGGGGCGCACCGTGCGCCACCGACTGAACCGACGCGGCGACCGCCACGCCAACAACGCCCTCTGGCGCATCGCCATGGTCCGCCTCCGCTGCGACGAGCGCACCAAGGCCTACGCCGCCCGGCGCACCGCACAAGGCAAGTCCCGCAGAGAGATCATCCGCTGCCTCAAACGCCACATCGCACGAGAGATCCACCAACTCCTCACCGACCCCCCAGCAGTGCCCCAAGGAGCACACCTACGCCACCTCCGACACACCGCAGGCGTCACCATCGTGTAGTGATTCTGGGATCGTGTCCGGTTTTGGGTCGTTGATTACGCAGCATCGGGGTGGGAGCATGGCGCTGTGAAAGGAGCGTCAGATGACTGATACCTCGAAGCCCTTGGAGCGTAGCGGACGCCGCGGGAGGCGGCGGTTGTCGCCTGTGCAGAAGTACGAGGCGTTCGTGCAGGTGCTCACCGGTGAGATGACCGTGGCTGAGTGCGCGGACCATTGGGGTGTGGACCGCTCCACGATCATGCGGGCCCGCGAGGTCGCCAAGCGCGGCGCTCTGGACGCGTTGGCGTCGTCGCGGCCGGGGGTGCGCGCCGACGGCGTCGACCCGGAGTTGGTGATGGCCCGCGACGAGGCGGCCCGCCTGGGTGAGGCGCTCAAGGAGATGGCCGTCAAGGTCACCTTGTTGGAGGGAAAAGAGCGTTGGGGGTGACCGCCGGCGTGCCCCCGCGTGTCGAAGCCGGCGTCAAGGCGGTCCTGTTGGACCTCGTGGACCGCGCCCTGGAGCAGGGCTGGACGACAGCTCGGGCCTGCGCCGTGTTGGAGCTCGACGGCCGGCGGTGCCGCCGCTGGCAGCACCGCCGCGAGGCGGGCCGCCTCGACGACCACACTGCGGGCGGCACCGCGGTGCACGCCATCACCCCCGCAGAGCGCCGGGCGGTCCTGGAGCTGTTCGAGCGCTGGGGCGACATCGACGGCGGCTACCGCAAGCTCGCCCACCGCGGCTCATACGAGAAGCTGGTGTGGGTGTCACCGTCGACGCTGTATCGCGTTCTCGCTGGTGAGGGGCTCGTTCTGCCCGCCCGGGCGCAGCGCACACCCGTTCCGGCGCGGCCTCTGCCGGACTGGATCGAGTGGAGGCGCCACCAGATCTGGATCTACGACATCACCCACTTCCCCAGAGCCGGCCGCGTCGCCTACGCCATCTTGGACGTCGTAACCCGCAAGTGGCTCGCCACCCACCTCACCGTCGAGGAGACCGCCACCCAAGTAGAGGTCGTCTTCACCGACGCCCTCGACTCCGAGGGCCTGTGGCCCGCCGTCGAGGCCCGCCAAGCCCAACGAGCCCGCCACGGCGACGACAGCAGCGACGGCGACCAGGAGCCGATCCTGCTGGCAATGTCAGACAACGGCCCCCAGATGCGAGCAGGCACCACCCGGGAGTTCCTCGCCATGTGCTCCATCGCAGCCCGCTTCGGCCGGCCCGGCACCCCCACGGACCAGGCATGGATCGAGACCCTGTTCGGCCACGTCAAAACCGAATGGCCCCACCTCGAGAAGATCACCGACCCCAACACGCTGCGAGCAGAACTCGACAACGCCCGACGCGACTACAACACCCGCCGCCTGCACGCCTCCCTCGGCTACGTCACCCCCGACGACGAACACCAAGGCCGAGGCGACACCATCCGCCAGGCCCGCCAAGACGGCCTCAAACGGGCCCGCCTCACCCGCATCGCCTACCATCGCAACAACAACCAAAACCAGCCATGAACACACCCGCCCAATGCGGCGTAATCAAACCCCCAAAAACGGACATTTACTCAGAAGCACCTCAATCGCCGACGCCGCACAAGCCATCAACGCCCACACCAACCGCCTCTCCGAACTCGAACGAGGCACCCGCCACAACCACGACCTCGCCATCCGCTACCACAACTGGCTCACCCCAACCGCCGCTTGACAAACTGAATCGCACTGGGTTTGTTGGAGGCTCCTGAGCTTGGAAGCGAGAATGGAGCCATGGCAAGACAACAATCAGCAGGTAGGTCGTCTGCGCGTCGCTATAGCGGGGTGGAGAAGGCGCAGGCGGTGCGGTTGGTGCGGGCGTCGCCCGATCCTCGTCGGACATCCCCGGCCTTCCCAGCTTCGCCATCAACAACCTCCTTGCGCTCCAGCCTGGCGTTGCGCTGACCGGTTGAGTCCAGGTCGGCTTTCTTCGCGGCGGAGCTCGACGGCCCACTGAGATGATGGTTTCTCTCATTGACGCCCATAGGGAGGAGTTCGGGGTCGAGCCGATCTGCGCGCAGTTGCCGATCGCCCCGTCGGGCTACTACGGCGCCAAGAGCCGACCGCTGTCGGCGCGCTCTCGGCGCGACGTGGCGATGATCCCGCTGCTGGTGGCGTTGTGGACGGCGAACTATCGGGTCTATGGGGCGCACAAGCTCTGGAAGGCGGGACGGCGGGCGGGCATCGACGTGGGCCGCGACCAGGTCGCGCGCCTGATGCGCCTCGCGGGCATCGAGGGGATACGCCGGCGGCGCCGTGTGCGCACCACGCGCCCCGACAGCGGTGCGGTTCGCCTGGCGGACCTCGTTGAGCGGGACTTTTCCGCGACGGAGCCGAACCGGTTGTGGGTCAGCGACCTGACCTATGTGGCGACGTGGGCGGGCGTCGCGTACGTGTGTTTCATCGTCGACGCCTACAGCCGGCGGATCGTCGGCTGGCGCGTCGCGGCGCACATGCGCACCACCATGGTCCTCGACGCCTTGGAGATGGCCCGAGCGTCCCGCGGGACGCGCCTGGCGGCCTGGTGGCGCATTCGGATGCCGGCAGCCAATTCACGTCCGTGCGCTGGGGTGAACGCCTCGCCGAACTCGGCGCCGTTCCCTCGGTCGGCTCGGTGGGCGATTCCTACGACAACGCCCTCGCCGAAACCGTCAACGGTCTCTACAAGACCGAACTCATCCGCGGACCCGACCAGGGGCCGTGGCGCAGCGTCGACGACGTCGAACTCGCCACCTTGGGCTGGGTGCACTGGCACAACACCCAGCGACTCCACGGCCACCTCGGCGACACCCCGCCCGCGGAGTTCGAAGAGGCCTACGCTGGCCGACAACCCGACTGTGCACTGGTTGGAAACCAATAAACCGAGCCTCCAACAAACCCTCAGCCCTCGATGCGGCCGTTGCTGGGCCGCCCGGCGGCGTGCCAGGCGAGGATGCGGGGCATGGCGGCGAGCAGCCCTCGCGTGGCGGCGAGCAGCGTGTTGACGATCTTGTAGAACTCGGGCAGGTCCCCGGTCTGGTAGAGATCGGTGAACCGGTCGAGGGCGGCGAGGGCGCCGGCCTTGTCGTCGGCGAGGTACAGGCCGTGCAGCTCGCCGAGCGCCTCCCAGGCGGCGCGCAGGCGGGGATGGGACTCGAACAGTCCGTCGAGTTGGGCGCGTTGGGCGTCGTTGAGGCGGTCGGGGCGGCGCAGCAGCAAGAACCTGGCCCGGAACACGTCGGCGTCGAAGGCGGGTGTGACGCCTGCGGGTTGGCGGCGCTGCACGTCGCGGCGCACCGCGACCAGGCCCGCGGCGAACCAGCCGATGACACCGAAGCGGTCCAGGACGTGGGTGGCGTGGCCCAGGTGGCGGTCCACGGCGGCGCGGTAGGCCTTCGAGCCGTCGGTGACGACGACCTTCACGCCGGCGCACCAGCGATGGCCCCCGGCGGCGAAGAACCTGTTCAGCGCCACCGCGGACCGGTGGGGCACCATGGCCAACAGCTCGCCGCTGTCGCCTGAGACGATCACGATCACGGTCACGTAGCGATGGCGGCGGCGCATCGACGTCTCATCGACCAACAACACCCGGCACGGTCGCCGTCGGCGATGTTCGCCCACCAGCGCCGCCCACGCCCGGACCACGTCGTTCACGAGGTGCCAGCCCACACCAGCGCGGCCTGCCGCGACGGCCACCGGCATCACCCGAGCGTCGCTCACCAGGCGCCGCGCCAGGCGCCGCGTCAGCTTGCCCTCGAACTCGGGATGGTCCTCGAGGTGGCGCGCAGAGCAGTTCTCGCAGCGCCACCGCCGGCACCGCCACAACAACACCGTCTCGCGCCCCGACACCGGCTGGTCCCAGACCCGCTTGACGCGCCGGTCGTGCACCCGGCGGCACTTGAACCCGCAGAACGGGCACCGCGACCACGACCACGCCGCCTCCACCGCCACCACCAAACGGCCCGGAGCGTCGACTGCGACCTCCAACACGCGCACCTGACGCAGCCCCAGCCGCACCCGCATAACATCCGAACTCATCGAGGCCCTCCCGGCTCGGCGGTGTCACAACCACCGATGCCAGCAGGGCCTCGACCCCATCTCAGGGACCCTCAACTACACCCCCAACCCACTGTGAGTATCTCGGGCGCGTCCCGGTAGGGGTGCCAGACTGGTGTCGGCGGCGGCGTCGTGACCCACAAACCCACTGACCTGTGTGTCCTCGAAACGAGCTGTCCGATGTTGCCGCCGCCGCCGGTTCGGCGTCTTGGTGCAGACCTGATTAGAAGCCTGTCCGCCCTGGTGGTGTGACTCATCACAGTGTTGTCGCAGCAGGCCCCTTCCGGTGCGCCGCACACGACATCGACAAAGGAGACGCATCGTGTTGGCAGACATCGTGGATCATGTGATCGGCATCGACCCGGATCGAGACCAGATAACGGCGTCGCTGGTGGAGGCGTCCACGGGCGGCGAGCTGGCGACCGCGGCGTTCGAGACGACCCGCGGGGGCTACGAGCGGCTCGTGGCGTGGGCGGACCGCCACACGTCGCGCGAGTCGAGGGCCTGGGCCGTGGAGGGCTCGCGCAGCTACGGGTCCAGAGCGTGCGCGCACCTCGGCGCGGCCGGCGAGCTGGTGATCGAGTTCAGCCACCCTCGCACCGCGGCGACCAGCGACGGCGCCAAGAGCGACGCCCTCGACGCCCGCCGGGCGGCGCGGGAGGTTCTCGGACGCCCAAACCTCGCCGTTCCACGCGCCCGGGGCCGCCGCGAGGCGCTGCGAGCGCTGGAATCCACCCGCCGAGGCGCCCAGACGGCGCGCACCGCGGCGATCAACGAACTCAAAGCCCTCATCGTCAGCGCGCCCGTGGACCTGCGCGACCAGCTCCGCGGCCTCACCACCGCCGCCCAGGTCGCCAAATGCGCCGCGTTGCGTCTGCCGGCGGCTCCCCTCGACGAGCTCACAGCCACCAAACAGGCCCTGCGCAGCCTCGCGCCGCGGATCAAGACCCTCACCGCGGAGGCCGCCGACCTGCAAACGAGCATCCGCGGGCTCGTCGAAGCCGTCGCCCCCCACCTGCTCGACCAGCCCGGCGTCGGGCCCGTCACCGCCGCGCAGATCCACATCGCCTGGTCACACCCCGGCCGCTGCGCAACGAAGCAGCATTCGCCCGCCTCGCCGGCGTCGCCCCACTCGAAGCGTCCTCGGGGCAGAACACCCGCCACCGCCTCAACCGCCGCGGCGACCGCCAACTCAACCGAGCGCTCCACACCATCGCCGTCACCCGCAGCCGCTACTGCCCCCACACCCAGGCCTACATCGCCAAACGAACCGCCCAAGGCAAAACCCCCCGAAAAGCCCAACGCTGCCTCAAACGCTACATCGCCCGCCAGATCTACCGCCTCCTCCAACACCCCAAAATCAACACTTGCCAAACATAGAAGCATCGAATTCGCGAAGGGCCACAAGTTCCTACACGACGAGAAGTCAGCCTCCCAGAAGCTAGCCCAGCATCTCGAGAATGTCGGGCGCTCCACAGTCGCGATCATCGCGCCACCGGACTGGAGCGGGATACCCCATCCGAGGACTGAAGCTCACCGCGAACATCTCGCGCCCGTAGTCGAGGTCAACACTGAGCGAACAACCGGGGGTGGGCGTGACGCGACTCGTGAGCTGATCGCCTCTCGAAGGTCCATCGACACTGTTGTTGCGTACAACGACATCGTTGCTCTGGGATGTTTACGGGGGCTACATGATCTGGGCGTTCGGAGTCCCGATGACATCGCAGTGGTTGGGTACGACAACACTCCCTTCGCCGAGATCTCGGTGCCTTCGCTGACGTCGGTCGGGTTTCGGGCCGACGAGCTGGGAGGGCAACTGGTCAGACAACTTCTTGAGTTGATCGCCGACCCGACGACGAAGCCGTCCACGACGCTGGTCGAACCTGAATTATTCGTACGTGAATCGACCACGCTCTTACTGCCAGCCGCGACTCGCCCACAAGACCGCTCTCCCTCGGACAGCAACGAGTGAGATTGCTGACTCTCAACATTGGCTCCATCGAGAGCCGGTGGGGCGAGAGGGCAGTTGAAGTTGCTGCGTGGATAAACCTCACCGCCCCGGAAGTGGTAGCACTCCAAGAGGTCAGTTGGGCGGATGAACGCCGGACCAGCCTTGATGACATTGCCAGATTCTTGGACCACAATGGCTACTTATGTCACTTTGCAGGGCACCCCATGAATTCTGGGCAAGGCGCCTTCGGTGTAGCCATCATGAGCCGCTTGCCGCCGGACGATGTCGGACAGATCGATCTAGCGACGGACCCCGCCGCCCTAGCCGCCAGAACCGTAGCCTGGATCCAGTTCGGTACCACAAGGATCTATTCGGCTCATCTAGCCCCGGACCTGCATAACACGGAGCATCGATTGGCCCAGATCGACGTGCTGAAAGCAGCGATCCTTGCGCAGGACGAAACAGCGACCGTGCTATGCGGTGATCTGAACTGTGAGATCAACTCACCGGTCATGCGACGACTCCTGTCCCCACCAGGGGACATGGCTTCGTGGATAGACGATCTCTGGAGCCTGACCAACCCGAGAACCCCCCCTGCCCCATCAACCGCGTAGAGCCGGTACACTTTGGGACCGCACGACGAACCCGCTCGCTCATGACCGAAACGGGTCGCGGCGACGCCTCGACTACGTCCTTGCGCCGCCCCGGCTCGCGCGAGGCGCAAGCATGTCCGTTGTGTGTGCCAAACGCCTAGCCCGGTCTTCGCGAGCGACCACTTCGGGCTATTGGCGCAACTCCCAGAGTTGCGACACTAGTTGCTCGCGTTCGTCGACTCCTCGCCGATAGATCGACCACAACCCAGTTGCAGTGCGGCAGTCGGAGCGAGGACACCTGCCTTCGCACAAGACGTGGTCGAGTCCACGCACGACAGTGTGGTTGCATCGTGGTAGCAACATGTACCGCTCCGGCGCTAGCACGTCTGCCGGGCCATTAGGCCCTGCGACTTGGCGGGTGGGAAGGACGCGATCGCTCCAAGGTCGCCCAACGTCGGCTTGGAGGCACCGAGGCCTGGCGCGCTGTGCCGCTCTATCACACCGGTTGCCAACATCGAAGAGACTAGGTACCGTGAGCGCTACCGGGATATTCACGATTGGGAGCAGATGGTCCACGCTGTTGATCTGACCGCACAGCTTGCTGTTGATCCCGAAGCCTGCGTCGGGATTGTACGAGCGAGCGGCTTCAACGCTGGCATGCGATGTGATTGTGGCGGCCGAGGATTCCCCAGCAACCATCGCGTCAGCACGAGCCGCGGGCCTGTCTGTGCTAGCTATCGACCAGAGTGCCTTGATGTGAGAGCCTGAAATGGACGTTCCGAACTCGGAACTCATTCTGCGATTGGTGCTCGCCGTTGGCCTGGGAGCGGCTTTGGGCTTCGAGAGAGAGTTCCGTCACAAGGCGGCGGGAACGCGGACTCATGCGCTGGTGGCGCTCGGAGCTGCTTTGTTTACCGTGTCGGGTGCCTTCATGGGGCCCGACGGAATTACCGACCGCACTCGCATCGCGGCGCAGGTCGTGAGCGGCATCGGGTTCATCGGCGGTGGCGCGATCCTGCGAAGCGGCCTCACGGTTACGGGCATCACGACCGCCGCGAGTCTATGGATGGCCGCGTCGTTCGGTGTTGCAGCCGGCCTCGGCCTGTATTGGGTTGCAGCCGCTGGTGGATTGCTCACGTTCGTATTGATCCTTGGACTGGGTGCCATCGCTGATCTCATATTGAGGCGACGGGGAGTGGTGAACTTTGAAATGGTGTACGAATCCGGGCACGGAACCCTTGAGGCCGCGATTCGGGGATTGCGCGAGTCCGGAGGAACGGTGCGCGGTATGCAGATGGTGAGTGACGGCACTAGGCGGAATGTGCAGCTATCGGTGTCGGGGGTGAACCACAGATCCTTGAGCCCGGTCGTCCAAGCCTTGGCGCTTCGCGACGAAGTAGTGCGCGTGGCGTCGAACTTGGGTGAGAGCTAGGGGTCTGACGCCAACACGACGACCCCTGCGGCTTCGAGTTGCTGCATCAAGGTGTCTGTCCCGTGTCAAGAATCTTGCTCACTGTTTCGGGGTTTTGGTTTGAGGGTTGGGTCGGTCAGGTAGGTGTCGAGGGGGCGCCGCCAGGCGAGCGTTTCGTGGGGGCGGATGGTGTTGTATTCGTCGATGAAGTCGATCACGTGGTCGGCGAGGTCGATGCCGCTGGGGATCTCTTCGCGGTAGAGGCGTTCGTATTTCAGGGTCTCGAACCAGCGTTCGACGACGCCGTTGGTGTGCGGGGCGCGGGGGCGGGTGCGCACGTGTGTGAGGTGGTCTCGGGCGGCGAACCAGCGCGCAGTGGCGACGGATTTCATGGCGGGGCCGTTGTCGGTCACGACCACGAGCGGCGTGATCTCGCCGGTGGCGGGATCGGCGCAGTCCTCGACGAGCGGGCCTCCCAGCAGCTCCTCAGCGACGTCGATGGCGGCCTCGAGGGCGGCGAGGAGGTCGGTGGCGGTCTGCGTGGCGCTCACCGGACACGCCAGGGCGACCTTGGCGGCGTAGTCCGCGACACCGCAGAGCTGCCAGGTTCCCTCGCTGGTGGTCTCGAAGGCGGAGAAGTCCACCTGCCGCACCCGGCTGCGTCGCGCTGGGGGATTCCACGATGAATCGCACTGGGTTTGGTGGAGGCTCCTGAGCTTGGAAGCGAGAATGGAGCCATGGCAAGACAACAATCAGCAGGTAGGTCGTCTGCGCGTCGCTATAGCGAGGTGGAGAAGGCGCAGGCGGTGCGGTTGGTGCGGGCGTTGCGCGCCGAGTTGGGCACCGATCACGGGACGGTGCGCCGGGTGGGGGACCAGTTGGGTTTCGGCGTCGAGTCGGTGCGCAAGTGGGTCCGGCGGGCTGACATCGACGACGGCGCGGTGGCCGGGACGACGACGGCGGACCGGGCGAGGATCAGCGAGTTGGAGTCCGAGAACCGCGAGCTGCGCCGCGCGAACGCGATCTTGAAATCCGCGTCCCTGGACTCAACCGGTCAGCGCAACGCCAGGCTGGAGCGCAAGGAGGTTGTTGATGGCGAAGCTGGGAAGGCCGGGGATGTCCGACGAGGATCGGGCGACGCTTTGGAGGCTGTGGTCGGAGGGGTCGTCGTTTTCGGAGATCTCTCGAGTGATCGGCTATCCGCCGGGGTCGGTCTACACGGTGGTGAAGCAGACCGGTGGCTACGTCCCGCCGGAACGCAGGCGGCGTGACTGCCACTTGGCGTCGACCGAACGCGAGGAGATCTCCCGTGGGCTCGCCCGGGGTGAGTCGATTCGCGCGATCGCTCGTCAGCTCGGTCGGGCGCCGTCGACGATCAGCCGAGAGATCGCCCGCAACAAGGGGCGCCGCACGTATCGGGCGGTCGATGCCGACGATCGAGCGTGGCGACGCGCTCGACGCCCGCAACGCTGCCTGCTCTCGCGCCAGCCAGCGTTGCGGGACTACGTCGCTGATCGACTAGCCGAAGACTGGTCGCCTGAGCAGATCGCCGGGGTGCTAGCCAAAGAGCAACCGGTGGGCGAGGGAGTCACGGTGTCGCACGAGACGATCTACAAGTCGCTGTTCGTGCAGTCCCGAGGCGTGCTGGCCAAGGAGTTGCAGAAGCATCTGCGGACTCGGCGTCCGACGCGCCGCAACCTGCACAACACCGTCACGGGCCAGTGGCGGTCCCAGATCCGAGATGCGGTATCGATCAGCGAGCGCCCCGCCGAGGTCGAGGACCGGGCGATGCCGGGTCACTGGGAAGGCGACTTGCTGCTCGGTCGGCACTGGACCCAGATCGCCACGATCGTGGAACGCTCGACGGGCTACGTCGTGCTCGTCCAGCTCGACGGTCGGGACATGGACACCGTCACCGCCGGCATCGTCCGCGAGATGAGCCGGTTGCCGGCGAGTCTCCGCAAGACGCTCACCTGGGACCGCGGCATGGAACTCGCTGGACACAAAGACATCAGCATCGGCACCGACCTCGCCGTCTACTTCGCCGACCCACGCAGCCCATGGCAACGCGCGACGAACGAGAACACGAACGGTCTGCTGCGCCAATACTTGCCGAAGGGTCACACCATGAAGCACCTCACCCAACACGACCTCGACGATGTCGCCGTCAAGCTGAACACCCGACCCCGAAAACGACTCGGCTTCGACACCCCCGCCGCTAGATTCAATACCCTGTTGCGCTGACCGGTTGAGTCCAGGTCGGCTTTCTTCGCGGCGGAGCTCGACGGTCCACTGAGATGATGGTTTCTCTCATTGACGCCCATAGGGAGGAGTTCGGGGTCGAGCCGATCTGCGCGCAGTTGCCGATCGCCCCGTCGGGCTACTACGGCGCCAAGAGCCGACCGCTGTCGGCGCGCTCTCGGCGCGACGTGGCGATGATCCCGCTGCTGGTGGCGTTGTGGGTGGCGAACTATCGGGTCTACGGGGCGCACAAGCTCTGGAAGGCGGCACGGCGGGCGGGCATCGACGTGGGCCGCGACCAGGTCGCCCGTCTCATGCGCCTGGCCGGCATCGAAGGCACTCACCGGCGCCGGCGGGTGCGCACCACACGACCTGCCGAAGGCGCCGTCCGCCCGGCGGATCTCGTCCAGCGGGACTTTTCCGCGAGCAGGCCGAACCGGCTGTGGGTCAGCGACCTGACCTATGTGGCGACGTGGGCCGGCGTCGCGTACGTGTGCTTCATCGTCGACGCCTACAGCCGGCGGATCGTCGGCTGGCGCGTCGCGGCGCACATGCGCACCGGCATGGTCCTCGACGCCTTGGAGATGGCCCGAGCGTCCCGCGGGACGCGCCTGGCGGGCCTGGTGGCGCATTCGGATGCCGGCAGCCAATTCACGTCCGTGCGCTGGGGTGAACGCCTCGCCGAACTCGGCGCCGTTCCCTCGGTCGGCTCGGTGGGCGATTCCTACGACAACGCCCTCGCCGAAACCGTCAACGGTCTCTACAAGACCGAACTCATCCGCGGACCCGACCAAGGCCCGTGGCGCAGCGTCGACGACGTCGAACTCGCCACCTTGGGCTGGGTGCACTGGCACAACACCCAGCGCCTCCACAGCCACCTCGGCGACATACCGCCGGCGGAGTTCGAAGAGGCCTACAGTGCCCAACAAGCCGACTGTGCACTGGTTGGAAACCAATAAACCGAGCCTCCACAAAACCCAGTGCGATTCAGGTTGGCCCGCCGGGTGGTTCGTGGTGGCGGTTGTGGTGTTTTGTGCCCTTGGTGGGCTCTCAGGAGAGGGGCGATGTGGTTGTAGATGCGGGCGAGGTGCGCTGCGCCGGGGTGGTTGGTGGGCAGGCGGATGGTCGTTCGGCGCCCCGAGCGGGTGAGGCGTCCGGGGGTGTGCCAGAGGGTCCAGCGGAGGCGTTTGGCGGCGGCTTTGGCGAGGGTGTCGGCGGCGCAGGCGAGTTGTTGGAACCACACGACGAGGGTGCGCGCCCAGCACACGAGGGCGACCCAGGCGGCGTTGGCGTTGAAGTCCCTGAAGGGCAGGCGTGTGAGGCCGGCGTCTTTGAGGGCGGCGATGTGGTCCTCGACGACGGCGTGGGCGCGCATGTGCGCGTCGCGCTCGGCGGCGGGGCCTTCTTGGTCGGTCCAGTGGCCCCAGTAGCGCCAGTCGTCGCTTCCGAACAACGAGCGTTGCGCGCCGCGGTGGCGGGGTTCGCGGCGCACGATCAGGCGGGTTCCTTTGGGCCAGTCGGCGGTGTCGACGAACTCGGTGAGGTCCGCGACCGCCGCGCCGGGGCGCGCATCGCCGCTTTGGCGGATCGCGCGCTGCCAACACTTGTCGGTGACGGGCACCGCGGCGATGGCGCTGTCGATGGCGTCGTTGCGGCGCGCCACCAGGGAGAATCCCACGTTGCGCACCCGGCAGGCTGCGGCGATGCGCACCGAGCAGCCCGCCGAGTCGGTGCGCAACACCACCGGGCGGGTCACGAGGGCGTCGTCGCCGCCGGGGAGGTGGCCCGCCGCCGCCTCGGCGGGCAGCCGCCCGATCGCCGCGTCGAGGAGCGCTATGTGGTCGTCGATGCTGTTGGCGGCCGCGTTGCCGGGGCGCAACACCGCGCCGAGCGCGTCGCCGTCGTCGCTGAAACACAACAGCGGATGAAACCCGTAGCCGCCCTTGTAATGCGCCGCCGCGCCGGCTTTGTGTTCGCTGTGAACCTCCACCAGCGTCGCGTCGATGTCCAAGACCACCGGCGCGGTGGCGTCCACCGGGGCGGTGCGCGCCCAGACCTGCTCGCGCACCGCTGCCTGGCGCGCCCACAGGTCCCCCACCGTCGCCGGGTCCAGCGACCGCAGCGTCCGATACAACGTCGGCGCCGACGCCACGTCGGCGAACAGCGCCCCCTCGGCGCGCAGATACTCGATATCACTACAGCACTCCCCGCCGCCGGCGAGCATCAACATCGCCTGCGTCAACACCTTGCCCCGATCATGGCCCGGCGCCCGCTCACCCGCCGGCGGCACCGCCGACGACAAAGACGCCCCCACACCCAAACGATCAGCAAACGCCCCCAAAGCGTGCAACCCGACGTGAGCAACCACCCCGCCGCCGCCTTCTACCCGCACCTGACGCACACTGTTAGACTTCACCTCGGAAATGCCTCTCTTTCTGGGATCGAAACGCGCAATTACACACGCATCATCCCACGTCAGAGAGGCTTTTCCGCGGACGCGCACCCCCACAAACGCCCACCCCATGAACAATCAGGGTTAACACACGCATCATCCCACGTCAGAGAGGCTTTTCCGCGGACGCGCACCCCCACAAACGCCCACCCCATGAACAATCAGGGCTAGTGGTGGACCCGCCCGGCTACCTTAATCCCCACCACTCGGTGGGACACTGCCTTGTGTTTTATGTTACGGTTTCGCCACTCAAGCCTTGAGGGGGAACCCGACACAGGGGCCAGATGTAGGCATATGCAATTGCCTAAGGGAGGAAATCTGTGACACATCTACGCAAATCCAAGATAAGGCCATTGTGGTTGCTGCTCGGTGCGTTCGCTTTGATCGCGGCGGCCTGTGGTGACGATGGCGGCGGCGGTGCCGTCGAGCCCGCAGCCGTCGAGCCCGCAGCCGTCGAGCCCGCAGCCGACGAGCCCGCAGCCGACGAGCCCGCAGCCGACGAGCCCGCAGCCGACGAGCCCGCAGCCGACGAGCCCGCAGCCGACGAGCCCGCAGCCGACGAGCCCGCAGCCGACGAGCCCGCAGCCGACGAGCCCGCAGCCGACGAGCCCGCAGCCGACGAGCCCGCAGCCGACGAGCCCGCAGCCGTGGGCGGCGAGCAGATCATCGCGCTCACGACGCAGCCCAACGCGATCGACGGCGTGAACGCGGCCGAACGCAACGCAGGCAATGTGTCCAACCAGATATTCGATCCGTTGGTGTGGATCAATGACGACTTGGAGTTCGAGCCAGCTCTCGCCGAGTCGTGGACAGTATCTGACGACGGTCTAACGTACACTTTCAAATTACGTGAGGACGTGGTGTTCCATAACGGCGAACCGTTCAACGCGGACTCCGTAGTGTTCTCCTGGGAGGTACAAAAGACCCCGGACAATCAGTACTTCAACTACTACGAACGAGCGTCCGAGGTTAACAAGATCGACGAATTCACTGTCGAACTCGTCGCACCGGAATCCAATGCACTATTCCTCGGTCTCACGGCTGCTATATGGTTCTTTGTTCCTCCTGAATACTACACTGAGGTCGGGCTCACGGGGTTCGGCCAAGCGCCGGTAGGCACCGGTCCGTTCATGCTGACCGAGTGGGTCCAGGGCGACCGCATCGTGTTGGACCGGAACCCGAACTACTGGCGTGAGGGCTTCCCCACACTTGACCGGCTCATATTCCGGCCGATCACCGAGTCCTCCACCCGGGCCTCAGCGATCCAGACGGGCGAGGTCGACATCGTGAGCCGCCTCAGCCCCGACGAAGCCGCATCGCTAGAGGGCATCGACGGGGTCAACGTCATCGAGTACCCAACCAACCGGGTGTACTACATCGCGTTCAACAACCTCACCTCTGGTGTGGGCGAACCAACCGAAGATCCCCTCGTGCGCCAGGCCCTCAACTATGCGGTCGACGTCCAAGGCATCATCGGCGCTCTGTTCAACGGCAAGGGCAGTCAAGCCACCGGGATCATGACGCGGGCCGACTTCGGTTTCAACGACGACCTCATACCGTATCCCTACGACCCTGATCGGGCGCGGGAGTTGTTGGCCGAAGCCGGGTTCGCCGATGGGTTCGACATTGGATTCGCGTGCCCGTCGGGTGCCTACACCAACTTCGTGCAGGTGTGCGAAGCCGTCGAGGCCCAACTCGGCGACGTAGGAGTCAACGCGTCACTCGAGATCATCGAGTCCGGGGCCTACTGGGACCTGGAGGCGGACAAGCAGCTACCGCCGCTATTCGGCGATAGCTGGTCGAACGCCAATCCTGAGGGATGGGACCGCCTGCAGGGGGCCATGGGCGGCAACGCTGCAAGCTTCTCAGCATGGTCTGACCCCGTGGTTGACGATTTCCTCGTTCAGATACTCGCGACCCCCGACGACGACGAGCGTGCGGATCTGTACCGACAGCTGCAACAGCGGATGTACGATGACCCACCATTCATCTATCTCTACGTGCCATTTTCATTCGAAGCAACCAGTGATCGAGTCTCCAACTACAAGCCGCGCTCGGCCGAGGAATATTGGCTCTGGGACCTAGCGGTGGCTGGCTGACAAACGCCGGCTCGTAAGCCAATGGTTGATTGGTGGGCCGAGGCACTACGCCTCGGCCCACCAATTAACGGAAGGAGGGCGAGCAGAGAGGTAAGCCGGTGACGAGGTACGTGGTTGGGCGCATAGGTCAGTCGCTACTGCTCGTGCTCGGCGTGATGGTCATCGTCTTTGCGATGCTGCGGGTGTCAGGGGACCCGACCAACCTGCTCGTTCCCAGGGAGGCAACCCAGGAGCAAAGAGAAGCGGCACGAGAGGCGCACGGCTTGAACAAGACCGGTGTCGAACAGTTTGTCGACTTCGTGGGCGATTCGGCCCGCCTTGACTTTGGTAATTCTCTTCGGTACAAGATTCCGGTTCGAGAAGTGATCTTCGGCCGTATGCCAGCGACGATCGAGCTCGGCATCGCGGCGATGGCCTTCGCGGTCGTAGTCGGAGTAACGCTCGGGATTTTGGCGGGCGTCAAGGCGGGCGGCCGCTGGGATGGTGCGGCGCGCGGGTTCGGCCTGCTCGGCCAGACGATCCCGAATTTCTGGCTGTCCTTGGTCTTCATCGTGGTGTTCGCGGTCAAGTTAGGATGGTTCCCGTCGTTCGGGCGCAGCACGACTTCGATGTGGTTCCTCACCATTCCTGACGATTCGATAGTCTTGCCGGCGGTTGCTCTCGGCTTGTTTCCAATGGCTCAGCTTCTGCGGTTCACGCGATCGTCGGTGCTGGAGATCGTCAATGAGGAGTACGTGCGCATCGCTCGCAGTAAGGGCCTCAGAGCGCCAGTCATCTACGGTCGTTACATATTGCGCAACGCGCTCATTCCACTCATCAGCGTAATGAGCCTGCAGATCGGGGCGCTGCTGGGTGGATCGTTGTACATCGAAGCTGTCTTTGCCTGGCCGGGCGCCGGAGGGTTGTTGGCCGAAGCGGTGAGCAATCGTGACTTCCAGCTCGTGCAGGGAATAGCGTTCTTCGGCGCGCTCATCGTTATCCTCTTCTCGCTTCTTGCTGACATCCTGTACACAGTCGCCGACCCGCGGATCAGAGTGGGGACGTTGCACCAGACGCGGTCCCCTCGGCCTAGATCATCTGCGGACGGTGCGTCGGCGACGATACCGAAGCCACGCGGAGAGGGGATCACATGACTGATCATGCTGCTCCCAGTGACGCCGATTTCGATGCTGGCGAGAGTGAAACCGGCCATGAAATCGACATCGAAAGGGATTTGCGGTTCCGGGCTCGGCTTCGCGAGGCCCTGCGGCTGCTTCGCCGGTCCAAGGGCGGCATGTTCGGTGCCTTCGTATTCGTCATGTTGTTCATCCTCGCGGCGTTCGCTCCATGGATCGCTCCTCACGATCCTCTCCAGCAGACACTGAGTGATGCCAATACTCCGCCGTCTTGGTCCTATGGGGGCTCCAATGACTACCTGATCGGCACCGACACCTTGGGACGCGACATTCTCAGCCGCATCATCTTCGGAACCCGAGTCTCGCTTGGTGTGGCTCTCGGTGGCGT
Source organism: Acidimicrobiales bacterium (assembly GCA_963668565.2). GTDB lineage: Bacteria > Actinomycetota > Acidimicrobiia > Acidimicrobiales > CATQHL01 > VXNF01. Next base: position 1,695,242 of record CAXXMX010000010.1, read on the forward strand.
CGGAATCGCCATCATGCTGGGAATGGCAATCGGTCTGATCGCCGGCTACCGAGGCGGCAGGATCGACGCCATCATCGTCGGTTTCATCAACCTGATTCTGTCGCTGCCCTACCTGTTGTTCGTGGTGTTCTTTGCCGCGGTCGTCGGGCGAAGCCTAATCAACGTGATTCTCATCTTCGGCTTCACGTCGATTCCCGTGTTTGCCCGTGTGACGCGGGGCGAGGTCTTGAAGCTACGGGAGAGCATGTTCATCGAGGCAGCAAGAAATGTCGGAGTGCCGGAGGGCCAGATCCTGCGGCTGCACCTGTTGCCCAACCTCATCGGCCCGCTGGCCACGCTGGCCACGTTCGAGATGTCGGCCATGATCCTCTACGAGGCCGGCCTCGGATTCCTCGGTCTTTCGGTGCCGCCTAGCACTCCGAGTTGGGGCAACATGATCAACGCCGGTCGAGGCGTGCTCACGATTCGTCCGTGGATCTCGCTCACACCAGGGGTCGCCATCGTCTTTGCGGGGCTCGGGCTCAACTTGCTCGGCGATTGGTTGCGCGACGTGCTCGACCCTCGATCTCAGCGAGTGAAGCAATGAACGCGCCAGCACTGATTGATGTGAAGAACCTTGAGGTCCGGTTCGACATCCCGGAAGGCACTGTGTATGCGGTGAACGGCGTGACTTTCTCCGTCGCCAGGGGTGAGACTCTGGCCATCGTGGGCGAGAGCGGAAGCGGGAAATCTGTGACGATGCTCGCCGTGCTGCGGCTACTCGCCGAGCCGCCGGCACGAATATCCAACGGCACAGCGACACTCGAGACAAGCGACGGAACGGTCGACCTCCTTCAAGAGTCTCAGCGCCGGCTGCGACGGGTTCGAGGGGCCGAGATCGGGTTCGTTGCCCAGGATCCCATGAGTTCCCTCAATCCAACGATGCGAATCTCCACCCAGCTCATCGACGTGATCCGCACCCATCTCGGTCTGTCGAGGCGACAGGCTCGCAACCGCGCCATCCATCTGCTGGAGAGAGTCGGGATACCCGACGCCCCGGGCCGCATCGATGCCTATCCTCACGAGTTCTCGGGAGGCATGCGACAGCGCGTCATGATCGCTATCGCAGTGGCATGCAACCCCCAGCTAGTGATCGCCGATGAGCCAACCACGGCACTCGATGTGACGATCCAGGCCCAGATCGTGGAGCTTATGCATGACCTACGTGACGAGCTCGGGCTGGCCCTGATCTGGATCACCCACGACCTCGGCGTGGTTGCCGGTTTGGCCGACCGGGTAGCAGTCATGTACGCCGGCAAGCTCGTAGAGATCTCCGATGTGGGCAGCCTGTACACGCGGCCACTACACCCGTACACCATCGGGCTCCTAGACGCACTGCCCAAGATGGGCGACCGAGCCGACCGGTTGACCAGCATCCCCGGTCTGCCGCCCGATCTCACTGAAGAGCCGACTCGTTGCCCGTTCTCGGATCGCTGCCCCCATGTGTTCGACCGCTGCAGAAGCGAGGTGCCGACACTGATCGAGCCGGTCCATGGCCGACACGTCGCGTGCTTCTACGACATCGAGGCGGGGACGCCACGACATGGCTAGGCGCGGCTCGGCTGAGGTGGACCGGCCCGTCACCAAGACGGCGGCGCCGGCCACGGTCAGGGACTCTGCTAAGCCCGTGCTCAGGGTCGTGAACATGCGAAAGTATTTCCCGGGAAAGTCGAGCGACAAGCCGATAAAGGCGGTCGATGGCGTGAGCTTCGAACTCTTCGCCGGCGAGACGCTCGGGCTGGTCGGCGAGAGCGGGTGCGGCAAGTCCACCACCGGACGGGCCGTGCTCCAGCTCCACCGCCCTTCTTCCGGGCAGGTCTGGCTGGACGACATCGAGCTAACAAGCCTCGGCGAAAAGGAGCTGCGCAAGCTCCGACCGCGGATGCAGATGATCTTCCAGGACTCGTATGCGTCGCTCAATCCCCGGCATACTGTCGGCCGAATCATCGGCGAGTCGATGAGGGTCCACACGAAGATGACAACGCAACAGGTCAACGACCGGGTGGTTGAGCTTCTCGACTTGGTCGGCCTCCGCGCTGCCCACCGCACCCGCTACCCCCACGAGTTCTCCGGTGGTCAGCGCCAGCGCATCAACATCGCCCGGGCGCTCGGGCTCAGCCCCGACCTGATCGTGTGCGACGAGCCCATCTCCGCGCTCGATGTGTCGATCCAGGCGCAGACGATCAACCTCTTCGCTGATCTTCAAGACGAGTTCGGAATCGCCTACCTGTTCGTGGCCCACGACCTCTCGATGGTGGAGCACATCTCCGACCGAGTCGCGGTGATGTATCTCGGACACATCGTCGAACTCGCCCAGACCGAGACTCTGTTCGAGGCGACGCTTCACCCGTACACGCAGGCCTTGCTGTCGGCAGTTCCGATACCAGATCCCGTGGCCGAGGCCAGTCGGACCCGTGTTTTTCTCGTCGGAGAGGTTCCGAGTCCTGCGGCACCACCACCCGGTTGTGTGTTCTCGACCCGCTGCCCTTTGGTTGTCGACCGCTGCCGTGCTGAGGTGCCCGAGTTGCGTGAGATCACCCCCAACCACTGGGTTGCGTGTCATCTCGCTGATGGGAAAGGTTCGTCGATCGTCGGCGAGCCTCGAGGAAGATTGGCGGGTCACGACGGCGACCTCACCGCGTTGCCCACAGCCCAGAGCCATCACCTGACCCTTCCAGCGCAGTCCACTTTCCCGACGGAACTGGCCGACCCCTGATGAGGTTCGTGTCGTACAACATCCAGCACTCAACGGGCAAGGACGGTTGCTACGACCTCGAGAGGAGCGCCGAAGCGGTACGTAGCGCCGACGTGATCGCACTACAGGAAGTCGTGCGCAATGTCGAGGCGCTTCCTGACAAGGATCAACCAGCCCGGTTAGGCGAGCTGCTCGCTCAGCATCACTGGGTATACGGACCCAATGTCGATCTTGACGCGAGCTCGAGAACTCCCGATGGGTCAGTCGAGCATCGTCGACTTCAGGTCGGCAATATGATCCTTTCCCGCTGGCCGATCCTCTCGTGTCGGAACCTGCTCTTGCCGAGAGTACGGGTCATCAATGCCCACGGCGCACAGTATGGCGCGCTCGAAGCAATCATAGATGCTCCGTCTGGGCCTCTTCGGTGCTACTCAGTCCATCTCGATTCTGTCAACTCCCGGCTACGGAGAACGACGATCGAGTATCTGCTGCCGCTCATGTTTGGGGTCCCCTCCTATGGGGCGTCGGTCACCGGCATCGAATGGATGGGCATCGGCGAGAGCCCTGCGCCAACCGAGTTCGTGGTGATGGGCGACTTCAACCTGACTCCAACATCAACCGAGTATCCACTCATCGTCGGCGAGGCTGACTACTACTACGGCCATACTCTCACCGGTGACCGGCTCGTGGACACGTGGACTGCGGCCGGCAACTCCCTCGACGAGGGAATCACCTGGTACGACGGGAGTCGAGGATTCGAGGTCGGTTTGAGGCTCGACTACGGATTCGTGACGCCGGGCCTAGCATCAAGGGTCGAGTCAGCGTGGATCGACGTCGACGCGGTCGGGTCGGACCACCAACCAACGTGGTTCACGCTCAACTAGATGAGTAGTTCCAAGGGGTGGAGGTCCGCGGTGTGGTGGGTGAGGGTGTCCAAGATCTGGGGTGTGAACATGCGCCGATTTTGGAGGTCTCAACATGAACCCGGACTTGGACACCCTCGCGACTGCACTGTATGTGACAGCTGATGATCTGTTGGTGGCGCACCCGGAGTGGGCGCCACCGCGGCCCGTGGTGGGCATCGCGCCGGAACTGTCTGATGCGGAGTTGGTGAATCGCACTGGCGGTGTTGCAGGCTTTGTTGGGGTTCGGCTCTGAGGCCCGCTTCGTGCGTTACGCCAAAGCACACCTGAGGTCGTGGTTTCCCTTGAATCGCACTGGGTTTGTTGGAGGCTCGGTTTATTGGTTTCCAACCAGTGTGTGGTCGGCTTGTCGGCCAGCGTAGGCCTCTTCGATCTCTGCTGGCGGGGTGTCGCCGAGGTGGCTGTGGAGGCGCTGGGTGTTGTGCCAGTGGACCCAGCCCAAGGTGGCGAGTTCGACGTCGTCGACGTTGCGCCAGGGCCCCCGGGCAGGTCCGCGGATGAGCTCGGTCTTGTAGAGGCCGTTGACGCTTTCGGCGAGGGCGTTGTCGTAGGAATCGCCCACAGAGCCGACTGAGGGAACGGCGCCGAGTTCGGCGAGGCGTTCGCCCCAGCGCAGCGATGTGAATTGGCTGCCGGCGTCCGCATGCGCCACGAGGCCGCCCAGGCGCGTCGCGCGGGACGCTCGGGCCATCTCCAAGGCGTCGAGGACCATGCTGGTGCGCATGTGCGCCGCGACGCGCCAGCCGACGACGCCGGCTGTAGGCGTCGACGATGAAACACACATACGCGACGCCGGCCCACGTCGCATATGTAGGTCAGGTCGGTGGCCCACAACCTGTTCGGCTCCGTCGCGGAGAAGTCCCGCTCAACGAGGTCCGCGGGGCGAACCGCACCGCCCTCGGGGCGCGTGGTGCGCACACGGCGCCGGCGTATTCCCTCAATACCGGCGGTGCGCATCAGGCGCGCGACCTGGTCGCGGCCGATGTCATGGCCAGCGCGCCGGGCGGCGCGCCAGAGCTTGTGGCCCCGTAGACCCGATAGTTCGCCACCCACAGCGCCACGAGCTGGGGCACCAGCACCCCGTCGCGGCGCGCCCGCGCCGACGGCGGGCGGCTCTTGACGTTGTAGTAGCCCGACGGGGCGATCGGCAACTGCGCGCAGATCGGCTCGACCCCGAACTCCTCCCTATGGGCGTCAATGAGAGAAACCATCATCTCAGTGGGCCGTCGAGCTCCGCCGCGAAGAAAGCCGACCTGGACTCAACCGGTCAGCGCAACGCCAGGCTGGAGCGCAAGGAGGTTGTTGATGGCGAAGCTGGGAAGGCCGGGGATGTCCGACGAGGATCGGGCGACGCTTTGGAGGCTGTGGTCGGAGGGGTCGTCGTTTTCGGAGATCTCTCGAGTGATCGGCTATCCGCCGGGGTCGGTCTACACGGTGGTGAAGCAGACCGGTGGCTACCTCCCGCCGGAACGCAGGCGGCGTGACTGCCACTTGGCGTCGACCGAACGCGAGGAGATCTCCCGTGGGCTCGCCCGGGGTGAGTCGATTCGCGCGATCGCTCGTCAGCTCGGTCGGGCGCCGTCGACGATCAGCCGAGAGATCGCCCGCAACAAGGGGCGCCGCACGTATCGGGCGGTCGATGCCGACGATCGAGCGTGGCGACGCGCTCGACGCCCGCAACGCTGCCTGCTCTCGCGCCAGCCAGCGTTGCGGGACTACGTCGCTGATCGACTAGCCGAAGACTGGTCGCCTGAGCAGATCGCCGGGGTGCTAGCCAAAGAGCAACCGGTGGGCGAGGGAGTCACGGTGTCGCACGAGACGATCTACAAGTCGCTGTTCGTGCAGTCCCGAGGCGTGCTGGCCAAGGAGTTGCAGAAGCATCTGCGGACTCGGCGTCCGACGCGCCGCAACCTGCACAACACCGTCACGGGCCAGTGGCGGTCCCAGATCCGAGATGCGGTATCGAGGTCGATGCCGGGTCGACTGGGAACTGGGAAGGCGACTTGCTGCTCGGTCGGCACTGGACCCAGATCGCCACGATCGTGGAACGCTCGACGGGCTACGTCGTGCTCGTCCAGCTCGACGGTCGGGACATGGACACCGTCACCGCCGGCATCGTCCGCGAGATGAGCCGGTTGCCGGCGAGTCTCCGCAAGACGCTCACCTGGGACCGCGGCATGGAACTCGCTGGACACAAAGACATCAGCATCGGCACCGACCTCGCCGTCTACTTCGCCGACCCACGCAGCCCATGGCAACGCGCGACGAACGAGAACACGAACGGTCTGCTGCGCCAATACTTGCCGAAGGGTCACACCATGAAGCACCTCACCCAACACGACCTCGACGATGTCGCCGTCAAGCTGAACACCCGACCCCGAAAACGACTCGGCTTCGACACCCCCGCCGCTAGATTCAATACCCTGTTGCGCTGACCGGTTGAGTCCAGGGACGCGGATTTCAAGATCGCGTTCGCGCGGCGCAGCTCGCGGTTCTCGGACTCCAACTCGCCGATCCTCGCCCGGTCCGCCGTCGTCGTCCCGGCCACCGCGCCGTCGTCGATGTCAGCCCGCCGGACCCACTTGCGCACCGACTCCACGCCGAAACCCAACTGGTCCGCCACCCGGCGCACCGTCCCGTGATCGGTGCCCAACTCGGCGCGCAACGCCCGCACCAACCGCACCGCCTGCGCCTTCTCCACCTCGCTATAGCGACGCGCAGACGCCCTACCTGCCGATTGTTGTCTTGCCATGGCTCCATTCTCGCTTCCAAGCTCAGGAGCCTCCAACAAACCCAGTGCGATTCACCGGTGACGCGTGCGAGGGTGCCGAATGCTTCGCGGTCGCTGCGGGGTTCGCGTTTTAGGTGGGATGCGGCGATGCGCCAGGCGAGGGCACGGGTCTCCGGGTCGATGCGGGCGACGACTGACTTGGCCATTTGGAACACCTCCGTTACAGAGTTGTAGCAGACGTGTTTCGGCTGTTCCTGTATTCGTCTAGGGGTTGACGGTGACGTATTCGGCCCAGCGATCCATGACCGGGCGGCGGGCTTCGAGCAGGTCGCTGCGCTGGTAGGCGCCTTCGACGCCTCGGACGGCGTGGCCCAGCATCTGCTCGGCGACGTCGCGGGGAACGCCCTGCTCTGCGGCCCAACTGCGGAAGCTGCTGCGGAAGCCGTGCGGCACCGCTGGGATGTCGAGGTCTCCGAGCAGTTTGCCCATGGTGGCGTTGGAGAGTTGACGCTCAGTCGGGCTCGGGAAGATCAGGTCGGAACTGTTGGTGAGGGCTTCGGCCTGCTCGAGGACGGCGAACGCCTCGGGCGGCAGCGGGACGCGGTGCGGGCGGCCGGTCTTGGCGCGGTCACCGGGGATGGTCCAGACGGCGGCGTCGCGGTCGATCTCGGACCAGCGGGCGCCGCGGACTTCGCCGCTGCGGGCCGCTGTGAGGACGGTGAAGCGGAAGGCGAGCTTTGTTCCCGCCCACGCGCCCGAGGCTCGCACGCTGCGGATGGCGTCGGCGACGTGGCCGTGGGGCAGCGCCCGATGATGCCGCACGGCGGTGCCGTTCTTCGGCAGGGCCGCCCGGACCGCGTCGCTCGGGTCGTCGCCGCGGAGGCCTTCGGCGACCGCCCAGCGAAGCACCGCTCGGATGCGTCCGAGGACTTTGCGGGCGCTCTCGCGCCGGTCGGCCCAAATGGGGCTGATGACGGCATGGATGTCGGCGGCGTCGATCTCGGCGACCGGCTTGGATCCGAGCCGCGGGTACACGAACCGTTCCAGGCTGGAGCGCCAGTTCTGGACGCGGCGAGGGTCGCGCCAATTCGGCGCGTGTAGGGCGATCACGCGCTCCGCGGCCTGCTCGAACGTGACGGCCCGCTCGCCGCGTGGGTCGCGGCCCTGCGCGAGCGCCCGGCGGTTCTCCAGCGCCTTGGCGCGTGCCTCGCCGAGGGTGACCACCGGGTAGGCGCCGAGGCCGATCATCGCGGGCTTGGCGTTGATGCGGAGCCGTTGACTCCACGTCTTCGACAGCCGCCCGGTGGACGTCGGCTTGACTAACAGCGACAAGCCGAAGCCGCCGCGGCCGTCGCCGTAGCGGCCCGACTCGCGTACCGTTTTGACGAACGCTGCGGAGAGTGTCTTGGGGCGATCGGCCATGTCGCTACCTTCTCAGTTATTACCTTTCGAGAAGGAGTATAAGGAACGGCTCCGGACACTGTCAACCACTAAACCGCTGTGACCTGCGGAAAGGGTTACCTTAGCGGACCCTATCGGACTGCCTCGAACCCTATAGGCGTGCCCACCCCGGCACTCCGGCCGCGCGACTTCCGGTCGCCGAGGTGCTGACGAGCTGCCGGCCCGATCGGCTCAGTAGCGGACCAGGTGTACTGCTCAGAGCGCGGCGAGTGCTGTGTCCCGGGCGGCGCGCACCCGGCCGGTGGCGCTCTCGACCGGGACGTGGGTCGTCTCCCCGGTGGCTCGTTCGGTCAACTCCACGTTGCCCGCCGCGAGCGCCCTCGGACCCACGGTGACGCGATAGGGGATGCCGACCAACTCGATGTCGCTGAACTTCACCCCGGGCCGGGCGTCGCGGTCGTCGATGATCACTTCCACACCGGCGTTGCGCAGTTCTCCGTAGATGCGTTCGGCCACCCCGGTCACCGCTTCGTCGCGCCCCGAAATCGGTACGACGACCGCCTCGTAGGGTGCCACCGACACGGGCCAGCACAGGCCCTTCTCGTCGTGGTGGGTCTCGGCGACGGCGGCCATGGCTCGCCCGATGCCGATGCCGTAGCTGCCCATCGTCAGGGTCCGCGGCACGCCCTCGGCGTCCATGACCGTGGTCTCGAAGGCCTCCGCGTACCGGCGCCCCAGCTTGAAGATGTGACCGGTCTCGATGCAGCGGAGCAACTCCAGCGGGCCTCCGCAACCGGTGCACGGCTCGCCGTGGCGCACCTGGCGCACATCCAGCCACTCATCCACCGTGATGTCGCGTCCGATGTCCACGCCCCGGAGGTGGAAGTCGTCGGTGTTGGCGCCGGTCGTGAGGTTGCTGCGTGCCGCCAGCGCGCCGTCGGCGAGCACGGGCAGGTCGGTGACGCCGACGGCGCCCAGGCTGCCGGGGGAGGCGCCCAGGGCGGCGACGCACTCGTCCGCAGCCGCCGGTCGGGCTGTCATGGCGCCGGTGTTGTCGAGAAGCTTCTGAACACTCAGGTCGTGATCGCCGCGCAGCAGCACGAGCGTGACCTGCCCATCCAGCACGTACACCATGGTCTTGACCTGGCGGTGCGGTGGGGCATCGGCCTCGGCGGCCGCCAGGGCGGCGATGGTGCGGATGCCCGGCGTGGCGAAGCGCTCGAGCACCCCACCCGGCGGGTCGTCGACAGGCGGTACCACGGCAACTGCCCGCTCTACGTTGGCGGCGTACCCGCAGCCGCCGCAGCGCACGATGTCGTCCTCGCCTGCACCCGACGGGACCATGAACTCCACGCTGGCGCTGCCGCCCATGGCGCCCGAGGAGGCCTCCACGGCGATGGCCGGCAGGCCCAGCCGCTCGAAGATGCGCGTGTAGGCCTTGTGATGGAGGTCGAAGGCGTGGTCCAAGCCGGCGTCGTCGATGTCGAGGCTGTAGGAGTCCTTCATGGCGAACTCCCGCACCCGCAGCAGACCGCTCTTGGGTCGGGGCTCGTCACGGAACTTCGTCTGGATCTGGTACCAGATCTGGGGAACCTCGCGGTAGGAGTGGACCTCCCTGGCGAGCACCGCGATCACCTCCTCGTGCGTCATGCCCAGGGCGTTCTTGGCTTCCCGGCGGTCGGTGAGGCGGAACATCTCGTCGCCCATCGACGTCCACCGTCCGCTCTGCTCCCAGACCCAGGCGGGATGCATGGCGGGCATCAGCAGTTCCTGGCCGCCGATGGCGTTCATCTCCTCGCGCACCACGCTGGCGACCTTGTCGTGCACCCGAAGACCAAGTGGCAGGAGGGAGTAGTGCCCGGAATGCAGCTGGCGGATGAACCCGGCGCGCAGCAGGAGCCGGTGGCTCGCAACTTCGGCCTCCGCGGGCGCCTCGCGCAGAGTGGGAACGAACAGGTTGGACCAGCGCATGAGTGCCTCCTCGAGTGCCGCCCCAGCCTAGGAACTCGGCCGCGCCAGGCGTCTCCTGTCCGACGAACGATCCTCAGTGCATCGCTCGGACGGCGGCGACGACCTCGGTGGTGGTGGGCAGCCAGGCGTCCTCCAAGGGGGGACTGAACGGGACGGGCGAGTTGGCGGCGGTCACCCGGGCCACCGGGTGGCTGAGGGCGGCGAACGTGTTCTCGGAGATCACGCTGGCGATCTCGGCGGCGAGGCCGCAGCGGCGTGGGCTCTCCTCCACCACCACCGCCCGGCCGGTGCGCGCCACCGAGGCGCAGATCGTCTCGGCGTCCAGCGGGGCGATGGTGCGGACGTCGATCACCTCCGCTGAGATGCCGTCGTCTGCCAGCTGCTCGGCGGCGGCGAGGGCCCGGAGGGTGCACTCGCCCACGGCCACGAGGCTCACGTCGTCGCCCGGCCGGACGCAGGCGGCCTTGCCCAGCGCCACCTCATAGGGGCCGGTGGCGACGGGTCCCTTGGACCGGTAGAGGCCCATGTGCTCGAGGAACACCACCGGGTTGTCGTCGCGGATGGCCCGCAGCAGCAGCCCTTTGGCGTCAGCCGGTGTGGCCGGTACGACCACCTTCAGCCCGGGCACGCCCGCGAACACCGCGTACAGGGTGTCGGAGTGCTGGCCGGCGGCTCGCAAGCCGGCGCCGACGGCCATGCGCAGCACCAGCGGGACGGTGGCCTGCCCGCCAAACATGTAGCGCATCTTGGCTGCCTGATTGAAGATCTGATCGAAGCAGTAGGGCGCGAAGCTGGCCCACATCAGGTCGACCACCGGGCGCAGACCGGCCAGAGCCGCGCCGGTGGCAGCGCCGACGAAGCCCGCCTCGGAGATCGGCGTGTCGCGAACTCGCGACGGTCCGAACTTCCCCAGTAGCCCCTTGGTGGCGCCGAACGTGCCACCCATGGCCCCCTCCTGCGGTCCGCCGAGACCTGCACCACCGGAGATGTCCTCGCCCAGCACGACCACCTCGTCGTCGGCACTCATGGCCTCGTTCAGCGCCTCATTCACCGCCTCGAGGAACGTGATATCCCGCTCGGCTGGCGGCGCAGCGGCGGGGGCGGGCGGCCCGGGTGGATCAGGGGCATAGACGTGGCGTTCGACGTCGCCGCCGTCGGGCCAGGCACCGGTGGGGCCGGTCTCGAAGGCGGCGTCGATGTCGCGCTCGGCGTCGGCGCGGTGACGGGCGGGATCCTCGCCGAGGCGGTTGGCGAGGCGCGCCACGGGATCGCGTTCCCTGGCCTCCTGCCGATCGGTCCGGGACCGGTACTGCTGGGGGTCGCCGATGTAGTGGCCGCGAATGCGCGCCACCTTCACCTCGAGGAGCGTGGGGCCCTCGCCGGCACGGGCGCGGCGCACAGCCTCACCGGCGGCCGCGTGGACGGCCTCGTAGTCCTCCCCGGCGACGGTCACGCCGGAGATTCCGTAGGCGCCGGCCCGCGAGGCGATGTCGGCGACGCTGGTGGAGTACTCCACCGGCGTGGACTCGGCCCAGCCGTTGTTCTCGCACACGAACACCACCGGTAGCCGCCAGATGGCGGCCAGGTTCAGCGACTCGTGGAAGACGCCCTGGTTGGCGGCTCCGTCGCCGAAGAATGCCACTGCCACACGGCCATCGCCGAGGACGTCCGCGGCCAGGGCGGCACCTGTGGCCAGAGCTATCCCCCCGCCCACGATGGCGTTGGCACCCAGCATCCCCCGGCTGAAGTCGGCGATGTGCATCGAGCCGCCCCGCCCGGCACACAGCCCGGTCTCGCGCCCGTACAACTCCGCCACCATGGCGGTCAGGTCGCACCCCTTGGCGATGCAGTGCCCGTGCCCGCGATGCGTGCTCGTGATGAGGTCGCTGTCGCTCAGGTGGGCGCACACCCCGGCTGCCACCGCTTCGGCGCCGTGGTACGTGTGAACGAAGCCGGGCATCTCGCCCTTGCCGAACTCCCGCTGCACGCGGTCCTCGAACCGGCGGATGCGCACCATCATCGCCAGGCCGGCCAGGAGTGTGTCCCGGTCGGTCGCCGGCGAGGCGGCGGGATCGGATGCTGCGCTGGTCTCGGTCATGCGCTGCTCAGCGCCGCGAACTCCTGCGGGGACTCCGCGATGACTCCGATGCGGGTACCGATCGGCGCCTCGAGGCCCGGTTCGGCCTCCTGGTGGAGCCGGCCGTCGACATCGGCCTCGATCTCCATCTCCACCTTCTCGGACTCCATCAGGAACAACGGATCACCGGCGAACACCTCGCCGCCCTCGGGCACGAGCCACTCCACGAGCGTCACGTTGCCCTCGTAGATCCCCGTCTTGGGGAGGATCACCTCGTACACGGTTCAGGCGGTGGGGCGGGGCAGCATCAGGCGCCCTCGGCGTGAGGCACGTAGCCCTCCAGCGGCTGCACCAGGATGCCCCCGTCCACCGGCAGCAGCACGCCGGTCACGAAGGCGGCCATGTCCGAGGCGAGGAACACGACGGCCCGCGCCACGTCGTCCACATCACACAGCCGCCCCAAGGGGGTGCGGTCGACGATGCCCTCCCACTGGGCCTCGACGTCGATGCCCGTCTCCTCGCCGCCGGTGACCAGTTCCACCGCTCCCTCGGTCATCGCCGCGCCGGGGCACACGGCGTTCACCCGCACCCCGACCGGGGCGGACTCGATGGCCAGCGAGCGGGTCATGCCGGCGATGGCGTGCTTGGAGGTGGTGTAGTGCGTCAGCCCTTCCGCCGAGGACCCCAGGGCGTCCACCGAGGCCACGTTGACGATGACCCCTCGCCCGGCGGCGCGCATCTGCCGCAGGGCGGCCCGGGAGCAAAGGTAGGAGCCCCGCACGTTGATGCGCAGGATCCGGTCGAATTCGGCCATCGGCATCTCGTGAGCCAGATGGTTCGAGAACACGCCCGCGTTGTTCACCAAGATGTCCACCGGACCGGGCTCGGCCCGCAAGCTGTCGAAGGCCGCGTCGACGGCCGCCTCGTCGGTCACGTCGAGGATCTGGGCGATGCAGGTCCCACCAGTGCGTTGCGCGATTTGAGAGGCCGTCTGTTCGACCTCGTCGAGGCGGACGTCCGCCAGCACGACGGTGGCTCCGGCCTCGGCGAGACGGTTGGCGATGGCGGAGCCGAAGCCCCGAGCGGACCCGGTGACGAGGGCCAGCCGTCCGCTCAGATCAGCCAGTTCGGCGAGCGAGGGGTGGTTCAATCCAGCGCCTCGGCCGCGGCGCGAGTGTGCAGGTCATGCGTGTACCGGCGGGCCTGCTCGAAGCGCTGCCGGATCTGGCTCCCACGTCCCGAGGGTACGACTTCCTGCCCGCCCTTGACGATGGTGAGCAGCCGGGAGCGATCGCCCAGGATGCGCACGTCGGTATCGGGGTTTCCGTCCACCACGAGAAGGTCGGCAAATTTCCCGGGGCGCAGCGTGCCCACCCGCTCGGTGTCCCGGGGTGCCGCGGTGGCGGCGTTGCGGGTCATGCACAGCAGCGCCTCCATGTCCGTCATTCCCAGATGGCTCACGAAGAGTTCCATTTCCCGGGTGTGCCACTCGCCGTAAGGGGTCATGGCGAAGCCGGTTTCCGAACCGGCGATGAGGGTGGCACCCGCGGCGTGTGCCTTGGAGAGGATGGACACCACGGCGTCCAACTCCTGTTTCATGGCGTCGGCGACGAAGGGGCGGTGCCCGGGTGCCTCCAGGCTGTTCACCAGCAGCGTCATGGCGGGCAGCAGGGGGATCTCCTTCTCCAGAACCACCTCCAGGGTGGCGGGATCCATGTAGGAGGCGTGCATGATCCAGTCCACGCCCATCTCCGCGGCGTCGGCCACCGACTGGCGCGACCGGGCGTGCATGGTGACGGGCCGGCACAGGCGGTGCGCCTCGCCGACCGCCAGCGCCAACTCGGCGCGGCTGAAGGCGGCGTATTCGGTGGTGCCCGGCCCCGATCCGGCGATCTTGATGAGGTCGACGGTGTCCTTCACCTGGTTGCGGATCTCCTGGAGCAGGTCGTCCTCGCTGCGCACCAGCGCGCCGAACGACGACTCGTGCACGTCCACCCAGCGCGGCAGCGTGTCGCCGATGCCGAGCTGGGTGGTGATCTGGCGGCCGGCAGCCGAAAGCCGCGGGCCCTGCACCAGGCCTCCGTCGATGGCATCGCGCACCGCCGGGGCCACCCCGTTGGGTCCGCCCGGATCGCAGGCTGCGGTCACGCCGGCCAGCAGCACCTTCTCGGCGTCGACGGCGGCCCGGATGGCGCGGTAGGGCGCGGGCGTGTAGATGAACAGTTCCTCCTCGGTGCGCGGCTCGCCGAAGCTGATGTGCATGTGGCCGTCCACGAGGCCCGGCATGATCGTCGCATCGCCGGCGTCGGTCACCGGGATCTGCGGGTCGCGATAGGCCGCCGGCAGTTCGGCCTGGGTGCCGACCCATTCGATCAGGTCGTCGCGGACCACCACGGTGGCGTCGGTCAGAACGGTCTCGTCCTCGCACGGCAGCACTCGGGCGGCGTCGAAGCGCCGCAGACCGTCGGGACCGGTCGTCGGGGTTTGGGTCATGGCGATCCTCTCGCGGCGGAGTTTCGGCGCCTCAGAAGGGGATGATGGGGAAATAGCGGCCCCCGATCGGCTCGCCCGGGGCGAGACCGACCTCCTCGTCGGAGTAGTTGTATTCGTAGCGCTGCGAGCCCAGCCAGATGGTGCCGTCGGCCACGTAGCGCATGACCATGGCCCGCCGGCCCTGCTCGGACAGGTTCGGTCCCGAGGCGTGCCACGTCATCGCTGAGTGCATCGACACCTCGCCCGCGGCCAGTTCCACGACCTCGGTGGGCAGCCCCAACTTGTCGGGGTCGCCCACCTCGGCGACCGACGCCGGGCGGGCCTCACGGAGGTAGGGGGTGCCGGTGCCGAAGACCACGGGCAGGCGCTCGCCGAGGTGGTTGCTGCCGCAGGCCATCAGCATGGCGCCGTTGGTCCGCGACGTGTCGTCGAGGGCGATCCAGGCCGTGACGGCGTTGGGCTGGGCCAGCGGCCAGTACGAGTAGTCCTGGTGCCAGCGGACGTCGTGGGGGCTGGGCGACTTGTTGAGGGCGTTGTCCTCCAGTAGCCGCACGCTCGTCGTCCCGAGTAACTGCGCCGCCCAGCGCGCCGTCGTCGGGTTGAAGGCGGCGGCGCGGAAATCGTCGTCGGTGAGCCACATGTTGAACAGGAAGTCGAAGCTGTGCGCCGGGTCGCGAGCGTCGTCGGCGCCGGACGCCTCGTCGTCGCCGTCCTCGACGTCGGGCCACAGGGCGGGATCCAGCAGGTCGTAGCGCCGGCCGGCCTCGTCCTCCTGGCGCGTGAGGCGCTGGACGAGGTCGCGCAGGAACTCCACGTGCTCGTCGCTGAACACCTTCCCGGGGCGGATGTAGCCCTTCTCGTAGAAGGTGGTGATCTCCTCGACGCTCAGCGGCGACGTGCGGACGTCGCCGGCGCCGTCCGTGGCGATGCTCGCCCCGGCGGTGTGACCTGCGGAGTCCTGGACCTGAGCCGGCCCTGGATCGGTCCGAGCCCTCATTGCGTCCCCTCGCTCTCGCCCCCGAACAGGGCTAAATCATACTTCTATACTCCCCGCATGGCGGAGAGCGGCGGTCCCGAGTACGTCGTCCGGGCGGAGACCACACCGCTCGACGACCTCACCGGCACGGCTTTCGCGCATCTGGACTGCCGCACGCTCGTCTCCGACGCCCGCCAGGGCTCGGAGAAGGTCATGGTGGGCCGGACGGTCTACCCCGGTGGCGGCGGGACTCACGAGCACCACTTGCATCCCGACGCGGAGGAGGTCGTGATCGTGCTGTCGGGGCGAGGTTGGCATCGGGTGGGTGAGAGATACTACGAGATCGAACCGGGTGACGTGGTGTTCGTTCCGGTCAACACGGCGCATTCGGCGGGATCGATCGGCGAGGAGGACATGGTGATCCTCTGGGTCCTGGGAGGGGTGCCGTCGCTGGAGCGGGCCGGCTACCAGGCGGTCGCCGAGATTCCCGGGATCCCGTCGGGCTGAACAGAGCAAGCCGCGACATGGACGCCTCCGGGCTCTCGATTGCGCGCCTCGAGGCGCTGTACGCCGCCGGCGAGACGGATCCCAGCGAGGTGCTGGCGGCCGCGCTCGAACGGATCGAACGCCTCGACGGCACCTTGAGCGCCTTCGCCTGCGTCACTGCCACCCAGGCCGTCGCCGAGGCAGCGGAGCGGACCGCGGAGTTGCGACGGGGCGTTTCCCGGGGTCCGCTGCACGGCGTGCCGGTGGGCGTCAAGGAACTGTTCGACGTGGCCGGTGCCACCGGCGACCACGGCTCCGACGCCCTCGCCGGGCGGGTTCCCGACGTCGACGCCGAGTTGGTGCGGCGGCTGCGGGCAGCGGGGGCGGTGATCGTCGGCGTCACCCGCTCGCACGAGTTCGGCTGGGGGATCACCTCTCAGCACGCGACGCGCCCGAGCCCTCGTAACCCGTGGAATACGGGCCGGGTGCCGGGCGGCTCCAGCGGCGGGTCCGCCGCGGCGGTAGCCGCGGGGATGGTGCCCGCCGCGGTGGCGAGCGACACCGGCGGCTCGGTGCGCATCCCGGCGACGTTCTGCGGTGTGGCGGGCATCAAGCCCACGTTCGGGCGGATCAGCCGGGCAGGTGGCGTTGCGCTGGCCCCCTCTCTGGACACCCCGGGCGTGGTGGCGGGGTGCGTCGCGGACCTGTGGCCGATGCTGGCGGCCATGAGCGGCCCGCACGCCGGCGATCCGGCGACCACCGCCGATCCGCTGCCGCCGGGGCCCGATCCGGCGTCGTTCGGCGACGGGCTCGCCGGTGTGCGCGTAGGCATCGCTCCCGCTCTACTCGGCGATATCCCGCTGTCCACCGGCACCGCCGCGGGGTTCGAGCGCACCCGGGAGGCGCTGGCCGATCTCGGCGCGACTCTGGTCGAGATCGACCTGCCGTCGTCGGGCGACATGCTCGCCGCATTCGTGCCGCTGCAGATGGCCGAGGCCCACGACTTCCACAACCGGCAACTCGGCCTGTTCCCCGAGCGGGCGGGCGACTACGGCGCCGATGTCCGGGGTCGCCTCCAGATGGCATCCGAGGTAACCCTGGCGGAGTACCTGGAGGCGCAGCGTCGTCGCTTGGAGTTCATCTGGATCTTCGATGAGGCCTTCGAGTCGCTGGATGCCCTGCTCACGCCGATCTCGGCGGTTGGCCCCTCGACGGTGGACGACCCGGACACGGTGGTCGCCGATGGCGAGCGTCGAGCGTTGCGGGAGGTGGTCATGGGATTCACCGTCCCGCAGAACCTCACCGGCCTCCCGACGGTGGCGGTGCCGGTCGGCTTCGACGCCGACGGTCTGCCGGTGGGTATGCAGCTCACGGCAGGGCGCTGGCGGGAGGACGTGGCCGTCCGCGTGGCGGGCGCTGTCGAGCAAGCACTGGGGACCGATGCGCCGCGAGTGCCGGTCACGCCGAGCCAAGGGGGTTGAGAATGCCGCACGTCACGGTCACCGACGGGACCAGCATCTACTACGAGAGCCACGGCGACGAGTCACTGCCGACGTTGGTGCTGATCCGCGGCACCGGCGCCGACGGCACCCGCTGGATGCCGCAGGTACGCGCCTACGAGTCGGAGGTGCGCTGTGTGATCTTCGACGGCCGGGGGGTCGGCCGCAGCGAGACCACGCCGCCGCCCTACAGCGTCGAGAGCATGGCCGCCGACACGTTCGACCTCATGGACGCGCTCGGCATCGGGGCGGCGCACCTGTCGGGGTCGTCCCTGGGTGGCGCCATCGGCCTGCGCATGGCGGCCGACGCGCCCGAGAGGGTGCTGTCTCTCCAGATGCACTCCTCCTGGCTGGGGACCGCGGGCTTCAGCGAGTTTTCCATCGGGTTACTGAAGGCGTACTTGGTCAGCGGTGGCGTGGAGCACTATTACGCCGCCACGATGCCCCTGCTGTTGAGCCCCGGCTACATGTCGCGGAACTTCGAGCAACTCATGAAGATCCTCGCTCACATGCGGGCCAACGCCGCCAGCTACGACGGCCTGCTGGGGCAGATCGAGGCGAATCTTTCCTACGACATGCGCACCGACGTCGGCAAGGTCACCGCACCGGCGCTGGTCACGGTCGGGGAGATGGACGTGATCCTCCCCGTGCAGTGCTCGGAGGAGATCCACGAAGCCCTGCCGGGCTCCGACTTCTTCGTCTTCGCCGGCGCCGGGCACCTCTCTGGCATGGAGAGTCCCGAAGAGTTCAACCGCGTAACCCTGGACTGGCTCCGCCGCCACCTCTGATCATCCATCCCTGTCTCGCCCCGCGCGGCAAGCCGCCAATCCGTTCCGTGTGGCGAGTGTGTGGGGGTGGTCGGGTCCGAGGACCCGCGTGAGGTCGCCCAGCAATGCCTCGTATGCCGTGGTTGCTTCGGCCACGCGACCCGCCCGAGCGAGGCAGCCCGCCAACTGATGTCGGATGGTGAGTGTGTGGGGGTGGTCGGGTCCGAGGACCCGTGTTAGGTCGCCCAGCAATGCCTGGTAGGCCGTGGTTGCCTCGGCCACGCGACCCGCCTCACCGAGCCAGTGCGCCAAGTTGCTTCGGGTGGTGAGTGTGTGGGGGTGGTCGGGTCCGAGGATCCGCTGCCGGTCGCCGAGTAGCGCCTCGTAGGCGGTAGTTGCCTCGGCCACGCGACCCGCTCCACCGAGCCAGTGCGCCAGGTTGTTCCGTGTGGTGAGTGTTTGGGGGTGGTCGGGTCCGAGGATCCGCTGCTGGTCGCCCAGCAATGCTTGGTAGGCCGTGGTTGCTTCGGCCACGCGACCCGCCTCACCGAGGTGGTGCGCCAGGTTGTTCCGTGTGGTGAGTGTTTGGGGGTGGTCGGGTCCGAGGATCCGCTGCCGGTCGCCGAGTAGCGCCTGGTAGGCCGTGGTTGCTTCGGCCACGCGACCCGCCTCACCGAGGTGGTGCGCCAGGTTATTTCGGGTGGTGAGTGTTTGGGGGTGGTCGGGTCCGAGGATCCGCTGTAGGTCGCCGAGTAGCGCCTCGTACGTCGTGGTGGCCTCGGCCACGCGACCTGCCCGGCCGAGACATCCCGCCAACTCACTCCGGGTGGTGAGTGTGTCGGGGTGGTCGGGTCCGAGGATCCGCTGCCGGTCGCCTAACAGTGTCTCGTACGTCGTGGTGGCCTCGGCCACGCGACCCGCCTCACCGAGGTGGTGCGCCAGGTTATTTCGGGTGGTGAGTGTTTGGGGGTGGTCGGGTCCGAGGATCCGCTGTAGGTCGCCGAGTAGCGCCTCGTACGTCGTGGTGGCCTCGGCCACGCGACCTGCCCGGCCGAGACATCCCGCCAACTCACTCCGGGTGGTGAGTGTGTCGGGGTGGTCGGGTCCGAGGATCCGCTGCCGGTCGCCTAACAGTGTCTCGTACGTCGTGGTGGCCTCGGCCACGCGACCCGCCTCACCGAGCCAGTGCGCCAGTTCGCTCCGGGTGGTGAGTGTGTGGGGGTGGTCGGGTCCGAGGATCCGCTGGTGGTCGTCCAGTGATGCCTGGTAGGCCGTGGTGGCTTCGGCCACGCGACCTGTCCGACCGAGCCAGTGCGCCAGGCTGTTTCGTGTGGTGAGTGTGCGGGGGTGGTCGGGTCCGAGGACTCGCCGGTGGTCGTCCAACAGTGCCTCGTAGGCCGTGGTGGCCTCGGCCGCTCGACCGCCTTCGCCGAGCCAGTGCGCCAGGTTGTTTCGTGTGGTGAGCGTGTCGGGGTGGTCGGGTCCGAGGATCCGCTGGTGGTCGTCCAGTGATGCCTGGTAGGCCGTGGTGGCTTCGGCCACGCGACCCGTCCGACCGAGCCAGTGCGCCAGGTTGGCTCGTGCGGTGAGTGTGCGGGGGTGGTCGGGTCCGAGGACTCGCCGGTGGTCGTCCAACAGTGCCTCGTAGGCCGTGGTGGCTTCGGCCAATCGACCGCTTTCGCCGAGCCAGTGCGCCAGGTTGTTTCGTGTGGTGAGTGTGTCGGGGTGGTCGGGTCCGAGGATCCGCTGCTGGTCGTCCAACAGTGCCTCGTAGGCCGCGGTGGCTTCGGCCACGCGACCTGTCCGACCGAGCCAGTGCGCCAGGTTGTTTCGTGTGGTGAGCGTGTGGGGGTGGTCGGGTCCGAGGACTCGCTGTAGGTCGCCGAGTAGTGCCTCGTAGGCCGTGGTGGCGTCGGCCGCTCGACCGGCTTCGCCGAGGCTTTGCGCCAGGTTGTTTCGTGTGTTGAGTGTGTCGAGGTGGTCGGGTCCGAGGATCCGCAGGTGGTCGGTCAACAACTCCTCGTAGGCCGCGGTGGCCTCGGCCACACGACCTGCCCGACCGAGCCAGTGCGCCAAGTTGCTCCGTGTGATGAGAGTCTGGGGGTGGTCGGGTCCGAGGACCCGTTCCTGGTCGTCCAACAGTGCCTTGTCGGCCGCGGTGGCCTCGGCCACACGACCTGCCCCGCCGAGGCAACCCGCCAAGTTGCTCCGTGTGGTGAGTGTGTCGGGGTGGTCGGGTCCGAGGACCTGTTGTAGGTCGTCCAGCAATGCCTCGGAGGCCGCGATCGCCTCCTTGAGTTCGCCGATGTCAGAAAGCGCGCGAGCGCCTAGGAGTGTGCTGAGTAATCCCCGAATGGCCCGATTCTCGATTACGAAAGCCCAGGTCAGGGACTTGCGGGGATGGCGAAATGGCCATTACTCAGCAGTCTCCTAGGAGGACGATGCGCGTCTTGGAGTGGAACGATTGTTCTTGAGGGTCAAGATCAAGGTGGGTGAATCTTCTGAAGAGCCGGACTCGTTCGGTAAGTTCTCGCGGGCTATCTGCCATCGCCACAAGCAGGGTTCCGATGGCTTCCGCAGCAACGTGGTCGCTGGTTATGAAGTTTTGAGCGTGGAGTGCAAGGATGGTGCGGGCGCGGTGAACTGCGGTGGTTTGCTCGCTGGGAGTTCTCAGCAGCGAGGATGCGAGCACGTTGAGAATATTCTCACGGGTCTCGTCGAATTCGTCTTCGAGGAATGCCTGACCGTCGTCTTTGGCGATTTCTTTCTGTATCGACTCGGCAAAGGCGCGGAGGGCTTTGTCAATGACGCGGACCTAAGCATAGGCATTGGGCGCCTGGTCGAGGGCAGAGATGATGTCCTCCCTGTTGGGCCAGCCAAGGCTGTTGATGACATCGCGCAGAAGCGTGTCCGTCCAGCGATCTTCGCCGAGCGCTTCAGCGGCGTTGATGTTTGTCGGGGTGATAATATGAGCAACCGCGAGCGCGGAACGCATGGGCTCCGGTAGCTGTCTCCAGAGTTCCTGGTAAAGTTCACGGACTTTTTGAGGGAGGTTGTTTGTCTCTTCGGCCTTCAGGTGCAGATCGCCGTCTGGGAACCTCTTGTGGAACCTCTTGATCTGGCAGAACAGTTCCAACGCCAAGGGGTTGGTGTAACGCTCAAGAAGCTCATGTTGCGTGTGGGTCTCAACCCGGGGATAGTAGTGGTGGAGGATCTTGGCGCGAGCGTCGAGCTCGAGTATCCCCAAGCCGGCGTCGCTCGGGAACGGCGGGCCTGCTGGGGCGGTGTGGTAGATGCGGTGGAGATGGTGCGCGTGGCTATCGAGGAGGTCCACGAGATCCGAGTTTCGGTTGATCTGGTCGGGCCACGCAGTGGTGATCACGAAAATGGGTCTGCTGCGCTCCAGCAGCTTTCCGAGGAACTCAATCAGCATTCCATCAGCGACATGAACATCCTCTACTAGAACAACGATCGGAATCCCTGGCTTGCTTATTCGGGCGAGCAGATCGACCGTATCATCGACGATGTCCAGTGGCTCGGAATCGTCGTAGTGGGATGCCCTGTTGACTATCTCCCGCATGCCGAGACTCTTCTTGGCCGCAGTGCCGATCCAGCGCCCCACACGAGTGATTATTTTTAACCCCGGTGTGACAACCTCGGCGACCTCTTCAACACCGCGGGCAATCGCCCCGGCGATACCGACCGACGAGAGCGCTCTACGCGCCTCGGCAAGAGTGGGGAAATGGCGCTCATGAAACGAAACCAACGCCCACCATTGGGCCTCTAGATAGTCCCCGTGGTTGTGGATCTGCCTAAGATCCTGACTCAGCGCGTCGGTGGGCCTACCGCTGCGCGTGGAACAGGCGATCCCCCACCAGAAGAACTCGGGCAGAGACTTCTCAGGACTATCGAAACGAGGCGGATGAACGGCCTTCCGGCCAAGATCAGGATTGTCGATACGAGGAGGCCAGTAAGCGGGCGCTTCCTGACGCGCAGCGAGGCGCGAATAGAACTCGCGCCCGACACGGGTCTTGCCCCAGCCTGAGGGCGCCTCCAGCGACACCCAAATCGGCTGACTCTCCTGCACAACTCTCTCATAGAGCGCAACCAAACCATCCACCATCTTGATGCGCGACTCGCCGACGAAAGGACTCAAACGACCATCCTCGTACACTTGGGGCCTCCCTCCACAACGAGGATCTCAAGTTAGGTGCCCTGCACCCTCTGTGGGGGTCGATGCCTTTCGCCGCTCTTGGCGGACTGAGGCCAGCGGCGTGCATTGTGCCATACTTGGAAGTTGACCTCTATCTGGGGGATATCACGAAAGGGAGATGGGGATGAGAAATTACCGAAGGGGACTGATCGGCCGGGTGGGGGTGATCCTCGCCGTACTGGCGCTGGTCGCCGCTGCGTGTGGTGGTGACGACGGTACGTCGGACACCGTTGCGGTCGCCATGGACACAGCCAGTTCCGCTTCCGCCAACGCGGGCGTGGCGCTGAGCGATGCGCAGTCGGCGGGTGCCGCGGCGGCTGCCGCGCAAGCCGCCGCCGACGCGGCGCAGGCCGCTGCCGAACTGGCGCAGGCCACGGCGACGGGCAACCAGGCGGCAGTCAGGGAGGCCGAGGCCGCGCTGGCGGATGCCCAGGCCGCAGCCGATGCGGCGCGCAGCCAGGCGGCCGCCGCGCAGGAAGAGGCCGATGCCGCACGCCAGGCCGCCGACGCGGCGGCGGCGCCGAGTTTCGACGAGCCCCCCGAGATGATCACCGTGGAGTTCTGGTCGTGGAACAACGAGGGCGCCTACCCCGACGTGCACGCGGAGGCCGAGAGGCGTTTCGAGGAGGACTGCCCGAACGTCGACATCGTGCGCACCTACACGCCGTTCGCCGACTACATGACCAACCTGCGAGCGGCGATCGCCGCGGGCGAACCGCCCGACATCGCCCAGGTCCCCTGGACCGGCGAGTACACCGATCTGGTCAACAGTGGCCAGATCATGTCGCTGGAAGGGGTCTTCACCGACGGGTTCCCCGCGTTCTTCGCCCCGATCGCGTCGATCGCCAGCGTGGACGGCGAGCCCTTCGCCATCCCGCTGGACGTGAACTCGCTGCAGATCGCCTACAACAAGGACATCTTTGCCGAACTGGGCCTCGAAGTGCCGCGCTCTTCCGGTGCCCTCAAGGCGGTGGCGGCAGCCCTCGACGACGCCGGCTACTTCGGCGTGGCCGTCGGGACGAACGACCAGTGGGCCGGCGGCGACCTGTTCTTCGCGCAGCTCGCTTACACGGACCCCACGAACACCGCCATCGTGCAGGCCGACGCAGGTAACGCCTCCTGGGACGATCCGCAGTTCCTGGCCGCGGCGGAGAACCTGGCCGATCTGATCGACTCGGGCGTGTTCGCGCCGGGCGCCAACTCCATGGTCTCCTTCGTCGGAGCGCTGGAGTTGTTCGTGGCGCAGCAGGCGGCGATGTTCTATCCCGTCGGCAACTTCATCACCGGCGGCATCGCCGCGCAGGTCGAGGACAGCTTCGAGTGGGGCCTGTTCCCCTTCCCGTCGCCCACCGGCGGCGAGGGGTTCGCCACCGGCGGTGTGGCCGAGATGTTCTCGGTCCCGGCCGACGCCGAGTACCCGGACATGGGCGTGGAGTTCCTGCGCTACCTGACCGACTCCGACAGCGAGGCCGTGCTGGTGTCCAACGACTTCATCCCGTCCTGGGGTATCGATCTGCCGGCGGACGTCAGCGACCTCTACCGCGACCTGATCGCGGCGCAGGCCACGGTCCGCAACCGCACGATCTACACCACCCCGGTGTACACAGCGCTGCTGAACGCCGTCCAAGGCTTGCTCGGCGGCTCCACCTCGCCGGCCGATCTGGTCGCAGCCATGGCCGACGCCGGCTGAGCCGGCGTTCACCGGACAGTTGACACGCGCGGCGGCGCCGGCGGCAGGGGCCACCCTGTCGCGGCGCGCCGCGCGCGCCGCCGAGCGCCGCCGCGGTGGTAACTACGCCTCGAGTCTCGGGGTGGCGATGGTGGGGCCCAGCCTCGCCGTCTTCCTGGGGCTCATCGCCGTCCCCATCGTGGTCGTGGCGCTGGTGTCGCTGTCGGAATGGACCGGCTTCGACATCGCCGACATCAGTTGGCTGGGTGTCGGGAACTACCGCACGATCGCCGGCGACGACATCTTCTGGCGCGCCCTGCGCAACACGCTGCTGTTCACCGGCCTCACGACGGTGCTGCTCAACGTCATCGGCTTCGGCATCGCCCTGCTGATCTCCACGCGGGTGCGCGGCACGGGCGTGCTGCGCGGCGTGGTGTTCCTGCCGGCGCTGCTGCCGCCCGTGCTCGTCGGTCTGATGTGGCAGCGCGTGCTGGACGCCTTCGGATTCGTGAACCAGATCCTGCAGTGGCTGGGCGTCGCCGACCAGCCGGTCTTCTTCCTGGGCGAGGAGCGCTTTGCCCTGTGGGCGATCATCGGCGTGACCGTCTGGCAGTTCGCCGGCTACGACATGATCCTGTACTACGCGGGTCTGCAGAGCGTCGACCGGTCGATGCTCGAGGCGGCGGCTCTTGACGGGGCCCGCACGCCGGCCACCGTCTTCCGGGTGATCGTTCCGTCGATGTACCACATCGTGGGCGTCGTGGCTCTGTTGAACATCATCGGCGGACTCAAGATCTTCGACGTGGTGTTCGTGATGACCCGCGGAGGCCCCAATCGCAGTTCCGAGGTGCTGGCCACCTACATGTTCGAGCAGGGATTCCGTCTCAGCATCATGGGTGTGGCCTCGGCCATTGCCGTGGTGATTGTCGTGCTGGCGGTGATCGTCAGCGCGGCCCGGTTCCGGTTGGCGAGGCGTCTTGTTTGAGCTCCGCTCGGGGTGGGCGAAAGCCGGGCTGTCGGTCCTGGCGGTCGGCATCGCCGTGCTCATCGTGGCGCCGGTGGTGTGGGTGGGTGCTCTGTCGCTCAAGACAGGCCGGGAGGTCTACAACCAGAAGTTCCTGCCCGACGAGTGGGTGCCGGGCAACTACATCGAGGCTTGGCGGGAGTTCGGGCTCGGCGGCTACTTCGTCAACAGCGCGTTCGTGACGGCCGTCTCGGTGGTGCTGACGATCCTGGTGGCGCTGCTGGCGGCTCACGCCTTCACGTGGCTGCGGTTCCCGGGTTCCGACGCGGTGTTCACGATGTTGCTGCTGGGGATCATGATCCCACCGGCGGCGCTCGTGCTGCCACTGCTGATCGAGGCGCGCCACCTGGGGCTCTACAACAACCTGTTCGGTCTCAGTCTGGTGTATGTGGCGTTCGGGCTGCCCATCTCGATCCTGATCTTCCGGGGCTTCTTCCAGGGCATCCCGGCCGAGTTGGTGGAATCGGCGCGCCTCGATGGGGCGCGAGAGTGGAAAATCCTGTTCCGTATCATCGTGCCGGTGGCCCGCCCGGCGGTCGTGACGGTCACGATCCTGCTGTTCCTGGCCAACTGGAACGACTTCATCCTGGCCCTGGTGCTGTTGCGGGATTCCGAGAGCTACACGCTGCCGGTCGGGATCAGCCAGTTCATCGGCCAGTACGCCACGCCGCACGAGTTGATCGCGGCGGCATCCCTCATCGGATCGGTACCCGTGTTCATCCTCTATCTGGTGCTGGAGCGGAAGTTCCAGCAGGGCGTGACCGCGGGCGCGCTCAAGGGCTGATGCACGCGACGAGGCCTTCCTAGGAGGCCGAGCCGGCGGGCCGGACGAAATGGACTGAGCGAGTGGGACGAACGAACATGGCAACAGGGAGGAGCACGGGATGACGACGCAGGGAGTGCTGGTAGGCAAGGTCGCCATCGTGACCGGGGCGGGCTCGGGCATCGGACGGGGGAGCGCAATCGCTCTCGCCGGCGCCGGCGCGGCCGTGGTGGTCAACGACCTCAACATCGAGACAGCGGGGGAGACGGTCGAGGGGATCGTCGCCGCGGGGGGTGCCGCGGTGGCCGATGGCGGCGACGTGTCGCAGTCGGCGGACGTGGCGGCGATGGTGCAGCGCGCCGTCGACACCTACGGTGGCCTCGACGTGCTGCACGCCAACGCCGGGGTGGAGCGCTACGTCGACCTCGAGCAGATGAGCGAGCCGGACATGGACCTGCTCCTCGACGTCGACCTCAAGGGGGTGCTGCTGTGTGCCCAGTACAGCATCGCCCCCATGCGCGCCCGCGGCGGCGGCTCGATGATCTTCACCTCCTCGGTGCAGGCGTCCCACTCGCTGCCCGGTTGCGTGGTGTACGCGGCGGCGAAGGCCGGGGTGGTGGCGGCGGCCCGCTCGCTCACCCTGGAGGTGGGCCGGGACAACATCAGGGTCAACGCCATCTCGCCCGGCACCATCGACACCCCCATGCTGACGCGGGATCTCGCCGACATGAACGTGGACGAGGCGGAGGACTTCATGGGGCGGGTTTACGCCGCAAACACGCTGGGACGGGTCGGCAGCGTGGAGGAGATCGGCGCCCTGGTGGTGTTCCTGGCTTCGAACGCCTCGAGCTACATCAGCAGCACCAACATCGTGATCGACGCCGGCTTCACCGCGGTGAAGGCGTTCTAGCGACCCCCGGTCATGGCTGAGATCTCCTTCAACGACGTCACCAAGGTCTACGGCGACGGCACCGAGGCCGTCCACTCCCTGAGCCTCGACATCGCCGACGGGGAGTTCGTCGTGCTTGTCGGGCCATCGGGGTGCGGCAAGTCGACGCTGCTGAGGATGCTGGCCGGACTCGAGGCCATCACGTCCGGCGAGATCCTCCTGGACGGGAACGTGGTGAACCACGTGCACCCCCGCGACCGCGACGTGGCCATGGTGTTCCAGAACTACGCCCTGTACCCGCACATGACCGTGTTCGGGAACATCGCCTTCCCGCTGCGCCAGGCTCGGTTGGGAACCGCCGAAATCCGCCGGCGTGTCGAGGAGGTGGCGGAGACACTCGAGCTCAGCGAGCATCTGAAGCGTCGCCCGGCGGCGCTCTCGGGTGGCCAGCGCCAGCGGGTCGCCATCGGGCGGGCCATCGTGCGCCAGCCCGAGGCGTTCCTGCTGGACGAGCCGCTCAGCAATCTCGACGCCAAGCTGCGTGTCCAGATGCGGGCCGAGCTGGCGCAGCTCCATGCCGAGCTCCGGACCACCACCGTCTTCGTGACTCACGACCAGACCGAGGCCATGACGCTGGGGGAGCGGGTGGCCGTGCTGAACGAGGGCGAGTTGCGCCAAGTGGGCACGCCTCAGGAGTTGTACCACCGTCCTGATGACCTGTTCGTGGCGGGCTTCATCGGCAGCCCGTCCATGAATCTGCTGAAGGCGGAGGTGCGATCCGACGTAGCCTCGGGCCGCATGATGTTGGACTTCGGCGCGGCCGGTGCCGTCAGCGTCCCCGAGGCGGCGACCGATCTGTGTGCCGGCGTTCCGGCGGGGGAGACCCTGGTGGCCGGTATCCGGCCCGAGTCGCTGCTGCTGCGCGATCCCGCAGCAGCCTCCTCGCAGGGTTTGCCTCTGGCGAGAGTGCGGTTCACCGAACTCGTGGAACCCGAGACCTACGTACACCTCGTGGGGGACTTCTCCGGCGTGGATCCGGGAGACCCCGACGCGCCACCGCGCGACACTCTCGTGGCGCGGGTGCGATCGGACCGGGTCTTCGCCGCCGGCGACGAGGTGGCGCTGGAGATCGGCGGCACCGGCCTTCATCTGTTCGACATCGACTCCGGGAGGACCTTGCGATGACAACGACAACCATGGCCGACACGGCAACTGCCACCGACGAGGGAGGTGTCGTGTGCGGCTTCTCCCACGCCGGGATGACGGTGGCCGACCTGGACCGGTCCATCGCCTTCTACGAACTCCTCGGATACGAGGTGTTCGCCCGCTGGGTTCGCACGGAGGAGTACCTCCGCGAGCTGGTGGGCTACCCGACGGTCGACATGCACGCGGCGGTGCTCCGCAACGACAACGTCGGCGTGTTCCTGGAGTTGCTGGAGTACCGCAACATCGAACGCACCGAGATCGACACGGCCAACGGCAACCCGGGCACCGCGCACATCTGCCTGTTCGTGGAGGGCTTCGAGGCGCTGTGGGAGCGCTTGCAGGCCGCGGGAGTTGAGTCGGTGAGCCCGCCGGTCTCGCCCACTGTCGGACCCAACAAGGGCGCGCTCGCTGTCTACCTGATCGACCCCGACGGCCATCGTGTGGAACTCGTGGAGACGAAGCGCAATCTCGACGGCTCGCTGCGCTAGCACCGACGTCCTGCCGCGACCGACCAAGGAGCATGAACATGGAACCGATCGTGTCACTGTCCGACATCGAGACCTTCGCCGACGGTCTTGACCACTCCGAGGGCATCTGCGTGGCGCCCGACGGCACCATCTACGTCGGGGGAGAGGCCGGTCAGCTCTACGTGATCGACCCCGACGACACGCCGCGCGAGATCGCCAACACCGGGGGGTTCATGCTGGGGCTGGCCGCCGATGCCGACGGCAACATCTACGCCATCGACTCCGTGAACCGGACGGTCTGGCGGTTCAGCCCCGACGGCAGCGAGCGCAGCGTCTTCACCACCGGCAATGCCGAGCAGTCTCTGGGTGTGCCGAACTGGGGGGCGTTCGACGCCGACGGCAACTACTACCTCACCGATTCCGGCGGGTGGGGTGAACGCAACGGCTTCGTCTGGGTCGTTCGCCCCGGCGAGCAGGCCGAGGTCTGGTCGACCGAGTCGGTGAACTTCCCGAACGGCTGCGCCGTGTCCGCCGACGGCTCCGGACTCTGGGTCGTGGAGAGCAACCCCAGTGCCATTGTCGAGATCCCGATCGAGGCGGACGGGTCGGCCGGCCCGCGACGGGAGTTGTGCGATCTCGGGGTGCGGGTGCCCGACGGCATCGCCGAGACCACCGACGGCTCGCTGGTGGTCTCCTGCTACCGGCCCGATGCCATCTATGTCTGGCACGCCGACACCGGGCTGCAGGTGCTGGCCCAGGACGTACGCGGCACCACGATTGCTGCCCCGACCAACGTGGTGTTCACGGGCGATGACCTCGGCCTTCTCGTGGTGCCCAACCTGGGCCGCTGGCACCTGAGTAGGTTCCGGAGTTCGTATCGAGGCGTGGGAGCGTTCTACCCGAGCGCCGCCCGGATCGCCGGCGCGGACAGTGGCTGATGGTGGACGGAGACATGACGTCCTCGTCGAGTCCAGAGCTTGCCCGTCATTCCGGCGGAGGCCGGAATCCACTCTTCGGGGGTAGGGACCGTGGGTGCTGAGGACGCCGTGGCCGCGAGCGTGCCTGCCGGCTACGTGGGCGGCCTGTTCGACCTGTCGGGCAAGGTGACCCTTATCACGGGCGGGGCCAGCGGCCTCGGCGAGGCAATCGCCGTGGGGTTCGCCGACTGCGGCGCCGAGGTGACGTTCCTGGATGTCGACGTGGCGCGCGCTGAGCGGCTGGTCGCCGCGGCCGCCGAGCAGGGCCGCGCTCTGACGTTCATCGAGGCCGACGTCACCAGCCGGGACGCAATGGAGAGTGCCGTCGCCGAGGTGCTGGGCGCTCACGGCGCCATCGACGTCTTGGTGAACTGTGCCGGCACGGCCGCCCGGCACCCCGCTGAGGACTTCCCCGAGGAGGTCTGGGAGCGGGTCGTGCGGCTGAACCTCTGGGGCACCTTCCTGTCGTGCCAGCTGGTGGGCCGCACGATGATCGAGCGGGGGCAGGGCGCCATCGTGAACATGGCCTCCATCGGCGGCAGCCGGGCCTATCCGGAGACCACCGCCTACCTGCAGAGCAAGGGCGGGGTCATCCAGATGACGCGCAGCCTCGCCTTGGAGTGGATCAGCCACGGGGTGCGGGTCAACGCCCTCGCACCGTCCATCTTCGAGACCCCCCTCGTGCTGGCCTCGGACCGCAAGCGCAGCTATACCAGCGAGTTCATCGCCGCCCGCACGCCGATCGACCGCCGGGGACTGCCGCGGGAGATCGTCGGACCCGCCATCTTCCTGGCGTCGGACGCCGCATCCATGGTGACCGGGCACATACTGAGCGTTGACGGGGGGTATCTCTGCGCATGAGTGACGAACGAGGCCGGCAGATCGAAGCAGTGGACGCCTTAACCGTGCGTGCCCCAGTGCCGGAGGTGATCCGCTTCGGTGACTGGGTCATGGAGCACCGCGAGTTCGCCCTGGTGCGGGCGCGCACCCGCGACGGCATCTGCGGCTACGCCTTCGCGCTGAGTCGCGACGGCCCGATTGCGGCCATGGTGCACGACTACATCGGGCCGCGCTACGTGGGGCGCCCCACCGATGCGCCGGAGCAGGCGTTCGCCTCGGTGCAGCGCTCCAACCTGTCCAATCTGGTCGGGGGCGTCGGCCTGCGTGCGCTGTCGATCGTGGATCTGGCCGTCTGGGACGCCGAGGCCAAGCGTCAGGGCCTGCCCATTGCGGTCGTGCTGGGAGGGGCGAACGTGGCGATGCCCGTCACGGGAATCGCCGGTTACCCGCCCTCCATCAGCCCCGCCGAGGTGATCGAGCAGGTCTCGGGCCTGTACGAGCAGGGCTACCGGCGCGTCAAGCTGCCGATGGCGCCCGATGTGGCCCGCTCCAAGGCCCGTCTGGAGGCGGCCGCCTCGGTGGCGGACGACCTCTGGGTGGGTTGCGACGGGGCGTGGATGTTCGGTGCCGTCGACGATGCGGTGGCGTTCCTGGAGAGCCTGGACATGGATCTGGGCTGGTTCGAGGACGCCTTCCCGCCCGGCAACGCCCGCATCATCGCGGCGCTGCGGGAGCGGTCGCCGTTCCCGATCGCCTTCGGCGACGAGCAGGGCGGGGCGCACTATCCGGAGTCGCTGATCGCTTACAACGCGGTGGACTTCGTGCGGGTCGACGTCACGACGATGGGCGGAATCAGCGCGCTCGGCGACATCCTTGCGCAGGTGGACGCGGCGGGCCTGCAGGTCGGCCCGCACATGAACGCCCTCGAGCACGCCCAGATCTTCGGGGGGCTCGGCCGCCCCGACGTCCCGCTGGAGTGGGGCATCGTCGGAAGCGGCGTGGATCAGTTCGCCGACTCGTTGACCCAGCCCGTGGTGCGCGACGGGCTGATGGAGCCGCTGCCCGACGAGCCCGGCTTCGGGCGACTCGTCAACCCGGACTGGCTGCGCAGCGTGCCCCACAACGATCCGGCGGGCATCATCGACGAGGCAGAGGCGCTGCAGGCGTGATGGAGGGCGGATCGGGATCGCCGGGGGGTGGCGGCGCCCCGGGAGGCCGGGTCTTCGAGGCCCGCGAGCTGCGCTTCGGCGGCTGCTTCGAGGACTACGAGGTCGGTGACGAGTACCGGCACTGGCCCGGCAAGACCATCACGGAGGCCGAGAGCCACCTGTTCTGCATGCTCACCCTGGCGGTCCATCCCCTCCACGTGGACTCGGCGTTCTTCGACGGCACCCAGGGTCCGTTCGAGCGGCCGGTCGTGGCGGGACCGCACGTCTACTCGCTGCTGCTGGGCATGAGCGTGCCGGACATCTCGGGGCGGGCGCTGGCCAACCTCGGCACGACCGATCTGCGCCACACGGCGCCGGTGTATCCCGGCGACACGCTCTACGGCGCCAGCACGGTGATCGCGACGCGCCCCAGCCGGTCGCGCCCCGACGCGGGCATCGTCACCGTCGAGACGGTGGGCCGTAACCAGGACGGCACGGTCGTCACGACCTACAGGCGCTCGGTGCTGCTGCCGCGGCGGTCGACCGACGGTGGCTGAATCGCCCGCCTCCGGCGCCGGCGGGCGGCAAGGGCCGCTGGCCGGCATCCAGGTGGTGGACATGGCGACGGTCATCGCCGGTCCCGGGGCGGCTCGGCTTTTCGCCGACTTCGGCGCGGACGTCATCAAGGTGGAGTCGCCGAGCGGCGATCCGGTCCGCCGGCTCGGCTGGCGCCCTCCCGAGGGTGACGGAGACTCGGACTCCTACTTCTGGAAGCTGCAGGGGCGCAACAAGCGCGCCATCGTGCTGGACCTGAAGACATCCGAGGGTCTCGACGCCATGCTGGCGTTGTTGGATGGCGCGGACCTGCTCGTCGAGAACCTGCGACCCGGCAAGCTGGAGGCGCTGGGCCTCGCACCCGAGGTGTTGCTCGCGCGCAACCCCCGGCTCGTGATCCTGCGCATCACCGCTTTCGGTCAGAGCGGTCCCTACGCTCACAGGCCTGGTTTCGCCACTGTGGCCGAGGCGCTCAGCGGCTACGCGGCGATCAGCGGCGAACCCGACGGGCCACCCCTGCTGCCGCCCGTGGCGCTCACCGACGAACTCACGGGGACGCTCGGGGCGTTCGGCGCCATGACGGCACTGTGGGAGGCGCGCCGCAGCGGCCAGGGCCAGGTCATCGATCTCTCGCTGGTGGACTCGGTCATGTCGGTGATGGGGCCGCTGCCCTCGGCGTTCGCGCACCTGGGCTACGAGCAGCCGCGCCTCGGCGCCGGCATCCCCTACTCGGTGCCACGGGGCACCTATCGCTGCGCCGACGGGGAGTGGGTGGCGCTTTCGGCCTCCAGTGACACCGTGGCCGGCCGGGTGCTGAACCTCATCGGCGCCGGCGACGACGAACGCTTTGCCACGTTCGGTGACCGCTTCGAGAACCGCGACGCTCTGGAGGCTCTCATGTCGGGCTGGGTCGCCGAGCGACCGTCCGCAGAGGTGATCCGGCGTTTCGAGGACGCCGACGCGGCGATCGCTCCCGTCTACACGATGGCCGACCTGTTCGCCGACGAGCACTTCACCCAGCGCGGGCTCTTCACGACCGTCGAGGACGTCGTGATGCAGGCGGTGTCGCCACGCCTGTCGCGCACGCCCGGTCAGGTGGCCTTCGTCGGGCGCCCGCTGGGTGCCGACACAGACGAGGTGCTCGCCGAGTTGCGCGGGCGGGAGACGGTCCGTGCAGACGAGTTGGTGAGCAGCGACGGACCAGAAGCCGCCACGAACTCCGGCCCAACAAGCGACGGGCAGGGGAGTGCCGCTCCGGTCGGCGCAAGTGTGGGCGCAGCAGCGGCAAAGAGGGAGGCCACCGATGAGTGACGCAGCGGAGTACCTGGTCCACATCGAGGTGCACTGGCCGCCCGACGGCGATCCGGTCAGGCGTGACGAACTCATGGCCGCCGAACGGGCTCGTGGCCAGGAACTGGTGGCAGCGGGCGTCATCCGCCGCCTCTGGCGTGTGCCCGGACGCTGGGCCAACTGGGGCGTCTGGCGTGCCGCCTCGCCCGACGACCTGCACGCCGCTCTGGCGTCACTGCCGTTCTTCCCCTGGCTGGACATCGAGGTCATCCCCCTCGCCGGCCACCCCAACGACCCGGGCTAGACCTACAGCATCCGGGTGGCACTGCTTCTCGGGGTCTGCCTCCCGGGGTGATACGGTGTGTGACAAGCGCCCACGTCCAAGGGTCGGTCACGGTGAGTCAACATCTTTCAGTTCGCGTCGACGAAGACGTCCTGGCACGGCTTGACTCGGAAAGCCGGAGGATCGGCCGGTCGCGATCCTGGTTGGCGAAGCGACTCCTCGATGAGGGACTACGAATGGAGCGGCACCCGGGGATCGTGTTCCGTTCCGGACCGGCGGGACGGCGTGCGGGACTCATGAGCGGCCCGGACGTGTGGGAAGTAGTGCGTGCAGCCATCGGCAACGAGAACACGCGGGAGGACATCGCTGAGCGGACAGGACTGACGCCCGAGCAGGTTGGGGTGGCGCTGCGCTACTACGCCGAGTACAGCGACGAGATCGGGGCGTGGATCCGAAGGGTGGACGAGGAGGCGGAGCGAGCCGAAGCGGATTGGCGGCGCGAGCGGGAACTCCTCGGTAGGTGAAGCTGCTGCTCGACGAGATGTGGTCGCCCGCCATAGCGGCGGCGCTGCGGGAACGCGGCCACGATGTCGTGGCGGTGGCGGAGCGGTCCGATCTCCGGGGCAAGCCTGACGATGTGATCTTCTCCTAGGCCACCGCAGCCGGCAGCGCTCTTCTGCGAGAGCCGTCACCAGATCGTTGTGCACTGCTGGCAGACGCATACGAGGACGAGGCCGAATCCGGCGGGTCGATACCTCTCAGGACGAGCCGACATATCTCAGTAGGTGTGAACAGGGGCATACTGTCGCGGCTCGATGTCTTGCTCGCTGGTCGGCTCGCCCCATCAAGTCGTCACGGCAATAGCCGCTATGGGAGGCTGATTGTTCATGACGAGGATTCTGCGGCGTTGGATGATCGTCGGACTGGTTGTTGCGCTGCTGGCCGGTGCCTGCTCGGATGGCGGCGAGCAAGTTGCGGATGAGGGCGGCCGGTCCGCCAACGCTCCCTCGCCTGTGGTTCCGGAGGTCTCCACGCCGGTGGTTCCGGAGGTTTCCACACCGGTGGTGCCGGAGATTCTCTCGCCGGTGGTTCCGGAGGTTCCGTCGCCGGT
This sequence comes from Acidimicrobiales bacterium, assembly GCA_963668565.2. GTDB lineage: Bacteria > Actinomycetota > Acidimicrobiia > Acidimicrobiales > CATQHL01 > VXNF01. The sequence goes on from CAXXMX010000010.1 coordinate 1,729,735, forward strand.
GGTTCGGGAAGTTTCCACACTTGTGACTTCTGGCGAAGCCGGATCGGGGGGAGACAATTCTCTCACTGTTCGCCTGAGCGAGGGCAAGGAGATCGGCGGCGAGAGTTTGCCGTTGGTGAGCCGAGTCGAGGGGGAGGTACTCGACGAGGCGGAGATCCGCTCGGTGATCGACCGGCTGCCGCCGTGGGATGGCGACGATGGCGGTGCGACTGCCTTCAACCGTCCAGTTGAGTCGCTGCCTCCGCCCCGCACCGGCAGGACCGTTGATCAGCCGTTCCCAGCAGGGCCGGATATCGCAGCACCCGTTGTGAATCCCGGGCCGTTTGAGATCCTGAGGGTCCAGCCCGAGGGTGAAGTGGGTATCGCTCCGTTCGTCAGCATCACCTTCAACCAGCCGATGGTGCCGCTGGCCACAGTCGGCCAACTCGACGACGTCGACATTCCTGTGGAGATGACGCCGCCGCTGCCGGGTCGCTGGCAGTGGATCGGCACTCGAACGCTCCGTTTTGAGCACGACCAGCAGATTTTCGATCGCCTGCCGATGGCGACCACCTACGTCGTCGAAGTCCCCAAGGGCACCGAATCGCAGTCCGGCGGCGAACTGGCCGAGACATTCCGCTTCGAGTTCGAGACACCCCCACCCGGCATGGTGCGGCTCAGCCCCCAGCACGACTCGCTCGAGCTCCAGCCGATCTTTCTCGTCATCTTCGACCAGCGGGTCGAAGCCTCCGCGGCGCTTGACGCCATCACACTCTCAGCCGATGGCCAAGGGCGCGAGATCCGCCTCGCCAGTGCCGCTGAGATCGAAGGCGATGAATCCGTCAGGTACCAGGTCGGGTTCGCGCTCGAAGGCACATGGGTCGCATTCCGACCGGTGGTGCCGCTCGAGCCCGACTCCTCGATCAGGATCACTGTCGGTCCCCATGTGCCGTCGGCCGAGGGCTCGAACACCAGCGAGACCTCGTCGACTGTGGAGGCCCGTACGTACGCGCCCTTGCGGATAGACGGCACAAGTTGCTCACGTTGGTCCTGCCGGCCGGGGACTTCTCTTTCAGCTTGGTTCAACAACCGGCTCGATGCGGCAACGCTGAATGCTGCCGACGTCTCGATAACACCGGAGATCCCCGGTGCCACGATCTCGGTGTACGACCGCTCAATATCCATCGCCGGGCCTACGTTGGGCGGCACCGTCTACAAGGTGGTGATCCCTGGGACGGTGGGCGACGTGTTCGGTCAGACTCTGGGAGAGCCCGAGAGTGTTGAGTTCGAAATCGATGAGGCGCTCCCCCTCATCTGGACCATGGGTGGAGGACTCGCCACGGTTGATCCGCTCGGGGAGCAGCAGACGATTCCGGTCATCGTGCGCCAGTGGGAGCAGCTTCGCGTACGCCTCTATGCCGTAGATCCGAGCGACTATGGGTCGTACGTGGAAGTGGCCCGTCGCTTGCGACGCAGTCCGACACCGAGTGTGATCGACGTACCGTGGCCTCTGGCAGCAGAAGAGATAGTCGACACCGGGATCGACCACGATGCTCTCACCGAGGTTCCCATCGATCTCTCCAGTGCCCTCAACGGCGAGCACGGCCACTTGGTCATGATCATCGACGGGGCCGGCCGGCTTGCGGAGACCGCAAGTCGCGGTCAGACCGGGTACCCGGCGATCACCTGGGTGCAGGACACCGATATCGGCGTCGACCTCATCACCGACCATCGCGATGTGGCGGTGTGGACCACCGACCTGCGCTCAGGCGATCCGCTGCCCGGCGTGGAAATCGAACTCGGAGACCGAAACGCACCGCTTGTCACCGACGGCAACGGCCTCGCTCGCGCCTCGCTCAGCACCGACGAGTTTGTGTGGCTTGTCGTCGCCTCGCTTGGCGCAGACCGGGTCCTTCACCCCGTGAACATCCAGGCGTGGCCGCAGGACGATCAAACAATCTGGTACACCACCGATGATCGCGGCATGTACCGCCCCGGTGAGACGCTGCACCTCAAGGGCTGGGTTCGAAACCTCGACGTGAGCGGCGATGGCGATCTCGAGTTCCTCCCCAGTGGAGAACTGATCACCTACAGGGCCTACGGCCCGTTCGGTAACGACCTCGGCAGCGGTGAGATCCGGGTGGATGACCACGGTGGCTTCGATCTCGCCGTCGAATTGAGTGAGCAGGCGAACCTGGGCTGGAGTTGGATCGAGTTTGAGCGCCCGGCCGCCGCCAACAATGGCCGACACGCTCACTCGTTCCAGGTGCAGGAGTTCCGCCGGCCCGAGTTCGAAGTGGAAGCACGCCTCGAGTCACCCGGCCCGCAATTCATTGACGAGCCTGCGCTGGTAGCGGTTGATGCTCGGTACTTCTCCGGTGGTTCCCTCCCCAACGCCGAAGTCAGCTGGACGGTTACCACGCGGCAGGCGTCGTACTCCCCACCCAACTGGAGCGACTTCACATTCGGCGTATGGCGGCCATGGTGGTATCCGTATGGAGGCCGGGCCGCGTACGGGGTCGAGGCGTTCTCCGGGATGACCGACGCCGGCGGCAGCCATCACCTGCGCATGGATTTTGAAGGCGATGGCGACCATCTCCCCACGACGGTGACTGCCCAGGCACGAGTGCTTGATGTGAACCGCCAGCAATGGGCGTCGGCAACCGACTTCCTGGTCCATTCTGCCGGCCTCTATGTCGGTGTTCGCTCTGCCCGCACGTTCGTGAGGGCCGGCGATGGGCTCGACATCGAGGCTGTGGTCACCGACCTCGACGGCAACCCGGTCGCCGGCCGATCCTTCGAGATGACCGCGGCGCGTATCGTCAACAAGTACATCGACGGCGAGTGGGTCGAAGTCGCTCTGGACTTGCAAACCTGCGAGGCCACCTCCCGGCAGACGCCGGTTGACTGCGAGTTCGCAGCCGACACCGGCGGCCGCTACCGCATCGCAGCCCGAGTTACCGATGACTCGGGGCGAACCAGCCGCAGTGAGATCACCCGCTGGGTTGCCGGTGGAAAGGCCGTCGTACCGAGCCGCAACGTCGAACTCGAAGCCGCCGACCTCATCCCCGACGCAGAATCCTACGCCGCGGGTGACATCGCAGAGATCCTCGTCGGCTCTCCCTTCGCCTCGGCCACCGGGCTCCTAACGGTCGCCCATAGCCGGATCATCGAACTCCGCACTTTTGAGATCACCGACCACGCCGCGGTTCTCGAAGTGCCGATCACCGACGATCATGTTCCTGAGCTCAGACTGCGGGTCGACATCGTCTCGACCACCGAAAGAACGGCGGATGACGGCACCATCCTCGATGGCGTGCCCCCTCGCCCCGCCCATGCGTCCGGGGAAATCCTGCTGCGGGTCCCGCCGGTGCAGCGGACTCTCGACGTCACGGCCACACCCGCGTCGGCGGTGCTACAGCCGGGCGTTGCCTCGCGCATCGCGGTCGAGGTCAACGATGCCGGCGGAGTCCCCGTCGAGGGAGCCAACGTCCTTCTCATCGTTGTCGACGAGGCGGTGTTGGCTGTGTCGGGCTATGAGCTGATCGATCCCATCGATGTCTTCTACCGTCCCCGGTCTGCGCGCTTGGACGCAGCGCGAAGCAGAGGCACGATCCTGCTCGAGGATCTGCATGGGTTGCACGACCAGATCGAGGAGGGCGGGGACGACTACGGAGAACCCGCAGCAGCTGAGGCGGCGCTCGCGATGGAAGACGAGTCCGCTGGGCCCGCCCCGGCCGGATTCCTAGTCGCGGTCCGCGAGAACCTCGACGCTCTGGCGCTGTTCGCCGCGGATGCGGTTACCGACGCCAGGGGCCGGGTCACTGTCGAATTCGATCTTCCCGACAATCTCACCCGCTATCGAGTCATGGCTGTTGCAGTCGACGGTGCCAGGCGCTTCGGCACGGCCGAGTCGGCCATCACCGCGCGGCTACCGCTCCAGGTTCGGCCGTCGGCACCTCGATTCCTGAACTACGGCGACGAGTTCGAGTTGCCGATCGTGGTCCAGAACCAAACCGAGTCCGCCCTGGAGGTCGATGTGGTTGTGCAGACCTCCAACCTCGAACTCGTCGGGTCGGCGGGAAGGCGGATCGTGGTTCCGGCCAACGATCGGGTCGAGGTGCGGTTCCCGGCGCGAACGAAGTCACCGGGCACGGCCCGGTTCCGCGCCGCCGCCGTGTCAGGTGCCCATGCCGACGCCCAGGTTGTGTCCCTGCCTGTGTACACCCCGGCGACCAGCGAGGCTTTCGCAACGTACGGAGTGGTGGACCAAGGCGCGGTCATCCAGTCGATAGCTGCTCCCCGAGACGTGATTCCGCAGTTCGGCGGACTCGAGATCAACACCTCATCGACCGCGTTGCAGGCTCTGACCGACGCCGTGTTGTACCTCGCCGGCTACAGGTATGCGAGCTCCGACGCCTACGCCAGTCGCATCATGGCCATCTCCGCACTCCGTGATGTGCTCGCGGCCTTCGAGGCCGAAGGTCTCCCCGGCCCTGACGAACTCGATGCCGCAGTGCGCCGCGACATCGCCGAACTGTCGTCTCTCCAGAACACCGATGGCGGCTTCGGGTGGTGGTCGCGCAACCAGGATTCATCCCCGTACTCGTCGATTCAGGCGATGCACGCGCTGGTCATTGCCCGGAATAACGGCTTCGACGTTTCGTCCGGAGTTATGGAGAGCGGGCACTGGTATCTGCGAAACATCGAAAACCGGATCCCGGCGTATTACAGCCGGCGGAGCAGGGACATGCTGTTGGTCTACGCGCTACATGTGCGCTGGCTGGACGGAGAGCACCCGGCTGACGCTGCTCGCGCTTTCTGGGACCTCCGGGGCGCAGATCTCGGGTTGGACGCCCTGGCCTGGCTCTGGCCGGTGGTCGACGATGGCGGCATCGAAGCCGAGATCGAGCGGGTCTTCAACAACCGAGCCGTCGAGACCGCCGGGGCGGCCACATTCGCCACGGACTATGGCGAGGATGCCTATCTGCTGCTGCATTCCAACCGCCGCACCGACGGCATTGTGCTCGATGCCCTCATCACGATGGCACCCGGGTCGGATCTCATTCCCAAGGTCGTGGCCGGCCTGCTGGCCCACCGGGTCCGGGGACGCTGGAGGAACATCCAGGAGAACTCGTTCATCCTGCTCGCCCTGAAGCGCTATTTCGACACGTTCGAAGCTACTGATCCCGACTTTGTCGCCCGAGTGTGGCTCGGTGACCTCTACGCGGCAGAGCACGAGTACTCCGGACGCAGCACCGATCGGGACTTCACGCTGATACCGATGGCTGAACTGCTGGATGCGGGCGACTCCAACCTTGTCGTCGAAAAGGACGGCGAAGGCCGCCTCTACTACCGCCTCGGCCTGCGCTACGCCCCTGACGACCTCGATCTGCAACCTCTTGATCGCGGCTTCGTGGTGCAGCGCAGCTATGAGGCGGTCGGCGACCCTGACGATGTGTGGCTCGACGCCGACGGTGTCTGGCATGTACTGGCCGGAGCCGAGGTGCGGGTCAACGTGACCATGGTCAACGACAGCCGGCGCACCAATATGGCGCTGATCGATCCCCTGCCCGCGGGGTTCGAGCCTCTCAACCCGGCGCTGGCGGTGACCGGCGCGTTCGACGCCCGCGGTGGCGGCGATTGGTGGTGGCGGACCTGGTACCGGCACCAGAACCTGCGCGATGATCGCGCCGAAGCCTTCTCGTTGTATCTCCGGGCGGGAACCCACGAGTACAGCTACGTCGCGCGAGCGACCACGCCAGGCACCTTCGTCGTTCCCCCCGCCAGAGCCGAAGAAATCTATGCGCCGGAAGTCTTCGGGCGCTCCGGCACCGACAGGGTCATTGTGCAGGAAAGCCGCTGAGCACTGACTCGGTGAGGGCATCCGGCGGATCTGCAAGGAGATGAGACTCGCCGGTCTGGCCGACCCGGGCTAGGGGATCGTCCGCCGCTCGGCGACTCGGCGACCCTCGTCTACGTTCCCAACGACCCGGCCGGGACCGGTTCTACTGTAAGTAGTGTTCAGAGCACGCCGTCGGAAAGCGTCCTGACCTGGGGTTATCCCAAGTCTAGCTACTATAAAATTGTTAGAGTGGCTGTATGTAGCTGACTAGTGGCGGCAGACAGGGCGGTTGGGCCGGCTCGGTTCAACGGGCGGTTCTCTAAATTGTTTATAGTAGATCTATGACCACGGGCGCGGTGGAGCGGGCACTCGGGGAGCACTCCGATCGTCGTGGGACCGAGTTGCTCGAGCTGTCCGAAGACCAGTGGTTTGACCGCAAGAGCGCTCGCGTTGATGCGCGGGACCTCGCGGACACCCTGATCGCCTTCGCCAACGCTGAGGGCGGGACGGTCGTCGTCGGACTCTCGAAGGGTGCGGTCGAGGGGATCGCTGCCGCAGGACCGGCCAAATTGTCAAGTTGGCAGCAGGCTGCGATCGACTTCACGGTGCCTACGGTCCCGCACAAGTCCCGACTCGTGAAGTGTCGTAGTGCCCGGGGCGAGCGAGACCGGCTCTTCCTCGTCGAGGTAGCGGTCTCGGAGCAGGTCCACACCAACCGGAAGGACGAGGTCTATCTGCGGGTCGGAGATGACAACCGCCGGCTCACGTACTCGCAGCGGCAAGAACTGCTCTATGACAAGGGACAGGCGTCCTACGAGGTCACGCCCGTGGCCGGTGCCGGAGTGGACGATCTGAATCGCGATCTCTTGGACAACTATGCCGACAAGCTGGAGCATCCTGATCCTGAGAGACTGCTCGACGCCCGCGGCCTGCTCACTCGTTCTGGGGAACTCACCGTGGCGGCTGTGTTGCTGTTCGGCGCCAACCCACAGCGCTGGCTCCCCGAGGCATCCGTTCGCGTGCTTCGATTCGGTGGCACCGAGCGCGGCACGGGAGCGAGGCAGCAGCTTCTCTCCGACGTGCGCATCGAGGGTCCGATCCCCCTGCTCCTCGGTGAGGCCCGGCAGGCCATCTCCGACGCTCTTCCCGCGCGACGTGCCCTCGCCGGAGGCGACCGGTTCGAACGGATCCCGCTGATTCCGACCGAGGCCTGGCTCGAGGGTCTCGTGAACGCTGTGATCCACCGGTCCTACAGCATCAGCGGTGACCACATCAGGGTGGAAATCTTCGATGACCGTGTCGAGATCGAGAGCCCCGGCCGCTTCCCGGGGGTCGTGGACATGCGGGATCCCCTGCAGATCTCTCGTTTCGCCCGGAATCCAAGAGTGGCCAGAGTCTGTGCCGATCTGCGCCTTGCCCAGGAACTCGGTGAGGGCATCCGCCGGATCTTCGAGGAGATGAGGCTTGCCGGTCTGGCCGATCCGGGCTATACCCAGACTGCGGGAAGTGTCCGCCTGACGCTCTCCTCGGTCGTCGTGGACAGGGCCCTGGAGGATCGGCTCCCCCGGGCTGCCCGGGGTGTTCTCCGCCTGATCCGCGAAGCTGGCCGCCTCAGCACAGGAGAAGTGGTCGAGGCGACCGGCAGCTCGCGCCCGGTTGTGCTGCGACAACTCCAGGCGCTCGAACGGGAGGGGCTCATCGAGTGGGTGGGCAAGTCGAAGAAGGATCCGCGGGCGTATTGGAAGCTCCGCGTGGACTGAGACTAAGAGTGGCGATTGTGCTAGATGAGTGATCGCATCGCCGTGACCAGGGCTTTCTCATCGGCTGAGGGATCTACTAGAAGGTACTCTAAAGACTTTATAGTAGTCCTGCCCTCGGGAACTTGCTGCGTGGTGCAACGCACCTGGCTGCGTCAGCGTGGCCATGACGCTGTCGCAGTGTCTGAGCGCTACTAGCAGCCTTGTTCCTGGAGCGGGGATCTGAGTTCACGGCCGAGCAACCTCATGCACCGCCAAACGGTCTTAGCGCGATCGGCAGTTGTCGCGGGTCGGAGCACGCGAGCGCCCGCTGGGCGGCATGGTGCCATTGCTTGATGAATTGCTGCTCAAGAACACTCGTGTCGTCTGATGCGTAAGCCATGAACCAGCTCAACAAGCCATCCCAGTCGTGCAGCGATCCCGGCGGGCGAGTTTGCCAGCCGAGTTCCTCCAGTGTCGAATGGCTCTTGGCATCGTTTGTGAGCATTGATGTGCACACCAGGTTGTCGGTCGTGTCTGAGCCTCCACGAGCGATGGGATCGACGTGGTCGACGGTTGGGTACAGATGCCAGAACAGCATGTGGCATTCTGAGTACTTCCAGTTCGGGTGGTATGGGATCTCTTCCGGCAGGAGGTGGGAGAGTAGTCGGAGCGTTCCGGGGAACACCAACCGTTTCCCGGAGTACCGATCGATGAAGCCGTCACGCAGGAACACCGACACTTTCTCGGCATCCGAGAGAGAGCGTTTGGCATCGAGCGTTTGGTTCGATCAAACAAGTCGAATGGAAGCTCGGCCTGTGCCAATGCCGCCGCGCTTTCGAGTGAACTGCCCGAAATCGTGTCACAGAGCCGCGCGACTGCTTCTGCGCTCATGTATGGGCTCGGTGTCCGTTCGGCTGAGGGTCGCCGCGGGTTCAGCCGGTGTTGACGTGGAGGCCATCGTAGTAGACGTGCTGTTTCTCGAACCTTTGCTGTAGGCGATCGGGCATCGGGGTGAGGTCGATCTGGCGGCCTGCTTGCATGACCATCTTGAGCAGCTTGCGCCGGCCGAGCACGGAGATGTCCCTCGACGGGTCGCCGTCGACCACGATGACGTCGGCGAGCTTTCCGGGTTCCAGGCTGCCGATCTCGTGCTCCCAGCGGGGGAGCGTGACCGCCGCCTTCTGTGTGCCCGCTGAGATCGCCTCGAGCGGCGTCAGCCCGGCGTAAGTCACCAGGATCTCCATCTCCTTGGCGTGCCAGTGCCCGTACGGGGTCAGCGAGAAACCCGATTCGGAGCCGGCCACGATGGGAACCCCCGCCTCGTAGGCCCGCCGGACGTTCTCGGCGCCCTCGTCGATCTCCCGCTTGAGCCCGTCGCGCGACGCAGCCGACATCTCCGCGCCGACCGCGTCGAGCGCGTTGACCAGGAGCGGCAGCGCCGGGCAGATCGGGATCTTCTTCTCCGCCACCAACTCCAAGCCTTCGTCATCCATGAACGAGGCGTGCATGATCCAGTCGAAGCCCGCCTTGGCGGCGAAGGTGACCGACTCCGCCGAGCGGGCGTGAATCGTGCACTTCCTGCCCAGCCGGTGGACCTCGTCAGCGAGCAGCTCGAGCTCGTCGAGACGGAACGAGCAACCGACCAGCGGGTTGTAGTAGCTGGTGGCGTCGCCGGACCCGGCGACCTTGACGAAGTCCACGGTGTCCTTGATCTGCAGGCGAACGGTCTCGAGGATCTCGTCCTTGTTCCGCACCAGGATGCTGGCATTGCCGACCGGGTTCTCGATCCAATTCGGAAAGGCGTCGCCCAGCCCCTGATGGGTCGTGATCTCTGGGCCGGCCACGGCGAAGCGCGGTCCCTCGACGAGTCCGGCGTCGACGGCGTCGCGGACCGCGACCGGGACCCGATACACCGCCGCTGGGTCCGACGCGCTCGTGACGCCTGCACGCAGGACCTTCCCTGCGTTGTAGCCGGCAAGGATGGCCCGCCACTCGGCCGAGCCGTACATCGCCAGTTCCTCCTCGCTGCGCGGCTCGCCGTAGGAGATGTGGCAGTGCGCATCGACGATGCCCGGCAGGATGGTGCCGCTCCCGGCATCGGTGATCTCCGCGGCATCGTTCTGCGCCCACTGCTCGGGAAGATCGCTTCTCGGACCGACCCACGCGATGCGGTCCCCGAGCACCGCCACCGCGCCGTTCTCGATGGCCGGAGCGCCCGTGCCATCGATCACCCGCCCGTAGAAGACGTACTCATCAGGTCTGCTCATCGCGATGTCCTAAGTGCTCTGTTCCCGTTGGGATGTGCGCACTGGTCTTTCCGAGGTTCGTGTAGACCCACTTTCGGCTGCCCATCCACGCTACGAACGGCGAGCGTACTCGCTCGAATCCTGGCGGGCAGGTTGTCGAGAGCAGTCCCCAGAACGCCGACCAGCGCTGCGTGTGCTCCACCAGCGGTCGTTCCCGCACCTCCCATTCCGCCAGACCGCGCTCGAGATCGTGCCGGTGGCGATCGGCCGAGACCGCCAGCGACAGCATGATGGACATTGCCAGGCATGCACCCTGGCCGAGGTTCGGCGGTTGCGAGTGGGCGGCATCCCCGCCGATCGCCACCCGCCCGTTGTGCCACGACTTGAGTCGGACCATGGAGAAGGAATCCCAGCGTGCTTCGGTGTCGGGGGTGACGCGGCGGAACCAGGATTCGAGGTGAGGGAAGGACGAGGTCCAGCTGTCGACATCGATCGGAATCCGACGGGCTGTGGCGTCGTCGTTACGGGCGCAGACCGCGAGGTAGACCCAATCGTGGTGACAGGGGGTGTAGAGGACCCTCCGGGTTCTCGACCAGTACTCGATGCAGCGCTGAGTCTCCGGTTCCCGCCGCTCGGCTTCCGTTCGGGGGATCAGCATCCGGGTGGCGCCGTCGCGCAGGATCCGCTTCCGGCTGAGGAGCCCGACCGAGTCGCGGATCCGCGAGTGAAGGCCGTCGGCGCCCACCACGAGATCCGCCTTGATGGTGCGGCCGTCCTCGAAGGTGAGTTCGCCTGCCGGCGAGGCCGCGACCGCTCTCGCGCCGGTGACGATCTCTGCGCCGAGGTCCGACGCTCGCCGCTGCAACGCGCTGTGCAGCAGCGGTCTCAGCATGGTCGTCAGACGATGACCGGGCTCATGCGAGTACTCGAAACTCTCGACGGTCTGCCTGCGTTCGTCCCGCACGTCGAAATGATGGACCGGATGTGAGGTCGGCATCAGTTCGTCGTAGACACCCAGTGCCTCCAGTGTCCGTAGGCCGTTCTCCCACACGTACAGCCCGGCGCCCAACTAGCGCAGAGTGGGAGCCTGTTCCCAGACTCGTGTCTTCCACCCCCGCTCTGCGAAGGCGATCGCGCAGGCGAGTCCCGCCAGGCCTCCCCCGGTGATCTCCACCGACGGTGCGGGCATCAGGAGGCGCGCTCGACGAAACGCCGCTGGATCTCGTTGAACGAAGCCGCTTGTTCGAGCGATGCCATGTGACCTGCGTCCGGAAGCTCCACGAACTCCGCACCCGCGACGGCGTCAGCCAATGATCGTCCGTATTCGGGGAGCGTCACGAAGTCGGATTCGCCGACCGTCACCAGCGTCGGCGCACGCAGCGAGTCGAGTTGATCGGCGACATCGTGGGCGAGCCCGGCGTCGTACTGGCCGACGTGCGATCCCGATCCCATCCTGCTGATCAGTGCCGCGACCTCACCCAGCGCGCCTGATGTGAACCCGTGGCGGGCGAAATGCTGCGGCGACACCAGGAAGAACGCGTAGCGCATCCAGATATCGGGATTGTTCGCCGCCGCAGTCGCCTGGCGGGCCTCGAGCCAGGCGCGGATGTGTGGCGCAGTCGAGGTTGCCGCCCACGTGTTGTGCAAGGACAGTGAGGCGACTCGCTCCGGTTCGGAGGCGGCGAGGGCCAGCGCGATGGCCGAACCCAGCGAATGTCCCGCGACGTGAGCGTTCCGCCAACCGACGTCATCGAGGACGGCGGCAACGTCGAGAGCCATGGCCGCCGGGGTCCAGTCACCGTCCCGGAGCGGATCGGATCGACCCGTGCCCGCGTTGTCGACCAGCAGGCACGTCGCCCACTCGCCGAATGCCGGTGTCTGGGCAAGCGTCCAGTAGGCGCCCGGGAGACCGGTCCCCGCCAGGAGCACCAGGTGTGCCGGACCGTCTCCGGCAAGCTGGTAGGAGATGGCCCGGTCGCTACGCCGGGCGTAGTTCGACCTGTTGTCAATCACTCTGCGGGATGATCGCCACGCCGTCGACCTCCACCGTGAGCCCTTCGAGGGCGAGCGCGGTGACTCCGAGCAGGGTCGAAGCCGGGTACGGCGCCTCGAAGTACTCGCGCCGGATCGCCAGGATCCGCTCGCGGTCGCGCAGGTCGGTGAGGTACAGCCGGAGCTGCACGATGTCGTTGAGCGTCGCACCGACCGTGGCGAGGGTCGCCGCGATGCCGTCCAGCGTGTAGCGAATCTGCGCTTCGGGGTTGCCGGGATGGGCCACCGATCCGTCAGGAGCGAGAGCGGTGTGCCCCGCGATGTACACGGTGTCGCCGACGACGCGCGCGAACGAATACAGGCCGACGGTCAGCTGACCTTCCGGTGAGGCGACAACGCCGTCAACGCACTCAAGATCGGTCATTTCCTTCTCCCACGTTTCACTGATCCGTCACAAAGCCCTGATTGAGGGACTCGTCATAGTGGAACCGCCCCTGGAGGTAGATCTTGTTCCGCTCCCACGAGTACTCCTTGCGCTCGGGGATGGGCGTCTCGATGTCCACCGGGGAGCCCCCCTTCATGACCATCGCGATCCTCGACGGTGACTGCAGCACGCGGATGTCGGAGAGCGGATCGGCGTCCAGCACCAGAACGTCCGCGAGCTTGCCGGGCTCGAGGGTGCCGATGCAGTCCGCCCACTTCGGCACCGTCACGGCTGCCGCCCCGGTTCCGGCGTGGATCGCCTCGAGGGGCGACAGGCCGAGGTGGGTCACGAGGATCTCCATCTCGAAGGCGTGCCACTCGCCGTAGGGCACCAGCGACCAGCCGGTCTCGGATCCCGAGATCAGCGTCGCTCCCTGCTTGAAGGCATTCCCCAGGTTCTCGCTGGCGGCGTCCACCTCTCGCTTGAAGACGTCGAGCGAGCTGGCGCCGGCGTCACCCGCGGACGCCAGGAGGTTCACCAGCAGGGTGAGCGCCGGCACGATCGGGATCTGCTTCTCGAGAACCAGATCGAGGCCCTCGGAGTCCATGTACGAGGCGTGTTGGAGCCAGTCGAATCCGGCTGCCGCGCAGGCCTGGACCGACTGCGCGGTGCGCGCGTGCACGGTGCATTTCCGACCGAGCCGGTGGGTCTCCGACGCCATGAGCGTGAACTCCTCCTCGGTGAAGGCCATGCCCTCCACCGGACCGGCGGTCACCGCCGAGTCGTTCGACCCGGAGACCTTGATGACGTCGACGCCGTCCTTCACCTGCAGGCGGATCTCCTCGACGATCTCGTCACGGCTCTTGACGAGCACCCCGGCCTGGCCCTTGGGGAACTCCATCCAGCTGGGGAAGGCGTCCTCCAGACCCTGGCGGCTGGTGATCTGCCGGCCGGCGGCCGCCATCCGCGGGCCCTCGACGATCCCCGCCTCGATGGCGTCGCGGAGGCAGGCCGAGATGTTGAACGTCGTGGCGGGGTCCGAGAGGCTCGTGACACCGGCGCGCAGAACCTTACGGACGTTCCACGCGGCGAGCATCGAGCGATATTCCACCGGCGTGTAGAGCGCCAACTCCTCCTCGGATCGAGCTTCTCCGAAGGAGGTGTGGACATGGGCGTCGACAATGCCGGGCATGATCGTGCGGCCCTCACCGGTCACGTGCTCGAGTCCCATGGCCGCGTACTTCTCGGGCAGGGCGGCGGTCTCTCCGACCCATTCGATGGTGTCGCCGACGACGATCACCGTCCCGTCGGCGATTGCGGCCGCGCCGGTCCCGTCGATGATCTGGCCGTCCAGGCGATATCCGTTGTTCATGACTGCGCTCCTTCGGGGATGCCGGCGACGGCCTCTATCTCGACGAGCATCTTCGGGTCAGCCAGCGCGCTGATCTCGATCAGCGTGCTCGCCGGCCGGGCGTTGCCGAAGAACTCCTGGCGAACGGGGTTGATGGCCTGGCGATCGTTGATGTCGATCAGGAACACCGTGACCTTGAGCACATCGCTCATGTCGGCGCCGACAGTTCGCAAGGCGTCGAGCAGATTCTGCAGCACCTGGCGCGTCTGGGCGACGACGTCGCCCTCGCCGACCACCTCACCGGTGCTGTCGAAGGGAGCGATCCCCGACACGAACAGCAGGTCACCGAAGCGGACCGCGTCGGTGTAGTGGCTGATCGGCTCGCTCGCTCCTTCGACACGGATCTCCTGTCTTGTCGCCACGGCTAACTCCTTTGTTCAGCGGACTCGACATCGCGCAGGAACTCGTCGATCGCCTCGTTGAGTTCGGCGCCCCGCTCGACCCACATGAAGTGTCCAGCCTTGGGGATCGCCCGGCGTCGCGCTCCCGGGATCGCCTCGGCGACCGTCTCGTTGTAGCGGGGCAGCGTGATGAGATCCTCCTCGCCGTAGACGACCAGCGTGGGACAGGTGATCCCGCCCAGGCGGTCGGTGGTGTCGTGGCGCATGTCGGCCTCGAAGTGCCCGACGTAGGCGTGCAGCGGTTGGGCGCTGGAGTTGGCGGCGAAACACTCCTCGACCTGCGCCTGGACATCGGGTTCGAGGTCGATGACCGTGTGTGAGGACATCCAGAAGGCGAACGCCCGGAAGACCTCGATGGGTGCCTCGGAGCGAAGCGTGAGCAGGCGAGCCTCGAACCAGCGACGGATGTGGTGCTCCCGCGCGGTCGACGACCACGTCGACACCAGCGTCGCCGAGCGGACCAACTCGGGCCACCCCAGCGCCAACTCCTGGATGATCGCAGAGCCGAGGCTGACACCCACGAAGTGGGCTGGTGCCAGGCCGAGGTGCCCGACGAGGCCGACGACGTCGCGGGTGAAGGTGTCCACCGAATAGCCGGTCTCGGGCGAGTCGCTCTTGCCGGCGCCGCGCAGGTCGAAGGTGATGCAGTGGTAGCGCTTCTCGAAGTGCGGGGTCTGCCAGAGGTCCCAGACGCCGCCACCGATACCCGTTCCGGCGACCCATACGATCGGATCGCCCTGCCCCCGCTCCTCGTAGTGCACTCTGATCCCGTTGACGTTTGCGTACGGCATAAGTTCACCCAATCGCTCGTCCACCGTCGACGTTGAACTCGGTGCCTGTGATCCATGTCGACTCGGCTGAGATCAGCAGGCGCACCAGCCCGGCAACATCGTCCGGTTCACCGACGCGGCCGAGCGGGAAGATGTACTCGAGGTCTGTGAGCATCCGATCGTAGTCCTCCGGCGGCATGCCGGCATCGATGTAGATGTCGCTGCGCACGAGCGATGGACGGATCACGTTGACCCGCACGCCGTGGGATGCCAGCTCGGCGGCGAGCGCCTTGCTCAGCCCCTCGATCGCCCCCTTGGTGGCCGTGTAGCCCACAGTGTTGGGGAGCGGCCGGCGGGTCAGCATCGAACTGAAGTTGACCACGGCACCGCGTGTTCGCTTGAGATCATCGAGGCACTGCTGGATCATGATGATCGTTCCCTCGACGTTGGTCCGGAACTGTTCACGCAGGACATCGAGTGTCAGATCCTCGATGGACTGTTCGATGATGGTCCCCGCCGCGTTGACCAGTCCGTGAACGGTGCCGAGCGAGGATCGGATCTCCTCCAGGCATTCGGCGACCTGGGTGGGTTCGCGCACGTCACAACTGAATCCCCTGATCTCGCCGCTGGTCTCATAGCCGCGCAGCTTCTCGGTGCGCCTGCCGAGCGCTGCGACGGGATGGCCGGCGTCAGCCAGGACCTCGCAGGACCGTCGCCCGATGCCGGTGCCTGCGCCGGTCACAACGACAGCCCCGGGTTCGGTTGCCATCGAATCGTGAGTTCAGACGGTCACGGGTAAGTCGATGCTGTAAAGCTCGGCCGCGGTCTTGAACGCGATCCGGTCGACCGTCTCCTGGGACATTCCCGCCACGCGATCCTCCACGATGCTGCGCGAGTTGGGGAACGTGCAGCGCACGTGGGGGAAGTCCGATCCCCACGAGAGGCTCATGTCTTCGCCCAGCAACTCCACGACCTGGTTCATGTAGGGGTCGTCGATGGCGGTGTGATAGACGCGCTTGAGGGCGAGGTCACGGACAGGGGTGGCGAGATCGCGCAAGCCCCAAGCGGCCGGGTAGTCGTTCTCCAACTGGTCGAGCCGCCACATGAAGTTCGGCAGCCAGGCCACCTCGTACTCGCCGAGCTGGACCTTGAGCTCCGGGAACCGGTCGAGGATGCGACCGAAGACGAATTCGTTGGCGAGTGTCGGTTGGACCTCCTGCAGAACCGCGATCGTCATGGCGGCCGCCTCGCCGAGCTCGTCGCTGTTGAGGGTGAACGGGTCGCGCTCATTGCCGGTGATGATGTGCAGGATGATCGGGTTGTCCGTCTCGATCGCCGTCTGCCAGAGCGGGTCGTAGGCGGGGTCGCGATACGGCGGGACGCCAGGCAGGTTGGCGCAGAACACCACCGCGCCCTTCATCCCGCGGGCGGAGGTGCGTTCGAGTTCGGCGCACGCCCGATGCTCCATATTAGGACGCTGACCTCGGCGTTTGTGGTCTTGTCCCCGTACATTATTACTTTGCCTATCAACATCGTCGCCTGATCAGACGGAAATGTCGCCTGCTCGGGCGGCAATGCTGTCGCCCTCGGCTTCTCGTAGCCAGATCGGGTGGGCGACGGTGCAGCACGTAATACGAAAACGGGTACAAGCGATTGACTGGCTGTCGTCTCCGCTCATCGGCGCTCCAATCTCGGGCCATGATTCTTTCCCGTTCCACCGGCGGATCCAATCGGCGCGTCCAGGCACATCGGAGACACCGAACGCGCTGGTGCGGTCGAAGACCCCGCCGGGGGGCCGCTGAGTTCGCTCGCCGCGCCCGTCAACCGCACCAGCGGGCAAGCGCCACCACCACCTGCACCAGCACGATCACCTCGAGCGCGATTGATTCGCGGCGGGCGTGCCGGGAGGATCGGGCTCGGAACGCTCCGGTCCGTGGTCTCGGCCAGCCTGGGGCAGCATGTCGGGCACTCCGGTTCGCAGCGCTCGACGTTACGCACGCCGCGTCCCCGCTGTCACGCGTTGCATCTCGGAGATCCGTAGCCGCGCCGTTAACGTCGACCCATGGTCGCCCTCTCCCGTCCCGCCCCCAAGCGAACCACTGCGCGCTGAGCTTGATAGCGCTCGACATGTCGGCGCCCACCACGGTTGAGATCCCGGCGCCGATGACGAGCGGCGTGCTGGAGCGGCTCCGCGTGCTGCGCGATCAGCAGAAGGCGATCATCTATGTGAGCCACCGGCTGACCGAGGTTCTCGGCATCGCCGACCGGATCACTGTGCTGCGCGACGGTCGAGCCGTCGGCACCTTCCCGCGGGCCGAGCTCGACAAGGACAAGATCGTCGCCCTCATGACCAAGACCAGCAGGCTCGGCCACCGCGAGCCGGCCGCGCCGGCCGAGCCGGCGACGCTCCGCTCCCCGGCGGCGGGGACGACGAACGGCAAGCCCCTGCTCGAGGTGGACGGCCTGACGAGCGCCCCCAACCTCACCGATGTCACGTTGAGCGTGCGTTCGGGGCAGATCGTCGGGGTGGCAGGTGTTCAGGGTTCCGGCCACGGCCATCTGCTGCGCGCCATTGCGGGTGTCGACGGCTACGACGGTGGCCGGATCGCCGTCGGTGGCCAGACTCTTCACCCGGCCGTGGTGCGGAACGCCTACCGGGCCGGCGTGGTTCTGGTGCCCGCCGATCGCCGCGCCTCGGCGATCGTCCCGGGTCTGTCGGTGCGGGCCAACCTCACGTTGCCCGTTCACTCCACGGCGCGCCGTGCCGGAATGCGCCGGATCCGCAAGGAGCGGCAGCTTGCCCGGGAATACGTCGATGCGCTGGGGATCCGGCCGGCCAACACGGAGGTCCTCGCCGGCAACCTCAGCGGCGGCAACCAGCAGAAGCTTGCACTGGCGCGGGCGCTCGTGTCGAACCCCAGAGTTCTGTTGCTCGACGAGCCCACACAGGGGATCGACGTGGCGGCGAAGGCGGAGATCCTGGCGCTAGTCCGCCAGCTGGCGCGGGACGTCGGATTCGGTGTGGTCGTCGCGTCATCGGAGTTCGAGGAACTGCTCGCGGTGGCCGACCTGATCCACGTCATGAGCCAGGGTCGCCTGGTGGCCACCTTCCCGACCGAAGAGGCCGACTACGAGCGAATCCTGCACGCCGCCCTGCCCTAGGAGACGGAGACCACCGTGATGCTGCTTGCCAATCCCCGAGGCGGATACCACTTCCTCAGCGGAATCGATCCCTACTCGTGCGGTGTCGTTGCGGACCCCGGCCATGAGATGGTCCACGCGACCCTGCGAACCCCGCTTCCCTGGCGGGAGGGCTTCGAGAGGATCGACTCCCACCTGGCCGAGGTCGGTCGGGAGCGTCATGCCCTCTGCGGCATCCAGCTTCGCTCACCGACCCCGTTCACCATGGCGGGATTCATCGAGTTCAACGTGGGCTACTGCGACCTGGTCAAGTCGTGGGACCTCTATGTCGGCGACCTCAACCCCATCGCCCGGACGAATGTGGCTCCGGCTGATCACCCGCCGGCTGTTCCCGTCCTGCACGCCTTCTCCTACACGGCCCCCGCCACCGAGGATGCCCCGATGACGTTCGTCGTCGCCGGCGCCGGGGAGCTGCGGGAGGCGGCCCTGGACGAGGACACGATCATCCGCAAGGGCGAGTCCGGGCCCGACGCCATGCGGGAGAAGGCCGATCACGTGATGGGCGTCATGGAGTCCCGCCTTCTCGGCCTGGGCGCCGACTGGGATCTCATCACGGCAGTCGACGTGTACACGGTGCACCTGCTCGAAGGGCTGCTGGAGGACACGGTGGTGCCGAGGATCGGGCCGGCGACGCGTCACGGGCTGGTCTGGAGCAGGTCGCGGCCCCCTGTCCTCGGTCTCGATTTCGAGATGGACATGCGCGGCGTGCGATCCGAGATCACCCTGTAGCCGGCGCGTCCGGCTGGCCAGACCCATCGACGGATCCCGACCGCCCTACTTGACAGGCATAGTTAGTAAGTTAGACTGACAAACTATGCGCGGCCGGTCGGACTCGAGCCTGCTGCGGCTGATCAACAGCCGGAGGATCACCGATGTCGTCCTGGACGTCGCCCCGCGAAGCATCTCCCGGGCGGACGTGGCCCGGGCCACCGGTCTCTCGAAGCCCACCGTCTCGGCCCTCGTAGGCGACCTCGAGGCGGCCGGTCTCATGCGACTGGCCGATCCCGGCATCCTCAGCGGGGGCATCGGTCGCCCTGCGGCGCTCTACGAGATCGTGCCGGACTCGAGCCTCGTCGTGGGGGCCGACATCGGTGCCACGAAGATCATCGTCGGGGTGGCCGACCTACTGGGGCGACCGGTGGTCGAGGAGATGATCGAGACGCCACCCGATGCCACCGCTGCCGCCGACGCGGTGGCGGAGACTGCCCTCCGGCTGCTCGACGAGTGCGGCGGGAGGCCCGGACAGCTGCGCAATGCCTGCGTCGGGGTGCCGGGGGTGTACCGCTCTTCCACCGACAGCGTGGAGATGGCCCTCAACCTGCCCGGCTTCGAGGGCCTCAGCATCGCGCGGCACCTGTCGGATCGCCTGGGAGTGCCCGTGCAGGTCGACAACGACGTCAACCTGGCGGCGGTCGGTGAAGCCGGCGCCGGAGTCGAACACTCCGACTTTGCCGCCGTCTCAATCGGTACCGGTATCGGCACGGGGCTCATCATCGGCGGCGAGCTGTACCGCGGCGGCAGCGGCGCTGCGGGTGAGCTCGGGTCGCTCCTCCTCCCCACCACGGGCGGCCCTACGGGGGACGGTGGCCGAGCCACGCTGGAGGACCTGGCATCCGCTCCGGCCATTCGCCGGATCTTCAGCCGGGCGGTGGGCAACGGGCGGTCGTCGGTTCTGGACGACAGCGCGGAGGTGGCCGACATCTTCGGTGCCGCCGCCGACGGCGACGAGGCGGCCGGGTACGCGTTGTCGCAGGCGGCCGGTGCCATGGCGTACGCCGTGACGCACCTGTGCCTCATCAACGACCCGGCGCTGATCGTGTTCGGCGGCGGCGTGGGCGCCAACCCCGTGTTCGTAGAGGCGGTCGCCGGGGAACTCGACGGCCTCTTGGCGCATCCGCCCGAGTTGGCCCCGTCGACACTGGGCCGGCGCGCCACGTTCCTCGGGGCGATCTCACTGGCGCTGCGCTCGCTGCGCGCCACGCTGGTCGAGCGGGCACTGGACGGCCGCGAACATCGGGAGGCGCACCGGTGAGCGACGTGGCCGCCGCCGTGGCCGACGCGGTCGACGCCGACGGCCTCGTGGAACTCGTGCGCAGCGCCACACGGATTCCCAGCGTCACGGGCGACGAGGCGGAGTTCGCGATGTGGGTGCGCGACCAGATCGCCGCCGGGGGTTGGGACGAGGTGCGCTCCAGCGACGTGGCCCCGGGACGCCCCAATGTGTACGCCTTTGCCGGAGTCCCCGGTGGCGGCCGGTCGCTGGTGCTGGCCGGGCACCTCGACACGGTGGCGGTCGATGACTGGTACCACCAGTGGGAAGGCACCGACCGGGCCGATCCGTTCGGGGCGCACGTCATCGACGGTGAGATCTGGGGCCGCGGCGTGGCCGACCAGAAGGCGGGTGTCTGCGCCGTCATCGAGGCGCTGCGCGCCGTGCGCCGTAGCGGCCACCGGCCCGGCGGTCCGGTCACGGCCCTGTTCGTGTGCGACGAGGAGTCCGGCCAACCAGGCTCCGGTGTCTCGGCGGGTATGCGGGCGGCGGTGCGCGACGTTTTCGGGGCGGCCGGCGATGACGGTCCGCCGGCCGACTTCGCCGTCTACACCGAGCCCACCACCTCGGCGGTGTACACGGCGCAGATGGGCTTCTTGATCGCAGACATCGCCCTAGTTGGGCGGTCGGCCTACTTCGGCACCCCCGAGCTGGGCGTGGACGCGCTGCGGGCCGGGCACGCGCTGTTGGCGGATCTGTGGCAGCACTCCGCCGAGCTTCGCTCTCAGGGCACCCACGAGTTGTTGGGTGAGGCGTTCCTGCTGGTGACGCGGGTCTCGGCGGGCGGGAACATCGCCGTGCCGGGTCGCTTCGAACTGTCGCTGATCCGCAAGATCCTGCCGGGAGAGGATCTTGCCGAGGCGGCCTCGGCCATCGAAGAGATCGGCGAGACAGTAGCCAGGCACCACGGGGTGACGCTCGAGCTCGACTTCAGCGCACCCCGTGACCATGCCGTCGGCGGCACTCCCGACGAGCTCTCCGCCAACCACCCCGGGGTCACCGGGTTGAGCCGCTCCATCGAGGCCACCACCGGGCGGGCCGCCCGCGTCGAGGGTGCCCCGTACTGGTCCGAGAAGCCGTTCCTGCGAGCCCTGGGCATCCCCGGCGTCTACTTCGCGCCGGGCGACATCTCTCACTGCCACACGCCGTTCGAGCGTCTCGAGATCGACGAACTCATATCTGCCACCCGCAGCCTGGCGCACTTCGTGGCGTCATGGTGCGGCGTACAGAAGCTGCAGACAACACCTGTATAGGAGGGGTGAATGAAAGCCAAACCCACAAGACTGCGACTGCTGACAGCTGTTGCGCTACTGGCCACCATTGGCCTGCTCGCCGCAGCCTGCGGGGGGGGGACGACGACTCCGGATCGTCGGCACCGCAACCCGCACCCGCGCCGGCTCCCGAGTCGGCCGCGCCTGCGCCCGCGCCGGAACCGGCGCCTGCACCTGAGCCGGCCGCGCCTGCGCCGCCCGCGCCGGAACCCCCGGCGCCCGCACCTGAGCCGCCCGCGCCCGCCCCCGAGCCGCCTGCGCCTGCGCCGGAGCCGCCGGCCCCTGCTCCCGAGCCGCCGCCGGCACCCGCCTTCGAGGCGCCCGTGACGCAGGGACCGGGCGGGGAGGAGGCCACCTCATCGGCGGAGATCGGCCTCACCGACGCCGAGGCCGACGAGGTGCGCGCCGGTGGCTACACCGCAGCCCTGCTGTGGCACACCGCCGGGGCGTTCACCGACGCCGTCAGCCACGGAGCCCGCGACGCCTTCGCCGATCTCGGCATCGAGGTGATCGCCGAGACCAACGCCTCCTTCGACGCCGCGCAGCAGGCCAACGACGTCGAGACGGTCATGGCCCTGAGCCCCGACATCATCATCAGCCTGGTGCTCGATCCGGTGTCCGGGGCCGAGGCGTTCCGCCCAGCAGTGGAGTCCGGCGTGCAGTTGGTGTTCCTCTCCAACGTGCCCGAGGGTTACGTGCAGGGGGTCGACTACGTGGGCCTCGTGACCGACGACCTGGCCGCCATGGGCATTGCCGCCGCCGACCTGCTGGCCGACGCGCTGGGCGGCGAGGGCGAGGTGGGGTTCATCTTCCACGACGCCCCCTACTACGTCACCAACCAGCGTGACCAGGCGTTCAAGGCGTGGATCGAGGGCAACTACCCCGGCATGGAAATCGTGGCCTCCCAGGGTCTGGCCGATCCCGCCGCCGCGGAGGAGATCGCCTCGACGCTGCTGACGCGCTACCCCGACCTCGACGGCATCTACGCGCCGTGGTCTGCCGGCCCGGCCGACGGTGTGCTGGCCGCGCTGCGTGCCGCAGGCGCATCCGACGTGGCGGTCGTGACGCTCGACTTGGACACCAACGTCTCGCTCGACCTCGTCGAGGGGGGCAACGTCGTCGGCATCGCCGCTGACGAGGCCTACGACCTGGGTCGCACGATGGCGGTCGAGGGTGCCTACGGGCTCCTGGGCAAGCCCGCACCGGCCTTCGTGGTGGTGCCGGCCATCGCGGTCACGGCGGACAATATCGTCGAGGCCTATCGACAGTCACTCGCCGCCGATCCGCCGCAGGTGGTGCTCGAAGCTCTCGGGTGATCACCTGACCGCTCACCCATGGGAGCGGGGACCGCTCTCGTGAGCATCCTCCGAGCCCGGCGTGCCCGGCAGCCGCCGCCCCAAGGCGGTCGCCGGGCACGCCGACGCCGGCGCGACGTCGATCTCCAGCAGTACGTCGTCTACCTGGCGTTCGCCCTCATCCTGGCGGCCTTCGCCATCATCCTGCGCGACGACGGATTCCTGAGTTCCGCCAACCTGCTGAACATCGGTCGCCAGGCGGCGCCGATCGCCGTGATGGCGGTGGGAATGACGTTCGCGCTGGCGGCGGCGGAGATCGACCTCTCCGTCGGCTCGGTCGTGGCGCTGTCGTCGCTGGTGGCGGCGCAGGTGGTGACCGCAGCCGGGTTCCTCGCGGGCGCGCTGGCGGCCGTGGGCGTGGGCGTCGCCGCCGGCCTCCTCAACGGTCTCATCGCCGTGAAGGTCCGCATCCCGTCGTTCCTCGTGACGCTCGGGATGCTCGGGGTGATCAGCGGGATCGCACGCAACATGAACAACCTACAGTCCTACCCCATCCGCAACGACGCGTTCTCCGCGGCGTTCGGGGCGGGGTCGGTCGGCCCGGTGTCGTCGCTGCTGATCTGGACGGCGGTGGCGCTCGTGCTCGGGCACGTGGCGCTGCGCCACCTGCGCTGGGGGCGCCACGTGCTGGCGACCGGGGCCAACCGCGAGGCGGCCAACGCTCTCGGCATCCGCACCGACCGCGTCCGCATCAGTGCCCTGGTGGCCAGCGCCACCGCCGCGGCGTTCGCCGGGGTGATGCTGGCCGGGCGGCTCGCCATCGGGCGCCACGATCTGGGCGAGAACGACCTGCTCACAGTTATCGCCGCCGTCGTCATCGGTGGGACCAGCCTGTTCGGTGGGCGCGGGTCGGTGGCCGGGGCCGTGGTCGGTGCGGCCATCATGGCGATGCTCAACAACGGCCTGATCCTCATGGGGCTGCGTGTGGCCGATCAGATGATCGCCCGCGGGGTCATCATCGTGCTGGCCGTGGCCCTCAGCATGCGCGAACGGCGCGAGCGCTAGGAGGCTCGAGCGATGTTCCTGGATGTGCTGCGACGGCGCAACGTCTCGTTCCTGGAAGCCGTCGTGGCTCTGCATCGGGCCGGGCAGATTCCGGCGAACAGCTACGTGCTGGACCTCGACGCGGTAGCCGCCAATACGGCCGGGCTCTGTGCGGCGGCACATCGCCGGAGCCTCACGGTCCTCGCCATGACGAAGCAGGTGGGCAGGGCGCCGGGCGCGCTCGATGCCATGGCGGGCGGTGGTACCGACGGCTTCGTGGCCGTGGACATGGCGTGCGCCCGGGCCATCGTGGCCAATGGGCACCGGCTCGGCCATCTCGGCCACCTCGTGCAGGTGCCCCGTGGCGAGGCGGCCGAGGCGGCGGCGCTGGAACCGGACTTCTGGACGGTGTTCAGCGCCTCCAAGGCCGCCGAGGCAGCCTCGGGCGCCAACGCCGCGGGCCGGACCCAGAATCTGCTGGTCCGTGTCTGTGCCGACGGCGACGAGTTCTACCCGGGCCACGAGGGTGGCGTACCGCTGGACGAGTTCACCGGAATGCTCGATCGGCTGAGCGCGATGCCCGATGTGCGCTTCGCCGGGTTGACCACCTTCCCGGCACTGCTGTTCGACCCGGCCACCGACGGTGCGCGCACGACGCGCAACGTCGAGACTCTGGCGCGTGCCGCAGAACTGGCGCGCCGCCACCTCGGTGCAGGCACCGAGATCGAGATCAACGCCCCCGGCACCACCTCGACCGCCGTTCTGGACCGGCTCGCCGAGGCGGGCGCCACACAGGTGGAGCCCGGGCACGGGCTCACCGGCACCACGCCCCTACACGCGATGGGGGATCTGCCCGAGGTGCCGGCGATCTGTTATCTCAGCGAGGTCTCGCACCTCCATGCCGGCGTTCCGCTCTGCTTCGGCGGCGGGCTCTACATCGACCCGGTGTTCGAGCCCTACAGCCCGAAGGCGCTGGTCGCCGCCGATCCATCTGATCTCGCCGAGGCACCCGTGGCGATGGATTTCCCCGATCCGGCGGGCATCGATTACTACGCCCGGCTCCACCCGCCCCGCAACAGGCAGGTGGGTGAGGGCGACACCGTGATCTGCGGATTCCGGGCGCAGGCGTTCGTGACCCGGGCATTCATGGTTGGCCTGTCCGGCGTGGCAGGTGGTGCACCGTCGGTCGCCGGCATCTGGGACACTCTCGGGCGGCCGGCGCAGTGGGGGATCCGATGAGCGCCCTCGCTCTTGCGGCCACCGGCATCTCCAAGGCCTTCCGGGCGGTGCAGGCGCTGGAGGACGTGTCGATCGAGTTGCACTACGGCCGTGTCACCGCCCTGCTGGGCGACAACGGTGCCGGAAAGTCCACGCTCGTGAAGTGCCTCGCCGGGGTGTACCAGCCCGATGCCGGCGCCATCAGCGTCGACGGAGTGCGACGGGCGATCCCGTCGCCGGACGCAGCCCGGACGCTCGGCATCGAGACGGTGCATCAGACGCTGGCGGTCATCGACACCCTCGACGTGGCGGCCAACCTGTTCCTGAACCGGGAGTACCTGCGAGGCGGTCCGATCGGCCGCCGCCTGGGGCTGCTCGACCACAAGCGCATGCGCGCCGAGTGCGAGGCCACGCTGGGGCGCCTCGACATTCGCATCCCGTCGCTTCGCCGGGCTGCGGGACAGCTGTCGGGCGGGCAGCGCCAGGCCATCGCCATTGGCCGCGCTGTGGCGTGGCGCCAGCGCATCGTGCTGCTCGACGAGCCTGCCGCGGCTCTCGGGGTGGAGCAGACGGCGCGCGTCCTCGATCTGATCCGGAACCTTCGTGATGGCGGCGTGGCGGTGCTCCTGATCACCCACAACATGGAGCGGGTGATCGACGTTTGCGACCACGCCGTCGTGCTGCGCCAGGGACGCAAGACCGCCGAGGCAGCGGTCGGCGAGGTCACCAAGAACGATCTCGTGGCCTTCATCACCGGTGCAAGCACGACCGAGTGACCGGTCGGCGGGGCCTGCGCCTGCTCGTTGCCCGTGACGCCGGCGAGCTGTCCGCACTCGCCGCCGATGTGGTGCACGACGTCCTGTCGCGGTCGCCGGCGCCGGTGCTGGGGCTGGCCACCGGCGGTTCGGTGGCGGGGCTCTACGCCGAGTTGATCCGCCGCCACCAGCGGGACGGGCTGAGCTTCGCAGGGGTCAGAGCGTTCCTGGCCGATGAGTACCTCGGGCTGCCTGCCGACCACCCGCAGGCCTACCGGAACGTGATCCGGCGGCTCCTCGCCGACCACGTGGACTTCGCCCCCGGCGCCGTCGCCGGTCCCCACACCGCTGCGCCGGACCTCGCCGCCGAGTGTGCCCGCTACGACCGCCTGCTCGCCGCCGGCGTGGACCTGCAAGTCCTGGGCATCGGTCGCAACGGCCACATCGCCTTCAACGAGCCCGGCTCGTCGCTGACGGGGAGCACCCGTGTCGTGACCATCTCCGAGCAAACCCGGCGCGACAACGCCCGCTTCTTCGGCGATCCCGCCGACGTGCCCCGCCGTGCCATCACGCAGGGCATCGGCACGATTCGCCGGGCGGCGCACTTGCTGCTGGTCGCGGCCGGTGAGTCCAAGGCCATAGCCCTGCGGGCCGCCTTGGAGGGACCGGTGACCACCGCGGTCCCGGCCTCGGCCCTCCAACTGCATCCCAGAGTCACCGTCGTGGCCGATGCCGCAGCGGCTTCAGCCCTCTCGAGCGGCCCTGCGCCGCCCTGAGCCGATCCAGTGGTCGATCCTCAATCGAGCCAAGCACAGGGGTCTCATCCCGGGCACAGGGAAGCCGCTGCTCGCAGGTGGTCGGTGAGTTCGTCGAGGGAGGTCCGCGCGTTGAGGCCGCTCGTGGACGGCATGACGTAGGCCGGGCGGCCACCGATGCGGCGGGTTTGCGGGCCGGGGGCGGCCCGGCGGTCCACCGCAGCCCGCCAACCGGCCAGACCCACGAAGCAGACCACTCCGGGCTCGAGGCGCTCAGCCAGGCGTTCGAGGCGCTTCAGACCTTCGCTGTACTCGTCGGTGGTCAACTCGGCGGCCTGCCGGGTCGGTCGTTTCGCCAGATCGGTCATGCCGATCCCGTGGGCGATGAGGGCGTGGCGAGGGTCGCGATCGCGGCTCACCAGGCCGGCGGCGAGAGCCGCGGGCCAGAACCGGTTGGAGCCGCGTGCGAACCCCACCCCCACGTCCGCCGCGTACACGCTGGGGTTCAGCCCGCAGACGAGCAGGCGCATGCCCGCCCCGACGGTGTCGGCGAGCGTGTGCAGCTGCCGGGCCGCCACCAGCAGCACCTTCTTGCGGGTTTCGACGCTCTCGGTGGCCAGCCCGGCGCCCACCAGCACGTCCCGCAGCCACGGCACCGGCCAGCGGGAGAAGCGCCGCCCCGGGAAGTCGTCGTCGGGGCGCTCGTCCCACTCGGCGTCGCCCTCGAAGAGGTGGAGCTCCACGGTGGCGCCTGGTGCCAGTGCGCGGTGCAGGTCGGCCAGCGCAAGGGGCATCTCGGATCGGGCCAGATGGATGTACGACCGTGACGCCCATGCCCCTCGCAGGCACCGGTCCCGGAAGGGCAGGGCGCGGAGATCGCCGGCCACCCGCAGCGGATGCTCCACGTTCGCCAGCATCGACCGGCTGGCGTCCAGCGCCACGACCGGCTGCGGGAGGCCGCCGACGTGCCATCCCGGCCCGCAGCCGAGGTCCGCCACAGGCCCGTTGTCCACCGGTCCTGCTGTGACGCGCGCCGCGAATTGTTCCAACCGGTCGGCGTACTCGAGCTTCCGTCGGCTCATCCATTCCTGCGCGGATGTGTCATAGACAGCAACACTCGGTTCAGTCCCCATGTCTCACCTCGGTCCGATACTGTGGCATTCCAGACGGACAACCGGGGAACCGGGTGGTCGCCGGTCTGTGCCGGGAGGCGTAGACCGGCACTCCGCACACCTCCGGTGCGAGGCAATAGGATCGGACCATGACAGCAACCGCCGAATCTGCCACCCGAGAACCCACGACCCGCGCACAGGCCCTTGCCCTCATCGACGGCAAGCTTGGCGAGATCGGCATGCGCGAGTTGGTCTCGCGCACCGAGTTCACGAACTTGCTGCTGGACCTTCGGCTGCTTCTGTGTGCTGATCCCGAGGCCGTATCGGTCAACTGACCCTTCGGAGGTAGTCGGGGAGATCCGGCGGCGGGCACGAATCCGAGCCTGCGACCTCGCCCGGTAAGGGGCCGGCACCGGCGGGGAAACCGGGTAGGGACAACTGAAGGGGGGTATTGGTGACGACGCGGTTGATCGGCGAGCGCGTTCGGCGGTCCGAGGACCGGCGCATGCTGGCGGGCCACGGCACGTTCATCGACGACATTGAGCCACCCGGTTGCCTGCACGTGGCCATGGTCCGTTCGACCTGTGCGAACGGGCGCATTCTCCGTATCGAGACCGCTGCGGCGGCGGCGCAGCCCGATGTCATCGCCGTCTACACCGCTGCCGATCTGGGTGAGCTCGGCCGGCAGGCGCTGCCGCTGCTCATCCCGAATCCCAACCTGACCGAGCCGCGCACCCAGATCCCGCTGGCCGCGGAGCACGTGCACTTCGTCGGCGAGGCGGTGGCGATGGTGGTTGCGACGAGCCGGTACGCGGCCGAGGACGCCGTAGAACTGGTGGAGGTGACCTACGAATCGTTGCCCGCGGTGGTGGGCCCGCTGGTTGCCTTTGGTGGGAACGATCTCGTGCATGCCGACATGACCGACAACGTGGCAGCACACTTCGTCCAGGAGCACGGCAACGTGGCGGAGGCGCTGGCCGCCGCGCCTCGGACGCTCGTGCGTCGGCTCTGGGTGGAGCGCAGCGCGGCAATGCCCATCGAGTGCCGCGGGGTTGTGGCGATACCCGACGAGTTCGGACACCTGCTGGTCTACGACACCTCCCAGGCACCGAGCACCATCCGGGCGGGGCTGTCCACGTACCTGAATCTGGCCGAGCACGAGGTGGATGTCGTGGCTCCCGACGTGGGCGGGGGGTTCGGCGTCAAGCTGCCTGTCTTCTACCCCGAGGAGATCCTGGTCCCCTGGGCGGCACGCCGGCTCGGCGCCCCTGTCAAGTTCATCGAGGATCGCCTCGAGCATTTCGTCGCGTCCAATCACGAGCGAGCCCAGTGGCACGAGGTTCGGGTCGGGTTCGACGAGGAGGGACGCATCCTCGCCCTGCACGACGAGTTCATTCACGACGCGGGCGCCTACTGCCCCTACGGGATCATCATCCCGATCGTCACCGCCTCCCGGCTGCCCGGGCCCTACAAGCTCCCGGCGTACAGCAGCGAGATGCACGTGGTCTACACCAACACGGTGCCGGTGACGCCGTACCGAGGCGCCGGCATGCCGCAGGGGGCGTTCGTCATGGAGCGGGTGGTGGACCTGATCGCCCGGGACCTGGAGTTGGACCGGACCGAGGTTCGTCGGCGGAACTTCATCCAGCCCGACGAGTTCCCGTACGTGGTGGGGCTCATGGACGAGGACGGCATGACCACCACCTACGACAGCGGCGACTACCCCGCGGGTCTGGACAAGCTGCTGGAGGCCGTCGACTACGAGGGTTTCGCCGCCGAGCAGGCCGCGGCGCGCGCCGAGGGGCGGCGAATCGGTATCGGCTTCGGTTGTTATGTAGAGGGCACCGGCAGCGGTCCGTACGAGGGCGCCCGCGTGCATGTGGAGACCACGGGCAAGGTCTTCGTGACCACGGGCATCGCTACGCAGGGCCAGGCGCACGCCACGATCCTTGCCCAAGTGGCCGGTGAGATTCTGCAGGTCCCCTTCGACGACATCGTGGTGCGCACCGGGGATACGCGCCAGTTCAAGTGGGCCACCGGGACGTTTGCCAGCCGGATCGGCGTCGTGGCTTCCAATGCGGTGGCGCAGGCGGCGCAACTCGTACGCGACAAGGCCACGCAGATCGCTGCGCGCATCTTCGAGGCGAACGAGGCCGACATCCTGTTCACCGACGGCTACGTCTCGGTGCGGGGCTCGCCGGATGTTCGCGTCCCGCTCCGCCAGATCGCCGTCCTGGCGAATCCGCTGCGCTACGCCTTCAGCAAGGAAGCCCTGGCTGCGACGCAGTTCATCGGCGACGGCGGCGAGGAGGAGGCGCCTCCGGTGTCGGAGGTGGCCCCCGGCTTGGAGGCGACGGCCTACAACAGCCCGTCGCACGCCACGTTCGCCAGCGGTGCCCACGCCGCCGTCGTGGAAGTGGACAGCGAGACGGGAGTGGTCCGGCTGCTTCGCTACGCGATCGTCCACGACTGCGGGCGTATGATCAACCCGGCTGTCGTGGAGGGCCAGGTGCACGGGGGAACGGCACAGGGCATCGGCGGGGCGCTCTACGAGCGGATGCACTACGACAGCGACGGGCAGTTGCAGAACGCCAACTTCATGGACTTCCTGATGCCCTACGCCACGGAGATTCCGGAATTCCGCGTGGAGCATGTCGAGACCCTCTCTCCGCTCAACCCCTTGGGTGTCAAGGGAGTGGGCGAGGCGGGCTGCATCGTCCCCGCGGCTGCGATCATCGGCGCCATCGAGGATGCCACGGGTGTCGAGATCACCGAGACGCCGCTCAGCCCGGAGCGGCTGGCCGAGTTGCTGGAGGAGTCGGGATCGTGAGGGGGGCACGGTGAAGCCCGCCCGCTTCAGTTACCACGCCCCGGGCACGCTCACCGAGGTGCTCGATCTCTTGGCCGAACACGGTGACGAGGCCCGCCCTCTGGCCGGTGGGCAAAGCCTGATGCCCCTGCTGAACATGCGTCTCGCCACCGTGGGCCATCTCGTGGATCTCAACGGCGTGGAAGGTCTCACCGAGATCAGTGAGACCAACGGGCAGGCGACGATCGGGGCGCTCGTCCGCCAGCGCCGCGCCGAGTTGTCACCGGTTCTGCCACCGCTGCTGCGCGCCGGCATTGGCCACATAGCCCATCCCGTGATCCGCAATCGGGGAACGGTCGTCGGCAGCGTGGCGCACGCCGATCCGGCCGGAGAGTTGCCGGCACTGCTCTGCGCCCTCGGCGGGGAGGTCACGCTGCGCAGCCGCTCGAGTGTGCGGGCGGTGGCTGCGGAGGACTTCTTCGTGGGGTGGTTCCAGACGGCGAGACGGCCCGACGAATTGGTCGTCTCCGTCACCGTCCCGTCCGCCGCCGCCACCGAGGCCACCGGATACGGCTTCGAGGAGATCGCCCGCCGCCACGGCGACTACGCCATGTGCGGTGCTGGGGTTTCGGTGTGCCCCGAGCGGTCGCGGGTGTCTCTCTTCGGCGTGGGTGCCACCCCCCACACGGTTGATGTGACCGGCGAGGTGGCGGCCGGAGATCTGGCGGCCGCGGTGGAGTCGGTGGCGTCGGGTCTGTCGCCGGTGGGTGATATCCACGCCTCCAGCGGCTACAGGCTGCGGCTGGCCAGGGTCGTGACGCGCCGGGCTCTGGAAGCGGCTCGGCGATCGGTGGGAGGGGAGATCGGCGATG
Source organism: Acidimicrobiales bacterium (assembly GCA_963668565.2). GTDB lineage: Bacteria > Actinomycetota > Acidimicrobiia > Acidimicrobiales > CATQHL01 > VXNF01. The sequence continues at coordinate 1,760,924 of CAXXMX010000010.1, forward strand.
GCTGAGGAGACGCGGGTCGTCGGCTTCACGGTGAACGGTGAGGTTCGGGAGGTCGAGGTGCCCGTGCGCATGCTCCTGTCGGACTGCCTCCGCCACGAACTGGGGCTGACAGGGACCCACGTCGGGTGCGAGCACGGCGTGTGCGGCAGTTGCACGATCCACGTTGACGGCGCCGCCCATCGTTCGTGCCTGCTGCTGGCCGTCCAGGCGCACGGCCACGAGATCACCACGATCGAGGGACTCGCCGGTGCCACGCTGCATCCCGTCCAGGAAGCCTTCGCCGACTGCGGTGCGCTGCAGTGCGGGTTCTGCACCCCCGGGTTCGTCATGTGCGTCGTTGAGTTCCTCGGTCAGAACCCGTCGCCCACGCGGGCTGAGATCGTCGAGTCGCTTGCTTCCAACCTGTGTCGCTGCACCGGCTACCAGCACATCGTCAATGCCGTTGCAGAGGCGGCCATCCGCATGTCCGGCGACGACGCGGGAACCTGAGCGGGTGATCCACAGGCACCGGCGGCGAGGATTCCCACCAGTTGAGCCGCCGCCTCCTCGGTGAGGCGGGCACGATGAGCGACCACACCGCCGGGGCAGCGGTCGAGGCGCTCGACTCGACGCGTGTGACGGCAATCGGCGTCCGTCCGGCTAGCGAGGTGACCGGCGCGGTCGGCGAGCGCAAGTACCTGCACGCCGGGCCGCCGCTGGGCGCCGCCGTCATCGAGGGCCCTCTCCGCGGCGCTCTGATCGGGGCGCTGATGCTGGAGAGAGAGGCCGATTCGCCCGAGTCGGCCGCGAGGATCCTCGACGGGCAGGAACTGGAGTTGGCGTCCTGTCACGACAACGGTGGCGTCGGGGCGCTGGCGGGTGTCGTGACCCCGTCCATGCCGGTCGTCGTCATGGAGACCGACGGTGGCTCCCGGGCGTTCTCACCGCTGAACGAGGGACTCGGCCGGGCGCTGCGCTTCGGCTCTTACGACTCCGAAACCCTGCGGCGCCTTCGCTGGATGGGAACCGTGGCCGGCCCCGTTCTGGATGCGGCGATCGGTGCGGTCGGCGGGCTGGACATGCCCGAACTCTGGGCTGAAGGGCTCCGACGTGGCGACGAGTGTCACAACCGGAACGTGGCTTCCAGCGCCGCCGTGCTGGTCCGCCTGGCACCCGCCATCGTGGCTGCCGCCGATCGTGACGACGCCGTCGACGTGCTGTCCTACATGGGCGCCAACCCGCACTTCTTCCTGGCCCTCTCCATCGCCGCGGCCAAGGCGGTCACCGACGCGGTCCACCGGACGGCCGATCCCGGCGTTGTCACGGCGATGTCGTCCAACGGCGTGAGTCTCGGCATCAGGGTCACCGGTGCGGGGGACCGCTGGTTCCTGACCGACTCTCTGATAGGCGAGCCGAAGCTGTTCGAGGGCTACGTGCCGGCCGACGCCTCGCCCGTCCTGGGCGATTCGTTCATCGCCGAGACCGTCGGCCTGGGCGCCTTTGCGCTGTCGGCCGCGCCGTCCATCGTCTCCTTCGTCGGGGGCGATCCGCTGACCGCGTCCGACGACGTCGAGGAGTTACGTGGCATCTGCCGGGGTACCAGCTCGCGGTTCCTCATTCCTTCCGAGGGGTTTCGCGGGACGCCCATCGGGATCGATGTCCACCGGGTGGCGGCCACGGGCATCGCGCCACTCGCCAACGCGGGGCTGGCCCACCGGGAGCCGGGACGGGGCCAGGTGGGGGCGTGTCTCCTGCGCCTGCCGGCGGCGCCGTTTCTCGAGGCCGCCGCCTTCCTGGATCCCTAAGCGGTCAGGTCAGGAGGTTCAGGGCCACCGCGGCATAGACCCGGGCTGACAGTGCGACGGCGGCGAGGGCGACCGACTCGTCGATCGTGTGCCACATCTCCTGTTCGCCTGCTCCGAGCATGACGGCGGGGATGCCGCGACTCGAGAACAGTCCGGCATCGATGCAGCCGTGGGAATAGGTGAGTGGCGGATCGGGATTTCCGGCGGCCGCGAACGCCGCTCGCAGTGTGTCTACGAACGGCGATTCGGGAGGAACCTCGGAGGGATACATCAATGGTCCCGGTTCGACGTCGATGTCCCACCCGTCGATGCTCTCCAGGGCTCGGCGGATGTCCGCCAGGGCCGCCTCCGGGTCATCGCCCGGCAGGAGGCGCCGGTCGATGACGATCTCGACGAGGTCGGGAACTGTGTGCGTGGCGTTCGGGCTGCTGTGCACGGCTGTGGGGGTGAGGGTCGGTTGCCCGAGATGGGGGTGGTCGCCGGCGAGCGCGATCTCGTCCAGGCATGCCAGGACGCGGCGGGCGCCCTCGATGGCGTTCTTGGCTCGCCAGGGCATGGAGCTGTGTCCCGCCCGCCCGGCCACCCGGATGGTGGCGTCGACGCGCCCCTTATTGGCGACGCAGATGGCGTTGTCGGTGCCGATTCCAACGATGCATGCCGCCGGCGGAGTCCGTCCCTCGTAGCCGGCCAGAAAGCTGCGGGCCGTGTCGTGACGCCCAGTCTCCCCCGCCGGCGAGACGCAGAGCACGAGCGGTCCCGCCAGATCCGCTTCCCGTTCGGCCACGGCTCCAGCGGCCAGCACGGCGGCCGCCAGCGCGCCCATCTGCTCGCTGGCGCCGCGGCCGCGCAGGCGCGTGATGCCGGCACTGTCGGCGAGACGGCTCGCGACGAACGGATCGGTCATCCCGCCCGCGGGGTGGGTCATGGCGTAGCAGAACAGGACCAGCCCCGGCGCGTCGCCGCCGCCGATCTCCGTGATCACGTTGCCGGCGTCGTCGGTGGCGGTGTCCAGGCCCAGTTCCCGGAGTTGGGCGGTGACGACCGTCTGCAGGAACGCCCTCACCTGCGGGTCGTCCTCGAAGAGGTCCGTCTGTTCCGACGGCGTCTCCAGCAGCGGTCGCAGCACCCGCTCAACCCTGCCCTCGTCGAAGCCCTCGATCATGGTCATCGCGGTCGGTCGCGCTCGCGCCTAGCGGCGCAGCCCCATCTTCTTGAGGCGGGGGAAGATCTCCTCCTCCATCTGCTGCAGGCCGAGGAACGGGTCGAAGAACGACACCAGCACGCTCTCGATGCCGACCTCGTACAGCTCTCGCAGCATCTCCGCGACCGTGTCGTAGCTCCCCACGAGCTGGTGGGCGCCGATCCCGAGCGCCATGCGGAGGAAGAGTTCTCTGCCGATCCCGCCGTAGGGGTCGGCGCTCTCCTCCTCCGCCTCAATCCACCCGAACGTGGAGGAGATGTGCTGGCGCTTGGCCGACTCGATGAAGTTCATCGTGGCTTTGTGGTCGACCTCCTCGGCGATCCATTCCGCAGTGGCCTGCGCCGCTGCGTCGGTCTTGTCGATGATCGGCCACAACTGCGTGGCCACGAGCACCTTCCGACCGTAGGAGGCCGCCTTGTCGTGGATGTCCCGGGCGACGGTCCGGTAGGCCTCGATCTCGGGCTGGATCTGGAAGATCCACTCGGCGTGCCGGCAGGCGAAGTCGATGCCGACCTTCGATTGCCCCGCCTGCATGAGCAGCGGGCGCGGCTTGCGCGTGGGCTTCGGGTTTACGTAGGCGCCGTAGCACTGGTAGTACTCGCCCTCGAAGATGATCGGCACGTCGGAGGCCCAAAGCGCCTTGACGAGCGTGAAGAACTCGTCGGCGCGCCGGTAGGACTCGTCGTGCTCGGGCGGTTCGAGGTGGCCGAACGCCGCGTATTCCTTGGCCGAGTAGCCGGTCACCATGTTGAGGCCCCAGCGGCCACCGGAGATGTGGTCGACCGTCACGCCGAATTTGGCGAAGTGGAAGGGGTGGAACCCGTAGTTGCTGTGAGCCGTGGAGAACTGCAGCATCCGGCTCGTGACGGCTGCTGCCGCTGCCGCCGCCGTCAACGATTCCAGGCAGGTCTCGTTCCAATCAGTGTCGCCCCCCTGCCCGATCCAACGAGCAAACGGCACCTGGTAGTCGAAGCCGATTCTTTCGGCCTCGGTGATGAGTTTGGAGGCCAGAGGCCACTTCCAGTAGTTCTGGTAGCGGTCGGGATCCGACAGGACAGCCTTGGAGCCGGTGGAACCCCCCTGGATGTTCCAGGCGAACAGCCCGAACTGGAGGGGCTGCCCGAGATGCGGATCGGGCTGCCCGTTCGGTTCGTAGGGCCCGGTGAGTTGTTCAATCCTCACCGGCCTAGTGCCATAGCGAGTCGTTACCACGATGTCCCCCTTAACTCTGCGGTCCGTCAGGTGGTGTTGTTCGATAGATCGGGCCCCGGTCGATCACCTCGTCGAGTAGCGCCTCCTCGATGTAGGCCGGCAGTTCTCCGATGTCGATGCGGAGGGCCTCCTGGCCCGCGTAGTGAAGCAGCTTCTTGACATCGCTGCTCATGTAGTAGCCGCCCAGCACCAGCACCATGAGCGCGCCGAAGGCGTCCGGGTCCTCGTCGGCCAACTGTTCCAGAGCCTTGGGGCCGGGAGGATCGGCGCACACGGTCACGGCACGTCGGCAGTCCTCGGCCAGGTCGGGACGGGCCCGCAGTGCCTTGTCCAGGAGGTCTCCTGCGATCCCGACGGAACTGGCCGACGGCATCTCCCCGTAGGCGGGCACGAGCACGTCGGCGATCTGTGCCAGTTGGGCGCGGAGCGTCTCGTCGAAGTCCTCGGAGCACACCGAGCCCGTCATGGCACTCGCTGCTCCCGACGCTGCTCGATCAGCCGCTCCGTTGCCCGCAGGGCGAGGGCGGAGATCGTGGCGGTCGGGTTGACGCCCCCCGACGTCACGAAGACGCTTCCATCGATCACGTACAGGTTCTCGATGTCGTGGGTCCGGCACCAGCGGTCCACAACGGAACTCTCGGGGTCGTCGCCCATGCGGGCCGTCCCGAGGAGGTGCCAGCCGGTCCCGCGCACCTGGGGTGTCACGACCGTTTCGTAGGCGCCCGCCTCGCTGAGCGATTCCACGGCCCGAGCCGCCTGGAACATAAGCAGCCGCCGGGAGTTCTCCGAGACCCGGTACTGGATGCGGGGCGCCGGGATGCCGTCGGGGTCCACCAACTCGCTGTCGAGGGTCACCCTGTTGTCCTCGTCGGGCAGGTCCTCGCCGATGATGCCCCACATGATTGAGTGGCCGAGGTTCGTGCGGACCCGCTCGTGCAACGCGGTCCCCCACACGGGATCGCCACCGAAGCCCAGCGCGGCTCCCAGTGGCCCACCGGAGGGTTGCAGGCCCCACTTGGCGCCGCGCACGAAATCCCGCGACCCGTCGGTCTCGTAGAACTCCATGCACTGCAGGCTCTGGCCCCAGTGGCCTTGCCAGCTCGGCCAGTGGCGATCGAACAGTCCGATCACGGTGCCGAAGGGATGCATCATCAGCCGCTTGCCCACCAGGCCGGAGCGGTTGGCGAGCCCGTCGGGGAAGCTCGCGCTCCTCGACAGCAGCAGCAGGCGCGGCGTGCCGATCCCGTTGGCGGCCAGCAGTACGACCGAGGCCGGCTGGTGCTGTTGCTGCCCGTTGCGGTCCACGTACACCGCACCCGTGGCGAGGCCGCGGCCGTCGATCGTGATCTCGCGCACGCGGGCGCCGGTCACCAGGCGGGCACCGAAGCGCTCGGCGTCGGGCCAATGGGTCTGGTCGGTGGATCCCTTCGCCCCCTCCCCGCAGCCCCAGGCGCAGGTGCCGCGCTGGACGCAGGGTCGCCGCCCCCGGTACTTCCGGGAGGCGATGGCGTTGGAGCCGGGCCACCAGTGCCAGCCGAGACGGTTGTGCGCCCGGGCGATGTCGGTCGCCACGTCGGGTACAGGTAGCGGGGGCAAGGGGGGCTCGGCTCCGGGTGGGTAGGCGGGATCACCACCCAGCCCCGAGACGCCGAAATCCACGTCGGAGCGCTCATAGAAGGGCTGGAGTTCCTCGTAGGTCAGAGGCCAGTCGTCGGCGACGCCGTCGAGCGTCCGGACCCGGAAGTCAGAGGGCGCCAGCCGGGGCCACTGGGCGGCGAACTGCACCGTGCTGCCGCCCACGCCGTTGAACATGAGCGGGTCGATGTCGGACTCGCTGACATCGACGGGGTAGTCGGCGCGCGCCCCACGGATGTTCGGGTCCCATGTCCACTGCTTGAGTCCGGTGAGCTCCCAGTCCTCGTAGGCGCCGCGATACGCACCCGGATCCGTCCGGTCGCCCTGCTCGAGGCACACCACGTCGAAGCCGGCCTCCGCCAGCCGCCTGGCGGCGACGGCTCCGGAGGCGCCGGCCCCAATGATCAGGACGTCGGCAGGGCTCACGCGATCGCCGGGATGATGTCGGAGCCGAACACGTCGATGAGATCGAGAGGCAGTTCGTAGGACGGGAAGCCGCGGATGTAGAAGTTCCTGACGCCTGCATCCCGGGCCTGGCGGAGTCGCTCCGTGCACTCCGCGGCCGTTCCCACCAGGCAGAACCGCTCGGCGTAGCGGCGGCCGTCCTCGTCGCTCACCCAGCGACCGGCAACCTCGGCGGCCGCGAACCAGTCCTCGGCGTGGGTCATGTCGGGGTACACGTTGGGCACGACGGCAGGAACGTCGATCTCGATGCCTGCCAGCTGCAGGGCGCCTGTTGCGCCGACCTGAGCCAGTCCCACGCAGACCGGCTTTGTGACAAGCGCCGCCTCGCGCGGGTCGTCGGTGATGTGGCAGAAGGTCCCCACGCAGACGTCGAGATCGTCAAGTGAGCGACCGGCTCGCGCCGCGCCGCTGCGGATGAACCCGAGTGCCCGCTCGAGCAGCGGAGGGGCGAGCCCAGCCAGCACGATGACCCCGTCGGCGATCTCGCCGGCCAGTTGCAGGGCCTTCGGGCCCGTGGCGGCCATATAGACGGGCACCGGGTCGGTTGCCTGCCCGTGGAGGTGGATCTGCCGCCCGCCGTAGGTCGCTGCTTCGCCATCGAGCAGCCGGCGCACGGCAGCGATGTTCTCGCGCATGCCGGCAAGTCGGGTCGGCTTCATGCCGAGCAGCTTGATGGCGCTGTCCCCGCTCCCCACGCCGAGAATTGTGCGCCCGGGGGCGAGTTCGGCGACGGTACGAGCAGCTGCCGCGGTCACGCTCGGATGCCGCGTCTCGAAGGTCGTGACGCACGAGCCGATACGGATGCTCTGCGTCTCGAGGGCGGCCACGGTCAGCGTGGCCCAAACGTCGCGCCAGAGGAACTGCGAATCGGGGTACCAGGCGATGTCGAACCCGGCCTGCTCGGCCGCCCGGGCCACGGCGCCGCCTGTTCGGGCGTCGGCGCACGGAGGTATCCGTATCCCGAAGGCGGGCGGCGCGGCGCTCACGTGAAGGGTTCGCTCACTTGAACAGGTAGAGGGGACGGCCCTCCTCGCGCGGGGGCAGCGCCTTCCGTCCCGAGACCGCAATGGCCAGGATCGTCACGATGTACGGGAGGGCGAGCAGCAACTCGCCGGCCACCGGGATGTCTCGGACCTGGAGTTGGAAACCGAGAGCGTAGGAGGCGCCGAATATGACCGCGGCCACCGCGGCACCGGAGGGACTCCAGCGTCCCAGGATGACGATGGCGATGGCGATGTAGCCCCGCCCGCGCACGATGTCGTGCAGGAAGAGCCGGATGTCGGCCAGGACCATGTAGGCGCCTGCGAGAGCACCAAGCATGCCGCTGGCGGTCATCGCCGCGAGACGGACCCGCAGCACGTTGACCCCGGTGGCCTGGGCGCCCTCGGCGTACTCCCCGCAGGCGCGCAGCCGCACACCGATCCCCGTTCTGAACAGCAGGTACCAGACCGCGGGCACGCACAGATAGGTCAGATAGGCCATCCAGTGCTGATTGGCGAGCACGCCTATGCCCGGAATAGCCGCCAGACCGGGTATCCGTTGCGTGAATGATCCCCGCGGGACGGACATGGCCTCCAGCCCGCCGCGTCGTATCAGCACGTCGAACAGGTAGCTGGTGGTGCCGAGAGCGAGGATGTTGAAGGCGATCCCCACCACGACCTGGTCTCCGCGCAGCCCCACGGTGATCCAGCCCAGGAGCAGTCCGAAGGCGGCCCCGAACAGCATCGCGAACCAGAATCCCGCCTGCTCCGCGTCGAAGAGGGCCGCAGTCCATGCCGCCACGAACGCGCCGATCAGCATCAGCCCCTCCAGGGCGATGTTGAGCACGCCCGAGCGCTGGGCGATCACGCCTCCGAGCGCGGCGAGCAGCAGCGGGACGCCGGCCAGCACCGTCGCGTTCACGACATTGCTCACGCGGTGGTTCCTCGCCCAACCTCAATCCGGCCCGCGGCGACCGCGATTCCCCCCATGCGGGCGAATCATAGTTACAGGTTCGGCGGCCGTTGCTGAAGCTGTCGAACCTGCCGCGGTTGTACCGGCACGGGTGCGCCAAGCGGGTTACCCGCAGCGGGCGCCTCGCCACCCGGGAGCCCTGACGGTCCAAGTCCGGCCGTCGCAGCCGCTATTTCGCCGGTTTCGCCGGGTGTATAGTCCCAGCGGGGGGAAATCGAGGCATGAGTGGTCATGACGGCCAGCACGTAGCGCAGCATCGTGATTTGGGGGGTGGGCGCATACACCTGATGCGCGGCGGTGTCGGCGAGGAGTTGCTCTTCCTGCACCCGGCCGCAGGAGCCGGGTTTTGGCTGCCGTTCCACGATCTGCTGGCCGAGCATTTCGACGTGATCTCCTCCGATCACCCCGGGTTCGGGGAGTCCGACCGGCTCGAGTGGATCGACGGTATGGAGGACCTCGTCTACTTCTACCTCGACCTGCTGGATGCACTCGGGTTGGAGTCGGTGCATCTAGTCGGGGCCTCCCTCGGCGGGTGGCTGGCCGCGGAGTTGGCGGTGCATCAGCCGTCGCGGGTGCGCAGCCTGGTCATGATCGACCCGATCGGCCTCGACCTTCCCGAGCATCCCGTCGAGGACATCTTCGGCATGAACCCCGACGAACTCCGCGCCGCGCTCTTCGTGGACCCGGAGTTGGCTATGCGCATCATCCCTCCCGACCCCGACCACGACATGCTGATGCGCGCCTTCAAGGAGAAGACGAGCTTCGCCCGCCTGGCGTGGAACCCCTTCTGTTGCAATCCGAAGCTTCACCTCCGGCTGCATCGCGTCAACGCGCCGACCCTGGTGCTGTGGGGGAGTGACGACCGCCTCGTGCCGGTGGCGCATGGGGAGCGCTACCGCGACCTCATCGACGGGGCGCGCCTGCAGATCATCGACGACTGTGGCCACGCGCCCCAGCTGGAGCAGCCCGAGCGAACGGTTGAGGCCATCGCGCGGTTCCACGCGAGTCTTGCCACGGCGGGGGTCTGCTGATGCGGTTCTTTATGTTCCACCTGATGCCCTACCCGCACCTCCCCGCGGACTTCGACGAGCGCGAGTCAGCCTGGGTGACGCTGTCCAACAGCAACTACGACCCCACGATCGGGACGCACCTCTACAACCGCTATCTGGATGAACTCGAATACGCCGAGCAACTCGGCTTCGACGGCATCTGCGTCAACGAGCACCATCAGAACGCCTACGGCACGATGCCCGCGCCGAACCTCATGGCCGCCAGCCTCGTCCGCCGCACCAAGAAGCTCCAGTTGGCGATCGTCGGCAACGGTCTGCCGCTGCGCGACCACCCGCTGCGCGTCGCCGAGGAGGTGGCGATGCTGGATGTCATCTCCGGGGGGCGGATCATCTCGGGGTTCGTGCGCGGCATCGGCGACGAGTATTTCTCCATGGGGATCGACCCGTCGACCTCGCGGGAGCGCTTCAGCGAGGCGCACGATCTCATCGTCAAGGCGTGGACGACCGACGGCCCGTTCCGCTGGATCGGCAAGCACTACCGGCTCAACTACGTCAACATCTGGCCACGCCCGCTGCAGCAGCCGCACCCGCCCATCTGGATCCCCGCCTTCGGCAGCACCGAGACGATGTACTGGGCCGCCGCACACCACTACACGTACATGTCGGTGTTCGCCCCGTCGAAGCTGTTGAAACGATGGTTCGACGGTTTCCGGGAGGGGGCACGCGCCGCGGGTTACGAGGCGAGCCGGGATCAGATCGGCATCCTCCTGCCCATCTACGTGGCCGAGACCGACCGGCAGGCGCACGCCGAGGGGCGCCAGCACGTGCTGTGGCTCTATCACAAGGGTCTCAAGCACAAGTTCGAGCATCTCTTCCCGCCCGGCTACATGACCGACCACTCCTGGGGGAGGTTCCTCCAATCCGGTCTCGGTGCCTACTCCGACGTGAGCTACGAGGACCTGGTAGCGCAGGGCTACGCCGTCGTCGGCAGCCCGGCTACGGTGCGGGAGCGCCTCGATGAACTCGCCGACGAGCTCGGCTTCGGCCTCGTCAACGCCCTGCTGCACATCGGGGACATGCCCCACGACCGCACGATCCGCAACATGGAGTTGTTCGCCCGCGAGGTGATGCCTCACTTCAGGGCGCAACGCTCCGCCGCCTGATTCGGCACATGGCGCGTCTCGCCGGCAACCGGCGAGACGCCCACACCGACAACCGACTACCGACAACAAGGGGGGAACCCAATGATCACCCGACGCACACCTGCCGGGAGGCTGATGACACTGCTCCTGGCCCTGCTCGCGACGCTGGCCCTGGTGGCCGTCTCCTGCGGGGAGGACGACGAGGAGGCGGCGCCCCCGCCTCCGCCTCCGGCCGAGCCGGCGCCAGAGCCGGCGCCAGAGCCGGCGCCAGAGCCACCGCCACCGCCAGAGCCCGCACCTGAGCCTCCGCCTCCCCCCGAGCCCGCCGCGCCGGCGGGTCCTGAGGTGGGCAAGGCCTCGCCGAGGATCGCGCAGTTGCACCCCGACGCCGTGAACGCGGCCGGCTGGTACCGCAACGGCTTCGCTGCCTTCGAGAAGATGGCGGCGATCCTCGACACCGAGCCGACGGTCCTCGAGCACATCTCCTACGACCAGGCGCCGCAGACGCTGCGCCAGCTGGCGGAGGAAGGATTCGACATCATCGTCCCGCACTCCAGCGGGTACGAGGCGGCCGTCCTGGAGGTGGCTCCGGACTTCCCGGAGACTTGGTTCATCGTTTACTCGGACCTGTCGACCACCAACGGCCTGCCGAACGTGGCGGGTTGGGCGGTCCACTGGAACCAGGTGGGCTACATGGCCGCCGCCATCGGCTGCGCCGCGTCCGACGCCAAGAACGTCGGGATGGTGGTGAGCGCCCCGATTCCCGCCTATACCCGCTGGACCGGCGGCTCGGCCCAGTTGAGCGAGGATTCCGCGGATGTTCTGGGCTACGGCTGCGAGTTCAACGACGTGTGGACCGGTGATTTCCTCGACGCCGCCAAGGCGAAGCAGGCTGCGCAAGCGCTGATCGACGGCGGGGCCGACGTCCTCTTCGACGGTGCGGACGCCGCGGGCGTAGGGGCCGTGGAGGCCGCGGTGCAGAACGGCGTCTCTTATGTGGGCGCTGTGGCGGACCAGTGCGAGCAGGCGCCGGACACCATGATCATCAGCGTCACCCTGAACTTCGACATCGCGTATGAGCAGATGGGCGACTTCTACAAGGACGGCTCGCTCGAGCCCAAGGTGTACTCAATGAACCTGACGAACACCGGCATCGACCTGTCACCGTTCTGTAACCACGACGCCGACGTCGAGGCCGCCATCGACACCGTGCTCACCGGGATCGCCTCCGGCGACATCGTCGTCGATCCGACGCGCGAGAAGACCCCGTAATCCGGGGGAACGGTCGCCACTAACGTCTCCTGTACGTGGGAACCGCCACTGATCGCCTCGAGCCGGTGACGGCCAGGGAAGCTTCGACCCTGGCCGTCACCGGCCTGCACAAGCACTTCGGCCGGGTTCGGGCCAACGACGGCATCGACGTCACCTTCCGGGGTGGCGAGGTGCACGCCCTGCTCGGCGAGAACGGGGCGGGCAAGTCCACCCTCATCAAGTGTCTGTCGGGCGTCTACCGGCCAGACTCCGGGCGCGTCGAGATCGACGGCCGGGAGGTGACCATCCGGGATCCTGCCGACTCGCGGCAGTGCGGGATCGCAGTGGTCCACCAGACTTCGACCCTGATCTCCCGCCTGACGCTGCTGGAGAACGTGGTCCTGCAGGAGGGACGTCTCGGCCGGATTCCGAGTGAGTTCGCAGACCGCTTGGTCCAGAGCGGTGACCGGCTCGGCTTCTCGATCGATCCGAACGCCCGGGTCGAACGATTGTCGGTCGGCGACCTCCAGCGAGCCGAGATCGCCCGGGCCTTCATGCAGGAGGCGTGGCTCGTGATCCTCGACGAGCCCACCGCCGTCCTGGCGCCGGCCGAGCGTGCCAGCCTCTTCGACCTCTTCGGGTCGCTCACCTCGCAGGGCGTCGGGGTGGTGTTCGTCACCCACCACCTCGCCGAGGCGCTGTCCGAGAGCGGCCGCACCACGGTCCTCCGTGAGGGCCGGGTGGTCGGCCGGCTCGAGGCCGGCCACCGGGTGGAGGAGACCGAACTCGTGCGGCTCATCGTCGGCGACGACGCACCCCACCCGTTGGTCGTGGGAAGCGCCGACGGCGGTCATGGCGCTGATCCGCATACGCCGGGGTCCGGGGCTCCGGGGGGAACAGGAGCGGCTGCCGCCGGCGCCGCACCTCCGGCGGCGTGGGACACCACCGACGTGCTCGTGGAAGTGCGGGACGTCTCGGGCGCTCCACTGTGGGGTAGGGCACTGCACGACCTGAATCTGACGATCCGCCGCGGCGAGGTTCTCGGGATCGCGGGGGTCGAGGGGAACGGCCAGCGGGAGCTCTCGGCATTGCTGACGGGCTCGTGGGTGCCGGACAGCGGAGCCGTCCTGCTGGACGGCAAGCCGCTGGAGGATTACCCGCCTGCCCGGCGCTCCGAACTCGTCGGAGACGTGCCCGACGACCACTTCCTGGCAACCTGCGGGGACCTCTCGGTGTGGGAGAACCTGGCTCTGGGGACGTTCGCGTGGAAGGAGGCGCCGACTCCAGGTCGCAAGGCTCGCCAGCGCCGCGCCGCGGGCGAACTCGTCGAGGAGTTCGACATCCGCACAGACGGCGTCGGCGCCCCCGTGCGTCAACTCTCCGGCGGCAATCGCCGACGCGTGATCCTTGCCCGGGAGTTGCGCAAGCAACCGGTGCTGCTGGTCGCCACCTTCCCCACCCGGGGGCTGGACGTCCGGTCCGCGGAGCAGGTCCGATCCTGGGTCCGGCGACTCACCGATCAGGGAAGCTCTGTGGTGTACATGAGCACCGAGCTGGAGGAGATCATCGAGGTCAGCGATCGTGTGGCGGTCATGGTCCGGGGTCGCATCTCCGGCGTGCTGACCGAGGGAATCACCATCGGTGCGATCGGCAACCTGATGCTGCACGGAACATGAGGCTCGGCTCTCTCGGTCGGTTGCGCCTGCCGGAGACGGTCGTCCCCGTCGTGGCAATCCTGGCGTCCCTGGTCGTGCTGGCCCCGCTCGTGCAGATCGGCGGCGCGGGGATCGCCGACGGCTACAAGGAGGTGTTCAAGGCGTCGTTCGGATCGATGGTCGGCGTCGGCTCATGGCTCATCTCCTCGCTCCCTCTCGTTCTCGTGGGGCTCGGCGTCGCCCTGCCCTACCGCGCCGGCCTGTTCAACGTCGGCGGGGAAGGCCAGTTGCTGACCGGCGCCCTCGTCGGGGTCTACATAGCCACGTCCTCCGACGGTGGGCCGGGCGCGTTCATGCTGCCGCTCTTGGCGGCGTTCTGTTCGGCGGCCCTCCTCGGCGGGGTTGCCGGATGGCTGAAGGCCCGGGGGATGCACGAGATCGTCACGACGATCATGCTCAACTTCATCGTGGTCTTCGCCATCACGTTCCTGCTGCGCGGCTCGTTGAAGGATCCCGATCTTCCCTATGCGGCGAGCAGGGCGGTGCCCGACGGGTTCCGGCTGGGCCGCTTCTACGGCGATGACATTCCCTATGGCATCTTCATCGCCGCCGTCGTCGTGGCGGCCGCGGCCTACGTCGCCGACTACACCCGTCTGGGATGGCGGTTGGGTTTGCTGGGCCAGAGCGACGCCGTGGCGGTTCGCCAGGGGGTCAACGTGACGCGCAGCAGGACGGTGGCGATGGCGCTCGGCGGCGGGCTGGCCGGGGTTGGAGGGGCGGTCGAGCTGCTCGGCAACCAGTACCGCATCGGTGCCCACTTCTCGCCGGGATGGGGGTTCACAGCCATCGCCGTCGCATTACTGGCGCGCGGCAAGATGCTGCCGGTGGTGCCGTTCGCCCTGTATTTCGGGTTCCTGCAGAACGGCGAGGTCCGGCTCCAGGCGATCCTCGGCATACCCGGGAACCTCGTGCTGATACTCGTCGCCGCTCCCGTGATCATCGTGGCTGCGGTCTACGGATTCCGGGCGTATCGCAGGACAGTCATGGTGAGTACGTGATCCCAAGGAGGTCGGTGTGAGCGGAAACGGCAACACAGGGGCGGGCAAGGCGTTCGCCGTTGCGGTCGATATCGGTGGGACCTTCACCGACCTGGTCGCGGTCGGCGCCGACGGGGAGGTCGTTCTGGTCAAGCAACCGTCGGTGCCGGCGGATTTCCTGCGGGGTGTGGACGTGGCGTTGCAGGATCTCGGCACGGCCGGGATCGTCGACTTCCGCCACGGCACCACGGTGGGAACCAACGCCATCATCCAGCGCAAGGGCGCCAGGATCGGGCTCATCACGACGCGGGGATTCCGGGACATCCTTCTGGCCGCACGGGCGAGCCGCTCGGATCTCTACGACTCGATCTGGGATCCGCCGCCGCCGCTGGTGGCTCGCCGCGACATCCTCACCGTCACCGAGAGGCTGGACTACCTGGGGCGCACGGTGACGCCGCTGAACACCGAGGAGATGCGGGAGGCGATCGGTGTCCTGCGCGACCGCGGGGTCGAGGCGGTGGCGGTCTGCTTCCTGAACTCCTTCGTGAACTCGGCGCACGAGCTTGAGGCGCTGGAGATCATCGCCGCCGAGGCGCCGGAGGTGTTCGCCTGCGCCAGCAGCAAGGTGGTACCGGAGATCCGCGAATTCGAACGCATGAGCACGACGGTCGTCAACGCGTACCTCGGTCCGCCGATGGCGGCGTACCTGCGGGGCCTGGACGATCTGCTCGCATCCCACGACTTCGACGGCGACGTTCTCATCACCCATTCCGGCGGTGGGCTCATGACCTCGCGGGCGGCAACGCGCATTCCCGCCCGCGTCTGCCAGTCGGGTCCGGCGGCGGGCGTCATGGGCGGCCTGGCGGTCGCCCAACGCGTCGGCTTCGACAACGTCATCACGCTCGACATGGGCGGGACGAGTGCCGACATCTCGGTGATCGTGGACGGTGCACCGATCTTCCGCTCCGAGTGGTATGCGCAGTTCAACGTGCCGATCATCTTCCCCGCCATCGATCTGGTCACCATCGGTGCGGGGGGTGGCACGATCGCCTGGGTGGACGCCAGCGGCACACCCCACAGCGGTCCCCAGAGTGCCGGCGCCGATCCCGGTCCCGCCTGTTACGAGCGCGGCGGCACCGAGCCCACCAACACCGACGCCAACGTGGTGCTCGGTCGGCTGCGTCCCGAGGCGTTCACCGGAAGGCGCAGCGACATCACGCTCAGCGCCGGCGCGGCCCGGGATGCCATCGAGCGCACGATCGCTGCGGCGCTGGACTGCTCGGCCCTCGAAGCAGCGGCCGGCATCATCAGGCTGTCGAACGCCTCCATGCTCAACGCGGTCAGGCTCATGACCGTCGAGCGGGGCTATGACCCGCGTGACTTCTCGCTCGTCGCCTTCGGCGGGGCCGGGCCGTTGCACGCCGCCGATCTGGCCCGCGAGCTGCGGATCCCCAGGGTCGTGGTCCCGACGTATCCCGGTCTGGTGTCGGCCATGGGCGCCCTGCAGGTCATGCTGCGCCACGACCTGCAACGGCCGGTGTTCCAGTTGCACTCGAATGTCGACCGGTCGGTTCTGGAAGCGGCCCGGGCGGAGTTGCTGGCCGAGATCGAGGAGTTGCGCGCCAGCGAGACCATGACCGACTGGAAGGTGAACTGGCAGGCGGACATGCGCTACTACGGCCAGATCTCCGGGTACCTGACGCTGGGGTTACCGCACGGCATCGACTACCTGCTGGGTCGTGACAGCCTGGAGAGGTTCCAGCAGGAGCACCAGCGGGAGTTCGGCTACGTGCTCTCCGAGAAGGTGACCAATGTCGAGATCGTCAACCTGCGTGCGGTACTGGTCGGGGACGTGGAGCCGGTGAACCTGCCGGCACGTCCGGTGGGCACGCAGTCGCCGCCCGAGTGGGGCGAGGCGTATTTCTTCGAGTCGGGTGGGGTCGTGCCCACGGCATTCGTGCAGCGCGAGGGACTCTCGCCCACTGATGTCGTCGTCGGCCCGGCCATCGTGGAGGAGTGGGATTCGACGACGGTGATCCCGCCGGGCGTGCAGGCGCGGGTCGTTCCGTCCGGAGAACTGGTCATGGATATAGGAGACAACCGATGAACCGCGACAGCACCGGCAGTGATGTCGACCCGATCACCGTGGAGTTGCTGAGCAACGCCTTCCGGGCGATTTGCGACGAGGCCAGTGCCCTGCTGGCGAAGGGCGCCTACGGGGCGACGATCAGCGAGGGGCACGACCATTCCGGCTCGCTGCTGACTCGGGAGGCTCGCCTCGTGGCGCACGGCCGGCGGGACCAGGCGGCGCACCTGGGGACCTTCGAGGAGTCCGTCCGGACGACCATTGAGCATGCCGGCGGGTTCCGTGAGGGGGATGTCTTCATCTTCAACGATCCCTACCACGGAGGGACGCACCAGCCCGACGTCAAGGTGATCCGTCCGGTGTTCGTGGACGGATCCCTGTTCGCCTTCACCATCTCCTGCGGCCACTGGGCCGATGTGGGTGGGCCCGTCCCCGGCTCCTTCAACCCGCTGGCCAGGGAGTGCTACGCGGAGGGTCTGCGCATTCCCCCCATGCTGCTGGTGGACCAGGGCCGACCCGTCCGTTCAACGTTCGAGATCATCAAGGCCAATGTGCGGGTGCCCGAGGAGAGGATGGCCGACCTGCACGCCCAGCAGCGCGCCACCGAACTGATGGAGCGGCGTCTCAAGGAGTACGTGGCGCAGTTCGGGCTCGATGTCGTCGAGCACACCATGTACGCGCTCATGGACCGCAGCGAGTTGCTCCTGCGGCAGGGCATCCGCGAGCTGCCCGACGGCGTCTACGAGTTCGAAGACTTCGGCGACTGCGACGTGCTGCATCCCGACCGGCCCCGTATTCGCGTGCACGTCAACATGACCATCGCGGGTGATCAGGTGACGTTCGACTTCAGCGATTCCGACCCCGCACCGATCTCGCCCTTCGGATTCGCGCGCCCGGCGCTGCTCTCCTCGGTATACGACGGCACGATGCACTGCTTCCCGCACCTGGTGCCGTTGAATCACGGCATAACGCGGTCCATCGAGGTGATTTCCGTGCCCGGGTCGTGCGTCGACGTCCTGCCCCCCACGCCGGTGTTGGGGTTCGCCTCGGGTGCCTACGAGAAGGTGGCTGCGGCCGTCATGGCGTGCTGGGCGCAGGCCTTCGCCGGCATCGACCCGACGCGCATGCACGCGGCGACGGTGAACCTGGCCAACCTGGCCCTCAGCGGTAACCACCCCGACACGGGCGTACCGTTCGTGTCGTACCTGTGGAACGAGGGCGGGCAGGGGGCGCGCAGCTACAAGGACGGGAACAGCTTCCAGTTGATGATCTTCATCGGCGGAGCCACGAACCAGCCCATCGAGGTGCTCGAGAGGCTGAACCCGATGCGGGCGCTGTCTTGCGAGGCCGTGGGGACCTCCGCTGGCCACGGCACCCACCGTGGCGGTTTCGGTATCGACCGCTCCTTCGAAGCGACGGGCGACTTGATTCTCACGATGCACGGGGATCGCGCTGAGGTGACGCCGTTCGGGCTGGCAGGAGGCTGCAACGGCGGGGCGAACGTCCTGATCCTCAACCCCGGTACCGACCAGGAGAGGGTGCTCGGCATGCATGCCGTCGGTGAGCGGATCCGCAAGGGGGATCGGCTCCGCTATTGCTCGAACGGTGGTGGCGGCTTCGGGCCACCCCGTGAGCGGGACCCGGCGGAGGTGGTCCGGGACGTCTCGGAGGGGTACTTCGGTCCGGATCTGGCCGCGGAGATCTACGGCGTCGTGCTGGTCGAGACCGAGTCGGGCTTTGCCGTCGACGGGGAGGCAACCGCTGAGTTGCGCGCCAACGGCATGGCCGAGCCGGTCCTGGGTTACGGCCCCGGTGAGGTGCACCCGATGGGGCGCAACGTGGTGCCCCTGGTCGGCTAGTCGAGTCTCGGGCCCAGTTGGGCCCGGTCGATCCTGTCTAGGTCGAGCGGGCGGGCTGATCCTCGAAGGCGCCTCCGCTGAGCGCGCCTCGCTGCCAGCGGTCGGGCGTCAGGACGAGCGCCCGGGGGTAGTCCTCGAACAGCCAGCGGGCGAAGTTGCGGCGCGTCCAAGGCGTTGCCCCCGAGATGCGCAGGGCCGTGTCGCAACCCCTGGGGCTGCGCAGGGCCTGGCCCAGCATGCGGGTGAAGCGGAAGTCCCGCAGCAGGTGGCGCTCCACGCCTGATCGGTAGAGATGTCGGGCGGCGTCGTCGTCGAACGGTCCCGCCGCCGCCAGGGCCTCCGCGGCCAGCAGCCCGCTCAGCAGCGCCTGACCGATTCCCTCGCCGGTCATCGGATCGCCCACGCCGGCGGCGTCGCCGCAGAACAGGACGCGTCCCGACGCCAGCGGGAGGTCGCCGAGCCTTGTCGGGATCGGCCAGGCGCGTGGACGGTCGGCCGGGGTGGCGCCCGGTCCCAGGACGGCGGCGATGTGGGGGCGGCTGCGCAACTCCTCCCAGAGCCGGCCGAGGCTGCCGGTGCGGTGCGTCGACCGCGACACTCCGAAGCCGATGTTCGCCGCTTCGCCCGGCAGGGGGAACGACCAGACGTAGCCCGGCAGGATCTCGGGCTCGAACCAGACGCGCAGTGCGGCCGTGGCTTCGGGCCCGACGCCCGAGTAGTACTGGCGGAAGGCGTGCCAGTCGCCCCGGTACGAGGGCACAGACAGCCCGAGCATCCGGCGTATCGGCGACCACATGCCGTCGGCGGCGACGGCATAGCGGGTGTGCAGGGCGCCGGCATCGGCTGTCGTGAGCACCACCCGGTCCCCCTCGACGGCGACGCCCTTGCAGGCGTGGCCGTCGAGGACCGTGGCGCCGGCCTGGCGTGCCAGGTCCACGAGGGCAGCGTCGAGGTCGTGGCGCTGGGCGGTCGCGGCGTACTGGCCGCGCCGGGGGAAGGGATAGGACACCTCCCGGCCCGTCGGCGCCCGGATCACCAGACTGCTGGCCGCCTGCCACGACGACACCGATGTCGGGTCGAGCCCGAGGTGCTCCAGCAGCCGTAGCGCCCCTGCGGTCAGCCCGTCACCGCAGTACTTGTCGCGAGGGAAGCGCGCCCTGTCCAGCACGGTGACATCCCGCCCGGGCCGGGCCAGGCCGATGGCCGCGGCGATACCGGCCGGGCCGGCCCCCACCACCGCCACATCGGCGAGTAGCAGCCTCACGCTCCGGTGTCGGCGGCCTCTGAGTCTGCCGGCGCCTCGGGTTCGATGGGGGTGGTCTCGTCGGCGTCCTCGGCGGCTTCGTCCACCGGGGCCTGGGTCGCCGGGGCGCTGCCGTCGGCCGGTGGTTCGGCCGGAGCGGCTGGGATCCGGGGGATGTCCTCGGGACGGGCGCAGGAGCCCGGCGAGGCGCCGGTGTCGTCGGGCCCGCAGATCGGTATGCACGGCGCCTCCTCGGGGGCGTCGGTGCAGACCGGGATGCAACTGCCGCCAGTGTCCGGCGTCCCCGCCGTGCCCTCTGCCGCGGTGCCGGCCTCGCCGGAGGACTCGGGCACCGGGCAGAGCGCCCGACAGGATTCCACCCAGCCGTCGTTGTCGGTGTCCACGGCACCCTCGCCCGGGGCGCAGTCCGGCGGCGGCACGAACGGCTCGCCCTGGCAGTTCAGGCCCTCGGCGGGCTGATAGTTGGCCTTCACGACATCGGTCGTGGACGTGCCGTCGGCGAAGGTGCGGGTGCGCTCGGTGAACACCTTCACGCACAGGTCCTCGGGCTCCTCCCACTGGTCGCTCTGGGCCACGGTCATGTGCAGCGTGCTGTAGATCTGCACCGTGACCGAGTCCTCCGTGGAGGTCGGCCACAGCAGCACCGTGTACGGCGTGTTGTTGATGAGCTGCAGATCGGGATGCGGGTGGGAGATGGTGGCCTCGCGCCCGTACGGGTAGCGGCTCAGGTAGATGGAGTGCGCCTGGTACTCGCCGAAGTCCAGGCCGGCGAAGAAGGCCGCGTTGAACAGCGTGGTGCCGAACTGCGAGACGCCGCCCCCGACGTCCTGCTGGAACTTGCCCAGGTAGATGACCCCGCCCGGCACGAACCCCTTCGCCTCGGTGCGGCGCCCCACGTAGTCGTTGACCGACCACCTCTCGCCCGGGGCGATGAGGGCGCCCTGCACCAACTCGGCGATGCGGCGGATGTTCGTCACCCGGGTCTGGCCGGCCGTGTAGTAGGTGGTGAACTCGCCGACGAGCTCGCGGACGCCGGTCTCGGCGATGAGGTCGCCCTCGCTGCCCGGCACGTCGGTGAGGTGCAGCCGGATCTCGAAGTGGCCGGCCTGCAGGGCGGCGAGCACGGCCTCGCCGGCGTTGGGTGCGCAGCAGCGGCGGGCCGGGCGGGAATCGGTCGCCACAGGTATGCCGTTGACCACGTCGAAACTGCCAGGGTCACCCGGGGTCCCGACGTTCGCCATGCGGTCCTCGATGATCCGGGTGACGTAGGCGGTGTCCAGATTGATGGTGGGCGGGTTGCCGGGCGTGACCTCGAGCCAGCTGCGCACCTCGACCGGCACGAAGTCCCTGATGGTGTCCTCGACGTAGACGACCACGCCCAGCGCCGTCCGGGCATTCACGGTGTCGGCGCTCGGCTGGAGATCGAAGGCTGTGACCTGCGGGGGGAACGACGAGGGCTCGACCACGATGACGTCCGGCACGGTGCGCGCCGCCGCTGCCTGGCGTACCGCCCCGCGGACGTCGGCAGGCGTGACCGTCAGACCCGTGACGCCCGGCTCGACCACGAAGGTGCCGTCGCGCAACTCCAGCCGGGCCGGTGAGGCATCTCGGACAAGGACCGTGTCGATGCCGTCGGCGAACTGCTGCGCCACGACCTCGTCCCAGGTGACGATGGCGTCGATGTTGTGCTCTCCGAAGAAGGAGGCCGCCCAGGCGATGGGCGAGGCCCCGGTCTGGCCGGCGGCCAGCGCGGCATCCACGTTGGCCTCCACGTCCAGGCTGAAGCCGAGTTGGGTCGTGGTCGCCGGGATCGTCCCGGCGGGGGTGAGCAGCGGCAGATCGCGGGCGGCGAACCCGATCGCCAGCTTCTCGATCTCGTTGCGGATCTCGTCCTCGGAGAGCCCGCCCACCTCCACGCCGTCGATCAGCACGTTCTGCACAGACCGTCCGGAGCGCACGACGACATCCGCGATGTACACCCCGAGGAAGCCCATGGCGAGCGCGCCCAGCAGGATCGCCAGCAAGCGCAGGTACCGCGGCCGCGGGGGCCGGTGGCCGCCCGCAGGACCCCGGACAGGACGCGGCATATCGGGGGAGACTATGTCTTGAGGGTACCGGTGCCGGAGGCGGTCACGGGGGCAGTACTCCCATCGGTTCTATCGAACGTCGGGCAATGAATCCCTAGAAAAGTCGCAGGTCCTCGGGCTTGTCGCCGCGGAGCACGGCGTAGTCCACGACCTTGCAGCGGATCCCGCGGGCGTCGGCCAGCACCCGCGCCTGCGGCTTGATCTCCTCGGCCACGAACAGGCCCTGGACGGGTTGCAGCGCCGGATCGGTGTTCAGGAACTCGAGGTAGCGGCTGAGCTGCTCCACCCCTTGGGTTTCGCCGCGCCGCTTGATCTCCACCGCCACCGCCGCTCCTTCGGCGTCACGGCAGAGCATGTCCACGGGACCGACGGCCGTGGGGTACTCGCGGCGCACCAGCCGGTAGCCGTCCTCGAGCACCGAAGGGTCGGCTGCCAGGAGCTCCTGCAGGTGAGCCTCCACGCCGTCCTTGCGCAGTCCGGGATCGCTGCCCAGGTCGTGGGTGACATCGGAGATGACCTCCAGCACTTCGATGGCCAGCTTCTCGCCGCGGGTGTTGGTGACCGTCCAGCGCTCGGGGCTCTCGGTAACGGTGTTGGGTGGGTTCATCCAGTTGAGCGGCTTGTAGGCGCCACCGTCGGCGTGGACGGCGATGCTCCCGTCGGCCTTGACCATGATCAAGCGCACCGCCTCGGGCAGATGCGCCGCCAGCCGGCCCTCGTAGTTGACGGTGCAGCGGGCGACGAGGATGCGCACGGTGTCTCAGTGGGTCGTGGCCGCGAGTGCCGCAACCGCGGCGAGTGCCGCTTCGGCCACGTCGGTGCGGCAGACCAGCAGGTCGGGTAGTTCGACGTTGGGACGGTTGTACCGCAGGGTCCGCCCGTCGAGGCGTGAGGCGTGCAGGCCGCAGGCCAGCGCCACGGCGACCGGTGCGGCGGAATCCCACTCCGACTGGCCCCCGGAGTGCACGTACGCCACCGCCCTGCCGCAGATCACCTCTGCAACCTTGGCGCCCACCGAGCCGAGGGTGACCAGTTCGGCGCCGAGCGCCGCCGCCACCGCCTTGGCATGGGGCGCGGGGCGGGTCCGGCTGGCGATCACCCGTAGGCGACCATCGGATCGGTCATCGAGCGGCGTCAATGGCGGCCGTGAGAGGGGTTCGGCGGTGCTGAGGGTCACCCCCTCGGCGGGGAGTGCCACGGCGCCGGCGGCCGGCTCGCCGTCGATGGCCAGGGCCACGTGAACGGCCCAGTCCGTCCGTTGCGGTTCGCCGTACTGGCGGGTGCCGTCGAGCGGGTCGATGATCCACACCCGCCGGTGCCCCAGCCGTCGCCTGTCGTCGGGCGCCTCCTCGGAGAGCACGGCGTCGTCGGGTCTTGCTTCGGCGAGTGCGCCGGCGAGGAACTCGTGGGCCAAGCGATCGCCGGCGTCGCGCAGGTCTTCGAGACGGTCGCGGGCATCGCCATACTCGAGCCGGTGCCGTTCCAGCAGCGCCACCAGGAGCGCCCCGGTCTCTGTCGCCAACTCGGCCGCCAGCCGATGGTCGTCTGCATCGTCCCGGGCGCGATCGGCGGGCGAACTGCTGTCGGCGGACACGCCCTCACCCTAACGACGCGGGCGCTGCTCGGATGGCAGCGGGCTGGCGTCGCGGTGGGCGCAGGCGGGGTCCTCAGCGGCGGCGGTGGCCGGCGCGGGCGACGGCGGCTCGGTGGGCGGCCTGCTCCAGCCGGTCGTCGAGTGGTTCGAGGTCGAACGGTCGCCCGTAGCGGTGCTCGAGGGCCCAGGCCACCAGCAGGTCGGCCAGCCACGGGTTCTTCGGCAACAGGGGACCGTGCAGGTAGGTGCCGATGGTGCGGTTCGCCACCGCCCCCTCGGTGCGGTCCTTGCCGTTGTTGCCGTGGCCCTGCACGACCCTCCCCAGGGTCTCGGCCCCGTCGCCGAGGGTTGTGCGGCCGGCGTGGTTCTCGTAGCCGACGAGTTGGCCGGATGCCGGTCCCAGGTCGCTGCGCAGCACGATGTCGCCGATCAGGCGTCCGTCGCCCGCCACCGTCGTGACGTCCAGGACACCAATACCGGGCACGGTCTCGCCGCCGGCAGTGTGGTAGCTGTGCCCGGCGAGCTGGTAGCCGCCGCAAACGAACAGACCGGCAGCGCCACCGTCCAGCAACCCGCGTACGTCGGCGGCCTTCGTGGCCGCCAGGTCGGCGGCGACGGCCTGCTGGTCGCGGTCCTGCCCGCCACCCAGGTACACCAGGTCCACGCCGCCGGCGGGAATCGGCTCCCCGGGCCCCGCCTCGTGGAGTTCGAGGTCCAGCCCGCGGCTCCGCAGCCGCCCCGCGAGCACGGCGATGTTGCCCCGATCGGCGTAGATGTTCATCTCCCGCGGGTACAGGTGGCAGAGCCGCACGGCAGGCGTGCTCACGGGAGCCTCGGTGCCATGCCCGACACGCTGGGCGCGGGCGGCCGATCGTGAGGGTGGGCGTGCATCCTCGCCGGTTGACGCCGCAGCCGTCCACAGGTCCGAGCGGCTCGAACACGCAACCGGTGACGCGAGGCCGGGCGGCTCACGTCTCCTGCCAGAAGTCGTGGGCGGCGCCGCGGCGCACCAGCTCGGCCCGCAGATCCAGCAGGGCGGTGTAGGTCGGGAGTGCGTACAGAACGCCGCCCTGCGGGGTGGCGGCCACGGCGCTGTCGAGAGCCTCCGGCAGGCTCTCCCGCACGTCGAAGCGCCCGGGATCCAGGCCGCCATAGGAGAAGCGGAGTGCCAGTTCCCAGCAGCGGTCGCCCGCCAGGGTCAGGCTGGCGATGCGGTCCCACAGGGGTTCGTAGTCCACGTCCCAGATCCACGACGGGTCGCGACCGTCGGCGGTGCGGTCGTTGAGCACCATGAGCAGGTGCAGCGGTGCGGGCTCGGCCAGCAGGCAGCGGATGTTCTCGTTGACGCCCGTGGGGTTCTTGGCCAGCAGTAGCCGCAGCGTGCGGCCGTCGAGGCTCACCTGCTCGGCTCGCCCGAACGCCGCCCGCACGCTGCCGATACCCGAGCGAACGGTTTCGGCAGGAACGCCGAGGGCGAGCGAGGCCGCCACCGCCGCGGTGACGTTGTAGGCGTTGTGCAGGCCGCCTAGTCGGGCAGCGATCTCGAATTCGGCTCTGTCGGATCCGTCGGCCTCGTCTACCTCGTCGGCCCCGTCGAGCGTGCGGAGACCGTCGATGGTCAGAGTCAGCCGGTCGAGGCCGTCGAGTTGCACCCGGCGGGCGCGGACGTGGGGGTTTGGTCGGTGCAGGCCGCAACCCTCGCAGCGCCAGTGCCCCAGATGCCCCACGGTCACCAGGTCGTGGCTCAGCGGCCCGCCGCAGTTGCCGCAGCGCACCGTGTCGGCGGCGTGGGGCAGCTCGGGGCGCCCGACGGCCGGGTCGTCGATGCCGAACAGCACCACGTTCGGCGGGTCGGCGCCGATGCGTTCCAGCGCCGGCGGCCGGAAAGGTTGGGATGTCGGTGAGTCGCCGAGGCCGGCGCCGATGCTTTCCGGCGCCCCCTCCGGCCAGTACGGCTGGAACATGGGCTCCTTGGTGCGGCCGATGCCGAGGTGGGCCAGCGCCGGGTCGTCGGCGTTGAGCACCAGGGTGGTGGCCGGCCCCAGGCTGCGGACCAGATCGCCCCAGCGCTCGGCGATGGCCTCCAGTTCGCCGTAGCGGTCGAGCTGATCCCGGAACAGGTTCATGAGCACCACGACCCGCGGTTGCAGCGCACCGGCCACCTGGCCCAGTGCCGCCTCGTCCACCTCGAAGACGCCGATGCCCCCGCAGCCCGTCGTCTCGCCGCCGACACTGTCTTGGCCGGGGGCGTTGTGGTGGCGCCCGATGCTGTGAGGTCCGCGGGATCCGACGTGGCCGTCGGCGCGGCCGCGCCTGCGGGGGCGAGCTCGCCCGGTGGCACTCCGGCGGCGCTGTCTCGCAAGCAGGGCGGCCGTGACCCCGCTCACCAGGTTGGCCCCGGCGGCATTGGTTGTCACGTCGCGGCCGTCGGCGCGCAGGCAGGCGCTCAGCAGCCTTGCCGTGGTGGTCTTGCCGTTGGTGGCCGAGATGTACACGGCGCCGCCGCCGAGCCCCCCGCCCAGTCGGGGGAGCGCACCCGGTTCCAGCTTGTTGAGCACCATTCCCGGCAGGCTCGTCCCGCCGCCCCGCCCGGTGGCACGTGAGAGGGCGCCGGCCGAGGTGGCGATCATCTCGGCAAGGCGACCCACGCACCGCATCGTACCGATGCCCGGGTGCTGCCCCGGCTGGGGCCGTTCCGGGTTGGCACCAGCCCCCGGGTGCAGCCGTTCCGGGCTGAGATCGCACGGCGGGGCTGAACTACCCTGAGCCGATGACCTCGGCGACCCTGGTCGGTCCACCCGATCTGGTGCCCGGCACCCTGCCCGACGGCGACGAGGCCGTCGAGGCAGCCCTCCGTCCGCCGTCGTTCACCTCGAATCCGTACCCCACCTACGCCCGCCTGCGTGCCGAAGCGCCCGTCTATTGGAGCCCCTACTTCCAGCAGTGGCTGGTGACCCGGGGCGAACTGGTCACGGAGATCGCCCGCACCTGGGAGATCTTCTCGAGCGTCGGCTGGGACAGCTTCTTCCTGAGCCAGCTGCCGGCGGACCTGCGCCCGGAGATCCCCACGGTCATCGACCACTTCCGTACGGTGAACATCTCCACGACCGATCCGCCGGTGCACACGCGCCTGCGCCGGCTGCTGTCGAAGGCCTTCACGCCGCGACGCATTGCGATGCTGGAGGACCGGGTGCGCTCCCGCGCCGCCAGCCTGCTGGACGACCTCGGCGACGGCGACGGCGACGGCGACGGCGACAGGTCCGGGAACGGGAGGGGAACCGGCGGCAAGATCGAGTTCGATCTGATCGCCGCCCTGGCCTACCCGCTGCCTGTGGCGGTGATCGGCGAGCTGTACGGCGTCGGCGACAGCGACCACGGCGACCTGAAGCGCTGGTCGAAGGCGGTCGTGGCGTACACCGGGTCGTCGGTCGCCCATCCACACCTGGCCAGGGAACTCGACGTGGCTCTGGGGGAGTTCCGGGCCTACCTCCGGGGGCTGGTGGCCGAGCGCCGGCGGCGGCCCCGCGACGATCTGCTGAGCGACCTGGTGGCGGCGGTGGACGAAGGCGACCGGCTCACCGAGGACGAGTTGGTGGCCACGTCCATCAACCTCCTCTTCGCCGGCCACGAGACCACCACCAACCTCATCGGCAACGGCACGCTGGCCCTACTGCGCCACCCCGATCAGCTGGAACTGCTGCGGCGGCGCCCCGAGCTGCTGCCGGGTGCGCTCGAGGAGCTGCTGCGCTACGACAGCCCCGTGCAGCGGGTGCGCCGCATCACCACCCGCGACATCGTGATCGGCGGCCGGGACATCCCCAAGGGCACACCGGTGACGGCCTTCCTGGGCTCGGCCAACCGTGACCCCGCGCAGTGGGACAGGCCCGATGAGCTCGACGTGACCCGGCCCGACGTCTTCCCGGCAAGCTTCGGCGGCGGCCCGCACTACTGCATCGGCGCCGCCCTGGCCCGCCTCGAGGGGCGCGTCGCCTTCGAGGCGCTGCTGGACCGGTTCGACGAACTGCGTCTGGCCGACAGCTTCGAGGACCGCTGGCACCCCAACGTGGCGTTCCGCGGCCTGGTGCAACTTCCCCTGCGAGGCGTGCGGGCCGCTCGTTGAGCCCCCCCGATGAAGCCGCCGGGCCGGCACCCGCGAGTCGATCAACCCGTGAGCCGGCCCGCCCGCGGAATTCCCTCAGGTCGCGCTCAGGTCGTGAGCATCTCGATCGCATCCGCCGAGGCGAAGGCGGCGTTGAGCAGCTGCGCCTGCTCCTGGACGTGGATCTGGCGTGACCCGGTGGCGGGGCTTGCCGACTCGGGACGGCTCACGCAGAGCACGCGGCGACCGTCGAACGACTCGGCCAGGTGGTTCCGGGCGAAGTTCCAGGCGCCCATGTTGCGCGGCTCGTCCTGCAGCCACACGATCTCACCGGCGTCGGGATAGCGGGCCAGCACCCTGGCGATCTCAGCCTCTGGCCACGGGTAGAGCTGCTCGACGCGCGCCACAGTCGCCGGCGCCGCCAGCGCGTCCCGCTTGGCCAGCGCCTCGTGGCCGACCTTGCCGCTGCACAGCACGACTCGCTCCACCCGCCCCGGTGGCGCCGGGTCGTCCAGGACCGCCCGGAACGACCCCTCGGTGAAGTCCGCCAGCGGCGAGCGGGCCGGCCGGGCGCGCAGCAGCGACTTCGGGCTGAACACCACGAGGGGCCGCCTCAGGTCCCACAGCCCCTGGCGCCGCAGCAGGTGGAAGTACTGCGCGGCCGTCGTGGGCTGGGCGAGTGTCATGTTGTCCTCGGCGGCGAGGATCAGGAACCGTTCGATGCGCGCCGACGAGTGCTCGGGACCCTGGCCCTCCAGGCCGTGGGGCAGCAGCAGCACCAGCCCGCTGCGCTGGTGCCACTTGTCCTCGGCGGCCACCAGGAACTGGTCGATGATGATCTGCGCCCCGTTGGCGAAGTCGCCGAACTGGGCCTCCCACAGCACCAGCGTCTTGGGGTTGCCCAGCGAGTAGCCGTACTCGAACCCCATGGCGGCGTACTCCGACAGCAGCGAGTCGTAGATCCATAGCCGGGTCCGGGGCGCGCACAGCGCCGCCAGCGGCGTGTGCTCGGTGCCGGTGACGTTGTCCACGAACGTGCTGTGCCGCTGGGAGAAGGTGCCCCGGCGGGAATCCTGGCCCGACAGGCGCACCGAGATCCCCTGGCGGAGCAGGGACCCGAACGCGAGCGTCTCGGCCAGAGCCCAGTCGGCCTCGGAGTCGGTGAACATCCGGTCGCGGGCTTGTTGGTGCTTCGCCACCCGGGGATGCACCGAGAACCCCTCCGGCAGCGTGCTCAGGATCCCGTAGATGTCCCGCAGCTCGCCGGAATCGACGGCAGTATCCACATCGGGTAGCTGGCCGATCGCCGGTTTCGGCGGGAGCGCCAAGGACGGTCCCGTCGGGAGCTGCGCCCGGGTCACGTCGAGTGCCTCGTGGAGCCTGGACCCGAAGTCGTCGAGCGCTTCGGTGGCGGTGGCCATGTCGAGCTCGTCCTGCAGGACGAGGCGCTCCACGTAGCCCTTGCGAACAGGGCGGTGCTCGGCGATGCGGTTGTACATGAGCGGCTGGGTGATGCTGGGGTCGTCGCCCTCGTTGTGGCCGTGGCGGCGATAGCACCACAGGTCGATCACCACGTCCTTGCCCCACCGCTGGCGGTAGTGGAACGCCAGCCGGCCGGCGCGCACGCAGGCCTCGGGGTCGTCGCCGTTGACGTGCAGGATGGGCGCCTGGATCATGCGGGCCACGTCGGTGGGATAGGGGCTGGAGCGACCCTCCCGGGCCGTGGCGGTGAACCCCACCTGGTTGTTGATGACGAGGTGAATGGTGCCACCCACCGAGTAGCCGTCGAGCTGGGACATGTGCAGGGTCTCGGTCACCACGCCCTGGCCGGCGAAGGCGGCGTCGCCGTGCAGGATCAGCGGGAGCACGCACGCACCGGCTGCGCTGCCGGCCCCGGCCGCCCCGTCGCCAGACTCGGGATCGTCACCCTGGGGCGCCGCCACGACCGCCTGGTCGTCCATGCGTGATTTCGCCATGCCCACCACCACCGGCCCAACCGCCTCGAGGTGCGAGGGGTTGGCCGCCAGGTCCAGCCGCAGCGGGTTGCCGGCGGGGCTGGTGAACTTCCCGCTCATCCCCAAGTGGTACTTGACGTCGCCGGAGCCCTGCACGGCGTCGGGGTCGATGGCGCCCTCGAACTCCCGGAAGAGTTGCCCGTAGGTCTTGCCCACGATGTTGACCAGCACGTTGAGGCGGCCGCGATGGGACATACCCATGATGGCCGAGTGCATGCGGGCATCGGCCGCCTCGCTCAGGATGGCGTCGATGGTGGGGATGACGCTCTCGGCGCCCTCGAGGCCGAAGCGTTTCTGGCCGACGTAGCGGGTGGCTAGGAACCGCTCGAGTGCTTCGGCGGCGTTGAGGCGGTCCAGGATGTGCAGCTTCTCGGCGGGGTCGAGGGCGCGCTGGGGGCCTTCGATCTGATCGCGGATCCAGCGCTTCTCGTCCGGATCCAGGATGTGGGTGTAGTCCACGCCGAGGGTCCGGCAGTAGGCGTCGCGCAGGAGTCCCAGGATCTCCCGCAGCGGGAGCCGGTCACGGCCCCCCGCGGCGGCCTCGAGCCCGTTGGACTCGCTCACCTCGAACTCCCGGTCGAGGTCCCAGATGGTGAGACCGTGGCCGGCCGGGTCGAGGTCCTGATGCAGGTCGGGCTCGTTCAGGGCCAGAGGGTCCAGGTCGGCGATGAGGTGTCCCCGGTCGCGGTGGGCGGCGATGAGGGCGTCCACCTGCGACTGCTTGGCGGCCATCGCCGTCGCCGTGTCGGCGCCCATGACGTCGCGCCGCCACTCGACCTCCTTGTAGGGGACGCCGAGGTCACGGAAGATGTCGTGGTAGAAGCCGTGCTTGCCGACGAGCAGGTCGTGCACCGTGGCGAGGAAGTCCCCCGACTGGGCGCCCTGGATGATGCGGTGGTCGTAGGTCGACGACAGCACCACGACCTTGGAGACCCCCCAGCCGGCCAGCGTGTGGGGGTCGGCGCCCTGGAACGCCGCCGGGTAGTCGATGGCTCCCACACCCACGATCAGCCCCTGGCCGGACATGAGCCGGGGGACCGACCAGCGGGTGCCCAGCATCCCCGGGTTGGTGAGTGTGACCGTGGTGCCGGCGAAGTCGTCGGCGGTGAGGCGGTTGCTGCGGGTGCGTCGCACCAACTCGTCGTAGGCGTCGGTGAATTCCCGGAACCCCAACTCCTCGGCGTGGCGCAGGCACGGCACCAGCAGCGTCCTCGTACCGTCGGAGCGCTCGTGGTCAACGGCGAGGCCCAGCCCCACGTGGGGGTGGCGCACCACCCGGGGCAGCCCGTCGGCGCCCGAGGTGAACGAGGCGTTCATCGCCGGGGCGTGGTCGGCGACGGCGCGCACGATGGCGTAGGCGATGAGGTGGGTGTAGCTGACCCTGCCGCCGCGGGTGCGCCGCAGGTGGCCGTTGATGACGAGGCGGTTGACGTCGAGCAGCTTGGCCGGGATCTCCCTGAAGCTGGTGGCCACCGGGACCGCCAGGCTGGCCTCCATGTTGGCGGCGAGTCGGGCGCCGGGGCCTCGGAGGACCTCGCCTTCGGGGGGCGCCTCGACGGCCGGTGCGAGGTCGCTGCGGCCGGGGACGGCGGCCGGGCCTGCGGGCGGGGCCGAGGGGGGTTCGTGCTCGGGGGGCGCCGCTTGGGGGATGTGCGAGCGGTAGTCGGCGAAGAAGTCCCGCCACCCGGCGCTGACCGAGTTGGGGTCGCCCTGGTAGCGGGCGAACATCTCCTCGATCAGCCAGGCGTTCTGGCCGCTCGGGAACGCCGCAGGCTCAGTCGTGCGGGATGCCACGAGACGAGTCTACGAGAGCGCTGAGTCGGGCTGCGAGCGGGATGGGGGCCGCGGGATAGCCTGCCGACGTGCGCCTGGCGACGTGGAACGTGAACTCGCTGCGGGCGCGCATGGCGCGGGTGGAACCCTGGCTGGCGGCCGTCGAGCCCGACGTGGTCTGCATGCAGGAGACGAAGCTGGCCGCCGAGGACTTCCCCCACCTGGCCTTCGAGTCGCTGGGCTACGAGTGTGTCCATCACGGCGAGGGCCGCTGGAACGGGGTGGCGATCTGCAGCCGTCTGGGCCTGGAGGACGTGGCGGCCGGGTTCGCCGACGGCGCCGGCGAGGATCCCGACGCCCGGGTGGTGTGGGCCACCTGCGGCGGCGTGCGGGTGGCCAGCGTGTACGTGCCCAACGGCCGCGAGGTCGGCCACGACCACTACCACTACAAGCTGGCCTGGTTCGGCCGGCTGCGCGCCCACCTGGAGGCGGTCTGCGATCCGGGTGGTGATGTGGTGGTGGCCGGGGACTTCAACGTGGCGGTCGAGGATCGAGACGTCTGGGACATCGACGTGTTCGCCGAGTCCACGCATGTCACCGAGCCCGAGCGAGCCGCCTGGCAGGCGGTGTGCGACTGGGGTCTGGTGGACGTGTTCCGCCGGCGCTACCCCGGCGTCGACGGGTTGTACACCTTCTGGGACTACCAGGCGGGCCGGTTCCACAAGCGCCAGGGCATGCGCATCGATCACGTGCTGGCCTCCGAGACGCTGGCCGGGCGCGCCGGCGGCATCGTCGTGGACCGCAACGCCCGCAAAGGCCCGAAACCATCCGACCACGCCCCGCTCGTCGTGGACTTCGATCTGTGAGCGTGCTGCCTGCGGTGCCGGAGAATCCTGGTGATCGCATCTCTCGTCATTCCGGCGGAGGCCGGAATCCAGTTCTGAGCGGCACGACTCGCGTCCTCCATTGGCCGCCAGCAGGCGCGCCGGCCAGGCCGTGAGGGACTGATGTTCGCCGCCGCCGCTGATCTGGCGCACGCCGAGTACGACCTGCTGGTCTTCTGGGTGCAGCTGCTGGCGCTCGTGGTGGGCGCCCGCACCTTGGGCTGGGTGATGCTGCAGTTCGGCCTGCCGCGGGTGATCGGCGAGCTGGGGGCGGGCGTGGTCCTGGGACCGACGCTGTTCGGGCACTACTTCCCCGAGCAGTTCGAGTGGTTCCTGCCGGCTGGGGGCGAGCAGGCCGCCGCGTTGCTGACCGTGAGCTGGATCGGCGTGGCGCTGATTCTGGTTCTGGCGGGCTTCGAGACCGACCTGGGCTTGATCACCAAGTTGGGTCGCCCTGCGGCGCTGGTGGCTGTGGGGAGCATGCTCGTGCCGGCGGCGGCGGGCAGCGTGGTGGGCTGGCTGATCCCGGCGGAGTTCCTGGGTGCCGACGCCAAGCGCAGTACGTTCCTGCTGTTCGTGGCGTTGGCGGTGAGCGTGTCGGCGCTTGCCGTGGTGGCAAAGATCCTGTCCGACCTGGGCCTGATGCGTCGCGACTTCGGCCAGATCACCGTGGCCGTGGGTATGGCCAACGACATGGTCGGATGGTTGCTGCTGGGGGTGCTCACCGGTGTGGCGGCCTCGGGTGGCGTGTCTGCGGTCGACATCCTGATCTCGGTGGGCGGCCTGCTGCTGTTCCTGGTGCTGGCGCTCACCGTGGGGCAGTGGCTGGTGGACCGCTGGCTGCGCCGCACGCGCCGCAGCAACGACAGCGTCGGCGCCGCGGTCACCGTGGCGGTGGTCACGATGCTGGGCTTCGGCGTGGTGACCCAGGGCCTCGGGGTCGAGGCGGTGCTGGGGGCGTTCGTGGCGGGCGTGGTGCTGCACCGCTCCCGCTTCGTCGACGAGCGCCTTGAGCACTACATCGAGCGGCTCACGTCCTCGTTCTTCGCGCCCGTCTTCTTCGCCACCGCCGGCCTGCAGGTGAACCTGCTGCTGCTGGAGGACCGCACGATCCTTACCTGGACGATCGTCGTCGTGGCGGTGGCGATCGTGGCCAAGTTCGCCGGTGCCTACGGCGGGGCTCGGCTGGCGGGGCGCAGCCACCGGGCCGGGCTGGCGCTGGGGGCGGGGCTCAACGCCCGCGGCACCCTGGAGATCGTCATCGCGTCGGTGGGTCTCAGCCTGGGCGTCTTCAACACGGCGTCGTTCACGATCATCGTGCTGGTGCCGCTGGTGACGTCGCTGTTCGCCTCGGTGGCGTTGCGGATCGTGGTCTTCAACTGGCGCGGCGACGCGGCGGAGATCCGGCGGCTGGAGCGTGAGAAGGCGCTCAGCGAGAACCTGGTGGTGCGCACGTCCCGGCTGCTGATCCCGTCGAGGGGCGGGCCTGCCTCCATCGCCGCTGCACAGCTCATGCACTACTCGTGGCCCCCCGAGGCCGAGGTGACGGTGTTCACGGCCGCTGATCGGCGGGCGGGGTTCGACTTCGGACCGCTGGAGAACGTGCTGTACGGGCGGGAGGTCGACTTCGAGAGGGTTCGGGGGCGCGACGTGGCCAAGTCCCTGGCCAAGGAGGCTGCGCTGGGCTACGGGGCCATCGGCATGGGCGTGCAGAGCACCGGGGAGATCGGCCAGGTGATCTCGCCGCTGGTGGACGAGGTGCTGCGGGTGAGTCCCATCCCGGTGGTGGTGGTGCGCCGGGCGCGCAACCTGGAGCGCCCATTGCCGGGGGCGTACGCCAAGGCGCTGGTGCCTGCCTCGGGCGGCCCGGCCAGCCGGGCGGCGGCGGAGGTGGCCGCCAATCTGAGTTCGCAGCTCGGTACGCAGATCGTGCTGGCCCACATTGTGGCTTCCGCAGACGTGATGGGGGGCCTGCGGCGGCTGCCCACGATGCGCGCCGGCGGGAGGTGGCCGGGCTTTGGCCCCGACGACGATGCCGGGGAGGGGCGCAGGGATGCGTCGGGCGCTGACGGCCCGGCGGGGGCGCGGTCGGCTCAGGAGACCGACGGCGGCTGGACCACCCTGACGGGTTCGGTGATGGGAAGGTTTGCGACGATGCTGCAGGCTCCGCTGGGTGTGCTGCGGCCCCGGCGCCGGGCGTTGCTGCGCTCGCCGGCCCGGGCCACCGGCATCGGCCAGCAGGTGCTGAACCAGGCGGCGCAACTGGTCGCCGAGCAGGGGGTCGAGCCCGAACTCGTGACCCGCACCGGCACGTCCACGGCCACCGAATTGCTGGACCTCGTGGTCGAGACCGAGGCTGACCTGGTCATCATGGGGGCCAACCTGCGACGCCTGCGGGACCGTCCCTTCCTCGGTCACACGGTCGAGCACGTGCTCCGAAATTGCGACGCCACGGTGGCGCTGGTGCTGGTGCCCTTCGACCTGTAGCGCAGGAGGGCATCGCCACACACCTCGGTCGCCATCTCCGTCGCGGAGGGTGCCGGTGCTCTTCGGCCTGTAGCCGACCTGTAGCGCCCTACGACCTGTAGCGCCCTACGGCCGCCGGTTCGACACGCACCGGAACTCGAGTCGGTTCGGCGGCCCGGTGCACACCACATCGCCGAGACCCGCTGGATGTCCCGGGGGTTGTAGTGGGTTGTTCAGTAGCGAATGGCGCGGCTGGGGCAGAGCGTGGCGGCCTCATCGACCGCGGCGTGCTCGGACTCGGGTGGATGGCTGTCGATGACGTGTGACCGACCATCGTCGCCGAGCTGGAAGACGTGCGGCGCGACCCGCTCGCAATAGCCCACCCCCTGGCAAAGCTGCTGATCGACCGAAACGTGCAGGCGTTCTGCGCCCATGGCCCTGTGTGTCTTGCCCGCCGTGTTTACAGCCGGGTCAGCAGCATGGGGAAGCGGCCGTAGGCGTCATGATGGCTGGCTTGGGTGTAGCTCGGCGGGTCACTGGCGTCGCTCTCGACGCCGGCGCCGTAGAGCGCGCCGGCAATGTTGACCACCGTGCCGTCGGTGCCCTCGTCGTTGTCGGTGCGGGCCGAGAGGCCGGTGACCAATGTGCGACCGATGCAGATGTGCTGGCCGCCGCCGAAGGTGAGGCCCCAGGGCTTGACCGCGCCGAACTCCCGGTAGGGGTTGAACACCCCGGCATCGGCGCCGAACGCCTCGGTGTCGCGATTGGCCGGTGTGAACAGGCAGGCCACCCGTTCGCCGGCGGCGATCTTCTTGCCGTTGCCCAGCACGAAGTCCTCGGTGGCGATCCGCAGCAGGGCCGGGGACGGCTGGTGCAGCCGGAGGGCCTCATGAGCGGCCCGCTTGATGAACTCCTGGTCGGAGACCTTGGCCCGATCCTGCGGGTGACTGTCGAACCACTCGTCGAGGTGCGCGATGAGGTGGGGGACCGCGTGGGTGGTGGTCTGCGTGGCCGCCACCAGGAACAGACAGGCCTCCCGTATGGGCAGGCCGTCATCCCAGTCGTCGTTCCAGTGCAGGTAGAGCATGGTGATCAGATCGACGGGCAACTCGTCATTCCCGATCTCGCCTCGGCGGTGACGCTCGATGAGCGCGCGGCGGCGAGCCACCCACGGGGCGAAGAACTCGCGGTCGAATGCGTCCCGGACTTCGAGGATGCGGTTGATGACCTCGTCGTGGTCCTCGGTGGACCACTCGACGGTGGCCCCTGTGCCCAGAAGCTCGACATATTCTCGAAACGCGTTGGTGCGCTCGGGGGTGTCCACCCCGTCGATCCCGGTGGTGGCGGCGGCGATGCGGGCCAGCATCGTGCGCAGTACCACGCAGAGGTCGGCTCGCACCACGCCGTCGTCGCCCCGGTTGGCCCGGCACTCCTGCAGCGTCATACCGATGAGCGGGATCAGCTCGGAGTGCTCGTAGTAGTCGAGCGCCGCCTTCGCGAACAGGGGGCTTCGAGCCGCCGACGCTCGAAGTGCTCGTCGCCGTCGATGGTCAGCAAGGTGCGCCCGAAGAACGGCTGGCTCTCCTGGTGCGACCCCTGGCGGAAGCTCCGCGACCGCAGGATCTCATCGATCTCGGCGTACGTGGTGAAGTGCTGCAACCCCACGATGCGGGGAGGGGGCGGCATGTCCCGGATCGTGGGCTCGCGACTGTGCACGATTGAACCTCCGTCGCCACGTGGCGCACCGAAGATAGCCGGTGGCCCTCCGAACGCCCGGATCAGGTCTCGCACGCATCGGCGTTGGAGTAGACGGTGATAGTCATCGCGGGACGGCCCAAGGCTAGGGCTGTTCGACCGGAGGGGGTAGTGGTTCAACCGGCCGTGGTTGTTCTTGGATCGTGGGTGGTGGTCCTGGCCCTGCGATGGTGGTCGGCGGCAGGCGTACCGGCCGGACGGGCCATGGCGAGTCATCGTCCGAACCGCAGGCGCCGGCGAGCACGACGACTGCGAGCAGGGCGGCAATGCAACGGAGCAACCTCCGGCCGATTGCATTCACGAGCACTGGTTGGTCCTCTCTGACGAGTGCCTGGCCGGCGCCCCGTTTGGACTGGCCGAGAGTAGGACACCTGCGGGCAGGCCCGAGGTCAGAGTGCGGCCGGGCGTGACACACTTGGCTCGCCGGATAGCCGGAGTCCCCGTCGCAGGGAGACGCGTAGAACCCGTGACATGGCAACTCCATTCGAACACTGGGATGCGAGCGCGCGACATCGGGTTGTTCGCTGCCTCGGGCCGGACCGGGCCGCTGAACGCCATCGTGGACGTGCCGGGAGTGGCGGTTGGCCACGTGACGCGCATCGCCGGCGAGGGCCCGCTGGTGGTGGGGGAGGGTCCGGTCCGCACCGGGGTGACGGTGGTGGTGCCCCGGCCCGAGCCGCTGGCGCTCAATCCGGTGTTCGCCGGCATCGGTCGGCTGAACGGCAATGGCGAGATGACCGGCAGCCACTGGATCGAGGAGTCGGGGCTGCTGACCTCCCCGATCGCCCTGACGAACACCCACTCGGTGGGGGTGGTGCGCGACGCCCTCGTGCAGGTCGAACGGTCGCACCGCCCGGGCTCGGACTGGTGGTCGCTACCGGTCGTCGCCGAGACCTGGGACGGGCTCCTCAACGACATCAACGGAGCCCATGTCTCTGCTGGCGACGTGTGGGCGGCTCTCGATGCAGCGAGCCGGGGCCCTGTGGCCGAGGGCAACGTCGGCAGCGGAACAGGAATGATCTGCCATGGCTTCAAGGGCGGTCTCGGCACGTCGTCCCGGGTCATCGGCGGAGCTGAGGGCAGGGGCGAAGGTGGGTCCGGCGCCGGCGACACAGGCGAGGACAGACCCGGGAACGGAGCTGCGAACGCGCCCGTGGCCACCTACACGCTCGGAGTTCTCGTCCAGGCCAACCACGGTTCCCGTCGGCGGCTTGTCATCGACGGGTATCCGGTCGGGCGGCACCTCGACGAGAGCGTGGTTCCCCTGCCGGGGGGCGACCTGCCCGAGGGGATGGGGTCGATCATCTCGGTGGTCGCCACGGACGCGCCGCTGTTGCCGCACCAGTGCCGCAGCCTGGCGGCCCGAACCGCCCTGGGGATCGGCAGGGCCGGCGGCGTGGGGGAGCACTGGTCGGGCGACCTGTCGATCGCCTTCGCAACCGGCCACAGCGATCTCGGCGGCGGCCGGCTGGGGACGTCCGGCGGGACCGGGTCCGGAGCTGCGGACCCGCGGCCGGTCATAGCGGATGCCGCGACCCTGGTAGCCCTTTACGAGGCCACGGTCGACGCCACAGAGGAGGCCATCGTCAACGCCCTGTTCGCCGCGGAGACCATGACCGGCCGTGACGGGATCACAGCGCACGAGTTGCCGATCGAAGCTGTCCGGGACTTGATCTTCGGTCAGTCGGATGTCGTCCGAGGCGGGGAATTGTCGCCGGAGGGCTCAGGGGGTTGATGTGGCGCATGTCGGGCATCTGACGGCGGAGCCGGGTTCGTGGTGATGACCGTGCCCCGGTTCGGATTCGGTGTGACGCCCGGGCCGCCTGATGGGGTCGCAGCCGAGATGCGGGAGGCCGAGGCGCTGGGCTATGAGCGGATGGGTGTCTGGGACTCGCCGGCATTGTTCCGGGAGCCGTGGATGACACTGGCGGCGGTGGCTCGCGAGACGAGCACCCTCAGGCTCGGCACCTGGGTCTCCAACCCCGTCAGCCGGCACCCCGTTGTGACCGCCTCGGCGATCGCCACGTTGGAGGACCTGGCCCCGGGCCGGACCTACTTTGGGATCGGGTCCGGCGGCACCGGTGTGTGGCACCTGGGTCACCCGACTGCCCGTCTTGCTGAGCTGCGGGAGTACATATCGGCCGTGCGGCAGCTGCTCACCGAGGGCAGGGCCACCTACCGGGGGGCGGAGTGCCGGCTGGAGTGGGGTCGCGGGGTCTCCGTCCCGATCATCATGTCGGCGCACGGGCCGCGGGCGCTGCGTCTGGCAGGGGAGATCGCCGACGGTGTCGTCTGCGGCCTGGGGATCTTGCCCGAGGTGGTCTCGGGGTGTCTGGATCTGATCGCCGAGGGGGCGGGCTCCGCTGGCCGGACGCTCGCCGCTCTGGAGGTGTGGTTCACGTGCTTCTGGTTCGTCGGCGCCGAGCCGGGGGCGGCGCTGGCCGAGGGCGCCTGGGCAGCCACGGCCTTTGCGCTGCACTTCGCCCAGGGTCGCGTCGACGGCAAGTTCGTGCCCGAGGAGTACCGGGACGGCATCGTCCGGCTGGGCGAGCAGTACGACCTGGTGGCCCACGGCAGGGTGACCGATGAGCTGAAGCGCCGATACGTCGAGCGTGCGGACGAACTCGGCATCGGCGACTACATCCGCAGCCGCTTCATGTTCTGCGGGACGCCCGCGGAGGTGGAGTCCCAGATCCGAGCTGCGATGGCTGCCGGCGCCCGCAATTTCGATGGCGCTATCGACGCGGACCTCGACGAGCACCGGCGGCGCATCGGCGCCTGGGCCGAGCTGGTGCTGCCTCGCTTCGGCAGGGAGAGCGATGACTGACCCGCTCGGTTGCCTGCCGATGTCCATGTACCTTCGGCCCGTGACGCCTCGCCGGGGGGACCGATGATCGACACGGTCGTCCGCGGTGAGTGCGATGCTTGGCGTCGTTGTCTGTGGGTCTGCTGGAGGCACCCGGCGAGGAGGACCGGGTCATAGGGTCGGTTCCGATGATTGACACCGTTGTCCGCGGGGGATGGGTGGTCACGCCGCACAGCGAGGGCCACCTGGACATCGGCATCAGTGGCGAGCAGATCGCCTATGTCGCCTCGCCGGGTGCCGTGCCCGTGCCGGATGGCGCCAGTGTGATCGACGCCACCGGGCGGGTCGTCACGCCCGGCGGAGTTGAATCCCATGCCCACATCCACGAGCCGATGTATCGCGGCTGGACCGGCGGTGAGGAGGTGTGGCTGCAGCCACCCGAGGGCGCCACCCGGGCTGCTGCCCACGGAGGCACCACCACGGTGCTGTCGTTCGCCTTCCTGGACGTCCACGTGACCGATCGGGCCTACGACACCACCGAGGCGGTCGCCGAGCGCAGGGAGATCTTCAGCGGTCGGTCGTTCGTGGACTTCGCCTTCCATCCGGTCATCACCGGCTCGGCCTCGGCGGAGACCCTGGCGAGCATTGCGACCGCCGTCGAGCAGGGCACGCCGTCGTTCAAGGTGTTCACCACCGACGTGACCACCGGGCAGGCCGGCATCCGGATCGACCATGGGTCCGTGCTGGCCGCCATGCGGATCGCCCGGGAGGCTGGCGGGATAGTCATGGTGCACGCCGAGGATGATGACCTGATCAAGCACAACGAGGCCCGCCTGAAGCGCGAGGGCCGCAACCAGCTGCAGAACATCCGCTGCGCCCACACGCCGTTCGGCGAGGCGCTGGCGTTCCGCCAGGTGGCGGCGCTGGCAGCCGAGGCGGGCGCGGCCACGTACTTCGTGCACACCACCGCCGGGGAATCGGTTGGGGTGGTGGCCTCAGAGAGACAGCGGGGCCGGCCGGTCTACGCCGAGACGCTGCATAACCTGTTGTGTTTCTCCGCGGAGGACTACCTGAAGCCCGACGGTGCCAGGTACCACATCGGCATGGGTCTGCCGTCGCCGCAGGATCGGGCTCAGCTGTGGGCCGGGGTGACCGCAGGCGACATCGCCACGGTCGCCACCGACGAGTACACGACATCGCTGGCGGTGAAGCTCGGCGGCCACGACATCGAGACGGTGCCCGGCGGCCACGTCGGGATCGAGACGCGGGGCACGATCCTGCTGTCGGAGGGCTACAAGAAGGGGCGGCTGTCGCTGCGCAGGTTCGTTGAGTTGTTCGCCACGAACCCTGCCCGGATCTTCGGGCTGTATCCCCGCAAGGGCACCATCCAGCCGGGTGCCGACGCCGACCTGGTCATCTGGGACCTGGACGCCGAGCGCACGATCTCCATGGCCGACCTGCACCACGAGGGCGACTACAGCCCCTGGGAGGGCTGGACGGTCATGGCCTGGCCGGTGATGACAATTCTGCGAGGCACCCCGATCGTCTCCGACGGCAAGCTCCACGTCGGCCCCGACCACGGCCAGTGGCAACCCCGAACCATCGACCCCGAGATCCTGGAGAGCCCGGTCGTCAGCTGACCCTCCGGCCGAACAGCGAGGGGTCGCGACGGCGTCCCGCTGGCGCTGCTCCTGTTGCTGCCGAATTGTCGGCCCGATGTCGACGGCTACTGGTCGAGGCTCGGTGTCGATGCTGGAGGTCGATGGCTAGATGTCGACGGTTCCTTGGACGCATGTGACCGTGTCGCCGCCCACCCAGATCGTGCCGTCGGGGTCGCGTTCGATGTAGATCCGACCGTCTCGGCCGAGGGCTCCGCCCTGGCTTGCCGTGTAGGGGGCGGTGGCGTGACCGGCGGCTGTCAGCCACTGGCCGAGCGAGGCGTTGAGGCTGCCGGTCACGGGGTCCTCGACGAGTGTGCCGCGAAGGGGGAAGAAGGCACGCACCTCGAAGTCGGTTGCCGCGCCGGGCGGGCTTGGCCCTACTGTGCCGATGAACAGGCTGTACGGGGCAGCGGACCCAGCGGCCTCAGGACGCAGACTCAGCACCTCTTCGGCAGAACCCAACAGCACGGCCATCCAGGGCGGTCCGTTGTCCGCCCAGCTTGCGTCCACGACTGACGTGTTGGGATCGATGCCCAGGACGTTGCAGGCGGCGGCGAGGTGCTCGGCCGAGACCGGCCCTGAGCGCACCAGGGCAGGCGCGGCGAACGCCAAGCGGTTGCCGCTGATGCGAATCGTCACCAGCCCGGACCCGCATTCCTGGACGATCAGTCCCCGACGGCGGGGCACGCCGCCATGATCGAGCCATACCCTGCAGGTGCCGAGGGTGGGGTGGCCGGCGAACGGCAGCTCTCGGTCGGGCGTGAAGATTCTGACCCGGTAGTCGGCCTTGTCGGCCTGCTCGGATGTCGGTTCGAGCAGGACTGTGGTCTCCGACAGGTTCGTCCACGAGGCGAAGTGCTGCATCTCGTCCGTCGTGAGCCCCTCGGCATCAGCAACAACGGCGAGAGGGTTGCCCATGTACGGCACGGACGTGAATACGTCCACCTGAGAGAACGGCCGGCGCATCGCTGGAGCATAGGAAGGGTCCGGCGTCCCCGCCTCCATCATCGGTGTCCGGGCTGTGCTGCCGGTGGCGCTTCGGCGGCGTGGGAACGGCCGCCTGCGCTGGCCCCCGGCATCGCCGCCCTCGCGGGGAGGCCGAGGTGGCGCGGGTGTCAGCGTCGAAGGGGTTGGTTGACGGTGCGGTTCAGGTCAGGGGCGCAGAACTGTCACCGTTCCGGGAGTGTCGGCGAGGTTGGCGACAGCTCTGTCGAACGTCACGAGCCGGCCATCGTGGCGGATGGCCAGCGCTAGGAGGTGGGCGTCGGTCACCTGCCGGTAGCCGCTGAGGCTGTCGAGCATCATCCCCGGCGCACGCACGAGATCCAGGTCGTCGGTCCACAGCACATGGCCGTCCAACTCGGTGAGTGCGCGCAGCACCGCTGCCGCCTCGGCCGGCGACCTAGCGTCGGCCAGCACCTTCCGGTTGGAGGACACCCGCACGAATCCCGCCTGCGTAACGGAGGCGGTCGCCCAGGGTGCCGGTATGTGGTCAGAGAACCAGTTGATGGCCTCGGCATGGTGCACGTGAGTGGGCCAGGCGAGCGCCACCAGCATGTTGACGTCGAGCAGCGGTGTCACGCGTCCTCGTTGGCGGCTCGGACCATCTCCGGCGTGATCGGTGGGCTGTCCGGGTCGACGACGAATCCGGGAATCGTCCGCCCGGTGGCCACGGGACGCGCACGGAGACCGCGTCGCGCTAACTCCGATAGAGCGGCACCCAGCGAGATCTCGCGCTCCTGCGCCAGCGAGCGGGCTCCCGCGAGTACATCATCATCCACATTCACGGTCGTGCGCATTGCAACATCATAACATCGCAGCATCATGATGAAGAGCGCGGCGAAGCGGTGCTGTTGTCAGCGTCGGAGGGGTTGATTGACGGTGCGGCAAGCTTCGGCGGTGCTGGTTTGGTGGCCCGACGGGCGGCGTTTGCTCGTGTGGGCTTGGCCGTTGCGGGTCGTGGTGGGTGGTCGGTTGGGTGGGGGTTCGAGGTTGACTTTGCCGTCGGGGCCGCGGACCAATTTGGCGCCGCGTTCGTGGATCTGTTTGTGGTGGCAGTCGCTGCAGAGCAAGCAGAGGTTGTCGATGTCGGTGGGCCCTCCGTTTTCCCACCAGATCACGTGGTGGGCCTGGCAGAAGCTGTTGGAGGCGCCGCAGACGGCGCAGCCCTTGTCTCGGACGGCGAGGGCGATGCGCTGGGCGGTGTTGGCGTGGCGGTACTTGTGGCCCAACCAGAGGGGTTGGCCTTTGGTGTCGAAAAGGGCCGGCAGGATGTTGGCGTCGAGGGCGAGGCGGAGGAGTTCGCCCGGCGCCACGGGGGTGCCGTCGATGAGGCGGGCGTTGGCGAGCTGCTCGGCGACCGCGTCGTAGTCGGCGACGATCACCAGGGTGGCGCGTTGGGGCTTGCCGGCGCCTTGGCGGGTGATGAGCGCTTCGAGCGCGTCCGCGTACCGCTGGGCGGGCGTCGCGCGATGTTTGGCGTCGTTGGCGTGCCAGAGCTTGTTGGCCATCGCCGCGAGCGCGGTTTCGATGCGGGCACCGGCGACGGGATCGAACGTGCCGAACAGCTTGTACATGCCGTCGGACTGCCGCTTGATATTCGCCTCGCGCTGGGCGCGCTGGCGGCGGCGCCGCTCCTCGAGGTCTTCGCCGGCGGAACGCTCGTTGACGTGTTCGCGCACCGTGTGGGCGAACACATCGGCGGGTTCCTTCTCTGCG
This sequence comes from Acidimicrobiales bacterium, assembly GCA_963668565.2. GTDB lineage: Bacteria > Actinomycetota > Acidimicrobiia > Acidimicrobiales > CATQHL01 > VXNF01. Next base: position 1,804,336 of record CAXXMX010000010.1, read on the forward strand.
GCGGCCAGTAACTCGGCCTCGTCGACCGGCGTGTGCGCAGCGGCGTCGGCGATGGCCCGGGCGTGCTGGGGGGTGATCGCACCGTCGGCCAGCGCCCCCGCCGTGCCCGGCAGGTCGGCGAGCCGCCCGGCGAACTGCACCTCCCGCTTGGCGCCACCGCGGGACTGCTTCAGACCGTTACGCAACACCTCGGCGGCTTCCGCCTCGCCGACCCGCTCGGCGAGAGCAGCGACCGTCTCGGCCCGCACACCCGCCAAACGCGCGTCGCAGCGCCCCACCAGGCCCAGACGCTCCTCCAGCCGCTCCCCGCCCAGAGACCGCAACCCAACCACCAGCGCATCCAGCAACCCCAACAGATGCACCGAGGAGGGCTCGCCGGCGCTTGGCGCACCGACGGAGGAATTGGTGGAGGGCGCGGACGCATCTCGCTGACCCAGCAGATGCGCTGAGAGGGGCTCGCCGGCGCCAGGCGCACCGGAGGTGGCGGCGGGAGGCGACGCCGACGTCTCTCGCCGATCCGGCCCATGCTCCGAGGTGGCAGCACCGCCAGAACCAGAACCGGCCAAAGCAGCCGGAGTCGTCAGCTCCGAGAAGAGGTTCAGGTCGGTCATCGGTGGCTCCCCCGGGGAACGCGTCGTCGTCGGGTCGGCGGGGCCGACGAGCCGGTTGGGGAAGCTCGACCCCCACAGCAGCAGGGGTCAGTGACCGGTACCCGTACTCTACACGACCCCTACGATAGTCACAACACCTGTTCGTATCATCAGGGAAATATCTGTTCGCTTGCTGAGGGTCAGCAGACTCGGCCATCGAGTCATCGATCTCGACGACAGCTCGCCGACGAAGCACCGATGGCAAGTTGAAGGCTCGCGAGGTGCCCGCAGGTGGGTAGGCGGCGCCTCGGAGTTCGTCGGGCGCCGGAGCCGTTCGGCTCAGCCCCGGCGGCGAGGTGGGGCGGGTGCTGCGGTGGCGGGGCGGGGTGACAGGTGCTGCGACGGTGCGGCGGAACCGGTGACGGCGGCCGATGATTTCTGCGTCGGTCAGTACGATTCCGGCCATGAAGCGACTCCGGTCATTGCGGTCGCTTGCACTGGTCGTGGGTGTGCTCGTGACCGTGTTTGCGACCGCCTGTGACTTCCAGCTATTCCGGTCGGCGTTCTCCGATGTCAGCTACAGCCTGCCCGACGTCTCCGACGAGCAGGTGCGCTTTGACGAGAGCGGCCGGTTCGTCGATGAGGCGGCCAGGGTCCGCTCGGCCTTCATCACGGGGGCTGCCGGTGACCTCAACGGCGACGGCATCCTCGACGGGGCTGCGGTGCTAGCCACGAACACCGGCGGCTCCGGGACCTTCTACACCGTCCACGCGGTCCTCGGTGACGAGGACGGCGGGTTCCGTGATGTGGGCAGCGCTTTCCTCGGCGATCGCATCGCCGTGCCGGGCGTCGAGTTGGTCGGCGCCACCATAGAAGTGTCGATCCTCGACCGGGCCGAGGGTGAGGCGTTCACGGTCGAACCCCACGTCCCCGTCGAGGTGCGCCTCGTGCTGGAGGACGGCGCGCTCATCGAGTCGACGCCGCCGGAGTGACGGCGGCGCCCCGGCGCCCCGCCCCCGCCAGCGCCCCCGGGCAGACCCGTCAGCGAAGTGCGCGGCGCAGCATGAATTCGTAGACCCCGTCGCCGAGCCACTTCCTGGCGAACATCACTGGTCGCGCCAGCACTCCCTTGACGTATCTCCGTCGTGGCCTGCTGGTCGTTGCGGCCTTGACGAACACCTTGGCAAGTACCTCGGGCTTGGTGCGGATGTCCATGGTGCACGATTCGTCTATCCGCCTGATGAACGTTTCGACCTGAGCCTTGTACGCGGTCTCGCCGTGGTACTTCTCCAGCTGGGCTCTCATCACGTCGCCGAACTCGGTCTTGATCCAGCCCGGTTCGATGAGAACAACTTGGATATTGAAGGGTGCGGTCTCGTAGCGGAGGCAGTCCGACCAGCCCTCCAGGGCGTACTTGGTGGCGTGGTACCAGGCCCCGAGGGGCGTGAAGACCTTGCCACCCATGGACGAGATGTTGACGATCCGACCCGAGCCTTGCGATCTCATGTGTGGCAGGACGATCTGGGTGAGGTGGGCCGGCCCGAAGAGGTTCACTTCGAACTGGTATCTGGCGTCGTCGAGCGGGACGTCCTCGACGGGCCCAAAGAGGCCGAAGCCCGCGTTGTTGATCAGGACATCGATACGTCCCTCGCTCTCGATGACCTGGCTCACGACCCGTTCGTTGTCGTCACTCTTGGCGACGTCCATCTCGACAGCGGTGATGCCGTATTCGGCCAGGTCGGCCATGCGGTCCACCCGGCGGGCGCCGGCGTACACCTTGTGGCCTTTCTGAGCCAGCAGGATCGCAGCCGCACGGCCCATGCCCGACGACGTACCGGTGATCAGTACGACCTTGCTCATTGCGCTACTCACCCCCCAGTGCCTGTCAGCACTGCAGGCATAAACGCGCACTTAGCGTACTCGTCCAGGGCCCCTGCCGAAGCTCCACCCTTGAGCAGTGCCAGGGCATAGAGATTCACCCCCCGCAGGTGCCAGGCGTTGTCGTCGCCCTTGCTGTAGCAACCGGGGTCAGCCGAACTTGGATCCATCGCAGGCAAGTGTTTGCAGTGCGCGTACTGGTCCAGGGCGCCGGCGTTGGCGCCGCCCTCGGTAAGCGCCACCACATAGCGGTTGGTGTCGCGTGGATGTTGCGGAAGGTCGGCGTCAGTGGTGTCAGTGGTGTAGCAGTCGCTCGGGTCGCCGGCCGACTCCGCAACAGGGACGGAACATCGACGTTGGTCGGTGGTGGTGTAGCAGTCGCTTGGGTCGCCGCCGGCCGACAGCCCGACAGTCTCGGCCGCCTCGGGAGCGTCATTCGAGCAGGCAGCCGCAGCGATGACCACGATAAGAGCGACGCTTACCAAGAAGCGCATGGGCGAACGGTCCCTGTCTCGAGACCCGTCGTGCGGATTGATCACGGCCCGACCTACTTTCCCGGGTTCGTCGAAGCGCTGCCTCGGGTTCATCTCGGTCCTTCCGTCCATCCCGGCCTCCGTTCGAATGGATGCCCCAACACTGAGAGTGTCGGCACCTCGACACCAGGTGCTGCTCGACGAGTAGTCGTGGGCACAGCAACCGCCGGTTGCCGGTGCACGTGCTGAGGTGCCGCCATGTCATGTTGGACAACATAGGCAGGGCGTGTGACACAGCCGGTGGCGCCGCCGCCAACACTGGCTCGACAGCACTACCCGGCTACGGACGGGACCAGCCCTCCTAGGAGTGTGCTGAGTAATCGAATGGCCCGATTCTCAATTACGAAAGCCCGTCAGGGACTTGCGGGGCTGGCGAAATGGGCAGTCTCCTAGTGGTCTGCGCCGAGCCGCTCGGGCATACCAGTACGATAGGTGACTACACTGTAGTCATAGCTGTTGTGTCGATCCGTTTCTCCGACGAGCCGCTGCACGGGCGGCTGAAGGAGAGTGCCCGTCGCCGCGGCCAGGGCGTTTCGCCGCTCGCCGAGCGGCTGATCGACGAGGGTCTGCGCATGGACGCCCACCCGGCGGTGTTGTTCCGGGACGGTCCGACGGGTCGCCGGGCTGTTCTGGTCGGTGGCCCCGAGGTGGCCGATGTCATCGGAGGTCTCATCGGCGGCGATGTGCCGGCGGCGCAGCGGCGGTCCCGGGCGGCCGGGCTGCTGGGGCTGAGCGAAGCCATGGTCGCGGCGGAGTTCACCGCGAGATCGACGCGGCGCTGGCGGAGCGAACTCGGGCGGCGGAGGTGGCCGAGGCCGCCTGGGCACGCGGGCAGGCGCTGCTCGAGACGTGAGGCTGCTGCTCGACGAGATGCACGCGCCGGCCATCGCAGCCGCGCTCGCCGAGGCCGGCTTCGATGTCGTCGCTGTGGCCGCCGAACCGTCGCTGCGAGGATCCCCCGACGCCGACCTGCTGGACCACGCGACTGCTGCCGGCCGCGCCCTGGTGACCGAGAACGTGTCCGACTGCCCGGTGCTCGCAGCCAGCCGGGCGGTCGCCGGCGAGCCCCACGCCGGTCTCATCTTCACGAACCCCACCCGGTTCAACCGCGCCGCGCTCGCCTATCCCGGCGACCTGATTGCCGCGCTGCGAACCTTCCTACACAACCCGCCAGTCAGCGGCGAATCCTGGATCTGGTGGCTGTAGGCGGAACACGCAAGTCGCCTGAGCCCCTGGGCGGAGCCTCAAGCGTCGAGGCACCGCCCTAGGAGTGTGCCGAGTAATCCCCGAATGGCCCGATTCTCAATTACGAAAGCCCAGGTCAGGGACTTGCGGGGCTGGCGAAATGGCCATTACTCAGCAGTCTCCTAGGTGGCTGGTGCCAAACTCCCGAAATGGGGATTCTGCGATCACAAACCCCCAGGTCAGCGACTTGCAGATTGCGACAAATTGCTATTTTGCACCAGCCTCCTAGGCGGATGCTCCCGTGGCCCCGAACTCGGCGGGCAGGTGCTTGATGCCGTGTATGAAGGCTGATGCGAGCAGATCCGGCTCGGAAGTGGCGCGGATGTCGCCGATGCGACCGAACAGCTCGCTGAACATCACCTTGATCTCCCGCCGGGCCAGGTGCGCGCCGAGGCAGTAGTGCGGCCCGGGTCCGCCGAAGCCGATGTGGGGATTCGGGTCGCGCAGCACGTCGAAGGCGAGCGGGTCGTCGAACACCGACTCGTCCCGGTTGGCGCAGAGGTAGTTCATGACCACCTGGTCGCCCTCGTCGATCTTCTGGCCTTCCAACTCGGTGTCGCACAGGGCGGTGCGGCGCATGTAGGTGACCGGGCTGGCGATGCGGACGATCTCCTCGATCGCGCTGTGGGCCACGCCGTCGAAGTCCTCGACCCAGATGCGGCGCTGGTCGGGGTGGTCGGTGAGGTACACCAGGCCCCAGCTGATGGCGTTGCGGGTGGTCTCGTTGCCGGCCACCACCAGCAGGATGAAGAAACTGGCGAGGTCGGCGCGGGTGAGCCGCTCGCCGTCGACCTCGGCGTTGACGAGAACGCTGGTGAGGTCGTCGGCGTCGACGCCCACCTTGGAGTCCGCCACCTCGTCCATCAGCTGGGTCAAGGCCTCGCCGGCGGTGAGGATGGCCGTGATGAGATCGCCGAACTCGGGCACGTATTCGGGGTCGGCCGCGCCCAGGATCACGTTCGACTGGTCGAACACGAAGTCGTGCTGGGAGGCGGGGATGCCCATCAGGTCGCACACGATGCGCAGCGGCAGCCGGGCCGCCACATCGGTGACGAAGTCGCATTCGCCCCGCTCGCACACTTCGTCGACGATGAGCCTGGCCTGATCCCGCACGGATTCCTCGAGGCGAGCGAGTATCCGGGGCGTGAAGCCCGCCGACACGAGCCGTCTCAGCCGGGCGTGGCGGGGGTCGTCCATGCTGATGATCGAGTTGAAGTACTCGTTGAACTCCGGCGGGAAGTCGTTGATGGTGATTCCGAACGCCGAGGAGTAGATCTGCGGGTTGCGCGACACCTCCAGGATGGGCGCATGCCGGGTGACGACCCAAGCGCCCGGGGTCTTGATGCTCTCCAGCTCGTCGAGGAACTTGAACCCGGGATAGAACGTGAGCGGTTGGGCGCGCAGCCACCGCAGGTCCTCCTCCACCTCGCTGCGGTGCCGCTTCCAGAACCTGTTGTGGATGGGGTTGTGCGGGTCCGCCTCGGTCGCAGGCGGCGGCTTGGCCGAGGCGCCGGGCGTGGTTGCAGAATCAGGCGTGACGGCGGTCATAGAACCAAGTCCCGGGTCGGGCGGCGGCGTGCCGCGATCCTCACTGTACTGACCAGCCCGGCGCCTTCAGGGAAGGCGTTGGTGTGTTGCGTCATCGAGGTGAGTTCCCAGTCCCGAGCCAACCACAGCGATCCCCGGTGGGCACGTCCGCTGGCACGTCCAGCTGCCCAGGTGAGTTCCCAGTCCCGAGCCAACCACAGCGATCCCCCAACCGAGCGGCCGCGGCCTTCTGTGGGCACCGGGCCACTCGGGGCCGGTGCCGATGTCGCGGAAGTCGCCGTCCCACAGACGGAGCACAGCTCTCCGGCACGGCGGCGAAAGGTTCGTGACCGGCACACCCCTCGCAATGTGCCCTCACCACTCCAGCGGGTCGTCGGCCAGCGACCCCGGCCGGCCGTCATCGCTCTCCGGCACCCCTCCGTCAGGATCCGGTGTTTCCAGCCGAGATGGATCGGGTATGTCGAGTTCGGCCCCCCAGTGCTGTGCTCGGTGGCGGCCCGCCATCTCGGCGGCTGTGATTTCCATCCAGGCGCGGTCGAGGTTCGAGGCGGGGTGCTCGTCGAAGTAGGAGTCGATCAGCATGAACAGGTCCGCCTCGGTGGTGAATCCGGTGTCGGTCATCAGCACCAGGATGTCGTCGAGGTCCTTGTCGCGTCCCGCGTTGAGCTTCAGCAGCAGCATCGTGACCGGTTCCATCACTCTCACTATGAGCCGCCGGCCGGTGTAGAACGGTTCGGGGGAGAGGTCGAAGTCCGGCAGCCCCATCTGTGCGGGCGTGTTGTTGAACCATCCCGGGTCGAGAGCCTCGCGCTCGGTCACCGCCGAGATCGCGTCCTGAAGATCGGGCTCGAGTGACGCTCTGTACGCGTCGATGTCCTCGGACACGCGCTCCGGCCGGGTCGCCATCATGGCCACGGCACCGCCGACGGGGACTTCGATGGGCGGCCCTTCGGGCAGCTCCGCGTCCACGGCGGCAAGCAACTCCAGGATCCGCCGGCGGGAGAATCCCGGCCTGTCGCTCATGCAACCCGCTTGTCGGTCCAGAATCCGTGCACGCGGATGCACATGATGTGATCCTCCCGGAACCACACCCGGTGGTGGACGCCGGTAGGCAGGGCGAGACGCCGGAAAGCGGGTGTCACCTCGCCCACGTCGTACATCCGCACGTCCTCGTGCCAGGTGCGTGACCACACCCAGTCCGGCACCTCGACGCCGTCCCGATCGCACAACGCGTGGACCGTCGCTGCGATGCGGACCAGGTCGAGCCGGTTCTCACCCTCCGGTGGCGCTGCGCACATGGCGGCGCGGCGGTCGGGGTGCAGCGCCCAATGGTTCACGAAGCCGGCGAGCGCGGCGATGCGCGAACCCGGCGCCGACGCCATCGGGGCAGGCAGATGCACCGCTGTAAGCGGCTCGCCTCGCCGACGTGGCGGTACGCGAGGACGGTCGGGGGCCGCGGGAGGCGGCGCACCGTCGATCACCTCGCAGAGTTGCCGGATGCGGGAGCGCAGCAGGACCGTACCCGCGCCGCGTTCGGCCGCTGCGACCTCCAGCAGGCGGTCGCTGCGCAGCCTGCGGCGGTGGCCGTCCGTCCGTGCGGCGATGCGCAGCGCCGCGGGCCAGTCGATCTCCGCGCAGGTGTCGAACCCCATGACCGCCTCGAGATAGGTGACCTCCAGGGCGCTGAGCGCACGCCGGGCGATGTTGGCACGGCCGCGCAGCACCAACCCGGGCCGCGGGCGGCGCACGCTCGGCGGCCCGACCACCGCCACCGCCGCGGTGCTCGTCGTGGTGTGCGTCAGCCATCCGATGATCTTCCCCGCGTGGTGGCCGGTCACCCCGCAGCCCGCACCGGCGATTCCCCTCGCGATGTTGAGGTGGCCGGGCTCGGTCGGTGTCCCCCGCTCGTTGCGCAGCGGCTTCCAGTAGAGGTTCGGCGCCACACGCCGGCACGCAGCGGATGCCGCCGGTTTCGCCGCCTCCCGGCTCAGAAATGCATACACCGCACCCCGCGTGTGGCCTGGAACGTCCTCCGCCCGGAAGCAGGTCCCCGCAGGCATCTGCTCCAACCACTCCCGCTGTACGCAACCGACAGCCACAGTCTGTAAGGATACGACACGCCAAGGCGTCTTCGGCGCTGTTGACCTCGAACGAAAGCGAGGTTTGCCTGCCCGTGCAGCATGCTCGCTACCGGCTCGCCGCCCGAATCACCGCCACACCCACCTGCACGCTCTGGTCCTGGGACCGGAACCAGCGCCGGCGGCGGCTCGTGCGACCCGCCCCTAGCCGCTTGGCCCACCGCCCAACGGTACTGTTGCCGGGGAGTGCCGGAGGCGGTCGGGCAGCGGGGGCTGCGCAGATGGGAGAGGCGGTGAACCCCAAGGTTGATGCCTACGTCGGAGCGTCGAAGCGGTGGCCCGAGGAGATCGCCGAGCTGCGGCCGATCCTGCTGAGGGAGCGACGGTGAACATGAGCGCATCTCTCCGAGACGATCGACCGATGGCGAACACCTATTGGGTCGATCCGGGCCGTTTCGCGGCGGGCGAGTATCCGGGCGCGACGAATCGTCGGGAAGCCGCCGTCAGGTTGCGAACCCTGCTCAGAGCGGGCATCAACCACTTCATCGACCTGACTCGGCGGGCCGATGGCTTAGCGCCGTACGTGCGCATCGCGCAGGCACAAGCGCGCGCCGAAGGCACAGAGGTCCGGTGGGAGCACCATCCGATTGTCGACATGTCCGTGCCACGCAGCGCCGGGGAGATGACAGCAATCCTCGACGCCATCGACGACGCCCTGAACCACCGCAGAACGGTCTATGTCCACTGCTGGGGCGGGATCGGTCGCACCGGGACCGTGGTCGGCTGCTGGCTGGTTCGCCACGGGCTCACCGGTGACGGAGCCCTCCAACAGATTGCCGAGTGGTGGAAGCACGTGGAGAAGAGCCGGTGGCACCCCCATTCTCCTCAGACACGCGAACAGCGGGACTATGTGCGTGGATGGGGCGAACAACAAGATCGCAGACGCACGTAGGGTTCGCCTGCGCCGGGGGGGCTTGAGGGACTGAGCGCTGCCCTTGGTGGGGATCTGCTCGGCGTCGGGACGTGGGTGGTCGGCGTCGGGGCGGTGGACACTGGGCTACTCGGGGCCGCAGTGGATGTCGCGGCAGTCGCCGCCCAGGCGTCTACGTCCACACGGTGGACGCACCAACGCGCATCGCGTGACAGCGGTAGCCGATGCCGCGTAATAACAGTATCAAACGGCGCGTTAAATCAGTATCAATAGCCGCGTGAGAGAGGTAGTCTACGACCGTGCCCGAGTACCGGACCCGTCGGGTGGACGCATTGCTGGCCCGATTGATGACCGATGTGCCTGCCGTGATGATCGTCGGACCGCGTGCTGCGGGCAAGTCGACGACCGCTGCCCGCTTAGCGACCACCGTCGTCCAGTTGGACCGGGCCGCTCAGGCGGCAGCGTTCCTGGCCGACCCCGATGCGGCGCTCGCGGCGATGCCGCCACCCGTGCTGCTGGACGAGTGGCAGGAGATTCCCGGCGTGCTGGGCGCCGTGAAGCGATCGGTCGACGCCGACGGTAGCCCCGGGCGCTACCTGCTCGCCGGGTTGGTGCGAGCCGACCTTCGGGCCACCACCTGGCCCGGCACGGGCCGGGTCATACGCGTGCGCATGTACCCGCTGACCGTCGCCGAACAGATGGGCCGGAGTCCCCGTCCCCTGATCGACCGTCTCGTCGCCGACGAACCGCTCGCCCCGGCGCCCGATCCTCCCGACCTGCGGGGCTACGTCGACCTGGCCCTGGTGGGCGGGTTCCCGGAGGCGACACTCGGCGTGCCCGAGCGCGCCCGGCGGCTCTGGCTGGAGAGCTACATCGAGCAGATCCTCACCCACGATGCGCCGACCGGCGAGGGCGGACACCGGCGCGATCCGCACCGCCTCGGCCGCTACCTCCTCGCGTACGCCATCAACTCGGCGGGCGTCGCCGAGGACCGGACCATCTACACCGCCGCCGGCATCGATCGTCGCACCGCTGTCGCCTATGAGGCGCTCCTCGGCGACCTCATGGTTGCGGCCTCGCTCCCGGCGTGGACGACCAAGCGACTCAAACGCCTGATCCGATCCCCCAAGCGCCACTTGGTCGACACCGGGCTGTGGGCGGCGGCCATGGGCGTCGACGCCACCGCGGTGATACTCGACGGCGACCTTCTGGGCAGGCTGCTGGACACGTTCGTCACCGCGCAACTCCGCACCGAAGCCACCGTCGCCGACAACAGCCACCGGCTCTTCCACCTCCGCACCGAGCAGGGCCGCCACGAGATCGACCTCGTCGCCGAGATCGGCGCCCACCGGGTCGTCGGCATCGAGATCAAAGCCTCCGCCGCGCCCACCGCCCACGACGCCCGACACCTGCTGTGGCTACGCGACGAACTGGGCGACAGCTTCAGCGCCGGCGTCGTCCTCCACACCGGCCCTGCCACCTACCGGCTCGCCGACCGGATCACCGCGGCTCCCATCTGCACGCTCTGGTGCTGATGACCTCGCCGTGAGCAACTCCGGCCTGGCGTGTGTCCTGGTCGTGCTTGGCCACGGTGGCCTCTTCAACCACCGGCGGGTCGCCGCTGGTCAGGCAACCCGGATCGGATGCGGGAGCGGCTGGTTGAAGAGGTAACCCCTCGTGTTGAACGGGATCGCATCTGGCTGCGTGTTGCCGGCCGCGTCGAACGCTCGGGTCATGAGGGTGTGTTCACCGGGCTCGGCGACCCACCTGAACGTGAAGGGTGACCACGAGTACCGCGACGGCGACCGTTCGACCTCGGCGCTGGACCAGGTGGCGCCCGAGTCGGCGCTCCACTCCACGCTTGTGATGACACCGTGAGGCGACCGGGCATACCCCCGGATCGGGTGCGGGCCTGCGTTCAGTTCCGCCGGCCACGGCAGCGCCAGCGCGCTGTTGATCACCAGAGTCGTTATCGGCTGCCCCTCCGCAGGTCCCTCAGCGGGGTAGTCCTCGCCGATCAGCACGTAGTTGGTGGTGTTGTTGCGCGTCCAGATCTGCTCGGCGGACACGACGACGGCGCCCGAGCCACTTGATGCTGTTGGAGCCCACCCAACCGGGCACCACGGCTCGCACAGGGAAGCCGTGATCGCGCGGGAGAACCTCGCCGTTCATTTCATAGGCCAACAGCGTGTCCGGATGCATCGCCTTGTGCACTGGCATGGCCCTCCGGAAACCGCCTTCGGGTGCGGTGGTGTCGAGGCCCACGAGCAGCACACTCACCGCGCTGTCAACAATCCCCGCCTCCGCCAGCACGTGCCGCAGCGGCACGCCGGTCCATTCCGCGTTGCCGACGGCGCCGGTCCCCCACGGTGGGCTCCCCGCGGGCCGATCCTTCAGGAGATCGAACATCGCCCGGTGGTTGCCGGCACACTCGAGGTAACACACGAGGCTGCGGCTGGGCATGCCGCGAATGTCCTCATAGGTGATATCCAGCGGTCGCTCGACAGCGTCGCCCTCCACGCGCATGCGCCACGTCGAGACATCGACATCGGCCGCCCGACCCCCGTTGTGCAGCACATAGAAGAGCCGATTCGGCGTGATCAAGTCCCGCTGGAGTTCCAGCCGAGCCTCCAGAGCGCCATCGGGATGACAGATGAACGGCTCCTCGTCCTTGAAGAACTGCAGCGAATCCGCGCCAATCACAATCGAAGCCTAAGGCGCGCAAGCTGCTGGCCGAAGAGCAGGCATTGGCGACGGCTACCAGCGGTGAATCGTCGGCGCCGCGGTCCCGAAATGTCCGGCCAAGGCGATGAAGTCGCCGGCGTCGGAGGTGATGATGCTCTGTCCGGTGCGCACGGCGAGCACCACAAGGTGTGCGTCCACAACATCACCGGTGCCTGATCTGGCCAACAACTGGCCCACGGCGGTGTAGTCGTCGGCGGCGAAGGGATGAACGATTATCGACTTGGCGATGTGGGCCAGCCGCGCCTGCCGTGCTCCGTCGCGCCAGACCTGGGCCAGTACTGGCGCAGTCGTGTGCAGTGCCTCATCGGCTCTCACGGACGCTGCCAGGAATGAACGAGCGCCGCGCTCGCCGCGATCGAACGCGACCAGCAGGCCTGCGTCGAGGATCACTGATCGAAATAGCGCCGCCGCATCGACTCGACTTCGTCCTCGTCGAGGGGTCCAGCTTCTGCTGCCCACGCTGCGAGCACCTCACTGAGCGTCTCGCGGCGCCGAACCTCCTGGGCGAGCAGCCGGATTCCGTGGCGGATGACCTGCGATTGGTCGCCGAAATCCGGGACGAGTTCAGCCAGAAGCAGCCTGTCCTCGTCGCTGAGTCGGATAGTGGTCGTCGTGCTCATACCAGAAGTGTAGCACAGTCGTAATGCGCAGAATCTGAGCAAGTGGCGATGACACGTCTCAGGGCGGCCCGGGTTGGCTTGCAGGGCTGGCCCGCCGGGCCGCTCAGGCGGAGGTGTCTGTGGCGGGGATGGTTGGCCCCGCGGCTGGTTGGGCCCTTAGAGTGGTGACCGCACCGACGGACCCCGACCGACAAGTGATCCTTGTCGTCACAGCGATGTGGAGTTGAGCCACGTGAGCACCCTGCGGTACTCCTACGACAGCGAGAGTGACTGCGGCTACATCCGGACCGGTAACGGCGACGTAGCCCGAACCGAGTCACTTACCGGGTCTCTTCACGTGGACCGCGACGGACACGACAACATTGTCGGCATCGAGGTGCTCACCGCCACCGATCCGAGCTGGATCCCGCACGTGACGAACCTTCTTGCCGAGAGCGTCCTGGACGCATCGCTCGTCTCTGCCCGGTTCCGGGACATGGTGGCCACCAGTCGCCACGGGAGCGAAACGAAGGGCTCGACCGTGACCGCCGGCCCCCTGGCCGAAAAGACCACCGGGGGCACGCAAGTCGCCTGAGCCAGGCCGCCTTGACCTGTTGGCCAGGCGCCGCCGGCGTTAGCGGCTGAGGGATGCGTCTCTGACGGGGTCCGCTGAGGAGGCGTTGTCGGGGGTGGGGATCAGGTCGCCGTGGGGGCGGGGGTGGTTGGCCCAGTGGCCACCGGGGTCGGTGCCGCGGCACCAGATGGAGTTGGCGTTCCAGCCGTTGTAGGCGCGCACGTCCGCGGAGAGGTAGCGCATCGCCAGCCCGCAGCGGCGGCGGTTGGAGCGGTTCGTTCCGGCAAGCGGCTAGGTGCCGCAGTATGCGCTCTGTTTCATAAGTGGTATTGTTTCGCTGATGCCGATACAGTACTAATTATGAAATAGCAGTCTGTCAGAGAGGACAGGTCGTCCAGGATGGATGGCGAGCTACCTACCGAGAGACGCATCGCTCGCGACGTCGAGTCCATTCTCGCCCGACAGGTGCCACCGGGTTGGACGCTCTGCTCAGAGCCTTTGGTGCGCGCCGGCCGGCTTGCCGTGGATCTGGTGCTCGACGTCACGTCGCCCGCCGGCGAGACAGCGCGGCTCGCGGTCGAGATCAAGAGCCGGGTTGAGCCTCGCCGCGTCCCAGAGCTGGCCCGGCGGATCCGAGAGGTGACAAGCGAAGAACTGCCTGGTGCCGTCCCGGTATTTGCCGCCGCGTACCTGTCACCTCGGGTCCGGGGACTGCTTCGGGAGTTAGATGTCGGCTACATCGACACGACCGGCAACGTCCGCGTCACAGCGGGCACTCCGGGGCTGTTCATCAGCGCCGGCGGGGCTGACAAGGACCCCTGGCCGCGTCGCGACGTGCTGCAGTCGCTGCGGGGCCGCGGTGCTGCCTGCGCCGTTCGTGCCATCGTCGATGTCGCTCCCCCGTTCGGTGTTCGGGAGTTGGCCGAAGTGACCGGCATCCCGGCGCCGACGCTGTCCCGCGTGCTGAGACTGCTGGAGCGTGAGGGTGTGGTCAACCGTCAATCGCGGGGTCAGGTAGTGGCCGTGGATTGGCAAGGAGTGATTCGCCGGTGGGCAGAGGACTACGACCGAGCGGGGTCGAACACTGCCATGGCGCTTCTCGAACCGCGGGGTCTGGGGGCAATCACCGGGAAGCTCCGAGAGGCGACGCTCACCTACGCCGCGACGGGCGCCTTCGCGGCGCAGTATTTCGATCCCGTTGCGCCTGCCAGAGCGGCCACGCTCTACGTCACCGACGCGGCCGAGGCCGCCGAGAGCCTCGGCCTGCGCGAGACCGATGCCGGCGCCAACGTCGTGCTCCTCGAACCGTTCGATCCGGTCGTCTTCGATCGGACCGTCGAGCGAGACGGGCTCCGATGCGTCGCACCGAGCCAACTCGCCGTGGATCTGCTGACAGGTCCCGGCCGCGAGCCTTCCCAGGGTGAGCAGATGCTGATCTGGATGGAGCAGAACGAAGATGCCTGGCGCGCCTGATCCGCTGTACGTCACAACTGAATCGGTGGATCGGGGCTAGATTGGCGACATGGAAGCGGCACCTGTCCCGGACGCCCACTCCACGTCGAGTCGGGTTTCTCCTCCGGTTCCGACCATCTCCGATGCGGACAGGGCCCTCCTCTCCGAACTCCTGCGCAGCGGCGCATTCGCCGAGGAACTCAGCAGGATCGACCTCGAGGACGCCGGACTCGGAACCTCCTGACCTCGCGGGTGCCTCGGACAATCATCTGCGACGAATACGTCGTTCTTGCCGCGGTCGCAGGCGATCTGGAACCGGCGCTGGCTCTGGCCGAGCGGCGCACAACTCCGTCGGCCTCCATGCGGTTGCTGCGGCCGCTGCACTGATTCGTCCTCGGCAACCGGGATCCAGGTCGTTACACCGACATCCTCGGGGCACTATCCGCAGAATCGCACTATCGGGTTCCGTTGTGTCTCGGTGGTGGCACTCCTCGCGGCTGGGACACCGGCAGCATCGAGTCCACGTTCGACGTGCCTGCCGTCCATTTCATCGAGTTCTTCAATCCGGAACAGCGCCGGGCGCTGGGCACTGATCCTCCGGGGCCTCAGCCCATGGGTCTGTAGGCCCGAAGTTCCCTCGTGCTGTCTCACGAACCCGAGCCGGTTCAATCGCGCCGCGCTCGCCTATCCCGGCGACCTGATCGCGGCGCTAGCGATCTGGCATCGACTACTACGAGCGAAACGAGCGCGGCGCTCAGGTGGTGATCGACGGTCCGGTCTCTGCGAACCGCGAGAGATCTGCCGACGCAGTGGTCCGATTCGTGCCTCTGGACAAGGTGACGCCCGACCTGGAAGCGCAACTCGTCACCACGACCGTGGTTACGAAGCGGAGATTCACACCGGTGGCGTCGGGCGATCTGCTGAGGCCGAAGGAGGTCGTCAATCTCGTGGCCGAGCGCTTGCCGTATCGCTTCACGATGAGCACTCACACAGAGTGCTGGAGGCACTTCGGCGTGCGTCCTCCACAAGGCGCATCGGAGCCAGCAACGACGGAGGAGCGCTGCTGCCGCTGGGATCGGCTATTCGGCGGGTACGGGTACACACGAGCGTGGGTGGAGAAGCCGGTTCGGGACCTGAGCGACCGGGGGACGTACGAGGAGGTCGTCGGAATTCCGCCAATCCACCGATGACCGGTGGAGCTGTCGATGATTGCCGTCGACGAGGATCGCGCCGCCACGCGGGGGTTTGATCAGCTCTCGGAGCGAGTGTTGACGGTCGCCGGCATCTACGGCCCCAACGCCTCGGGCAAGTCCACCGTGCTGGAGGCCCTCGCCTGGCTGTCGTTCGCCGTTCGCACGTCTCTCCACAGTTGGTACCGGTTCGTCCCCCGCTTCCCCCACCGGTTCGGCGACGGTCCGGACCGGCCCTCGACGTTCGAAGCGGACTTCGTGGTCGACGGTGTCCGCCACGGGTACCGGCTCGAGGTCGACGACTCGGCCGTGCTCTATGAGAGCCTCCACAGCTACCCCGAGCGGCGGCGGCGGACACTCTTCGAGCGCGAGGGCGACGAGATCAGCTTCCGCCGCGGCCTCAGCAGGGTCGGAGGGATACAGGAGTTGTTGACACCCACGACGCTGACGCTCTCGGCCGCCATGCGACTGGGCGATCCCGTCATCGGCAGCGCCGGCAGCGCCCTCGCGTGGCTGAACGCACTCGGGCCCAAGCAGCAGGGAGCGGCGGCGTTCTTCCCGTCCGAGCGCGACCCGTCGACGACCTTGCTCATGGCACAGCCCGGTCACTGCATGACCGCATCGGGCCCCGATCCCGCCACCCGGCGGGCGTTTGTGGAGTTGTTGCGCTTCGCCGACCCCGAAATCGACGACGTGGCGATCCTCGGCGGTGACGATCCCGACACTGCGGATCCTCGCCGCCGGCTGCGTTTCGTGCGTCACGATGGCGGCGAGCCGGTTCTCTTCGAAATCGACGAGGAGTCGGCGGGGACGCAGGCGTGGTTCAACCTGCTGGGGCCGGCGTTCGGGGCCCTCCAGAGCGGCCAAGTGCTGCTGTTCGACGAGATCGACGCCAGCCTGCACCCTCGGCTGTCGGCCCGGCTCATCGAACTGTTCCAGGACCCGCAGACCAACCCGTACGGCGCGCAACTCATCTTCACCACTCACGACACGTCGCTCCTGAACGCCCTGAACCGTGACGAGGTGTGGTTGACCGAGAAGGCACCCGGCGGGGCCACCCGGCTCGTCGCCCTGGCCGAATTCGGCGGCGACCGTGTCCGGAGGTCGCTGAATCTCGAGCGGGCCTACCTGCAGGGCCGATTCGGTGCCATCCCGGACGTGGATCAAGCCGACCTTCGCAACGCCATCGGGGACGCGCTCGACGTCGCCCGCAGAGCGCGCGATTGATGGGCAAGTCGCGTCACGGTCGACGCAGGGGTGGTTCGCTCCGCCACGTGGAACACTGCGCGCGGTGCGAGCGCCGCTACTCACGGCCCGCCGGCGCTCGCCGACGTATTCGAAGGGGATGCCTCCCTGCTGGCCTGGTCGCCACTGACAAGCAACGCCGTCGCCTCCGCAACTGAACCCATCGAGGAGCCGATCATGATTTTCATCGTCGTCAAGTTCAGGACAAAGCCGGAGTGGACCAACCACTGGCTCGACCACGTCCGTGAGTTCACGCGGGCCACCCGCGCCGAGCCCGGCAATCTGTGGTTCGACTGGTCCCGCAGCGTCGACGATCCCAACGAGTTCGTCCTGGTCGAGGCATTCGAGCCCGACGGCGCCGGACCCCACGTCAACAGTGACCACTTCAGGCAGGCCCTGCGGGATATGCCGCAGGCACTGGCCGAGACGCCCTGCATCATCAACACCACGATCGACGGCGTCAACGACTGGTCACGAATGGGCGAACTCGCCATCGGCTGACCTCTGGTCGTCGGCGGGAGTACAACCTGCATTTCTCCGGCGCCAAGCAAGCCAAGGACCGCGAGGCACGAGCCGTATGTGCGCATCGCGCAGGCACAAGCGCACGCCGAAGGCATGGAGGTCCGGTGGGAGCATCATCCGGTCGTCGACATGTCCGTCCCACGCAGCGCCGGGGAGCTGACGGCAATCCTCGACGCCATCGACGACGCCCTGAACCACCGCAGAACGGTCTATGTCCACTGCTGGGGCGGGATCGGTCGCACCGGGACCGTGGTCGGCTGCTGGCTGGTTCGCCACGGACTCACAGGTGACGGTGCCTCGACCAGATTGCCGAGTGGTGGCAGCACGTGGAGAAGAGCTACCCCCATTCTCCTCAGACACGCGAACAGCGGGAGTATGTGCGTGGATGGGGCGAACAACCAGTTCGCAGACGAACGTAGGGTTCTCCTGCGCCGGGGGGCGACTTGAGGGACTGAGCGCTGCCCTTGGTGGAGATCAGTTCGCCGTCGGGGCGTGCGTGGTTGGCCCAGTGGCGGGGCTCGATGAAGATCCGCGGTAAGTATTTCCGGCCGCTGTCGCCGATATATGCTCCGTTCATGCGTCGCGACCCCATGTCTGGCGCGCCCACAGGTCCCTCAACGTCGCCGGGTCCAGCGACCGCAGCGATCTCGATACAACGTCGGCGCTCGACGCCAACGCCAGGCCCCCCTCGGCGCGCACACGGCCAGTTTCGGTCACTGCCGGTGAGGGCAGCATAGAGTTCTGCTGGGCTTTGGTGGTGGAGGCTGCGGCGGCGCTGGTGGTTCGTTGGGCCTTCGGAGTCGGTGGCGGGACACCTTGGCCGCAGGCTCGGAGCACGCAATGACGTCGGAGTTGCTGCGAACCCTCGACTTCGGCCTGTCGAGGCGGGAGCGACGTTAACCGCGGTCCTCAATTGTTCACTCCTCTAGTACCATGACGATCGCGAATCGAGTGCACTCTAGGGGCCGTCCGGGCGAGCCCTCTAGCCAAGTCGACACCTAGTGGCACAGTGCTGAGAGTCTTCAACCTCTCTGTCGCTTGCCGCGATCAGCCCTGAGGGAAAGCAGCCGAGCTATGAGTGAGCCGAATGTGCAATCAAGCAGAATCATCCTCGAAACGGATGGTATCTCTGGACGCATCGAATCGTTGCGATTCGAGAGTCGAGCGCTGTATCGACTGCTCAAGGAAACCGAAGAGCCAGATCGTGCTCGAGTCGTCCGCGACGCTTTGGAACTCGGCGCCGAGATGCTCGAACGAGCGAACTATCAGGGTGAGATGGCACAGCTTAAGGATGCAGTTGAACAACACTGGCACTGCGAAGCTCAGCAGCGGCTTTGGACGGACAGAGTAAGCATATCGTTGAGAACATGACAGAGAGTGCGAAATCGGTCGTAACAGATACTGTGGAGAGCCTCACTGCGAAGCTCAGCAGCGGCGACGGACCGCTTGCCCCGATTCTGGAGCGCTTCGATCTGGAGAGGGACAACAATATCATCGACATGTTCCGAAGGTTGGTTAGCATTACAATCACCGATGCCACGGATAAGGCGGTAAAGAAGTTGGCCGAGTCCACGGTCGAAGATATCAGTAAGCTTCACAACTCGATTGGTGCACTTGACCGGGTTGCTGCTGCCGAAGCTGCGCGACTGGGGGAATCCGAGAGGGGAACTGCCAAGGGACGCGAGCACGAACGCGATGTAGAGAGCCTACTCGGCGAAATCTTGATTGTTACGCAGGACTCGATGGAGGACAAGTCTGAAAAGTATGGACTGAGCGGAAGCAAAGTCGGAGATAAGTTGATTACAGTAAGTTCTGGGAAGATGACAAGTTATATCGTCACCGAGGATAAAAAGACCGCGAAGAAGTACACAGAGGAAGCAGCGAGGAGGTTGCTGAATGAGGCAATGAGTAATCGAGGCGCCAATGTAGGTATGCTCGTCGTTGACGATCAGTCTAAGGTGCCTGGCGATCAGATCTATTGGCTGATTGACAATGACAAAGTGGTCGTTGTTGCTGAGACATTTGCGCTCCGTCTCGTCTATCCGCTGATGCGTGCCAGATCGCTAGAGATCGCCCAAGCTAACTTGACGGTTGATGATGATGCGGCGAAGGAGAAACTACGTGCGATTTGCTCCAGCGTGGACGGGATCAAGCAGGCGGTGGCAGAGTTTCGGAAATTGAAGTCGGCACATACGAAAGCCCAAGGAGGCTTGAACGCCGCCATTGAGAGTGCGAAGTCCATCGAGGACCAGCTGCTCGGCAGAGTCAATGCGATCACACAGGAGCTAGAGGAGATCTTGGCTCCTACAGAGTAGAACAGTGTAGGAACAGTCGAGGCCTAGAATTCTATGAGCGTAGAGGACCAGATTGTAGGGTTCTGAGAGGAACCCGTGTGGCGCTGACATTGACGAAGCGCGCGACAGACAGCAGTTACTTCGCATTGTCTTGGAGTTGCACTAGTTCGAGAACCCTCTTGTGTTCAGCGAGCACCCACTTGTGAAGTCCGCTGCCACGGCGGCAGTACACGAATCTCCTCGCACGTCGGCATTCAATGAGGTTGATCGTTTCGACTTGAGATGCCGACATCGTCCCAGCGAGATATGTCGGTCCGACAGCACCGAGCGTGGTCGGGTTCAAGGGCATGAAGGCATAAGTAGCAGATCCCAGCGATACCCCAGACTCAAGGCCGAATCGGGCACCCGTGTCGTCAACGGTGGCTGCTGGAGTGTCGCCTATCACCAGTTCCCTACCGCTCTCACAAATCCAGACTTCGAGTCCAGCCGCTCGGAAGAGACCTTGTGCCTGAGCGAGAAATGTTGGCAGATCGGCAGAGAGCTCTTCGCGGAACCGCTGGTAGAGGATGTGGTTGATATGAGTCTGTTCAGCATGAGCGGCTTCGGGTCCAACAATGTGGAGCCCGATGCGTTCAAGTGCATGCCGCTGCAATTCCTCAAAGCTGAGTTGACTGAGGCGTTTTACCGGCTGATATGTCGTCAGGAGCTTGTGGCATTCCTCCATCATCTCGTGACTGCGAATCAGATGGAGTGCGATTAGATCCTTTATCGGTGTGGAGTCGAAGGGTTGCCCCTGATCGAGAGCGTTCAGCGCGAGTGCAGCACTTCCTTCGATCCCTCGGCCAGTTCCATCGGTCGGTGCACGGTTCCGGTCATGATGACCGGTGCCAACACAAGCACCAACCGATGGAGGTACCAGCATGCCAGGCGCACCGCTGGAGTTGCACGAACGCGAGGAGATCTTCCGCGCGCTGGTCGAGGATCTGCAGGCGGGTTGGGCCGCCATCGGCCGTCGGGTGGGTCGACATCCCACGACGGTGGCCCGGGAGATCAACGCCGGGGGCGGCCGTGAGCGCTACGGGCCGGCGGCGGCGCAGCGGCGCGCCGAGGTGGCGCGGCGACGGGCGCGGCGGCGCCGCTTGGAGGCGCCGGGGCCGCTGCGGGACCGCATCTGCGCCGAGTTGCGCCGGGGGCGTTCCCCCGCGGCGATCCGCGCGGACCTCGCCGCGGAGGGCGTGGAGGCGCCGCCGTGCGTCGAGACCGTCTACCAGGCGCTCTACAGCGGTGCCCTGGACGTGAAACCCGCTGAGTGTCTGCGCAGCCGCCGCCGGCGCAGACGCTGCCGGCAACAGCGAAACCCCCGGTCGCGGCCCTGCGGGCCGAACATCGCCGCCCGCCCCGCCGCCGTCGACGAGCGCGCGGTGGCGGGCCACTGGGAGGTCGATCAGATCATCGGCGCCTACAACCGGTCCTCGATGATCTGGTTGACCGAACGCCAAAGCCGCTACCTGATACCGGTCACCATGCCCGACGGCTACGACCGCCGACGCCGTCCTCGCCGGCCTCATCGAGGGCCTCGACACCGTCCCGGCGCACCTGCGGCGCAGCCTGACCTTCGACTGCGGGTCCGAATGGGCGAACTGGCGCCGCCTCGCCGGCCACTACGACCTACAGGTGTGGTTCTGCGACCCGCACTCGCCGTGGCAACGCGGCCAGATCGAGAACCAGAACCGCCAAGTGCGCTGGTGGTTCCCACGGGGCACCGACCTCCGCCTCGTCACCCCCGCCCAAGCCCAACACGCCGCAAACATCATCAACCACCAGCGCCGCCGCAGCCTCCACCACCAAAGCCCAGCAGAACTCTATGCTGCCCTCACCGTGCAGTGACCACTGGAACTGGCCCACCCCCAGTTCGCGGGTCAAGGAGCGTCGGACCCAGCGGGTGCGCGACGCGTTGAGCTACGAGCGCCCGACGACCCTGGTGTGGGCCAAGCGGCGGTTCGGTTGCGACACGCCGGGGTGTGTTGGCAAGTTCACCGAGACGACCGGCGAGGTGGTGACGCGGCGCCGAGCAACGGCCCCGTTGTGCGCGGCGATGACCCGCGCCGCGTGGGATCGATTATCGCTGAGAACAGGCGATCGCATGTCAGAAGCACCCGTGTACCTATCACTAGTAGCTGAGGACGCCGCGTTCGCTGACTGGGATAGCACCCTACGTTACCTCGATGCCCTTACTACGCTCGACGACGCCGGGGTCTATCTCATTGTTGGTACATCGACTCGAGGATATCCCGTTCAGTGGGACTCCGAGCGGCTGACTAACGTGCTGAGAGTCATCTACACACTCCCTGAATTCAACCATTACGACGTGATCTGGTGCTATTCCGATCTTGCCGGTATCCTTGGCGTCGCCGCAGGTGCTTCTGGTGCAGCCACGGGGTGGTATCACTCGCTACGCAGGTGGACGACCGATAAGTGGATACCCAAGAGCGGAGGGCGCCAAGCAAATCCTCGTATATTCGTCGAGCAATTGCTTAGCACGATTGAGTGGAACAGCGAAGCGATCAACGTAGCTCGATTGCGTGGTTCTTCGCGAGTCTTCCCGGACGGAGAGCTTCGTCGCAGACTATTGGACGAGGAACAGTGGGGCATTGTTGAATCGTGGAATCAACACTTGTTGGCGATGGCGAACCTTCACCTAGCAGTCGACCGAGAATCTGATATCTCTGTACGAGTCACCGCCCTCCGCCAGAGCCTGGAGGACGCTCTAAGCCTCCACGAGGATATTGCAGTAGCGGGCGCAACTTTGTCGCCAACACATGCAGGCTGCCTACGAACTTTACTCGACGCCATCGATGCCTTCGGTCTTGCGGAGGGACTCTAGTTCTAGCCAGTCTCCAATGAGCGAATTGCAAGTTCAGTCAACCACAGGTCTGCCATCCTCCGGAGTTCAACGCTCTGCGGTCTGATTCTCCACTCGACGCTCTCGGAGCGCGCGACAAGGAGCCCGAGTCGGTTGTGTCGGAGTGCTGTCCTCGAGACCCGATGCTGTTTGTCCATCGGCATGAGTAGTGCTCCGTCATGGCACGCCCACCGGGCCTTCGCGAGTTGACCGAGGCCCCTGCGCCAATCGGAGATCTTGGCTTCGACGACTAGCGATCGCGCGACGAGGTTCGTTACCTCGCGGACTTGGTTGCGGTGCGTCAGCCAACCGATTTCCTGCAGCGATTTCGTCAGTTGGCTGGAGTGACGCCGAGAGTAGCCGGATGGAGCCCCAGTCCGTATCGATTCCAGGACCCGCGCATGGGCCAGGGAGGGAAGTCTCAGACCCTTCTGGAGGCGGGACTCCAAGCCTGCTGACGAGACGACCACCAAGACCGCGTCGGGTCGACCTGTGCCGAGTTCGACCTCGCGCATGTGGATGAGGGAGCGACCGGGGCCCGGTGGGAGAATCCGGGAAGCGAACACATCCAACGCCTCCGTGAGGGCGCGCTCTGCTACCGGAACGCCGACGTCGCTGGTTGTCGCTTGCAGCGCTGCCAATGGTCGGAAGGCCATTATGACCGTGCTCGCGTTGTGGTGTCGCCGACAGCTCTGGAAGGGTGTGGCGGAACTCGGCCCAGCGTGAGCGGGCCTTGCGGTGGGGCTCCGTGGCTATCGCCTGATCAAGAATAGGGAGGCGTACCGCCCCGGAAGCCGCCAGTCCGGCGATCAGTTCGGGCAGGTTCTCCCAGTCGCTCTCAACGACGGCGGGGCCCACTCGCAGGACTTCCAGGACTGCGACCTCCGCAGGCATCAACGAGTGGAGCAGCCGCTCGACTGGGCGCTGCGCAAAACTGATGCCCGGGAATGGTGCTGGTGCTCGGGCAGGCACTGCGGTCAGATATGTCGAGAGCGCCTGCGATGTGAGGCCTAACCACAGTGCAGCCGCGACTCCTGCCGGCCCGGAGCCAGGCCCACCGAGTGCCAAAGCGACTTCGTCGACTCGGGGGGGCGAAACGCCCAACGCCGTTGGCGCCCCCTTCCAATAGAGGCCCTTCCGGATACGTAAGACGTCACCGTCAGCGGCCAAGCGCGAGAACGCCGCGTCAACAGCGGTGCGCGATCCGTCGATGTCGCGAACCGCTACAAACGACCGCTCGGGCAACGCCGCGACGTGATCGGCGACCTGTTCTGCGATCGAACCTCTCATGTCAGAAAAGTGTAACGAGATCCTGACATGACTTCGAGCCGGTCAGGCGCCGACGATGCACTATCCGGGCGTCACCTGTGCTTGGCGAGGAAGCCGTGGAGGTGGTCGGCCAGGACCGCCGGTTGGTCGATGGGGATGAGGGTTCGGCTGTCGTCGATCCACACGAGTTGGGTGTTCTGGAAGTGTTGGGCTAGTCGTTCGGCGTGGGTGGGGGGCATGAGCTTGTCGTGTCGTGCCCAGATGATGTGGACGGAGCCTGCGAAGGTGCGCTGCTGGTCGGCCCACTCGAGCAGCTGCTCGGGCTTGGGGACGTTGCGGAGGTACTTGTTGAGGTCGCGGCGGACCTTGGGGTTGTGGCGCAGCGGATGGATCCAGCTCATGAAAACGTCGTCGGGAACCCGCCGCTTCGACAGGGCGCCGAAGGTCACGGGGAGATGGCGGATCCAGCGCGGGCGCAACAGTTGGGCCGTCAGGAAGGTGCCGCCGGGCAGCGATGCGTTCCCGCACAGCAGCCGCCCGGGCAGGCCGGGCGGGTAGTTGTCGAAGGCCTCACACGAGACAAGGACCAAGTTGGCGACACGATCGGAGCCGCCGGGGCTGATGACGAGTTGCGCGCCGCCCCAGTCGTTGCAGACCACTGTGACGTGGCGCAGGTCGAGTTCGGTGAGGAACCCCGCGATCATGGTGGCGAGCGCTGGGAGGGAGAGGTCGGCGTCGTCGGGCATCGGCGTGGTGTGCGCGCCGAACGGCAGCTCCGGGACAATGCAGCGGTAGCGATCCCCCAGGCCGCCGACGACGGTGTCCCACAGGGTGCCGTTCATCAACACCCCGTGCAGCAGCACCACGACCGGCCCGTCGCCGCCGGTGTCGGAGTACATGAGGCCAGCGGCCGTCGGCCCCTCGAGCTGCATCCCCAGACCCCCTCGCCGCTGGGCGTCGAGACGACTCATCATCGACGCCGTTTCGCGGGAATCACGGTAGCGGAATCGGTTCTCGGCGAAGGACGACCTACCCCCTCGAATTGGGGGCCAATAGCGAGCGAACTGAGAGAGAGGAGACAGCCCGTGACGTGAAACCGCAGTTCAGGGAGGTGTCACTGGGCGAGCACACCCCCCTTTAGTAGAACGCGAATAGAGCGGTTGCTGTGCCGTCGGCTCGGCCGGGTAGATCAGCGGGTCACTACGCCACGCATCGAGAACGTCGCCGCCACCGGGCATTCCCTGCTTGAGGAGGGCTAGTCGACGCCAACCCCGAACAGCGTTTGGGACAAACGAAAGGGACCCCGTGCGTTCTGGGGTCCCGTGCAGCGGCATTTGGGCTGCATTCGACTGTCGGCTCAGCGCCGGTGTGCTCGCTGCTGGGATCGAGAACCCGCCGATCACGACCGCGCCCGAGCCGCGGCGACGGCCGCCACCGCTTCTGGGCCTCAACGGCAATTCCGCGGGGCTAGATGTCGGGGGCCGGCGAGTCACCGCCAACCCCTGGGCCGGGGACGTCCGGGTGGGCCTGCAGCGCGGCGGCGAGATCGGGCACTGAGACAGTGATGGCGTCCCACACCAGATCGGGGTCCACCCTGAAGTAGGAGTGGGCGATGAAGTCGCGCATGCGCCTCGCGCCGACGAGATCGAGTCAAGGGAGTGCGGCCACGAACTGTGCGGAGAGGTGGCCGGCGGCCTCCCCGATGACCTCCAGGCGGCGCTCTGCGATGTCGCGCTGGCGCCAACTCGTGTCGAAGGCCTCGCGGCCCTCGGCGACGATCTCCGCCAACTTGGCGGCCGCGTCCAGGATGTGCTCGATCCGCTCGGCGTCGCGGCGGGCCTCGCGGTCGGTCACAGTGCGATGGCCTCGCGAAACATGTCCGCGTGCTTCGGCTCGAGGCTCCCGGTGGAGATCACGTCCACATCGACGCCCAGCATCTCCTCGAGGGCGAGTTCGAGGTGCGCCAGATCCAACAGCGAGGCACCCTTGGCGAAGGTCACCAAGAAGTCGTAGTCACTGTCCCCGGTGTCCTCGGCACGGGCCACCGAACCGACCAATGCAATCGAGGTGGCCTTGTTCGCGGCGGCCGCGGCCACGATGGACTCGCGGTGTTCGCCAAGGACGCGGTCGCGACGGGTCATAACCCCATGGTACCCATGGTCCCGCCACCGATCCCGCGGCGGTGGTCGATGTTCGGGGAGGCGGGGTGGTGTGGAACATGTCGCGGTGTGAGCGCTAGGCGGACCTTGCGGTTGTGGCGCAGCGGATGGATCCAGGTCATGAAGACGTCGTCGGGAACCCGCCGCTTCGACAGGGCGCCGAAGGCCACGGGGAGATGGCGGATTCAGCGCGGGCGCAACAGTTGGGCCGTCAGGAAGGTGCCGCCGGGCAGCGATGCGTTGAGGCACAGCAGCCGGCCGGGCAGGCCCGGCGGGTAGTTGTCGAAGGCCTCGCAGGAGACCAGGACGAGGTTGGCGACACGATCGGTGCCGCCGGGGCTGATGACGAGTTGCGCGCCGCCCCAGTCGTTGCAGACCACTGTGACGTGGCGCAGGTCGAGTTCGGTGAGGAACTCGGCGATCATGGTGGCGAGCGCGGGGAGGGAGAGGTCGGCGTCGTCGGGCATCGGCGTGGTGTGCGCGCCGAACGGCAGCTCCGGGACGATGCAGCGGTAGCGATCCCCCAGGCCGCCGACGACAGTGTCCCACAGGGTGCCGTTCATCAACACCCCGTGCAGCAGCACCACGACCGGCCCGTCGCCGCCGGTGTCGGAATACATGAGGCCGGCGGCCGTCGGCCCCTCCAGCTGCATCCGCGGCCCTCTTGCCGGTGGCCTACAGGCCGTACCGGCGAAAATACGCCTCTTCGTCGAAGTCGTCGGGGAGGGTCGGGTTGGGCCCGCGCTCGCCGAAGACGTTCAGAGCGTCGCCGACGGCTATATCGAAGCCTGATTCCTCCCACAGATCCATCGCGACGACCGTCAGGAACGCTTCGTCAATCGAGACGGACCGGAACGCAGAGCCCGCATACTTCTCGGTCGGGTCGTAATCCAGACCGACGTCCTCAGGAGACGGGTCACTTGGCGGCGGGACGGATGTGTCGGGCATCGCTTGCTCCGATTCGATGCTAGGCCGCCTGGGCGACGTTTCGCCGCGGCGACGATCGCCTCCGGATGCGAACGACGAACCCCTCGAAGTGCACGATCAGAGGGTCACGGCGACCGGGCGAGCAGTGGGTGCGCCCGGATTTCGGACCAGCGTGCGCGAGCCTGGCGGTGGGGTTCGGTGGCTGCTGCTTCATCCAGAACGTCGAGACGTACTGTGCCGGAAGCCGCCAGTCGGGCGATCACCTCGGGAAGTTCCTCCCAGGCCGTCTCAACGACAGCGGGACCCGCGCGCAATACCTCCAGCACTGCCACCTCCGATGGCGTCAGCGAATGGAGCAGCCGATCGATTGGGCGCTGCGTGAAACGCACTCCCGGCCAGGGTCCCGGTGCCCGGCCAGGCACGGCGGCCAGATATGTTGCAGGCACCTGCGACGTGAGACCCAACCAATGTGCAGCCGCGACCCCTGCGGGTCCCGAGCCCGGTCCGCCAAGTTGGAGAGCGACCTCTTCGACCCTGGGCGGAGACATGCCCAACGCCGTCGTCGCCCCCTTCCAGTAGAGGCCTTTGCGGACACGCAAGATGTCGCCGGCGGCGGCCATGCGCGAGAACGCTGACTCAACAGCGCTGCGTGATCCGTCCACATCGCGAACCGCCACAAATGACCGCTGCGGTAACGACGAGACGTGATCGGCAACCCGCTCTGCGATCGAGCCCTCATGCCAGGAAAATGTAACGAACTGCTGTCAGAACGACCATCTGGTCAGGTCTCCGCGAAGCGTCTTCCGGCAGTGCGCGGATTGGCCCGCGGATGTGTGGGCTACGAATCGGCCGGGTCGGGTTCGTCGGTGAGTATCTCCAGCACTTCGGTGGCGCGCCACCGGAGTTGGCCGCGGGGTCCGTCGGGCGCCGCGTCGAGCACGTTGAGCTCCTGGAGTTGGCGAAGAGCCCGCAAGGCGCTGGGTCGGGTGATGTTGAGGTGGTCCTCCACGATGCGGGCGTTGAGGAACGGTCGTTGGAACACCAGGTCCACGAGCGCGTTGGGTGTGCCGCGGGTGTCGGCCTGCACGGCCTGCCGGTAGTGCTCGCGCAGATCCATGAGACGCTCCGACCGGGTGATGGCGTCGCCGGCCTGGACCTCCACGCCGCGTAGGAAGAAGTTGAGCCACGCTTCGAAGTTGCCGCTCTCCCTCACCCCTTGGAGTGTGTCGTAGTAGGTCTGGCGGTGGGCCTCGAAGTAGGACGACAGGTACAGGAGTGGCGTCTGCAGCCGCCCCCGCTGGATCAGGAAGAAGATGATCAGCAGCCGCCCCAGCCGCCCATTGCCGTCGAGGAAGGGGTGGATCGTCTCGAACTGGTAGTGCACCAGGGCGGCCTGCACGAGCGGAGGCAGCCGGGGGCTGTCGTGGATGAACAGCTCGAGATCGGTGAGCAGAGCGCCGAGTTCGTCCGGTGGTGGCGGCACGAATCGAGCCGTCTCGACGGTGGCGCCCGGTGTGCCGATCCAGTTCTGCGTATGCCGGATCTCTCCGGGGCGGCGCTGCGAACCGCGCACGCCGGCGAGGATCACCGAGTGCATCTCGCAGATGAGGCGGACGCTCAGCGGCAGGCTCGGCAGAAGGTCGATGCCTTGCTCCATGGCTCGGACGTAGTTCACCACCTCCTCGACATCGGGGGTGAGGGGCCGCCCGCTCGCCTCGGCGTCGAAGACGTCGCTCAAGGAGGCCTGGGTTCCCTCGATGCGCGCCGATGAAACCGCCTCTCGCCTGAGGTAGGGGTGGACGAGGAGTTGGGGGTTGGCCAACAGCCGTCCCCACCCCGCCAGCCGTCCCCACCCCGCCAGCCGGCCCAGCGCCGCCTCGGCGTCGGCCGTGCGCATGATGCTCTCGCCGGACAGTGCGAGCACGCGGGGCAGCATCTCGGGGAAGTAGGCAACATAGGAGTGCGGGCCGAGAGTCCGCTTGGCCCGCCCGAACATCGTCGTTGCGTAGTGGGTGGCGTCTATGCGCTGATTCTAGCGACCTTAACGGAAAGTGGCGATGTCGTTATGGTTAGTCGTTGACTGGAACGGTTGCGCAATAGTTGCAAACCCGACCGTGGGCCGGTCCGGCCGCCTTGTCTCCTCCATAACGGAAATCGGCGTTGTCGTTAAGGTTGGGCCTTGACTTGAACGATTGCGTCATGGTGCCCCGCGTCACGTTCCATGCCACGGACACGACGGCAGCGAGTTGTGAGACTCGAAACCAGGGTTGTCAGTCTTACAACTTCGTTTCAAGCCGACGGGGGTGCAACACGAGCCCAGCCGTTTGCAGGCCTTATGAATATGGCGAACGGCGAACCCCTCCAATTACGAACGTAGTAGTGCTCGAAATCCGAAAGTAATAGTGCTCGGATTACGAAAGTTAGGTGCTAGAGTGCCTGGCGATGGAGCATGTGTCGCGCCGTGTGCTGGGGCTTGTCCTGGCTCGTCTGGCCGAGGAGCCGGTGGTGGCGCTGCAGGGGCCGCGTACGGTCGGCAAGTCGACGCTGCTGGGCGAGGTCGCCCGCCGCCACGGGGTCGAGGTGATCGACCTCGACGAGCCGGCGGTGCGTGACGCTGTCATAGCGGATCCGGCGACGTTCGTGGCCGGTGCGCCGCCCGTTTGTGTCGATGAGTTCCAGAAGGCTCCAGACGTGCTCGACGCCATCAAGGCCGAGTTGAATCGGCGTCTGGAGCCCGGCCGGTTCGTGATAACCGGCTCGACCCGATTCGACGCGCTGCCCCGTGCCGCGCAAGCCCTGACCGGTCGCATCCACGTGATCGAGTTGTTGCCGTTCTCGCAGGGAGAGCTCGACGGTCGCGTCGAGGACTTCCTCACAGCGGCGATGGGTGCTCCCGACCTGCTGGTGAGTTCTCGTCGCTCGGTGACGAGCCGCAACGACTACATCGAACGGATCTGTCGCGGCGGGCTGCCGCTGGCCGTCGCCCGCCACGCCGAATCCCGCAGCCGCTGGATCGACGACTACGTGCGCGTGTCCCTGGCCCGCGATGTGATCGAGATGGCCAGAATCCGTCAGGGAGCGCTGCTTCCGGCGCTGCTGCGGCGCCTCGCCGCGCAGACGGCGCAGGTCCTCAACATGGCCGCTGCGGGCAGGGGTGCGGGTCTCGAGCCTCGCACCGCCGAGACCTACACCAAGCTGCTGGAGGATCTGTTCCTGGTGCGGCGCCTCGGCGCGTGGGGGCGCACGCTGCGGGCGCGCACCGCAGCCGCCCCGAAGATCCACGTCCTCGACAGCGGCGTGGCGGCGCGGCTGCTGGGTCTGAGCCCGGCCAGGCTGGGGCGGCTCGACCCGGCTGCGCTGAGCGAGTTCGGGCACCTGCTCGAGACGTTCGTTGTGGGCGAACTCCTCAAGCAGGCGTCCTGGACCAGCGACATCGCCGACGTCGGCCATTGGCGGACCCATGACGGCCACGAGGTCGACCTCGTGGTCGAGCGCCACGACGGAGTAGTCACCGCATTCGAGGTGAAGTCCGCCGCCCGGGTCACCGGACGGGACGCCCGCGGCCTGCGAGCCCTCCGCGATGCTCTGGGGGACGCTTTCAACATCGGGATCGTCCTCCACACCGGCGAACTCACCTACCGTCTCGACGACCGGATCATCGTCGCGCCCATCGACGTGCTCTGGAGCGAGCGCGGCTGACAGCGCTCAAGGCCCCGCGCCGGGCGTTTTGCAGCCGCGATGGCTTTTCGCGGCGCTTATTGTTTTGCCCGCTGCGTTGACGTCGACGGGGCAAGCTTGAGGTCTCATGAGTGTCGTAACCGAGACAGATCGCATCTATCTGCGTGACGCCCAGTGCCGGGCGTTCGACGCCGGCGTTGTGGCGGTCGACGAGGCCGGCCGGGTGGCTCTGGATGCGACGGCGTTCTATGCCACCGGGGGTGGCCAGCCGCACGACACGGGCACGCTGGCCTGGGAGGGCGGTTCGGCGGCGGTGGTCGATGTGCGGGGTCATGGCCCGGTGGAGGTGTTGTTCTGGCCGTGGGCCAAGGCGCTGGCGGATGCCGATCTGATCCGCACCAAGGTGAACCTGATTCCCGAGTGGGTGACGGTTCTCGCGCCGACCTCGGGGAGCCGTTGCGGGGGCTCATAGACGCGGCTAGCGAGAATCGCGTGATGTGGCGTCGCCCTGACGCCACATCACATGCCGGGGCAGCGTATGCAAACCTTGCTTGTGCTTGCGACCAGGGGAAATGCCGCTGGACGTTGCCGTGGTTGACGCTCGATGTCCACGACAGCACCACACGCGTTGTTATATTGCGCAACACAGGAGGGCCACCGTGAGACCAACCGCTAGGCGTATGGATGACGTGCTTGTAGTTGCACGAGTGTAGTTTGATTCCTTCTTATGGCAGTTGATCGGCCGTGTAGAATCGTGTCACCACGCGTAACTGCGAGAGGTATGCCATGAAACCCAAGAATCCGGCGAGTCTCGGGTGGGCGTTCCAGAGCGCCCTGTCGGTCGAAGGACTATCGATCATTGCCGAGATCAAGCGCCGTTCTCCGTCCCGCGGGGATCTGCATCCGGATGCCGACGCTGCTGAACTCGCGCGCCGGTATCGCGATGGCGGGGCCACGTGCCTGTCGGTGCTCACCGATGCTGATCGGTTCGGCGGATCACCCGACGACCTGCGTGCCGCGCGTGCCGCAACCGATATGCCGGTGCTACGCAAGGACTTTCTGACGACCCACCAGGATGTGCACGACAGCTTCGAGATGGGTGCTGATGCGATGTTGGTGATCCTTGCCGACGTTGGGTCTGAACAGATGCGATCGTTGCAAGACTTGGCGCTCACTCTCCGCGTGGATGTTCTAACCGAAGTGCGCACTGAGCAGGAACTTGAGCGCGCGGTTGAGGCTGGTGCATACATGATTGCCATCAACCAGCGCGACGATCCGAAGGACTCTCGACCAACTGTCGATCCCAAGAAGGCAGAGCGCATCGCGCGCATGTTTGACCAACTCGACGATGGGATCGTGAAGGTCGCAGCGTCCGGTATCGGAGTACCCGATGGAACCCCGATCGGCGTGATTGCAGACGCCGGCTACGACGCGGCGCTGATCGGTGAGGCATTGGTCACAGCACAGAACCCGACTCGCACGCTGCGAGAACTGACGGCAAGTCTGTCGGCCTATCAGTTCCCGGCTTCGCGAACGCAGGATCCAGGTCGTCTAGAGCCGCTCGCCTTCGTGTAACGCCGGCACACCTTTGCGAGCAATCAGGTAGGCATAGCGCAGCGGATTCCGTTTTCCCCGCGCCATTCCAGCCATCTGCTCTGCGGGGCGACCGTTGTAGCGGCCGACGGACTCACGAACGTACCGGTCTAGGTGCTTGTCAGTCATGTGGTGATACGTGCCGTGGTGGCAGCGTTTGAACGGCGCACAGACGCTCTCGATGAGGTTCGGGTGCACGCAGCCTCGCCCGTATTCGCCCCGATGATGACGTCGGCTCGCTGCGTCTCGCTTGGCGGGCCAGACTTGGGGTCTCATGAGCGCGGAGCCCGTCACCGATCGCATCTATCTGCGTGACGCCGAGTGCCGGGCGTTCGATGCCGCCGTTGTGGCGGTCGAGGACGGGGGCCGGGTGGCTCTGGATGCCACGGCGTTCTATGCCACCGGCGGTGGGCAGCCGCATGACACGGGCGCGCTCGCTTGGGAGGGCGGTTCGGCGGCGGTGGTCGATGTGCGGGGGCATGGCCCGGTGGTGTGGCACACGCTGGAGGGGGACGTGCCGGCGGTGGGGGCTCGGGTGGGGGAACGCTGGACTGGGAGCGGCGCTATGGGTTGATGCGCACGCACACGGCGCTGCACATCCTGTGCGGGGTGATCTACAACACGTGGGGCGCGGCGGTGACCGGGGGGAACATGGAGCCGCTGCGGGCGCGGATGGATTTCGAGTTCGGTGCGCTGCCGGAGCGCTTCGGCGCCGAGGTGACCGAGTTGGTGAACGCCGAGATCGCCGCGGATCGTCCGGTGGAGGTGTCGTTCTGGGCGCGGGCGGCGGCGCTGGGGGATGCGGATCTGATCCGCACCAAGGTGAACCTGATCCCCGAGTCGGTGATCGAGATCAGGGTCGTGGACATCGTGGGCCTTGACCGCCAGGCCGACGGCGGCACCCACGTTGCCTCCACCGGGGAAGTGGGCCGCTTCGAGGTCACCAAGACCGAGTCCAAGGGCAAGGCCAACAAGCGCCTGCGCATCGCCCTCAGCGATGCCTGAGGGCAGTGCCGCAGCAATCCCTTGCCAGGGGGTGATCGCCGGTATCAATGAACGGGGAGTGCAACCATGACCGACGTGTTCCCGACCATCGTTTCGGTTGGCTACCAGGGGCGTAGCGTCAACGAGTTGATCGACGTGCTCCGCCACGGCGACGTGGAGGTTCTCGTCGACGTTCGCCTGAACCCGATCTCGCGCAAGCCGGGCTTTTCCAAGAACCCGCTCTGCCAGGCCCTCGCTGACGCCGGCATCGGGTACCGGCACGAGCGGGAACTCGGCAATCCGAGAGAGAACCGCGACCCGTTCCACCGGGAGCGGTACGAAGCCCACATGCGCGAGGGCGGGTCTGCGGTCTACGCGGAGCTCATCGAGCTGGCCAGGTCCGTCCGGATCGCACTGCTGTGCTACGAGCGCCTGCACCGCGACTGTCACCGTTCCAGCATTCTGGATCTCGCATCGAAGGAGCACGCGGTCCGTGTGCTGGAGTTGTGACGATGACCGAGCGCTATGTCGTGATGCCGCGGGGCATCAACGTCGGGACCCGCAACCGGGTGCCGATGGCGGAACTCAGGACGAAGTTGGCCAGCGCCGGCTACTCCGATGTGGCCACCGTCGGCCAGAGCGGGAACGTCATCGTTTCGGTCGGATCGGATCGTCCCGACGAAGTCGCCGGCGCCATGGCGCGGTTGCTGAGCGACGAGTTCGACGTCAACGTTGCCTGCGTCGTCCGTACGGCGGACCAGGTTCGGAGGGTGCTGGAGCGCAACCCGTTGCGGGAGGTCGCCTGCGACCCGTCGCGCTACCTCGTGAACTTCCTCTCCACCGAGCCCGATCCCGAGTTGGTCGGGGTGCTGCTGGAGGAGGATCACAGCCCCGAGGCCATCGCGATCGAAGGTACCGAGGCCTACGTCTGGACTCCCGATGGCGTCAAGGCGATGAACCTGTCGTATGCGTACCTCGAGAAGCGGCTGGGCGTCGTTGCCACGGCGCGCAACTGGAACACCATGGAGAAGATCGTTGCCAAGTTCTGATGTGCCGGCAGGTCACAGGGCGGGGCGCCGGTTGAGGTTCGGGGGCACGGTCGAGCTCCATCTGCACATGGACATCTGCATGTCGTTCGAGGCGGTGGCATCGCTGGACCCCACCATTGGCGCCGACACCTACCGGAGAGAGTTCGTCGGCCCGAGCCGGTTCGATTCGCTCACCGCGTTCCTGGCGTCGACGGACCGTCACGTGGAGCTCTTGCAGACCGAGCAGGGCCTGCGAACCTGCATGAGGGATCTTCGCTCCCAGCTGGCGGCCGACGATGCGCTGCATGCCGAGCCGCGGTTCGCTCCCCTGCGGCACATAGAGGGCGACCTCGGTGCCCGTGAGGTGGTCGAGATCGTTCTCGACGAGGCCCGCGCCTGGCAGCGGGATGGCCTCAGCTGCGCCGTAATCCTCTGTGCACTCCGCCACTACACGGAGGCCGAGAGCATCGAGACGGCACAACTCTGCACAGCGCTGCACGCCGACGATCTCCCCGTGGCATTCGATCTTGCGGGAGATGAGGCCGGCTACCCGCTCTCGACCCATCTGCCGGCGTTCGAGATCGTCCGTGGGGCCGGTGTTCCCTTCACGGTCCACGCAGGGGAGGCGGCGGGACCCGAGAGCGTTCGTGAGGTGCTCGATCATCTCGAGCCCCGAAGGATCAGTCACGGAATCCGGGCGGTCGAGGATCCCGACCTCGTCGCACGTCTGGTAAGCGAGGGCGTGCACCTCGAGGCCTGCCCGTCGTCCAACGTTCAGATCAGCGTGGTGGCTTCCATGGCCGAGCACCCGATCGGAGCGCTCGTGGATGCGGGCGTATCGATTGGGATCTCCACCGACCAGCGAGGCATCACCGACACGACCCTCATCGATGAGATGCGCCACCTGGTCGACGCCTTCGGGTGGGATCGAACGGTCCTGATGCGCCGCCAGCTCGATGCGCTCGAAGCGGCCTTCGTCACCGAACCCGAACGTGCCCGGCTGACGGAGCGGCTCATCAGGAGTTGGGCCTAGCCGGCCGAAGGCGTAGCCACCCGGGAGTCCCCGTCGGCATCGGCCACGACCGGGCCGCGGCTGAGGACACCACGACGAGCGAGATCATTCGCGAGGCGCTCCGCCGCTTCCTCGAGGTCGCCTGAACATCTCGAGCTGAGGGGTCGGCTACCAGTCTTCTGTGGTGGCCTGCTGGCGTAGCCAGTCGCGGGCGGCGTGGTGGGCGAGGCTGACGCGGCCTCTACCTGTGGGGAGGATCATGCCGGCGCGCAGGAGCCGGTGCCGGTAGACGCCGGCGTAGCTGGTGGTGACGCCGAGACGGTCGGCGATGTCGGTGAGTTCCGAATCGCCATCGTCCTGCGACATGGCGAGGAGGAATCGTCGGTCCACGTCCGACAGCGTGTTCCAGGTGGGGGCGATGACCATCCGGCCGATGCGCCGCTGCGCTTCGGTGATGCCCGCCGTGACGTGCTCGGCGGTGATGTGCGGCGAGTTGGTGTCCGCCTGCCAACTGTGGAAGGCGACGAGTTGGACCATGAACGCGTATCCGGAGGTTGCGGTGACGGCGCGGTCGAGGGCTGACGGGTCGATGCTCCGACCGTGTTCGGTGATCGGTTCGGCGATGGCACGTCGTGTCGCCGTCCGGTCCAGCCGGTCGATGTCGTAGCGCGAGCAGCGCTGCAGGAATGTGAGGGCGTCGTCGGACAGCAGGGTGTCCTCGATCTGGGGGAGCGCGGCGCCGATGAAGGCGACCGGGCGCTGCTCGCGGCGCGACACGTGCTGGAGGACCGCACCGAACCGACGGATCTCGTCGACATCGCCGCTCTGGAGCTCGTCGATGGTGATCAACAAGCCGGTGGCACGCGCAGCGAGCACGTCGCCAAGGGCGGACAGCACCGTACGGAGGTCGTCGTCACTTTTGGGGGTGGGGACCGACTCGAATCCGACGCCGACCCCAGCCACGGTCGCGCTGCTGAGGCCACGCCTGGGCTCGGCGGGCCCGGTCTCATCGAGGAAGTCGGTTGCGGCGCGGGTCAGGCGATCGAGGAGCCCCGCCGACGAGGCGCTTTCGGGCAGTGCGAACCATCCCCGGCTGCGGGCGAGGTCCTCGACGGCGTTGAGCATCACCGTCTTGCCGGCGCCCCGCACCCCGATGAGCAGGGTGGTGTAGTCCGGGTGGGTCGGACCGGTGGCGAGGGCGTCACCAATGCTGTCGAGGATGGCGTCCCGCCCGGCGAGCACCGGTGGCGACGTCCCGAAGCTGGGTGAGAACGGGTTACGGGTGCCCAACCGGTCCCCCTCCGTGCGTGCGGTGACACACGAGTCTAGCCGTTTGTAGTCTTTATGAGTTTTGTGAGCTTTATTCGTTTTGTGATTTTTAGTGTTTCGTCTCCGGCCTCGGTGACGGCCGACTCGGATCGCGGCTCCGCTCGAATTCCGAACGATGAAGCGCTCCAATTGCGAACGTAAAGATGCTCCAATTCCGAAAGTAACAGTGCTCGGACTACGAAATCCGTTGATCGGGCGGTCCGGGGACGGCGTGTGCCGTGTCAGGTGCGGTCGGCTGCGAGGGAGCGGGCGACAGCTCGGCGGATCCACGACGACACGGAGCGTTCATCGGCTTCGGCGGCGGCTTTGACCTGTTCGAGGACATCGGGCGGGAATCGCACCGGAACCGGATCGGTCATCGGCTCCCTGCGCCGCCGGGGCGGCCCCTGGGGGATCTGGTTCTCGGGCCTGCCGTAGAACTCGTGCCCCTCGCGCTGGCTCATGCCGCGAGCGTACCGATTCGGCCGCGGTCGACTCGCATCGCGAAACCGCTTCTCGTGATGGGCTTAGCGCTCCGCTCGGGCGTGTCCGATGTGTCCTGCGCGACCCGTCGTACCTAAAGTGATGACACGTGGTATCAACGCAGGGAGGAGGACAGCGATGACAATTCGGGACGAGTTGACAGTGCTACCTCCGGCCGAACTGCCGGACTCCAGGTGCCTCCGGATCCTCGCCGACTGGCTGCAAGCGGACCAGAATCTTGGTGTGCGCGAAGCCGGCGAGCATCCGGCGATCTTTGTGATGCACGTGCCGGTGTTCCCCAGTGCCCCCAAGTTGGTCGGACCCGATGGCGAGGAGTACGTCCTGCCCGGTGAGGTGTTCGAGGTGCTGCGTGAGGTTGTGTCGGTGATGGCTGAGGGCAAGGCTGTGACGGTCGCTCCGATCCACCAGCAGTTAACTACGCAGGAGGTCGCCGACTTCCTCCGGATCCGACGTCCGGCGTTGATCGACTTGCTCGACGCCGGTGAGATCCCGTACGAGCACGTGGGACGGCACCGGCGGGTACGCCTCATCGACGCGCTCGAGTATCGGCACACCCGCTCGGAACTTCGTCGTGAGGCGCTCGACGAGCTGGTCTCGGTCTCCGAATCCGCGGGAATGTACGAACCCACGGCGACACCTCAAGCCACGCGCTGACGGCGACCAATGCCGTACGCGGTCGTGCTGGACGCCTGCGTCCTGCATCGAGCACACCTGCCGGGGTATAGGCGACGGCCGCCAGCGTGATCGCCATTCTGGATCTCGCATCGCAGCAGCACGCCGTCCGTGTGTTGACGCTGTGACACAGCCCGGCGGCGATAGCCACCAAGCCGCGGGCGGCGGTGACCGGGGTGGGCCGCAGGTCGATGAGCTAATATGACTAGACTGCGACTAGTCTTATAGGCCGGTCGCAGTCGGCTGCCGTAGGAGGAAGACATGGCACCTGATCCCGCTGACGAGCTTTCCTTCGAGGATCATTCCCCCGCGGGGGTCCTCGTCGGCACCATCGGCGCCGCGGCCTTCAAGGCGCGCTGTTTGCAGATCATGGATCGCGTCAGTGAGACCGGCTCGGAGGTGACGATCACCAAGCACGGTCGCCCGGTCGCCAAGTTGGTGCCGGTGGGTACGAGAACGGCGCAGCCGTCGCTCCTCGGCTCGTGCAAGGAGACGTTGATCATCTTCGATGACGACGACCTGGTTCCCTCGACGGCGGGGGAGTGGGTCGACTGGGAGGCGGAGCTGGATCGGGGTCTCGACACCCCGGGCATCGCCTGATGCTGCTGCTCGACACCAACGCGCTCCTGTGGGCGCTGCAGGACAACCCGCGGCTCAGCCCAACCGCACGCGAGATGATCGGCGACGGGTGGGCCGTCGGTTCGGTGGCGGTGTCGGTGGTGACGTTCTGGGAGATCGCCGTCCTGGCGGAGAAGCGGAAACTCCTCCTCGGCTGCGACGCCGCCCGCTGGCGCTCGGATCGCATCGAGGGTGGGCTGCGCGAGCTGCCCTTGCACGGTCCGGAGTCGGTGCGCTCCGTGATGCTCGGCCGCGAGGGATTCGGTAACGATCCGGCGGACAGGTTCATCGTGGCGACCGCGCTCGTCGGCGGACACACGCTGCTGACGACCGACAGGGAGATCCTCGCCTGGCCCGGCGACCTGCACCGCGTCGACGTCCGCCACGGTGGGTCGGCCGGCCACTGACACCGTCGCCGGTTCCCAACGGCGGGCCGTCGCCAATACTCGGCGTGGTCAGTGCCACATTTGGCGCGCTGGTTGGGTTATGCGGACAACCATGGGTAAAGAAGGCTGAAGCGACGAGGAGAGTGCCGGTAGGTTGCGGTGGTGCGCGACGATCTGCCGTACTCCAAGGGTCGCATCGACAGAGCTGGCCGAGCCCTGCGTCGCGACGTGTTCGGAGAGAGTCCGCCGCTGTCGGATGACGAATCCGCTGCTGAGATCGCTGTGGTGGAGGCCTTCCGAGCGGTACACCGCGATCCGTTGCTGAAGGCTCGGCTGGGCCTACAGTCGTGCGTCAACACCGAGGGGCTGCGGGCCGTCAAATTCGGTCAGCGCCTTAAGCGGATGCCGACGATCATCGACAAGCTGCGTCGGCTCCCGACGATGAAACTGTCGAGCATGCAGGACATCGGCGGTTGCCGGGCGGTGTTCTCGACGCAGGCGGAGGTCGCCTGTGTGCAGGAGCGGTTCATGCGCAACAGCGCGAGGCGTAATGGGGCCGATGACACCGTACGCGACTACGTGACGAACCCACGTTCCTCCGGCTACCGAGGCGTGCATGTCTGGACCCGTTACGACGGCCGGCGCATCGAGGTGCAACTCCGCACGGAGCGGCAGAATGGGTGGGCGGACGCCGTCGAAGACCTCACGGGGTTCACCGGAACTGACCTCAAGAACGGCGAGGGGCCTGCAGTCGTGCACGAGTGGCTGCGCCGTCTCTCCGGCGCGTACGCGTCCATCGACGGCGGCCAGTCGATGGACGAGGCGTACGGGCCTGGGTACGCTGAGGTGCACGAAGCCGCATGGGAGCAAGTCCTCGACAACGCGCGGCGGCATCTAGGCAGGATCCATGGCTAAGGGCAAAACCATCCACTTCCTCATCACCTATGACCGTTCTAAGGGCCAGTTGGTCGATATGGAGCGGTTCCAGAACGGCAAGAAGGCTGTCGACGTCTATGGCGAGCGGGAGCGGCAGCACGCGGACCGGCCACACATCGAGGTCGTACTGTTGGGCGCGGACTCCGAGGACGCCATCCGCGTTACACACCCGATCTACTTCCACACGGAGCCGTTCTCGATCGATCGGTACGCCGACCTGCCCGGCTTTGCCGTCGAAGCTGCGGCCGGCTGAGACGCCCGCCGCGACATCCGCGGCGCACGGAACGGCCCCAGACTCCTGGATCGGATCGTCCCGACGAGGTCGCCGGCGCCGTGCAGCGGTTACTCAGCGACGAGTTCGGCGTCAACGTTGCCTGCGTCGTCCGTACGGCGCACCAGGTTCGGAGGGTGCTGGAGCGCAGTCCGTTGCAGGAGGTCGCCTCCGACCCATCGCGCTACCTCGTGAACTTCCTCTCCACCGAGCCCGATCCCGGGTTGGTCGGGGCGCTGCTGGAGGAGGATCACAGTCCCGAGGCCATTGCGATCGAAGGTGCCGAGGCCTACGTCTGGACTCCCGATGGCGTCAAGGCGATGACCCTCTCGTACGCATACCTTGAGAAGCGGTTGGGCGTCGTCGCCACGGCCCGCAACTGGAACACCCTGGAGAAGATCGTCGCCAAGTTCTGACGCAACTCATGTTCAGATCCTCCTTCCAGCGAGCAGATGTCGGGCTCGGCCACCCAGCAGTTCGGTCAGCTCGTCGGGGTCGAGGTCGAGGACTTCTAGAGCTTCGAGGTAGGGGCCGGAACCACCGGGAATGTGGGGATAGTCGGTGCCGAACACCAGCCGATCAGTTCCCAGCGCCTCGGCGGCGCAACCGAGCGCGGCCCGCGACTTCGACGCTGTATCGAACACCAGGTCCTGTAAATACTCCGACGGGGGCCTGGGCGCGTGCTCGCGGCAATCTTCGAATTGTCGCCAGTAGCTGTCGAGCCGTCCGACCAGCATCGGAAGCGTGCCGCCCAGGTGCGAGAACACCCAACGGATGCGCGGCCACCGCTCGAAGGCTCCGGAATAGGCGAGCCGTGCCACCGCGAGCGGCGTCTCGCTGAAGAACCCCACGGCGATCGACAGGGAGTAGGTGTCGTGATGTGGGGCGTCGGGGACCGTCGGATGTACATAGACCAGCAGACCTCGATCGTTGGCCGACTCCCAGAACGGGTTGAGGTTCGGGTCGTCGAGCGGCATGCCGTCGATGTTCGACAAGATGTGAATGCCGGCCATCCCGAGTTCGTCGATCGCATGATCGAGCACCTTCAGCGCCCGATCGGTGTCATGCAGCGGAGCCATGGCGAGCGACGAGTACCGAGTGGGGTGAGCCCGCACGATCTCTGCAAACGCCTCGTTGGTGTCCCGGGAGAGGCGGTCAGCCTGGGTCGGCTCGAGGAAATAGGCATTGGGTGATGGCACCGACAGCACCTGCATCTCGATGCCTAGTTCGTCCATCATCTCGATGCGCTGGGCAGGACCCGGGTGGGGGTCGACCACAGTCAACGCAACGCCGCCGCGCCACCGAGCCACGAGCCGTCCGTCGCCTCGCCGATAGGTGTCGATGCGCTTCGAGGCTTTGACCGCGTCGATGTACTGGTCGGTGTAGTAATGCACATGCAGGTCGATCACCGGGGTGTCCATCACGCCATAACGCGTCGCTCGAGCCGTCCGATGAGGAAGACGACGGCCGCCCCTCCCACTCCGACGAACAGGATCGCCGCATAGAGCTCCTCAACGGCGAACGCACCGCCGTACCGCTGGATGATCCCCCCCAAGCCGATAAGGCCCACGATCTGCTCGGCGATGATGGCGCCCTTGACAGCCCGTCCCGCCGCCAAGCGGATGCCGGTGACAACCAGTGGCGCCGCGGCTGGGAGCATCACTCGGCGCAACACGAGGGGCCATCTCGCCGAGAACGAGTGGGCCATGGCCACCTGCTCAGGGTCGACACCGCTAAAACCCGCTGCGGTGTTGAGGATGAGTACGGGCAGCGTATAGACCACGACGACCGCCATAATGGTCGGCCGGCCCAAACCAAAGACGTTGATGATCACCGGAATCACGCTGACGAGCGGGAGTGAAAGGCCGAGAGTGAGGTAGGGGTCCAGTGACCAGCGGACTGGTCGCATCAGGGCCATGGCTGAACCGAGCACCACTCCGGCCGCAACGGTAGGAGGGAATGCGATGACGATGGCAGTGGCTGTCGAGACTGCCCCGTCGCGAAAGCGTTCGTCGGTGACGAGGTTGCGGAGGGCGGCGGCAACTGAGTGGAATGGCGGCAGCGCCGAGGAAATGCCGAGAAGGCCGGCAATCTCCCAGGCCAGCAGTGCGACGGCGACCGATGCGATCTGGAGGATGCGGGTGCGGCGCCTACTCAAGTTTCGCCCTCCCTCGACGCCATATCGACTCGCTGCATTCCTTCGAGCTTGGACCACAGGAGGCTGGTGAACTCGTTGTACTCGGTGCTTGCGGCGACGTCGTCGTGGCGAGGGCGCCCGAACGGAACGTCAATGATCTCTTCAATGCGACCTGGCCGGGTGTTCATCAAGACAATCCTGTCCGACAGGTAGACCGCCTCGTCCATGCTGTGGGTAACGAACGCAGCCGTCCTCGGTTCGGAGTCCTGCCAGAGGCCGAGGAGGTCTTTCTGCATCAGTTGACGAGTCAAGGCGTCGAGTGCCCCAAAGGGCTCGTCCATGAGCAGGTTGGCAGGATCGACCGCCAGCGCGCGGGCTATTCCAACTCTTTGTTGCATGCCGCCCGATAGTTCCCGTGGGTAGTGATTCTCGAACCCGACCAAGCCCACCCGGGCCAGTTGTTCGGAGGCCACGCGGCGGCGCTCCTCCTTCTTCATACCGCGGGCTTCGAGACCGAAGGCCGCGTTGTCAAGAACAGTCGCCCAGGGGAGCAAAACGAAGTTCTGAAACACGAGGGCCCGGTCGGGCCCGGGCCCGTCCACTACCTCGCCGTCAACAACGGTCGTGCCGGTAGTGGGCTTGATGAGACCGGCGATGATCTTCAACAGAGTGGTCTTGCCGCATCCCGAAGGGCCGATGATCGAGGTGAACTGACCATCGTCGATGGTAAGGGTGATGTCGTCGAGAGCCTGAAACGGTACGCCGTCCCTCTCGAATGTCATTCCCACATTGCGCAGCTCGATCATGTCGCCGCCTCGCCTCTCCATAGTTGCGAACGTCGCTCGAGCGCCTTCATGACTGCCTGAACGGCGAGCGCGAAGATCGCCAAAGAGACCACGATCGCGTAGAGCCGGGGCGCATCGAAGCGGTCCCGGCTCCGGCTGATGAGCTTGCCCACGCCGACCGAGACCAACAGCAGCTCCATAACGACCATGCCGACGACAGCGCGACCGGTACCCACTCGGATGGCCGCAACGATGCCCGGGGCCGCTCCGGGGAGGATGATGCGCGTCAGCCGTCTGATTCGCCTCAGGCCGAACGATCGACCCATGTCGATGAGATCGCTATCGACATACCGCACGCCCGAGGCGGCGGTGAGCGCGACCTCGACGATGGCAAAGAGGAACACCACAGCAGAACGAGCCACCAGATCGATGCCGAACACGATCACCACGACCGGTACCAACGTGGAGACGGGGAGGGTGTTGAAGAAGGACAGGTGCGGCATCGAAACCGTTGTGGCGGGCCTGCTCAGGCCCATGACGAGGCCGAGTGTCAGGCCCACAACCAGCGCAGCAGCCCACCCGTAGAAAAACGGCTCGAGCGTGGTGGCGTACGACGACCAGAACTCGCGTTCATGGATCATGCCCCACATGGAAGACGCAATTGACGG
This sequence comes from Acidimicrobiales bacterium, assembly GCA_963668565.2. Classification (GTDB taxonomy): domain Bacteria; phylum Actinomycetota; class Acidimicrobiia; order Acidimicrobiales; family CATQHL01; genus VXNF01. Next base: position 1,847,597 of record CAXXMX010000010.1, read on the forward strand.
GACCGTGGGAGTGAAGAGTGGATCACCCGCCGTTCGCGTATAGATGTCCCACGCCAGCAGTCCGGCTACTACCGACAGCACACCGACCGTGAGACGGGGCCAATTGCCGGACACGCGCCGCTGCAGCGCCGCAGAACGGGACCTCTTCGCCGTGGCCTGGTCGGGAAGCTGCGTCGCTTGGTCGGCCACGGCGCGGAGCCTTGTTAGGTCAGCCGTCTAGTTCGCTCAGCGCAGACTGGAGGTACGAGAAGTCGAAATATTTCGACAGGCCGGCGTCGTCGGTCGGTACCGCGATATCGATCTCGTCCACGTCATTGAAGAACTGCAGCGTCTCCAGTGCTCGGTCCGGGTTCAGCAACCCGTCAGCGGGCCAGAGGCCTCGTTCGGAATACTCGACGACGAGCTCTTCGAGGACATCGCTGTCCATGTCGGGGAGTCGTTCCTCTGCCAACTGCAGCGCATAGTCGCTATCGGCGGTGAGCTTGCGCATTGCCGCGACGACCGCCTTGACGACGCTGGTGGCGACCTCGGGATTGGCCTCGGCCCAGTCGCGATCGAACCACATGTCCTGCTCAATGAGCTCGGGGAACTCCTCGCCGATGGTGCTGAGCACCTTGAACTTGCCGGGGTATGTCTTCGCGAGCTGAACGATGTCGGGCAGGTCGATGACCGACGCGTCGATCTGACCCTGTGCGAGCGCTTCAGCGCGCACCTCTGAGCCTGGGATGATCAGTTCTTCGTACGTGAAGCCGTGAAGCCTGCTGAAGTACTGCGAGACGGCTCGGGTGAACGAGGCCTCGCCGTGCACGGCCAAGCGTTTGCCGTCGAGATCGTCGAACGAGTTGATGTCGGATGCGACGGCAAGGGCCCAAGTGGGTCGTTGCGTGGCAACGACGTCGACGATGTTCGCCCCCGCTTCGACGGCGGGAACGCCGACATTGACGCCGATGTTGGTGGCAATCTGGGCGTCCCCCCGCGTCACGGCCTGGATGGCGGTGGACGCATCTTCGAGGAACCTTTGCTCGACGACAATGCCCTCTTCGGCGAGGATCTCCCAGGCAGCCGTGGCAACGAGTGCGATGAAGTCCTCGCTCGAACCGGCGACCGCGACCAAGTTGATGGTCTCGGCGGGCTGAGCGTCATCGTCGTCGCTCCCGCAGGCCGCGGCCAGCAGACCTACGACGAGCATCGCCGCGATCACCCGCCAATGTGTGCTCCTGAATCGCATGGTTGGTCCCCCCAACGAGTTTGATCTAGCGGCATCGTATTTCTACCGAGCCGAACGGAGCTTAGACTTCCCGCTCGGAGTGGGCAAACGATCCACACCCGTCTGACCAGGGCAGAAGTGCAGATTCCGCAGGCTGTCCGGGCGAAACGAGAGTTCTGTGCTAAGGCACGAGCCTTGTACTGCGTGGAACACGAGGAGCCAAATCCGATGGGCGAGTCGACCAACCTGGCTGACCAGACGTGGGACGTGCATGCTCACCATCTGCCCGAGAGCGCCATCGCGCCGATGAGCTCTGGCCTCGCTTCTGTACGGCTCGAGACGGTCTCTGGGGTGGCCGACTCGATCACCGTGAACGGTATGCCCGTGGGATCAACAATCGAACAGCTTGCCGATCCTGAACGCCTCATCGCTGAGACCGACGCAGCCGGCCTCGACCGCCGGGTCATGTCTCCGCCGCCGTTCACGTACCGGTACTGGGACCATCCGCAGGCGACGCTGGAACTGCACCGCCATCTCAACGACGCCACAGCGGCTCTGGTCGAGAGACATCCGGATCGCTTGGTCGGCCTGGCGACGGTCCCGCTACAGGACACCGACCTGGCCGTCGGCGAGTTGCGCCGCGCCCGGGAAGAACTCGGTTTGGTCGGTGTCACGCTGGGCACCAACGTTGCGGGTGGCAACATCGCAGACGAGGCGCGGCGGCCTCTCCTCGCGGCCGCGAACGACACTGGTACCCCGATCCTGGTTCATCCCGACTTCGTCCCCAATCCGCGTTGGTCCAGCCACTACCTGATCAACCTCCTCGGCATGCCTGTCGACACAGCAATCGCCATGGGCACCCTTCTTTTCTCCGGCTGTATGCAACGGTTCAGCGAGCTGCGCGTTTGCTTCCTGCACGGCGGTGGTGCTGCTCCCTATCTCTTCGGCCGGTGGGACCGAGGATGGAAGGTCCGCGCCGAGACCAAGACCGATATCGACACACCGCCCACCACACACCTCGATCGCATCTTCTGCGACACCCTCACCCACTCCCCGGTCGCCGTGTCCTACCTCGTCGAGGTGATGGGTGCCCGAAACGTCGTGCTCGGCACCGATTGCCCGTTCGATGTCGAAGATGCCGATCCGATCGGCTCTCTCGCCGCCGCGCCGCGCCTCACCCAGGGCGAGCGAGACATCATCAGCCGCGTCAGCCCGCTGCGTTGGCTCAACGGTGACGCCCAGGCCCCTCGGCCATAAGTTTCGCGCCGTTAGGCGTCTTCCTTGGTGGGGATGAGTTCGCCTTCGGGGCGGGGGTGATTGGCCCAGTGGCGCCTTGGGTCCTCGCCGCGGCACCAGACGGAGTGTGCGTTCCAGCCGTCGTAGGCGTGCACGTCGGCGGAGAGGTAGCGCATCGCCAGGCCGCAGCGGCGGCGGTTGGAGCCGTTGGGCTTCGAGCCGTGCAGGATCCAGTCGCTGTGCAGTGAGATCTGGCCCGCGCTCATCTCCAGGGCGACCGGTGGCTCGCCGTGGGTCTCGGCGTCCCGCACCGTCTGGAAGAGCACGTTGTTCTCGTCCTCCACGCTGTCGTGGAACGTGAGCTGGGCGTGGCGGTGCGAGCCGGGGATGACGTGCATCGCCGAGTTGCCGACGTCGACGTCGTCGATCGCCAGCCAGGCCGAGACGACCCTGCTGGGCGTCAGCGGCCAATACGAGGCGTCCTGGTGCCAGCTGACCCGCTTCGGGTCGCCGGGCAGCTTGGCGAACAGGTGGCTGTGGCGCAGCACCACCGTGTCGCCCAGCAGGTCGGCGACGACATCGATGATGCGGCTGTCGGTCGCGATGTCCCAGATGCCACCGCAGTGCTTGTGCCAGTTGACCAAGTCGTAGTTGCTCCAGCCGGCGGCCATCGCCCTGGGCAACAGGTCGTCGATGTAGGCCCGAATCTCGGCGATCTCGGAGGCCGAGAAGATGTCGATGGGGAAGAGGTGGCCCCTGTCGTTGTACCGGCGGATCTGCTCGGAGGTGAGGACGCTGGGCTCGTCGACGCCGAGGGGGATGAAGCGCAGGTCACGCTGCAGTTCCGGGAATGCGTTGGTGTGCTGTGCCATCTGATCCGTTCCGCGGTCCGATGCTGTCGGGAACGCCGAAGAACCTAGCCGCAGCGTCCGGGGTGCCGGCGCGGTGGGTGCCCGCTCAGTTGCCGGCGAGGCCGAGGAAAACGACGGCGGCCCGACCCAGCCTCACCATGTCGGCCTCGGCGAGACGGCCGATGCGCTCGCCGGCTTTCGCCTTCGGCATGGTGGTGATCTTGTCGATCATCAGGCTGCACGGTTCGCGCAGACCGTTGCCCTCATCGGGAACGACCGGCAGCCGGATCAGCGGTGCCTCGGTCGGATCGGTCGTGAAGGCACAGACAGTCACCGAGTCGGTGGCGTCGAATCGGTCGTCCTGGATGATCACGACCGGTCGCGGTTTCCCGGCGTAGCCGCTGCCGGCCGCCGCAGTCCAGATCTCGCCGCGCCTCACTCGTCGTCGAGGCTGAGAGCGTCGATGAACGCCTGGTCGTCGGTTGCGTGATCGCCGGCCGCGACGGCGGCCGACTGCCGGTGCGCCTCGGCGGCGAACGCCGGGGTGCGCGTGTCGGTCACCCAGAGCTGGATCGGCCGCATGCCCTGCGCCTTCATCCTCTGGCGGTAGCGGCGGACCCGCCCGGCAGACGTCGTGTGCTCCTCCGGCATTGCCATGGAACACATGTTACATGTAACGACCCCGTGTCGGCGGCGAGCGCCGAGCTGGGCCGGCATCGGAGCGGATGAGGGTGTGGCGGGGCGCGCCGGGTTGTGGGAATCAGGCGGCGGGAGGCGGTCGGTGTCTCCGCCGACGCACGGTCAACACCGAGACGATGAGAACTGCTACTGCAGCGGCGGCGAGCAGGGCGATGACCAGAGCATCGAGAGGAGCCGAGCCATCGTCGGGGGGTTGCTGGGGACCTGCGGCGGGCGTCGTCGCTCGCCGGTTCGGCGGGCGGGTCGGGAGGTTGCGGGGCGTCTGCGGCGGTGGCGTCGTCGTTTGTCGGTTCGGCCGGTGCGTCGGGGGGTTGCTGGGCGTCTGCGGCGGCGGCGTCGTCGCTCGCCGGTTCGGCCGGTGCGTCGGGTCTTTCGTCAGGGGCTTGCTGAACGCTTGACCTGGCGGGCGCGTATCCGGCGCCGAACACTTCTTCGAGTTCGCTAATCGTGACGTTGGAATTGCAGGTGCCCACCCGCAGAGAGCCTGCGGGATCCCCATAGGCGATAACAGCGGAGAGTCCCCAGTCATAGCCGACCCCGCCGGACAAGACGGGTGTGGAGTGGACCCCGACGATACGGCCGACCTGCCCTTTGTAGACACGGTCGACCCTGAACACGGCGACGTAGTTTTCGATGATCTCTTCTGTTCTGCGGTCAGTCTCGAGGTGGTCGGCGTAAACCCCCATAGGGATCTTCCGCCCGACGAAGGCGACGTCGACCTCATGGGCAAATTCGGACAACTCCATTGCTAAGCAGGAAGTGGCATGAGCCGTCCGAGGGGTCGCCGCCAGCGCGGACATGGCGACCGCCGTGGCGAGGATCAACGAGCCGGCAACTCGGACAGCGGTTCTCATCGATGACGAACGCTAGGGCAGGTCGCGGGGTAAGACAGCGTGGCTGCCGCCAGCGGCAAAAGTCCTGCCGGGCCCGGCTATCGCACGCCGCCAGCGTCGGCCGGTGGTGGTGGGTCGAATCGCGCATCGCGAAGCGCTCGGATGGCGAACGAACGAGTCCTCGGATTACGGAATCCGTTGATCCGGGGCCTAGGAGTGTGCTGAGTAATCCCCGAATGGCCCGATTCTCAATTACGAAAGTGTCTTCCTCAGCAGTCTGGTGGTGGGGATCAGTTCGCCGTTGGGGCGGGGGTGGTTGGCCCAGTGGTCTCGTGGGTCCTCGCCTCGGCACCAGATGGAGTGCACGTTCCAGCCGTCGTAGGCGTGCACGTCGGCGGAGAGGTAGCGCATCGCCAGGCCGCAGCGGCGGCGGTTGGAGCGGTTGGGCTCAGAGCCGTGCAGGATCCAGTCGCTGTGCAGTGAGATCTGGCCCGCCCGCATCTCCAGGGCGACCGGTGGCTCGCCGTGGGCCTCGGCGTCACGCACCGTCTGGAAGAGCACGTTGTTCTCCTCGGGGTCGCTGTCGTGGAACGTGAGCTGGGCGTGGCGGTGCGAGCCGGGGATGACGTGCATCGCCGAGTTGCCGACGTCGACGTCGTCGATCGCCAGCCAGACCGAGACGACCCTGCTGGGTGTCAGCGGCCAATAGGAGGCGTCCTGGTGCCAGCTGACCCGTTTGGGGTCGCCCGGCAGCTTGGCGAACAGGTGGCTGTGCCGCAGGATCACGTTGTCGCCCAGCAGGTCGGAGACGACGTCGATGATGCGGCTGTCGGTCGCGATGTCCCAGATGCCACCGCAATGCTTGTGCCAGTTGACCACGTCGTAGTTGTTCCACCCGGCTGCCATCGCCCTGGGCAGCAGATCGTCGATGTAGCCCCTTATCTCGGCGATCTCGGTGGGTGAGAAGATGTCGATGGGGAAGAGGTGGCCCCTGTCGTTGTACCGGCGGATCTGCTCGGCGCTGAGCACCTGCGGCTCGTCGACGCCGAGGGGGATGAAGCGCAGGTCACGCTGCAGCTCGGGGAAAGCGTTGGTGTGCTGTGCCATCTGATCCTGTGAGCGGTCGGACCCTGTCGGGAACGCCCGCAAACTAGCCGCAGTGGCCGAACGGAGCCTCGGAAGTGGCGCAATATCCTCTTAACTTGATGAAGACATCGGTGGACGTGGATCGGGATATTGCCCAGCAGGCAGCGGAGATTCTTGGGACCAAGACGTTGCGTGACACCATTGATGCCTCGCTGCGGGAGATCGTCAACTCGCGGCGCCGGCTGGAAGTTCTGGAACTTCTGGGCGAGAAGGACAGGTTCAACTTCGACGCGGCCGAGCGAGCGTGGGGTGGTGACGTTCGGGTGGTCGAGCGCGGCACGGCCGACTGACGCCATCCCTGTCGAGGGACGTCGGTCGGTACGATCCTCGACCATGGGTGAGCCTGAGCGTGTTGGCGAGGCCGGGCCGGCTTCGGAGCGGATACGGGTGCGGCGCGGTGCTCCTCGAGCCCGCTACGACCAGGCCGAGGTGCTGGAGATTCTGGATGCTGGACTCATCGCTCACGTGGGGGTGACCACGCCGGAAGGGCCGCTGGTGCTGCCCATGGTGTACGGGTGCGACGAGGAGCAGCTGTACCTGCACGGCGCCGCCGCCAACCACCTGCTCGGCACGGGGGAGGGTGAGGAGATCTGCGTCACCGTCACCCACGTCGACGGGCTGGTGATGGCGCGCACGCCGTTCCACAACTCGATGAACTATCGCTCGGTGGTGGTTCGGGGGCGGGCGACACGCATCGACGACGAGGAGCGCAAGCGTTACGCCCTCAAGCGTGTCACCGACCATGTCGTGGCCAACTGGGACACCTCTCGGCCGCCGTCGGAGATCGATCTGCGGCGCACGCTGGTGCTGGAGCTGCCGCTGGCGGAGGCCTCGGCCAAGGTGCGCACCGGCGATCCGATCGATGAGCCCGACGACATCGCCGGCCCGTGGTGGGCGGGTGTGGTGCCGATCACCACCCGCTTCGAACCGCCGGTCGTCTCTGCCGACTACACGGGTGGCGCCGGGCCGCCGGCCTCGGTTGCATCTCTCGCCGGCCAAACCCCCGACGAGCGCACACGCCCCGCTCCCTCCGACGGCTGAGCCGACTCGCGAGCGCGGCACAGCCGACTGACGCGGGCGGTCGCCGGCCCGCTGGCCCGACCGGGACTCCGAGGGACGAGTCCGGAAGGGCCGCAGAGCCGGCGACCGACCGCAGCTACGCCGCCGGTGCGTGGCGCCCCGATGCGGCGGATGATCTGTGCTTACGACACTGGCCCCTGCGCATGCTCGTGGCAGTCGCCGTGGTGCGGGTGGAACCGCTCGGCCGACCTCAGCACTCCCGCCGCCGCGGCGGCGTCGTCACACTGGTGCCTGGGGGAGCTGTGAAGCTGACCGTCGGAGTGACACCCGTCTGTGTGGCACTCGTGGAAGCCGAGTGAACCGGCGGCTGAACCGGCGGCGCTACACCCGTCCGTATGGCGGCATTCGTGGAACATGAGAGAACCGGCCGACTGACACCCGTCCGCATGGCGGCATTCATGGAACATGAGAGAACCGGCGGAGTCACACCCGTCCGTGTGGCGGCACGTGTGCGAGACGGTGGCGGAGTCGCCGACCTCGTGCGCAAGCGCCGAGGAACTGATGCCGATCACTGTTGTGGCGATCAGTACGAGTGTCGCCACAACAGCGCGTGCGAGTGGAATCGACCGGCTACCGAAGCTCTTGGATCTGACTGTGTTCTGGTGAGGAACCATCTTTGCCTCCTTAGGTCGAGGACGACACCTAGGTCATGTTAAGATCCATATCAGGTAATTCTCCAGTCATTTCACAGTCTTTGTGTCTATGGATTTGATAGACGGAATCAATGATTTGCAACGCCCTGTTACGGCGAGCACGACGCCGGTTGGCCAGGCCCGGTAACCGTCGGGGCGGGCGGCTGTCAGCGTTCGTCGTCGCCGGCGAGAAACTGCTGGCCCTCGCTGCAGCTGTCGAGGAGGTCACACCAACGGCACGGGGCACCGGGTCGCTTACGCGGCTCGGCCGGCGGGCCCAGGTGGCCGCGCAATTCGGCGTAACGATGGATCCCGTCGATCGTGCGAGTGAGGGCCACGTCGAGGAGAACCTCTGTCACCTGCTCGACATCGATGTCGGCCGACTCGAGGTAGTAGGTGGCCAGGGCCCGCGGCGGCGTGCCCAGTTTCAGCGTCTCCAGCAGGGCGTAGAAGCGGAGATCTTCTCGGTGCTGGTGCAGGTGGCGGCGCCCGGTCTTGAGATCGACGATGACCTTGCCGGCGCGCTGCCCGTCGGCACGGCCCAACGTGAGGTCGTACTTGCCGTTGAGCTGGATCCGACCGTCGCACAGCTCCACGCGGCAACGTGACTCGGTCGTCGGGCGCCACCGGGGTAGCAGCGGTGGCCAGCCCTCCCAGAAGGCGGACACCCGGCTGACAGCGAGGCTGCGCAGGTCGGCCCGCTCGACGTCGGCGCAGCGGTACAGCCAGTCCGCCAGCCCGGAGTCGCCCCTGGTGAGCGAATCGAGAGCGGCGTCGACGAGTTCCGCCGGCGCCGGGTCCGGCGACCGCCAGTTGATGCCCAACTCGATCGCCTTGTGGGCGACCGCCCCGGTGGCCATGGGCGGATTCCAGGCGAACAACTGCTGCTCGTCGTGGAGGAACGACGCCTCGCAGCCGAACACGCCGGCCAGTTCGCGCTTGCCGATGAACAGGGAAGTGGCCGGGTCGATCGCCTCCGCCACCATGGCGAGGCGGCTCTCCAGCTCCCCGCGGAGGCGCCTCGCCAGGTCGGCGTCGAAGCTGGGGCACTCCGAGGGAGGCCGCCCCAACCGGTCGATGACCTCCTGCTGAGCTGCGTTCAGCTGCGGTTCTGGGGTGGCGTCGCTCACGTGGGTGAGTCTTGCGCACCCCTGTGACACCCGCCGCGGCAACTGCTCGAGTCGGGGTCTTCTGGCTAGACGTGCGGGGCGTGGGCCACGACTTCGCCGTTGAGCCAGGCCCAGAAGCCGTCGGGTTGGGCGGCCCAGCGGGTGAAGGCGGCGGAGATGTCGGTCAGGTCTGCGGGGGTGGCGAATCCGCCGGAGACGGCGTGGTTGGCGAAGTCGCTGTCGGTGACCCGCACGGCCCACATCGCGCCCCAGGCGGCCCGTCCCTCGGCGTCGGCGAAGGTGGAGGTGCTGGATGTGACGGTCGGCTCGACGAAGCCGGCCTCGAGCACCCACGACAGCAGGTACCTGCCGGCGTTGGCCTCGCCGCCGTTGGCTGCGTGGACTTGGTGGTAAAGGTCGAGCCAGCGCTCGATGGCCGGCTCGACGGGGGCGTGCACCATCGTGGCGTAGTCGGAGTCGCGTACCGCCACCAGGCCGCCGGGCCGCAGCACCCGCCGGAACTCCCGGAGAGCGCGGATGGGGTCGGCCAGGTGCTGCAGCACCTGGTGGGCATAGACCACGTCGAAGCTGCCGTCGTCGGAGGGCAGCTCGTAGGCCGAGCCGACCTCGAAGGCGACGTTGGCGACCCTTTCGGTGGCCGCGAAATCGCGGGCCGCCTCCACCATGTCCAGGCCGACCACCCGACCGGCTCGCCGGGCCAGGCCGACGGTGATCGTGCCGGGGCCGCAGCCCACGTCGAGGACGGCGGCGTCGGGTCGCAGCCGCGGGAGCAGGAAGGCGGCGGAGTTCTCGGCGGTGCGCCGGGTGTAGGACCCGACGATGGCCGGGTGGTAGCCGTGCGTGTAGCGCTCGCCGGCGGGCCGGTCGGTTCCCATTGCCGCTGAGGCTACGAGAGTGAGCACTTGCCACGGCACCTGGCGGCGATCCCGGCGCCGGCCATCGTGTTAGTAGGGTCGCAACCCTGATGGCCGAGTCCGCCACGCCCATCCGCAAGCTGCTCGTTGCCAACCGCGGCGAGATAGCCATTCGCGTCTTCCGGGCCGCCACCGAGCTGGGCATTGCCACCGTCGCCGTGCATACGCGGGCCGACATCGGCAGCCTGCACCGCAGCAAGGCCGACGAGGCCTACGAGATCGGGGCGCCGGAGCATCCCCTGCGGCCCTACCTGGACATCGAGACCATCGTGGACGCGGCCCTGGCCTGCGGCGCCGACGCCGTGCACCCCGGCTATGGGTTCCTCTCCGAGAGCGCCACGTTGGCGAGGGCTTGCGAGGAGGCGTCGCTGACCTTCGTCGGCCCTACGCCGGACGTGCTGGAACTGGCCGGCTCGAAGATCGCCGCGCGGGGGGCGGCCGAGGCTGCCGGCGTGCCGGTTCTGGCGCAGTCACCGGCGTTGTCGTCCGACACCGACGCCGCCCGCTGGGCCGCCGAGATCGGCTTCCCGCTGTTCGTGAAGGCAGTCTCCGGGGGCGGCGGGCGGGGCATGCGCCGCGTCGAGCATGCCGACGACCTCTCCGGCGCCGTGGAGGCGGCCCGGCGCGAGGCGGCCTCGGCCTTCGGCACCGACTCGGTCTTCCTGGAGGAGGCCCTGTCGAGCGTCCGTCATATCGAGGTGCAGATTCTCGGCGACCGCACCGGCGACGCCATCCACCTCTACGAGCGCGACTGCTCGGTGCAGCGGCGCTTCCAGAAGGTGATCGAGTCGGCGCCGGCGCGGGACCTCGACGAGGAGGTCCGCCGGGGATTGCTCGACGACGCCGTGGCCTTCGCCCGCTCCATCGCCTACACGAACGCCGGCACCGTCGAGTTCCTGCTCGACCGCTCGGGGCGGTACGTCTTCATCGAGATGAACCCCCGCATCCAAGTGGAGCACACCATCACCGAGGAGATCACCGGGGTGGACATCGTGGCGGCCCAGCTGCGTCTCGCCGGCGGCGCCACGCTCGAGGAGTTGGGTCTGCGCCAGGAGCGCATCCGCGTCGATGGCTACGCCATCCAGACCCGGGTGACCGCCGAGGATCCGCGCAACGACTTCCGCCCCGACACCGGACGGGTGCGGGTGTACCGCACACCGGGAGGGGCGGGCGTGCGGCTCGACGACGCCGTGTACGTCGGCGCCGAGATCACCCCTTACTTCGACTCGCTGCTGGCGAAGGTGACCTGTCGGGGACCCGACTTCGACACCGCCCGGCGCCGTGCCGTGCGGGCGATCGCCGAGCTGCGGGTACGGGGCATCGTGACCAACCGCTCCTTCGTACGGTCGGTGCTGACCGACCCCGACTTCTGCGCCGGCGCCGTGGCCACCGACTTCGTCGACACCCGGCCCGATCTCACGACGCAGAGCCGCAGCGCGAACCGGGCGACGCGGCTGCTGACCTACCTGGCCGACGTGTCACTCAACCGTCCCCACGGACCGGTGCCCGCCGTCGCCGATCCCGTCACGAAGCTCCCGCCGGTGCCACCGGGCCCACCGCCGGAAGGAACCCGCCAGCATCTCGCCCGGCTGGGCCCTGACGGCTTCGCCCGCTGGATGCGCGAGACGAACGATGTGCTGGTGACCGACACGACGCTGCGTGACGCCCACCAGTCGATCCTGGCGACGCGGGTGCGCACCATCGACCTGGTCGCCGGGGCAAAGCGCCACGCCCACGGCATGCCGCAGCTGCTGAGCCTGGAGTGCTGGGGCGGAGCCACCTTCGATGTCGCACTGCGGTTCCTGCACGAGGATCCGTGGGAGCGCCTCGAGCGCATCAGCGCGGCGGCGCCGAACGTGTGCCTGCAGATGCTGCTGCGGGGCCGCAACACGGTCGGCTACGCCCCGTATCCCGACGTGGTGTGCGAGCGGTTCGTGGCTGAGGCCCGCCGGGGCGGCATCGACATCTTCCGCATCTTCGACGCCCTCAACGACGTGAGCCAGATGTTGCCCGCCATCGGGGCGGCCCGCGACACCGGCGGCCTCGTCGAAGGCACCCTCTGCTACTCCGGCGACATGGCGAATCCCGCCGAGAGGCTCTACACGCTGGACTACTACCTGCGGCTGGCCGAGGAGCTGGTCGCCGCCGGCTCGCACGTGCTGGCAGTCAAGGACATGGCGGGGCTGCTGCGGGCACCGGCGGCGTCGGTGCTGGTGGCCGCCCTACGGGAGCGGTTCGACGCCCCGGTGCATTTGCATACTCACGACACCGCCGGCGGGCAGACCGGCACCTACCTGGCGGCCATCGAGGCCGGCGTGGACGCAATCGACGGCGCCATCCCCTCGCTGGCGGGCATGACCAGCCAGCCCTCCCTCGGTGCCATCGTTGCCCTCACCGACGGGGGGCCCCGGGAGACCGGGCTGTCAGCGGCGGCGATCAGCCGGCTGGAGCCGTACTGGGAGCTGGTGCGCCGCCTCAACGCACCGTTCGAGGCCGGCCTGCTGTCGCCCACCAACGCCGTCTACCACCACGAGATCCCCGGCGGGCAGCTCTCCAACCTGCGGTTCCAGGCATCGGCGCTGGGTCTCGCCGAGCGCTTCGAGGAGGTCGCCGAGCTGTACGCGGCGTGCAGCAAGATCCTGGGGCGCCCCCCGAAGGTGACGCCCACCTCGAAGGTGGTCGGCGACCTGGCCCTGCACCTGGTGTCCACCGGCATCACGCCGGACCAACTCGCCGACCACCCCGCAGAGGTGGATCTGCCCGCCTCGGTGGTGTCGTTCCTGCAGGGCGCACTGGGGGTGCCGCCCGGCGGGTTCCCCGAGCCCTTCCGTACCGCCGCGCTCGCGGGACGGCCCGGCCTCGCCTCGCCGCCGGGCCTGAGCCCCGCCCAGGAGCAGGAGCTGAACTCCGAGAACGCCCGAAGGACGCTGTCGGCGCTGCTGTTCCCCGAGCCGGCCCGCTCGCAGGCGGCGATGAGCGACCGCCACGGGGACCTGTCGGTGCTCGGCACGAAGGAGTTCTGGTACGGCCTGGAGGAGGGCGCCGGCGACGTGCTGGTGGAGTTGGGGCCGGGTCAGCGCATCAGCATCGGCATCGAGGCCATCAGCGAGGCCGACGAGGCGGGCTTCAGTTCCATCGTCTTCCGCCTCAACGGCGAGTTGCGCCCGATCAGCGCCCGCCTGCGGGACTCCACCCTGCCCAGTGTCGGGGCCGAGCAGGCCGATCCGGGCGAGTCGGGGCACGTGGGCGCGCCGTTCCGCGGCGTCGCCGAGCTGTATGTCGCCGCCGGCGAGTCGGTCACCAAGGGCCAGGCCGTCGCCACGATCGAGGCCATGAAGATGGAGACGAGGGTCACCGCACCCATCGGCGGGACGGTGGCGCGAGTCTGCATCGAGGGCTCGGCGGCGGTCGAGGCGGGCGATCTGCTCCTGGTGATCGTGCAGGGGGCTCCGGCGCCCGCGGGCGGCGACGGCTAGGAGTCGCGCCGAGGGGCTTCGCCGGCGGCGTATTCGGCGACGAGGGCGACCAGCTGGTGTCCCAGCCGGTCGAGGCGCGAGGCGCCGAGGTCGGTGACAATGGCCAACTCGGCGACCGTGGCCGGACGGGTCTCGGCGATGGCGGCGAGGTCCCGGTCGCTCAGTACCGCCGCCGGTGCGACGCGTGCTACACGGGCCGCCTGGTTGCGCCACGCCGACAGCGACGCCACGAGCGGCTCGGCGGGGGCCGACATGGAGGGCGGGGGCTGTCCCGCCGGGCGCGCCCCGGGGTTGCGGGGGCCGGTGGAGGCGGCGGCGCCGACCTCGTCGAGGGCGGCCAGCCAGCGGCTCGGCCGGCGTTGGGCGGGCTGACCGGCCACGTGCCGCTCCCGCGCCCAAGTGAGGTGGAGGCTGCGGCGCGCCCGCGTCAGCGCCACGTAGAGCAGGCGCTGCTCCTCCTCCAGGGTCTGCCGCCGGTCGGCGCCGGCGACAGGGACGAGACCCTCCTCGAGCCCGGCCACGTGCACGACCGGCCACTCGAGGCCCTTGGCAGCGTGCATCGTGGAGACGCACACGGCGTCGGACTCGTCCGCCTTGCCCGGGGCGTCGGGGTCAGCGACCCGCACCGGCACCCCCGCACCCTCCAGCGCCTTCACGATCTCGCCGACCTGGCGCCGGGTGCGCACGAGCACCGCCTGGTCGGACCAGCTGTCGCCCGGAGCCCGGGATCGGCGCACCGCGGCGGCCACCCCCGTTGCCTCGGCGCCGGCGCTGGGATACGCCACCACGAGAGGCGCGGGCTCGGCAAAGGGGCCGGGATCGGTGTCCTGCGCCGCGGCTGCGGTACCCGCCGGCGCGCCGCCATCGCGGAGCACGCCCGACAGGGCGACGATGCCGGAGCTGCTGCGGTAGTTGCGTCGCAGGTCGATGACGGTGGCGCCGGCGAACAGCCCGGAGAAGCCCTCGAGAATGCGCCGGTCGGCGCCGCCCCAGCCGAAGATGGCCTGATCGGGGTCGCCCACGGCGCAGAGGTCGGAGCGGTCGCCGAGCCAGGCGCGCAGCAACCGGAGTTGTGCCGGGGTGAGGTCCTGCAACTCGTCGACGAAGAAGTGCCGGCGACCCCAACGCCAGGCCTCGGCGGTGGCCGCGTCGTTCTCGAGCCGCTCGGCGGCCAGCTGCAGCAGGTCGGCGAAATCGACCATGCCGAGGCGCCGCTTGGTGGCCGCGTAACGGGCCATCACCTCGGCGAGGCGGCCCGGTGCCAGCGGCGTCCTGCGTCCGGCGGCTGAAGCGGCGGCCGGGTAGTCGGCAGGCCGGATGCTGCGCGCCGCGCACCAGTCCAGTTCGGCCTGCACGGCCTGCGGCGATTCGCGGGGCGACAGCAGATTCTCGAGCAGCCGGGAGCGGTCGGCGAGGATGTCCGGGTCCGGCCGGCCGTCGTCGGCGGCGTGCCGGCGGAGTTGCCGGGCGGCCAGCCCATGGAAGGTGCCCACCGCCACGCGGTCGCGGATCCCGAGTTCGGCCAGGCGTGACCGGAGTTCGGCCGCGGCCCGCTGGGTGAACGTCACCGCCACGGCGAAGCGCGCCTCGCAGTCGCCGGTGGCGATCCGGTAGGCCATGCGCCGGGTCAGTACCCGGGTCTTACCACTGCCCGGCCCCGCCCGGATACACAGCGGCGCCGCCGTAGAGGTCACCGCCAGGCGCTGCGCCTCGTCGAGGTCGGCCAGCAGGTGCGCGACGTCGTCGCCGGCGTCGTCCGGGCGCTCCGCAGCGGGGTCTTCGAGACCGGGAAAGGGGCTGCCCGCCACAGTTCGCGAGGCTACCGAGCGACAGTGACACGTTCCGGCGCGGCGAGCGGCCCGAGTGTCGCGCCCGTCATGCCGACTCGGTGTTTGGGCACGCATGGATCCCGGCCTTCGCCGGGATGACGGTGTTTGGGCACGCATGGATCCCGGCCTGCGCCGGGATGACGGTGTTTGGGCACGCATGGATCCCGGCCTGCGCCGGGATGACAGTGGTGGGCAGGGCCGGAACAACGGTGCTGGGACGGACTCCGGGCGGATCCCCGGCGACAGCTAGCGTGGCGCAGCGATGTCCTCCGGTAGTGCGCGATCGGCGGTCGTGTCATGACCGCCTGCTACGAGGTCGCCGTGATCGGCGGCGGCATCGTGGGCTTGGCGACGGCAAGGGCCGTGGCCGCCCGGCTGCCCGGCGTCGACCTGGTTGTCATCGAGAAGGAGACCGAGCCGGCCACGCATCAGACCGGGCACAACAGCGGGGTCCTGCACACGGGCATCTACTACACGCCGGGATCGCTGCGAGCAAAGCTGTGCGTGCAGGGCCATCGCGCCATGGCGGAGTTCTGCCGGCACGAAGGGCTCCCGTTCCGCGGCGGCGGCAAGGTCGTCGTCGCCACCACCCGAGCGCAGGTACCTCGTCTCGAGGAGTTGCAGCGTCGCGGCAACCTCAACGGCGTGCGCGGCCTGCGCCGCCTCGACGGCGACCAGCTACGCGAGCGCGAACCGCACGCCCGCGGTGTGGCCGCTCTGGACGTTCCCGAGGCGGCCTCGGTGGATTTCGCGGCCGTCGCCCGGCGCATCGCCGCGGATCTGCCCGGCGAGCTGCGCACCGGCGCCCCCCTCGAGGCGGTCGAGGTCGGCGAGGTTGTCGCACTGCATGCGGGCGGCTCCCGAGTTACCGCACGCCTGGTCGTCAACTGCGGGGGCCTGCACTCCGACAGGGTTGCCCGCCTGGCCGGCGCCACCCCGGAGGTGCGGATCGTTCCCTTCCGGGGCGAGTACTACCGGCTGCGTGACGAGGCCGCCACGCTCGTGCGCTCGCTCATCTACCCGGTCCCCGACCCGACGTTCCCGTTCCTGGGCGTGCACTTCACCCGCCGCGTCGACGGCACCGTGGAGGTCGGCCCCAACGCGGTGCTGGCCCTGGGGCGCGAGCACTACCGCGGCAGCTGCCCCAACGCCGCCGACATCGCCGAGATGCTGCGCTTCGGCGGGTTCTGGCGCCTCGTCGGCCGTCACTGGCGGGCGGGGAGCGCAGAGCTCTGGCGGTCCAGGATCCGCGCCGTCTACGCCCGCTCGGCCCGTGCGCTGGTCCCCGAGGTCACCGGGGCCGACCTGCTGCCCGGCGGGGCCGGCGTGCGGGCGCAGGCGGTCGGCGCCGACGGGCGGCTCGTGGACGACTTCTGGATCCAAGAGTCACCGGGCTTCGTGCACGTGCTGAACGCACCTTCACCGGCGGCGACGGCGTCCCTCACCATCGGCGACCACCTCGCCGACCTGGTCATCCGCCGTCTCGGCCGCTAGGGGCCGCCCCGTAGGTGGACGGCGATCTGGCCGATGTCGGCTCCGCCCAGTCCGGCTGCGGAGGCCTCGCGCAGCACGGCTCGGTTCGTCTCGGCCTGGGGCATGGGCGCGCCGACGGCGGCTGCCAGCGCCAGCGTCAAGTCGAGGTCCTTGATGCCCAGGTCGAGGGCGAAGCTCACGGGGGTCTCCAGCGGGCTCTCGAAGACCGCCCGGCGGTACTTGACCACCGGAGCGGCGATCGACGAGGAGGCGAACACCTCGTAGGCCACCTCGCGGGGGACGCCGGCCCGCTCGGCGAGCACGAGCGACTCGCCGATCGCCTCCATGACGGCATAGAGCACCGAGTTCACCGCCAGCTTGAGGGCGGCGCCGGCCTCCGGTCCGCCGACGTGGAGGACCCTGGCCGACATCGCCTCGAGGACTGGGCCCGCCGCCGCGGCCGCGGCCGGGTCGCCCGCCGTCATGACCAGCAGCGTGGCGGCCTCGGCCGCGGCGGTGCTGCCCGAAACCGGGGCTTCGATGAACCGACCCCCCGCCGCCTCGGTGACCCGTCGCGCCCGGCGCGTGTACTCGAGGCCGGTCGTGCCCATGTCCACGACAATGTCGCCGGCCGACAGTCCGGCGACGATGCCGTCGGGGCCCTCGAGGATGCTCGCCAGCGCCGGCCCGTCGGCCACCATCGTGATGATGGTCGAAGCGGCCTCGGCCAGCTCGCGCCCGGAGCCGGCGACCTTGGCGCCCGTCGACGAGGCGAACGATTCGGCTTTCGCCCGCGTCCGGTTGTGCACGGTCAGGTCGAAACCGGCCTGCTGCAGGTTTGCGGCCATCAGGCGTCCCATGCGACCGAGGCCGGAGAAGCCGACGCTCATTGCGGACGGCTCGCCGGCGCCGGGGGCAGAGGTTGTATCGGTCATGAGATCCTCCGTTCTCTGTGCTCGCTGGCGCCCAACCCGAACCGGCGGCTCAGCCCGTCACCGTCGCGCGGGGCGCATCGATCCGCGGATCGAAGAGGGACTTGATGGGCGTCGGGGCGCCGCTGACCATCGGCAGCAGGCCGCCGGCCAGCAGGTCCTCGAGCGGCAGCACCGACGGCGCCACCAGCCGCCACACGTCGCCGCCGGACTCCAGCATCTCGACGGCCCGGCCGAAGTCGGCTTCGACGGTGTGCGCCAGCGTGCCGATCAATTCCTTCTCCCGGAGAGCCAGAGAGCGCAGATCCACGGGGACGGGCGCTTCCTGCAGCCCGACCACGACCACCCTGCCGCCGGGGCGCACGAGCTTCACGGCGTCGGCCACGACGGCGGGCGCTCCGGTGCACTCGAAGACGACGGCGGGGGACGCCCCCGCCAGCAGGTCGACCAGCGGCGTGCCGCGCGGCGCGGCCACGGTGGCGCCGGCCCCCAGGGCGCCGGCGACCTCGAGGCGATCGGGGTCGAGGTCGATGCCGGTCACCGCGGCGCCGAGCTGGGCCGCCGCATGCACCACGAAGGCGCCGATCCCGCCCGTCCCGACCACCACGGCCTGCTCGTGGGCGCCGAGCCGCGCACGCGCCACGGCATGGGTGGCGATCGACATGGGCTGCGCCATGGCGGCGACATCGAGAGCGAGGGACCGGTCGCGCAGGTTGACGCAGGCCGACGCCGGCACGGTGGTGAACTCCGCCAGGGCGCCGTGGCGCTGCAGACCCACGGTCCAGTAGCGCTCGCACAGGTTGGTGCGACCCAGAGCGCACGGCTCGCAAGTCCCGCAGGAGATGCCTGCCCCGGAGGCGATCGGATCGCCCTCGGCGAACCCGGTGACGCGTGCCCCGGTTCCGGCCACCACGCCGACGAACTCGTGGCCCGGCACCATCGGCCCGCTGTGTCCCGTCACCGGATCGGTGCGGTGGATCGGGAACATGCCGGGACCCTCGGCGAATTCGGCGGCGTCGGTGCCGCAGATCCCCACGCCTGTCACCCGAACCAGGAGTTCACCTTCGGCCGGTCGGGGACACGGCAGATCCTCGATGCGGATGTCGCGCCGGCCGTGGTAGACGGCTGCCTTCATGTGCGGGCTCCCGGCTAGTAGGCGTTGGCCACCATCAGTTCCTCGCACGGGAACAGCGTGATGATCTGCGGGCCGTCCGCGGTCACGACGACCTCCTCCTCGATGCGAGCCGCCGAGCGCCCGTCGGTGGCCGGGGCGTAGGTCTCCAGGGCGAAGACCATGCCCTCCACGATCTCGATGGGCTCGTTGAGGGAGTTCAGCCGGCTGATGATGGGGCGTTCGTGGAGCCCGACCCCCACCCCGTGGCCGAACTGCAGCCCGAAGGCCTCCATCTCGTTCTCGAAGCCGTACTCGTGCGCCTCGGGCCAGACTCTGGCGATCTCGTCGGTCGTCACGCCGGGGCGCACCAGGGCGATGGCGGCGTCCATCCACTCCCGCGCCTGCTTGAAGGCGTCCCGCTGAGCCTGCGTGGCCCGGCCGACCGCGAACGTCCGGTAGTAGCAGGTGCGGTAGCCGTTGAAGACGTTGATGATGTCGAAATAGGCCTGGTCGCCGGGCCGCAGCAGGCGGTCGGAGA
The DNA here is from genome assembly GCA_963668565.2 of Acidimicrobiales bacterium. Classification (GTDB taxonomy): domain Bacteria; phylum Actinomycetota; class Acidimicrobiia; order Acidimicrobiales; family CATQHL01; genus VXNF01. Next base: position 1,866,687 of record CAXXMX010000010.1, read on the forward strand.
ACACGTGTGGGTGGGGGCTGCAGCGCTCGCCGGCGATGGAGTTGACGGCCTCCACGCATTCCGCGCCCATGTCGAAGAGATGACCGGTTGCCAGCCCCACGATCTGGCTCTCGCGGATGCCAGGCTTGAGTGCCTCGAAGATGTGCTGGTAGGCGCCGTCGACCATGGCGCAGGCCTGGGTGAGGAGCATGATCTCGTCGGGGCTCTTGACCTCGCGTGCCAGCATCATCAACTGCTGGCCGTCGCGCACGTCGAATCCCTGCGCCTGCAACTCCAGGAAGACCGATGTCTCCGCCGTGTCCACCCCGATGGGGTCGGCCGCCAGGCCCTCGCCGGCCAGGACGTCGCGGATCTCCGCCACGGCGGCGGTCAGCAGCCCCGCGCTCGGGGCGATGGCCCCTTGCAAGCCGGTGTTGCCGCCGCGGGAGTTCCGCTCGTCGTACAGCCCGGGCAACTGGAGCCGATGCGCTTTGGCCGCCGAGCCGAAGTCCCAGATCCACGGGCCGCCGTCGCGGGTCACCAGCGCGTACCGCTCACCCTTGTTGAAGGCCCAGTAGCCGATGTGGGTACTGGTGGCATAGCGGATGTTCGACGTCTCGAACAGCAGCAGCGCCCCGAGATCGGACCTCTCGAGTTACTCGCGGACACGCCCCAGGCGGTACGAGCGGAGTCGTTCGACATCCACCCGCTGCTCCCAGTCCACGTTCATGATGCCGGGCGCAGGGCTCGTGGCGACCGGGAACTCGTCCATGGAAGCTCCTTGGAATTGCCGGTTGGGGGCGAGACCTCGCCCCGACACGGCGCAGGTTACCCAACACCCCTGACACCGTCCGGCGCCGCGAACCGAGGGTGGGGATGTCGGGGGCGCCGTAGGCGGCCATTCCGAGGCCGCCGGAGCGCCACCGGCAGCACCCCCCGGACGATGCGGGAGTGGGTTCCAGCAGGGTTAACGTGGCGCCGTGGAGGTGTCGCCGGAGCGCTTCGAGTCCCTCGTGGCCGAGGCGCTGGATCTCATCCCCGACGATCTCAGCGACGCCATCGACAACCTTGCGGTGTTCGTGGCCGAGGAGTCACCGGACGATCCCGAGTTGCTCGGCCTGTACGACGGCATCCCGCTGACCGAGCGTGAGTACTACGGCGGCATGATCATGCCCGACCGCATCTTCATCTATCGCCGCCCGATCTGCGCCCTCTCCGACGTGGAGTCCGAGGTCATCGAGCAGATCCGGATCACCGTCGTGCACGAGATCGCCCACCACTTCGGCATCTCCGACGAGCGCCTCGCCGAGCTCGGCTGGGACTGAATCCGCGCCGGCACATCGCCGAGTCCCCGCCGGTCCCGACCCGGGGACCCGGACCGGCGCAGTGCGCTCGGTACGCTTGAACCGTGCCGTTCCCGGTCCGGCTGATCTCGGTCGACGAGGAGGTCGCGGTCGAGACCCGCCCCCACTGGACCTACCTGGGCGGCCAGTTGAGCGTCTTCGTGGTCCTCGCGGCCGTGGCCGTCGTGGTCGTGGTGGTGGGGTTCCCGCTGCCGGCGGTTGTGGTCACCGCGGTGCTGGCGGGCGTGACGGCCGTCGCGCTGGGGATCCACCTGGTCCGCTGGGCGAATATCTACTACCTGGTCACCGACCGGCGGATCGTGTACTGGAAGGGCGTGCCGCGGTGGCGCGGCATCGAGTTGCGCCTCGACCTGGTGGACGAGATCGAGGTCACGCAGACGATCCGCGAGCGCCTTCTCGGCGTGGGAACCCTGGCCGTGCACTCGGTCGTGGAGGGTCACGTCCGCAACCTCGCCTTCGTCCCGCATCCCCTCGACGTGCGCCGCGAGGTGTACCGGCTCCTGCGCGAGTCCGAGGTCCGACGCCTGGAGGCCGTCCAAGCCCCGGAGGCCGCCCACCACCCCGAGGCCGACCGGTACCCGGAGGCAGCCAGCCCCAAGAGGCCGACCGGTACCCCGAGGCAGCCCAGCCCCAAGAGGCCGACCGGTACCCCGACGCTGCCCAATACCCGGAGACCGACCGGTACCCCGAGGCCGCGCAGCCGGCGGGCGGAGGCGAAGCGCCCGGAGTGTCCCTCGACATTCCCGACCAGATCCGCAAGCTGTACGAACTCGTGGAGTTGGGAATCCTGTCGCGGGCCGAGTTCGAGGAGAAGAAACGGGACCTGCTGGGGCGGCTCTGAGGGGTCCCCGGGAGCGCAACAGACCGAGAGGAGGCCCGATGGGCCCATTGCAAGGGGTCAGGATCGTGGAACTGGCCGGGATCGGCCCCGGTCCTTTCGCCGCGATGATGCTGGCCGACATGGGGGCCGATGTCATCTGCGTCGACCGGCCCACCGACGTGGCGCCCCTGCCGCACCGCGGGCCCTCCGGCAACATCCTGCGCCGCAGCCGGCGATCGGTGGCGGTGGATCTCAAGCATCCCGACGGCCCGGAAATCGTCCTGCGACTCGTCGAAGCGGCCGACGGCCTCATCGAAGGCTTCCGTCCGGGGGTCGCCGAGCGCTTGGGTGTCGGCCCCGAGACCTGCCTGGCCCGCAACCCGGCCGTGGTCTACGGGCGCATGACGGGCTGGGGCCAGGACGGCCCCCTGGCGCCCACCGCCGGTCACGACATCAACTACATCGCCCTGTCCGGAGCGCTGTCGGGGGTCGGGGAGGTGGGCGGGCCGCCGATCCCGCCGATGAACCTGGTGGGCGACTTCGGCGGCGGCGGGATGCTGCTGGCACTGGGAATGGTGGCCGGGATGCTCGAGGCGCAGCGCTCGGGCCAGGGACAGGTGGTCGACGCCGCCATGGCCGAGGGGGCCGCGCTGCTGGCGATGGCCATCTACGGCCTGCACGACGGCGGCTGGTGGAAGGAGCGGGGAACCAACATCTTCGACGGCGGCGCCCACTTCTACGGGGTCTACGAGTGCTCCGACGGCCGCTACGTCAGCGTCGGAGCCTTGGAGTCGCAGTTCTACGCCGAGTTGCTCAGACGGCTCGGCCTGACGCCCGAGGACCTGCCCCCGCAGTTCGACCGCGACCGCTGGGCGGAGGCTCGGAAGCGGCTGGCGGAGGTCTTCGCCACGAAGACCCGCGACGAATGGTGCGCCATCTACGACGGCAGCGATGCCTGTGTCATGGCCGTCCTGGACTTCGATGAGGCACCCCGTCACCCGCACAGCCTGGCGCGGGGAAGTTTCACTGACATCGAAGGGATTACCCAGCCGTCGCCCGCCCCCCGGTTCAGTCGCACGCCCACCGCCGTCGGTCGCCCGCCGCCGCATCCCGGCGCCGATACCGACGAGGCGCTCGCGAATTGGGGTTTCGACGCCGCCGGGATCGCAGCGCACCGCGCCACCGGCGCCATCGTCTGAGCGCCGTGGCAACCCTGGTCTGCTTCCACGCCCACCCCGACGACGAGGCAATCGCCACGGGCGGCACCATGGCCAAGGCCGCCGCAGCCGGGCACCGGGTGGTGCTGGTGCTCGCCACGAGGGGCGAGGAGGGCGAGCAGATCCCCGGCGTCGTGCCCGACGGAGAGGAACTCGGGGCCTGGCGCGAGCGGGAGACCCGGGACTCGGCTGCGCTGCTGGGGTGCCACCGGGTGGAGTTCCTGGGCTACCGGGATTCGGGCATGGCCGGGACGCCGGAGAACGATGCGCCCGAGTCGTTCTGGCAGGCCGACGTCAGTGAGGCAGCCGGGCGCCTGGCGCAGGTACTCAGCAACGAGCGCGCCGACGTGCTGACCATCTACGACACGCACGGCGTCTACGGCCACCCCGACCACGTGGCCGTGCACCGGGTCGGCACCCGGGCAGCCGAACTTGCCGGCACACCACGGGTGTACTGGGCGACGATGAACCGCGACCGGATCAGGGAGATGGTCGAGGCGGCTGAGCGCGCCGGAACACCGGTCGACGCCGCGCGCACTGAGCGCGCCGACAGCGAGGAGTTCGGCCTGCCCGATGCCGACATCACCCACGCGGTGGACGTCACCGACGTCCTTGATCTCAAGCGAGCGGCGATGGCCGTCCACGCCAGCCAGATCGGCCCGGACTCGTTCTTCCTGACGCTGGACGAAGAGGACTTCGCGGTCGCCTTCGGCACCGAATGGTTCGTCCGGCCCGGTCACTGGCGCAACGGACCGCAACAGCCCGGCCTCTTCGCCTGACCGTGGTCCCACGCGGCGACCGGGCGGGTTAGCGCGAGCGGTGGGTTTCGATTCGCTGAGCGAAGCGCACGTCACCGTTGCCTGGATCGCACTGTCGGGCAACGGTGCGGCCGCGGTGTGGGCGCTGGCGGCCCACAAGCTCCCGAGGCTGCGAGTCCGCGCTCTGTGGTGGTTCGTGCTCGGAGCCCAGCTGCTGCTGGTCGCCGAGATCATCGTCGGCGTAGGGCTGATGGCCGGCGGTGACCGCGACGTGCCCGGTATCCACACGTTCTACGGGTTCGTGGCCCTCGCCGCCATCGGCATCCTCTACAGCTACCGCAATCAGGTGGGGCGCCGGCGGCACTACCTGCTCTACGGCTGGGGCGGCCTGTTCATAGTCGGGCTGGTGATCCGGTCCATGATCATCGGCTGAACCGATCCCCCGGCCGGCGCCGGGCCACGAACGCGTCCGGGGCCACACCTGGCGATTCCGGCGAGACGCAGCTGTCACCTACGATGAGGGTGTCCATGTCACGAGACCAGGAGGGCGAGATGGCGGTGAGCGCCTACATCCTGATTCAGACCGAGATGGACCAGGCCGCCGACGTGGCCCGCACCATCCGTGTCATGGAGGGGGTGGCCGCCACCGATGTGATGACGGGCCCCTACGATGTCATCGTGAAGGCCACCGCGCATGACATGAACAGCCTCGGGCGTATGGTCATCAGCCAGATCCAGGCGGTGGCGGGCATCACGCGCACCCTGACGTGCCCCGTCGTGGAGATCTGAGGGGCGCTCAGGCCTCCAGGCGCCTCTCCAGCGCCGCCAGTTCCTCCCACAACTCGGCCGGAAGGTGCTCGCCGAAGCTGGCGAAGTGCTCCCGGATGAGGTCGACCTCGTGGCGCCACGCCTCCCGGTCCACCGCCAGGAGTTCCGCCATGTCCGCCGACGACACGGACAGGCCCGAAAGGTCCAGCGCGCCCGCTGCGGGCGCGAACCCCAGCGGGGTCTCGACCGCGTCGCCGCCGCCCTCGGTCCGCTCGACGATCCAGCGCAGCACACGGCAGTTCTCACCGAAGCCGGGCCAGAGGAAGCGCCCGTCGTCGCCGCGCCGGAACCAGTTCACCCAGAAGAACTGTGGGAGCTGCGCCGCGTCCCGCATGGCGCCCATCTCCAGCCAGTGCGCCATGTAGTCGCCCATGTTGTAGCCGCAGAACGGCCGCATGGCGAAGGGGTCGAAGCGGACCTTGCCCACTTCGCCGCCGGCCGCGGCGGTGGTCTCCGAACTGAGGATCGAGCCCAGGAACACGCCGTGGCGCCAGTCGCGGGCCGCGGTCACCAGCGGGGCGTTGCGCGCCCGGCGCCCGCCGAAGACGATGGCCGAGATGGGCACCCCTGCGGGATCCTCCCATTCGGGGGCGATCGAGGGGCACTGCCCGGCCGGCGCCGTGAAGCGGGCGTTGGGATGTGCGGCCGGCGCAGCTGCATCGGGCGGGTGGGCCCGGCCCCGCCAGTCCGTGAGCCCCTCGGGGACGGTGGGCGTCAGATCCTCCCACCAGACATCGCCGTCGGCGGTGGCGGCCACGTTGGTGAAGATGCAGTTGCCCCACAGCGTGTCGAGGGCGTTGGGGTTCGTCCGGCGCGACGTGCCCGGCGCGACCCCGAAGAAGCCGTACTCCGGGTTGATGGCGTGCAGGCGCCCGTCGTCGCCGAAATGCATCCAGGCGATGTCGTCGCCGACGGTCTCGACGGTCCAGCCCGGCAGGGTCGGCACCAGCATGGCCATGTTGGTCTTGCCGCAGGCCGACGGGAAGGCGGCGGCCACGTAGTGCTTGCGTCCCCCGGGAGGGGTGATCCCCAGAATCAGCATGTGCTCGGCCAGCCATCCCTCGTCGCGGGCCATGACCGAGGCGATGCGCAGGGCGAAGCACTTCTTGCCGAGCAGGGCGTTGCCGCCGTAGCCCGAGCCGTACGACCAGATCTCCCGGGTCTCGGGGAAGTGGGCGATGTACTTGTGGTCGGCGTTGCAGGGCCATGGGACATCGGGGCGCCCGTCCGCGAGAGGGAAGCCCACCGAGTGCAGGCATGGGACGAACGCGCCGTCGTCGCCGAGTTCGGCCAGCACGGCGTCGCCGACGCGCGCCATGATCCGCATGTTCACGACCACGTAGGCCGAGTCGGTGAGTTGCACCCCGATCTGGGAGATGTGCGATCCCAGCGGACCCATGCTGTAGGGGATCACGAACATTCTCCGGCCGCGCATGGCGCCGGCGAAGTGCTCGAGGAGTTCCCCCTTCAACTCCGCCGGGGCGCGCCAGTTGTTGGTCGGGCCGGCGTCGTCGGGGTCGACCGAGGCGATAAACGTGCGATCCTCCACCCGGGCCACGTCGGCGGGGTCCGACAGCGCCAGGAAACTGTTGGGTCGCAGGTCGGCGTTGAGTCGCTTGAACGTGCCGGAGGTCTCCAACTCGGCGCAGAGACGCTCCCATTCGGCCTCGCTGCCGTCGCACCAGTAGACGCCGTCGGGTTCGAGGACTCTGCGGTACTCCTCCACCCAGTCCGCAAGGCGCTTGTGGGTGGTGGGCGGAAGTGTTGTCATGGGTCGGCCGTGAGGGTGCGAGTGGTGTCCGGGCGGGTCAGACGAGGTCAGGCGGGGTACCCATGTCCACCTCGCTGCCGAGGCGCAGCGCGGTGGCCCGACCGTCGGTGTCGAGGTCGAAGATCACCCTCTGCCCCTGGCGGAGGAACCGGAACACCGATCCCTCGAGCGCGTTGGCCGCGAGGTCGCATTCGATGAAGTCGGTGTCGCGCACGACGACGCCGTCACCGGTCACCGGGTCGTACGACTTGATGACGCCCTGCATGTGCCTTGCCTCCCCGATATGTGACAGCGGCCGGCAGGCGTCCTGCCGGGCGTGATCCGGCAGGGTAGTGCCGATCGCGGCAACTGGAGGTGGTGCGGCGAGAACGGGCGTGCCCGAGGCCGGTTTCGGACCTCGCTAGTATTCCCCGCGATGCCCCCCTTGGTTCGGTTGACCGCCGACGACGTGAGCCTGTTCATGCGCCGTTACAGCGAGGCGCTGGCCGAGCACCGGTCCGTCATCGACGCTCTGAACGTCTACCCGGTGCCCGACGGTGACACCGGTACGAACATGTCGCTCACGCTCCGCGCGGTCGTGGAGGCCCTGCCTCGTGACTGCGACCTCAAGGGGGTCTGCCAGGCCATCTACGACAGCGCTCTGGCCGCCGGCCGGGGCAACTCCGGGATCATCGTGTCGCAGTTCCTGCGGGCCATGGTTGGGGCGTGGCGCGAGGCGGTCACGATCGACGCGGCCGGCCTCGCCGGGAGCCTGCAGGCGGCCTCGGAGGCCGCCTACGGAGCGGTCGCCCGGCCCGTGGAGGGCACCATCCTGACGGTGGGGCGCGATGTGGCCGAGGCCGCCGTCGAGGCCGCCCGCCGGGGCGCACAGCTCGCCGAGGTCGTTGAGGACGCCATCGAGGCCGGGCGGGCAAGCCTCGCACGCACTCCCGAACTCCTCGAGGTGCTGCGCACGGCCGGTGTCGTGGACGCCGGAGGGAAGGGGTTGCTGCTCCTGCTCGATGCTCTGGCGCACGTCGTGGACGGTCGCCCCCTGCCTACGCCTCCCGAGGTCAGCGCGCCGCTGCTCGGCGACGATCCCCACCACATCGCCGGCGCCGGCGACGTGGCCGATCTGCGCTACGAGGTGATGTTTCTCCTCGACTCCTCCGACGACCGGGTTGCGGCGTTCAAAGACCGCTGGGGCGAGCTCGGGGACTCGATCGTGGTCGTCGGCGGCGACGGGTTGTGGAACTGCCACATCCACTCCGACGACATCGGGGGCGCCATCGAAGCCGGGATCGAGGCCGGCCGCCCGCACCGCATCCAGGTCACCGATCTGCACGAGCAGGTGGCGCACGTCGAGCACGTGGCGGCGCCGGTCCGGACAACCAGCGCCGTCGTGGCCGTGGCAGCCGGCGACGGCGTGCGACGCATCTTCGAGTCGCTCGGTGTGGCCGAGATCGTGCCGGGCGGCCAGACCATGAACCCTTCGGTCGCCACCCTTCTGGCGGCGGTGGAGCGCTCGCCCGCCGATCAGGTCGTGGTCCTGCCCAACAACAAGAACATCGTGCTGGCCGCCCAGCAGATACACGCGTTGACCGACAAGGACGTCGTGGTGGTGCCGACGCACAGCATCCCCGCCGGTCTCAGCGCCATGATCGAGTTCGACCCCGATGCCGAGGCGGCGCGCAACGGCGAGGTGATGTCTGCCCTGGCCGGCGAGGTGACGACCGGCGAGGTCACCCGCGCCGTGCGCGCTGCGGTCACGGCGGCGGGCCCGGTGGCAGAGGGCGACTTCATGGGCCTAACCGGCGACGGCGTGCAGTGCGTGGCCGGGGGACTGACCGAGGCCGCCTGCGGGCTGCTCGAGCGCATCGTCGACGACGATCACGAGATCGTCACGCTCATCTGCGGCGCCGAGGCCACTGAAGCCGATACCGAAGTGGTGGCGAGCTGGCTGGCCGACAACCGTCGCCACGTCGAGTTGGAGGTCCATGCCGGGGGCCAGCCCCTCTACCACTACTACGTCGGCGTCGAATAGGCGGCCGTGGCCGGCGTCGCTCGGTGACGGTGCTTGAAGGGCCCGCGGCGCTGACGTGGCGGGACCTCGCCGGGATCGGTCTGGAGCGCCTGGGCAGCGCCAGCGCGCGCCGGGTGCAGGCCCTGGCCGAATTGGGTGTGGCACACCTGGGCGACCTGCTCACCTACTACCCCCGGCGCTATCTGGATCGCAGTCGCGAGGCCACCGTCGGCGAGCTGCACGAGGGCACCGACGCCATGATTCTGGCGACCATCGACAAGGTGGTGGCGGTGCCGCGTCGCAACCGCCGCGCCCGGGTCGAGGTGGTGGTGTCGGACCGCACCGGCACCCCGCTGCGCTGCGTCTTCTTCAACCAGCCGTGGCGCAAGCAGCAGCTCCGCGAGGGTATGGAGGCGGTGCTGTTCGGGCGTCCGGAACTGTACCGGGATGCACTGCAGATGACCAACCCGGTCGTCGACCTCGTCGGTGACCGGACCGGGGGCATCTTCGGCGTCTACCCCCTCTCGGCCAAGGCGGCCATCACCACCTGGGAGATCGCCCGGATGGTGAGCGAGGCCCTGCGGCGCTGCGAACGCCGCGGCATCGCCGATCCCGTGCCGCCGGAACTGCTGGGGAGCCACAGGCTGTGCGGGCGCGACGAGGCGCTCAGGCTGATCCACAGCCCGGAGTCGTTCGCCAATGTGACCCGTGCCCGCACCCGACTGGTCTTCGACGAACTGCTGCGGATGCAGGTCGTGCTCGTGCGCCGCAAGCGCGAGCGCCAAGCGGCCCGCGAGGGCATCGTCCACCGGGTGGATCAAGCGCTGCTGAGGGGCTTCACCGAGAGCCTGCCCTTCGCCCTGACCGGGGCGCAGGAACGGGCCATTGATGAGATCCTCGCCGACCTGACACAGCCTTGGCCCATGCACCGCCTGCTGCAGGGCGAGGTGGGTTCGGGAAAGACGGTGGTGGCGCTGACCGCCATGCTGGCGGTTGTCTCAGGCGGTCGCCAGGCGGCGCTGATGGCGCCGACCGAGGTGCTGGCCGAGCAGCACTACCTGGGTTTGAACGACCTGCTGGGGTCGCTCGAGGGCGTCGCAGGCGGTGTGATCCCCGGCGACGGGCGTCTGGCTCTCGGCGGAGCGCCCGTCGCGGTGGAGTTGTTGACCGGGCGAACCCGAGCAGCGGCCCGCAGCCGCATCCTGGGCGGCCTGGCCGCCGGAGCTGTGCCCATGGTGGTGGGCACGCACGCGCTCATCGGCGAGGAGGTGACGTTCCAGTCCCTGGGGCTCGCCGTCGTCGACGAGCAGCACCGCTTCGGGGTCGAGCAGCGTGCCGCGCTGCGCGAGCGCAGCGCCGGGGGAGGGTTGCCCGATGTCCTCATCATGACGGCCACGCCCATCCCGCGGACCGCGGCCATGACGGTCTACGGCGATCTCGACGTGTCGCGCCTCGACGAGCTTCCCGCCGGTCGCGCCGGCGTGCGCACCACCGCCGTCACCGAACCGTTCGAGCAGGCCGCCGTCTGGGAGCGCCTGCGCGCCGAGGTGGGCGCGGGACGCCAGGCTTACGTCGTGTGCCCCCTGATCGAGGAGTCCGACAAAGTCGCCGCAGCGGGAGCCGAGGCGATGTACGCCGAGTTGCGAGCGGGTGCCCTGGCGGATCTGCGGGTCGGTCTGCTGCACGGGCGCCTCCCGGCCGCCGAGCGGGAGCCGATCATGGCCTCGTTCCGCCGTGGCGATCTCGATGTGCTGGTGGCCACGACCGTCATCGAGGTGGGTGTGGACGTGGCCAACGCCACCGTGATGGTGATCCTCGGGGCGGACCGGTTCGGTATCGCCCAACTCCACCAGCTGCGGGGTCGTGTGGGGCGGGGCGCGGCGCCCGGATGGTGCTACCTGGTGAGCGAGAACCCCTCGCCGACCGCACATCGGCGCCTCGGGGCGCTCGTCGACAGCAGCGACGGGTTCGAACTGTCGGAGATCGATCTGGATCTGCGCGGCGAGGGCACTCTCATGGACTCCCGCCAGACGGGCCGCAGCGACCTGAAACTGGCCTCGTTGCGCAGGGATCGAGACTGGGTGCCCAAGGCCCGCGAGGCGGCGCAGGCGATCGTCGAAGGTGGTGGCCCGGGCCCGGTCCTCGCCGACGAGATCGCCCTGCTGCTGAGCGATGCCGACATCGACTACTTCGACAAGTCCTGAGGCAGGATGAGGCGATGAGCACCGAACGCCGCCCGAGCGAACTGGCCCGGCTGTCGGAGGTGCGCCGCGTGGGGTCGGAGCGGGCCACCGAGATTGCCGCCTTGCTCGCCCGGGCCTTCGCCGGGGACCCGCTGCTGGCGTGGTTGCTGGCGGACGTCGCCGAGTCCGACCTGCCCACCAGCTGCGTCGCCTGGTGGCGCTTCATGATCCGCCACGCCCCGCCTGGCACCGAACTGCACGTCACCGGCGACGGATCGGCCGCGGCTTGCTGGCACCCGGCGCCCGAGGGGCCCCGGCCCGCCGCCGTGGTGGCCCGGTTCCGGCGGATGGTCGAGGACCTGGCGCCCGAGCGAGCGCCCGTGGTGCTCGAGTCCCTGGCGCGGATCGGCCGCCGAGCCCCGGCCGAGCCGCACTGGCACTTGGCGGCGGTCGGTGTGACACCGGACTGCCAGAACACCGGAGTTGGTTCGCGCCTGCTGGCGCCGATGCTGGCCCGCTGCGACCGGCTGGGAATGCCGGCCTATCTGGAGTCCTCGAACTCCCGCAACCTCGACTTCTACCGGCGGCTGGGGTTCCGGGCGACCGGCGAGGTGTGCACCGTCGATGAGCGGGTCACCCTCACGCTCATGTGGCGCCGAGCCGGCGAGGCCCGATGACCCGCATCATCGCCGGCGAGGCGCGGGGACGCCGCCTGAAGGTGCCGCCGGGCGACCGGGTGCGTCCCACGACGGACCGCGTCCGCGAGTCCCTCTTCGGGGCGCTCGGCAGCCTCATCGACCTCGACGGTCTGGTTGTGCTCGATGCCTTCGCCGGCAGCGGCGCCCTGGGCCTGGAGGCGCTGTCGCGGGGCGCGGCGCACGCGACGTTCGTGGAGCGGCACCCGGCGGCGGCTGCCGTCGTGCGGGCCAACGTGGCGGCACTGGGCTTCGGTGATCGATCCCGCATCGTGCGGGCCGACGTTCTCCGGTGGCTCGGCGCGTCCGGCGAGGAGTCCTTCGACGTGGCCTTCTGCGATCCGCCGTACGACTTCGGTCTCCCGACCTGGGACCGGCTGCTCGGGCGCCTGAACGCCCGCATTCTCATCGCCGAATCGGACCGGGCGGTCGTCACACACCCCGGATGGATTGTCATCTCCGAGCGCCGCTGGGGGAGTACCGTGGTGCAGATGGCTCGACGTCTGGAGACCGGGATCGACGAGGCCCCGGCGAGACCATTGGAACGAGGCTGACGTGGTCCGCGTGCTGTACCCCGGGTCGTTCGATCCCGTGCACAACGGTCACGTGGAGCTCGTCGAGATGGCCGCCGACCTGTTCGACGAGGTGATCGTGGCCGCCATGCGGAACCCGCAGAAGGGCGAGACCCTGTTCGACATGGACGAGCGTGAGGCCATGCTGAAGGAGACGTTCGCGCATCTCCCGAACGTGCGGACCACCATGTTCGGCGAGTTGGTCGTCACGCTGGCGCTGCGGGAGAAGGCCGACTTCATCGTGAAGGGCCTGCGGGCGGTGTCCGACTTCGAGAACGAGTTGCAGATGGCCCAGACCAACCGGAAGGTGGCCGGTGTGCCCACCGTCTTCCTTCCGTCCACCTCGGCCAGTTCGTTCATCGCCTCGAAGTACATCCGGGAGATCGCCCGCTTCGGTGTGGACGTCACGTCGATGGTGCCGCCCGCCGTGGCGCAGCGCCTGGCGGACCGCTGGCCGGCCCCGTGAGTTCCTACGACGATCCCCTCGCTCCCGGGCTCGGCACATCCGAGGCGCCCTTGGCCGGGGACCAGTTCGGCGGATCGGGGGCGCTCAACACGCTCGCCGGCGCCACGCCGGAGGTTGTTGAGGACGTGGACGCGGCGCTCGCCGATCTGGAGCGGTACATCGTGTCGGCGCGCACCTCCAGCCTCTCCTCGCACGTGCGCCTGGACCGTGACCACGTTCTCGAGTTGATCCGGATCGTGCGGGCCCGGTTGCCGGTGGCGCTGCGCAGCGCCCGGTGGCTCATCAAGGAGCGGAGCGACTACCTGGAGCGTGCCCGGCGGGATGCCGACGAGCTCATCGACCAGGTGAAGGCGGAGGCGGCCCGCATGGTTCACCGCACCGAGGTCGTCAAGCAGGCAGAGGTGCGGGCGCGCCGGACCGTGGAGGCGGCCGAGGAGCAGGCCCGCCGGCATCGGCTCGAGATGGAGGACTACTGCGACGAGCATCTGGCCCGCTTCGAGGATGCCCTCGTTCGTGCCCTCGGCAACGTGCGGGACGGGCGGCGGAAGCTGCAGGGACCGGCCGCCGGCGCGCCCACCAGGGAGCAACCGGCGCTACCCGAGGACGACGACGGGTTGTTCTTCGACCAAGATCAGGGGTGAACCGACCCCAACCGGGCTCCGGCCCGCTGCTCCTGCGGGTGGGGGACCTGCTGACCGAGCCGGGCCGCCGCAGGACGGTGGACGGCAAGCAGGTTCTCGGTGACCTTTCGGTGGGTGCCGGGGGCATCGCCGGAAACGTTCTGGACCTGCAACTCGTTCTGGAGTCTCAGGCCGGGCAGATCATGGTGTCCGGGACGGTGCGGGCCTGCTGGGAACTGGAGTGCAGGCGCTGCCTCGGTTCTATCAGCGTCCCGGTGGCCCCGACGCTCAGCGAGGTGTTCGAGGTCTCGCCGGCGGAGGGTGAGACGTTCCTCCTCGACGGTGACGTCGTGGATCTCGCGCCGATGCTGCGTGAAGTGGTGCTGCTCACGCTGCCGCTCGCTCCGCTCTGCGAGGCATCCTGCGAAGGGCCTGCCGGGGGTGAGCACTACGGGTCGGCGACCGCGGCCGGTGACGCCGAGCGGGCGCCCCGGCGCGATCCGCGCTGGGCCGCGCTGGACGAATTCCGGCCGGACGAAGGCTGAGGAACCGACTGTGGTGGCCGCTACCGTCACGGTGTGGCCGTTCCCAAGAAAAAGACGTCCAAGTCCCACACTCGCAGCCGCCGCGCCGCCGCGTGGCGAGTGCGGTCGCCCGCCCGCTCGTCCTGCTCCCGGTGTGGCGCCGTCAAGCTGCCGCACCGCGTTTGTGGACGGTGCGGTTGGTACGGCGGCCGGCAGGCGGTCGAACCGGACTGAGTGATCCCCGCAGGCCGTGACCCGACGTGCCGGCGCTCCGTCCCGGAGTCCTGAGTTGCCGGCTGCTGGGTCACCGTGAGTTCGTTACCGGTTGCCGTTGACGCCATGGGGGGCGACAACGCCCCCGAGGCGGTCATCGAAGGTGCCCGGATGGCTGCCGCCGGGGGCCTCGACGTGGTGCTGGTGGGACCGCCCGAGCAACTCACCGGCAGCGGCTTGGCGGTCATCCCGGCACGGGAGGTCGTCGGTATGGACGCCGACCCGGGCACCAGCGTGCGACGTCTCAAGGACTCCTCGGTCGTACGAGCGGCCGAGGCCGTGCGTGACGGTCGGGCGTGTGCCATGGTCTCTGCGGGGAACACCGGCGCGGCGATGGCGAGCGCGCTCCTGCGTTTCGGGAGGATCAAGGGCGTCGTCCGCCCGGCGGTGGCCGCGCCCTTCCCTGTCCCCGGCCGGGACACGCCCACCGTGGTCCTGGACTGCGGCGCCAACTCGGACTGCGCCGCGACGTGGCTGGTGCAGTTCGCCCGGATGGGCGCCGTGTACGCCCGGGCCGGATTCGGTGTCAGGGAGCCGCGGGTGGGACTCCTGTCCATCGGCGAGGAGGCCGGGAAGGGTTCGGCCCTCGTCAAGGAGGTCTTCGAACTGCTCGGTGATGCGGCGTGGCAGGCCCGCGCCGGAGCCCGCTTCGTGGGGAACGTGGAGGGGCGCGACCTGCTGGTGGACCGGGCCGACGTGATCGTGACCGACGGGTTCACCGGGAACGTGATGCTGAAGACCGCCGAGGGTGTGGCGAGCGTCATCGCCGGCCAGATCATCCTGCTGGCGGACAGCTCCCCGGAAGCCCGCGCCGGCGCCGAACTGTTCTTCCCCGCGCTGATGGGCCTCTACGAAACGTTCGATCCCGACAACATCGGCGGCGCGGTGCTGCTGGGCGTGCGGGGTGTGTGCACCATCTCGCACGGGTCGTCGAGTCCGAAGGCGATCGCCAATGCCATCGGAGTCGCACACGAACTGGCCGCCGCGGGGATCGTGGCGCAGATCGCCGCCGCAGTCGCCGGATAGAATCCCGTGCCCGGCGGCGCGCCGTCCCGGGTGCCGTCCCACCAACAGGAGGCAGCTACCGTGCCGGCCGAGACCCACGTTTCGCAGAGCCCGATGCAGCGATCAGAGATACTGGAGCTGATCAAGGGTCGCCTTGCCGACATCTTGGAGATCGATCCCGCGGACATCTCTGAGGGTGACTCGTTCCTCGACGACCTCGATGCCGACTCGCTGGCGCTGATCGAGTTGGTGGAGGCCCTGGAGGAGGAGTTCGGCGAGCGCACGGTGGGTTTCCGCATCGACGACGAGGACCTGCAGGATCTGCGCACGGTTCGCGACGCGGTGGACTACGTCGAGGCGCGACTGGACTGAATGGCCGCCGTCGACCCCGCCGCGCTGGCGGCGCGCACCGGCTACCGGTTCCGCGACGAGGCGCTCGGGGAGTTGGCGCTGCGCCACCGTTCCTGGGTGGCCGACCAGCGTGCCGCTCCCGGCGAGGAGCCCGCGTCCAACGAGCGGCTCGAGTTGCTCGGCGACGCCGTTCTGGACGTGGTCGTGTCCGAGCACGTCTATGGCGCCTACCCGACCATGAGCGTCGGGCAGCTCGCCAAGGTGAGGGCCTCGGTGGTGTCGAGCGACGCCCTTGCTGAGGCGGCTCGCACTCTGAGCCTCGGCGACGCGCTGTTTATGGGCCGCGGCGAGGAGGCGGCAGGGGGCCGTGAGAGGCGCTCCATCCTGGCCGACGCCACCGAGGCGCTGATCGGGGCCGTCTATCTCGACGGAGGCTGGGAGCCGGCGCGCCGGCTGGTGCTGTCCCTGCTCGCCGACCGCATCGAGACCATGGCACTGGATCCCGGAAGGGACGACCACAAGACGGTCCTGCAGGAATGCGCCGCCCATGCGATGGGCGCCGCGCCGTCCTACCGCGCCAGCTGCAGCGGTCCCGACCACGAGCGCCGCTGGCGCGCCGTCGTGGAGATCGGTGGCCGGGAGTACGGAACCGGCGAGGGTGCCACCAAGAAGCAGGCCGAGCAGGCGGCCGCGTGCGCCGCGCTGGCAGAGTTCCCCGGATCCCCATCCCCGGACGCGCCACCCGAGGGTGCGAACATATCGGGTGGCCCTGCTCCGGCCCCCGGCGGCGACGATGTTTGAAGGACGCCATGATCGAGTCACCTGAAATTGAGGTCGTGCGCCGCGAGTTGGAGCGCGAGGTCACCGACCGGCGGGTGAAGGCCATCGAGGTGCTCACCGAGAGCGTCACGCCGCACAGCGCCGAAGAACTGAACGAGCGGTTGTACCGGGCCAAGATCACCGGAGAGATCACCCGCCAGGGTCTGCAGTTGCTGCTGGGGTTCGACAACGACGAGCTCATGGCCGTCACGCTCGGCGCCGGTGGCCATCTCCGCCGCCAACCGAACAGGGAGGCCGTCAACCCGGCGACACGCCTCGTCATCACGTTCACCCAGTACGGGGGACTGCGCGTGCTGGATTTCAAGGAGGGAGCCCGCGTGCGGCTCTTGACGCCGGAGCAGGTGCTTGAGCAGGTGCCGTCGGGCATCGATCCGCTGCACACCTCGCTCTCCTGGATCGACTTCTCCAACCTGCTGCTCGCCCCGCCCCGCCCGATGTATCTGAAGGCGTTCCTGACCAACACCGCCACGATCGTCGGCGTTGGTGACATGTACGCCGACGAGATCCTCTTCAACGCGGGGCTGCGTCACGACCGGATGACCGACTCGTTGGGTCGCCAGGAGGTCCGCAGGCTGTGGCGGGCCATCGTCGAGGTTCTGCACGACGCCGTGAAGTACCGGGGATCTTCCCTCGAGGACAATCACTTCGTCTCGCCGACCGGCGAGTCGGGGACGTACCAGAACCATCACAACGTCTACCGCCGGCACGGGGAGCTGAGCCCGCGCTCGCGCCGGCCGATCGTGCGGGTCAAGTACCGGGGGCGCTGGACCTACTTCTGCGAGCAGTCCCAGGTGTAGGCGTGTTCATGAAATCCCTCACGCTGAAGGGATTCAAGTCGTTCGCGCAGACGACGGCGATCGATCTCGCTCCCGGCCTGTCGGTGGTCGTCGGCCCCAACGGCAGCGGCAAGTCCAATATCGTCGACGCCATCGCCTGGGTGCTCGGCTCGCAGGCGCCCACGTCGCTGCGCTCGCAGCAGATGGACGACGTGATCTTCGCCGGCAACCCGGGACGGCCGGCGCTCGGGCGGGCGGAGGTGACGCTCACGCTGGACAACGAGGACCGCCGGCTGCCGGTGGACTTCGACGAGGTGGCGATCTCCCGCACGCTGTTTCGCAGCGGTGACAGCAGCTACGCCATCAACGCCGCGCCGGCCCGCCTGATCGACATCTCCGAATTGCTTGCCGCCGCCGGAGTGGGCCGGCACCGCCACGTGATTGTCTCGCAGGGCCGTATCGACGCCGTCCTCAACGCCAAGCCGGCCGAGCGGCGCGCCATCCTCGAGGAAGCCGCGGGTGTGTCCGCCTACCGGTTGCGCAAGGAGAAGGCTCTGCGCCGCCTTGCCGACACCGAGGCGAACCTGGCGCGTCTCGCCGACCAGCTCAGCGAGGTGCGCCGGGCGCTCCGTCCCCTCGAGCAGCAGGCCGAGACCGCCCGCCGCCACGGCGCGTTGGCGACCGAACTCGAGTCGCTACAGGTCCACCGGCTTGGTGTTGAACTCTCCGAGCTGCGAGGGCGGCGCCGCGAGGCGGCGACGCAGCGGCGTGATCTCGCGGATCGCCGGGCCGCAGACGCTCGGCAACTCGCGCTTCTCGACGGGCGCATCGGCGAGGCCGAGGCGCGGCTGTCGGCCATGGGCCACGTGCAGCTGGTGGAGTCCACCGAGCGTCTCGCCGTGCTACGGGACCGTGTGCAGCAGGCGCAGCGGGCAACCGAGGAGCGCCAGCGGGACTACGAGAGGCGCCGCCAGGCTCGTCTTGCGAGTGATCTGCTGGTGGCGCTCAGCGACGAGTCCGCCGCGATCGACGCCGCCCTGGAAGATGCTCGCGTCGCCGAGATGGAGTTGTCGGTCGAGCGCGACAGGATCGCAGCCGCCACCGAGGCGCTCGCGGCCGACATCGAGGCCCATGCAGCGCGCTGGGAATCGCCCGGGGGCACCGGGGATCGATCCGCGACCGCGGAACTGCGCGGCCGCCTGATGACGCTGCGCGACCTCGCCGATCGCGCCGAGGCCGAGGTGGCCGAACTCGACGAGCGCAGCCGCCTGCTCGAGCAGCGACGGCACGCCGCCACAGCCGCCCTGCAACGCACCGAGGCGGAGGTTGCAGGGCGGCGCGCGGAGGAGGCCGCTGCCGGCGAAGCGCTCGAGGCTGCCGAGGAGTTCCGCCGCGCCACGGCCGAGGCGGAGGCGGCGGCCCGGCGTACCCGCAGCGACGTGGCGTCCGAGCACACCCGCTGGCGGTCGAGGGTCGAGGCTCTCGCCCTGGCGATGGGCGACATCCGGGCCCGCTCGGGGATGGAGGTCCTGGCCGGTAGCGATGGCGTGCTGGGCGCATTGGGCGACCTGGTGGCGACCGACGACGGTTGGGAGGCGGCGTTCGAGGCCGCTGCCGGCGAGGCGCTCGCGGCCGCGGTGGTCGCGGATCCCGACGCGGCCCGGCCCGCGTTGGCGGCCTTGGCGCGGGCGCAGGTCGCGGGGGCGGTGCTGCCGGCGCACCGGTCGAGCGGCGATCCGCCGCCGGTGGGGGAGCCGCTGCGGCCCCACGTCCGGGCGCGGCGCCGTGGTGTGGCGGAGGTTCTCGACGGCCTCATCGGGTCGGTCGTGGTGGTGGCGAGTTGGCGAGAGGCGTGCGACGCCCTCGCGGCCCATCCCGATGCCACCGTCGTCACTCCGGCTGGCGACTGCTTCTCGCGGACCGGCTGGCGGGTGGGCGTCGCCCGCTCGGGGGCCACGGGCGAGGCTCTCGAGGAGTCCCGCGAGTGCCTCAGCCGAGCCGAGGGCGCGCTTGGCGCCGCCGACCGGGCGGTGGCCGAGACCACCGCCGCTGCTGCTGCTGCCGCGTCGCGCCACGCCGCGGCCACCACCGCGCACCGCAGCATTGGCCGGAGACTTGCCGAGGCCGCCCAGCAGGCGTCAGCCGCTGAGCGCAAGCACAGCGCCGTCTGCGCCGAGGCTGCGGTGGCAGCCGACCGTCTGGACGAGGTGGCGGAGCGAACCCGCCGCCAGCGCAGCGTCGTGACCGAGACTGCGGCGCAACTGGCGGAGATGCAGCAGGCCGCCGACGCCGCCGAAGCGTCGGCCGCCGGCGCGCGCCGCGACTTGGAGCGTCGCCGCGCCGCGCTGGCGAGCGAGCGCCACTCGCTGGATGTCCGAGCCTCGGAGATCCGCGCGCGTCGCGACCTGCTGGCCGACCGCCTGTCCGAGATCGGCGACCGCCTCGCCGGCCACGAGTCGGCGGTTGCGGCCGCCGACGTCGACGCGCGCCGCAGCGCCGCCCTGGCGGATCTCGCGGCGCGGCTGGAGGCGAGCGGTCGGGAGTGCCAAGAGGGTCTGGAGGACCTTCGGCGCCGCCAGATCCGCGCCGCGGAGGCCATGAACGTCACGGCGACGCAACTCGACGGCGATCGGCGCCGGCGGGCGGCCCTGGCGGCGCCGCTCGACGGGGTGGCCGAGCAGCTTCTGGCGGCCCAGCGCGTCGAGGACGAGGTCGGGCTGCGGATCGAATCGGTCGTCGAGACCCTGCGCGGGCAGTACGACTGCGACGAGGTCCGGGCGGTGCGATCGACCGAGCCCACCCTCGCGGTGGGCGTGACGGTCGTCGGGCGGATCAGAGAGCTGGAGCGACTGCTGCGCGGCATCGGTCCGGTGAACCCCTTGGCGGTGCGCGAGCACGAGATCCTGCGCGAGCGCCACGACCAGTTGGCGTCGCAGGTCGCCGACGTCCGCAATGCCCGGCGGGACCTGACCAGGCTCGTCAGGGCTATCGAGTCCGAGATCCTGGACGCATTCTCCCGCTGCTACCGCGACGTGGCCGAGAGGTTCAACACGCTCTTCGGCGTCCTCTTCGAAGGCGGCGCCGGCAGGCTGTACCTCACCGAGCCCGACAACCCACTCGACTCCGGCGTCGAGATCGAGGCTCGACCCGCAGGGAAGAACCTCCGCAGATTGGCGTTGCTGTCCGGCGGCGAGCGCTCGCTGGCGGCGCTGGCGTTCCTCTTCGCCGTGTTCGCTTCCCAGCGCTCCCCGTTCTACGTGCTCGATGAGGTGGACGCCGCGCTCGACGACGTGAACCTGCACCGTTTCCTGCGTCTCCTGGAGGAGTTCCGTTACGAGGCCCAACTCGTCCTGGTCACGCATCAGAGGCCCACCATGGAGATTGCCGACTGCCTCTACGGGGTGACTATGCGCCCGGGCGGCTCCAGCAGGGTGATCGCCGAGCGTCGTTCCGGTGTCGGCGCGCTGGCGGGAGCCGGCACCGGGGGACCACTGGAGGGCTGATCGGCCGGCGGGACGCCCCCGGCCGTCCGGGGCGATCGGACGTGCCCGCCAGCAGGTTCACGAGTACCGTCTGAGGCGATGCGAGTGCTCGTCGCCGATGACGAGGTGGAGTTCGTTCGAGCGATCGCTCGCGGCCTGCGCCGGGAGGGGTACGCGGTGGATGAGGCGTTCGACGGCGCCGAAGCGCTCCGGAAGGCCTCCGAAGTCGCTTACGACCTCATCTGCCTGGACCTCACGATGCCCGCGGTCGATGGCAGGGAGGTATGCCGTCGACTCCGGGAATTGTCCCGCACGACAAAGCCGCCCCGCATCCTGATGCTCACCGCACGCGACAGCCTCGAGGATCGTGTCGCCGGTCTCGACGACGGCGCCGACGACTACCTGGTGAAGCCGTTCGCCTTCAGCGAGCTCAACGCGCGGATCCGGGCCCTGCTTCGCCGTGATGCCGGTCGTGGCGGGGCTCGACTCGTCGTCGGCGACATCGAGATGGACTTAAGCAGGCACGCGGTTCGTCGTCAGGGCCACGCGGTTGCTCTGACTCCCAAGGAGTTCACGTTGCTGCGTTACTTCTGCAGTCGACCCGGGCAGGTGGTCTCGCAGGAGGAGTTGCTGGACCACGTCTGGGACGAGCACACCGACCCGTTCACGAACACGGTGCGGGTGACCGTCGGCACCCTGCGGCGCAAGCTCAGCCTGCCCAACAGCCCGGCTCCGATCGAGACGGTCGTCGGAACCGGCTACCGGCTCAACGGCTCGCGCGGACCGGCAGGGTCGGCTCGGTGGTTCGGGCCCGAGGATCCCTTCCACGTACTCGGTGACGTTCCCCCGTCGACCGGGCCCGCTTCGGCGCCGTACCCCTGATCTCCGGCGTCGCCGTGGGATGTACCACGATCCTGGCCCCATGAGGCCGCCAGCGCGCTCGGGGCGATTCCGCTGCCACCTGTACCGCTCGCTGGGCTCCATCCGTTTCCGCCTCGCGCTGATCTACAGCGTGGTCCTCTTCGGCGTCGGCGCCATCGTGGTGGGCGCCATCTACTGGGGCTTGGCCCGGAACCTCGACGAGTCGACACTCTCGCAGTCCGTCGTGGTGGAAATACTCCAACCGGACGGCGTCGTTCCGCCCACCGAGGAGCAGGCTCTCCGGGAGATTTTCGGCGACGTGGAGATGCAGGCCAACGAGCGGGCCATGCAGACGTTGCGGGACTACTCCCTCATCGCGCTGGCGGTCCTGTTCGGCGCGAGCATGATCGTCGGCTGGTCCCTGGCCGGCCACGTGCTGAAGCCCGTGGGGCGCATCACCGCGGTGGCGCGTCGCATCAGCGCCACCGACCTCTCCCAGCGCATCGCCCTGGGTGGGCCCCCCGACGAGTTGCGGCGTCTCGCCGACACCTTCGATGACATGCTGGACCGCCTCGATCGCTCCTTCGACGCGCAGCGGGGATTCGTCGAGGACGCCTCGCACGAGTTGCGCAACCCGCTGGCGGTGATCCGCAGCAACGTGGACACGACCCTGGCCGACCCGGCTGCCACCGTGGAGGACTACCGCTTCGTGGCCGAGCAGGTGAACCGGTCCGTGGACCGGATGTCGCGCGTCGTCGACGATCTGGTCACCTTCGCCCGTCACGAGACCCGCCCGCAGCGCCTCGCCCTTGTGGATCTCGGCGAGTTGGCGCACCAGGCGATGGCTGAGTTCGACGGCTATGCCGCCAACCACGACGTGCGGCTGACCCACGCGGCGCCGGCCGGCCTGCTGGCCCTCGGCGACGTCGGCAGCCTCCGGCAGGCGCTCGCCAACCTGCTCTCCAACGCCTTGAGCGTGGCGCCCGCCGGCTCCGAGGTGCGGATCACGGCGGGAGGTGAGGGAGCCTGGGTCTGGGTGGCGGTCGAGGATCAGGGTCCCGGCATCCCCGAGGCGGAGCAGGAGCGCGTGTTCCAGCGATTCCAGCGCGGCCGGCAGGCGTCCGTCGACGGGAGAGGGCTCGGTCTGGCGATCGTGCGTCAGATCGCCGAATCCCATCGCGGCGAGGCGCGCCTCACGTCGGCCGAAGGCACCGGGTCCACCTTCACGATCCTGCTGCCGGCGACCGGCGCCAGCAGTCCGGGTGCCAGGATCAGGCGCGCCAGGCCTGCCAAACGCACCTCGGAGGCGGCCTTCGCCTCCCCGTAACACGGCGCGGAGAATCCGCGATCTCGCGGCGTCGCTCCGGTGGCCGGGGCCAATAGCGTGGATGGTGACCAGCAGGCTCCCGAGCCCGCGGAGACCGAGTTCACATGGCCGATGACCATCGCCCCCCGCCGGTAGATCCCGGCGAGGATCCGATCCAGGAGAGACCGATCACCGCTCGGCCCACGGGGGGGCGTGTACCTCCGGCTGACGAGCGCGGACGGTCAGGTGCATCTCCCGAACCCGCCGGAGACGACACCTCATGGCCTCGCGACTACGACCTGGCCTGGACAGCCGGCTGGGGAGAGCAGGAGCGCGCTCCGGTGGGCGCACCCCCCGGCCGCCGGCCGCGCCGCAGCCGGCGGCGGTTCACCTCCGGGGCCTTCTCGGTCGTCCTCAGCATGGTGGCCCTTGGACTGGGGGTGACGGCCGTCTGGCTGTCATGGCCGGGTGGACCGGTCGAGACGGTCCGCTACGTGCAGGTTCGCCCTCCGGAAATCGTCGGACCGGCACCCGAGCCGGGCGCGCCTCCGGCGCCCGAGCCGCCGACCGCCGCCGGGGCGCCGGCTCCCCCCGCCGCGCCACCGGAGGTTCAGCGGAGTCCTGAGCCGGGCGCGCCTCCGGCGCCCGCGACGCCCCCGGGCGCCGCCGCGCCGGCGCCTCCCGCTGCGTCGGCACCAGTGGCGCCCGAGCCGGTGGTCGCAGCGGCCAGCCGGGTGGAGCCGTCGGTCGTCCTGTTGCAGACGTCGCAGGGACAGGGTTCCGGCATTATCTACGACGCCTCCGGACTCGTCCTGACCGCCGCCCACGTCGTCGACGGCGCCGAACCGTTGGCCGACCTCTTCGGCGCCGAGGCCGGTGGCCGGGGCGGCCCGCAAGGCCGGGATCTGGATCTCGACCCCTCCGACGGGCTCGACGCCCTCGACATTCCGGGCACCGAAGGTGGGGATCTCGCATCCAGCGGCGAGGACCTCCCCGATGTCGTCGTGCAGCTTGCCAGCGGGGTGCGAACCGGCGGCAGGGTGCTGGCGGTGAACCGTGAACTTGACGTGGCGGTTGTGCAGATCGACCCCTCGCTGGATCTCACGGTGGCCGAGATCGGAGGTCTGTCGACGGTGCAGGTCGGCCAGACGGCGGTGGCGGTGGGTAGTCCCTTCGGCATGGAGAACGTTGTCACCGTCGGCGTGGTGAGTGCCCTGAACCAGGTCCTCGGGGGCGAGGGCATGCCGCCTCTCGGCATGATCCAGACCGACGCCCCCATCAATCGCGGCAACAGCGGCGGCGCCCTCGCCGACCTGCAGGGTCGGGTGATCGGCATGAACGTGGCCATCCAGTCCACGCTCGGCGGCGGCAACATCGGCGTCGGGTTCGCCACTCCCATCGAGGTGGCCATCTGGATCGCCGAGGAGTTGCGGGCGGGCCGGGAGGTGCGCTTCGGCTTCCTGGGGATCACCGGCTACACGCCGCCGCTGGGCGAGCCGGGGGCGATCGTGGCGTCGGTCACGCCCAGCGGGCCGGCCGAAGCCGCCGGGATGCAGGTGAACGACCGGATCGTCACCTTCGACGGTCAATCGGTCGGGTCGATGAACGAGCTGTCGGTGGCGGTGCGTCTGCGGGCGCCGGGCACCGAGGTGGCCGTCGAGGTGGTCCGCGACGATCTGCTCATCCGCTTGTTCATCCCGCTCGGCGACCGCGGCAGCTCTCTGGCCGTCGACGCCGGGGGAGACCCCGAACGCGAGATCGAGCCCTAGGCGCCGGCGGGAATCAGATGGAACGGGAGCCGGCCGGCGGCGCCGAGGGCAACCTGCAGGGGGCGTCCCGCTGGCGTCCGCGGCTGGCTAAAGCCCGCGCCGCTCTCGGCGAGAGGCTCGGCGCCGCGCTGGCGCGCCCGGTCCTGGACGATGACACCTGGGAGGCCCTCGAAGAGGCCCTGCTGGTCGCTGACGTGAGCCTCGACATCACCGAGGGCCTGCTGGCGAGACTCCGCGACGACGCCACAGAGCGTCGCATCCGTGATCCGCAGGAGTTGCGCACCCTCCTTTCCGGCGCGATTCGCGATCTGATGGCCGGCCCCGACGGCGGACTCGACCGGTCGGGCTCGCCGGCGGTCTGGCTCCTGGTCGGGGTCAACGGCTCGGGTAAGACCACGACCATCGGCAAGCTGGCGCACGCGGAGACGGCCGCGGGCCAGCGCGTCGTGCTGGCCGCCGCCGACACCTTCCGTGCTGCGGCCACCGAGCAACTCGCCGCCTGGGCCGAGCGGGCCGGGGCACACCTGGTGCGTGGCAACGCCGGTGGTGATCCGGCGGCGGTCGTCTTCGACGCCATCTCCCACGCGGCCGCCACCGGTGCCGATCTGGTGATCGCCGATACCGCCGGGCGCCTGCACACCAACCACAACCTGATGGGCGAACTGGCGAAGATCCGCCGGGTGGCCGAGCGGGCGCCCGGGCAACTGCGCGAGGTTCTGGTCACCCTGGACGCCACCACCGGCCAGAACGGACTCGCTCAGGCGCGGACCTTCGGCCAGGCGGCCGGCGTGACGGGTGTGGCGCTGACCAAGCTGGACGGATCGGCCAAGGGCGGCTCGGTCCTGTCGGTGCGCGCCGAACTCGGCGTGCCCGTCAAGCTGGTGGGTCTCGGCGAGGGACCCGGTGACCTGGTCCCCTTCGACGCGGCGGCCTTCGCGGCCGCCCTCGTGGGCGTGCGCGGGTCGTAGGCCGATGTTCGAGACACTCAGCGGCCAGCTCGAGGAGATCTTCGGCCGTCTGCGCCGGAAGGGTCGCCTGCGCCCGCAGGACATCGACGAGGCTCTCGCCGGGATCCGCCGGGCGCTGCTGGCAGCCGACGTGGCCACCTCGGTCGTGGCGGTGTTCCGGGAGCGTGTGCGCGAGCGGGCGCTCGCCACCGATCTGCACCGTGCTCTGAACCCGGCCCAGCGGGTGATCTGGATCGTTCACGACGAACTGGTGCGCACCCTCGGCGGCGAAGCGATGTCGATCACGTTTGCCCCGCGGCCTCCCACAGTGGTGCTCCTCGCCGGCCTGCAGGGCTCGGGGAAGACGACAACCGCCGCCAAACTGGCCCGCTGGTTCCGCAGCCGCGGCCGCAGCCCCCTTCTCGTGGGCGCCGATCTGACGCGCCCGGCCGCCGTCGAACAGCTGCGCGTCCTGGCATCGCAGATCGGAGTCCCGGTCTTCAGCGAAGCCGGCGACCCTGTCCGGGTCGCCGCTGCGGGACTGGCCGAGGCACGCCGGCTGGGTCGGGACGTCGTGGTGTGTGACACGGCGGGCCGTCAGATCGTCGACGACGATCTCATGGCGGAGGTCGCCGGCATCTCGGAGGCCATCGATCCCCACTACACGTTCCTCGTACTCGACGCCATGACGGGCCAGGAAGCCGTACGGGTTGGGGAAAGGTTCCACCAGGTGCTGGGACTCGACGCGGTGATCCTCACCAAGCTCGACGGGGACGCCCGCGGCGGCGCAGCCCTGTCGATCCGGGAGGTCGTGGGTTGTCCTGTGGCGTTCGCGTCCACCGGCGAGCGCGTCGGCGACTTCGAGCAGTTCCACCCCGATCGCCTGGCGGGGCGCATCCTCGGGATGGGCGACCTGCTCTCTCTGGCCGAAAAGGCCGAGGCGGCGTACGAGGGAGAGCAGGCGGCCGAGGCGGCCGATGCCGCCGAGCGTGTCCTCGCCGGCGAGTTCACGCTCGACGACTTCGGTGAACAGATGCGCCAGATGCGCAAGCTGGGCGGGTTGGGCGACCTGCTAGCGCACCTGCCGAGCGCGCAGGCGGCGCAGGCGGCCGAAGCCGGCGTCGACGAGCGACGTCTCGCCCGGATGGAGGCCATCATCTGCTCGATGACGCCGACCGAACGCGCCCAGCCGGCCATCATCGACGGCTCCCGGCGCCGGCGGATTGCCGCCGGCAGCGGCACCACGACCTCCGACGTGGCCGAACTGCTGCGCAACTTCACCGCCGCCCGCAAGATGATGCGCAGCGCTCGGGCTGCCGGGGGCCGCCGCAAGGCGAAGGGAGGCAAGGGCCGCAAGGGCGGTGGCAACTCGCGCCTCACGCCGGCCGGCGGCACGCGAACCCGGACCGCCTCGGATCTGCTCGATCGATTCGAGAATCTCGAGCCGCCGCCCCGGCTCCCCGGCCGATCCAACCCGCGACCACCTTCGCCCGATTCCGGTCCGCTGGCCTGGCCGGACCGCTGAAGAGCGCCCGCCCGTCGTCGCGCCGGCGCCGAGGTCCTGCCGCCGAACCCCGGATATGGAACGAAGCCGATTTCACGGCAGACTGTACCGTTGACGCCGGAGCCGCAGGGCCCGGCGACGGAGTTCCGGCGACCAGATGCCGGGGGAGAGAGGGATGAATCGTGGCAGTGCGGCTTCGCTTGATGCGGAGGGGCAAGAAGAAGCAGCCCACGTACCGGGTGGTGGCGGCCGACTCGCGCTCGGCTCGTAACGGGCGCTTCATCGAATCGATCGGTTACTACGACCCCCGCCAGGAGCCGTCGGTCGTGAACATCGACAACGAGAAGGCCTTGAGGTGGTTGCGCAACGGCGCCCAGCCCAGCGAACGGGTCGAGAAGCTCCTGAAGATCTCCGGCGCCTGGGCCGAATTCACCGGAGGGACGTCCCGGCTCGAGGATCTCGACGCCGCCTCGAAGGGAGCCTCCTCGTGAGCTACGAATCGCACGACACCTTGGACGCCCCTCGCGCACGGGCCGTTCTCGAGCACATCGTTCGGTCGGTCGTCGAGATCCCCGAGGCGGCCCGCGTGGTCGCCGTGCCGGATGGCGACGACATCCGCCTCGACGTGCACGTCGACCGGGCGGACATCGGTCGGGTCATCGGCCGGCGCGGCCGGGTGGCCGGCGCCATCCGCACCGTCGTGCGGGCGGCGGCGGTCAACGACGGCTGCAGCGTGGTCGTCGACTTCGTCGAGCCCTAGTCCCACCGTGGCGCCCCCGGCTCGCCCGGCGGCGGATCTTCTGGAGGTCGGACGCGTCGACCGGCCGCACGGGCTCAAGGGTGAGGTCGTGGTGTCGCTCGTGACCAACCGGACCGAGCGGCTGGCGCCCGGGTCCGAGCTGCAGATCGCCGATGCCACCCTCAAGGTGCGGCGTGCACGCCCGTTCGGCAAGCGCTGGGTGGTGGCCTTCGAGGGTTGCACCGACCAACCCGGCGCCGAACGGCTGCGCTCGGCGGTGCTGCTGGCGGCGCCGCTCGCCGATGCCGCCGAGTTGTGGGTGCACGAACTCATCGGCGCCGAGGTGGTGTGCACCGAGGGGTTGGCGCGCGGCAAGGTCCTGGCCGTGCAGGCCAATCCGGCCAGCGACCTGCTCGTCCTCGACAGCGGGGCGCTGGTGCCGCTGACCTTCGTGGTCTCGCTCGACGCCACCGGCGGCGGGTCGTCTCGCGTCGTCGTCGACGCACCCGAGGGCCTGTTCGAGTTGGCGTAGACGCATGCGGGCGGGGAGCCTCGGTGTGATGCCGCGGCGCCGCGGTCACCGAGGTGCATGTGCGGTCGTGGCGCGGGGACCGCGATTCTGCGGGCGCCGGGACCGGTGAGGCGGCACCCATGAAAATCGACGTGATCTCCATCTTCCCGGCGATGATCGAGGAGTTCGCCGCGCACAGCCTCCTCGGCAAGGCCCGCAAGGACGGTGCCTTCGACTTGCGAGTGCTGGATCTTCGCTCGGTGGCGGTCGAACCGCACCGTTCGGTCGATGACGCGCCCTTCGGCGGCGGCCCCGGCATGGTGCTGGCACCCGAGCCGATCTTCGAGACCATCGAGGCGGCCGGCGTGATGCGCCCGCTGATCCTGCTCTCGCCAGCGGGTCGCCGGTTGGACCAGCCCACCGTCGTGGAGTTGGCCGCCGGTGACGGGTTCTCGCTGCTGTGCGGCCGCTACGAAGGCGTCGACGAGCGGGTGCGCGGCGCGCTCGTCGACGACGAGATCTCCGTCGGGGACTACGTACTGGCAGGGGGCGAGGTCGCCGCCATGGTGATCCTGGAAGCGGTCGCACGGCTGTTGCCGGGCGTGATGGGCAATGCGGCCTCGGGCGTCGACGACTCCTTCAGCAGCGGCCTGCTGGGCTACCCGCAGTACACCCGTCCCGCGGAGTACCGCGGCATGGGCGTTCCCGACGTGCTGCGTTCGGGCGACCACGGGCGCGTCGCCCGCTGGCGCCGGGCGCAGGCGCTGGCGCGGACCTGCGAGTTGCGCCCGGACCTGATCGCGGCGCGCGGCGGCCTGAGCGACGCCGATCTGGAACTCCTCGAGGAGTTCGGCCTGGTGCCCGAGGACTGACGGCCAGGAGCCGGCTGCGGTGGGCCGCGCCGTGTGCCGGCGCACGGGTACCTGCGTCCGGTTCTCGGTGGTGCTCGGGCGGCGGCGCCGTATCCTCACTGTGTCGCTTCCCCGCCCCACCTGACGAGTTCGTGATTGGAGACCGGCCATGCAGCCCACCGACCTGGTCGATGTGCAGAGCCTGCGGAGCGACATACCCGACTTCCGGCCCGGAGACACCGTCAAGGTGCACGTCCGCGTGGTCGAGGGCAGCCGCGAGCGCATCCAGATCTTCCAGGGCGTCGTGATTGCGCGGCGCGGCTCGGGCGTGAGGGAGTCCTTCACCGTCCGGAAGATCAGCTTCGGCGTCGGGGTCGAGCGCACGTTCCCCGTGCACACCCCGGGTATCAAGCAGCTCGAGGTGGTCACCCGGGGCCGCGTGCGGCGCGCCAAGCTGTACTACCTGCGCGATCGCGTGGGCAAGGCGGCCAAGGTTCCCGAGAGGCGCGTCGTCTAAGGGCCTGAACCTCACCGCGGTCGATGACCGTCGGGCGGCAGCGGCTCGGTCGCTGGGGTGAGAATAAAGCTGCGGCCTGGTACGTGCAGCGTGGCTGGGAGGTCCTGGACCGCAACTGGCGCGGCACGAGGGGCGAAATCGACCTGATCCTGCGGCGCAACGACACCGTCGTGTTCTGCGAGGTGAAGACGCGCTCGGGGACGGCCTACGGGTTTGCCGCGGAGGCGGTGGACTGGCGCAAGCAGCAGCGCATCCGCGCTCTGGCCGCGCAGTGGTTGCGTCACCATCACGAGCCCATCGGCTTGTTGCGCTTCGACGTGGCGTGCGTTCAGAACGGCCGGCTGGAGGTGCTGGAAGAGGCGTTCTGAGCCCGGGGCGCCGGTACAGTAGAACCTCCGGTACGGGCTGTGGCGCAGCTTGGTTAGCGCGTTGGTCTGGGGGACCAAAGGTCCCGGGTTCAAATCCCGGCAGCCCGACTCAACCTCCCTGCCGGGCGGTGCTGCGGGCGGTGCTCCGGCGGCCTCTGAAAATGGCAAGCCTGCGCTGACCCCCGGCACCCCCGCCCTCGGTTGTGGGCGCCGCCTCCCTGTTTCGTCTTTCCGGCGAAGGCCGGAATCCATGCCGCGCAGTCCGGGCGGTGCTGCCGGCGGTGCTCCGGCGGCCTCGGCAGCGGCAGCCCCACTCGGACACTGCCCGGCTCCGCATTGGTTGTGGTTCAGGGGATAGACGGGGTAGGTGGAATGTGGTTTCATGACTGATGGCCTGTGTTGGCGTATGTTTGTCCCGACAGTGCCCGCATCGCCTGCACCAGCACCAACAGCGAGACCGGCGCATCCGGCATCCGCCTCATCGACGTCGCAGCGATGTCTCTGAGCGGAGCCGCCGAGGCGAGTGCCCCGTGAGAATGCGACCGTCCCGGACAGGCACTCGCGTCGGAGAGCCCGCCGAAGGTGAACGGTCACCCAGCGGGTTCGTGCGACACGGCCGGGGGAACACATGAAGCCGCCCGGGCGTTTGGGGCTGGTTGTCGCCGTTGCCGCCTTGATCGCCGCGGCCTGCAGCGGCGCAGCCGACACGACGCCGGCCTGGCGATGGTCCCGAGGGCCCGGGAGAGTTCCAGGACGGGGCCGTTGGAGAATCCGAGCCGGCGTCGTCGGAGCAGCGGCCCCGGGACGCTGTGGGGTTCGGCGCGGTGAGCGTCGGCGCGGTCCACGTGTGTGGGTTGCGCGCCGATGCGACCGTCACCTGCTGGGGACTGTACGGCGACAGCGCCGCGGAACCGCCCGACGGGGCGTTCGCCGCAGTGACAGCCGGCAGATACGAATCGTGCGCCCTGCGCGCCGACGGAGCCGCGGTGTGTTGGCAGAGGCTGCCCGACGGCGTGCACACCGCCGGCGCCAGATAGAACCAAACGGGCACGAGACATCGGCGTGCCCGGGCTCGGGGTGAGGTTGCACGCGACTGCGAGCGCGGCGTCGGTGTGGGTGTACGCGATTCGGCAGAAGATAGGTTGCCTGCCCGGCCCTGCACGCCACCTACCGCGTCACTCCGCCTGCCGACGGAGAGCACGATGCTGGGGGGCTTGTGCCCGTCGCCCTCGGGGGGTAGGGATGCATGCCGGTTGCGCTATTTCAGCGCGTAGAAATACGGCGCCCCTGCCACACCTCGTATTATAGGGATGCCACGATTACTATAGTATAGGCTTGGCCGGGGCGGCGCAGCGAGGAGGTCCAGCGACATGAGTACGCGTGCTGGTCGATATGTTCGCCATCGGGGTGGATACGACGCGTTCATCCCTGAGCCGCTGCCGCCCGAACCGCCACTGCGCTGGGACGGCGACCTGCTGTTGGCGCTGTCGCAAGCAGATCGTGCGGTTGGCCGCCTCGGCGGGTTGTCGGGATCGCTGCCGAATCCAGAGTTGTTCGTCGCGATGTATGTCCGCCGGGAGGCGCTTTACAGTTCACAGATTGAGGGGCTCCAGTCGAGTCTTGACGACATGCTCGCGTACGAAGTCGGCGCGTCGGTCGCAGCGGCGGGAGACGATCTTGCCGCGACGATCAACCATGTCCAGGCGATGAACCTTGGCATGGAACTGCTGCGTGACACGTCGGTGGGCGGTTCGATGATCAAAGCGGTGCACGGAGAGTTGCTGGCAGGCGTTCGAGGCCACGACCGGCACCCCGGCGAGTTCCGCCGCACGCAGAACTGGGTCGGCCCCGAGGGCGGCGGGTTGGAGAACGCAGTCTTCGTCCCTCCACCGCCTGAGCACCTCCCCGAGGCGATACGCGACTTCGAGGAGTTCCTCCAGGACCGCACGCTGCCACCGCTGGTCACGGCAGGTTTGGCGCACGCGCAGTTCGAGACGATCCACCCGTTCGGCGACGGCAACGGCAGAGTCGGGCGCCTGCTGATCACACTGCTACTTGTAGAGCGCGGCGTGCTGCCACAGCCGCTTCTTTACCCCAGTCTGTACCTGAAGCAGAATCGCCAGGAGTATTACGAACGCCTGAACGCAACCCGTCACCGAGGCGACTGGGAGGGGTGGCTCCGCTTCTTCTTGCACGGGGTCAAGATCGCCGCAGATGACGCTGCACGCACCGCAGTCGAACTCTCGGCACTGCGCGACACGCACCTGCGGCTAGCAGTGACCGAACACCTAGGGCGCTACGGGGCGCCGCTCTTAGATCTCTTGGCCGAGCAGCCGTACGTCACGATCAAGTACGCCACTGAGCACCTCGGCACCACGCCGGCGACCGCGGCGCGACTCCTAGTTCGCCTCACCGAACTCGACGTGGTGACCGAGACCACAGGCCAGCGCCGCCACCGCGTCTACAGTTACTCGTCTTTCCTCAACGTCTTGGCAGGCGATGAGGATCCGCTGCTGCTGCCGTTGCCTCCGCCGCCCACCCAAACCAGCCGGTCGTTGTCGAAGATGTGGGTTCGGGGTGTAGCTGGCAGTCCCTGAGATGGGTTCGAGGTTCTGCTGCAGCGAACTCAACGTGCAGGCCGCGTCACGCCGCCTCGGCATCGGCCGTGACGGTTGTCATTGGATGTGGCCGTCGATTCGGTCGCCGGCATCGCCGACAAAATCTGATCAGTCATCGACATGATCCTTTCCGGTCCGCAACCCAAAGCTGCGGACCCTCACATCACGCCCGATACATAAGATTTCTGACAGTCCCCGACCCGAGCGCGTCCCGCGCCGTCGGGGCCGCGCGCGACGGTGCGATCCGTTCATCGACCCCGGTGAACACCCCACCGAGCAGCTTGCCGTCAGGCAGCGCCGGCGCCACGAACGCCACACCGGGCGCAACCTCGGGCGGGGCCGGGGTTGGGCAAGTCTTGCTAGAGTTCTCCGGAATCAGCCTCATTCCACCAAGCCACGGAGGTCGGACATGCCCACCCCGCAACCCGCAATTTTCGCCGAAATGGGACAGCACCAGTGGTACGTCCATCTGAGGAGGGTCGACGGTGCCGACCTGGATCACATCAAGAGCGTGATCTCCGACGCCCGCGCCGCAGCCGACGCCGCCGACATCAACCTCGTGGTGGGCTTCGGGCCCGGCCTGCTGGCCGAACTCACCGACGAGACGCCCGAGGACTTCCAGGACTTCGTCACCATCGAGTCCGACGACGGCAGCGGGCGCCAGGCCAAGGGCACCCAGGAGGAGTTGCTGTTCTGGCTGAACAGCCCCGACAAGGACCAGGTCTGGAAGACGCAGTACGACGCCCGCACCGCCTTGGCCGGCCACATGGCCGTGGCGCGCGACACGAACACCTTCATCCTGGGCGACTCGCTGGACATGACCGGGTTCATCGACGGCACCGGCAACCCCGAGCCCGAGCGTGAGCCCGAGGTGGCCCTCGTGCCCGACGGGTCGCCGGGCGCCGGCGGCAGCTTCATCCTCGCCCAGCGCTGGATCCACGACCTGGACGGCTGGAACCAGATGAGCGTCGAGGAGCAGGAGAAGGTTTTCGGGCGCACGAAGCCCGACAGTGAGCGGCTCGACCCGCAGGAGGACTTCTCGCACCTCAGCCACGTCGAGTTGCGCGAGGGAGCCACCGCCGATGCCACCAAGCCGAAGCGCACCGAGATCGCCCGCCGCTCCACTCCGTACGCTATCCACGGCGCCGAA
Source organism: Acidimicrobiales bacterium (assembly GCA_963668565.2). GTDB lineage: Bacteria > Actinomycetota > Acidimicrobiia > Acidimicrobiales > CATQHL01 > VXNF01. Next base: position 1,900,354 of record CAXXMX010000010.1, read on the forward strand.
GGCATCGTGGGCCTGTACTTCATGGCCTTCTGCCGGGAGCAGGCCCCCTTCCGTGAGCGCCTGCGGGCCATGTACGGCCTCGACGGCGCCGACGTGCGCGACCGGTTGACGGACTTTTCCAACCCGGCCTCGGGGTCGTTCTACTTCGCTCCGTCCGTGGAGGCGCTCGACTCCATGCTGGCGTAGCCGCCACAACCCCACCACTGAGTTCGTGCCCCGGGTCGCTCCGGGGCACGAATCCGTTTTCGCACAACTCCGGCGGGGCGAGCGCTCGCGGCCCGGAGGGCTCACTCGTCGCGGCGCGGTGACGCGGGACAGGTAGCGTTGCGGCGTGTGCGGGCGCTTTGTTTCGGCAAGTCCGGCTTCGGAGGTCGCCACCTATTTCGGGGCGACACTCGACGCCGGCACCGCCTTGGAGCCCAGCTACAACGTGGCACCGACCAACGACGTGTATGCGGTCCTCGTGGCTGAAGGCCGACGCAGGCTCGCCACCCTGCGCTGGGGTCTGATCCCGCCGTGGGCTTCCGACGTCAAGATCGGTAACCGCATGATCAACGCCCGCTCCGAGACCGTGGCGGACTCGAAGGCCTACGGCCGCGCCTTCCGGGCACGTCGCTGCATCGTCGCCGCCGACGGTTTCTACGAGTGGGTGCCGGTTCCGGGCGAGCGGCACAAGCAACCCGTGTACATCCACCGCAGCGACGGCGAACCGCTCGCCTTCGCGGGGCTCTGGGAACGCTGGAGGCCTCCCGAGGGCGATCTCGTGCGCTCGACGACGATCATCACCGGACCGGCCAACGATCGGATCGCCGAAGTACACGATCGGATGCCGATCGTGCTGCCGCCGAGCGCCTGGGAGCAATGGCTGGCCCCCGACTTCGACGACACGGCGGCACTCAGAGGCCTGCTGGTGCCCGCCCCGTCGCAGTTGTTCACCCTCCATCCGGTCAGCCGCGAGGTCAACAACCCGCGCCGCAAGAGCGCTCACCTCATCGAACCCGTCGCCCTCTGAGGTCAGGTCTGGTGCGCGCGCGATCTCCCGCGGCCCGTAGCGCCGTCCCGGCGCATCCGGCACAGCTCACTTGGCGGTCGCGGCTCGAACGGGCGACGCTGCGCTGGCAGGCCCGCCTCGAGACCGCGACCGTCGACAACATCCTGCCGTGGATCATGGCGCTCGCCCTGGGCGCCGCACTGGCAGGTCTGGCGCTGGCGCGCGCCGATTCCCTGCAGGCGGGAACCGATCTGGCGCTGTTCAACCAGAGCGTCTGGCAGGTGAGCCAAGGGTTCCGGCCGCATTCGACGCTCGTCGGCGGCGACTACCTGGCCCGGAACGGCTCGTTCATCATCTACCCGCTGGGGTTGGTCGTGCGCTGGCTGCCGATCACGACCACGGTCCTGGTGGTTCAGTCCGCCGCCCTGGCTCTCGGGATTGTGCCGTTGTGGCGCATCGCCCGCCGCCGCGCCGACCTGAAGGTGGCCCCCGCGGCGGCTGTCGCCCTCGCCTACGCCTGCTATGCCGCCCTGCACAACGCCAATCTCGCCGGCTTCCACCCCGAGATCCTGGCACTGCCCGCCCTGCTGGGTGCCGTCTACTACGGGCTCGGCGCGCGCTGGGTGCCGTTCGGGGTGCTGGTGGCGGCGGTGCTGGCGTGCCGCTCCGAACTCGGCTGGGTGGTGGCGGTGCTCGGGGTCGTGCTCGCCGTCGAACTCCGGCCGAGGCCGGCGGAAGGCGCCGAGCACGAGCGGTCGCTCTCGCTGTGGTGGACTCCGGCTCGGGTCGGCCGATCGCTGCTGGCGATCTCCGGTCGGCATTCCCGGACGGCGCTCATCTGGGCGTTCGTGGGCCTGCTCTGGACCCTCCTGGCAACGGAGACCATCCAACCGATTCTTGCCGGGGGTGAGTTCCCGCACCTGGCCCGCTACGCCGAGTACGGAAGTTCCAGCAGCGCGGACGTCATCTGGGGGATCCTGCGGCGGCCGCACGTGTTCCTCGGCAATCTCGTGACCGAGGAGAACTTCCTTCTCGGCGTCACGTTGCTCGCTCCGGTCCTGTTCCTGCCGCTCCTCGAGTTGCGCTACCTCATGCCGGCCGTGCCCTTCTTCGTCGTGCAGCTGGCGTCGGACACCCCGGAGGCTCTGCTCGCCGAATCGGTACCGGTGGCGGCGTTCGTGCTGGTGGCGACTGTGTTCGCGCTACGGCGTGCCGGCGCCGTCCTGGTGCGACGCGTGCGCGTGAATCGGCGGCTCGTCGTCACGCTGGTACTGGCGACGTCCATCTTCTTCGTGCGCGATGCCGCCAGTTCACCGTTCCACACCCCGTGGCGATGGACCCAGGACGCCGCAGACGCCGACCGCCTGGCGGCGGTCGAGCAGATCCCCGACGAGGCTGCGGTGCGCGCTTCGCCGCACCTGCTCCCGCTGCTGGCGGAGCGGAACGTGCTGTTCGAGTTGGAGGCGGAAGGCACCTCGGCTCGCGCTGACGCGCAGAGCGCCGTCGAAGGGGTGGGGTGGATTGCCCTCGACCTGGCTTCGGCGCCGCGCTGGGGATCAGAGGCTCTGGAGGTCGAGCGATTTGACACGACGCTGCGCCAGCAGGGTTGGGAGCGCGTCTTCGTGGCCGAACAGGTGCGGGTCTACCGCTACGGCGGCACCGGTGCGCTGGCGGAGTCCGTTGCAGGTGCGCCGTCTGTTTCGCCCGACTCCTAACCCTCCCAGCCCAGCGCGTCTCGCAGGAGCGCCGCGTTGGCCGCCAAGTCGGTCTGCTCGACGCGTGCTGCCGCGTTGGCGAAGTTCAGGTCGTCCATCGAGTTGGCGCCGAAGACGTGCAGGTGCACGTGCGGGACCTCGAATCCTGCGATCACCGTCGCCACCCGCTCGGTGCCGAAGGTCTCCATGATGGCCTGACCCACCCGGTGGGCCACCGCGGTCAGGTGCATGTTGGTCTCGACATCCAGATCGAGCCAGTGATCCACCTCGGCCTCCGGTATCACCATTGCGTGGCCCGGCGTGAGTGGGTTGATGGACAGGAAGACGGCGCACAGCTCGTCGCGCCAGATGAAGTGCCCCGGTAGCTCGCCCCGGAGAATGCGCGTGAATATCGTCGCCATCGAGCCCTCCCAGTCTCTGCGGAGCCGTGCGGCCGGCACTGCACGGTACTCTCCTGCCGTGCCCGCCGAGAGTCTTCGCCGCCAACTCTGGACCGTCCCCAATCTGGTCACGATCCTGCGGTTGGCCTGCGTGCCGATCTTCTGCTGGCTCCTGTTCGGTCTCGACAGTCGCGCCGCGGCGGGGATCCTGCTCGGCGCGCTTGGCGCCAGTGACTTCCTCGACGGCTACCTGGCGCGCCGGCTCGGGCAGGCGACCGACCTCGGGGCAATCCTCGATCCTGTTGTCGACCGGTGCATGTTCTTCGCCGCGGTCATAGCGATGCTCGTCAACGGTGACGTGGCGTTGTGGTTCGGGATCGTGGCCCTGGCGCGGGAGTTCGGCCTGTCGATCGGCACTCTGATCCTCGCCTCGCGGCGCGTGGGGTGGCTGGGCGTGAATCCGTGGGGCAAGGCGGGGAGCTTCGGCCTCATGTTCGCCTTCCCGATGTTCCTGCTGGGCGCGGCGGACATACCGGGAGCCGGCGCCTGGACGATCGCCGGTTGGGTATGCGGAATCCCGTCCCTCGCCATCGCCTGGTACGGGGCGTACCTGTACGTTCCCGCGGGTCGAGCCGCCCTGCGCGAGCAGCGGGAGGCGGCCTCGGCCGGGCCACCGGGTGAAGAGTCCTGAGTGCTCCGGTGGCGGTTGCCGATGGCGGGGACCCGCCGGCCGGTGGAGTAGCGTGAAAACGATGGCGAACCCAACGCGGCGCCTCATCGGCTCGTTCGGGCTGCCGTGAACGTTCCCGCATCGTTGCGGTACTCCGAGGACCATGGCTGGATCGCCGCGGAGGGCGAGGGGCCCGAACGGCAGGCGCGCGTCGGCCTGACCGACTACGGCCAGGATCTGCTCGGCGAGGTGGAGTTCGTTGAACTCCCGGAGCCGGGAAGCCGACTGACCGCCGGTGACCTGATGGCCGAGATCGAGGCCCGGAAGGCGACGAGTGAGCTCTACGCGCCGCTGGCGGGTCGAGTGGTGGCGGTCAACGGACTGCTCGCCGAGAGGCCCGAGGCCGTCAACACCGACCCCTACGGCGACGGCTGGCTCTGCATTCTCGCCCTCGACGACGCCGCGCACATCGAGGGGCTGATGGACGGCGCCGCCTATGCGAGGTTCGTCAGTGGCTGACGAGCGGCTTGCCGGTATCGGCCAGGTGGTCGCGAGCCTGCGCGGCGACTTCCCCGAGGTGTCGGTCTCCAAGTTGCGGTTCCTCGAGAGCCAGGGACTGATCACCCCCCAGCGCACGACCAAGGGGTACCGGAAGTACTCCCGCACCGACATCGCCAAGCTGCGCTGGATCCTGGCGCAGCAGCGCGAGCACTTCCTGCCGCTGCGGATCATCAGGGAGCGCATGGCGTCGGTGGAGTGGAGTGCCCAGGCGGATGAGCAGGAGAGCCGCTTGCCGGACGTGGATGTCAGCGACCAGGTTCGCCGGCTCGCCCCGCCTGCGCACACCCCGGACCCCGGTAGCACCGGGATGACACTGCCGCAGCTCGCGAGCGCCAGCGGACTCAGCCTGTCGCAGGCCCGGGAATTGACGCGGTACGGGTTGCTGGTGCCGCGCTCCACCGCCGATATCGACTTCTACGACTCGCACGCACTGGAGGTCGCGCGCATCGCCCGGCAGATGTTCGACCACGGACTCGAACCGCGGCACCTGCGTGTCTTCAAGGCATCGGTTGATCGGGAGTTGGACCTGTCGACCCCGGCGGTGCAACAGATCCTCCAACACGGCGGGCCCAATGCCCAGCGCCGGGCGCGGGATCTGGTGGCCAACCAGGCGGCTCTGGCCTCCGCGCTCCACGAGGCCCTCGTGCGGCGCGCGCTGCAAAACCTCAGCTGACGGTGCCCCCCACCCAGACCGGGCGCCCCCCCGGCGGCACGGTGTACGACCGCACGGCGATCTCCGAGCGTGTCCAGGCGCTCGGCGCGGCCATCTCGAAGGACTACTCGCCGCGCCTCGGCGCCGGAGCCGCGCTCGTACTTGTCGGTGTGCTGCGTGGCTGCCTGCCGTTCCTGGCCGATCTGGCGCGCTCCCTGCAGGTCGACGCGGAGGTGGACTTCCTGGCCATCTCGCGTTTCGCGCCGAATTCGGGGCGGGTCCGGATTACCCGTGATCTCGACATCGACATCAGCGGGCGCCACGTGCTGCTCGTCGAGGGCATCGTCGACAGCGGCCTGAGCGTTGGATTCCTGACCGGCGAGTTGCACCGCCGGTCCCCGATCTCCGTCGAGGTCTGCACGTTGCTCGACCGCCAAGCCCGGCGCATCCTGCCGCTCGAGGCGCGCTACGCCGGCTTCACCGTGGACGACTCGTTCCTCGTGGGTTACGGACTCGATTTCCGTGGCCGCTACGGCAACCTTCCGGATCTGAGAGCCGTCGATCGCCGCCCGCTCGAGCAGGATTCCGACGCCTACGTGGAGTCCCTCTACGCCTCTGGTCCGGGCGGTCATACCTAGATGATTAGTTCCAAGGGGTCAGTGGTCGTAGGCGAGTAGGGAGCGGGCGGGGCCTGGTTGTTGGGTGGTTTGGTTGTGCCAGATTGTGGCGGTGAGGGCGAGGAGTCGTTGTAGGACGCGCGCGGCGACGCCGGCGGGGGTGCGCCCGCCGTGGCGTTCGAGGCCGAGTTGGGCTTTGAGGGTCTGGTTGACCGATTCGATGATCTGGGGGAACGGCCGCAGGAACTCCCGGCCCGCTCGGGTGGGTTCTGTTTTGGTGGCGGGACCGATGAGGGTGATGCCCGCGTTGTTGAGTTGGGCTTCGAAGGCGGCGCTGCGGTAGCCCACCTCGGCGATGAGGGTCTGGCCCCGCCGGGCGACGCCGGCGTGGGCGATCATGTCCCAACAGACGTCGCGCTCGTCGGCTTTCGCGCCGGCGAGGGCGAAGGTGATGGGCAGGCCCGACGGGGTTGTTATGAGGTGCAGGCGCAGGCCCCAGAAATAGCGGGAGTGCGAGGCGCTGTAGCCGTAGGTGGCCCATCCGGGCCGCTCAGAGCGCTTTTGGGTCTCGCGGCTGCGCCCGCACTCCACGGGCGTGGAGTCCACGAGCCAGACGTCGTCGTGCCAGGACGCGCAGGCGCGTGCGAGGCAGGCCATCACGTGCTTGATCAGTTCGCCGCTGCGGCGCAGACGCTTGTTGTAGCCGGGCCGCTGGGGCACGTAAGGAAACCACGGCGTCAGGTGTGCTTTGGCGTAGCGCACGAAACGGGCCTCAGAGTCGAACCCCAACAGCGCCTGTAACACCGCCAGGGTCACCAGCTCCGCATCAGACAGTTCCGGGGCGATACCCACCGCGGGCCGCGGCGGCGCCCACTGCGGGTGCGCCACCAACAAGTCATCAATCGTCACATAAAGTGCCGTCGCGAGGGTGTCCAAGTCCGGGTTCATGCCAAGGTCCTCCAGGATCGGGGGCGGTTTCACCTCCCGATCTTGGACACCCTCAACCACCCAGCGGCGGACCCCCCGCTCGCACCACCACACCGCCGACTTGGCCGACCCCCCGCTCGCACCCCTTGGAACTACTCATCTAGAGCTCCAGCGCCCGTTCATGGGGCGATCTTCCGGTCCGCGGCTATTGTCAGGGTGTGATCGAGATGGATCTGGTCGGGGTGCGCATCGAATTGCCCACGAACACGCCCATTCTCCTGCTGCGCGAGCAAGCCCCGAACCCACGCCTGCTGCCCATCTTCATCGGGGCGCCGGAAGCCACCGCCATTGCCCTCGCTCTGGAGGGGGTCGAGGTGCCCCGCCCGATGACCCACGATCTGATCAAGGTCATTCTCGACAACATCGGCGTGGCACTCGAGCGGGTCGTGGTGACAGAACTACGTGACAAGACGTTCTTCGCCGAATTGGAACTCGGCGAGAACGGGAAGACGCGGCGGGTCTCGTGTCGCCCCTCCGATGCGATCGCCGTGGCGGTGCGATGCGGGGCCCCCATCTTCGCCGCCGAGGAGGTGCTCGCGGACGCCGGGTACTGGGAGCGGGACAACTCCGAGGACAAAGAAGACGCGGAGGTCGAAGCGACGCCCGATCCCGACGAGGTGGTCGAGCAGTTCCGGGAGTTCATCGACACCGTCCGTCCGGAGGACTTCGAGTCCTAACCGGCGTCCCGGCGCGGTGGTGAGCAGGGGGACGGCGAGATATCCACAGGCCTGCGCGAATTGCAGTAGAGTAGTTACACGGCTCGACGCAAGCTCTCGAAGGGGACGTTCATGAACGACAACGTCGTGCGCAGCTACACCTCGAAACAGACCCAGGAAATCGCCGGTATCACCTACCGCCAACTCGACTACTGGGCTCGGACCGGTCTCGTGCAGCCATCGGTGGCCTCGGCAAGTGGCAGCGGTTCCCGCCGGGCCTACTCCTATAGCGACCTGCTGAGGCTGCGGATCATCAAGGATCTGCTCGACCGGGGCGTCGGCCTCCAGCAGATCCGTGATGTGTTCAGAAACCACCGGGACATCCTCGGTGAGGATCTTGCCGAGGGCAGGCTGGTGATCAGCGGCAGCGAGGTCTTGTTCATGACCGGCCCTGATGAGTTGGTGGCCCTGCTCCAGCGGCCGGGCCAACAGGCGCTGGCTCTCATCATGCTCGAGGTCGAGGGCATCAAGCAGCAGCTCAACGGCGCCATCGTCAGCGAACTCAGTCGGTGGCGCGGTGAGGAGAGCGCAGGAGAGCCGCCGGCGCCGGAGGTGGTTGAAGCATCCGACCCGGACGCCGGCTACGGCTCCTGAGGAGGCGTTTGCCGCACCTGCTCCTGCTGCGACGTGCCGGCACCTGATTCTCCCGCCAACGCAGGCGGTGGTTTTGCTCATGCCTCGGAGCAGGCCTTCAGTGAGTTGCTCGACTTCTACGGCGTGTCGTGGGAGTACGAGCCCACCACGTTCGTGCTCGAGAGCGATCCCACCGGCCGCGTGCTGGAGGCCTTCACCCCGGACTTCTACTTTCCGGGCTACGACATGTACGTCGAGCTGACGACGCTCAAGCAGAAGCTCGTCACCAGGAAGAACCGGAAGGTGCGCAAGCTGAGGACGCGTTATCCGGACATCCGCGTGAAGATTCTGCACCGGCAGGCCACGCTGGGGCTACTGGCGAAGTACTCCCAGGAACCGGTTCGAGTCTGAGCGGGGCCCGCGATTGCGGGCCCTCGCTGCGGCGCCTCAGATGGAGGCGGCCTTCTCGAGCAGCTTGACCGCGTCGATGCCGCCAACGCCACGCTCGACGACCTCCCCCGACGGTGAGAGCAGCACCCAGGCGGGGTGCGTGTAGATGCCCAGTAGGGCCGCCGGGTCGAACGACTCGCTCCAGACCACGGGGAACGACCCGATTCCCGTCATCGCCGCGAAGCTCTGTGCCTGCATGAGGGTGTCCTGCGTTCCCAATCCAATGACGAGGACTTTGTCTCCGTGGTCTCGAGCGAACTGCTCGACGCCGGGTGCTTCCCGGCGGCAGACCGGTCAATGGGGTGCCCAGACCCACACGAAGATGGGTCGGTCGGAGGGTGCGAACGAGGCCAGAACAAGGCTCTCACCGCTGAAGATGTCCACGACGGTGGATTCAGGGAGGTCATTGGGGCCGGCCACGACGGTTGTAGGCGGGGGTGGGGGTGGTTCCGGTGCTGGTGGGGGTGCTGGCGCTGGTGCAGGCGCGGGCGGAGGTGGTTCGGCTGCAGGTGCTGGTGGGGGTGGTTCGGGTGCGGGCGCGGGCGCGGCTGGTTCGGGTGGAGGTGGTTCGGCTGCAGGCGCGGGTGGGGGTGGTTCCGGTGCTGGTGGGGGTGGTTCGGCTGCAGGCGCGGGTGGGGGTGGTTCGGGTGCAGGCGCGGGCGCGGCTGGTTCGGGTGCAGGCGCGGGCGGGTGGTTCGGGTGCAGGCGCGGGTGGGGGTGGTTCGGCTGCAGGCGCAGGTGGTTCGGGTGCAGGCGCAGGCGGTTCGGAGTCCGCGGGCGGTGCAGGAGGGGAGACCGGCTCGGGGGGCGGGGGAGCCGGCGGTTCATCGGCCGGCGGTGCCGAGGCGCCCTCCGTGGCGGGTGGCGACGCGCTCTCCGTTGATGGGGCCGCCGCGGGAGTCTCCTCGGCGGCGGTCGCCGGCGGCTCTGGCGGCGGTGTACCGACCTCTGCCGGTTCGGTTCCAGAACAGGCGGCGGCAAGCATCGCGGCGGCGACCATCGCGGCCACAGCGACGAACCAGAGGGTCGTTCGCGAGGCTCCCGCCGCTCGGGGGGTTCGAATTGCTCTGTCGCTGTTCACAGGTGGAGAGACTTTACCGCCGCGACCCGGGGAGTCATCGGCGGCCGCTGTGGCTCAGAGGGAGGCGGCCTTCTCGAGCACGCTGACCGTGTCGATCCCGCCGTAGCTGCCCTCGGCGAGCTCGCCGGAGGCGGAGAACAGGGCCCATGCGGGCTGGGACACCACGCCAAGCTTGGCCCACGAGTCGAAGGACTCGTCCCAGAGCATCTGGAACGAGGAGATGCCCGTGCCGGCGACGAAGTCCTGCGCGAGCGTCAGGTCGTCCTGCGTCCCCAGGCCGACGACGAGGATCTTGTCACCGTGATCTCGAGCGAACTGCTCGACGCCGGGTGCCTCCCGGCGGCACGTCGGTCAATGGGGCGCCCAGAACCACACCAGGATGGGCCGGTCGGCGGGGGCCAGTGACGACAGCACGAGGCTCTCGCCGCTGACGACGTCGACGACCGTTATCGCAGGCAGGTCGTTAGGGCCGGGCGCGCCAGTCGTCGCCGCAGGTGGTTCGGGCGTTGCGGGCGGCTCGGGCGCGGCGGTTGGTGCGGCGGGCGGCTCTGGTGCGGGTGCGGGCTCCGCAGGCGGAGGTTCCGGTGCCACGGGGGCGGTGCTGACCTGAGCGGGTTCGGTACCGGCGCAGGCCGCGGCGACGACCGCGGCGAGGGCAAGCACGGCCACCACAAGGGCAGCCGGAACTGTTCGCGAGGCTCCGGCCGTACTGCCGGTTCGGGGTACTCGGTCGTTGATCACAGGTGAAGAGACTCTACCGCTGCGACACCGAGGGTGTGGTCAGGTCGTGGCGAGCCTATGGCTCGATCCAGATTGCCTCCACGGCGGCGATGCGCGGACCGTCGGGTGAGAGGAAGTCGAAGATGACGCTGATCTGTGCCCGTAGCGGCGCCGGTGGCTCTTCCTCGTCGGCGGAGTCGTCCTCGAGAAGGCTGGGGAGAGCGGGCGGTAGTTCGACCCCGCCGGAGGTTGTGGCGACCTCGGTCGTGGTGGTCGTCGGCGGCTGGGACGCGGGTTCGAGTTCGGGCGGCAGGGTAGAACTGCCGAGAGCCGCCTGATAGATCGAAACGTACGCCAGGGAGGAGAAGTCGGCGTGAGGCTCACCAAGAGGACCGGGAGCGTTGACCGTGACCACGGCGCTGTCACTCGCTCCGTCGATCCAGAGGAGGTCGGCCAGCGAGGCCGTCGTGCCGCCGTCGCGCGGGGAGGGAACGTCGTGCGCCCGATCCCACCACGTGTTGTCGACTCCGGCACCGGCGGTCGACGCGACGGTGACGTCGCCGGCGTCGGCGCCCCAGCGCAGTACCAGTCCGCCCGGCAGGAATTCCGACGACTCGATCCCTGGTCCGGTGGTGAGTCGCCGGGCCAGGCTCACCATGGTCGCGGTGTCCTCGCCATCGAGTGCCAGGGGCTGTGCCACGAGCGTCTCCGTCGACACCCAGCCCGCCACGCCGGCGGTGGTGATGACCTCCGCCCACAGACCGCTGTCGCTGCCTGCGCGGCGGTCCGTCAGCCGGGCGCCGTCGGCCAGGAAGCCCTGCGCAAGGGCACCGTCGTCGGGTTCGGCGCGCATCACCGATTCGATCGCGCCGATGGTGTGGGCGGTCAGCTCGCTGGTGTGACGACCGCCGTCACGCGTGTGCACCTCGCACGAGCGGCCGAGGAGGTCTCCGAACGCGGCGCAGTCGCCGTTGAGGCGGTACTCCGCGGCGACGAATTCGGGGAACTCGAACACCGTCTGGTTGAGTTGTGTGAGGAACTGCTCGGCCGTGGTATCGGTGGTGGCGGCACCGAACGAGTCGGCGAGGGTGGACGGGAGATCGATCGTCACCCACCGGTTGTCCGGCGTCGAGGATGCGATTCGCCCCGAGTCGTTGCTCAGCCCGCGGAATCCCGCCGCTGTGTCGGCTTCGTTCGGCCCGCTCAGGAGGACCACCAGAGCGGTCGCGAGGTCGTTGACGGCGGCGGGTCGCCGCCGGGGGGCGGCGTCGGATTCGCCGCAGGCGAAGTAGACCGTGACCCAGGACGTCGGAGGGTCGCCCTCACCGACGACGGGCGGCTCGACGGAACATACCGGTGCTGTGTCCTGAGCGAGGGCGGCTCCCTGGTCGGGGTCCGGGTCGGTGGCGGAGGCGGACTGCGAGTCCGGGGGCGGCGGTGAGGGACCCGCCTGGGGCGGGTCGACGGGAGGTGGCGTCGGCGGTGAGGGATCCGCCTGGGGCGGGTCGACGGGGGGTGGCGTCGGCGGTGCGACCGTTGCGATCTGCCCGGGATCGTCTGGCTGTGTCTGGGTGGCGGAGTCAACGGCGGGGGGCGTCGGGGACACCGCGGGCGGCTGCGGGTCGGGGGTCGTAGGTGCGCTGGTGGGCGGCGGTGTATCTGACGGCGTACCCGCAGGGCCGGCGACCGGTGGGGTCGCGGCGATCTCTCCGCCGGGGTCCGTGGCCGGCCTCGAGAGGGACACCGAGACCACGACGGCTGTCACGGCACAGGCCGCGGCGGCGAGGACCAGCGCCGGTCGCAGGCGCAACTCCGGCGCCCGCCTCGTGCGGCCGAGTTGGCGCCGGATCTCGAACAGAGCCCCGGGGGACACCTCGACGGCGTCGGTCCGCTGAGCGAAGGCGTCGCGCAGGCGTTCTTCGATGTTCACAAACTGCCTTCCGGCTCATCTGCGTCCGGCGCTGCCAGCGTCCGCTCAAGGGCTGCGAGGCCACGGCTGGCGTGTGTTTTGACCGAGCCCCGTGAGATGCCGAGGGTCTCGGCGATCTCGGCCTCGCTCAGGTCGAGGTAGTACCGCAGCGTGACCACCTCGGACTGCCGCCGCGGCAGTCCGCGCACGGCATCGATCAGCGCGTCGCTCTGGAGGCGTTCCAGAGCGCCGGACTCGGCGCTCTCGGAGGGCGGTGGTGCCTCCGGGACGACGCGGCGGCGGACCATGCGCTTGCGCATGCGCGAGCGGGCGCCGTTCATGACGATGCTGCGCAGGTAGGCGGCCTCCTTGCCGGGCTCCGGACGGCTCTTGAGCGTGTGCATCTTCACGAAGGAGTCCTGGACGACTTCCTCGCAACTCCCGACATCGTCGAGGAGGAGGGAGGCGAGGCGCACGAGATCCTTGTAATGGTCGGCGAAGAGCCGGACCAGCAGATCATCTTCCGTCTCTCTCCCTCGTGGGATGCCTCGCCGCTCTGGGGGGCTCATGGCTGGAGGCTCATGGCGTCAGCGCAGGTTCGGTGAACCTGTGTAAGTACAGACGCACGAAGTCGCTCGCGCGTTGACAGCGTCGGGGAAGAGATTCCGGGCAACCATGATGATCGCCGTCAACCTAAACCAGTGCGTGGGGCGGGCAGCGGCGCACGATCAGCGCCGAGGAGTGGGTCGGTTCAGCGGGCCTTGGGCCGGCGGCGAGCGGCCTGCTTCACGTGGCCCCCCTGCGCGGTCGAGCCACCCGCTGGGTCTAACCGCCCGGCTGGGTCGCGGCGGTCGATTCCTGAGCCCGCTGGGCCGCGCGGCAGAGCGTCTCCAAACTCGGAACGAGACTGTCGAGTTGGTCCGTGGTCATATGCTCGAGAGCCGCCCGCACTGCCTCCCGGCCGATTCGCCAGAAGTTGTCGGCTGCATCCTGCCCCTGCTCGGTCAATTCGCAGATCACCACCCTCCGGTCCTTCGGGTCGGAGAGTCGCATGACGAGGCCCCGCTCGACGAGGCGGTCCACGACGGTGGTTGTGGCGGAAACGGCGATGCCCAGGGACGCTGCGATGCTGCCCATCCTCGACGGTCCCGCGCTCTCGAGCAGGAACAAGGTCTTGACCTGAGGGATGGTCAGGTCGATCTGTTGCCATTCGTTGAGACGGTCGATGCGGATCTGGCGGTGCAAGAAGTCGACCGACTCGACGAAACGCTCTACCAGTTCTTCCCTTGGATTGCTTTGCATGGGCTCTGCTCGTCGTCGTCTAAGGGCAATTTGCGGGACCGCACGCCGTGTTCCTACAACCGCGGGGCGGGTGGTATAGAGAACAACCGTAAGCGGGCGGCATCTGGAAGGTCAAGCCATCGGTCCACGGCCGTTCGGTCGGCCCTCTGTGCTGCTGGCCGCTGTCGCAGATACTGCGATCCATCGGAGGTTTTGGGGGAGGCTTTTGTTTACTCATTGTGGACAATTTGTGTTAGCACACATCTTCTCTTGGTGGAACTCTATAGAATTGCGACTATTGCTTGGGGTGTCTCCTCAGCGATGCCTTGGGGGCTCCGGCGCTGCGCCACGCTGCGCGTCAGCCGTCGAACCATGCTCCAAGTCTAGGTTGAGCCAGAACTGAGCGGTGCCCGAGGGTCATGCTCGCGTGACCCCGGAGGAGAATGAACGTCGGCATATGTCGATGATGTAGTTATATGTCACGGCGGCAGGAACGGGCAGAGAGCAGTTAACCGAAGCTCGCGTGTTGTGGATCACGAGTAGAGGCGATGCATGTGCGAGCCGTACAGAGCGCCAGTTTCATCAGCCGAAGATGCGTGGCGCCATGAGGACGTGCCGGTGTAATGCATGTCAACCTAGCGTGACTGTGCCTTGGGGAAACCAGTGCTTCAGGGAACGAGGTTTGAGTTCTGGACAACCGATTCGTTCGTGGGGTTCGGCGCCCGGCGTTCAGAGATGTAGAGGGTTGGAGCGCCGCAATTTCTGACGATCTGGCGCTGGGTCGCGAGAGTCCGGTGAGCAAAGCAGCGGTCCCGGGGGGGCCGCGCGATACCCACTTGACGCTCTCGGATCGCACGGGAGCGTTCGATTGGTGGGCAGCCCAACCTTGTGTGTAAGAAGCGAACCTCGTGTGATGCACGGCCACCGTCGCATTTTTCGGCATCTCTTGTCCTCATGCGAATACTGTCGGCATCCAGCCACGTCGCCGTCGTGGCCGTCAACTGCTCGTCCGCGAACTCGGCGGAGACAGGCGCAGGAGTGCCGGCTGGCGCTACAACCAGTTCCCGGCCCGCCGTCGTGTCATTGCCGTGCCGGACGATTCTCACTGTCGCGCCGCTTGGCGGATCGCGATCAATGGCCCGCATTCGCATGCTCGCAGCGCCGCGCCACTACCGAGGTCGCGCCCCCGGCGCCGGCCGCGGAGAGGGGCCTGACCGCCCGCGCACTGGTTGCGGCATGATCAACCCACATGGCACCGGCAGACCCGAAACCCACGAACTCGCGAAGGCTCTATAGTGTCTGGTCCTGGACCCAAAGACCATGAGGAGCGCCGCCATGGAAGATGATCGTTCGAGGCAGAGCCGTGGCGAAGAGTTGGTGTCGGTGAGCGGCCGGCTCGACGGGGGCGTGAGGATCGTCCAAGCGATGTTGCGCGGTGTCGATTTGGGGGGGGGGCGTACGCGCGCACGGGTGGCGCCGTCGAGCGCCGCATCGACGTGCGGGGTGCGCGCGCCTGCGGGCGGCACTGTCAGCGGTCGGCGCGGCAGTCGTGCTGGCCGTGTTGTTGTCGCCGGCGCCGGTGTCGGCTCAGGACTATCTGATCGTGCCGCAGGCCGGGTTGGAGGACTGCTGGGACCAGGTACCGCTCGGTGAGCGATATGCGCTGACCGACGAGAACGGCGATCTGATCCTCGCTGAGGGTGAGTGGGCGGTAGCGACGGGCTAGTTCCGGTGTCGGCGGTGGGAGCGTCACGGGGTCGCGCCATCGCACTGATGGGTTGTCTCGCAGCGCATCTTGGAACGGGCGCGGTCCTGGGAGGCGTGACAGTGCGAGGGTTTGGCGGGCTCTGGTCATGGCCGCGTAGTACAGGCGGCGCGGGGCGTCGGGGTCCTCGTTCGGGTTGACGCGGTCCCAGCCTCCGTCCAGTACGACGATGTGGTCGAACTCCAGTCCCTTTGCTCGGTGCGCGGTCAACAGCAGTAGCCCGCGTTGGCGCCGCCGGGCGTCGCGTGCCCACTCGGCGAGCCATTCGATGAGGGATTCCGCTGGGACTGCCGGGGTGGTGGTCTCGATGTTGTGTTCGTCCACGACTTGGCGCAGCATCTCGATCCATGGGCCGGGAGGCTGCTGGTCGAGCCATTCGTTGACGTCGGCGGTGCGGAGCATGCCCGGACCACGCTGGCGGACCCAGTTGACCAGTGCTTGGGTCTCGCGGAGGTGCCACAGGCTCAGGTTGCCCTCGTAGGCCATCTGCACCGGGATCCCTTTTCGTTCGCAGATGGTTCGCACCGGTTCGAGGTAGCTCCATTCGCGGGCGATCACCGCGCACCTCGACCAGTCCCAATTCCGGTCGAGGCTCGACAGCCGTCGCACACCTGAGCCTGCGCAATACCCGGGGAGGTTCACAGAACATGACGGTGCTGGAGTTGGTCGAGTGCGCTCGAGGGCCAGGGCAAGGTTCGGTAGGGCAAGGCATGGCCGGCTCTGCGCGGCAAATCAGTGATATGGCTCCCCTAACTTTGGGAGTTATAGCCCTGAGTAACCGGCCGGCGGATTGGCCGTCGCGATTGTGGGTGTCGCACGGTAAGCGGGCGCGTGGTGTGGCCGTACGGGTGCGAGCTGGTGTTGCGGCCGCTCGGACGCGCGGGGCGGATGGGGTCGAACGGCCACGCGACGGTATTCTGGGTGGGTGGACTCAGCGGCGCCGGGCGGCGACACTCACCGTGTGCGACACATCACACGGCCGAGTGATCTCGGGTTCGCTTTGCGGCAGTTGCGCGAGCGGAGCGGGATGACCCAAAGTGAGTTGGCCGTAGCGGCGAGGGTGGGTCGTAAGTGGCTGTCTCAGGTGGAGAACGGCAAATCGACCGCGGAGATGGGGTTGGTGCTGCGCCTTGTCCACGTGCTTGGTCGCGAGGTTGAGCTTGTCGCCGTGCCAGCACCAGTGGACCTGCGCAGCATGGTCGACGTGTTCTCGGATCACAGCGGAGATGCGACTTGATGTTCTTATAGAGGGGCACTTGGCTGGCGAGGTCGACCTGGCAGATCACGGCACGCCCAGTTTTCGCTATCTCGACGATTACCTGAGGCGCCAGCACCCCACGCCGCTGTCGATACGCGTCGCGGCGGCGACCAACGACCCGGTAGGTGTCCCCTGGCTGGCCGGCTGGCTCAGGGGCCTCTTGCCGGACAGCAGCCGGGTGCTGCGCAACTGGTGCGAGACGCATGGTGTGGACGAAGAGCACCCACTTCATCTCTTAGGGTCCAGCGTTGGCGCGGACTGCGCGGGGGCTGTGCAATTCTGCTTGCCTGCGGCCACGGAGGATCTCTTGAGTGGCGCGGGGTCGCTCGCGGTGCTGACCGACGGCGAGGCACACGACTGGCTGCGTCGCCTTCGCTCTGATCCGGCCTACCGTCCACGACGCTGGATTGTCGATGTCGGCTGGAGCCTCAGCGGCATGCAACCGAAGGTGCCATGGCGCCGCGTGGGTGAGAAATGGGCGGTGGCCCGGGGGCGAGAGGCGACTAGCCACATTGTGAAAGTGACTCGGCTCGACTACGAGCACGAGGCGCTGATCGAGCACCTCACGTTGCGAACCGCGGCACGGCTCGGCATCGCCGCAGCGCGGACGGCGATCATTGAGTGCGACGATGTCGAGGCCATCGTTGTCAGCCGCTTCGACCGCTCGCGAACCACCTTGGCGTCGGCCAGTTCCATCGGTCGGTGCACGGTTCCGGTCATGATGACCGGTGCCAACACAAGCACCAACCGATGGAGGTACCAGCATGCCAGGCGCACCGCTGGAGTTGCACGAACGCGAGGAGATCTTCCGCGCGCTGGTCGAGGATCTGCAGGCGGGTTGGGCCGCCATCGGCCGTCGGGTGGGTCGACATCCCACGACGGTGGCCCGGGAGATCAACGCCGGGGGCGGCCGTGAGCGCTACGGGCCGGCGGCGGCGCAGCGGCGCGCCGAGGTGGCGCGGCGACGGGCGCGGCGGCGCCGCTTGGAGGCGCCGGGGCCGCTGCGGAGAGGTCCAGCACGCCCCAGGCGATGCTCTGGCGCCACGCCTGGGGTTGTGCGAGCAGCCACCGGGTGGGACCCGCAGCGTCGCGACCACCGACAAGGTCGAGCAGCTGACCTTGGGTCACGTCCACGATGGAGGTGCACCACCTCCGGGTGCGCCAAGGGCCGTTGCGTCCGAACAGGGTCTCATCGAGGCCGAGCGCCTCCACCGCGCCGACCCGTGCGGTGGAGGCGGCGAGCAGCGCTTCGCCCCCGGGCGAGCACCGCCCGGTTCGCCGTGTGCCAGTCACAGCCCAACTCGGCGGCCACATCGGCCCCCGGGCGGGCGTCGCGGCCCACCGCCACAGTCGCCCAGCGTCCCGCCCGCGCCGTGAGCGCCGCCCGGGCCGGCGCGATCTGCTCATCGACCTCGGTGAACGTCCCCACCACACAGTTCGCCGCCGGACAGCGCCACCGCCACTTGTGCCACACGAGGCGCACCGGGCGCCCGAACACCGGCAGATCCACCAACCCCACCAGGCTGGTGCCCTTCGACCACACCGACCCGCCGCAGCCCCCACACGGCGGCCGCGGCGCCCCGCTGCGGATGTGCACGCCCAACGGCCCGCCGGGCGCATCGTCGACGCCGAGGACCTCCACATCGCCGAGACCGACCAGCAACTCACAGATACGCGTAGGGTTCTCCTCCACCGGGGGCCTCCTCCGATTCGGCGTCTGTCAACCCCGATTCTGGAGGCCCCCACCCCACCTATCGCGGACCCAGTGCCCGCTCATTTCCGAAGAGCCGGGTACATGCTGTCGACACAGTCGGGCTTGCGACAGCCAACCGGGCGGCCCCATGATGCGACCATGGCGGACATGCCCGAAGTAGCAGTCGTCGGGAGTGCCAACCTGGACTGAACCTCCCCACAACTCGCGAGTGAACCTCCCCGGGTTTCGCGCAGGGCAGACCACCTCCTAATCGCGGTGTCAAGCCAACGGGGGTACCGTCAGGCGGGTTGTGCCTCGCCGCGCCCTGTTCCGGCGCAGTTGCGGAAGGCCCCAGCGAGGGAATGCACTTACTGTCAGACCGCGAGCACCGACCGCGCACGCGTGTGCTCACACCAGGGCACCTGGCCATCAAAAGCGTAGAGTTGGTATCCTGCCGACCATGAGTGCCATCTCCATTGACGCGTTGCCGGCTGATCCGCTTGCGGCGATTCGCGAGTTGGCGGCGTGGGGAGCGCAACTCGACCGGCTCCGCCGCGAGCGGATTGAGGCCGCTCGCGCTGCGGGTACGACTTGGGGGGAAGTGGGTGAAGCATTAGGCGTTAGCGCTCAGTCCGCACGGGAGTACTACTCTGCTGATGTTCGCCGGGATATTGCCGCAACCGCGGACGCGAACGCTGACCTCTCTGCCGAGGAAGCCATGGAGTTGGCAGTCGACGAGGTGCGTGCCGTCCGCCAAAGCCTCCGCTTGATCTGAACGCGGCTGTGCGCGTCGTACTGGACGCGAACGTCTTCGTATCTGCGGCGATCAACTCTGGCTCACCGTCCAGGATCGTGCAGACGTGGCTCGAGAGCGACACCTTCGATGTCGCCATTTGCCCGAAACTGCTTGCTGAGGTGACAAAGGTTCTCATTGATAGACCGCGCATGCGGCGCTGGATCGATGTGGACGTGGCCCGCCGGTACGTTGACGCGATCACGACGACGGTCGAACTCGTGGCCGATCCGACTGAGATCGAGATGTTGACGCGGGATCCCGGGGATGACTATGTGGTCGCTCTCGCCCGCGAGAACGAGGCAGACTTCATCGTGACTGGCGACAAAGATCTCCTCGAGTGGCCCGAACAGCGTCCGCCGGTCGTCGCGCCAGCGGCATTCGAAGCTGTGCTTCAGGCCTCCATCGTGCCTGGGACAGGCATGGGACTCTGAGGGTCCGGTCGCGCTGGCGTTCTCAGTGCCGCTCACCCGGCGGCGCATGACGCTGCCTCGGCCGCACCCCAACGGTGGACCCACCACCCCGTTCACCCAGGGACAACGTCCCCGGTTGTCACACCTAGCGTGGTAGTTGTTGTAGAACGCGAGTGCCGAGTTCAACGTGACGTGGCAACTGCAGCGCAGCTTGCACGGATGCCGCGTCGATTTTGATGTCGTAGAGGCGCTGAAGGTGTTCGACGATCCATTCAGGCGAAGTCGGGCAACATTCTTCTTCCTCGAATACGTACTGGTTGCGTACGTCATCGGCCAGGCTCTCCCGTGTCGTGCCATGCCAGGGGCCCGGTGAGTGTCTCCAACTCCAACCGAAACCACGGTCGTTGCGGATGATGACGCGTCTGCCGTCGCTCAAGTCCGCGAACTCCGTGAAGTTGAGGCCGACGTGTTTCCTTCGCCGCTCCCGATACTGCTCCCACCGGCGCTGCCATGGCGGCGTTTGGTCCAGCGTCGTATACACCCACTCACGCCGATGAGAGCGCCGCCGCCGGGCCTGCGCGGTATTCGGCTCGGGAGCCGCTGTCTCGTGGGGAGCTTCTGTGTTCTTCGGCTTCGGCGCAGGGTCGTAGTAGAACGTCGGTGCGTAGTGGTCTTCGTCGTCCAGCTCGCAAGTGACGCCGAAGACAACAACGCTCAGCACGGAGGCCTCAGGATCAACTCGGGGGCCCGCAGTTGACAACCCCGGCCACCGGCGGTGGCCTCCGTCGCTGCCGGGTTCGCTGGGGCCGGATTCGCTGGATGGGATCTCCTCGACTTGGCTCAGTTTCGGCTTTTGGCCAAAGCTTGAGTCATGGTAGTGGCGAGAAGCCCGACGGCAGCCACGACTACCGCAAGGGGTTGATCGACGTTACGCCTTGGACCGGTTTGGACCTCCCTGGGTTTCTCGCAAGCTGAACCTCCCCAGGTTTCACGCCAGTTGGGTGGTTTGAGTTTCGGCCTCATGGCCTGAGCGTCGCGGCGGGCCCGCAAGTCCCACTCGGCCCGCTCCAAGAGGGGGCAGCGGATCGCGTGGGTAAGCGCGTGGGAACAGTCGCTAAAGCGGCCCGCTCCACATGCTCTGAGCTGGGGGTTCACGGCTCGTTCGGGTCCGCTCACCTCCACCGAGACGATCGATCGAGGCAGCGCCGTCTCAAATTTGGGAGGCTACTGACGTGGTTAGCCGCGTAGCTGACTTGCCAACTGAGGCGGGCGTAAGATCGTTCGCGTTGCGACCTCCACAGGCGCACTTCCACAGCACGAGATCACCATTATACTGTTGTGATAGCCGTTAGCCCGCTACTATACTGATGAGATGGCAGGA
Source organism: Acidimicrobiales bacterium (assembly GCA_963668565.2). Classification (GTDB taxonomy): domain Bacteria; phylum Actinomycetota; class Acidimicrobiia; order Acidimicrobiales; family CATQHL01; genus VXNF01. Next base: position 1,920,960 of record CAXXMX010000010.1, read on the forward strand.
ACTAGAGTGTTGTCGCCGGTGTCCAGCGAGGCGCTAAGGCTGCTGGGGGCTCGCGTCCGCCTCGGTCGTCGGCAGCGCCGCTGGACCGTTGAGGGACTAGCGGAGCGCGTCGGTGTGTCGCCGACGACGATCCGCAAAGTTGAACACGGCGATGCGACGGTCGCTATCGGGACCGCTTTCGAGGCGGCGGTGCTGGTGGGGGTGGCGCTGTTCCACGATGATGCGGCGCGGCGCGCCTTGGAGGGCGATGCCCTAGCGGCGCGACTCGCTCTACTGCCCGCCGTGGTGCGGCCACTCACGATCGACGATGACTTCTGAGTCGGAGCGCCGCCCGGCCGAGGCGTTTGTGTGGGTGTGGCTCCCCGGTGCTGGGTACCCAGTGCCGGCTGGCCGCTTGGTGGACCACGACGGCATAGTCGCCTTCGCGTACGGGCAGAGCTACCTGGCCAGGCCCGATCGTGTCGCGCTGTATGCGCCGGAGTTGCCACTGCGCGCCGGGGTGATTATGCCTGCGAACGGCGAGATCGCTGGCTGCATCGCCGATGCGGGACCTGACGCCTGGGGTCGGCGCGTCATCGAGCGGCGGCGAATGGTGGGACCTGGCGGCTTCTCGCTGCTCGGCTACCTACTGGAGTCGGCTTCCGACCGGATCGGCGCCCTCGATATGCAAAGCTCAGCGACCAGCTACGAACCCCGCACCAGCGAGGCGCCCACTATTGGGGAACTCGCCGAGGCGGCCGAACGCGTCGAGCGAGGCGAGGCGCTCTCTGAGCCGCTGGAGCGGGCTCTCCTGCACGGCACGTCAGCTGGCGGAGCGCGGCCAAAGATGCTGCTCAGCGACGGTGATCGCCACTGGCTCGCCAAGTTCCCGTCGGTGACCGACTCGGCACCGATCACACAGGCCGAGCATGTCGCCATGGACTTGGCGGCCCGCGCCGGTCTCGACACACCGGCCGTGGAGCTCCGCCGTGCCGCTGGAAAGCCTGTGATGCTTGTTGAACGATTCGATCGCCCCGCCGCTGGCGGGCGGCGTCTGATGGTGTCCGGTCTCACGATCCTCGGACTGCACGACGCCGACGGGATCGCCGGACGCTATGGCACCTACCCCGCCCTAGCGACAGAGATCCGGCACCGTTTCGCTGAACCAAAGAGGACGCTACGTGAGTTGTTCGCCCGCATCACCTTCAACGTGATCGTCGGCAACACCGATGATCACCCGCGCAATCATGCGGCCTTCTGGGACGGCACCACCTTGAGTCTGACGCCGGTCTACGACGTGTGCCCGCAGCCTCGCGTCGGCCAAGAGGCCAAGCAGGCGATGGCCTACGGGCCGTCTGGAGAGCGGCTCAGCCAGGTAAGCGGCTGCCTCGATCACGCGATCACGTACCACCTATCACGCAGCGAAGCCACGAGCATCATCGACCACCAGATCGACGTGATCCGCAGCGAATGGCACACCGCCTGCGACCGCGCCGAACTCACCGCCGCCGAGCGCTCCCAGCGCTGGGGAAGCGAGTTCCTGAACCCCTTCGCACTGTACGGATACCACCACCAGGTGCATCTCGCGCCACAGCCGACCCGGCCCGCCTCCCCGTCACCTTCACAGAGTCCCGAACTGCGCATCTGATCGGGCTTCGACGTGTCACCACCGGTGCGACACAGTTGGCTAGCCACGTCAGTAGTCGCCTTCGGTTCGGTGGCGCTGCGAGGGGGCGCCGTGGGGTTGTTTGTGGTCGTTCGCGCCGATGCTAGAACTCTCCGCGGGCGCTGTCGTTGAGTTAACGCGCACTCGCTGTGGCGGCTATGGGGCGCCCGGTTGGAGGTAGGCGGCCCAACTCGCCATCAGCTCGCGCCTTGTTTCGAGGAGGTCGCTGCGCTGGTAGGCGCCTTCGACGCCTTTGACGACGTGGCCGAGGGCGGCTTCGGCGACCTCGCGTGGTGTGCCCGTGTCGGCGCACCAGCTGCGGAAGCTGCTTCTGAATCCGTGCGGCACGGCGGCTATGTCGAGTTCGCGCAGCAGTTTGCTCATTGTGCTGTCGGAGAGTTGGCGTCCGGTCGCTGACGGGAACACCAGCCCGGACGCATCTGCGTAGGCGCGGGCGTCTGCGAGGACGTCGAGGGCGCGCCGGCTGAGCGGCACGCGGTGCGCCTTGTTGGTCTTTGTGCGTTGTGCGGGAACGGTCCACACCGCGGTGTCGAGGTCGATTTCGTCCCAGCGGGCGCCGCGCACTTCGCCCGATCGGGTGGCTGTGAGGACGAGGTACTCGAAGGCGAGTTTCGTGGTTGGCGTCGCATCTGAGGCGTGCACCGCCGCCACGGCGGCGGCGACGTCGCCGTGGGGGAGCGTCCGGTGGTGCGCGACGCGGCCGGACTGGCGCGGCAGCGCGGCGCCTATGGCCGCGCCTGCGGGGTCGTCGTGGCGGTAGTTCTCCGCGATCGCCCAGCGCATGACCAAGGAGATGCGCTGGCGCAGCCGTTTCGCCGTTTCGGCCTTGTCGATCCAGATCGGCCCCACGATGCTCATCACGTCGCCTGTTGTTATTTCCGCGACGGATTTGGCGCCGATGTGCGGGTAGGCGAACCGCTCCAGCGACGAGCGCCACACCTCCACGGACCGCCCGCTGTCGCGCCAGTTCTTGGCGTGGATTGCGATCACTCGCTCGGCGGCCTGCGCGAAGGTCGGCACGCTGCCGCCTCGCGGGTCGCGGCCCTGCTCGACGGCGCGGCGGTTCTTCAATGCCTTCGCCCGCGCCTCGCTCAGCGTCACGATCGGATAGCTGCCCAGGCCGATCATGACGGGCTTGGCGTTGATGCGGAGCCGCTGGCTCCACGTTTTGGACAGCCTCCCGGTCGCCGTCGGCTTCACGAGGAGGCTGAGGCCGTGTCCACCGCGCCCGTCGCCGTAGCGGCCCGGCCGCGTCACGGTCCGCACGAACGAGGCGCTCAGCGTCGCAGGACGCTTTATCAGTACTCCCTCCGTTACCACAATATCGGAAAGACTACCCGGCGCCGTGCGAAACGCCAAGAACCCCTAAACTCACACTGACCAGGGAATACCTGAACAATATACACCCCTGAGGGACCCCCCGAAACCCCGATTTAGTGGAGCTAACGGGACTCGAACCCGTGACCTCTGCCATGCCATGGCAGCGCTCTAGCCAACTGAGCTATAGCCCCGGCGCCCGCAGGCTACCAAGCGTGTTGGCGTCTGCCTGCCGGACCGCTGGCGGGCCTTGCGGAGCGGCAGACGGCCGCTGGCGGGGCGCGATCGCAGCGACGACCGCGCCCCGCCAGCGGTCCGGCAGGCAGATGGGTCGGATCGCCGGATGGGCGATCTAGCATCGGGGCGTGCAGGACCGCTACGACGCCGTGGCCACCGAACGTCGTTGGCAGCAGCGCTGGCGTAGCGACGGCACCTACGAGATCGACAACGACGACCCGCGCCCTCCCTACTACGTGCTGTCCATGTACCCCTATCCCAGTGGGCCGGCTCACATGGGCCACGTCCGGAACTACACCTTCGGCGATCTGCTGGTGCGCTACCGCACCATGCGGGGCGACGGCGTGCTGTCACCCATCGGCTTCGACAGTTTCGGTCTGCCCGCCGAGAACGCTGCCATCCGCACCGGCGAGCATCCCCGCACGTTCACCGAGGCTCGTATCGTCGAGCTGTCCTCGTCGCTGGAGCGCATCGGCGCCGTCTACGACCTGCGACGGGTGATCCGCAGCCACGACCCCGAGTACATCCATTGGACGCAGTGGATCTTCCTGCGGTTCTACGAGGCGGGCCTGGCGTACCGGGACTCCGCGCCGGTCAACTGGTGCCCGGGGTGCCAGACGGTGCTGGCCAACGAGCAGGTGCTCGCCGACGGCACGTGCGAGCGTTCCGGCGATCTCGTTGAGAACCGCGAGCTGGCCCAGTGGTTCTTCCGCATCACCGCCTACGCCCAGCGCCTCCTCGACGACACCGCCGGCATCGACTGGCCCGAGCGCGTCAAGAACATGCAGCGAAACTGGATCGGGCGCTCGGAGGGCACCGAGATCGGTTTGCCCATCGCCGACGCTAAGGGCCGGCCCCGCACCGACGTTCCCCCTGTCGAGGTGTTCACGACCCGTCCCGACACCGGGTTCGGCATCACGTACGCGGTCCTGTCTCCCGAGCATCCGCGCCTCGACGAGCTGACGGCGCCGTCGCAGCGTGACGCCGTCGAGGTGTTCCGCCGTTCCGTGGCGTCGCAGAGCGAGGTCGAGCGGCTGTCCACCGAGGGGCGACTCGACAAGCGGGGTGTCGCCTGCGGGACGGCGGTCGTGAATCCCTTCACGGGCCGCCCGGTCCCGCTCTACCTGGCCGACTACGTGCTGATGACCTACGGCACCGGGGCCATCATGGGCGTGCCGGGCGAGGACCAGCGCGACTGGGACTTCGCTGTGGCTCACGGCCTGCCCATCGTGCGCACCGTGGCGCCGCCCGAAGGCTGGGACGGCGGGGCCTACGGCGGCGACGGGCCGTCGATCAACAGCGACTGGCTCGATGGTCTGGGGGTGGCCGACGCCATCGAGCGGGCGGCCGACTGGGTGGAGTCCTCGGGGCTGGGGCGGCGCAAGGTCAACTACCGGCTGCGCGACTGGCTGGTGTCGCGCCAGCGCTTCTGGGGTTGTCCCATCCCGATGGTCCTCTGCGAGGCGTGCGGCTACCAGCCGGTGCCCGAGGCCGACCTGCCGATCCTGCAGCCCGACGACGTGGACTTCCTGCCCACGGGGCAGTCACCCCTGAATGCCCACGAGGGCTTCCTGGCGGCGTCCTGCCCTGCGTGCGGCGGCCCGGCGAGGCGAGAAACCGACACCATGGACACGTTCGTGGACTCGTCGTGGTACTTCCTGCGGTTCGCCGACCCTGCCAACGCCACGGCGCCGTTCTCGCCGGAGGCGGCAGCGCGCTGGCTGCCCGTGGACCAGTACATCGGCGGCATCGAGCACGCCATCCTGCACCTCATGTACGCCCGCTTCTTCACGAAGGCCCTCGTCGACATCGGTGTGGCCCCGGCGGGGTTGAGCGAGCCGTTCGCCCGGCTGTTCACACAGGGCATGATCCGCCTCGGCGGAGCCAAGATGTCCAAGAGCAGGGGCAACCTGGTGGCGCCGGAGAAGATCCTGGATCGTCAGGGCGCCGACGCCCTGCGCCTGGCGCATCTGCAGGTGAAACCACCTCAGGACGATGTGGACTGGGAGGACTTCGGGGTCGACGGGTGTGCCAAGTTCCTCGGGCGCGTCTGGCGGCTGGTGACCGGTGAGGTGCATACCCCCACGACCGTCCGCTCGGGCGAGCCGACCGGCAGCGACGGAGAGATCGACCGCGGCGCCCACCGGCTGACCGAGCGCGTCACCCGTGACTTCGAGCGCTGGTCGTACAACACCGCCGTGGCCGCCTGCATGGAGTTCACCAACGACCTGTACCGCTACGTGCAGGCACCCGAGGGGCCGCACGGCGAGGTACTCGACGAAGCGCTGGACCGGCTCCTGCTGGTGATGGCCCCGATGGTGCCTCACATCACCGCCGAGCTGTGGGAGCACCGCCACGGCCGCCACATCCACGCCGAGGCCTGGCCGGGCACCGACCCGGCGAAGCTCCGCGCCGACCGGGTGACCCTGGTCGTGCAGGTGAACGGCAAGGTGCGTGACCGCCTCGAGGTGGACGCCTCCATTGACGAGTCAGAAGCTTTGCGCCACGCCCTGGCCTCCGAGCGCGTGCAGCGCCACCTCGGCGGCGGCAGCCCCCGGCGCGTCATCGCCCGCCCGCCGAAGCTGGTCAACCTGGTCGTCTAGCGCCGGGCGGCGACGCCGGCGGTCAGCGCCGGATGCGGTCGGGCGCGTTGCGGAGTCTCATCAGCAGGGGGGCCCAGTCGGGGGGCGCCACGGGCGTGGTGCCGGCCGCCATCGTGGCGTTGGGCGGTGCGGTCACCAGGGTGAGCCGGTCCACCGCGTCGCCGAAGCGGGCCACCAGGATGTCGGCCACCTCGGCCGGTGTGCCCACTGCCGCGATCGTGCGCAGCATCTCGTCGTCGATCACGTCGGCCATCTCCGCCCAGCGCCCCTGCTTGGACAGAGCGTTCAGTTCGGTCTGCGCCTCGCCCCAGCCGTGGTGCTCCAGCACGCGCCGGTAGGCGGGTGTGGACCCGTAGAAGGCGATCTGCATGCGTATGGCGCGGGAGGCGAACTCGTGTGCCTCCGGGGTTTCCGCCACCACGGCCATCGCCAGCAGGGAGACCTCCACGGCCTCGGCGGACCGGTCGGCGTCTGCCAGTCCGGCTCGCAGGGCGGGCGCAGTGACCTCCCGCAGGTAGCTGGCGGTGGTAAATCCGTGGCACAGCAGGCCGTCGGCCACCCTGCCCGCCGTCTGCGTCATGAGCGGCCCCACCGCTGCGAGGTGAACCTTGGGGCGACCGTACGGCATCTGCGGCGGAACGAACATCGGATTGGTGAGCGTGTGTTGGTAGAAGTCGCCCCGGAAGTTGAGTCTCCCGCCGCCCTCCCAGGCATCCCATATGGCTCCCATGGCCTCGATGAACTCCCCCATGCGAGCCGCCGGACGGGACCAGGGCATGCTGAAGCGTCGCGTGATGTGGGGTTTGATCTGCGATCCGAGCCCCAGGATGAACCGCCCCCCGGAAAGCAGTTGCAGATCCCAGCCGAGGTGGGCCGTGGTCATGGGATTGCGGGCGAACGCCACGGCGATGTTCGTGCCCAGCTCGATGCGCTCGGTGCTCTCGGCGGCCAGTGCCAGCCCGAGGAACGGATCGTGGTTCGTCTCGCTCGTCCAGGCGCCGTCGTAACCGGCGGCTTCGAGCATCTGCGCTCGCCTTGCCGCGGTGGTTGGATCCGCTCCGATGCCGGCGTCCACTCGCATGATCGGCTCCTGTTCCGTTGGGAGATGGCGCTCGGTGCGCCCTCAGGGCACCAGAGTCGCGTGATGCGCGGCCCGGGCCACGAGGCCGTCGATGCGGCCCGCGAAGCTTTCGATTCCTTCCAGGGGTGCCTTGTCGCCCATGGCGCCGGCCAGATAGCGCGCCTGCACGCCGACGAGGATGCATGCCAGACGCCAGGCGCCCCAGGCCAGATAGAAGTCGATCCGCTCCACCGAGCGTCCCGAGGCCTCCGCATACGCCTCCAGCAGTTCGGCCCGCGAGTGGAAGCCCTCGACGGCTGTCGGGGCGTTGTCCAGCGCCTGTGACTCGTCGCCGGGCTCGCTCCAGTAGGTGAGCAGGATCGCCACGTCGGCCAGCACGTCTCCCAGCGTGCACAGCTCCCAGTCCAGGACGGCCCGCACGGCGCCGTCACGCCCCACGATGCAGTTGTCCAGCCGGTAGTCGCCGTGCACGATGCCGGTGGTGGCCTGTTCGGGGATGCGCTCGACGAGGTGGTCGTGCACCGCACCGATGTCGGCACGTTCGGCGCCGGGTGTGGACTCGACCTGCCGCAGCCAGCGCCGGAGTTGCCGAGCCACGTAGCCCTCCCGCCGGCCCAGATCACCGAGCCCGACCGCGTCGATGTCGACGCGGTGCAGGCGGGCCAACACGTCGGTCAGGGAGCGGCTGAGCAGCCGCCTCGTCGGGACCGCCAGGGCGTGCCGGGCCTCGGTGGCGTCGCGGATGACGAGACCCTCCACGTAGTCCATGACGTAGAAGGGCGCGCCGTTCACGTCCGGGTCGGCGCAGAGCCCGAGTGGCCGCGGGACGGGGAATCCCTCGGGATGCAGGGCGGCGATCACCCGGTGCTCGCGGCTCATGTCGTGCGCAGTGGCCAGCACGTTGTGCAGCGGGGGCCGGCGGAGCACCCAGCGCCGCCCCGACCTGTCGGCGACCACGAAGGTCATGTTGGAGTGACCCGCCTCGACCAGGGAGAACGTCAGGGGTGGGCGGGCGGCGCCGACCGCTTCGGCGAACCAGGCCGTCACGGCCGCGGCGTCGATACCTGCTGGCACAACAGCGGTCGAGGTGGCGTGGCTCATGAGGTAGCCGTCACGCTACCGCGAGCCCGCGCCGCGGCTCGATTCCGGGGTGGATAGAAACATATTGTAATCCACTGACAATATGCGATAGACACTTACTTCGTGAGTCCGGGGCTCGGTGCCAGATGGGCAGATCTTGCCCGGCGGGTGGCGACGGTGGGTTGGCGGCCAATCGCCGGCCTCGTGGCGGTGGTGGTCATCGTCGTGGGCGGCTGCCTGTCTCTGCGGTCCGAGGAGCGGGCGGCGGCCATCGTCCTGCCCCGGGCGGTCCCTGCACCGGCGCTGACCACGACGACGTCCATCGAGACCGACGGCGCCGCCGACGAGATCGTCGTCCATGCGGCGGGAGCTCTTCGCAGACCCGGCGTCTACCGGATGCCTGCCTCCGCCCGCGTCATCGATCTGCTCAACGCGGCCGGCGGCCCGAGTGCCGGGGCCGACCTGAGCGGGATCAATCTCGCCGCAGGGCTGGCCGACGGCGTGCGGGTCTACTTCCCGCGCTCGGGCGAGGATCCGCCGGTGGAGGTGGACATCGTGCCGGTTCCGCCCGAACACGCTGCTACGGGGGAGTCCGAGGTCGGCGCCACCTTGCCGCCGGGACCGCTCGACATCAACGCCGCCACGGCCGCCGAACTCGAAGGCCTGCCGGGTATCGGTCCGGTCACGGCGGCGGCCATCGTCGAGCATCGCGAGAGGGTGGGTCCGTTCCGGTCGGTCGACGCGTTGGAGGACGTGACCGGAATCGGCCCGGTGAAGCTCGGCCGCATCGAGCACCTGGTGACGGTCACGCCGTGAGTGAGCGTGCTGGTTCGGTGTGGGGAGTCGGCGGCGCCGGAATGTCGAGCCGTCGTGCCGCAGCAGGAGGGACGGGCGCTGCGCCGCCGACCGCTGGTGAGCAGCGGCGGGCCGACGGGCCGACCCGGGGGATGTCCGACCGCTGGGCCTACGCCCTGGCCGCCGCGGTCGGGCTGGGAGCGCTGGTGGCCTGGCCCGGTCCGCGTCTGCTGGCGCTGGGCCTCGCCGTCGGCGGGTTGGCACTGCGCCGGCCGCTGCTGCTGTGCGTCGCCGCGGCGCTGCTGGCCTCGTTCTCCGCGGCGGCGGACACCGCGGCGGCGAGCGTGGCCGTCGAGCCGGGTCCTCTGGCGGGCCGCATCGTTGTTGTGGACGATCCCTCCAAGAGCCACGGCACGACGCGGTTCGTGGCCGACACACCCCAGGGACGGATGGAGGTGTGGGCCTGGGGGCGCGCCGGTGCCCGCCTGTCGACCCGCCAGGCGGGTGAGGGCGTTGACGTGCGCGGGCGGATCGCGGCGCCGGCGGGCAATGCGGAGTGGCGACGGCACAGCGGTGTCGTCGGGCGACTGACGGTGACCGAGGTGGGCGAGGTCCATGGCGCCGCAGCGCACTTCCGGATCGCCAACAGCCTGCGGTCGATGCTGGCTCGCGGCGCCACCTCGCTGCCCGATGATCAGCGAGCGCTGTTCAGCGGTCTCGTGCTCGGCGACGACCGCGATAGCTCACCGGTCACCGCGGATGACTTCCGGGGGGCGGGGCTCACGCACCTGCTGGCCGTGTCGGGGCAGAACGTGGCCTTCGTGCTGCTGGTGGTGCAGCCGCTGGTGGTGCGACTCGGTCTCTGGGGGCGGTGGCTGGCGATTCTGGGCGTGCTGGGTATCTTCGCCACGGTCACCCGGTTCGAGCCCTCGGTGCTGCGGGCGACGGTCATGGCGGGCATCGCCGTGACCGTCTGGCTGGCCGGACGGCAGGCCTCGGGGCGTCGGTTGCTCGCCCTGGCGGTCGTGGCGCTGCTGCTGTGGCAGCCGCTGCTGGTGCACTCCCTGGCGTTCCGGCTGTCGGTGGCGGCCGCAGCGGGGATCCTCTTCTGGGCGCCGCGCCTTACCGAGCGCATCGGCGGCCCGCGACCACTGGCACAGGCACTGGCCGTCACCGTCGCGGCGCAACTCGCGGTTGCACCACTGATCATCCCGATCTTCGGTGGTCTTCCGGTGGCGGCGGTGCCGGCCAACCTGCTGGCGGCGCCGGCCGCCGCCGGCGTGATGATGTGGGGCCTGACGGGGGGAATCCTGGCGGGCCTGGTCGGCGGGGGAGTGGCCGCCGGCCTGCACCTGCCCACCCGCGGTCTCCTCGCTTGGATCGAGGGTGTGGCAGCAACCCTCACCGACCTGCGCCTCGGCTATCTCGACATGGCTCACGTAACACTGCTGGGCGCCGCGCTGGTGGTGATCTGCTTCGCCCGTCGCCGGCCCGTGGCGGCCCTGGTCGCCTGGCTGGCCGTCGCAGCAGTGCTTGCGGCACCGTTCCTGGCGGAGCGGGACCGGTTGGCTCCGTTCGGCCAGGCACTGGCCGTGGGCTGGGAGTCCACACTCTGGTGGACGCCGGACAGCGCCGTGCTGTTGCTGGGTGCCTCGGAGAGCGCCGAGCGTCTCCTCGGCGACATCCGGGTCGCGGGCGCTGAGCGGATCGATCTGATCGTCGCCTCCTCGGGTGGGGCGCGCTCGGCGAGCGACGTCGCCGTGCTGCGCCGGCGCTACGAGGGGTCGGTCGTCTGGGCGCCGGCCGGGAACCGGATTGCCGGCGCCACCGTGCCCGACGCAGGGGCCGTGGCCACCGTCGGCGGGCTGGTTGTGACCGTGGAGGGCAGCGGCGATCGTCTGGACGCTCGGGTGACCGCCCCGGCGGCCGGCGGGTAGCGTCTCGGGCGTGCTGCTGGAGTTGGGCGAGCGCCGCTACGACCTCGCCGAGCGTCCGCTGGTGATGGGAATCCTGAACCGCACGCCCGACTCGTTCTTCGACGGCGGCGAGTACTGGGGATTCGACGACTTTCTCCGCAAGGCAGAGCGGCTTGGTGCCGAGGGTGCGGACATCCTCGACGTGGGAGGCGTGAAGGCGGGGCCGGGCAGCGAGGTCACCGCCGACGAAGAGGCCGAGCGGGTGGTGCCCGCCATCGAGGCACTCGCCTCCCGCTTCGACGTGCCGCTGTCTGTGGACACGTGGCGTGCCTCGGTGGCCGAGGCCGCCTACGCCGCCGGGGCGGTCCTGGGCAACGACATCAGCGGCTTCGCCGATCCTGACTACCTGCTGGTTGCCGCCGAAGCCGGGGCCGCCGTGGTGGCGTGTCACGTACCGCTGGCGCCCCGCTATGCCGATCCCGATCCGGTCTACGAGGATCTGGTTGGCGAGGTGCGGAGCTATCTGGCCGAGCGGGCCTCCTGGGCCGCCGGCGCGGGGCTGGGGCGGTCGCGGGTGCTCCTCGACGCAGGGTTGGACCTGGGCAAGACCCCGGCCATGTCGGCTGAACTGCTGCGCCGCAGCGACCATCTCACCGAAGTGGGCTACCCGGTGCTGCTGTCGGCCTCCAACAAGGGGTTCCTGGGCTGGCTCTGCGGGATCGAGGTGGGCGAGCGCCGCGCCGCCAGCATCGCCGCACACGCCGTGGGCCTCATCGGCGGTTGCGGGGTGATCCGTGCGCACGACGTGCGCGGCACCCGCCGCGTCGTGGAGGTTGCGTCGGTCTTGCGACGCCACCGCCGGGACATCCGCGACGGCGACGGCGCGTCCGACCGGATCGGCACTGCCGGGGCCCGCGGGCATCCGGCGGGCGCGGTGTTGTGAGCGCCGCCCCTTCGCGGACCGCCACGACGCCCGGTGCCGGCGCCGCCGTGGAGTTCGTCTCCGGTGGCGATCCGACGGCGCTCTCCCGCCTGGTGAGCGACGCCCTCGCCCGGCTCGTGGGGGAGGCGGAGGCGAGCCTGCTCGTCACCGAACTGCGCGAGGACCACTACACGTCCCCCGACGGGTCGGTGTCGGTGCAGGCCGTCGTGGAGGCGGCGCAGACGCCGCCCATGCTGAGCAGCCACCGCGTCGTCGTGGCCCGTCAACTCGGCTCCCTCGGCGACGCCAAGGCGCTCGATCCCATCATCGACTACCTCGCTGAGCCGCTCGCAACCACGCGACTGCTGCTCGTGTGGGAGAAGGGGGCGACGCAGTCCCAGCTGCGCCCGGCGCCGGCCGCGCTGACGCGTGCCGTGGAGGCGGCCGGAGGGGTCTGTCACCGAGCCGAGGTGGGCCGCGGCAAGGCGGGACGGACCTGGCTCACAGAACAGCTGGCCGCGGCGCAGGTGGTGCTGGATCGGGCCGCAACCGATCTCCTCGCCGAGCACCTCGGCGAGGATCGAGTTCGCGTCTGGGCGATCCTCGACGTCCTGGCCGGTGCCTACGGCCCCGGGTCGCGGCTCGGCGCCGGCGAGGTGGCTCCGTACCTCGGCGCCCGCGGCACGGTGCCGCCGTGGGAACTCACCGATGCCATCGGCAAGGGTGACATCGGCGGGGCGCTCGCCTGCCTGCAGCGGCTGAGCGGCCCCGAGGCGATGCACCCGCTGCAGATCCTGGCGATCCTGCGGAACCACTTCGACCGCATGCTGCATCTGGACGGCTCGGGGGCGAGGGACGAAGCCGCCGCCGCGGAGATACTCCGCGAGGCCGGACTGCTGCGCAAGGGCGCTTCCACCTACGGCGCCCGCCAGGCACTGGCGGCCTGCCGCCGGCTCGGTTCGGACCGCATCGGGAGGGCGGTCGCCCTACTGGCGGCCGCCGACCTCGACCTTCGGGGCCGGACGGCGCTCGACCCCGCAGCGGTGCTCGAAGTCCTCGTCGCCCGCCTGAGCCAGCTGAACCGCCGCTGAGGAGGCGGCCGGCCTCAGCTCTCGTCGCCCGCGCTGATGCGGGCGATGCGCCGGGCCAGGCGGGACTTCCTGCGGGATGCCGTGTTGGGGTGCAGGATTCCCTTGGCAGCCGCCATGTCGATCCGCTTGACCGCGATCCGCAGCTTCTCCGCCGTGTCCTCGTCGCCGGCCAGGGCGGCGGCCTCGGCGCCGGCGGTGCGCGTGTTGATCTCCGACCGCACGGCACGGTTGCGCGCCCGCCGCTTGACGGTCTGGCGGTTTCTCTTGATCTGGCTCTTGATGTTGGCCACGGTGCTCCTCACGGTGGCTGTCGGGGCGAACCGGTTCCTCCCGGTGAGCGCCCACGACCGCACGCTCGATTCGACCCGTGCATGCTACCGAGGGTCGCGCCTGACCGGCCGGGGCGTGGGCACCCGGCGGGCGGCGGGTAGAATTTCGACCAGGAATCGTCGGGCCCACCCGCAGGAGCGGGCGGCTTCTGAGCCCGTCGAGTGCGCCCGAGTGCTCCGCCCGCGTACCCGTCGCCGTCGCTGTGAGGTCATGGATCAATCCCGCATACGCAACGTGGCGATCATTGCCCACATCGATCACGGGAAGTCCACTCTGGCCGACCGCTTCTTGGAGTTGTGCCAGGCGGTCGACCCGCGCGTCATGCGCGACCAGTACCTCGATTCGATGGATCTCGAGCGCGAGCGGGGCATCACCATCAAGCTGCAGAGCGTCCGCCTCTCCTACGGTCCGTGGTGGATCAACATGATCGACACGCCGGGCCACGTGGACTTCGGTTACGAGGTGTCGCGCTCGCTGGCCGCGTGCGAGGGTGTGATCCTGCTCGTGGACGCCGCCCAGGGCATCGAGGCGCAGACCCTCGCCAACTGCACGATGGCGCTGGAGCACGACCTGACGATCGTGGCGGCGCTCAACAAGCTCGACCTGCCGGCGGCCGACCCCGACCGGGTGGCGGGCGAGATCGAACAGGTCCTGGGGATCCCGGCGGGCGAGGTGCTGCGCATCTCGGCCAAGACCGGCGAGGGTGTGTCCGCATTGCTCGATGCCGTCACCGAGCAGGTCCCGGCACCGGGCGGGGACCCCGGCGCGGAACTGCAGGCGCTCATCTTCGACTCGCACTTCGACCAGTACCGCGGCGTGGTCAGTTCGGTCCGCGTCGTGCAGGGCACCCTGCGGGCCGCCTCGCAGGTGCGCTTCATGCAGACCGCAATCACGCACGAGGCCCAGGAGATCGGGGTGCGCTCTCCGACGCCGACGGTGGTGGGCGAACTGGGCGCGGGGGAGGTGGGCTACCTCATCGCCGGGGTAAAGAACACCTCCGAGGCGCGCGCCGGCGAGACGGTCACCGACGCCCGCCGCCCTGCGTCGGGGCCGCTCCTCGGCTACCGCCAGCCCAAGGCGATGGTGTTCTGCGGGCTCTACCCCATCGACGGTGACGCGTACCTCGATTTGCGGGATGCCCTCGACAAGCTCCGGCTCAACGACTCCAGCTTCAACTACGCCCCCGAGACCTCCACCGCGCTGGGCTTCGGCTACCGGTGCGGATTCCTCGGGCTGCTGCACATGGAGATCATCACCGAGCGTCTCGAGCGGGAATTCGATCTGGACATCATCGCCACGACGCCGTCGGTGGAGTACCGGGTGCGCACCACGGCGGGCTCGGAGGTGGCCGTGGACAGCCCGAGCCGGCTGCCGCCCGCCGGCCAGGTGGCCGCCATCGCCGAGCCGTTCCTGCTGCTCAGCATCATTGCCCCGGCGCGTCACACGGGGACGCTGATGGAGTTGTGCCAGAAGCGCCGCGGCAACCTGAGGGGCATGAACTACCTGTCGCCCGAGCGCGTGGAGATGCGGTACCGGCTGCCCCTGGCTGAGGTCGTCACCGACTTCTACGACCAACTCAAGAGCCGGACCCAGGGCTACGCCAGCCTCGACTACGAGCCCGACGGCTACGAGGACTCCGATCTCGTCAAGGTGGACATCCTGCTGCACCACGATCCGGTGGACGCCTTCAGCGCCATCGTTCACCGCAGTGGGGCCTACTCCTACGGTCGACAGATGACGGCGAAGTTGCGCGAGTTGATCCCGCGCCAGCAGTTCGACGTGCCGATCCAGGCCGCCATCGGCAGCCGCATCATTGCCCGCGAAACCGTCAAGGCCTACCGCAAGGACGTGACGGCGGGGCTCTACGGCGGGGACGTGACCCGCAAGCGGAAACTGCTCGAACGCCAGAAGGCCGGCAAGAAACGGATGAAGACGATCGGCAGGGTCGAGGTCCCGCCCGAGGCGTTCGTGTCGGCGCTGCGGATGCCGTCCGGCTGAGACCCGGGGCTCGCACGGGGTCTCAGAGCCAACGCCGCCGCCGGAGGGCGTTGAGCATCGGCGGTATCATCGGAACGTCATGGCCACTCGCACCGACGCTCTCTCGCCACGCAAGGAGGAGATCCTGCGCGCCGTCGTCGAGTGCTACATCGCCAGTGCCTCCCCGGTCGGCTCGGGCACCGTGTGCGACTCGCAGGATTTCGGCGTCTCGCCGGCGACCGTCCGCAAGGAGATGCTGGCCCTGGAGCAGTCGGGGCACCTGCACCAGCCGCACACCTCCTCGGGCCGGGTGCCCACTGAGGCGGGCTACCGCTACTTCGTGGACGCCCTGATGGAGCCCTACAGACTCGGGCCGGTCGAGGGTCGCCAGATCAACGAGTTCTTCGATCACGCCCACGGCGAGTTGGGGTCGGTGCTGGCCTCGCTGTCCTCGCTACTGTCGGACGTGACCCACTGCGCCGCGGTCGTGGTCGGGCCTCGTGTGGACTCAGCGGTGGTCCGCTCGGTGCAACTCGTCGAGATCACCAGCCACGTCGTGCTCGTGGTGGCGGTCCTGTCCACGGGCGCCGTGGAGCAGCGAGCCCTGGAGCTCGACACGATCCCGGATCGTCGCGACCTCGAGTACGCGGCGGACGTGCTGGCGCGAATTCTGGTCGGCGGGCCCGTCGATGCCGAGGTGCCGGTGGACGGGTTGCCGTCGGCGGTCGGGCGTCTGGTCGCCTCGGCCGCGGATGCCCTGCGCGGTGGCGGGGGCGGCCTCGCCGAGCACCTCTTCGTCGGCGGCCACGCCACGGTCGTGCGCGCGTTCGGCACGGTCGAGACGGCGCAGCGGATCCTGGCGCTCCTCGAGCGCCACTACGCCGTGGTCTCGCTGCTGCGTGACATCGTGGACCGGGGCATGCGGGTGGCCATCGGAGGGGAGACGGGGCTGGTGCCGCTCAGCGAGTGCTCGGTGGTGGTCTCGCCCTACCTCGTTGAGGGTCGCCGGGCGGGTTCCATCGCGGTGCTGGGGCCGACCCACCTCAACTACCCCCAGGCGATGGCGACCGTGGCGGTGATCAGCCGGCAGCTCGGCCGGATGCTGAGCGGCGGCTAGGCCGAGCCGCGCCACCGATCGCCATGACGAGTCGCGACCACTACGAGGTTCTGGGTGTCTCCACCGGGGCCACCGCGGAGGAGATCAAGCAGGCGTACCGGCGGCTGGCGCGCGATTCCCATCCCGACCGCCACCCCGATGACCCGTCCGCCGAGGAGCGCTTCAAGGAGGTGGCCGCCGCCTACGAGGTGCTGAGCGATCCCGAGCGGCGTGCCAATTTCGACCGCTTCGGGGCGGCGGAGGCTCCGTCGAACCCGTTCGACATTTTCTCGGCGTTCTTCGGCGACGGGGGGTTCGGTGGCTTCGGGACGCCAGGCCGCGGCGCAGCCTCCGCCGGTGCCGACGTCGAGACCGTCCTGCCACTCGATCTCGCCGACGCCGTCTTCGGGGGTCCCCAGGAGGTAACCGTGACCCTGGCGGTGCCCTGCGAGGACTGCGAGGCCACGGGTGCCGCTGCCGGTACCGAGCCGGTGACCTGTGGCGACTGCTCGGGCACCGGCCAGGTGCGCCAGGTGCGCCAGTCGCTGCTGGGCCAGATGGTGACGGCGGGCCCGTGCCGGCGGTGCGCTGGTCTGGGGCAGCACATCGAGAACCCCTGCCGATCCTGCCGGGGCCAGGGACGGATACGGGGCGAGCGCACCTACACGCTCGACGTGCCGCCCGGCGTGGACACCGGCACCGTGCTGCGGCTGTCGGGCCGCGGCGCTGTCGGATTGCGCGGCGGGCCGCACGGCGATCTCTACGTCGGTGTGCGGACCCGCCCGCATGCGACCCTGCAGCGCCGTGGCGATGACCTGCTGGCGCGCGTCGAGGTTCCGATGACGATGGCCGCTCTCGGAGGCCGGGTGAGCCTCGACACCCTCGACGGTCCCCTGGAGTTGCGCATCGCGCCGGGAACGCAGTCGGGCCAGACGATGGTGTGTCGGTACAAGGGCGTGCCGCGGGGTCGAGGCAGAGGACGGGGCAACCTGCTCGTGGAGATCGCCGTCCAGACGCCGGAGGGCCTCGAGGGCGAGCAGACCGAGCTTTTGCGGGAACTGGCCCGGCTCCGGGGTGAGGACATCGACTCCGGCGGCCTGCGCAGCAGGCTCCGTTCCACCTTCAGTTCCTGAGGCGGCGGGTGCCGGAGGTGCCTTCGTCGCCGGCACCACGAGTTCTTACCGGAGTGCCGGCTCCTCACTCCGAAGGGGTCGGGAGGGGCAGGTGCCAGGTTCCCTCGGCGTAGCGCACGAGGAGTTCATTGCAGGCGCCGCGGGGCACGTCGGCCAGTTGCACAGGGGGCGGGAGATCGGCGACGAGCCTGCCGACCAGGGGAGTGTGTCGCGGCCAGGAGTCGAAGACGTACACCTGCCCGCCCGGTTGGACGAGCGCCACGGTGGCGACGCCGTCGCAGTCCCAGTCGCCCACCGCCACCTGGTCGCCGGCCTCACCGATGGGGTAGCGGGCGCCGTCGACCGACACGAACCCCGCGGTGAGGTCGATCTGCTCGGCGCAGCCGTCACCGGTGACGTCGCGGAAGCCGTCGGCTATCGCCCGGCAGCCGGTGGGGCCTCCGGCGGGCAGTGGCGGCGGTACCGGAGCGACACGTGAGTGCTCCGCCGAGGTGCCCGCCGGCGGTGCGGGGACACTCGCCGGTGCTCGGTCGGGCTGGGTCGGCGGTTCTGCGGCCGTTGTGTCAGTCGGGACGGCCCCGGGATCACGCCCCGGCGGTGTGCCGCCCCGGCCGGCGGGTCCTGCTGCGGCCGTCCCTGGTCCGCCTAGCTGGTTCGATTGCAACATCGCGGGAGGCGAAGCGTCCTCTCCGCTGAGGCGCATGACCATCAGGGTTCCGAGCGCGCACCCGCCGCACACCGCAGCCGCGGCGAGCAGCGTCGCCCGCCTCGGACGTTGCCGAGCGCGCCGCGATCGCCAGGGGGCCTGCTCGGGGAACCGGTTCGAGGAGTTCGGGCGGCCGCCGAGCGGGCGCCGCCGCGACCCGGACCGGTGGGCCGCCGGCGCCCGCAGGCGCTGCAACACCGCCTCGGACGGAGCGCCTGGGTGCGGACCGCCCTCACCGCCGGCCGCACCCCTGCCCCCTGCGGGGGCGACGGATGTGGCGGTGCTCGGCTCTGCGGATCGGCCGCGTCGATCATCGGCCGCCGGCGGGTCGGCGGTCGCCTCGTGAACCGCCGTCCTGGCGTCGTCATCGCTGCGGGGTGCGCGTGGGGTGCCGAGTTCGGTTCCGAGCGCCTGGATCTGGCCGGCCAGAGCGTTGGCTGTGAGGACGCGCCCGCCAGCGGCCGCCTGCGCCACCGCACCCAGGCGCTCGCGCAGCCGCTGCTCATCCCGCTTGCGGCCCGAGCGCGCGCTGTGCCCGTCGAGACGTTGGAGGGTCGCGATCACCGTCTCGCCGATCGCGACCACGTCGGCGACTTGCTCACCGGCGGTATCGACGCCGGTTTCCGGTCCCGACCAGCCGTCACCGGAGGGAGCCTCCGGCTCGCGATCGGTGCCGCCGCCTTCGAGGTGGCCCGGAAGCTCGATTCGGTTCGTCGTGATGTCGTGCGGGACGACCACCCGGCGTGACGCCGAGAAGCCGCAGAGGAGCGGGCGACGCAGTGCGTCGATGACGACGTGACCGGGGCGTATCGAGCGATGGGTCACACCCCGCTCGTGCAGGTAGTGGACAGTGCCGGCGAGATCCTCGACGACCCTGCGGAGTTCCTCGAGCCGCCGCGGCTGCCACGTCGCGAGCGTTTCCCGGCCGGCGTAGCGGGTGAGCAACCGCAACCCCCGTTCGTCCTCGGTGAAAGCCACGAAACGGATGATCCCGGGGTGGTCGAGCTCACGGAGCAGTGCAGCCTCGCGGCGCAGAGCCTCCGCAGATCCCCCGTCCTTGACGGCGACCAACTCCTGCCCGTGGAGATCGGAACGCAGAGCCATCAGGTAGAGAATATCAAGTAATGACAGTAAGTTAGCTGATATTTACTGTATCTTGGCTGACGGGCAGTATCCGCTCCCTGCGCATTCGGACGGAGCGTCGGCGGTTGCGGCGGTCGGAGTGCACTGCAGCGACCGACGCGCGCAGCGGTCCGCCGGAGGGTCGGGCTTGGGTGACATCTAGGATCGACCGGGCGGAGTCGATCCCCGAGAGGCTGAGGTACCCCAGGTGCGGTCATGTGACGCGGTCGTGATCGGAGGCGGCATCGCCGGAGTCTCCGCCGCCTATGCGCTGTCGGCGCGGGGAGCCGACGTTGTGGTCCTCGAGCGGGAGGACTCGCTGACGGCGCACAGCACGGGACGCTCCGCCGCCCAGTACATCGAGACGTACGGCGGCGAGCTCAACCAGGCGCTCACTGTCGCCTCGAGGCAGTTCCTGTCCAGCGACGCCGACGGATGGGCCGATGATTCCCTGTTGACGCGCCGCCCGGTCCTCTGGGCGGCCGGCGCGGCGCAGCTTGCCGGCTTGGAGCGCCACCGGGAGGAGATGTCGGTGCTGTCGCCGGGACTCGTGCCACTCGACGCGCACGAGGCACGGGAGTGCTGCCCGGTGTTGAGCCCGGCCTGGGTCGCCGGAGCGCTTCTGGAGGCCGACAGCTACGACATCGACGTGGCGGGTCTGCACCAGGCGTTCCTGCGCGGCGCCCGCCGGCAGGGGGCGACCGTGGTGCGCTCCAGTCCTGTGATCGCCATGGAGCGGTCAGGGGGGCGCTGGCAGGTGCACACGAACGCCGAGTCGTTCGCCGCGGTCACCGTCGTGGACGCGGCGGGTGCCTGGGCCGACGAGGTCGCCCGCACGGCCGGTGTCGCGGCGGTGGGTCTGGCGCCCCTGCGACGCACCATCTTCACGTTCGGCGCTCCGAGTGGGTGGCCGCCGGAGGAGGTGTGGCGGTGGCCCCTGGTGGTCGATATCGCCGGCGACTTCTACTTCAAGCCCGAGGGCCCATTGCAGTTGCTCGGCTCGCCGGCCGACGAGACGCCGGACGTTCCCTGCGACGCCCGCGCCACCGAACTCGACGTGGCACGGGGAATCGACGCCGTCAACGCGGCCACCACTCTGGGCGTGCGCGGCGTTCGCTCGGTGTGGGCGGGGCTGCGCACGTTCGCTCCGGACCGTCATCCCGTTGTCGGCTTCGATGATGTGGCGGAGGGGTTCGTGTGGTGCGCAGGGCAGGGCGGCACCGGCATCCAGACGTCGCCCGCGATCGGCGAGTTGGTTGCCTCGATCGTGTGCGGGACGCCACCGCCCGAGTCGCTCGCCGGTCTGATCGACGGACTCTCCCCGCGCCGGCTACAGCCGACGGAGTAGCCGGCGGGTCTCAGCGTGGCGGCTCGATAGGCTCGAACGGTTACTTTCTCGTGGATTCGGGCCCGTTGATGAAGAGGTGGAGGCGTTCGTGATGCGACGGCTGATCGTTTTGCTGTTGAGCGCGGTGCTTATCGCGGGTGCGTGCTCGGGCGATGACCCCCAGGTGACGCCGGACGAACCGCGGGAGCCGGTGACTGCCGCTGAGCCCGCCACCGATCCGCCACCCGCGCCGGAGCCCGTCGACGAGCCACCCGCAGCGCCGGAGCCCGCCGACGAGGCGCCGCCTGCACCGGAGCCAGATGACGAGCCCGCCGAAGAGCCGGCGGAGGAGCCTGCAGAGGAGCCGCCCGCGCCGCCGGAACCGGCCGAGGAACCCGCTGCGGAGCCCGCTGCGGAACCGGCCGAGCCTGTCGAGGAACCCACCGAGGAGGCACCCGCAGACGAGCCTCCGGCCGCCGATCCGGCGCCCCTGCCGGTCGATCCCGCGGTACGCATCGGCACGCTCGACAACGGTCTGACCTACTACCTCCGCAACAACGAGAAGCCCGGCACCAACCTGGCGCTCCGCCTGGCGGTCAGCGCAGGGTCGCTCCACGAGGCCGAACCCGGCCTCGGTGTGGCCCACTTCCTCGAGCACATGATGTTCAACGGCACCGAGGAATACCCACGCAACGAGATCGTCGAGGCGCTGCGCGGCCTCGGCGTGGAGTTCGGCCCGGACCTCAACGCCTATACCTGGTACGACCAGACGGTCTACGAACTCGACGTGGTCACCAGCCAGTCCGGTGCCGTCGAGACCGCCTTCAGGATCCTCTCACAATGGGCCCACGCGGCCACGCTCGCCGAGGCCGACGTCGTCGAGGAACGTGGTGTCGTCCGTGACGAACTCCGGCTGCGCTACGAGACCGGCTCGGGCATCATCAACCGCGTCTTCGATCACGCCTACGTGGTGGACACCCCGTACGAGGGGCGCGCCGCCATCGGCACGGCGGAGTCCATCGAGTCGATGACCCCGGAGATGCTGCGTGACTTCTACGAGGCCTGGTACGTGCCGTCCAACATGGCCCTCGCCGCCGTCGGCGACCTGCCCCTCGACGAACTTCAGGCTCTCACCGAGGAGCACTTCGGCGCCATCCCGGCCGGTGAGACACCCCCCACCCCCGACACCTTCTCGCCGATCAGCGCCGAGCCGGTCTACCTCACGTCCACCTCGCCCAGCCAGGGATACTCGTACATGTCGCTGGACCTGAAGATCCCCCCCTGGGATGGCGGGACCGTCGGCGGGGAGCGTACGCGGCTGATGGAGAGCCTCCTCGCCCTCATGCTCGACGCCCGCCTGAAGGACGCCTACGAGCAGGGGTTCCTCTCGCAGCTGGACCCGGCGAAGTGGGATCCGTACAGCTACACCGAGGGCATCCGCTTCTACGGCACGAACCTCCGCGCCGAAGACCTCGCCACGGCGCTCGGTGACTACTGGTCGATTGTGCTGAGCTTGGAGGCCGCCGGGTTCAGCGACGCCGACCTCGAGCATGCCGCCGAGGTCGTGCGGACCGATCTGGAGTTCGAGCTCCAGAGCGTCGGGACGAAGCAGGACCACGAGTGGGCCGGGTTGTACGTGTCGCACTTCTTGGAGGGTGAGGACATCGGCACCGTGGCCGAGCGCGTGGCGCGGGTCGATGCCCTGCTCGAGGAGATGCAGCCCGAGGAACTTACCGATCACTTCCGCTGGATCACGAGCGAGGCCGCCCCGATCGTGATCGCAGTCGGCGCCGACCCCTCCGAGGTCCCCACCCCCGACGAGATGCGGGCCGCCATCGAGGGCGCCGCGCCAGGCCCCGTGCCGGAGCGGACCGTCGAGGTGAGTGCCCTGATGGAGGCTCCCGAGCCGGCCGAATCCGTCTCCGAGGGTCCCGTCGAGGCCATCGAGGGTGCCTACGAGTGGACCTTCGCCAACGGCGCCACCGTGGTGTTTGTGCCCTCGGACATCTCCGAGGCGCAGGTTGATCTCAGGGCGATCTCCCAGGGTGGGTGGTCCGCCATGGAACCCGGCGACCGGGCGCTGGCCGGGAGGCTGGCGACGCGGGCTGTCCGCCAGAGCGGCCTCGCGGGCTTGAGTCCCTCGCAGGTGCAACGCCTCCTCGAGGAACGCAACGTCGGCGTCGTGCCGTTCATCGACGAGACCGAGGAGGGGTTCGCCGGCACTGCCGCGGCAGAGGGCATCGAGACCATGTTCCAGATGCTGCATCTCCTGGTGACTGCCCCGCAGGTGGACGACCAGGCCTTCGCCGAGGTGCTCCAGATCGGCGAGATCATCCTCTCCCTCGCCGCTGCCGACCCCGACTGGCAGACCTGGATCGCCTATCTCGAGTCCCGCCACCCCGACGCGTTCGCTTGGTACACCCCGGTGGCGTCGCAGGAGGCGCTCGACGCCCTGACGCCCGAGTCGTTGCTGGACCGCTACCTGCAGAGACTCGGCGACGTGGACGACTTGATCGTCGCCGTGGCGGGCGACATCGGCCAGGACGTCGTCGAGCAGATGGCGCGCACCTACGTGGGCACGCTTCCTGCCGGCGAAGCCGACACGTTCGCCAACCGTCAATCCCCCGAGCCGGCCGGCGTGGTGAGACGGGAGATTGCGCTGCCGCCCGATTCCCAGAACACGGCCGTGGAGATCTACTTCGAGGCGCCGCTGGAGGTGGACGTGGCGCTGGAGGTGGCCGCCCAGGCGCTGGCGACGATCCTCGACGCCCGGTTGATCGCTGAGATCCGGGAGGAGATCGGCGCCACCTACAGCGCCGGGACGGCCGTGCAGCCGTTCCTGACCCCCGAGCCCGGCGTCAGTGCCCGGGTCGTGGCCTCTGGTGACCCGGAGTTCATCGAGGAGATCGAAGTCACGATCTTAGAAATCCTGGCCGATCTCGTGGCCAACGGGCCGGACCCCGACGAGTGGGCAGAGGCCCTGGCGGTCCTGAACGCCGAGTACACCCACGAGGGCAACTCCGATCATCTGGCCGCCGTGCTCCGCCGGGCCCACGCGCCCGACGACGAACTCACGACGACGGCGCGGCTGGTCGAGGAACTCGCTGCTCTCAAGGCTGCCGACGTGCAGGCCCTGGCCGCCGCACTCTTCGACCCTGCCCAGCACATCGACGTCGTCACCCTTCTCGGCTGAGCACCTCGCCCCGTTCTCGGCTGAGCACCTCGCCCGGTGACGGGGGGTCGTCAGGCGCGCTCGGCGAGGGGGACGTAGTCGCGTTCGGGGTGGCCGGTGTAGAGCTGCCGCGGGCGGGCGATGCGCGAGTCCTGCTCCATCAGTTCGCTCCAGTGCGCCAGCCAGCCCGAGGTGCGAGGGATGGCGAACAGCACTGTGAACATGTTGGTCGGGAACTTGAGGGCCTGGTAGATCAATCCCGAGTAGAAGTCCACGTTGGGGTAGAGGCGCCGGCTGATGAAGTACTCATCGCCCAGAGCCACCTCTTCCAGCTTCAGGGCGATGTCCAGCAGTGGGCTGCTGCCCGTCAGCTGAAACACCTCGTCGGCTGCCTCCTTGATGATCCGTGCCCGTGGGTCGTAGTTCTTGTAGACCCTGTGGCCGAAACCCATCAGGCGGTGCTTGCCGGCCTTGACCTCGGCGATGTACGGGTCAACGTTCTCGTAGCTGCCGATCTCGCGCAGCATGGCCAGGACGGCCTCGTTGGCGCCTCCGTGACGCGGCCCGTAGAGAGCGGCGCAGGCGGCGGCCACCACCGAGTAGGGATCGGCGTGCGCGCTGCCGACGACCCGGGCAGCGGTGGTGGAGCAGTTCTGGCTGTGATCGGCGTGCAGGATGAACAGGATCTCGAGCGCCCGGCGGATGGCCGGATGGCAGTGGTAGCGGGGCTCGGCCACCCGGAACATCATCGACACGAAGTTGGACGTGAAGTCCAGGTCGTTGTCCGGGTACACGAAGGGCATGCCGATGGAGAAGCGGTGCGCCGCGGCGGCCATGGTGGGAACCTTGGCGATGAGGCGCACGATCTGGCGCATCCGGACCTCGGGATCCTCCACGTCCTTGGCCTCGGGGTAGTAGGTCGACAGTGCCGCGATCGAGGAGACGAGAACGCCCATGGGGTGGGCGTTGTAGCGGAACGACTCCATGAAGCGCTTGCGGAAGTTCTCGTGAATGTACGTGTGGTGGGTTATCTCGTCCTGCCAGTCGTCGAACTGGTCCGGCGTGGGCAGTTCGCCGAAGAGGAGCAGGTAAGCCACCTCGAGATAGGTCGATCGATGCGCCAGTTGCTCGATCGGGTAGCCCCGGTAGCGCAGGATTCCTTCGGCCCCCACGATCTGCGTGATCGAACTCTCACCGATGGCGGTGTGGCTGAACGCATCATCGGAGAACCAGACGTTGCCGAGAAGCTTCGCCCAGCCACCGGAGTCCACGCCACCGTTGAGGATCGGGATCTCAACGGACTCACCCGTGCGGTTGTCGGTGATGGTGATGGACTCTGTCAAGACCCACCTGCCTTTCCGGCGAAATAATACCGACAATCGGCCCGATCACTGAGATCGCAGTTCGGGGTGGCCCGGACCGTTCCTACAGCGGCGTGTTGCCGTGGCGGTTGCGGGGCATGTCCTCGCGCTTGGAGGACAGCAGCGCCAAGGCGTCCGCCACCTCCCGGCGCGTGTCGACAGGGTCGATCACCGCGTCCACCGACCCCCGCTCGGCGGCACGGTACGGGTTCAGCAGCCGCGCGGCGTAGTCCTCCTCCAAGATCGCCCGCTCGGATTCCGCGGCGTTGCGGTGCAGGATCTCGACGGCTCCCTTGGCGCCCATGACGGCGATCTCCGCCGTGGGCCAGGCGAAGGCCACGTCGTTGCCCATGTACCGCGAGTCCATGACGATGTACGCCCCGCCGTAGGACTTGCGCAGGGTCACGCAGATCCGGGGCACCGTGGCGGCGGCGTAGGCGAACGCCATCTGGGCGCCGTGGCGGATCATGCCCCGCCACTCCAGATCCTTGCCGGGCTGGAAGCCGGGCGTGTCCACAAACGTCACGATGGGCAGGTTGAAGGCGTCGCAGAACGACACGAACCGCGCTCCCTTCTGGGAGGCGGCGATGTCGAGTGTGCCGGCGAGATGTTGCGGCTGGTTCGCCACAATCCCGACGGGGAAGCCGTCGACGGAGGCGAGGGCGGTCACCAGATTGGGCGCCCAACCCGCACGCAACTCGATGACCGAGCCGTCGTCGGCCACCGCCTCCAGCACGGCACGCACGTCGTAGCCGCCGGTGGACGAGGCGGGGAGCAAGTCCTCGAGTTCGGGTGTGGGGCGGTCGGCGGGATCGGCCGTCGGGAGGCGTTCGGGGATCTCGTCCACGTGCGAGGGAAGCAGGCGCAGCAGTTCCCCGACAGCCGCGTTGGCCGCATCGATGTCCGCAACGACGAGCGAGGCCACCCCGCTGCGGGCCGCGTGCACCGTCGAGCCGCCCAGATCCTCTGCGGCCATCGGCACGCCGGTGAACTGCTCCACCATGGCCGGCCCGCTCACGAAGGCGAAACCGTCGGCAACCATGACCACCAGGTCGGCGACGCCGAGCAGCAGGGCCGGGCCCGACAGCATGGGACCCGTCACGCACAGGATGATCGGTACGACCCCGGAGGCCGAGACCAGCGAACGGGCGGCGATGCCCCAGCCGTGAACCGACGTGATCCCCCCGGCCACGTCGGGGCCGGTTGCCGCCACGAAGCCCACGATCGGCAGCCGCTTCTCGATGGCCAACTCGACGGCTGCCCGGATCGCCGCGCCGGCGTCCTCGGTGATCGCTCGGTTGGACTCGTCGGCCCCGAGCCGCACGACGATGGCCGGCCGGCCGCCGACCTCGGTGACCGCGGTCGAGACGAGCGAGCGGGAGCCGGCGCGGGCGCGCAGATCGACCGGTGACATAGGACTCGCGCCGAGGCTACCGGACCCCCCGGCCGGGACGTGATCGGCGGGGAGCCCGCCGGGTACCTACAGTGTGAGGTCGGCGGCGGAACGATCAGGGGCGGTGACCGAGACCGTGACGGCGGATGCTCGCATCAGCGATTGGATCAACCAGCGCATCGTGCGGCGCGTCATGGGCCCAATGGTTCCCGTGGTGGCCACGATCGCCGCCCTGCTCGTGGGTGCGGCCATGGTGTGGGCGTTCGGCGGAGACCCGGTCGAGGGCTATCGCGCCATGTTCACCGGTGCGTTCGGCGGCGTCAGCGAGTTCGCCGACACCACCGTGAAGGCGACACCGCTGCTGCTCGTGGGAGTGGGGATCTGCATCGCCTTCCGAGCCTCGGTCATCAACATCGGTGGGGAGGGCCAGATCATCGCGGGCGCCCTGCTCGCCACGGTCGTGGTGCTCTCGGTTCCCGGCCTCGACCGCTGGCTGCTGCTGCCCGTGGCGCTGATCGCCGGCGCGGTCGGCGGCGCCTTCATGGGATTCATCCCGGGCGTGTTGAAGGCCTACGCCGCCGTCAACGAGATTCTCAGCACGATCATGCTCAACATCGTGGCGGGCTACCTGATGCAGTACCTGCTGCTGGGGCCGATGATCGACAAGGCGAGTGTGGAGGCCGGAAACCACATCGCCCAGACAAGACGGTTGTCGCCCAATGCCGATCTGCCGATCCTGCTCGGGGGCACGCGGATGAACCTGGGCATCGTGGTGGGGGTCGCTGCGGCCATCGCCGCGTTCGTCCTGTTGTGGCGCACGTCCCTCGGATTCGAGATCCGCGCCGTGGGCGGCAGCAAGGATGCCTCCCGCTACGCCGGCATGAAAGTGGAGCGCAAGATCGTGCTGGCGCTGACGCTCAGCGGGATGATGTCGGGTCTGGGCGGCGGCGTGCTCGTGTTCTCCTCGGTCGCCCACCGGCTCAGCGTCGAGAGCGGCCCGACGGGATTCACGCAGTTGGCCGGGTTCAACGGCATCGTGGCGGCGCTGTTCGGGGGCCTGCATCCGCTATGGACAATCCCTGCGGCGATCCTCTTCGGTGGGCTGCTGGTCGGGGCGAACGCACTGCAGCGGGCGGTGCAGGTGGCGACGCCGCTGGTCGTGGCCCTCAGCGGCCTCGTGGTCGTGTTCGTCGTGAGCAGCGACCGCGCCGTGCACTGGGCGCGCCGGGTGGTGGAGCGGATCGACACGAAAGCCGACGCACAACGTGAACTCTCCAGCGCCACCGACGGGCAGGACGAGGACGCTCCGGCTGCGCCGGCCGGCGACGCGGAGCACCGATGATCCCGGGACCCGCGATTCTGGACGTGGCGACCGTCGAGGTGTTCGCGGCCCGCAGCGGCTGGAGCGGCTTCTTCACCGTGGCCACGCTGGTGGTCACGGTGGCCGCCGCCATCCGCCTCGCCACGCCGTACCTCATCGCGGCGGTGGGCGAGAGCATCGGCCAGCGCAGCGGGGTGCTCAACCTGGGCGTCGACGGCGTGATGCTGCTGGGGGCGTTCGGCGCGTACTACACGACGACGCGCACCGGGCACCCGTGGTACGGCATGCTCGTGGGTCTCGGCGTGGGCCTCGTCATGGGACTCGTGTACGCGTTCATCACCGTGACCCTTCACGCCGAGCAGGGCATCAGCGGGATCGGTATCTACCTGTTCGGCTTGGGATTCAGCGACCTGCTGTTCCGCCAACTCGTGGGCGCCCCGCGTCCCATCCGCGGCTTCGATGGCGTGTTCGACTTCACGCTCCCGGAGGGTCGCCTCGAGATCTCCTACCCGGACCTTTACAACCACAGCCTCGTCATCTATCTGGCGTTCCTGCTGGTGCCTGCGGTGACCCTGCTCGTCAACCGCACCACGTTCGGGCTCAACGTCCGGGCGGTCGGTGAGACGCCGCAGGCGGCCGACAGTCTCGGCGTGAGCGTGGCCCGCACGCGCTATGCCACGATCATGCTGGCCAACACCCTCGCCGGCGCGGCCGGCGCGGTGCTGGCGCTCGAGAAGGGCATCTTCATCCAGAACATGACCAACGGCATGGGCTTCATCGCCGTGGCACTCGTGTACTTCGGGGCGTGGCGCCCGCTGGGTGTGCTGGCGGGGTCGCTGCTCTTCAGCGTCGTGACCGCCGCAGTGCTGCAGTGGAAGACGTTGGGCATCCTCAGCGGGGCGGCGGCGCAACTCACGGAGATGGCTCCGGCGGCGGTCACGATCATCGCCCTGGTGGTCGTGACGCACCGCATCGGCGCGCCGGCGGCGCTTACCAGGCCGTTCCGGCGGGGCGTCGAGCACTGATCAAATTGCCGCGCCGGCCCCGGTCGCGAGGGGGCGGCGCAGCGATTCGACGTGGGAGTCAGAGTGGGCCCCGGTCGCGGTCTCCAGCGGGGAGTGTGTCGTCTAGTCTGTACGCGGTCCGCGCGGGTGCAATGGCGCCCACACCACAACGATGAGGGATGGACAGATGAGGAAGATCAAAACCCGGAAGAGGTTCTTCGGACTGGTCGGGCCACTCCTGGCCTTGGCGCTTCTGGCGGCCGCCTGCGGGGGTGACAGCGATTCGGCGACCGAGGCGCAACCGCCGGCGCCGCCCCAGCCGGCCGATGCGCCCGCCACCGACGATGCGCCCGCCACCGACGATGCGCCCGCCACCGACGATGCGCCCGCGACCGACGAGGCGGCACCGCCACCTCCGCCGGTAGAGCGCTCGGGGCCGTTGCGGGTGGCGATTGTGGCGCCGTCGGCGTCGAATGATTTGGCGTTCACGCAGAGCATCGTGGAGGGTGTGGCTGCGTTGGGCGCGACGCGTGAGTTGGAGGTGGAGATCACCGATGGGACGTTCATCGTCGAGGACGCGGCGGTGGCGATTCGCGACTATGCGGCGGACGGTTTCGATCTGGTGATCGCGCACGGTTCGCAGTACGGCGGGTCGTTGCAGGAGATCGCTCCGGACTTCCCGGACACTTCGTTCGCGTGGGGGACGGCGGCGGATACGTTCGGTCTGCCGAACGTGTTTGCCTATACGGCGGCCTCCGATGAGGGTGGTTTCGTGTTGGGGTCGATGGCTGCGGCGTTGACCACCTCGGGCGTGCTGGGTGTTGTGGGGCCGATCGAGGTCGGCGACGCCAAGTTGTTCGTGGACGGTTTCGTGGCGGGCGCCGGCGCGCAGGACTCCGGTGTGACGGTGAACGTGGTGTACACCGAGTCGTTCAGTGACGTGGCCAGGGCGGCGGAGACCGCTGAGGCGCACGTGTCGCAGGGCGCGGACGTGATGACGGGTTCGGCGCAGATGGTTGTGGGTGCCGTGGGTGTGGCGCAGCGCGAGGATGTTGCGTGGTTCGGGACCCAGGCCGATCAGACGGAGTTGGCGCCCGAGGTGGTTGTGGCGTCGCAGGTGTACGAGTGGGAGGTCGTGTTGACGCAGATCGCCGATGCGATCGACCGTGGCGTCAAGGGTGGCGAGGCGTTCACGATCACGCTGGCCAACGGCGGCCTGTCGATTGCCTACAACGACGGCTACGGCCTGGCTGCGGCGGTGCGCCAGATCGGTGAGGACACCGTCGCCGGCATCATCGACGGCAGCATCGACACCATGGGAGCCATGGCCGGCCCGGCCTCCGACGGCATCGACACACCGTTGCGGGTGGCGATTGTGGCGCCGTCGGCGTCGAATGATTTGGCGTTCACGCAGAGCATCGTGGAGGGTGTGGCTGCGTTGGGCGCGACGCGTGAGTTGGAGGTGGAGATCACCGATGGGACGTTCATCGTCGAGGACGCGGCGGTGGCGATTCGCGACTATGCGGCGGACGGTTTCGATCTGGTGATCGCGCACGGTTCGCAGTACGGCGGGTCGTTGCAGGAGATCGCTCCGGACTTCCCGGACACTTCGTTCGCGTGGGGGACGGCGGCGGATACGTTCGGTCTGCCGAACGTGTTTGCCTATACGGCGGCCTCCGATGAGGGTGGTTTCGTGTTGGGGTCGATGGCTGCGGCGTTGACCACCTCGGGCGTGCTGGGTGTTGTGGGGCCGATCGAGGTCGGCGACGCCAAGTTGTTCGTGGACGGTTTCGTGGCGGGCGCCGGCGCGCAGGACTCCGGTGTGACGGTGAACGTGGTGTACACCGAGTCGTTCAGTGACGTGGCCAGGGCGGCGGAGACCGCTGAGGCGCACGTGTCGCAGGGCGCGGACGTGATGACGGGTTCGGCGCAGATGGTTGTGGGTGCCGTGGGTGTGGCGCAGCGCGAGGATGTTGCGTGGTTCGGGACCCAGGCCGATCAGACGGAGTTGGCGCCCGAGGTGGTTGTGGCGTCGCAGGTGTACGAGTGGGAGGTCGTGTTGACGCAGATCGCCGATGCGATCGACCGTGGCGTCAAGGGTGGCGAGGCGTTCACGATCACGCTGGCCAACGGCGGCCTGTCGATTGCCTACAACGACGGCTACGGCCTGGCTGCGGCGGTGCGCCAGATCGGTGAGGACACCGTCGCCGGCATCATCGACGGCAGCATCGACACCGGCTCCTAGCAACCAAGAACGACCGGAGTCGGGCCGCAGGTCGCGAGACCTGTGGCCCGACAGCCGGGAGGCGATGTCCCGCAGGTCACCACCGGGCGGGGACAGCGAGGCAACCTGACGTGACGGAGGGGTCCGAGGTGACCGACGCAGCGGCACCGCACCTGCTGGAGATGCGCGGGATCACCAAGCAGTTCCCGGGCGTGCTGGCCAACGATGCCGTGGACTTCGATCTCGCCGCCGGTGAGGTGCACACGCTGCTGGGGGAGAACGGAGCGGGCAAGAGCACGCTCATGAAGATCCTCTACGGCATGTACCGCCCCGATCGCGGCGAGATCCGCCTGCGTGGCGAGCGAGTGACCATCGATTCCCCGTCGGTCGCCATCGAGCGTGGCATCGGCATGATCCACCAGCACTTCATGCTGGTCCCCACCCTGACGGTCACCGAGAATGTGGCCCTGGGACTGAGGTCCCGGCGGCGACCCCTCACCGACCTGCCGGCCGTGGCCGAACGCATCCGCGAGCTCTCCGAGATGTACGGCCTACGGGTGGATCCCGACTCCGTGATCTGGCAGCTGGCAGTGGGGGAGCGCCAGCGGGTGGAGATCCTGAAGGCCCTCTACCGGGAGGCGGCCGTGCTTGTCATGGATGAGCCGACAGCTGTGCTGACCCCGCAGGAAGTGGACGAATTGATCGTCGTGCTGCGCCGTATGGCCGACGACGGCCGCGGCTTGGTGTTCATCTCGCACAAGCTGCACGAGGTGATGGCGGTGTCCGACCGCATCACCGTGCTGCGCGACGGCCGGGTCACGGGCGAGACCGCACCGGCGCGGACCAGTCGTGCCGAACTGGCCCGCATGATGGTCGGGCGCCCGGTGCAGATGGTCCCCGACCGCCCCGAGGTGCAGATCGGCCATCCGCTGCTGGAGGTGAGCGATCTCCACGTGGAGGGGGACCGCGGCGAGGACGCCGTGGCGGGGATCACCTTCGGCGTGCATGCCGGTGAGATCCTGGGGCTCGCCGGGGTGTCGGGCAACGGCCAGCCGGAACTCGCCCAGGCCATCGCCGGTCTGCGCCCGCCGCGGGAGGGCACGGTCCGCATTGACGGCAGCGACGTGACGGGCCGCCATCCCCGCCAGGTGCGCCAGGCCGGCCTGTCCTACGTGCCCGAGGAGCGCATGCGCGACGGCATCGTCGGGGGTTTCTCGGTGGCGGAGAACCTGATGCTGCTGAACCACAACTCCGCGGAGTTCTCGAGGAGGGGCTTCCTGCGCCTCGGTGCCACCCGCGAGCACTGCCGAGAGCTGGTGGAGCGTTTCGCCGTGAAGACGCCGGGCCTCGATGTGCCGACCTCCAACCTGTCCGGCGGCAACATCCAGAAGCTGATCCTGGCGAGGGAGCTGTCCAGCAGCCCGAAGGTGATCGTGGCCTCCCAGCCCACGCGGGGCGTGGACATCGGCGCCGGTGAGTACATCCACTCCCAACTGGTGGCGCAGAAGGCCGCAGGTTGTGCCACGCTGCTGATCTCGGAAGACCTCGACGAGGTGTTGGGGCTCTCGGACCGTATCGGCGTGATCTACGAGGGCCGGCTGATGGGCATCCTGGACCGCGCCGACGCCACCGTGGAGCGGCTCGGCCTGTGGATGGCGGGGGTCGAGCACGGGGTCGCCCAAGCCGTCTAGGCAGGGCGCTCAGTAATGCGCCGGGATCCCTCATCTGTCATTCCGGCGAAGGCCGGAATCCAGGGTCCGGCCTTCGCCGGCGCCCGCCGTCCGTTACTCACCAGCCACCTAGGCCGTGTGGCTCGTCGTGCCGGGCGCCGGCTGCTCCATGGCGTTGATGTAGTTGTAGATGGTGATGCGGCTGACGCCCATCGCCGTCGCCACGTCCTCCACGCCCTTGCGCAGCAGGAAGGCGCCGCGCTCGTGGAGCAGACGCACCGCCACCTGCTTGTCGGTGCGTGAGAGACGCTCCAGGGAGTCGCCGAGCTCGCGCTCGATGGTCTCGATCAGGCGTGCGAGGGCGCCGTCGAGACCGTGCAGGCGCAGCACACCCACCGTCTCGCCCTCGAAATCCAAGGGGATGTCGCCGGGTGTGCGCTCGGCCGGCGGCAGCAGTTCCCCACCCACCGCCGCCGCCACGGGCCGCAGCATCCGCCAGACCGGATGCCCCTCGTCGCTCATGCGCCGTCCGTCGCCGCCTGCGCGTCAGGGTGCCGCTCGAGGCGCAGCGCGATGCGGGTGGCACCTGCCATCAGCGACTCGCGGACCATGATGGCGGTGGCCTGAGCGATCCGTTCGGAGTCGCCGGAAGCGGTCGTGGCGAACGGACCGACCTCGGTCTCGAGCCCCAGGTCGTTGAAGGCGGCGACTGCCGCCTCAACGTGTGGGCCGGGAGAACCTTCGTTGAAGGGCTCGACGAAGAACTCGATGTGAACCATGTCCATGACGCCACCGACTTCCTGTTCCCGAGGTGCGCGCGCGTTGACGCTGCGCACGTCCTGCTGAACACTAGGCGAGCGAACAACGACAGAAGGAAGTCCGGGATGCTCAACGACGACCTCGGTGATCTGCGCATAGATATCGACCGGCTGCTCGGCCGCCTTGAGGCGCTGGCACAGATCGGCGACACGGGCGACGGTGGGAACTGCCGTCTGGCACTGACCGGCGAGGACCGTGACGGGCGGGATCTGGTCGTGAGCTGGATGCGCGACCTCGGCCTGTCGGTCACGGTGGACGTTGTCGGCAACGTGGTGGCCGTCTATCCCGGCCGGACCGACGGCCCGCCGGTCATGACCGGGAGCCACATCGACACGGTCCGCACCGGCGGGCGTTACGACGGCAATCTGGGCGTACTGGCCGGCCTCGAGGTGATCGAGACTCTCAGCACCGCCGGTGTGCGGCTGCACCGACCCGTGGCGGTGGCCTTCTTCACCGACGAGGAGGGGTCGCGCTTCCCGCCTGACATGCTCGGGAGCTTCACGTTCGTCGGTGGTATGAGCGTCGAGGAGGCGCTCGACGTCACCGACAGCGACGGGGTGTCGGTGGGAGCCGAACTCGACCGCATTGGCTACCGCGGAGCCGCGCCGTGCCCCGCCCCCGCGCCGTTCGCCTTCGTCGAGTTGCACATCGAGCAGGGACCGGTGCTGGAGCAGGAGGGCATCACCATCGGGGCGGTGACCGGAGTGCAGGGCATCTCGTGGACCGAGGTGAGCATCACGGGTCAGTCCAACCACGCCGGCACGACGCCGATGGAGCTTCGTCACGACGCCGGCTATGCCGCCGCCCGTCTGGCGGTGGCGGCGCGGGAGATCGCGGATGACATCGGCGGCTATCAGGTCGCCACCGTGGGGGTCATCGATCTGCACCCGGACCTGGTGAACGTGGTCGCCGGCCGGGCGCGGGTCTGCGTGGACATGCGCAACATCCACGAGGAGGAACTCCAGCAGGCGGAACGCCGGATGGCGACGAGCATCGAGGAGATAGCGGCGGGCGAGGGTGTGGAGATCTCCACCCAACCGATGGCCCGGTTCGAGCCGGTGATCTTCGATCTGCCGGTGGTGGACCTCGTGGAGGCCACCGCCCAGCGCCTGGGTCACAGCGTGAAGCGGCTGCCGTCAGGGGCGGGCCACGACGCTCAGATGCTGGCGCGGGTCTGTCCCACGGGGATGGTGTTCGTGCAGAGCCACAAGGGGCTCAGTCACAACCCTGGCGAGTACACGGCGCCCGCCGACCTCGCCGCCGGGGCGGACGTGCTCCTGCAGGTCATGATCAACCTGGCCGACCGGCCCGACGACGTGCCGCAAGTGGCGTTGTTCGGCGGGGAGTTCAAGCGCGGCACCCGGGGTGTCGGCTCGGCACACGAGTAACAGAACCGACCCCCGGCCCGGCGCAGGTCCGGGGGATTGTCCCGGACGGGCCGAGGCTTCGACAATCCCGTCCGCTCAGTTGACCTCGGTGAGGGCGCCCGTGTCCACGTCGTAGACGAATCCCCGCACGGGGATCGACGAGTCGAGGTGCTCGCTTGCCTGGATGCGTGCCACGTCCTCGCGGACACTGTCCTCGATGTTGCTGAACGGCAGGAAGTCGATGTCGCCGGCATCGCTGCCGCGCTGGTCGGCCAGGATGCCGCGCAGGTCGTCGTTGGAGAACGTGAGCATCCCGCAGTCGGTGTGGTGCACCACCAGGAACTCCCGCGTGCCCAGCAGCGTGGAGGAGATGATGAGCGAGCGGATGGCGTCGTCGGAAGCCCGGCCGCCGGCGTTGCGGATCACATGGGCGTCACCGAGATCGAGGCCGAGCATCGCCGGCGGGTGAATGCGGGCGTCCATGCAGACCAGCGCGGCTACGGAGCGGGCCGGGGGCATGGGCTGCCCGCCCTGGCTGAAGCCCTCGGCATAGGCGGTATTGGCTTCGAGCATCTTTGCTGTCTCGGACATGGAGATTCCTCCAGAAACTGATCGTGGGTCCGTGTGCCCGCCGTTGGCGGACTGGGGAAGGGTACAGGAATCCCGACCAAAACACTCAACAATAAGTCGGCGGCTTAGTCCGTCTGACGACCGCCCCCGCGCCTTCGTCATTCCGGCGAAGGCCGGAATCCAGGGCCTGGGACCGAGGCGGTGAACTGGGGCCCGTCAGCTGTTCCAGGCGGCGGCTATGTCGGCTATGGAGGCGACCTGGCCGAAGTAGCGGTCGATGGTGGCGAGGGTGGCCTCGTGCTCGGTTTCGCTGTAGGCCGCGGTGCCGTCGGAGGAGAGCACCACGTAGAAATCCCGCATGAAGGCGTCGCGGGCGGTCGTCTCGACGCACACGTTGGTGGCCACCCCCACCAGGACGACAGTGCGAGTGCCGGCGGTGCGCAGGATGGTCTCAAGGTCGGTGCGGAGAAACGCGCTGTAGCGGTGCTTGGTCACGACAGGGTCGCCGGCGGCGGGCCGCACGTTGCCGTAGAAGTCGCCCCCGAAGGCGCCGTCCACGCAGACCCGCCGCAGCGTGTAGCTGCCGGCCCGGCGCCGGGTGGCCTGCTCCAGGATCACATCGCTCAGGTAGCGGTTGTCGTCGCTCGACAGCACGCTGCGGACGAAGACGACCAGCACGCCGGCGCTCCGGGCCGCGGCGATGAATCCCTCGAGCCGCTCAGCCACCGTCACCGCCGCGCTGACGTCGAGCCCCTCGGCGCTCATCATTCCCTCGGGCGCGCAGAAGTCGTTCTGCACGTCGACGACGACAAGCGCGGTATGGGCCGGCGCAACCTTCTCGGCCAGGCTCCACAGCAGCGGCACGCGGGAGAGCCCTTCGGCGGCGCGCCGAGCCTCACCGTCAAGGCCGACCGAGTCGCTGGTGCCGTGCGCGCTCACTGCGGGGAACCGTAGCCCGCCGGCGGTACCGACCCCCC
Source organism: Acidimicrobiales bacterium (assembly GCA_963668565.2). Taxonomy (GTDB): domain Bacteria; phylum Actinomycetota; class Acidimicrobiia; order Acidimicrobiales; family CATQHL01; genus VXNF01. Next base: position 1,957,237 of record CAXXMX010000010.1, read on the forward strand.
GGCCGGGCCACCGGCGGTACCGGTCTTCAGGCGGCGGGCTGGAAGACGAGATCCACCGAGCGGGGGCCGCGGGTGAAGACGCCGGTCTCTTCCGCGGTGAAGCCCGGCGCGAAGGACATCGCGGGCAGCCGGTCCAGGAGGGCGTCCATCGCGACCTCCACTTCCACCCTGCTCAGGTGCGCCCTCACGCAGAAGTGCCGCCCGAGGGCGAATTCCACGTGGTTGGCGGCGGCGTTGAAAGCCTTGGCCACGTCGAGGTCGTGGCGACCGATATCGAACATGTCAGGATCGTCGAACTGATCGGGATCGCGGTTGGCCGCCCCCAGCACACAGGCCACAGTGCCCCCGGCGGGAACGACGCCGCCCGACAGCTCCACGTCATAGTCGGCCTGGCGCATGATCATCTGCACAGGTCTGGAGTGGCGCAGCGTCTCGGCCAGGGCCGCGGTGATGAGCGAGCGATCCTTCCGCACGGCCTCCATCTGCTCGGGGTTCTCCAGCAACCGGCACACCATCGAGGCCAGCGCCTTGTCGGTGGTCTCGCCGCCGGCGCTCACCAGCAGGCTCGTGAAGGCCCGCACCTCCCAGTCCTCCATCGAGATGCCGTCGGAGGCTCCCAGCAGCATCTTCGACAGCAGATCCTCGCCGGGGTCGCCAGCCGGGCGGCGATGATCGGCGTGAGGTAGTCGGCGAACTGGGCCTGCGCCTCGAGGCCTCTGCGCTCCACCTCAGGGTCGCCGGCGAAGTTGGACTGGAACTCGATGCCCAGGTCCACCCAGCGGCGGAAGGTCTCGTGGTCCTCCAGCGGCAGTCCGATCATGTACATGATCACGTCGAGGGGGAAGGGCCCGGGGGAGATCGGCGGCAACGGCGGTCATGGCGCGGGATCTCCTTGGGTCAGCCGGTTGCGGCTGGCTCCGATCTACGTGCGAGCAGCAGGTCAGACGCCCCTGTGGCGGTAGTCGGCGGCCTGGCGGACCATGAGATCCCAGGTCTGCTCCAGGTACCCGGCCACCTCGTCGATGAGCTTGCGCATCGGCAGACGAGCTTCCTCGGGGAGTTCCGGGGCGCCTGTGGGTTCCAGCGTGACGTCGAGGCGTGCCATGGCGTCGAGCGTGACGTGCAGGGCGGCGGCACGGGGCAGGCTGCGCCCCACGGTGATCCCGCCGTGCCACGGGATGAGCACCGTGGAGCGGTCACCGATCACGGGACCGATCGAATCGAAGTGATCGTCGGGGCTCATGACCTGGTCCTCGTAGAACAGCGTGCACAGGTTGTGGCGCATCTTCAGGGGGCGGGCCATCGACGCCAGCGCGCAGATCCAGAAGGCGTGCGTGTGCACGATCGAGCCCACGTCGGGGCGCTGGCCGTAGATGCCGGCGTGGAACTCCCAGCCGGGGCTGATGAAGCGGTTGCCCTCCAGGAGATTGCCCTCGTAGTCGATCTTCATGACGTCGTCGCGGCCGACCTCCCCCAGGGTGCGGTCGAAGGCGTTGATCCACAGGGCGTCCTCGCCGGGGGCGCGGACGCTGACGTGGCCGCCGATGCCGGTGTCGCAGCCGTTGGCGGCGAGGGCACTGCAAGCCGTCACGATGTCCGTGACGATCTCTGCGGAGGTTCGAGGAACTGCGGTGGTCATGGTGTGCGGTCCTTGCGTCGGGCGGGCTCTCTCAGCGTATGCGCGGCGGTTTCGTCACGACAGCCTGGCAGCCGTGATCAGTCGAGACCCTTGGAGGCGCGCCACGTCGCCAGCGTTTCGGGAAGGTCGGCGGCCACGGGGCCGACGTCGGGGTAGCGCTTACGGTCCGGGGCGCCGAGTCCGCCGTTGACGAGCTCGCTCAACGGCATGAAGTACAGGAAGCAGACGGTCCGCGAGCCGAACTTCCACGCGCCGTTGTCGCGCCTGTACGTGTCGGCGTAGCGGAGCCCCACCTGGTAGGTGGTGCCCTCCAACGCCAGTTCGGCGTGGGCGAGCACCGTCCCCGTGGCGCGGTCGTTGTCGTCGAAATCGATCCGGTGGCTGTGGGGATAGTGGTAGGTCGGTCCCATCAGCCCGGTGCGCATGCGGTAGAAGTCGACGATGGCCTCCCGGCCCACAGTTTTGTCGCGACCGTCGGCGTGGCCGAACGTGGCGTCGTCGCAAAAGATCTCGTTGATCCGGTCGAAGTCACGATCGTCGACGGCGGTGGAGTAGTCGAAGACCAGTTCGCGTATCGACTCTCGAGATTCGATGCGGGCGATGCGCTGTTCCAGGTCGGCGCTCATGCGGTCTCTCCTCGGGTTCTCAGGGTTTGGGTTCCGACAGAATCTGCGTCCGGCGGACGGCCGGTGGTCCGGGCGGGGGCTGCCGGGGGCGTGGTCACGCCAGCATCCCCCCATCGATCACGAGCGTGGCACCTGTGATGTAAGAGGCGGCGCCGGACGCCAGGAAGACGATGGGGCCTGCAACCTCTTCGGGCGTGGCCCACCGGCCCAGCGGGATGGAGAGTTCGGAGGCTGCGACGACCTCGTCGGGGTCGAAGGCGTCCCAGCCGGACGTGGCGACGAAGCCGGGTGCGACGGCGTTGACCCGTACGCCGTGCGGTGCCCACTCCCGCGCCAGGGCGCGCGTCTGGGCGAACAGGCCGCCCTTCGCCGAGGTGTAGGCCGACATTCCGGCGAGGTGGCGCAAGCCGGCCACCGAGCCCACGTTCACGATGGAGCCGGTGCCCCGTTCGACCATCGGGCCGCCGAAGGCCTGCGCGCAGAGGAACGGCGCAGTGAGGTTGAGCGCCACGGTCTTGGTCCACCCGCCCTCTGCGACCTCCAGCGCGGGGGCCAGGAAGCGGGCCCCCCCGGCGTTGTTGACGAGGATGTCGATGGGGCCCAACTGCTCGGCGGAGAGTGCCGCGGCCTCCGCCACAGCCTTGGCGTCGGTCACGTCGACCGGTACCACCGCCGCCAGCCGTCCCATGTGGTGCACCTCGGCCGCCAGCGCCTCGAGACGCTCACGCCGGCGCGCCAGCAGTGCCACGTCGGCGCCGGCGGCGGCGAGGGCAAGGGCGATTGAGCGCCCGATGTCCCCGCTGGCACCGGTCACGGCGGCGCTCTTGCCGGCCAGGCAGACGACCGGGGAGCCTCCGGGATCCGGTCTGTTCATGCGGCGACCCCCTCGCTGGGCGTGTACGACACGCAGAAAGAGGCCATGCCGCGACTGATGAGGGTGGGGTGCCACTCGGGGGGCTCGGGACCGGCGCGCAGGTCGGGCAGCCGCCGGGCGAGCGCGTCGAGGGCGATCGACCCTTCCAGGCGGGCCACGGCGGCGCCGAGGCAGTAGTGCAGCCCGAAGCCGAAACCGAGATGGTCGGTGGGGTTGCGCTGGAGGTCGAACCGGTCGGGATCCGCGAAGACCTCAGGGTCGCGGTTGGCGGCCGCCTGGACCAGGTAGACCATGTCGTGCCGGCGGATCACCTCATCGCCCACGTCGATGTCGGTGGCGGCCATGCGCACCTGCATCTTCGACGGGCCGTCGAAGCGCAGGATCTCCTCAGCGGCGGCTCGCAGGTACTCGGCGTCGTCGTGCGCGCGCAACCGCTCCAACTGGTCAGGATGCGCCAGCAGGGCGTGCAGCCCGTTGCCGATCAGATTGGTGGTGGTCTCGTGCCCGCCGAACAGCAACAGGATGCAGGTGCCGACGATCTCGTCGTCGGTGAGGGTGTCGTCACCCTCCTGGGCGCGGATGAGCGTGTGAATCAGGTTCTCCGCCGGCGCGGCCCGGAAGCGGCGAACGAGACCGCCGAGGTATTCCGACAGATCCAACAGCCCGCTCTGGGCCCGCTCTCGCCGCCCCTCGACGCCGTGGGCGCCGAACACCAGCACCATCAGGTCGTCGGACCAGTCCTTGAACAGGTCCCGATCGGACGGGGGCACACCCATCATCTCGGCGATCACGACCGCCGGCAGCGGGTAGGCGAAATCGGTGATCACGTCCATGTGGCCGCGCGGCGCCAACTCGGCGATGAGACTGTCGACGACCTCGACGATGCGGGGCTGCCATTGCGAGATCGCCCGCGGCGTGAACGCCCGGCTGACAAGCTTGCGCAGGCGCGTGTGGTCGGGTGGATCGCGGAACACCATCCACTCGCCGAGGATCCGGTACGTGGGGGCGCGCTCGGTGCGCTGTGACTCGGTCAGCTTGTGCTCGAACACCGGCCGGATGCGGTCCGAGGAGAACCGGGGATCCTTCAACGCAGCCAGTAGATCCTCGTGGCGGTGGATGAACCAGGCGCGGTAGTGCTCGTTGTAGAAGACCGGACGCTCGCGGCGGAGTTCGGCGAAGATCGGGTACGGGTCGGCGACGCGCTCGGGCGTGAGCAGGTCGATGCCGGCAATGCTCGCCGCGGTGCTCATGGCTGCCCCCCGGGCGCTTCCAGCACGGCCACCACGCAGGCGTTGCCGTCGATTCCCGCGGTGCCGCCGCCCATCGTCTCCACAACACCGACGCGGGCGCCGTCCACCTGGCGCCTACCCGCCATCCCGCGCAGCTGCCAGACGATCTCGGCGATCTGGCCCAGACCGGTAGCGCCGAGGGGATGGCCGCGTGCCAGCAGGCCGCCGGACGGATTCACCGGCTGGGCGCCGCCGAGACTGGTGTGGCCGGACTCCACGAGCGCTCCGCCGCCTCCCAGCTCGCACAGGCCCAGCGCTTCGGTCGCCACGATCTCGCCGATCGTGAAGGCGTCGTGGACCTCGAGAACGTCGATGTCGTCGGGCCCGATGCCAGCGCGCTCGAATGCGGCCCTGGCGGTGTCGGCGACGAGTTGCCAGCCCCAGACCAGATCGGTGGTGTGATCCCATGCCCGTCCTGAGGCGAGCTCCGTGGATCGCACTGTCACGTCGGTGGCGCTCCCGGCGGCGCCGTGTCGGCGAGCCGGGCCCAGGACCGCGGCCGCGGCGGCGTCGCTGATGTCGCAGCACTGCAGCAGCGTCAGCGGGTCCGAGATCGGGCGCGACGCCAGGATCTGCTCCACGGTGAACTCCCCGGCGTGTTGCGCGCGGGGATTGGCCAGCGCGTGGCGCCGGTTCTTCACCGCGACGAGCGCCATCTGCGCGGGTGTCACGCCGTGGCAATGCTGGTAGCGGTGCGCTGCCATGCCGTAGAGGCTGGGCATGGCGAAGCCTTGGGCGCCCTCCGGGTCGGAGTCCAGCGGCTCGATGGGCCCGTCGAAGACGGCCGTCATCGTCTCGATACCGAATGCCAGCACAACCTCGTAGCGGCCGTGGGAGACGGCCACCTGCGCCTCGTGGAACGCCGTGGTCCCGCTGGCGCAGGCGTTCTCCACCGTCACGATCGGAACTCCCGTGATGCCGAGGTGCTGCAGTGTTCGCGTCGTAACTCCGGGGTCGCCGAACACCGTTCCCGCATACACGGCCTCGACCGCCGCGGGCGTTACGCCGGCATCGCCAAGCGCCTCGGTGACGGCCTGCCACGCCAGCTCCCTCGGCGGGGTATCGCGCTGGCGAGCGAACCGGCTGGTACCGACTCCCCAGACGGAGACAGGAGTGCTCACGAGCGGCCGTTCAGTCCGGTGCGCGCGCCGGGCGCTGGTTTGCGACGTGCGCGCCCAGGAGGTCGGGCGGTCACGGCCGTGTCCTGCGGTCCGCGTGATCGGGAGCGTCCGTCGCCCTCACCAGCGGGTCACCGCGGTCGTTGCGCCCGAGCAGCCGCACCCTGGTGCCAGGTCGTAGAGGTCCGTCGGTCGAGCCGTCAACGTGCACGAGGGCACGCGGGCCTTCGTCAAAGTCCACGTAGGCGAGAACCGCCGGCGGCTTCCGGTCCGCCACGCGAATGCGCAGAACGGTCGAACTCCAGACCGTCCCGCCGGGTCCGAACGTGGCCCGTTCAACGGGTGAACCGCCGCAGGACGGACACAGCGGCGGCCGGTAGAGCATGGGATAGCCGCACGAGGTGCAGCGCCCGCCGCGCAGGCCCTCAGGGGTGGCGTCGGGGCGAGGATCGCGCCCTGACGCCTCGAGAGCGAACGCCCCCGATTCGCCCCCGGCGCTCATGGGCTCAACGCTGCTCCCCACACCGTAGGACTGTACCAATGCCACCGGACTGTCAACCGCTTGTTTGATATCGTTCGGGCGCGACAGTTGCTCGGGTCGTGCCCGCAACCTGGAGCAACAGGCCGCGGGGCCGGAGCACGTCCGAGCACGGAACCGCCGAGCAATGGAGATGCCACGACCCCCGACATCCTCTCGCCGGAATTCTCCGAGAATCCGTTCCCGGTGCTCGAGCTGATGCGCGACGAGTTTCCCGTGTACTTCCACGAGGCCATGAACTCGTACATGATCAGCCGCTACGAGGACGTGGAGCGCGCCTTCAAGGACCCGGCCTTCACGTCCAACAACTACGAGTGGCAACTCGAGCCGGTGCACGGGCCGACCATCCTGCAGATGGAGGGCCGCGACCACTCGCGGCACCGCAACCTGGTCACGCCGGCCTTCCGGGGCGCCGATCTGCGGGAGAAGTTCGCACCCGTCATCGAGCGCAACAGCGCCGAACTCATCGAGGCTTGGCGGGCCGAGGGGCACGTCGACTTCGTGCAGCAGTACACCACCCGCTTCCCCATCAACGTGATCGTCGACATGCTGGGCCTGCCCAAGTCCGACCACGACCGGTTCCATGCCTGGTACAGCTCGATCATGGCGTTCCTGTCGAACCTGATCGGCGACCCCGACGTCATGGCCGCCGGCATCCGCACCCGTGATGAGTTGCAGGAGTACATGCTGCCGATCATCGCCGAACGACGCAGTTCGCCCGGCGATGACCTCCTGACCACGCTTTGCCAGGCCGAGATCGACGGGGAGCGCCTCAGCGACATCGAGGTGAAGGCATTCGTGAGCCTGCTGCTGACCGCCGGCGGGGAGACCACCGACAAGTCGATGGCAAACATGTTCTGGCGCCTCATCGAGCATCCCGAGCAGATGGAGGCGCTGCGCGCCGACCGCAGCCTGATCCGCAACGCCTTCGCCGAGACGCTGCGGCACACGCCGCCGGTGCAGATGATCATGCGCGAGACGGCGACGGACGTGGAGATGTCGGGCGGAACGATCCCCGCCGGGGCTACGGTGACCTGCCTGCTCGCCGGGGCGAACCGTGACCCGCGCAAGTACGACGACCCCGACCGCTTCGACATCTTCCGGGAGGATCTGGACATGGACAAGGCTTTCACGGCCGCGGCCAATCACACCTCCTTCGCCCTGGGGCGGCATTTCTGCGTCGGCGCCATCCTCGCCCTCACCGAGGTGGAGACCGGCACCAACCAACTGCTGGACGCCATGGACGACATCGCCTTCGTGCATGGTCCGCCCACCGCGGTCGGCGTGTTCACCCGCTCGCCCGTGCACATGCCGCTCACCTTCCGGCCGGCGGCTTGACCGCTCGCCGGGCATCGCCGAACACCGTCATACCTCTCGAGACCCCGCAGAGGGTCGAAGTCACACCCAACCCAGGAAAGGAACAGGAATGAGCATTGAAGGAATGCGTTTCGTGATCACGGGATCGGCCGGTGGCATCGGCGCCGCAACGGCGCGGGTCGCCGCCTCCAAGGGCGCCGTCGTCATGCTCAGCGATCTGGCCTCCTCCGCCGAGGCAGGTGGGCAGGTGGTGGCCGACATCCGCGCGGCGGGGGGCACAGCGGCCTTCCATACCTGCGACGTGACCGACCCCGAGCAGGTGGAGGCGCTGATGGCGGCCGCCGCCGACCGCTTCGGTGGGATCGACGTCCTCCACAACAACGCCGGCGTGCACGAGACGGCGCGCGCCGGCGATCAGACCTCCGTCGAGACCATGCCCATCGATGTTTTCCGCTGGGTCGTGGAGGTCAACGCCGTGGCGCCCTGGGTGTGTGCCAAGTACGCCGTGCCGTACCTGAAGGAGAGCGACAACGGTTCCATCGTCAACGCCGCCTCCACCGGGGCGCAGTCGGCCTACCCCCGCAATTCGGCCTACGGCACCTCGAAGGGTGGGATCCGGCTGCAGACCCAGAATCTGGCCGTGGATCTGGCGCCGTACGGCATCCGCGTGAACTGCTATGGCCCCACCGCCATCGCCACCGAGATGGTGACCCGGTTCGTGCAGCAGGCCGAGGATCCAGAGGCTTTCGAGAAGGCGCTCATCAACACGAGCCTCATCCCGCGCCTCGGCCGGCCGGAGGAGGTCGGCGAGTTGGTGTGCTTCCTGGCCAGCACGGCGGCATCGTTCATCAACGGCGCCTACATTCTCATCGACGGCGGCTCGCTGGCCTGGCGGGGAACCATCGACCAGCTCGGCTTCGAGTGAGCGCCGCCGAGCGCCGAGGACGCTGCGGAGAAGTGTCGAGTCGCTTCGAGTGACGCAATCCCGTCAATCCACCTCCGTGGGCGTGTTCACGCGCTCGCCGGTGCACATGCCGCCGACGTTCCGCCCGGCGGCCTGAGGCCCGGCCCGGTGCTGGCCGCGCAACCGATCCCGGCAACACCGGACGCGCCGCAGAAAGGAATACCGATGAGCATCGAAGGCATGCGGTTCGTCATCACAGGCTCGGCAGGGGGCATGGGTGCCGCCACCGCACGGGTTGCCGCCTCGAAGGGCGCCGCCGTGATGGTCAGCGATCTGGCTTCTTCAGCCGAGGCCGGCGAGCAGGTGGCCGCCGACATCCGCGCCGCCGGGGGGACGGCCGCGTTCTGTGCCTGCGACGTGACCGACGCCGAGCAGGTGAAGGCCCTGATGGCGGCCACCGCGGAGGAGCTGGGCGGTATCGACGTGCTGCACAACAACGCCGGAGTGCACGAGACGGCGCGCGCCGGGGATCAGGCGTCCGTCGAGACCATGCCTATCGAGGTGTTCCGCTGGGTCCTGGAGGTCAACGCCGTGGCGCCCTGGGTGTGTGCCAAGTACGCCGTGCCGTACCTGAAGCAGAGCGGCAACGGTTCCATCGTCAACGCCGCCTCCATGAGTTCGCAGTCCGCCTATCCTCTCAACTCCGCGTACGGCACCTCCAAGGGCGGCATTCGCCTGCAGACCCAGAACCTGGCCGTGGACCTGGCCCCCTACGGCATCAGGGTCAACTGCTACGGCCCCGGTGCCATCGCCACCGGGATGGTGACCCGGTTCGTGGAGCAGGCTGAGGACCCGGTGGCCTTCGAGAGGGCGCTGATCAACGCGAGCCTCATCCCGCGCCTTGGCCGGCCCGAGGAGGTAGCCGAGTTGGTCTGCTTCCTGGCCAGCCCTGCGGCATCGTTCATCAACGGCGGCCACGTTCTCATCGACGGCGGATCGCTGGCCTGGCGGGGCACCGTCGACCAGATCGGTCTCGGCTGAGCGCCGGCAACCCCCAAGCACGCTGCCGATTAGTGTCGAGTCGCTTCGGCTGGTGCAATTCCGTCATTCCGGCGGACGTCGGAATCCACTGACCGGCGATCCGGGTCGCGCAGAGCCGAAGCATTCAGCAGCCGCCTAGGAGTGTGCTGAGTAATCCCCGAATGGCCCGATTCTCGATTACGAAAGCCCAGGTCAGGGACTTGCGGGGATGGCGAAATGGCCATTACTCAGCAGTCTCCTAGCATCCGAACCCACCACAACAGGAACCGCAACCCACGACACCCCCGAATCCCAAGGAGTCCCATGGCTGACACACTTGCGATCACCGGCCTGCTGAACCGGGCCGGCACCGCCTACGACAGCGGTGACCTGGAGTTCATCATGGACCTGTTCCTGGAGGACAGCGTCTTCGAAATCGTCATCGCCGGCAACGACCCGATGGCCTTCGACGGCAAGGAGGCGATCCGTGGCCTGTTCGAGGGCGCGCACGGGTCGCAGACCGACCAGCGGCGCCACTGCGTCACCAACATCTACTTCATCGACGAGACCGACACGTCTGTCACGGCGGTCTCCACCCTGATCCTCATCTCGGTGGAGAACGGCGCCCTCACGGTGCTCTCCAGCGGTGTGTACACCGACACCGTGGTTCTCGTGGACGGCGCCTGGAAGCTGCAACGCCGCCACCTGCAACTCGACCGGCCCTACTGAGCCATGAACATCGGCCAGATCCCGGCGAAGTGGGCCCGGCAGACGCCCGACCGCACCGCCATCGTGGACGCCACGACAGGGCAGCGGGTGAACTGGGCCGACTTCGACAGCGAAGTCCGGCGGCTGGCCAACGGGCTGCGTGGCCTCGGACTCAACAAGGGTGACCGGGTTGGTGTTCTGAGCCGCAACTCGATGGAGTACGCGGCGGTGTACTTCGCCTGCGGGCGCACAGGGCTGGTGGCGCAGCCCATGAACTGGCGCCTTTCGCCGCCGGAGTTGAAGAAGATCACCGACAACGGCGAGCCCCGGGCCTACATCAGCGGCCCCGACTACTACGCCGCAGCCGGTGAGTTGTCCGGCCTGGTGGACAGCGTCGAGCACTGGCTGCAGTACGGCCCCGACGGGGACGGCAGCTACGAGCGCCTCGTGGCGAGTTCCTCCGATGATGAGCCGGCGGGCTCGGCGGCGGTCGGCGGCGACGACCCGCTGTTCATCCTCTACACCGGCGGCACCACCGGGGAGTCCAAGGGGGCACTGCACAGCCACCGCAGCTGCTGGTTCGGGATGTTGAACCAGACCGTGGCCGAGCGGATCGTGCCCAGCGACGTCTACATGCTCACGGGGCAGATGTTCCACATTCCCGTGGTGCTGGCCATCAACTATCTGGCCCACGGCTGCCCGCTGGTGTTGATGAACTTCAACGCCCAGCTGGCGATGGACCTCATCGAGGCCGAGCGGGTGTCGGCCTTCCTGGGCGTCACCACGATGCTCAACTGGATGATGGCCGTCGAGGGCTTCGACCGCTACGACATCTCCAGCCTGCGCAACATCCAGTACGGGGGCGGCCCGATGCCGTCGCGGGTCATCACCGAGGCGCTGGGGCATTTCCCCTGCACTCTCATCCAGGGGTACGGCCAGACCGAGGGCACCACGATGTGCTTCCTGTCCCAGGAGGACCATCTGCGGGCCGTCCACGAGGACCACCGCCCCGAGCGGCTGCGCTCCTGTGGGCGGGAGGGCTTCGTGACGTCGGTGCGGGTTGTGCATCCCGACGGCACCGACGTGCCCACCGACGGCGCCACGCCCGGCGAGATCGTCGTGCGCTCCGAGGCCAACATGCTGGGCTATTTCCGCCGCCCCGACCTGACCTCCCGGACCATCCGCGACGGCTGGATGTGGACCGGCGACATCGCCTGCTGGGACGACGATCGCTACGTGTTCATCGTGGACCGGGCCAAGGACATGATCATCTCGGGCGGTGAGAACATCTACTCGGTGCAGGTGGAGGAGGCCATCGCCAAGCACCCCGCGGTGCTGGAGTGCGCGGTCATCGGGGTGCCCGACGACACCTGGGGCGAGTCGGTCAAGGCGTTCGTGGTCCTCAAGCCCGAGATGCACGCCGGTCCCGACGACATCATCGCCACCGCCCGCGCCAACCTGGCCTCCTACCAGAAGCCCCGCTCGGTGGAGTTCGTGGCCGAGCTGCCGAAGGCCCCCACCGGCAAGATCCTCAAGCGGGTGCTGCGCGAGCCCTACTGGGAATCCGCCGAGCGGCAGGTCTGAGGCCTCCGCGGCCTGGCTCGCTGGGCGCAGGGTTCGAATAGCGGAGAACCGGGAGGTCCCCTATGCGCATCGGCTATCTCGTCGACACCAACGCGGGCGGATACGACCAACCCCTGCCGGACCGGCGCAACGCCGCCGCCACGCTGAACGCCCTGGTGGAGGAGTGCGTGCTGGCCGAGCGGGCGGGGTTCCACTCGATCCAGGTTCCCGACCGACATGGGCGCACCGAGTCGTACTTCGGCTCGCCATTGAACCTGCTGATGATCCTGGCTCGGGAGACCCATCGCGTGGCCATCGGGGCCTACTGCCTGGTCAACACGCTGTACCACCCGATGCACGTGGCCGAGCAGTGCGCCATCATCGACAACCTGTCGCGCGGGCGGCTGTTCATGACCTGGGGTCGGGGCTTCCACGAGGGCTACTGGGGCCAGTTCGGCGTGCCCCGCGAGCGCATGCTGGGCCGCTACCTGGAGAGCGTGCGGATCATCGAGCAGGCGCTGGCCGCCAAGGGGGAGCGCTTCAGCGTCGACGGGGACTTCTACTCGGTGCGCGACGGCGTGCTCTCGCCGGACTGCTACCAGCAGCCCCGGTTCCCGTTCTGGGGCGGCGGGCAGTTCCCGGTCTCCATCGAGCGCTGCGCCACCTACGCCGAGAGCTGGACGTGCGACGACTTCCCGATCCTCTCCGACACCTGGGAGTCGCAGGTGGGCGCCTACCGCGCTCGCGCCGAGTCGCTGGGCAAGGAGCCGTTCGTGGTGCTCATGCGCAACGGCTGGGTGGCCGACAGTTTCGAGGAGGCGGCGGCGGAGTTCGGCACCCACTACGTCTCGGAAATGCGCTTCTACTGCAACCAGGGGATCCTGGCCCACCATCCCGCCTTCGATTCGCCCGAGAAGATCACCGCGGAGAGTGCCCGCGAGCACATCGTGATCGGCACGCCGGCCCAGTGTCGCGAGCGCCTGGAGCAGTATCACGAGGAGTACGGCGTGCAGTACTTCACCATGCGCTTCCGCATGGTGACCGGCCCCAGCTTCGAGGCCGCCCGCGAGCAGATCCTGCGCTTCGGCGAGGAGGTCGTGGCGCCCCTGCACAAGAAATACCCTGCCATCGAGCACCCCGCCATACCGCAGGCGTGCCGCTGGTAGACGACCGGTGAGCGGTATTTCAAATCCCCGTTCGTGCTGCTAGCTTTCCCCCAAACCGACGTTTGATCTTCACGTGAGAAGCGCCCCGAGGGGCGAGGGAAGGGAGACATGCTCTACCGGAAACGAACGATGTGGCGACTGCTGTCGCTGACCTTGGCGCTGTCGCTGCTGGCGGCCGCCTGTGCCAGCGATGACGGTGCCGCAGCCCGCGACGAGGCCGCCGCGGCGCAGTCCGACGCCGATGCGGCGCGTCAAGCCGCCGAGGCGGCGCAGGCCGGGGCCGATGCCCAGGCTGCCGCTGCTGCGGCCACACCGGAGCCCCCACCTCCGCCGCCCGAGCCGGCCGACGAACCCATGGATGACATGGCCCCGCCGGCGCTCGTGGACAAGCCCGAGGGCTGGGTCCCGCCGGAGGCCTCGATGGACAGCCCTCGGGCCTGGCCCACCGGCCCGGCCGTCGAGGTCCCGCAGCTGACCATCGGCTACCTGCAGGTGCTGGGCGCCTCGGAGGCCGCGCAGCGCCTCGAGTTCTCCACAAAGGACGCCGTGGACTATCTCGGTTGGGACTGGGAGTACTGCGACGCCGAGGGTGTGCCCGACCAGATCCAGACGTGCCTCGAGGGGTTCATCAACTCTGGAGTGGACGCCATCGTCACCGACGGCACGACCGTCGAAGTCATCGTGGAGGGTCTCGCCCGGGCCCGCGACGCGGGCATCCCCTTCGTCAACTCCGGCGGAACGCAGAGCTTCTACCACCTGTACGCCGGCTCGTTCAACCCCAACGACGCCGCGCTTGGCCAGGTGTTGGCCGAGTGGATGATGGAGAACCGCGGCAAGGATGGCCCGGTCCAGATCTCCAGCGCCGGCTTCGCCAAGTGGGGCTCCGACCGGGAGGACTCGCTGCGTGCCGCCATCGAGGGCACGGGCGTCACCATCGGCGCCGAAGAGATGGTCGACTTCGCCGACGTCATCGGCACCGCCGCCGACGCGGCGGCCAACTGGCTGCTGCAGGCCCCCGACTCGCTCGCCTTCTGGCTGACCTTCGACCTCGCTGCGCTGGGTGTCGGTCCCGTGATCGTCGAGAGCTTCCCCGGCGTGTCACCGCCCGATCGCCCGATGGTCCTCACCTTCTATGCCAACTGCTCGACGCAGGAACAGATGAAGGCCGGCGGCGTGGACGCCTCCTCGGAGGAGAACCTGGAGTGGGGCAGCTACGTGGCCATCGACCAGATTGCCTCGTACTTCGCCAAGGGCGTCCAGTTCAGCGACGAGTTGCGCCCCTACTACGAGGACGCGGACGGCAACGCCGTGCAGTTCTCGATCCCGTTCATCGTGACGCCGGAGGATCTCGGCGACGAGTGCCAGCCCGGGCGGGGCCCGTACCCGACCCCGACGGATCCCTCGTGGACGGACTACGTGGAATTCTTCGAGACCCGCTGGGCGTCCGAATACAGCAACATCGGCTGAGTTCGGTCAACCGAACCCCGTAACGGGCGACCGCTACGGGTAACCAGACCCGCATGGGAGGGGGACGTGGCCAGACCTGCTGCGTCCCCCTCCTACGTTCTGGGGGCTCATGGCGCCCGCGACTAAGTTGCAGAGGCCGAACGACCGAGGAGAGCCGGCGTGACCGACGATCAGAACACAGACAGCGGCGAGTGGGACGCCGGGGCCGCAGCAACTCCCACGGCGACACCGCGGGCGGGCCGGCGCCGGATCGGGGTGCCGGAGTTCTTGGCGCGCTACGGGCTGGTGGTGGTCTTCGGGGCGGTCGTCCTGGTGTTCAAGTTCCTCGACAGGGAGATCTTCCTCACCCAGAACCACGTGCAGAACGTGCTGTTCCTGCCGTCGTCGTTCGTGCCGCTCCTGTTGCTGGCGACGGCTCTCACGTTCGTGCTGGCGATGGGCGACTTCGACCTCTCCTTCGGCAGCATGGTCGGTCTCGCCGGGGCCACCGCCGTGGCCCTCATGGTCAACTTCGACCAGCCGTGGTGGGTGGCGATGCTGGCCGCCTTGGGCGTGGGCGCGGCCGTCGGTCTGTTCAACGGCTTCCTCATCTCCTACGTGGGGGCTTCGTCTTTCGTCATCACCCTGGCCGGATTGGTGGGGTTGAAGGGCGTCGAACAGCTCTGGACCCAGAACCGGTCCATCACCATCCCCGTCGGCGCCCAGCCGTTCTACGTCGACCTGGCCCGGAACGTGGAGTTCTGGGACCTGCGACGCCCCGTCTTCATTGCGTTCGGCATCGTGGCGGTGGCGTGGATCGTGCTGGACCGCACCGAGGTCGGGCGCTACATGTACGCCATCGGCGGCAACCCCGAAGCCGCCCGGCTGGCCGGCATCCCGGTGGCCCGCGTCCGCCTGCTTGGCTTCGTGATAGTGGCCCTGCTGGCCTCGCTTGTGGGCCTGCTGCTCACCGCCGGGATCTCGGGTATCCGCCTGAACCTGGGCGACGCCTTCCTGCTCGACGCCTACGCGGCGGTGTTCCTTGGAGCTGCGGTCTTCCGGCCCGGGCAGTTCAACATCCCCGGCACCATCGTGGGCGCGCTATTCCTGCGGGTCATCGAGGTGGGCCTGCTGTCGCTGCAGATCTCCAACGCCTGGATCAACATTGCCAAGGGCGTGATCCTGATCTTCGGCGTGCTGGTGAGCCAGATCATGCTGCGGCGCAGGTAGCAGGGTGACGACATGAGCGTCACGGCAGCCGCCCCGGCCACAGCAACCGGCGACGTCTTCCTGGAGGTCCAAGGGCTGGTCAAGGACTACCCGGGCGTGCGAGCCGCGAACCACGTTTCCTTGGCCATCCGTCCCGGCGAGGTCGTGGGCCTGGTTGGCAAGAACGGCGCCGGCAAGAGCACCGTCATCAAGATCCTGGCCGGGGCCACTGCGCCCGACGAGGGGCGGATCCTGCTCGACGGCGAGGAGATCCACCTGCACAACCCCCACGTCGCCACGCTGCTGGGGCTGTCGTTCGTGCACCAGGAGTTGTCGGTGGTGCCCGAGTTGTCGGTGGCGGAGAACGTGGAGTTGGGTCTGGGTTACCCGCGCCGGGCCGGCGTGCTGGTGGACTTCGGCAAGCTGCGGCGCCAGTCCCGCGAGGTGCTGGCGCGCCTCGGCGGCGGCATTGCCCCCGACGTGGCGATCCGCACGCTGCCCGCCGCGCAGCAGCGGCTGGTGATGATCGCCCGGGCCCTGGTGACCCAGGCCCGTCTGGTGGTGCTTGACGAGCCCACCGGGTCGCTCACCGACGAGGAGACCAGGCACCTGTTCGCGGTCATAGCGGACCTCTCCGACGCCGGGGTGGCGGTCATCTACGTGTCACACCGCCTCGAGGAGATCCTGGCCATCACCGACCGGGTGGTGGTGATGCGTGACGGCACCGTGGTGGACGACCGCCCCACCGAGGCCTTCGACACCCGCACGCTCATCGAGGAGATCACCGGCGAGGACGCAAGCGCCACTGCCCTGCAACGGCGTCGCCATCGCGGGATCGGTGGACCACCCGACGCCCCGGTGGCGCTGGAGGCGACCGACGTGGAGGTGCCCGGGCAGATTCACCATGCCTCGTTCAGCCTTCGGGTCGGCGAGATTCTGGGCGTGGCCGGACTGGTAGGGGCGGGACGTACTGAGCTGATGCGCGCCGTCTTCGGGGCCGACCACCGCACCGGCGGCACGATCCGCCTGCGCGGCGAGGAGGTCACGATTCGCAAGCCGGCCGACGCCATCGCCGCCGGCATCGTGCTGCTGCCCGAGGACCGTCGCAACCAGGGCCTCATCAGAGACTTCAACGTGCGTCGCAACATCACTCTGGGCACGCTGCGCAACTTCCGCACGGCGCGGCTCCTGCCCGTGCCGTCGGCGCCGAAGGAGCGCAGCGCCTCGCTGGCGGCCGTGCGTGATCTCGACATCAAGACCCCGTCGGATCTGACGCCGGCGGCCTGGCTGTCGGGCGGGAACCAGCAGAAGCTGGTCCTGGCCCGCTGGCTGCGCTCGGGCGCCTCGGTGCTGATCTTCGACGAACCCACCCACGGCATCGACGTAGGCGCCAAGGAGGAGGTCTACCTCCTCATGGAGCAGCTTGCCACCGAGGGCAAGGCGGTCGTGTTCATCTCCTCGGAATTCGGCGAGTTGGTGGGCGTGTGTCACCGGGTTATCGCCATGCGCGAGGGTGCCATCGTGGGCGAGGTGGTCGGCGACGAGATCACCGAGGCACGTCTGCTGGAACATTGCTACGGCCACAGCCCCGATGCTGCTCTGGCCGGCACCGACGAACTTTGACAACCCCCTCCTCTCTGCTGTGAACCCTCAATCCCCTCCACCCAGGGACAACCTCCCCGGTTGTCACAACTAGCGGTCCGATCCGCGCTTCTGATTCGTTGCGCAACGCACGCGAGGCGAGCGCCACGACCTGGACAGGGCTGTAGCCGTGGTTCCCTTCGAGCAGATGCAGGAACTTGTCGGCCGGCGGCTCCCGGGCGGCACGTTCGACGTGGAGCACTACCGCAACTGGCTCACCAACGACGTGATTGGCTCGCCGCAGCGCGACGACGACCTGGCGCACCCCATGTTCTGCTACTACGTAGCCAATGGCGGCATGGGGCTGTCGATCGCTGACTTGTTCGAACTGGCCTACACCAATGCCGCCGATGGCCCCATGTTCGGCGAGTGCGACATGGAGGTGCGGGTGCCGATGCGCACGGGTGTGACCTACGACGTGCGCGGCGAGATCACCGATGTGAAACGCAAGCAGGGAGGAGCGATCGGCACGTTCGACCTGCTGACTTTCCGCCTGGAGGTTGTGGCGCCCGACGGCGAGATCGCCGGCGTCTGCACCAACTCGTTCGTCTTCCCGAGGCAGCTGTGAGTGCGGCGGGAATCCACGAGGTGAACGTGGGCGATGAGCTGCCCCAGAGGGTCATCGAATCGGTGGATGCCGAGAAGATCAAGACCATGGCGGCGCTGATGGGCGACCCCAACACCATCCACTTTGACGTCGACGATGTGCGCCGGCTGGGGCTGGGAGACAGGGCCGTCAACCAGGGCCCCAACAACATGGGCTACGTCATCGACATGCTGACGGACTGGGCGGGCGGACCGGCGAACTTCCGCCGCGTGAAGGTCCGGTTCCTCGGGAACGTCTTCGCCGGGGACCGGCTTGTAGCCGGCGGCAAGGTCACTGCGGTGCGTCCCAGCGCCGAGGGCCTGCTTGTGGACTGCGACGTCTGGCTGGCGCGAGACGGCAACCAAGCGGTCCTCGCCGGCACGGCCACCGTCCTGCTCACCGACTGACGCCCGGCACGGCGGCCTGCGCCGGCTATCCGGCGGGGCCGCCGGTGGCGCTGCGGCGGCCTCGGAATGGTCGCCTGTGCTGGCTGTCCGGCGGGGCCGCCGGTGGCCGTCGGCGGCGCGTCTGGCGAAATCGCGCCGGCGCCGTCCCCCGGCGTCCCCGCCTCCGTGATCGGCGGCTCGGGCGGTGTTGCCGGCGGCGCTGTTGTCAGCGTCGGAGGGGTTGATTGACGGTGCCGCACGCTCCGGCGGTGCTGGTTGGGTGGCCCGACGGGCCGCGTTTGCTCGTGTGGGCTTTGCCGTTGCGGGCCGTGGGCGGTGGTCGGTTGGGTGGGGGTTCGAGGCTGAATTTGCCGTCGGGGCCTCGGGTGAGTTGGGCGCCGAGTTCGTGGATCTGCTTGTGGTGGCAGTCACCGCAGAGCAGGGCGAGATTGTCGATGTCGGTGGGCCCTCCGTTCTCCCAGTGGATCACGTGGTGGGCTTGGCAGAAGCTGTTGGAGGCAGCGCAGACGGCGCAGCCCCCGTCTCGGACGGCGAGGGCGATGCGCTGCGCCGTGTTGGCGTGGCGGTACTTGTGGCCCAACCAGAGGGGCTGGCCCTTCGTGTCGAACAGGGCCGGGAGGATGTTGGCGTCGAGGGCCAGGCGGAGGAGTTCGCTGGGTGCCAGGGGGGTGCCGTCGATCAGGCGGGCATCGCGTAACTGCCCGGCGACGAGGTCGTAGTCGGCGACGATCACCAGCGTGGCGCGTTGGGGTTTCCCGGCGCCTTGGCGGGTGATGAGCGCTTCGAGCGCATCCGCGTACCGCTGGGCGGGCGTCGCACGGTTGCGGGCGTCTTCGGCGTGCCAGACCTTGTTGGCCATCGCCGCGAGCGCGATTTCGATACGTGCCCCGGCGACAGGGTCGAACGTGCCGAACAGCTTGTACATGCCGTCGGATTGCTGCTTGATGTTCGCCTCGCGCTGGGCGCGCTGGCGGCGCCGCCGCTCCTCGAGGTCCTCGCCGGCGGAACGCTCGTTCACGTGATCCCGGACCGTGTGACCGAACACATCGGCGGGTTCCTTCTCGGCGGCGGCCAGCAGTTCGGCCTCGTCGACCGGCGTGTGCGCAGAGGCATCCGCGATCGCCCGAGCGTGCTGAGGGGTGATGGTCCCCGCGGCGAGCGCTTCGGCGGTGCCCGGCAGATCAGCGAGCCGCCCGGCGAACTGCACCTCCCGCTTGGCGCCGCCCCGGGACTGCTTCAAGTCACCCCGCAGCACCTCCGCCGCGCGCGCCTCACCATCACGGCCCGCCAGCGCGGCGACCGTCTCGGTCCGCACGCCCGCCAGCCGGGCCTCGCAGCGCCCCACCAGCACCAGACGCTCCTCCAGGCGCTCCCCGCCCAAAGACCGCAACCCCGACACCAGCGCATCCAACAACCCCAACAGCTGCACCGAGGACGGCTCGCCGGCGCTTGGTGCAGCGGCGGGGGAGTTGGTAGGCGACGCGGACGCATCTTGCCGACCCGGCCGGCGCCCCGGCGACGGCTCAGCGCAGACCTTCGAACCGGCGGGGAAGGTGGTAGGCGACGCGGACGCATCTTGCCGACCCGCCCGGCGCCCCGGCGACGGCTCGCCGCAGGCCTGCGCACCGGCAGGGGAAATGACCGGTGACGCCGATGCCTCTCGCCGATCCGGCCCATGCTCCGAGGTGGGAGCACCGGCTGAACCAACTCCGGCCACAGCAGCAGGAGTCGTCAGGTCCGAGAAGAGGTTCAGGTTGGTCATCGGTGGCTCCCCCGGGGAACGCGTCGCTGTCGGGTTCGGGTCGGCGGGGCCGACGAGCCGGTTGGGGAAGCTCGACCCCCACAGCAGCAGGGGTCAGTGACCGGTACCTGTACTCTACACGACCCCTGCGACAGTCACAACACCTGTTCGGATTCACAGGGAAATACCTGTGACATCATCGACCATTGTCGCACCCTCGCTATCGAAACGCCGACCCCGCCCTCGCGATCGGCAGTCCGCATTCCCGGAGGCTGTCACACCGCCTCTGTATCCTCCCGAGCATGGTCAGATTCATCCACACCGCCGACTGGCAACTCGGCATGACCAGGCATTTCCTTGCGGCCGAGGCGCAGGCCCGCTTCGATGCCGCCCGCCTTGAGGCCGTCCGCACGATCGGTGCGCTGGCGGAAGCCGAAGGTTGCGCCTTCGTCGTGGTGTGTGGCGACGTGTTCGAGTCGAACCAGGTGGCGCGCCGGGTGGTCGTGCGGGCGCTGGATGCGATGGCGGCGACCTCCGGGGTCACGTTCTACCTTCTGCCCGGGAACCACGACCCGCTCGATGCGTCAGCGGTGTACGGGTCGCCCACCTTCGCCGACAATTGCCCCGTCAACGTGGTGGTGCTGGAGAATCCGGACCCCGTCGAGGTGGCGCCCGGTGTCGAATTGGTGCCCGCCCCGTGGCCGACGAAGCGTCCGCTCTCCGATCTGGTGGCCGGCGCCTGCAGTGGGCTGAGCGCCACCGGCACCGTCCGGATCGTCGCCGGTCACGGCGCGCTCGACTCGCTCTCCCCGGATCGCAACGACCCGGCGCTCGTCTCGCTCGCGGGAATCGAGGACCGACTCGACGCCGGCGTGATCCACTACGTGGCGCTCGGGGATCGTCACTCGACCACCGACGCCGGCGGCACCGGTCGGATCTGGTACGCGGGCGCACCCGAGCCGACGGACTATGACGAGAGAGACCCGGGGAACGTGCTGGTCGTCGAACTCGAGGCCGACCGGGTTCAGGTCGAGTCCCGGCACGTCGGCACCTGGGGGTTCGTCCATCAGCCGTGGGAACTGACAGGTGACGCCGACATCTACGCCCTCGAGGAGTGGCTCTCGGCTCTCGACAGTAAGGAGCGCACGATCCTCAAGCTGTCCCTGGTCGGCCAGATCTCCCTCGCCCAGAAGGCGCGACTCGACGACCTCCTGGACCATCAGTCCGATCTGCTCGGCGCGGTCGAGTTCTGGGAACGCCGCAGCGACCTGGCCGTGCTACCCGACGACGCGGACATCGATGATCTCGGGTTCTCCGGATTTGCCCAGGAGGCGTTGGGTGATCTGCGGGAACTGGCGGAATCCGGCGAGCAAGCCGTCGTGGCCCGGGATGCGCTGGCCCTGCTGCACCGGCTCGTGGGGGCCGGGCGATGAGACTCGCGGATGGTGCCGTGGAGTGCCGGGGCGCCAGCGACCTGCTGCACGGGCTCGTGGGGGCGGGGCGATGAGACTCCACCGGGTCCGCCTGCAGAACTACCGCGGCGTCGCCTACTGCACCGTGGACTTCGCCGCCGACGGTGTCACGATCATCGAGGGCGACAACGAGGTCGGCAAGACCTGCATCCCTGAATCCCTCGACCTCATCCTGAAGGTTCCGGACTCGTCCAAGGCCAAGCAGGTGCTGGACGTCCGGCCCGTGCACCGCGACGCCGGGCCCGAAGTCGAGGTCGAACTCTCCTCTGGGGACTACCGGTTCGCCTACTCGAAACGCTGGCACCGACAGCCGCAGACGCGCCTGGAGATTCTCGAACCCCGGCGAGAGCAACTCACCGGGCGCGAGGCACACCAGCGGGTCACGGCGATTCTCGACGAGACACTCGACAGGGCTCTGTGGGAGGCGTTGTGCATCGAGCAGGGGACGGAGGTGGCTCTGCCGCTGTTCGACGTGCCCTCGCTGGGCCGGGCGCTTGATGCCGCAGCCGGTGGCGATTCCACGGCGGGACGCGAGGACGACCTCTGGGACCGCATCTGCACCGAACGGGAGAGGTACTGGACCCCGACCGGCCAGCGACCGACCGGGCGCAGGGCGGCTGAGCGCAGTGTGGAAGAGGCCGCCGAGACCGTGACCGAGATCGAGAAACAGATCGCGGCGATCGAAGCCGACGCTGATGAGGTGCAGCGTCGCCTCGGCGACGGGGTGCGGCTTGCCGAGGCGAGCCGCTGCGCCGAGCGCGACGAGCAGGAACTCAGCGAGCAGTGGGTCAGGGTCGAGCGACTCCGAGACGACGTCGCGACGCACGAAGCGAACCACCGAGCCACGGTTGCCGAGCGCGACCGGATCGATGGGGACTGGGAACGCCGTGCCGGGCTGCTGGAGGATGTCGAGAACCGGCGTGGAGAGTTGGCGGCACTCGAAGCCGCCGCCGAGAGGGCTGCCCCGATTCTCTCGTCCGTCGCCGCGCGGGCCACGGTGGCTGACAAGGCACTTGAGGCAGCCGGTGAGGCGCTTCGTGAAGCCCGAGTCGCACAGCAGCAGGCCAACGACGATTGTGGTCACCACCGCCGGCGGATCGAAGTGGCTCAGCTGGACGAGTGTCGCGAGCGGGTCGTCGAGGCTCAGGCGGCCCTGAGCGCTGCTGAGGCACACCTCGAGTCGGCCCGAGTCGACGACGACCTCGTCGAACGGATCGAGGATGCCCATCTCGCGGCGGTACGCGCCGAGGTGGCCGCTGGGAGTGCTGCGGCGTCGCTCGACGTGACCGCTCTTTCGGATGTGATCCTGCTGATCGCCGGCGAGGAGGTTGCGCTCCCCGCCGGCGACACCCGCAGCGTTCCCGTTGTCGACGAGACCCAGCTCACCGTTCCCGACATCGTCCAGGTGAGTGTTCGGGCCAGTGGTGGGTCGAGGGGCAGGGCGGCGGAACTTTACGAGGCCCGCGCCACGCTCGCCCGGCTCTGCGAGTCAGGCGGCGTTGCGACCCTGGACGAGGCGCGGCGAGCGGGGGAGCGGCGCAAGGAGGCCGCGCGCCAACGCGCCGAGGCGATCGCAACGATCAAGCGAGACCTACACGGTCTCACGCTCGACGTCATGGTGCAGAAGATCGAGGGTCTGTCCAAGCGAATCGACGGCTACGACGCCGAACGACCGGCGGATCCACCACTTCCCGTGGACTTCGAGGAGGCCAAGCTGCTGGCGTCACAAGCCGACCGGATCGCCGCCGAGCGGGAGGCCGACCATGCCCGCTGCCGCGACGCCGCCGAGGAGGCCCGAAATCGGCTGAGCCACGCAGAGTTGGACGAGGCTGTCGATGCCGAGAGGCTCGGCAGCGCCCGCAGGGCTCGGGAACATGCCGCCGAGGTTCTCACCTCTGCAAGGGAGGAACGGTCCGACGCCGATCTGCGCGCCTCGCTGGTGGCCGCGCAGCACACCGCCGACGCGGCCGCCGAAGCCTTGGAGCAGGCTCGGGCAGCGGTCACGGAGGCCGATCCCGACTCGCTCGGGCTCCGCCGCGAGAACGCCCGCGCCGCGGCGCAACGTGCCGACAAAGAACTCCGCGCCAACGCGGAGCAACTGACGAAACTGCGTGGCCGTCTCGAACTGCAGGGAGAGGGTGGTCTGCACGCCCAGTTGAGCGAGGCCGAGAGCCACTACCGGCACCTCGAGCGCTCCCACGAGCGCACCGAATCACGGGCGCAAGCCGCTCAACTCCTCTACGAGACGTTCGCCGCTCGCCGCGCCGAGAGCCGCAGGCGCTACGTGGCGCCGTTCAAGGAGCACATCGAACGGTTCGGCCGCATCGTCTTCGG
This sequence comes from Acidimicrobiales bacterium, assembly GCA_963668565.2. Lineage (GTDB taxonomy): Bacteria > Actinomycetota > Acidimicrobiia > Acidimicrobiales > CATQHL01 > VXNF01. The sequence goes on from CAXXMX010000010.1 coordinate 1,980,835, forward strand.
TCCGACGTTCGAGATCGAACTCGACGACGATCTGAAGGTGGCGCGTCGCACGCTTGACGGCGTCACCCTCGACATCGGCCAGCTCAGCGCCGGTGCACGCGAGCAGATCGGCGTCCTCAGCCGGCTCGCCTGTGCCGCCATCGTCAGTCCCGGCGGGGGAGGAGCGCCGGTCGTTCTCGACGACGCACTCGGCTGGAGCGATCCGTCGCGCCTGGCGCGCATGGGCGCCGCCATCGCCACGGCCGGTCGTGAGTGCCAGGTCATCGTGCTCACCTGCACCCCTGGCCGCTACGCCCACGTTGGCAACGCCAGGGTGGTCTCGTTGCCGACCTGAGTCCGGTGGCAATTTGGGGGTCCCGGACGAGCACGACCTGCCGGACGCTGGTTCCCCACGCGTGACGCGAGGATCCTGCAACTTGCCGGCCCGGTCGCTGCCGGCCCCCTGAGCCGGTCGCCCAGTGCGGTCAGTTCAGGCAGACCGTGGGTGCGGTGTAGGGGAGTCCCAGCGACTCGGCGACGGCCGGTTCGGTGATGCGGCCCCGGTAGACGCTGAGGCCGTCCCGCAGGCCGGCGTCGGCGCGCATGGCCGCCACCGGGCCCTCATCCGCGATCCGCACCACGTAGGGAAGCGTGGCGTTGTTGAGGGCCAAGGTGGAGGTGCGGGGCACGGCGCCGGGCATGTTGGCCACGCAGTAGTGCACGACCCCCTTCACCTTGTAGGTGGGATCGGCGTGGGTGGTCGGGTGCGAGGTGGCCGCGCAGCCTCCCTGGTCGATCGCCACGTCGACGATCACGGTGCCGGGCCGCATTTCCTTCACCATCTGCTCGGTGATCAGCCGGGGTGCTCGGGCACCCCGCAGCAGCACCGCGCCGATGACGAGGTCGGCGCCGGCCACCGCACGCTCGAGGGTGCCGCGGCTCGCGTAGAGGGTGCGCAGCGACGGGCCGAATCGGGCGGCCAGCTTCTCCAGCACCACCGCGTTCTTGTCGAGCACGGTGACGTCGGCGCCGAGGCCGAGCGCCATCTCGATGGCGTTGGTGCCCACCACGCCGCCACCGAGGACGACGACCGGCGCGGCGGCGACCCCGGGCACGCCCCCGAGGAGCACTCCCCGGCCGCCGGCGGCGCCCTCGAGGCAGTGGGCGCCGGCCTGGATGGACATCCGGCCCGCCACCTGCGACATGGGTGCCAGGAGCGGCAGGCGGCCGTCACGGTCGGTCACTGACTCGTAGGCGATGGCGGTAACGCCGCTGGCCAGCAGGTCCGAGGCCTGTTCGGGGTCGGCCGCCAAGTGGAGGTAGGCAAACAGCGTGTGGTCGGGCCGCAGCCGAGCGCGCTCGGCTGCAAGAGGCTCCTTCACCTTCACGATCAGCTCGGCCGCGTCGAACAGCTCGGAGGCATCTGCGCAGAGCGAGGCGCCACTGGCCACGTAGTCCTCGTCGGCGAATCCGGCGCCCTCCCCGGCGTGGCGCTCGACGAAGACGTCGTGTCCCCGGGCGGTCACCTCAGCGACGCTGGCGGGGGTGAGCCCGACTCGTCGCTCCTCGTTCTTGGTTTCCTTCGGAACGCCGACGCGCATGGTCACCTCCTCGTTTCGACCTAGCGCAAGAATACCTCCCACACTGTCCAAGCTACAAGTCAGATACTGCGCCACTATGTCCACAAACGCAAGATTCTTGCATCAATCTGGGATATGGCGCATAATACGTCCTATGACATCGCTCGACACCACGGACCTACTCATCCTGAATGAACTGCAACTCGACGGGCGCCTATCGCACGCCGAACTGGCGAGTCGTATCGGCCTGTCCGCCTCGGCGTGCCATCGCCGGGTACGCGGCCTGGAGGCGGACGGGTTCATCGCCGGCTACGTGATGATCGTGGACCGTGCGGCAATCGGTCGTGACCTCGACGTGTTCGTCGAGGTCACCCTGGCGAGCCAGAGCAAGGAGTCGCTACGCTTCTTCGAGGAGGAGGTGGGGGGCTGTCCCGAAGTGATGTCGTGCCACCTGATGGCCGGCGATGCCGACTATCTCCTGCACCTGGCGGTCAAGAACCACCGCGACTTCGAGCGCATCCACAACCAGTACCTCTCGCGATTCACCGGCGTGTCGCGACTGCGGTCCAGCTTTGCCATCCGCACCGTCCACGAGACAACCCGCCACGTGCTCTAGGCGTGTGCTGGGCGGCGTCGTCAGCGGTAGGCGCGCTCGTAGGTGAGGATCTGCTCGGCCCAGTTACGGACCCTGTCGCCGGGGATCGGCCCGTGGGCGGGCCACGGACCGCTCAGGTCCACCCGGCGACCCCGGCTGATGACCTCCACCATGCGTCGTCGATCGTTCAGCAGCCGGATGTCGGCCAGCGGATCGCCGTCGAGCACCAGCACGTCCGCCAGGCATCCTTCGGTGATCGTGCCGAGGCGGTCCTCGAGACGCATGGCGATGGCTCCGTTTGCGGTGGCGCAGACGAGTGCCTCCATCGGGCTGAGGCCCAGCTCGTTGACGAGGATCTCCGCCTCCCGGCCGTGCCAGTGGCCGTAAGGCGTGAGAACGAAGCCGGCTTCGGATCCGCACAGCAAGGGCACGCCCGCGTCGTAGGCGGCGCGCATCATCTTGGCGGTGGCGGCGATCTCTCCCCGGAAGATGTCTTCCATGCCCGATCGCGCCCCGACCTCGGCGCCGAAGTCGGCCAGGTTGGCCAGGAACGTGAACGTCGGGCAGAGGGCGCTGCCCGCCTCGAGGACCGCCTCGAGGCCCTCCTCGTCCATGAACGAGGCGTGGAGCAGGAGGTCGACCCCGGCGTCGGCGCAGGCGGTCACGCTCTCGGGGCTGCGGCAGTGCGCCATCACCTTCACGCCCAGATCGTGCGCGGTGTCGCATACGGCCCGTAGCTCGTCGCGACTCCAGCCCAGCACCTCGCCGGAGCGGCCGGGGAGCAGCCCGGTGGCGTGGATCTTGATCCAGTCGGCGCCGTACTTGATGTGACGGCGGGTCCACATCACAGCTTCGTCGAGGGTGTTGACCACCTGGGCGTAACCGACCACACCTTCGTCGGGGATCAGCCGCCCGGCCGTGCCGCCCACCGCCGTGACGAGCGCCTGCACGCCGGTGCTGATGCGGGGTCCGGCCACGACGCCGGCCTCGACCGCGTTGCGCAGTGACGGCCCCATGGAGAACAGCGTGTCGGGGTCGCAGAAGGAGGTGACGCCCGCCCGCAGCATCTTCGTCAGGTTCTGACCTGCCACCAGGGCCGCCACGGTGGGGTCGCGGTGGAAGAAAAGCTCATCATTGGAGCGCACGTCGTCGAACGTGGCGTGGCAATGGGCGTCGATGAGCCCCGGCATCACTGTCATGCCCGTGGCGTCGATCCGTTCGGCGTCGTTCGAGGCCGCGCCGGCGGCGCCTGGCCCGACCACCTCGATGTTGTCGCCGCGGAGCAGCACGCCGGGGTTGGAGCGCGCCGGCGCACCCGTGGCGTCGATGAGTGTCCCGCCGGTGATCAGGATCTCGCTGCTGCGGCCGGCGCTGGATTCCTTGTCGCTTCTTACCGGTGTGCTCATGGTTCTGCCGTTCTGCGCGGGCGCTCGGGGCTGGTTCAGTTTATCCTCGCGGGGAATCCAGCCCGGAGGAGAGGAGCGGCCATGATCCGCCATTGCGTGATGTTCAAGTGGAACGACGAGGTTACCGACGAGAAGCGGGCGGCATTCCTCGACGGCCTCGTAAAGCTGCTCACCACGGGCGAGACGGTCCGCTCGTACGCCTACGGGACCGACGCCGGGATCAACGCCGGCAACCACGACTTCTGCGTGACAGTGGACTTCGACGACGAGGCCGGCTTTGCGGTGTACCGCGACGACTCGGACCATCAGGCGTTCATCGCCTCCACCGTCCGCCCGATCCTCGAGACCCGAGCAGCGGTGCAGTTCGAGTTCTGACCCTGCGCCCCGGCGGGTGCAGGGTCAGAACCGTTTCCCGGGCGATCGGCCCGAGCCGCGAAGGATGCTGCGCTCTGCCTGACTAGCCGCTGCCCCGCGCTAGCGGCGGCTGCCGACGTGCCCCGCCCGTCTGCCCGCGGCGGTCGGTCCATGAACCCGGCCCGCCGGCGTTACGCGGTATTCGCCGCTGTCCGGCGGCTTGCGTCTGAACGTGAGTTCGCCCCGCAGGCGACTTGGGGCGGGGCTGATGTGGTCGGTGGTGCTAGTGTTGACAGTGATGGCGAAGTCCCCCTCGGGCTCCACCAGGACCTCCGCGCCCGCACGCCGCCCGGCCTCACCGCCGCGCGCTCCGAAGACGCCGGCGCCCAACGGCGCTGCGTCCGGCGGCGCGCCGCCCGAGCGACCTTCCGCCGTCGCATCGTTCTACCGTGCGCATCGACCGGAGATCTGGGGGCTCGTGGCGTTCGTCGCGGCACTGCTCTGCGCGCTGGGCATCTACGGCGGCCTTGGTGGGCTCGTCGGGACGGCCTTCCGCCGAGCCGCGGGCGTGAGCGTCGGTTGGGGTCGCCTGGCGGTGCCTCCGGCTCTGGCCGCGGCGGGGGTGCTGCTGGTCTCCGGACGCCATGCCAAGGCGGGCACCGACGAGTGCCGGCCCTCGGTGCGCATCCTCGGCGGTTGTCTCGTGATGGCCGCGCTGGCCGGCATTCTGCATCTCGCCGCCGGCCGACCCACCTGGGACGATGGCTTGGACGAGTTCGAGGGCGCCGGCGGCTACCTGGGCTTCGCCTCCGGTGGTGCGTTGGCGCTCCTGGCAGGGCTGGCCGGAGCGGTGGTCATCCTGGTCGCGGTGGGCCTGCTGGGTTGGCTGGCCATCAGCGGCATGTCGCTGAGCACCGTCGGCCGCGGGACTTGGCGGGTTCTGCGTCGCGCGGGGATGGCGCTGGGTGCGGTCGTCCGACTCGTCGTGGCCGACCGGCGTTCCCTCTCCTCGGAGGAGCTGGCACCGCAGCGTGCCGGCGAAGACGCCGATGACCCGAGCGCGCCCGCGCCCCCCGGCGGTGCCGCCGCGCCCAGTCCACCGCCTCTGGCGATGCCCGTGGCCGCCCCGCTGTCGGGTGGCCCGCAGCCTGGCCCGATCATCGGGCGCCCGGTCGACGCCGAGCCCCCGGACGTCACGCCGGATGGCGCCCCGAAGTCCCCCACAAGACGCACCCCGCCGGCATCGACGCCCGAGGCGTCCCTGGCGGCCGCCGGTGACGACAGCGGCCAGTGGCGCCGTCCCCATCTGGGGATCCTGCAACGCACGCCCCACCAGGAAGTGGACCGCCGCCTCATCAACGAGCGGGGGCGCGCACTGGAGGCGGCGCTCGCGGCCCACGGCGTGGAGGCCACCCTGGCAGACGTCGTCGTCGGCCCGACCGTCAGTCGCTACGAGCTGGTCCTGGCGGAGGGGGTCAAGGTGGCCCGCATCACCACCCTGTCCCGCGACATCGCCTACGCCCTGGCCTCCGCGGAGGTGCGCATCCTGGCCCCGATCCCCGGCAGGCAGGCCATCGGCGTGGAGGTCCCCAACCCGGCACGCCAGTCGGTGACGCTCGGTGACATCCTGACCTCCGACGAGGCGGCCGGCGCAACCCATCCCCTCGACGTGGCCATCGGCCGGGACATCACGGGCCAAGCCGTCATGGCGAACCTCGGGCGGATGCCGCACATTCTCATTGCCGGGGCCACGGGCGCGGGCAAGTCGTCCTGCATCAACTCGATCATCACGACGATCCTGATGCGCTGCACGCCCGAGCAGGTCCGCCTCATCCTGGTCGATCCCAAGATGGTCGAGATGCGGCAGTACGCCAACGTGCCGCACCTGCTGACCCAGCCGGTCATCGACCCCAAGAAGGCCGCGAACGCCCTCGGATGGGCTGTACGGGAGATGGAGCGCCGCTACGAGTTGCTGTCGCGGGTGGGTTGCCGCGACATCGCCGGCTACAACGCCATGTACGAGGCGTCGCTGGCGTCCGCCAAGGACAGCGCTGCGGACTCCGATGACGAGGACGAGCATCTGCAGCGACTGCCGTTCATCGTCATCGTGATCGACGAGCTGTCCGATCTCATGATGGTTGCCCCCCGGGAGGTCGAGGATGCCATCTGGCGCTTGGCGCAGATGGCGCGGGCAGTGGGCGTGCACCTCGTCATCGCCACGCAGCGTCCCTCCACGAACGTCATTACGGGGGTCATCAAGGCCAACATCCCCGCCCGCATGGCTCTGTCGGTGTCGAGCCTGACCGACAGCCGGGTGATTCTCGACCAGGCCGGCGCCGAGCGCCTCGTCGGGCTCGGAGACATGCTCCTGCTGGACGGCTCGGCCGGCACCCCCCGGCGGATCCAGGGGGCATGGGTCAGTGAGGAGGAGATCCGCCGGGTGACGGCGGTGTGGCGCCGCCAGAACGTCCGACCGGAACAAGCCGGTGGCATCACCGCGGCGGAACTCGACACGCGGACGATGGTGGGGGGGCGAGACATCGGCAGTCCCGACGACGACGAGTTGCTGGCGACTGCGATGGAACTTGTCGTCGACAGCCAACTCGGCTCCACCTCCATGCTGCAGCGCAAGCTGCGGGTGGGGTTCGCCCGCGCCGGGCGGCTCATGGATCTTCTCGAGCAGCGAGGTGTCGTCGGGCCCTCGGAGGGCTCCAAGGCCCGCGAGGTGCTGATGACACCGCAGGAACTCGCCGTCGAGCAGGCTGCTGCCCACCGCGCCGCCAGGAGCACCTAGGCGCCACGCGGCCGAACACGGCGGCACACCTCTGCGGTGTCACTGTTCATATGATTACATGTCGGGTTCATATATCTGCGTAGTTTTAGATCACTCAGGATCGGCGATAGGCTGGGAGGATGAGCAGGACTGTTGAGCGGTTCGTGGCCGCGGCGGCCGATCTCGGGGTGGAGTTGCGTGTCACCCGCTATCCCGAGGGCACGCGCACGGCCCGCGACGCAGCCGCGGCGGTGGGTTGCGAACTCGGCCAGATTGTCAAGTCGCTGGTGTTCGTGACCGGCGGGCGGGTCGTCGTGGCTCTCGTCTCCGGCGCCGACAGGGTGGACACCGAACGGCTGGGGGCGGCAGCGGGCGAGACGGACTCCCGGCAGGCCCGCGCCGACGAGGTTCAGGACGCGACCGGGTTCGCCATCGGCGGCGTCCCGCCGTTCGGCCACGCCCGCAGGCTCGACACCTTCGTTGACCGGCACCTCCTGGATTTCGACGTGGTGTGGGCGGCAGCCGGCACGCCCGATGCCTGCTTCCCCGTCGCTCCCGCCGAGTTGGCGCGCCTGTCGGCGGCCTCCGTCGTCGACATCGCCGCGGGCGCGGTGAGCGGGTGCACCCCTTCGTAGACTCACCGAAGACATGGCGATCATCAGCAAGCTCCTGCGCACGGGCGAGGGGCAGAAAATCAAGGCCCTGCAAGGGCTCGTTCCCCACATCGGCGACCTGGAACCGGAGATTCAGGCGCTGAGCGACGAGGAGTTGCAGGCACGCACGCCCGAACTGCGCCGCCGCCTCGCCAACGGCGCCGACCTCAACGATCTGCTGGCGGAGGCGTTCGCCGTCGTCCGCGAGGCGTCGTGGCGCGTCATCGGCCAGCGCCACTACGACGTGCAGCTCATGGGCGGTGCGGCGCTGCACCTGGGGTGGGTGGCCGAGATGCGCACCGGCGAGGGCAAGACCCTCGTCTCCACCCTGCCGGTGTATCTGAACGGCCTCACCGGCGAGGGCGTCCACATCGTCACCGTCAACGAGTACCTGGCGAGTCGCGACGCCGTCTGGATGGGGCAGATCTATCGCTGGCTCGGTCTCAGCGTCGGACTGGTGGTCCCCGGGGTGCGGGATCAGGGCTTCAAGCGCCAGCAGTACGCCTGCGACATCACCTACGGCACCAACAACGAGTTCGGTTTCGACTACCTGCGCGACAACATGGCCCTCGCGGCTGCCGAGCAGGTGCAGCGGGGCCATCGCTACTGCATCGTGGACGAGGTCGACTCGATCCTCATCGACGAGGCCCGCACGCCGCTCATCATCAGCGGTCAGGTGGCCGAGGCCGCCAACGCCTATTACCGCTTCGCCTCCATCGTCCGCCGGCTCGTGCGCGACGAGCACTACGAGGTGGACGAGGAGAAGCGCACGGTGGTCCCCACCGAGGACGGCATCGCCGCCGTGGAGCGGGCGCTCGGGGTGGAGAACCTCTACGACTCGGTACAGGTCAGCTTCGTGCACCACCTCGGCGTGGCTCTGCGGGCCAAGGAGCTCTACCGGCGCGACAAGGAATACATCCTGAAAGACGGCGAGGTGAAGATCGTCGACGAGTTCACGGGGCGCATCCTGGAAGGCCGGCGCTGGTCGGACGGCCTGCACCAAGGCGTCGAGGCCAAGGAAGGCGTCAAGATCCAGGAGGAGAACCAGACCCTCGCCACGATCACCCTGCAGAACTACTTCCGGCTCTACGAAAAGCTCGCGGGCATGACCGGCACCGCCCAGACCGAGGCCAACGAGTTCTTCAGCACCTACAACCTGCACGTGGTGTCGATCCCGACGCACAGGCCGATGGTCCGCGCCGACCAGCCCGACCTCGTCTTCCGCACCGAGGACTCCAAGTTCGAATCCATCGTCGAGGACATCGCGGAGCGGGCGGAGAAGGGCCAGCCGGTGCTGGTCGGCACGATCTCGGTGGAGAAGTCCGAGAAGCTCGCGAGCCACCTCACCCGCCGCGGAGTCGCGCACGAGGTGCTGAACGCCAAGCAGCACGCCCGCGAGGCCGAGATCATCGCCCAGGCGGGCCGCCTCAGCCGGGTGACGGTGGCCACCAACATGGCCGGACGCGGCGTCGACATCATCCTGGGCGGCAATCCCGAGGCGCTGGCCCGGCGGGACCTCCTGGCCGACGGCTACGACCCCGAGACCAAGGAGTTCGCCAGGGCCTACCCGAAGCTGCTGGAGCGCTATACCGAGCAGTGCGGCGCCGAGGGCGAGGTGATCAAGGAAGTCGGGGGTGTCTACGTGATGGGGACCGAACGCCACGAGAGCCGGCGCATCGACAACCAGTTGCGGGGGCGCTCGGGCCGCCAGGGCGACCCGGGGGAGAGTCGCTTCTATCTCTCCCTCGAGGACGACCTGATGCGCATCTTCGCCACGGGCGCCATGGATTGGGTCATGTCCCGCTCGCTTGAGGACGACGTGCCGATCGAGTCCAAGATTGTGAGCAAGTCCGTGGAGCGGGCGCAGTCCACCGTCGAGCAGCGCAACGCCGAGACCCGCAAGAACGTGCTGCGGTACGACGAGGTGATGAATGCCCAGCGCCGGGTCATCTACAAGCTGCGCGGCCAGATCCTGGCCGGTGCGGAGTTGCGCGACAGCGCCCTCGATCACCTCCGCACCGAGGTGGAGTCGATCGCCGCCGACCTGCCCTCCGACGAGCCGTGGGACCACCGGAGCATCCTCACCACCGTCGGCAACCTGTGGCCCACGGACCTGGCGCCCGAGGATCTCGCGGGCGAGCAGACACCCGAGGACCTCGCGGGACGCCTGCTCGACGATGCGACCGCGCTCTACGCCAGGCGCGAGTCCGAGATCGGGGCGGAGGTGATGCGGGGTCTCGAACGCCAGGTGATGCTGCGCGTCATCGACCAGCACTGGCGCACGCACCTCTACGAGATGGACTACCTCAAGGAGGGAATCCATCTGCGGGCCGCCGGTCAGAAGGATCCGCTGAGCGAGTGGCAGCGTGAGGGCTTCGAGATGTTCGGCGACCTCATGAAGCGCATCAGGCGGGACTTCGTGCGCATGATCACGCACATCGAGGTGGTGACGCCGGACCGCGAGGAGACCACCGTGACCCGCAACGTCACCTATACCGGTCCGACCGATCCCTCCGAGGCGCCCAGCGCCCTGGCACGGGCGGCCGCGGCGGCCGCCGGTGTGCCGCTCGCCGGCGCGAAACCCGCGGCCGCCGCGGCCGCTACGGCCGGCGCGCCGGCGGCCGGCACCGCCACGATGGTCCGGAGCGCGGCGGAGAGGACCGGCCGCAACGCGCCGTGCCCGTGCAGCTCCGGCAAAAAGTACAAGCTCTGCTGCGGTCGCTGAGCGACCCGAGGCCATCTCCGTGTCCCGTGTACATCTCGCGATGCCCGCCCGTGGTGGCAGTCTGACGGAGCGCCCGTGAACGAGGACTTCACCGAGGATCTGGCCGGGCTGCGTCGCCGTCTCGAGCAGTCCGAGCACTACCTGGGACTCGCGGGACTGCGTAGCCGCCGACCTGCCCTGGAGGTCGAGGCGGCGCGCCCCGAGCTCTGGGACGATCCCGAGCGGGCACGCCGGGTCGCCCAGGATCTGGCGGCGGTGAACGACGACATCGCCCGCTTCGAGCGGCTCGAGGCGCGCCTCGAGGACGCCGAGACCCTGTGGCAGCTGGCCACCGAACTCGAGGACGATTCGGTCTTCGCCGAGATCGTCGAGGCCATCGACTCGTTGCGGGTCGACTTCGACGGTCTCGAACTGCGTTCGCTCCTCGCCGGCACCTACGACGAGCGCGACGCGGTCTGTCACATCCAGTCGGGTGAGGGCGGGACCGACTCACAGGACTGGGCCTCGATGCTGCTGCGCATGTATGGCCGCTGGGCAGAGCGGCGCGGGTTCGACTTCGAGGTGGAATCGGTAACCGAGGGCAAGGAGGCGGGGATCACCTCGGCGGAGTTCACCGTCAAGGGGCGCCACGCCTACGGCCTGTTGCGCAGCGAACACGGCATCCACCGGCTCGTGCGCATCTCGCCGTTCAACAAGGAGGGCAAGCGCCAGACGGCGTTCAGCTCGGTGAAGGTCGTGCCCTTCTTCCCGGAGATGGCCAAGGAGATCGAGATCGACGAGACCGAGTTGCGTATCGACACGTACCGCTCCTCGGGCGCCGGTGGCCAGCACGTCAACGTCACCGATTCGGCGGTTCGCATCACCCACCTGCCGACCGGGACCGTCACCTCCAGTCAGGCCCAGCGCAGCCAGCACCAGAACCGGGAGCGCGCCATGCAGATGCTGGCCGCCAAGCTGCTGGATCTCGAGCGCCAGAAGCGCACCGACGCGGTGGCGGAGATCGCCGGTGCGGCGCAGCGAATGGGCTTCGGGAGCCAGATTCGCTCCTACGTCCTCTACCCGTACCAGATGGTGAAGGATCTGCGCACCGACCACTCCACGTCGAACCCCGATGCCGTCCTCGACGGCCACATCGACGACTTCGTGGCGGCCTACCTACGGTGGCGCCGGGCTCAGGAGGTCTCTGCCACCTCCTGACCGGCGGCGCCGATCGGGTCGGACGCGGAAGGGCGGGCCGAGCGGCCCGCCCTTCGTTAGCTGGATTCAGTTCAGTGCGGCGGGTGTGTCCCCGCCGAGGCCGGCCGGCTCAGGCGGCGTCGCGGGCCGCGGTCAGCCACTCGTCCACACTCGCCCGGTTGGCCTCGATCCACTCGGCGGCGTGACGGTGCACGTCGCCGGTGGTGTTCTCGCCGTTGTCGTAGCGCACGTTCTGCAGGGCGATGTCAATCACGCTCAGTGTGACGTTCTCGAACAGCGACCGCGCCGCCGGGTTGGCCGCGATGAAGTCGTTGTTGGCGACGACCCTGATGTCGGCCGCAGCAAAGCCCGTGTAGCAGGGATCGTTGGTGCAGTACTCGGGGCCGAGTGCTGCGGGCGGGAAGTCGTCGAAGTCGAAACCGCTGATCGTCGATCCGTCGAGCACGTTCTCGTGCTCGACGGCGAGCCAGACGACGTTGTCGCCCGGGATCAGGGAGGTGAGGTAACCGCTGGGCGACCAAGTGTAGATGATGACCGGATCGCCGTCGGCGACCTTGGCGACGGCTTCGGCGAACATGGCGTCGTAGCCTGCCCTCACGGCCTCGAGGTTGTCCCAGCCGTTGAACTCGATGGTCTCGGCGAAGATGTCGTCGCAGGTCCACCCATCGGGGCAGACCAGAATCTGCACGACTCCGTCGCCGGGCATGGTGTCGGTGGCGTCGTAGAGGGCGATGAGTTCGGGGTCGTCGTTGATCTGGCCGATCGTCCTGATGCCGTACTCCTCGGCGATGCTCTTGTTGGTCAGCAGACCCTCAAGGCCGGCGGCGGGCATCTCCCAGCCGACGATCTCGACCTTCTCGGACACGATGGAGCCATCCGGCAGTTCGGCCTGGAAGAACTTGAGGTGGCCGGGCATCCAGCCGTTGACCCAGAAGTCCACCTCGCCCCTGCCGAGCGCCACGTAGAAGATGTCGTTGCTCAACTCGTTCTCGGCCGGCTCGCTGACGTCGTAGTCCAACTCCTCAAGCAGGTGATGGTAGATGGCTGCCTGCATGTAACCCGTCGTCCAGGTGGCTCGGGCCTGCGTGACCGAGACGCCGGCGCCCGGCTTCATGTAGGCCTCCGTGGCGGCCTCCTGCATCTCCTCGACCTCCGCCGGGTCTGGGGCGGCTTCCTCTTGGGTGGCGGCCTCCTCCTCGTGTGTGGTGGCCGTGTCACTCGATGCCGCCGCCGCGTCATCGGCGTCCTCGCTGACCTCCGCCGCGCACGCCCCGGCAATCAGCGCGAGAACTGCGACAAGCCCGACAACTATGGCAAGAAGCGTTCTGTCGAAAGTGGTCATGGCGGTGATCCCTCGTGAACAACGATGCCCGGAGATTGGTTCACTGCCGTGAACCCGCCGATACGGAGAGCCTGGGCGGAGCGAGAACTGGGTCGGACGCTAGATGAGTAGTTCCAAGGGGTGCGAGCGGGGGGTCGGCCAAGTCGGCGGTGTGGTGGTGCGAGCGGGGGGTCCGCCGCTGGGTGGTTGAGGGTGTCCAAGATCGGGAGGTGAAATAGCCCCCGATCTTGGAGGACCTTGGCATGAACCCGGACTTGGACACCCTCGCGACGGCACTTTATGTGACGATTGATGACTTGTTGGTGGCGCACCCGCAGTGGGCGCCGCCGCGGCCCGCGGTGGGTATCGCCCCGGAGCTGTCTGATGCGGAGTTGGTTTCTCTGGCGGTGTTGCAGGCTTTGTTGGGGTTCGACTCTGAGGCCCGTTTCGTGCGCTACGCCAAAGCACACCTGACGCCGTGGTTTCCTTACGTGCCCCAGCGGCCCGGCTACAACAAGCGTCTGCGCCGCAGCGGCGAACTGATCAAGCACGTGATGGCCTGCCTCGCACGCGCCTGCGCGTCCTGGCACGACGACGTCTGGCTCGTGGACTCCACGCCCGTGGAGTGCGGGCGCAGCCGCGAGACCCAAAAGCGCTCTGAGCGGCCCGGATGGGCCACCTACGGCTACAGCGCCTCGCACTCCCGCTATTTCTGGGGCCTGCGCCTGCACCTCATAACAACCCCGTCGGGCCTGCCCATCACCTTCGCCCTCGCCGGCGCGAAAGCCGACGAGCGCGACGTCTGTTGGGACATGATCGCCCGCGCCGGCGTCGCCCGGCGGGGCCAGACCCTCATCGCCGAGGTGGGCTACCGCAGCGCCGCCTTCGAAGCCCAACTCAACAACGCGGGCATCACCCTCATCGGTCCCGCCACCAAAACAGAACCCACCCGAGCGGGCCGGGAGTTCCTGCGGCCGTTCCGCCAGATCATCGAATCGGTCAACCAGACCCTCAAAGCCCAACTCGGCCTCGAACGCCACGGCGGGCGCACCCCCGCCGGCGTCGCCGCGCGCGTCCTGCAACGACTCCTCGCCCTCACCGCCACAATCTGGCACAACCAAACCACCCAACAACCAGGCCCCGCCCGCTCCCTACTCGCCTACGACCACTGACCCCTTGGAACTAATCATCTAGGGCGCGAGCCAAGCCGACCCGCTGCTGCATCCCGCCGGAGAGCTGCGCCGGCATGTTGTAGGCGTATGCACCGAGCCCGACCAGCGATAGCGCCCGCATGGCCGCCTCGTTGCGCTCGTTCCTGTCGACGCCCTGCACATTCAGCCCGTAGCCCACGTTGTCGATGACGTTGCGGTGCGGGAAGAGCGCGAAGTGCTGGAACACCATGCCCATGTGCGTGCGGCGGAACGCCTGTAACTCCGGCCCCTTGAGCGCCTGGACGTCGGTGCCGTTGACAGTCAGCGAGCCTGCGGTGATGTCGATGAGCTTGTTCACGGTGCGCATGGCGGTGGACTTGCCCGAGCCCGAGAGGCCCATCACCACGAAGACCTCGCCCTTGCGGACGGTGAAGGAGACATCGTCGAGGCCGACCACGTGACCTGTCTCAGCCTGCACCTTGTCCTTGGACATTCCCGATCGGAGCAGGTCGAAGGCCCGCCCGCGGGGCTGGGGTCCGAAGATCTTGTATACGCCGTCAAGTACGATGATCTCGTCGCCGTTCCGGGATGCCGGGGTGTGGTCGGCGGCCGGCTCCGGCTCGTCTCCGGGTGGCACGGCGGCATGGTAGCCCAGCCCGGAACCCCGTGTCCGGGCATTCGGGTTCCGCGGCCCTCCCCAAGGCCGGTGGTAGCGTGATCGGGCCGGCACGGACCCGGCGCATCTGGAGTCGGAGAAGGTTGGGCGGAGTGCGGACGGCCGGCGTCACATGATCGAGTTGGACCAGGTCACGAAGATCTACAAGGGCGAGGTTCTCGCGCTGTACAGCATTTCCTGCAAGATCGCCAAGGGCGAATTTGTGTTCCTCGTGGGGCCGTCGGGGTCGGGCAAGTCCACGTTCCTCAAGCTGCTAAACCGCCAGGAGCAGCCTGACCAGGGCTCGGTGTGGATCGCCGGCAAGGAGGTCGGGGCGCTGCCCCGCGCCAGCGTCCCGAAGCTGCGCCGGATGGTGGGCTGCATCTTCCAGGACTTCAAGCTGCTGCCCAACAAGACCGTCTACGAGAACGTGGCCTTCGCTCTCGAGGTGACCGGGCGTACCCGACAGGCCATCCGTACCCAGGTTCCCTCGCTGCTGGAACTGGTGGGGCTCTCGAAGAAGACCAACAACTACCCGCACGAACTCTCCGGCGGCGAGCAGCAGCGTGTCTCCATCGCCCGGGCCTTCGTCAACCGCCCGCAGATCCTGCTCGCCGACGAGCCCACGGGAAACCTCGACAGCGACACCTCCAACGGGATCATGCGGCTGCTCGCCGAGATCAACAAGCGCGGCACGACCGTGGTCATGGCCACCCACGACCAGCACATCGTCAACGCGGCCCGCCGGCGGGTGCTGCGCTTGGACAGAGGGCGGCTGACCGGCGACGAGGCCCAGGGCCGCTACTCCTAGGACGCACGTTGGCACTCTCCCTCGGCTATGTCCTCCGCGAGATGCGGGGCAACCTGCGCTGGAACGTCACCCTGTTCGCCGCCACGATCGTCGCGGTCTGGGTGTCGCTGACGCTGTTCGGCTCGTCGCTGCTGATCCGTGAGGGCGTCGAGCAGGCGACGGGGCGGTGGCGCGGCGGCATCGAGTTCATCGTCTTCATGAACGCCGATGCCACCGAGGCCCAACACGCCGCCATTCGCGGCGCTCTCGATGAGAACCCCGAGATCGGCGGTTACGAATTCGTCGACCAGCAGGGGGCCTACAACGAGTTCATCACCGAGTTCGCGGATCGGCCCGAACTCATCGAGAACGTCACTCCGGAGATCCTCCCGCCCTCCTACCGGGTGAAACCCGCCGTCAACGACGCCGACGTGATCGAGGCTCTGGCGACGCAGTTCGACGCCCGACCCGGTGTGCGCCAGGTGACGCTGCCGGTGGAGGTCATTCGCACGCTCCAGCAGAACAGCCAGAAGGTGAGCCTGTTCGTGCTCATCATCGCCATCGTGGTGCTGCTGGCCGCACTGATGCTGATCACCAACACCATCCGCACCGCCATCTTCGCCCGACGCCAGGACATCGAGGTGATGAAGCTGGTGGGTGCCTCCAACTGGTACGTGCGCCTGCCGTTCATGGTGGAGGGCACGATCCAGGGCCTCATCGGCGGGGCGCTGGCGATCCCGATGCTCTTCCTGATGAACAATCTCATGGCCGGATTCGTGGAGGACGACTACTTGGAACTGCTGCGGTCGCTGGTGGTGGACAGCGCCGTGGTGTGGAACACTTCGTTGCTCGTGACCGGCATCGGGGCTGCGGTGGGCGTGCTGGGCTCGCTGTTCGCGGTGGGTCGCTTCCTGGATGTGTAGCCGAGCGCTTCTTCGTCCGCCCGGGCGTTGTTCGCAGGGCTAACCTGCCGGCGTCCGACAGTCGTCGCAGAGGGAGGCCCGCAAATGGTCCACAGCGTGCGAGGCGTGATCGCCCGTTCGAAGGGCGCGCCGGTGGAGATGGATACGATCCTTGTTCCCGACCCGGGGCCCGGCGAGGCCCTGGTGGCCATTCAGGCGTGCGGGGTGTGCCACACCGACCTGCACTACCGGGAGGGTGCCATCAACGACGAGTTCCCGTTCCTGCTCGGCCACGAGGCCGCCGGGATCGTGGAATCCGTCGGGCCCGACGTCGATGAGGTGGCGCCCGGCGACTTCGTGATCCTCAACTGGCGCGCCGTGTGCGGCCAGTGCAGATCCTGCCGCCGCGGCCGGTCGCAGTACTGCTTCGCCACCCACAATGCCACCCAGAAGATGACCCTGGCGGACGGCACGGTGCTGTCGCCGGCGCTGGGCATTGGAGCGTTCGTTGAGAAGACGCTCGTGGCCGCGGGGCAGGCTACGAAGGTGTCCGCCGACGCCAGTCCCGAGGCGGCCGGGCTGCTCGGATGCGGGGTCATGGCCGGTCTGGGGGCGGCCATGAACACCGGCGGCGTGGGTCGGGGTGACTCGGTCGCCGTGTTCGGCTGCGGCGGTGTCGGCAACGGGGCCATCGAGGGCGCCCGCCTGGCCGGCGCCTCGGTGATCATCGCGGTGGATATCGACGACCGCAAGCTGGAGTGGGCCCGGCAGTTCGGGGCCACCCACACTGTCAACAGCCGCGAGACCGACGCTGTGGAGGCCATCAAGGGGATCACCGGGGGCAACGGCGTGGATGTCGCCGTCGAGGCCGTCGGCCTGCCCGAGACCTACAAGCAGGCGTTCGAAGCCCGCGACCTTGCCGGCACCGTCGTGCTGGTGGGCGTGCCCAACCCGACCGCCACCATCGAGTTGCCGTTCATCGAGGTGTTCGGCCGCGGCGGGGCATTGAAGTCGTCCTGGTACGGGGACTGCCTGCCCAGTCGGGACTTCCCCATGCTGATCGACCTCTACCTGCAGGGGCGCCTGAACCTCGATGGCTTCGTCAGCGAGACCATCGCCCTCGACGAGGTGGAAGAGGCATTTCACAAGATGGAACGCGGCGAGGTGCTGCGCTCCGTCGTCGTCATGGACTGACGTGGACAGGGTTGTGCCATGACGTCGATCGTTCGGTTTGTTGACTCGGCTGCGGGGTGTGCGAGGCCCGGGGTTCTGGATGAGGACGGGGTTCATCCTGTTGAGAGCGTGGAGACCCTGGCTGCGCTGTTGCACCGTCCGCTAGTCGAGATCCGCGAGCATGTGGAGGGGGCGTTGGGCAACCCGCCGGTCGATGGCGTGCCGCGGTTGCTGAGCCCGATCGATGGGGACACGCCTGTTTGGGGGGCGGGTGTTACCTACCGCGTCTCGCAGGAGGCGCGGATCGAGGAGAGCGGTGATCAGGACGTGTACATCCGGGTGTACAACGCCGAGCGCCCCGAGCTGTTTCTGAAGTGCGTCGCCCACGAGGTCGTCACCGACGGCGAGCCGGTGGGGCGGCGACCCGACTCGGACAACGACACGCCGGAGCCCGAACTGGCTCTCATGCTCAACGTCGACGGTGAGATCGTCGCCTACGGCGTGTGCAACGACATGTGCGCCCGCGCCATCGAGGGCGAGAACCCGCTCTACATCCCCCAGGCAAAGATCTTTGCGGCCTCCTGCGTGCTGGCCCCCGCGATGCGTCCGGCCTGGGAGGTTCCCGACGCCTACGACCTGACGATCAGACTGAGGCTCAGCCGCGGAAGCGATGTCCTGTTTCGCGGCACCACCTCAACCTCCGAGCTGGCCCGCACGCTCGAGGAGTTGGTGGACTGCCTGTTCTGCGCCACGGCGTTCCCCGACGGCGTGGTTCTCTCCACCGGGACGTGCCTGGTTCCGCCGCTGGACTGCCCGGCCGAGGTCGGTGATGTCATCGAGATCGCCATCGACGGGATCGGCAGCATGCGCAACGTCGTGACCTCGACCGATGCCATCAAGCCGTGGCTGCACCGCCGCCACGCCGATTCGCTCGCTGCATTCGACGCCTGAACCGCCGCGCCCGCGCTGCCCCGAGCGCGGCACTGACCGCCAGGCTCGCCAAGCACGAACCTCGATCCCGCGGACCGACGATCAGACGAACTGGCCGATGACGAGGGCCAGACCGCCGGCGAGGGAGACGGAGAGAACGGCGGGCCGGAACCAGGACCGGTCCAGCATCGGGCGCACCAGCCGCGAGAGGGCGAGCCCGATGAACATCCCAGGGACCAGGTAACCCACCAGCGTGAGTTCGTGGAGGCCGAAGTTGCCTCGCGCCACCAGCAACCCGATGCCCACCACGCCCACGATGCCGATGTACACCGA
This sequence comes from Acidimicrobiales bacterium, assembly GCA_963668565.2. GTDB lineage: Bacteria > Actinomycetota > Acidimicrobiia > Acidimicrobiales > CATQHL01 > VXNF01. The sequence goes on from CAXXMX010000010.1 coordinate 1,999,352, forward strand.
GGAGGTGGACCGCAGCGTCGGTGGGCGCATCTCGCTGAAGCAGATAGCCAGCGGCGCACCGGGCAGTGACGCTGCCATGGCTCCGAAACTACAGGTCAGGCCTCCGCCGATCTCGGTACGGCGAGTCTGTCGCAAGCGGAACCCTGCCAGCAGAGTCACAGCCGAACCGGCGACCAGAGCGCCGATCAGGATCGTCAGCACCCGCTCGGGCACGAGTTCCAGGACCGCCAATCCGGCTACAAGGCCGACCGGCAGTCCCCAGAGAGCGTTCCTGACCGCCTGCCAGTCGATGTGCTTCCCTTCCACGATGATGTGCCGTATCCCGACGATCTGACCGACGATGAGCAGCGGCCCGGGGATGAACGTGGGATCTATGGCGACCAGTGCCGGGGCGGCGACCAGGGACAGCCCGACGCCGACGGAACCCTGCACGATGGCGCCACCCGCCACGGCGGCGATGGCGAGGACGATCTCGACTGCGCTCACGGGGTCCGCCCAACCGGGTCCAGCCGGGCCCAGATCGTGCCCCCGGCCTCTCTGCACGGGTACACCTCGATGTCCCCCTTGCGGTCGCGGCGGCCGTCGAGGTTCTCCTTCCAGCCGCTGCCGTCGGTGGCGAAGGTCCAGAAGTGCGTGAGACAGACGATCTCCTCGCCGGCGACGGCCCCGGCGTCGCCGAGGTGCGACCACTGGTGTGGGCAGCGGGCCTCCATCACGCAGGGAACACCACCGGCGGTGCGCCACACCACCACGTCGACACTGCCAAGAGTCGACTCGACGACCTCGCCCGGCGTCACAGACTCGGCCGTGGCGACGGCGACCCAGGTGTCATCGGCGCCGACGTCGCCCGGCGCGTCGCCCCCCGAATCGGGGCCGGCCGCGACGGTCTGCGTCGCGGCCGCGGTCGTGCCCGGTTCGCCCGTGCCCACGTTGCTGCTCCCGGTCATCGGACGGCGGCAGCGATGGCCGCGCGGATGCGGTCGGGTGACAGGGGGCCGTCGGTGAGGCGCACTCCGAGCGGAGCCAGGGCGTCGGCCACGGCGTTGAACACGCACGGCACCGACCCGATGGCGCCGCCCTCCCCCGTGCCCTTGTGGCCCCCCGGCGTGTCCGACGGCGTGACCACGTGCCCGTACTCGATGGTCGGCACCTCGGCGGCGCTGGGTACCAGGTAGTCGGCGAAGGTTGTGGCCAGGGGGTTGCCGTCGGCGTCGTAGGCGGCCTCCTCCAGCAGTGCCCCGCCGATGCCCTGGACCACACCGCCGGCGATCTGACCCTTCACCACCATCGGGTTGATCATCACGCCGCAGTCCTTGCTGACGGCGTAGCGCAGCAGCCGCACGGCGCCGGTGGCGACGTCAACCTCGCAGGTGCAGGCGTGGGCGGCGTTGGAGTACGCCACGGGCGGCGCCTTGTAGCGGGCCGTGTACTCCAGGCCACCGGCCACATCGTCGGGCAGCGCGTCCGGCCGCATGTATGCGGCGTGGGCGATCTCGGCCACGGTCATCCGCCGGGCGGGCGTGCCGCGAACGGCAACCGCGCCGCCGGCCGGCTCCAGGTCGTCCGGTGAGGCCTCCAGCAACTCGGCGGCGACGCGCAGCAGCTTGGTGCGCACCCCCGCCGAGGCTGCCCGCGCCGCGCCCCCGGCGATGACCGCCGAACGGCTGCCGCCAGTGCCGAATCCGTAGGGTGTTCCGTGACCCTGATGGAAGCGCACGTCGCCGGGATGCACCCCGAGCGCGTCCGCCACGATCTGGGCCATCGTCGTCTCGAGGCTCTGGCCGTGGCTGCCGGTGCCTGCGTAGACGCTCACCGACCCGTCCGGCTCGATGCGCACCGTTGCACCCTCGGTGGCGAGGGCGCCGCGCCCGATGGCGGAAGGCCCCACGTAGACGGCCAGACCGATGCCCGGGAGAGTGCCCATCCCCGCGAGCCGCCGTTCCCCCCACACTTTCGGTGACGGCGTCGCGCGCCTCCCGCTGTATGGCGCGGAAGCCGTCGTAGTCGATCATCTCCGCCACCTGCTCCAGGCACTCGGCGGGGGAGATGCGGTCGTAGGTGATGCCGGTTGCCGTGGTGTGCGGCAGGTCCTCGGCGCGCAGGATGTTGCGGCGGCGCAACTCGAGCGGGTCGATACCCAACTGCCGTGCCAGCATGTCCACGATCAGTTCGCGGGCGACGCTCTCCATCTGCCAGGGACCCCGGTAGGCGCCTCGCCCGCAGGTGTTGGTGTACACCGTGGCCGTGCGCCAGCCGACGGACCCGAGCCGGTAGGGGCCGGGGAAGTGCACGCAGGCCATTGTTCCGTTGCCGGGGTTGCCGCCGTTGGAGTACGCCCCATTGTCCTCGAGGTGGTCCATGGTGGCCGCAACGAATCGCCCGTCCGCCGAGGCGCCGAGGTGGACGTCGGCGCGGTCTCGCCGGGCGTGGTTCGACGACGTCAGGTTCTCGCTGCGCCCCTCGATCCAGCACACAGGGCGATCGAGGCGCCGCGAGCACACCATGACGGCGATCTCCTCGCGGCCGAGGAAGACTTTCTGGCCGAAACCGCCTCCCACGTCGCCCATGTGCACGCGCACCTGCGCGACGCCGAGGCCGAGCGTGCGAGCGGCGGCCAGCGCGGTCTCGTGGGGGCTCTGGGTCGAGATCCACACGTCGAGCGTCTCATCGAAAGGACGCCAGTGGGCCACCAGACCGCGGGTTTCCATCGGGGCGTTGGTCTGACGGTTCTGACGGAACTTGGCTCGTACGGTGACGTCCGCGCCGGCGAGAGCGTCGTCAACCTCGGGAGGCCAGGACTCGGCGCTGTTGGAGAGGTTCGAACCCAACTCGGGATGCACCGGGTCGCCGGCAGCGGCCGTCTCGAAGTCCAGGACCGGCTTTTCATCGTCGTAGTTGATCTCGATGAGTTCGGCGGCGTCGGCCGCGACGGCGCGGCTCACCGCCACGATGACCGCCACCGGGTCGCCGACGAATCGCACGTCGCCGTTCGCGAGCAGGTGGTCCGGGGGTCCGCCGGCGCCGGCGAGCACGAGCGATCCCCGCAGCGATCCCACCTCGCCGTTCAGGTCGGCAGCGGTCCATACCGCCCAGACACCGCCGAGCGCGGCCGCCGCGTTGACATCGAACTGGGTGATCCGGGCGCGCGCCCGGGTGCTGCGGACGAAAGCGACGTGCCCGGCGCCCGCGGGCGTGAGGTTGGCGACATAGCGACCGCGGCCGGTGAGCAAACGCGGGTCCTCAAGGCGAGCAACTGACTGGCCCACGTAGCGCGCCGCGGTGGCGACGCCCGCGTGGGCGTCCAATGCGGTCACGCGGGCGTTGTTGCCGAACCGAGGTCGGAGCTGGTGACGTCCAAGTCGCCTACCGGGTCATCTGCCGCCGCTGCCGCTCATTCACCGGCCGCGGCGTCGACCATCTCCACGATGCGCTCGGGGGTGGCGGGGAGGCGGCGGATCCGGATGCCGAGGGCGTCGTCGATGGCCGCGCAGATGGCTGACGGCGCCATCATGCGGCCCGCTTCGCCGCCGCCCTTGACGCCGTAGGGGGTGTAGGGCGAGGGCGTCTCGTTGTGCCCGACGCGCAGGGTGGGGGAGTCCATCGCACTGGGAATCAGGTACTCGGCGAACGATGGCGTTCGTAGCACGCCGTCCTCGTCGTAGAGGAACTCCTCGAACAGGGTGCTGCCGAGTCCCTGCACGGTGCCGCCGATCACCTGCCCGCCCACCGAGCGGGGGTTCACGACCGTGCCGCAGTCGTGCACGGCGGTGTAATCCAGGAACTCCACGCGGCCCGTTTCGGGGTCGACCTCCACCACGACGATGTGGCTGGCGTGCCCCACGAACGGGTAGAAGACGCCGAGGTCGGTCCGCTCGGCGTTCGGCATGGTCGTGTACGGGTGGTCCTGCACGTGGCTGGCCTCGAGGCCGGTCTCGATCTCCTCGGGCAGCGAGTGCTTGAACATGTGCGCCGCCAGGGCGATCTCGGCGAGCTCCTTGCGCTGGTCGGGGCTGCCCTGCACGACGAAGCCGCCCGACTCCCACACCAGGTCGTCCTCGTTGGCCTCCAGCAGGTGGGCGGCGATCTTGGCGGCCTTCGCCCGGATGCGCTGGGAGGCCACCTCCACGGCGCCGCCGATCATGATGGTGAAGCGGCTCCCGCCCGGCCCGGTGGCGGGGAGGCCCCGGTTGGAGCTGCCGTAGACCACCGAGACGTCGGCGGGGTCGACGCCGAGTTCCTCGCCCACGAATTGCGCCACCATGGTCTCGGGGCTGTTGCCCCAGGATGCGTTGGAGTACAGCGTGGCCGTGACGGCCCCCATGGCGTCCACGTTCAGAGTCACGCTCTCGGGTGCGCTGGTGACGGGCGCGGCGACCGGCTCGTCGAACCAGAACCAGAACTCGGTGGCGCTGAACACGCTGCGCTCCTGGCACGTGCACACGCCGATGCCGACGTGGCGGCCTTCGGCGCGCATCTCTGCTTGGCGCTTGCGCCAGCCCGCGTAGTCGGCCAGCTCGAGGGTCTTGTTCAGGACCGCCTCGTAGTCGCCGCTGTCGTAGCAGTTGCCGGTGGGGATGAAGTAGGGGAACTGATCGGGCTGGATGAAGTTCATGCGGCGGATGTCGACGGGATCCATGTCCAGCTCGGTGGCCATGAGGTCCACCATGCGTTCCAGCACCCAGTTGCCCACCTCCGAGCCGAAGCCGCGGTAGGCGCCCTGCTGACACTTGTTGGTGAGAACCGCGGTGAGGTCGTAGCCGATGCTGCTCATCCGGTAGGGGCCGACCGCCTGCGCGAGCGAGTTGCCGTGCTGGCCCACACCGAACTGGATGTAAGCGCCATAGCTGTCGACCACCTTGAAGCGGGCGCTGAGGAGAGTGCCGTCGGCCTTGGCTGCCAATTCCGCCTCGTAGTAGCGGTCCGAGCCGTGGTGGTCGCCGTTGGCGATGTTGTCCAGGCGGTCCTGCATGAACTTCACAGGACGCCCTGTGACCCTGGCCATCATGGCGGCGATGGTGGCGGTCTTGACCTCCCAGAACTTGGCTCCGAAGCTGCCGCCCGCCGGGTGGGGGTGCAGGTCCAGCTTGTTGCTGGGCACCCGCAGCGTGTTCGCGAGCAGGAAGAGGAAGTGCGTGAAGGACAGCGAGTTCACGTGGATGGTCATCATGCCGGTGCTGAGATCGAAGTCGGCAACCGCGCCGACGGTCTCCAGCGGCTGGCCACCCGAGCGGCCCCAGTGCAGCGTGTCGCGCACGACCACGTCCGCGGCGGCGAAGTCGCCGTCCACGTCGCCGAAGGTGAACTTCCGGTGGAAGGGGACGTTGGATCCAAGAGCCTCGTGGACCAGCGGTGAGTCCTCCTCGAGGGCTGCAAGCATGTCGATGATCGGCTCCAGCGGCTCGTATTCCACCTCGATCAGCTCGGCGGCGTCCTCGGCGATGGCACGCGAGGTGGCGGCCACGACGGCCACTCCCTCGCCCATGTAGCGCACCTTGTCGACGGCGAGGCAGTGCCAGGTGTGCTTGTCGGGCTCGGGGCCGAAGTCGGGCATGGGGTTGACGTGATCGGTGACGTTCTCGCTGGTGACGATGGCCACCACGCCGGGCACGGCCTCGGCGGCGGACGTTTCGATGCTGACGATGCGGGCGTGCGCCATGGTGCTGCGCGCCACGGCCACCTCCAGCATGTTCGGCACCTCGTAGTCGTCGATGTAGTTGCCGCGCCCGCGCAGGAACTTGGGGTCCTCGACACGGGGGATGGACTTGCCGACCCACTCCAGGTGCTCGGGGTGCTGGCGGACTTTCGGGATGGTCATGTCAGTCCTCCTCTGCGGTGGCGGCCGCTGCGGTGCTCATCTCGGCGGCGGCGTCGAGCACGGCGTCGACGATGTACTGGTAGCCGGTGCAGCGGCACATGTTGCTGGAGATGCCCTCGCGGGCTTCGGTGGCGGTGAGGTTGGGGTTGTCGTTGATCAACTCCAGGCTGCGCAGCAGCATGCCAGGCGTGCAGAACCCGCACTGCAGGCCCTGGTGGCGCCGGAATGCCTCCTGGATGGGGTGCATGTCCACTCCCGGCGCGAGGCTCTCGACGGTCTGCACCTCGGCGCCGTCAGCCTGCACGGCGAACATGATGCACGAGCGCACGCTGCGGCCGTCGAGCAGAACGGTGCAGGCGCCGCACGCGCCCTGCTCGCAACCCAAGTGCGTGCCCACCAATCCGAGGTCGCGGCGCAGGAAATCCGCCAGCGAGCGGCGCGACTCGACAGTGCCCGATGCCGGTGCGCCGTTGACGGTGAGGGTGATGTCGTGGTTGCTCATGAGAGGCCTCCCGTGCGTTCGGCGGCTGCGACCAGTGCCCGCCGCGTCAAAATCCGTGCCAGTTTCTTGCGGTAGGCGCCCGAACCGAAGGAATCCGACAGCGGCTCGATCCCCGATGCCGCCGCCTCCGCCGCAGCGGCGAGCACCTCTGGGCCCGGTTCGGCGCCCACCAAGACCGCTTCGGCCTCCGGGCGCCGCAGCGGCACCTCCGCCACCCCGCCGAGCACCACAGAGGCCCGGTCGATCACACCCCCGTCGGTGTGCAGAAGCACGGCGGCCAGAGCTATCGGCCAACTCTCGGCGGTGACGCTGAACTCGCAGAAGCCGTGCCCGGTGCCGGCGGGCCAGGCGTCCACCGTGACCGCCGTGACCAACTCGCCCTCCTCCAGGCCGGTTGTGAAGTAACCCTGGAAGAAGTCCTCCGAGGCGATCTCCCGGCTGCCGCCGGCGCCCTGCACGGTGACAGTCCCGCCCTGCGCCTTGAACGCCGCGGGCATCTCGGCGCTCGGGTCGGCGTGGGCGATGCTGCCCACCACCGTGCCCTGGTGGCGCACCGGCACCTGCCCGGCGTTCGAGATGGCCTCGGCCAGCACCGGGGCGACCGCCAGCGTGTCGGCGTGAAGCTCGACGGTGCGCTGCCGCGCGGCCGCCCCGACGTGCAGGCCACCGCCGTTGGCGCCGCAGCCGGCCAGGTCCGGCGCTGCGGTGATGTCGATGAGATGGCTCGGCGAGGCCAGCCGCAGGTTCATGAGCGGGACGAGGCTCTGACCTCCGGCCAGGATCCGGGCATCGAAACCCAACTCGGACAGCAGCGCGGCAGCCTCAGCTGCCGAGCCGGCTCGGTGGTAGTCGAACGGTGGCGACTTCATGGACTCTCCTTGGGGACGCTGAGCAGGAACGTAGTTCGTGGGTGAGAGGCGTGCCATCACTTCCGGCAGATGGGCTATCTTGTCGGCTTATGACCGAACGGTTGGTTGGTAAGAGCACGATCGTGACAGGCGCGGGCTCTGGCATCGGGCAGGCTGCCGCCAGGCTGTTCGCGGCGGAAGGGGCGCACGTTCTGTGTGCGGATATCGACGGGGATTCGGCGCAGGCGACGGCGGCCGGCATCGGCGATCGCGCCGTTGGGATGCGGGTCGACGTCACCGAGCCCGATGACTGCGCGGCCATGGTCGAGCGGGCGGTGGCGACCTTCGGCGGCCTCGACGCCGTCTATGCCAACGCCGGCATCGCCGGGTCGGGTCGAGCCGGCGATCTGGACATCGAGGACTGGAACCGCGTCATTGCCGTCAACCTCACCGGGGTTTGGCTGTCGGTGAAATTCGCCATACCGCGCCTCATCGAGGCGGGCGGAGGGTCGCTCGTGCTGCAGGCCAGCGTCGGCGGCGTGATCGGCGTGCCCGGAATCGCCTCGTATGCCGCTGCGAAGGCGGGCGTGATCGGCCTCGCTCGCCAGATGGCCGTCGACTACGGCCCCGACGGTATTCGCGTGAACGCCATCTGTCCGGGAACCGTGCCCACCCCCCTGGTGCGCGCCACCTATGAGAAGGGTGGCGGGTTCGCCGCCGTTGCCAACGTCGCACACGGCGCCGGAATCGACGAGATGATCGAGGCCTCGGCGGTGCGCAACCCGCTCGGTCGCCTGGGTACGACCGGCGACATCGCCAACCTGGCCCTCTACCTGGCCTCCGACGAGTCGTCGTGGGTGTCGGGGACCGCCATAGCGATCGACGGCGGCATGTCGGCCGCCTAGCGCGTCCGCGTCGGAGCAAGAAACACTCGCAGTCTCCCCTGATACGGCATTCCCGCATCCCGGCCGTCCCCCCAGGCCGGGATGCGGGAAGCCTCCCAGGGAGAACTCTCAGAGGCGGACCGGGCAGGAGACCTCGGTGCCGAGCTCTGGGCTACAATTGTTCAGACGTAGAACGTGCGTTCAGTGCGTCCGGACGGGGCGAGGGAGTGATTCGTGCTCGGTCGCATTGCGAAGCTCTATTACGAGTACAACTACACGCATCAGCAGATCGCGGACCTGCTGGGGTGGAACAGGGTCAAGGTCACGCGAGCGCTGGCCGAGGCGAAGCAGCAGGGCATCGTCCGCATCACGGTGCTGAGCGACGATCCGATCTTCGTGGACGAGGAGCGAGCGCTGTGCGATCGCTACGGGTTGGACCACGCCTGGGTGGCTCCACCGGCGGTGGGCGACCGTGCCGTGGACGCGCTTGCAACGATCGGCGCCGAGGCCGTCGACCGGCTGATCTCGAATGACATGCAGATCGCGGTCGGGGTGTCCGAGACGCTGGCGGCGATCGCCGGAGCGGTCAAGCCCTCCGAGATGCGACCCAGCACGACGTTCGTGCCGCTCCAGGGAACCAATCCGGGCCTGGTGACGCCCCCCACCCCGAGCAACATCGCCGCAGCCTTCGCCGCGGCCTACGGCGGCCGGGCTCACGCGCTTGCCGCTCCGGTGTTCACGGGGTCAACCGAGATGCTGCGCGTGCTCAGGGGGGACCCCAGTGTCCGCGAGGCGTTCGCCACAGCCTTGAGCAGCGACGTGGCGCTGGTGGGGATCGGCGGGACCGCCGACCGCAGTTCCATCATCCTGCGCGCCGACCTGACCGAGGAGGATGCGGAGGAACTCCGGCAGGCGGGGGCGGTCGGCGACATCAACGCCCGCTTCTTCGACGCCGAGGGACGTCCCGTCGAGACCGATCGCACCAGCCTTGTGCTGTGTCCCGCCCTCAGCGAGTTCCGGCGGATTCCGGTTCGTGTGGCGGCAGCTGCCGGCATCTCGAAGATCGATGCCATTCGCGGGGCGCTCAAGGGCGGGCTGGTGACGTCGCTCATTACCGACGAGCTAACGGCGCGGCAGCTCCTGGGGCCGTAGGCCTGCCGCCGGTTCGCTCGTCCCGCACGAGCGCGGGTCGTAGCGGGTTCGTGCCTAGAGCGCCTCGGCCTTGGAGATGCTGTGGACGGCGTCGAGCCGCACCGCATCGAGATCCGACTCTTCGATCCCGAGCGGTTCGCCGACGAGCCGCTCGGTGGCGGAGACCAGCGCACCGGCGTCGAGGCCGTACTCCTTCATGAGATAGGGGCGCGAGGCGCCGTGGGCGTAGGTGTCGCGCAGCCCCAGGCGCACGAGCCGGCAGCCGATCCCATTGTCGGCCGCGTACTCGGCGACGGCCGAGCCGAGCCCGCCGGTGATCACGTGGTTCTCCAGGGTGATCACGCCCTGGCCGGGGCGCTCGATGGCCTCGGCCAGGATCGGGTCGCCGAACGGCTTGTGGGTGGAGACGTGCACGTGCGTGACGCCGACGCCGGCGGCGCGCAGGGCGCGGGTGGCGCGCATCGCCTCCTCGGTGGTGATCCCTGCCGTGATGATGGTGACGTCGTCGCCCTCGCTCAGCAGCCGGGACCGGCCCAGGATCATCGGCTCGGAGGAGGGGAACAGGCGCGGTATCTCGCCGCGCAGCATCCTCACGTACACCGGCCCGTCGACGTGCTCGATGGCGTCCAGAACGGTCTCCACCTCGGTGGCGTCACCGGTTTCGACGACGGTCATGTTGGGGGTGAGGCGCATCATTGCGACGTCCTCGATGGCCTGGTGGGTGACACCCCCGGGCGTGGCGATACCGGGGAGGAACCCCACCAGGCGGACCTTGAGGTTCGGATAGGCCACCGACATCGCCAGCTGGTCGTAGGCGCGCCTGTAGATGAACACCGCGAAGGTGTGGATGAACGGGACGAATCCCTCGCGGGCGAGGCCGGCAGCCACGCCCAGCATGTTCTGCTCGGCCATGGCGGCGGTAACGAACCGGTCCGGGTAGGTGTCACGCCACTGGCCCACTTCACAGGAGTTGGTGAGGTCGGCCGCCAGGACGAGCACCTCAGGGCGCGTCGCCGACCACTTGATGAAGTTCTCGACGTGCGGTCTCGACACGATCTCCATTGGGCGATCTCCTAGCGGATCTCGGTCAGCTCGGCGTAGGCCGCCTCGTAGCTGGCTCGCTCAGCGGCGGACGTGAACCGCAGGTAGTGCAGCAGCGGGGCGCGCTCGGCGAGCCGACCGAAGGTGTGGGTGGGGTCCGTGCGGGCCACGACCACGAGCGGCTTGGCCGTGTCGCGGGTCATGGCGCCAACGAGTTCGCCGACATCGTGGCCGTCCACCTCGACGGCGTCGCAGCCGAAGGCCGTGATCCGGTCGATCAACGGTTCGATGTTGCCGACATCGGCCACGGCGCCATCGCACTGCTGGCCGTTGGCGTCGACGACGGCGCGCAGGCTTCCGAGGCGGTGGAACGAGGCGAACGCCAGCGTTTCCCAGGTCTGGCCCTCCTGGAACTCGCCGTCGGACATGAAGACCCAGGTGCGGCCGGACTCGCCGCGCATCCGGCGTCCCAGCGCGATGCCGGCTGCTTGGCTCAGCGCCTGCGCCAGCGATCCGGTGGTGGTCTCGATACCGGGGGAGTGCTCCGCGCCGATCATCTCCATGGTGGAGCCGTCCACGTTGAATTCCTCCAGAGCCGATTCGTGCAGCCGGCCGACCTCGATGAGCGCGGCGTACAGCACGAGGGCGTAGTGCGCGGGGGAGAACAGGAAGCGGTCCCGTTCGGGTGCGTGGGCGCCGTTGAAGCGGCCGCCGGACTGGTAGGCGGTGTTGCCGGCGCCGGGAACGCCCGGGAAGCGGTCGGGTCGCGCGTCGCCGATGACAGGGCCCAGATCCAGCACCGAACCGTAGAGCGCCGCGAAGATCTCCCCGGCCGAGAGTGCCTGGGAGAGGTAGCCGCCGTTGTGGCGGAAGACGTGCTCGAAGACGCGGCGCCGGATGCCCGCGGCGATCCGCTCGAGTTCGGCGGTGTCGGTCATGCGCCTTCCTCCTGCGCCCGTGGGTTGGCGTACGTGCGTCATTGGCCGTAGTTGCCGCGGTACCAGCGGAAGCACCGCTCGACCTCGTCGGGTTCCATCTCGGTGACCGGACCGGACAGCTGCGCCAGGCGGATCGTCATTGCGGCCTCCTCGACGTGCAGCGCGATCTTCACCGACTCCGAGGCCGTCCTCCCGAGCGTGAAGAGGCCGTGGCGCGCCACCAGCGCGGCCATTCCCGTCTCGCCTGTCACCTCAGCGATGGCCGCCGCGGTGTCGTCAGCGGCAGGTGTGGCGTAGCGCGTGCACGGGACGCCGCCGCCGATGAGATGCGTGAGCGGCGTCAGAGCGGCCGGGATGCCCTCACCGGTTGCCGCGAAGCTCGTGGCGTAGGGAGAATGGGTGTGGGCGATGCCCCCCACGTCGGGTCGCCGGCGGTACAGCGCCAGGTGGATGCCGAGGTCCACCGAGGGATTCAGGGCGCCGTCCACCACGTTCCCGTCGCCGTCGGTCACCACCATCGACTCGACGGTGAGGCGCTCGAAGGGCACACCGCTCGGCTTGATGACGACGTGGCCGCTGGTGGGGTCGCGGCCGCTCACGTTGCCGCCGGTTGACACGACCAGGCGGTGCCGCGGCAGTTCAAGGTTCATGGCCAACACTTCGGCGCGCAGATCCTCCAGCACCTCAGCCGCCTTTCGGGGGGTCGGAATCGGCAACCATGACGATCTTCAGTGACTCGGTCGCCGACTCCAGCAGGGCAAATCCGTCAGCGAGGTCGCTCAGCGGGAGGTGATGGGTTATGGCGGGCCGAGGATCTACGCGTCCCGCCTCCAGCAGGCGGATCATCTGGTAGGTGTCCCGGTGGTCGGCCGAGTACTTCGAGTTGATCGTCACCTCGCTGAAGAACGCCTCCGCGCCGTCCAGTGAGAACGACGACCCTGGCGGCGCCGGCGCGCCGAGGTGCAGGTTGCCCCCTGGCTCCACCAGGCTCCGCGCCAGGTTCCAGGCCTCGATCGACGGCGCCGTCACAATGACGACGTCGGCCAGAAGTCCCCGGTTGGCGGACCGGAGCGCTTCGACGGCGTCGCAGGTCGCCGGATTGATCGTGGCGTTGGCACCGAACTCGGCGGCCTTACCGAGCCGCCAGTCCGACAGATCCAGGGCCACGATTCGCCCGGCGCCGAACAGCGGCGCCAGGTGGACGAACCCGATGCCCATGAAGCCGGCCCCCACGACGGCGACGGTGTCCCCGGGCTGCAGCAGGCACCGCTTGAGGCCCCCGAGCACGCACGACAACGGCTCGATGGTGGTGGCGACGTCGTCGGGTATGGCGTCGGGCAGGATGTGGGTGTCGGCACGCAGATGTGCCGCGCTGACCCGGAAGTACTCGGCCATGGCGCCCGGGTCGAGCCGGTTGGCCTTGTAATACGGGTCGTTGGTGTAGTGGCCCCGGACGGCCCAGTGCGAGTTCATGCGCCCGACGTGATGGTTCACGAAGACGCGGTCGCCGACCCGGAACCCCTCGACCGCAGCCCCCGCCCGGGCGACACGCCCGACGGGCTCGTGGCCGAGCACCTTGCCTTCGGGCCGGCGCGAGTACCACTCCATGGCCTCGCCGGCACAGAGCCCCGACGCCAGCGTCCGCACCAGGATCTCGTGCTCGGAGATCTGCGGTACCGGCACGCGTTTGAGGCGCACGTCCCCGGGCGCGTGGTACACGCCGATCTGCATCGTGGCCGGGATCGGCACTTCGGCGTTCATGCGTGCCCCCTCGCCGGTGGGCGGGGTGTGGCTTCCCAGACCGGCCGGAAGTGCCCACCCAGTTCGGTGAATGTGCGGTACTCGGTGGCGTAGTCCGCAGCCGGTTCGAAGGTCGCGAAGTCGGGCCTACTGAACGACCGGTCGCCGGTCGCCAGGGCCGCCACGCCGCTGCAGGCCACGTGCGGCCGGCGGTCCACGTCGATCCGCCGGCCAAGGACATCGGCGGTCATCTGGCACCAGTGCTCGCTGGCGGCGCCACCCCCCGACAGCACGACGCCGCCCGCGGATCCGCCGACCGCCGCGTCCAGGCACTGTCGCAGCGAGAACGTCACACCCAGCGCGGTGGCGCGGGCCAGGTCGGCGCGGCGCGTGGCCGGGGTCAGCCCGACGAAGGCGCCGGTGGCGTCGGGCGCCAGGAACGGTGCCCGCTCGCCGGCGAGGTACGGCAGCATCACGACCCCCGGGCGCCCGACCGACACGTCGTCCCAGAAGCGGCCGTGCCCGTCGGTGCCGGCGTCGTCGAAGGTCTCCAGGTACCAGTCCAGGACCGCCGTCCCCGACACCGCGCCCATGACGCGCAGGAACCGGCTGGGCCCGGGAAGTTTCAGCGTTGCCCCGGCCGGTTCACCGTTGAGTTCCACGCCGTCGGTGATGGCCATCGCCGCGGCGGTCGTGCCGAGCACGGCGAGCGCCGCGCCGGGCGAGTGCAGCCCGGCGCCCGCCACGACCGCCGCCACGTCGATGCAGCCCATGAGCACAGGAGTGCCCTGGCGCAGTCCGGTGCGGGAAGCGGCGGAGCGCCCGACGCGCCCGATCTCGGTGCCGATCGGCACGATCGGCGCCAGCCGGTCGCGCAGCGCCTCACAGCCGAGCCCACCGATCAGCTCATCGCTGTAGCAGCCGCCCTCGATGTCCAGGAACGGGATCGTGGCGTCGGTCACGTCGGTGGCGACCGCTCCACACAACTCGTGGTTGATCCAGTCCTTGGCGCACAGCACCGTCGCCGTCGCCTCGACGATCCCGCGGTGCTGCGTCTCCGCCCAGCGCCAGAGCGCCGCGGCGGTGCCGGGCCACAGGACGGTGCCCGCCCGCCGGAAGTGGCGTTCGATGAGCCCCGACGCCTCCCAGTCCGCCAGGACGGCGCCGGCGACGGTGCTGTTCCACTCGTAGGCCGGCCCGGCGGGCCGGCCACCGTCGTCGAGGGTCCACAGCCCGTCCCCCTGACCTGTCACCACCGCGGCGTCGACCGGTCCCGAGCCCGAGGTCACGCCTGCAATTGCCTCCGCCGTGACATCCCACAGCCGTTCCGGCGGCAGGCCCCCGTCGGGGCCGCGGAGCGAACGCGGGACCGCACGCCGACACACGGCCGCCACCGTGCCGCCGGCCTCGAGGGCTGCGGCCTTGACGGCTGAGGTGCCTGCGTCGACGGCCAGGATCCTCATTCGGTCGCTCTCCTGGTGCCCAGAAGCCGCCGCTGGGCCATGGCGAAGGCGAGCGCGGCCACGAGGATGATGCCCTCGAGTGCGTCGCGGAAATTGAAGTCGAGTCCCATGAGGTTGAGGCCGTTGGAGACCATGCCCAAGAAGAGCACGCCGATGAGCGTGCCGGGCACGTTGGGCCGCCGGCGGGGATGGATCGAGGCGCCGATGAACACCGCCGCGATGGAGTTCAGCAGGTAGGTGAACCCGCCGAGCGGCGTGAAGCTGCGCAGGCCTGCGGTGACGATCACCCCGCTGAGCGCAGCGGTCGCCGAGGCCACCACGAAGACCAGCGACAGGTAGCGGCGGAGCCTGATGCCCGAGACGTTGGCGGCGCTGCGCTGCAGGCCGATGGCATGGATTCGCTTGCCGTGCTTGGATCGTTCCAGCAGCAGCCAGTAGATGACGAGGATCAACGCGGCCAGCAGGATCTCGTTGGGGACGCCGAAGCTGCTGCCGGTGGAGATCGCCCGGTAGCCCGCGGGCATCTCGCGGAACGCCACGTTGCCTCCACCGCTGGTGTAGATGCGCTGGATGCTGCCGCCGATGAAGAAGGTTCCCAGCGTCGCCAGGAACGGGCTGATGCCCAGGCGCACGATCAGGATGCTGTTGAATGCTCCCACCGCCGCGCCTGCGGCGACGGCGACACCGATGGCCAGCGGCCAGGGCGCGCCGTGATTCATCATGACGATGATCGCCAGCCAACCGCCGAAGTCGATGGCGATGCCGATGGAGAGGTCGATGCCGCCGGCGGCGACCACCAGCGTCATGCCCAGGGCGGCGATGAGGAGGATGGAGTACCCCTCCAGGATGTTGACCAGATTGCTGCCGTTCAGGAAGGCATCCGTCCGGACCGCGAAGAAGACGGCCACCGCCGCGAACACGATGAGAAAGGCGTAGCGCGCCAGCGCCTCGATCGGCCGGGGTCGGTGCCCGCGCCGGCCCTGCGCCGCTGTGGCGCCGGGTGCGGTGGCGGCGGGCTCGGGCACGTCGCTCATCGTTGCCTGCGCCCGGCGAGCGCCGCGCTGGCCACGACGATCAGGATCAGACCACCCTTCAGTATCCCGATCTTGAAGATGTCCACGTTGAGGAGTTGGAAGCCGTTGCCGAGGGCCTTCACGAGAATCGCCCCCGCGATGGCTCCCGGCACCGTCACCACCCGCCGCGGGGAGAAGGCGGCGCCGACGAACGTGGCGAGCACCATGTCGAGCAGCAACTGCTCCTCGATGCCGGGGGAGATACCCGAGCCGCGTGCGATCAGCACGATCGACGCAACCACGCCGGCGAGACTGGCGATGACGAACGACGAGGCGGTGAGCCGCCGCAGCGGGATCCCCGAGATCTCCGCCGCAGCCCTGCTGCCGCCCACGGCCTGCAGCTGGATCCCGAACCGGGTGCGGTGCATCCAGAACCCGAAGACCACGAGCATCCCGAGGGTGAACAGCGCCGGGATCGGGATGCCGGCCACGGTACCGTCGCGGACCTCGTTCACGAAAGCGTTGTCGGCGACGGTGATCCGCCGGTTGTCGGTGGCCCAGCGTGTCAAGCCGACCGACGCCACCATCGTCGCCAGCGTGGTCAGCAACGGAGTGAGACCCACCCAGACGACCAGAGCGGCGTTCACCAGACCGACGGCGACGGTGGCGGCCGCGCCGACCAGCAGGGCGATGAGGAGCGTTTGTCCCGATACGAGCTGGTCGGCGATGAGACTCACGCCCAGTGTCGCTGCGGCCGGCAGGCTGATGTCGATCCCGCCGACCACGATGTCGTCGCCACCGGCCATGACGACCACCGCCAGCCCGCTGGCCAGGATCGCGTCCGGGGCGCTCTGGCGCAGGATGCTGGAGATGTTGCGCCAGTCGAGGAAGAACTCCGAGGCGACGGCGAGGTAGATCAGCAGCCCCGCGAACACCAGCAGGGGGCCGCGCGACGCGGCGAATAGCGCGGCGCGCCGGGCCACGTCCCGAGTCGAATCGGCGGGGGCCAGCAGTGCGGTCACGCCACCGCCGACTCGCCGGCTGTCCCGCTGGTCGCCAGGGAGACCAGACTGTCCAGGGTGAGGTCCCTCGTCGGATACTCGCCGATGATCTCACCGCGGACCATCACCAGCACCCTGTCGCACAGGCCGAGGAGTTCGCCCAGGTTGTTCGAGGAGAGCAGTACCCCTGCCTGCTGCTCCGCCAGCGAGGTGATGAGCTTGTAGATCTCCGTGCGGGCGCCGATGTCCACGCCCGTCGTCGGCTCGTCCAGGACGAAGACCTTCGAGCCCGTGGCCAGCCAGCGGGCCAGGACGACCTTCTGCTGGTTTCCCCCGCTGAGGAGCCCCGTGATCGCCCCGGAACGTCTGGGGCGCACGTCGAGCCGGTCCACGAGACGGTCCGCCCGGGCCCTGGCGAGGGCGCGGCGCAGCCACCCCAGGCGGGTGCTGACGTCGTCGAGCGTGGCGAGGTTGATGTTGTCGCCGACGCTCATGTCGAGCACCAGCCCGTCCTTGCGCCGGTCGCGCGGGACGAGCACCGCTCCGGCTGCGACCGCGTCGGCGGGTGATCGCAGCCTGACCGGTGCGCCGCCGATGCGCACCTCACCGCCGCGGATGCGCCGGATGCCGTAGATCGCCTCCACGAGTTCGAGCCGGCCCGAACCGACGATGCCGGCGAGCCCGACGATCTCACCGGCGCGGACCTCGAAGGACACGTCGCGGAAGCGGGAACCGTCGCCGAGAGCGCTGAGGGCGAGCACGGGCTCGCCCGCCCGGATTGTGCGCTGCGGGTACATGTCGGTGATCAACCGGCCAACCATCAGCGTGATGATCTCGGGAGGTACGCCCCCGGCGTGGGGCTGTCCGGGCGTGCCGTCACCCGCCGCTGCACTGCCCTCGAGGTCCAGCACCCCGACGTCGGTTCCGTTGCGGAACACCGTGACCCGGTCACAGATCTCGGTGATCTCCGAGAGGTAGTGCGAGACGTACACCATCGAGATGCCATGGCGCTTCAGGCCGCGAATCGCGCTGAAGAGCTGTTCGATATCGCCGGCGCCCAGGACCGCCGTGGGCTCATCGAACACCACCAGCCGGGCCTCGCCGTCGACGAGGGCGCGTGCGATCTGCACCAGCTTCTGCTGCGCCACCGTGAGTTCGCGGATCAGCATCCCGCCGTCCAGTTCGACCCCCAGCGTCCCCGCCAGGTACTCCTCGGCGCGGCGGCGCATGTGTCGCTTGCGGAGTCCTGCGAATCCCTGGATCTCCTGGGCCATGAAGACCGACTCGGCCACGGTGAAGTGGGGGACGAGGCTGACCTCCTGGTGGATGAAGCGAACGCCCCGATCACGAACCGCCTGCGGCGTCAGCGCCTCGAGGATTTCGCCGCCGATCTCGACGGTGCCGGCGTCGGCGGCGTACACGCCGGCGAGGATCTTGATCATGGTCGACTTGCCGGCCCCGTTCTCGCCTACAAGTCCGTGGATCTCGCCCTCCAGCACCTCGAGGCCGGCGCCGTCCAGGGCCTGCACTCCGGGGAACGCCTTGGCGATTCCCGACATGCGCAGCGCGCAACCGGTTGGTGTGGTGGCCTCAGTCATGGGTTCCTCGCATCACGCGTACCCAGGGTTTTCGGCGGAGGGGGTTTGGGTGGAGGCCCCGGATGATCCGGGGCCTCCACCTTCGCCTTGGGGAGGAGGGTTCGGGCCGAGTGTAGGGGCGGGCCTAGTTGCCGTAGCCGAGTTGTTCGTAGGCGGCTGCGGCTTGTTCGGGTCCCTTGACGGGGATGACGTCGACGTAGCTCTGGGGGAGGAGGTCCTCGCCGGCGAGGTAGCGGGCCACGTTCTGGGCGGCGATGGTGGCGATTTGGCGTGGTTGCTGTGCCACGTTGACGATCCAGGGGCTGTTGGGCTCGAGCATGAGTGAGAGCGTGTCGGGGCCGGCGTCGATGGCCGAGACCACGATCTCGGTGCGGCCGGTCTCCAGCAGCGCCTCGAACACGCCGATGGCGGGCTGGTCCCAGCAGGCCACGTGGATGGCGTCGAGTTCGCCCTCGGGGTAGCGCTCGAGCAGGTCGAGGGTCTGCTGGCGGGCGTTCTCGGGGGCGTTGGCGAACTCCTCGGCGAGTTCTTCGACGATGGTGATCTCCGGGTACGCCGAGTCCAGCACGTAGCGCCAGGTGTTGTAGCGGTCGCCGCAGAACGACAGGACCTCGCCGAAGGCGTTGAAGACGGCCACGTTGCCGCTGCCGCCGATGGCGTCGCCCATGTTCCGTCCCGCTGAGGAGCCTGCGTAGAAGTTGTCCGATCCGGTGTTGTTCACCGCGAATGGCGAGGCGTGGTCCACGCCGAAGACCGGGATGCCGGCGTTCTGCAGCGCCTCCAGCTTCGGCTCCACCGCGCCGTCGCCGAGGATCGTGATCACCGCGTCGACGCCCTGGGTCAGGAACACGTCGTGGTTGTCGGCGTGGACCTGGTTGTCGCGACCGCCGTCGGTCTCGACCACCCGGCCGCCGAGGCGCTCCACCTCGTCCTTGGCTCCCTCGAAAGCCTCGCGATCCCAGAAATGCTGGGTCCCGACCACAGCCACACCAACCGTGTACCCCTCCAACGACAACTCACCTGCCGGCAGGCCCGCGTCCTCGGAGGTGGGCGGGTCGTCGACGACGCCGTAGCCGAGTTGTTCGTAGGCGGCTGCGGCTTGTTCGGGTCCCTTGACGGGGATGACGTCGACGTAGCTCTGGGGGAGGAGGTCCTCGCCGGCGAGGTAGCGGGCCACGTTCTGGGCGGCGATGGTGGCGATTTGGCGTGGTTGCTGTGCCACGTTGACGATCCAGGGGCTGTTGGGCTCGAGCATGAGTGAGAGCGTGTCGGGGCCGGCGTCGATGGCCGAGACCACGATCTCGGTGCGGCCGGTCTCCAGCAGCGCCTCGAACACGCCGATGGCGGGCTGGTCCCAGCAGGCCACGTGGATGGCGTCGAGTTCGCCCTCGGGGTAGCGCTCGAGCAGGTCGAGGGTCTGCTGGCGGGCGTTCTCGGGGGCGTTGGCGAACTCCTCGGCGAGTTCTTCGACGATGGTGATCTCCGGGTACGCCGAGTCCAGCACGTAGCGCCAGGTGTTGTAGCGGTCGCCGCAGAACGACAGGACCTCGCCGAAGGCGTTGAAGACGGCCACGTTGCCGCTGCCGCCGATGGCGTCGCCCATGTTCCGTCCCGCTGAGGAGCCTGCGTAGAAGTTGTCCGATCCGGTGTTGTTCACCGCGAATGGCGAGGCGTGGTCCACGCCGAAGACCGGGATGCCGGCGTTCTGCAGCGCCTCCAGCTTCGGCTCCACCGCGCCGTCGCCGAGGATCGTGATCACCGCGTCGACGCCCTGGGTCAGGAACACGTCGTGGTTGTCGGCGTGGACCTGGTTGTCGCGACCGCCGTCGGTCTCGACCACCCGGCCGCCGAGGCGCTCCACCTCGTCCTTGGCTCCCTCGAAAGCCTCGCGATCCCAGAAATGCTGGGTCCCGACCACAGCCACACCAACCGTGTAACCCTCCAACGACAACTCACCCGTCGGCGCCGCGGCCGCTGGTGCGGCCGGGGGTGCTTCAGCACCGTCGTCGCCGGTGTCCGCGGGCGGTGGTGCCGCGTCGCTGTCGCCGGCGTCGGCGCCCTGGTCGGCAGGTGGGGGTGGGGCCGCGCCGTCGTCGCCGGTGTCGTCGCCGGTCTCCGCGGGCGGTGGTGGCGTGACGGGCGCGGCGTCGGAGTCGTCGTCACCGCCGCAGGCGGCGGCAATGAGCACCACCGCCAACATCAGACCCGTCAACGTTCTCTGGACTCGCATTCTCGCACCTCTCTCGTGTACAATCGCTCGATAGCTTGTACAATTGTTCTGACACGGTAGTCTTGGCTCATAGCGCTGTCAAGTCACCGCAGCCTGCCGCCACTGCCGGCGCGCCTCGGGGCGCTGGCCACTGCGGCGCCTCGGGGCTCCGGCAGTGGCAGTGACGGGTACCGTGCGGGCATGGACGGCAACGCGAACCCCGGATCGGGGGCCGATGCGGTGTTCTCCGTGGAGGGCCGGCGGGTGGCCATCACAGGAGCCACGGCCGGCATCGGCTTGGCGGTGGCGGCGCATCTCTCAGCAGCCGGCGCCAAGGTGGTGATCACCGGAAGGCGATCTGCGGGCGCGCAGCGCGCCGCGGAGGTGGGCGCCGAGTTCGTCCGGATGGACGTCGGCGATGAGGCATCGGTCTCGGAGGGCTTCGAGGCCGTGGCGGCGCACCTGGGGTACCTCGATGCGCTCATCCTCAACGCCGGCATCGATGCCAACCACGGCGAGATTGGGGAACTCGACCTGGCGACCTTCGAGCGGATCATGAACGTCAACACCATGGGTGTCGTGCGCGCCCTGAACTGCGGCGTGGGACTGGTCCGCGATCACGGCTCGGTCATCGTCACCAGCTCACCTGCCGGCTCGGTGGCGGTGCCGGGTATGGCCGCCTACGCGGCGTCGAAGGCGGCGCTCGACCACCTGGTGCGGGTCTGGGCGCTGGAACTCGGCGAGCGGCACGTGCGGGTCAACGCAGTGCTGCCGGGCATCGTCGAGACCGAGTTGGGTACCGACAGCCAGTCGACCGATGACAGTGCCGGCGACGAGTCGTCACGGCCCGACATCGAGATGATCCGGCGCATGACCGCCGGCGGCGTCTACCGCCGGGCCGCTGAGATGGGGCCGGTCTTCCACTTCCTCGTGAGCGACGCCAGCCAATCCCTGACCGGCTCGTTGGTGGGCTGCCACGACGGCATCTCCGTGGGCTACAACCGGGCGATCCTCGCCGGGCTCGCCGCCGGTATCCAGGAGAACCGCTAGCTCCGAGCGCCGGTCCACTCGGGGCTCGGGACGAACCGGCTTCCGGCGTCCCGGCCACCCCCCGGGCCGGGACGCGGGAAAGCCTCCCAGAGCGAACCCTCAGAGGCGAACCGGGCAGGACACCTCGGCGCCGAATACCTCGTTGAGGCGCCCGAAGGCGATCCAGCAGCCGATGGAGATGGTCATGTCCATCAGCAGGTCCTCGCCGTAGATCTCTACGAGTCGATCGATGAGCGCCTGGTCGATGGCCAGGTGATCGGTGGCGAACTTCTCGGTGTACTCGATGGCGGCCCGCTCGGCGTCGCTGTAGCCCTCGTAGTCGGCCCAGTTGGCGACGTTCAGGTAGTCCGCTTCGCTGAGTTCATGTTGCGCCAACGACGCAACCCGCGTGTCCAGTCAAACCGTGCAGTGGTTGATCTGGGCGATCCTGATGCGCATCGATTCCCGCAGGCGCACCGGCATCTGGCTATCGGCGTAGACGGTGGAGATGAACGACCTCGCCGGTTTGGACAGGTGCGGTCCCAACTGCCAGATTCGCTTGTGTACGTCCTCGGGGCCGTCGGGAATCGGGATTCGTGGCACGCATCCTCCGGAGATGGCCAGACGGGACGGTCGGAGCGGACTCTAGTGGACGGGCGGTCGGCGCCCGCCGGCTACAGGAGGCGGAGGTGTCGTGCCTTGGCGAGGGCCTCTATGCGGTTCCGGGCATGCAGTTTCTGCAGGAGGGACTGCACGTAGCTGCGCACCGTGTTCTCGGCGAGGTTCAATTCCTCGGCGATCTGCTTGCTGGTCCGCCCGAGGGCCATGATGCACAGCACCTCGTACTCGCGCAGCGTGAGCGATGCGCCCACGCCGTTGCGCGCCGCGAGATTCTGCGCCCGAGCCGCAGGAAGGTCCGTGAGGGACGGATCCACGAAGACGTTCCCCGCCAGGACCGTGCGGAGGGCCTCGACGAGGTCACGCGTGCCCTTCAGCACGATCCCGGTGGCGCCGGCGTTCAGGCAGGCTCGCAGCGGCTCGGGGTCGTCGAAGGCGGTGTGGATCACGACGGCCGATGTGGGGGAGACGGCCAGCAGCGTGCGGCACAGCGGCGGCGCGAGGTGTTCTCCCAGCTTCAGGTCCAGGATCACGATGTCGGGCTGCAGCCGGCGCGCCTGGGCCTCGGCGCTCGCGGGGTCGGCGGCCTCGCCCACGAGTTGTAGATCGACGGTGTCCGCGAGGATGCGGCGCACGCCGTCGATGACGACCGGGTGGTCGTCGACCACCAGGACGCGGGCCGGGGGAGTGGCCCCGTTGCCGGGCTCGCTCTCAGTCATGACGGCACCCACAAACATCCGCGCCCGGGCGGGAGGTGGCGCACCGGCCGCGCAGTGCTCAGGTGCCGGTGGGCTCGCACGGCACCGTCATCCGCAAGGTGGTGCCGCCGTCCTCGTTGGTCGTGAGTTCGAGGACGCCGCCGAGGTGTTCCACCCTCCGCAGCAGCGATGTGAGGCCCCAGTTGTGCTCGCCGCGCGGGATCGCCTGTAGCTCGAAGCCCTCGGGGAGCCCCTGGCCGTCGTCCTGCACCACGAGGGTCACCCGTCCCTCCTCGAAGTGCAGCGTCACGACGACCATGTTGGCTTCGGCGTGCTGCTCGATGTTGAAGAGGGCCTGGCGGACGCCGGCCACGAGCGCGGTCTCGATTCGTGGCGCCAGCGCCCGCGCCGTGCCGCGCACGACGAGGTGGGTGGCGAACCCCGCCCGGAACTCGAGGTCCGTCAGCTCGCGGCGCAGTGCCACAGGCACCGTCTCGCGGTTGTCCGACGGTGCCAGGACTTCGAACGCCTCGCGCATGCGGCGTGTCGCTAAGCGGGCCTGCTCTTCGATGTGCTGCGCGTTCTCGGCCATCGGGCCCTCGGATGCGGACCGAGCCATCTGGGCCGCTGCCACGCCGATGCTGAACAGCAACTGGCCCACGTCGTCGTGCAGGTTGGAGGCGATGCGGAGACGCTCGGCGTGGACCTGCTCGGAGACGGCCCGGGTGACCCGCATCGTGAGCGACATCATCGGCGCGATGCCGGCTGCAGTGGCCTGCAGGAGAGTCATGGCACGGTCACCGAGGGATCCCACCGTGCGTGTCGCGCTGTAGAGCACGCCGAGAACTTCGGCGTCGTGCACGACGGGGACGGCGATCATTCCGCCGATTCCCTCGCCCTGCACGACGTCGGCGAATTCCTGGGAGATACGCGGATCGTTGAGGTAGTCCTCGACGGCGACGGGGCGCCGCTCCAACAGCGCGCGGCCGCCGAGACCCTGCCCGGTCGAGACGCGCACGCCACGGAAGCGCGGCGTCCGCTCGCCGCTGCTGCCCAGCATCACTATCAGGCCCGGATCGGTGTGGACGGCCACCGACGCCAACGGCACGCCGAGCAGCCGGTCGATCTCGCGGGCCGCCTGCTGGGCGAACGCCTCGGTATCGAGGAAACCGCCGAGCCGCCGTGCACTCTCGGCGATGCGGTGCCGGTCGCGGGAGTCGGTAAGGATCGTCATGGCGTGCGCCCCGTGTCGGCCCGTTCAGCGTGTCGGGGGGCTCGGGAACCCACCGACGAGTGATTCGTAGGTCTTTGCCGCCGCCAGGGCGGTCGTCTCGTCCCAGTGGCGGGCCACGAAGCTCATGCCCACCGGTAGCCCGTCGCTGAGCCCCGCCGGCACGTTGATGGTCGGGTGCCCCGTGACCGAGCACGGCAGGGTGTTGGGCACCATCTCCAGCGCTCGCGCCACGTAGTCGGCGACCGAGCAGTCCACCTCGGGCAGGATGGTGGCCCGCATGGGGAGCGTCGGGTAGCAGAGCACGTCGCAGCTCTCGAGTGCCCGGTCGTATGCCGCCTTGAACAGCGGGCGCAGGTTCTGGGCCTTGGCGTAGCAGGATCCCCCCAGCAGGTTCAAGGTGTACTGGCCGCAGAGGGCCACGAACTTGACGCTGTGGGAGACCTCATCGCCGTGGCGGCGCCAGCCCTCGGCGAACGCCTGCATGATCTCCGGGTTGTAGAGGCCGCGGTGGTTCAGGCCGTAGCCGTTGCCGCGCAGCATCTGCCAGGCCGCCCCCTCGGTGGCGATCACGCTCCAGACCGCCGGTGCCTGGGCGTGTTCGGGTACCGAGACCTCCCGCACGTCGGCACCTGCAGCCTCGAGGCGCGCCAGAGCGGCGCGCACCGTCTCGTCCACCTCCGGCTCGCTGTTCGGGTGGCCGAAGCCCTCGGCCACCACACCGATGCGCAGGCTCGCCGGGTCCCGGTCGAGGCCGGCGGTGTAGTCCACGCCCGACGGCGCCGAGGCTTGGCGGTGGTCCGCCCCGTCGGGACCCGCGATCACGTTCAGCAGCAGCGCAACGTCGTCGACCGTTCGGGCGATCGGTCCGAGGTTGTCGATCGTGTACTCGATCGGGAAGGCGCCGGTGTAGGGCACCAACCCGAACGTCGCCTTGATGCCAACGACGCCCGACCAGCCGCTCGGCATCCGCACAGAGCCCCCCTGGTCGCCGGCGATGGCCATGTCCACCTCGCCGGTGGCCACCAGCACGGCGCTGCCGCCCGAGGAGCCTCCGGAGGAACGGGTGGGGTCCCACGGGTTGCGCACCGGGCCGGTGGCGGGGGTGTGGCTGCCGCCCGAGAAACAAAGATCCTCGCAGACGCTCTTGCCGGCGATCTCGCCGCCCGCCTCGAGGATGCGCCGCACCACGGTGGCGTCGCTGCGGGGCACGAACCCCTCGAGGGTGGCCGAGCCGTTCATCATTGCCACACCCGCCACATCGGTGTTGTCCTTGATGGCGACGCGCCGTCCCGCCAGGGGGCCGTCGTCACGCTCTCGCACGGCGCAACGGCGGTACCAGGCGCCGAGGGGATTGTCCGCCGGCTCGGGTCGCCACGAGTGGCGCTCGGGTACCGCCGGCGCCTGCTGTTCGTAGAGATCCTCCACGGCGTCGTAGGCCCCCAGCGAGCCCGCCACGAGTTCCTGGTAGGCGGCCAGGTCGTCGTCGCTCGGCGAGAGCCCGAAGCTCGCGGCGATGGCTCCCAGTTCGTCGATGCTCGGAATCGGTACCGCCATCGTCCACCTCCTGGAGAGAAATCGCTGTCCGTAAACTACGACGCCCCGCCGTGGAGGTGTTACCCGCGTTTGCAGGTATTTCGCCCGGGCGTCGCGCCGCCGATTCGAGCGGTTAGGCGCCGTGTACACTCGCTTCCGATGGCGGGGCCCAACATCCTGCTGGTGATGGCGGATCAACTGGCGCCGCACTTCACGGGCACCTACGGCCACGCCGTCGTGCGCACGCCGTCGCTGGACGCCCTCGCCGAGCGGGGGACGCGGTTCGATGCGGCCTACTGCAACTCGCCGCTGTGCGCGTCATCGCGGTTCTCGATGCTTGCCGGTCGGCCCCCGTCCGAGATCGGCGCCTGGGACAGCGCCGCTGAGTTCCCGGCGTCGGTTCCAACTTTCGTGCACCACCTCCGCCTCGCCGGCTACCGCACGGTCCTCTCGGGGAAGATGCACTTCGTGGGGCCCGATCAGTTGCACGGTTTCGAGGAGCGCCTCACGACCGACATCTATCCCGCCGACTTCGCCTGGACCCCCGACTGGGACGCCGCCGGCGAGCGGATCGGCAAGTGGTACCACAACATGGACAGCCTGTCGGAGGCGGGACAGGCCCTGGCCACGTACCAGATCGACTACGACGAAGAAGTCGGATTCGCTGCCGTGCGGCGTCTCTATGACCTGGCCCGCCACGCAGACGGGCGGCCGTTCCTGCTGGTCGCTTCCTTCATTCACCCCCACGATCCCTACGTGGCCCGCCCGGGGTGGTGGGACCTCTACGACCACGACGCCATCGACCTGCCGGAAGCTCCGCCGAACCTTCTGGAGCCGCACATCGAGCGCATCCGGCACGGCATCGGGGCCGACACCGTGGGATACACCGAGGCGCAGTGCCGCAACGCCCGCCACGGCTACTACGCCAACACCAGCTACTTCGACTCGTGGCTCGGACGGCTCACCGATGCGCTCGCCGAGGTCGGCCAACTCGACCGCACCGTGGTCATCGCCACCAGTGACCACGGCGACATGCTCGGTGACCGCGGGACCTGGTTCAAGATGTGCTTCTACGAGCGGTCGGCGCGGGTGCCGCTGATCGTGGCGGGCCCGGACGTTGCCAACCGCACCGTCGGCAATGTCTGCTCCCTGCTGGATCTGTTCCCGACCCTCCTGGACATCGCCGGTGCCGGAGCCGAACCCGCCGCACCGATCGCCGGGCGCAGCCTGTGGGAGAGCGCCACCGGTGGGGAGGACTCCATCGACGAGACCACCGGCGAGTACATGGCCGAGATGACGTCGCACCCGATGTTCATGATCCGGCGCGGGCGCCACAAGTACATCGGGTGCGAGACCGACCCGGCCCTGCTGTATGACGTGGAGGCCGACCCGCTGGAGCGCCACAACCTTGCCGACGATCCCGACCACGCCGACCTGGCTGCGGCCTTCGCGGCCGAGGTGGCGCAGCGCTGGGACAGCGCGGCGATCAGGGCAGAGGTGATGGGTTCCCAGCGCGCCCGACGGGTGCTGCACGCCGCCATGGGTACCGGCGAGCGGCGCTCATGGGACTATGCACCGGTACGCGACCCGGCCAACGAGTACGTCCGCGGTCACATGGACTGGGCCGAGGCGGGCCCCCGCAGCCGCTTCCCTCCGATCGGCTGACGATGATCAGCGGTTGCGGAGTTCGACGCGGCGGATCTTGCCCGAGACCGTCTTGGGGAGTTCCGTGGTGAATTCGATGCGGCGGGGGTACTTGTAGGGGGCGGTGGTGGCCTTGACGTGGTCCTGCAGTTCGGTGACCAACTCGTCGCCCGCCTCGTAACCATCGGCAAGCACGACGAACGCCTTGACGATCTGGCCGCGGATCTCGTCGGGGACGCCCACCACCGCGGCCTCGGCGACGGCTGCGTGCTCCAGCAGCGTCGACTCCACCTCGAACGGGCCGATGCGGTAAGCAGACGAGAGGATCACGTCGTCGGCGCGCCCGACGAACCAGAAGTAGCCGTCGCCGTCACGCACGCCCCGGTCGCCGGTCACGTACCAGCCGGCTCGGTGCGCCTCGGCATTGCGCTCGGGGTCCCGCCAGTACTCCTTGAACAGTCCGACCGGCCGCGTGGGTTCGACCCGCACGGCGATGTCGCCCTCAGTGCCGTCGGGCACGACGCCTCCTGATTCGTCGATGATCGCCACGTCGAAGCCGGGCACGGCGAGGCCCATGGACCCGGCCCGCACCGGGATGCCGGGCAGGTTCGCCACGACGTTGACCGTCTCGGTCTGGCCGTAGCCGTCGTGGATCACGGTCCCGGTGGCCTCGTGCCACACCTTGATGACCTCGGGGTTGAGCGGCTCTCCAGCGGACGTGCAGTGGCGCAGACCCGAGAAGTCGTAGGCGGCCAGATCCATCTGGGCGAACGCCCGGTAAAGCGTCGGCGGCACGCAGAACGTGGTGACCCCGTGGGTGGCGATGATGCGCAGCATCCGATCCAGGTCGGGCTTGCCGATGACGTTCCACATCAGCACCGCCGCCCCCACGCGCCACTGCCCGAAGAGCTTGCCCCAGGCGGCCTTGCCCCAGCCGGTGTCCGACACGGTCCAGTGCAGGTCGTCGGGCCGCAGATCCTGCCAGAAGCGGGCGGTGACGTCGTGGCCGATCCCGTAGGAGGCGTGGGTGTGCAGCACCATCTTGGGGTACGACTCGGTTCCCGAGGTGAAGTAGATGAGCATCGGGTCGTCCGCGGCGGTGTCGTGGACCTGTGGCGAGGTCGGCGCGGCGGCGACCGCGGCATCGAGGTCGATCCAGCCGGCCGCGGCGCCGCCAACGAGCACGCGCCGGGAGACGCCGGGGCATTCCGGCAGTGCGGCGCCGACTGCTGCCAGCCCGGCCGTGTCGGTCACCACCGTCGTGGCGTCGGCGAGGTTCACCCGGTAGGTCACGTCGCGAGCGCTGAGCTGCATCGTGGCCGGCATCGGCACGGCGCCCAGATGCAGGCAGCCCAGCAGCACGTCGTACCACTGGACGATGCGCGGCAGCATCAGGAACACCCGGTCGCCTGCGGTGACGCCCAGGTCGGCCAGCACGGCGGCGGTCGCCCCGACCCGCGCGGCGATCGTGGCGAAGTCGTGGCGCTGGGCGGTTCGCCCGTCCGGCTCGACGGCCACGAGAGCCAGGTCGTGGGGATCCGTGCGTGCCCGCTGCTGCAGTACGTCGCCTGCGTAGTTGAAGCGGTCGGGCACCTCGAGGCGGAAGTTCCGCCGCAACTCCTCGTACTCCGCTCGTGTGGGCATCGTCTCCCTCCCGTGGGTGTGTTGCCGTGTTCGTGCGTGGGTCTCAGATCGGCAGGCCGCACTCCCGGCTTATCACGATGCGTTGGATCTCGCTGGTTCCTTCGCCGATCTCGAGGATCTTGGCGTCGCGGTAGTAGCGGCTCACCGGAGTCTCGTCGATGAAGCCGTACCCGCCGAAGATCTGGGTGGCGTCGCGGGTGACGGTCACGGCTGCCTCGGTGGCGACGAGCTTGGCGATCGCCGCCGCCTTGCGGTGGGGGGCGCCGATGTCGAAGAGGCGGGCGGCCTCGTAGGTGGCCAGCCGCGAGGTTTCCAGGGCCACCGCCATGTCGGCGCACTTGAACGCCACCGCCTGGTAGGTGCCGATGGGGTGGCCGAAGGCGTTGCGCTCGTTGGCGTAGGCGAGGCACTCGTCGAGGCAGGCGGCGATGAGCCCGACGGCGAGGGCGGCGATGGCGATGCGCCCGGCGTCGAGGGTCGCCAGGAACTGCTGCACGCCGCGGCCCCGCTGGCCGAGCAGGTGATCGGCCGGCACGGCGCAGTTGTCGAGCACCAGCCCGTGGGTGTCCGAGGCGTGCCAGCCCATCTTGCGGTAGGGCGGCTCGACGATCAGCCCGGGCGTGCCCGCCGGGACGATGATGGTGGAGATCTCCTCGGGAGCGGTCCGGGCGGTGACGGTCACGAGGCTCGTGATGGGTGTGCCGGAGTTGGTGATGAACGTCTTGGCCCCGTGCAGCACCCATTGCCCGCCGCCGGCGCCGTCGCGGAACTCGGCACGTGTCGTGGTGGCCGACACGTCGGACCCGCCGTCCGGCTCGGTCAATCCGAAAGCGGCCAGTGCTCGCCCGGCCGCCAGGTCGGGAAGCCAGCGGTCCTTCTGGGTGTCGCTGCCGAACCGGTGGATCGGCTCGGCGCCCAGCAGAGCCGCGGCCTCCAGGGTGATGCCGAGGGATTGGTCGGTCCGGCCGATCTCCTCGATGGCAACGCAGAGTGTCGTGAGGTCGGCGCCGGAGCCGCCCCAGCGCTCGTCGACGAGGAGTCCGAAGAGACCCAACTCGCCCATCTCCCCGACGACGTCGGTGGGGAAGGTGTGCTCGCGGTCCCAGGTTTCGGCGTGGGGAGCGATGCGCTCGGTGGCGAAGTCGCGGACGACTTGCCTGAATTGATCCTGTTCGGGTGTCAACTGCACGGTTCCGTCCTCAGGCGTGTTCGATGCCGGCGGCGTCGTGCAGGCCGAGTTCCTCGATGGCCATCTCCCGCATGCGGTATTTCTGGATCTTGCCGGTCACGGTCATGGGGAACTCCTCGACGAACTTGATGTAGCGGGGGATCTTGTAGTGGGCGATGCGTCCGCGGCAGAACTCGCGGATGTCCTCGGCGGTGACGGCGGTGTCGTGGCGCAGCTTCACCCACGCCATCAGTTCCTCGCCGTAGCGCTCGTCGGGGACGCCCACGACCGAGACGTCGTCGATATTCGGGTGGGTGTAGAGGTACTCCTCCACCTCGCGGGGGTAGATGTTCTCCCCGCCCCGGATGACGAGATCCTTGATGCGCCCGACGATGTTGACGTAGCCGCCCGCGTCCATGACCGCCAGGTCGCCGGTGTGCATCCAGCCGTCGGCGTCGATGGCCTCGGCCGTGCGGTCCGGATCGTTCCAGTAGCCCTTCATCACCGAGTAGCCGCGGGTGAGCAACTCGCCGGCGGTGCCCCGCGGCACGCACTGCTGTGTGTCCGGATCGATGACCTGGATCTCCACGTGGGGATGCACCCGACCCACCGTGGAGACGCGCGCTTCGATGGAGTCGTCGTGGGCGCTCTGCGTGGACACCGGGGAGGTCTCGGTCATCCCGTAGCAGATCGTCACCTCGCTCATGTGCATCTCGGTGACGACGCGCTTCATCACCTCGACGGGACAGGGGGAGCCCGCCATGATGCCGGTGCGCAGGTTCGAGAGGTCGTAGGTGGCGAAGTCCGGGTGCCCCAACAAGGCGATGAACATCGTGGGCACGCCGTAGAGGCTGGTGCAGCGCTCCGACTCGCAGGCCTCCAGCACGGCGGTTGCGCCGAAGCCCGCGGCCGGGATGACCATGCAGGCGCCGTGCGTTGTGCAGGCCAGGTTGCCCAGCACCATGCCGAAGCAGTGGTAGAAGGGCACGGGGATGCAGACGCGGTCGGCGGGGGAGTAGCGACAACGCTCGCCCACGAAGAACCCGTTGTTCAAGATGTTGCGGTGGGTGAGCGTGGCGCCCTTCGGGAAGCCGGTGGTGCCGCTGGTGTACTGGATGTTGATCGGGTCGTCGGCGTCGAGAAGCGCTGCTCGCTCGCGCAGGCGGTCGGCGCTGACCGTGCCCGCCCGCTGCAGTAGCTCGTCCCAGTCGCCGCCGCCCCGCTCGGCGTCGTCCAGCCACACAACGCGGCGGGTGGGCACCCGCTCGGCGACCTCGGCATAGAGGGCTTCATAGTCCGACCTGGCGTGCGTGCGGGCCGACACCAGAAGTGACACGCCGGACTGGCGCAGCGCGTACTCCGATTCGTCTGTCCGGTAGGCCGGGTTGATGTTCACGAGAATCGCCCCGATGGCGGCCGTGGCGTACTGGACCAGCACCCACTCGGCCCTATTCGGGCTCCAGATGCCCACCCGGTCGCTCGGCTGGGTGCCCAGCGCCATGAGCCCGCGCGCCACCTCGTCGACGGCTGCCAGGAACTCCCCGTAGCTGTAGCGCAACCCCTGGTGGCACGATACGAGAGCCTCACTATCGGGATGGCGGTTCGCCGTGGCCGCCAGGTTGTCGTAGATCGTCTCGGCGAGGAGCGGCGGACTGGTCTCGCCTGTGGCGTGGGATGCTGTCATGCGTCGCTGCTCCTTCTGTCCGTCACGCCGGTGTGATGCATCGCGGTTCCTTCGCTCCTCAGATGGCCATGTAGCGGCGCTGCTGGTCGCGATCGGCCGCCAGCTCCGCGGTGGTCACCGTCGCCACCAGCTCGCCCTTGACCATGACGTGCGCTCGCTCGGCCAGCCGCGCCGCGAAGTCCAGGTTCTGCTCCACGAGCACCAGGGCGATGCGTCGTTCGGAGCGGATGCGTTCCAGCACGTCGGCGATCTCGTCGAGGATCGATGGCTGGATGCCCTCGGAGGGCTCGTCCAGCAGCAACAGCCGAGGCTCGGTGGCGAGCGCCCGCGCCAGGGCCAGGAGCTGCTGCTGGCCTCCGCTGAGACTTCCGCCCTTGCTGGTGGCCATGGCCGCGAGCGTTGGGAACTCATCCAGCAACCGCTCGGCTGTCGCCGCGGCCGCGGCAGGCCGTTGCGCTGCGGGGCCCACCCGCAGGTTCTCCTGCACGGTGAGGCCGGCGAAAATGCCGCGTCCCTGCGGGACGTGGCTGACACCCAGGTGGGCCCGCCGGAAGGCGGCCAGCGAGGAGACATCCGTGCCGTCGAGCGTGATGCGACCGCCGCGCACGGGGATCAGCCCGGCGATGCAGCGCAGCAGCGTCGTCTTGCCGACGCCGTTGCGTCCCAGCACTGCGGTGCATTCGCCCGCCGCCACCTCCAGTGTCACCGAGTGGAGTACCCGCGTGGAGCCGTAACCGGCGCGGACGTCGGCGAGTGTCAGCACCCGGTCGTCTCCGCGGCCCCGTCAGTGCGGCGGCCCAGGTAGATGTTCAGTACCCGGTCGTCGCGGCTCAGCTCGTCGAAAGTGCCTCGTGTGAACAGCCCGCCCATGTGCAGAACGGTGATGGGGGCGTCGAGGCGTCGCACGAACTCCATGTCGTGCTCGACGACCACGACCGTGGCGCGGCGCGCCAGCCGGGCGATGAGCTGCTCGGTTCGCTCGGTCTCCTCACGGGTCATGCCGGCGGTCGGCTCGTCGAGGAGGATCACCGACGGGTCGGTAGCCAGCGCCATGCCGATTTCCAGCCATTGCCGCTGCCCGTGGGCGAGGGCGCCTGCCGGCAGGTCGGCCACCTCCGACAGCCCCAACCCGTCCAGGATGCCAGTGGCCCGGCTGTGGGCAGCCGCCCGGTCACCACTCGCCGCGTAGGCGGCCAGCCAGAGGTTCTCGAGAGCGGGTAGGGCCGCGTACACGCTCGGCACCTGCATCTTGATGCCGAGCCCCAGGCGGGCACGCCGGTGCGGTCCGAGGCGCGTGATGTCCTCGCCGTTCAGCAGGATCGCCCCGGCGTTCACGGTGTGGTAGCCGGTCAGCACGCCGAACAGGGTGCTCTTGCCGGCGCCGTTGGGGCCGATGATGCACGAGGCCTGCCGCGGCGCGAACCCCAGAGTCACGTCGTCGAGAGCAGTAACGCCCCCGAAACGCTTGGAAACGCCGCGCACCTCCAGCAGCGCGCCGCGGCCGCCGCCGGATTCCGGACCTGCGGCCTCGCCTGCTGAGTCTCCACTTGGTCCCGAGGTGGCCTCGCCGTCCAAGTGATGCCCGAGGCCGAGATCGAGACTGGCACCGAGTCCTCCCGCTCCTGCAGATGCGGCGCCGGCCACGCCGTCTCCATCGACTGCGGCGCGTGTCTCGACCCGGCGGTCGCCCCCCGCCGCCGCGGGGCCATGGCGCCGCCAGAGGCGCCCGAGCGCGGGCACGACGCCGCCGCGCAGGCCCAGCACGATGAGGATCAGCAGTGCACCCACCAGGATCGGTTCGCGGTCGCCGCTGGGGCCTCCGAGCCATGACGACATCCCCTCGACGATCAGGACGCCCACGAAGGCGCCGCCGACGGAAACCCGCCCGCCCACCAGCGTCCAGATCACCACCAGCGCCGCCGGCTTCAGCGAGAACACGGTGGGGCTCATGAAGCGACCCCACGCTGCGTAGAAGCCGCCCGCAAGGCCGGCGATGGCACCGCCGAGCGTGAACACCAGCAGCTTGTGTCGGCGTACGTCGTAGCCCAGGAGGCTGCTGCGCGTCTCGTTCTCGCGCACGGCCGCGGCGATCCGCCCGAACGGCCGTCGCCCCGCATGGCGCAGCGCGAGGGCCAGCACCAGGGCCACGCCGACGCATACCGTGAAGAACTGCACGCGGGTGAGCTGCGTCGCTTCGCCGCCGGGCAGCCGGTACGTGATGCGGGGGATGCGGGTCATGCCGTTGTAGCCGCCGAGGACGGCGTCGCCGATCCTGTAGCCGGCGCCGGAGGTGCTGTTGACGATGGCGAACAGCACGAGCGCTGTGGCCAGGGTCACGATGGCCACGTAGACGTTAGAGAGGTTGCCGTAGAACATGAAGTAGCCCAAGGCGGCGGCGAAGATCGCACCCGCCGCCGCGGCCACGACCAGGGCCGAGAGGGTCTCGCCTGTGTGGCTGGCCACGTTGAGAGCGAAGACGCCGTAGGCGTAGCCACCGATGCCGTAGATGGCTGCCTGGCCGAAGCTGAAGATCCCGCAGTAGCCCCAGACGAGCACCAGCGACAGGGCCAGGATCACCTCGATGGCCCAGAGGGTCCACTCGAAGGCGGTGAATTCCTCGACGAGGTTGCCGGCCAGCACCAGGACACCGGCGGCGACCGCGGCGACGACCAGGTCCGAGATGCCGGCCCGGCGACTCACAGGGCGGCCCCCTTCCGGCGCCAGCCGGTGATCCCCTGCGGGAGGAAGCGCAGCACCACGATGGCGGCCACCAGCAGCATGGCTTGGCCGATGACCGGCGTGTAGCTGCGGCTCATCAGGTTCTCGACGGTTCCCAGTAAGCCGCTGCTTGTGACCGTTCCGACCAGGAAAGCGGGCCCGCCCACGATGACCGCCATGAACGAGCGGGCCACGTACAACTGGCCCATTGTGGGGATCACACCGACCACCGGTGCCAGAACCGCTCCTGCAGTGCCCGCGAGGCCGGCTCCGTAGGCGAACGTCCATGTGGCGACCCGCCGCGTGTTGACGCCCAAGCCCGCGGCCATGTCGGGGTTCTGCGCGGCGGCTCGCGTCAGCAGCCCGTACCGCGTGCGCCGCATCACGAGCCAGGTCGCCGCCGCCAGCGTCCAGGCCACCCCGATCAGCACCAGGTTGTACTCCGACATGGAGTAGTTGCCCACGCTGAAGCTGCCCAGAGGGGTGGGAATGCCCTCGGTGACAGAGCCGTAGATGTTGGCCGCCAGCTGGACGAGGATGAGCGATAGGCCCCAGGTCGCCAGCATCGTGTCGGCAGGGCGCTCGTAGAGGTGCCTGATGAGTGCCAACTCGACGACGAGGCCGAAGCCGGCGGTGACGGCCGTGGCGATCGCCATGGCGACCCACAGGTTGATGCCGGCCCGAGTGGCGGTCAGCGTGGCGAACGCCCCGAACATGATGAACTCGCCGTGAGCGAGGTTGATGACGCGTCGCAGGCCGAACACGACGGCCAGCCCCAGCGACACCAGCAGCAGGACCGAGACGGTGGTGATGAGGGAGAACCCGGCGTTGAACGCCCCGTCGGCCGTCATCGGTGTGATGACCTCATCGTGTCACCGCGTCGGGTGCGGCGACGGGCGGGCGGTGCGCACCGTCCCATCGACGTCTTCGGATCATGGTCCCGGATACCCATCTCGCAGGCCGGCCCGTGCCCGCGGCTCGGACCGCCCTCCTGTCCCGCCGGCGGCGGAGCGCTGAGGACAGCCCGAGGTGCCGCAGGTCGGTCCGGTCAGGGTGTGAACTGCTCGTTGGTGGCGGGGTTGGCGACGAGGTCGCATTGCTGCTGCTCGAATTCGGGCCCCACCGCCTCGTAGGTGCGGATGACGTCGAAGCCGTTGGCCCCGTCGGTGACGGCGATGCGGATCGGCACGGTGACGTGGTGGGCGGCACCGTCCATAACCACGAGGCCCCGCGGGCTGACGAAGTTGGCACCCTTCTGCAGTTCGGCGATGACCGCCTCCCGGTCGGTGGTGCCGGCGCGCTCAGTCGCCTCGGCCCACATGTGCCAGCCGTCCCAGGTATCGACGGCCAGGTCGGTGATGTACGGGTAGTCGCTGCCGTGGGTGGCCTGCCAGGCGGCCACGAACGCCGCGTTCTCCGGCGTGTCCAACTCCTGGTAGTAGGAGTACGCCACGTAGAGGTCCTCCTGGGCGGCGGGTTCGAGGGCGATGTGCTCGTTGCCCACGCCGAACGTGGTGGACACGATCGTCATCTCGTCGCTCAGCCCGCTGGCGGCGAACTGGCTGTAGAACGAGATGTGGGCGCCACCCACCAGGAAGCTGAAGATCACGTCCGGATCGGCGTCCTGGATGGCGCTGAGCGTGGTGCCGAACTCGCTCACGTCGAGCGGGAAGAAGTCCGTGGCCAGGATCTCGGCGCCAACCGAGGGTGCGTACTCCTCCGCCCAGTCGGCGGAGATCTGACCGTAGTTGTAGTCGGCTGCCACGACGTAGACCCGCGGGCCGATGTTCTCGACGGCCCAGCGCAGCAACGGTTCCACCTGCTGGGTGGGCACGGTGCCGGTCACGAACGTGTTGATGTCGCATACGCCGCCCTCGTAGAGCACGTTGTAGAAGTACAACGTCTCGGAATCGTCGAACACGGGGCGGATCGCCTCGCGCGACGCGCTGGTGATGCCACCCTGCACGACCGCCAGATCCATCGACGCCAGCCGCTCGGCGCCGTTGATGTACTCGTTCTGGTCCGACTTGGAGTCCACCTCGACGAGCTCCAGCGGGCGGCCGAGCACGCCGCCGTTGGCGTTGATGTGCTCGATGGCCAGGCGGGTGGCGTCCACCATCGGCGTGCCGTAGATGTTCAGCGGTCCGGTCTCGTCCAGGATGCTGCCGACCATGATCGGCTCGCCACTGGCGGGCTCGGCCGGCGGCGGGGGTGGCTCCGCTTCGACGGCGGGTGGGGGAGGCGGAGGCTCGGGTGCTGCGGTCGGTTCGGCCGGCTCGGGTGGCGGGGGAGGTTCCGGTTCCGCCGCCGGTGCGGGCTCGGGGGCGGGCGCCGGCGCGGGGGTTGCCGCCGGTTCGGCGTCGTCACTCCCGCAGGCAGCGGCCAGCAGGACCACGGCGCACAGAGTGCCGGCGGCGAGCAGCAGCCGGCGGCGGTGTGTCGGGCCCCGGCGGCTCCTCCGGCGGTGTTTGGCGGATGAGGGTCGGTCGGCGGTGGTCATGATTCTCTCCCCGGACGTTGTGCACGGCACGGCGCTGCGAACGCCGTGTGGGGAACGGTCGGGTTCCCGTGCAGGCAGTCGAGCAGCCCGCCGGGGCGTGCCAACACCCCCATTTGCAGGTTTCTCGTCTATCCGCAACAGAGAAGGCCGGGGGTTAAGGTGCGCGCGTAGGCTGGCCGTGTGCGGGGGATTCGATGAGCGATGTGGCTCGGCGGTTGGCGGCGGCCCGTGCAGCCACCGATGGGCCCACCGAGGCGGGCGCCGCCAAGCTGGCCCGCCAGAACAAGCTGTATGTGCGTGATCGTCTGGGGTTGCTGTTCGATCCCGAGACGTTCGTCGAGGACGCCGTGCTGGCGAATGCCGCCGTCGACGGGTTGCCGGCCGATGGGGTGGTCACCGGCCGGGGGCTGGTGGAGGGACGCCCGGCGGTCGTGGTGGCCAACGATCCGACGGTGAAGGCGGGCTCGTGGGGCGCCCGCACCGTCGAGAAGATCGTCCGCGCCACCGAGGTCGCCCTGGCCAACGAGTTGCCGATTTTCTGGCTGGTGGACTCCGCCGGGGCGCGCATCACCGATCAGGTGGATCTGTTCCCCGGGCGGCGTGGGGCGGGGCGGATCTTTCATAATCAGGTGAAGCTGTCGGGCAGGGTGCCGCAGATCTGCTGCCTGTTCGGCCCGTCGGCTGCGGGCGGTGCCTACATCCCGGCGTTCTGCGACGTGGTATTCATGGTGGAGGCCAACGCCTCGATGTACCTGGGGTCGCCGCGCATGGCCGAGGTGGTGATCGGTGAGGTGGTGTCGCTGGCGGAGATGGGCGGCGCCCGCATGCATGCCACTGTCTCGGGTTGCGGCGACAACCTGTTCGCCGACGACGAGGCGGCCATCGAGGCCGCCAAGGCCTGGTTCTCCTACCTGCCGACGTGCTGGCGCGACCCGCCGCCACAGACCGAGCCGCTGCCGCCGCTACGGCTGCTGGACGGCTCGGCGATCCCTGCCGAGACGACCAGGGGATACGACATGCGCCGGGTCATCGACGGACTCATCGACGAGGACAGCTTCTTCGAACTGAAACCCGACTTCGCCCCCGAGCTGATCGTGGGCCTCGCCCGTCTCGACGGCAACTCGGTGGGCGTCCTTGCCAACAATCCGGCCGCCAAAGGCGGGGTGCTGTTCAGCGACTCCGCCGACAAGGCCGCACGCTTCATCTGGCTGTGCGACGCCTTCAACGTGGCGCTGGTGTACCTGTGCGACGTGCCGGGGTTCATGATCGGCACCGAGGTGGAGCGCGGTGGCATCATCCGCCACGGCGCCAAGATGATCACCGCCGTCTGCGAGGCCACCGTGCCGCAGGTGTCGGTCATCGTGCGCAAGGCCTATGGCGCCGGCCTGTACGCCATGTGCGGCCCCGCCTTCGATCCCGACGCCTGCCTGGCCCTACCGAGCGCCTCCATCGCCGTCATGGGGCCCGAGGCAGCGGTCAACGCCGTGTTCGCCAACAAGATCGCCGCCATCGAGGATCCCACCGAGCGGGTGGCCTTCATCTCCGCCCAGCGGGAGGCCTACGAGGCTGACGTCGACCTGCTGCGTCTCGCCTCGGACCTCGTCATCGACGCCATCGTGGAGCCGCACGACTTGCGCGACGAGGTCATCCGCCGCCTCGCCCTCGCCGCCGGCAAGGACCGCCACTTCTCCCACCGCCGCCACGGCATCCCCCCGGTCTGAGTCGCCTGGCGAGTCTTCTCCCAAGGTCGCCTACCGAGCGGGTCAGGCGGCCCAACGCGCTGGCCGGCGACCGACGGGAGTGGCCGCTCTAGGTGGCCTCTACCGAACCGGTGTCGGCCTCAGCCTCGGTTTCGGCCTCGACAGCGGTGTCGGTCGCTGTGGCGGTGTCGGTGTCGGTGTCGGTGTCGGTGTCGGTGTCGGCGGAACTGGTGATGGTAATGGTGTGAGTCTCGTCGGTCGCGGATTCCACGGTGATGGTGTAGCCGCGTATGGTGACGCTCTGACCCTCGGTCAGGATCGGATAGCCGTCGGACAGGATGGGGTAACGCTCGATCTGTTCACCGGAGGCTTCCGCCACGATTCTGAGGGGGAGTTCGCCCGACGGGCGGGAGGCATCGACCGTGTAGACGAGCACGCCCTCGATCGCCAGTGCGGGAAAGCGTGTGTAACCGCCGTCCGCCCACCGGAACTCGCGCCGGGCGTCGTGGCCGATCTCGCGCCTGCTTTCGATCACGATGACCTCGGTGTCCGACAGCGGGATGGCGGCCATGGCAATCCCGTCGAACGGTGCCGCGGCGGGTGTCAGGACGACAGTCGCCTCGACTTTGGTGATGCAACTGACCTGCGATTCGTCGAGCCAGCCGAGTTGCCAGCGGCTCCACGCCAGCATTTCCCTGGCACCGAGGTAGGCGGTGAACTCGGTCGAGTTGGTGCCGTTGGGGTAGTGCACGATGTGGGACAGGAGCGGGTCTCGCTCGTCGGCGAGGAACAGGGCCATCAGACCCATCGGGCCGAATCGCCCGCTAACCCAGATCTTCCCTGCGGGCGCGTCGGGCAGTTCCGCATCGACGTTGTACGGGTAGTAGTCCACCAGGCCGAGGCCGTGAATGAACTCGTGGTACGCGACTGTGCCCCACCGTACGGGCAGATCGCGTGCCGTCTCTAACGGGAACGCGTTGATCCGCAGGAACGTCGGGACGATTCCCTCCTCCGTGGTGAGGCGCCAATCCGCGTTCCCGCCGCTGAAATGCGAACTGGGCATGACGATCATCACGCTGTTGAGACCCGAGAAGTCGAAGTCGGGGTCCGCCAACCGCACCGCAACCTCGTCGATCGTGTCCAGTGACTGCTGCCCCTCGATGGCGGATTCCGTTAGGTAGTGATCGTGGTCGTGTTCGGCGCGCAGCCACCTGTGCAGAGGCACGAATTCGACGTCGAGCTTGCCGTAGCTGGCGGCTTCCAGGTATTGCTCGGTCTCGGGCAGGCTCAGTTCGGCCTCGCGGTGGGTGGAGTGCGCAGCTACGGCATCGGGAAAGTCCACGAAGAGCACGCCGATTCGCGCCGTCCCTGTGGCGTCGGCTGCGCCCGGATGCAGCGGGAATCCTGCCGTCACGTAGTGTCGTACGCCGTAGGGCCGGCAAGCGCTCGGGTCCGCGGGCGCCAGGAACTGCACGCCATCGGGTGCCGGTTCGATCGGTACATACGCCCAGCACGCAACGGTGCCGTCGGTGCGCAGCCCGCACGAGTGCCTATTGCCGACGGCTACGGCACTGAAACTCCCTTCAGGCGGATCGGCAAGACCGCCGTCGTAGCCCCAGCAGGCGATCGTGGCGTCGGTGCGCAGCCCGCACGAATGTCGGAGGCCCGCGGTGACGGCGCTGAACTGCCCGCGAGGGGGATCACTCTGGCCCGACCAGTTGCCACCCCAGCAGATGAGACTGGCATCTTCGAGCACTCCGCACGAATGTCCAGTGGCCACTGCCACAGCGGTGAAGAGCCCGCGGGGCGCGCTGGCCTGGCCGTGTGTGTTGTCGCCCCAGCAGACGGCGGATGCGTCGCTGCGCAAGCCGCACGAATGCAATCCGCGAGCAACCACGACGGTGAACTGCCCGTCTGCGGCGTCGGTCTGACCCTCCGAGTTGTCGCCCCAGCAGGTGATGGCGCCATCGGTGCGAAGCGCGCATGAATGCAACCAGCCGGCGCTGACGGCGGTGAACTCGCCTTCTGGAGGTTCCGCCTGGCCATAGCCGTTGTGACCCCAGCACGCGATGGTGGCGTCGGTGCGCAGCCCGCACGAGTGCCAGATGCCCGCGGAGACAGCGCTGTATTCCCCGGGCGCGACGCTGGTTCGACCGGAAGCGTGGCGGCCCCAGCACGCGATGGTGGCGTCGGTGCGCAGCCCGCACGAATGCTCCGAGCCTGCGCTCACCGCGGTGAACTCACCAAGGGGGGACCTCGCGGCGCGATCCTCGCCGCCCCAGCAGGTGATGGTGGCGTCGGTGCGCAGCCCGCATGAGTGCGAGAACGCGGTGGTGACGGCGGTGAACGCCCCTTCCGGGGCGTACGCCTGGCCGTAGGTGTTGTCGCCCCAGCAGGTGACGGTGGCGTCGGTGCGCAGCGCGCACGAATGCCAGAGTCCTGCGGTCACGTCACTGAACTCACCTTCCGGCGTGTCGGTCTGACCCGAGGCGTTGGCCCCCCAGCAGGTGATGGTGGTGTCGGTGCGCAGCGCGCACGAGTGTCGATCGCCGCCGGCGATGGCGGTGAACTCGCCTTCCGGGGAATCGGTCTGACCGTTGCCGTTGTCGCCCCAGCAGATGATGGTGGCGTCGGTGCGCAGTCCGCACGAATGCGCGGCGCCGGCGGCGACGTCGCTGTACTTGCCGCTCCTCACCGTGGTCTGGCCGGAAGCGTTGGTGCCCCAGCACGCCACGTCTCCGCCGTTGCGCACGGCGCACGAGTGGTAGGCGCCGGCCGCGGCGGCGACGAAATGTCCGGACGGTGAGTCCGTTTGCCCGTAGGTGTTGTCGCCCCAGCAGACGATGGTGAGGCTCTTGCCCAACGCGCACGAATGGCCAATCCCGGCTGTGACCACGTCGAACTGGCCCGGTGGGGGATCGGCCTGCCCCCAGCCGTTCTCGCCCCAGCAGGCCAGCGTCCCGTTGCTGTAGATCCCGCAGGTGTGGTGGCTGCCGGCGGCTACGGCGGAGAATTCCGGCGCTGCCTCCTCGGTGAGTGTCTCCTCGGCCTCGGTAGTGCTCTCCCCGGTCTCCGCGTCTCTCTCCCCAGTCTCATCCTGCTGGCCGGCGACCGCGGAGGAGGCTGCACCGATACTCAATACTGCGATCAGCACCGCCGCGCCGGCCCGCGCGAATTGCCTCGTCACCTCAGGGCTCCTTGATCACGGCGTCCCGTCGATCAGCGCGAAACCCCGGCCGATCAGGGGCGTGTGAACTTCACACCGTTAGGCGGTGGGATCGTTCCCGAGCGACCCCAGCACTCGGCGGTGCCGTCGGTTCGCAGCCCGCACGAGAGATCCCGACTGGCAGTGATGGAAATGAATTCCCCAACGGGCGCGTCCGACTGCCCGTAGCTATTACCCCCCCAGCAGGTAACCGTGCCGTCGGTTCTCAGCCCGCACGTGTGGGCGCCACCGGCTGCCAGGGTGGTGAACGTGCCGCTCGGTGCCTCCGTTTGCCCGTCCTGGTTCCAGCCCCAGCACGCAATGGTGCCGTCGGCGCGTATCCCGCACGTGTGCAGGGTCGCCGCGACAACCGCGGTGAACTCTTCACGCGGCGGGTTCGT
Organism: Acidimicrobiales bacterium; assembly: GCA_963668565.2. Taxonomy (GTDB): domain Bacteria; phylum Actinomycetota; class Acidimicrobiia; order Acidimicrobiales; family CATQHL01; genus VXNF01. The sequence goes on from CAXXMX010000010.1 coordinate 2,041,332, forward strand.
ACTACCGCCGCTGTTGAGGCCCCAGCAACGGATGTCCCCGCTGCGGTACAGCCCGCACGAGTGCTCATGGCCAGCGGTGACGGCGGTGTATCGCGTGGCCGACCCACCGGAGGTCTGCCCCCTCTCGTTGCCACCCCAGCAGCGGATCGAGCCACTGGGGCGAACAGCGCAGGAGTGTCTGGTGCCGGTCTCGATTGCGGTGAATTCTCCACTGGGCGCGTCCGCCTGCCTGCTGTCGTTCATCCCCCAGCATGCGAGGGTGCGGTTCGTGCGCAGCGCGCAGGTATGGCTGCCGCCGGCGGCGATGGCGGTGAACTGCCCACTCGGCGCGTCGATCTGGCCGTGGGCGTTGTTCCCCCAGCAAGCGATGCTCTGATCGGTGCGCAGTCCGCACGCATGGAAATACCCGGCGGCGATCGTCGTGAACTCCCGTCTGCGGCATCTGCGCGCCCCGTCACGTCGAAGCCCCAGCACTCGATGCTGCCGTCGGAGCGCAGCCCGCACGTGTGATTGGCGCCCGCGGCGACGGACGTGAAACGTCCACCGGGTGCGTCCGTTTGACCGGCCGAATTCTGTCCCCAGCAGGCGACCGTCCCGTTCTCGCGGATCCCGCACGAGTGGAAGGTGCCCGAGGTGACGGCGGTGAACCTCCCGTCGGGGGCCTCCGTCTGGCCGAATGGGTGCTGTGCGAGGTGTCCTGCGCAGGCGATGGTCTGGTTGGTACGGATCGCGCACGCATGGAAGATTCCGGCCGAGACCGCCACATATTGGCCGTCCAGATCTTCGAGTTCACCTAGTGAGATGCCCCAGCACCCGATCGTTCGATCCTGGCGCAGCCCGCACGAGGGAGTGGGACCGGCGTCGATCTGCCTGAACTGACCGCCCGGCTCAATTTCACCGTCCCGGCCCCAGCACCGGACCGTGCCGCTGGTGCGTAGCCCGCACGTTTGATCGTGGGCAGCGGATAGTGCGATGAACTGGCCCGATCGTGCCGTCGCCTGCCCGTGGTCGTTGTTGCCCCAGCAGGCCACCGTGCGGTTGGCTCGGATCCCGCACCCGTGTCCGTTGCCCGCGGCGACGGCGGTACACGCCGCCGGGCGGATCCCCCGTCCTCTCGCCAGTCCAGCCCCAGCATTCGATGCCGCCGTCGCTGCGCAGCCCGCACGAGTAGTCAGACCCCGCGGCGATGGCGGTGAACCTTGTGGCGGCTCCGGTCGATGGCGGGGGTTGCGACTCCCACACCGAAAGCGGCGTGCTGAAGAGCCAGCGCCCGACCCGGGCCGCGGCGGGGAAGAAACGCCGCGTCGGCAGCAACGGCTCACTCCACGATTCGTCGGCCTCGTGGCGCTGGAGAGCGAACTCGATGCGGTTGTCGCTGCCGCGCCGCGCCACGATGCGCACCTCCACGCCGGTCGCAGGCGCCTCGCCGGCTGCCGTCTCCACGCTCAACGAAAGCGGCGTGCTGACCAGCCAGCGTCCCACACGGGCCGCGGCGGGGAAGAAGCGGCGTGTGGGCAGCAGCCGCGCTCCCCAGGAGTCGTCCGCTTGGCGTTGCTGCAGCGCGAACTCCGTACGCCCGTCCGCGATCCGCTGCGCCGCGATACGGACCGTGATCTCCGGCTGCTCGCCGCGGGCATCGTCCTGGGCCCCGGCGGCGGAAGGGAGCGTGACGACCCCGACGACCGTGAGCAGAGCCACGATCACCAGCCAAACGAGGCGCGCCGGGCACCTGATGCTTCGTGATGCTGCCATCCCGATCCCCCCTGATTCCTGGGCGTGTCGACCGGATCGTGATGTGTGATTCTCGTCGGCGGTCGGCGCCGTGGCGTTACATCATGCCGCAGTTCGAGACGCATGATGTAACGCTCGGCTCGGGTCACCGGCGACAAGCTCCCATCCTTCCGATCTGAACCGGCGACCGGCTCGAGCACGTCGGTCTTGTGTTGCTGGGAGCGTCGGAGCCGGCGCGACGTCGCCAATGCACGCCCCGTCGGTCGCGAGTAAATGGCCGTCGCCGCGGTAGGAGTATTTCGCCGCGGTAGGAGTATTATCGAGTCAGCTGCCAGGTCGAGGGAGGCGCCGTGACTGGAAGGTGCGACCTCATCTCTGGGCGGCAGGTCCTCGGCGGATTTGCGGCGCTCGCCGCGCTCGCCGCAAGTTGGGCTCTCGCTGGCGACGCGGTTAGCGCCCAGGTGGAGCCGCCGGGGCGAGGTGAGCCCATCGAGACCGTGTGGTTCTCCGTTGGCGACGTGCGGGAAGTGGACATGTCGGCGGCGTTCGTCGGCCCGGTGGATTCCTACACCGCCACCTCGGATAACGAAGCCGCAGTGAGCGTGTCCTTGGCGGGTTCCGTGGTGTCGCTAACAGCCGCGGGTGCGGGTGTGGCATTCGTCGAGGTCCGCGCTGTCAACGAGGGCGGGAGCGTGTCGCAGTGGATCGGGGTGGTCTCCACCGCGGCTGCCGAAGAGGACGACGGCGTGGTGGACGACGGCGTGGTGGACGACGGCGTGGTGGACGGCGTGGTGGACGACGCGTGGTGGACGACGACGAGAACGAGGCGACTCCATCGGACAACGGCTCGGCCCGCAACGGTGACGAGACGGCGGTTGAAGCCGGCGCAGTCTCGTCGCCGCTTGCGATCGCTCTGGTTGCCCAGGCGTACTGCCAGGGATCCGCCGAGGACATGATGACAGAGGAGGAGCGGGAGAACTTCCGGATCGAGCCGAGCGCGGTTGCCAGGTTCGGTGTGACCTATGCGGTCATCGGTGGTGAGCCTCCGTATGCCGTCACGAGCCCCGATGTGGTCGAGACGGCTTCGGGACCGTCGGGTGTGCTGCAGGTGGCCTGCGCCGTTCCCGACCCGGCAAGCTCAGACGGCGATCGGTTGTATCTGGGGGGCGCTCGCGCGCTTGCGATCGCCGTGGAGGTCAGCGACGCCGCCGGTGAGACAGCCAGTGCGACGCTGATCGTGCGGATGGCACGCGGCACCACCTATCTCGACAATGGGGACGGGACGCTGACAGTGTGGGTCAGCGTGCCCGGGATCGCGCAGCCGGGACACACCTACGTCCTGGGTACGCCGACCGCATGGGCACGCGTCAGGCTTGCTCCGAGCCTTGCGCTGCGATTCGAGCAACTCGACGGGGAGGGCATCGCCCACTTCGCCGATCGCGAGCTTGGATGGGAGGTACGGCTGGACTGGATCACGGGTGCAGAAGTCGGTCGTACGACGGGGGTCGTGCCCGAGACCAACCCGGCCATCTTGGGAATCGAAGTCATTCGCCCCAGCAGTGACATGAGCCCGGCGCCCGACGACTGCGACCACTGCTAGGCCCGGATTGCATCGCCGCCGTCCCCCTCGGCATCCTGGTGTGAGTGCCCAGGGCTCGCACGGTCGGCAAGTCCCCGGAGACCGATCCGCCCGCGCCAATCCGATTCGATTGCCGGGGTTGTCGGTGGGACGTACTCTTCGCGCATGAGCCCGGACCCAGTCGTCGGCGTGCTGGAAACCGACGCGTCGGACGCGCCGGCACCCGAGCGGCGCAAGAAGATCAAGGCCAAGGACTACGAGCGGGAGTTGGCTCGCCTTCAGGAAGAACTGGTGCGGTTGCAGCGCTGGATCCGCCACAAGGGCCTCAAGGTGGTGGTGATCTTCGAGGGCCGTGACGCGGCCGGCAAGGGCGGCGTGATCAAGCGAATCACCGAGCGGTTGAACCCACGGGTTGTGCGGGTGGTGGCGTTGGGCACGCCGAGCGACCGGGCGAAGACCCAGTGGTGGTTCCAGCGCTACGTGGCCGAGCTGCCGGCGGCGGGGGAGATGGTGCTGTTCGACCGGAGTTGGTACAACCGCGGCCTCGTGGAGCCCGTGATGGGGTTCTGCACCGAGGAGGAGTACCGCGAGTTCCTGCGGTCCTGCCCGGAGTTCGAGCGGATGCTGGTGCGGTCGGGAATCATCCTCATCAAGTACTGGTTCTCGGTGAGCGACGCCGAGCAGGAGCGCCGGTTCCAGAGCCGGATCTCCGACCCGGTGAGGCGCTGGAAGCTATCGGCGATGGACCTGGAGGGCCGGGCCCGGTGGGTGGAGTTCTCCAAGGCCAAGGACACGCTGTTTGCCCACACCGACATCAAGCAGGCGCCGTGGTACGTGGTCAACGCCGACTCCAAGAAGGCGGCCCGGCTGAACTGCATCTCGCACCTGCTGTCGCAGATCCCCTACGAGCCGGTGCCGTGGGAGGAAGTCGAGGTGCCCGAGCGCCAGCAGCGGGTCGGCTACGTCCGCCCACCCATGTCGGACCAGACCTTCGTCCCCGAGATCTACTGAGGGCCCCGTCGACCTTCCGTCATATCTGCCGCCAACCGGCGTAAACCAGTCCCTCTGGACTTGGCTCCCGTCAATCTGGCGGAGAGTCGGTGCCGGACTCGATCCGGGGACGGAATCCGCCCTCCAGCAACTCCCGCCGTGCTGGGCTGCCTACTCGCGGATCAGGCGGTCAACCACCGAATCCAGATGGAACGATCTCCAGTAGGCGTGGGCCAACTCGTGTCCGTGAGTTCTGCCACGTCGCGTTCACAACCTTGAGACCCTTCTCCTGGACCCGCTCGACAGCTGGGACGAAGTCTTCAGATTCTCATCGCCGCCGCCGGCCTTGACGCTGGCGTACACGAGAGTCTCGCCAAGTACCAGGGGGTTGGCCGTAATCAACGAGGTTGGCGGAGTCCCCGCTGTCGATCCCCCTAGTTCGTGGAAACAATGCGGGGAGCGGCTTAGCCGCTCCTCCGGGGGTCTCATGCAGGCACCGCATCTGAGACACGCTGCCTGGGGATCCAATCGTTCTTGAGACTAATGGCCTGCGAGGCCAAGAGCAATGTCCGGCTCTTCGGAGTTGACAACCGCCTCAGCGGCCTGATCGCCGAGGGCGATCGTCGTGGTCCAAGTGCCTTGTTCCTGCTCCCACCCCGGCCGGGCTCGATCTGCGGCCGGAGTCAAGTGCCGGCGGCTCCAACAGCGCCGCCGGCAGTCGATTATTCGGCAGCCTCCGGCTCGGAGTCCGACAGCGCTCGGACGAGGTCGTCGAAGGCGGCATCGGCGATGGCGGCCATCTCATCGTCGGTGCGGTCCTGGATGGGGTGGCGAGTGAGCACCGTGGCGGCGTCGAATCCGAGCGCCTCGGACTGCGTGGTCACTGCCGAGGCGAAGTGCTCCGTCGACACGAACACGGCCGGTGTGCCGCGGCGCTCCAGATCGCTGACGTCGTGCACACTGCACGACACGCAGGATCCTCAATCGGCCAGAGCCTCGATCACGGCATCGCAATGGGTGGCGATCTCGTGGCGTAGATCCACCGGGGCGGGCTTGGTGTAGGCGGGCTTGGTGTAGCGGTTCACGGTGGCGCCGAGTTCGGTGAGGCGTTCACCGATCCGGTCGAGGAACAGGTTGCCCCGGGGCTTGGAGATGTCAAGCAGGCCGACGGTGCGCCCGGCCAGCGACTTGGGTCGGGCCGCCTGCTTCCGACCGGTGGGGGCGCGCTCGGCGGTGGGGTCGAGGACGGTGGTCATGGTGCAGCCTCCTTGCGGGTGGGGGAGCGGGGTCTTGCGAGCGTCACGGGGTGATCTCGCGGGTGACTGGGTCGCTACCGCGGGGACCGTTGACCCAGCCGGCCATGATCGCTGAGAACGGCCCCGCGGGGCCGCCGGCGTGGACGACGAGCAGACCGCCGGGTCGGAACTTGCCGATGCGCCGTCCGGCCGTTGTCGGGGGAAGCCCGGCCGCGATGCCGCCCGAACCGGCGAGCAACTCGTCACCGTCGGTCAGCAACTCCTCGGTGAGTTCGGCCATGAAGCGGTCCCTGCTCCAGCCGACCTCGGCGAAGCGGGCCATGTGCTCGGGCGGGATGACGAGCATCCCGTCCATGGCAAGCATCGCCCGGGGTGACACCGATGCTTGCAGCGCCAGCGCCAAGTGCCTTGTCAGTGACTCGGGACTGCGGGAGCGCTCGTCGGCGAGGATCCGGGGCGACTCGCCGGCGAAGGCGGTGACCGTGGACTGATCGGGGCGCCAGCCGCGGCTCTGCGCCAGGGTGGTCCACGGCGAGGTGTCCTCGGCCTCGGCGAAACAGAACCCCACCTTCGCCGGGGAGCCGAGGGCAGCCCGGTCCGCGCCGCCCGGTCGCCCGCCGCCGACGTTGCGGACCACCAGTTGCACGGCCCGGCCGATTGTCGAGTTCGCCCGGTTGCCCTGGCCAAGGGCGTTGATGCCGGTGTTCATGCCGATGCGGCTCGCCACGGGGCCGTTGATCACGAGTACCGGTCCCACGCTCATGGTGGTGGCCAGCACCCCGTGGATGTTGAACTCGTCGGTGCAGACCGCCTCGGTCGCGGCGATCACCACCGGCAAGTAGTCGGGCCGGCAGCCGGCCATCACGGCGTTGACCGCCACCTTCTCGACGGTGCACTCGGCGAGGTCCGGTGGCACGGTCGCCACGATGTCGCCGGGGTAGCGCGTCGTGCCTTCGAGCATGCGCAGCACCCGCTCCTCGGTCGGCGGCACGATGGGCAGCCCGTCGGACCAGCCCCGGTCCCACATCGCCTCCCATTCGTCCTCGAGCGCCGCCAGTTCCACGCGGCGGCTGTGCAGTCCCGAGCCGCTGAAGCGTGCCGCCAACTTGCCGGCCAGCGACGGATCGACGCTCAGCGAGCCACAGCCCGGGCGCCACTCGGGCAGGCCGTCGCCCAGACCGTCCATGCCCGACAACCGTTCCCACTCGCCGCGTGCCCAGCCCTCGGTCCGCTCGACCCCTGCGCCGTCGACCACCTGCAGAAGCGTCGGCACGGTCTCGATGTCGTGATGCCAGGACAGCGCCAGATCGGCGTCGTGGAGGACCCAATCGGAGTCGGCGGGAAACGCCGGGTCGTCCTGGGTGATGACGGTCAGGTCGGCGCGACGCCGCAGATCGTGCAGCACCGGCGTCACCAACTCGCAAGTGGGGCAGTCGCGCTTCACGACCGCCACGAGACCCTCCGGCAACGCCGGCGTGGTGCTCGTCCCCATCGCGCCCGGTGCGGGTGTTTTGCTCATCGGCGGATTCTTTCACTAACGGCAGCGGCTGTGTGGCCGTAGTGGCCCGGAGTGCCTACCGCAGACAATTCGGCTCAGTCGATGGTGAGTTCCCCCATCCGCGACCACCCGTTGGCGCCCTCGATCGTGGTGTTGATGATGCGCGGGGTTTCGGCGAGCGCCTGAGGCATGTCCTGCATGGCCTGCTTGAAGTGATCGCTATTGACGTGCGGCCCGGCGCCGTCGGGCTCGAACGCTTCGACCACGACGAACTCCGTCGGGTCGTCAACGCTGCGTGACCAGTCGAAGAAGAGGTTGCCGGGCTCGGCGCGGGTGGCCTCGGTGAAGCCACCGACGAGGTCAAGCCAGCGATCGGCCCACTCCGGCTTCGTCTTGAATCTCACGACGATGAAGATCATGGTCGGATCCTAAGCGGCCCAACGGCCGAGGCTGTGGCCTCGCTTCCCAGGGGCGACCAGGCCAGCAGCGAGGAGTCACCCTCGAACACGTTGGCGACCAGCGGATGCCCGCTCGCCTCGGCGGCGGCCTTGTACTGCATCCACGAGACTACGGCGCTAATCGGGGTACCGGGGCCTCTGTCGAACTGGATCGGTCCGTAGACGTTGGCGGTGTAGATGAGGTCCTCGTCGCCGAGGCGCCGGGTGGCGTCGTGGCGGGCGCCGGCCGGCTCGTAGAACCAGACGCCGCGCCCGTAGCCCTCCGGCGGTCCGGCCCGGTAGCCGATGCGGCCGCTCAGCACCAGGAAGTCGGCCGCGCCCAGGTGATAGTGCGGGCCGGCGATGCCGTTGTGGCGGAAGATCATCGAGACGTGGCCGGTCTCCTCGCTGACCCGCAGGATCTTGCGTCCGAAGTCGGGGTTGGCGGGGACGGGGGCGAAGTCCATGGCGCGGGTGTCGACGAAGTGCGGCCGTGTTGCGCCACCGACGGCGGCCGCCCCCTCAGCCTGCAGCAACAGGCGCGCCGTGCCGCCGCCTGGACGTCGAGGCTGGTGAGGATGCTCCGCACGCCGCGGCCGTCGGCGTCGAGGAAGGCGACCGGGCCGTGCAGGTTCATCAGCAACTCGGTGTCGGCGTCCACCGCCAGGCCCTCGACGCGAGAGTTGGCCGGGATGTACCCCCACGTCCCTGGCCCCACCGTCGCGGCCAGCGGCCCCTGCGTGTAGCGCATGCGGCCCGACAGCACCAGCAGATCGGCCGCGCCCAAGTGCACCGCTGGGGCCAACTCACTCCCCGCAGCGAGGCCGACCACCGCCGAGATCATCCCGGTCTCGCCACTTGCCCGCAGCGGTTTGAAGCGCAGACCGGGGGCCTGGGGGATGTCCAGCCAGGGGAGCGCGTTGGTGTCGACGCCACCTTCGATCCCGGTCGGATCGAAGGTGGGGTTGCAGCCGTCGGTCACGTAATCCCTCGCTCCTGTTGAGGCGCCCTGTGAAGCGCTGCTACCCGGCTTGGCGCTCGGGGAGGTCCGGCACCGTGTCGTCGAGCAGCCAGGACTCCACGACATCGACGGCCTCGGATCCGGCGAATTCGTTCACGATCGCGAGGAACTCGTCCGTGTTGGTCGTGCCCCCGGCCGACCGGTCGTAGTGGGCTCGCAGGATCGTGAAGAACGTCTCGTCACCGGCGTGGAGGCGGAGCGCGTGCAGGGTCATGGCGCCTCGCACGTAGACCGAGGGTCCGACGAGTTGTTGGAGCGTGATCCCTTTCGGAGGCGTAGCTGCGAAGGAGGGAAGCTCTGCGTACAACAGCTGCATGCTGGCGTCGAAGTCGGTGCCGCGGTGTTGCGCGTCGAACATCATGTGCAGGTAGGTGGCGAAGCCCTCGTTGAGCCAGATGTCGCCCCAGTCCTCGAGGGCGACCGAGTTGCCCAGCCACTGGTGCGCGGCCTCGTGGGCAATCACTGCCGGACTCAGGACGTGAGCCCCGTGCACGGGCAACGTCTGATTCTCGAGCGCGAGGTCGAGCGGGAACGGCAGCACGAGAGTGCCGTAGGCGTCGAACGGGTACGGGCCGAGCAACTCCTCCAGGAAGCGGATCACATCCGCAGTGACCGCCAGGGCGTCGGTGATCTCCGGCGGCGCGTCGCTGGGGAGGTAGTCGCGGAGCAGCGGACCGTCCGGGTCCAGACGGCCGTGCTCGACCCGCTCGAAGTCGCCGATGTAGACCGCGGCGAGGTAGGTGGCCATCAGGTCGTCCATCCGCCACGTGGTCGTCGTGCGAGCGTCGGCCGTGGTCTCGTCGATCAGCAGCCCGGTGGCGGCCGCCGTGGTCGAGTTGGGAACGGTGATGCGGAGCTCGAACGTCGCCTTGTCCGAGGGATGATTGTTGGACGGGAACCATGTCATCGCTCCCGACGGCTCGCTCAACGTGTAGATCACGCCGTCCTGCGAGTGCCAGCCGAGTGTGTTGAACGGCACGCCCGGGTCGTTGATCGGCTCGGGTGCCCCGGAGTAGGCGACGCTGACGGAGAACTCCTCGCCCTGCACCAGTGCGAGCGCCGGCTGGACGGTCAACTCGCTGCCGGAACGGGAGAACTCGGCGGCGACGCTGTCGACGGTCACATCGTGCACGTCGAGACCGGCCAGGTCGAGATTGAACGCCGCCATGTCCTCGGTGGCCAGTGCGGTGATCGTCGTCAGCGCTGCGAGGGTGTTGGCCGCGGGATCGACGTCGAGCTCGATGTCGTAGTGGAGCACGTCATAACCAGCGTTGCCGAGCAGCGGGTAGAGGCTGTCGCCCACCCCTTCCGCTGCGGGCTCCACGCCGGCCGACTCAGTCGACGGAGCCGTCGGTGTCGTGGCTTCTGTCGTTGGTTCCGGCGGGGTGCTGGTTGTCTCAACGCCGTCCGGGGCGGTTGTGGGCTCTGTCGTCGCGGCTGTGGTGATCGTGGTGGGCGTCGTCGGGGCGGTGGCGGCAGAGGTCGGAGGTGTTGCCGCGGTTGTGGGGGGAGTTGCTCGAGGTGCGGCGGTTGTGGTCGGAGCCGGTGGTGATGTGGTGGTGGTCGCGGGTGTCGGCGGCGTTGTGGCAGGGGCCGTCTGATTGGTGGTCGTCGTGGAGGCGGCCACTGCTGCGGGAGTCGCGACGGGCGTTCCGGCTGTGTCGCCGGTCGCGACTCCACACGCAGGCGCAAGGATCGCCGCCGCGAGGGTTACGGCCAGACGCCAGCGCATGGCCGTAGGATACGGGGGCACAAACGCGGCTTTGAGTGCGATCTGGGCCAAGCTCGGAACTCCCGAGCGTCGATCCTTCTGGCCTGTGTTGTCTAGGGCTGGTTGGCGGCACCCGGTGTGGGGTTGTCCACGGTTTGGAAGTCGCCGGCGGCGTCGGGCACGCGGGCGTAGCTCTGGCCCTCTCCGGACTGGCCCTCGTCCCAGTCGACGCTGGCGACCAGGGTGCCGTCCAACAGCCAGATGCCCAGTTCCTCGTCGCCGCCCAGGGCGAAGCCGGGCCAGCTTTCCTTGTCCAGCTCGAACTGCATGTACGCGCCCGGCTGGATGACCGTGCCGGCCGGGAAGGCGACCCGCTTGGCGGCGTCGGTGAGGCTGTCGGCCACCTCGAAGCCGTCGAGTGCTATCGGGTCGGGCAATGTGTTGTGCAACTCGACCCAGTCCAGAGGGTCGCCCTTCGCGGCGACCTCGTTGATGACCAGGCCAGTGTCGGTGGGAGTCGTGCCGGGGGCTGCGCCCTCCTCGCCCGGGCCGTCGCCAGGGGCCTGAGGCGGGGCACCCCCGAAGGTGCCGGTGAAGTTCCCGGCTATGCCCGCGCCGGGCGTCGTCCCCGCCCGCGACAACTCCAGAGCGCCCTCGGTGAAGAGCGTGAAACTGTCCGGCGCCGACCCTCCGGGCGGTATGGACCAGATCCCCCCGGCGATGGCGTCTGCGCCAATGGCCAGCGTGGCTCCCGCCGCCAACTGATCCAGGGCCACAGCCAGCACCATTCCGTTGATGGAGCCATCGTCCTCAAACTTCGAAACGACTATGGATGCGGTCTCGGCAATGTCCGGAAGCAGGCCCTTCTCCACCGGGGTGGAGTGACCGGCTGTGACGACCGTGCCTTCGACCGATTCCTCGAACTCGTTCAGCAACAGGCTGATGACCATCCCCTCCTCCAGGGGGTTGGGACTCAGGTTGCTTCCCCAAGTCGTCTGGAAGGCGACTTCCAGGGTTCCCGAGAGCACGGCGGGAGGCGGGACGTATCCCTCCGGCTCCGGCCAGTCGGGCGGGTCGGGGGTGAGGTCCGCCAGGATCTCGCCTCGCCGCTTCAGGATGAACTTGCGCACCCGCTCGGTGTCGTCGGCGGCCGCCTCCCTGTCCTCGGGGAGGGCGTGCTGTTGCACGATGGCGGCCATCTCGTCCACCGCAGCCAGCAGTTCCTCCGCGTCCCAGACGGTGTCCAGGATTTCCTTCAGCCGGGCAACGTATTCGACCCGCCAGTTGGGGTCGTTGTACAGGCGGTTTGGAATGGCCGTGAGGGCCAGCACCGACGGGGGAGGCTTGGCGATGTCGTCGAAGGGATTGGGGTCGTCCTTGAGGTGGAAGGTGTCGTCGGGGCCCCAGGGAATGAACACGAAGCGCCCGTCAGGCTCCCGGTAGAACTGGTAGTTGTTGCGGTCGCCGGCGTAGCCGTCCCAGTGCCCCACCAGCACCTCCGTCGCCCAGAACGAGAGGAACCGGTCCAGGTCGACGATCTCGCCCAGCGCCTTCAGGCCGGCGTCCGACGGGTCCTGCAGGGCCGCCACCACGGCATCTATGTCCGACCAGTCGGCGGCGTCCTCGTTGTTCTTCTTCTCGATGGTTCCGCGGAATTCCGGCGTGAAGTCGCTGACCGTGCCCTCGTACACGTTGCCCTCGGTGCTCTCGAAGTGGCGCGCCAGGAACGGGGCCTTGATTTCCTCGACGTGCACGTACAGCCCCAGATCCGTGCCGTTCACCGACACGGTGGCGAAGTTGCAGCGCGGAGCGGGAGTGCCGGCGGCGAGAAACACCCGGTACGACAGGCAGGTGTTGACCATGGAGGGGTCCTGGATGCTGTTGTTCAGGGTCATCCGCTCCATGACCCCGCCGAGGGACTGGCCGTCGGTGTACTTGTCGAAGCGGAGTTTGAGGGCCGGCTTGGTGTCGCTCTGGGAGCCAATGAACCCCTTCTTGCGCACACCGACGTCGGCGTGGGTCTCGCCGTCCACGGTCACCGTGGCGGGGAACCAGGTATAGATGCTGGCGAAGGGCCGGGAGAGGCCGTATTCCTCGATTTCCGCGATCAGGTCCTCGAATGTGCGGGTTTGGTGGCGCAGGGTGTCCCAATCCCCGGCAGCTATTTCGATGCTGATGTCCAGCACGCGGTCGAGGGCAAAATAGGCGTCGCTGGGGTGGGATTCGGCGTCGTCTTCCGGTGCCGGGGCGGGAGTGGCTGCCGGCTCTGGCGCTGGTTCGGGCGGAGTGCTGATCGTCTCAGCGTCCGCCGGGGCAACTGTGGCGTCTGTCGTCGGCGCTTCAGCGGAGGTCGACGGCGTTGCGACAGTTGTGGTGGCGGGTGTCTCCGTGGCGGTGGTGGTGGAGGCTTCCGCCGCTTCGGTGGGAGTCGGGACGGGCGATCGGCCGCCGCCGTCGGTCTCGCCCGCGCAAGCGGCCGCAATGATCGCTGTGGCCACCAGTACTGCGGCCAGGCGCCCGTGCATGGCCACAGGATATGGGGGAAGGCTCAGGCACCTGGCGCGCCGACATCCGGCCTGATGTCTGGGCGCCGACGAACCCGCAGTCACGAACCTGCCGGTTGTATAGGCGGCCCCCTTCGGCCGACTGAATCGGGCACTGTTTGCCATCAACGCCGAGCAGCCGGATCGAAGGGGACCATGAAGGCCCGATCCCCCGGCTCCGGCTGCTGGGCGTTGATGGCGAAACGACCCTAACAGCGCTCCTTGCTAGCGGTCAACGAAAACTCATCTCGACCGTGACCCGCCATCTCGTGGCATCGGTCAGAGGAGCGCTCGCAGGCCGGCGGCGACGCCCATGGCCACCACGACCAAGGCTCCGGCAGCCACACCCGCGGCCCGGGCGTCGAGCACCAGGTCGCCGGCGTCTTCGAAGGTGAGGACCACGATCAGAGCCGCGAACAGCGCGGCCGGCAACAGCGTCACGGCGGGCCCCAGCCGGCGCTCGACGCGGCCTCCCAGCGTCGTCACACCGAGGGCCTTGAAGCCGTAGGAGCCCGCCGCCAGCGCGATCATCAGCGGCCAGCTCACGGCGTCGCCTCCGGTTCGGTCTCCTGGTCGCCCCCGCGTGCCGCCGACCGCTGCAGGCGGGCTCGAACGTACAGCGCAGGTGCCAGAGCGAGCACGGACACCAGGATCGGAACACCCGCCCCGGTGAACGGCACCACACCCAGAGCGACGGCCGCCGCCGCCAGCGCGGCCGTCCGTCCTGCCGCCGTGCGCACGTGGGTGGCCAGCAGTGCGACGAAGATTGCGGGGAAGGCGGCGTCGAGCCCCCACGTCTCCGGGGCACCCAGGACGGCGCCGAGCAGAGCCCCGGCCACCGAGCCCGCGTTCCAGCACAGCCACAAAGTGATGCCCGTGAACCAGAACGCACCCGGGGCGTTCCGGCGGTCGGTCTGAGCGACGGTCATGGCGGTGGTCTCGTCGATCACGAAGTGGGCCGCGCCCAGCCCCGGGCCGGCGCCGAGGCGGGCAGGGCCGGGCGCACCACCGGTCCGTACAGGGCGTTGCGGGCAGCCAGGAGTAGGGCCGAGCCGACCGCTGCACCCCCTGTCCCGCCGTCGTCGATCACGCCGACCGCGGCGAACTGCGACGCCCCCGTGAACACCAGCGCGGACATCACCACGATGCGCGGCAGGTCGAAGCCGGCCGCGTCGGCGAACACTCCGAACGTCACCGCGGTGGCGCCGACGGCGAGGCTCACGATGATGCAGTCGCGCCAGTAGGGCCGCCGCCCGGAATAGCTAGCGAACCAAGCCCTGGTCACCTGTTGCCGGATTCGGAATGATCCCCCCCGGTGGCGGCTGGCGCGTCCACGGGCGCGGCCAGGCGCCCACGCCGGGCGCCAAAGCCGGGTGTGACTCTGCTCTGCACATTGAACATTGGCACAGCAGCCTGATAGCTGCTGTAGGTGGGGTACTTCTCGCTCGAGATCTTCTCCGTGAGCCGTGCAGAGGGTTGAAAGAGCAGGATCAAGAGCACCCAGCCGAGGCCGGTCCAGTGCCAGACCGGAGACGAAACCGATATGGCGAAGAGGTAGAACGTCACCCAGATCGCCATTTCGCCGAAGTAGTTGGGATGACGGCTGAATCTGAAGAGACCCTCGTTCATGAACGGCTGACTTACCTCGAGGCCCGCGTTGATCTGCCGTTTCTTGTTCTGCTGGAATCGCCACATCTGCGCATCGGCGACGCTCTCATAGACGAGGAACACCAGGAACAGCACGATCGCGAGGTAGTCCAGCCACCCCAGCGGTTTCCCGGAAAACTCCCACGCCCGATGAATGGGCGATGTGAACAACCAGATGATGGCCATCTGGCCAGGAGCAACGAAGGTCACGTTGACCAACTGGAACTGCAGTGGGCTGAGCTGTTCGCGGAGATGGGCCCACCGGTAGTCCTCGCCACCGACCCAATACCCGCCCTTCAGGGCGAAGTTGGCGGTCAAACGCACCGACCACATGAGCACCAGCGCAGTCATGATGTTGACGCGGACGGACCGAAAGTCCAGATCGGCTGCAACGATGAAGCAGTAGACCGGCGGGGCAATCGACCACAACCGGTCTACCCAGGAACACTCCCTCGTCACCAGTGACATCACCCAGCAGAACGCAGCGATGCCGATGCACACGTACAGCGCGGTCCCGTACGGGGTCTCCGTCAGAAAGTGATTGATCACGCGAACATCACCTCGATCTCACACGGGCAGAAAATGGGGGGATATCCCCTCCTCGGGCAGACTCGGTGACCGTGGCTGCCGGCCTTCGATACCTCCCCCTGGGTTGGCGTGATTGTAGGAGTTCGCGCGGCGGGGCGAGCGCTGGCCTGATCTGAGCACACGGACAGGGCGTGGCGGTCGTTGTCCTCAATCTCGACTCCCGAAGCCACGCGGCTCCGCTGGGATGCCAGAATCGGATCCTGATGCGTGCCAGCGCCGACTTCTGCCTGAGCAACGGTCTGCGCGGCGAGGCGCTGGCCATCATGTCCGCGAACCCCACAAACTTCCATCAGGCAATCTCCGACACCGATGCGATGCCGCGCCAAGAGCTCTGGGGCAAGCTCTTCCTGCCCGAGGGGCGCGGGCCGTTCCCGGTCGTGATCATCGTGCCGGGCAGCCTCGGCCTCCAGCAGCACCACGTCGCGAAGGCGGAATCGATCACCGACGCCGGAATCGCGGCATGTGCCATTGACCCGTTTGGCCCTCGCGGCGTGGTGTCCACGGTCGACAATCAGATCCAGTTTTCCTTCGCTGCCAGCGCCTGGGACGTTCTTGCCACCACCGAATTGCTCGCGGCCCACCCCGAGATAGACGAGTCGAGAATCGGCGCGCAGGGCCACAGCCGTGGCGGCTCGGCGGTGCTGGGTGCCGCTTCTGTCCACCTCGCAGCAGCAAGCAGTGCCCCGAAGCTGGTCGGGGTGTACGCCGCCTACCCCTGGTCGGGACACCAGTTCCTCGACCCCGCCGTCGGGGGGACACGCGTCCGGGCGATCATCGGCGATCTCGACGAGTGGTGTTCGCCGATGCAGGTCCAGGCCCATATCCACTCCATGCGGGCCGCGGGCTGCGACGCGACTATGCGGCTCGTACGGGACGCCCACCACAGTTTCGATCGGGCAACCCCTCTCGAGGAATTGCCGCACGCCAGGGTGGCACCCGCGGCACCCACGGTCTACATCGCTGACGACGGCGCCTTCGTCGACCTGATCTCCGGCGAGCCGGACCCGGCGTTGGTCGATCTGGACGGGTTCCTCTACGCCGTCGAGGCCGGCTACGGAGTCCGCGGCGCGCACATCGCCGGGGGCGGCGATCTCCCCTCCGTCTTCATCGACGACATGATGACGTTCTGGAATGACGTCATGGCTCTCAGCGCGACGGCTGGAACCAACAAGAGCCCGCGCAAACCAGAGGGTCACTAAGGCCCGATCGTGGTCGGGGGCGTTCAGTGAGCCGAGTAGGGCGCCCGGCGCGCATAGCCTCGCCTCCCAGGTGAATCCAGAGAGAGGTCTGACATGAGCAGCAGTCCCAATCCGAAGACGGTCGTCATCATCGGCGCGCTGGACACCAAGGGCGCGGAGTTCGCGTTTGTCAAGGGGCTCATCGAGACCGAAGGGGTAGACACGCTGGTGGTCGACTTCGGGACGATGGGGGAGCCCGAACTGGAGCCCGATATCGCGAGGACCGAGGTCGCAGCGGCGGCAGGGGGCGACATCTCCTATCTCGCCTCGGGCGAGCACAAGGACGAGGCGATGCAGACCATGGCAAAGGGCCTCGCGGTCGTCGTCCGCCGGTTATACGACGAGGGGAGGCTCGGCGGGATCATTGGCATGGGCGGCACCGGCGGCACCTCCATCGCCACCACGGGGATGCGGGTCCTGCCCGTGGGTGTGCCCAAGGTGATGGTGTCCACAGTGGCCGGCGGCGATGTCAGCGCCTACGCAGGGTCCAAGGACATCACCTTCATCCCGTCCATCGTCGATGTGGCCGGGATCAATAGCATTAGCCGCGCCATTTTCGCCAACGCGGCGGGGGCGATTGCCGGGATGGTGAAGTTGGAGCGGCCGCCGGCCGGCGAGGAGCGTCCGCTGGTCACCGCTTCCATGTTCGGTAACACGACGACATGCGTCGAGCGAGCCCGCGGCGTCGTGGAGGGGGGCGGCTATGAAGTCCTGGTCTTTCACGCCACCGGCATCGGAGGCAAGACGATGGAGAGTCTGATCGCCGACGGCTACATTGCCGGCTCCCTGGACCTGACGACCACCGAGTTAGCCGACGAGGTGTGCGGAGGCGTCTTCAGCGCGGGGCCCGAGCGTTGCGCAGCCGCGTCCCGTGCGGGCATCCCAGCGGTCGTCGCTCCGGGATGCGTCGACATGGCCAACTTCGATTCCATCGAGACCGTTCCCGAACGCCACAGGGGTCGGAATCTGTACCAGTGGAACCCGAACGTCACCCTGCTGCGCACGAATGTCACCGAGAACGTCCGGATAGGCGAAATCATCGCCGCCGCAGTCAACCTGGCCACGGCGCCGACCGCCGTTCTGCTGCCCATGAGGGGCGTTTCGATGCTGGACAGCGAAGGAGAGAGGTTCTGGGACCCCGAGGCGGACCGGGCATGCTTCGACGCCATCAGGAACGGCCTCCGGGCGGACATCGCCGTCCATGAGATAGACAACAACGTCAACGATCCCGAGTTCGCCGACTTTGCAGCACACACGCTGCTGGAGATGCTGCAAGACGTGCGTGGATAGGAGCGGTTCAGTGGCAATTTCACGAAGCGAGATCCTTCAGCGAGTGCGCGCGGAAGTCGCCGCCGGCAGGCCCGTGGTCGGCTGCGGCGCCGGCGCCGGCATCTCCGCCAAGAGCGCCGAGGCAGGCGGGGCGGACCTCATCATCATCTACAACTCCGGGAGGTATCGGATGGCGGGCCGCGGCTCGCTGGCCGGTCTCATGCCCTACGGGGACGCCAACGGGATCGTCGTGGAGATGGCCGCCGAGGTGCTTCCCGTGGTGACGAACACGCCGGTTCTGGCAGGAGTCTGCGGCACCGATCCGTTCCGCCTCATGCCGGTGTTCCTGAAGCAGCTGAAGGAGATCGGCTTTTCGGGCATCCAGAACTTCCCGACGGTCGGGCTCATCGACGGCGCCTTCAGGAGAGACCTGGAAGCCACCGGAATGGGATACGACAAAGAGGTCGAAGCCATCCGCACCGCACACCTGATGGACATGTTCACCGCCCCGTACGTCTTTGACGAACCGCAGGCACAGATGATGGCCGAGGCCGGAGCGGACATGCTCGTAGCCCACGTTGGGCTGACCACGTCGGGCACCATCGGCGCCACGGCTGCCATGACCCTCGACGAGGCAATCGAACGCGTGGCGGCGATCGCCGAGGCGGGCCACAGAGTCCGCGACGACATCGTGGTCATCTGCCACGGCGGTCCCTTCGACGAGCCGGACAACGTGGGTGAAGCGCTGGCAAGGCTTCCCACAAGCGTTGGGTTCTTCGGCGCTTCGAGCATCGAACGCCTGCCCACCGAGCGCGCCATCACCAAGCAGGTGAGAGCGTTCAAGGCCCTCAAGCTGACCTGATCTCAAAGACGCGAATCGCACTACGTCGGTCCGTCACGAGCGCGTTTGCACGAGTGGTCGTCGTCTCGGGCGAGCATCACGTAGACCCTGCAGGCGGCGTAGGCGACCCAGCGGACCGAGAGGTTGTAGTCCTGCCCACCGTCGGCGACGGCGGCGATGCCGAACCAGTCCCCGCTCGGCAGCGCAATGCCCCCGGCGTCGATGATGAGACGGTGGTCGTTCGCGCAGCAGTTCGGGGGCAGCCATCCCGCCTTGTGCGTCGCCCCGGCGGCCACCGTCGGCGGGAGGCGGGACAGGAGTGCCCCTGCGACGGTTACCGATGAGCCGGATCCGCGGGGCGTGTCCCGCAACCAACCCAACAGGGCGACGGTGCCGTCGGCGCCGAGCAACTCGTTGCCGTGGAGGAGTGCGTAGAAGCGCGCCAGATCCGCCGCTGTGGTGAGGTTGGCGTACCCTGCGCCGTCGATCGCCGATTGGGAAATGCGCCTCTTGCCGTAGGGCCATGACGCCACCTGCGTGCCGGCAAGTCCGGCGATGTCCCGGGTCCAGGTATTCACGGCGTCGATGCCGATCAGGTCGATGACCGACCCGGCGGCGTGGTTGTCCGACTGCGCCAGTGTTGCGTGGGCGAGTGGGGCCACAGCGCTGGTCCCCGCCTGGTCGATGGCGGCTGCGGTCCACAGCGCCTTCACCGCGCTCGCCGAGACGTGAGGGCGGTTCTCGTTGACGCCGTGGAGGACTCCGTTGGCGGTCACGACCGCAATGGAGGCCCGGCCCGTCGGGTTCCAGTCCGCAGCGACTCGGACCAGTTCGTCCAGCAGATCCGCGAGGCTCTCCGCGCTACTGCCGGCGGGGGTGTGCGTCCGGTTGTCCCGGACGATGATTCGCTCCTCGGGTCCGATCTGGACGCGGTACACCACGATGCCAAGGCCCAAAGAGTCAGTCGAGGCCACCGAACAGTCCCCGCACGCCGTCCCGGGAGCCGAGTCGGCGTCTTGGGGTTCGGATAGTTCCCGGCTCTGGCCCTGGGATCGATGTTCGGACCCTGATCGCACGGGTCGATCCGAGCGGTCCATCCCCGCCGGCCAAGGCTGGGCCGGCGCCGAGTCCGGGGCGGACGCCGTCGAGGGCGAAGACACCAGGTCCGTAGACGGCGACGACGCCTCGCCGCGTTCAAGCGGACGTCCCGCTCGTTCGTCGGGGTCCCCCGGGCTCGCCGCGGTTCCTTCCTGACCCGGATCTCCCTCCTCGTCGGGAGTCGGTCCGCTCGTTGCGAGCGTGCCTTCTTCGGCGACAACGGCTGGGGCGAGAGTCCGAGAGCGTGCGGCTGTAGCTTCCGCCGACTCTGGCTCCCGTGTTCGAGCGGGTGTCGCTTGCGGGGTCAGCACCCGCGCCGATCCCTCGCGCTCCGCCGGCAGGATCTGGGTGCTCTCGCCGGCGCCGGCGCACGCCCCGGCAAACAGAACCACGACCGCCAGCAGCACGACGCGGCGACCCCTTGGCCGGCTCAACGGGATTCCGACGGACGGCGGCTTCAACGGCCTGCCGCCAGCGGCGAGGAACTGCTCACGCCATGTCGACATCGATACCGCCGGGGCTACGGCCCGGGGTCGATGCCGGGTGTGTCGAGTGTGGGTCCTCGGGTGGCGGAGGAGATGACGTCCTCGATCCAGCGTCGTTGCCGCGGACTGAGGCGTTCGCCAGGGAAGACGGCCTGCACGAGGTCGTCCACCTCGTCGACGGTCGCCAGTCCGCAGCGACGGAGAAGGCTCACTACGTCGGCGACATCCTGAGCCCGAGCGGCGCGGGCTTTCATCGCCAGCATGTGGGTGGGTGAGGGGACGGCGACCTGCAGCGCCGGATGGTCGAAGATCACCTGGCTGTGCCGGTCGGTGATCTGCGGCATGTAGGCGGTTGCCTGCTCGTTCAGCCAGGTGCTCGGCCAACCGCGGACCCGGGCGACGACTCGCACAGCGTCGATCACGGCGTTGTGGCCGTGCGTGATCGCTGCGTCGATGTCCCGGGTGAGTCGCTCGGCGTCGTAGGCGAGCGCCATCGCCGCGCCGCCGGCCACGTAGAGCCGCCCCTGCACGCCCGCTCGCTCGAGGCGCTCTGCGACGTCTCGGAGCGCCTGACGCATGTCGGTGGCGCTGAGCGGGTGCACTAGACGACTGCGAGTTCGCGGGCTGGGAACCAGATGCCGTGCGCTTCGAACGCGGCTGGCGTCGTGAGGATCGTGGCGGCACGCTCGCGGGGGAAGCGAGGACCCGGGAACCAGAACTGGGCGAGGTGCCGGCCGGGGCCGAACACCCACTCCGGTGCGCGCAGCTCGGCGTGGTAGCAGAGATACTCGACGTAGGCAGCCAGGAACGCGTCCCAGCGCGGGTCGAAAGGCTCCGGCTCGGTGGTCACGAGCACCTCCCGCTCAGCGGCGCTGGCGTGCTGCCACACCATCCCGAAGTCGTGAAGCACAATGCGGGCCCGCCACGCGTCGTCGCTCTCCTCGCGCAGCGCACCCACGTAGTTGGCGAGAACATTCGCCGTGATCGTCACATCAGGTACCGTCCCGCCTGCCAGTTCGGCGCTGCGGGCGAGCTGGCGGCGCACCCGATCCCGGCTCCAGCCCGTCAGCCGGGCCACCTCGCTGACAGTCGCGCCCGCCCGGGTCGCAGCGACAACCAGCGTCCCCCGGCGGCGCTCGAGACGGTCGATCTCGTCGCAGGTGCCCGCAAGATCGTGCAGCATGACGAGACGATCGGTGTTGCGACGACTAGCCACAGCGTGACCCTCCCAGCATCCGTGTCACCGCCACCGAGTCCATCCTAGTGTATCGACGTGAATACGTCATCTTTCGACGTGAATACGTCAGAAGGTCTCTCTGGGCCGTCAACGACTCGGTGGCGCGCCGGGCAACTGCCAGGTCGGTCTCGAGATCGCGGATGCGTCACAGACCACGCTGTGACCAGAATCGAGACAATGATCGACGTGTAGATCGGCCGCGAGGGGCGGGAGCCGACGAGTTCACGTGGAGCATGGTCGGAAGGTATGGTGTGGCTGTCGCCGCTGCTACACGGTGCGTGCGCACGGGTGCTGGCCGATCGGACGCGCAGGAGCACGTGGTAGAGGAGTCGACCTCACATCTGGTTGTCGCAGAGAGGAGAGATGCGATGGGTGATCTCATTTCGGCCGCGGATGCGGTATTGGACGGTGTTGTTTCGGGATCGCCGCGCGTTCCCGGCGTCGCTGCGGTCGCCACCGACCGCGACGGCGTCATCTATGCCGGCGCCCGGGGCGAGCGCGTTCTTGGGGGAGATCCCTTCACGACCGACACGGTGTGTGCGATCTTCTCGACTACCAAGGCCATCGGTGGCACCGCGTGCCTGCAGCTGGTCGAGCAGGGCGACCTGGACCTGGACGCCCCGGCGAAGGACTACGTACCGAGGATCGGCGGGCTCGGTGTGCTCGAGGGCTTCGACGGCGACGGAACGCCCAGATTGCGCCCGCCCAGGAGCGACATCACGACGCGCCACCTGCTCACCCATACAGCCGGGCTCACGTACGACTTCTTCAACGAGACGTATACACGGCTGGCCAACGAGCAGGGCCAGCCGTGGGTGGTGGATGCCTCTTTCGCCTCCATCGAGACGCCGCTGCTCTTCGACCCGGGCGAGCAGTGGGAGTACGGCTCCAGCATCGACTGGGCCGGCCTGGTGGTGGAGGGCATCACCGGCAAGCGGCTGGGCGAGGTGCTCGAGGAGAGGGTGCTGGGCCCGCTGGGAATGGATTCGACCGCCTTCTCGATGACTCCGTCGATGCGTGAGCGCCTAGCGACGATCCACGCTCGCGAGGACGCCGATGGGTCGCTGATTCCGCTGCCGGGCGTGGAACTGCCGCCCGACCCCGAGGTTCACATGGCTGGGCACGGCCTCTACGGCACGGCGGAGGACTACGCGAAGTTCATCCGCATGTGGCTCAACGACGGAGCCGGCCCCAGGGGCGAGCAGATCCTCAGGCCCGAGACCGTCGAGATGGCGGCGCGAAACCAGCTGCCCGAGGGCATGTTCATCAAGATGCTGCCCGGCGTCGGCGCCACCGAGGTGGCCAAGACGGTCCTTCCCATATCGAACCCGCGTCTGTCCAACGACGCCGAGTTCTTCCCGGGCATGCCGAAGACTTGGGCGCTGACCTTCATGATCAACGAAGAGCCCGCTCCCACCGGCCGGCCGGCGGGAGCGCTGGCATGGGCGGGTCTCGCCAATCTGTACTTCTGGATCGACCGGGCCAACGGAGTAGGCGGCTTCTGGGCGACTCAGATCTTCCCCTTCGTCGACCCCACGTCGGTGGGCGGGTTCCTCGACTTCGAGAAGGCGGTCTACGACAACGCCACCTAGACCGGCGCTAGATCTCTTTGTTGATGCGCTCGAGGGGGTTGGTGGACCAGATCGTCTGCCAGTGCGCCCGGGGAGTTTGCCGATCGGCCATGGCGCACGGCGAAGCGCTTGCCCAGCCGGGCGACTCGGTTCTCGCGGAGCGATCTTGATCATCCTCGCAAGCGGTAAGACGAACGAGGTCTCGCAGCGGACCGATGCCACGGGGGCGCTGTGGGTGCGACTCGGCGAGCTTCCCGGCGCTACCGGCTGGCAGATGAAGCCGCAAGGCGCGTGCCTGGGCGAGTTGTGCGTGCCGCTGCCGGAAGACAAGCGTGAGGCGTGGATCGCCGACGCCGACGGCTGGGTGTGGTTCTGTTACTCGGAGTTCGCGGACATGATCGGCCAGAAGCACGTGCGCGACGGCGACGTGTGGAGTCTCGGCTCGGTGCCCGAAGTCCGTCGCGTCGGGCTGGAATCCGCAATTGCCCCTGACTTCGAGGTGACCGAGCGCAACGGCAACACGTTGAGGCTCTCAGATTTGCGTGGCCACAAGGTGGTGCTGTTCACGTGGTCATCGTGGTGAGGGTGCCGCGTCAGCTTGCCGGTCTGGCAGGAGTTGTACGAATCCATTGGTGCGGACCGGTTCGAGTTGATCAGCGTGGCACAGGACTCGGGGGGCTCCGAGGCTGTGGGCAAGTGGTTCGACCGGGCTTCGCCGACCTACCGGTGCGTCGTCGACCCGACACACCAGATCAGCTCGCTGTTCGGCTGGGTGAACGTGCCGTCGGCCGCGTGGATCGACGAGGGCGGGCGCATCGTTCGCAGCAACGAAGGGGTGTACCCGGCTGAGACGACCATCAGGTTCGGCCTCGGCAAGGTTCGCCTCGGCGACAACGCATTCGCCGAGGCGACTCGCGATTGGATCGAGCGGGGAGCCGACAGCGAGCACGTCTGGTCGAGCATGGAACTAGCCGAGCGGCTCAAGGCCGTCGACGACGACACGCTGCTGGCAGAAGCGACGTTCAAGCTGGCGTTGCACTTCGAGGCGGTGGGCGACAGCGAGCGTGCATCGAGGCACTTCGCCGCGGCGCAGCACCTGGCGCCGGACAACTGGAACTACCTGCGGCAGGGCTGGACCCACAAGGGGACGGCTTATGCCTACTTGCAGGTGCTGAAGCGGACGAGCGACCTGCGCAAGAACTCCGACAAGAGCTACTACGACCCCATGGGGTTGCCCGGCGAGAACCATCACCGGTTTACCGAGCCCGAGTGGCTGTGGACACCCGCGGTCCGGCAGCTCAAGCAACTGCTCCGCCGCTAGAGGGGCGTGACACGAATAGAGGGGGGCTGGGGCTTCTAGATGCTGTTGGGCCGTCTGGCCGTGGACCGCGACCATCAGGGCAAGGGGCTGGCTGCGGCGTTGTTGAAGCACTTTCTCCTCAAAGCACTCGATGTGGCTGCACTCACCGGCGTGCGCCTCGTGCTGGTCCACGCGAAAGACAGCCAGTCGGCCAGCTTCTGTCGCCATTTCGGGTTCGAGCCCTCACCGCTGGACGACCTGACGCTCATGCTGCTGGTAGAGGACATCGCACCCCGAGGCGCGGCAACACCTAGAGCCTGGGATCCTCCACCGGGTCGGAGGCTGACTTGTACAACCGGCCATCGTGGTCGATCTGTCGCATCTACCGCTGGAATTCACCGGGGAACTCTTTGCCTTGACCGATAAGCCCGACGAGCTAACGCCACAGGACGGGTCCTATCTCGCCGATGTCGTGTCAGATCTCGACCTTGTCCGCATTGTCACCAGTCATGCGAGAGGCCCGGTGTGGTTCCGCTGGGGCACCAAGGATCCGGGCGCGAATCTGTACTGCGAGACGCCGCTAGACGACGAAGTGTTCTTGGAGTTGGCGTACCGCGCGAAACCCGGGGCACACGTGAGCCTGCGCAATACCCGGGGAGGTTCAACCGAGTCGCCCCTGGCTTTGAGAACGCTGAGGTGTGTGTCAGTGCCCTGTGGCGTGGGTTGCCCAGGCTTCCATGAGTCCGGCTCGCCGTTCGTAGAGGTCGGTTCGTATGTAGGCCTGCTCGACCTCGTCGCCGACGGTGTGGCCTATCGCCATCTCGACGATGGCTGTTGGCGTGTTGGTCGCTTCGAGGCTCCAGGTCTTGAAGGAGCTGCGGAAGCCGTGGACGGTTGCCTGCTCGGCGAGGCCGTTGTCGCGCAGCACCTTGGTGAGTGCCATGTCGGACAGCGGGTGACCCGGCTTGGCGGGGGAGGGGAACACGAGACCGCTGCCGTTGTCGAGGGGGTGGGCCTGTTGGAGGACGGCGACGGCTTCGTCGCGGCGACGGCTTCGTCGCTGAGTGGGACGCGGTGTTCGGCTCGGGTTGTTTTGCGTTCGCCGGGGATGCGCCATTGGCGCATGTCCTTGTCGATCTCGCACCAGCGGGCGCCGCGGGTTTCGCCGCTGCGGTTGCGTGGGTCCCCCTAGGTCGAGTCGGGTTCTGTGGGTAGTCCCGAGCCGGTGGCGACTTCCCACACGAACCCGTCGGGATCGGCGAAGTACCCCGCGTAGCCGCCCCAGAAGGTCTCGGCGGCGCGCTTGACGACGTGTGCGCCGGCCGTCTCGGCCTCGCGCAGCACGGAGTCCACTTCGGCGCGGGTGGCTACGTTGTGCGCGATCGTGAATCCTTGCCACGGCGGCGGCGGTTCGCCTCGTTGATCCGGTTGTCCGATGTCGGCCGCCAAGGCATCGCGCGGGTAGAGCGCCAACAACACGTTGTGGAGTGCGAAGAAGGTGATCTCCTCGCCACCCGCGTCGTGGACGGGAAATCCGAGCCCGTCGCGATAGAAGCGCGTGGAGCGCTCGAGGTCAGACACACCAAGCGTCAGAATGCTGATTCGGGGTTCCATCACGCTTCCTCTCCTGTGCGGGCCAACGTCCAGCGGATGGTCGTCCGGACGCAGAAGTCGCCGGTCTCCCTCAACGTTTCTCAACGTGGTTCGGCGACGCGAATGGCATCCCGAGAATAGTGGAGTTGGGGGGAATCATACTCTTAGAGAAAGACCAGGTTAGAGGGCATTTTGAGGGCTCATTCTGGGCGATTTCCCACGCTTCTTCCCACGCGACTCGGTAGTCTGTCCGGGAGTCCTCCGGGGTCGATCCGGCGCCCGGCCCGGCGGTGGTTGTTGCTGTCTTGCCAGCGGGGAACGATCGAGAGGGCCGCGATGCCCGCGCGACGTGCTCTCCGCGAGCGTGTTCTGCTGGAAGGGCGCCGGCGGACTCCCAAGAGCCGAGTCCAACAAGCTGGGTACAGATCAAATCAGGGATCCGCGACGCGATACCTGGATATCTTGCTACCTCGGTAGCGATCTGTTATCCTCGCCACGAGCACCGCACCAGGGGAGGACCTCATGGCTGATACGAAGAACATGACGCTCCGCATGGACGAGCGTCTGGCCGAGAAGGTCCAGACCATCGCGGACGTTGAAGGAACCACCGTGAGCGACGTCATTCGAGATGCTCTGGCCGAGCACGTCGAGCGGCGCCGCCGCGATCCGGAGTTCCAGGCGATGCTGCAGCGAAACCTCCAGCGCCACGAGCAACTCCTGAACATGCTGGCCGACGCGTGAGGTGATCTACCTCGAACTCGACGATGTCCTCGCCATTGCCTGCGAGGTGCTCGAACTCGGGGTAGACGAGATCCTGCGGGTGACCGACCTCGGCCTCGCCGACTCGGCGGTCGCCCGACCCCAGGCAGGCTTCGGCGATGAGGAGTTCTACCCCACAATCGAGGCCAAGGCCGCCTCACTGTTGTTCGGCCTTGCCCGCAACCACGCCTTCATCGACGGCAACAAGCGGATCGCCGTTCTGGCCACACTTCAGTTCTTGAACTCCAACGGGCTCGACTTGGACCTAGCCCCTGTGGAGGAGGCATTCACGACGGTGATCCAGGTTGCCTCGGGAGACCTGTCCTTGGAGGAGCTCACCGCGTGGATCGGAGGCCGTCTCGGAACCCTCGGCAATGCCTGAACAGCAGACCTTGGGATGAGGCGGCGGGCTTGAGGCCGCCAACCAGATGCAGCGCTACCGAGGCGCTTCCGACTGAGCGCGATTCCACTGGTCGCGACCCTGTTCCGCCGGTCTGCTGCCTAGCCCGGCTGACCGCGCGAAACCTGGGTCACACCAGTCTGCGTGACCAGAAGCTAGATCTTCGGCCCGGTCCTTTGGCGCTGCCATGGACGACTGACCCGATTGTGGATCAGATCGGCCCGGGCGTGGGTGACTATGGCACCCACGATCAACAGCCCGCCGATCACGGTGGCGAGTGGTGGCGCCTCGTTCACCACGATCCACGCCGCCAGAATCGAGCAGGGTGTCTCCGTCGTGGCCAAGAGCGCGGCCTCTGCTGCCCGAATGCGCCGGACCCCCTCAGTCCACAGCACCAGCGACACAGCGAACACCAGCCCGAACGCCACGGTCAGAGGCATCTCGGAGGCGTCCATCCCGAACGGGTCGGCCACCGCGAGCGCCACCGCGAACAGCGCAACTCCTGATCCTGCTTGCGCCAACAGAGCATCGGTGCCTCGGAAGCGGCGTATCAGCACGATCAGCGAGGCCAACGTGAGCGACAGGGCCACGGCCAACAGATCCCCCTTTAGATTGCCGGCTCCAAGGCTCCCGGCCACGGTCAGGATCACACCTCCGAACGACACCACCGCAGCGATGACCGTCGATCGCCGCAGACCCTCACGCAGAATCAGCCACCCGAGCCCCGCTGCCATGAACGGTATGGTCGCCATGATCACCGACACGTTGGCCACAGCGGTCTTCTGAAGCGCAGTGACCAGCAGCACCATGGCCGCAGCGTTGAGAGCGAGCAGCACCAGCGCCTGGGCGGCTGAAACCGGGTCGAGGCGGACCCGAACCTGATCAGGGTCGCGCCGCCGGCGCCACCAGACATAGGCCACAATGACTGGGGTCGCGGTCAGGCCGCGCCAGCTTGCGATCTCCCAGGCACCGCCCTCGATGCTGCGGGTGAACACTCCCGACATACCGAAGCCCAGCCCGGAGGCAACCATGGCAGCCGCGCCCACCCGCCGCGACCGCGATCCGGCCGTGCGCTGGTCCGCAGTCAACTCGGCTCAGAGGAAGCACAGCAATACATCAGCGTCCGACCCCCTCTGCGTCCGACCTCCCAGCCTATTCTGAGCCTCCCCGGGTCTCCGCGCTGGCTCAGGTGCGCCCCGGGTATCGCGCGGTCAGCCGGGGGGAATCACGCCATCACGACAAAGACCAGGGCAGAGGGTATTCGGAGAGCAGTCTCTGTACTACTTCCCACGCTTCTACCCACGCGGTCCGGGTAGCTCGGTCGCGGATCCCGGGGCACGCCTCAGCGGGCGCAATACCCGGGGAGGGTCACCGACCGCCGCGTGGGTAGCGTGGGGCTGTGAGTACCGGGACTCGCCCACTGGGGCGCATGACCGTCTCGGTTCCCGAGGAGCTACTCGACCGGCCCACCATCGACCTCGACTTCTTCGCCCCGTACCCCCGGCGGATCGACGAGGTGGTCGGTCTCGTCCAGGGTGCCCTTGAGGCCGACGGGCTGCAGGTCACCCGCCTCGACGACAGACCCAGCTTCGCCAGACTCCAGATCGAGTCCGCGGAGGACACCAGCACCGTCGATCTCGCCACCGACGCCCGTCTGATGGGATTTCTCCGATCAGCGGAGGGATTATCGCTATCTGATCGGACCTCGCGGCCGAGCGTTATTCACGCTATTCATATGTTGAGGGATCCGGGCTGTTCGGGAGTCGTGGGAGGTTCGGGCGGTGTGCCGGCAGCGGCGCGCTGGCGGTGCAGTTCCTCCTCCACGTCGTGTGCCCGCCGCTTGAGGTAGGCGACGGTGACGTCGCGGGCGTCATCGAACAGCGGATCGGCATCGCCGCCCGAAGGGAACCGCAGTTTGAAGATCAGGTTGTCGAGGATTGCGCTGTCCAACTCGGGGCCGAAGCGCTGCCGGTAGTAGCGGATGCCGTCCTCGAGGCGGTGCGCGGTGCGGCTGTCGATAGCTGCGAGGTCCAGCAGGTCTCTGAGGTTGCTGCGCCAAAGCAGCGTGTCGAGTTTGAGGGCGAGGAGGTCCTCCAGTGACGCCACGGGCATTCCGCCGATGGTCGGCCCGTGTTGAATCGTTCGCGGTTCCTGCAACCGGTGTTCGGCCTGGGGATCTTCGAAGACGTGGACGCGCACGTCGTTGAGCAGCACCAGCACTTTGTGGCGGCTCCGTGCCAGGGTAACGAAGGACGATTCCGCCTCCGCTTCGAGCCGGTCCCTGATCTCTGCGGTGTCGAACGGGCCGGAGGTCAGGATGTCGATGTCCTCGCTGCGGCGATGCCGCAGGTGGATGGCGATGGCTGTGCCGCCCACCAAGACGCCGCCGGTCCGGGAGGCGATTCGACCGGCTTTGGGCCACGCGGCGCGCAGTCGGGCGTCGAGAACGTCCTCCCAGGCGTCGATGTCAGCCACGGTGCGCCGCGGTGAGTTCTTGCACCGCCCTCTCCACGTCGGGGCCGCAGCCGGGTATGCCCGTCTGTGCCCGGAGGGCGTCCAGCGGCAGGTGTCGCAGCGCCCAGCGCTTGGCATCGGGGTCCAGGAACCGGCCGTTCAGCAGCCGGTTGGCAACGAGGAGGGCATCGCGTGGCAGCCGGATGTCGGCGGGGTCGGGTCCCGACCAGAACAGGTGCCATAGATCCGCTGGAAGCCTCTCGGGACTGACGGCGCGCCGGGCGTGGCGCAGGCGGGGCAGATAGGGGCTCAACGCGTTGGCGCGTTCGGTGAGGCTCCAGATGCGTACCTGGCGGGTGCGGTGCCGCCACGGGATCGTCCGCACGGCCGACGCCACGTAGCCGTCGCATGCCAACCCGGCCAGGACGCGCTGGGAGTGACGGCGCGTAATCCCCGCGGTCTCGGCCAGTACGGCTGAGTCGGCGCCGTCCAGATAGGTGTGCAGCACCGTCAGCACCAGCACTTCGGACTCGGTGATGTCCGGGCGCGGATGCGGCGGCGGCGCGACGGCCAGCTCCCACACCGGTCGCGGGGGTGTGAGCCACCGGTCCCGCCCAGCGGGCCTCGCCGGCAACCCGTCGTCGAGCCTCCGCCACCAATCCCCCACGAGGCCGCCCCCAGCCTCCGACGGCGCTGCCTGTCCCGAGGGCAGCCCACCCGCTCCGGGCGGCCATCCCGAGTCGTTCGGCGGCCGGCCCGGCGGCGATCCATCGCCTGAGCGGTCGCCCTGCCGCAGAATCCCCAGCACGCGCCCGGCAAGACGCTCTGGACGGTCGTAGGGACAGACGATCCCGCCGCAAGCCGCACGGAGACCGTCGGCTACGTCCCGGCTCGCCCCGGTGGTGATGCCGCAGGTCTCCCGCAGCGCCTCGGGTCGCACGACGAACGGTCCGTTGGTCGACAGCGCCACCCCGGCAGCCCACGCCCGCAGCGGCGCCCGCCTCCTCTCCAGAGCGGTGCCGGTGCGTACGTTGAAGCGGCGCCGACACGATCCGCACCAGTGCCGGCCGTCAGGATCGGCCGCGCCACGGCGCGACGGTGTCGCGCACCTCGGGCAACCTGGCCCGTCCGGCCAGCGAGCCCCCTCGAGCCACACCCGCGCCGCTCGCTCGTCGCCGAACGCGATCGCAGCATCGTCGGCGGCAAACGGATAGCGAAGCGGCGCGGACTCCCGAATGACCGGATCATACACGCGGTGCGCCATCAACCGCCGGATCATGTCGCCTCGAAGCCGCAGCACAGTTCTGCGGGATCACCGAATGCGGCTGAGTGGGGCGAGCACGATGTCGGTCGCGTGCAGCGTTTGCCACGCCGCCACCGACAACTCACCGCGCAACACCGACAACACCACCTGCAGCTTCTCTTCGGGGCTCTTCTTCAAGGCCCTCGCCATCCTCATCTCCTTGCGCCAGACTCAAACCGCAGCGTGCTGAATACGAGCCGCGTCGGGGCTGTCACAGCAGCCGCGCACACTGAGGCGATGACTCGCTCCGGTTGCCCGCCCCAGCGTCACCAACGCGCCGCCGACACGCTCGAGGTGTGGGACACCCGCGGCTCCGCGGACATCGTCGATTGGCGCCGTGCCGGAACGGTCTCCGAGAGCGGCCTGCTCCTGCAGCGGGACCTGCGCCTCGCCCTCGGTGAGATCAACCGGCGCCGCCCTGCCGGCGAAGCGCCCTACGCGGCGCCGCGCCAGGTGCGGTGGTTGCCGCTGCGCCTCGACGCCGCCGCGGCTGGCTGGCGGTGGGGCCTTGTCGTCGATGACCGGCTGCTGCTGCCGACCCGGCCGGCTGCCGCGTGGATCGAGCGGGGCGCCGCGCCGCCTCAGGCTGAGCGTGCCGGCACCTGGTGGCGTGTCGTCTGCCCCGACGATCACCGCTGGGCTTGGCTCGTCGCCGCCTCCACCCTCGAGGTCGCCGTCCGGCGAGCCCTGCACGGCGCGGCCCCGATCCCCACCGCCGCGCACGTCGCCCGCAGCCAGGTGCGTCACGACCTCCTCATCGCGGTCGTCGACGCGACCCCGCCGGACCGGCCCGCCGTGCGCCTCGTCGCCCAGGACCTCGGCGGCCGCAACGGCCCCGGCGGCCGCTGGGGCTGCCTACTTGCCCAAGACCTCGACTGTGCCGCCACACTGTGCGCATGACCACCACGGCGCGCACTGCCGATGGCGACTTCGTGTTCCGCGCCGAGCGGGCCTGGGACGACGACGCGCGCCTCGCCGACGGCGCGGTCGCCCGGGTCGTGGTGCTTGGCGACATTCACGGGCGCACGCCGCCGCTGCTCGAGGCTCTGGCTATCGCCGAGGCCGCTGGCGCGGGCGCGGTGGTGCAGGTCGGCGATTTCTGGCTGCAGGACGCCACCTGGGGTCGCTACCGGGGTCGGGACGCCAAGGTGGTGCGGCGCGCCATGGCGGCGCCGATCCCTGTCGTCGCCTTAGACGGTAACCACGAAGTGTGGCCCAGCCTCACCGCTTACGCATCCCGGCCGGACGTGCAGGCGGCCCGCAGCGCGGGGCGGCCGCTGCACCTCGGGGGCTCGCTGTGGTGGGCCGACCGCGGCAGCACGTGGACCTGGTCGGGCGCACGCTGCGGCGCCCTCGGCGGCGCGGTCTCCCCGGACCGCTGGATGGGCGACGTCGCGCCGCTGCGCTGGGCCGACGCCGAGGCGCCCACCCGCGGCGACGCCGACCGGATCTGCCGCAACGCCGCCGGCGGCCTCGACGTGCTGTTCTGCCACGACGCGCCCGCCGGCGTCCGCGGCCTGCGCAGCGGCCTCGACTACCGGCCACCCGCCCAGATCGAAGCGGCGGCCGACGACGTGCGGCGGCTGCTTCGCGACGTCGTCGACCGGACCGGGCCGCGCCTTGTGTTCCACGGGCACTGGCACCACCCCAACCGCGAACATCTCGCCGGCACCGGCGCCGAGGTGATCGGCCTCGACCACGATGGGTGGCCCGGCAGCGCCGCCGTCTTGGACCTTGAGGCGCTCACCGCCACCATCGTCGACGGCGACCTCCGCTCCGACACTCACCGGCGACGCCAACCCCCGCCGCCGGCGCGGTAGGGCACTGCCAGACCGCCACGCTCACAGCCCCGTAGAGCGCACCGAGGGCCTCCGGCGGACGATTCTGCGCCCCGGCGCCCTCGACGGATGCCGCGGGGCGTCTCTGTTGGCTGAGTGAGCCGTGCGGCGAACAGACCAGGCCACCGGCGGCGCTCACAGCGCCGGATCGGGCCCGAAACGGCCCGAAACCGCCATTTCCCGCCGGATCGGCGAAAAGCTCCCTCTACAACGGCCCTAGGAGCGATTCGTCGCGACGGTGTGGGGAGTAGCAGGGGTCGGCTTTTTGGCGTCGTTCTACGGGGCTCTCAGGGCTGCCGCCCATCGCCGAAGGCTCCCGGCGCTGGCTACAGGCCAATGTCGGGGCCCAGCCGGTCGGCCAGGTAGGGGAGCAGTTCGGTGTTGTTGAACGCGCGGCCGGGCGGCCTCACGGGCTTGGGCGGCCGCGGTCCAGTAGGTCGGCCTCGAAATAGACGCCACGCTGCGCGCACGTGGGCGGCGCGTCGGTCGCCACGAGGCGCCCGAAGTTGGTCGTGACCGCGATTCCGCTGATGATCCGCTCCGGCTCAGCGCGGTACTGGTGCACCCAGGCGGGCACCTCGACGCCGTCGCGGGCGGTGAGCGCGTGCACGACCGCGGCGATGCTGGCGAGGTGGAACGGGTCGGCGTCCGCCGCCCGGGCGGCGTCGAGCTGCGTAGCGATGCCCAGGCCCTCTTCGGCCTGGTCCTCGGTGGACACGCGGGCGTAAGCGAACGCCTGGCGAGGTGGGCCACTCACACCACCATTTTCACACGATGGGAACCCATCATGTGAAACACCCCTTCGGCGAGCCAGTCGCCGGCCCGGCGGCCACTGACGTGAGCGCCCTCGAGGCACGCTTTGCGGCGCCATCCGATTGTCGGCCGCCCGCGCGGCAGTCTCACCCCCTGAGCGGCGCGCGGAGCGCCGCCCGACCCACCAAGAATCCTCCGAATCGCCCGATTCGGCCCGTGACTCCTAGTGGATGGCGAGGGCTTGGTGTCCCGAGGTGCCCCGCCGATTCGGCGCCCACCATCGCCGCTGGGTGGACGCTGCGGGGCCTCGCCCGACGCTTGGCGTGTCTCACCTGACCGTGCTTGACTGGCGTGCCCGTCGTGGGAAGCTCGACGAGGAAGGGAATCTGCTGTGCGAAACCAACCCAACCCGTCGACGGTGGCGGCGCCTGCGGTCGGTAGCGCCGCCCGGCGTGCCGGTAGGGGGCGCCGGGCTTGTCTGGCCGCGGTGGCGCTGCTCGCCGTCGTGGGCGGCGCGGTCGTGTCCTCGCCGGTCGCCGGGCAGGAGTCCGCCGACGCCGGCGAGGTGCGGATCGTGGCCCGCAAACTCGACACCGGCCGCGTCGAGTTCGGCCTCCAACAGCGCCAAACTGACGACTCTTGGGGCGACCGCTCGCTGCCCCGCGTTCGCTTTTTCCCGCCCACCGCCGCAGTTGGACGCTGGCTCGCCAGCTCTTCTTTGCAGCTACCGGGCGCCGCGGTGCGCATCGTGGCCCGCAAACTCGACACCGGCCGCGTCGAGTTCGGCCTCCAACAACGCCGACCCGACGACACGTGGGGCGACCGCTCGCTGCCTCGTGTCCGCTTTTTCCCGCCCACCGCCGCAGTTGGACGGTGGCTGGTGAGTTCGCCGCTCAAACTCACCGCACAACCGGCTGCCCCTCAAGTCGCACCCGAATCCACCGGTCGGTTCAGCACCGTGGACGCCGGCCAGTCGCACACCTGCGGGTTGCGTACCGACGGCACCATCACCTGCTGGGGCCACAACCACGCCGGGCAGGCGGACCCGCCCGCTGGACAGTTCAGCGCCGTGGACGCCGGCGCCGCCTACACGTGCGCGCTACGCACCGACGGCACCATCGCCTGCTGGGGCTGGAACTACTCCGGGCAAACGGACGCGCCCACCGGGCGGTTCAGCGCCGTCATCGCCGGTGGGGCCCACGCCTGCGGGGTGCGTACCGACGGCACCATCACCTGCTGGGGCCACAACCACGCCGGGCAGGCGGACCCGCCCGCTGGACAGTTCAGCGCCGTCGCCGCCGGCCAGTCGCACACCTGCGGGTTGCGTACCGACGGCACCATCACGTGCTGGGGCTACAACCGCTCCGGGCAGGCGGATGCTCCCACCGGGCGGTTCAGCGCCATCGCCGTGAGTCGCCTTGGAGGACTCAGCGGGCCCGGTCGGGCGAGAGCCGGGGACCATTCGTGCGGGCTGCGTACCGACGGCACCATCACCTGCTGGGGAAACAACTACGACGGGCAAACGGACGCTCCCGCTGGACAGTTCAGCGCCGTGACCGCTGGCGGCGGCCACACGTGCGGGCTGCGCACCGACGGCACCATCACCTGCTGGGGCTACAACCTCGGCGGGAAAGCGGACGCTCCCACCGGCCAGTTCAGCGCCGTATCCGCCGACGCAATCCATTCGTGCGGGCTGCGCACCGACGGGACCATCACCTGCTGGGGTCAGAACGAGATCGGGGAGGCGTCCGCTCCTGCCGGTCGGTTCAGCGCCGTCAACCTCGGCGCCTACGGGTTCTGTGGGCTGCGCACCGACGGCACCATCACCTGCGTGGGCTCGTCGGCCTGGGGGCAGCCGGACGCTCCCGCCGAAAAGTTCAGCGCCGTCACCACCAGCGGCGGCCACTCGTGCGCGGTGCGCGCCGACGGCACCATCACCTGCTGGGGAAACTACCAGACCTGGGGAAACAACGAAACAGGGGCGGCGGCCGCGCCCGCCGGACAGTTCAGCGCCGTCGCCACCAGCGGCAGTCACACGTGCGGACTCCGCGCCGACGGCACCATCACCTGCTGGGGCGGCACCTACGACGGGCAAACGGACGCGCCCGCCGGACAGTTCAGCGCCGTCACCACCCTCGGCGGCCACACGTGCGCGCTGCGCACCGACGGCACCATCGCCTGCTGGGGCGACGACCACACAGGGGCGGCGGCCGCGCCCGCCGGACGGTTCAGCGCCGTCGCCGCCGGCGGCCACACGTGCGGACTCCGCACCGACGACACGATCACCTGCTGGGGAAACAACCTCTTCGGGCAAACGAACGCGCCCGCCGGACGGTTCAGCGGCGTCGCCGCCGGCAGCTGGCACAGCTGCGGGCTGCGCACCGACGGCACCATCACCTGCTGGGGCAAGAAAACCACCCACCGCGGTGTCGCCATTGTCGGAGAGGTCCCGGGCGGGCGATTCAGCGCCATCGAGGGTGGCTATGACTTCACGTGCGGTCTGCGTCTTGACGGCTCGATCACGTGCTGGGGCGACATGTCCGTCCACCTTGCGGCACGGTAGATTCCCCTCGCAGACACCAACGGTCGCACAGATCGCGAGCGGGGACGGACGACTCCTGCGCCGGGGACGATGGAGGCTGGCCGGGCGGCTCGTGCTCTGTCCACAAACCTTTGTCGGGGTGGGTCCACCGCTCGGGGGACGGCACCTGTGCCTAGCAAGCCCGGTGTTCCGGAGGTCAAGCCACACAGCTGCATGAACCACGCGCGCGAACGTTTGTGGACACGGCACTAGCCGGCGGCAGGGGAGCGCCCGCAGCGCCACGCCGCCACGACGGTCTTGTGGGCGTGGCCACATGCGCCGCGGGAGGCCTCGAAGGCGACCTAGCGGACGATCAGAGCGCGCCCGGTCAGGCGAGGCAGGTGAGGCCGAGGCCGGTGGAGAGGCGGTGCGGCCGCGGCGGGGGAGAGGCGCTGAGAGCGTTGAGGCAGCGACGCTGCCGCAGCGAACCGCTCGGCGAAGTCGCCGGCGCCCGGAGAGGTGCACCGCTCCGAAGTCGCCGGGCCCGGAGAGGTGCACGCTCGCCGCCGCTGCGGCCGGCGCTGTGGCGGTGGCGATGCGCTCGACGCGTTCGAGGACCGCTGCTGGCGCCAGGCGCAGCCGGCGGGCGTGCTGCTCCCAGTCGGCGCGGCCGATCTGGGCCACGACAGGCTCGTCGCCGACGTGCATCGGCAGGTAGATGTCCTCGCCCTCGGCCACGTACGGCAGCATCGAGGCGACGTCGTAGAGGGGCGCGAGCCGGGCCCCGGCGCCCGACAGCAGCAGGGACGTGTTCTTGCCGTGGCCGTCGGCGAGGCCGAGCGTCCACGCCAGAGCGAGCCGGTCAACGACCGCCCACACGTCGCTGTCCGCGTGCTCGGCGCCGTGAGTGACCAGCAGCTCGGCGATGTCCACGGTGGACACGCCGCCGAGCGCCTCGGCGCGGGTATCGACGCCGCGGCCCAGCGCCTGCGCCGCGTCCTCCTGGTGCAGCCGCCGCACACCGCCGGGCCCCGCGGCCCGGTCGTAGCGTTCGACGACGACGACGGGCACGTCCTCGAAGCTCCTCAGCGTGCTCGCCGCCGCGTCCAGGCCGAGGCGCCGCGCCGTGTCCAGGCACAGGTGCTCGTTCGCGGGCTGCTCGACAGCGGAGCCCGGCGGCGGTTTGAGGATGTGCGTGGACGGTTCCGCGCCGCCGGGCGCGTACCAGCGGCCGCCGTCGGCGGCCAGAGCGATCTTCGGCTGCCCGCCGGCGAGGCTGTAGACGGGCCCCAGCCGCGCCGGCGCCGATCCCAGGTCGCGACGGCGCGAGCCGGACATCTCCGCAATAGCGCCGCGCAGCGCCTCGGCGATCTCGCCGTCGCCGGCGGGGCGCCGGGATCGGGGCCGCTCCTGCATCTCCTCGAGGGCCTCGGCGCGGCAGAACTGCACCGCGCCGGCGCAGTCCCAGCCGATGCGGGTGCCCAGCAGCCGCTCCGGACGCGCCGCGCCCTCCAACCCGACCCGGGCCGCCCACCGCTGCAGCACCGCCGCGTCATCGGGCATCAACCCCGCCAACCACGGCCCGATCCGCTCGGCGGGATGCTCGCTGACCCGCCGCGGCATCGACAGCGACAACGGCGTCTCCCGCGCCCCGCCGGCGCCGTAGGTGAACCGCAACTCGTCGCCGGCGCCGGCGATCTCGCCGATCACCTCGCCCGCCAGCACCACCACCAGCCGGTCCATGCCGCTCACGGCGCGGCGCGCTCGGCGTACCAGCGGGCCACAGCGCCCCGCTCCGCGGTCAAATGGCGCGTGTAGCGGGCGACCTCGTTCGGCGTGGACCAGCGGCCGGCCTGCATGGTGGCGGCCAGGTCCAGGCCGTGCGCCACGAGGTCCTGGGCCATGCCGACGCGTCCGGAGTGCCCCGAGAGGCGGTGGGGGAGGCCGGCGGCTTCGCCGGCAGCGGCGAGGCGGCGGGCGATGCTCGCCGCCGACAGCCCTATCAGGGGCGCCGTGGCGCCGACGTCGACGCCGAAGGCCCCCAGCAGCTCCCGCCACGCGGCTATGTCGCGCATCGTCTGCGGGCTGATCCACAGCACCTCGCCGGCTTCGTCGGGATCGGTCTTCGAGCGGCGCACCGTGATGACGCCGGCGCCGTCGTCGGCGCCGGCGAGGTCGCCCCAGCGCAGCGCCGCCGCCTCGCCGCGGCGCAGCAACCCGTCGCGCAGCAACCCGACGATCACCCGGTCCGCCAGGCCGCGGTGCAGCGCCGCCTCGGGCGTCTCGGTGCGCCCGCCGGGGCCGGTGCGGGGCGCCGTGGCGGTGGCGCGGATCGCCGCGGCCGCCTCAGCGGTCAGCGGCGCCGCCTGGCGGGGCCCGCCACCGCGCCGCGACGTCACCCTCCGGCGGCAACCCCGCAACCACCGCCGCACCGCGAGGTGCGCCGTCGGGTCCGCCAGCGCCTCGCCAGCGGCGTCGAGCGTTGTCCGGTGGCGGTGCGCGACAGCGCACAGGCGCTGCGCGCACGTCCCCGGCGCCAGGCGCGGCTCGCCGCCGGCGAAAGCCACCGTCGTCAGCCACCCCACCAGGTCCGCCGGAGCTGCCGGCAACGCCTGACGCTCGTGGGCGGCGCACCACGCCTCCCAGCCCGCCCAGCCGGCGCTGTAGGCCAGCCGGGTGGCCGGCGCCAGCTCCTCGGCGATCACCTCGATCGCCAGGTCGACCATGTCGTCGGGCAACGCCGGCGGACCGGCGGGGGAGCGCTCCGGAAGGGCCGCCAGGGTGCTCACAGCACCCACACTACTTGCGCGATAAACGACCGTATCGCTCATCCGCCCCCCCGAGGAGCGGCGTGGCTAGACGTCGATGCCGGTCGAGGGGGCGAACTCCGCCAGGGCGCGAAGCGACGACGCGAACTCAGGGACAGCCGCCGTGATCGCCACCCAGACCTCGTCTTCGTCCACGACGTCGTACTGGTGCACGAAGATGTTGCGCACGCGCTTGGCGCGGCCCACAGCGACATCCGGGTATGCGGCACGGAACCCTTCGGACAGCCGGCCGGCGGCCTCACCCATCACCTGCACCTCCCACCGGGCGGCGCTGCGCGGCACCCACGAAGCGTCGAAGGCGTCGCGGCCGGCGGCGGCGACTTCGGCCAACCTGGCCGCTGATTTCAGGATGTGACTGACGCTCTCTCGGTCACGTGCGAGTTCGGCGGGTGTCACAGCGGGATGGCGTCGACGAGGATGCCCGCGTGCTTCGGTTTCAGGCCGCCGCGGGAGATCACGTCCACGTCGTCGCCCAGGAGGTCCTCGAGGGCCAGTTCAAGACCGGCGTGATCGAACAGCGAGGCTCCCTCGGCGAAGGTGGCCAAGAAGTCGTAGTCGCTGTCGGGGCCGTCGTCGCCGCGGGCCACCGACCCCACCAACGCAATCGAGGTGGCCTTGTTGGCGGCCGCCGCTGCCACGATGGCCTCACGGTGCTCACCCAGAACACGATCGCGGCGGTTCATGGGTCCAGGGTACCCGGGCGCGCCGCGGCGAAACAGCCGTAACGGCTATCAGATCCCGGCGGGGCTAGAAGCCCAGACGGCGAAGCCCGACAGCACCTCGGTGCCACCCAGCGCGCCTTCGCTGCCGGCCACACGGGCCCTGGAGGGTGGCGAGGACAGGCACCGCTTCCAGTACAGGCGACGCGGCTCAGCGCGGTCTAGCAGTGTCCGCACATGAGAGCGATAGACGCTGCCGCCGGCAGTGACCGAGACCGTTGCCGGCGACAGCCGCGTACCGGACAGCATGCGCTCAGACGTCGATGCCGCGGGGCTCGACAGTGGGGGAGGGGGCCGCCTTGACGCCGCGGCGGACGTCGTGGGCGGCGATGGTCCCGGCGAGGTGGGCGTGATAGGCGACGGCGTCGACGAGGTCGACGCCCGAAGCGAGCGCCTGCTGCAGGTGCGCTACGAGCACGCCGGCGACCGCCGGCGCCATGACGGCGTAGGGCGCAGCGAGACGGTCCGCGTCGGCGCGGACCACGTCGACGCCGTCGGGGTAGGTGCTGCGCCAGCGCCATGCCGACAGCGCCACCAGATCGACGCCGAGGCGGTCAAAGACCGCTGCCGCCTCCGCGCGCGCCGGGGGCGGGACGAGGTCCAGCACGTCGGCAATCGCGTTGCCGGAGGCCTGCATCTCCGTACCGCTTATCAGCCCCTCGATGGGTGGGGTGGCTAGACGTCGACGCCGCCGAGATCCGCGGCGGGCGCAGCCAGGTCGGTATCCGGCTGGGCGGTCAGCGCCCGCACGAACTCCGGCACCGAGGTCGTGCGGGCATCCCACACCAACTCGGGATCCACGTCGTCGTACTGGTGCACGAGGAAGTTGCGCATACCGCGGGCGCCGATAACGGCCAGGGCAGGGTGCGCGGCCACGAACTCGTCTGAGAGATTCCGGCCGGCCTCACCGATGATGATGAGCAGCCGCTCGGCCAGGAGACGTTGCCGCCAATCGGTCTCGAAGGCCTCCCGACCGTCGGCGACGAGTCCGCCACCCGACCGGCGGACTCGAGTACGTGCTGGACGCGGTCGGCGTCGCTCCGCGGACGTCGGGTGCTCAGAGCGGGATCGCCTCGGCGAGCATCGCCCGGTGCCCCTCGCGTTTGTCGGGTTTGAGGCCACCGACCGAGATCACGTCCACCTCGGCGGACAGCATCTCCTCGAGGGCGATCTGCAGGGCGCCGAGATCGAACAGCGAGGCTCCCTTGGCGAAGGTGGCCAAGAAGTCGTAGTCGCTGTCAGGGCCGTCGTCGCCGCGGGCCACCGACCCCACCAACGCAATCGAGGTGGCCTTGTTGGCGGCCGCCGCTGCCACGATGGCCTCACGGTGCTCACCCAGGACGAGGTCACGGCGGGTCATGGGCCCAGAGTACCCGGGCGCGCCGCGGCGAAACAGCCGTAACGGCTATCAGATCCCGGCGGGGCTAGAAGCCCAGACGGCGAAGCCCGACAGCACCTCGGTGCCATCCAGCGCGCCTTCGCGGCAGGCAACACGAGCCCTGGAGGGTGGCGAGGACAGGCACCGCTTCCAGTACAGGCGACGCGGCTCAGCGCGGTCTAGCAGTGTCCGCACATGAGAGCGATAGACGCTGCCGCCGGCAGTGACCGAGACCGTTGCTGCCACGACCCGAACCCATCATGTGAAACACCCCCGGCCAGCCTCGATCTCTGGGGGCCTGGCAGACTCCCCCGGGTAGGTCGAGTTGCCGAACGAGCGGGGATATGCGGCACACGGAAGATCGGAGAGTGCCGACATGAGCCCGTACGGGAGCAAGGTTCGACGTCTGCTGCATCGCCACCGGTGGCGGCTCGTGGTGATCGCAGTCGTGGTGGTCGGGCTAGTTGTGGGAGAGCGCCTGTTGACGCAGGCCAGCGAGGCGGCGGACAGGGCCTCAGAGATCGAGGTCAGCATGGCCCGCGGCGGCGTGACGGGCGCCGGGGCGCGGGATCTGGCCACGGCCCTCATCGAGCAAGGCGTCAGCGTCGATGCCGCCAGCAGCGTCGTCGCTGCACTGCGGGTCGACTTCGGCGGCGCGGACCTCGCCGACCTGGAGGCGGCGCACCTGCTGGCCGCGTGGGAGGAGGCCGCACCCGGCGTCGGCGCCGCCCGGGTCCTAGGCAAAGTCGGCGCTCACCAGTTGGGAGTGACCCGTGAGGGGTTAGCGGACTTCGTGCGTGCCGTCACCAGCGAACAACGCCAGCGGCAACTCCCGCCCGCTGTGGTCCTCGCGGGGCTCTCCGAGCACGTGATCGAATACCGGTCGGCGTGCGAGCACGTCGAAGGTGCGCCGTGCCCGCTCGACGTGGTCCTCGACCTCGTCGCGGATCGACAGCAGGCCGACTACGAGCAGTGGGGCCACGTCGACTGCGGCCTCTACGCGAACGCTGCGCACCCCGGATGTGTGACCTTCGCCGACTGCGCCAGCGAGTACGCACTGGCACTCGCCGCGCAGGACGCCTCGAACGATGATTGGGCGACCGCGGAGGCGCTCGGCCACGAGATTGGCAGCGCCGGCTGGGAGGAATGGACCGCCGCGGGCAACGAGGCGGCTCTAGTCACCTGGGAAGCGCACGAGGCGTGCGTCAACGACCGCTACGGGGAAGACCCCGTCGACGCTCTCAAGGCGCTCGTGTTGGCGCGGTAGACGGCCGGGATGCCTGGGCGGGGGCTAGATGTCCAATCCCGGATCGGCGTCGACGTCGATCCGGGGGCCGACCAGTTCGGCGTCGGTGACAGCCCACAGGTCCAGCACCGCGGGCGACTCGAAGAGGCGGTACCGCTTGCGGCCGACGTTGCGCTGCTTGAGGACACCGGCCTCTACCAGCGCGTTGACGGCTGAGCCGACCCGGTTCGGGTGCACGCCGACGAGCCGGCTCGCCGACTCGACGGTCAGCACCGGCGACCCGGGCAGGACCCGCAGGAGCCGGTCCACGCTCGAGTTCGCTCGTATCGAGGCGAGGTTCTGGCGCCATTCCTGCTGCAGTTCGGCGACGTCGTCGCAGTAGGCGACGGCTCGGTCGGCGGCTTGGCCCATCGCGGCGTCGAACAGCCACAGCCAGTCGACGACCGCGGCCTGGCGGCCGCCATCCTCAGGCGCCCCGACGTACGCGCACTTCTCCAGCGCCGCCACGTACTCCTCGCAGCGCCGAGCCAGCACCACACTCACCGGCGGCGCGAACCGTGGGGCCAGGCCCCGCCGTGCCAGCACCACGTGGATCAGCGCCCGTCCTGCGCGGCCGTTGCCGTCGCCGAAGGGGTGGATCATCTCGAACTGGGCGTGCGCCAGCGCCGCCTGCAGCAGCGGCGGATGCTCGTCGCTGTTCACGTAGTCGATCAGGTCCTCGAGCAGCGCCGCCACGGCCTCGTGGGGGGGCGGCACGAACCGCGAGCCAATCGGCGTGTACTCGCTGCCGCCGATCCAGTTCTGGCGCTCGCGGACCTGCCCGCCCAACGCCGCTCGCGGCGAGTGGCTCATCAGCGTCCGATGCGCGCGCAGCAGGTCCTCGAGGGTGAAACGATCACCACGGCGAGCGTCCCGCACCGCGGACAGCATCGCCAGCACGTTGGCGGCCACCTCCCCCGCGACGCGATCTCCCGTGTCGACGTCGCGTTCGATGCCCTCCGCGGCGACGGCCAACCGGCCCGCCGACACGGCCAGGCCCTCGATCCACGACGACCCAACCGACTCCGCCCGCACCAGGAACCGCCCCACGCCCTCCAGATCGCGGCTACGGGGGCCGTTCAGCGAACGGATCGCCGCCTCCGCCTCCGCCAAGTTCCCCGCCAAACGCGCCGGGATAGCGAACTCCCACCCGCACAG
Organism: Acidimicrobiales bacterium; assembly: GCA_963668565.2. GTDB lineage: Bacteria > Actinomycetota > Acidimicrobiia > Acidimicrobiales > CATQHL01 > VXNF01. The sequence continues at coordinate 2,084,361 of CAXXMX010000010.1, forward strand.
CAGATCCGGCACGAACGCCTCGCAATGGCCACTCAGGCGATCCGCCCGACTCCGCCCCTCGAACGGCGGCGCCCAGTAGCACTGCACCAACTCGCCCACCCTGCGCCCCCTTCCCTCGCTAAACCGCCAACAACCCACAGTCGAACCATCGGTTTGTAGCTAACCCGTTGATGCGCCGTGGCGGTAGACGACACCTATCCCCGGACCTCAGCCACCCTCCGGACAGCGCTATAAAGAGCCGTATCGGACAACATGCCTCCAAACGTCGGGGCCCGCGGCGGACAGTAGGATCGCCGCATGGCTGGCCTGGACCTCACGAAGCACCGCCCCGCCGTGGACGTGCCGCGCACCGTCGTCGAGGCGGTCCCCCCGTCGCGCCCAGCCGGCTACCGTCCCCGCGTCAGTGCCCTCGCTGGGGAGATGGCCATACCGATGTTCCGCGCCCGCACGCGGGCCATCATCCAGTTCATCAAGGACTGGAACACCTGGCCTGCTGACCGCGCTGAGATGCTCGACGGGCTGCCGCCGGCCGACAGCGACCCGTTTGACCTCGCCTGCATCGCCGCAGTCGTCCGCGCCCTCACGGCCCGCGACCGCCTCGCTGCCCCCGAGTGGGTGCACCACCACCGGGCAGAGCCAGCGCGACTCATCACCGGTCACAGCATCGACTCCAACTACGGGCGTCTCATAGCGGCCGAAGCGCCGGCTGCGTGCGAGCAGCACGGCGTCTACTTCGAGGCGGCGATGCTGGACCGATGAGCGCGGGAGGCCGCGACGGCCCCGCCGTTTTCGACAGCGCCGAGCTGCTCGTCCGCCTCGCCGACGTCGACGCCGAACTGCCCGGCGACGAACACATCGAGATCGCCGTGATCGGCGGCGCCGCGATCACCTTCCTACGGGCCGGGCGCGTCACCAACGACGTCGACGTGATCTCCGAAGGAATGCCCCAGACGTTACGCGACGCCGCGGCCCGCGTCGCCAGCCGGCACGCGCTGCGCACCGACTGGATCAACAACGCCGCCAAGATCGGCCTGCCACGCCTCGAGCCCCAACTCGAGACGATCTACCGCGGCGAACGCCTCACCGTCCACCGAGCCGGCCCCAAGTACCTCCTGGCAACCAAGCTCAACGCCGGGCGGCCCGTGGACATCGAGGACGCTGTACACCTCGCCATCGCCGCCGGCGTCACCACCCGAGAGGGGATGCTCGACCTACTCGAGACAGCCTTCCCCGCGGCGATGCTGACGCCGCGAGTCCAGTACACCGCCGAAACTGGTCGCCAACGACGTCGACGCGCTCCTGCAACGCGGTATCGACCTCTGAGCACAGCCCCGAGCCGAACCGCACACCAGCCTCCAGACGGCGAAGCCCGACAGCACCTCGGTGCCATCCAGCGCGCCTTCGCTGCAGGCAACACGGGCCCTGGAGGGTGGCGGAGGCAGGTGACGCGTCCAGTGCAGGCGACGCGGCTCAGCGCGGTCTAGAGGTGTCCGCACATGGCGGCGATAGGAGCTGTCGCCGCCATGTGGCCGAGACCGTTGCCGGCGACAGCCGCGTACCGGACAGCAGGCGCTCAGACGTCGATGCCGCGGGGCTCGACGGCGGCGGAGGGGGCCGCCTTGACGCCGCGGCGGACGTCGTGGGCGGCGATGGTCCCGGCGAGGTGGGCGTGATAGGCGACGGCGTCGGCAGCGTCGCTCAAATCCACGATCTCGGACATGTGGAATCCGTAACGGCTATCAGACCCCGGCGGGGCGGGCCGGCTAGACGTCGGGCCCCGCTGGGGTCCGGCGCACACGGTGGCACGTCGTCTGGCGAACTGATCGGACCCACAGGTGCGCGGCCGGTCGAGCGCTCCACCGGCGGGGTGGGGGAGGCGGCGCGCAATGACTGCAGATGGCGCTGCAACGCCGGCACGCGCTCCCGCAGATACTTGAGCGTCGGGGCCGCCAGTGCGTCGAATGTGCGGTCTGTCTGGAGGGGGCCGGGATCTTCCAACAGCGCCACTATCCGCGCCAGATCAGTCGCCGCCGGCACCGATCGGTAACGGCGCGTGTGGAAGAGCAGGCCGTCCTCGAGGCGGTACGGGCCGGCGCGGTCGATGGCCGCCAGATCGACGTAGTCCCGCAGCTTCGGCCGGTACATGATCACGTCGAGCTTCGACGCCAGCAGGTCCGCCAACGACGCTACAGCCAACCCGTCGACGTGGCTGGGGGCGGCGAGGTTCCGGACATGGCCCGGGTTGTAGCCCCGGGCCGGAGCCCGGAACACCTGCACCTCGATGCCCCGTACCGCCGCATGCACCGTGTCGACGCCGACCGACGACACGACGACGTCCTCCGTCGAGGACCGCAGCGATCGAGCGACCCGTTCGCCTGAGAACGACCCCAGTGTCATGAAATCCAGCTCGAACGAGGGGCGGTGGCGGAGATGGATGGCCAGAGTGGTCCCACCCACGAGCGACCCGTCGAGGCCTCGCGTGGCGGCGGCGACCGCCGGCCATACAGCCCGCATCTCTCCGGACAGGCACTCGCTCCAACGGTCGATCTCAGGCATCGGCGCGGTGAGCGATGGCGATGTCGACGCTGACCGCATCCGGTCCGGCGTCGTAACCGCGCATCGCTCGCAACTCTCGCAGCGCGTCGACCGGCAGGTTCGTGAGCGCCCATGCCCGCGACGGCGGATCGGCGCCGTCGAACATCCGCCCAGCGACAGTGACCGCGTCCTGAGGCAGACGCAACTCCGCCGGATGCGTCCCCGACGAGAAGAACCACCAGAACTGCGGCGGCACCCGCTCCGGCGGCGACGCCGGAGGCGGATCCTGCCACGGCAGGTGCGCCAGCAGATCGAGGCACTCCTCGGTGAGGCTGAGCGACCACAGATAGGCCGGCACCGACCCGAAGCCCCACAGGACCCGCGTCCCCTCGCAGCGCACAACACCGGACGCGCGCAGAACATCGAGGCACCGCTCAGTGCATGCCATCGACAAGCCAGCCGCAGCGCTGAGGTCCTCGACTGTCGCGCCGGCAAGACAACGGCGCAGGAACGCCACCACGGTGCGCTGATCCGACGGGATCGCATCGCCACGGGGCAGCGCCTCAGGTGGCGCAACAACCACCACGACCACAGCCTACGCCCCGCCACGGGGCCAGAAGCCCAGGCCGACACCTACCCCGGAGGCGGGATCGGCAGGCAGGGACGCCCCCGGTAGCCGCGGGACGCTCACAGGCAACCCAGCAGCTCGCCACCAACCCGGCGCTCGCGAGCGTTGGGGGAATCTGCGAGATCCACGGCGACCACAGGCAGCGGCGCAGCAGCGGCCCCGGTCGGGAACGGCCAGCAGTCGTCCTGCACGCTTCGCAGGCACACGTTGTAGGTCTCCGCACCTTCCTCCATCGGCACCTGCTCGAGCAGGTGTTCCAGCTCGCCGGCACGGACATAGGCGTCGAGGGGACCCGACCCGGCGAGGGCCAGGCCGTGTTCGGGAGCGGCGCTGGCCGCCGTGCGGACCACCCCGGGGCGGGCCGCGATCCGCGGGACCGACGACGGGTGGGCGTAGAACCAGCGGGTATGCGCGCGCTCCCTGAGTTGGTCGCGCAGCTCAGGCAGCCCGCGGGCGTAGCGCTGGCGGGCCCGAGAGCGCACCGCGGCAGAGCCGGCGGGCTCCTCACCGGCCGCCAATGCGAGGACCGCCCAAGCCGACGCGGCGCTCCAGGGTCGATGAGCAGGACGCCGCGACCGGGCGGCCACGCACACCGCATGCTCCTCGAGCACCCACACACCGCCGACACGCTGACCCGCCAACGTGCCACTGGAAAGCATCTGCCGCACACGGCGCGGGCTCACCCCCAGTTCGGCGGCCGCCGACGTCACGCTAAGCAACACCATGCCATAACCATACCGATAGCGGTCGTGTTCCGTGACCTCAACCTGCCGCCGGCGGCGTGAACGGCCTCTAGTCGAGCAGCCCGTGGGCCCGCAGCCAGCGCTCCCACGGCGCACGGATGTGCGGCGACAGATGCAGCTCGCCCCACACGGCCACGACCTCGTCGACGTCGATGAACCACAGCACGTCCTCGTCGAGGCCCTCAGTCATCACCCGCTCATAAGCGCGGCCGCGCTGCTGGCGGTCCCCCAGGTCGTACTCCCACGGCGGCGACCAGACGACGTGGGACGGCAGGCGCACCACCCCGGCCGCCTTCGGGCGCGAACGGTCCAACAGGCCCTCGGGGATCTTCGCCGGCGGCCGCGTCAACATGCGCGTCGGCGACACCGTCGACGGATGCGGTCCACCCTCGGGGAACCACTCCTCGGGGGTCATGCGCGGCGCCGCCGGGTGCTCCATGCACGCAGGGTACCCACCGGCCCTGACAGGCGGCCTAGACCTCAGCGTCAGACGCGCGAAACCCAGGGCACACCTGAGCCTCCAACAAACCCAGTGCGATTCAAACCGGGGGATTCTCCGGCGACTGAACCTCTAGGCGTCGTGGCTGGCCGGATCGATACGGCCGCGGCCGCGCTTGGTCTCGGAGCGACGGCGCTTTGCTTGCAACCGCCGGGCCCTAGCCGCACGCGGCGGCCGGGTCGGCTTCCTCGGTTTGGCAACGGCTAGCCCGTCGCGCAGCCGTGCTTCCAGACGATCGAGCGCGATCTCACGGTTGCGGGCCTGCGATCGGGTGTCTTCGACGACCACTCGCAACTCGGCACCGAACCTCGCAACGAGCCGCTCCCGTACCTCGAGTTCAACGTCGCCGGCCGTTGTGAGATCAACCACGGCTTCGACCCGGGTGCTGGAGCGGTTGGCGTGCTGTCCTCCGGGACCGCTAGACGGATCGAAGCGCCACACAACTGCGGTGGCCGGCACCCCTCCACCGGGAAACAGGAGCACCCGGTCCATGCGGACGACCTTACATGCGTGCACGTGGCCGCCCCGGATACATGCTGTCGACACAGTCGGGCTTGCGACAGCCAACCGGGCGGCCCCATGATGCGACCATGACGGACATGCCCGAAGTAGCAGTCGTCGGGAGTGCCAACCTGGACTGAACCTCCCCACAACTCGCGAGGGCTGGCTGGTGGTCTGCCCCGGGTTTCGCGCGGTCAGCTCGCTTGATCGCGGGTGGTCTTTGCTGCGTAGCCGGGCCCGTAACGATCGAGATGGCAGCGCAACTCGCGCATGTCGATCTCAACGAGGGTGACCTGTCGAAGGGGCGCGAGACGCTCAGCGAAGCCACCCCCTTCGCTGACGGTCGGCGGTCTAAGCAGCCATCGTCGGACCGTCGACATAGACCTCGGACAGAGATCTTCGAGCCGCGTGGGAACGTCGTGGGAAAATTCGCCACAGCGGCCCACGAACACTGCTCTGACCTGGTGGTTCGCGACTCGCCCGAGTCCGCACGCCGGAACCGATGTGGTCGCCCCAAAGGACGGCGGGTGATGGCCCGATCGCTACGGGAGTTCGAGTCGGATGCTCTGGATCTCTGCGTCGGTGGGGTCGCGTAGCGCGTTTGTGGCGATCAGTTGGCCGTCGGTTGCAGACGGGTCGTTCCATGGCATCGCAGCCGACCACCGCCATGCGTATGTCATTATTTGAACGTAGGCGGTGAGGTCGCCGTCTGTGGTTGAGGCGCGACGCAGCCCGGCGAGGTATTCGTTGCGGTAGACGGTCGGTATGACGATGCGGGCAGCGGCTGTGGCTGATAGCTCTGCGTTCATCATGATGCGGGCTACGCGACCGTTGCCGTCCTCGAAGGGATGGACCTCGGTGATGACGATCATCATGTAGAGACATCTTGGAAGTCCTTGGGGGAGATCGCCTACTCGTTCGAGGCCCTTTCGGAGGGTTCCTTCGACGAGATCCTTGTCAACGAAGTCGTAGCCGCCGACTTGGTTGTTCTTGGTCTTCCAGACGCCTGGGTGTTTGTCTGGTCGGCCCCGCATGATCTCTTGGTGGCGCGCGATTAGGTGGCCGATGAGGTCGTCGGGGTCGGTTGACGTTGCCGCTCGTCCGATGGGGTCGAGAACACAGTGGTAAGTGCCGAGGATGTCGTGGCCATCTGCTGAGCGCTCCGCGGGTGGGGTGTCGGTCTCGACGATGTGGCGTGCCTGGTCGACGGTGAAGGTGGTGCCCTCGATGTAGTTGGAGAAGTAGCTCTCGTAGAACGGAAGGTCACCTGGTGGATCACATTCTGGGAGCCAATCCGGCACGGCCGGGGGTGAGAGTTGAGAGAGAGCGTCGGCTGTTTGTGCGAACAAGCCGATGCGCCGCTCGTCCCATGCTTGCCCCGTCGTGACTGCCCGGAATAGGCGCCCGGCCCTAGGCCGAACCGGCTCGATGCCAGTGAGTTGGTCGAAAAGAGCGTTGATGGTGTCAATGTGGTGAGCGCGCCCCGTTGTGGCCGCCAGGTTGCGGGCCTCCACGCGTACGCGATCGGTGCGTTCGGGGCCCCAAGCGATGTACTTATGGGCCACCCAGTCTTCAAGTTCGGTCAGCGTCAAGGTGCGCGAGGGTCGCCCGCCGCGGCTCCGGCTGAGTACCAGGTTGTCAACGAGGGCTCGAGCGGGGCTCGACATGAAGAGGCCGTGGGTCCATGGCGAATCCGACTCGCGCGGTGTTCCGGAGCGGATCCGGATCTCAAGGCCTGGCAGTTTGACCGCGTTGCGGTCGGTGTCGGCGGCAACCGTCAGGCTCCCGTCGAAGACCACCCGGGCGGGGTTCGCTGCTGAGCGGTCCACGATGACTGCCCCTGGCAGCAGGTGTCCGCAGAGCAACGACCAGTTGGCTCGGACGATCTCGTACGCTGCAGAGATGAGGTCTGCACTGTAGATCCGGGGCGCGAGACGACGGATCCGTTCATCTGCGACGGCCTTGGACAGAGTGGTCCGCGAGGCGACATCGTCGAAGAACAGAGTGCGAGTACCTGTTGGCCATCGCGGATTAGCAGTCGCCATGAGTAAACAATATCGGACCGAGAACGCATTAGGTTTGCGTTTTCTCGACTTAGCAACTCGAGAAGCTGGTCAGTTTGCTGCCGAGAGCCTCATAACTGGTCAGTTTCGGCAGTATTCTCGAATTCATGTCGCCAACTAATTGGAGTAACTTATACAAACCTATACACTAGGCGGTGTGAGCGACTTCTCGACGGTCAGCGAGGCTGCAGACTACCTGGGCGTGTCTGCCGAGACGCTTCGCCGCTGGGATCGGAGCGGCAAGCTGGTGGCGACAAGGCGGCCCGGCTCTAACCGCCGCTACTACGCTCGCCAGGACCTAGCCGCGTTTCATCTGGATTACGCCCGCGCCGTGCCTACTGCCGGTGGGAGGCCGCGCATCTTTGCGACCGCGCTTCCTGACATTGAGGCTAACGAGCGACTGCGGGAGCCCCAGCGTGAAGCGCACAGGGCGGTTCGGGAGCATTTTGCCCGGTCGACGGACCCCGCAATGCTGGTGATCCCGGTCGGCTGTGGCAAGAGCGGGCTCATCTCGATCCTGCCATTCGGGATCGCAAGCGGACGCGTGCTGGTTATCGCGCCGAACCTCACGATTCGCGACGGCCGTGCGGAGGCCCTCGATATCGCAAGCGTTGAGTGTTTCTGGACCAAAACCCGGGTGCTGCCCAACTTCCAGCACGGCCCCTACATGGCGGTACTCGACGGACGGGACGCCAATCTTCACGACTGCGCCGAGAGCGACTTTGTCGTCACCAATATCCAGCAGCTCGCGAGCTCGGCAGATCGCTGGCTCCCACAGTTCCCTCCCGACTTCTTCGACATGATCATCATTGACGAAGGCCATCACAGTGCCGCAGAGAGCTGGCGCAAGGTCCTCCGCCGATTCCCCGAGGCGCGAGTGATCAGTCTCACGGCAACGCCATTCCGCACCGATCGCCAGGAACTCCCCGGCGAGATCGTCTATCGGTACAGCTTTGCCCGCGCAATGTTGTCGGGCTACATCAGTTCAATCCGCCGGCTGAGTGCAGCGCCGGCTGAACTTTATTTCACTGCAACAGGGGAGGGTCGACGATACTCACTCGAGGAGGTTCTCGAACTCAGCGAAGACGCGTGGTTCCGAAAGAGCGTCGCCCTCTCCCCGGAGTGCAACCGACACATCGTCGAAACCAGCATCGCGGCGTGCAACCAGATGCGACAGCGGACGGACACTCACCACCAGATCATCGCCTCCGCCTGTAGCATCGACCACGCCCGCCAGGTCCGGTCGATCTACGAAGAGTGCGGCTATCGGGCCGCTGCCATCTCGAGCAACCTCGACCCCGACGAACAAGAACGGACCCTCCGCCAACTCCGCGACCACCGGATCGACTGCATCGTTCAGGTCCAGATGTTGGGGGAAGGGTTCGACCATCCCGCGCTGAGCGTGGCCGCGATCTTCCGGCCCTACCGGTCACTTGCTCCCTACATCCAGTTCGTCGGACGCGTGATGAGGGTCATTCGCCAGAACGAGCCTGACCACCCCGACAACCGGGGCGTGATCGTTACTCATGTCGGCCTCAACAACGAGGAACGTTGGGATGACTTCCGCGAGCTGGATCTCGATGACCAAGACCTTGTCAGAACCTGGATCGGCGAAGGTGACGACACCCCAGACGACGACAGTGGGTCAGATCGCGGAGGGGAGCCGCGTCGCTTCGATCAATTGCAACTCGTCGAGCGCGAGTTCATCAGCCACTTCCTCGAAGGATCATTCCTGGACCTCACAGATGACCGAGTGCTCGACAAGATCATGGACCGAGAGATCATGCCCGGCGTCACTCTCGGCAGCGTAGTGACGGACCGAGAAGGCCTCCGGGCGGCACTGATCGAACGTCAACGCGATCTCGAACCAACACCGGGTTACTCGCAGATTCCAGTGAGCCCACAACGGCGACGACAGGAAGCCCGACGGCGCCTCGCCGAGCGCAGCCAATCGGTGGCAGCGCGCGTGCTGGTCGACCTCGGTCTCTCGGCGAACGGCCGGGAGCTCGCAAGGTTGGCGGGACGCGGTCACCAACCAAACCGGCAGGCGGCGATAGCGCTAATGCACGAACGCGTGAACAGCTTCATCGGGATCGACCCGGGGCAAAGGGCGGAGATTTCCGGTGACCAAGCGTTGGCCGCAATCGAACAGCTCGATGAGCTCGGCGATCAACTCGTGGTCGAGTACTGGCCGTTCCTGAAAGGCAGGAGCTGATGCCAGCGGTTCGACGACTCCTAAAGCAAGCGAAGATCGAGGTCGCAGCCCGAGAGCGGAAGTGCCACCGCAAGCAGAACGAGCACGCGATTCTGAAGGACGACGTGTGTCTCGTGATCCGCGATCCCGACGGTAGGGCCAAGAACTACTGCGTCGAATGCGCTCTGCCGATAATCGACCAGGCCCGAGACGATCTCGCTGCACTCGCCGCTGGGCTCGGGCTAAACCAGCTCTACGCGGTTGATGGGGCAGGTGTTCTGATTTGAGGGTCCGCGTGCGCGGGTCGGGGCCTCGCGAGTCTGGTGGTAAGCGCCATCTAGATGAGTAGTTCCAAGGGGTGCGAGCGGGGGGTCGGCCAAGTCGGCGGTGTGGTGGTGCGAGCGGGGGGTCCGCCGCTGGGTGGTTGAGGGTGTCCAAGATCGGGAGGTGAAATAGCCCCCGATCCTGGAGGACCTTGGCATGAACCCGGACTTGGACACCCTCGCGACGGCACTTTATGTGACGATTGATGACTTGTTGGTGGCGCACCCGGAGTGGGCGCCGCCGCGGCCCGCGGTGGGTATCGCCCCGGGGCTGTCTGATGCGGAGTTGGTGACCCTGGCGGTGTTGCAGGCTTTGTTGGGGTTCGACTCTGAGGCTCGTTTCGTGCGCTACGCCAAAGCACACCTGACGCCGTGGTTTCCTTACGTGCCCCAGCGGCCCGGCTACAACAAGCGTCTGCGCCGCAGCGGCGAACTGATCAAGCACGTGATGGCCTGCCTCGCACGCGCCTGCGCGTCCTGGCACGACGACGTCTGGCTCGTGGACTCCACGCCCGTGGAGTGCGGGCGCAGCCGCGAGACCCAAAAGCGCTCTGAGCGGCCCGGATGGGCCTCCTACGGCTACAGCGCCTCGCACTCCCGCTATTTCTGGGGCCTGCGCCTGCACCTCATAACAACCCCGTCGGGCCTGCCCATCACCTTCGCCCTCGCCGGCGCGAAAGCCGACGAGCGCGACGTCTGTTGGGACATGATCGCCCGCGCCGGCGTCGCCCGGCGGGGCCAGACCCTCATCGCCGAGGTGGGCTACCGCAGCGCCGCCTTCGAAGCCCAACTCAACAACGCGGGCATCACCCTCATCCGACCCGCCACCAAAACAGAACCCACCCGAGCGGGCCGGGCGTTCCTGCGGCCGTTCCGCCAGATCATCGAATCGGTCAACCAGACCCTCAAAGCCCAACTCGGCCTCGAACGCCACGGCGGGCGCACCCCCGCCGGCGTCGCCGCGCGCGTCCTGCAACGACTCCTCGCCCTCACCGCCACAATCTGGCACAACCAAACCACCCAACAACCAGGCCCCGCCCGCTCCCTGCTCGCCTACGACCACTGACCCCTTGGAACTAATCATCTGGGTTTCGCGTGGTCGGCTTGCTTGAATCTTGGGGGGTTGCCTGACGGCCTGCGTCGACACGCGACCGCAACTTCCAGGTTTCGTGGCGGCGAGTTCAGCTGAGGGACTGCGCTGCGGGAACTTCGGTGACGTATTCTCCGTCGAAGACTGTGATGGAGATTCGTGGACCGCGTTCAGCAACCGGCCGAAGCCCTGAACCTGATGGCCGGTGTCGGGGTTCGCAGCATCGCCGCAGCGTGCGGGCTCCGATGTTGCTCAAACTGGTCGCCGCCACTGTTGCTGTCGTCATCGCCGTAATCGCCTGGCCCGGCGGCGACGAATCCCCTGGCGACACCGCCACGCCCGCCGGTGATATCCCTAGCGAGCCCGCGAGAGTGAGTCGGACAGAGGGATCCCCCGTCGGCGGCGGCACCTCCGCTGACGAATCCTCTCGCGAGTCCGCTACGGCGGGTCGGTTCACTGCGATCTCCCTCGCGGCGCGAAATGGGTGCGGGCTGCGGACTGATGGCTCGATCATTTGCTGGGATTTCGATCACCCGAGATGGGCGAGCGAGAGGAGCGGTGAGTACACCGACGTGTCCGCGGCAAGATGGCAGGACTGCGCGGTGCGCGCCGACAAGACCATCACCTGCTGGTCGCAGTCAGGCCCACAGACTGCGGAGCGGACGACGACACGACACGTGACCGACGGGCAGTTCACCGACGTGTCCACTGGCGGCGGTCACACGTGTGCGTTGCGCACCGACGGTACGGTCGTGTGCTGGGGCTCGACGTTGTCGGGTCAGATAGAGGCTCCGGCGGGGCACTTCACGGCGATCACCAGCGGCTGGGACCATTCGTGCGGTCTTCGAGCCGACGGTGCGATCGTGTGCTGGGGCGACAACGAAGTCGGACAGGCGAATGCTCCGGACGGGCGATTCGCCGCCGTCGATGCCGGTGACGACCACTCTTGCGCGGTGACCGTCGAGGCGGCGATCGTCTGCTGGGGACAGAACTTCCGCGGGGAGAACGACGCGCCGCCGGGACGATTCACCGCTGTGGCCGCGGGCGGGAGCCACTCGTGTGGCTTGCGCGCCGACGGGACCGTTGAATGCTGGGGATCGAACTATTGGGGGCAGGCTGATGCGCCGGAGGGACGGTTCGCTGCTGTGGCCGCGGGCTGGGGTCACTCGTGTGGCTTGCGCGCCGACGGAACCGTCGAGTGCTGGGTCGGCGACGATCCTGACCGCGGCGATAGCGGTGTCTCCGACGGCGTTGCAGGCGACGCGGTGAGCGTCGCGACGTTCTTGGCGATTTCGGTGGCTGATGATCACAGCTGCGGGCTGCGCGCCGACGGGATTCTGGCGTGCACCCCTCTGAGCCCTCCGCGCTGGCAGTTCGTCGCTATCAGTTCGGGGGGTAGCCATTCCTGCGGACTGCGCACCTTTGGGACCGTGACGTGCTGGGGGGCGGACTGGTTCGGTCAGGCGGCCGCGCCGGGGGGCATGTTCACGTCCGTTGCTGCGGGCGGGAAGCATTCCTGCGGCTTGCGCACCGACGGCTCCGCCGAGTGCTGGGGCGACAACAGCACCGGCCAGACGGACGCGCCGAATGGAACGTTCCGCGCGATCGCCGCCGGTGACGCCCACACGTGCGCGCTGCGCGCCGATGGTTCCGCTGAGTGCTGGGGCGGCAACGGGGCTGGCCAGACGGACGCGCCGGATGGAACGTTCCGCGCGATCGCCGCCGGCGAGGATCACACGTGCGTGCTCGCCAAGGACCGCACCATCGAGTGTTGGGGTCATGGCCAAGCGGGCCAGTCCGCTCCCCCGAGCGGGAGCTTTATCGCTATCGCTGCCGGTGATTCTCATTCGTGCGGGCTGCGCGCCGACGAGACGGTCGCCTGCTGGGGCAGCAACGCCGACGGCCAGTCCGACGCGCCGGACGCACAGTTTGCCGCCATCGCCGCAGGCGGTCGCCGTTCGTGCGGGCTCCGCCACGAGGGCACGGTCACGTGTTGGGGAGACAAGACGATCCGGCTTGGCGTACCAGACGGCGAGTTCCTCGCTGTCTCGGCGAGTGTGCGCACGGTGCGGGAGCGCTACACCTGTGCACTCCGCGTCGACGGCGCGGTGTCCTGCTGGGCCGTGACCAACTTCGAACTGCTCCGGCCGTTGCCGGTGCCAGACGGCGCGTTCACGGCCGTCGCGGCGGGCGTCTCACACGCGTGCGGCATCCGACTCGACGCCAGCATCACCTGTTGGGGTTATCTGGAGTGTGGGCCGACGAACCTACCGGCCCTGGCAGCGACGCCGCAGCAATCAAACACACCCTCTCCCGTTCTCCCCGCCGACGGCAGCCTCGACGGCGTGACCTACGCGCTCGTCACCACCCCAGTGCCCTGCAACAACGATTGGGGAGAGTTGGAACCTCCCGACGGGCGCTTCACCGCTATCGCGGCTGGCGGACACTACTCGTGCGGCTTGGAGGAGGCCGGCACGATCCGCTGTTGGGGCGGCGGGTCCTCGCAGGCATTTGAGCCGTCGGAACGATTCCGTTCCGTCACTATAGGTACCGGCAACGTCTGCGCCGTGCGGACCGACGACACGATCCGCTGCTGGGACGGCGACGCATCCGAGCCGTCGGGGCGATTCCGTTCCGTCGCCGTAGCCGACGGCCACCCCTGCGCGATCCGCACCGACAACACAATCCTGTGCTGGCGGAACAACACCAAATGGCAACCCAGCGCACCCAGCGGAGAATTCGCCTCGATCACCGGCGGCGACACCCACTTCTGCGGGCTGCGCCCCAACGGCGCTGTCGAATGCTGGGGCAGCTTCGGCGACGAACCCAATACGCCACATAGCCCGTTTACCGACATAAGCGCCGGGGGGCGGTACACCTGCGGCGTCCGCACCAACGGCACGCTCGAATGCTGGGATCTATACTCCAGGACTCTGGCAGACGTACCCGACAACGTGGCCTGGCCAGCACGAGCCTAGGCCCCATGGCGGCCGGGCCATGAATCTTGCTTGGCCTTCGAAGCGTGAGCCCTCGAACGCTCCCGTGCGCCCCGGTTCCCACATCTATTCCCACGCGGGATGACGCGATAGCCGACGTTGAGCGGGCGCGTGCGAGACGTCGTCAACTCCAGTGCTGCTGTGACCTCGGGGTTCTGAGGCGTCATGGCGACTCATGAGTCCGCGTGAGGTCACATGACGTCCCAAGTGGAGCTGGGGTCCACGGATGTTTGGCCCCGAAATGTGGCTTGACCTGGGAGTATAGCAGTACGAGGGAACTCGGTTATCACTGCTGGTATCGCGACTGATTACGAGTGAATACAGCCCGTAGCTCACCGCAAGATGTTTGAGCAGTCGTCTTGCGGCGGCGGACGACTAGCTGTGCATGCCGGGGACGTTGTCCCTGGTTGTCAAAGCGAGACGTCGATGCCGGGATTGGTGGGCGGGTCGAGGTGGGTAAGCGCGGCGGCAAGCTGCGTCTCGACGCCCTCGAAGATGGCAGCGAAGTCCTGGCTGGCCGCCGGCACCAAGCCTTGCGCCGCGCTCTTGGCCCATTCCGACTCGAGGATGTCGAAGTGCTCGTATCCGGGGCCGAGGATCACTTCGTCAAGCTGGCTGAGGCTCGGCTGGCCGGCCGAATCGGGGTAGCGCAGATCCAGGAACGCCTGGACCGCTGTGGCGGCGTCGAATTCTCCGGACCGGAGCAGCTCATTGACGTCGTAGAAGTCCCGAGGAGCCGCGCGCCTGGGCTCGGCCAGGCAGGCGAGCTTGGCTGCGAGGACCGCGTCGAGCGTGTAACCCACGATCGGACTGCCCGTCGGGACGTCCTTGTAGCGCTGGCGCAGATACCAGCTGGCGGGCAGCGATCGCGGCCACGATCAAATGCTGGATGCGATCACGAGCGGTGACCGCCGGAGGTGCGGGTTGTTCTGGGCGGCTCATCCTGCGATCTGGTCGGCGAGCGCATCAGGCGTCGTCCACCAGGCCACCCGCCGAGCCTCGTCGGACCATCCCCCCGGGAATCGTGCTGCCGGGCGGCTGGTCAGGTCGATCCACCGATCGCCGCGGCCCGGCGCTGCATCCAACTCCAACCACCCCTCAGCGGGGCGGACGAGCATCTCGGCGACCGGGGCGGTCTGGGCCAGGCCCGCAGCGAGAGACGCGATGCGGCGCAAGCCGGCGCGCCAACCCAGCTGCGCCGCCAACGCTTGCACGCGAGCGGCGGCGAACGCGTCGCCGCCCCAACAGATCGCGTACCCGATGTACTCCTCGCAGCGGGGAGCGCTGGCGGGGTATTGGGCGCATTCCAGTAGGGCCCGGTCTGGCTCAGAGACAGCAGTCCGTGCCGTGAACCGGCGGGCGCCCACGCCGAAGACGTCCTCGCTCTCGCGCACATGCAGCACGCCCGCCGACCTGACACGGGCGCCAGGGCGCGACGTCGTGGCCACCGTCAGCGGGAAGGTCAGCGGGATCCCCGCCGCATCGAGCCCGCTGAGATAGCTGAGGCGCCGCACAGTCGGCCCGAACAGCCCATCGAGCAAGCACTCCACTTCCGGCACCCACAGCCCCGGCGGCGTGTCGCTGGTCGCCGGCGGCGGCGAGGTTAGGGCCGGCTGGTGCCACCACCCATGGCCCAAACGGCGCACAAGGCCACGCTCTGCCAGCCGGCGCAGCGCCCTCGAGGCTGACGACGCGGCGACACCTGCAGCGTCGCGGTACTGCGATGTCGCGAAGGTCTCCGGCAGCGCACCAAGCACCGGTGCAGCATCCATACCCGAAGTATACAGTCCGGGCGGCGGGTGGCGGTCGCGCACCCCACCAACCCAGGGACAATGTCCCCGGCATGCACAGCTAGACGTCGGGGCCCAGAGGAGCGGGGCGCGGGCTGGTTGTGTAGTGGGTGAGCGCGTGGGGGTTCAGGAACTGGTGGCCCCGGAGGGCATCGCGTTGGGCGCGGGTCAGTTCGGCTTGGTCGCAGGTGGCGTGCCAGTGGTCGCGGATTGTGTCGATTTGGTGGTCGACGATGGCTGCCGCCTCGGGGGCGGTGAGGCGGTAGGTGGGCGCGTGGGCGAGTAAGCGGGCAACTTGGCTGGCCCGGTCGCCGTTGGGGCCGTACGCCATGGTCTGTTCGGCGCCGGCGCCGAACCCCAACTGTGGGCAGACGTCGAAGGCGGGGGTCAACGTCAATGTCTCGCCGTCCCAGAATGCGGCGTGGTTTTGCGGGTGATCGTCGGTGTTGGCGCAGAGGATGTTGAATGTGATCCGGGCGAACAGTTCCCGCATCTGCTGAGTCGGTTCGGCGAAGCGGGCCCTGATGTCTTCGACGAGCAGCGGGTAACTCTCCCAGGCGCTCGGCCGCCGGCGGCCCGACTGCAGGACGGTACGGGCTGAGACGACGAAGCGCCGGCCGCCTTCGGGAGTCCGATCGAAGCGGTCCACGAGTAGGACATGCTTGGCGGCCACCGACTGCAGAGAGACGCTGGCGACCTCGAGGCCCGCGTGGCGGGCCAACGTCATGGCCACGAACTCGCTCTGGGTCACCGGGGAGGTGTCGGTGGCCGAGGGGAACTTGGCGATGCGGCCGCCGCCGTCGCCGGCGATCAGCGCCTTCGGCCGAGCGCCGCCGGGGGCGGTGCTGTGCAGCAGCGCCCGGCGCAGGGGCTCGCTGAGCGGCAACCCTTCCTCGACGCGCTGGGCCGCCTCGGCGAGATCCTCGATGGGCACGTCGTCGCCGACGCGAGGGCGGTACGTGTCGGGATCGTGCTGCAGGTCGAGCGCGCCGATACGGTCCGAACTGGACTCCAGCAGATAGCCGAGAGTGCTGAGCCCGCCGGCGGCGACGCCCAGGCGCCGCTCGATCACCCGGCGGCCCCACGAATCCGGCGCCGCGTCAGCGACGCAGCCCGGCACATCGCCGGTGGACGTCTCACCGGGGCGCAGCGGCAGATCCGGCAGGCTGAGAGCGATGGCGTCGGACCGCGCCAGATAGCTCCGCCCGTATACGAACCCCACCGCCGTCCCGTAGTCGGTGACGCGAGCAGCGACGACCGGCGACGACGCTGCGGGCAGCCACACCCAGACGAACGCCTCGGGCGGGTGTGTGCGGCTCTCAGAAGTCATCATCAACGACAGGCGGCCGCACCGCGGACGGCAACACAGCCAGACGAGAAGCCAGATACTCCGCCTCCAGGTCTCGCCGCTGGCGATCGTCGTGGAACAACGCCACACCGACCATGGCGGCGACCTCGAAGGCAACCCCGAGCGCGACGGTCGGATCGCCGCGTTCCACCTTGCGCAGCGTCGTCAGCGACACGCCGACCCGCTCGGCCAGTTCGGCGGCGCGCATCCGCCGCTCGCGCCGAGCAACCCGCACCCGCGCGGCGAGCATCCCCAAGGCGTCCAGCGTGGCGGCCGAGAACTCACGATTCCTGCTCATAGTGGCAGCATAGCGCCACTATGAGTCCTTCGATGCCAGCACAGTGGCAGCAAAGGGCGGCAACCTAGGATCTCAGGACGCGGGCCGCACCTCAGGAAGGGGACTACCGCACAGCTGGCCACGCGAGCGGCTAGATGTCGAGGTCGCCCACCTCCGGGGCCGGCGCCGGTGAGGGACGGCGTTCGGGGCCGGGGGAGGGGGGACCGGTGGCCAGGCCCGCACCGGGGAGCAGAGTGCGCAGCGCCAGCCTCGCCCGCGCCGCCCCGGGGGCGGCCTGTGGGTGCCGGAAACTCGGCCGTGGTCGTTGACCTGCCGCGATGTGGGCCGATGCTGATTCGTCGTGTACCGAATCTTGTACCGATTCCTGGCGTCACTGGCTCGGCTCACTGTGCGCTCAGGCCGCTCGAAGGATCTTGAGATCATCGTCTTGCGCCACCAACTCGGCGTGCTGCGCCGACAGGTCGACCGACCCGAGATCACCGACGCCGACCGGAGCTTGCTCGGGGCGATCGCGGCCGCGCTACCGCGACCGAGCCGAGCCGGGTGGCTGGTCACCGCCGACACGCTGTTGCGCTGGCACCGCCGCCGCATCGCCGGGCACTGGACTCAACCACAGCGACCGCCGGGCCGGCCATCGACCTCAGCGAAGCTTCGCCGACTCGCGCTGCGCCTCGCAGCCGAGAATCCAACCTGGCGATACCGCCGCGTCCAGGGCGAACTCGCCGGGCTCGGCCACCGCCTCGCTGCGTCCACGGTCTGGGGAGATCCTCAACAACGCCGGAATCGACCCCGCCCCCACACGCTCCGAAGTCACCTGGTCGCAGTTCCTGCGGTCCCAGGGCGCTGTCGCCTGCGACTTCGCCACCATCGAAACCGTCACGCTGCGCAGGTTCTACCTGCTGTTGTGCATCGACATCGCCACCCGAACCGTGTACTTCGCAGGGGTCACGGACCACCCCAGCGGCGTCTGGACCACCCAAGCGCGCGGAACCTGCTGCTCCAGTACGGCCACCAACTCGCCGACGCCCAGGCGCTCGTGCGCGACCGCGCCAGCCAGTTCATCGACGCCTTCGACGAGATCTTCAGAACCGAACGTATGAAGATCCTCAAGACACCTGTACGCACCCCCGTGGCGAACGCGTTCGCCGAACGCTGGATCGGCACCCTGCGACGCGAGCTCCTCGACCGCACCATCATCTGGAACCGCCGCCAACTCAACAAGCTTGTCGTCGACTACATCGATCATTACAACACGCACCGGCCCCACCGTTCGCTCGATCAGCGACCACCCGTCGCCACCGACCCACCAGACCAGCCAGACAGACACCTCCAAGTCGTGAAAACGGCCCACTGTGACGGACTCATCAACGAGTACCGAAATGCCGCCTGACCAGCCACGACACAGTATTCGGCACCCACAGGGCGAGCACGATGTCGGTCGCGTGCAGCGTTTGCCACGGCACCAGGGAGATGTCGCCGCGCTGCCGTAATTCGTCGCCGCCGCAATTCAGAATATGGCGCAATTCGGGTGGGGTGTCGTGTGAGACGGTCGCGGTGTGGGCGAAGGCGCCCGAATCCGGGAGTGCGGCGCCAGCTTGGGATCTTCCGCGCCACGCCCTGCGGGCTCGCCGTTCATAACGTTGGGCCCGGTCTCGGCGGTGCGCACTGTCGAGACGAACCGGGGCGTGCCGTCTCCCAAGCCACACCTGAGCCTCCACCAAACCCAGTGCGATTCAGTGCGCGATAAAGAGCCCTCTCGCGCACCTGACCGCAGGTGGCTAGATGTCGACGCCGCCTGGGGCCGGGATGCCGAGACGCACATCCTGGCCTGCGATCACCGCGGCCAGCGAGTCTCGTTCCGCCGAAGCCTCCGCGACGTCGGCGCCGAGCGACCGACGCAGATGCGAGACGACCAGGCCGGTGATCTCTGATGCCATGGCCGCGTAGACCGGAGCGAGGCGATCCGCTTCGGCGCGGAGTCCGTCGATGTCATCGGCATAGGTCCCCTTGTTGCGCCACAGCGACAGTTCCCCCAGGTCGACGCCGAGGCGATCGAATGCCGCCCGCATCTCGCCGCGGTGGGGCTCAGGAACGTGGCGCTGGAGGACCGCAGCAATGGTGTGCCCGTTGCGCTTTAGCTCTTTCTCGGTCGGCGTCGGGTGGCCATAGAGCTTCGCCATGGCTTTCACCGATGTCTCGGCGGCGAGAGCGGCATCGACGCAGAGGCTCACCATCCGGTTCAGACGGCGCACCTCAACCGGCACCGCCGACTCCTGTGGGACAACCTCGAGGACGGACCTGGTGGCCGCCGTCGCCACGCCCTGCAGGCGCGGCAAGACCCGGGCGGCGAAGTAGCGCAGCGCTTCCTGCGGATCACTCATCGGCAACACCATCTCCTTGCCCCAATCCACGGGGCCCTCGTCGGCGGAGACCGCCACCACAATCGCCTCGGCGGCCACTCGATGCTCGAACGACGTGGCCACCAGCTCGACGCGTGCCCGCCACTCCGGACGATCCGTCACATGCACCTGCACCGGCCACGACACGACCTCCGCGGCGGCGGCCTCCAACTTCTGGCGTCGCACGGCGCGCTCGCCATAGTCCAGGTCGTCGAAGATGGCCACCAGGTCGATGTCGCTGGGCGGGCCCGCCGTACCGCGAGCCACCGACCCGAACAGCAACACCTCCTCGACCCCCCCGCCGATCAGCGCAGCAGCGGCACGCTCCGCATCAGCCCGAGTCGGCGCCTCAGCCGGCGCAACAACCGCCATGACCCCAGCCTACGCGGCGGCGAGAACGGCGACGGTGGGGGAGCGCAGCCAGCGCCGCCGCAGACCGCCCCGCCTCTCGAGTTCGGCACGGGGCACGTCGATGTCCTCGATCAGTTCGAGGTGGGTGTGGGTGTCGGAAACTCGGCCGTGGTCGTTGACCTGCCGCGGTGCGGGCCGATACTGGGTCCTTGTGTACCGAATCTTGTATCGATTCCTGGCGTCACTGGCTCGGCTGACTGTGCGGTCAGGCCGCTCGAAGGATCTTGAGATCATCGTGTTGCGCCACCAACTAGGCGTGCTGCGCCGCCAGGTCGACCGACCCGAGCTCACCGACGCCGACCGGAGCTTGCTCGGGGCGATTGCGGCCGCGCTCGCGCGACCGAGCCGAGCCGGGTGGCTGGTCACCCCCGACACACTGTTGCGCTGGCACCGGCGCCGCATCGCCGGGCACTGGACTCAACCACAGCGACCGCCGGGCCGACCGTCGACTTCGGCAGAGCTTTGCCGACTCGCGCTGCGCCTCGCAGCTGAGAATCCGACTTGGGGATACCGCCGTATCCACGGCGAACTTGCCGGGCTCGGCCACCGCCTTGCTGCGTCCACGGTCTGGCAGATCCTCAACAACGCCGGAATCGACCCGGCACCCACACGCTGCAAAGTCACTTGGTCGCAGTTCCTGCGGTCCCGAGGCCGCTGTCGCCTGCGACTTCGCCACCATCGAAACCGTCACGCTGCGCAGGTTCTACCTGCTGTTGTGCATCGACATCGCCACCCGAACCGTGTACTTCGCAGGGATCACGGACCACCCCACCGGCGTGTGGGTCACCCAAGCGGCGCGGAACCTGTTCCTGCGCCATGCCGACGGGCTCGCCGGGACGCGTGCGCTCGTGCGCGACCGCGCCAGCCAGTTCATCGACGCCTTCGACGAGATCTTCAGAACCAAACGTATGAAGATCCTCAAGACACCTGTGCGCACTCCCGTGGCGAACGCGTTCGCCGAACGCTGGATCGGCACCCTGCGACGCGAGCTCCTCGACCGCACCATCATCTGGAACCGCCGCCAACTCAACAAGCTTGTCGTCGACTACATCGATCATGACAACACGCACCGGCCCCACCGTTCGCTCGATCAGCGACCACCCGTCGCCACCGACCCACCAGACCAGCCAGATAGACACCTCCAAGTCGTTAGAACGGCCCGCTGTGGTGGACTCATCAACGAGTACCGAAATGCCGCCTGACCAGCCACGACACAGTTTTCGGCACCCACAGGATCTCCCCCCCGCGGGGCGGCCCGTGGCGCACCAGCAACGTCGACGGGATCCTCCGGAGCCTCCGTCTAGACGCCAAGCCGCCCAGACGACGGCGCCACGATCGTCCGCTGGGCCACCTGCAGCCGCCGAGATCCTGGGCAACGAGACCGCCACGGCGGCGGAGCCGGATCGCCACCAGGCGGCCCGTAGCGGGCCGCGAGCGCTTGCGGGGCGGTGACGGCGGAGTATTACCCGTCGGGCGCGGTCGCCTGCCCGAAGTCGTTCAGTCCCCAGCAGGTGATGGTGCCGTTGGTGCGCAGCCCACACGAATGGGAGGTGCCGGCGGTGACGGCGGAGTACTGCCCATCGGGCGCGGTCGCCCGCCCGTCGCCGTTGTTGCCCCAGCAGGTGATGGTGCCGTTGGTGCGCAGCCCACACGTATGGAACCCGCCGGCGGTGACGGCGGAGTACTGCCCATCGGGCGCGGTCGCCCGCCCGTTGCCGTTGGTGTCCCAGCAGGTGATGGTGCCGTTGGTGCGCAGCCCACACGTATGGAACGCGCCGGCGGTGACGGCGGAGTACTGCCCATCGGGCGCGGTCGCCTGCCCGTAGGTGTTGTTGCCCCAGCAGGTGATGGTGCCGTTGGTGCGCAGCCCACACGAATGCAACACGCCGGCGGTGACGGCGGAGTACTGCCCATCGGGCGCGGGCGTCTGCCCATCGGGCGCGGGCGCCCGCCCGTCGCCGTTGTAGCCCCAGCAGGTGATGGTGCCGTTGGTGCGCAGGCCGCACGAATGCAACCCGCCGGCGGTGACGGCGGAGTACTGCCCGGCCGGCGCGGTCGCCTCCCCGAAGTTGTTCAGTCCCCAGCAGGTGATGGTGCCGTCGGTGCGCAGCCCACACGAATGGACCGAGCCCGCAGTGACGGCGGAGTATTGCCCGGCCGGCGCGGTCGCCCGCCCGTCGCCGTTGTCGCCCCAGCAGGTGATGGTGCCGTCGGTGCGCAGCCCGCACGAATGGCTGTAGCCGGCGGTGACGGCGGTGTACCGGCCGGTGGATTCGCCGCCGGGTTGGGGGGCGGGTTGGGGTGTTGTGAGGGTGAGCGTCGAGCTGGCGAGCCAGTTGCCGGCGGTGGCGGTGGTGGGGAAGAAGCGCACGCGGGGGAGTTGTCGGTCGCCCCAGGTGTTGTCGGGTTGGCGTTGTTGGAGGCCGAACTCGATGCGGCCGCTTTCGAGTTTGCGCGCCACGATGCGCACCTCGCCGGCGGGCAGGTCAAGCGACGAGCTGGCGAGCCAGCTGCCGACGGTGGCGGTGGTGGGGAAGAAGCGCACGCGGGGGAGTTGTCGGTCGCCCCAGGTGTTGTCGGGTTGGCGTTGTTGGAGGCCGAACTCGATGCGGCCGCTTTCGAGTTTGCGCGCCACGATGCGCACCGTCGTGCTGTCGCCAGCGGTGTTGTCCTCTTGGGCGGCGGCGGTGGACACCACGGCGCCGCTCAGGACGGCGAGCAGGGCGACGATCGCCGCGGCGGCGCGGCGCCGGTTACCGCGGGGGCCGCTGCGGGCGGCGGGCACGTTCGTCGAGCCGGGTCGTGACGTCATGGCGTTCTCCTCTGCTGATCGGGCACTGCCCGTCGACCAGCCAGGCGGGAGCAGCCCGGTAGACATTACAGACACCCCAGACATCGCGGGGTGTGCCGAGTGGCCGATGGCAGGCACCCGTGGAGAGGACCACCAGGAGGCGTGTCATACGGGGATCTCCACCCCGCGGGGCGGCCCGTGGCGCACCAGCAACGTCGACGGGATCCTCCGGAGCCTCCGCCTGACCGCCGAGGCGGCAGCAGCTCGCGCCGCGGCGGACGGTGACCGCCGCGAATCCGCACCGAGCCGGCCCAGGGCAGCCCCAGGAGCGCACCGAGATGCCGCCCCCCGAGAAAACCCCCCGCCCGGGTCGCTAGCGGCGCTCCTGGGCCGCCTCTGGGCGTCTACCGGCGCCGTTTTCGGCCCAGTTCGGCCCGATCGGGGCCGAATCGGCCGGATTCGGGTCTCCGGAGCGCTCGCTGTAAAGCCGCTTGACAGATGTGTGTGTCAAGCGGCTTTACGCTCAGGGGCGATGGAGCCGGCCTTGTCGAGCGGCAAGAACCGCCACCGTTACCTCCTCGGCCGGGCGGGCGTGGCCCACGAGGAGGCCCTGGAGGCGGCGACCGAAGCTCGCCGCCAACTCGACGAGGCGATCGTCGCGGCATCCCCACACCTCTCGACGCGGGAGATGGCCGACCTGGTGGGGCTCAGCCACGCCACCGTCGCCGCTGCGGTGCGGCGCGTCGGCGGCAACCGGAAGATCTAGCCGGCGCCAGCTCCTATCGCTCTCATGTGCGGACGCTGCTGGACCGCGCTGAGCCGCGTCGCCTGCACTGGACGCATTACCTGCCTCCGCCACCCTCCAGGGCCGTGTTGCCGGCTGCGAAGGCGCGCTGGATGGCACTGAGGTGCTGTCGGGCTTCGCCGTCTGGGCTTCTAGCCCCGGCGGGATCTGATAGCCGTTACGGCTGTTTCGCCGCGACGCGCCGCGTACCTTGGACCCATGACTCGCCGCGATCTCGTCCTGGGTGAGCACCGTGAGGCCATCGTGGCCGCGGCGGCCGCCAACAAGGCCACCTCGATTGCGTTGGTGGGGTCGGTGGCCCGCGGCGACGACGACGCCGACAGCGACTACGACTTCCTGGCCACCTTCGAGGAGGGGTCCTGCCTGGTCGACTTGGCCCGCCTCCAGGGCGCCCTGGAGAGGCTGCTGGGCAGCGACGTCGACGTGGTCTCTGTGGGCGGGCTCAAGCCTGACCGCTACGCGGGGCACCGGGCGATGCTCGCCGAGGCGATCACGCTGCGAAGCCGCCGCGGTCCCGCTCCGATGCCGACCGGGTCCGCCACATCAAAGAGGCGGCCGCCAAGCTCGCGGTGATCGCCGCCGACGGCCGGGAGGCCTTTGACGCCAGTTGGGTCCAGCGCCACGCCGCGGAGCGGCTGCTCGGGATCATCGGCGAGGCCCGCCGGCATCTCTCGGAGGGGTTCGTGGCCGCCCGCCCCGCCCTGGAAGTCGCCGGCGCCCGCGACATGCGCAACTTCCTGGCGCACCAGTACGACGACGTCGACCCTGCCCAGGTGTGGCACGCGCTGACCGTCTCGGCGCCCAGGTTCGTCGCGGCGCTACCAGAGCCGCCACCCCTCGACCCTTCGTGGCCTTCTCCCGCCGACGGCCTCGACTGTTAGCCCGCCCCGTGGTACCGGGGACAGATGCGCGATACAGGCGTATCTAACCTGGGTGCTGTGAGCACCCTGGGGGCCCTTCCGGAGCCGTCTCCCGGCGGTCGCCGGCGTTGCCCGGCGCTGGCCGCCTACCGGGCCGGCGAGCCGGTCACTGCGGAGTGGTTCCACCGGCGCCACCGCAGCCTGCTGGCAGCGGACCGCGAGTTGCTGCCGCGCCATCTCGGCGCCTGGCGGGACTGCGCCACCTGGGTCGGCGAGAATCGCCAGACGGCGGCCTTCGAGGGCCCGCCGTTCGAGCAGGTACCGGCGCTGATGGACGATCTGGTGCGCTTCGTTGCCCGCCGCGATGTGCACCCGGTCGTGCACGCCGCCATCGCGCACGCCCAGTTCGAGACGATCCACCCCTACGTTGACGGCAACGGCCGCGTCGGCCGCCTGCTGATCCACCAGCTCCTCGACGCCGGCGAGGCGCCGGTGCCGGTGGCCCAAGGCCTGTTGCATGACCCGGTGGGTTACGTCGCCGGGCTCACGGCCTACCGGGCCGGCGATCTCGATGGGTGGGTGGCTGTGTTCGCGACCGCCGTCGCCGACGGAGCCGCCGCCGCGGCGCAACTAGTGGACCGCATCGCCGGCCTGCACGGGGACTACCGGGGACGTGTCCGCACCCGAACCGGCTCGCCGGTGGAGCGGATCCTCGACTCGCTCGTGCACACTCCGGCGATCACTGCCGCCGAAGTGCAGGCCACCTACCGCCTGAGCGCCGGGCGGGCCTCTCAGATCCTGCACCAGCTCGCCGAGGCGAACATCCTGCGGCTCAGCGCCCGCCGCGCCGGCCGGGCGCAGGTATGGGTCGCCCACGAGGTCATCGACGCCGTCGACACCATCAACGCCACCATCCCCCGCCGCCACCTCGACGCCGACACGAGCCTGGACCTCTAGAGCGAGCCCTCCCAGCGCGGCCACCGAACACCCGGTTCCACGACGGGCCATGATCCTCTCGGGATCCAAGCAAGCTGACAGCGCGAAACCCAGGGCACACCAGGATCTGGCCGAGAACGAGTTGACGGTGTAACGACTACGCGCCGGGCGCGCCCAGAATGCTTACCGGTGCGGGCCTGCGGGCTCTACGGGTCGAGTCCGGGCAGGTCCCGGAACACTCCTCTGAACTCCTCGGTGAGGCCCGCGGTATCGGGGCGGTCTGGAGGTTCGCCGGCGGCGGGAGCGGCGGGCGCGAGCACCTGGTGGTACAGGTAACGGCGCAACGCGGGTGCGCGGGAGCGGAGGCGGGCGAGGACTTCGTCGCTCTGCTCGGCGAACCCGCGGTCAGCGGCGACGACGCCGGGATCTTCGAGCAGGCCGACGATCCGGGACAACTCGAAGCCCTCGGGTGTGGCGCCGTAACGGGCCATGTGCAAGAGCAAGCCATCCTCGAGGCTGTAGGGGCTCTCGGCGTCGATGGCCGCCAAGTCGATGTAGTCGCGCAGCTTCCGGCGGTACAGGAGCAGGTCCAACTTCGAGGCCAACAGGTCCGGCAGCGACGCCACCGCCAGCCCGTCAAGCACCGTGGGTGCCGCCAGGGTCCGCACATGACCCGGGTTGTAGCCCTGTTCGGGCACACGGAACACCTCCACGGTCACGCCCCCCACGATGGCCTGCAGGCCCTTGCGGTCCTGTCTGAGGATCCGGACGTCGCCGCCGGCGGCGGCCACGAGCCGGTCGGCGACCTCCTGGACCTCGAACGGGCCGGCGATCATGTAATCGAGATCGAACGACTGGCGGTGCCGGAGGTGGATCGCAAGCGCCGTGCCGCCGAACAGCGAACCGCCGGCGCCAGCGACGGCGGCGGCGAGAGCGGGCCACACAGCCCGCAGGTTCGACGGCAGGCAGTCCGCCCAGCCGTCAATGTCAGCCACTGGCGCGCCATCGACGCTCCGCAACCGCAGCGTCGATGGCGGCAGCGATCTCCCCGACGTCGTAGCCGCGCATCGACCGGCACCTCTCGAGGATCCCCAGCGGCATGTACTGCAGCGCCCACGCCTGAGCGGCCCGATCACCGCAGTCCAACAATGTGCACGCGACGTCGAACGCGTCCCGCGGGAGCACAGCGTCGCTGCCGCGGGACCCCGACCAGAACATCGGCCAGAACTCCGCCGGCACCCCCGGAGGGCAGGCGTCATCGAACGGCTCGCAGCGACGCGGCACAAAGGCCAGCGCCCGCACGCACGACTCGGTCAGGTCGAGGCGCCACAGCGACACCTCCACCAGCCCACACCCCCACACGACCTTCTCGGTGCCACAGCGGGCGAACCCCTGATCCGCCAAGACGTCCAGCGTGCGGTGCACATCCCGCTCCGCCAAGCCCGCCATCGCGGCGACCTGCGATGCCGTGGTCCCCAAAGGACGGCTCCGCAGCACCCCGAACACCGCCCGCCACGACGCCGGCCAGTCCGCTGTCGGGTCGCCCTCGGCGGCGACCGTGGCCGGGATACGGGCGCACCGCCCACCGGCCTCAACCGCAGACCCCGAGACAGTGGCACCCGCCATGGGACCAGCCTACGCGGCGGCACCCGGGGCCTGCCGCTGAGCGCTACCTGGCCGCAACGGCTATCAGACCCCCGCCGACGGGGCGGGGCGCCCGGGCGTCGAAGCCGGCGAGCATCTCGGCGTGCTTCGGCTGCAGGCCACCGACATCGAACAGAGACACCCCCGGGCGGCTACTGGTGGGGGCTGCTCAACGCGCACGAGCCGGCACCGTATTGGGGGTGTGACACCGCTCTCACCGGCTCCGGCGCGCCGGTAGTGTCATCAGCGATGGCTAGGCGCCCCGATCCGTACCTGCAAGTGCATCTGAGGGGGACCCGGGGAGGTTCACCGTCATCACGGCCATCCGCGACGGGGACACCAAGCGCGCCCTCGAGGCCGAGTGCAACGACGTGAAATGCGACCGGTTCCGAACGCCTGCGACGCCCCGGGACGCCGCATAGATTCTGATCCTGCGAGGTTTGCGTGAGCATCGAGACGCTTGTTCGAGAGTCGGAGTTTCTGGTCGAGGTCCTTGACCCGATTGTGGAGGCCATCCCCGACCCGCAGCTACAAGCAATCGCCGACTCGGCCGGGTACCGCCTCGTATCGACCAATTTCTTGGTCCGAGATCGGGGCGGAGGCGCGTTGGCAGCGTCGCTGGCTCGCGGCCTAATCGAGCAGGCTGCGTACTGGGACTGGGCGCTTACGACGGGCGTCGGCGTGGGGCATCTGGATCAGTGGGCGGCGCTTGAACTCCACGGTTTGTCGCGCCTCGCCGAAGAGGTCGATGACCGAGTCTGGCTCGGATGGTTGATACCGCCTGGCGCGGCGATCGAGGTGTCCGCGGGTCCCGCCATTCCCAACAACGCTTACGACGCAGTGCGTCGGCTCGGCTCCGGCTTGGACAACGCCGTGCTCGACCCGCTGCGATTTGATGGACTGCTATCGACGTACCGGATCCTCGATGTGCTCGCCCACGGCAACTACGTCGGCGCCGCGATTCTCGCAGACCAGCCTGACCTGCAACTACCAGATCGCCTCGCGGCGATAGCCACGCACCTAGCAGCCGCTGGCGCTACGGCGGTGACGCTCGCACTCGCGAACGGCGACGGCCACCTAGACGCTGTAGCGACGCAATTCAAGTTGGTGGCTGCGGCTGCGTGCGCGGTCCACGGGCTTCCCTCGCAATTGCCTGCCACGACGCGTCGATCACGTCGTCCAGCGCCCGCACGGCAGACGGTGCCGCTGAGTGCCACGGAATCTGCCCAGAGAATTCCCCCAGCCCCCCCTGAACTAACTCAACTAGGCCTAGCGTTCCTCGCTGCAGCCGACGACCTCGCCCAAGTCGTCGTATCCGACACCGCTTGGGCGAAGGGTCCAGGAGCGTGGATCCCGGTACAGAGCTTCAGGCTCTCGCTGTCGAACCTGTCGGTTGTTCGCGGAGGGCTCGAGGGAGGGCCAGTTCCATTGGTCGGTGCACGGTTCCGGTCATGATGACCGGTGCCAGTACGAGCACCGACCGATGGAGGTACCAGCATGCCAGGCGTACCGCTGGCGTTGTGTGAGCGCGAGGAGATCTTCTGCGCTCTAGTTGAGGATCCGACGATGGGTTGGGCGGCGATCGGTCGCCGCGTGGGCCGCCATCGGTCGACGGTCGCCCGTGAGGTTGCCGCTGGTGGCGGCCGTGGGCGTTATCGCCCGGCGGCGGCGCAGCGGCGCGCCGACCGGCAGCGGCGACGATGTCGCGCGAGGCGCTTGGCGGTGCCGGGGCCGCTGCGGGATCGGATCAGCGGGGAGTTGCGCCTGGGGCGCTCCCCCGAGGCGATCCGCGCGGACCTCGTCGCTGAGGGGGTGGCGCAGGCGCCGTGCACCGAGACCATCTACCAGGCGATCTACACGGGCGCCCTGGAGGTGCGCCCGTCGGAGTGTCTGCGCACCCGCCGGCGCCGGCGCCGCTGCGCGCAGGGGCGAAATCCCCGGTCGCGGTCCCGCGGGCCGAACATCGCCGAGCGTCCCGCCGCCGTCGACGAGCGCGCGGTGGCGGGCCACTGGGAGGTCGATCAGATCATCGGCGCCCACAACCGGTCCTCGATGATCTGGTTGACCGAGCGCCAAAGCCGCTACCTGATCCCGATCACCATGCCCGACGGCTACGACGCCGAAGCGGTCTTCGCCGGCCTCGTCGAGGGCCTCGACGCTATCCCCGCGCACCTGCGGCGCTCGCTGACCTTCGACTGCGGCGCCGAATGGGCGAACCTGGCGCCGCCTCGCCGACCACTACGACCTACAGGTCTGGTTCTGCGACCCGCACTCGCCGTGGCAACGCGGCCAGATCGAGAACCAGAACCGCCAAGTTCGCTGGTGGTTCCCCCGCGGCACCGACCTGCGACTTGTCACCGTCGCCCAAGCCGAACACGCCGCTGACATCCTCAACAACCAGCGCCGCCGCAGCCTCAACCACACCAGCCCCGCAGAACTCTATGCTGACCTCACCGCGCACTGACCACTAGAACTGGCCGAGGCCTTCTAGGCGCGTGGGAAGGTTCGTGGGAAGAGCCATCGATCCGACCCTCGAGATGTACTGTGACCAGGGTGTTCGCAGCTCGTTCGAGTCCGCACGCCTCCACCGAGAGGCTCAATCGTGGCTCCTTCCTCTTGAGTAGACCCTCAGAAGCTGGTGTGATCGACCGCTGGGTCCTTCACGCATCTGGACCCTCGAAACCGCATCGGCAAGGAAGCACCGAATAGATGTCGCCGGCGAGAGCGTCTCCGAACAGTCGTGCCGCCAGCGGAGTCCTGTCTCAGCCTGCGTGACACCCGGGGAGGTTGAGCGTGCTCCTTCGGTGCCCGTGCCGTGATCAGAGTGATGCCACTTGCGAGTGCTCGGTTGTGCTCCGTTAGGTTTGTCGAGCTCTTCCGGACAGTGGTGAGCGGAAGAACTCGCGTAGCGAGATGAGGACGAACACAAACGGAACTCCGATCACCACATAGGCGAGTCCTTCCAGTCTGTGGGGATCGACGAGTGGCGTGTCGGGTTGGTTGCCGAGGCGGAGGACGCGCAGCGGCGAGACGAGGATCGCCGCGAACAGCTCGAGGTGGTCGACGATGTTGCCACCTTGTGCTGTGCACGCAGACCAGGCGGTGACCCCGACTGTCGCGAGGAACCAGCATGCGAGCGCCCGCGAGGGTCGCTGACCGTAGCCGACGAGCCGGTACAGCGACCGCCCGAACCTCTCGCCAAGGGGCCAGCGCAACAGACGCGGGGGCCAGGTCTTGGTCTCCGAATGCGTTGTCGACGGTTCGCGCGCCTTGATTGCCTCGTGCTCGAGCAGGGCATAGGACCAGCGAATAGCCGCCCGAACCGTGGCCGGGATCGCCTGATCTCTGAGTGCTCCATAGAGGTCTCGGTACCAGTGCGCGCGGGCGCGGGGTGTCCCGACTCCCGCGCCGAGGGGAACCGGCGGCTCGCGGCGTCGAAACCTGCGAATGATGGCCGTCAAGCTGTCCCAACGGGTGGCGTCGTTGTAGAAGCTCTGCACATCAGGCGAGCACACGGCGAGATCCGCCAGCTTCTCCAGGAACGAGGGGTGCACTCCCGTAATGTCGACTCCGACCAACGTGCCACCGCCGAGGACCCCTTCGATCGGACCGATGAGCCGTCCTGGCGGCCTACGAAGCGACTCCCGCTTGGCGAAGAGTCGACCCTCGAGGTATCCCAACTGAGCGAGGCCGACGAACCTGTCCACTGTTCCCGTCCGCCGAATCCACACCCTCGGCACTGCGGCCCCATCGGACGGGTTCGAGACGCACTCGAGAAGGCCGACGGCCGCCCAGATATGGACATCGACGTCGCCCTCGATGCCTACCGCAGCGACTTCATCCGAAGAGTCTCGCTCGCCAATGTGCACCTCCCCGTCTTGCTGCCAAACGCGTGCAGCGCTCGGATCGCTGACGACCCAAACGCCGCCAGCAGGATGGGTTAAGCACATCGCACGCTTGTCCGACAGGGGGAACCGAGCATCCAGCGATGAGTCACTTACAGACGCTGCGGCACTAGTGGTAGTCGCGGAACCCCCTCGGGGCGTGCAGTGGTCAATCTGGGCATCTTCGAGGAACGCCCGTAGAGCATCGAATGATGGTGACGGACCGTCAATCAGCCGAGACTACCGAGGGGGATCCACCAATCGCGTGCTTGCCCCCGCACTCTGTACGAACCCTGGGGGGTCACAGCGTTACGACGACTCCTGGCCCGCAATCAGAAGCGCCGGGTCGATACACGCTCGAATCGGGGCCTCGTCCTCTGCCCAGGGATACGTCGGAGGGTGTTCTGGGTTCAGCGGAACTGCCCGGTCGAGGGTGTCGTCGCGCTCGCGCGCCGTATCGTGACAGACCAGACCAGAGAACCGATGAGGATGACGGCCAGCGGCCTGCTCGCTCCGCATCTCGTTGCGCTGTTGGCCGGCAAGCGGTTGCTTGGGGAAGTAGGGCTAGTTCGTCATGCAGAATCCGACGAAGCGGCCGAGAGTCGCGGCCATTGGATTGAACGGATCTCAGATCGAGTCGATAGCCCCGATGTGTGGTGACCTGAGGTCAGCCGACTCCGTCCTCCAGTACCTCGAGCGCTTCAACTGGACTGAGACCGACATCACAGTTCTTGGTAGTGAACCTTCACACCCCACCGTGATCGGACACGTGCTTGCGCTCCATTCTTCGAATTTCGGTTGGATCGGGTTTGAACGCGATGGCGCGCGCAGCAGGGGATCTGTGGGGGTGAGCGCCGACAACACCGAACGCGAGTTGAGTATTCCGGCAGCATGCCCGGCGAAGTACAGGGAGCTTGCTGCAGAACTGATTAGGCAGTTGGGAAGTTCTGCAGACCTATTTCAATCGCGACGGCCTTATAAGGCCCTGGACGAGTGCGTCAGCGTTCTCGTCGAGACGACCTCCGGCCGGCCTGTCGCGTTTCATTGTCTAGACGAGAAGGGGCCTGGAGAGGCCGAAGCGCAGAAGGCCATCATTCTGGCGCTTCCCGAAGAGGCAACACTCGCAGCGTGGTTTCGAGTCTTCCTCGCCGAGGTGCATGAGGTTGATTCGATCCGAGTGCCTCAGCCGCCGCCCCGGATCGAGAATCTGTGGGACTGGCATACTCCAACTGAGCGAGAACTAACTACGCGGATCGCCGAGCTTGCGAGCACGATCAGAGATCTCGAGGTCGAACAGGAACGAGTCGCGGGCCAGCTGGTTGCCGCGACGCGGGTCGCCGACGAGGAGGAGATGCGGCGATCCATCTGGGCTGACGGTGACGAACTCGTCGAAGCAGTCGAAGAGATTCTGGACGCGCTCGGCTTCACGGTTCGGGACATGGACTCCGAGCGCGCACAAGGGGAACCGAAACGCGAAGACCTCCGACTCACACTCGCGGGCCGACCCGGATGGGAAGCCATCGCCGAAGTCAAGGGGTACACCGGAGGAACCAAGACGAACGACTCTCGCCAAATCCGCGCGCACCGCGACCACTACATCACCGAGGAGCGACGTATCCCGGGCCAGACGCTGTGGATCGTGAATACATACCGCAGGATGGAGCCGTCAGTTCGGCGCGCTCCCGAGGGCAGTGTGGGCGAATGCGCGGCGATCATCGACGCAGTCCACCTCCTTACGACGGACCTATACGGACTATGGGCACGCGTCAAGAGAGACGAGCTGCAACAAGAACGAGCAGTCCAGCAGTTGCTTGACGCCGCACCCGGTCTGTGGTCTTTGGACGCGCAGGACCCTGACACGGCGACATGACTCGATGGACGATCCTTCAGTACGGTCCCGAGTCGGAATCGGGGAGGTTCACGCTCTCGCTGCCGTTGTGTGCTGTGAGCTCGGGGAAGGCTCCGACCTGCAGGTCGGAGCCTTCTGAGTCAGTCTGAGTGGTCAATGACTGCTCTGGCGAGGCCCCGACCCGCGCACGCGGACCCTCAAGATCCCCAGATCACGGTCCCAGCCCCATCAAACGCGGAGAGCCCCATTAGGTGCTTTTGGGGCTCTTCGGAAATGAGCGGGCAGTGGGTCCGCGATAGGCGGGGTGGGGGATTTGCCAGCCCGCCACGACGCCCAGGCCACAAGGATGAAACTCGAGCCACGGGTCGGCGTGCGCCATGCCATTGAGCGTTTCAGGGAGAGCGAACACCCCAAGCGGTATCCGCGACACGAGTGAGGGTCGCCTGGACTGAAAGGCTTGCTGAGACGGCCCGGTCCTGCACAATTGGTGCGAGGGCGACGTTGGTTTGAGCGGTGAGACGGTTCTCGACCTCTTGTAGGATCTCGGCGTCAAGGCCAGTCGCGTCTGCAAGGAGTGAGACGAGTAGCGCTGCCCGAGAATCTGAAGTCTCCGGGCTCATGATCGCGTCCCGAACCGTAGCGGCGGCTGTGCTGTCGCGGCGGAGGCGGTTGGAGAGATGAAGAGTGAGAATGCTGTCGTAGGACTGCGTGGATAACTTCTCAAGCCGTTCAAGGCACGCATCGAGTTGTTTGAGGATCTGGCTTGATTTGGCCGCTGCGAATGCGACAGCGAAGTAGGTCCGTAGTGGCATAGTGCGATAGCCACGACGGTCTGCCATGACTTCGGAGTACTCCTGCCAGGCGTCACGCACTACCGGATTCGCCGGAAACAGCACCGCTAGCGTCTCGAGTGCCGCATCGCCGAATCGAGCAGAACTGTTGCCAACAGCATTCTCGAGGCATCCTTCTAGTCGTCCGCGGTCAGGACCAATCCGCTCAGGCTCAGCGAGGAGAACTCTGGCGATGTTCTCGCCGTGGACAGTACCCTTCTGAAGGCGGGAGACGAGGGCGTCGGCAATCGTTTCGGCGCTTGCGCGGCCCCGCGTAGCGAACCAAGCTAGTACGCCGTTCAGCTTCAGTAATTCAGGATCAGAGGCCACTGTGCTGTCGAGTTCCTGTTGGAGGACGGCATTCTGAGGAGCCACCAGTGCGAGTGCGTTCCAGATGTCGCTCTTTGACTCCCGCTCTCCGACTCCCGAGAGCCTTGTTAGGAGTGTGTCGCCGAACTCCGTCCGGAGTTCTTCCCAGTGCGCGGCTAGCTGTTCCAGGAGCACATTGTCGGGACCATGGAGCAGATCGGCTAGTGGGACTCCGACCGGCCGGGCTTCCCCGATCGTCTCGACACGGTCTTTGAGTGGAGACCAATCACCGCACACGCAGATCCCAACCCAAGCGCCGCGCCTACGAGCCTCGTGGTCAGGCCCATAGCAAGAGGCTTGTTCCCCGAGGTGAGCTATCGCGAGGGTCCACTCGATATCGTCGATGTGTCCATCGACTCTCGCCTGGACAAGGCTCCGGTGATATGCGAGCGATGCGATGCTCTTGTTCGGTCCCGACACCTCGTCTGCCCATCGGCGGGTTAGCCGCAGGGTCAGCGCCGGTGTTGTGGGCCGATCCGACAGCGATTGACACACGCGGGCGCGCAGAAAGGCGGGCAGCGATCTTAGAATCTTTGCAGCCTCGTCGAGCAGCGATCCGATGTGCTCGGGGTCGTCGCGGAATGTGCGCAGATAGGGTGCGAGAGGACGGTCCGGCACATCTGCTAGCTCAGCCAGCGTCGTGCGCGAGGCGTTGGACGGGTAAAGACCGTTGGCCAATTCGTAGCGTGGGTCGTCGAGCGCTGACTCGTAACCTGCCGGCATGTGCGTCAACGCGGCTTCGGCGATCGCTTCGAGTTCTCGACCTGGGCCGATTCCTTGTTCCCGAATGGCGTGGAGCAGAGCAGATGCAACAATGTCGTAGCGCGCGGAGCCGAAATTAGGGGACTCGGCGAGTTCCCCAAGGATGGCAAGTAGGCGCGGAAGAGTGGCACCCCGATCTAAGACTATTGTCGCGACGTTCGCAATCATCGAGGCGCGAACCGGGTCGCCCGTGAGGGCAGAACGCAGCTCAGAAACGGCGTCGCTGTCGTCGCCAAAATGCTCGGCCAGCGCGATCGCGGCCCAGTGTGGGAACGGCGAGTCGCGAAGGTCGGTCAGTAACGCTCTCTTCATGTTCGGTCCACCGTCGACGGCGGCGAGTCCGACCAAGCGGAAGTCGAGTATCGTTTCGTCGCTATCCACTCGGTCTTCGATCGCCGCTGCGACACGGGCGTTGTGGGGCGATTCGGGAGGGTACTTCGACCCCAGCATTCGAAGGTCATGCCCTGCGTACACAGTCAGATGAGAGAAACTCTCTGAACGAAGGTCCTTGCAAACGAGATCCACAACTCGACTGTCGTCGGCAAACGCATCGAGTGCCACCAACCAAACGAGTTCGACATTGTTGTATTTTCCACGATATTCTGGCCCTGCCTGCAATCTTTCGATCAACTGATCAAGGATCGACTCGTGCCCGCGCGCCACTTCGGACAGTGCAGACACGAGCAATCCGAAATGGGCATCTAGATTGGTGTGGGTTCCGAGGCGTTCGAGAAGCCAGACCCGCTCCTCCTCAGTTAGGGCTTGGACGTCACGTTTGTGAGTTGCGGGAGCCACCGAGAACGCGGAGCGCAATACGCCGAGCGCCTCGCCGAGGGCGACAATCCGCACGTTCTCGTCACCGTGAGTTCTCGCTTCCGTCAAGATCTCGATGACTCGCGGGTCATCGCTCCATCCAAGAGCTAACGAACTAAGGGCGGCAGCCGCCGCGAGCCCAGAGGGCGGGGCTGAGAGGACTTCCATCAGTCCCTCGTACAGGAGACCGCGTTCCCACTCGTCGCCGATGCCGCCGTTCGAGCATCGACCCGCGATCGCGAATCCGCTCGCATAGGAGATGCGGCTGTCCGGATAGCGCAGCGCCCTCAGTAGCAGTGTGCAGATTGTCTCCGACAAGGATTCTGCTGGCGGTAGTTGAGCGATTTCTGCGACAAGTTCTCTGGATGGTTCTTGAACGAGCAAAGTCCAGCGTTCGAGACATTCGGAGACAATGTCCCCTGTCATCGCTCCGCCCAATCCGGTCAGAATTATGTCTAGGAGACGCGCTCGATGCGGTCCGTATGGGTGCGTTTCGATCGCTTCGACGATGCCAGGAGCGATTCCTCGAATATCGTTGCCTGGAAGGTTGTATGGTCCGAATGCGAGTTCTGCTGCAAGCTCACGGGCTCGCAATCCAGTAAGGGTTCCGTCAATCTGTGCAGTGATGACCGTCATGAGTTGACGCAGTTCTGCGGGTCGCTGGATCCGCGACAGTGTCGCTAGGAGCACGTTGCTCCACCGGGGATCCTCGATCCGCTTGGTGAGGATCTCCATCACTTCGTCCAGGCTGCACCGGTCGGAGATGTATTCGGCAGCGAGCTGGTCTTGCAGCATCCGATGAAGGAATCCGAATTCCTTTGGCCCCTTTCGGACCAGGATTCCAAGTTGGCCCT
Organism: Acidimicrobiales bacterium; assembly: GCA_963668565.2. GTDB lineage: Bacteria > Actinomycetota > Acidimicrobiia > Acidimicrobiales > CATQHL01 > VXNF01. Next base: position 2,120,576 of record CAXXMX010000010.1, read on the forward strand.
CGGCCACGTCCACGAGCTGGTCTGCGGTCGCGGCCGCCTGCGCTGGCTCCATGGCGAGGCCGTTCGGATCGCGTAGCGCACTAACGAAATCGTTGCGCAGCACCGCTTCTGGGAGAGCTGCGAGATCTCCCCTGGTCTGGCTCACGAAGGCGACATTGGCGAGCAGTGCCCGCAGCTGAGTATCGGTCAAACCTCGGCGGGGTGCGGTCACCGCGGCGGCGGTCCGTCGCTGCGCGGGGTGATCAGCCACGAGGAGCCGCACCGCCCGGTCATAGACCTCGAAACGTCCTATCGGCAGCGTGTCGTCGCTCGACAGGTACAGTCCCACAAGCAGAACAAGAAAGAGCGGGAAGGGGCTGATCGCGCTCAGGTCGGGCGCGGCGTGGACCTGTGAAAGGAAGCTGCGGACCGATTGCTCAATGACGGCCGGTGATGGCGCGGCGTCCTCAGCGCCAATCCCCGCATGAAAGTAGTGAGACGCGAGCAACTGCTGTTGATCGGGAGTCAGCGGAGCAATTCTGGCGTGAGTCCAACCGGTCCCCAGCGTGAGTCGTCCGAGCCCATAAGGGCGTGACGACACAACAAGCGGTGTCTCGCGGGTCTCGGAGAAGGTTCGCAGAGCTGCAACTCCGCTCTGACCTGCTTCGAGGCTGATCCATTCGTCGAGCCCATCTACAACCAACAGCAGGCGTTCATCGTTGAGCGCCGCCTCGACGAGCGGCCAGACGTCACCGCTGTCGTTCTGCTCGAGCCATGCTCTGAGCGCTTCTTGAACCGATGCATGACCACCTGTCTGGCCAGCGAGCCGTTGTGTGAAAAAGTGGAAGGGCAACCACACGGGTAGATGCGTTCCCCATTGTGCAGCGACTGACCGCCATCTGGGGTGCTCGCTGAGAAGGTCAAGAACCAAGTACCGCAATAACGTGCTCTTGCCGGCACCGGGCTCGCCGACGATCACCTGGCGGGACTGCGTTCCAAGCCACTGGTCCGCTGGCACGCGCTCAGCAACCAGAGGGCGCTCCGCGGGGCGCGGCAATCCCCGCGAGCTTCGGAGGAACCACGCGCCTTCGTCGGGAGCGAGCGCCTGCGATGCAGCGGCATCAATGAGAATGGCTTCGGCTTCGTTGACCATGCCGAGGCGGTCCGGGTCGTCAAACGGCTGCGGGAGCGACGCGGCTTGGGGCGTCGAAACCGCCAAGTCCGGTGTCACGAACCGGTCGCGCAGGCCCACGGTTGGTGCGCCGCCCCACCGGTACGCGATCTGGCCGGAATCAGCGACACCAAACGCTGCCTTGTACAGCGTGGCGAGTTGCTTCCGGAGTCTGTGGATGGCTACGGCGTCCAGCCGTGCGCCGAGTCGCTCCGCTGCCGCATCGCCGCAGAACGATTTGACCCACGCCCGGCCGAAGAAGTCATCGACGAGTTCTGGACTCTCCTTGAGCCGCGTCGAGATCTCGACGCGGTCCCAGACCACGAACTCGATGGACTCTCCGGCAAGCCGGAGCGCCAGCTTCTCGATCTCATTTGTGAGCGCTGTCGAAACTGCAGAGGCGCTCGTGGCATAGACGAATCGCTGGGAGACTGGAGACCACTTGCCGCGGAGGAAATCGTCGACAGCCCCGCTCAACGCCGCTGGCGCCGTCGACTTGATTCGACGCGCCTGGAGAGACACATATGGCCGGTCGGGGGGAGCTTGTCCGGGAACAAGCCGGATTCTCGCGTAGACGTCGATTCCATCTTGAGCTTGACCGTGCAGACCGTATGGTCTCACGACCACTTGGGTTGCCTCGGCCGGCGGGTCTACTCCCGACATATGCACTATGTCCGCGTCGCGCTCAAGCAGGCGGAGACAGAGACGTTCAAAGTCCTCCCAGGAGAGGTCCTCGACCGGTAGTACCTGGCATCGTGTCTCTATGGGTGGGGATATGCCGGCCGCTGTCGGTGGGACGAGCAGCCCTGATGGAGGAAGTGACCACGTAGACACATCATCTGGATCAGCAGGTGGCAAGCCGTGCCCTCGCTGTTCCGCCACGCCGCCTCCTTGCGTCCTGATAGGCGCACTCCTCGCTCGCAATGATGCTACGGCCACCCGTACCGAGCAGACCCAGCGCACGGGCACCGGTGGTGTGCGCTCGGTTCCGCGAGGTCAGCTTGGTTGACTCGGGGCGGTGGCGGAACGGTCGCCCGGAGTCCGATGCGGCTTCTACCGAGACCCGTCGGCACCAGTCAGTGCGCGCTGATACACGCTGACACCGGGAGTCCGCGAAATCCGTACTCAGCGGCACATTCTGATACGGGCTGGTACGTCGCCTGGCGTGCGTCAACGCTGCGCAGGTTCTACCTGCTGTTCTTCATCGACATCCCCACCCGAACCGTGTACTTCGCAGGGACCACGGACCACCCCACCGGCGTGTGGGTCACCCAAGCAGCGCGGAACCTGTTCCTGCGCCATGCCGACGGGCTCGCCGGGACGCGTGCGCTCGTGCGCGACCGCGGCAACCAGTTCATCGACGCCTTCGACGAGATCTTCAGAACCGAACGTATGAAGATCCTCAAGACACCTGTACGCACCCCCGTGGCGAACGCGTTCGCCGAACGCTGGATCGGCATGAATCGCACTGGGTTTTGTGGAGGCTCGGTTTATTGGTTTCCAACCAGTGCGTGGTCGGCTTGTCGGCCAGCGTAGGCCTCCTCGAACTCCGCGGGTGGGGTGTCGCGGAGGTGGCTGTGGAGGCGCTGGTGGTTGTGCCAGTGCACCCAGCCCAAGGTGGCGAGTTCGACGTCGTCGACGCAGCGCCACGGGCCCCCGGTGGGTCCGCGGATCAGTTCGGTCTTGTAGAGGCCGATGACGGTCTCGGCGAGGGCGTTGTCGTAGGAATCCCCGACGGAGCCAACCGAGGGCACCGCGCCGAGACCGGCGAGGCGTTCGCCCCAGCGCAGCGACGTGAATTGCCTGGGTTCAAGGGGTCGTCGCAACACTGTCTTGTTGGGTGGAGCGTAGATGCTCGTTGAGGGCTTCGGCGGGGGTTTTCCAGCGGAGGGTTTTGCGGGGTCGGGTGTTGAGGGCGAGCGCGACGGCGTCGAGGTCTTCGCGGCTGTGTCGGGCGAGGTCGGTGCCTTTGGGAAAGTATTGGCGCAGCAGGCCGTTGGTGTTCTCGTTGGTGCCGCGCTGCCATGGGCTGTGGGGGTCACAGAAGTACACGGCAACGCCGGTGTCGATGCGGAGCTGTGCGTGTTGGGCCATTTCGGCGCCTTGGTCCCAGGTCAAGGATCGGCGCAGTTGTTCGGGCAGCGTCGCGATCGACGCGGCGATGGCGACGCGGACGGCTTCGGCGCCGTGGCCGGCGAGCGGGGGGCCGTTGTGGACTCTCGGTGCTTGGCCGTGGCCGGCCATGGGGGGCAAGTGCAACAGCATCGTGAACCGGGTGCTGCGCTCGACGAGGGTGCCGATCGCGGATCGGTTCAGTCCGATGATCAGATCGCCTTCCCAGTGGCCCGGCACCGCGCGGTCTTCTGCCTCGGCGGGGCGCTGGGAGATCATGATCTCCGGCGTCACGAACGTCTTGCCCCGACCCCGGGCCCGTGCTCGGGGCACGCGCAGAGCTCGTCCGGTTCGTAAACAGGCGACGAGTTCGCGGCGCAGCGCGCCGCGGCCCTGGACGTACAGCGCCTGGTAGATGGCCTCATGGGAGATCCGCATCGACGCATCATGGGCGAAATCGATGCGCAACCGCCTCGAGATCTGCTCGGGGCTCCAGGACTTCGCCCAGCGGCGGTCCTGGCGGCGGCCGTGGCGCCGGCCGGCGAAGCGCACCTCGGGGCCCACCACCAGCTCGCCGTCAGGTCGAGCGATCTGCCCGGCCAGACGATCCTGCACATAGGCACACAGCCGGTCGTTGGCGGCGAGCTTGGAGACCTTCGGACGGCTGGCCCGCCGCTCCGCGTGCCACTGCGCCGTCGACGCCCGATACTCCAGGCGATACGTCCGCGTCGAGGCGTTGCGGCGCAACTCACGCGAGACCGTCGACGGCGACCGACCCAGTTGTCGGGCGATCGCGCGCACCCCCGCGCCCTGGGCACACAGGATCGCGATCTCCTCACGCTCAGCGAAACTCAGATAGCGGCCCGAGGTCGGGCCCAGCGACAGAGGCGGCATCCCGCCAGCCTGACGGAACCACCTCGCCCCAACCGCCGCCGACACCCCCGCCACACCGGCCGCGTCCTCGCTCGAGACACCGCGAGCGATCGCCTCCCAGAACCGGACCCGATCCTCACGCCGCGCCGTCGACGGCCGCCCCGGCGACCACATCTGACCACGAAACGCACGCACCTCCGCCTGACGCTCCCGAACACCCACCACGGATCACCTCCATCACGAGGTGTTGCGACGACCACTTGAATCCGCCCAATACACGTCGCTGCGCTGGGGTGAACGCCTCGCCGAATTGGGCGCCGTTCCCTCGGTCGGCTCGGTCGGCGATTCCTACGACTGTGATGTGATGGTGGGGTTGCCGGGTCGGGTCTGACTCTTGCTACGACAGGCCGAGGAGTGCCTTTGCGTTGATCTGTCGGCTTGGCCCGGTGACGGTGGGTGCACACCCCGGCCGGCTGGGAGGGCAGTGACCCGATAGGGGCCTGCGTTAAACCGACTCATCACAGTCCTGTCCGCCCGCCCCGCTGGGCGGGGTGCGTGTCCGTTGCACTTTAGGGCGTTCACAGATGGGAGTTCCATGAACGGCATTGCATCAGATAGCACGACTGGTTCGGTGATTGTGGGGGTCGATACGCACAAGCACATTCATGTCGCGGTGGCGCTCGACGCCAACGGGGTTCGCCTCGCTGAGCGCGCCGTGAGCGCTGACAGCGGCGGCTACGCCCAACTCGAGGCGTGGGCGCGAGCGCTGGGGCGTGTTCGTTGTTTCGGCATCGAAGGCACCGGCAGTTACGGCGCCGGCCTGGCCGGCTTCCTGCGACGCGGCGGCCACCGGGTCGTCGAGGTCAACCGCGCCGATCGGCGCGCGCGACGCAACAACGGCAAGTCCGACTCCGGAGACGCCGAAGCCGCGGCGCGGGCGGTGCTGTCGGGCCAGGCCACCGCGGTGCCGAAGTCAGCTGACGGGGTCGTGGAGATGATCCGCCAGCTCAAGGTCGCCCGAGACACCGCCCGCAAGGCCAAGACCGCCGCGATCGTCACGCTCAAGGCAATGGCCATCAACGCGCCCGCGCCGCTCCGTGAGTCCCTCGACGGGCTCGGCGACAAGGCGCTCATCAAACGCTGCGCCGCCTACCGGCCCGGCAGCATCGACACGCCCACCGCGGCCGCCAAGCACGCCCTGCGAGCGCTCGCGCGGCGCTGGGTTGCCCTCGACGCCGAAGTCGCGGGCCATGACCGCGAACTCGACCGGCTCACAGCGCAGGCCTCGCCCGGCCTGCGCGACGGCTTCGGCATCGGCGCCGACTCCGCCGCCGAACTGCTCATCGTCTTCGGCGACAACCCCGAACGGATCCGCTCAGAGGCCGCATTCGCGAAACTCTGCGGCACCTGCCCCATCCCCGCATCATCAGGGCAGACCAACCGGCACCGCCTCTACCGCGGCGGGCACCGCCAAGCCAACGCAGCGCTCTACCGGGTCGTCATCGTCCCCATGCGCTTCCACCAGCCCACCATCGACTACGTCACCCGCCGCAGCGCCGAAGGCCTCACCAAGAAAGACATCATCCGCTGCCTCAAACGCTTCGTCGCCCGCGAGGCCTACCACCGCGTCATGACCGACCACCGCCACCGCCAACAACCGCCACAGACCAATACTTGACCTATAGGGGCATCAACGCCCTCGCCGAGACCGTCAACGGCCTCTACAAGACCGAACTGATCCGCGGCCCCACCCAAGGTCCATGGCGCAGCGTCGACGACGTCGAACTCGCCACGCTCGCCTGGGTGCACTGGCACAACACCCAGCGCCTCCACAGCCACCTCGGCGACAGACCGCCAGCAGAGTTCGAAGAGGCCTACGCTGGCCGACAAGCCGACCACGCACTGGTTGGAAACCAATAAACCGAGCCTCCAACAAACCCAGTGCGATTCACATCACCGACACCTCCAACACACGCAACCCACACAGATGCAACCGCACCGACATATGAACCGAACTCATCGAGGCCCTCCCGGCTCGACGATCTCTCAATCACCGATACCACCAGGGCCTCGACCCCATCCCAGGGACCCTCAGCTACCCCTCACCCCACAAAATCGCGCAGGGCCTCTCAGTTCGTGTCCGCTCTTGGGTGGTTGATGACGCAGTATCGGGGTTGGATCGTGGCGCTGTGAGCAACGCTCACCCGTCGAGTTCGACGACCGCAACAGCCGACAGAGTCCCGAAGCCCACGCTGAATTGCTTGCGCTGGCAGGCGATCTCGTTGTGCCGGAGACGAGATCAGAGCTTCCGTGCCATACTGAGGGCATCGACTGCTTGTTGCGCCCCTCACACACCCGTGATGGTTGATGAGGCACTGCTGGGGGACATGTGCCCTCTTGGAAGTTATCGAGTGGGTTTGATTCGGCTACGTCATCCAAGTCCTCCCGGACTCGAGTGTTGGTGGCGCGTGCGAACTCTCCTTGTCCCGACTCGTAACGCCTTGGCGGACTCGCTTGGATTCCTCCATGGCCGAGTCCGGTCCAAGACCGTCGCTAACTCCAATCATTGATATGCAGATGGAATCGAGTGACGCAGTCGTCTATGAGCCGGATGAGCGGTGCCCTCTTCCCGTTGCCATCGGGCTCGGACTGCAACTCACCCTGTTCGCGATCACTTCTACAGTGTTCTATGTCACTCTCGTTGCCCAAGAGGCTGGCGCTGACGGTAGCTACCTGTCATGGGCCGTTTTTGCAGCGCTGGTAGTCAATGGAATTACTACTGTTCTGCTGACGAGCCGGATCGGGCGTATCGGATCTGGGCACATGCTTTCCTCGACCTCGGCCGGCAGCTTCTTAGCGATCTCACTCATGGCGGTGGCCAAGGGCGGTCCCGCCATGCTGGCGAGCATCTTCATTGTCTCGTCGCTGATCTTGTTCGCGCTGGCCGCGTGGCTCCCGCTCTTGCGCCGAATCATCACTCCCGTCGTCTCTGGTTCGGTCTTGATTCTGGTTGCAATCACGATCCTCCCGATCGCATTCAAGCAGTTGGAGGAAGTGCCGGAAGGTGCATCGTCGGCCGCAGCTCCATCCATAGTGTTGGCGACAGCGGGAGTGATCGTTCTGTTCAGGATTCTCGCAACAGGGACTTGGCGGCAATGGTCACTGTCGCTCGGAATCGTGGCCGGATGCGCGGTTTCTGTCGCCTTTGGGTTGTATGACTCTACGTACGTTTCGCAAGCCCGCTGGATTGGCATTCCCGAAATCGGGTGGCCGGGGATCGAGTTGAACCTGGGTCTGGACTTCTTGTCCTTCTTGCCGCTATTCGCGGTGGTTGCTCTGGTGACTGCAATTCAGGACATTAGCGGCAACGTCGCCGTTCAGAGAGGCTCGCGGCGTCGTCAACGCGCAACTGACTTTCGATTAGTTCAGGGGTCCATCAATGCCAGCGGTGTGGGCATGTTGCTAGGGGGGATTCTTGGCACCCCGCTGCCTCCCAAACAGAGAGCAAATGCCAGCATAGTACTCATCGGTCTCAGTGGGGTCGCTTCACGCCGGGTTGCGTACGCATCCGGGGCCATCTTGGCGATGCTTGCATTGCTGCCGAAAGTGCCGGCCCTGCTTCTTGGGATTCCTCGGCCTGTCATTGGAGCATACGTAGTCGTTGTGATCGGTGAACTGTGGATTTCGGGCATGAAGATGATCGTCGAGGGTGGCGTCGATCGGCAAAAGGCTCTGGCGGCGGCGTTGGCGATCACGGTCGGGATGGGCATTGAGAATCAGGAGATCTTCGGTGATCTGTTGGGCGGGGCGGCGGGCATCTTCTTCGGCAACGGCATGACGGTCGGAATCCTTATCGTGATTCTGATGACCATGTTCATCGAGTTGACCAAACCGCGACGTAGACGGCTCGAAGCTGAGCTGGAAATCTCCGCGCTCCCACAGATCGACGCATTCCTCCAAGATCTTGCGTCGGGACTCGGTTGGAACGCTTCGTCAACAGAGCGATTGCGCGGCGCCGGCGAGGAGGCTCTCGCGAGCCTCATGGGTGAAGATGATGAGAATCCGGCCGCGAAGGTGCGACGGTTGACGATTCTGGCGCGCCCAGCTAGCGCGGCAGTGGAGCTGGAGTTTCTGGCTGATCTTGGTGAGGAGAATCTTGAAGAGCGCCTGGCGCTTCTGGGCGACGAGAGCGAGGTCATTGGGGGGGAGGAGATATCGTTCCGCCTGTTGCGGCATTATGCGACATCGGTGTTGCACAGGAAATATCAGGGCCTGGACGTCGTTATGGTTCGTGTCGATGGCTCGCGTTAGTGGTCGTCGAATGGCGTCAACCTCCTCACGCTGCGCGTGCCGCTGCGACGCAGCCGTAGGAGGCGTCCCGGCGGGCCGCGAGATCCTGGCCTGCTGAAGAAGATTGCGGAGAGCGGCAAGTGTCAGAGCGGACCACCACCGATCCAGGTGAGCGGCTCCTGGTTGTGGATGATCTCACCGTGGAGTTCCCGCTGCCCGACGGCAGGCTCCGGGCAGTCGACTCCGTGTCGCTCGATCTTTGCCGGGGAGAGACTTTGGGCGTCGTGGGCGAATCGGGTGCGGGGAAGTCCGTGCTGCTCCGGTCGATCATGGGTCTGATGCAACCACAGATCGCCTCGCGTGAGGGAAGTGTGCGCTTCGAGGGGCGTGAGTTGGTCGGCTTGCCGCGGCGCGAACTGCGCCGGCTCTGGGGTACCGCCATTTCCGTCGTCTTCCAGGACCCGATGAGTTCTCTCAACCCGGTGGTTAGAATCGGTCGCCAGATCGGCGAGTCGGTGCGGCCCACCGAGGACGGCCGACGTGTTGATGTCAGGGAGCGGTCACTCGAGCTGTTGCGGCTTGTCGGCATCCCCGAGCCCCGGCGCCGGCTCCGCCGGTACCCCCACGAGTTGTCGGGTGGCATGCGGCAACGGGTGGCGATCGCCATCGCCCTCGCCGGCCGCCCTCGGATGTTGCTCGCCGACGAGCCGACGACCTCGCTTGACGTCACAGTGCAGGCCCAGATCCTCGACCTCCTCGCAGAACTCCAGGATCGCCTGAACATGGCGATGATTCTGGTGTCGCACGACTTGGCCGTCATGGCGACGAGAACCGACAGGATCGCCGTGATGTACGCCGGGCAGGTCGTGGAGCACGCGCCGACCAGAGATCTGTTCCGGTCGACGCGGATGCCCTACACGGAAGCTCTGATCCGCTCGGTACCGAAGCTCGACGATTCCCGCCATGCCCTGTTCCACACCATCGGTGGACGCCCTCCCGATCCTTTGACCAGACCCAGCGGCTGCCTGTTTGCGCCGCGTTGCCAGTACGCGCAGCCGCGTTGTCGAGAGGAGCGACCTCCGCTTGTCGAGGCCGACACCCCGGGCCACTATTTCCGTTGCTGGTTCCCGGTGGGTACCGATGCAGGACGAGAAGCGCTGGAACGCAATACGCGCGCGTTGAGGTCGGTTGCGTCGTGAACAGACGTGCGCCGCGTCGCAAACAGGACCCCTCTTGGTAACGGCCGGAGCCGCCCATCTCCGCGACGAGCGTGCCCTCCTGCGCGTCGAGGATCTCACCGTGGAGTTCGGTGCCGGGCGGGGTCGGCGCGTCCACGCCGTCTCCGGTGTCACGTTCGATGTCCTCGAGGGCGAGACGCTCGGTCTTGTCGGGGAGTCCGGCTGCGGCAAGACGACGACGGGGCGCGCCATCATCCAGTTGCCTCCCCCGACCCGCGGCCGAGTCCTTTTCGGCGGCGACGATCTGGCGGGCCTGTCCAAGATCGCACTCCGACAGGTCCGCCCACGGATCCAGATGATCTACCAGGACCCGATCTCGTCCCTGAACCCGCGGCGCACCGTCGGACGCATCATCGAGGAGCCGCTGCGCGTCTGGGGAATCGGGGACAAGGAATCCCGAGAGGTCGCGGTGGACCGAATCCTCGATGCCGTGGGGCTCGATGCGACCGCCAAGTCGAGGCGACCCCGCGAGTTCTCCGGGGGTCAGTGCCAACGGATCTGCATCGCGCGGGCGTTGATACTGGACCCCAAGTTGATCATCTGTGACGAACCGGTGTCCTCACTCGACGTGTCGGTTCAGGCTCAGATCCTGAACCTGCTCGAGAAGATGAAGCAGCGATACGGCCTCACGCTCATCTTCATCTCTCACGACTTGGCGGTGGTGAGGAACGTGAGTGACCGCGTCATCGTCATGTATCTCGGGAAGCTCTGTGAGGTCGGTGCCCCCGAGGACTTGTACGGAAGCCCCGCACACCCCTACACCGAGGCGCTGCTGGCAGCAGTGCCGGAGCCGGATCCGGATGCGCCGCCGCGCGCGAGCCGTCGGCTGACCGGAGAACTACCGTCGCCACTGGCCCCGCCTTCGGGCTGCCGATTCCGGACGCGTTGTCCCTACGCCACGGAGCGCTGCGCTACCGAGGAGCCCCCGATGCGACCCGTTGGCTCCGGCGGGGATCACTTCGTGGCGTGTCACCACCCCCTGACAGAGGCGGGAGAATGAGGCGATCAGCCCGGCGATGCCTGGGATGAACCACGACGGTCCCGCCGGTTCTGACCGGCGATGAGTTGCACCGACACGGGTCTTGAGCCGTGAGGTACGTGTCGGGCCGGCTGGCGTACTTGCTCTTTATCCTGCTCGCCGTGACGTTCGCCGTCTCCGCCATGCTGGAATTGATGCCGGGGGAGCCCGCCTACGCGATCATCGGGGAGGAGGCCGATCCAGAGCAGATCGAGGCGCTGCACCAACGTCTCCACCTCGACGAACCGGTGCACGAGCGTTATGTCAGATGGCTCGGCAACGCGGCTACCGGCGACCTCGGACGGTCGGTCCGAGGCAACATCCCGGTAGCCGATCTCATCACCGAGCGACTGCCGGTGACGCTGCAGCTCGTGGTGTGCAGTCAGTTGCTCGCCGTGCTGTTCGCTCTCTCGACCGCCATCTACTCGGCCTACCGGCAGGGCGGGCTCGTGGATCGGGCCACGAGTGCGGCGACGTTCGCGATGATATCGGTGCCTCATTTCGTGCTTGCCGTGATCTTGGTCGTGGTGTTCTCCATCGGCCTCGGGTGGTTGCCGACGTCGGGCTACGTATCGCTCACGGAGAACCTTGGGGGGAATATCCGCGCCATGGTTCTGCCGACGATCGCCGTCGCCGCGGGGCCGGCTGGCATCTACCAGCGCCTGTTGCGCAGCGATATGGCGGCGACACTGCGCGAGGACTTCATCGCCATGGCGGAAGCGAAGGGCCAGTCGGCTACACGCATCCTGCTGCGTCACGCACTCCGTCCGTCGTTGTTCTCGTTGATGACCCTTGTCGGTTTGACAACCGCCGCTGCGATCGGGGGGTCGGTCGTGGTCGAGGTCATCTTCGGCCTGCCGGGACTCGGGCGCCTCATGATCAACTCCATCGAGCAGCGCGATGTCATTGCGGTACAGGGCGTTGTCGCGGTCATCGGCGTCGGGTATGTCGTGCTGAATGGCCTCGTCGACATTCTCTACGGTGTGCTCGACCCGAGGGTGCGTCGTGCTTAGCGGCGAGAATTCCACGAGGCCCGTCGGCGAAGGCGGCTGCCGACGGCGGCGCCGCGACGGGGCCCGCACCGCCTTCCTGGCAGTAACAGTTGGGTGGCTGGCGCTGATCGTCGTCGCCGCGCTGACCGCGCAGTGGCTCCCGATCCCCGAACCTGACGTCGGCGGATTCGGCGTAGCGAAGCATCCTTTCGGGACCCGATTGCTCGGCACCGACCAACTGGGGCGCGACATGTTGTCGCGTCTGGTTTACGGGGCTCGGATGTCGCTCCTGATCGCCGCGGCAAGTATCGCGATGGCCATGACCCTCGGTCTGGCGTTCGGGCTGTCAGCCGGCTACCTCCGTGGGAAGATCGACATCCTGGTGACCGCGACGGCGGACGTCACGTTGGCGTTTCCCGGACTCGTCCTCCTGCTGGTCGTGTCAGCTCTGCTGGGTCCATCTCCGCGCAACTTGATCATGACCATCACGATCCTCCTGACGCCGACGTTCATCAGGCTGACACGAGCGAGCACGATCAGCGTCGCGCAACGAGAGTTCGTCATTGCCGCCAAGGGGAGCGGCGCGCGGGACGTGCGCATCGCGATTCGAGAGATTCTCCCGAATGTCATTCCCACGCTTACGGCATTCGCCCTCGCCACCACAGCTCGAGTCTTTATTCTCGAAGGGTCCCTGAGCTTCCTCGGGCTGGGCATCCAACCGCCGACTCCGGCGTGGGGCAGCATGATCGAGGCGGGTCGGTCGCGCCTGGTCACTGCACCGCATATCGTTCTGATTCCCGCGATGGCGCTCTTCGTGACAGTGCTGGCGTTCAACACCCTGGCGGACATGCATCGCGACGCCGGGCGATCCTCGGGGCTGGTTGGGTGAGTGCGCCGCGAGGCGCAGGGGGTGCCGCGCAATGCTGACCAACAGGTCAGCGGTCGAGCCAAATGTCCTGGGCGACGACCAGGGCCCCGCCCGGATAGCGATCGCCCAGTACGACGTCCGACTTGCCGACTAGCCCGTCGACCGATGGGCCGAAGAAGATGTAGTTCAACTCCTCGGCGTTGATTTCTTGGACTCTTTGTGACGCTTCAACGCGCTCGTCCGCCGAGATGGCCTTTGCCGCCCGGTTCATGGCCTCGTCGAGTTCGAGGTTCGGCGGGCCTTTTTGGGCGTGACGCCCCGTGGAGTCCATGTACCGGTAGTAGCTCGTCGGGATTCGGTCGAAGGGTGCGATCCGGTGCCAGCTGAGATCGAATTCGCCGTTCGCCAGCCGGCCTATGAATTCGGGGACGGCCAGTATCGTGAGTTCGGCGTTGATCCCGATATCGCGCAGCGACTGTTGGATGAACTGGGCTTCGGTTACTCGTGATGTAATGGTCAGGAGTTCGTAGGAGCCGAGAGCGTTGCCTTCGTCCACGTACTCCTCGACGAGTTCTCGCGCTCGAGCAGGGTCGGGCTCGGGCCAGACACCCAGCAAGCAGTCCGGTTGGTTCGGTGAGAACGGCGGGCACACGAGGCTCGGATCCCTCCAAGCCCCCTGCAGGAGCGATTCGTTGACCACGTCGTAGTCCCAGGCGAGGGAGATGGCCTGCCGCATGCGGATGTCATCGAATGGTGGACGATCGTGGTTTGCCACCACCGCATGGGCGCCGGATTCGACGGTCGTGAAGACTTTCAGGTCGTCGCTGTCGGCACGCAGCACCGCCGCCTGGACGGAGGGGGCGTTGGCGGAGATATCGGTCTCCCGAGCCGTTACCGCCTGGGCCCGCGTCAACGGGTCAGGAAGAATCCGGAACTCGACGGCGTCGAGGTAAGGCTTGGGCTGATCCCAGTAGTTCGGGTTGCGGACGAGCTTGAGAGTGGAATCGCGTAGATGGGAATCGACCATGAACGGGCCGGCTCCCACGGGGTTCCGGCCGAAAGCGTCGGGGTCGGCCTGATATGCCGTCGGCGAGGCAATCATCCCGGGAGTCGTCGTGAACGCCTCCGGGAAGTTGCCGTCGGGTTCGCCGAGAACGAACTCGACGGTCAAGGAGTCAAGAACGTTCATTTCCTCGATGTCGGAGACGACGCGACGCTGCACGGAACCGTTGTCGGGGTTCATGATTTCAGTGATGTTGAACACGACTGCCGCGGCGTTGAGCGGAGTGCCGTCCGTGAACTCGATCCCATCCCGCAACGTCATCCGCCAGGTGATCCCGTCCTCGGACGCGATGTCGGCCATGTTCGGGCCCACGGACCCGCCGGGCAGCAGCTTCAGCAGCGTGTCGTAGACGAACATGCCTCGATCCCCGCCGCCCCTGGTAGTGGTGAGGTCCGCCGGTTTCCAGCTGGCGACCTCAAGGGTGGTGTCGTATCTGAGGGTTCCGCCCCACTTGGGGCCGCTCGCCTCTCTCTCCGTGTCGGCGGCCGCAGCGTCCGTCTCCGTGCCGAGGGGCGCGTCGGACTCCGACGAGTCAACTGCGCTCGGCGTCGTGCCGTTGCCCCCGCAGGCCGCGAGCAGCGCCACGGAAACCAGAGCCAGCGCCGCGAACGGCCGCCGGCCGCGGTGGAGCGACAGCCCCGGATGATGGCCTGCTGCGTTGGTCATCATGTCCCTCCGAACGGGTCGAATCCTGACGGGTTCTCGGGAGCCTGTGTTGTCGGTCTCGGCCGGGGCGTGGTGGATTTGCCGGTCAGCGTAGGCGCTGACGGCTCGCTCGTATCGCCGGGGCAATCGCACCGGCTCCTGGAGTCGTTCGTCGCCGACGAGCCTTCACATTCGAGGCACGGGCGAGGTGGTCGACGGCGCGCTCGGTGAGCTGTTGGGGGTGAACATTCGCGGCCTGTGTGACGTTGACTGCGCGCAACTCGTCGGCACGGATGCCACCGACCTCGCCATTGACCTCGCCGACCCGACCTGCCCTGCCCTGCCCGGGGAACTGCGTCGCTTGGGCGGCACTCTGGCCCGCCGGCGCACCCGCATAGTCAACCGGCGCCACGCAGGTTGTGCCGGGTCAGCTGTTTCAGGTGCGGAGGACGGGGTTGACGAGGGCCGGGGGGTTGGCGGGTGTCGGGTTGGGTGGGAGGCGGAGGTGTTCGGGCGCTCGGAGTTTGGGGTGGCCGTCCGGTGGGGTGGTGACGGTCCAGTTGTGGTCGTGGGCGAGGTCGTGGCAGTGGGGGCAGTGAATCGCACTGGGTTTGTTGGAGGCTCCTGAGCTTGGAAGCGAGAATGGAGCTATGGCAACAGAACGAAGAGCAGGTAGGGCGTCGTCGCGTCGGTATTCCGATGCGCAGAAGGCGCAGGCTGTGCGGTTGGTGCGGGCGTTGCGCGCCGAGTTGGGCACCGATCACGGCACGGTCAGGAGAGTCGCGGACCAGTTGGGTTTCGGCGTCGAGTCGGTGCGCAAGTGGGTCCGCCAGGCCGACATCGACGACGGTGATGCGGCGGGCACCACGACGGCGGACCGGGGGCGGATCTGGGAGTTGGAGCAGGAGAACCGCGAGCTGCGCCGCGCGAACGCGATCTTGAAATCGGCGTCCCTGGACTCAACCGGTCAGCGCAACGCCAGGCTGGAGCGCAAGGAGGTTGTTGATGGCGAAGCTGGGAAGGCCGGGGATGTCCGACGAGGATCGGGCGACGCTTTGGAGGCTGTGGTCGGAGGGGTCGTCGTTTTCGGAGATCTCTCGAGTGATCGGCTATCCGCCGGGGTCGGTCTACACGGTGGTGAAGCAGACCGGTGGCTACCTCCCGCCGGAACGCAGGCGGCGTGACTGCCACTTGGCGTCGACCGAACGCGAGGAGATCTCCCGTGGGCTCGCCCGGGGTGAGTCGATTCGCGCGATCGCTCGTCAGCTCGGTCGGGCGCCGTCGACGATCAGCCGAGAGATCGCCCGCAACAAGGGGCGCCGCACGTATCGGGCGGTCGATGCCGACGATCGAGCGTGGCGACGCGCTCGACGCCCGCAACGCTGCGTGCTCTCGCGCCAGCCAGCGTTGCGGGACTACGTCGCTGATCGACTAGCCGAAGACTGGTCGCCTGAGCAGATCGCCGGGGTGCTAGCCAAAGAGCAACCGGTGGGCGAGGGAGTCACGGTGTCGCACGAGACGATCTACAAGTCGCTGTTCGTGCAGTCCCGAGGCGTGCTGGCCAAGGAGTTGCAGAAGCATCTGCGGACTCGGCGTCCGACGCGCCGCAACCTGCACAACACCGTCACGGGCCAGTGGCGGTCCCAGATCCGAGATGCGGTATCGATCAGCGAGCGCCCCGCCGAGGTCGAGGACCGGGCGATGCCGGGTCACTGGGAAGGCGACTTGCTGCTCGGTCGGCACTGGACCCAGATCGCCACGATCGTGGAACGCTCGACGGGCTACGTCGTGCTCGTCCAGCTCGACGGTCGGGACATGGACACCGTCACCGCCGGCATCGTCCGCGAGATGAGCCGGTTGCCGGCGAGTCTCCGCAAGACGCTCACCTGGGACCGCGGCATGGAACTCGCTGGACACAAAGACATCAGCATCGGCACCGACCTCGCCGTCTACTTCGCCGACCCACGCAGCCCATGGCAACGCGCGACGAACGAGAACACGAACGGTCTGCTGCGCCAATACTTGCCGAA
Organism: Acidimicrobiales bacterium; assembly: GCA_963668565.2. Lineage (GTDB taxonomy): Bacteria > Actinomycetota > Acidimicrobiia > Acidimicrobiales > CATQHL01 > VXNF01. The sequence goes on from CAXXMX010000010.1 coordinate 2,136,855, forward strand.
GGGTCACACCATGAAGCACCTCACCCAACACGACCTCGACGATGTCGCCGTCAAGCTGAACACCCGACCCCGAAAACGACTCCGCTTCGACACCCCCGCCGCTAGATTCAATACCCTGTTGCGCTGACCGGTTGAGTCCAGGGACGCCGATTTCAAGATCGCGTTCGCGCGGCGCAGCTCGCGGTTCTCGGACTCCAACTCGCCGATCCTCGCCCGGTCCGCCGTCGTCGTCCCGGCCACCGCGCCGTCGTCGATGTCAGCCCGCCGGACCCACTTGCGCACCGACTCGACGCCGAAACCCAACTGGTCCGCCACCCGGCGCACCGTCCCGTGATCGGTGCCCAACTCGGCGCGCAACGCCCGCACCAACCGCACCGCCTGCGCCTTCTGCGCATCGGAATACCGACGCGACGACGCCCTACCTGCTCTTCGTTCTGTTGCCATAGCTCCATTCTCGCTTCCAAGCTCAGGAGCCTCCAACAAACCCAGTGCGATTCAACCTGATCGCCGGCGGCGCGCCCACCCAGCTCAGCGCCAAGACCGCCGCAGGACTACTCGCCAAAGTCCGCCCCCGAGACGGCGTCGAAGCCGAACGCAAGCAGATAGCCCGAAACCTCCTCGCCGACGTGCGGCGCCTCGACGGCGCCCTCGCGGAGAACCGGCGCCGCTGCGTAGCCGCCGTCGCCGCCAGCGGCACCACCCTGACCCACCTCGCCGGGATCAGCGACGTGCTCGCCGCCAAAATCTCCGGCCACATCGGCGACATCGGCCGGTTCCCCAGCGCCGACCACCTCGCCAGCTACGCGGGCACCGCGCCCATCGAAGCCAGCAGCGGCGACGTCATCCGTCACCGACTGTCCCGACGCGGCAACCGCCAACTCAACAACGCCATCTACCTCGCCGCCCACACCCAAACCATCCGCCCCGGCCCCGGCCGCGACTACTACCAACGCCGACGCGACGCCGGCAACAGCCGCAACGAAGCCCTCCGAGCGCTCAAACGACAACTCACCAAAACCATCTACCGCACCCTCACCGCCGACGCCGCCCGCGCCCACCACAACACCGCGACTTGACATAGAGGCGCTATCAGGTCACATCCGCCCGACCGGCTGGTGCGTGCTCCCGACAAGTCATGGTCCGACAGATCGTTTGAAAGGCACACACGGCCAGCGAAGAGCCGAGTCAGAACCACACTCGCCGGGAACACATCACCAGTATGAGTGCGGAGAGCCAGCAAACCCAACTGGACCGTCCTCAACGGACTCACTCCCCGCTGAAATCCGAAGCGCCGGTTAAGAAAGGTATCGTAAGCGATGTGTTGCAGGTACATGTAGAGCCGAGCGATTGGGGTGATGCGCGACCTGTGGACATTGCGCGACTATTGGACAACGTTGCATCGCACATCAACCGAGAACTACGGGACCCTGTCGCTGGGACGATCAACGTCAGAAGAGCACCGTCGACAGTCTATTTGCCGCAAACCCTGATAGAGGAATCACGCCCAGGGTCGTATGTGGTGCAACTCGCTACGAAGGATAAGTTCTGGAGCCAGTACGCATTCCAGTTCGCTCATGAGTTCTGTCACGTAGTGATTAATCCATTCTCATGGCGTCCGTGCTCCAACACTTGGTTTGAAGAGACTGTCTGCGAGCTAGCGTCTGTGTTCGTACTGCGCCGTATGTCAGAGCGGTGGACAACGGATCCACCGTATCCGGAGTGGTCGTCGTATTCGCCTGCTTTGGCAGACTACGCGAATCAAAGACAATCTGCTCCTCAACGTACCTTGCCAGACGGCATGCCCTTATCTGACTGGCTCTCAGCTAACGAAGCTGGCTTCCGGCAAGGCCTCGAACGGGGGGCGACGCAACAGTGGGATACCGAACGACGGGACAAGATGGCGGTTGTAGCGTACTCGATTCTTCCGTTGTTCGAGAAGCAGCCAGCCGCGTGGAACGCTGTCCAGCAGTTGTCTGCTGGACAGCACCCCACGAGAGACAGTCCGACACTCGACTACCTACGATCCTGGCGCTCTGCAGCTGATCCCCGCGACAAGCATGTAGTCGATCAGGTCATGCAGTTGCTCGGGATGGTCTAACCAGCGTGGTACCGTCTGCTCACCTACTGTCCTCGTCGACTGTCGAATGACCGTGCTCTCATGTGGTGGTGATGTCCCGGGCCAGGAATTCTTGCTCAGGTTTGGGTTGGGTCTGATGCAAGGAGATGCTGATGCCCTAGCCGTCCGAGAGGAGTCCCGAGCGCAAGCTGCAGGTCGTGTGGTCGGTGCTGCGCGGGGAGGTGACGTTCACCTATCTCGGCTGCCTCGCGCTCCGCGAGCAGTGCGTTGCTTCTAGAGCTACCGCGCGCGTGGTAAAGCGGCTCTACGCACTCATACTGGTGATGTGTTCCCGGCGAGTGTGGTTCTGACTCGGCTCTTCGCTGGCCGTGTGTGCCTTTCAAACGATCTGTCGGACCATGACTTGTCGGGAGCACGCACCAGCCGGTCGGGCGGATGTGACCTGATAGCGCCTCTATGTCAAGTCGCGGCGTTGTGGTGGGCGCGGGCGGCGTCGGAGAGGAGGGTGCGGTAGATGGTTTTCGTGAGTTGTCGTTTGAGGAGCCGGAGGGCTTCGGGCCGGCTGTTGCCGGTGTTGCGTCGCCGCTGGTAGTAGTCGCGTCCGGCGCCTGGGTGGATGGTTTGGACGTGGGCGGCGAGGTGGATGGCGTTGTTGAGTTGGCGGTTGCCGTGTCGGGACAGTCGGTGGCGGATGACGTCGCCGCTGCTGGCTTCGATCGGTGCGGTGCCTGCGTAGCTGGCGAGGTGGTCGGCGCTGGGGAACCGGCTGATGTCGCCGATGTGGCCGAGAATGTTGGCGGCGAGCACGTCGCTGATCCCGGCGAGGTGGGTGAGGGTGGTGCCGCTGGCGGCCACGGCGGCGGCGCAGCGGCGCCGGTTCTCGGCGGTGGCTTTGTCGAGGCGCCGCAGATCGGCGAGGAGGTCTCGGGCCATCTGCTTGCGCTCAGCTTCGACACTGTCGTGGGGACGGATCTTGGCGAGTAGGCCTGCGGCTGTGTTGGCGCTGAGGTGGACCGGCGCCCCGCCGGGGATCAGGTCGCGCAGGTGTCGGTGCAGCCGGTTGAGTGTTCGGCGCCGTTGCTTGGTCAGTTCGTCGCGACGATCCGCCAGCAACCTGAGCACGCGCCGGTGGTCATCTGCGCCGACTCGCGGGAGATCGGGTCGCTGTGTGGCGACGATCGCGACCGCGCGGGCGTCGATGTGGTCGGTCTTGCGGCCGTGGCCCGTCTCGAGGGTCCGCACCCGCGCCGACAGGGTCGCGGGCACGTCGACGACATGCTCGCCGGCGGCGACGAGTCGTTGGGCCAGCAGCTGACCCAGGCCGCGAGCGCCTTCGATCGCCCAGCGGCGCTCGGGCCACCGGGCTGCCCAGCTCAACAACTCCTCAGGTGTCGAGCGGGTCGCCCGCACTCGGATCGTGCCGGCCTCGGCCAGGCCAGGGCAGATCGCGGTCGCGGTGTGCGAGGCCTTGTGCGGATCAATACCGATGATGACAGTCATTCATCGCTCCTTGTGGTTGCCGGGGATGGGTTCCACGGCGGGCAACCTGAATTCAGGAAACGATGCACGCCTCTATTGAGCCACGCCGCAGCGGGCGGCGACCGGCGGGGCACGCTATGAAAGAGCCACACCGAAGTGGGCAAGAAGCGTGAGAGCCCAACCGGTCACCGACCTCGCACCCTACGTCCCCGTCGGGACCGAGATGCTGGCCCCATTACAACAAGTCAGAAGCGTGAGCGGCAACGCCCGGTTAGGCGGTTGAGTCGCTATGCGTCGGGCGGCGTAGGCCCGCCCGAGATAGGCCGCACTGGCGCGAGTCCGCTCGACCGGACTGGAGGGCGCCGGTTCGGCCGAACAGGTGCGCGTCCGGTCGCCTGTTCTTTGAGTTGCGCGTTCTCGAGCGCGAGAACCTGTGTCTCGCGGGCGTGGATCTCCTTTTGAGCGACGGCGTCGCGCAGTGCGGCCCGGTCCCGTTTGTGGGCCTCTTTGAGCGCGGCGATCTCTTCGTAGAGGGTGGTCATGGCAGCGGGTGTGGTGCCCTGGGCACGGACTCTGTCGTAGAACTCGTCGCGCAGATCGGTGTGTTTGTGCGTGAGGTACCAGCGCTTCAATCCCGCCTCGGCCGCGAGCGACTTCACGGTGAGTTTGCCGTCGGAGCGGATGGGGTCGGCCAGTTCCAGTGGTCACTGCACGGTGAGGGCAGCATAGAGTTCTGCTGGGCTTTGGTGGTGGAGGCTGCGGCGGCGCTGGTGGTTGATGATGTTTGCGGCGTGTTGGGCTTGGGCGGGGGTGACGAGGCGGAGGTCGGTGCCCCGTGGGAACCACCAGCGCACTTGGCGGTTCTGGTTCTCGATCTGGCCGCGTTGGCGCGGCGAGTGCGGGTCGCAGAACCACACCTGTAGGTCGTAGTGGCCGGCGAGGCGGCGCCAGTTCGCCCATTCGGACCCGCAGTCGAAGGTCAGGCTGCGGCGCAGGTGCGCCGGGACGGTGTCGAGGCCCTCGATGAGGCCGGCGAGGACGGCGTCGGCGGCGTAGCCGTCGGGCATGGTGACCGGTATCAGGTAGCGGCTTTGGCGTTCGGTCAACCAGATCATCGAGGACCGGTTGTAGGCGCCGATGATCTGATCGACCTCCCAGTGGCCCGCCACCGCGCGCTCGTTCACCGCCGCGGGGCGGGCGGCGATGTTCGGCCCGCGGGACCGCGACCGGGGGTTTCGCTGTTGCCGGCAGCGTCTGCGCCGGCGGCGGCTGCGCAGACACTCAGCGGGTTTCACGTCCAGGGCGCCCGTGTAGAGCGCCTGGTAGACGGTCTCGACGCACGGCGGCGCCTCCACGCCCTCCGCGGCGAGGTCCGCGCGGATCGCCGCGGGGGAACGCCCCCGGCGCAACTCGGCGCAGATGCGGTCCCGCAGCGGCCCCGGCGCCTCCAAGCGGCGCCGCCGCGCCCGTCGCCGCGCCACCTCGGCGCGCCGCTGCGCCGCCGCCGGCCCGTAGCGCTCACGGCCGCCCCCGGCGTTGATCTCCCGGGCCACCGTCGTGGGATGTCGACCCACCCGACGGCCGATGGCGGCCCAACCCGCCTGCAGATCCTCGACCAGCGCGCGGAAGATCTCCTCGCGTTCGTGCAACTCCAGCGGTGCGCCTGGCATGCTGGTACCTCCATCGGTTGGTGCTTGTGTTGGCACCGGTCATCATGACCGGAACCGTGCACCGACCGATGGAACTGGCCGTCGGCGTTCTCGCGGCAGTCCCCGTCACCCTCATCAAACCGCGGCCCGAAGTCAAGCAAGCTGCCCGTGCGAAACACAGGTCGCTCCAGTCTCGCTCGGCGAATCTCGGTGGGTTCGTCTATCTCGTTGGGTCGGTACTGGTAGGTCCTGATGGGTTATTCATTCGCGCCAGGCGGCATTCGCGGCCCACATCGCCGAGGCCGCGCCCCGGAGAAGCAGTGTGGTTGTCGTGCGATTCGAGGAACCCAGCGCGTGGCTGTCAAACGCCCCCGCGCGTGTTGGTGTCCTGACCCGCGGAAGGGCGCTGTCCCGCATGACACACCCTGTGGGCCGCGGACACCATTGAGACTTCGGGCTCTTCGGCGACGCGCGTCATGTCGGTCTCGTTGCTGGTTCACCTACGCTGCGCCACTGGCGTCTGCCGCGCCCAACCGGTCGCGCGCCGTGGGCAGGGCCGTCGTTGTGCAAGATCGTTTGTTCCACACCTGAAAGCGGGGTCTCATGTCTGAGCAAAACGCCTCTGATCACTCCGCCGCACCGTCTCCGGAGACCGCCCTTCGTGGCGAGGCGTCCTGGACAACGGGTCAAGGCATCGGCTTCCTGGTCGCGTTGCCTGGCTGGATTGCTATCGGACTAGCAGTAGCAGTGTTCGTCATCAGCCTGACCGCTACCGACATCAGCGAGATCGGCGAATACAGCCTCTTCGTCGTCGGGGTCACTCTTGGTGCCGGTGGTCTTGGCTTGGCGATCCCCGGCGGGATTGTGTTCAGCAAGTGCAAGCGTCGCTAGCTACGGCCCGTGTCACCGGGTGAACCATCTGGGGCCGCAGTTGGTCCGCGGGATATCCCAAGAGGCGAGCGCCGTCGAGCGCAAGACCAGATGGTGGGCAGCTAGAAGCAGCGTGCGGTTTCTCGCGCGACTTGGTCGAAACCCGAGATATCGAATTCGAGAAGCAAGAATTGGCTGTCTGGGTCCTCGGCGATAGCGATGATGAATCGACCATGAGGCCGGTTTGTCATGTACCGGTAGATCGCTTTGCCGTTGTCGGGGGCGTAGATCAACGACTCGGGCTCTCCGTGGTCCGATATCCACCGCTCCGCGGGCTCATCGTCGTCGCCGGCGAACCCGTACAGAGCTTCGACCGACCAACTGTCGCTGTTGCGAATTTGCCACGGCACAACCAAGACCACTTCGCCCGAGAGACGTCCCGTCGTGTCGGCACCGCAGGTGACGAACAGTGCCGGAGTGTTCTCCGATTCGGGGTTCCCGAGACCGAACTGCCGGTGGTCGGAGGCCGAGACGACGAAATGGTCGCGAGCCCGGCCGCTGGCGTCGGCGGGGAACTTCCACCAGTTACCCAGCACCGAATACGTCGGCATCGAGGTCGTGGTCACGGTGGCAGTGTCCGCGTTGGCAAGCAGCATGTCAATGACATCGTCATACAAGACCTCCGTGTTGAGCTGGACCGCCCCCGTGGTGGTTGTCGTCGTAGTCGTGGTATCTGCCGTTGCCGCGGTCGGAGATCTGTTGAAGAAGCGAATGCCTGCAATCACTCCACCGGTCACAAGTGCAGTGAGCACTGCGGTGGCGAGCAGGAGAACCACCGTTTGCCCTCGATCGCTCACAGGCAGCGGACACTACACGCCCGCTCTGGAGGTCAGCGCCCAGAGGAGGTGGCGATATCAATGAGCCACGTCTGTGAAGTTGCACGCTCCCTGAGCCGTCGTCGCGACCAGGCCAGGACGCATCCCTGACGGCGCGCCACGGGGCGAGAGTCGTCCGCTCGGCGACCCAAGTAGCTCACCCAGTGCGCGGCTGCTGGTTAAGCGGATACGAGAACATTCCACAGCGGTGCAAGCCGCGGCCCAGCGAGCAGCCGGGGACTGTGAAGGCTGCCGGCCGGAGGAAACTGACCACGGCTGCCCTCCACCAACGCGACGACCTGTCTCCCCATCCCGTCTGGCGTGACCCCCCTCGGGCACGCCCAGCCTGCGCGAACCCCGGGGAGGTTCAGGCTCACCTTCGCCGGGCTCCTTGCCAGATGCTCGACCTGCGGAGGGACGGGTGGGCTTGGAGCACATTCGTGGAGTTACCCTGTCGGACGCTATGGGGCGCTGGCTCTTGTCTCTCGCTCTCGCCGCGGCGCTCGCGGCGGGGATCTTGGTCGTCGCCTCGCCGCCGGTGGCCGCGAGCGACGACGCTGACGACGCGGCTCGTATCATCGCTCGCAAGCTCGCAGACGGCCGTGTCGAGTTCGGGCTGGGCCACACCGACGGCAGTGAGCAACTCCCGACACCTCGGCTGTTCCCCTACCGTCGCGCCGTCGAGGGCCGCTGGTACCGATCGGGGCCGGTGACTATTGGCAACACCGACGACGTGCGCATCATCGCCCGCAAGCTCGCCGACGGGCGCATCGAGTTCGCTCTCAGCTTTTTTGGCTCCACCTGGTACCCCGACGCCCGCTTCTTCCCCTATCGGACCGCTCGGGTCGGGAGGTGGCTGCGCTCCTCGGTGTACGGCGAGGTGGTGGCGTCGGCGCCAGACACGACGCCGGCGAGCCGCAGCGGCACAGCCCCCGAGCCGGCAGCGTCCCGCCAGAATCCGCCCGCCGCTGGCTCCTGCGCCCGCGGCGGCGACGGCGACGGCGTCACGCTTTACTGCACACGCCAGGCTGGCCGAACCACAAACCGCCAGGAGTTGCGGGCCCACCTCAACGCTTTCGTAGCGATGCTGCGGCCACACTGGCCGTGGATCGGCGTGGCGCTGGAATCGACCGGCGGCTGGAGCTTCGGCTCCTGCGGCCACCTGCAGGCGGCCGGCTGCTACTTCCCGGCCCAGAACCGCATCCTGCTGGCCGATGCGAATCTGGCGGGTCAACCGCTGTGGGCGATCGAGGAGACGCTGATCCACGAGCTCGCCCACGCTTACGATTGGGCGATGGCGCCCGACGACGCGCCGGAGCGCCAACCCTCGGTGCGGTCCATGACCGCCTACCCCGTGGAGTTCCGCCACGAGCTGTTCGCCGACACCCTGGCGGTGAACGTGCTCGGCATCCGCAGCATTCCGACGTACTACCAGGAGTCCCGCCGGGCGTTCGGCCTCGCCTATGAGCGCTGGCACGACGCCGGCTTCACCACCCTCGACCGGCGCAGCTTCACCGCCGCCGTCGATCGCATCCCCGCGCACCCGACCACCCAGGACCGCCGAGCAGTCTGGCAGGCCGTCTGCGGCGACTGCGGCACGGCGGTGCCCGCCGTGGTCTGGACCAACACCGACGGAGCGCCCGAACGAGACCAGGGCGGGCGAGGCGCCGGCCTCCTGGTCGACTTCCCGCAGCCACCGAAGATCGTCGTCACGATCTCGATTCCGTGCAGCGTCAGGAACGCAACCTGGCCCGAGAGGCCGGTGACGCCGGACTGCCGCGACGACCCCGACATGCTCCGGGCCATCGAGCAGAAGCGCGAGTTGATGGCCTCGACCATTCGGGCGTGGCTCGCTGTCGCCATATTCGAGAAGATCCGGGCATGCGAACATCGGGGGCGCCTGGGCGGCCTCGACGCGCACCGAGCTGCCAACGCCGTCAGTACCGACGTTCTCGTGGGCGCCGACGGCTCGACGCTAAGCGACGCCGAACTCGACGCCCACGCCGCTCGCATCCTCACGAGCCTCGAACCGCGCTGCTGACCGGCAGTCCCTGTCACCCTCGCGCCAACGCCGCCTGAGATCAAGCAAGCTGGCCACGAGAAACCCGAGGCACACCTCACTTCAGCCTGCGTGAAGCCCGGGGAGGTTCAGATCGACGATCGTTACGAGTCTCCGGCTTGAGCGTTGGAAATCTAATGGATTGTCTAATGAACGCAGCGGCACGCAGCACATAATGTTGGGTCTAATCGCCACGACGACGTTGCAAACTCCCTGCTAGATGACACTATCCGGCACAGGCCAGCACGAGCCGAGACCGACTCGAAAGGGCTCATAACCCGAAGGTCAGAGGTAGCGCAACGAGCGTCGGATTGCCGAGGCGTGCGAATCGGACTCGCATGTCCCCGCTCTGTCCCACAGTTGTTGTGGGATTGCCCGGAACCCCAGGGAGCGTCAAAACACGGGCGTAGCAGTTCGTCTTGGGCGTTTGCGGGCTGTCCGGGACCTCACGGAATCTTCCGGAACCCCGGAATGGCGCTTGCCTAGCGCGCTACGGCGTAACGAATCGACATTGAGCCCCCGGAGTTTCGCGCTCCTGCTCAGCGCACGCGCCGCTCTCACTGACGGGGCGAGTGCCAAGATGCCTGTGGCGGATCGTCTGCAGAGATCGCGGATCGAGTCGTGCGGATCGCGTGGGAACCTTCGTGGGAACAGTCGCCAGAGCGGTCCGCTAGATAGGGTCTGACCTGGGGATTCGCGACTCGTCCGGGTCTGCTCACTGGCAACGAGGCACTCATCACTCGGCATGGTCACCCCCGTCGAAATACGAACTCCGCCACGCCGCCACGGGCGCCCGCGACAAGTCAGGCTGCGGGCGTGAGACCCGGGCACACCGGGTTTAGTTCTCTGGGCGGGGGTTGTCGCGATCCGTGTCGTCTGGCGTGTTGGCGGGTTTGAGGAGCGCTGTCGCGTGTCGTCGTTTCTTGCTCAGTCGGCGGTTTGAGTCTGACGCAAGGAGATGAGCATGGCGAAGGCTTCGAAGAAGAGCCCTGAGGAGAAACTGCGGGTGGTGTTGAGCGTGCTGCGCGGCGAGTTGTCCGCAGCGGCGGCGGGCCGCCGGGTGGGCGTGTCTGAGCAGACGGTGCATAACTGGAAGAAGGCGTTCTTGGAGGGTGGCCGGGACCGCCTCGCGCTCGGCGCCCGTCGCCGGTCGGCGCGCGAGGCCGAGCTGGAACTCGAAGCCGAGTGTGAGGAACTGAAGGCGGCTTTGGGTGAGGCGCACGTCCGGTTGCGGGTGTGGCAGAAGGGGGCGGAGTATCTCCCTCCTTCGAGGACCTCGAGATGATTCGCACCGCCGCCCGATGCTCGGTCTCGAGGTTCGCCGAGTTGGTGGGCGTGCCGCGGCGCTCCTACCACGGGCGCTTGGCGCGCCACCGCGCCGGCGATGTGGCAAGGGGCCGTGGCCGGCGCCGCAGGTGGACCGCATCGAGCCTGCGGTGGAGAAACTCGCCGCCGGCTGGCCGGCGTGGGGGCACCGCAAGATCTGGGCGATGGGCCGCTACGACGGCTGGGACTTGGGCTCGCCGTCGAGCGTGCACCGCGCCATGGCGCGCCGCGGCCTGCTGCAACCCGTGCGCTACCAGGCCGAACGCCGCCAGCTCGCCGCGGCGCGCCGAGAAGTGTTCGTGGATCCGCCGGTGCGACGCAACCGGGTGTGGCAGGTGGACTTCTCGGCCTTCGAGACCACCAGCGAGGGCACGTGGCAGCTCTGCGGTGTCGTCGACTACGCCGCCAAGGTCGCCCTGGTGTGCCCCGTCACGGCGACCCAGACCGCCGGCGACCTCATCGCCGCCCTGCAGGGCGCCATCGACGCCGCCGAGGCGCTGCTGGGGCGCACCCTCGTCGAGGACTGCGCCGACCCCGCCACCGGCGAGACCACGCCGCTCGTGGTCGTCACCGACAACGGCCCGGCCATGAAATCGACTGCGCTGGCGCGCTGGTTCGCCGCCCGGGCACACCTCACCCACGTGCGCACCCGCCACCGCGCCCCGTGGACCAACGGCGTCGTCGAACGCTGGTTCGAGACCCTGAAATACGAACGCCTCTACCGCGAAGAGATCCCCAGCGGCATCGACCTCCCCGACTGTGTCGCCGCCTTCATCGACGAATACAACACCATCCGCCCCCACGAAACGCTCACCTGGCAGCGCCCCCTCGACACCTACCTGACCGACCCAACCCTCAAACCGAAACAGTGAGCAAGATTCTTGACACGGGACATGCGGGCCTGTCATCGATTCTTGCTCAGGTCTGGGTTGGGTCTGACTGCGTTGGGGGGTTATTGGTGTGGGCGCGGGCTAGCGGGAGCGTCTGCGGCCTTCGGGATACAACTCGGGGAGCGGTTCGGTTGGGTCGAGGTACCGCGAGTCCGGTGTCAGGATGATCCGCCGCAGTCGGGGTTCCCCGGCGAGGTGGACGGCGATGGTGTGCCTATGGAAGTCGAACGTGAGGCTGCTTAGTTCTTCGTCGGGCAGGTAGTCGCGGATGAACTGGGACAGGGCGCTGGTGACCAGTGTTGCGATGTGCTGTTCGAGTCGGAGCCTGGGGTCGCTGGGCGTGGTCCACGCCGAACGGGTCTGGACTTCTTCGAGGCAGCGGATGGCGCGGTCGATGGTGTCGGTCATGGTGGGCTTGTGGCCCCCGGTGGCGGCGAGCTCGTCGCGTAGTCGCTCGGCTCTCTCGAAGGTCTCGCGGCGCACGTGCACCGTGGCGCGATCGGTAGTGCTCATAGTGGCGATGGTAGAAGAATCCGCGCTCGTGCTGCTCACCCCGGGGTGCCCCGGTGCCGTGCCCGCAGCGAACGCGGCACTCGGCGTGGCCAACAGGGGTGCCTGCAGGCGGATCGCGGGCGTTGCGGCGGCGAGAGGCGCTACTTGGTGGTGGAGTGCCCCGGTGGCAACGTCGTCGCCGCGCCGTCGCGGCGACGCTCACGCTGCCTCCGGTAGGTTCCTCATCCACTCCTCGATCTCCGAGAGGCGCCAGCCCCTGGCACGATCGCCGAGCTTGACCCCCGCCGGGAAAGTTCCGGCCTTGATGCGCCGATCCAGAGTCGAACGGCTCAGACCTGTTAGTTCGAGGACCTCCTTGACCCGCAGAATCCGCTCACTCATGATGGTGCTCCTTTGGTTGTCTGGACGCCGCATTGGGCGCCAGGTCGTACCTGTTGGTTCCATCACCATCTTGATGACGCCCGCGCCTCGGGTGTGCACAAAATGTGTCCACAGCGGTGTACGGGGAGGGGCGGAGCGCTGGTGTCGCGTGATGCTCCTATAGGTGTCAAGTGGCGTGTTGGGTGAGCCAGGTCTGGTAGCGGGTGGCGAGGGTGTGGTTGTGGTGGGTGGCGCGTTCGAGGGCGGAGATCCGTTCGGGGTAGGTGTCGAGGGCTTGGGCTGCGGTGGTGAGGGTGATGTGGGCGCGGCGGCGTTGTTGGCGGAGGTCCGCTCCGTGGGGCACGTCTGGGGGCGCGGTGAGGAGTCGGTAGATCTCGCGGCGATGTGCCGCTTGAGGCAGCGGATGATTTCGCGGCGGGTTTTGCCTTCGGTGCGGCGCCGGGCGGCGTAGTCGCGGGTGCGTTGGTCGCAGGACAGGCGCACGGTGGCGATGCGCCAGAGGGCGTTGTTGGCTTGGCGGTCGCCGCCGCGGTTCAATCGGTGCCGGACGGTGGTGCCCGAGGATGCTTCGATGGGGCTGGCGCCGCAGAGCGCCGCGAAGGAGGCTTGGCTTCGCAGACGCTGGGGGTTGTCTCCGGCGGCGATGAGCAGCGCGGCGGCCACGTCGGCGCCGACGCCGGGCGTGAACCGCCCTGGCTTTCCTGGAGGGTTCTGGTGTGCCACGGCTTTCGCGCGGTCGGCTTTCTTGATCTCGGGCGGCGGTCGTGTCATCGACGTACTGGGCCAGTTGCTCGGTGCTGGCTGTACGTAGCCAGCTACGTCGCGGCAGTTCCGATGTAGGTGGCCCATTGGTCCATGACGGGGCGGCGTCTGTCGAGTAGGTCGCTGCGTTGGTAGGCGCCTTCGACGCCGGTGACGACGTGTCCGAGTGCGGCTTCGGCGACCTCGCGGGGGATGCCGGTGTCGGCGCACCAGCTGCGGAAGCTGGCCCGGAATCCGTGCGGTACCGCCGGGATGCCGAGATCGATGAGCAGCTTGCGCATGGTGTTGTTGGAGAGTTGCCGGCCCGTCGTGCTCGGGAAGATCAACCCGGACCGGTCGGCGAGGCTCCGAGCGGCTTCGAGGATCTCCAGAGCGCGGCCGCTGAGGGCCACGCGATGCTCGTCACTGGTCTTCGTGCGAGCTCCGGGAACCGTCCACGCGGCCGCGTCGGTGTCCACTTCATCCCAGATGGCGCCGCGGAGTTCACCGCTGCGACATGCGGTGAGGACGAGGTACTCGAAGGCGAGCTTGGTCACCGGCGACGCTTGCGACGCTCGCACGGCCTCGACGGCTGCGGCGACCTCTCTGTGGGGTACGGAGCGCTGGTGATTCTTGCGGGTGTCTTGGCGTGGCAGGGCGGCGGTGATGGCGCCGCTGGCGGGGTCGTCGGTGCGGTGTCCCTGGGCGATGGACCAGCGCATGATGACCGAGATGCGTTGGCGCACCCGCTTGGCGGTCTCGGCCTTCTTGGTCCAGATGGGAGTCACGATGCTCATGACGTCCGCGGTGGTGATCTCGTCGACCGGTTTGTGGCCGATTCTCGGGTAGGCGTAGGTGTCCAGCGAGGAGCGCCAGATCTCAGCGGAGCGGCCGCTGTTCTTCCAGGAGGCGGCGTGGATAGCGATGACCTTCTCGGCGGCCGCCGCGAAGGTCGGCACGCCGCCGTCGCGGGGGTTGCGGCCCTGTTCGACGGCTTGGCGGTTCTTGAGCGCCTTGCGCCGCGCCTCGGCGAGCATCACGATTGGGTAGGGGCCGAGGCCGAGGTTGGTGACCTGTCCGTTAATGCGGATGCGCTGGCTCCAAGTCTTCGAGACGCGCCCGTTCTTGGTCGCCTTGACGAGCAGCGAAAGCCCGTACCCGCCGCGGCCGTCGCCGTAACGGCCAGCGCGTGAGACGGTCTCCACGAAGCGCGGCGACAGCCCCTGGGTTCGCTGCACGGTTCGGTTCCCTTTCCGCTATCACCGATCAGATGTTGCCTACGTTATCACTTGCGTCACGGGAACAGGTGATACCGAGTGGCACCTCGTGGAGCATATGTCAAGCCGCTGACCTGCGACTTATGGACTCCATGAGGCGTCATGCGGTCTCATGACGCCTCATAGTTGTGGAGCTGGGGGGAATCGAACCCCCGTCCGTCGAGAGGTTGCCGCCTCCGATACGACCATTCCCGGTTACTGCTTTGCGGGTGGCACACCGCCGGGTCGATTGCCCGTTAGGGCTCCGCCGGATCTTTCTCCGGTGTCAATGGTCTTTCCCACCGTCAGCGGTCTTTCCCTGCCGTCCTCCCCTGCTTCTGTTGCCAGGCTGCAGCGGACAGGCCCCGCGTGCCCCCGTGGGGGTCGCAGTTACCTCACAGACCAATCAGGTGATCAGGCTGCGAGGAGCACGGGTTCATCATTGCCGTGTCATTGGTGCCCCGTTTTTGGAGTCTGAGCAACTCCGGTCGCGTAGCACGGTTCCCGATCTCGACGTCGAAACCGATCAGCCCCTTGTCAATGTGCGGTCGTGCCACTGTACCGAACTGCTGTGACATCGCTTCGCTGCGAGGGGCGATCGCCCGGGACCGCACTGTCGGTGCCGCGGTGTTCAGCGCCTGAAGCGGTGGTGGTCGCGGTTGGCGCTGGCGAGAGCTCGGCGTGCCTCCAACTCGGCCTGGCGGCGTGCCAGCACCGTCCGGCGATCGACCTTGCGGCGCCGACGCGCCACCGCCATCTCCACCTTTGCCCGCCCGTCCTTGAAGTACACCGACAGCGGGACGAGCAGCAGACCGTCCTGCTGCACCCGGGCGCGGATCCGATCGATCTCCGAGCGGTTCAGCAGCAACTTGCGCGGGCGGTCGGGGTCGGGCGCGTACGCGCCGCCGGAGTTGGCGTGCGGTGGCACGTGCATCGAGTTCAGCCACACCTCACGGCCGCTCACCCTCCCGTAGGCCTCACCCAGCGTCACCGCGCCGTCGCGCAGCGACTTCACCTCGCTGCCCCGGAGCACCAGACCGCACTCGTAGGTGGTGATGATCTCGAAATCGCGCTGGGCGCGCCGGTTGGTGGCCACAACCTTGACTTCGGGGAACTGCATGAACGCAGGGTAGCCAGCAGCCGCCGGAGGGTGCTCCCAGTCGGCAGCGCCGTACGCTTTGCGCCGTGCTGACGTTGAACCCCGATGTGCACGCCCAGATGCTCGCTCATGCCGTGGCGGGCCTGCCGGAGGAGGCGTGCGGGCTGTTCGCCGCACTGTCCGGGCTCGATGACGTGGAGGTCTTCTACCCCATGGTCAACGCCGCGGCCTCGGAGAGCATCTTCGAGTTCGACGGCGCCGAGCACCTCGCTGTCGAGGGCCGGGCAGAGGAGGCCGGTCTGGCGGTCGTGGGTGTCATGCACTCCCACACGCGCAGCACCGCCTATCCGTCGCCCACCGACGTGGCGCAGGCCGCCCGCTTCGATCCGCTAGGCGTGTGGCACCACGTGGTGGTGTCGCTGAAGCACCCCGAGCCGGCGCTGCGCAGCTACCGCATCCTCGCCGGAATGATCAGCGAGGAGCAGGTCCGCATCAGGTCCTGAACGCCTGCCGGTAGAATCCCCACCAATTCGGTCAACAATTGTCGGCAGCCTGCCATGCCCGTCCACGCCTCCGTAATCGACTGCATCGGTAACACGCCCGTCGTCGACGTGAGCGTGCTGAGCCCCAATCCGGCGGTGCGCATCCTCGCCAAGCTGGAGGGTCAGAACCCCGGCGGCTCGGTGAAGGACCGCGTCGCCCGCTCGATGATCGAGGCGGCCGAGGCCGACGGCACGCTGCGGCCTGGCACCACCCTCCTGGAGCCGTCCTCGGGCAACACCGGCATCGCCCTGGCGCTGATCGCCCGGCTGAAGGGCTACCCGGTGAAGATCGTGCTACCCGAGAACGTCTCCAGCGAGCGGCGCGACCTGCTGGCCATCTACGGCGCCGAGATCATCGACTCGCCGGGTGCCGAGGGCTCCAACGGGGCGGTGCGCCGAGCCGAGCGCCTCGCCGCCGAACATCCCGAGTGGGCGTACCTGTGCCAGTACGCCAACGAGGCAAACCCGCGGGCGCACTACGAGACGACCGGCCCGGAGATTCTCGCCGACTGCCCCGACATCACCCACTTCGTGTCCGGCCTGGGCACCGCCGGCACGCTCATGGGCTGCGGGCGGTACCTCAAGGAACACAAGCCGGACGTGAAGGTCTACGCCGTCGAGCCTCCGGCGGGGGAGAAGGTGGAGGGGCTGCGCAGCCTCGAGGACGGCTACATCCCCCCGGTCTACGAGAACTGGGGCGGTGATGAGCTGCTCGACGGCAAGCGCATCGTGCGCACCCGCGAGGCGCTGGAGTACACGCGCCGCCTGGCTGCCGAGGTGTCGGTGTTCGCCGGAATCTCCAGCGGGGCGGCCCTGGCCGGCGCCTGCCGGGTAGCGGAACGCATCGACGCCGGGGTGATCGTCTTCGTGGCCGCCGACGGCGGCTGGAAGTACCTCTCGACGAAGGCCTGGACCGACCCCATCGAGGACGTCATCGAGCGCGCCGAGCGGATCATCTACTTCTAGCGGCTACCAAAACGGGGCCGGCCCCGGGCTCTGCACCCGGGGCCGGCCCCGTTTTGGACAGTGGTGTGGATCAGCCGGTGGGCTGCTCGGCAGGCGGACCCATCTCCTCCTCGGGCGCCGTGTCGTCCATCTCTGTGGAGTCGTCCATCTCCTCTGCGGAGTCGTCCATCTCCTCTGTGGAGTCGTCCATCTCCTCGTCGCCGGCCATGTCGCCCTCAGCGGACGAGTCGAGGATGGTGACGCGGCCTTCGCCGCCGACCGGGTACTGCTCGGCCGTCACGACGCCGCCGAGCCCATCGGTCAGGTAGTCGGCCAGAGCGCGCTGGTCGGAGATGCCGAGGCGGACGTGATCCAGATCGCTAGCCGGGAAGCAGTCACCGCCGCTGGCGAACCAGCTCACCGTCGTCAGGACGACCGTATCGCCCGGGATGACCTCGCCGTCTTCGACGATGACCGTGCCGTCATCGAGGACGACGCTGCGCACGCGGGCCCCTATGTGGCCGTTGTTGGAGCAGTCGCCTTCGCGGTCGGTCTCGCGGGCCGGCATGCCCATGTCGACCACGATCTTCATGCCCGCCACCTGCGAGTACTGCCCGCAGCCGCCCGGGATGCAGTCGTAGGCGACCTCCAGCGCCTCCTTCAGCCGTTCCCGCGTCAGCACGATGGTGGCCATGTAGTTGTTGAACGGCGAGATGTCCCAGGTGGTGGACTCGGTGAGGTCGCTGCCGGCGGGCAGGATCGAGTCGTTGCGGATTCCGCCGCCGCCCTGCATCCCGATGTCCGGGACCGGCGCGCCGTAGGCCTCGGCCCGCTGGGTGCCCACCCAGAGCGAGGCGTCGGCGACCAGGTTGCCCTCGTTGGTCTCACGCGTGCGAATCTGCGAACGCCGTCCGTCCAGGTCCACCTCTGTCGTCGCCAGAACATTGCTGTTCAACGCCTCGAGAGCCGCGATCAGGGGCTCCTCCACCGACGCCAGGATGTCGGGATCGGGGATCTCGTCGAGGCTCACGCCGATGGAGCGGCCCTCGGCGGAGACCAGGTTGCCGTCCGCGTCGAAGGTGGCGATGAGCTCGCCGATGCAGCGGTAGCCGCCAGGAGCCGTGATGACCGGAACGGTCTTGCCGTCGGCGTCGGTGGCTTCCGTCGGGTACGGACCCCTGGCCTCCTCCTCGGGCAGGCAGGTACTCGTGTCGCTGCGCAGCATCTCGTCGCCGCCGCCGGCAATGGCCACGTCGACGCCCGAGATGGAGGCGAGCGCCTCCACGTCTTCGCGCACCGCTTGGAGGTGGCTGATGAGGATGATCTTGTTGACGCCGTCGGCGGTGAGGGCCGCGACCTCGGCGTTAACCGCCGTGGCAACGTCGGAGATGATGGTGTCGCGTGGCGTGGAGATCGCGATCAGCATCGGGGTGATGGCGCCGATGACGCCGATCCTCTCGCCGCCGGTCTCGACGACAGTGCTGCGGGCGAGACGACCTTGCTCGACCATGGCCACGAGCACCGGCTCAGCCGACACGTCCATGTTGGCCGAGAGGAACACCACCGGCGGATCGAAGCCCCCGAAGAAGTCCGCAGCCACGTCGGGGCCGAAGTCCATGTCGTGGTTCCCGACCGCCATGGCGTCGTACAGGCCGCTCAGGGCGATGGAGTCATAGAACGGGGGGCCATTCTCCAGGCTGATGTTGAACTCCTTGGAGGCCAGGAAGTTGTCGCCCGACGTGAAGGTGACCACCCCGTCGGTGGTGGCACTGTTCTGCAGGTTCCTCAGAGCGGTCACGAACCGGGCGATGCCGGGGAAGCCGTTCTCCGCGCTGGGCAGCAGCTTCGACTCGCCGTCGTTGTTGTGCAGGATGGTCAGCGTGAAGTCAGCGTTGTCCTGCGCGTTGAGCGAGGTTGGCACGAGTGCCACCGTGGAGACGAGAAGGCCGATCGCCGCCAGCGCGACGGCGGACCTCCTCCAGTTGCGTTGTTTGGGGTTGCCCCTAGTGGAGCGGGGTTTGTGAGTCATGGCTGGACTATAGGACCGTGTTGTGAACCGTGCTCGCGCGGCGGGTGGCGCGCCGGGGATTTGTCGGGGATTTGTCGGGGATTCGTCGGGGATTCATCGATTTCGTAGGTGACGCTCAGCGTGCGGCGGTTGCGGCGGGGTTGCGGGCGGGAACCCGGACGTAGCCTGTGGCGCGGCGCGCTCGGGGGTGAGCGGACCGGCGGGCTCGGCGTCGGCGAGCGGTGAGACAGGGAGGAAGCGGATGGAGGCAGTACGACCGGACGGACGCCGTCCCGACGAGTTGCGCCCGCTGAGCTTCACCCGCGACTACACCGAGATGGCCGACGGCTCGGTGCTGGTGGCCCTCGGCCGCACCCACGTGCTCTGCACCGCCTCGGTCAGCGACGATGTGCCCCGCTGGATGCGCGGCAGGGGCAGCGGCTGGGTGACGGCGGAGTACTCGATGCTTCCGGGCAGCTCGCCCGAGCGGGTCGGGCGTGAGGCCCGCGCCGGCCGCCAGTCGGGACGCACGCAGGAGATCCAGCGGCTGGTGGGCCGCTCGCTGCGGGCCGTCTGCGACCTGCGCCGCCTGGGTGAACGGCAGGTGACCGTGGACTGCGACGTGCTGCAGGCCGACGGGGGCACGCGGGTGGCGTCGATCTGCGGGGGATACGTGGCGTTGCACGACGCGCTCAGCCGGCTCGGCCTGTCCGCTGCCCACCCGCTCGTCGACGCGTGTGCCGCCGTGTCGGTCGCTGTGGTCGACGGTCGGGCGGTGCTGGATCCCGACTACCAGGAGGACGTGGCGGCCGATGTCGACATGAACGTCGTCATGACCGGGGCGGGGGACCTGATCGAGGTGCAGGGAACCGCCGAGGGGGATCCGTTCAGTCGCCTGCTGCTGGACGAGTTGCTGGATCTCGCCGCTGCCGGCATCGGCGAGATCGTGCGCGTCCAGCGGGAATGCCTGGCTGAACCGCCGGCTCGCCGCCCGAAGGCGTGAGCGCGCCGGTCATCTTCGTGGCCGCCACGGCCAACCCGCACAAGCTCACCGAGATGCGAGCCGCCTTGGCCGGCCTGGTCACGCTCCTACCGCGGCCCGACGGTCTCGGCGAGGTACCCGAGGACGGCGACACCTTGGAGGCCAACGCTCGAACCAAGGCGGTGGCCGTCGCCGGCTTCGCCTGCGCTGCGGCTCTCGCCGACGACACCGGCTTGGAGGTCGATGCGCTCGGCGGCGCTCCCGGCGTGCATTCGGCGCGCTATGCGGGCTCGCCGGCCGACGACGCCGCCAACATGCGCAAGCTGCTGGAGGATCTCGCCGAGGTGCCACGGGGCGGGCGCACCGCCCGGTTTCGAACTGTCGTCGTGGCGCACTGGCCCGATGGGCGGGAGGTCGTGGCGCACGGGACCGTCGAGGGACACATCGCCGAGCGGCCTCGCGGCGAGCGCGGATTCGGTTACGACCCCGTCTTCGTGCCGTCTCCCGGCGAGGTCACGTTCGCCGAGATGAGCCTCGAAGCCAAGAGCGCCATCAGCCATCGTGGTCGCGCCCTGCGGCTCCTGGCGCAACTTCTGGAGAGCACCAACTGAGTTCGCCGCGCCGGCGGCCCGCCGTGCGCCAGGTGGGATTCGAACCCACACGAGCCGAAGCTCACAGGGACCTAAACCCTGCACGTCTGCCAGATTCCGTCACTGGCGCGGGGCGTGGCCGGTGTTCAGATTATCGGTAGCCTGCGCGTAGGACGTTCTGGAGGTGTCGTGGTGGAGTTGTGGAATGTGGACCCGTCGGGTGCGCCCGCGCAGGCCCGCGACGGTGACGGCCAGGGGCGTGAGGGAACTCTGGACATCTTCCAGCAACTGCTGCGCCAGCGCATCGTCTTCCTGGGGCGCACCGTCGACGACGAACTGGCCAACCACATCACCGCGCAGCTGCTCTACCTCGAGGGCCAGAACCGCAACCGGGACATCTGGCTCTACATCAACTCGCCGGGCGGGTCGATCACGTCGGGCATGGCCATCTACGACACCATGCAGTTCGTCGCCCCCGATGTCGGCACCATCTGCATGGGTCTCGGCGCCTCGATGGCGCAGTTCCTGCTGTGCGCCGGCGCACCCGGCAAGCGTTTCGCCCTGCCGCACGCCCGCATCCTGATGCACCAGCCCCACGGCGGGGTGCAGGGTCAGGCCTCCGACATCGCCATCCAGGCCGAGCAGATGACGTACATCAAGAAGGTCCTCGCCGAGCGCATCTCCGAGCACACGGGCCAAGCGGTCGCCCAGATCGAGGCCGATTTCGACAGGGATCGCTGGTTCACCGCCGAGCAGGCCAAGGACTACGGCATCATCGACGACGTGATCGCCAACCGCGGCGAGATCCGCTAGCCCCCTCCGCCGCGGGCCGCCTCGGCCCGCCGGCGCAACTCGGCCACCGCCGCGGCCAACCCCTCGGGGTGCCCGAAGACGGCGCTGCCGGCCACGAACACGTCCGCCCCGGCGGCGGCCGCTCCCGCCACCGTGCCAAGGCCGATCCCGCCGTCCACCTCCAGGTCGATCGCCCGGCCGGAATCGTCGATCATTCCTCGCACCTCGGCGATCTTGGGCTCCATCGTCCGGATGTACTTCTGGCCGCCGAAGCCGGGGTTGACCGTCATCACCAGCACCATGTCGGCCAGGTCCAGCACGTGGGACACCACGGCGGCAGGGGTCGCGGGGTTGAGCGCAACGCCCGCGGCCGCGCCGAGGCCCTTGATCTGCTCCAGGGTGCGGTGCAGGTGCACGCACGCCTCGGCGTGCACGATCAGCAACTCGCAACCGGCCTCCACGTAGCGCGCCGCCAGCGCCTCGGGGGTCTGCACCATGAGGTGCACCTCGAACGGCAGCGAGGTGTGCGGGCGAGAGGCGGCGATGACGTCTGGACCGAAGGTGAGGTTCGGCACGAAGGCACCGTCCATGACGTCCCACTGGATCCGGTCTGCCCCGGCCGCCTCCAGAGCGGCGCACTCCTCGCCGAGCCGGCTGAAGTCGGCGGAAAGCGTGGAGGGGACGATGCTGACCGGTCGGGGTGTCGTCATGGCGCCGACAGGTTAGTTCTTCGCCGTTCGCAGTCCGGGGAGCAGCGGGACGAACGCCACCGGCAGCAGCCGGGTGCTCCGGCGGGTAGCCGACTCCGGCGGGGTGCCACCCGACGCGGGGTTCTCGTACAGAGCGAGCTGCTGGTCGCGGCCGACCCGACCCACGGGCGCCACGAGCCGCCCTCCGGGGGCCAGGTGTTCGAACAGCACCTCGGGAACCGTGGGTGTGGCGGCGGAGAGGAAGATCGCGTCGTAGGGAGCACCCGGCGGGTGGCCCTGCGCCCCGTCGGCCCACACCACGGTCACGTTGTCGAAGCCCAGCGTGCGCAGCCGCTTCCGAGCGCCGGCGGCGAGGGACTCGATGCGCTCCACGGCGACCACGTTGGCGGCGAGCCGGCTCGCGACAGCGGCCGCATAGCCCGAACCGGCGCCGACTTCGAGGACGCTGTCGTCGGGTGCCAGTCGCAGTGCCTCGAGTGTGACCGCAACCACGTACGGCTGTGACACGGTCTGGCCGAACCCCAGCGGTAGCGCACGGTCGGCGTAGGCGCTGCGCCGTTGCGGCGGCGGGACGAACGCCTCGCGCGGCACCGACCCCATGGCCTCCAGGACCCGCGGGTCGCGAATGCCCCGACCGGCGAGGTCGCGGCGGACCATCTCCGCCCGGCGGGCGTCGGACGGCGGTTGGGATCGGGCCCTCATGGCGCTGGTACCCCTCTGCGAGTCGAGACACAGAACGGCGAGTGGAGCCTCCGTCGCCGAACGCCTGCGCCCGACCGTAGCACCGCCAGCGGCAAAGGTCCTTTGAACAGGGAGTTCGTCGTACGGGCAGGCACGGCTCGACATGGCACGATCCAGGTCGATCGGAACCCGAACTCGACAGGTAGGTGCCCTCCGCTCATCGGTGCCGAGCGGGGCGACGACTCATGGCGCCCCTACTGTGGGGCGATGCCGCGGCTGTTCGTGGCCACCTGGCCGCCCGACGATGTGATGGCGGCCCTGGTCGCCCTGCCCCGCCCGCCCCTCCCGGGGGTGCGGTGGACCGCCCCCGAGCGGCTGCACGTCACCCTGCGCTTCTTCGGCGACGCGGATGAGGAGGCCGTCGTTGACGCTCTCGGCGGTGAGCGGTTCCCTTCAGCCGACGTGCGCATGGGGCCGGGCGTCGAACAACTGGGGCGGGGGGTGCTGGTGGTTCCGGCACGTGGCCTGGAGGATCTGGCCGCGGCGGTCGCGTCCACGACCGGCCACCTCGGCCAGCCTCCGCCGGATCGCCCCTTCCATGGCCACGTGACCGTGGCCCGTTACCGGGGCAAGCCGCCGGAGGACTACGCACCGCAGTTCCAGGCCGACTTCGCTGCCACCGAGATCGCCCTCGTACGCAGCCACCCGCCCGGCACCTACACGACCGTGGCGACCTTCCCCCTGTCCTGAGCAGACCCGCTAAGGGGGTTCGGCGCATCGGATCGCACATCGACTGCTCCGACCGATTGGCGCCCGGGATCCGCAGCCGGCCATCGTCGCCGTTCGCACCGGTGGGCCGATCGCCGTCGGAACCTCGCGCCGTCCCTACATTGACGGTTGTGACTGATTCGTTGCCGGGACCGGGCGGCGGCCTGCTCGACGCCTACGAGCCGGGCCGGGGGTTTGACGAGGCCTTCGAGTCCGACGGGTCGGTCCGCAGCGCCTACAGCAGGATCGTCGAGCGGTTCGGTGAGTTCGACGCGGGCGAGCTGCGGCGGCTCGAGAGGCTCGTCGCAGACGAGTTTCGCCGCCAGGGGATCACCTTCACCGTGTACAGCGAGGAGGCGGGCACCGAGCGAATCTGGCCGATGGACCTCTTCCCCCGGCTCATCTCGGCGCTCGAATGGGACGAACTCGAGCGAGGTCTCACCCAGAGGGTCAACGCTCTCAACCGCTTCCTCGAGGTCGGCCAGTTCCAGTGGTCAGTGCACGGTGAGGGCAGCATAGAGTTCTGCTGGGCTTTGGTGGTGGAGGCTGCGGCGGCGTTGGTGGTTGATGATGTTTGCGGCGTGTTGGGCTTGGGCGGGGGTGACGAGGCGGAGGTCGGTGCCCCGTGGGAACCACCAGCGCACTTGGCGGTTCTGGTTCTCGATCTGGCCGCGTTGCCACGGCGAGTGCGGGTCGCAGAACCAGACCTGTAGGTCGTAGTGGCTGGCGAGGCGGCGCCAGTTCGCCCATTCGGACCCGCAGTCGAAGGTCAGGCTGCGGCGCAGGTGCGCCGGGACGGTGTCGAGGCCCTCGATGAGGCCGGCGAGGACGGCGTCGGCGTCGTAGCTGTCGGGCATGGTGATCGGTATCAGGTAGCGGCTTTGGCGTTCGGTCAACCAGATCATCGAGGACCGGTTGTGGGCGCCGATGATCTGATCGACCTCCCAGTGGCCCGCCTCGGCGCGCTCGTCGACGGCGGCGGGGCGGGCGGCGATGTTCGGCCCGCGGGGACCGCGACCGGGGGTTTCGCTGTTGCCGGCAGCGTCTGCGCCGGCGGCGGCTGCGCAGACACTCAGCGGGTTTCACGTCCAGGGCACCGCTGTAGAGCGCCTGGTAGACGGTCTCGACGCACGGCGGCGCCTCCACGCCCTCCGCGGCGAGGTCCGCGCGGATCGCCGCGGGGGAACGCCCCCGGCGCAACTCGGCGCAGATGCGGTCCCGCAGCGGCCCCGGCGCCTCCAAGCGGCGCCGCCGCGCCCGTCGCCGCGCCACCTCGGCGCGCCGCTGCGCCGCCGCCGGCCCGTAGCGCTCACGGCCGCCCCCGGCGTTGATCTCCCGGGCCACCGTCGTGGGATGTCGACCCACCCGACGGCCGATGGCGGCCCAACCCGCTTGCAGATCCTCGACCAGCGCGCGGAAGATCTCCTCGCGTTCGTGCAACTCCAGCGGTGCGCCTGGCATGCTGGTACCTCCATCGGTTGGTGCTTGTGTTGGCACCGGTCATCATGACCGGAACCGTGCACCGACCGATGGAACTGGCCGACCTGTACTCCGGCGAGGGTGCGGCAATCGCCGACGGGGTGGTGCCGAGGTGGCTGGTGGTCTCGTCCCGCGGCTTCGAGCGCAACGCCATGGGGATCTCGGTGCCGCATGGAGCGCACTGCAACGTGGCCGGCATCGATGTCGTGCGCGACGCCGGCGGCCGCTACCGGGTGCTGGAGGACAACCTGCGCAACCCCAGCGGCATCTCCTACGTGATCGAGAACCGGGCAGCCATGGCCAAGGCGTGCAGTTGGCTGTTCTACGACCACGCCGTGCAGCCGGTGGAGCAGTACGGGCGGATGCTGCGCTCCACGCTGGAGTCGATGGCCCCCGGCAGCCAGGAGTCCCCCCACGTGGTGGTGCTGACCCCCGGCATCTTCAATGCCGCCTACTTCGAGCACGCCTTCCTGGCGCGCTCGATGGGTGTTGAGTTGGTGGTGGGCCGTGACCTCGTCGTCGACGATCACACGGTGTACGCCCGCACCATCGAGGGGCTCATCGCCGTCGACGTCATCTACCGGCGCATCGACGACGCCTTCCTGGACCCGGTGGCCTTCCAGGCGGACTCCGCACTGGGCGTCCCCGGGCTGCTCGGCGCGCTGCGGGCCGGGACCGTGACCGTCTGCAACGCCGTCGGGAACGGCGCCGTAGACGACAAGGCCGTCTACCCGTACGTGCCCGACCTCATCAGGTACTACCTTGGAGCGGAGCCGATCATCGACAACGTCTTCACCTACATCATGTGGGATCCCGACCAGCGCGCCGAGGTGCTGGGGCGACTCCACGAGTTGGTGATCAAGCCGGTGGGGGAGTCCGGCGGCCACGGGGTGCTGATCGGTCCTCACGCGAGCGAGGAGCAGATCAACAACGCCCGCGCCGCCATCGAGGCCGACCCCCGGAATTGGATCGTGCAGGAGGTCGTACAGCTCTCGAGCCTGCCATCGTTCACCCAGGAGCGGCTAGAGCCCCGGCACGTGGACCTGCGGCCGTTCGTGCTCACGGGCGAGCGGACCGAGGTGTTCCCCGGCGGGCTCACCCGCGTGGCGATGCAGCGGGGGTCGCTCATCGTCAACTCCTCGGCTGGAGGCGGCTCCAAGGACACCTGGGTGCTGACCCCGGAGTACTCGTGATCCGCGCGCACCGCTCCCGGCCATGATCCTGGCCCGTCACGCCGATGCCCTATTCTGGGTGGGCCGCTACCTGGAGCGGGCCGAGGCGACGGTCCGCTGCCTCGATTACGCCGCCAACTCGATCATCCACCTGCGCTCCGACGAGGCCCGCCTCGAGGTCGAGCAACTGGTCAAGACGCTCGGCCTCAAGGCGGAGGCGGCGTCGCTCGGGAGCCTCCATGGGCGTCCGCAGCTG
Source organism: Acidimicrobiales bacterium (assembly GCA_963668565.2). Lineage (GTDB taxonomy): Bacteria > Actinomycetota > Acidimicrobiia > Acidimicrobiales > CATQHL01 > VXNF01. The sequence continues at coordinate 2,162,995 of CAXXMX010000010.1, forward strand.
TTCGCCTTCCTGCTGTCGGACGACGGCAACCCGGGCTCGGTCCTCTCGGCCATCTCCGCGATCCGCGAGAACCTGCGCTCGACGCGCGAGCGGATACCGATCGAACTGTGGGAGGAGGCCAACGGTCTGTACCTGCGGTTCCGGGAGTTCGACGACGCCGAATTGCTGTCGGGCCGGCTGCACGAGGTCCTGCTCATGGTCCGCCGGGCCTGCCTGGCCATCAGCGGCGTGCTCAACGAGGGCATGCGGCGCGACGAGGGATACGAGTTCATCGTGATCGGGCGGATGATCGAACGGTCGATCTTCACCGTCGGGCTCCTGATCGCCAGCTACACCGACCCCCGGGGCACCATGGACGCCACGAGAATGCTGAGGCTGACCAGCTCGTTGCAGGCCTACCATCGCCGGCACGGGCACGCGCCGGACCCCGAGGGCGTGGTGCGCTACCTGCTGCATGCGACCGACCTGCCCCGCTCGCTCCAGTCGTGCCTCCGGCGCGCCGAGGAGTGCCTGACGGGCATCGGGGCGGTTGCCGGGGCGCTCGACCGGTCGCGCCGGCGGGTGGGCCTGCTACGGGCGCGCCTCGAACTCGGCGAGATCGAGGGGGCGATGGCGTCGGGGCCGGTGCCGGCGCTGTCGAAGCTTTACGCGGAGTTGGTTGAACTGGCGAACGACGTCGCCGCGTGCGTCGTGCCGCCCCTCTCGGCACCGACGGTCCGCTCCCAATACCTGCGCCCGGGCGAGACCCACGCGGGGCTCCGGCCGTGATCCTCGGCGGGACGTGCCCGGCGAGCCGGCCCGGAGAGGGGCGGTCGTGAGGCTCGACATCTGGTACCGGATGCACTTCCGGTACTCCGAGGCCGTTTGGGAGTCGCAGAACGAGGTGCGGGTGCGGCCCCGCGACGACGAGACGCAGCGGGTCCTGTCCTCGCGGCTGACCGCGAAGCCTCCAGTGCGTTCGCTCCGAGCAGTCGACTACTGGGGGACCGCCGTCGACCACGTGGGCATCCGCACGCCGCACACAGCGCTCGAGATTGTTGCCGAGGCCTCTGTGGAGACCTTCCCGCGGCGGGTACCGGTCCCTGACGCCGCGGTCGAGGAGCTGTCGGGTCGGGACTTCCGAGCCGCGCACCTCGAGTTCCTCGAGCCCTCTGAGCACGTGCGCTGGGAGCCCGGCGACGGCGTCGCCCAGCGGGCGGCGGTCGCCGCTCGGGGCGCCGCCACGGTGTCCGAACTCACCTCAGCGATGGTGTCCGAGGTTCGGCGAGCCCTCTTCTACGAGGCGGACACGACCGACATCGGCGTGTCCCTGGCCGAGTTGCTCGACGGGGGAGTCGGCGTCTGCCAGGACTTCGCGCACCTGGCCATCGGGATGCTGCGCAGCGTCGCTGTCCCCGCCCGCTACGTGTCGGGCTATCTCTTCGCCGCCGACGAGACCGCTCCGGGTGTTGATCCCACCGACGTCGTCAGCGTGCAGACGCACTCCTGGATCGAGGCGGCGGTGCCGGGAGCCGGCTGGCAGGCGTTCGACCCGACCAACGGCGGGCCGGTGGGGGAGCGCCACGTCGTGATCGGGTGCGGCCGCGACTACGACGACGTACCGCCCGTGCGCGGTGCCTTCATGGGAAGCGCCACGGCCGACGTCGACGCCGAGGTGGTCATCGGCAGGCGAGCCGCCGAGCCGCCGGAGGCCGTGATGGACTACCACAACCGACCGCGCATCCTCCCCTACGACGACCCGGTCGGGCGCCGCGAGCACCAGGACCACCAACAGCAGCAATAGGCGACCGACCGGGCGCACCGTGGCCCCAAGTGGTCATGAACATGGTCAGGAGCTGCTAGCGTGACGCGCGTGACCATCGACGCACCGCGGACGAGGACAGTGCCGGCAGGCGAGTTCAAGGCCAAGTGTCTGAAACTCATGGACGAGGTGGACGAGACGGGCGTGACCATCGTCATCACCAAGCGGGGCCGCCCCGTCTCCCGGCTCGTGCCCGTCGAGCACGTCGGTCGGAGCATCAGCGGGATCCTGCTGGCATACGGCGGGTTCTGGGACGATCCGGCTGAGTCGGTCATCGGACCGGAGGATGTGCGGTCGCTGGAAGCGGCCTGGGACATCGAGTAGTAACGCGCCGCGCAACAACCCATGATCCTGCTGGACACCCACATCCTCATCTGGGTCGTGACGGCCGATAGCCGACGATTGTCTCCGGCGGTGATGGAAGAGATTGACGATGCCGTTGTCGAGGCCAACGCGGCCGTCTCGGCGGCCACCTTCTGGGAGCTCGAGGTCAAGCGCCTCAAGCCCCGAACGAACCTTCCGCCACTTCCTCCCGTCAAGAATCTGCGCACGGCCGTCCTCGAGCGGGGTCTCGTGGAGGTGCCGGTGTCCGGAGACCTGTGGGTCGACGCCGTCGGCCTGCTGGACGAGGGGTTCCACCCCGATCCGGCGGATCAGATCATCGTCGCCACAGCCATCCGTCACGGTTGGGAACTCGCGACCATGGACCGACGCATCACAGACTGGGCAAACCGCACTGGCCACCCCGTCCTACTAGCGGTCACTCCCTGAAGCACCTAGTACTGAGCCGCCTCTATGGAGGTGTGTGGACACGCTTTCGGGCGGCACTCGAGTACTTGCCTGAGTCTCGGTCTCTGTTCGCGAGTTCCCGCCAATTGCGTGTCTTTGTCGGTCTGAGGGTAGTTTTCCGGCTCTACGCCCTGAACGGCACGTGTTCCGAGCGCATGAGGAGTCTGAGATGAGCGAACCTGAGGCCGCACGGCTGATCCCGGTGTCAGGAATTTCGGGACAGCGGGAAGCCGAGACCCGGGCGACCTCGGCGCTGCTGGCGGTGCTGAGCGTTGTCAGGCCGTTCAGTACAAGCTTGCTTGCTCCGCTGGGCTGCACGCGCGCCAAGACGGCACGAGTAGAGGCATTCGTGGAGCCTTCCTTTGATCTTGGGGACAAGACCCTGAAGCCGGACGGGCTCATAAGGGTCAGCGTCGGCAACCGCACGGCGTTCGAAGCGCTGATCGAAGTCAAGACGGGGCTGGCAAAACTCGATGCCGACCAGATCAACGCCTACCTGGACGTAGCGCGGGCCGAGGGCTATGACTGCATCATCACGATCTCCAACGAGATCGCGCCCTCTCCCGGTGTGCATCCCACACCTGGACTCCGGATCAGATCGAACTCGAAGGTGTCCGTGCATCACCTGTCATGGATGCTCGTTATGTCCGAGGCTGTCAAGGAGCACGCTCACCGAGGAGTGGAGGATCCTGAACAAGCGTGGATTCTCGGCGAACTCATTCGATACCTGTCCCATCCGAACTCAGGAGCGCTGGAGTTCACCGACATGGGGAACAACTGGACGACCGTGCGGGACGCGGTTGCTGACGGGTCCGTGCATCGGTATGGCGGCGAGGTTGTTGAGGTGTGTCAGAGGTGGGACCAGTTGCTGCGAGTAGCCGCTCTGAGACTTGGTACCGAGATTGGTGCCGACGTCATGGAGGTCATTCCCAAAGCCCAACGTCAGAATCCCAGACTCCGCAACAAGGAGTTTGTCCGGGCGCTTTCCGTTGACGGCACCCTGAGCGGCGTCCTGAGAATCCCGTCGGCGATAGCTGACATAAGCATCACCGTCGACGTCAAGGCGCACAAGATCGAAGTGTCGACGGCGTTCGCCGCGCCGGATGATCGAACAGCCAGAGCAACGGTCGTCTGGCTGGTTAGACAACTCAAGCACGCTCCCGGGTCATTGCTGGCGGACGCCTATTCCAAGTCGTCGCGCATCCCAATGACCGCGTCGCTTGAGCAGTTGCGCGAGGATCCGCGCGAGGCTGTCCCGGCGAGCGGTCATGCGCCGGTCAGGTTCCAATTGCGACAGCAGACATCTATGGGCGCTGGCCGCCGTACCACTCGAAAGAAGGGGTTCATCGACTCTGTCATCGATGCGGTCACGAACTTCTACGGCTCGGCGCTTCAGGATCTGAAACCGTTCGTGCCGCGGGCACCATCCTTCGAGCGACCTGATACTGCAGTGAGCGGGCCGCACGAGACACCTGCAGCGGTGAGCAAACCTCAGCCAGCGAGCGAGGGCACGGGCAATGATGTCACCGGGAACGGCGACAACGAGTGAGGGGCTGGCCTGAGCCCCACCAAGTCGACGACCAGACCACTGCTCTTCGTCACAGGTTGGCCCTTCCGTCCTTGTAGCAGCGAACTAGTTGGTCTAGTCTGGTCTGGGCAATCGATCTACGGGAGCGGATTCCGATGGTGGTCAACGTGTACGAGGCAAAGACGAGGCTCTCCGAACTCCTCGAGCGTGTCAGCCGGGGCGAGGAGATCGTGCTGGGGCGTGCTGGCCGGCCAGTGGCGCGGCTGGTGCCGTACCGTCCCCTGCGGGATCCGAGGGTCTCGGGTCGCCTGGCGGGTCGGATCACTGTGGCCCCGGACTTCGACATCACCCCCGACGAGCTTCTCGACGCCTTCGAGGGACGGGAATGAACCTCCTGCTCGACACACACGTCCTCTTGTGGTGGGTGGGTGGCGAGCCTCTCGCCGACGAAGCGAGCAAGCGAATCGCCGATCCGGCGAATCTCGTGTGCGTCAGCGCGGCGAGCGTCTGGGAGATCAGCATCAAGCAGGCGCTCGGCAAGCTCAGCGTCGATGGTGACCTCGACACCATCCTGGCCGAAGACTTCGAGCCGATCCCCATCACGTTCGACGACGCCCGCCGGGCAGAATCGCTGCCGAGCCACCACCGCGATCCCTTCGACCGCATGCTCGTGGCGCAGGCGCAGGCTCGTGACCTCGTACTCGTCAGCCGCGACCCCGGCCTGCAACCCTACGACGTGCCGATCCTGGCGGCCTAGGAGTGTGCTGAGTAACGGATGGCAGGCACCGGTGGATCCGCTGGATCCTGGATTCCGGCTGTGAGTATGCGTGGTGTGTGCTGGAGGTGGTGTCAGGCTGGCGCATTACTCAGCTCACGACCGAACCTCAGGAGCCGTGCAGTGCGCTCAGACGGAGCCGGTCGGCTTTGCCGCTGAAGGTGCGCGGGAAGGCGGGTAGGACGTGCACTCCCACCGGGATGAGGGACGCCCGCACGCGGGCTCCGATGAACGCCGCGAGTTCGTCCTCATCCGCGATGCCCGGGGAGTTGAGTTCCGCGAAGCATCGGACCTGCTCGCTCCCATCGGTCACCACCGCCGCATGGCGGACCGCAGGATGGTCGTAGGCGACGTCCTCGACCTCGCGCAGGAACCCGCCCCTGCGCTCGGCGGCGTCGGCCTCCTGGACGCGACCGAGCACCTTGATGTGACCCTCCGGAGAGGCCATTCCGAGGTCTCCCGTGTGCAGGACACCCCCGTGCGTCGTCTTTGCGTAGGCGTCGGGCTTGTTGCGGTACTCGGGGAAGTAGCCCTCGGCCACCACGACCTCGCCCACGCTCCCGGCGGGCAGTTCCCGGTTGTCCGGGCCCGCCACGAACGCCAGCCGATCCGGCAGCGGGCGGCCCGCGAAGCCGGGACCGGCCGTCTCGTCCCCGGGGGTTCCGAGGACCATGAAACCGCCGAGTTCGCTCTGGCCGTAGCTCTCGGCGAGGGGAATGCCGAGATGCTCCCGGTAGTCCCGCTTGATGCGCGGCGCCAGCGGTGATCCCCCCGAGAGTGCGAGCCGCAGACCAACTGCGGGCTTGGCGTCCCTGGCCAGGCCGACGACGTCGGCAAGGGTGAGCGGGTAGGCAACCAGTACCGTCCCGCCGTACGCCGAGATGTCCTCCCAGACCTCACTCGGCGGGTGGCCGGCCGCGAGTACCACGTGGGCGCCGGCGTGCAGCGCCGGCATGGCGCTGGCGACGAGTTGGAAGCTGCTCGCCACCGGTGTCGTCGCCACCAGCACGTCGTCCATCCCGTACCCGAGCCTCTCGGCGATGCACGAGGTCCCCAGAGCGACCGGACCGCTCCTCAGCACGACTCCCTTCGGGTCTCCGGTCGTCCCCGAGGTGTAGGAGAGGAACAGCGGAGAGGACTCGTCGTGATCCCGTGGCGCGGTCGCCGTGCCCGCACCGTGCACGACGTCCTGCAGAGACGTCGCGTCGATGCCCAGGACCTCGGCGAGGCGGGGACGATTCTCGTCATCGGAGACGACAACGGCCGGGTCCATGTCGCCGACGAAATATCCAAGCCGGTCGTCGGGTGTGCGAGCGTCGATGAGTGCCGGAAGGGCGCCCAAGCGCCAGATTGCGAAGATGGTGAGCCATGCCTCGATGCTGTCGGGGCTGCACACGCCGACGGTGCTTCCCTTCGCGACGCCCAAGGCGGCGAGCGTGCCCGCCACGACGGGTACCTGCTCGCCGACTTCCGCGTAGCTGACGGTTCTTCCCTCTCGGCTGAGCGCCGGGCGATCCGCGTGCCGCTCGCACGCACGCTCCAGCACTGTGACGATGTCCATGTCTGTTCGTCTCCCTATGGCTGCAGGCGGGTGTTGTTGAGATTTGCCTTGGCGAGGAAGCTGTCGATGACATCCATGGCCTGGCGGCGCAGTGCCTCGATGTCCAGGTTGACGAACTTCCCGTCCTCGACCAGCAGAGCGCCGTCGACGATGACATGGCGGACGTCCGACCCCCCGGCGCGATGCACCAGGCTCCAGGCCGGATCGAGGATCGGCCCGAACCTCAGGTCATCGGTCGCGACGCAGACCAGGTCGGCGAGCGCCCCGGTGGAGACGTCGCCGAGTTGGCCGCCGAGCCCGACCGCCTTCGCGCCGTTCGCGGTCGCCATCCGCAGGGCGACGGCCGGCGAGATCGCCCCGGGGTCCTCGTTGCGGATCGACTGCAGGAGGACCTCCTGGCGCATCTCGCAGAAGATGTCGACCATCTGATCGACGCCGAGGCGCGACGTTCACGCCGGCTTCGAGCAGATCGAGCACGCGGGTGAACCCCTTGGCGAGTTTCATGTGATTGCTCGGGCAGTGCACGACGTGGGTTCCGGAACCCGCGAGAAGACCGATCTCGGCGTCGGAGAGGAGGACACAGTGCACGAGCGTCACGTCCGGGCCGGTGAACCCGAGGCGGTCGAGGAGTTCGATCGGTCGGCAGTCGTGTTCGGCCTCGATGCTCTGGACCTCGGCCGCGGTCTCCGCCACGTGCGTGTAGAGCCGGAGCCCGTAGGTGGTCGCGAACTCGCGGGCGGCGACGTAGTCCTCGGGTGCGGCCTGGCGGAACGAGACCGGCGCCAGCATGATCCGCTCGGCGCGCACGCCGTCGGCGAGCAGCGATCGGACCCGGTCGAAGGCCTCGGTGATCGGCTCGCAGATGGGGTCGTAGCCCTGCGTCATCAGGCCTCGGGCCAGGTACCAGCGGATGCCGGTGGCCTCGTAACCGGCGATCGTGGCGGCATCAAGCCCGTCGCGATGGAACGGGTAGACGTGGTCGACGACCGTCGTCACCCCCGCGGCCACGAGCCGGGCGGTGCTGTAGGCCGCCATCGTCTCGTACTCGACCGGCCCTGCGGCCTCGTTCAACCGCCAGTAGAACCGGAGCATCTCGTCCAGCTTCAGGCCCTCGCCGGCGCTCAGCCCGGGCGTCATGTCGCGCAGGTGATCGTGGAGGTTGATGAGGCCGGGGATGACGATCGTCCCCGATGCGTCCACGCTGCGCCGTGCCCGGCGGGCTGGGCCTCCTATGGCGACGATCCGACCGCCGTCGACATAGATATCGCCGGTCGTGACGTCGCCAGCCTCATTGCAGGTGACGCATAGCCCGCCCCTCACGACGAGATCGACGTCACCTGCCGGTGTCATGGCTCACCACCATCCCTGCTCCGCCGCCGCTCGGAGCCCCTCGACGCCGATGCCCTCGAGGCCCCAGTCGGCGAGGGTCTTGCCCTGCGAGGCGTAGTCGCGCTGCTGAGGCCACGGACGACACCACGATGAGGCTGTCGATCACGGGCGTGGCGAGGCCCAGTTCGCGCCCCAGCGACGAAGCCAGAACCAGCGAGTACGGAACATCCTCGGAGACGAACCGGTGGTCGAGTGCGTCGGGGCTGCAGCGGAACTCCAGCGTGGGGAGCAGGCTCGACTGCAGCGTCTCGTGCAGGTTGGCGCCCTTGCGCGGGGCCAAGCCCTGGCCCACGAGGTAGTCCTCGTACGGCGTCGTGTTGGCGAGCCCGAGGGCCTGGCGCATCGCTCGGTATTCACGATCGAGCGCCTCGATGACGTTGACCACCCCCGGCGTGCCGCCGGTGCCCCAGAGGCGGAAGGTGCCCCCCGGCTGCTGGATCGCCCCCAGGTTGCAGATCATGGCCGGGACGTGGTCGATGGCGTTGAAGTTCAGGAGCAGCGTTTCCCAGACGCTGTCCGCCTGCGTGACCCAGGGCCAGATGGCGGCGGCGAGCGATGCCACGTCGTCGATGCGGCCGCTCGGCAGGGCGGAGACGAGCGTCCCGCCACTCTTGCGGATTGCCCCCACCTTCCCGGGACCCGAGACGAGCGCGCCGTAGTAGGGGAGCGTGTTCGTGTCCCCGAGGGTGATGTCCACGCGCCTGCCGATCTGCCGGAGGGCTGTGACGGCTGCGAACGCGCCGCCGGGCTCGCCGACCCAGAGCACCGTCTGTCCATGCTGCCAGCACGGCGCAAGGAGTTCGGCCAGTGGTTCGTGGCCGAACGCGGGAACGCAGATAATTACCAGTTCTGCGCCGACGATCGCTCCCGCGGGGTCCGTCGAGGTCGCCATGATCGGGGCGAGCTGCGACTCCGCCGTCGTGTCGACCAGCGAGGTGCGGAAGGTCAGTTCGATACCGCCGGCGGCATCCGCGGCCTCGAGGCCGGCGCTGAACCGGGGTTGATCCGCAAGAACGACCGGACGCCCGTTGAGCCCGAGTTCGGCGGCGATGGTCAGGCCACCGCCTCCGGTTCCGATGACGACGATGTCGGTGGGGACGCTCATTCCGGTTCTCCTTGGATGATGGGGGCGACGGTCTCGACGGCCGCCTTCGTTGCGGACGCGTCGCCCTCGCCGAGCTTCAGGATCGCCAGATCCACTCCGAGTTCGCCGAGTTCGCCGAGACGCTGCGCGACCGTCTCGACCGTCCCGCCGATGGCGAAAGCGCGAACCATCTCGTCGGTCACGTAGTCCGCTTCGCGCACGTCGGGGGCGTTCAGTGCCGACCGGAGCGTCGAAACAGCGCCCGGGTCGAACCCGTAGACCGGGATCAGCTCGTCGGAGTACGTCCCCCCGGCCATGAGCGTGCAGCGCGGCCGGAGCCGGTCGATGGCGACCGCCTCGTCACGGTCCACTTCGACGTCCAGCATGACGGCGATCCGGCACTCCCGGGGGTCGCGGCCCGATCTCCCGGCGCCGTGGGCGACGCGCGCTCGGGCGTAGTCGAGGAAGTCGCGGTGGATCCCGTGGATGATGACCCCGTCGGCGATCTCGCCGGCCAGCTCGAGCATGCGAGGACCTCGCGCGGACAGGTAGATCGGCGGGGGTTCGATCCGCCAGCCGAGTTCGGAACCGTCGGCGGAGAAGTAGTCGCCGCTGAACCTCGCCGGGCCCGACGTGAGTTGCCGGATGATCTGCACGGCTTCGCGGAGCATGGTGAGCGGGCTCTTCGGTCGCATGGCGAACTGGGAGGGGAACTCGTGACCTCCCGGGCCGATGCCGACGACTGCGCGCCCGCCGGAGCATTCGGCGATGGTTGCGGCTGCGCTGGCGATGAGAGCGGGGTGGCGCAGTTGGATGGCCGCGATGCCTGTGGCCAGCCTCAGAGTCGTGGTTCGAGCGGCGATGAGGGCCTGTGCCGCATACACGTCGCGCAGGAAGTAGTGATCGGGGAGCCACACGTCGGAGAAGCCCGCAGCTTCTGCGGCAACGGCGAGTTCGGTGACCGCGTCCAATGGCTGGTCCAGCCAGATCGTCAGTCCGTACTTCATCGGTGCTCCAGCGAGTCTTGCCGGGCCGACACGATAGTGACGTGTCCGGTACCCGATACGTGGTGCCTCCTGAGGGTCGTCGCCGACCCTGCAGGCTCAGAGACGCGCCATCACGGCGCGTGCAGCAGCCAGCCCTTTCGCCCGGACTTCCGCCTCGTCCACCGTTGTGATGGTGTTGTCCTCGACGACCACGGCACCGCGAACGATGACAGTGGACACGTCGAGACCGGTGGCGAACCATCCCGCGGTCGCCAAGGGGTCGTTGACGGGCTCGTGGTGCAGCGAGGACGTGTTGACGACGATGAGATCCGCAGGCTCGCCGGGAGCGATGGTTCCGCTCCCCGTTCCCAACGCACGCGCGCCGCCGGCGGTGATCAGCCTGATCATGTCTCCGACGCTGATGGCGGCGGCGTCGGTCGCCGCAACGCGTTGCAGCAGGGCTCCGAATCGCGCCACCTCGAACATGTCCTGGCCCGCCACCGCGCACCCGTCGGTTCCCGCGGCGAGCGGTACCTCCCGGGAGCGGAGTTCGGTGAGCCGCATGATGCCCGAGCCCAGGTACCCGTTGGAGAGCGGGTTGTAAACGAGGTGAGGGCGGCGGACCGCGGCCAGTTCGATCTCGGCGTCGTCGAGCCACACGGCGTGCGCCAGGACCGCGTCCGGGTCGAGGAGGCCGAGGTCGTCGAGCAGTACGAGCGTGCGCCGTCCCGCCCGCAGTTGCCATATCACGTCCGCGGCGAAGGCGTCCTCGGCGGCGTGGGTGTGCCAGCGAACACCGTGCCGCCGCGCCAACTCCGCGCTCGCCACGAGGATCTCGTCCGAGCAGTACGCGGTATTGGCCGGGCCGGGCCACACGGCGACCAGTCCACCCTGCTTGTCGCGCATGGCCGCCTCGGTCAGCTCGACCTCCTGCGCGTTGGTGTAACCGAAGTTGGCAGCGGGCAGCTTGAACGCATCTGCGGCGCTCGTCGGTTCCCCGACCATCATCCGTGCGACCGCGCCCGCCAGTCCGACGCGTTCCATGGCGTACGCCACCGCCAGGACATCCTCGGGTTCGCGCCGGCCGCCGTAGTGATGGTTGATGGCGGCGACGGTGCCCGACGCAGCGAGTGCAGGGCACCGAGTTCGCTCAGCGCCACCATCTCATCGCGCCGGAGCTCCAGCGCCAGCGGGATCATGTGCGTCCGCAGCCACTCCGCGAGGCCCAGGCCATCGCCCAGACCGCGCGCGGCCACCTGGAACAGATGGGTGTGCGCATCGACGAGGCCGGGCAGGACGATGCTTCCCGTCGTGTCGATCACTCGTCGCGGACTGGTCGCAGGGCGCTCCTCGAGCGGCCCGACCGCCGCCACCCGATCCCCGACGATGTCGACGAATCCCGCCTCGGCGAACTCGGCCGCGTCGCCGAGCGGAAGGATCGTCCCGCCTTCCAATCGGACGTCAGGCGCCGGCCGTTCGGATTGATGTCCAGCGGCTTCTCTTGGGGTGCTCATGCCTGCGCTTCCGCCGAGTCCGGTCGTACGCGCCATCATGCATCAGGCCCGGTGGCGGCGGAACTCGATCCGCACACCGCTATTCCGGTGCTGCCGGATACCAGTAGTCCGGCGCCACGCGCTCATGACCCGGCGGGCGGTGGACCAACTCGAAAGTGGTCTTCAGGGGTCCCTCCGACTCGACGTAGGCGTAGCGGATCCCGTCCAGGCACCCCTCCATCAACGGCGGGCAGCCGCGCTCTCCGAAGCGCGCCAGAGCCTCGTCATAGTCGAGCCCTTCGTGTTCAACGACCAGATGATGGATCCCCTCACCGTGCTCGTCGAGGAACTCCTGGTAGATGGACGGACCGTCCACCGGTTCGATGATCTCCCACATCGTGCGGCCCGTCTGGGCGACGGCCAGCCGCATGCTGTAACCGATGGGTTCGCCTCGGATGCGCATCTCCGTTAGCCGGGGTGGCTCACAGAGCATCACCCGCCAGGGCCCGATGCCAAGGCGGTTCGTGTACTCCTCGAGGGTGGCGTCCAGGTCGCGGACGACGAGAGCCACCTGCTGGACATCCGATACGAACCCGTTGGGCAACATGCTCGATCCTTCCGGCAACCGTGCCGCCGCAGGCTACGCCAGCACAGCGAAGACACCCCGGACACGACCGCGCGTCCGGTTTGCGCCTGATCGCGGCGACACTCGCGCCGCCGATTCCGGGTAGAGACCGGTTCAGGCGCCTGCCACGTCGAAGTGGAGCTTGGTCTCGGTGGTCGTCTCGGCGACGAGGCGGCCCCGGCGGATCACGTAGCGCCGATCGGCGTTCTGCCGGAAGGCCTCGTAGGCGCTCGGCGCGGACAGGACATTGAGATTCGCCGCGGTTCCCTCCCCGATTCCGTAGCGCTCGAGCCCCATGATGCGGGCCGGGTTGGCGGTTCCCATGTCCATGACCGTCTCGGCGTCGGTCATCGTGTTGAACTCCCCGGCGTGGATGGCGAAGAGGCCGGCCTCGAGCATGTCCATCCGCCCGTAGGGCGAGAACATGTCGCCGTTGTTGTTGTGGGCGTAGGCGCAGTTGACCCCGGCGGCCACCAGTTGCTTGATCCGTGAAGGACCCATGCCGCAGATGATGAGTTCTTCCTTCGGGCATGCGCAGAAGTTGATCTCGGCCCGCTTCGCCAGCCCGATCACCCTCGAGGCCTCCGCCTCGGGGTAAGCGGACAGCGCGCCCCAGTGATTGAGTGTCACCCGTCCCTCGTAGCCCTCCTCGAGCGTCTTGACGAGCACGTACTCGGCGGCCCGCGTGTAGGACGTGGACTCCACGTTCTGGTCGATGTGGAGATCGATGTCGACGTCGTACTCCTTCGCGACGTCGAAGACGAAGTCCACGTAGCGGGCGACGTCGGGTGGGGAGTACTCGAGGTGGGGCGATCCACCGATGGCATCAGCGCCCAGATCCATACCCCGCCGCACCAGCGCCCGTAGTTCGTCGTTCATCGGGTTCGCTGCCGGAAGGACCAATACCTGGAGGTCCACGACGCCGGCGAACATCTGCTTCAGCTCCAACAACCCCTCCACCCCGGTTGTTCCCCAGGCGTGGTCGACGTCGGAGTGGACCCGGATGGCTCCGGTGCCGTTGGCTACCGCCCACTGGAGGGCCTGACGTCCACGCGCCACGACGTCGGCCACGGAACTGGACTTCTTGGCCACGTACGAGCGGGCGAGGCTCTCGGCGATCGTACCGGTGACCGCGGGAGGGCTCTGGTAGATCATCATCGACTTGTCGATATGGGAGTGCGAGTCGACGAAGCTGGGGATGGCGAGCCCGCCGTCGCCGTCGATCTCTGCCTCTGCCGCCTCAGCTATGTGGGCCTCGATGCGTGTGATCGTGTCGCCAACGATCCCGATGTCGCAGGGGTCGGGCACCCCACGGAGACGGACGTTGCGGATGACCAGGTCCATCCTGCACCCCTTCACGGTTGTTCGCCCGACATTGTCGCGTAGAGGGTGAGGAGACCGAAGACAATCTCGGCGATGGTCAGCAAGATCTCTCGCGCCAGCGATCCAGGACAAGCCATGAGCCGGTATGTCAGTATCGGGCGGATGCTGATTCGGGCGCTGCACTTCGGCGTGGACGAGTGCGCCGTGGCCGTGGAGCCGCCGAGGACCCCGCCCGCGACGGGCTGGGTGTGGATCGACGTCACGGCCGGGCCGGACGACGCTGATGAACTCGCAGTCCTTGCCGAGGAGCTGGGACTGGACGCGCTGGCTGTGCGGGACACGGTGCAGGACGTTGACCTGCCCAAGGTCGACGATTTCGGCAGCTCGGTGCACGTGGTGTTACACGCCCTGGGCAAGGAGCGGATCGAGACCTTCGAGCTCGGCTGCTTCCTGTCCGAGGGCTGCCTCGTCACCATCCACGACCAGCGGTCCCCTTCGATCGACGCACTCTGGGATGGCGCCCGGCGCCGCCCCGAACTCGCCGGCGGCGGCACAGATGAGGCGCTCGCCCGGCTGGCCGACGTCGCCACCCGCCGGCTCGTGTTGGTGCTGGACGTCTTCGAGGATCGAAACGAGGAACTGATCGAGCTCGCGTTGCGCGCCGACGCCGGTTTCCTCGCCGAGATCACCGCCGTGCGCGCCGACCTCGCCGCGCTGCGGCGGTCCGTGCACCCCCAGCGCGAGGCCCTCGACGTTCTCCGGCGCTCCACCTCCCCGCTGGTCTCCGGCTCGGGCCGGCGCCGTTTCTCCGACGTGTTCGACACCGCGTCGCGCGCCTCCCAAGGCGTCGACGGCGCCCGAACCGCGCTCGCGGAGACGCTCGACGCCTACCGGGGCGCCGAGGCTCGCAAGGCGACCGATGTGACCAAGGTCCTGACCGTATACGCCGCGATCATGCTGCCGCTGACACTGATCGTCGGCTACTTCGGCATGAACTTTGCCGACCTCCCGCTGCTCGACAGCCGAGCCGGATGGATAGCGGTCACCGCGCTCATGGCCCTCGTCGCTGTCGTGTCGCTGGGGGTGTTCGTCGCGCTGGGATGGACGCGCCGCCCGTCGGGGCGAACCGCGGGGGCTCTCCTGGGACGCGGCCTCGTCGAAGCCACCCGCGCACCGGTCCAACTCGTCGGGGCGGTCTTCGAGATCTCCACCATGCCCCTGCGGTCTGTCGCCGGGACCGTCGCACGCCGCCCCAAACCCAACGAGCCACACAAGAACTGACGGTCACCCGGTCAACTCACCCACATCTCCACTGTTCACACGAAACTTTTGCCTGTTTCGTGCGTCTATCGAGGTGCATGCGTGGATCTCGATCGGCTCGCCTTGACCGCAACTCCCGTCTCGGGGCGTTGTTGATTTGTTACGACGAATTGGGGCGCTGATGTTCGGTTTGGTCGCGGTACTCGCCCAGTCCGACAGCGGGGCGTTGCTGGCCGATTCCCTGACCGGTTCGGACTGGATCGAGGCCGGGATTGTCCTGGTCGCCACGCTCATCGTGGCAGTGGGTGTATCGAAACTTCTGCGCCGCGTCGTGGCCCAAGGTCTGGGACACGGTTTCGCTGCCATCCTGACCTCGCGACTGCTCGCCTACGCGGTGTTCGTCGTCGGCCTGTCGTATGCGCTCACCGTCCTTGGTGTGCGGGTCGGGCCGCTTCTCGGTGCGTTGGGAATCGGTGGTCTAGTGCTGGCGCTCGCGTTGCAACCGGTTGTCGGGAACTTCGTGTCGTCGGTGATCCTGCAGACCCGCCGGCCGTACACGGTGGGCGATACCGTCGAACTCGACGGCTGTATCGGCGTCGTGGAGGACATCGATTCGCGGACCACCCAGATCCGTGCCCTTGACGGCACCCACGTCCGCATCCCCAACGCCAACGTGGTCGGCGCCACCATCGTCAACCTGACCCGCGAGCCCGTGCGCCGCAGTTCCCTGGCCGTCGGCGTCGCCTACGACACCGACTTGGAGCAGGCGACCGACGCCATCTACGGCGCCCTGGTGAGGGTGCCGCGGGTGCTGACGGAGCCGGAGCCAGCGGTGTACCTTGACGGTTTCGGCGATTCCAGCGTCGGTTTCAGCGTTCTCTACTGGCATGCCAGTGATGTTCCCAGCGAGCTCGCCGCCCGCCGCGATCTCGTGGTGGCGATCCATCAGGCTTTCGCGGCTTCTTCCATCACCATCGCTTTCCCTCAGATGGTTGTCTGGAGCGGCGAGCAGAAGCTCGACCGGCTCTACGGGGGCCAGGTCGGGGAAGTGTGCACGTCCTATCCGGGTCTTGCCGAGTCGCGCGCCTACCGGGATCGCCGAGCGACCTCGTGGCGCCTGCCCGGGCGCCCCCGTTCCGAAACGTGAGTGCGGTGCCGATCTTCCTAGGATGCCCGCAGTGAAAGTCGCGATCGTCTACAACCGAGACAGCCGAAATGTCATCAACCTGTTCGGCGCGCCCAACCAGGAGAAGATCGGGCTGAAGACCATCCGACGGCTGGAAGCGGCTCTGCGGGCCGGTGGGAATCAGGTTAAATCCTTCGAGGCCGACAAGGGGTTGATCGATCGCCTCGAGGAGTTCATGCCGAGGGTGGTCAAGGGCGAGCAGCCGGGCATGGTCTTCAACGTCTCCTACGGGCTGCAGGGCCAGGCGCGCTATACCCACGTCCCCAGCATCCTGGAGATGGTCGGCATCCCCTACGTGGCCTCCGGCCCGCTCGGGCATTCCCTGGCGCTGGACAAGGTCGTGACCAAGATGATCCTCCGCCAGCACGGCATTCCGACCCCGGAGTTCGCGGTGCTGGACAATCCTGATGCCCCCATCCCCCCCGACGTGGTGTACCCGTCGATCGTCAAGCCGAAGAACGAGGCCGTGTCGTTCGGGCTGCGGGTCGTCGAGGATGACGACGAGTTGCGCGCCGGGGTTCGGCTGATCTTCGAGAGGTACGGCCAGGCGGTGCTCGTGGAGCGCTTCATCGAGGGGCGGGAGATCAATGTCGGACTGCTGGGCAACGGTCCTCCGGAGGCGTTTCCCCCCGTCGAGTTGTCCTTCGGTGCCGACGGGCCGCAGATCTATACCTACGAGGACAAGACCGGCCGCAGCGGGCGCACCATCGAGCCGATCTGCCCCGCTCCGATCGGCGAGGAACTCACGCGAACCGCGCAGGAACTCGCCGTGGCGGCGTTCGGCGCTCTGGGCCTGTACGACTGCGCCCGGGTGGACTTCCGCCTCGACGCCGACGGCAACCTCTTCGTCTTGGAGGTGAACAGCCTGCCGAGCCTCGGCGAGCACGGCTCGTACCTCGTCGGTGCGGCCGCGGTGGGATTGGACTTCGCGGGGTTCGTGAACCGGCTGCTGGACGTGTCACGAGCCCGCTACTTCGGGACACCCAACCCGCCGGTGCTCGACGGGCGCAAGGGCGATCCCCGCCAGCACGCCGTCGCGTTCGTCACCCAACGGCGCGAGCGGATCGAACGCGGCGTCCGTCAGTGGGTGGATCTGTCCAGCCGTCACGGTGATCCCGTGGGTCTGCGCCGCGCCGTCGGCCGGGCCGGCGACCTCTTCGGGGAGCTGGCCATGACGCCCGTCGCCGACCTGACGCGGCCACCCCAGGTGAGCACGTGGCAGACGCAGGCCGGGCTCGACGGTGGCACGCTCTTCGTGGCCGGACTCGACACGCCGGGCGCCTCGGTTGCCATGCGCCAGTCGTTCCGGCGCGATCCCGAGCGGCTCTTTGGCGAGGCGGTCGGCCAGCGGGCCGGGCTCGTGTCCCTCGAGTACGCGTTGCGCAGCCTGCGGAGCATCCGTCGCCTGCGCCGCATCCCCTTGGGAGTGGTGCTGTGCACCGATCAGGCGCAGGGGTCGCCCCACAGCGCCGAGGTGATCCGCGCCGCGGCGGCGAGGGCGAGTCGGGTGCTCGTGCTCGAACCCTCGGTGTCGTCGTCCGGCGTGGTGTTGCGGCGCCGGGGGAATCGCCGGTACACGCTGCACGTGACCGGGGATTCGATCCTGCCGGTGCAGACCACCCGTAAGCAGGCAACAGCGCGCTGGACGATCGAGCGACTCGAACGCATCGCCCAGCTGACCTCCCGCAACCGCTCCGTGTCGGTGTCGATCCTCGATCTGTCCACCGAGGCTCACGCCCTTCACCTGCCCCACCGGGTGACCGCGGGCCTGCTGGTGACCTACCGGGACGTCGCCCAGGCTGCCGAGGTCGACAAGGAGATCCGAACGATCCTGGGGCGCGGCGGTTGCCGCTGGGAACTCGCGACGGACTGGGATCGACCGCCCATGCCCGAGACCGCAGGAGGTGTCGCCCTGCAGGCGGCGCTGAACAACGCGGGCCACCCGCACGGCATCGAATTCAAGCGGGAGACCTCCAGCGTCGCATCGGTGGCCGGACTGGTGGGAGACGCCACACCGTGCGTGTGCGGTGTGGGTCCCGTGGCGTACGAGCGGGGCACTCCCGGCGAGAACATCGAGAGGATCACCCTGATCGAGCGAACGGTGGTGCTGGCGGAGTTCCTCGCGGGAGAACTCGACGGGTGAGCAGCGCCAACCCAAGTCGGCGCGCCGGGGAGCCTCGGCGCACCGGAAGTGGGCGACCCGGGGCGACACGGGCCGACGACGAGTTCGCGGTGCGCTCCAGGGCGCGGGTCGAGGATCCGCAGCGCCTGGCGACATCGCGCCGTGGCATGGTGGCTACCGCCCACCACGGCGCCACCGCAGCCGGCGTTGCAGCTCTCGAGGCCGGCGGGAACGCGATCGACGCCGCGGTCGCGGCAGCGTTGGCGCTGGGGGTCTGCGAACCCGCCGCTTCGGGCCTGGGCGGCCAAACGATGATGCTCGTGCATCTGAGCGGCGAGGGTCGCACGTTCGCCCTCGACGGATCGTCGCGGGCGCCGAACCTCGCCACGACCGGCGCCTTCGGCAACTTCCGCCGCGAGCGACGCCGGGGGCACCGCGCCACCACGGTTCCCAGTTCGCCGGCTGTCTACGCCTACGCGCTCGGTCGCTACGGGCGCCTCGAGGTGGCGGAGGTGCTGCAACCCGCCATCCGCCTCGCTGCCGAGGGCTACCAGGTCAGCGAGTTGCAGGAGCGCCTGACGCGCCGGGAGCTCAAGTACCTCCGTGCCTCACCGGGAGCTGCGGCGCTGTTCCTGCGCCAGGCGCGGCTGCCCTACCGGGCAGGGTCGACATTCCGCCAGCCCGTGCTGGCCGCGACTCTCGAGCGTCTCGCCACCGCCGGTCTCCAGGACTTCTACGTCGGCGAGACAGCGCAGGCCATTGTCGCCGACATGGAGCGCAGCGGCGGATTCATTCGCGCCGATGATCTGGCACAGATCCCCGAGCCGATCGAGCGCGAGACCGTCACTGGTCGGTTCCGTGCCAGTCGCGTCCACACGATGCCTCCGCCAGGCGCCGGGCGCACGCTCATCGAGATGATGAACATCTACCAGGCCCTGCCGGCCGAGTTGCGGGACCTCGACTCGCCCGCCGGCGCCGTGATGCTCGCCGAGATGATCCGCCAGGCGTTCCGGGACCGCCAGGACCGGCCGTTCGATCCGGCCACCTACCATCAGGTGGACCAGAAGCGGATGCTCAGCCCGCGCTACGCCAGGAGCGTTGCCGAGCGGATGCGCCGGGAGTTCGGCGGCAGCGGCGAGACAACGCACCTGTCGGTCATGGATGTCGAGGGCAACGCTGTGGCGCTCACCCAGTCCATCGAGAACGTGTACGGAGCCTGCGCGGCGAGTGGCGAGCTCGGCTTCCTCTACAACAACTACATCTCCGCGTTCGAGCACCACGACATTGGTCACCCGTATTACCTACGGCCCAATGCTGTGCCGTGGGCCAGCGTGGCACCCACCCTGGTGCTGCGCGACGGCGAGTGCCATCTGGCCATCGGATCGCCGGGCAGCGAGCGCATTGCCCCGGCGGTTCTGCAGGTCCTCATCCGCCTCGGGCGGCTGTCGCCGCTGGCGGCGGTTGAGGCGCCGCGGCTGCACTGCTCACTGGAAGGCGTCGTGTCGCTGGAGGCGCCTCGCTTCAGCAGCGACGTCGCCGAAGCACTCGTCGGCCGCGGCTTCGAGTTGGACCGGCGCGAGGCGTACGCCTTCTATCTGGGCTGCGTGCAACTCGTCCTGCGCCGCGACGGCGAGTTCGTGGGCGTCGCCGACCCCCGCCGCGACGGGGCGGCCGCGGGACCGGCCTGATGTCGCTGCCGCTGCTGCTGTCGGTACCTCACGCCGGCACCGACGTGCCTGCCGAGGTGGCGGACTACTGCGCCCTGACGCCCGAGCAGATCGCCGCCGACGGCGACGAGGGGGCGGCGGCCATCTACGCCCTCGCCGACGAGGTGGACACCCACGTCACCACGACCGTGGCTCGCGCCGTGGTGGACCTGAACCGGGCGCCGGACGACTTCGGCCATGACGGGGTCATCAAGACCCATACCTGCTGGGAGGTGCCCGTCTGGGTGCCGGCGCTGCCGGTGGAACTGGCGGCGGCGCTGGTGGACCGCTACTGGCGGCCCTACCACGAGCGCCTGAGCGAGTTGGGCTCGAGTGGGCGGTTCCTGCTGGGCGTGGACTGCCACACCATGGCCGCGCACGGTCCTCCGGTCGGCCCCGACGCGGGAGCGCCGCGGCCCGCCGCCTGCCTGAGCGACGCCGACGGCACCTGCCCGAGGTCCTGGATCGAAGCGCTGCAGGCCTCCCTGGCGCGCCGGCTGGGCCGGGAGGTCACCATCAACCGGCCCTTCCGCGGCGGCTACATCACCCGCACCCACGCCGCCGAGATGCCCTGGCTGCAGATCGAACTCTCCCGCGCCCCGTACGCGACCCACGAGGAGAAGCGCCGCGCCGTCCTCGGTGCGCTGACGGAACTCTGCGAGACGATCGGCTAGTTGACGTCCGAGGCGGTCTCCCCGGTCGACGACGCGGAGGTCTCTCCTCAACGAGGATGCCCGCGACCGGCCGGACTTTCGGACGTTAAGAACCGTGGGAGCCTTGGTGACCGCGTTTCCATTGCTCCGGGGGTCATGACCGTGGC
The DNA here is from genome assembly GCA_963668565.2 of Acidimicrobiales bacterium. GTDB lineage: Bacteria > Actinomycetota > Acidimicrobiia > Acidimicrobiales > CATQHL01 > VXNF01. The sequence continues at coordinate 2,183,443 of CAXXMX010000010.1, forward strand.
AACTGCAGAGCAGGAGGAGCAGATCGAATGGCTGGTGCGTTCGTTCGGTCCGGTGATCTACAAGGTGGCGTTCGCGATCACCCGCAGCCGAGCGTTGGCCGAAGAGGTCGTCCAGGACGCGTTGTTTGCGGCGTGGTCGTCGATGCCGTCGTGGGAGGGGGACGTGCCCGTGAGGTGGCTCTGCCGGGTCGCGCGGAATCGAGCGATCTCGGTGATGCGCAAGGAGTCGCGGTCGGTGGCCGAAGACGACTGGCAGTTTCAGGTGTCGCATGAACCCGATACCGAGCGATTGGTGGAGGGCCGACACCGCCTTGACGCTGTCAAGGAAGCACTGTTCGAACTGGACGAGCAGTCGAGGACGATGCTGGTGCTCCGCGAAACGGAAGCGCTGTCCTACGAGGAGCTCGCTGAGTTGTTGGATCTGACACCGTCGGCGGTCAAGGCGAAGCTCTACCGAGCCAGGCACGCGTTGAAGACCCAGTTGAGGGAGTGGGATCAGTGAGACGCCGGCGAGTATCGAATCGAGTGTTGCGTCGTTGGTTGACGACGCAACACCCCCGTCGGGTTGAAGCTCTGCTGGACGCGGACCAGTCGGTTGCGGGTCGCCTCGAGGCGCTCACGGCGCTGGACGACTCGGTGGCCGCAGCACTCGCAATCGCCGTGGCGCCGCCGACGGCATTCGAGGCGCGCGCCGTTGCCGGTCTACGGCAACGGCAGCAGGCCTACGGGGCGCTGTCGGCGCTTGGTGACATCTTCGCGTTGGGGTACCACGTCGGTCGGGCGTTTCTCGAGCCGCACGAGTCCGATCGCGGAGCTGAGAACGGTGAGACCTCGCCAGGCAGTCGTCGACCATGAGGTGAGGCGGGAAGTGCCGCGCGACCAGGGCCGGCTCCGTGCGTTAAGGGGGTATCGGTTCCATCACCATTAGAGAGGGGAAGCCATGGCAACCAACACCGCCACTGCCACCGAGATTCCACCCGCACCCGAGACTGCAACGGCATCCAGGACTTCAACAGGCTTGGAGTTGGAGACTCCCAGGGGCGTCACCACGATTTCCGACGACGTGGTGGCCAAGCTCGCCGGCTTTGCGTGTCGCGAGATTGCGGGGGTGGATTCGATGGGTGCGGCGTTCAGGCGCCTGCTGAGTCGTGTCCGGCTCGGCGACGAGCCGCTCGCCCAAGGGGTGAACGTCGAGGTCGGCAAGCGGGAGGCCGCGATCGATGTCGTGATCGTCGTGCGATATGGTCACTCGATCCCGGCGCTGGCCAGGGAGGTTCGCGAGAACGTCATCGCCCGGGTCGAGGCGACCACCGGCCTGGTGGTCAAGGAGGTCAACATCGAAGTCGACGACCTCCGGTTCGAGGAGGAGACGAGCAACCTCGCGCGGGTCCAATAGACGATCGACCACCCGTTCCGCTCATCGGGAACTTCCCGACGTGTGGTCATGAAGACTCTCAAGACGACGAAGCTGTGGACGGTCTCGTTACGCGTGATCGGACTGGGGGTGGCTGTCGTCGTTTTGATGGCGGCCACCCAACTTTTGATGCTGTCGTTCGAGGCCGATCCCTTGTTGGCCCAGAACACGATCGACAGTCTCGGGAATTGGATTCGCCGGCGGCCGCTCATGGGCCCCGGTGTCCTCGCGGGGGGCGCGTTGGCTCTGCTGACGGTCTTGTTGTTGTGGTCGTGGGTGCGGATGTTCGGCACCGGTCGCCGCGTGCTTACGACGCGTCATTGGAAGGGCTGGACGAAGATCGACAGGGCCACCCTCGAGGACGCCATGGAACGGCGTTTGGAGATCATCGATCGTCGGAACGACGTCGTCGTCCGCATCAATCGTCGTGGTCGCGTGAACGCGAGACTCGTCACGCCCGACCCGTCCGTGAGTGGGCCGGCCCAGGAGATGCGCGACACGATTGACGCCCAGTGCGAGTCGCGCGCTTTGCCGTGCCGATCCGGGCGGATCACGTCGACGGTCCCCAGGCTTCTCACGAACCGGCGGAAGGTTCGCTAGCTGTGTTGGTGCTTCGAAGACTCTCGCACGCGCTCGGGATCGGCGCGATCGGCGCCGTGGGTGTGCTGTTGATTCTCGATGTCACAGGCGTCATCGGAGACGGCTGGCGACTGAGCCTGGCCGACGCCATCGGGACTGCTGCGTTCCCGAGCTGGGCGGCGTGGGTGTCGGCGTTGGTCGGTGTCGCCTTGGCGGTGGTGGGTGTGATCCTGATCGCGGGACAGTTGGCGCCTCCGAAGAAGGGCTTATCGAAAACATATGAAGTGCATAAAGGTTTTGATGGTGAGACGCGCATCCGAGGGCGAGCCGCTCTTCGGGCGGCTTCCTACGAGGTGGAGCAGATCGACGGGGTTGTCGATGTGGACGGGCGCATCCGAGCGAAGCGGCTCCACCTCAACCTCGAGATCGACGACCGCGCCAATCTCACCGACGTCGAGAACGAGGCCCGCCGGCGCCTTGGTCACGAATTCTGGATCAACCTCGGGCTTGCCGACTTCGGCGTCAATCTCCTGGTCACCCACCATCCGAATCCGCCGCGAACGCGGTAGCGAGAAAGGTACGACTACATGCTCACGAAGAAGAAGTCCCTCTTGGGCGGACTTGTCGGGGTCGTGATTGCCCTCATCTGGGTCGCCTTCGGCGGTCCCGCCGTGGGGATCGTCATAGGCCTGGGAGCCCTCGGATGGCTGATCGGGATGATCCTTGAACGCCCCGACATTCTGATAAGACTCCTGCAACGTCTCCAGGAGCGCTAACAGGCAACTCATGAACGAGCGCTGGATCTGGGCGGCGATCGCGGTCGGCGCCGGCTTGCTGCTGGGCGCGGCCGTCGCGATCGTCATCCGACGCCAACTCAGCCGCGCTCACCGCCGGCTCGCGGCCCAGGAGATCGCCAAGCCGCTGAGCACGTTCGTGTTCTGGATCGTGTTCGCCGCGGGCGTCCTGGTGGCAGTGGCGGTGTCGAGCCCGGAGAATCTCGAGACCGTCCCGACCGAACTCCTGGCCTGGCTACCGAGGCTCGCGGTTGCCGGCCTGCTCCTGATCGGCGGTTACGCCGTGGGACTGACGATCGCCGCCGCTGTCGGCAGGGCCGTCGAACGGGTCGCCGGACACCGCAACCGGATGCTGGAACGAACAGTGCGCACCGTGGTGCTGGCGGGGTCCCTGATCCTGGCGCTCAGCCAAGTCGGAGTCGACACCACGGTCGTGAACCTCCTCATCGCCGGGGTGGTGTTCGCGACGGCCACCGTGCTCGCAGGAATCTCCGTGGTAGGCGGTCGCCAGGTGGCCGCACACGTTGCGGCAGGTCGGGTTCTGCAGCGGGTCATCGAGGTAGGGATGCAGATCGAGGCCGGAGACGTCGCCGGCGTCGTAGCCGAACTCAGGGTTGCCCACGTTCTCGTCGATACCGATGACGGCCGGCTCCTGGTTCCCTACGGAATCCTGATGGACAAGCCAATCCGCATCCCCGAAACAGTGGCCGATCCGGCGAAGGCGGACTAGCCCGGCGATTCGACCAGCCCCCGCGGCGGCGAACCGGACCTGGCGTCTTGTGGCCTGGTACCCCCCCTGGGACTTGAACCCAGAACCTGCGGATTAAGAGTCCGTTGTACTGGGGGGTCGAATCGGGGGGTGCGCACAGTGGTACGGGCTAGCACCGAGTGGTGCTGACCTGGGAATTTATGAGCGTCGTTCGGCGTATGGTGTGCCCGGGTGGTGTGTCGTCTCTCCCCGTGGGGGAGAGAGTTGGGGAGAGATTCGGGGAGACGCGAGGTCGCCGCAGAGTCGGGGGGCGCGGGCGATGCGGGCAAGGCGCCTTGTGGTGCTGTCACTGGTGCCATAGTCATGCCTGACCTCCACGTTCTGGGTCTTCGCTCAGCCCGGGGGGTGGTACCCCGGGCTGAGCGCTTTTTCGCGTCGAGTGGGGCGCTGGCGCGGGCGGCGTAGTCATGGCTTCCGTGTCGCGCTTCGCGCGGCGGGACGGGGGGTGCGCCGCCACGCCGCTGGCTTCGCTGCGGGCGTCTTTGCGGGTGGGATCGCCGCAATCGTCACACCCAGATGCTGCTCCACTTCGCGCCGCGGGAACCTGATCGCTGCGCCCAGCCGCACCGACGGCAGGCCCTCCTTGCCGCCGGTCGCCTTCCAGCGGCGAGCCTGCGAGTAGAGCCACGAGTGGCCGCACCGCAGGTAGCGGGACATCTCGTCGATTGTGATCATCTCGGGTACCGGGTCTGGCATTGGTGACCTCCTCTGCGGTGCCTCCGCTGAAGAACATAGCGAGGTCTGCGCGACGCGATGTGGTAACACGCTGACAGGGCGCGCGGCGGGCGGGGGTGGGCAGTACAACGCAGCGCGGGGTGCTGAGTTGGGGGTTTATGAGCGTCGCTGCTGTGGATGGGTTGGCCGGTTGACTACCGAAGTTTGGGGAGTTATAGACGTGAGTAACCAAGCGTACGGCTAGGCGTCGCCCGAGCCGAGTCTTCTAGCCGAGGCCACCCAACTCCGCCGCTGGGCGGTGGCGGGGAAGCCCCACATGGTTCTCGGCTGCCAGCTGAATCTGCGCCCCGACCCCGAGCAAAAATGCGTTGAACGGAATTGAGCCGACACCGTCCTCGCTGTGATCGGGGGGGATTAGTTCGGCGTCGGGTGCCACGAGGTAGCAGCGCCCGCCGAATTCTCCGTGCGATTCGGTCAATGCCCGGAGTCCGGCTCGGGAATGCCGCGCCGAGGAGGCGATTTCAAACGCGAGGGGATCATTCCGATCGTGGTAGACGAGGTCCACCTCATGGGTGCTTCTCCGCCAGTAGCAGACCCGCGTCGACGTCGTTTCCCCGAGTGCGCGAAGCGTGCTGGCCGCAAGGTTCTCTAGGAGTTGGCCGTACTCGCTGGGGCGAGAGAGCGGAGTCGTCGCCCGCGACAACACTGCATTCCGGACAGCGGTGTCCCAGAAGTACACCTTCCGCCCGCGCCGCTGCACGGCCTGCTCGTTCTCGGAGTAGTTCGGGAGTGCGAAGGTGAGATAGGAGTTTGCGAGCAATTCGCTGTAGCGGCGGATTGTCGGTTGGGACACTCCAAGGATCCGGGAGATCTTCTCCGGCGACATGACGCCGGTCACCTGGTCCGCAAGAACATGAAGCAAGTCCCTGAGCCGCGCGGGGTTGTCCACGTCGGCCGACTCTTGGATATCCCTGAAGATCACCCGATCCACGACATCACTCTGGAGTCTGTCCTGAGCGCGGCGCACGTTGTCGGCGAACGCGTCGACGCGATAACGCAGACTCGGCGTCGTTACGGTCGGCGCAAATGCGGACTCCGTCCCTCCCGCAGGGGCTCCCGGAGGCAGCGCGTTGAGTTCTGCTCGTGCCTGTAGCAGTAGGTCCGGCCAGCCGCCGATCAGCATCAAGGTGTCCCTAGCCTCATCGAGTTCGCGGCTTGCATAAGCCGCCGGGGGCAACGCCTCGATCGTCTCGCTGAAGCGCTCCGATGTTGCAGTGCCCGCCGACGATGTGTGCTGTGATGGCAGCGGGCAGAGTTCGATGAACTCAGAGAATGAGCAGGGCAGCAGGAGTTGCTCATCCCACCGGCCGATCCCAGACTCCATGCGAGCCCCCCGCAGCTTTTCTATCGAGCTTGCCGTGGCGAGGATCTCGACCGGCCAGAAGTCGTCGTAGAACGCCTTGAGCCACAACGCCCACTCCTCGGCGCGGGCAACCTCATCGATCATCACATAGGTCGGGCGCTCCGCCGTCGCGCCGCTCACCGCGATGACGTGTTCCATCACGGCTCTCAAATCGTGCCGCTTGACATCTGGGACATCCATCTGGAGCCACCAGATTCGTCTCGGCTCGACCCCAGCGGTGAGGAGGCGGCGCACTGTCTGTCGGAGTATCGTGGATTTCCCGACGCGCCGTGGTCCTTGTATTATCTGGTATCGGTGCGGCCCCTCACCGAGGAGGCGGCGCCACAGGAGTTGTGCTAGGCGGCGCTCGACCGGCGGCACGCGGTCTCGGCCGATCTCCCCGGTCTCATGCCACGGGTTAAGGCCGCTGAGTGCGTACCTGAATGATTCGTCTTCGAGTTGTCGGGCCATCGTAGCCTTTCGTTATTCACACCGGTAGCGTACCTACTACTTCCGTTATGCGCACCTTAGATGTCACGAGCGCTGTCTCACTTGCCTTAGACAGCCCCCGGCCGGTCGACAGCGCGGGCTGTGGGAGCACGCCGACGATGGTCAAGCCAAGCATCTCCATATTTCACAGCGACTTACCGGAAAACGGTTTCCAGCGACCGGGAGCAGGACAGCGTTCACGGCGTGCACACGACCGATCAACGCCGGGGACGCGAGCGCGCCTGTGTTCCCTGAATGCTCGACGGCGCCGACCAGTTCCTCCCCGCGGAGCGCAGCTAGCCCGCAGAGTGGTTACTCATGTCTATAACTCCCCAAGAAATATACTGTGACCTGGGCGTTCGCGGTTCGTTCGGGTCCGCTCACCTCCGCGATGCGACGGCGAGCCCCGAGGGGGCACTCGTGTGCTGCGCGCATGGTGTGAGCGATCGGGGTTGTCGGGTGACGGAACCTGCTGCAGCTTCAGGTGGTGATGTATTGGCCCCAGGCTTCCATGGTGTCGCGGCGCCGGGTGAGGAGGTCGGAGCGGGCGTAGGCGGCTTCGGTGGCATCGGTGACGGTGTGGGCGAGGCAGGCTTCGGCGACTTCGCGGGGGACGCCGGTTTCGCCGTGTGGGTGCCGAAAACTGTGTCGTGGCTGGTCAGGCGGCATTTCGGTACTCGTTGATGAGTCCGTCACAGCGGGCCGTTCTAACGACTTGGAGGTGTCTATCTGGCTGGTCTGGTGGGTCGGTGGCGACGGGTGGTCGCTGATCGAGCGAACGGTGGGGCCGGTGCGTGTTGTCATGATCGATGTAGTCGACGACAAGCTTGTTGAGTTGGCGGCGGTTCCAGATGATGGTGCGGTCGAGGAGCTCGCGTCGCAGGGTGCCGATCCAGCGTTCGGCGAACGCGTTCGCCACGGGGGTGCGCACAGGTGTCTTGAGGATCTTCATACGTTTGGTTCTGAAGATCTCGTCGAAGGCGTCGATGAACTGGCTGGCGCGGTCGCGCACGAGCGCCTGGGCGTCGGCGAGTTGGTGGCCGTACTGGAGCAGCAGGTTCCGCGCCGCTTGGGTGGTCCAGACGCCGCTGGGGTGGTCCGTGACCCCTGCGAAGTACACGGTTCGGGTGGCGATGTCGATGCACAACAGCAGGTAGAACCTGCGCAGCGTGACGGTTTCGATGGTGGCGAAGTCGCAGGCGACGGCGGCCTGGGACCGCAGGAACTGCGACCAGGTGACTTCGGAGCGTGTGGGGGCGGGGTCGATTCCGGCGTTGTTGAGGATCTCCCCAGACCGTGGACGCAGCGAGGCGGTGGCCGAGCCCGGCGAGTTCGCCCTGGACGCGGCGGTATCGCCAGGTTGGATTCTCGGCTGCGAGGCGCAGCGCGAGTCGGCGAAGCTTCGCTGAGGTCGATGGCCGGCCCGGCGGTCGCTGTGGTTGAGTCCAGTGCCCGGCGATGCGGCGGCGGTGCCAACGCAACAGCGTGTCGGCGGTGACCAGCCACCCGGCTCGGCTCGGTCGCGGTAGCGCGGCCGCGATCGCCCCGAGCAAGCTCCGGTCGGCGTCGGTGATGTCGGGTCGGTCGACCTGTCGGCGCAGCACGCCGAGTTGGTGGCGCAAGACGATGATCTCGAGGTCCTTCGAGCGGCCCGACCGCACAGTGAGCCGAGCCAGTGACGCCAGGAATCGGTACAAGATTCGGTACACGACGAATCAGCATCGGCCCGCATCGCGGCAGGTCAACGACCACGGCCGAGTTTCCGGCACCCACAGGAGAGATTCGGGGAGAGATCCAGAGGGAGTGGAGGCGGTGGGGCGCTGCCGGTTGCCAACAAAATCACTCTGACCAGCGAGTCTGTTCTTCCTCGTACCCCCCCTGGGACTTGAACCCAGAACCTGCGGATTAAGAGTCCGTCGCTCTGCCAATTGAGCTAGAGGGGCGTGCCGCGAGCCCGGCGGGGGCTGGGTTCGGTGGCGGTTGACCGAGGGGATTTGAACCCCCGACCTCCGGGACCACAACCCGGCGCTCTAACCAACTGAGCTACGGTCAACAGGGACATCCATCATAAGGCCCCGGCGGTGTTGCGCCACGACTCCGCCGCGACCTCTCAGAACTGCAGTGGGCAGATGGGCTCGTCGAAGCGCCAGCCGGCTCGGGCGAGCGCTCCGAGCACCGCGTCGAGGGCGGCGAGGGTGTTCGCCCCGGTCCGCTCGTGCAGCAGCAGGATGGTGCCTGGCTGCACCCCGTTGAGGATTCGCCGGGTGAGTTCGGCGATGCCGGGGTCCTCCCAGTCCAGCGGGTCGACGTCGCCCCACAGCACGATCTCGAACCCTTCGTCACCGGCCCAGTCGAAGATGTCGTCGTTGGTGATGCCGTACGGCGTGCGCAGGCAGTTCGTGCCGTAGTCCCCGTAGAGGTCGGCGCTGGCCCGCAGTTCCCTGCGGAACAGGTTCTCGTCGTAGAGGGCGGCGGCCTCGTGCGACCACAGGTGGGTGCCGATGGTGTGGCCACGGGCGGCGATCTCCTCGATGAGGTTGAAGTTCAAACTGGCGTAGGCCCCGACCGGGAAGAACGTGGCGCGCGCCCCGTAGCGGTCGAGGAGGTCGAGCGTCGGTCTCGTCCATATCGTGCTTGGGCCGTCGTCGAAGGTGAGGTAGAGGCGTGGTTCGCCGGGATCGCCGGCGGGGCCCCGGCGGATCTTGCGGGCCGGCCGTCCCAGCGGTTCGGCGGTGTAGCCCGCCACGAAGGGAACCGACCCGAGTAACTCGAGTTCCTCCGCGGTGAGCTCTTGGTGCTCCTCGATGATCAGCCAGTAGCAGTTGTCCTCGAGGAGAGTCTGGGTGAAGAACGAATCCGACGGGTCGGGGCAGATGTTGGGAATGATGTCCGGCCTGGCAACGGGCTGGTCCGGGCCGGACATCTGAGGATCCTCGGCCGGGGTGACGGCGACGGCCGGTTCGCTGCTGGGGTCCGCCGCGGTCCGCTGGGGCGCATCGGCGGGTCGCGCGGTGCCCTCGATTCCATTTGCCTCAGCGGCAGGCGCCACCGCCGGCTGGGCGGATGGGGTGTCCGAGCTGGGCGCGGGCTCCTCGAGATTCGCGGGGTTGTCCAGAGAGGCGCTCACGGTCGGCGAGGAGGCCGAACTCATCGCTACGACCAGCGCGGCGACGACAGCGAGCACACCGAGCGCGGCCAGCGTGGGGCGCCACCTCATGGCCGATCCACTCCGCCGGTGCCGGAGTCCGAGGAAGGCTCCGGACCCACGAGTGCCGACGCGCGGAGATCGTCGTCATGCACGAACCACATCCGCACCGTCCCGTCGCCGGAGACGGTCACCGGCGTGCCAAGGACCTGCCCGGCGCTCACTGGCGCACGGTGCTCGATCTCGGCACGGTAGGGAGCGCGCAGGCCCCGAGTCGCGACGGCTTCAAGCACTGCCGTCCAGTATGCGGCGTTGTTCACGTGACCCAGCACGTCCAGATCGCACCAGCGGGGCACCCACTGGAGTGCCCCGTCGGCAGCGGGCGCAGGCGGGTGCCGGAGGGTGGCGCCGACCTGCCGGCCGGTGGCGGACGGACCGAAGACGCCCTCGAACTTCGGGGCAAGGCGGCGCGGCACGCCCGTGGCGGGATCGAGGTGCACCCACAGCGCCGCAGCGTCGATCCGTGCCCCGCGGGCACCGCGCAACTGCGTCGAACGCTCGGCCCAGCGGCTCCCGAGACCCGAGCACCAGGTCGTAAGTGTGAGCGTCTCGTCGAAGACGGCGGGGGAGCGCACCGCCAGAAGGAGCCGGCGCAGCACCCACGACCGATCATCGCCGAACCCGGCGTCGAGATAGTCGTCTGTGGCGACGTCCTGGAGGTGGCAGGCCAACGCGTCGAGGCGAAGGAAACCGTCGGGCGCCGCCTCGTCGAGCCGTACCCGGCGAATCTCGCTGAACCGCCGGCCGGCTGTTGGTAGCGGCTGCAGGCTGCCGGCACCGACGACTCTGGGCACGGCTCGGACAGTAACACCGGCCCCGGAGCTCGCCGCGCAACCTGGCGGGTGCCGACCGCCCGTCCGTTAGTCTCCTGTGCCGGTGGACGGGCGGCCGCGACCGCAAGGCCGGCCGGGGAGTCGGCGAGGAGGCAGTGACATGGCGGAAACGGGGTTCGAGGCGAAAGGCACCGTCGGCGCCGTCGTGGATTTGCCCTACCGGGTTGTGGCGGAAGGTCTGGCCTTCCCCGAGGGTCCCGTGGCGCTGGCGGACGGCTCGGTGCTGGTGGTTGAGGTGCGGGGGCCGCGGGTCACCCGGATCACCCCCGATGGCGACTGCGAGCCGGTGGCCACGTGGAAGAGCGTCACGACGGCCGGGCCCAACGGCCTTGCGATCGGCCCCGACGGCGCTGCCTACGTGTGCAACAACGGGGGCTTCGCCTGGTACGAGCGGCGCGGTTTCTGGATACCCGCGGCGCCGGGCACGGGCGCCGGGCAGAGCCCCGAATACATCACCGGCAGCATCGACCGCCTCGACCTCGACACCGGAGAGGTGACGGTCGTGTACACGGCCTGCGCGGGTCACCGCCTGTGCGGCCCGAACGATCTGATCTTCGACGCCTCCGGCGGCATGTGGTTCACCGACCACGGCAAGGTGCGCGCCCACGACGAGGATCGGGAGGGCGTCTTCTACGCAACCGTCGACGGCTCGTTCGCCCGCCGGGCGATCTTCCCGCTCATCGGACCTAACGGCATCGGCCTGTCCCCCGACGGTGCCACGCTGTACGTGGCGGAGACGGCCACGGGCCGGCTGTGGGCGTGGGACATCATTGGTCCCGGACGGGTCGAACATCGCAGCAAGCGCTGCCTCGCCAACACGCTGGGCCACTTCGACTCTCTGGCGGTGGAGGCCGATGGCACCGTCGTCGTCGCAGCCCTCGGCGAGGGCCTGTGCCTGGTGCGCCCCGACGGCGAGATCAGCTACGTGCGGGCGCCCGGACCGCTGGTCACGAACGTCTGCTGGGGTGGCGAGGACCTGCGGACCGCCTATGTCACCGAGGCGGCCGAGGGGCTGCTGCTGGCCTACGAATGGCCCCGTCCGGGCCTGCCGCTGGCATTCGGCCGTTAGACGGCGTCAGCGCCTTCCTCGCCGGTGCGGATCCGCACGATGCGGTCCACCTCGGTCACCCAGATCTTGCCGTCGCCGATCTTGCCGGTGCGGGCCGCCTCGACGATCGCCTTCACGGTGGCGTCGAGATCCTTGTCGTCCACGACGATGTCCATGCGCGACTTGGGGGTGAACGAGATCTGGTACTCCGTGCCGCGGTAGGTCTCGGTGTGACCCCCCTGGCGGCCGTAGCCCTGCGCCTCCGAGACGGTCATGCCGTGGATGCCAACGGTGTTCAGCGCTGCCTTGACGATGTCCACGTGGTGGGGCTTGATCACTGCCGTGATCAGTTTCATTGTGCACCTCCTGCACCATGTTCGAACGGCGGGATCGGCGCTGAGCCGACCTACCGTCCAGACGCTCCGCACTGAACGTTGATTCTCACTGGACGTTGATTCTGCCGTTGCGCGCCGCGCTGGGCGACGGCGACAGCGTAGCGGCTCGCGAAACAGTGCCATCGGCGCGATGTGAGATGAGACTGGTCACCCGAATCTTCCGGAGGTAAGGGACATGTATATCGAGTTGGATCTGCGGACCGGCGAGCGCCACCTGGCGGAGGCCGACGACTTCGGTCGGCTCCACATCGAGGCCGACGGCGACCGCCACGACGTGCTGCGGATGCTCGGGGACGAGGCCCGTCTGGGGCGCACCCATCATCTCTGGTGGTCGATCGAGGCGATCCGGCGGCTTGCCGCACCGGACCGGGAGCCGGTCTGGGACGAACGGTTCGACGCCATGATGGCGTGGGCGGCCACGCAGAGTTGGATCGACGAGGCCGGCACCCACGTCCAGGTACACGTGGAGAGACCCGGTGGGGGGATCGTCGCGACGCAGTGAGGAGAACGCCGGAGCGCGCCCGATCGGGTTACGTCGCCGCAGCGGCGACGGCGATGGCCGCGGCGCAACGGGCGTTGTTGACGACGAGCTCCACGTTGGCGTCCACCGAGCGCCCCTCCGTGGCTTCATCGATGGCGTCCAGCACGTAGGGCGTGACCTCGTTGCCGGAGATGCCGGCGGCCTCGGCACGTGCGAGAGCCTCCGAGACCGCCGTGTCGATGACGGCGTTCGCCACGGCCGTCGCCGCGGGGGGCGGCACGACGAACAACACAGCTGTGCGACCCATGGCACCCATGACGGCGGCCGCCTCGGCGGGGGAGTCCACGCGGAAGGGCAATTCCAAGCCGCTGCTGCGGCTCCAGAAGGCCGGAAGCTCGTCGCACCCGTAGCCCACGACCGGTACAGCGAGGGTCTCGAGGCGCTCGAGAGTGTGTGGCAGGTCCAGGAAGGCCTTGGCGCCGGCGCACACCGTCGCCACCGGGTAGCGGGCGAGGGCCTCGAGGTCGGAACTGACGTCGCCGGTCACGGCGCTGTTGCGATGCACGCCGCCGATGCCCCCCGTGGCGAAGATCCGGATGCCGGCAGCGTGCGACAGCGCCAGCGAGCCCGACACTGTGGTGGCTCCCGCCGCCCAGCGTCCCGCCACGGCGATCGGCAGATCGCGTTCGGCCATCTTCTCCTCGCAGGCCAGGATCGCCGCGTAGCCGTCGTCGTCGAGGCCCACGCGGGGAACACCGTCGAGCAACGCGGTTACCGCCGGCGTGACCCCCTGCGACTCGACCGCGGCGAGGCAGCGCTCGAGCGCCTCGGCGTTCCGCCCCGGCGGCAGCCCGAGCTTCGAATACACCGTGGACTCCAGCGCCACGACCGGTCGCCCGGCCGCCAGAGCCTCGGCCACACGGGGATGCACGACCAGCGATCTCATGTTCCCGCCTCCGGTGCCCGGAGTGCGCGGTCGCGTCGAGGTCCGACTCCGGGTTGGCTGCGGCCAGTGACAGGAGATGGACCGCGGCGGTCGTGTGGCCCGCGACGATCGCCTCGGTCCAAGCGCTGCCTACCAGCCGGGCCGCGAGAAGTCCGCCGGCGAAGGCGTCACCCGCACCGGTGGTGTCCGAGATGCCCTCCAGGCGCGGCGGGGTCAGCGCGTCGCCGTCGAAGCCCCCGCCGAACAGGCGCGTCGGGCGAGGGCCGTCCTTCACGACGACCAACTCGGCGAGCTGCCGGTACCCGCCGGTGGCCTCCAGCAGGCTCGCCTCTCCGGCATCGCACAGAAGGACGTCGGGAACGATGCCGGTCAGGGTCGCCCGGAAGGCGGCAACACCGGCATCGGCGATGGCGCCCACCGAGCAGGCGTCCACGCTGACGGCACCGCCGGCGCGGCGGACCTCGCCGATCATCCGCCGCGCCACCGACGCCAGCGGGTCCTCCAGCAGCGAGTAGCCCGCCACGTGCAGGACGCGCAGATCCGCCAACCACGTCGCCTCATAGCCGTCGAGTGAGGCGCAGGCGCCCCGGTCGGTGAGCATCGTCCGCTCGCCATTGCTGCCCACGAGGACCACGACCGTGCCGGTGCGCCCGCCTCGTCGCACGTATGGCTGCACCCCGCAGGCGGCCAGCTCGCCGAGCAGGGTGTCACCGAGGCCGTCGGCGCCGACGTGTCCGAAGAAACGAACTCGTGCAGGGCCGAGCACGCTAGCGGCGGCCATCGCCGCGTTCGCTGCGCTGCCGCCCCGGCGGCGGAAGATGTCGCACGGCGTGTCGGTGTCTTCCCGCACGCCGCTGCGGCGATGCACCACCACGTCCTCGAGCAGGTCTCCCAGGAAGCCGAGGTGCCCGCCCCCGCCGGGTTCGGCACCATCGTGGTTCACCGTACCGGCGTCTCCGTCAGCGCAGCGCCGCGCAGAGTGAGGCCATGAACGCCTCGGGCGGCACGTGGGTCACGACCGAGGCGTTCGCCGGTTTCCCGGTCACCCCGATGTGGTCGACGATGGTCTGTCCTCGGGCCGGGCCGTCGCCTGGGACCACCTCGACGTAGAAATCCTCGGTCTCGGCGATGCCGGGGTCGAGGGCCACTGCCATCGCCAGCGGGTCGGGCAGGTCGAACCCCGAGACTCCCGACATCCTGCCGACGAACTCGGTTAGGGCGCGCTGGATGTTGACGGTGAAGTCCGAGTACGGGGTGCCGATCGCCCGGAGCCGGTCCTCGCCCTCGGGGCCCACGAAGGCGCAACTCCACGACACGTCCCAGCCCACCATCGTGATCGGCATGCCCGACTCGAAGACGATGCGCGCCGCCTCGGGGTCGGCGTAGATGTTGAACTCGGCCGCCGGCGTGATGTTGCCCGGTAGCCGTCCTGTGCCGCCCATGATGTAGCAGTGCTGCACGTCCCCGGCGAGTTCGGGCGCCCGCAGCAGGGCTGTGCCCACGTTGGACAGCGGCCCGAGGGTCACCAGGGTGATCTCACCGGGGGAGCCGCAGATAGTCTCCACCAGGACATCCACTGCGTGACCGTCGGCGGGGGTGCGTCCGGTGAGGTCCAAGCCGATGTCGCCCAACCCGTCTTGGCCGTGCACGATCTCCGCGGTCACCGGCTCGCGGAAGATGGGCCGCGCCAGGCCCGCGTAGGTCGGTACCGAGACCCCGCACAACTCGGCGGTGTACAGGGCGTTCTGGACGCAGCGGTCCAGTGGCACGTTGCCGGCCACGATCGTCAGGGCCTCGACGGTCACGTCGGGCGCGCGCAGCGCCATGATCAGCGCCACGGCGTCGTCGGAGGCGGTGTCGGTGTCGATCAGGAACCGGCGCATGGCGCCCTCCTCAGCCGGCTGCCAGAGCCGCGTAGCCGGGCTTGATGACGTCTTCGATCAGCGTCAGCCGCTCGTCGAAGGGGATGAACGAACTCTTCATGGCGTTGATCGTGAGCCAGCGCAGGTCGGCCATCGTCCAGCCGAACGCCTCGGCACAGATGTGCATCTCCTTGCTGAGGCTGGTGTCGCTCATGAGACGGTTGTCGGTGTTGATGGTCACCCGGAATCGCAGCCGGCGCAGCAACTCGATGGGGTGCTCGGCGATCGAAGGGGTCAGGCCGGTGTGGACGTTGGAACTGGGGCACAGCTCGAGGGGGATGCGGCGGTCACGCACGAAGGCGGCGAGGCGCCCGAGCCGGGGCCGGCCACCCGGATCGGCGGGATCGGCTTCGATGTCCTCGGCGATGCGCACGCCGTGGCCGAGGCGCTCGGCGCCGCAGTACTGCACCGCCTCCCAGATGGATGGCAGGCCGAAGCCCTCGCCGGCGTGGATGGTGAAGTGGAAGTTGGCCCGCTGCAGGTACTGGAAGGCCGCCAGGTGGCGCGTGGGCGGGTAGCCCGCCTCGGCGCCGGCGATGTCGAAGCCGACGATGCCGTCGTCGCGGTGGCGCACCGCCAGCTCGGCCACCCCGGTGGAATGCGCCGCGCTGCGCATGGCGCACAGCAGCCCGACGATGCGGATGTCGCGCCCCCGGCTGCCCTCGGCGAAGCCCGCAAGGACGTGTTGCACCACCTCGTCCATGCTGAGGCCGCGTTGGGTGTGCAACTCGGGGGCGAAGCGCACCTCGGCGTAGACGATGCCGTCGGCGGCGAGATCCTCGGCGCACTCGGCGGCGACTCGGGCGATGGCGTCGGGCGTCTGCGTGACCCCGAGGGTGTGTACGAACGTCTCGAGGTACAGCTCGAGGCTGTGGCGGGCGGCGGCACGGGCCATCCACCGGCTCAGATCATCGGGATCGGTGGTGGGCAGGCCTCGATAGCCCGTTTCGGCCGCCAACTCCACGATGGTGGCAGGCCGTTCCCCGCCGTCGAGGTGGTCGTGCAGCAGCGCCTTGGGGGCGCGGCGGATCGCGTCGAGAGACGGCACGTCGGCGCCGGTGGTCACGGTCAGGTGCCTGCGGCCACGCGGTCCAGCACGAGGGGCCGCCGCGGCCCGGCCTCGGCGGTGACGTCGAAACCGCCCTCCAGGGCCGCCAGGGCACCCGGCAGCAGTGACTCCTCGGTGGTGTGCAGCTCCAGCAGAGGTTCGCCGGCGCGAACCGAGTCGCCTTCCTTGGCGAGACAGACGATGCCCGCTGTGGCGCTCACAGCGTCTTCCTTGCGAGCGCGGCCCGCGCCGAGACGCCAGGCGGCGATGCCCACGGCCAGGGCGTCGAGGCGGCTCAGCACCCCGTCCGCCGGTGCAGGAACGGTCTCGACAACCGGCGCCGCCGGGAGGTCGGCATCGGGGTCGCCTCCTTGGGCGGCGATCATGGCCCGCCAGACATCCATGGCTCGCCCCGAGGCAAGAACCTCCGCCGGGTCGGCGTCCAGGGCTGCAAGCGTGACCATCTCCCGGGCCAGAGCCAGCGTCACCTCGACCAGATCGGCCGGACCGCCCCCGGCGAGGGTCTCCACCGACTCGCTCACCTCCAGTGCGTTGCCGGCAGTCCGGCCCAGCGGCGTGTCCATCCCCGTCAGCAGCGCGGCTGTGCGCACCCCGTGCGCCTCGCCGAGGGACACCATCGCCTCGGCCAGCTCGCGGGCGAGTTTCCTGGTCTTCATGAATGCGCCGGCGCCGACCTTCACGTCGAGCACCAGAGCGCCGGTGCCCTCGGCGATCTTCTTGCTCATGATCGAGCTGGCGATCAGCGGGATCGACGGCACGGTGCCGGTGACGTCTCGGAGGGCGTAGATCCGCCGATCGGCGGGTGCCAAGCCGGCGCCCGCGGCGCAGATCACGGCGCCCACGTCGGCGAGCTGGGCGAGGATCTCGTCGTTGGAAAGGGCGGCTCGCCAGCCGGCGATCGCCTCCAGCTTGTCGAGTGTGCCACCGGTGTGGCCCAGCCCCCGGCCCGAGAGCTGCGGCACCGCCGCGCCGCAGGCCGCCAGCAGTGGCGCCAGCACCAGCGACACCTTGTCGCCCACGCCGCCCGTGGAGTGCTTGTCGACTGTGGGTCGATCAAGGCCGGAGAGATCCAGTCGCTCCCCGGAGTCGATCATCGCCTGGGTCCAGACGGCCAACTCGTCGGGGCGCATGCCCTGGAAGTAGATCGCCATCAACAGGGCGGACGCCTGCTCGTCGGGGATCCGCCCGGTGGTGTAGGCGTCGATGAACCAGGTCATCTCGTCGGGACGCAGCGCCTGCCCGTCCCTCTTGGCGCAGATGAGGTCGACTGTCGAGAAGTCGCTCACAGGTCCCCGGGCGGCGCTCGGTCGGGCCCAAACTCTTGCTCGACCATCTTGGCTCCGATGAGGTCGACTGCGGAGAACTCGCTCATAGATCCTGGGGACCGAAGGCGCCTGGCAGGAGCTCCGCCATCGTCGTCTCGCCGTTCACGACGAGTTCGGCACCGCCCGCCTCGTACAGGAGCTGACGGCAGCGCCCGCAGGGATTGCCCGCCGGCAGGTCGTCGATGTTGTACCCGCCGACCACCGCCATCGCCACGAGGCGACCGCCCCCGGTGGTGTGCAGCGACGACACCAGGGCGCACTCGGCGCACAGGGCCAGGCCGTAGGAGGCGTTCTCCACGTTGCAGCCCACCAGGATGCGCCCGTCGTCCACCAGCCCGGCGGCGCCCACGTGGTAGCGGGAATACGGGCAGTAGGCATTGGAGGCGACGGCCCGGGCGCGGCGGAAGAGGTCGTCCCAGTCCGCGTCGGCGGCGGTCACCGGACCGCTCGCCGCGCTCATTGCTGCTGGCCGCGCCGGTAGCGCATACCGTCTGCCGCCGGCGCGCGGAGCCGGGAGGTGTAGAAGAGCAGCACAAGCAGCACCGTGAGATAGGGGAGGGCCTGCGGTAACTGCTTGGGCACGGTCTCGGTGGCGTAGTGCCACACGGCGAATCCACCGGCGGCGATGGCCAAGCCGGTCGCGGCGCGGTACCGCCGCTTCATCAGGAAGCGGAGCATGAGAACACCCAGGGCGAGCACGACGAGCAGTAGGAGCCCGTGGACCGCGGCCCTGTCGCGTAACTGCAGCGTGTCGGCGAACCCGAAGAGCAGCCCGCCCAGGGCGGCGCCGACTGGTCGCCAGTTGCCGAAGATGGTGGTGGCCAGGCCGATGAAGCCCCTGCCGGCCGTTTGGCCCTCCCGGTAGATGCCGGTCAGCTCGATGACCAGGAAGGCGCCCCCGTAGCCGGCGAAGGCGCCCGACAGCACCACGCCGTAGTACTTGTAACGGTAGACGTCCACGCCAAGGCTGTCAGCGGCGATGGGATGCTCGCCGCAACTGCGCAGCCGGAGGCCGAACGAGGTCCGCCACAGCAGCCAGACCGAGATGGGAACCGTCGCGTACGCGATCAGCGTGAGCCACGACACGTTCCAGAGGAAGCCGCGGAAGATCCCGGCAGCGTCAGAGATCCAGAACCAGTCCCAACTCTCGATGCGCCCGAGGGCGTCGGCGGTGCCGGCCCCGCCGGCGAGGAACGGGATGCTGAAGGAGTCCACATCCTCGACGCGGGGGGACTGCGTGATGCCCCCGCCGGGACGGCCTGCGAACACCTTGTCGGACAGAAATCGGGTGATGCCCGGGGCCATGACCAGGATTGCGGCACCCGAGATGATGTGGTCGACGCCGAAGCTGACCGTTGCGATGGCATGCAGCAGGCCTCCGAGCGCCCCGCCGGCGGCGCCGATGAGCATCCCCCACCACGGTCCGAACTCCAGGGCTCCCCAGGCCCCGAACCAGGTGCCGAGGATGAGCATTCCCTCCAGACCGATGTTCACAACACCGGCGCGCTCGGCGAAGATGCCTCCCATGGCGGGCATCAGGATCGGCACCGCGTAGGCGAGCGCGATGGACCAAGTAGTGCTGAAGGAGAGCTGATCGGTGGCCGGCCTGGCGAACTGCTCGGTGAGGGCGATGAGCGCCACCGCGATGACCACGAAGATCGCGAGACGCAGCCGCTTCTGGTACTGCCGCTCCTGCTGCGTAGTGGTGGGCCGCGGGTACCAGCCGGGTGGCCCGGCGAAGCGCTTGAACGGGTTCCAGGGAGCGGGCGAGTCGCCGCCGGCGGCGGTCTCGGAGGAGATGCTCATGACGTGGGCCTCGCCTCGGGCTCGGGCTCATCGGACGGCGCGGCCGGTGGATGTTCCGGATCGGCCGATGCCAGGGCGAGCGAGGCGATGCGGGCCTCCTCGTCCTGGCGCCGCCGCTGCACCACGACGTACGTGATGACCGCGGCGAAGATAATGATGCCCTTCATGATCTCGACGATTTCCTGTGGTGCGTCACCGTGCACGTCGAGGATGGGTGCGGCGCTGTCGAGGAACCCGAAGACCAGGGCGCCGACGGCGATACCCGCCGGGTGGTTCTGGCCCAGAAGCGCCACGGCGATGCCGGCGAAGCCCAGCCCCTGGGTGAACTGCAGGCCGTAGGCGAAATCACGGCCCAGCACCTCGGGAAGGCCCACGAGGCCGCCGACCGCGCCGCTGAGCGCCATGGCCACGACGATCGTGCGCCCCGGCGGGACCCCCGAGGCTTCGGCGGCCAGCGGGTTGATTCCCGACGCTCGCAGGTCGTAACCGGGCCGGGTGTGGGACACGTAGACCCAGTACAGCAGCCCGATGATGATCGCCACGATCACGAACCCCCAGAGCACCTTGCCCTTGCCGATCTCGCGCGTGAACGTCTCGACGAAGCCGTTCAGGTTCGGCATGCGCCCCGAGGGCGGGATCTCGGCGGTCTCCTGGTTGAGGCTCTCGTCGGGCACGTCCCATTGTCGGAACAGCATCGCCACCACGAACTTGATGGCAATGGCGTTCAGCATGATCGTGGAGATGACCTCGTGGATGCCGCAGTTCACCTTGAGCACACCGGCGATCAGGGCCCAGATGGATCCGACGGCCATGGCCACCAGGATGATGACGGTGAGGTGCAGCGGGGCCGGCAGCGACAGATCGGAGGCCACTTGCGCGGCGATGATCGACGCCAGGATGTACTGGCCTTCCACCCCGATGTTGAAGAGGTTCATGCGGAAGCCGATCGCCACGGCCACCGCTGACAGGTACAGCGTCGTGGCGCGGTTCACCATGCTGATGAGCGTCTCGAGTTCGAACCCGTAGGCGAACATCCGCTGGTAGGCCGGGAAGGGGTTGCTGCCGCTGGCGACCAGCGCCAGGGACGCCACCAGCAGCGACAGGACGAGTGCCGCCAGCGGCGCCGCCATCGCCAGTGCGAAGCGGCGGTGGGCCGGGAGCCGGTACGACGCGCGGCTGCTCACGGCCGGCCGTTCCCCGCTCCGCTGCGACACCTTGGCGGGCCGGAGGTACTCATGCGTGCTGCGTGTCGGCGGCGGCGCCGGTCATGTGGGCCCCAAGTTCGCGGGGCGTCACGGTCGCCGGGTCCAGGCCGACGGAGATCTGCCCCCGGAAGATGACCTGCAGCCGGTCGGACAGCCCGATGAGTTCGTCCAGGTCGGCGGAGACCAGCAGCACGGCCAGCCCTTCCTCGCGGGCCCGGCGCAGCGTCTCCCAGACAGCGGCCTGGGCGCCAACGTCGATGCCCCGGGTCGGGTGGGCGGCGATCAGCAGGCGCGGCGCCATGATCATCTCGCGGCCGATGATCAGCTTCTGCTGGTTGCCCCCGGAAAGGGCGTGTGCGGCTACGTCGGGCCCCGGTGTGCGCACGTCGAAGGCGGCGATGAGTTCCCGCGTCTTGTCGCGGGCGCCCTTTCGGTTGAGCCAGAAGCCGTGGCGCGAGTACGGCTCCTTGGTCTGGTGGCCGCACATGGCGTTCTCCCACAGAGGGGCGGAAAGCAGCAGGCCCCGGCGGTGACGGTCCTCCGGGATGTAGCCGATTCCGGCCTCGCGGCGCTTGCGCACCGGCCAGTCGCTGATGTCGGTGCCCTCCAGGAGGATGCGGCCCCGCGACAACGGGCGGATGCCCAACAGCGCCTCCACCATCTCGATCTGGCCGTTGCCCTCCACGCCGGCCACCCCGAGGATCTCACCCTTGCGGACCTCCAGGTCGATGCCCCGCACGACCTCGCGCGCGTCATCGTCGACGACGGAGAGGTCGTCTACCTCCAGAGCAACGCCCTCCTGTGTCGTGCTTGTCTTCGCGCCCGGCTTGGGAAGCTCCGAGCCGACCATCAGTTCCGCCAAGTCCCGGGGGGTGACCTCGTCCGGCGTGACCGTTCCGACGGTTCGTCCGGCGCGCAATACGGTGATGGTGTCGGCGATTTCCAGCACCTCGTCGAGTTTGTGGTCGATGAAGATGATCGTTTCGCCGCGGGCGCACATGTCGCGCATGTTGCGGAACAACTCCTCCACCTCGTGGGGCACCAGCACGGAGGTGGGCTCGTCGAGGATGAGGATGCGGGCGCCGCGGTAGAGCACCTTGATGATCTCGACGCGCTGGCGCTCACCAACCCCCAGATTCTCGACCGGCTCGTCGAGGTCGACGTCCAGCCCGTAGGCATCACCGAGTTCGGTGATGCGGCGCTTGGCCGAAGCGAAGTCCAGGCGGCCGGCGCCGCGGGTCGGCTCGGCGCCCAGGATGATGTTCTCGAGAACCGTGAGATTGTCCGCCAGCATGAAGTGCTGGTGCACCATGCCGATCCCGGCGGCGAGGGCGTCGCGGGGCGAGCGGAAGTGGACCTCTTCGCCGTTGACGAGAATGCGCCCCTCGTCGGCGGGGAGCATGCCGTAGACCACGTTCATGAGCGTGGACTTGCCGGCGCCGTTCTCGCCGCAGATGGCGTGGATCTCTCCCTCGGCCACTGTCAGGTTCACGCGGTCGTTGGCGAGCACCCCCGGGAAGCGTTTGGTGATGTCCTCGAGAGCGAGGGCGGGTGTCGTCACGAGGCGTGCCGTCCTCCGTCGTCTGGTCGCTGCCTAGCTTGGCACGCCCGGGCTGCCGGCCGCGTGATCACGCCACGCCGGGCGTTCTCCCGCGGTCCGGTTGAGTCGGACGGGCCGCCGGTGCGAGGTCACGGGTGTGTCCGTGACCTCGCACCGGCGGCAGTTCGCCTGTTCGATTAGCCGGTGGTCTCGGGAACGACGATGTCGCCGCGGATGATCTGCTGCTTGTAGTCCTCGAGCTGCGGGATGATGTCGCCGATGAACCCGCCGGAGATGGAGTACCCCACACCGTCGACGGACAGGTCGAAGACTACGACGCCACCGGTGAACGTGCCGTTGACGACCCGCTCGATGGTGTCGTAGACGGCGACATCGACGCGCTTGAGCATCGAGCTGAGGATGTACGGCCGCACCTCCTCGGAGGACGTGAAGTACTGGTCGGAGTCCACGCCGATGGCCCAAACCTTGGAGCCCCCGGCCTCGCTGAACTCCTTGGCCGCCTCGAACAGACCCGCACCCGAGCCGCCGGCCGCGTGGTAGATCACGTCGGCGCCTTCCTCGTACATGGACTGGGAGATGATCTTGGCCTCCGCCGGTTGCGACCAGCCGTCGAAGTCCGGCGGCTCGGTCACGTAGGTGGCGTCGATCTCGATGTCGGGGTTGACGGCGCGGGCGCCGGCCTCGAATCCGGCGTGGAACCGGCGGATGAGCGGGATGTCCACGCCGCCGATGAAGCCCACTCTGCCGGTCGTGGACTTCAGCGCCGCAGCGGCGCCCACCAGGAACGAGCCCTCGTGCTCGGCGAAGACCAGCCCGGCGAGGTTGTCGGTGCCGTCCGGGGCGCTGTCGATGATGCCGAAGAACGTGTCGGGGTTGTTGGCCGCCACTGCGGTGATCGACTCGCCGAACAGGAAGCCCACGCCGATGACCAGGTTGGAACCGTCGGCGGAGAGTTGCAGCAACTCAGCGCGGTTGGAGCCGTCCGGGTTGGGAGAGGCCTCGGAGGTGTTGACGCCCAGCAGTTCGGCCGCCCTGTCCAGACCGGCTGCGGCTGAATCGTTGAACGACTGGTCGCCGCGCCCGCCGATGTCGAACACCAGCGCGGCGCTCACGTCCTCACCGCCCCCGCGTTCGGTTGTCTCCGGAACGACGATGCTGCCACCCACGATGGCCTGCTTGAACTCCTCGAGTTGCGGGACGATGTCGTCGATGAACCCGCCGCTCGTGGAGTAGCCCACGCCGTCGACGGCCAGGTTGAACACCGTTGTGCCGCCCCTGAAGTCGCCGTTGACGACCGCCGCGATGGTGTTGTAGACGGCCACGTCCACCCGCTTGAGCATCGACGTGAGGATGTACGGCCGGACCGACTCGTCGGAGGTGTTGTACTGGTCGGAGTCCACGCCGATGGCCCAAACCTTGGAGCCCCCGGCCTCGCTGAACT
This sequence comes from Acidimicrobiales bacterium, assembly GCA_963668565.2. GTDB lineage: Bacteria > Actinomycetota > Acidimicrobiia > Acidimicrobiales > CATQHL01 > VXNF01. Next base: position 2,206,802 of record CAXXMX010000010.1, read on the forward strand.
CCTTGGCCGCCTCGAACAGGCCCGCGCCCGAGCCGCCGGCGGCGTGGTAGATGACGTCGGCGCCTTCCTCGTACATGGACTGGGAGATGATCTTGGCCTCCGCCGGTTGCGACCAGCCGTCGAAGTCCGGCGGCTCGGTCACGTAGGTGGCGTCGATCTCGATGTCGGGGTTGACTTCCCGGGCGCCGGCCTCGAATCCGGCGTGGAACCGGCGGATGAGCGGGATGTCCACGCCGCCGATGAAGCCCACTCTGCCAGTGGTGGACTTCATCGCCGCGGCCACGCCGACGAGGAACGAGCCCTCATGCTCGGCGAAGACCAGCCCGGCGAGGTTGTCGGTGCCGTCGGGGGCGCTGTCGATGATGCCGAAATAGGTGTCGGGGTTGTTGGCCGCCACCTCGGTGATCGACTCACCGAACAGGAAGCCCACGCCGAAGACAACGTCGGCGCCGTCGGCGGAGAGTTGCAGCAACTCGGCGCGGTTGGAGCCATCCGGGTTGGGCGAGGCCTCAGAGGTCTGCACTCCCAACTCGGCGGCGGCCCTGTCCAGGCCGGCCGCGGCGGAGTCGTTGAACGACTGGTCGCCGCGCCCGCCGATGTCGAAGACCAGCGCGGCCGTGAGGTCTATCGCTTCCGCCGGCGGCTCGGGTGGTGGTGCGACTGGGGCCTCATCAGATGAGGCAGCGACCTGCTCCGCCGCGGCCGCTGCCGCTGCTCGGGCGTCGTCAGCCTCCGCTTGGGCGGCGGCTGCCCGTTCGCTCGCTTCATCGGCTGCCGCCCGGGCGTCTGCCAGAGCCGCCTCGGCCGCGATGACCGCTTCCTGGTTGCCCTCGGCGGTCGCTTGCGCCAGCGCCGCCGCCGCACTCGCTTCCCGAGCAGAGGCGGAGGCGGCCGCGGCCTGCGCTGTTGCCGCCTGTGCCTCCGCTTGCGCAACGGTGGCGTCCGACAGGGCGCCCTGCGCCGCGGTCATCGCCGCGTCGGCAGCGTCGGCGCTGCCGTCGTCTCCCGCGCAGGCCGAGGCCACCATCACAGTGGCCAGCAGGATTGCCAGCAGTCCCGATAGTCCTCGTCTCATGTTCTCCTCGCTTCTGTTTGCGGTTCTCTGGGTCGCGGGTGTGTCGCCCTGTCCCGGTGTCCGGCGAACTGCGGCACGTGAGCCGCCCAGGGCGGTCGCCCGGCCTCTTGCCGCAATCCCGCACGAATCGCAGCCCTCCGACGCCCGCAGACTATCCGAGGTCGCGGAGTTGCGCGGATCGCCGGAGTCGGCGTGCGAGGCGCGTTCTGGCTTCGTCCCGGGCGGGGATAGCCTGCAATCACATTCCGGCGCGACGGCGGTCGGACCACCTGCTCCGGCGGCCTGCGCCCTCAAGGCAGCGAGACTGATCATGACGAGCACCGAGCACCGCAGCGACGCCGCAATCCTCGACAGGATGTCGGTCAACGACGTCGACACGATCCTCGACATCTGCCGCTCGAACGCCCACTCCGATGAGGTCGAGCACATCGTCCCCGACCAGTCCGACGCGTTGTTCACCTGGGACTACCACAAGGGCGCCCGCCCGAAGCTGGAGAAGCTGTACGAGAAGGGCAAGACGTCGCAGTGGAACGCCAACGACCTTCCCTGGGAACTGGACGTGGATCCCAGCACGATCTTCCGCGTCGGCGACGCGCTGCCCCCCACGCGGGAGGACCTGGCGGGCCACCCATCCTCGCCGCTGCACAAATGGGGCGACAAGGAGTGGGCCGAGTACCGCGCCGAGGCGATCGCCTGGCGCCTGAGCCAGTTCCTCCACGGTGAGCAGGGGGCGCTGCTGTGCACCGCCAAGATTGTCGAGACTGTTCCGTGGATCGATGCCAAGTTCTACGCCGCCACCCAGGTCGTGGACGAGGCCCGGCACGTGGAGGTCTTCGGGCGCTACCTCCGCACCAAGCTCGACAGCGAGTACCCCATCAACCCGCACCTGCGCCTGCTGCTCGACGACATCATCAACGACAGCCGCTGGGACATGACCTACCTCGGCATGCAGATCATGGTGGAGGGCCTCGCCCTGGCCGCCTTCGGCTTCATGCACGCCGGCACCGAGGAGCCCCTCCTGCGGCAACTGCTGCGCTACGTCATGGCCGACGAGGCGCGGCACGTGGCCTTCGGTGTTCTCAGCCTGCAGGAGTACTACAGCCAACTCACGCAGGCCGAGATCCGCGAGCGGCAGGAGTTCGCCTTCGAGGCAGCCGTACGGATGCGCGACCGGTTCCTGTCCCAGGAGGTGTGGGAGCGGCTCGGCGTGCCGGTGAAGCCGATGGTGGAGTTGCTGTTGAACCTGCCGCCCGAGCGGACCATGTTCCAGAAGATGCTCTTCTCGAAGATTGTGCCGAACTGCCGCAAGCTCGGGCTGCTCGACGCCGGCGACGCCTGGCTGCGGGACCGGTTCACCGAGATCGGCGTCATCCAGTTCGAGCACGAGGTGGACACCTCGGAGGAATACGAGAAGTTCGTCGCCGCCTAGCGGCAGTCCGGGCGCCGGCTGCCGGCGCCGTCACCCGGCGTCGCGGCCTCCCCGCTATCTCAGGAGAACGCGGGGCCGCCTCGGGTGGTTCTCTTGAGGCAGTTCCTGCAGCCGAGGCGGTGGCGGTTGCGGGCGACTAGCTCGTAGACGCCGGCTGCGAGGGGAGAGATCAGGGGGACCGTCAGCAGCCGCCCGATGCGGCTCCAGACACCTCCGCAGGTCCCTAGCGCGGCGGCGATGGCGCGGTGGCCGCGGTGGGTTTGGCCGTCGGTGTCGATCCACCAGGCGGCGTCCGCTGCCTGCCGAGCGCTCAGGCCCAGCGCGGCGAGGTCGGTTTGCTGGGATGCGAGGACCGGTGTTCCGGTCGGGAGACGGGCGGCGATCCAGGTGGCGCAGCGCTCGCAGAAGGCGCAGTCGCCGTCGAAGATGAGCGCCGGAAGGTCGGGTGCTGCCTGCCCGGACTCGGCGTGATCGGGTGCCGGGGAGGGTTCCGGGGGCATCGGAGGTGCGGGCGGCTGGGAGCGCCGTGGCGCCGCCGCGGGGCTAGGAGTTGCGCCCGACGTTCGGCTTGCGCCCGTGGTTGGCCTTCTTGCGCCGGGCGTTGGCCCGCTTGCGCTGGGTGCGCTTCGACATGAGTACCTCCCGGCCGACGAGCCTATCGGCCACACCCCGGCAAGCTCGCAGCCGGTCGACCGGCCCCACCGTTGTCCACCCCGCAGAGAGCGCCGGTACGCTGCGGCCGCTGTGCAGCGATTTGGGCTTACGGGCCTGCCCAACTCCGGCAAGTCGACGGTCTTCAACGCGCTGACCGGTGGTGACTCACCGGTGGCTCCCTACCCGTTCGCCACGACCGGCACCCACCTTGGCGACGCCAAGGTGGCCGATGAGCGCCTCGAGCGCCTCGCCCGGATGAGCGAGTCGGCCACGATCACGCCGGCGACCGTGCAGTTCACCGACATCGGCGGGCTGGCCGCCGGAGCCGCCGCCGGAGAGGGTCTCGGCAACCGCTTCCTCGGCGGGATCCGGGAGCTCGACGCCATTGTTCTTGTTCTCCGGGCATTCCCGGGCGAGGAAGTCGAAGGCGTCAGCGATCCGGTGGAGTCGCTCTACACCCTCGAACTGGAACTCAGCCTGGCCGACCTCGAGAGCCTGGAGCGCCAGATCGACAAGAAGCGACGCCAGGCCAAGGGCGACGCCACCGTCGGCCCCGAGGTGGCGCGGATGGAGCGGGCCGCCGCCGCTCTCGCCGGCGGGACGCCGCTGTGGCGAAGCGATCTTCCCCGCGCAGAGCGTGCGCTGCTCGCCCCGTGCTTCCTGCTGACCAACAAGCCCGTCGTCGCCGTGGTCAACACCGGCGAGGAGGCGGCGCCGGTCGACGTGCAGGCCGCCGTGGATGCCGTGGCGTCGGAGTTGGGCGGAGCGGAGACGCTGGCGGTGTGCGCGCAGCTCGAGGCCGAGGTGGCGCAACTCCCCGTCGACGATCGGGCGGAGATGGCGGAGAGTCTCGACCTCGGTGAGGGTGCCCTGGCGCGACTCGTTGCCGCCTCGCACCGCGCTCTGGGCCTGCACACGTTCTTCACCACGGGCCCGAAGGAGACACGAGCCTGGCCCTTCCCGGCCGGCAGCGCGGCCGACGTCTGCGCCGGGCTGATTCACACCGACTTCCGGCGGGGCTTCATCCGGGCCGAGACGATCCAGTGGGCCGAGCTGCTGGAGATCGGCTCGTGGCCGGCCGCCCGCGCCGCCGGCCGCCTGCGCGCCGAAGGTCGCTCCTACGTCGTCGGCGACGGCGACGTCATCGAGATCCGCTTCAACGTCTAGCTCGCGGCGCAGCAGGTCGCCGGGCACTGGTCGGGCCAAGCGCCGGACGTGCCGAGGGAGCGGCGCGTCGTGCCCGGCTCGATTCGCTCGCGGATCAACTCCACGATCATGTCGACGAAGGCCGGATGGGTCCCCACGGTAGGTGAGCGGATCAGACGCATGCCCAGGGCCGCCGCGGCGCCGGCGGCCTCGTCATCGAGGTCGTGGATCACCTCCATGTGGTCCGACACGAACCCCAGGGGAACCAGAACCACGTCGTGGACGCCCTCGGCGTGCAACGCTGTGAGGTGGTCGACCACATCGGGCTCCAGCCAGGGCATGTGCTGTGGCCCGCTCCGGCTCTGGTACACCAGATCCCACTCGGCGGCATCCCCAGGCCGTCGCCCCCGTGGCACTCGCTCGGCGATGAGTGCCGCTGCCTCGCGCAGTTGCCGCTCGTAGGGTGCGGCGGTCGCCATGGCCTCCGGGATGCTGTGCGCCGAGAACACCAGCCGGGCCGGGCTGGTCGCTCCCGCACCCGCCAGGCGGACCAGCGCGCCGCGCACCCCCTCCGCCATTGGTTCGATGAAGCCCGGGTGGTTGCAGAAGAGCCGCAGCTTGTGGATCTCCGGCTCCCCCTTGCAGCCCGCCACGGCCCCGATGATGTCCTCGCTGTACTGGCGGCATCCCGAGTACGAACCGAACGCCGAGGTCACGAACGCCAGCGCTCGCCGCACGCCGTCGGAGCGCATCGCAGCCACGGTGTCGGCCAGCATTGGATGCCAGTTGCGGTTACCCCAGTAGACAGGCAGCGCGAGGTCGCCGTCCCCTAGAGCTGAACTCAGTGCGGCCACGAAGCGGCGGTTCTGGTCGTTGATAGGGCTGCGGCCGCCGCGGGCCAGGTAGTGCTGGGCCACCTCCTCGAGACGGCGCTCGGGTACGTTGCGCCCGCGGGTCACGTTGCGGAGGAACGGAATCACCTCGTCGGGCGCTTCGGGGCCGCCGAAGGAGACGACGACGACGGCGTCATAGCCGGAGGAAGCCGACGCATCAGGGCACATTGTCGAAGACCGTAGGCCCATAGTCCCCCCGACCGGCGCAACAGCGGGGACGGCGCACCTGCGCCACGAGCGGATTTGGTGTTCGTGGGAGTTTCGCGGTAGGGAAACTGCACTGATGGGCACGAACAACACTTCGCTCCGCCCCCGCAGGTGGGGCTACCTCATGGCGCTCGCTGTGGTGGCGGGTGTCGCCGCGATCGCCCCGGGCGCGACCGCCCGCGAGTTTGGCAGCGACGAGGATCCCCCTTTCACGAACCACCGGCTGGCGCAGGAGGACCTCGACTGGGCGCAGGAAAACCTGGCGGCGGCCAACCGGAGACTGGCGGAGCGAGCGGAGGAGTTCGACGGCCTCGTTGCGGAGGCCGCCGATCTGGTCGGGCTGGAACGGGTGCTGATCCGCGACGTGATCGAGTCCCGGAACCGCGCCGCGGACTATCTCGTGGCGTCCTACGTGACCGGTCGCTTCGGTTCTCTGAGCGGGGAACTGTTGGCTCTGGATCACCTCATCGATGCCTTGTACCTGCAGACCCTGCTCGAGGCGCGGGCCGGTGCCATCGCCGATGCGTACAGCGAGTACGAGCGACTGCTGGAGGAGGCGGGCAGCCGTCTGGTGCTCGTCATCGACCGGATCGATGTCGTGCATCGCGACATCCAGCTGGCGCAGCGCGACATCCCGCTGCTGGAGGAGCGGTTGGCGGAGGCGCGCTGGGTGGCGTCCGTCGCGGCGATCCACGGCGAGGCGGACCGGGAAATGGCCCGCCGCGGGCGGAGAGATCCCACGCCGGCGCAGTGGGCGGCGTTGCGCAACTGCGAGTCGACCAACAACTACCTCGTCAACACTGGCAACGGCTACTACGGCGCCTACCAGTTCGACCAGTCGACCTGGGAGTCGGTCGGCGGCACCGGGCGCCCGCACTGGGCCGCACCCGTGGTGCAGGATGCGCGTGCGCGGCTCCTGTTCGCCCGCCGGGGCTGGTTCCCCTGGCCGATCTGCGGTCGTCACCTGCGCTGAGTTCACTCGCCGGAGCGGACCGCCCGGCCAATCGGGGGCTGCAGGTCGGAAGATCGGCACCTGGCCGCGGGCGGTGGCGACGCCCGGTTGTCTACGTAGTGGCGGATCCTGCCCGCCGAGCCTCCATCAAGGCGCCTGCGTTGCGCATGATCGTGCCGGCAAGCCCCTGGCAGGTCACTTGGCGCGTTCTTGCGAACGCGTCGGCGTTGAGGCGGTGGGCGAGTTCCGTGGCCACCTGCAGGGCATCACTCGTGGCGTCGGATGAGCCCGCGCGATCAAGGAACCCGACGTCGACGGCCTCGGTCGGCGAGTAGATCTGCGCGGTGTTGCAGGCCACGGTGAAGTGGCGGGGCGACATCCGCTTGCGTGCCAGCTCCACGACCAACTCCGGGAGGGCCAGTCCGATGGCCACCTCGTTGAGGCCGATCTTGAAGTCGCCCGCCGAGCAGACGCGGACATCGCAGCAGAGCAGAATCACGGCCCCCGCGGCCAAGGCGTGGCCCGTGCAGGCCGCCACCACCGGACGCGGGAATTCCGCGAGTCGCAGGAAGATCTCGGAGCCCTTGTGAAGCAGGTCCCACGCGGCGCGAGTGCTGGTGCGTACCACGTTGAGGTCGAGGCCGGCGGAGAAAACCCCGGGACGCCCCGCCAGGACGACGGCCTCAGCATGGGCCTCGGCGGTGTCGAGGGCGCCCCACAGGCTGTCGAGCAGCCCGGGGTCGATGGCGTTGACCTTGCCGTCGTCGATCCTGACGAGCGCGACCGGGCCGACCAGGCTCATGGTTACCCGAGACTCGCTCACGCCGAACTCCCTTGTTCTCTCGACGGTCCACGTGCCGGTTTTACCGGCCGAACCGGTTATTCGGCGGGGCAGACGCGTGGAAGCCTATATCCTGCCCTGTGTGAACACCGATTCGGTCGCGAGCTCGACCGCAACTGCAACCGCCACCGCCACGCCCGCCATCATGCAGGTGACCGACGAAGCCGCCGAGGTCGTTATCGGCGCGCTGGCCGACGAACCCGACGGCGCCGCGCTCGGGCTGCGCGTTGCCGTCTCGGGCACGGAGATGTCGCCGAGCATGACCTTCGAGTTCAGCTACGACCTGTCGTTGCACGAGATCGAAAGGGTCGACGGCGGCGACGCGGTCTTCGAGATCGGTGGGCTGACGATCATTGTTCCCGAGGACTCCGTCGAGAGCCTCACCGGTGCAACCCTGGACGTGCCGAGTAACTCCTTGCAGGGGGGCTTGGTGATCCGTAACCCCAACCGGCCCGACATGGGCGACCGCATCGACCTGTCGGAGTCGGACTCTGTTACCGAGCGCCTCCAGAGCCTGCTGAACAACCACGTGAACCCGTCCCTGGCCGCCCACGGCGGGTACGTGGAACTCATCAGGGTGGAGGACAGCAAGGCGTTCCTGCTCATGGGCGGAGGCTGCCAGGGATGCACCATGAGCGCCGCCACCTTGCATCAGGGCGTCGCCGCGATCATCTCCCAGCACGTGCCGGAGATCCTCGACGTGATCGACGTGACCGATCACGCGGCCGGCGAGAACCCCTTCTACCAGTAGGTTTCCAGAAACCCGCCCGCCGCCGAGGCGCGTGGCGGGACTCCGTCAGCCGAGGGCCTCTCGCGCTGTCGCTGCGATGCCGGCCGCGTCGAGGCCGCACGCGGCGAGGATCTGGTCCGGCTTGCCGTGCGGTAGGTACATCGTCGGGATGCCGACAATCCTTATCGCCGGGGCAGGTCCGGCGCCGGCGGTCTCGCTCAGGGCTGTGGCGATGCACGACCCGGCGCCGCCCGCGCGAATCCCGTCCTCGATGGTGACGACGAGGGAGTGCGAGCGGGCATCGCTCAGCATTGCCTCATCCAGCGGCGCCACCACCCGCACGTCCCAGACCGATGTCGAGATCCCGTGGCTCTCGAGAATGTCGGCGGCACTCTCGGCGGCTTCCAGCATCTTGCCCACGGCCAGCAGGCAGGCCGTCTCGCCGCTGCGAACCTTGCGGCCGGCCAGCCCGTGGCCGACCTCGTCCTCGGGAACCTGGCGCGCCTCGGTCTTCGGCCAGCGGATGGCGACGGGACCATCGGTCATCTCCAGCGCCTGCGCCAGCATGGCCTCCAATTCCTGGTACGACGACGGCGCCATCACGCACATGCCCGGGACTTTTGTGAGCAGGGCCATGTCGAGGATCCCGTGGTGTGATGGGCCGTCGTCGCCGGTGATCCCCGCTCGATCCACGCAGAAGATCACCGGTTGGCGATGCAGCCCGACATCGAGGTTGACCTGATCGAACGCCCGGGTGAGGAACGTCGAGTAGATGGCGACGACGGGACGCAGACCACCCATCGCCATACCGGCGGCCGATGTGACGGCGTGTTGCTCGGCGATGCCCACGTCCACGAACCGATCGGGGAAGCGCTCCTTGAAGGCCAGCAGGCCCGTGGAGTCGGGCATGGCGGCGGTGATCGCCACCAACTCCGGCCGGGATTCGGCCTCCTTTACGATGGCGTCGGCGAAGGCCTGGGTGTAGCTGCCAAGCTTGGTCTGCGACGTGTCGTGCATGCGCTTGATTGGGTCACGCTCAGCCGGCTCGTAGCCGCGGCCCTTCTCGGTGAGAACGTGCACGACGACCGGACCCTTCAACTCCGCCGCGTGGCGCAGGCTGCGTTCGAGGTTGCGGACGTCGTGGCCGTCGAACGGCCCGGTATAGCGGACTCCGAGGTCGGTGAAGAACGACGGCGACTCCGACAGCTCGCGCACGCCTGCCTTGAGGGCGTCGAGGACCCGGTCGACGTGGTCACCCACGAGCGGGAGATCCCCCAGGATCCGCTCCACCCGTTCCTGCTGCTGGACGAACGTCGGGTTCACCTGCAGGCGCGCGAGGCGTTCGCTGAGCCGAGACACCGTCGGGGCGTACGAGCGGCCGTTGTCGTTGAAGATGATGACGACGTCGAGGTTGGAATGCCCGAGGTTGTTGAGACCCTCGAACGCCATCCCTCCTGTCATCGACCCGTCGCCGATCACGGCCACCACCCGCCGCCGGGCACCGCCGCGCTGCTCGGCCGACCGGTAGGCGAGCGCCAGGCCGTGGGCGTAGCTCAGCGAGGTTGACGCGTGGCTGTTCTCGACCCAGTCGTGCTCCGACTCCTCACGCGAGGGATATCCCGACAGCCCGCCCGGCTTGCGCAGTTCCTCGAACAAGTGAGCCCGGCCGGTCACGATCTTGTGGACGTAGGTCTGATGTCCGGTGTCCCAGATGATCGCGTCGGTGGGGGAGTTGAAGACGCGGTGCAGGGCGAGCGTCAGTTCGACCGCCCCCAGGTTCGAGCCCAGGTGGCCGCCGTGCGTGGTGACGGCCTCCACGATGAAGGCTCGGATCTCCTCGGCGAGCGCGTCGAGTTCCTCGTAGCCCATCGTCCGCAGGACAGCAGGCGTGATGACCCGGTTCAGGAGCATTGTGGAGCCTCGATTGGATCGTCGGCCGGGGACAACCTGTGGGCACCTTAGTGGCTAGCCGGTTGCCGGGACGCTGGTGCCGGTTCCCGGCTCCGCTCCGGTCGGCCGGGCCCGCTGCCGTCGATTCTGCGCCAGGTGCACCAGCGGCGTGGTCCACGCCAGCGCCAGCAGGACGCACACGACGCCCGCAACAGCGTCGACCCAGTAGTGGTTCGCCGTGACGACGACGGCGTACAGGGTCAGTGGGGGATAGAGATAGAGGCACACGCGCCCCCAACCGCTGCGAATCCGGCCCCGGAGCGCAAGGAAGCACCAGAACGCCCAGGCGAAGTGGATGCTCGGCATCGCCGCGTACTGGTTGGAGAGCTTCTGGAAGGTGCCCGAGTCGAACGACCACAACCCCTTGTAGTGGACCATCGTGTCGACGAAACCGGTGTCGACGAGGCAGGCGCCGTACGCGCCGCAGTCGCCGAGCAGGCGGGGTGGCATGAGCGGGAACAGGGCGAAGCCGACCAGACCCAAGCCGGTGCAGAGCAGGCCGGTGGTCCGCCAGCGCTGGTAGACCTCCGGGAACCGCAGGTAGAGCCACGTCAACGTGAAGAACGTCACCGCGAAGTGCAGTAGGCCATAGAAGACGTTCCACACGGAGATGAAAGCGTCCCATCCCAAGAACCAACCCTGCACGGTGGATTCGATGTAGAGGCCCAGCGACCGCTCCAGTTCGATGACGATCTCGGCGTTGTTCAGCGCCAGACCCGGTCCCACCGCGGCGGACCCGAACTGGTTACGGACGAGGCTGTAGCCGAGATAGAACAGGCCGATGAGAAGGGCTTCCCGCCACCAGCGAATCCCGAGGGCCTGGCGGGTGGGGCGTTCGCGGGTGGAGTGTTCGGCGACGGTTGTTCTCAGCGATTCGACAGTTGACGACAGCGCTGAGCCAGCCCGCGAGCCGCGCCCGAGTCGACCGTCCGGCGGAGCGACGTCGGTGGTCACGTCCGGCCTGAGACGAGAACCTCAGCGCGTTCATCGTCCGCCGGCGGGTCGGCCGGGGTGCGGCGCCTGCTGAAGAGCCGGCCGCCGAAGAGCACTGCGGGCAGCCCCGGGAGGCTGCAGATGAGGATCAGCAGACCGATGAGCAGCCCGAGCGAGAAGGCTTGCTCCTCCGGCGCCCCAACAGCGCCGAGGAAGAAGACCAGCGAAGCCTCGCGCACCCCGAGCCCACCGATGCCGAGCGGCAGGACCTGGAGCATCAGCACGGCGGGGAAGAAGACCAGGAGGGCGGTGAACCCCACCTCGTCGATGCCCATGGCCTCGGTGGCGCAGCCGACGGCCAGCAGGATCGAGAGCTGGTAGGCGAATGAGGCGAGGAGCAGCCGGACGGCCGCGCGCGGCTGCGCCCTCAGCGCCTCCAGTGCGAGGTGCATGGCGTTGAAGTAGCGCGCGATGCCGGTGCGTCCTGCCAGCCAGCGGCCGGTGGCGGAGTGCCCGACGATGTAAAGCAGCGCACTGAAGGCGCCCAGCGTGATGCAGGCCAGCGCGATGGCGGTGGCCGACGATGCCCCCAGCCGGGCGAGCGGCGGGTTGAGCGCCAGGCCGACGAACGTGAAGAGCGGCAGAACCAGCCATCCGGAGAGTCGCTCGAAGATCACCGAGGCGAAACCGGCGGGGCGGTTTCCCGTGTGGGCGGCAACGCGGGTGACCCGCAGGACGTCCCCGCCGATGGTGGTCGGCATCACGTTCGACACGAACTGCCCCGCCATGAAGTGCGAGAGGATCCCGCGCATGGGCACGTCGAGGCGCAGCGCGTCGGTGACCTGTCGCCAGCGGAGGGCGCCCAGGAAGAGGGACAGGGCCACCAGGGCGAACGCCCCGAACAGCCAGAACGGGGTCCAGCGATTCCAATCCGGCAGCAGCTTGGAGGCGTCGAGATTCGGTCCCTGAAAGATGAGGAACGTCAGCAGACCGGCACTGATGCCCACGCGGAGCGCGTAAACGGTCCAAGTGCGCTTGCGGTCCATGGGTTCCTCGACGTCTCGTCGGCAGTGCGTTGGTGTCCGGGTCGGTCGCGGCTGCGGCGCGACTCCGGCGCGATGACCGGCTCTCTCATCGGCTAGGTCCGTCGCTGGGTGTTTTCCAGGTTACTCGTGAGTTGTGTGGCCGCGTTTTCCGCCCACGGATAGGTGAATTCGGCGACGAGCCGATGACGTCGAGGCGTCGTGTGCGATTCGCGTCGGCATGTGGGCCTGCCGGAATCCGCGGAGTCGGGTGGGGTGCGCGGCCGGCGCGGGAGGTCTATTGCTCCGGTGGGATGCGCTGGGCGAACCTCTGGCGGTCGACGATGATCCGGACGATCCGCCCGCTGCTGACCAGATCGCCGTCGCTGTCGCGCGTCTCCACGCTGAAGGTGAGGCGCCGGCCCTCGACGCGTTCGAGGCGTGCCGTGGCGAACACCGGCCGTCCCACCTGTATGGGCCGCACGTGATCGAGGTGGATTCGCATGCTGACGCTGGTCGAGGTCTCCGGCAGTGCCCCGGCCAGGGCGTCTCGCGTGGCGGATTCGCAGAGCGCGAGCACCACGGGCGTGGCCAGGAAGGGCAGGTCGCTGGATCCGACGGATGCCCCCGTGTCCGCGTCGCTCACCACCCGTTCTGCCCGGCCGCGGGCACCTGGTTCGAGAGCCACGACCCGTACCCTACGGGCCGCCGGGCGAGCGGTCACGTCCATTCGGGCGAGCGAGCGAGCCGGCACGTGGAGCCGGACCAGGTTCGGGATCGGCGGTTGGTACCCTGGATGTCGCCCTAGCAGCGACCGCACGAGGGCGCGGCGCGTGGCGGCGAAGGAGGCAGTGATGTCAAGGACCATGCCGGATGCGGAACTCCTCGACGCCACCCTGCGGGCGGCGCTGCGCACCGGCGGTGACTTCGCCGAGGTCTTCGTCGAGGACCGGCGGAGTTCCCGAGCCGCGTTCGATGACGGCAAGGTGGAGGAGTTGGTCTCCGGGCGCTTGAGCGGCGCCGGCATCCGCGTTCGCTCCGGATCGTCGATCGGTTTCGCACACACGGCCGATCTCACTCCTGCCGGCCTGCGGTCGGCCGCCGAGACTGCCGCCGCCGCGGCCCGGGCAGGTGGCTCGCAACGCCCGGGCAACAAGCTACGGCGTCAGGGTGCGCCCGCCCCGAACGAGGTGACCGTCCCGCCCGACGCCGTCTCCAAGGCACGGAAGGTTGCCTTGCTGCGTGCCGCCGACGAAGCGGCGCGCGCCGAGGGGGCGGCGATCTCCCAGGTGGCGTGCAACTACGGCGACAGTCACCGCTCGATCCTGGTCGCCAACAGCGACGGCCTGCTGGCCTCCGACGAGCAGACCAAGACGCTCTTCACCGTGTCGGTGGTGGCGGCGGGCGACACCGGCATGCAGACCGGCCGGGAGTCGGTGGGTCGCACGGTGGGCTTCGAGCTGTTCGACACCGTCGACGTCACCGACCTCGCGCGGGTGGCGGCGCAGCGTGCGCTGCGGAAGCTCCAGGCCCGGCCGGCACCCAGCGGCGCCATCCCGGTCATCATCGGCCCCGGTGGTGGGGGAGTGCTCTTCCACGAGGCCTGCGGGCATGGTCTCGAAGCCGATCTCATCGCCAAGGAGGCCTCGGTGTTCGCCGGGCGGATCGGCGAGCAGGTTGCGAACCCCATGGTCACGCTGATCGACGACGGGACCATGCCGACCGAGTGGGGTTGCTACGCCATTGACGACGAGGGGCGGCCGGCTCAGCGCAACGTCCTCATCCAGGACGGCGTGCTGATGGACTACATGTGGGACCGCCTGCGGGCCGACCGGTCGGATCGCCCGGCGTCTTCAGGGAACGGCCGCCGCGAGAGCTACCAGCACCTGCCGATGGTGCGCATGACCAACACGTTCATCGGTAACGGTGACAGCGACCCGGAGGACATCGTGGCGGACACGCCGCACGGCGTCTACGTGGCGCACCTCGGCGGCGGGCAGGTGAACACCGCCACCGGCGACTTCGTGTTCGGCATGACCGAGGCCTACCTGGTGGAGAACGGTCGCCTCACCGCCCCCATCCGTGAGGGCAACCTCATCGGCAACGGGCCCGAGGTGCTGATGCTGATCGACGCCTTGGGCAACGACTTCGCCATGGGTTCGCCCGGCATGTGCGGCAAGGACGGCCAGGGTGTGCCCGTGGGCGACGGCACGCCGACGTTGCGGGTCCAGCGCCTCACCGTGGGCGGCACCGCTGCCTGAGACCGCCGGCCGCGCCGCGCACCACGGGGGCGTTGCCGTGTATCACGACGACCTGACCGGCGAGGAGCTGGCATCGCTCGGTGACCGCGTCGTGGCGCAGGCCGTCGCCGGTGAGCAGATCGAGGTGGTGGCGGTCCGCTCCGCCGAGACCGAGGTCCGGGCCTGGGAGGGGGAGGTCGAGTCGTTCGCCTCGGCCACCGCGCACGGTGTCGGCATCAGGGTGGTCGTCGGCCAGCGCCAGGGGTTCGCCCATGCGGGCAGCTGTGATGAGGCCATCGTGGCCGAGACGCTGGCGGCCGCCCGCGACAACGCCGCGTTCGGTACTCCCGACGAGTTCCTCGGCGTTGCGGAGCCCGACGGCGTGGCGGTTCCGGACATGGACCTGTATCGCCCGGAGCTTGCCGCGGTGACGCCCGAGCAGAAGATCGACCTGGCCCTGGAGCTGGAGCGTGCGGTGCGGTCCGGCGACCGTCGCATCTGCGGCGTGGAGTCGGCGGACTACGTCGACTCGCTCTCGGTGGGGGCGGTCGTGACGACGAGTGGGATCCGGGCCGTCGGCCGTGACTCCGGCTGCTACCTGGCGGTCTACTCGCTGGCCTCAGAGGGCGACGACACGCAGACCGGCTTCGGTTTCAGCGTCGGTCGCCGCCTCGAGGACCTGGATCTGCAGCAGGCCGCGGACGACGCGGTCGAGCGCGCTGTGCGTCTGCTCGGTGCCGGCAAGCCGGCGACGCAACGGACGACGGTGGTGTTCGACCCCTGGGTCACGGCTCAGTTCCTCGGCATCGTGGGCGGCACGCTGTCCGGCGAGGCGGTGCTGAAGCGCCGCTCGCTGTTCGCCGACCGCCTCGGCGAGAGCGTTGCCTCGCCGCTGTTCTCGCTCACCGACGACCCCACCGATCCGGTGGCGTTCGGCGCCGGGGAGACCGACGGCGAGGGTCTCGCCACACGCCGTAACGATCTGGTGATCGGGGGTGTCCTGCAGCGGTTCCTGCACAACGGCTACACGGGACGCCGCTCGGGCGCCGCGTCCACCGGATCGGCCGTGCGGGGCTACGCCAGCACGCCCGGCGTGGGCTGCATGGCGCTGGTGGCGACACCAGGGTCGGCCTCGCCCGCCGAGTTGATCGCGGGCATCGACAGCGGCGTGCTCGTCCAGGGGGTCAGCGGCCTGCACTCGGGGGTGAACCCCGTCAGCGGGGACTTCTCGACGGGTGCCGAAGGGCTGCGCATCCGCAACGGCGAGTTGGCCGAGCCCATCCGGGAGTTCACCGTGGCGTCGACGCTGCAGCGGATGCTGTTCGACGTGGTGGCCGTCGGCAGCGACCTGACCTGGCTGCCGATGACGGCCGCTGGCGTCACCCTCGTGGTCGCCGACGTGACGGTCTCGGGGGAGTGAGCGCCCCGCCGGGTTGACCGGCATGCGGGCAACCACCGATGTCGGTTCTGGAAGCCGTGCTCCTCGGCATCCTCCAGGGGCTGACCGAGTTCCTGCCGATCTCCTCCAGCGGGCACCTGCAGATCGTCACCTGGCTGGCCGGGTGGGAGCCGTTCGACGGGGATCCCGGGCTGTGGACCACCTTCGAGGTCGTCCTGCACGCCGGCACCCTGGTGGGGGTCCTGGCCTACTTCGGTCGGGAGGTCGCCCAGCTGGTGGTGGCCGGCGTGCGTCACGTCGCCGGCCGGCGCAGCCCCGACGGGGCGCGGGCCTGGCTGCTGGTGCTGGCCGCGGTCCCGGCTGCGGTGGTGGGGGTGACGGCCGGAGCCGTGCTGGAGCGGAACGAGCGGGTGTGGGTGACCGCCTGCACTCTCGTCGTGTTCGGGGTCCTGCTGTGGTGGGCCGACCGCCGCGGTGATCGCCGGACGCCGACCGCTCTGGGCCGCACCGACGCCGTCGCGCTGGGGGTCGCTCAGGCGTTGGCGCTTGTCCCCGGCGTGTCCCGGTCGGGCGCCATCATGACCGCGGCGCGCCTGCGGGGGTTCTCGCGCACCGAGGCGGCCCGGGTCGCCATGCTGATGAGCGTGCCGATCATCGCCGGCGCCGCGGTGTACAAGCTGATCGATGTGGGCGGCTGGTCGGGTATTCCCACCGACGCCCGGGCGGCGTTCATTTGGGGAACGGTGGCCGCCGCGATCGCGGGGTGGGGGGCGGTGCGGCTGCTCCTGAACCTCGTCAGGCGGGTCGACTTTGCCCCCTTCGCCTGGTACCGGGCCGCCCTCGGCATCTCGGTCCTGGCCCTCGTCGCCACCTCCTTCCGAGACACCGGCTGGCTCTGAGTCACGACGGGCTGCTCGTCGGTAGCGCCCTCTCTGGGGGCTGCCCGCGTGCTCGCGATCCGATCAGCCGGTGGTTGCGCCGGCGGCTGCGCCGACGGCTCGTCTCGCGAGATGGCGTCGGCGCCATCCCCCGGCGTCCCCGCCCCCACTGGATTGTTGCTCTGGACTGCTGGCGCGTTGCGCCTCGGGAGACGCGGACACCGTTGGACCGGCGCCGACAGGTGGCGCTAGCCGTCTGGCGGGATTCAGTCGCCAGCCGGAGTTGACTGGTCCAGATACTCGGCTCGCAATGTGGACAGCCGGACGAGCCCGGTTGGAGTCTGTCGAGCCCAGAAGTCCCAGCCGTTGGCAGGGCTCCCTTTGACAGCGATCGCTGCGCTCGAGGGGTTGTCGAATTCCTCGCCATCCATCGCGATCTTGCCTTTGGGGGCGATTCGGGCCGTAGCAGGCCAGGCGCCGTTCGTCGATATCAGGACATCGTCGACCTTGATCAATCCCGTCTCGAACAGCTCCTCGAGCTTGATCCCGTAGTAGCGGCTCGTTTTCTTGCCTGGGCCGGATCCCGACGTCTCGTCACCGGAGGATGAGTCGTGGCCCAGTAGTCGCATGACCCGCTGGATCGACACCAACACCATCTCGAGCGCTTGGCGGTCATACGGGGCGAGAGTCTCATCGCCTGGCCGAACGCTGTTGTGAAGGCGAGCGTTCTCTGCGGCCTTGAGGATGTCGTAGAGCCTGCCTTCGAGCCAGCCGATCTGCGCCGAATTGAAGCCGTGAGTGGTGTCGCGCCGCACGAGCAGTGCGCGGTACCAGTGGTCCTTGTTGCGCAAGTGGCTGCCAATTCGCGCCTTGATGCCTGCGGGCGCCTTACCGACGTAGACGCCCCATCCGCCGTCGGCGTCAGCGCGGTCGATGAGCATGTACAAACCGGCGGTATCCCACTCGTCGCCGAGTCATCTAGCGCCACTGCGCTCTACGATCGCCAATTTCAACGCGGCGTTGTCGTCGAATACGACTGTTGGTGCCGCGGCGTTATCTGGCACCAGCACGGTCATGGTGAGTGTGTCGACGTCCATGCTGTTCATTGGCGTGTCCTCTCCATCCGCCGATGTTACGCGCCCATCTCTCGCAACGACCGCCACGGGCCGTTCCGCTGATCTCGTCCATTCGACAAGATCACCGCTCGTTCAGCCGAACGAGCCTCGCGGGTCGTCGGGGGCGCGGCTGGCGATAGTCGCCTCCCGCACGGCTCGCAGTTCGGGGGTCGGGACTCGAGGCATGTGTGAGTGTCGGGACGTGGTCAACGTCAGCCCGGGGGTTGGCCGACGGCGACGACGGCGACGGTGCCCCAGATGAGGGCCGAGACGGTGGACTCCACGTCGGTCACGCTGATCGCGACGGTCAGAGCGTCCTCATCGAGTGCCACGACGGTGGCGTGCCGGGCCACCGTGCGAGCCTCGGGCGCTGATTCGGTGGCGAAGGTGTCGAGCACGGCGATCAGGTTCACGCGGTCGCCGGGTTGCACCGGGGGAACGCCGTACGAAGCCGGCACTGACACAGCGGCCACGCCTGGGGCCAGCCTGCTGCTGAGCCCGCTACCGCTGCCGGCCACCCTCTCGGTGTGAATCACCTCCCCCGGGTAGATCGCTGCGGCGGCGAGCGCCCCTTCGGCGAGATCGGTCACGGCTCCGGGAGGCACGCCGGCGGCCGGACGCTTCTCCCAGCGCACCGCCTCGGCACCGAGAGGCTCCCCGGGCCGGATCAGCGCGACGGCGACCGGCACCTCGCGTAACTCGCCGTAGGTCTCGGTGAGTTGCCGCTGCCGGTCGGACTGGCGGGCGACACCGATGACGGTGATGACGAGGACGAGGCCCACCACGGTCCAGTAGACGAGTGGCCGGCGCAGCCAGCGGTACAGCGGCGAGCGATGCCAGGACGGTGCATCGGCGCGCCGACGGAGCGGGGACAGTGCGGGCATGGCGGGCTTCCTCTCGCCGGTGGGAGTTGGGGGGAAGCCGCGCAGGGAGACCGACGCTGCCCGAAGGCTAGCGGGGCGCGGGGAAGGCTGCGCTACGCCGCATCGTGTCCGAGAGGCGGACCTGCGCGGTCCTTGCAGCAGGCGGGTTGCTCGGCGGGGAGGTCGGCCACCAGACGACCGATGAGGCTCCGCACCCGCGTCAGGTTCTCCGTGAACACGGCCAGAACCTGCTCGTGGGTGACCGGCTCGGCGTCGGCGAGGGCGCCGGCGTCGTAGTCGGTGACGAGGGCGATGCCGGCGAAGCACATGCCCAGTTCGGCAGCGAGCGGCGCCTCGGGTACCTGCGTCATGTTCACCACGTCGCCGCCGAGTGCGGTGAACCAGCGCGACTCGGCCCGGGTCGAGAAGCGCGGCCCCTCGATGACCACCACCGTGCCGGTGTCGTGGACGGGGATCCCTTCGGCGCGGGCCGAGGCCGCGGCCGTCTGCCGCAGCGCCGGGCAGTACGGATCGGCGAAGGTCAGGTGGTGGATCTGAGGCCCGTCGTAGTAGGTCTGCTCGCGCCCCTGGGTGCGGTCCACGATCTGGTCGCAGATCACGAAGTCGCCCGGCGCGATGTGTGCCTGCAGCGAACCGCAGGAGAAGGGCGCCAGGAGGCTCCGCACGCCCAGGGACCGCAGCGCCCAGAGGTTCGCCCGGTAGGGCACTCGGTGAGCGGGAAACTCATGGTTCTCGCCGTGGCGGGCCAGGAATGCCACCTCACGACCGGCGAAGTGCCCGATCCGCAGCGCGGCCGAAGGCCGCCCGTACGGCGTGTCGATCTCGACGGGGCGCAGGTCCTCGGCCAGGGAGTAGAAGCCGCTGCCACCGAGGATGCCGACCTGCACCCCGGTGCCGGCGGTGGTCATCGTGCCGCCGGGGCGGGCGATCTCACGACGAGGTGGCCTCTGCGGGGGCTCGGTCACTCTTCGACTCCCCACCGGCGGCACCGCTGGAGTCCTTGCTCCCGCCGTCGGACGCCTTGGGTGCCGTGTCGGCGGATTTCGTGGCCTGCTCCGCGGGCGTCGTCTCCTTCGAACCGTTGGTGGCGCGGGTGGTCGAGGCGCGGCTGTCGGTCTTGTAGAACCCGTCGCCCTTGAAGGTGATGGACGGAGCGCTGAAGACCTTCCGCACCACGCCCTCGCCGGGGGCGATGCAGGCGGCCGGACTCTGCTCCGAACCGGCGGCCGGGCAACTGGTCAGGCTGTCGTCGGCGAAGGACTGCTGGACATCGAAGCGGACGTCACAGGTGCGGCAGCGATATTCGTAGGTGGGCATGGGCTTCCTCGCCTTGGATCGCCTGCTCAGGCACCGATGGGACGACTCATGAACCGGTCGCTAACCCTATAGCTACCGTGGGTCGGTGCCACGCGGCGGGTGGGCTGCGGGCACGGCTCCGGCCGGAGTGCGCCCGCAGCCGTCCAGCCTGTCGGGGACGCAGCGCCGCGATCCCGATCCGGCGATGACGCAGACCGAAGACTGCTCTAACATGTCGCCCATGACTCCGTGGTGGCTGCTCGTCCTCGTCGCGTATGTCCTCGGCACGTTCCCAACCGCGCATCTCGTGGGCCGCGTCTTCGGCATCGATCCCATGCAAGAGGGCTCGTGCAACCCGGGTGCGACCAACATGTACCGGGTTGCCGGGCGGGGGGCCGGAGCTCTGGTCCTCCTCGGTGATCTGGTGAAGGGACTGGCCCCAACGCTGACGGCGTTGCTGGTGGCCGGCCGGTCCGTCGCCTTGGGCTGCGCCCTCGCGGCGGTCATCGGTCACATAGCCCCGCTCACACGGCGCCTGCGCGGCGGCAAGGGCGTCGCCACCTACGGCGGCGGGTCGCTGGCGATGTGGCCATACGCCGCCCTCGGCGCCATCCTCCTGTTCCTGGTCGTCACGAAGTGGACGGGGCGTCCGTCGGTGGGATCACTGGTGGCGGTGCCGCTGTTGCCCATCGCTGTCGGGATCGAAGTGGCGCTCAGCGACATCCCGTGGTGGGAGTCGGTGCTCCTCGCGGCCCTGGCCCTGGTGATCGTCTTCATGCACCGGGCCAACATCATGCGCCTCACCCGGGGTGAGGAAGGGAGACTTCCGAACGTCTTCAGCCGCCGGTCGGTCACGACTTCGTGATTCCCCTCGCTGAGGCGCAGCAGGTCGTCATCGACCGCTGCGGACCGCTGCCGACGGTCAGGCTGCCGCTGGTTGCCGCGCTCGGCCATGTGACCGCAGGAGCGGTCGTGGCCGCCGAGGCGGTGCCGGCCTTCGACAACACGGCCATGGACGGGTTCGCCGTGCGGTCGGCCGACACCGCCGCAGCCCCGGTCACGCTCGAGGTTGTGGGCACGCTGGCGGCCGGGGGCGTGCCGACCGCACCCGTCGGCGCCGGCCAGGCAATACGCATCATGACCGGAGCCCCCATCCCACCCGGAGCCGACGCGGTCATCATGGTGGAGCGAACCCGTGCGCTCGACGGCGGCGACCGCGTCGTCGCCGAGGTGAGCGTGCCGGTGGGCAATCACGTGCGCACCGCCGGCGAGGATCTCGAGGTTGGCAAGGTGGTCTTCGAGCCGGGAGAGGTGCTGCAGCCGGCCCACCTCGGCGTGCTGGCCGGGCTGGGCATCCATGCGGTGGAGGTCGTCCGCCGGCCCCGGGTCGGGGTGATGTCCACCGGCGACGAGTTGGTGGACAGCTCCGAGCCGCTGTCGCTGGGGCAGGTGCGGGACTCCAACCGCTACTCGCTGCTCAGCCTGGTGTGCCAGGCCGGCCTCGAAGGAGTCGACCTGGGCATGGTGCGTGACGACCCCGAGACGATCCGGGCCACCATTGCCCGCGGCGTCGAGACGTGCGACGCCGTCCTCACGAGTGGTGGCGTCAGCATGGGTGACTACGACTGCGTGAAGGTCGTGCTCGACGAGATGGGGGACATGTCCTGGATGCAGGTGGCCATCAAGCCGGCCAAGCCGTTCGCGTTCGGCGTGGTGGATGGCACGCCCGTGTTCGGGCTGCCCGGAAACACGGTCAGCTCGATGGTGTCGTTCGAGTTGCTGGCGCGCCCGGCGCTGCGCCGGATGATGGGGCACACGCAGCTCCATCGCCCTCGTGTGCGCGCCACCGCCGCCGCGCCACTGCGCCGCCGACCCGACGGCAAGATCCACTTCGCCCGTGTCGTTTGGGCCTATGGCGACAAGGGCTACGAGGTGCAGTCGGCGGGCGGCCAGGGCTCTCACCAACTCTCCTCCCTGGCGGCGGCAAACGGGCTGGCGGTGCTCCCCGACGGCCAGGGCGCCGCCGTGGGCGATGCGGTCGATCTCATCCGCCTGCACGAGGACTGAGGGCCCCGCCCACCTACGGGCCGACGCGCGAAGGCCCCGGACCCCTCCGCGGTCAGAGGCGGTGGGCATCGGAGTCCATTCGACCGGTAGCCTGATGTGATGGTGGAGCAACTCGTCGACACGTTCGGACGGGTGCACCGCGATCTGCGGATCTCCGTCACCGATCGCTGCAACTTCCGCTGCACGTACTGCATGCCCCCCGACGGGCTCGACTGGTTGCCCCGCTCGGAAGTGTTGACGTTCGAGGAGATCGAACGCGTGGCTCGCGTGCTCGTCGAGCGCTTCGGCGTCCACAGCATCCGCCTCACCGGCGGTGAGCCGACGGTTCGTGCACGTCTGGCCAACCTCGTGGCGATGCTGACGCCGCTGGGCACCGATCTGGCTCTGACCACCAACGGCGTGATGCTCGGCCTCCTCGCCGGTGATCTGGCCGCCGCCGGGCTGCGGCGGATCAACATCTCCCTCGACTCGCTGCAGGCCGACAGGTTCCGCAAAGTGACGCTCCGGGACGATCTGCCCCGCGTGCTCGACGGTGTGGACGCCGCCCTCGCCGCCGGACTGGATCCGGTCAAGATCAACGTCGTCGTCATGCGCGGCGTGAACGACGACGAACTCCTGGACTTCGTGGCGTTCGGGCGCGACAAGGGTGTCGAGGTGCGGTTCATCGAGTTCATGCCCCTCGACGCGGAGGAGGGATGGCGCCAGGACGCGGTGGTGAGCCTGACCGAGATCACCCAGCGCATCGGCGAGGTCTACCCGTTCGAGGCCCACCGCCAGGGCAGCGAACCGGCGAGCCGTTTCCGCTACCTCGACGGCAAGGGGTTCTTCGGCGTGGTTGCGAGCGTGACCCGATCGTTCTGCGGGTCCTGCGACCGGATTCGCCTCACCGCCGACGGGCAGTTCCGAAACTGCCTCTTCGGGCTGGAGGAGTACGACCTACGGGCCCCGCTGCGCAGCGGGGCGAGCGACGACGACCTCGCCGAGATCGTGCGGGGCGCCGTCCGGGACAAGTGGGCGGGCCACAGCATCGGCAAGGTGCATTTCGTGCGGCCGAGCCGCTCCATGTCCCAGATCGGCGGCTGAGGGACGTCGGGAGGTTTGGCGCTGTGAGCGATCTGGGATTCACGCACCTCGACCCGCTCGGTCGGGCACGGATGGTGGACGTCTCTGCCAAGGAGCCCACCCATCGACGCGCCATCGCCCGGGCCCGGGTCAAGATGACCTCCGAGACCGCCTCGGCCGTCGCGCGTGGCGCCATCGGCAAGGGCGACGTCCTGGCGGTCGCCCGTGTCGCCGGCATCCAGGCCGCGAAGCGCACACCCGACCTGATTCCCCTCTGCCACCCCCTGCTCGTGGGGTCGGTGCTGGTCAACTTCAGCATCGAGGACAGCCACATCGACGTCGAGGCCGAGGTCGAGACGCTGGACCGCACGGGCGTCGAGATGGAGGCCCTGACAGCGTGCACGGTGGCGGCGCTGACCGTCTACGACATGTGCAAGTCGTTGGATCGCTCCATGGTGATCAGCGACGTCTACCTGTGGGAGAAGACCGGCGGGCGCTCCGGAACGTACCGTCGCGACGGAGCCGTCTAGCTCGCAGACTCATCTGGCTCGGAAAAAGTCGAGCGCTGCCGGAACTCTCTCCCGAACTCCCAGACAATCCCCAGCAAATCCACATTTACATCGTGTTTTTGGCCGGTTTTGGGGCCGGAAATCCTCCGATCCCGTCGAACTCGCGCGCTAGGTTGTTTGGTGCTCGCCAGCACTTGAGACGCGGACCGAGATCCTCGCAAAGACCTCGCACACCCCACGCCACCCGGGACGCAGCAAGCGAGTAACGAGATATCCACAATCTCGCACTGCACAAATGACATACTTGTAGTAGGAGACCCGGTGCCTACTCTTGTGACAATTCTCATCCTCGCAGCATTGTGGTTGGCCGTACTCGCGCCAAGGTGGTTACGAAGCCTTTCCCAATATCAGGGCGAACGTAGGTTCAACTCCCGGGCGACGAGTTCTTCGGTGCCCTCCTGGCAAGGGACGAGCAAAGTTGTCGCCCTCACCGGCGTGAAGCAGCTTGCCCCGATGCCGCGGCCGGCTCTGGTGGCGCCCGGCCTCGCGGTGGATCGCGAGGGCATAGCCCGTCTGCAGCGGGAGAGGGCCCGCGTGCGCCGCCGGAACATCCTGATTGCCCTCGCCGGTCTGGCCCTCATCACGTTCTTCATGGCCATCACCGCTAGCGGTGTCATGATCGCCGCCCACCTTGTGATCGACGTCCTGCTGGTGACCTACGTCGGTGCGCTCGCCCGCCGCCAGCGTCGCGTCTTGGAGCGCCACGCCAAGGTCACCGACATCGCTTCGGCCAGGATTGCCGCCGCAAGAAAGCCGCAGGAGTCCTCTCCGGCGGCGGAAGCGGCGGTCGCCTTCATCGGAACCGCCCGCAGCCAGCACTGACGCAGCGCCCGGCGTTCTCGTTGCCGGGGATGGCTGGGGGCTTCCTCGGCGTGCCGGTCCCGATTCAGTTGCTTCTTGACGCTCGGATCAACGGTCCGATCACGACGAGGATGCCGATCAGGAACAGCAGGCCGGCAATCGTCGACACCACGTCGCCGTCACGAACGGCAGCCACCGCGAAGAGCAGGCACCCGACCCCCCAGAGGCTGTAGCCGAGAACGTTCCAAGACAGGTCGGAGATTCGCCGCACCCGCAGCAGGCTAGGGGTGGGGGTGCCGGCAGCAACCCAACGAACCGGCGGCAGCGTGCGGCGGTACCATAATTGTCCCGTACGGGGGTGTAGCTCAGTTGGCTAGAGCGCTTCGTTCGCAACGAAGAGGCCGGCGGTTCGAGTCCGCTCACCTCCACTCGGGGGAATCGAACTGCCCCATCTGTAGGCACGAGTTCCCTGGGCGACCCGGAAGTCCGAGGTCACAGCGGCGCTTGAGTTGGTCTGGGTCGCGGGTGCCCGCTGGGCGTCGGCTATCGCGCCATCCCGCGTGGGAATAGATGTGGGAACTGGGTGCGTGGGATTGTCGCTGCCGCCTCGGCGGAAGCTCTCATCGGTTTCGGGTTCAGTTGAGACCGGATCGAGTTGGCGTCACGGTCGAAGCGGGTCGGCTTCGACGATCGCGGTGACCGTCTTGCGGCCCAGCCCTGACGCCTCGGCGATCTGTCGCAGCGAGGCACCGACGCGGTGGGCAGTGCGGATCATGTCGTCGCGGATGGCGATCTCTTTGTGGGCCCGCTCGGCGCTGAGGCCGACCACGGCGAGCGCGGCGCCGGTCTCATAGTCGAGGCCGCTGCGGTACTTGTCCAATGCCGCGTTGGCGGCGGACACGTCAGCGTCGCTGTAGCTCATTGCTCCTCCCGTAGGCCCACGGCGAGCTTGTCGCGGATTGCGAGGAGGGTCGCGAGCCGCGGCGAGAGTTCCCCGGTCGCCTCGGCGACGTTGAGATGCGCGATGACCATTCCCAGCAATTCCAGCGCTTCGATCCGCTCCAACTCGACGCGCACCATTGGCCTAAATCGTACCACCTGTGGTCCGTATTGGGCCAGCGATTCGGATTGAACCTCCCCAGGTTTCACGCAGGTGGTGTGCCCTGGGTTTCGCGCGGTCAGCTCGCTTGATCCTGGGGTGGCGAAGGACGGACGGAGTGCTGACCCGCGACGAGGTCCCGCAGCGCCTACCAGACGACCCGAACCCTCAAACCGGCCCGCCCAATACTGAGCAAGAAAGCTGACCCGTGACAGATGAGGTCGTCGATGCTGACGCTGAATTGCTTGGAGATGCTGTAGAGGGTGTCGCCTTGCTGGACGGTCACATGGCAATGCCCCAGGATCCTCGTAGTGGGCAGCGGTGGCGGTTCCGGTGGCGGGGGTACGAGCGTACGGTCGAGGAACTGCACTCCTGAGGGAGGTGGCCTCCATTCTTCGTAACCCCAGCAGTCGATCGTGCTGCGGTGCGCAGGCCGCAGGAACGGTCGATGGCGACGGTGACCGCGGTGAACTTCCCGCTCGACGCGTCGGCCTGACCGTGAACGGCGGTAGTGACGTCATGGCCGGGCACTCCCTCGGTGCTGCGGGTCGTGGAGGCGTCAGCCGCCGACTCTGACGGCTCCTGCGCTGCATTGACGCAGGCGACCGCGATCACAGCCGCCACAACCGCTATAGCGAAGCACGCGATGCATCACCATCGCTCCTTCTGTGCAGCGGCGCCGCCATTGCTTGACAATCACAATTTTGGACGGCGCCGAGGCGTTCCTTGTCGGTGACCTAACCGGTTGCAGTCACGTCGTCTCGTCGACGAACGAAACTCCACGCCGGTTCCCACTTGTTCCGGATTCTCTTCGGCCCGTGCGCTGGTCACAGCCGCACTGTTTCTCGCCCCGCCGGTGGGTGAGCGGCAGTTCTGGGAGTGGTTTGGATTATTGATGGCGCCTTTGGGGCCGGCCCACACGCCGGGGCGTTCATCACGGGATGCACAACTCGTCGCCCACAAAGATGATGTCCGGATTCTTCAGGTTGTTGAGTTCGATGAGTTCGCCAACGCTGACGTCGAGGTCGCTGGCGATGCTGTAGACGGTGTCGCCGACCTGGATCACGTACACGGCTTCGGGGCACGGGCTGGGTGGCGGTGGGGGAGGTGGTAGTTGGACGATCGTGGTTTCTGGCGTCGCCCCCGGTGGCGGGGCTGCGAATGGGCGGTCGAGGAGTCGCACTCCCGCTGGTGGCACCCGCCAGTCGACGTGGCCCCAGCAGGCGATCGTCCCGTCGGTGCGCAGGCCGCACGAACGGGTGCCCGCAGCGGCGACGGTCGTGAATTCGCCGTCGGGAGCGTCGGTCTGGCCGTTGGTGTTGTCTCCCCAGCAGGCGACGGTGCGATCGGCCCGCAGCGCGCAGGCGTGGCGATCGCCGAGACTCATTGCGACGAATGGTCCCGGCGACGGATCGAACTGGGCGATGGTGCCCCAGCATTTGATTCTTCCGTCTACGCGTAACCCGCAGGAGTTGTCCCCCCCCGGCGGCGATCGAGCTGAACTGCCCGTCCGGCGCGGCGGTCTGGCCGTTGGAGTTGTCTCCCCAGCAGGTCACGGTTTGATCGATACGCAGTGCGCACGAGTGCCATTTGCCGATCGCAACGGCCGTGTATTGGCCACGCGGCGCGTCGGCTTGGCCGTAGTCGGCGATGCTGATAAGTGCGGGGTGACCGGCGGTGCCGATGTCTCTCATCTCCGTCTGCCAGCAGAAGATGTTGCCCTCGGCGCTGAGCGCGCACGCGTGAGTGGCGCCGACCACGAGGGAGGTGAACCGGCCTGGCGGGTGAATCTCTCCCGGAGGCCGGGGTCTTTCCAGAAGTTCAGGGTCGTACCAATAGACAATTCCGCCGTCGGTGTGT
This sequence comes from Acidimicrobiales bacterium, assembly GCA_963668565.2. GTDB lineage: Bacteria > Actinomycetota > Acidimicrobiia > Acidimicrobiales > CATQHL01 > VXNF01. The sequence goes on from CAXXMX010000010.1 coordinate 2,233,904, forward strand.
CGTGCGTCTGAGTTCGACGCTGTTTCGCTGACCGCGACAGCATGGAATTCTCCCTCCGGTACGCGGCTCGAACTCGAAATCAATCCGTTGTCGCCCCAGCATTCGATGGCACCGTCGGCGCGAACGCCGCAGGTGTTGGCGCGTCCCGCTCTGACAGCGGTGAACTGCCCCTCCGGGGCATCGGTCTGTCCAGATCCGTCGGCGCCCCAGCACTCGACGGCGCCGTCGCTGCGCAGACCGCACGCATGGTTCCCGCCGGCGGTGACGGCGGTGAATCGCCCCTCGGGGCCGTCCGCTTGCCCGTGGCTGTTGTCGCCCCAGCACGCCAGGGCGCCGTCGCTGCGCAGACCGCACGCATGGTTCCCGCCGGCGGTGACGGCGGTGAATCGCCCCTCGGGGCCGTCCGCTTGCCCGTGGCTGTTGTCGCCCCAGCACGCCAGGGCGCCGTCGCTGCGCAGACCGCACGCATGGTTCCCGCCGGCGGTGACGGCGGTGAATCGCCCCTCGGGGCCGTCCGCTTGCCCGTGGCTGTTGTCGCCCCAGCACGTCAGGGCGCCGTCGCTGCGCAGACCGCACCAGTGCCTTGGGCCGGCGTCGACGTTGGCGAACGGCCAGTCCGGGACAAGGAGCAGACCAGTTCGGCTCCAACACTCGCGGGTGCCGTCGGCGCGTATCCCACACGAGAAGTCCGGGCCGGCGACAACGCCGGAGAAGCGCCCGCTCGGCGCGTCGACTTGTCCGGATCTGTCGTCGCCCCAACAGACGATCGTGGCGTCGGCGCGCAGCCCGCACGAGTGACCCTCGCCGACGCTGACAGCAGTGAACCGAGCCGACATGGCGGGCCCATCGACGCCCTCACGGGCAGAGCCCCCGCCGTCAGCCATCGAGCTGCTCGGCGGTACCTCGGAATCGGCGTCACTGCCGACAAGGGCGCTCCCCGGCGTGTCTGCGATCTCTGGGGGATCGGTCGTCGTCGGTGTCGCGTCAGAGCCTGCGCCGGAGCAACCCGCCGCGGCGACGATCAGCACGACAGAAACGGCGCCCAGTTGCTGTCTCACGACTCTCCTCCAGGTTAGATCTGCGCTGCTCGCCTCGCCGAAAGACACCTGAGCTGCTGTCAGTCGATCAGCCACTCGCGACCCTACCGGCGGGGGTGCGCTGCTGTTTAGAAGAACGAAACCCCAACCGGTTCCCGCATACCGAGGGATTTCGACATCACAATCAGAGCCCCCGCAGACGCTCCCAAGGCGAGCGCATCGGGGCGCCAGCACTCCGGTGTGGCTGCCTCCGGCGACCCGAAGTGCCTGTGCATCGGACGGGCCATTGGAGACTCTTGGCGCTCCAAGCGATGCCACAGCGCCGACTCGGGTATGCAAACCGCTTTGATCTGCAGTTCTGTCGCTCTCGTACTCCCTGGGACTTGAACCCAGAACCTGCGGTTAAGAGTCCGCAACTCGAAGGCCGTGTCAGCTGGTGCGAATACGTATCAGAACGTGCTGCTGAGTGCGGCTCTCGCCGAGTCCGCGTGCTGGTCTGTGCCATTGCGTGGCGTGGCGTGTCGGGGCGTCCGTTAGAAGATCCGTTAGAAGTGAGCGAGGTGTTGCCTGCGCGGAGGCCGTGGTGTGCTCCGGGGTGTCGGGCGGCCGCCGTACTCGATCTGCGGCGGTGGCCGGACGGAGTGCTGACTAACGACGAGGCCTCTTGACGCTTACCGAGATGAGCGTGACCTCGAACCGAGTTGCCCAAGTCTCGAGCAAGCGTGCTGACCCGGGACACCCTCAACTGGACGACCAAACCCGCCAGAGGCCTCTGGGGTCGTTTCAGGGGATCAGGCTGGGGGCGGCGATCGACGTGCGCGTCGACGTGCTACGAGCAACCAGACGGCCAGAACCGCCGCGACAGAGACGATTAGGGTGCTTGCGAGAGTCCCGATCGGGCTTGCCCCGTTGTCCGTCGCGTCTGCGGATGTCGTCTCGACATCGTCACCGGGGGAGGCGACGTGAGGCGAGCGATCGTTTGGCGCATCTGAACCGCCCTGGCTTTCCCGGAGGGTTGGTTTATTGGTTTCCAACCGTTTGTGGGTCGGCTTGTCGGGCAGCGTAGGCCGCCTCGAACTCTGCGGGCGGGACGTCGCCCAGGTAGGTGTGTAGCCGCTGGTGGTTGTGCCAGTGCACCCATCCCAGCGTGGCGAGTTCGACATCGTGGGCGCTGTCCCAGGGGCCTTGGCAGGGTCCTCGGATCAGCTCGGCCTTGTAGAGGCCGATGACGTTTTCGGCCAGGGCATTGTCATAGGAATCGCCCACGGAGCCGACCGAGGGCACGGCGCCGAGTTCGGCGAGACGCTCTGAGTAACGGATGGACGTGAACTGGCCAGGTTCAACCGGTCGTCGCAACACTGTCTTGTTGGGTGGAGCGTAGATGTTCGTTGAGGGCTTCGGCGGGGGTTTTCCAGCGGAGGATTTTGCGGGGTCGGGTGTTGAGGGCGAGCGCGACGGCGTCGAGGTCGTCGCGGCTGTGTCGGGCGAGGTCGGTGCCTTTGGGGAAGTATTGGCGTAGCAGGCCGTTGGTGTTCTCGTTGGTGCCGCGCTGCCAGGGCTGTGGGGGTCGCAGAAGTAGATGGCAACGCCGGTGTCGATGCGCAGTTGTGCGTGTTGGGCCATTTCGGCGCCTTGGTCCCAGGTCAAGGATCGGCGGAGTTGTTCGGGCAGCGTCACCATCGACGCGGCGATCGCGTCGCGGACGGCTTCGGCGCCGTGGCCGGCCAGCGCGGGGCCGTTGTGGACTCGGGGTGCCTGGTGGTGGCCGTCCATCGGCGGCAGGTGCAACAGCATCGTGAAGCGGGTGTTGCGCTCGACGAGGGTCCCGATCGCGGATCGGTTCAGTCCGATGATCAGGTCGCCCTCCCAATGGCCCGGCACCGCGCGGTCTTCGGCCTCGGCGGGGCGCTGGCAGATCATGATCTCGGGAGTCACGAACTTCCTGCGCCGACCTCGGGTGCGTGCTCGGGGGACCCGCAGAGCCCGTCCGGTTCGTAAACAGGCGACGAGCTCGCGGCGCAGCGCGCCGCGGCCCTGGATGTACAGCGCCTGGTAGATGGCCTCATGAGAGATCCGCATCGACGCATCATGGGCGCAATCGATGCGCAACCGCCTCGAGATCTGCTCGGGGCTCCAGGACTTCGCCCAGCGGCGGTCCTGGCGGCGGCCGTGGCGGCGACCGGCGAAGCGCACCTCGGGGCCCTCCACCAGCTCGCCGTCAGGTCGAGCGATCTCCCCGGCTAGGCGGTCGGCCACATACGCACGCAGCCGGTCGTTGGCGGCGAGCTTGGACAGCCTCGGACGGCTGGCCCGCCGCTCGGCGTGCCACTGCGCCGTCGACGCCCGATACTCCAGGCGATACGTCCGCGTCGAGGCGTTGCGGCGCAACTCACGCGAGATCGTCGACGGCGACCGACCCAGCCGGCGGGCGATTGCCCGCACCCCTGCGCCCTGGGCACACAAGATCGCGATCTCCTCGCGCTCAGCGAAACTCAGATAGCGGCCCGAAACTGGGCCCAGCGACAGCGGCGGCATCCCGCCAGCCTGGCGGAACCACCTCGCCCCCACCGCCGCCGACACCCCCGCCACACCGGCCGCGTCCTCACTCGGAGCGCCAGCGGCGATCGCCTCCCAAAACCGGACCCGATCCTCGCGCCGCGCCGTCGAGGGCCGCTCCGGAGACCACATCTGACCCCGAAACGCACACACCGCCTGCTGGCGCTGATGCTTGGTCGTCACCACGAACGACCTCCATCACGAGGTGTTGCGACGACCACTTGAATCCGGTCAATACCTGTCGATTCGTTGGACCGAGCGCCTGGCCGCCAACGCCGATGTCAGTTCCGTCGGCTCCCGCGGCGACTCCTACGACAGCTCCTCCACGACATCGGCATCGTACCGTAAGCCGAAGACGTCCGGTACTGTCAATGATATTCATACCGCCAGGATGAAACTCAAACCAGCGAGGCTGGTGAGACCCAGGGAGGTTCAGTATGATTCTTCTATGGGCCTAGCAACTTATGCTATGGATTTGCTGTGAGCGTCTGGTTGGGCCGGTTTCGGGGAGCGCACCTGCAGTACATGGGCTGCGTGGCCGGGGTGGCGCGGTGAGCGGGTCGCCCGACTCGGGCAACGGGCTGGGGTGCTAAGGCATCGCTGCAGGCACGCCCGTGCAGCGCGCTACCGCGGCGGGCTCACCCGGCGCGCCTGTTGACGAATAGAGGGGCATTCGGAGACGCCGGCGCTTCGAGCGAATACTTGAGCGAGAGGGAACATCAACGCCGTCATCGGATCGTCCTGGGCGCGTGGCCAAGTCAAGCTGCTCGATCGCTGGCGCTGAAGTACGCCTCCGGAACTTTCAAATGCGAACTGCGGACGCCTTGTGTTCATCCACGAACGGCAACGACGCTACTCATCGGTCGGCATGCTCACGCCCGTGGAGTACGCGCTCCGTCACACCACACCCAGCGCCCGGAATCAAGCAAGCTGACCGCGCGAAACCCGGGGCAGACCACCACAGGACGCCCCCCGCATCGTGCACAGCCGACGACGAGCAACTGTCAGCGGCCGTCACCGCAACAGCTCTCGGGCCGCTCTGGAGCGACCCCTCAGGCTGCCCGAAGTGTGAGGGGTGGCGGTACGCATGCCTAGCGATTCGTAGGCCATGGACTTGACGGGTCCGTCTTCCGTATCCCGATCCGCCTTGGAACTGTCAGCATTCTCAAACTGATTGTAAGCCTCAATCTCATCAATACGCTGTGGGCGCTCATCCTGGTGTACACCGCGATGGGGGTCCCACTGGGCGTGTTCTTGATGTCCCAGTTCATGCGACAGGTGCCGGGAGAGCTAAAGTCAGCGGCCCGTGTCGACGGCGCCAGTGAGTATCGGGTGTTCGGACTAGTCGTACCCCTTGTCAGGCCGGGCATGGCAGCAGTAGCCGTTTTCACAATGCTCCCCGTTTGGAACGATCTGTGGTTCCCGTTGATCTTGGCGCCATCTGAGAAGACCAGGACGGTCACTTTGGGTGCTTCAGCCTTCCTCGGTCAATTCGAGAGGGATTGGAATGCTTTGCTTGCAGCTCTGACACTTGCGATGGTACCGATTATTCTTCTGTACGTTATTTTCTCTCGACAGTTCCTCAGAGGACTCACCGAAGGCGCCATCAAATGACTATGCAAGTCATTGTGATCCGGGGCCAAGTGGAGGGTTCAGCCATGGCCAAGCGGAAGGTTTAGCCATGGCCACGTTGCGATTGGAGGGAGTCTCGAAGATTTACCCCAACGGATTCCGTGCCGTTAGCGATGTTGATCTGAACATCACCGATGGCGAACTCCTTGTTCTTGTCGGGCCATCGGGCTGCGGAAAATCCACGCTTCTGCGGATGATCGCAGGTCTCGAAGACATCACCGAGGGTGTTGTCGAGATCGACGGTCGGATCGTCAACGGGGAAACGCCACGCCAGCGCGACATCGCCATGGTGTTCCAGAATTATGCACTGTATCCACACATGACGGTACGAAAGAACATCGGATACCCCTCCGATTGGGAAAGGTCCCCAAGGCGGAGGCGACCCTGCGGATAGAAGATACCGCCGCGATGTTGGAGCTGACCGATCTGCTTGATCGCAAACCCGGGGTCTTGTCGGGCGGCCAGCGGCAGCGTGTGGCCATGGGTCGTGCCATCGTCCGAAACCCGGCCGCGTTCTTGATGGACGAACCGCTGTCGAACCTCGACGCCCGACTCCGGATTCAGATGCGCGCCGAGATCATCAGACTGCAACGCAATCTCGGGACCACAACCGTGTACGTGACCCATGATCAAGTGGAAGCGATGACCATGGGTTCACGCGTCGCGGTCCTGCGCGATGGTCTCCTCCAGCAGGTGGACAGCCCTCAGGTGCTCTATGACCATCCTGACAACGTGTTTGTCGCGGCCTTCATCGGGTCGCCCTCGATGAACCTCTATCAGGGTCGAATAGAGCGCACCGCCATAGGGGCTCGTGCGGTCTTCGGCGCTCATTCATTTCCGCTGCCACATCGGTCGACGGAAGGTGACGAATTCTCCGGTTGCGACGGGCAAGAAGTGATCGTGGGCATTCGCCCCGAGTGGCTTGTCGGGAAGACCCGTGACAACTCCGACTGGCCTTCGGTTCGGGTACGGGTGGATCTGGTGGAATCGCTCGGATCGGAGCTCGTTGTCCACACGACCATCGAGGCGGCCGGCGCTGAGATCAACACGCCCGATCTCGCCACGGCATCGGTAGGTGACTCCAGTGACGGCGCCCCGTGCCTGGCCCGCCTGTCACGTAGGAGTCGAGTGGCCGCCGGCGACAGGCTCGACCTTGCGATCAACGCGCCGAGCCTGCATCTGTTCGACGCAGCGACCGAACGCGCTCTTCGCTTGGGCCAGGATCGGTGAGCCAAGTGATGGAGCCCGGCGGCGTTGTGATCGGCGTGGACGTCGGCGGGACGAAGACACACGCGGCTGTCTTTGACCGGCATTTCAACGTCATCACCGACCTCAAGGTGCCGACACTGACCGGGGGAGTGGATCAGGTCGGGGCGGGCATCATCGAGACGATCGCCGCGCTGCAATCCAACGGGCAACAACTCAAGGGCGTCGGGATCGGTCTTCCCGGAATCGTGGACAGCTCAGCCGGGTCGGTTAGGCACGCGATCAACCTCGGGATCGGTGACGACGCCCTCGACATCGTGTCCCGGGTCAACGCCGCCCTCAGGGCTCCCTGCTGGATCGCCAACGATGTCAACGCGGCCGCCCTGGGCGTCTACGAGATCCTCCGTCGCGACAATTGCGGCGTCCGTGACCTCGTGTATCTCAGCATCGGCACGGGCATCTCGGCCGGCGTGATCCTCGATAGCCGCATATACCGAGGGCAGAACGGCTTTGCCGGTGAGATCGGCCACTTTCGCGTCGATCCCGACGGACCGCAGTGCGTATGCGGGCTGCAAGGCTGTCTCGAGGCGGTGGCGTCGGGGGCAGCCCTCTCCCGCCAATGGCCTCCGTCGGGCCGGCACTCATCGGTGGAGGCGCTCTTCGCCGCCGCCGACCGCGGCGACGACAGAGCGACGCTCATCCTGCGGCGTGCCGTCGAGCATCTCACCAGCGCCATCCATATTCTTGCCCTGACCTTCGACGTCGACCGTATCGTGATCGGCGGTGGCGTCGCCGACGTCGGCGTCTCGCTGCTCATGGACGCCCTCGGACAAGGCCTGTACCGCCTCCAGAGTCGATCTCCTTACGCACAGGCACTCAATCTCCCTGATCGAATCATGCTCAAGCCCCCCGAACCGGTCGGTGTCATCGGAGCAGCCGCTTTGACTCGCCGGAGCCGGTCGGTGTGACTGCGGTCAGCATCGTCGGCGGGCGGTGCCTCACCACGTCGGGACTCGAGGCACTCACCCTCACCTTCGAGGGCGACACCATCACCATGCTCAGCCCCGCCGAGCCGATCGCACCCGCGCCGCAGGAAGACCCCGAGCACACCGCAGTGATCGACGCGTCAGGTCTTGTCGTCTCCCCGGGGTTGGTCGACCTCCAGATCAACGGCGGCTACGGCCACGACCTCCAGGACCATCCGGGGGTCGTCTGGGATCTGGGACGCAAGCTGCCCCGCAGCGGGGTGACGTCATTCCTCCCGACGATCATCTCCGGGCCCCGCAGCCGCACCCGCTCGATGCTCGAGGCGCTGCGGGCACGACCCACCGGCTACTGCGGCGCCGAGCCCCTCGGAGCCCACTTCGAGGGCCCGATGCTCAATACGCGGCATTCCGGCGCGCATCGGCACGAACACCTGACCGGCGTCAGTGCCGACGTAATCGATGGCTGGCATCGCTCCACCGGCGTCACCATGGTGACGATCGCTCCCGAGCTGGCCAATGCGCTTGACGTCATAGTTGAGCTGAACCGGAGAGGTATCGTCGTCGCCGCCGGCCACTCGGCAGCTACCGGGGACGAGACGCTGGCGGCCATCGCCGCCGGCGTGAGCACAGTCACCCATCTCTTCAACGCGATGGCCCCTCTCGGGCATCGAAGTCCCAATCTGGTCGGCGTGGCCCTGGCGGACACGCGCCTCACCGCCACCCTGATCGTCGACGGCGTGCACGTCGACCCCATCACGGTGACCGCGGCCTGGAACGCCAAGGGGTCCGCCGGCATCGCCCTGGTGACCGACGCCGTCGCGGCGATGGGGCAGCCACCCGGCGCCTACCGGCTATCCGGCACTCCCACCGTCTTCGATGGAGTGAGCGTCCGGACTGCTGAGGGTGTTCTGGCCGGCAGCGTGCTGAGCATGAAGCAAGCTGCCGCCAATCTTGCAGAGTTCACGGGCTGTGACCGGCACGAAGCTCTAGCGGCCGCGACCTCTACCCCGGCGGGGATCATCGGTGAAACCCGCCGCGGGCGTCTGGACCCGGGCGCGATCGCCGACCTGGTGCTCCTTGATGACGACTTCCGGGTCCATGCGACGATATGCGGTGGTCGAGTCTCCTACGTTGACGATGCAGCCCAGCACCGCCTCCCGGGATCGCTCGTGAAGGACTTATAACCGCAATGGAGATCGTCATCACTGGATCGGCTCGAGAGGCTGCAACCATCGCGACCGGCGCTTTCGAGCGTCTGTTATCGGGCACCGATTGTCCCGTCATCGGGTTGGCCACGGGTAGCTCCCCACTTCCCACCTACCACGAGCTCATCGAGCGTTGCCGCAATCGGCGGGTGAGTTTCGCTCGCACGCGGGTGTTCCTGCTCGATGAGCTCGTGGGCCTTGACCCCGAACATCCACAGTCATGCCGAAGCTTCATCCAGCGCGAGCTGATCGACCATGTGGACGTTCCGGCGGGCGCTCTCGTCACTCTGGAATGCGCCTCGGCGGATCTCGCCTCGGCGGAGCTCGCCACGGCGGGGGAAACTTACGAGCGGCGTATTGCAGACGCCGGTGGTATCGATTTGCAGTTGCTCGGCATCGGCCGCAACGGCCACATTGGATTCAACGAACCGCCGTCCTCGCTCGTGTCGAGAACACGCCTGAAGACACTCACCGCGACAACCCGCAAAGACAATGCCCGCTTTTTCGATGATGACCTGGACATGGTCCCCCGACATGGGATTACCCAGGGCATCGGCACCATTCTCGAGGCTCGACATATTGTGTTGGTTGCCAGCGGTGAGGCCAAGAGCGGGCCGATCGCCAGGGCTGTGGAGGGTCCGGTGACTGCGATGGTGCCGGCATCCGCTCTACAGCTACACCCCCACACCACGGTCATCGTCGACGAAGCAGCCGGCCGACAACTGAAACATGCCGACTACTACCGCGAGACATATCGCAACAAACCCGCTTGGCAACATATCTGATCGCGACGCTCCTGTCGCGGCCGGCAGGCTTGACGGCCCAATCTCGGAGGGCTACCTCTGTATGATCAGTGAGTAAAGAAAGGGTCCGTTCGGACCGGGAGTGATCGCGCAGTGTTGTTGCGAGTGGTAGCAAAAGCCGGGCACCACGACACGCGGGCCACCAACCGCCGGTTGGTGCTGCAGTCGTTGTTTCGCTCGGACGGATGCAGCCGCGCGGACTTGGCCCGAATGACCGGGCTGACCCCCGCGACCGTGTCAGACCTGGTTGCGACGCTGCTCGAAGAAGGCTTGGTCGAAGAACTCGGAAGAGGCCCCGCAAGGGTCGGAAAGCCCTCGACACTGGTGGGCGTAAAGGTGTCTTCACGACATATCATCAGCGTCGACTTGAGCGATAGCTCGGTCCTGCGAGCCGTAGCGATCGACTTGGCCGGCAAGATCCGCTATCGGGTCGAGCGCGAGTTCAGCGGCATCACCGGCGAGGAAGCCGTCTTGCTTGCCGAGGAGGCGATCGCCGATGTGATCTCGGCGACGCCCAAGCCCCTGCTTGGCATCGGTGTGGGAACGCCGGGCGTTGTGACTCCAACCGGTACGGTTGTCGAGGCTGACACCCTCGGCTGGTTCGACCTGCATCTGGCTCGGCGGCTTGAGAACCGATTCGAGCTTCCGGTGAGCGTGTCCAATGACGCCAACGCTGCCGCTCTCGCCGAGTACTCATACGCAGAGACCAGCAGCCAGAACCTGATGGTCATCAAGATCGGCGCCGGTGTGGGGGCCGGCGTCGTCGTGAACGGTCAGCAATACTACGGCGAGGGCTTCGCCGCGGGCGAGATTGGCCACATGGTCGTCGACGACGAGGGTCCGTTGTGTCGATGCGGGAATCGCGGCTGCCTCGAGACGTTCCTGTCGGTTCCGCTGGTTCGCGATGCCATCGCGGCCGGCGACGACCCGTACAGCGTCGTTGCCCGCGCCGGACGGCAGCTGGGCCTTGCTCTGGCCGGCGCCGTGAGCGTCCTGGACATTCACGACATCATCGTGGTCTCGGGGCGGGAGTTGCCGCTGCAAGACGAATTGTGTCGTGCCGCCTTGGCGACGCTGCGGGCACACACTCTGGCAAGGCTGGGCCAGTCGGTCGCGCTGCGACCGTCGGACCTGGGCGACGATGTGATCCTTCTCGGCGCGAACATCCTCGTGCTGAGCCAAGAGCTGGGAGTTGCCTAGCGCGGGCACCTCCGACAGCAATCCAACGCGGCCGGTAGGCGTGCGCCGGATCATCTGGAAAGGCGGGGCGGGCTTGCCCGAGCGGTGCGCGCCATCAGCCACTGGCGTAAGAGGTCGCGCGGATGGTCTGCCCCGGTTTCGCGCGGTCAGATCGCTTGATAGCGGGTGGTCGTTGCTGCGTCGCCGGATCCGGAGCGATCGAGAGAGCGGCGCAACTTGCGTAGGTCGATCTCAACGAGGGTGTCCTGTCGAAGGGCCGCGCGACGCTCGGCGAACCCACCTCCTCGCTGACGGATGGCGGTTTAGGAAGCCATCGTCAGACCATCGACAGAGGCCTCCGCCAGAGCCGTTCGAGCCGCGTGGGAACGTGTGTGGGAATGACTGTTAGTCGAGGTTGGCAAAAGCACATGTGACCTGCGGTTTTGTATTGTCGCTCGAGTCCGCTCACCACCGGCGCCGGCCACGGCCCCTTCGGCGGATCGCCGGCGCGATGGCGCGCCAGGCGCCCGTGGTAGGTGCGCCGCGGCACGTCAACCAGCTCGGCGAACCTCGAGACACTGCCCCCGGATTCGGTGCGGATCATCTCGAGGTCCTCGAAGGAGGGAGATACTCCGCCCCCTTCTTCCAGACCCGCAACTGCACGTGCACCTCACCCAAAGCGGCCTTTAACTCTTCGTTCTCCGCCTCGAGCTCCGACTCCCGCGACGACCGGCGCCGCTGGGGCCCCGCCAGGCCAGCACGCCCGGCTTCCAAGAACGCGTTCTTCCAGTTATGCACCGTCTGCTCAGCAACACCGGCACGCCGGGCGGCCTCCGCCGCCGACACCTCACCGCTCAGCACCGACAACACCACCTGCAGCTTCCGCTCAGGGCTCCTCTGGGACGGTTTGGACATCAGCATCTCCTTGCATCAGACCCAACCTAGACCTGAGCAAGAATTCGTGACCCAGGACACACCCCGCTCAACCGCGCGAGCCGGAACCTCAACGGACTCACTGGAGCTACGCGTTCTCGGAACCCTTTGGCGTCTAGGGCTTGTCCATGCGGTAGCCGAAGTGCGAGACGGTGGCGATGTAGTTGGGGCTGCTGGCGCTGTCGCCGAGCTTTCGGCGGAGGTTCTTTATGACGGTGCGCAAGCGCTGGGCGTCGTCTGCCTTGTCCGGTCCCCACACCTTGCGCAGCAGCTGTTCGTGGGTCCGGGGGATCCCCGCGTTGGCCGACAGCTCGGCCAACAGGTCGAACTCGATGCGGGTCAGGTCCACCGGGCGGCCGGCGACGGTGACCGTGCGGGCGGCGTAGTCGATGGCCAGGTCCCCGAGCGCGAAGCGGCCCGACCTGCGGTGTGGGGGCACTTGGCGGCCCTGTTGGGTCGACTTGTTCCGCAGGGCGGCTTTGACCCTGGCGGCCAGCTCGGTCGGGGAGAACGGTTTGATGATGTAGTCGGCGGCGCCCATCTCGAATGCCTCGGCGATGAGGTCGTCTCGGGTGTAGGCGGATAGGAAGATGACCGGGGTGTCGCGCACGGCCAAGATGTCCTGCATCAACTCGATCCCGTACGCGCCGGGCAGCATCAGATCGAGCAGCACCACATGGGGGTCGACCTCTTCGATCAGCGAGGCCACCTGCTGGGGGTCGCCGGTCACGGTCGGCTCGTAGCCCTCGTCGGCGAGCGAGTCGCGGACGCGCTTGAGGGCGCGGGGGTCGTCGTCGACCGCGAGGACCCTGATCGGCTCGCCGCTGTCGCGCCAGTCGGGTGCGCCGCGCCGCCTCGGCGCCGCTCCGGGCGGAGCGGCATCGGACACCGGGACGGTGAACGTGAACCGGCTGCCCAGCCCGGGGCCGTCGCTCTCAGCCCAGATCCGCCCGCCGTGGCCCTCCACGATCCCCTTGCAGATGGACAGGCCCAGGCCGAGGTCGCGTCCCCGGTCGGGGCTGTCGGGGCGGGAGAACTTCGCGAACAGGTGGGGAAGCCGCTCGGCCGTCACGCCCCGGCCGTTGTCGATGACGGAGACGGCGACGTGCGCGCCGTCGCGCGCCGCGTCGATCCTGATGGGCGACCCCTCGTGGGAGTTGCGCGAGGCGTTGATGAGGAGGTTGTTGACCACTTGGACGATGCGCCTGCGATCCGCCATCACCGGGGGTAAGTCGGAAGGGAGGTCGATGAGAATGCTCTCGCGCCCGCCCATGCCCACGAAGGTGTTCCGGGCCTCTTCGATCAGCTGGGCCATCTTTATCGGCACGGGGCTGACCGGCAGCGTTCCCGTCTCGATCCGCACCATGTCGACGAGGTCGCTGAGCAGGTCCCGCATGAAGTCGGACTGCTCGTCGATGATCCGGAAGAACTGGGCCATCTCGGCGGGGTCGAGCGAGGACTCGCTTTGCAACAGGGTGGTCGCGGACCCCTTGATGGCCGCAAGCGGCGCGCGGAGCTCGTGACCGATCATGCCCAAGAACTCGGTGCGCAGCCGCTCTGCCTCCGCCTGCGCCGTCATGTCCTGCGCAGCCACCACCACCGACTCCACCTCTCCTTCCGCCGAGCGGATCGGCGTCGCGTTGACCATCCAGACGATGCTCCTCCCGTCGGGGAACTCGGCGGTGATCTCCTCGTCCCGGACGGTCTCGCCCGATCTCAGCATTCTCTCCAGCGCGGAGCCCTCCTGCGAGACCACCCGCCCGTCGGCGCGCAGGTAGGTCCCCGCGCCGATCAGCTCACGGATGGATTTCATCGGCGCGCCCAAGTCTCCCAACAGCAGCCGCCCGTCGCGGTTCGCCGACGTGATTGCCCCGGTTGTGGCGTCGAACACCAAAACGCTCATCGGAGCGGTGTTCACCAGGCCCTCGAGGTCCGCCCGGGCCCGCTGCTCGCCCCGGTACCGGCGGGCGTTGGAGATGACCAGCGCGGCCTGGGAGGCGAATATGGTCAAGGTCTCCTCGTCCTCGACGGTGAACCCCCCCTTCTTCTCGGTCACGTAGATCGAGCCTGCCCGCCGGCCCCCGTGGCGGATGGGCGCCGCCAAATAGGCCATCGCGTCGCTCATCGGGAACGGCGGGCGGAACTCCGGGAACCCATGCTCTCTGAGGAAGCCCTGGAAATCGTCAAGCCGCAGCGGCTCCTCGATCCCGAACAGGAAATTGAAGAAATCCACCCGGTGGGGCATGTCCAAGAACTCTTCGAACTGCTCAGGCGTTAGCCCCGAGGTGAGGCACTCCGCCGGCACTTGATTCTCTTCGCCGAGCGAAATCATCGCATAACGGGCTCCGGTCAACTCCCGGGCGCTGTCCAGCACCCCTTGAAGCACCACATCGAGATCGAGGCTCTCGTTGATGCGCAAGACGGCATCGCGAAACCGGGACCCCCGCTCACGAAGCGACTCCAGGTCACGCGCCAGATCCAGGTCGCCGGCCCCGCTCACCGCGCCACCCCGGCCACGCAGCCCATGTACTGCAGGTGCGCTCCCCGAAACCGGCCCAACCAGACGCTCACAGCATAGCTATAGCACAAGTTGTCGAACCCACAACAGAATCATAAGCCGGGCCGCGCGCCGCCGGGGCGGTTTCCGCCGCAGCCAGCCCCCGAGGGGGACACCGCGCGCCACGACCTGCCCTTGGCGGACTTACTCCCTGCCAATCTCCGACGAGCCGAAGTTAGGGTCCACCGCATTGAGATGCGGAATATCGGAAACTTGTCGATGTCGGTTGTCGGGCTGGGGTGCAACAACTTCGGCATGACGATCGAGTCCGATGCCTCTGGGGCGGTGGTGGACGCGGCCCTCGATGCGGGGATCAACTATTTCGACACTGCCGAGATCTACGGTGGGGGCAAGTCGGAGGAGTTCTTGGGCGCTGCGCTGGCCGGGCGCCGTGACGAGGCGGTGATCGCCACCAAGTTCGGCCACGCCGCCTTCGTCCGAGGGTCAGCTGCCTTTGTCCGAGGGTCAGCTGCCTTCTTGTCCGAGGGTCAGTTGCCTTCTTGTCCGAGGGTCAAAGGGGTGGCGAACCGGCCTGGGTGCGCCGGAGCATCGAAGGCAGCCTGCGGCGGTCGGGAACCGACCGCATCGACCACTACCAGATCCATACGCCCGACCCCCAGACGCCGCACGCGGAGACCCTGGGTGCTCTCGGGGAGCTGGTGGACGAGGGCAAGGTCTTGGAGATCGGGTGCTCCAACTTCAGCGCCGACATGGTCGATGCGACCGCCCGGGCCGCTGTCGACACCGGTGTGGGCAACTACGCCAGCGTCCAGAATCACTACTCGGTGCTGACCCGCGACGTTGAGGACACGGGGGTGCTTGCCGCCTGCGGCCGTGCTGGCATGGCTGTGGTTCCCCTCTTCCCGCTGGAGTCCGGACTGCTGACCGGTAAGTACTCCGGGGCGGCTCGACCCACCGACGCCCGATTGACGACGATGAAGGGCGCCACCTGGGATCGCTTCCGCAGCGAGGAGAACCTGGCAGCGGTGGACCGGCTGGGGGGCTACGCCACCGAGCGGGGTCACAGCATCCTGGCACTGGCCATGGGGTGGCTCGTGTCCAATCCGGCGGTGGCTTCGGTCATCTGCGGCGCCACCAAGCCCTCCCAGGTCGTCGCCAACGTGGCCGCCGCCAACTGGACGATGACCCCCGATCAGCGAGCCGAGATCGCCACACTGGCCTAGCCAGAACCCGCCCTTGCCCGGCCCTCGGCTGTGGGGTGGGGCGGGGCGGGAGGCGTCGGCGGTCAACTCGAGTCGGCTCGGCATCCACCACAGGAGCCTGCGCGCCGACGATGCTACGGCAGTGGCGCGAACTGCCGTCGGGACGTGCTCGGCGGCGCGGTCCCGGCATCGGGCCGGACGGTGGGTGGCCGGTTGAGTCACGATTCGAGGGCCGTCGCGGTTGCCGGCCGGCGCTGGTCGGCCCATCCGGAGCCCGCTGGCGCGGAAGGGGCCCGCGCCGCGACATCGACGGGATCAAAGCTCTCGAAGCGGCGCTCGACGGCTTCCGGGTCTCCGATGTTGCCACGCTGATCGCCGATGCAGATGTCGCCATCACCGCCACGGGGGTCGCTGGCGTGATCGGTGCCGACGAACTCTCCCACGCCCCCCGTGGGCTCCTCCTGGCAAACGCAGGCCACTTCCCCACCGAGATCGACGTTCCTGCGCTCCACGCAGAGACTGCCGAGCGGATCCCTCTCGGGGACGCCCTGGCCCGCCACGTTCTGGCAGATGGCAGGAGCATCGATCTGATCGCAGAGGGGCGGATGTTGAATCTCGCCGGGAGCCAACCGAAGGGCAACACCATCGAGTCCATGGACATGGGATTCGCCATGCAGGCACGGTCGCTGGAGCGTGTGGCGCGGGATCATGCGTCCCTTCCCCACGGTGCACAGCCCGTGCCGGACGACATCAATCGAGCGCTCGCACGTGAGTTCACCCGGCAGATGGGCAACCCCGTCTGAGGCGACCGGTCGTCGAGCCGGCTGCATGGGTCGCGGATGCCTGCTCAGCCGACCGTTGAGCCCGTCGAGTTCACGGCGGATGCCGGGGCGAATCTCGCCGGCGCCGACCACCTCTTTAGCGACCGGCGCCGACCACCTCTTCAGCGACCGGTGCCACTCCGACGAACTGGTCCGAACGATTCTCGACTGGCTGTCAGTACAGCGATCCCAGCGCTGAGACGGGCCGTCACCCGCGCCGGGTCAGCTTGTGCGCCGTCGCCCGTGTCGCTCTCGCCGGAGTCGTTTCCCGCGTCCGGGTCACTGTCCTCACCGGTCTCGCCGTCGGTCGAGTCGTCCACGCCGTCGCCGCAGGTGATCTCGAACTCGAAGATCGTGGGTTCGGGCGCTCTTGCCAGGTCAACGGTTTGGCTTGTTTCCTCCACAACACAGATGTCGGGCAGGTCGGACAAGGTGATGACGGCTTCGCAGGTCTCGCCCTCGTGGTCGAGGACCCGCACGCTGATGCCGTCGAACGCGTCGTCGGCCGAGGGATCGTCCGCCAGCGCGGCGGTGATGTTGAAGCGTCCCTCGCGCCAGTCGACGAAAGTCACGGCCTCGATCACGGTCTCGATCGGTTGAATGCCCTCGCTGGCAGGCACCGGCAGCAATGGCTCGGGTACGTCGGACTCGTCGGGTACGCCGCATGTCCTGTCCAGTTCGTAGCGTGCAGTGGCGCCGCCGGAATCGCCAACGACGTTCTGCAGCAGGAGGATCGTCTTGGTGGCCACACCGACGGTGAAGTCGATCATGGCCAGAGGATCGACTTCCTCGAAGACATTGTGGTCATGCTCGCCGTGTGTCGCGGCCAGGTATCGGGGCACCCGGAGCGTGACGTCGTAACGGCACTCCTGACCGTCGGCGGTGGACTCGACGACCTTCAACTCGATCGAGACGGTGTCATCGGTGGTGTCGTCGGGTGTGTCGTTGTCGTCCACCTCCGACACGCCGGTCCTGGTACTGCAACGCCTTGGGGCGTCCGCGACGCGCCGCGCGGTGGCGATGAACCGGGATCGCAGGATGGCGTTGTGATCGGCCTCGTCGACGGTGACCGGCACAGCCGGATGCAGCCGCACGACGATCCCCGAACGCTGCGTGCAGGAAGTCGCAGGGTCGTCGAGCGTGATCCAGATCTCGTTGCGATCGTCCGGGGCGAATGGAGCCGGCCCGACGATGCAGTTGGCGTCCGTGGTCGCCTCGACGAACGATACCGACCACGTGTAGAGGCAGAACGGGCGGGTCACCACGACTGCCACGTCCGGCCTGCCCGTGAGTTCACCGGGAGCGGGTGTCTCGTCAGGACTTCCGGTCGCCTTCACCGTCAAGGTGACCTCGCCGGGCGCGCCCGAGGTATCCGAACCTGGGTCGCAGCCGCCCAATGTCCGCCAGGCGACCGTGTAGGTGCCGGCGACGGGAGCGCTCGTGATGTTCACGATGACCAGTGGAACCGAGTCTCGCCCGTCCTGCCCGGCAGCAGGCGCGGCCACGGCCACAGCACCCGTCGTCAGCAGGCCGACGGCTACGAGAGATCCGATCAGTCGTCAGACAACTGACACAGCCCAATCCCTTCGCTGTAAACGTCGCAATCCCCCGCGGGCGACGAGAGGAGCGAATACCCGCTTGGATGGCCGTCTCGAGGAAGGGCTCGCCGCCGCCGAGGCATTCGTTGAAGGTCTGGCTGGTCGCTCCCATTTGGCCGAGTTGCTCGGCGTAGCCGAGACGGTAGGGCCGCACCTAGGAACAGGTGCGGCGGTTCCCCTCTCCGGGGTCAGGTGCCGCAATCGGTAGTGGGGGGTACACGGGTTCCATGTCGGTGTACAGGTTCTCCGGCTGGAAGACCCTGATGTAGTGGATTTTGATCTGTCCGAGCACTCTGCTGCTTTTGGGATAGCCCCATGTGCTGTTTCCTATGGAGATCGGAACGTGGGACAAACCGACTTGTTCAAATACCACTGGGTCGGTGTCGGTGGTGTCTGGGTCCACGGGCACCAGCCATTGGTCGACTTCGTCGCCGCAGACGGCGCCGTGCTCCCAGCCCCTCAATTTTCCGGTTTTCAGTCCGATTTGCGACTTCCTCAGCGGAACCGGTGTGCCGCCGGGATTGCTATCACCTTCGACCTTGTAGTAGGTAACCAAGCCTTGAGGAGTCCATTCCAGACCTTTTGTCACGACGATTGTTTGGTCCCGTTGGCCGCAAACTGGAAGTCGAAGTAGAATCGGTTCGTGATGGTTTTCTTGCCTTTCATTGCAAAACACGATAATCTTGTCAGTTCTGACGCTGTCATGACCGTTGAACCTGAGAAATATATTGTAGTACTGATGCGATATTTCGAACATGCTACTTGACGAAGGAATGTATTCGGCTATGTCAATTTCGGATTCTTCATAGTTGAGGAACTCTTCGATGGAATCGATCGTGATCCCATATCTGTGGTGATTGAAGGCCAAGTCGTTGAAGAGGGCACCCACAGTGCCATTATTGGTATAATCGCTCGTAAATTGATACGCAGGCACCTCGTACTTCATCTCCACGTATCCGTATTTGAAGGCGAATTTGCCGTCCGTGCCAATAAATGCGCCGCAGATCGTCGTCTTAGCCGAGTAGTAGTATCCGTTCTCGACTTCTTCGCATGGGATTGGCACGTTACTACCGTCGAGGTTTGTGCAGGGGTCGAGCGAGACATTGAACGTATCCATGATCGTCGCCATCCCGGTCATACAGTCGCCGGTGGGCGATTGCGACTCCCCGCCTTCGAACTCTTCTGCGAAGATCAACCTGTAGTTGGACCTGTCTTGCACCAGCTCAGGCAGAGCATTGCGCATTACCGCGGTAGTCTCCGGTGGATCGTCGGGCAGGAGTTCTCCCAGAGTCAGGCACTCGAAGAGCTGAGGAGTGGCGGGCTCGTAGTCGCTGCAGTCGGGCACGCGCGACGATGGCTTCACGAGCACCTCGCGGAATATCTTCAGTGCGCTCTGGGATTCTGCTGCGGCCAATTCCACAGGTTGCTCGGGAAAGTCCGGCACGTAGGCAACGACGCCGCCTCTGCGGCTGCCGGGGGCCTTGTGCATGAGGTCGATATGGAGGTAGAGGCGTCCTGACGTCTCCTCTACGCCGACTTCGACGTCTTGGCAGTCGGCGCGCTTGAGGAAGCAGAATTGATACGAGGACTTCTCGGGCTGCCCCTCCACCGTGTACACCACATCGGGCACCGTTGCTTCGCTCGACGTGGTACCGACCCGTCCGAAGTACCTGTGGGTCGGAGCCCATTCATCGAATCTGATTTCGCCGTTCCTGAACATCTGTTGCCTGGGCAGCAGTTCGAACTCGCTCTCCGCGATCTGAAGTCGCGCGGAGGCACCCCCACGGTTGACGTCGGGCTCAGGGTTCGCTTCGGTGCTGAGCGGCGTGTCCGCGGAGCTTGCGCTAGCTTCAGCCGGAACGGGAATTAAGGCCAAAGCGGCGGCGGCCGCCAGTACCGCAGCCCGGGATGCAAGCCGTCGGAGCTTTGTGTCCCTGCCCCGGAGGCCTCTGGGGCAGGGACCGCAGGCAACGGGCGTCGATTCTTCGCCGGCGGCTTCGAGTGCATGGGGGTTGTCGATCATCCGTATACAGGCTCGATGTCACGATAAACGTTGTCGGGTTGAAAGACGCGGACGTAGTCGATCTTCATCCACGCTCTGAGGCTGTCGTCGGAGTTCCATCCCCAGGCGCCTATGTGTACGGCCCCCGGCGTATGTCCTATGGCGTAGTTCCACAGGTACGACTCATCGTCGCCCGGGACCAGGTATTCCAAAAATTCGCTTCTGGCAGCGCCCTGGTGTTCCACCCACTCGCGACTCTTGTAAATCAGGTTCTCATACTGGGATGGCACCGTGGTTAGCTCGTTGTGCTGTCCGTCGACTTTGATGAAGTGGCGATAGCCGCGTGGGGTCCATTCGATGCCGATGGTGATGGTGACCTCATCGCCACGTTGGCAACTCTTCGGACCAAGTTGGATACCGCCATCAAGAAGAGGCCATCTGCACATATACGCCTCACGGGTCGCCCGGCGGTATGGTGTGTTCGAGTATCTGCCAAGACCGCTGTGATTGATGTGCGTCTGCATGATTTGGTAGCCGGAGTTGGGGCTGTATTCCACTACGCCGATTACTCCGCCAATGTACTTGCCCAGAGCCTCGTAGCTGTCAAGTGTAATACCGTACTTGAAGTAGGTGTCCCGGCGGGGGTCAGCAGCATTTCCGATTAAGACGTTGTAGTTGTTCCACAGCCCAATCGTTCTCGGATTGACGGTGTATTTGACCTCTGCGTATCCGTATTTGAAGGCGAATCCGCCGTCTGACTGCAGCTCAACGCCGCACCCTTTATATTGACTGATGGTGAGGTGACCGCCGTCTATGTCGCCGCATGAGTTGCCATCCGGTCGGCAGGTGGTCAAGATGTCCCATACGGCGCTGTCGAGCGCGGCGACGCCGCTCTCGCATGGGAAGGCGTTTCGTGGTTCGCTCTCATTGAATTCCTCGGCGAACACGAGGTTGTAGTTGTTGCCCGGTTGCACCAGATTCGGAAGTGCGCCTGTCATCTCCGTGGTGGTTTCCGGCAGAACTTCGGGCAGGAGTTCGTGCACGAACAGGCAGGTGTAGCGCAGCTTGTCCCGGTCGGGGAAGTCGTCGCAGTCCGCGGGTGAGCCGACGGGCGGCTCGATCCGCACCTCGCGGTACACGGCGAGACCGGTGTCCTGGTCCTGCGCCGACATCTCGACCACCTGCTGCGTGAAGTCGTACAGGGGCGGGTAACGGCCTCCGCCAGCGTTTCGAGCGGACGTGTACAGGTAGAGCCTTCCCGGGTCGTCGCCGTTCGTCACTCCGACGCGCACGTCATAGCAGGTGCTGGGACCCTCGCAAAACTGGTACTGGGACTGGTCTGGCTGGCTTTCCACGGCAAGTTGGAGGGAGCGCTCCGCATCGCCCCGGCTGTCGATCTCGACCCGCGCGAACGCGCGGTCCCCGGGCGTCACACTGCTGGATGGCTGCCCGTTTCCGTGGTGCCAGAACATCTCGCCGCGCAGGCGGTACTCCTCGGCGGTGAAGCGCACCGGCACCTGCCGGTTGCCCAGCCCGCTCGCGGCGCGCCCGGCGCTCGAGTCCTCTGTGGTCTCGGCGGCCGACACGGGGATCCCCGTGGTTGCCAGCGCCATCAGCAGCGCCATAACTGCGCCCAGCACGACAAGCGGGGCCCAGCCTGGTCGGGGCCGCGGCTCATCGTCGGCGCGGTGCGTCCAACCTGACCTTGTTGCCCTGATCATTCGTGCCCTCTGGTTGTCATTGGTTCACTGCCCCTTTGAGTCCACCCTGAGACCCCTTTGAGTCCACCCTGAGACCGACCCGCATCAAGCAAGTGTGCCACCAAGGAGCACCTAGACCTATCTAGCGCTCTCGCGTCATCTGGAAATCACGCTAGCCTCATACGCGGAGTACTGCTACCTATGGAATGCATCGGGAGTTAATGATGGCGATGTCGCGACCGTGGAAACGGGCTGTGGGCTGGGCGGCTGTCGCGGCGCTGGGGGCGGGTCTGGTTTCGTCGGTGGTGTCGGCCCAGCTGCCAAGGGCCACCGTCACGGCGTATGGATTCGAGTTGAGTTGCGATGAGAGCGTGTTGGAAGGTTCGACGCTGGTTTGCACGTTGTCCAACACCTCCGATGAGGCGGCGGATTGGCCCACGGTAGGGATAGTCCACCTCTCCAGCGACGACGATCGGGCCCTGGTGGTGGGTTCGCCGGTTGATGTGGCCTTCGGGGCGCTCGAAGGTGGCCCAGAAACTGAGGACGACGTGTGGTGGATCGGCGACGTGCTCGTGGGCTACTCGCGCTTTGACTGGGATGGCCAGGCGACGGCGAGCAGCGGGTCGGAGACCACCGACTCGCGGACGGTCAATATCGTTGCCGCCGACGACACCGCATGGGAAGAGGCCGAGTCGTTCTACGTGGCTCTGGCCCCGAGCGGGGCGCGCGGGGTGGGGTTCTTGTACGACCACCGCCAGAAGGTCACGATCGGGCGGTCGGACTCCAAGAGCGGCGACGCCACCCTGGCGAGCCTTGTGATCTCCGCCGGCGGCACGACCACGGACCTGACGCCGCCGCCGATCAGCCATCCGCTCATGGCCGAATACACCACCACCGAGCTCACCGTTGCCCCCACGGCGACCTATAAGCCCTCGGGCATCTCAGTGGCTGTCGACAGCGGCGCGGCCTACTCGTTCGCGGCCCAAAGCGGCGATGAGACCCGCGCGATACCCCTGGCAGTGGGCATCAACACCATCTCCGTGACCGTGACCGCTGAGGACGGCGCCAGCTCACAGACCTACAAGGTAGTCGTCGACCGCGCCAGCCTGGTTGACGGCGCCACCGTCACTGCGAGCAGCGACGAGTTCTCGCTCACCTGCCCGGGGACGGTGGCTGAGGGTTCGACTATGGAGTGCACGCTCACCAGCCTCTCGACGAGCCCGGCGGACTGGCCCGTCGTCGCGTTCTTGCACAGCTCAGCAGACGGATCAAGGGCTCTGATCGCCGGGGATCCGATCATCCCCGAATCGTCTCTGCTCTACAGCCAGGACATTCGACTCACAGATCCCCAGGTTCCCGCGGTCGACAACTACAACTATGGCTACGGCGAACTGTTCTCGGGTGGTTCTCGCAGCGTTTACGCCACCTATGGCTACGAGAAGTTCGACTGGTTCGGGCCCGCCGAGGCTTCGACATCGCGCAACGTCTTTGTCGAGATCCTCGCCGACGGCCTTGACGAGGGCAACGAGATCTTTTACGCGGCCATCGCCGACAGCGGCTACACGGGCCTGTCAGATCTTGTGGACAACAAGGTTCCAATCGTGGTTCGGGGCACCTCCTCAGCCGTTCCAATAGAGGCAATTGGCAAGCACGAGGCTGCCGATGTCTTCTGGACTGGCCTTGATGCGATCGACGGGGAACCGGTCACGAGCTACGACCTGCGGTACATCCGCAGCGACGCGACCGACAGATCCGATGGTAGCTGGGAGGTGCGGGCCCCGATCTGGACACCAGGCGACGGAGTTTTGGCCTTCGAGTTGTCGGGCCTCGTCAACGACGTTTCCTACGACATCCAACTTCGGGCCGTAGCCGGCACCACCACCGGCCCCTGGTCGACAACTCAGACCGTTACCCCGAGGCCGTCAAACGAAGCGCCCGCATTCCCCGATACCGAGACCGGACAGCGCAGCGTGGTCGAGGGCGCCATCGCGGGGCGCAGTGTGGGGGCGCCGATCTCAGCGACCGATCCAGAGGGCGACACGCTGTTGTATTCGCTGCAAAGCGGTGGCGACGTCTTCGACATCCACGCCGCCACGGGCCAGCTGTCGACCAAGGCAGAACTCGATTATGAAACCGCTGCGACCCACTCTGTCGTGATCGCAGTCAGCGACGGCAAGGACCTTGACCACGAGTCCGACCCCGCGGTGGACGCCACCGTTGAGGTGACAGTGTCGGTGATCGATGTGAACGAGCCGCCCGCATTCCCCGATACCGAGACCGGACAGCGCAGCGTGGTCGAGGGCGCCATCGCGGGGCGCAGTGTGGGGGCGCCGATCTCAGCGACCGATCCAGAGGGCGACACGCTGTTGTATTCGCTGCAAAGCGGTGGCGACGTCTTCGACATCCGCGCCGCCACGGGCCAGCTGTCGACCAAGGCAGAACTCGATTATGAAACCGCTGCGACCCACTCTGTCGTGATCGCAGTCAGCGACGGCAAGGACCTTGACGGCGAGTCCGACCCCGCGGTGGACGCCACCGTTGAGGTGACAGTGTCGGTGATCGATGTGAACGAGCCGCCCGCATTCCCCGATACCGAGACCGGACAGCACAGCGTGGTCGAGGGCGCCATCGCGGGGCGCAGTGTGGGGGCGCCGATCTCAGCGACCGATCCAGAGGGCGACACACTCGTGTATTCGCTGCAAAGCGGTGGCGACGTCTTCGACATCCGCGCCGCCACGGGCCAGCTGTTGACCAAGGCAGAACTCGACTATGAAACCGCTGCGACCCACTCTGTCGTGGTCGCAGTCAGCGACGGCAAGGACCTTGACGGCGAGCCCGACCCCGCGGTGGACGCCACCGTCGACGTGACGGTGTCGGTGACCGATGTGAACGAGCCGCCGGCGCTGTCGGGGCCCTCTGCTGTGGAGTTTGTAGAAGGCGGCGATGATTCTGTGGGGGCCTATGCGGCGGTCGACCCTGACGGCGACGAGGTGTCGTGGTCGGTGGGCGGCGCGGACGCGGCCAGTTTCGAGATCAGCGCTGAGGGGGTGCTGAGGTTCTTGTCGCCCCCGGACTTCGAGGCCCCGGGCGACGCTGACGGCGACAACGCCTATCAGGTGCAGGTGCGGGTAACCGACGGCAAAGATACCGCAGGCGAGCCCGATGCCGCGGTGGACGCCACCGTTGAGGTGACGGTGTCGGTGACCGATGTGAACGAGCCGCCGGCGCTGTCGGGGCCCTCTGCTGTGGAGTTTGTAGAAGGCGGCGATGATTCTGTGGGGGCCTATGCGGCGGTCGACCCTGACGGCGACGAGGTGTCGTGGTCGGTGGGCGGCGCGGACGCGGCCAGTTTCGAGATCAGCGCTGAGGGGGTGCTGAGGTTCTTGTCGCCCCCGGACTTCGAGGCCCCGGGCGACGCTGACGGCGACAACGCCTATCAGGTGCAGGTGCGGGTAACCGACGGCAAAGATACCGCAGGCGAGCCCGATGCCGCGGTGGACGCCACCGTTGAGGTGACGGTGTCGGTGACCGATGTGGCGGAGTGGTCGGTGGTGGCGGTGCCGGCGAGGGTGGCTGAGGGGGCGGTGTCGACGGTCACGGTGTCTGTGGACAAGGCGTTCGAGGTTGATCAGACGATCACGCTGGCGGCGACGGGGGGCACTGCGGCGAGCGGGGATTATTCGCTGTCGTCGTTGTCGTTGACGCTGGTCGCCGGGGACATGTCGGTGACGGCGTCGGTGACCGCTGTTGATGACAGTGTCATCGACGGCGGTGACGAGACCGTGGTGGTCACCGCGTCGCATGGCGGCGGCGCGGTCGGTTCGGCGACGGTCACCATCGGGGACAACGACACGCCAACCTGGTCGGTGGCGGCGGGGCCCGCGAGGGTGGCTGAGGGGGCGGTGTCGACGGTCACGGTGTCTGTGGACAAGGCGTTCGAGGCCGATCAGACGATCACGCTGACGGTGGGGGGCACTGCGGCGAGCGGGGATTATTCGCTGTCGTCGTTGTCGTTGACGCTGGGCGCCGGGGACATGTCGGTGACCGCGTCGGTGACCGCGGTTGATGACAGTGTCATCGACGGCGGCGACGAGACCGTGGTGGTCACCGCGTCGCATGGCGGCGGCGCGGTCGGTTCGGCGACGGTCACTATCGGGGACAACGACACGGCGGTGTGGTCGGTGGTGGCGGTGCCGGCGAGGGTGGTTGAGGGGGCGGTGTCGACGGTCACGGTGTCTGTGGGCAAGGAGTTCGAGGTTGATCAGACGATCACGCTGGCGGTGGGGGGCACTGCGGCGAGCGCGGATTATTCGCTGTCGTCGTTGTCGTTGACGCTGGGCGCCGGGGACATGTCGGTGACGGCGTCGGTGACCGCTGTTGATGACAGTGTCATCGACGGCGGCGACGAGACCGTGGTCGTCACGGCGTCGCATGGCGGCGGCGCGGTCGGTTCGGCGACGGTCACCATCGAGGACAACGACACGCCAACCTGGTCGGTGGTGGCGGTGCCCGCGAGGGTCGTTGAGGGGGCGGCGTCGACGGTCACGGTGTCTGTGGACAAGGAGTTCGAGGTTGATCAGACGATCACGCTGGCGGCGACGGGGGGCACTGCGGCGAGCGCGGATTATTCGCTGTCGCCGTTGTCGTTGACGCTGGACGCCGGGGACATGTCGGTGACCGCGTCGGTGACCGCTGTGGACGACAGCGACGAGGAAAGCGACGAGACCGTGGTCGTCACCGCCAGCCACGGCGACGAAACGGTCGGTTCGGCGACGGTCACCATCGAAGCCAACGACACGCCAACCTGGTCGGTGACCGCGGTGCCCGGGAGGGTGGCTGAGGGGGCGGTGTCGACGGTCACGGTGTCTGTGGACAAGGAGTTCGAGGTTGATCAGACGATCACGCTGGCGGCGACGGGGGGCACTGCGGCGAGCGGGGATTATTCGCTGTCGTCGTTGTCGTTGACGCTGGTCGCCGGGGACATGTCGGTGACGGCGTCGGTGACCGCTGTTGATGACAGTGTCATCGACGGCGGTGACGAGACCGTGGTGGTCACCGCGTCGCATGGTGGCGGCGCGGTCGGTTCGGCGACGGTCACCATCGAGGACAACGACACGCCAACCTGGTCGGTGACCGCGGTGCCGGCGAGGGTGGTTGAGGGGGCGGTGTCGACGGTCACGGTGTCTGTGGGCAAGGCGTTCGAGGTTGATCAGACGATCACGCTGGCGGCGACGGGGGGCACTGCGGCGAGCGGGGATTATTCGCTGTCGTCGTTGTCGTTGACGCTGGTCGCCGGGGACATGTCGGTGACGGCGTCGGTGACCGCTGTTGATGACAGTGTCATCGACGGCGGTGACGAGACCGTGGTGGTCACCGCGTCGCATGGCGGCGGCGCGGTCGGTTCGGCGACGGTCACCATCGAGGACAACGACACGCCAACCTGGTCGGTGGTGGCGGTGCCCGCGAGGGTCGTTGAGGGGGCGGCGTCGACGGTCACGGTGTCTGTCGATAAGGAGTTCGAGGTTGATCAGACGATCACGCTGACGGTGGGGGGCACTGCGGCGAGCGGGGATTATTCGCTGTCGCCGACGTTGTCGTTGACGCTGGACGCCGGGGACATGTCGGTGACCGCGTCGGTGACCGCTGTTGATGACAGCGTCATCGACGGCGGCGACGAGACCGTGGTCGTCACCGCGCCACGGCGACGAAACGGTCGGTTCGGCGACGGTCACCATCGAGGACAACGACACGCCAACTGGTCGGTGGTGGTCGAGGGGTGAGGGGGCGGGTCGACGGTCACGGTGTCCCGCGAGGGTCGTTGAGGATTATTCGCTGTCGCGGTCGTTGACGCGACGGGGGTCGGTGACGCGTCGGTCTGTTGATGACAGCGACGACGGCGGCGACGAGAGTTCGACGGTCGGTTCGGCGACGGTCACCATCGAGGACAACGACACGACGATCGTTGACGCTGGTCACGGTGTCTGTCGACAAGGGTCACCGGGTTGCAGACGATCACGCTGGCGACGGGGGGCGCGGGATTATTCGCTGTCGTCGTTGTCGTTGACGCTGGACGCCGGGGACATGTCGGTGACGGCGTCGGTGACCGCGGTTGACGACAGCGACGAGGAAAGCGACGAGACCGTGGTCGTCACCGCGTCCCACGGCGACGACGCGGTCGGTTCGGCGACGGTCACCATCGAAGCCAACGACACGCCGGTGTCGACTGATGCAGCGTTGTCGTCGCTGGTGCTGTCGGGTGTCAGCATCGGCAATTTTGATGCTGACACCACCGCTTATGCCGCCAGTGTGGGCAACGGCGTGTCGTCGACCACGGTCACCGCGGTTGCCAGCGACGACGGGGCCAGCGTCGTGATCGCCGACGGCGACGGCGAGACGCAGGGGACCAGCCGGTCCGTGTCGCTGGTTGTGGGCGACAACGAGATCACCGTGACCGTCACCGCCGAGGACGCCGCCACCACCAAGACCTACACCGTCACTGTCGCCCGCGCCGTGGCGCCGCTCCCGCCAGGTGTGGTTTGGGGCGACCGGCTGCCGGACCGCGACATCGCCCTGCCCGGCGCCAGCTCATCCAGCGGCGTGTGGTCCGACGGCACAGACGTGTGGGTCGTCACCGGCGCAGGCAAGATCAGCGTCTACTCCCTCGCCGACGGCGCCGAACACACCGACCGCGGCTTCACCCTGCCCGGCGGCGCCGCGTACGCGGCGGGCCTGTGGTCCGACGGCGCCACGCTGTGGGTCGCGGACGTCAACAGCGGCTGGGTGCGCGCCTACCGGCTCTCAGACGGCGCCCGCCAAGCCGACCGCGATCTCGACACCGCCCGCAGCGGCGAACCCGCCGGGATCTGGTCCGACGGCACCACCATGTGGGTCGCCGACTTCACCGAAAGCCGCGTCTACGCCTACGACCTGACCACCAAAGCCCGCGTCGCCGACAAAGAACTCGACCTCGACAAGAACCCCGGCGAGACCTACAACCCCTTCGGCATCTGGTCCAACGGCGACACGCTGCTGGCCGCCTCTTGGTTCGGCAGCGAGATCATCGCCCACAGCCTCGCCGACGGGCAGCGCCAACCAGCCAAAGACCTCTCCACCTTCGCCAGCAGAACCAACTCCCCCAACGGCATCTGGTCCAACGGCCACATCCTCTGGGTCGTCGACGCCTCCGCCGCAACCCTCTACGCCTACGCCGTCCCCGGCCTCGGCACACCACCCAACGACACGCCAACCTGGTCGGTGACCGCGGTGCCCGCGAGGGTGGCTGAGGGGGCGGTGTCGACGGTCACGGTGTCTGTGGGCAAGGCGTTCGAGGTTGATCAGACGATCACGCTGGCGGTGGGGGGCACTGCGGCGAGCGGGGATTATTCGCTGTCGTCGTTGTCGTTGACGCTGGTCGCCGGGGACATGTCGGTGACGGCGTCGGTGACCGCGGTTGATGACAGTGTCATCGACGGCGGCGACGAGACCGTGGTGGTCACCGCGTCCCATGGCGGCGGCGCGGTCGGTTCGGCGACGGTCACCATCGAAGACAACGACACGCCAACCTGGTCGGTGACCGCGGTGCCCGCGAGGGTGGCTGAGGGGGCGGTGTCGACGGTCACGGTGTCTGTGGACAAGGCGTTCGAGGTTGATCAGACGATCACGCTGGCGGCGACGGGGGGCACTGCGGCGAGCGGGGATTATTCGCTGTCGTCGTTGTCGTTGACGCTGGTCGCCGGGGACATGTCGGTGACGGCGTCGGTGACCGCTGTTGATGACAGTGTCATCGACGGCGGTGACGAGACCGTGGTGGTCACCGCGTCGCATGGCGGCGGCGCGGTCGGTTCGGCGACGGTCACCATCGAGGACAACGACACGCCAACCTGGTCGGTGGTGGCGGTGCCGGCGAGGGTGGTTGAGGGGGCGGCGTCGACGGTCACGGTGTCTGTGGGCAAGGAGTTCGAGGTTGATCAGACGATCACGCTGGCGGTGGGGGGCACTGCGGCGAGCGGGGATTATTCGCTGTCGCCGTCGTTGTCGTTGACGCTGGTCGCCGGGGACATGTCGGTGACGGCGTCGGTGACCGCTGTTGATGACAGTGTCATCGACGGCGGTGACGAGACCGTGGTGGTCACCGCCAGCCACGGCGACGAAACGGTCGGTTCGGCGACGGTCACCATCGAGGACAACGACACGCCAACCTGGTCGGTGGTGGCGGGGCCCGCGAGGGTCGTTGAGGGGGCGGCGTCGACGGTCACGGTGTCTGTGGACAAGGAGTTCGAGGTTGATCAGACGATCACGCTGGCGGCGACGGGGGGCACTGCGGCGAGCGCGGATTATTCGCTGTCGCCGTTGTCGTTGACGCTGGACGCCGGGGACATGTCGGTGACCGCGTCGGTGACCGCTGTTGACGACAGCGACGAGGAAAGCGACGAGACCGTGGTCGTCACCGCCAGCCACGGCGACGAAACGGTCGGTTCGGCGACGGTCACCATCGAAGACAACGACACGCCAACCTGGTCGGTGACGGCGGTGCCCGCGAGGGTGGCTGAGGGGGCGGCGTCGACGGTCACGGTGTCTGTGGACAAGGCGTTCGAGGTTGATCAGACGATCACGCTGGCGGCGACGGGGGGCACTGCGGCGAGCGGGGATTATTCGCTGTCGTCGTTGTCGTTGACGCTGGTCGCCGGGGACATGTCGGTGACGGCGTCGGTGACCGCTGTTGATGACAGTGTCATCGACGGCGGTGACGAGACCGTGGTGGTCACCGCGTCGCATGGCGGCGGCGCGGTCGGTTCGGCGACGGTCACCATCGAGGACAACGACACGCCAACCTGGTCGGTGGCGGCGGTGCCGGCGAGGGTGGCTGAGGGGGCGGTGTCGACGGTCACGGTGTCTGTGGACAAGGCGTTCGAGGCCGATCAGACGATCACGCTGACGGACGGGGGGCACTGCGGCGAGCGGGGATTATTCGCTGTCGTCGTTGTCGTTGACGCTGGGCGCCGGGGACATGTCGGTGACGGCGTCGGTGACCGCTGTTGATGACAGTGTCATCGACGGCGGCGACGAGACCGTGGTGGTCACCGCGTCGCATGGCGGCGGCGCGGTCGGTTCGGCGACGGTCACCATCGGGGACAACGACACGGCGGTGTGGTCGGTGGTGGCGGTGCCCGCGAGGGTCGTTGAGGGGGCGGTGTCGACGGTCACGGTGTCTGTGGACAAGGAGTTCGAGGTTGATCAGACGATCACGCTGGCGGTGGGGGGCACTGCGGCGAGCGCGGATTATTCGCTGTCGCCGTTGTCGTTGACGCTGGGCGCCGGGGACATGTCGGTGACCGCGTCGGTGACCGCTGTTGATGACAGTGTCATCGACGGCGGCGACGAGACCGTGGTCGTCACCGCCAGCCACGGCGACGAAACGGTCGGTTCGGCGACGGTCACCATCGAGGACAACGACACGCCAACCTGGTCGGTGGTGGCGGTGCCCGCGAGGGTCGTTGAGGGGGCGGCGTCGACGGTCACGGTGTCTGTGGACAAGGAGTTCGAGGTTGATCAGACGATCACGCTGGCGACGGGGGGCACTGCGGCGAGCGCGGATTATTCGCTGTCGCCGTTGTCGTTGACGCTGGACGCCGGGGACACGTCGGTGACCGCGTCGGTGACCGCGGTGGACGACAGCGACGAGGAAAGCGACGAGACCGTGGTCGTCACCGCGTCCCACGGCGACGGTGCGGTCGGTTCGGCGACGGTCACCATCGAAGCCAACGACACGCCGGTGTCGACTGATGCAGCGTTGTCGTCGCTGGTGCTGTCGGGTGTCAGCATCGGCAAT
Organism: Acidimicrobiales bacterium; assembly: GCA_963668565.2. Classification (GTDB taxonomy): domain Bacteria; phylum Actinomycetota; class Acidimicrobiia; order Acidimicrobiales; family CATQHL01; genus VXNF01. The sequence continues at coordinate 2,265,111 of CAXXMX010000010.1, forward strand.
TTTGATGCTGACACCACCGCTTATGCCGCCAGTGTGGGCAACGGCGTGTCGTCGACCACGGTCACCGCGGTTGCCAGCGACGACGGGGCCAGCGTCGTGATCGCCGACGGCGACGGCGAGACGCAGGGGACCAGCCGGTCCGTGTCGCTGGTTGTGGGCGACAACGAGATCACCGTGACCGTCACCGCCGAGGACGCCGCCACCACCAAGACCTACACCATCACTGTCGCCCGCGCCGTGGCGCCGCTCCCGCCAGGTGTGGTTTGGGGCGACCGGCTGCCGGACCGCGACATCGCCCTGCCCGGCGCCAGCTCATCCAGCGGCGTGTGGTCCGACGGCACAGACGTGTGGGTCGTCACCGGCGCAGGCAAGATCAGCGTCTACTCCCTCGCCGACGGCGCCGAACACACCGACCGCGGCTTCACCCTGCCCGGCGGCGCCGCGTACGCGGCGGGCCTGTGGTCCGACGGCGCCACGCTGTGGGTCGCGGACGTCAACAGCGGCTGGGTGCGCGCCTACCGGCTCTCAGACGGCGCCCGCCAAGCCGACCGCGATCTCGACACCGCCGCTCTCGACACCGCCGGCAACGGCGAACCCGCCGGGATCTGGTCCGACGGCACCACCATGTGGGTCGCCGACTTCACCGACAGCCGCGTCTACGCCTACGACCTGACCACCAAAGCCCGCGTCGCCGACAAAGAACTCGACCTCGACAAGAACCCCGGCGAGACCTACAACCCCTTCGGCATCTGGTCCAACGGCGACACGCTGCTGGCCGCCTCTTGGTTCGGCAGCGAGATCATCGCCCACAGCCTCGCCGACGGGCAGCGCCAACCAGCCAAAGACCTCTCCACCTTCGCCAGCAGAACCAACTCCCCCAACGGCATCTGGTCCAACGGCCACATCCTCTGGGTCGTCGACGCCTCCGCCGCAACCCTCTACGCCTACGCCGTCCCCGGCCTCGGCACACCACCCAACGACACGCCGGGCTCAGGCGACTAGCTAGCGCCAAAGGCCAACAGCCGGCACCCCACTACTCCTCGGCCATCATCGCAGGGTATGGAACCGGCAGGATCAATACAGGTGACGTACATGAGATCGCGTTCAGCGTGAATTGGCTGCCGGGGGACGCCGATGCCGCGACGGTCGAACTTCAGATGCCAGCGAACGAGTGCCGCTGAGGTGGGACCCTGATTTGGGTCCGCACCCGGGCACTAGAGATTCCCTCACAAATAGCGGCTGACCTGCGAAAACGCTGGGATCTAAGAATTTGGTTATTACTTGTGTGACCGGATCGTGTCGAGACGGCGGTCGGGGCAGCGGCTTCTTGGGGAGCGTGCGCCGGTCGCGGGGGATCGTGTCGGGGTCGCCGCAGCTCCAGGGTCGGCGGCACGCGCGTAAGACGAAACCGGCGGACATGCTGCTCAGCTTTTCGGCGGTCGCTGCGAGGAACTTCGGCGACTGGTCGTCGCCAGGCGGGCCACCGGAGCATCAACGCCACCCGTCAGTCATCGGTGAGGAGGCCGGCGGTGGTGAGCGCTTCGTTGACCGCTACGCCGCCGGCGACGAGCGCTTTGAACGTGGCGGCGCGGGCTTGCATGTCGAGCGGGTCGCCGTCGAACCGCAGCTTCACGGTGGTGTCGAGGCGGGCGGTGAGTTCGTGTTCGAGGAGGCGGGCGAGGGGCCGGACGGTGCCCTGTGGGTGCCGGAAACTCGGCCGTGGTCGTTGACGTGCCGCGATGGGGGGCGATGCTGAGTCCTCGTGCACCGAATCTTGTACCGATTCCTGACATCACTGGCTCGGCTTACTGTGCGGTCAGGCCGCTCGAAGGACCTTGAGATCATCGTGTTGCGCCACCAACTAGGTGAGCTGCGCCGACAGGTCGACCGACCCGAGTTCACCGACGCCGACCGGAGCTTGCTCGGGGCGATTGCGGCCGCGCTCCCACGAGCGAGCCGAGCCGGGTGGCTGGTCACCCCCGACACGCTGTTGCGCTGGCGCCGGCGCCGCATCGTCGGGCACTGGACCCAACCACAGCGACCGCCGGGCCGGCCTTCGACCTCAGCTGAGCTTCGCCGACTCGCACTGCGTCTCGCAGCCGAAAATCCAACCTGGCGCTACCGCCGCATCCACGGCGAACTGAGAGGGCTCGGCCATACCATCGCAGCGTCAACAATCTGGCAGATCCTCAACAACGCCGGAATCGACCCCGCACCCACACGCTCCAAAGTTCCCTGGTCGGAGTTCCTGCGGTCCCAGGCCGCCGTCGCCTGCGACTTCGCCACCATCGACAGCGTCACGCTACGCAGGTTCTACCTGCTGTTCTTCATCGACATCCCCACCCGAACCGTCTACTTCGCAGGGATCACGGACCACCCCACCGGCGTCTGGGTCAGCCAAGCCGCCCGGAACCTGCTGGTCCGTTACGGCCACCGACTCGCCGATGCCCGGGCGCTCGTGCGCGACCGCGGAAGCCAGTTCATCGACGCTTTCGACGAGATCTTCAGAACCGAAGGCTGCAAGGTCCTTAAGACACCTGTGCGCACTCCCGTGCCGATCCAGCGTTCGCCGAACGCTGGATCGGCACCCTTCGACGCGAGCTCCTCGACCGCACCGTCATCTGGAACCGCCACCAGCTCGAGAGGCTCGTCGTCGACTACATCGATCACTACAACACGCGCCGGCCCCACCGTTCACTCGACCAGCGACCACCCGTCGCCACCGACCCACCAGACCAGCCAGATCGACACCTCCAAGTCGTGAGAACGGCCCGCTGTGACGGACTCATCAATGAGTACCGAAATGCCGCCTGACCAGCCACGACACAGTTTCCGGCACCCACAGGGCCAGCGCAAGGACATCCGCTTCGAGATGGCACTGTGTTCGATCCCATCGGTACCGCCGAGTCGTGGCAGCTCTCGAACCCGCCCATCCTTGCCATGGCGGCCCTGCGGGCGTCACTCGACGTGTTCGATCGGGCGGGCGGCATGGAGCCGCTGCGGGCAAAGTCGGAACGACAAATTGAGTACCTCGACTTCCTTCTCGCCGAGGTGATCGGCGACCGGGTGCGGAGCATCACACCCACCGCGTTGGCCGAGCGCGGGTGCCAGTACGCCCTGCGGGTCCCGATACCGGGTGTCGATGGCCGCGCTGTGCATCAGGGACTGACCGACGCCGGTGTCGCCTGCGACTGGCGGTATCCCGACGTGATCCGGGTGGCGCCGGTGCCCCTCTACAACTCGTTCGGCGACATCTGTCGGTTCGTCGGCATCCTGGATCGTGTGCTCGACGAGGTCGCGCAGTGAGCGCGCTCGGCGAGCGAGGCCCGGTCGTCGTGGTCGGCGCCGGACCGGCAGGCGCCCTGATGGCGCTCTACATGGCCCGGCAGGGGTGCGAGGTGACCACCTACGAGGCCCGGCCCGACATTCGCCGGGTCGAGATCCCGGCCGGCCGATCCATCAACCTCGCCCTCGCTACCCGCGGGATCGTCCCTTTGGTCGACGTCGGTGTGATCGAGCGGGTCGATGCGATCACGATTCCCATGAGGGGTCGGATGATCCATGCCGGGGACTCGACGGAGCCTGTTCTGCAGCCCTACGGCACCCGCTCCGGTGAAGTGATCCACTCGGTGTCGAGGCGCGATCTCAATGCCATCCTTCTCGACGCCGCCGAGGCCACCGGCCGGGTGAAGATCGAGTTCGAGAACTCCGTTCGTTCGATCGATCTCGACGCGGGCACGCTCGCTGTCGTCGCGCCCAACGGCGTTGAGCGCACCCTGCCGTTCGGCACGGTCTTCGCGGCCGATGGGGCCGGCTCGGACCTCCGAGGTGCGATCGTGGTCGCCAACGAGGGCAGCGCGGAGGTCAGCCGGCTTGACCATGGGTACAAGGAGCTACAGATTCCACCTGCCGACGGCGGTGGGTTCCGCCTCGATCCCCATGCGCTCCACATTTGGCCACGGGGGGAGTTCATGCTGATCGCACTCGCCAACCCCGAAGGTGACTTCACCGCCACCCTTTTCGCGCCGAACGGGAGAGACGGAAGCTTCACTTCGCTGTCGGACCCCGAAGCGGTGTCCCTGTTCTTCAAGCGGGAATTCCCCGACCTGGTGCCCATGGTTCCCGACCTCGTCGAGCAATTCTTCGAGAACCCCGCCGGCCGGCTTGCCACGATGCGATGCAGTGGCTGGTCGGTGCACGACAGGGCGGTGCTCGTCGGTGACGCAGCTCACGCCATTGTGCCCTTCCACGGGCAGGGCATGAACCTGGCCATGGAGTCCGTGCGCGCCCTCGACCGCCATCTCCGTGACCGGCCCAACGACGTCGCGGCGGCCTTCGCCGCCTTCGAGGCGGAGCGGAAGCCGAACGCCGATGCCATCGCCGATATGGCGCTCGACAACTACGTCGAGATGCGAGCCGGCGTCGTCGACCCTGGCTACTTGATCCGGCGTGAGCTGGCATTGGAGCTCCAGCGCCGACATCCCGAGCGCCTGAGCCCGCGCTACAACATGGTGATGTTCTCGACGATGCCCTACGTCGAGGCCGCGGCGCGCGCCGCCCGTCAAGCAGAGATCCTGGTCGAACTGACCGCCGGGCGGGCATCGCTTGGCGACGTTGACATGGACAGAGCGGCCGAACTCGTCGCCGAACTCCCTCCTCTGCCCGGACTCGACCCGCTGGCGACGCCCGACGCCCTGTCGGTGTGATGAGAAGGTCCGATGAGTGACGATCTCACCTACGGGTCGTACCTGCTGCTGATTCCTGAGTTGCTGTCATTGCAGCAGTGCCGCTCGATCGACCCGGACACGGGAGAGCCCGAACACGACGAGACGCTATTCATCGTCATCCACCAGGTGTATGAGCTGTGGTTCAAGCAGGTCCTTCACGAGCTCGACGGGCTCTGCGGGCATCTCGAACGGCGACGCGCCGTCCAAGGGCGGTCATCAGCTGAAGCGCCTGCTCAAGACCCTCAAGACCCTGGTCAGTCAACTCGACGTGCTCGAGACAATGACCCCGCTCGAATTCGCCTCTTTCCGCCCGTTCCTCGCCAGTGCCAGCGGTTTCCAATCGGGCCAGTTCCGCGAGCTCGAACTCCTGCTAGGTCAATGCGACACTTCCCAACTCGACCTCATCGACCACGATCCAGATGCTCGCGCACGGCTGGAGCGCCGGTTGCGGGAGCCGACCGTCTGGGACGTCTTCGTTCGGTTCCTCGGCAGGAACGGGTTCGAAATCCCCGATTCGGTCATAGAGCGCGACGTAACGCTTCCCTACGAGCCTTCGGCACAGGTGCAGGCCACGCTGGTCGAGATCTACCGGTCCGCCCCGGCGCTCATGGAGATCTGTGAGCTTCTGACCGACTTCGATGAGGGCTTCATGGAGTGGCGGTACCGGCACGTGATGATGGTGCAGCGCACGATCGGCACCAAGCAGGGCACGGGCGGCTCTGACGGGGCCGCCTACCTTCGCACCACAATCATGCGCCCCGCGTTCCCCGACCTCTGGGCCATCCGCACGTCCTTCTGATCTGCGGACTCGACGACCAAGAGGGAAGCACTTCGCCGTGTGGACGGCACGGGCTCGGATTGCACACCGCATCTACAATTTGTAGACTCGCAGTGTGGCTCAGACGACGACGATCAGGGTGGACAGGCGCACGCACGCGCGGCTGCTCGAATTGAGTCGATCTGCGGACATGTCGCTGATCGACACCGTCCGGGCTGCGGCTGAGGCGCTTCGCCGGGAGCAGTTCGCCCGCCGGGCTGCCGGCGAACTCGCCGCGCTGCGGGAGGACCCCGGCGCCTGGGAGGACTACCTGACCGAAGCGGAGTCCTCCGCGGTTGGCGATGGCGTCGGTTGACGAACTCTGGCTGGTCGACTTCGGCGGTCCGTATCCCGGCGAACCTGCACACCACCGGCCCGCCCTGGTCGTCGGCCCGCCCGACGTGTTCGGGTCGGCGTTCCCTTTCGTCATCGTGCTTCCGTTGACGACCTCGCAACGGGGGCTCTCGTTCCACGTCGAGGTTGAGGCGACCTCGGAGACCGGACTGGCCGAGATGAGCTACGTCCAGTGCGAGCTAGTCCGGTCGGTGAGCCGCAACCGCCTCGTCCATCAACTCGGGACGATCGACCTCGAGGGCAGTCGTCGCGTCACCGACGTGCTCCGGATGCTGCTCGGCCACTGATCGCAGTAACGCTGGATGGCGTTTCGGGGCGTGCACAGGCCACGCGGGACGGCCGCGTCGCCTGGCCCGGATCAGCAGGGAGGACCTTGAGTATGAAGAGGGACGCTGTTTCGGCGGTTGTGGCGGAGGTCTGGCGAGACGAGATCGTCGTTCAGCTCGAGAGCTACATCGCTGTGCCGGCGCTGTCGCCGGCGTTCGATGCCGATTGGGAGTCGTCGGGCCACATCGAGGAGGCCGTGCGGTTGGTGTCGGCGTGGATCGAGTCCCGACCCGTCGCCGGGATGAGCGTGGAGGTCCAGCGGCTTCCGGGGCGTACCCCGCTGATCGTCGTGGAGGTCGAGCCCTTCGGTGTCGCGGCCGCGGGTTCGGGCGGCGCCGACGGATCGACGGTGGTGCTCTACGGCCATCTGGACAAGCAGCCACCGATGTTGGGGTGGCGTGAGGGGCTGGGGCCGTGGAAGCCGGTGCGGGAGGGGGAGCGTCTCTACGGGCGGGGCGGTGCCGACGATGGCTACGCCGCGTTCGCCAGCCTGGCTGCGATCGAGGCGGTGCAGGCCTGCGGCGGCAACCACAGCCGCTGCCTGGTGCTGATCGAGGCGTCCGAGGAGTCCGGCAGCCCCGACCTGATGCCCCATCTCGAGGCCCTGGGTGACCGCCTCGGCGATGTGAGCCTGCTGGTGTGCCTGGACTCGGGTTGCGCCACCTACGACACGCTCTGGCTCACCACCTCGCTGCGCGGGCTCGTATCGGCGACGTTGCGTGTGGACGTGCTCGAAGAGGGGCGGCACAGCGGCATGGCCGGCGGTCTGGTGCCGTCGTCGTTCCGGCTGGCCCGCATCCTGCTGGACCGCATCGAGGACTCGACCACCGGCCGGGTGCTTCTCGAGACGGCCCATGGCGACATCCCGCCGCACCGGCGTGCCGAGGCCCAGGCCACGGCGACACTGTTGAGCGGCACCGGCGAGGACTTCGGCCTCGTCGGGGACCTCCGGTTGATGACAGACGACCCGGCCGAGGGACTCCTCGCCCTCACGTGGCGTCCCGCCTTGAGCGTCATCGGAGCCGACGGGCTCCCCGCGACGCGATCAGCGGGCAACGTGCTGCGCCCCTTCACGGCGCTGAAACTCAGCCTGCGCCTGCCGCCACCCGCCGGCGCCGCCGCCGTGGCGTCCGAACTCGCCGAGCGGCTCAGCGTCGATCCGCCTGAGGGTGCGTCGGTGAGCCTGACCGACCTCGACGGTGCCGACGGCTGGGATGCGCCGAACCTGGCGCCCTGGCTGGCCGGCGCCCTGCGGGAGAGCTCGCTCGCCCGCTTCGGCCAGCCCATGCAACTCTTCGGCGAGGGCGGCAGCATCCCGTTCATCGCCATGCTCGGCGACATGTTCCCCGCGGCGCAGTTCGTCGTGACCGGCGTCCTCGGCCCGGAGTCCAACGCCCACGGCCCCAACGAGTTCCTCCACGTGCCCTACGCCGACAAACTGACCGGCTGCATCGCCGACACCCTCCACGCCGAGGCCACACGCCCCCGCAGCTGACCGCCCCAAGACGTTGCCTGGACCGTGTGGTTTACTCGGCTCTCTTCAGTTCCTCGTATTGCCGTATTCCTTCGAGCGCCACGTCGATCGCGTTGTGCCAGCCGACGATGAGGGGCTCATTGATGCCCTCGTAGTCGACCTCGTCGGATGCCGTGAAGTTGTACGAACATGCACAGACCATGGCGGCCTTCGCACCGCGGAGGTGCGCAATCGTGAAGATCGCCGAAGATTCCATCTCCACGTTCATGATCTTGTGCTTGATCATCCGTTCGACCCACTCGGGTGTCTCGGCGTAGAACCCGTCGCTCGACACGTTGATACCGATGTGCGTGCCGAATCCCCGGCTCGGACCGAGGTCGGCTGCCGCGTCGATGAGAGCGCGCACGAGGAAGTGATCAGCGACCGCCGGGAATCCCTCGTCCACATACATAGCGCTCGCACCGTCGCAGCGCATTGAACCCGTGTTGATGAGGATGTCGCCCTTGGCGATGCCGGGAACGAACGCGGCGCTGCTGCCCACGCGGATGAAGTGCGAGACACCGACGTTGTAGAGCTCCTCGACGGCGATCGCGGCCGACGGGCAGCCGATCCCGGTCGACGTGGCGCTGACAGGAATCCCGTGATACGAGCCGGTGACCGTCCGGTACTCGCGGTGGTAGGCGATCTCCCTCGGGTCGTCCAGATGCTCCGCTATCAACTCCACCCTGCCGGGGTCGCCGGGGAGGAGCACGTAGCCGGCGACATCTCCAGGACGAACCCTCAGGTGGTACTGCACCTTGTCCTGAGTGTCCGCGTTCTTGTCGAAGATCGTCACACGCTCCTCCTAGTGCAGGACGCATACCGTTTCGTTATGCTATCCGCATGATCCAAATCGCGGTCCGGCTCGATGACGAACTCATTGCTCAGGTCGACGACTTGGTGCGAGACGGTGTCGTGACCTCACGCTCGCACGCGGTGCGCGATGGCTTGAAGGCGCTCGTCGATCAGCAGCGGCGCCGCTCGGTCGCCGAGGCGATCGTCGAGGGGTACCGCCGGCGGCCCCAGACCGGCAGCGAAGTCGGCTGGAGCGACGAGGCGACCGTTGCCATGATTGCCGAGGAGCCGTGGTGACACCGGCGCAAGGCGACATCTGGTGGGCCGAGGCCGAGGACCAGCGACGACCGGTGCTGGTCGTCACCCGAAGCGAGTCCATCCCGGTGCTGAACAGGATCCTCGTCGCCCCCGTCAGCCGCACTGTCCGGGGTATCCCCACCGAGTTGCCCCTTGACGCCGACGACGGTCTGCCCGAGCCCTGCGCCGCGTCCTTCGACAATCTCCAGCCGATCCGCAAGTCGTTCCTCACCGACCGTGTGGGCTCGGTCCGCAACCGCCGCCACGAAATCTGCGCCGCGTTCGAAGCCCTCGCCGACTGCTGACCGCCGTCCAGAAGTGCCCAGCCATCCTCTCGTTGTCACGCACATCGGCGACGTTCTGAGCGTGCTCGGCGCCGGGAGCCCTCTCAATAGACGCCGGGGAAGATCCGGTACTTCACCCGTGCCTGGTATTCCGCCCACTTCTCGGCGCCGTATTTCTCCGCACAGTGCTTGTCGTCGGCAAGTTGGCGCCAGGTGAAGAACCCGAAGACGAAGATTGTGTAGGTCCACGCCCAGAGATTGCCGAAGTGGCCGAAGACCAGGCCGATTGCCAGGGCGAGGGTCGGCCAGTTCCATCGGTCGGTGCACGGTTCCGGTCATGATGACCGGTGCCAACACAAGCACCAACCGATGGAGGTACCAGCATGCCAGGCGCACCGCTGGAGTTGCACGAACGCGAGGAGATCTTCCGCGCGCTGGTCGAGGATCTGCGGGCGGGTTGGGCCGCCATCGGCCGTCGGGTGGGTCGACATCCCACGACGGTGGCCCGGGAGATCAACGCCGGGGGCGGCCGTGAGCGCTACGGGCCGGCGGCGGCGCAGCGGCGCGCCGAGGTGGCGCGGCGACGGGCGCGGCGGCGCCGCTTGGAGGCGCCGGGGCCGCTGCGGGACCGCATCTGCGCCGAGTTGCGCCGGGGGCGTTCCCCCGCGGCGATCCGCGCGGACCTCGCCGCGGAGGGCGTGGAGGCGCCGCCGTGCGTCGAGACCGTCTACCAGGCGCTCTACAGCGGTGCCCTGGACGTGAAACCCGCTGAGTGTCTGCGCAGCCGCCGCCGGCGCAGACGCTGCCGGCAACAGCGAAACCCCCGGTCGCGGCCCTGCGGGCCGAACATCGCCGCCCGCCCCGCGGCGGTGAACGAGCGCGCGCCTCGCCGGACTACGACCTACAGGTGTGGGCGGGCCACTGGGAGGTCAACCACCAGCGCCGCCGCGATCAGCAGATCATCGGCGCCCTACAACCGGTCCTCGATGATCTGGTTGACCGAACGCCAAAGCCGCTACCTGATACCGGGTCACCATGCCCGACGGCTACGACGCCGACGCCGTCCTCGCCGGCCTCATCGAGGGCCTCGACACCGTCCCGGCGCACCTGCGCCGCAGCCTGACCTTCGACTGCGGGTCCGAATGGTCGCGAACTGGTAGCCGCCTGCGCCGCCGCGCCACTCGCGACCTACAGCGTGTGGTTCTGCGACCCGCACTCGCCGTGGCAACGCGGCCAGATCGAGAACCAGAACCGCCAAGTGCGCTGGTGGTTCCCACGGGGCACCGACCTCCGCCTCGTCACCCCCGCCCAAGCCCAACACGCCGCAAACATCATCAACCACCAGCGCCGCCGCAGCCTCCACCACCAAAGCCCAGCAGAACTCTATGCTGCCCTCACCGTGCAGTGACCGACTAGAACTGGCCATTGTTAGCCATGTGTCAGCACGCTAACGTCGCTAACACATGGCTAAGGTGTCAGCAATCGTGAACGTCCGGAACGTTCCGCGTGCGTTGTGGACCAGAGTGTCCGTCTGCGCTGCGCATCTCCCGCCGTGTATCTGTCGTTGAAGCCCTGACGGAATGGGCCGACAGCCGAGAGAAGGAGACACCATGCGGAGAATGACCCTTGTGGCGGCGGTTGTCGCCCTAGTGTCCGTCTGCGCTGCGCATCTCCCGCCGTGTATCTGTCATTGAAGCCCTTGGGCCGACAGCCGAGAGAAGGAGACACCATGCGGAGGCGGTTGTCGCCCTATTGGCGTCTCCTACGGGTATGACCCTTGTGGCGGCGGTTGTCGCCCTATTGGCGATGTTGCTCGTGGCGACCGTCGTCGCAGCCGACGACAACGACGGAGACGGCGACGAGGACGAGGTGCGACTTGACTACGTCGACGAATGGCTCGACGGCACGCTAGTGAACTGCGTGTCGGCGAGCATCTCCTACGGGTATGAGCTCGACGGTGAGGTCTGCGATGTGGAAGATGGCCCGTGGTCCGACGAACTCGAAGCACTCTTGGGCGACCTCGACAGAGACAAAGACCGTGAGCGTGTCGCCGACCTTGTGTATGAACTGCTCGTCGCTGCCGCTGAGTGCGACGGCCTCAACAGCGTCGACCACGTGAGGGGTGTGATCGTCGACCCACGGGCTGAGAAGAGATGCCGTCGTAGCACCGTCGTTACTGAAACGGATGCGTTGAGTTGCGCCGGTCAGGTTGTCGTTGCGCTAGGAGAGGGCACTGCTTCGGAGCGCCGTGGGCGGCTTCACGACATGTTGTTCATGCCGGACGAGGATGAGCGTCCGGCGTGCGGTCAGCCACGAGTAACAGGACCGCCGCCCAGTCCGCCTACGACCACCACGACCGAGACGCCGCCGCCTACGACCACCACGACCGAGACGCCGCCGCCTACGACCACCACGACCGAGACGCCGCCGCCTACGACCACCACGACCGAGCCGCCGCCTACGACCACCACGACCGAACCACCACTGACGCCGCCTACGACCACCACGACCGAACCACCACTGACGCCGCCTACGACCACCACGACCGAACCACCACTGACGCCGATCTCGGACGAGGATGGAATCACCACGGCGTACCTGGAGCAACTGGGTCTCTATAACTGCAAGGAGGACTCTGACGGCTACGTCGTCTGCGACTGATGAGAAGGAGACCGCCGATGCGGAGGTTCATGCCGACGCTGCTGGCGCTACTCACGCTCGGGGTACTGCTCTCGCTCCGAAGGTCCGCGCCAGCACATTGATCTCAGCGAGCAGTGCGGTCTAACCCCAGTCCGCACTGCTCGCACGCGTAGGCCCGCCACGATAGGGGGAGGGCCAGTTCCATCGGTCGGTGCACGGTTCCGGTCATGATGACCGGTGCCAACACAAGCACCAACCGATGGAGGTACCAGCATGCCAGGCGCACCGCTGGAGTTGCACGAACGCGAGGAGATCTTCCGCGCGCTGGTCGAGGATCTGCAGGCGGGTTGGGCCGCCATCGGCCGTCGGGTGGGTCGACATCCCACGACGGTGGCCCGGGAGATCAACGCCGGGGGCGGCCGTGAGCGCTACGGGCCGGCGGCGGCGCAGCGGCGCGCCGAGGTGGCGCGGCGACGGGCGCGGCGGCGCCGCTTGGAGGCGCCGGGGCCGCTGCGGGACCGCATCTGCGCCGAGTTGCGCCGGGGGCGTTCCCCCGCGGCGATCCGCGCGGACCTCGCCGCGGAGGGCGTGGAGGCGCCGCCGTGCGTCGAGACCGTCTACCAGGCGCTCTACAGCGGGCGCCCTGGACGTGAAACCCGCTGAGTGTCTGCGCAGCCGCCGCCGGCGCAGACGCTGCCGGCAACAGCGAAACCCCCGGTCGCGGCCCGCGGGCCGAACATCGCCGCCCGCCCCGCGGCGGTGAACGAGCGCGCCGAGGCGGGCCACTGGGAGGTCGATCAGATCATCGGCGCCTACAACCGGTCCTCGATGATCTGGTTGACCGAACGCCAAAGCCGCTACCTGATACCGGTCACCATGCCCGACGGCTACGACGCCGACGCCGTCCTCGCCGGCCTCATCGAGGGCCTCGACACCGTCCCGGCGCACCTGCGCCGCAGCCTGACCTTCGACTGCGGGTCCGAATGGGCGAACTGGCGCCGCCTCGCCGGCCACTACGACCTACAGGTGTGGTTCTGCGACCCGCACTCGCCGTGCCAACGCGGCCAGATCGAGAACCAGAACCGCCAAGTGCGCTGGTGGTTCCCACGGGGCACCGACCTCCGCCTCGTCACCCCCGCCCAAGCCCAACACGCCGCAAACATCATCAACCACCAGCGCCGCCGCAGCCTCCACCACCAAAGCCCAGCAGAACTCTATGCTGCCCTCACCGTGCAGTGACCGATGGAACTGGCCGTCCCGATGCCCGTGAGGCTGTTGCCACAGATGAGGTTGTGGTCGAGCAGCGACAGCGGCAACCCGGGCACGAACGTGTGCACCCAGATCGACAGGCGCGCCAACTCGACGGCGACCTGGTTGCGGTCCACGCCGTAAATACAGTGCCGGGCGACCTGACGGCGTAGTAGCGAGCCCGACTCGATCTCGACGCCTACCCCACGATCGCCAAGAGCGGCTAGGGCGGTGTCGCGCAGGCGGTCGAGTTCAGCGCTCACTCCCGGGACAGGGTGCTGGGCCAACCAGGCCGACAGTCGAGCCTCAATGCGGTCCAACGCGGCGACGAGGAAGTGGCCTTCTATGGCGATGTCGGCGCAGCGGAAGTCGAAGAAGGCTTCCGCCAGTGACGCATCGTCACCGGTCGCCGCGAGCGCGTCCAGCCTGGCAACGTGGTCGTCAAGTGCTGGCCTGAGCGCGTGTTCCAGCAGGTGCTCCACGGCGAAGGGTTTCGTGAAATAGCTACCGGTGGCCTTGCGGACGCCGGAGCGGTTGTGCAGGTAGGCCGCGCCGGCGGGCACCTCGACGGGGTCGTTGGCTTTGGCGGGCACGTATTGCTCCTGCCCCTTGACTTTGCGCACCGCTAGATCGTCCTGCGCCACCGCCAGCGTTGACTCCAGCAGGCCCTCGTAGATGGTGCCGAACTCGCGCACTGACAACAGCCGGAAGTCCACCGGCCCGTATCCCTCGTCGCCCTCATCGACGAGCAGCGCTGACAGTGCGGGCGCGAACTCGGCGTCGGTCAGTTGCAGCGTCGCCAAGGCCGCACCCGCTGGGCTCACGTCGGGTTCATGGGAGAAGAGCCCGCCGTCGTACGCGGGCACACCCCACCCCGAGTTGCCGGTGTCCACCGCGCGCCACAGTTGTCTCACGTCGTCCCACAGGTCGGTGGCCGACTCGTCGTAGTCCGCCCGGCCGGCGCGGCGGTCCTCTGTCAACCGGCGCGCCCGGAGTTTGAGGGAATGGTCGGCGTAGTGGCTGTTGGTCCGATACGGCAACAGGTCCTTGTCCTCGGCGTAGGCCACGAACAGCAACCGGAACAGGATCACCATCACCTGTTCATACGCATCGTCGAGGTGGCTGGGTGTCGCCTCGTGGCCGAGCCGACGGGCTAACGCCGACGCGAGCACTGGCACAGTCTTGAAGTACACCCGCTCACGGAGGCGCACGGCCAGGTCGGCGGCGAAATCGGCCGAGCGTTCGAGGATCCCCTCGATCAGCCCGCCAGCGGCCAGCGCGTCAGCCGAGAACAGGACATGCAGGTAGCCGGCGAACTCGGCGGGCAGCAACGACAGGTTCGCCTCCACGAACGTCTCAGCGCGACCCTTACGGCCGACACCGGTATCGGGGCGCGCTGCGTACAGGCGAATCTCCGCAGCGCGGGTCAGCACCACCCAGTCAGCACCGAGCCGGTCCGCGTCCGCCAGCCCCCTCGACACGGGCGACGCACCGGCGAAGCGGCGGGCCGGCGCGTCGAACGGTTCGTCATCGTCACAGAACACCGCGACCGCTCGGTTTCGCCCGTTGACCGTGAGTATCGAGGTACCGGTGGACAGCATCTCCACACCGAAACCGAGACCCTTGACAAGGCCTTGGCCCCGCAGGCCCAAGAGTGGCCTAGCGCGCCGGGCCGCGTCGGGCCACTCGGCCATTCGCGGCACGCCCACGCGGAGTTCCTGCGACGCCAGAAGGCCGACGTTACGCAGCCCCGGCATCCGCGAATCAAGCTCGGGCAACGCCGCGAGCAGGAACCTCGTCGCGGCATGACGATTCGGCTCGCCCAGAGCAACACCCGCGAGGCGCTCTGCCTGAGAGACCTCAACATCGTGGTACACCGCTGGCTGCTCGCCCGCCGGGCCACACAGCGACACCTTCGTCTCGCCGCGAGCGGGATACTGCACGACAAGCAACACCGGGCTCTCCCGCTTTGCTCTCCGTTTCGCCCACCCGTCGCGCACGACAGACGTTGCGGGCCTACTAGCCGCCCGGACGAGGACGACCTCGAGCCCGTGAGGAGCGTCCTGGGCGAAATAGCCGTCCGAGGCCAGCAAGGCTGGAAACCCCGCTGGCCTCGTCCAGCCGATCGGCTCGTGGTCCTCTAGGAACGGTCCATGCCGACGCTGTTCGACTGGTGGCACTACCGCCCTCTCCCTCCGACCGCGACAATCGCGGATTCGGAGTGTATGGCACCGCCATTCGCCCCGAATGGGGTTTCCTACGCTGCGATGTTTGCGGTGTTCCTCGCCCCAGAGTTGGGTGTCGAGGGCTCGTTCGAGGCGGGCGATGGTGATTGCGTCCCACCATGTGGCGCCGTCGAGGACGTTGATGACGGTCTGGTGGCTCAATCCGGCTAGTTCGGCGATCTCACGCGCGGTTCGCCCCCCGAGTGCGTTGTGGAGCCGTCGGGAGATTGGCGGGCGAGCAGCGCCTCGGGCGGCTCTTTATCGCGCTTGCTGCCCGCGTTGGCGCCCTCGAAGGAGACCGTCCGCCGCCGGCCGCCAGCGCCAGCGCCGGACCACTCGTCGGGCATGTGGCGGAGTTGAGCACCCCGCGTCGCCGCCCTGGAGGAAGCGGCCGCCCAGCGCGCCGCATCACCCGCAACCGCCGCCGCCGCCGGCCACGACCACCGCCCGCCGCTGCGTTCCCGCACACGTGGACCCGCCGTGGCGACACCTTGCCGGAGGAGTACCTGGCCGTGGAGTTCCCCCGCGGCGTGTGGCGCCTCGCGTTCGAGTCGGCGTGCATGGGGGACCTGTCGTCGTGCCCACGTCCGGGGGACCGTGTCCCTACTGTCTATGTGCGGGACATCGCTGAGGCCCCTCGGCGTCCATCAGCGGGTTCCGGACCGGCTCGGAATGGTGCGAGGACTTTGAACTTGACCGCCAGGTGCACTGGCGGCTGTGGGTCGGTGACGCCGCCGGCGTCACCTGGTCCCTGACAGCGGCGAGGGGGCAGTGCCCCGAGAACAGATGACGCGCTGCCCCGCCCTGGCGTAGGCCGGCGACCGAGACGGCGGGCTCTAGCGCGGCGCCATGACCCGCGACAGCGTCTCTGGTGAGCGAGGCCTGCGGCCTGAGCCCGCCGTCGAAGAGGACTGGTTCCCGCTGGGCGGGCCGCCGCCGGCGACCGTCTCGCCGACCCGCCCGCTCGGCCGTAAGCCCGCAGCGATCCCCGAGGCGATCCTCGACCGGTCCCGGCCGAAGGCTTCAGGGGTCGTGCGCCTGCCCTCGCACATCGCCTGGAGTCCGCCGTATGAGTACGACCTGACCGAGCGCCGCTCGCGGCGCGGCGCCTACCAGCGGATCCTCACCGAGGGCACCGAGGCCGACGTCCTGTGGTACAGCGACATCGACGTCCTCCTCGATGAGTGGGCCGCACTCCACTTGTCGCCGCACATTCGCTCCCCGTGGGCCCGCTGGCTGAGCGAACGGGGGCTGTTGGGCCCGGGCGGCGCTTAGCCGTTACGGCTCTTTATCGCATCAACTGAGGTGCGCGAAGCATCATCCCGTATCAACACGAGCCTGATTCAGAACCCTAAGAACCGGCTCTTCGCGTTTCCGACGGCGCACCGGCAGAAGATCTGGTCCACCAACCCGCTGGAACGCATCAATTATGAGTCCGAAGGAACCTGTATCACGCGATGTCAGTTGGTGCCGGCAAGTACCGATGAGCAGCGTGTTTACGGTTTCGGAGTGCCCTCTGGTACTTGTGGATGACAGTGCGTGTCGGATTGTCCGTTAGGAGATCCGTTAGAAGTCCACTGCTGGCGAAGTGGTCTACTTCGGGGTTCGCTCGGCCACTGACACCGAGGCTCAACCCGAAAGCCCGCCCCCCCACGGGACGCCCCCGTTCGACATGGGGTACCTAGATATCTAGAGTTTGCGCTATTACGTTCGTGCAACGGTGGGGGTTCAGATATGTACACGCGGGTTTTTGGCGTGTCGGAGCGCTCGTGGCGGGAGAAGTGTGTTGGCTTGCGAGCGGTGCGGCGCCGGCGGGGGCTGCTCGTTTTGGTGGCGTCGGCGGCGGTGCTGGTGGTGTTGGGCACGGCGGCGGTCCCGTCGAGTGTGGCCGCGCATGCGGGCGATGATGCCTCCGACGAGGTGCGCATCGTGGCGCGCAAACTCGAAGATGGCCGGGTCGAGTTCGGCCTCCAGCAGCGCGAGAGTGAAGACTCCTGGGGTGAGCGGATGCTGCCGGCGACGCGGTTCTTCCCCGCCGACGCCACCGTTGATCGGTGGTTGCGGAGTTCGCCGCTAACAGTGCATGTCGCCGCGACGGGCGATAGGGCCGCCACCGATGTGATGGTGCGCATCGTGGCGCGCAAACTCGCCAACGGCAAGGTCGAGTTCGGGTTGCGCAAGCAACTCCCCGACGACTCCTGGAGCGGCGAGTTGCTTCCCTCCGTGCGCATGTTCCCCACCACCGCCGCGGTCGGTAGCTGGCTCCAGAGCACCGCTATCTCCGTCCTCACCACCCAACCCACCGCGACGACAAGCACCACCCAACCCGCGGCGACGACAAGCACCACCCAGCCGACTCGGTTCACAGAGGTGGCTGCGGGCGACTCTCACGCGTGCGGGTTGCGGTCGGACAACACCGTGGCCTGCTGGGGCGACAACGCCAACGGCCAATCCGATCCGCCGCAGGCGTCGTACACGGCGGTGGCGAGCGGCAACGCGCATTCCTGTGGGATTCGCACCGATGGCACCGCGACGTGCTGGGGCTGGAACGACAACGGGCAAAGCGTCGCGCCGGCCGGTGCGTTCACCGCGGTGACCGCCGGTACCTGGCACTCGTGCGGTCTGCGCACCGACACCACGATCACGTGTTGGGGTAGCGATTACTCCGGGCAACGATCCACCGTGCCGAGCGGCGAGTTCAGCGCCATCTCCGCGGGGCAGTTCCACACGTGCGCGTTGCGCTTTGACGGTTCGATCGCCTGCTGGGGCAGCGACCCCGTCGACGAACGGAACTTCGGACAGGCGTCACCGCCGGGGGGACGATTCCAGGCGGTCAGCGCCGGGAATTGGCACACGTGCGCGCTGCGCACCACCGGCGTCGTGACCTGCTGGGGCGACAACGCCCAAGGCCAGACCGACGCGCCGACCGGCCAATTCAGCGCCATCTCCGCGGGGAGGTTGCACATGTGCGGGGTGCGCACCAACGGCACCGTCACCTGCTGGGGCAGCAACGCCAACGGCGAGAGCGACGCGCCGACCGGCCAATTCGCCTCTGTCACCGCGGGCTCGTACCATTCGTGCGGGGTGCGCACCGACGGCGCCGTGACCTGCTGGGGATACATCTCGGACCTGGAACATGGCCAAAGCGACGCTCCGGCGGGACAATTCACCGCTGTCGACGCGGCCGGATTCCACTCGTGCGCCGTGAGCGCCAACGGCAGCGTCACGTGCTGGGGCAGCAACGACAACGGCCAAAGCAGCGCTCCGGCCGGACAGTTCGTCGCGGTCAGTGGTTACTTCACGTTCTCGTGCGGACTGCGCACCAACAACACCATCACCTGCTGGGGCGACAACGAGGACGGCCAGACCGACGCGCCGAGCGGACAATTCAACGCCGTCAGCGCAGGCGAGAACCATGCGTGCGGACTGCGCACCAACAACACCATCACCTGCTGGGGCGACAACGAGCACGGCCAGACCGACGCGCCGAGCGGACAATTCAACGCCGTCAGCGCGAACTGGCGCTATGCGTGCGGACTGCGCACCAACAACACCATCACCTGCTGGGGCGACAACGAGTACGGCCAGACCGGCGCGCCGGGCGGACAATTCAACGCCATCAGCGCGGGCGGGCTCCATACCTGCGGACTGCGCACCAACGGCACCATCACCTGCTGGGGCGCCAATTTCAGCGGCCAGACCGACGCCCCGAGCAGACAATTCAACGCCGTCAGCGCAGGCGGGAACCATACCTGCGGACTGCACACCAACAACACCATCACCTGCTGGGGCGACAACGCCCACGGCCAGACCGACGCGCCGAGCGGACAATTCAACACCGTCAACGCAGGCGGGCTCCATGCGTGCGGACTGCGCACCGACGGCACCATCACCTGCTGGGGGCGCCCGCTGACGGTCAGCCCACCACGAGGCGTCGCAGTCGTCTAGACAGCCCACCGCGTGAACTCACGGAGCGGGGGCGACCCGCGAAGTAGTAGGCCCGGCGTCGAGCCTCGGTGTTAGTTACCCGATGTGGGCTCCGCTGAGGCGACGGGACAGAAGCGGCAGAACTCCCCACTGCGGCGACCTCGACGATGTTGCAGACAATCGCAACCTGCACCAGGCGGCGGACGAGTCTCATGCCGACCTGGCCGACAGTTGACTACCGAGGTCGCAGGCTGCGCTGGGTCTCGATAGTCCGGCTCAACACTTGGGCGTGACGGACGGCGACGAGCTCGCCGCTCCGAGATGCGAAACCCCCCACCAAAAGCGCACCAGACAACGAACCACTGGCCATGGTCTGCCCCGTGATTCTTGCGGTCGAGTTAGTTGACTTCGGGCGGTAGTGATGTGCGGGAATTCGTACTCGACGGGTGTCCGTCTGCCGAGCCGTGGGTGCCATCGCTGGGCGCCGTGCTGGCCCGAAGCGCTCACGACGAGACGCTCGTGTCACAGACCGCCGGGATTGGCCGCGGTTGTGTCGCGGATCGCCGTGGGGGTGTCTAGCTGGTGCAGCCCGAGCCGTTGCGGTCGAGGTCGAGGCGGTAGGGGTCGACGCCGATCTGTTTGATGCGCACGGGTTTTTGGGCGGCGGTGAGGTCGCCGCAGTTCAAGGCGTCGCCGGGCAGGTTCGGCAGGCACGGGTCATAAGCGGGATGGCAGTCGCTGGTCGCGGTCGTCGGTGAGGGTGTTTGGGTTGGTGGATCGGTGTGGGGATTCCTGCCTTACCCCACACCGGTTTCGTTCCCAGATACAACGCGTACCTAGAGACAGGCCGGGAGCGATTGGTTCTCCTGTTGGCTAGTTGCGGGCGACGCAGCGCTGGCGGTTCATCCGCACGGATCCAGAGACTGGTAGTCCAGATCAGGCCTGCGGACCTTCGTCTCAACGAGGGGATGATGGTTGCTCACGCGGGTGTACGTGTAGTCCCATACCGGGCAGGTGTAGATCATCGACCCGCTCTCCGGCTCCGGCTCCGGCTCGGGCGGTTGCGTGGTCGTCGTCGGTGGCGGCGTCGTGGTCGTCGTGGTGATTACGACCTCGGGGCACGGCGGCAGCGTGGTGCTGATTTCGTGGAGGGTCTGGGTGACGTAGGTGTGCTTGTAGAAGCTGATGTACGACGAGGGGCCGAGCGGAATGGTGGTCGTGTAGGTGTGATTGAAGTCGACGTCGATGTCCGGTACTTCGTCATATACGGTGCCGAAATCTACGAAGTCGAACCTGCTGCCCAGTGCCGTGGGGTTCAGATCTACGTCCACATCATCCCGATCAAACGTCGTCCCGCCGTCGCCATCCACGGAGCCGATCTTCTGCCAGTTGGCGAACTCTCTGTTACCCCCGTTCTCGTCGGTAACGAGGACGTAGATGTCCGTCACCGTGCTGTCCCGGTACTCGAAGCCGGTCGAACTGCTGCCGCATTCCCGAGCATCCGCCGTAGAGGCGGAAGCCCACAGCCCCGCCCCTACCAGCAACGTCACTGCGATGACGCTCACAATTCTTGCCGTTCTCATATTGGCTCCTTTCGTGGCTATCAAGCCACTTCTGGTTGTACAGACATTTGGCCATCAGGACAGCGCTCCCGCCACCGCGGCCACATGCTGGAGGGTGCTGCCACAGCACCCGCCGAAGATCAGGCCGGGGATCTCAGTGAGCAGCTTCGCCGCCCTCGCCATCGCCGCCGGTGTCCCCGAGTAGGTGACCTTGGCGCCGTTGAGCTGCGGCACTCCGGCGTTCGGCTTGATGATGAGCGGGGTGTTGGGCATTTCCGCCCGCAGTTCCAGCGCCGCGTTCACCGTGTCCTGGATCTGCCCCCGCAGTTCGCCCCCACCGCCACCAGCTCCAGCGGGCGCAGCCGCTCGGCCATCTCGTAGCCGCTCGTGCCCATCATGGTGTGGCCGTGAGTGTCGAAGCTCATCGTCACCGCAACCGGGAGGTCGCACGCCGAGCGGGCACCGTTGATCGCCGCCTGGACCTCACTCAGATGTGACATGGTCTCGATCCACAGGAGATCCACACCGCCGTCGTGACCGTCGCCCGCGCCGGGACGTTGGCGTCGACGTTGGCGGGGCACTGGTTGAGCGCGGTCGCCACGGCGGTGCGCTCAGTTGTGTCCACGGCGAGGCTGTAGCGGTACTTCACAGTCACGGTGCGCGTGGCCCAGAAGCACCGTCCCGCGGCGGTGAGGGTTGTGCCGGCGCAGGTGCCGCTTTGCACGCCGGACCACTCCGCCATGTCGCTGCTGCCTTTGGAGCGGTTCACGCAGTCCCGCGACGGTACGAGGTTCAACTCGTCGTCGCCGGAGCGGTTCCGCGTGGCGACGTCCCAGTTGTGTCCCCCGGACTCGTGGGCTTCCGCGGCGGCGACGATGTGGTCCACATCGCAGGTCGCGGCGCTGAAGGTGAGGCCGGTGTAGGGGTCGGTCCCCGACGTGTCGCACAGCTCGCCGCTGCTGTGGTCGTAGTCGCTGCGGTCATAGCCCGCGGGGTTCTCGGCCGCTGTCTGCAGCGCGGCCAGCAAGGCGACCAGGACGTCGCGTCCGCTGGCCTGCGCGGCCGGTGCCGTGGCTTGTGGGTGTTGTGTGGTGAGTGGCGAGCTGGCCAACCAGCGGTCGACGGTCGCTGTGGTGGGGAAGAAACGCCGCGTCGGGAACATCCGCTCGCCCCACGACGCGTCGGCCTGGCGCTGCTGGAGTCCGAACTCGATGCGCCCGTCGGCGACCTTGCGGGCGACGATCCGCACCGCCACATCGCCGCCGGCTCCCTGGCCAGCGGCGGCCGACGATACCGCAGCGACGCCCGAGGCTGCCAGGAGGCACGCTGCGGCGAGACAGGCAAAACGCCTCCAAGTGGCCGGCATCGGCAGGCGCGCCATTCTCCGACTCGTCTGCGTTGCCACCATCACCAACCCTACTCCGACACGTCCGCGTGCATCTCACGATAATAGAGAGGATTCAGCCAATCAAACGCTCGGTAAGGCCCTTTCCACGGTGGGTCGGCCAGTTCCCTCGGGTCCCACTTTGGCGCGGCATACGCGCGGACGGCGCGGTGGAGGAGTTGTTACAGCATTGAGGGGTCGGCCATCGCCGGCGCGCCAACAACTCGCTTGGCCTTCGCGAAGCAACGCTAGATATCGAGCTCGGCCCCTACCAGGAGAGCCGCTCAGGTGGCGATGTCCTTGACGAGGATCATGAGGGTGAGGTCGTCGACCGGCGACGGTGCGAAGCCGTAGTGCCGGTAGAAGTTGGCGGCGGTGTCGTTGGCGGCGTGCACCAGCGCGACCCGGGCTCCGGTGTGTTCGGCGACCTCGAGCACCTTCAACAGGAAGTGTTTGAGTAGCGCGGCGGCGAGGCCGCGCCCCCGATGTTCGCGGTCGACCGCAAGTCGTCCCAGCAACATCGCCGGCAGTGGGTCCGGCTGGTTGCGCCCGGCCCGCCCTGTGGCCTCGGCTCGGGTCAGGACGGCGGCGCTGGAGGCGTAGTAGGCAACGACGCGGGCGCCGTCGGTGACGACCCAGGTGCGGCTTGATCCCTCGCGCTGATTCCGGGGGGCGATTCGCTTGAGCCAGTTGTCGAGGGTCTCGTCGCCGCAGTCGAAGCCGTCGGTGCCGTGGTCCGCTGAGAGCAGCGTCGGGCCGCGGTACCGGCTCACTCGTCTTCGAGCGTCGACGGTTGTGCGAGGAGGGCGCTGATTCGGGGATGCGGTGCGGGGGGCCGGTTCAGAAGCTCCTGCAGTTCGTCCCACGCATGGGGCTCGAGGACGAAGATCTGTCGGTCGGCCAGGTCGTTGGTCGCCGCGGCGACGGCACGGCTGACGACGTACTCGTTCAGCGACATGTCGGTGGCGCTGAGCACCCGCCGCACGATCGTGTCCTGAGCAGGCGTGACCCGGAGGTTCCACCGCTCCGATTTCGTGGCCATGGCCAGGAGTGTACATTGATTCGACGTACATCCAGTTCGGCGTGGCGACCTACCCGCAACCGGCGCAAGCGACGTACGGAGGATGTGCCCGCAGTGCTTTGGCACCCAGTGCCGTACCGCTATCGTTCCGTCGCTCGGGCACACGTTGGGGAGTACTCGTGAGCCAATCCTCAGATCAGACCACAGAGCGGGTTCCGAACTGCCCGAAGTGTGACCGGCCCATGGTGAGGCGCACTGCACGGCGAGGAGCTAACGCGGGCCGCGAGTTCTGGGGGTGCACTGAGTTCCCGCGATGCCGCGGCGTCGTGCAGGACGAGGCGCCTGTGGATGCGCCGGCCGAGAGGGATGCTTCCGCCCCACGGCAACGAACTCCAGACAAGGCCGAAGAAGCGGCGGATGCAGACGCGGCTGGCAAATCCGGCGGATTCCTCATCAAGGTCGCGAAGGCCGTCGACAAGGGCTGGCGCTGGTATTTGGAGTCCGATGAACCCGACGCCACTGGCCGCTGGGACAAGGATCATGGGCGGAAGGTGCTCGCCTACGTCCATGACCGGGACGGCGGTCGGTGTGGGCTGTGCGCGGGGGAGATGAAGCTCAAGGGCGCCCATATCGAGCACGTCGTGCCCAAGGTGTTCGCCGTATTCGACGTCCGCAAGGGTGGCAAGGCCGAGCCGGGGACCCGCTACAAGAGCCGCCTGCACAAGATCGACAACCTGCAGGCCGCCCACACCTACTGCAACAAGCGCAAGGGCAACACCCCGGAGGTCGACAAGTGGCGGCACCCTGCAATGCCGCCACTGACCGTCGCAGACGCCGAAGACGGGCAGTCCCTCGTGCTGCCTTGGAAGCGGTCGGTTAGACCAGCGCGCTAGCGCCTGGGACTCCTCGACGCTGTCAAGTGAGCGGGCCGCTTCGTGAGATCCGGAATCAGTTACCCGATCGCTGACGCAGGTGGTGGTCACGCGGTGGCCATCGAAGAGGCCAGATCGGGTGTGTCGTACACGTGCTTCGGCTGTCAGGCGCCGATGGTGGCGAGACAGGGGTCGCAGCGAGCGTGGCACTTCGCCCACAAGCCGCCAATCCGTGGGTGTGACGACCCCGACCAAGCGCTGCATGAGGCCGCCAAGGCCTTGATCGTGCGGGGTTTCACCGAGGCGCAGAACCAAGACGCCGAATATTGCGCCGGGTTCTCTTGCCAAGACTGCGGAGAGGAACTCTCGTGGAACATCGCCCGTCCAGCGACAAGCATCTCTGCGGAGCGAACCGTTGTCGAGGGAACGCGCTCAGACGTCGTCGTCGACCGGCCGAAAGGGCCGTTGATCATCGAAGTCGTCGTCAGCCACGACCTCGAGCCGACCACGAGGTTCTGCTACGAGCAGTCCGAGCTGCCGGTCTTCGTCGTCTACCCAGAGTGGAGCACCGTCGAGGGGCTGGCGCGTGCCGTGATCGCAGATGTCGTCATCAATGTGCCGTCCATGCGCTGTCCTGGATGCCAAGACGCCGAGGATCGCAGAGAACGAGAACTCTCAGAGGCACAAGAGTGGGCAGAGTCGATGCTGCGTGGCCTGCAAGCGGCCGCAGCAGAGCCAGCAGATTCGGCGAGGCTAGACGTCCGTCGCTGGCGGTACGACATGTGCGGTCGCGAGATGTACCCACGGGTATGGCGGCGAGTCCACCGGAACGCTGCCATCCTGTAGCGCTTGGGATTCGTCCAGTCCAACGAGAAACCCTGGCTGTTCCGACTTCAACTCCCCAAGGGATGCGGTGTGATCTTCGCCAACTTCGGCTCGACGGAAGAGATCCCCATCTGGGAGGACCCGTCGGCGCTCATCCACTGGCGACTCAAGGAACGTTCAGAAGCAGAGGAAGGTGCCCTGGTACAGCAACGCCTCCAGACGTGCCGAGCAGCTGGCGCCGAGGTCCGGGTCAGCTTCTACGACCAGGGTTTCGATCAGTGATCTAGCTCGTGCCAGAACCACCTCGACAGACTTGCCGAGGCGTTTGATATCATGGTTGATGTCATGTGGTCGGTGGAGGCCGAACCGGAAGTCGAGTGATGGCGCGCCCAACGATTGAGGAACTACGAGACAGACGGCTCGACGCGATGAGCGCTAGCGAGCGCGCCGAGTTCGACGAGGCTCTCGCCGTGGCCCACTTGGCCCTTGAGGTGGGGGAGAAGATCCGCAATGCGCGCGAAGCCGCGGGGTTGACTCAGCGGGAACTGGCTGCTCGCATGTCCACGAGCCAGGCAGCGGTCGCCCGCCTCGAGGCCGGCGGCACGAGCGCCACGCTCACCACCCTCCACAAGGCCGCAGCAGCCCTCGACATGACGATCACCGTCAACTTGGCTCCGGTGCACTGACGCCAACGTCTCGCCACGCATGATCGATCGTTCAGCAGCGGGACGGCGGCGGCGACAATGGCAGGTGGCCGGCTCCGGCGCCTAGCGGCGCTGCCCTTGCACCAGACCGCCGACCTCCCTCTGGCGGCCCGCGTCCATAACCCGCGAACCCATGGCGGCGAACGCGAGATCGACCTCATGGTCGAGCGAGGCGACGGCAAGATCCTCGCCGTCGACGTCAAGCTCGTCGACACCGCCAACGACCACGATGTCCTCCACCGCCGCTGGCTCGCCGACTGCATTGAACCGCCGTCGCTGCTTAGCCCAACGCTGCTGGGCACATCCGCGTCATTCGTGTCGGGCCGAACCGCTCGCCGTTGAGGAGGCAAAGCGTTTGCTACCCCCCGGCGTTTGCCCTCTCGACGAGTTGTAGGTACTGCGACGGTTCCGTGTAGCGGGCTCCGTAGCGCGTGGGGCGCACCAGGGATCGAGTAAGGACAAGTACACGTGACGCGCGTGTCACCGCCACGTAGAACGCTTGCTTCTCGGCCTGTCTGCGGTCTGCTGAGGTGGCTCTGTAGTCGGGGAATTGCCCGTCGTTCATGCCGACGACGGCGACAGCCTTGAACTCTCTTCCCTGCGCCTTGTGTACGGTGATGAGTCGGATGCCCGGGCCGAGATCTCGTGCACGTTGAGCCCAGTCGAAGTGCAACGCGAACCGAGTCCAAGATCGCTCTGCGACCGGAGTCAGGTTCGTGAATTCGGACCATGTCTCGTGAATCAGGCGCCGGTCGGCATGCCAACCGGCGAGGACCTCATCTCGTGCCGTTTCCGGCAGCTGGCACTCCTGGAGGACGCCGACGAACTCGGCGTGTGAGTCAACCTCGAGCAGGGGAGTCAGGATGTCGAGATGCTCGTCATCGTGGTCATGAAGCGCGTTGGCAAGTCTGTTCTTGGCGACATCCGAATCGGTGGGCGGTTCCAGGTCCGAAAGATCGAGGACGCGACGCAGCGCGCCCCACGCGGCCAGTTGGTGCCGAGCACTGCGCGAACGCATCAGCGACAACGCGACAGATCCGGCGGAACTCGCCAGGAAGTCGTCCTCGCTGTGGGCGCGAGCGATCTCGTAGCCGCGCCTGCTGAGAGCCTCCGCTGTCGCGCTCAGGGCCGCGGAATGCCGTGCCAGCACCGCGATCTCCTCAGCCCGCAAGCGACATCGCTCGCCGGGGGAGACGGCACCCGGCGGTAGACCCTCGACAAGGAGCCGCTCTGCCCAGTCAGCGACGAATGAGCCCTCACGCTCTTCGTCCGGGAACTCGTCGCAGTCGATCACGCCTTCGGCGGCGCGTTCTGTTTGGACGTCAGGGCGAGGTCGGCCGCCGTCGAGTTCGAGCGAGACGACCCGCTCCAGGGAGGCCAAGCGCCTCGACGACCTGAAATTCTGAGAGAGCATGAACCTCTCCGCGCGGTAGTCGTGCGCGAATCGTTCCATGAGGGAGTTGTCACCCCCCGCGAAGCCGGTCACCGATTGGTTCGGGTCGCCGAGCAGCGTCGTCGAGACGATCGGGAGGCCGGTTTCGTCGTGTCGCCCGATGAGGGCACAAATGAGTTGGTACTGCTGTTCGGTTAGATTCTGTGCCTCGTCGACGATCAAGAGGCCGTAGATAACTCGCATCATTCGGGAGATGGCCGGGATGAGCAGCGCTTCAGTCGCCTTGGTGATCATCTCGCTGAAGTCCACGGCCCCCCTGTTCGCCAGAGCATCCCTCCAACTCTTCAGGCGAGGGTGGTCACGGCCCGTCGCTCGCGCGAAGTCGAGTTGATGGAAGAGTTCCCGGTAGTTGTCCGAAGGCATGTGGATGTCGTAAGTCTCAAGCAGGTCGGCGCGGTCCTCGACGTTGGCGATTACGTGGTAGTCCGCCGGAAGCCCGACGTGACTCCCGTGGGTGCCGAGGATTGACTGCGCGAAGCCGTGGACCGTCTCGGCGACGATCCGCTGCATCGAGCCGCCGATCCGACCGCGCAGTCGGGTCCGGAACTCATTGGCGGCTCGCAACGTGTACGTGATGACCAGTACGTGGGCGCTTCCGTTGCGCGGATCGTTCACGAAGCGCTCCACCCGCCGCGCCAGGATCTCCGTCTTCCCCGTTCCCGCCGATGCCGTCGCGACGAGCGCGGGGGCACCGCTGTCAACGACGGCCTGCTGCTCGTCGGTGAGCGGGAAGTCGGAAGCCGTCCCGGGAACAACGAGCGTCACGTCGGCACCTCGCCGTTGCTGGGCTCACGAGCGAGGCGTTCTCTCAGCACTTTCGTCAGTCTGAGGAGCGGCTCGGGCCACCGATGCGCTTCCGCGAAAGGCCGGGTGGCGACGAATTCTCGAGCCAGAACAGCTCCGATCGTTCCCTTATGCCGCTTCATCACCGCAAGGAGTTCGGTCTCGTTCTGGGGGGTCTCGCCCAGAGTCGCGCACGCTGCCATGCATACGCCCCTCGCGGCATCGATCATCATCCTCTCCACCGCCACGCTGTGCTCCGTACGCCTATCGGGCTGGTCGGCGCCCGAGTATGTCGCCCACACGACATCACGGGACTCGTCCAGCAATCCTTCCGTAGCGAGATGACCGACTCTCTCCCTTCCAGCCCGATCTGCGTCAGCGAACACGATGAGCGGTACCTCAACATGTCGGGCGAACTTGATCACGGACGGGACAGTTTGGCCGTCCATGCCGCCGGAGTCGATGACAGAAATGCCGTGCGCGAGCGGCCCCAAGGCTTCGCGGAGCACGGGGGGAAGGAATGCACGCTCGGTGGCGCCGTCGCCGATCACGATGGCTCTCGCGAACAGGAGATCGCCGAAGGGGCGCTCTGCGAGCCGTGTGAACTTCTCCATCTCACTCACGTAGAAGCGAGGCTTCTTGGTCCGGCGCTCGTCGTCCTCGTCACGTTCGGCGGGACCGAAATCGACAATGCTGTGGCCCCGTGCGGGGGAGTGTCTGACGAGCAGGAGCGCTTGCGGGGCTACGGATGTCGCCAGCAAAGGCGAGTGGGTTGTGGCGACTACCTGTCGTCCACCCTCCTCGAGCAGGGCGGCGATCTCGAAGACGGCGTGCGGGTGCAAGTGGGTCTCCGGCTCCTCGATCAGCGTGACGGGGTGCGGGCGGATGGTCCCACCGTCGCGGCCCAGCGTCTGGCGGTAGAACACGTCCTGCACCAGCAGGGACGCGAGGCTGCGGACACCCGATCCGTGCAGCCTCGACGCCAGCCGCTCAATGCCGTCGTCGAAGCTCACCCCAACCGCGCGTGCGAGCTCTTCCAGGGTGCGGGGCACGGGATCGACGCGGGCTGAACCCAAGGAGTCGACGTACCTGTCGAGGGAACCCAAGGAATCGCGGAGACTCTTCAGAGTGTCGCTGTGCTCGAGGATGTCGTCGCCGAGTCCTGCCAGCCGTTGCTCCAAGTCGGCTCGGTCGGCTTCGTGCACCTGGAGGTCGTTCAGGATGCGGCGGATCGCGGTGCCGCGCTGGCGCAGTTCCTCGTCAAGGTCGCGCCGTGTGCCGACCAATTCGGCATAGACGAGGTTGCGAACGTCGCGCGCCAGCAGCTGCCCGGTCGCGTGCCACACGTCCTCTGGCACCTCGTACGCCATCGCGTGCGATTGGCTGCGGGCACCGGCTCTCTCGCTGGTTGAGGTGATAGTCGTCCGCCAAGCGAAGCGCTGACGCACCGGGCTCTCGGAGACAAGCGCCAGAACCCCGCCGAAGAGTTGCTGGAGTGGCGGATCGAACGTCTCATCGAGCGCCTGTGGGTGATCTCCATGATCGCTTCGGGGCTTGCCGCGGAGGTGCGCGTGCGCGGGCCGAGGCGCAAGGATCACGTCGATCTCCGCGGGGTCCCTCGAGCCGACGGTGAGATCGTCACGTTCGGCCTGTACCCCGCCGACCGCCACGTGCAAGGCGCGGAGGATGCGCGACTTGCCCGCGTTGTTGCGGCCCACGAGCAACGACAGGCCGGGCTGTAACTCGACCTCTAGGTGCTCGATTCCCTTGAAGTTCCGAATCGTGACGCGCTCGACGAAGACCGCTGCCTGAGTTGATCCGGCCGTAGACGTCATAGTCACGATTTGAGGCTAGACGGGTGGGCATACGCGCGGGCGCCATCGCGACCGGCAGCACCCCGGCCACCTTCAGGAGGCGCCATCGCTGACCAGTGGTGCGCCGTGCTCGCACCCGGTGCCGTACCGCTATCGTTCCGTCGCTCGGGCACACGTTGGGGAGTACTCGTGAGCCAATCCTCAGATCAGACCACAGAGCGGGTTCCGAACTGCCCGAAGTGTGACCGGCCCATGGTGAGGCGCACTGCACGGCGAGGAGCTAACGCGGGCCGCGAGTTCTGGGGGTGCACTGAGTTCCCGCGATGCCGCGGCGTCGTGCAGGACGAGGCGCCTGTGGATGCGCCGGCCGAGAGGGATGCTTCCGCCCCACGGCAACGAACTCCAGACAAGGCCGAAGAAGCGGCGGATGCAGACGCGGCTGGCAAATCCGGCGGATTCCTCATCAAGGTCGCGAAGGCCGTCGACAAGGGCTGGCGCTGGTATTTGGAGTCCGATGAACCCGACGCCACTGGCCGCTGGGACAAGGATCATGGGCGGAAGGTGCTCGCCTACGTCCATGACCGGGACGGCGGTCGGTGTGGGCTGTGCGCGGGGGAGATGAAGCTCAAGGGCGCCCATATCGAGCACGTCGTGCCCAAGGTGTTCGCCGTGTTCGATGTCCGCAAGGGTGGCAAGGCCGAGCCGGGGACCCGCTACAAGAGCCGCCTGCACAAGATCGACAACCTGCAGGCCGCCCACACCTACTGCAACAAGCGCAAGGGCAACACCCCGGAGGTCGACAAGTGGCGGCACCCTGCAATGCCGCCACTGACCGTCGCAGACGCCGAAGACGGGCAGTCCCTCGTGCTGCCTTGGAAGCGGTCGGTTAGACCAGCGCGCTAGCGCCTGGGACTCCTCGACGCTGTCAAGTGAGCGGGCCGCTTCGTGAGATCCGGAATCAGTTACCCGATCGCTGACGCAGGTGGTGGTCACGCGGTGGCCATCGAAGAGGCCAGATCGGGTGTGTCGTACACGTGCTTCGGCTGTCAGGCGCCGATGGTGGCGAGACAGGGGTCGCAGCGAGCGTGGCACTTCGCCCACAAGCCGCCAATCCGTGGGTGTGACGACCCCGACCAAGCGCTGCATGAGGCCGCCAAGGCCTTGATCGTGCGGGGTTTCACCGAGGCGCAGAACCAAGACGCCGAATATTGCGCCGGGTTCTCTTGCCAAGACTGCGGAGAGGAACTCTCGTGGAACATCGCCCGTCCAGCGACAAGCATCTCTGCGGAGCGAACCGTTGTCGAGGGAACGCGCTCAGACGTCGTCGTCGACCGGCCGAAAGGGCCGTTGATCATCGAAGTCGTCGTCAGCCACGACCTCGAGCCGACCACGAGGTTCTGCTACGAGCAGTCCGAGCTGCCTGTCTTCGTCGTCTATCCGGAGTGGAGCACCGTCGAGGGGCTGGCGCGTGCCGTGATCGCAGATGTCGTCATCAATGTGGGCCCTTCGCGATTTCGTGGGATGGGGTGTAGCTGAGGGTTCCTGGGATGGGGTCGAGGCCCTGAATCGCACTGGGTGCGGCTGTCGGTGTTGCGGCGGAGTTGCCCGAAGTTGGCCACCCTCGATCACCGGAACCGAGATATCCGCCACCTCCGCGGTTGCCGACAGCATCGGCCCCGAAGTGCTCGACGCCGCCACCATCACCACCGCCCCCACGCCTACCGCCGCCGCGACGGCATCAGCGTCATCCCCGCAGCGCTCCTCACGATGTCGGAGGCGGTGAGTGCTGACGTGCCGCCGGATATGTCAAGTTCAGGCCGGATTCGCCGCGGGCGGTCGCAGCGCGCCTGTTCGGTCTCAGGTCGAAGGCAGCCATCCCGGCGGTGCGCGCAACTGCCTGCCGTCCGGTGCGATCACGGGATCCTGCAGGCGGTTCGACCGGATGTTCTTGTTGGCGATTCTGGTCGTGGCGTTCGCGACTCGCCGGAGTTCGCTCGACCACCGTTGGGGAGGAGACGCGACGAGCAGGGTCTTCTGCGGGAAGCGGCGGCGAACCGATTCGATCGCGGGCGTGAGGTCGCTGTCTGCAGAAATCACCATGGCGGTATCGAAGTGGTCGTCGTAGGCGTCGTCGAGGAGGCGAACCGCGATGTTCACGTCAGTCTTCTTCTCTTCTGCCTTCTTGTAGGTAGAGCCACAGGATTGGCAGGTCAGCGTCTTGTCGGGGAAGTGGCCGTAGTCGATCTGTATGCCCCCAGTGGCGTTCAGCGCGTCGATGTAGACCCCCTGACGTTGCGCGGCGCGGGGGTTGTTGCGGACCCGGGTGGTGAAATAGCGAACCCGGTTGAGTCGCTGGTGAGGCTTCAGCAGCGACTCGCACAAAGCGCGCAGATCGAGCCAGCGGGAGCTGCGCAGCCCCGCGTCGCGGAGGCCGTGGTAGAGGTTGAACCCGTCGATGTAGGCGATCACTCGTTCGGTTCTCATGGCTTGGGCACGGCACTTTCCGCTTCGTTACTTGAGGGTGGTACGATGGCGCCTACCCCGCCGGGGTGAGTAGCCCCGGCCCTCGGCCCCGGCTTTGGCCGGGGCCGTCTAGCGTCGGCGCAACCCCTTGAGGGCTCTCCGCGTCTGGTGCGGCACCTGCTGTGATGTGAGGGTCCGCGTGTGGTTCGGAGTTCGGGCTGCCCGGCCGGCGAGGCCGACGGCAACCTGTGCTGCCATGCTCTCGACGAGGTCGCCCGCCTCGATGGTCTCCTGCAGGACACTGACGGTCCCCGGTTCCAGAGACGACGCTGCCGATTGGTGCGCCGCCCGAAGTAGTCGAGCAGGCGTGCAACGACCAGATTGGGTGCGTTCGGAGCGTCTTCTCCGTTACTCTCTGTTGTAGGACTCATGTCCGTCTTCTACCGGGGGAGAGCCGCCCTTCCGGGGGCGCTCTCCCCAGTCATTTTTGGTCTAGCGCCGAGCAGCCCCAATTCGCCGATCGTGAGTCGCCCAAGCCTGTGTGGCGGAGCAGCGAGCGACTGAGACACGTGATGGTACATGCTCGATACATCTGATAGACCAGAATTGTAGAAGATTCTCTACTGCTAACTATCTTGAGTCACGAACCTAAATCGGGTTCGGTGTACGGTCGGAACATGCACTCGCGGCAGCGAACCCTACGCATGGGCCATCCCTCCTGGTGCAACGCGCGCGCCCGCCAGCGCTTCGCCGACGAGTCGTTCCTCCGGGCCCGGCGCGGCGAGAGCGCGCCGCAAGTACGTGCGCCGGGGATCTCGCTAGATCAGGTGATGGTGCATCGCTGCGCCGGGGTCTCCGAGCGCTCATAGCGCAGACGCGGAGGCGGGCACGCGCAGGACGCCCGTCACGGGCATCGCCCGTCGGCGTGGGCGCCGCACACGAATAGGGGATACAGCGATGGTGAACGGCAAGGGCCCAGTGAGCGCCCCAGCGAAGACCGCGCGGCGGCGGAGGCGCCGCGGCCGCAGTACAGACCCGTTCAACCGCGCTGGGTGGGAGTTGTTGGGCATGGGATCGGGATGGGGTCTGCTTGTTGGAGGATCTCTCGGTTGGGCGACTTGGGGAGGGCACATCGAGTCGGTCAGATCGAGCCTCACTCTGCTCGCCACCGCCGCCGTCGTGGTCGTGATATTGGGCTCCGACGCTCTCCGTCAGGGTGGTGAGCGCGGTTTCGCGACGGTTGCCCGACGGACCTTCGGGGGCGCAGCCCTCTGGGTGACGGTCTTTGGGACGATGGCCGTCGTCTTCGCGGCGGCCGCATTGCCTTGGCTCGGGCCGCCGGGCCCATGGTTCGGCCCGAGCGAGTTGGAGGCGGTGATTGTGGGGGTTGTCGGCTTCATGCTGGGCTGCATCTTGGGCGCGCCTCTGGTTCTCGCAGTTAACGGTGTCCTGGCCCGGGGCCGGGAAGACCGGCACCCGGCGGAGGATCCGCCGACGTCGCAGCAATCGACAGGGTTGAAGGCCCGCGCGGGTGAGTTCGTCGCCGGCCCCGATGACCCGTTCCTCAACGACACGCTCGGCCGGCGGGAGCAGGTTGAGCAGTTCTGCGAACGGGTCTAGGAGACGGCCACGCCGGTCGTGTGGGCGGTTGAAGGGGGTTGGGGTACGGGGAAGACGGCGTTCTCCCGGATGTGCGCGGCGGTCATGCGGAACAAGCCGGGTGTCGCTGAGGTGATATCTGTCAATGCGCTGACTCAGGGTGTGACAGGTGCGCCGATGGTCGATCTCGCAGTCGCGGTAGGGCGCGCGCTCGAGCTGGCGGCGCGGGAACAGACCGAACGGTTGGACCGTCGGCGACGCCGAAGTCGACTCGCGGAGTTGGCAGAAGCGATTTCCGCACCGACACTGCTGCTCCGCGAGTTCAGTCGCGGTGATACGCCGGCCGCGGACACTGTGGAAGAGATGGCCCGTCTCGTGCTGGAGTGCGTGGACTCGTTGCCCGGTCTGGTCGTGGTGTGGATCGACGAGTTGGATCGCTGTCCGCCGGAGTACGCACTCGGGACGCTCCGAGCGGTCCGGAACATCTGCGACCACCAGGGGATCGCGACCGTCCTGACTGTTCACCCAGACGCGCTCGAACAGGCCGTGGTGCAGATGCACGGCGAGCTCGACGGCGCCGAGCGTTACCTACGGCGCTTCATCGACCGGCGTTTTCCCTTAGCCCCACCCGGCGCTGGCCGATTCGAGCAGTCTCACAATCGTTGGCGCTTCATGCGGGCACTATTCGACGACACGTGCCTTCCGCAAATGCTGGCTGAGGCCCCCTTGGCAGGGATGGCGCTCGGGGCGTTGGCAGGGGACGATTCCCTGAGCTTGCGCGACCTGGAGCAGATCGTCTACCACGCGGGCATGGTGTGCGCTGGTCTGCCGAGCCCGCCCACCCTCGATGAGGAACGGCCGAGCGTGACCCCAGCCCGGACGCGCCTGACCGACCCGAAGGTGAGGGAGAAAGAGCGGTGGCACGACACGATCTCCACTGCCGTAGCGCTGGGGATTCTGCGCTTCACTACCCCGGCGAAGTACCGAGAGGGCAGTGCGCGGGCTTGGACCAAGCGGGAGAGCGCGTACAAGTTCTTCGCGCAAGCCCTTGCAAAGGCCGGAGACTCCCCCAGATACCCGACTCCGTGGCCAGCAGAAGAACTGGCGCAAGCAATCTCGAGAGTTGCCACGCGACACGTGGACAATGGAGTGCGCTTCGAGGCGATAGTGGAACTGGTGGAATTGTCTGGCGCCACCCCGCCACCCAGCGACGACTTCGCGGGCGAACGGTAGGTACCGTCGCCGCGCAGACCCCCGCGGCCATGTCCCATCGAGAGATCGCCGCCCAGCGCTCGCGCCAGCGATGCACCTCTGGCGCTAGTCTCTTCAGCAGGACGGACGTCCGCCTTCTACCTGGGGAGAGCCGCCCTCCCGGGCCGCTCTCCCCAGTCACTTTTCGACGTCGCATGAACATGTGGCCAGGCGGTCGGCACTCGATGGATATCCAGCCGGCGGGGTCGAGGTTGACATCTGGGGCCTCGATCATCGAAACCGCTGCGTCCGCCACGTTCGTGGCTTGCTGACAGCATTCGCCTCGAACTGCTCGATGCCGCCGTGGTGGCCGCTGGCGCCCACGTCTGAGGCCTCTGCGTAGGTATCGCTGCCATCCCTGCGGCGCTCCTCGCGACCTCGAGCCCAGTCACTGAAGTTCGTGTGAGCCCTGCTCGCGGTGCTGGAACCACCTGCTCGTTCTCATAGTGCGACTATTGCTTGATGATGAATAGTTGGCATCGGGCAGCGATAGTGATTGCGGTGGCTCGTGCTTAGTGGTGGATCTGTCGGTCAGGGGTCAGATGAGTTGTTCCGGTCGGCGGGGCGGGCATGACCGGCGGTGACCCGATATCGCAGCCGGTGCTGAATACGCCGTATGAGCGGCCGAAGCGGTACTGGGAACTGGGGATCGACAATCGGGCGCTGAACCGCACGGCCCCGGGTCGGCGTCCGAGCATCGCGCTGCTGCCGGTGCCCAAGAGCCGGGAGAACGTCGTTGAGCAGCCGGTTCTTCCCCTCGGCCCCGAGAACTACAACGCCACGGTGAACGACATCCGTCAGCTCGTCGACGCCTGGCGTGACGATGGCTACCAGGGCGCCACGGCCGTGTCGAGGCGTCTGTTGCATCACTGGCGCAGCGAGGACAACGTGCCCCGGCTGTTCTTCGCCCAGGTCGAGGCGCTCGAGACGCTGATCTGGATCACCGAGGCGGCACGGAGCGACCACCCGGCCCGCGAAGCCATTGAGAACGCCGCCCGGGAGCACAACGACGGCATCGTCCGCTACTGCACCAAGATGGCCACCGGCACGGGCAAGACCGCCGTGATGGGCATGGCCATCGCCTGGAATGCGGCCAACGTCGCCGCCGGCGGCAACCGTCGCCATCCCGGCCGGTACTTCACCTCGTTCGTGGCGATCACGCCCGGCCACACCGTGCGCGAGCGCCTCGCCGTGCTGGACCCGTCGAGCCCCGACAACGTGTACGACGAGTTGTCGCTGGTGCCGGCTGGGCTGCGCGGCGATCTGGGTCGGGTGAAGTTGCGGATCGTGAACTTCCAGGCGTTCCAGTGCCGCGACCGGCTCGGTGAGGCAACCGGCGACGCCCGCCGCCTGCTGCGCCGGGGAGACGCCGGGCGCGACCCCGAGAGCCCGGGGGCGATGCTGCGGCGGGTGCTGCGCGGCCTGCCCGAGCGGGCCAAGGTCTGCGTGCTCAACGACGAAGCGCACCATTGCTACCTGCCCGAGGAGGGCCGGCGCACGGGCTCCGGCGATGACGAGAACAAGAGCGCGGCGCTGTGGTTCAGCGCTCTGGCGGCGCTGCGTGACGAAGGCCGGCTCGGGCGGGTGCACGACTTCTCCGCCACGCCGATGTTCATCCAGACCACCGCCTCGGCGGAGTCGGTGATGTTCCCGTGGGTCGTTTCGGATTTCCCGCTGATGGACGGCATCGAGTCCGGGTTGGTGAAGATCCCGCGGGTGCCGGTGGACGACGACAGCGACGACCGGGAGGTGGTGTGGCGCAACCTCTACCCCAAGACGATCCGCAGCGACAGCGCCCCGCCGTCACCGCTCGGCGACGCACTCGGGGCCATGTACGAGCAGTACGCCGAGGCGCTCGAGCGGTGGAACGACAACGGCCTGCCCACGCCGCCGGTGTTCATCGTGGTGGCCAACACCATTGCCAACGCCGAGGCCCTCTATCACCACATCGCCGGCTGGGCCGAGCGCACCGACGACGGCGCCGTCGCCCACCGCCCCGGGGCGTACGAGCTGTTCTCGAACATCCGCAGCGACGGGTCGGGCCACGAGGACCACCTCCGCACCCTGCTCGTCCACTCGAAGATGGAAGGCGACGACGCCATCTCCGCAGTCAGCCGGCTGGGACGGGCCCTGAAGACCCAGGCCACCCAGCTTCGGGTGGCCGGCGCCACCGGCGCCGACCGCGACGTCATCCGCAAGGCCCTGAACACCGTCGGCCGGCCGGGTGGGCTGGGCGAGCAGATCCGCTGCGTGGTGTCGGTGTCGATGCTCACGGAGGGGTGGGACACGCGCACCGTCGTCCACATCCTGGGGTTCCGAGCGTTCGGCACCCAGCTGCTGTGCGAGCAGGTCACCGGCCGGGCGCTGCGCCGCTCCAACTACGACAGCTTCGACGGCGACGGCCGCCTGACGCCGGAGTTCGCCGATGTGCTTGGCGTGCCGTTCGACTTCATGCCGGTGACCGGCTCAGCCGACCCGGCGCCGCCGAAGCCGAGGTACCGGGTGTTCACGATGCCCGGACGGCGCGACCGGCGCATCGAGTTCCCCGCGCTCACGGGCTACATGATCGAGCCGGCGAGTCCCGGCGTCGACCTCGACCCGAGCCGGGTGCGGGAGCACACCGTCAGCGGCGCTGCGCCGTCCATGGCCGAGTTGGCCGGCGTCACGGGGGAGTCGGAGGTCATCGGGGCCGCCGATGACGCCACGGCCCGGCACCAGCAGGTCGTGGTGGAGCTGGCCGCAGAGGTCACGCGACGACTCGACGCGAGCTTGGCGCCCGAGTCCGACGACCCGGAGCCGAAGCAGCCGCGCCGCCGGCGCCTGTTCCTGGACGCCGTGCGCGCCGTGCGCACGTGGCTCGACCACCCGGAGGTGCGCTGCGACGACATCAGCTGGCTGCTGCGCCCCGACCAGCGTGCCGCCGCGGCGCAGGCGATCACCGAGGCGTGCCTGCCCCGCACCGACGACGACCGGATCATCGGCACCTTCGACGCGCCGCCGGTGCTCGACACCTCGGGCGTGGACTTCGAGACCAGCCTCACCGACCGCCATCCCGTGAGCGCCCTGCACACCACCCGGCGCAGCGAGTTGAACGTGGCCGCCTGCCACTCCGACTTCGAGCGGCGCGTCGCCGCGGCCCTCGACAAGCACCCCGACGTGGACGCCTGGGCGCGCAACTTCCGTCTCGACTGGACCGTGCCGTATGAGATCGGCGGCGTGTGGCACCGCTACGTGCCCGACTTCGTGGTCCGGCTGTTCGGCGGGCGCCGCAGTGACGGCGCCGTGCATCTGATGCTGGAGTGCAAGGGCGTGCCGGACGAGGTGTCCGAGGCGAAGCACAGCTACGTGCGGGACTGGTGGATCCCGGCGGTGGCCAACTCGCCCGAAACGCCGGCAGGGCTGTGCCACTGGACGTTCACCGAACTCACCGACATCGGACTGCCCGAAGTCGAACTCGATCACGCCATCGAAGAGGCCCGCCGCCTCGTCGCATCCCCATCCGGCAGCGGCGCTCTGACCCTGACGGCCCGCTAAGCGCAGGACACTCGACCGATGAAGCAGGGCCGCACGACGGACAGCTACCAGTACGCCTCGGCGAAACGGTCGAACCTGCCGACCGAGCAGACCGAGCCGCTCATGGGCGCCGACGACAAGGCGCCCCGGCCGTTCGCTCCCGCCGGCCGGGAGCGCGACGACGAGCCGGTGCTCGCCTGGTCGAGGGAGCCCCTCCCGCAGACCTACGACGCGCACCCGCTGTATGTGCGGGAGAAGATCCATCCCGGCGCGTTCGTCCAGTCGCTGAAGGCCGGCCAGGCGCAGACCACGCTGTTCGACGACTTCAACGGCCTGCCGTCACCCGACGCCGCCTACGAGTGGTACGAGCACGCCGGCAACTGGCAGAACCGGCTGATCCACGGCGAATCGGCCCGCGTCATGGCCTCCCTCGCCGAGCGCGAACGCCTCAGCGGCCGCGTGCAGATGATCTTCTTCGACCCGCCCTACGGCATCGGCTTCAAGTCCAACTTCCAGGTCTCCACCCGCAACCGCGAGACCGCCGACAACCGCAAAGGCCTGCCGTGCGACACCCGCACCATCCGAGCGTTCCGCGACACCTACGACCGAGGCATCCACTCCTACCTCGACCAGATGCTCGAGAAGCTGACCTTGTGCCGAGAACTGCTCACCGAGTCCGGATCGATCTTCGTCCAGATCGGCGACGAGAACGTCCACCGCATGGCCGTCCTGCTTGACGAGGTGTTCGGTCACGAGAATCGAGTGGCGACGATCCCGTTCGTTACCAGCGGGTCATCATCGGCGAGAACGCTCCCCAGCGTGTCTGATTTCCTGCTCTGGTATGCCAAGGACAAGATGCAGGTCAAATACAACCAGCTCTACGAACCGCTAACTCGAGCTCAGAAGGTTGAGCACATGAGTTCATACGCAATGGTGGAACTCTCGGGTGGATCCACGCGCTCGCTCACTCGGGACGAGGCGGTAGATCCGGAAACCCAACTTCCCGACGGGGCTCGCCTCTACCGACGGATGCGACTTGCGTCGCCGGGGACGTCGACCACTGGGCGGTCTGAGCCGTACCACTGGCGTGGCCATGATTGGTCCTGTCCTCCTGGCGAGCAGTGGCGAGTGTCTATGGATGGCATGGACCGCCTGGCAGAGTTAGGCCGCCTAGACGCCGCAGGCGCGGGGTCGACGCTCGGCTGGAAGCGATACGAGAACGAGGTCCCCGGCCGGAGAATCCACAACGTCTGGTCGAGGCAGATGTCGGCGTCGGACAAGCGCTACGTCGTGCAGACCGCAGACAGCGTGATCAAGCGCTGCCTGCTCATGTCCACAGATCCTGGTGACTTGGTATTCGATCCAACGTGCGGTGGTGGCACGACAGCAATCGCAGCTGAGACATGGGGACGACGCTGGATCACGTGCGACACTTCTCCGGTCGCTGTAGCGATCGCTCGTCAGCGCCTCACCACTGCCACGTTCGACTATTGGGCACTAGCCGACTCTGCCGAGGGCGCCGCGGCCGAAGCCGCGTTCTCGGGCCTTCCCGCTTGCTAAGAACCTGCGGAGGAATGGGGTCGCGACCCTGCGCGTGGCTTCGTCTACGAACGGGTGCCGACCGTCAGCGCAAGCAGTCTCGCCTACGACGAGAACCCATCGCCCACGCTGCTTGTGAACCAGCCGTGCAGAACCCGCGGCGTCGCGCGCATCACATCGCCATTCACGGTCGAGAGCGAGTCGCCGTGGTCACACGTCCCGTTCGACGAGAGCGGCAGCGGGAGTTCCGCAGAGGCCGTCGCCGCGACTTCCGTCGAACACGCCGAGTTCGCCCGCACCGTGATCGAGTCGCTCAAGCGGTCGCCGATCCACGCGGCGCCCGCCAGCGGCCGAGGCGGAGACCTCCACATCAGCGAGATCGAGCCGTGGCCCGGAAGTCGCGACCTTGTCAGCCACCTGGTCACCTACACGGCGGGGGAGCGTGGCGTCGAGCGCCGAGCAGGCCTCGTGATCGCGCCGGAGGACGCCACCGTCACCGCCGCGATGATCCGCAAGGCCGCCTTGGACACCGCCAAGAGCATCCACGCCGCCGACCTGGTGATCATCGTCGGCTTCGAATTCGCCCCCGACACTGGCGACGACAAGGTCGGCCGCGTCGGCGTCGTGCGAGTGCGAATGCACCGCGACCTGCAGATTCGAGACCTCAGGGACGACGACAGGCATCCGGCGTTCGTCATCGTCGGCCAGCCCGAGATCCGCATCCACGACGAGCCCCACGACGAGGTGTCCGTCGAGCTCCTCGGCTATGACACCTACGACCCAGCCACCGGCACCGTCAAAGCCGGCAGCCCCGACGACGTCGCTTGCTGGATGCTCGACACCGCCTACGACGGAACCAGCTTCTTCGCCCGCCGAATCCACTTCCCCAACGCCCAAGACGACCGCCACCTCAAGCGCCTCCGAGCCCAACTAGGCAAAAGCCTCGACCAACTCCGCTGGAACGCCACCCTCTCCATCAAGTCTGCCCCATTCCCCAAACCCCCCGAAGCCCGAATCGCCATCAAAATCATCACCACCACCGGAACAGAAATGTCCCTCGTGGCCGAGATCCCCTGATGGCGGCTGGGTCGAACCTGCGCACCGAGCAGACCCAGCCGCTCGTGAGCGCCGGCGGTGTGGGGCGCCGGCTTGTGTCTGTCGCTCTGGCTGTGGCACTAGTGGTCGGGATTGTCGTGTCCGCCTCGCTGCCGGCGGCCGCGAGCGATCACGCTGGCGACGCGACGCGCATCATCGCCCGCAAGCTCACCGATGGGCGTGTCGAGTTCGGGCTGCGCCACACCGACGGCACCGAGCAGCTCCCCACGCCCCGGCTGTTCCCCTACCGCAGCGCAATCGAGGGCCGTTGGTACCAATCCGGGCCCGTGAGCATCGGCAACGCGGACGACGTGCGCATCATCGCCCGCAAGCTCGCCGATGGGCGCATCGAGTTCGCTCTCAGCTTTTTTGGTTCCACCTGGTACCCCGACGCCCGCTACTTCCCATATCGGACTGCTCGGGTCGGCAGATGGCTACGCTCCTCAGCGTACGGCGAGGTGGTGGCGTCGGCCCCAGCCTCCACGCCAGCGAGTAGCGGCGGCACGGCGCCGGAGTCGGCGGCGTCTCGCCAGAATCCGCCTGCCGCAGGTACCTGCGCCCGCGGCGGCGACGGCGTCACGCTCTACTGCACACGCCAGGCCGGCCGAGCCACAAACCGTCAGGAGTTGCGGCCCCACCTCAACGCTTTCGTGGCGATGCTGCATCCTCACTGGCCATGGATCGGCGTGGCACTCGAATCGACCGGGGGCTGGAGCTTCGGCTCCTGTGGCCACCCGCAGGCGGCCGGCTGTTACTTCCCGGGCCAGAACCGCATCGTCCTGGCCGACGCGAATCTGGCTGGTCAACCGCTGTGGGCGATCGAGGAGACGCTGATCCACGAGTTCGCCCACGCTTACGATTGGGCGCTAGCGCCCGACGACGAGCCGGAGCGCCAACCCTCGGTGCGGTCCATGACCGCCTACCCCGTCGAGTTCCGCCACGAACTGTTCGCCGACACCCTGGCGGTGAACGTGCTCGGCAACCGCAGCTCTCCGGTGTACTTCCAGGAGTCCCGCCGGGCGTTCGGCCTCGCCTATGAGCGCTGGCACGGCGCCGGCTTCACCACTCTCGACCGGCGCAGCTTCGACGCCGCCGTCGACCGCATCCCCGCCCACCCGACCGCCCAAGACCGCCGAGCAGTGTGGCAGGCCGTCTGCGGCGACTGCGGCACACCAGTGCCCGCTGTGGTCTGGACCAACGCCGACGGAGCACCCGAACCAGAGCAGGGCGGGCGAGGCGCCGGCCTACTAATCGACTTCCCGCAGCCACCGAAGATCGTCGTCACGATCTCGATCCCGTGCAGCGTCAGGAACGCGACGTGGCCCGAGAGACCCGTGACGCCGGACTGCCGCGACGACCCCGATACGCTCCGGTCCATCGAGCGCAAGCGCGAGTCCATGGCCACAACCATCCGGGCGTGGCTCGCTGTCGCCATCTTCGAGAAGATCCGAACGTGCCCACACCGAGGGCGGCTCAGCGGCCTCGACGCGCATCGAGCCGCCAACGCCGTCAGTACCGATGTTCTCGTGGGCGCCGACGGCTCGACGCTGAACGACGCCGAGCTCGACGCGCTCGCCGCCCGCATCCTCACAAGCCTTGAACCGCGCTGCTGACCGGTGGCGCCGACGCTTGGGAGCCACACCTTCCCAGCCGCCGAGTCCTCCCCGCGGCGCCAGTCGAACATGCCGAGTTCGCCCGAACCGCGATCGAGTCCCTCAAGCGCTCACCGATCCAAGCCGCGCCGGCCAGCGGAAGAGGCGGAGACCTCCACATCAGCGAGATCGAGCCATGGCCCGGAAGCCGCGACCTCGTCAGCCACCTGGTCACCTACACGGTGGGGGGGTGCGGCGTCGAGCGCCGAGCAGGCCTCGTGATCGCCCCAGAGGACGCCACCGTCACCGCGGCCATGATCCGCAAGGCCGCCCTCGACACGCCCAAAGCATCCACAACGCCGACCTGGCAATCATTGTCGGCTTCGAGTTCGTCCCCGACACCGGCGACGAAAAGATCGGCTGAGTCGGCGTCCTAAGGGTGCGAATGCACCGCGACCTGCAGATCCGAGACCTCAAGGACGACGACCGGCATCGAGCGTTCGTCACCCTCGGCCAACCCGACATCCACATCCACGACGAGCCCAACGGCGAGATCTCCGTCGAACTCCTCGGCTACGACACCTACGACCCCGCCACCGGAGGCACCAAGCCCGGGGGCCCGCTCGACATCGCCTGCTGGATGCTCGACACCGCCTACGACGGCACCAGCTTCTTCGCCCGCCGAATCCACTTCCCCAACGCCCAAGACGACCGCCAGCTCAAGCGCCTCCGAGCCCAACTAGGCAAGACCCTCGACAACGTCCGCTGGAACGCCACGCTCTCAATCCGCTCCGCCACCGTCCACTGGGAGCGTTGGCGCGCCGAGCAGGAATCAGCTAGGCGCGTTTCGCGGGCGGCATCGCGACACCGGTGCACTGATGGGCCAGCGATGTCGCGGGTGGGACATACATTTGCGGGATGAGCCTCTCGTCGAGTTTCCCGGAGGAGGTCACGCAAGTTCAACGATTGTCGGACTTCCTCGCTGGCGACGCGGGGGTATGGACGACGGTCTACGAGTCGCTTCACCCGGATCAGGACTTCGGGATCTTCTCAGCCTTCATGCCTCACTCGCGTCGAGCCGAGATGCTCACGCGCCCCGAATGGGAGATGCGCCCCCATGACGGGCGCCCCGCGTTCATCGAAGGCGAGCGGGGCACGCACCGGTACGCGCGCTATGGCCGGACGGACAACGCGAGGCCGGTCGTCGTCTTGCCGTCCCACGACGGGGTACTCCCAACGATGCTGCCGCAGGTGCTCGAGGAGTTCCGCCACTTTCACAATCTCTGGGAAGACCCTGCTCGAGGCATCCATAAGAAGCTCCACGCCGACGGATTGGCGGAAGAGGTTTGCAGGGTCACACAGCAGCATGTGCAGATCCGCACCGCGTATCTGCGCAGGTTCCAGGCCGCCACGCAGCTGTGCCTCGTCCGGTTCGTGGAC
Organism: Acidimicrobiales bacterium; assembly: GCA_963668565.2. Taxonomy (GTDB): domain Bacteria; phylum Actinomycetota; class Acidimicrobiia; order Acidimicrobiales; family CATQHL01; genus VXNF01. The sequence continues at coordinate 2,309,175 of CAXXMX010000010.1, forward strand.
TCGATCATCAACACCCCCAACCACCAGCACCTGACTCCTGCTGATGTTGCCCCGCTGGACCAGACCGTCCGAACGGAGAATCACGTTTGGCGCCGGGATATCAGGCTCGACATCCGGCCCGGGGAGGTGTCGTCTCGGGTACTGGCCAAGACAATCGCCGCGCCGCCGTCCAGAGACCAGTGCGGAGCCTGGCCATGGGATCGGCCAACAGCCGCAGGAGCCTCTCACCTGCTCTTCGTCGTCGACGAGACTCCCGCAGGCGACCCGATCGAGCACACATGTGACCCTGAAGCTCTGGACTCAGACTTCGGGGGGAGTCCCGATCTACCTCTAGGGCGGCTGACCCCAGTGTTCTTCGAGAAGTCGGTGCTGCAGCGCTACTACTCAGATCCCCAGAAGTATCGGGTGGACGACAACAGCGTCTCCTGCGGGGCGCTGTGGAGTCTGCGGATCGACAACAACCAGCCGGAGCACGTCGTTGTGCTGCTCTACGAACTCGGCGTCGGGCTCCCCGAGCGCGAGCAACACTATTGGAAGGCCCACAACATCGTCCCGCCGGGTTCAGGGTTGAGCCACGCCGCCTACGGCAGGTGGATAGAAGGCGAGTGGACAGCACCCGACTCCCCGGAATGGCAGTTCAAGTACTGGTACGACGCGTTCAGGAGCCAGTGCCGGCAACGATTGGGATGGGATCTGTGGCGCGACGCCATCCACGCCGACGGCAGCCCGCTGCTGTACCGAGTGCGGATGCCGCTCACTGATACCGCCGAGGACCTGAATGAACAGGCGCGGCTGCTCGACCTTCTGTTGGTCGAGGCGCTCGACACGAAGAGGCTGAGAGAGGAGTTGGGCGTCACCAAGTCAGACGATCGCCAGTCGATCTCACTCCTTGAGGCGTGGTTCGCGCAGATCGACTACACCCACGCACAACGCGACATCGCACTGCTGCGCCGAGTACGCCAACTTCGCAACGCAGCATCGCACAGAGGCGGCAGCTCTCCAGCCCAGAAGCCCGCCGCGCCCTCCAACCACCAGCAAGCAGCAGCCAAGATCCTCGCCGGGGCGACGGACATGTTCCGAGACCTGGCGAACACGATCTGACCTACTGCACCTCCAGGTTTCCGGCGGGCTGGGTGTAGCGAGATCGAACCGTGGCCCGGAAGCCGCGACCTCGTCAGCCACTTGGTCACCTACACGGTGGGGGAGTGCGGCGTCGAGCGCCGAGCAGGCCTCGTGATCGCCCCAGAGGACGCCACCGTCACCGCCGCCATGATCCGCAAGGCCGCCCTCGACACCGCCCAAAGCATCCACAACGCCGACCTGGCAATCATCATCGGCTTCGAGTTCGCCCCCGACACCGGCGACGAAGAGATCGGCCGCGTCGGCGTCGTCCGAGTGAGAATGCACCGCGACCTCCAGATCCGAGACCTAAAGGACGACGACCAGCATCGAGCGTTCGTCATCCTCGGCCAACCCGACATCCAGATCCACAACGAGCCCGACGGCCAGGTGTCGGTCGAACTCCTCGGCTACGACACCTACGACCCCGCCACCGGAGGCACCAAGCCCGGGGGACCGGACGACGTCGCCTGCTGGATGCTCGACACCGCCTACGACGGCACCAGCTTCTTCGCCCGCCGAATCCACTTCCCCAACGCCCAAGACGACCGCCAACTAAAACGCCTCCGAGCCCAACTAGGCCGATCCCTCGACACCATCCGCTGGAACGCCACCCTCGCAATCTGCTCCGCCCCCTTCGAGCGATCCCCCGAAGCCAAAATCGCCCTAAAAATCATCACCACCACCGGAACCGAAATGTCCCTCGTAGCCGAGATCCCTTGACAGCCGTCGTCCGATGGTTACCCACCGCGGGCCGCGGCGGCGCCCACTACGTCTTGCCTCGCTGACACCCACGGCTAAACCGGGTCGCTAGTCGTACCAGCAGTGATAACGAATTCTCCGGGTCCCGTGTAGACGCAGCTCACCGGGCACTTGCGAGCCGACTCTCTGCGGAGCCCCGCGCAAGCGAACTGCTGGCGCTCCGGCATTGACAGTGGCAGCACAGATGCTCTTGTTTGGCAGAACTCGCTGGCCCGGGCGTCCGGAGTAGAGCTCCGGCCAGTGGTCTACGGCTCTCCCGACTCGTGGGGCTCGAAGACGAGTTTGGGGATCACGACCTCCCAGGTGTCCTTCTTGAGGCGTTGCTGGTACTGCGGTTCCGAGCGGTCGCGGCTCCAGGTGGCGACAGCCAGGATTGTGGCCTCGACGCATCGCATGTCGGGGGGAGGTTCGAACTTGCGTGCCAGGGTCCCGACAACGACTCCCGCGTAGTTGCGGAGCTTCCACCGGTCGGAGTGTGGCTGCACTTGCAGTTGGTCGCCGGGTGCCAACTCGGCGATGGCGCGGTGCGTTGGGTCGCTGGGCGGCTTGTAGCCGGCGAAGCTCAGGTACACGTCGCTCAGGGTGAGTCGGTGATGGCGGCGGGCCAGTTCTGGCGTCGGTGGGGGGAGCGTCATGGGATCGCGCCGTTGCACCGATGGGTTGTCCCGCAGCTCGCCCTGGAACGGGTGCGGTCCTGGGAGGCGTGAGAGTGCGAGGGTGTGGCGAGCTCGGGTCATCGCCACGTAGTACAGGCGGCGTGGGGCGTCGGGGTCCTCGCCTCGGCTGACGCGGTCCCAGCCGCCGTCGAGCACGACCACGTGGTCGAACTCCAGTCCCTTGGCCCGGTGGGCGGTCAGCAGCAGCAAGCCGCTCTGGCGCCGGCGTGCGTCGCGGACCCACTCGGCCAGCCATTCGATGAACGATGCCGCCGGCACGTCGGCGGTGGCGGTCTCGACGTCGTGTTCCTCCGCTGCTTGCCGCAGCAGCTCGATCCACGGGCCGGACGACTGCCTGTCCAGCCAATCCTTCACGTCGGCGGTGCGGAGCATTCCCGGGCCACGCTTGCGGACCCAGTTCGCCAGCTTCTGCGTCTCGCGCAGGTGCCACAGGCTCAGGTTGCCTTCGTTGGCCATCTGTACTGGAATCCCGTCGCGTTCGCAGACGGTTCGCACAGGTTCGAGGTAGCTCCATTCGCGGGCGATCACTGCGCACGTCGACCAGTCCCAATCCGGGTCGAGGCTCGAGAGTCGCCGCAGCTCAGCCACCGCGGTCTGAGCCTGGGAGATCGCGCTGTTGTCTGCGGTGCGCAGGACTTGGACCTTGCCGTGAGCGACCGGGTCGCGCTCGGCCCACCGGCCACCGGTGGGGTCCTTGGCGCGCTCCTGGTTGATCCGGATCGGATGGTCGGCCTTCAGCCGGTCGTGCGCCGGGCCGATCACGGCGTTCGCGGCGGCGATGATGTGGCGGGTCGAGCGGTAGTTGTCGATCAGGTACGCCGGCTTGGCGTTGTAGTCCTGCTCGAAGCTGCGGATGAACTCCACCGAGGACCCGTTGAACGAGTAAATGTTCTGGTCGTCGTCGCCGACGGCGAACAGGCTGAGGCGGGAGTCCTCCTCGGTGAGGGTTCTGCCGGCCAGTGCGGAGATGAGGGCGTACTCGTCGCCGGCGATGTCCTGATACTCGTCGACGAGTATCCACCGGAACCCCGCCAGCAGGCGCGCCCGGGACTCCTCGGCTTCTTCGGGCTCGAGCCCCTCGCCGCGCAGCAAGGCGGTCGCTTCCCGGAGGATCTCTCGGAGCCGCTCGTTGAGGTCTGTGTCGGTCTCCCGGTCCGCTTGGCCCGAGAAGCTGGCTCCGACGAGTCGCATGGCGAGGGCGTGGCAGGTGAACACCATCACGCCGCGCGCGTCGTCGCCTATCAGATCCCGCAGCCGGCCGCGGATCTCGACGGCAGCGTGGCGGTTGTAGGCCAGCGCCAGGATTCCTCTGGGGTCCTCGCGTCGGGCACGTATCAGATAGGCGATGCGATGCACCAGCACGCGGGTCTTGCCCGAGCCGGGCCCGGCGAGCACCAGCACGTTCGTGGTCTCGCGGTTGTCTGCGACCAGGGCCCGCTGGCGGGGGTTGTTCAGGCTCTCGACGATCTTGTTCCACGATTCGGGCGTGGTCTGGCGGCCGAGCTCTTGGCGCTGGTCGGGGAGCCAGCGCCGGAGGAACCCGTCCTCACCGAGGGTGAAGTAGTCGATCGACAGTTGCAGCGCATCAGCCACGTTGGCGAGGCCCCGCTGGGCGAACTCGGCCATCACGTGGATCTGGCGCACCGTCGCGTCGTAGTGGAGCGCGAGAGACTCGAAGTCGGACTGCCTGAACCCGCGGCGGTCGGGGTCCAGGACGATTGTCATGGCCGGGCGGAACACGGTGAGGCCGCGGTTGAGCCTGACGACTTCCTGCTCGTGCAGCCACAGCAGGGCCCGCTCCATCAGCCTGCGCAGCTTGCGTTCGTCGCCGTTCCGGCTGAGCGGCGTCAGATCGCCCTCGATGGCCTGTGTCAACTTCCCGAGAGTCGTGCGGACGAGCAGGTCGCTGCCCCGACTGCCCGGCGGGTTCTGCGCCAGCAAGTGGTCGAGCAGCCGGGAAGCGCCGTTGCGGCGGCGCTCGGCGATGCCGCCCAGCGAGGACCATTCGCGTCTGAGGGTCACCCGGAGGCTCTCCGCGTCGTGTTTGCGCAGCGTGAGGCTGCCGCGGTCGTCGTCGCCGCGCCCGTCTCGAGCGATGCCCTGGATCGTGCGGGTCACGTGCTCGGGCCGGACATGGGGGTGGCCGGCGTCCTTCAGTTGCTGGGCGGCGACGCGAAGGTTCAGCGGCGCCGAGTCTCCGACCGCCAGGTCGGGGGCGGCCTCTTGCATCCACTCGATCAGCTGCCGCTCCAGTTCGTTCGCCTCGGTGAGGCGGCTGTGTGACGGGTTTCGCACACCGACGTGGACGAACGCGGTCATCTCGGTGTCGTTGCTGGCGATCCCGAACCGCTCGAGGTCAAAGAGCGCTCCCCGCACCCCCTCGGAGCTGAGCCCCGACGCCACCATCAACATGTCCGTGGAGATGCCCTCGTCGGCGTTCGCGTTGATGAGCGTCTCGGCGATGTTCGTCAGGCAACGGCGGTAACCGTCATCGATGGGCTTGTCCCGGAGCCTTTGCCGGACCTCCTCGACAGAGCTGACGCGCAGCGAGGACGGGAAGACCCGCACGTGGTTCTCGTTGCGGCTCAGAAGTTGCGCCTCCTCGAGCCAGGCCACCGCCGTGCGCACTCGCGTGTCGTCGGTGGTCGAGTCCCGTCTGAAGTCCTTGTCCTCGTCCTTGCTGAGGATCTCGCCGGGGCTGGCCACGACCTCGCCGCCGCAGCGGTCGCGACGATTGAGCGCGCGCAGCGCCCGCAACACGCCGTGGATCTCGCGCCGCGTGAGCCGGGAGCGTGCCGACATGCTGAACTGCCGTTCCACATCGTCGGGGGCGTAGAGCAGCACGCAGTGGGCCTGCTGCTGGTCCCTGCCGGCGCGGCCGGCCTCCTGCAGGTAGTTCTCCAGCGACGACGGGATGTCGGCGTGAATCACCAGCCGCACATCGGGCTTGTCGATGCCCATCCCGAAGGCGTTCGTGGCGGCGATCACCCGCAAGCCGCCGTTGATGAAGCTCTGCTGGATGTTCTTCTTCTCTTCCGGCGGCAATCCGGCGTGGAAGCGATCGGCGTTGATGTCGAGGGCGGTGAGGAACGAAGCGACCTCCTCGGTCCGCCGCCGCGTCGCGCAGTACACGATCGCGCCGCCTGCTGTCTCCGGCGGCAGATGCCAGGTCAAGAGTTGGTGGATGTCGTGGAACTTCTTGGAGCCGGTGGTCTCGGCCACGACGAACTCCAGATTCGTGCGCCTGCTGCCGCCGTCGAACACCGTCATCTCGACGTCGAGGTGCTGCTGGAAGTAGTCGACGATCTCCTCGGTGACGTCCGGCTTGGCCGTGGCGGTCAGACACAGCACCGGCGGAACGTGTGACCTGCCGGCCTGCTCGCGGATGAAGCGCCCCACGTAGCGATAGTCGGGGCGGAAGTCGTGGCCCCACTTCGACAGGCAGTGGGCCTCGTCGAGCACCCATGCGCCGATCTCGCGCTGCTGCAGTGCCCGGCGCATGGGCATGCTGCGCAACTGCTCCGGGGAGATCAACACGATGGCGGCATCGCCCAGCCGCACCCTCTCCAGCGCCTCGGCCCGTTCGGGCATCGACAGGAGCCCGTTGATCGTGACGCACGAGGTGATCCCGAGCCTTTGAAGTCCGGCCACCTGGTCGGCCATGAGGGCGACCAGAGGCGATATCACCACGGTCAAAGCGCCCGTCTTGTCGTAGCGGGACAGCGCTGGAATCTGATAGCACAGCGACTTTCCTGTGCCCGTCGGCAGGATCGCCAGCACGTCGCGGCCCTGCATTGCTGTCTCGACGATGACCTGCTGCAGGGAGCGCCCGTTGTCGTCGGCGGGCGCCGGCCTGAAGTCGTCGAACCCGAAGAAGCGCTTCAACTCCCGGGAGGCGTTGTGGCGGTCCTGGCACCATGAGCAGCCCGGGTCGGCGCAGGCCTCGTCGCGCAGGCGACAAACCAGTTGCCCCGCCTCCGGGAACTGATGACGCACCCAGGGAGGCATCACCGAGTTGCCCCCCGACACCGACAGCCACGCCAGCGCATAGGCGAGCGCCCAACCGTGCTCTGCCGCATCCGCGATCGAGCGATGCGCATGCAACTCACATGCGGCGCCCTTGAGGCAGGTGCGGATCGCGTCACGCGCTTGGGCGAAGTCCGGCCGGGGCGAGCCGCGCAGGGTCGTGAAGAACAAGTCGAATCCCGGCGAACCATCACCTGTGGTGAGCCAGTGCCAGGCAGCCAGCCGGTGTGAGGGTGTCTCAAGCAGTTGCTCCTGCTGGTCCATGAACACCCTCAGGGCGAGCTGCGCGTCAAGTTTCGGGTCGTTGCGGCGATCGCGCTTGAGCTGCGCGTCCTGGTAGTGCTTGACGAGATGGTGATACGGGTTGCGAGGGAACGCCAGAGGGTTGAGCCACAGCGTGTCCACCGCCGGCATCTGCAGCAGCCGCAGTCCAGGGCTCGCGGCCTGCAGGTGGGGGAGGTCGAACTTGATGAGGTTGTGGCCGAGCAGGAAGCTGGCGCCGTCGGCGAGATCGTCAAGGTCGGATAGCGCTCGATCGAAGCTGCGGCCCTGCTGAGGGAAGACGACGGATCGCCCGCTGTCGGGTCGTTCGCCGGCGAACGCATGGATGCGCCCGGTCTGTGTGGCGACCTCAAGGTCAATTGACACACAGCGAGATAACTCGCTGACACTGGCGCGCGTGCCCAAGGCATTGTTCCCTATCAGGCGGCAGAACGGCCGCTAAGCGTAGCGAGCAGTGACGTCGCGCTCGCGGTCGGGCGCTGCGTTCGGGTCACGACGAACCACGCCAGCCGACTAGCCCCGCCCGATGCCCGGGTCGGCGACGAGAATCTGTGTCGTGCGTTGCGTCGCGCGGCAGACTTCGGCCATGACCGACGATGAGTTGCTTCGATACCTTGGCGCCACCGACGACCATGTCGAACTGACGGTGCTCGTACGCCTCGAGCGCCCCGGCAGCGAAACCGTCGTTGGCACGCTCGGTGGTCCGAACGCCTGGCTGCGGACGTGGCCGGGATCCGACCGCGCCTACGCCGCGATCACCGTTGAGGCGATGATCGGACTGCTCGGCCCCGCGGCACGCCTGATCGCCCAGGCCGGGGGCCACGAGTGCGATGAACAGCACCCGGACCGGTGCATCGAGGCCGACGACATCATCGCTGCGTGGATCGAGATCAGCGACACCGAAATCGACGGGGAGCGGTTCGCGGCCAGGGACGTGATGCTCGCGTCAACCAGTCTGTCCCGCCCGTTCGAGCCTCAGCGACAATGGGGCGTCGCGAGGGGCTGGCAACTGGTCACGGAGATGGTGGCCATCAATCCCGATTGATAACCGGCGCTCAGCGGCGAGCTTGGCCAAGCCGCATCCCAACCGCCGGGGACGAGATCCGTCACGCCACCACCACCGTCCGAGGTCACGCACACTGACCGCGTGAAGCACAGGCACACCGTCAAGGTCCGCCATGGTCGTTCTTGTGCGATAATGCCGATTGTGCGATCATGGCGGGTCTGGCCGAGAGATTCGCTGCAGCGATCCGTGAAGGGAGACATGATGGCGAATCGTTCGCGGTGGGAGGACGTCAAGAGCCAGCGCGGTGAGCCGTCCGCCGAGACGCGGGCCGGCATCGAGCAGGACCTAGCCCTGGGGCAGCTCATCTACGACCTGCGCGTTGCGGCGGGGCTGAGTCAGCGTGAGCTGGCCGAACGCATGGGCACCACGCAGTCGGTGATCTCGCGACTCGAGGAGGGGGGCGACGTGCGTAACCGCATCGACACGCTCGCCCGGGTTGCGACTGCGCTGGGACGGCACTTGGTGCTGTCGTTCCCTGTCGAGATGCCCGACCAGCTAGAGGACGCAGTGCGAGTGGCCTGAGGCAGCCTGAACGTCCCTCGTTGGCGGGACGCCGCCCGTCGACTGCATGGGGATTCGTCGCCGGGGCTGTCACAGGCGTGGGCCATAGTTGAGGGACGAGAGTTGAGGCCGGCTGCGACTCGCGGTGGCTTGTCTCCCTGTTCGCGGACACCGTGCTCGCAGGCGGGGTCGATCACTCCCCGCCTAGAACCGAAGCGCCCGTATAGTGAAGTTCGGTTGCCAAACATCACAAGCCACGTCTCGAACTGAGGAGGAGAAATGCACCAACAAGGCGGCGCAATAAGGGAGGCATTGGAGAGCATCGCCTCGCGTGGTTACGTTTTGCCAGCAATCCAGAGGGAGTTTGTATGGCGGCCAGAGCAAGTCTGCAATCTCTTTGACAGCGTGATGCAGGGCTACCCCTTTGGGGAGTTCATGTTTTGGAGGGTCGAGGCGCAGAACGCCAGTCAATACCGTTGGTACGACTTTGTTCGAGATTACCATCAAAGGGATAATCCGCATTGCCCGGAACTCGGGCCAATTTACGACAAGCCGTTAACGGCCGTGCTTGATGGCCAACAGCGGTTGACAGCCTTCAACATCGGCCTCCGCGGTTCTATGGCTATCAAACTGCCCTACAAGTGGTGGAATAGCTCGGACGCCTTTCCCAAGAGGGTGCTGGCGCTTGACTTGTTAGCGCCTCCTGACCCTGATGAAGAAGGCAGCCGCTACGTCTTCGAGTTCGTCAATGAGGACCGCATCGGCTTATGGGACACTCACTTGTGGTTCAGAGTGTCTGACATCATGAGCTTCCCTACGGAGAACCCCGCCCCAGACATGCTAGATTGGATATCTGACATAGGCCTCGACGGTGAGCGACAGCGCCTAGCCTTTCGCACACTAAATCGACTCCATCAAGCCATCTGTGTCGAGCCCGTCGTTGCCTACTATGAAGAGAAGAGCCAGGACGTTGAGCGAGTCCTCAATATATTCATACGGTGCAACAGTGGTGGGACGCCCCTCTCCTACTCCAACCTTCTCTTGAGTATCGCAGTGTCGCAATGGGACACACTTGACGCTAGGAGCGAAGTCCATGGATTAGTCGACGAAATGAACAAGGTGAGGGCCGGATTGCTCTTCAATGCCGATTTTGTCCTGAAGGCTGGACTAATGCTTACCGACACCGCTAGCGTCGGATTCAAGGTCGAGAATTTCACACACGAGAACATGGCTATCTTGGAGATGAATTGGCCAAATATACGTCAGGCATTGTTAGAAACCGTAGAGTTGGTGGACAGTTTCGGTTTCGACAGCCGGACGATCCAGGCGACTAACTCGCTCCTGCCCATTGCCTATTACCTCTACCTGAAAGGGGCGCCGCGGGACTTTGAAATAAGTGACCGTTTCCTCGATGACCGTAGAGTTATTCGGCGTTGGCTAACCCGTACCATCCTCAAAGAATCAGGGATATGGGGCAGTGGATTGGACACCTTGCTGACAGCACTGCGAGAGGTGATCCGTGATTCGGGAGGGTCGGACTTCCCTGCTGCTGCACTTCGCCGCGTGATGGCCCAAAGGGGCAAGACGCTGGACTTTGTCGAGGAGGAAATAGAAGATCTAGCAGACATGAGGCTGGGAGACCGGCGTATCTTTCCGTTGTTGACCATGCTGTTTCCTCACCTAGAATCCCGAGACGGTTCTGACATTGACCACGTGTTCCCAAAGAGCAGGTTTGTTCCAAGCCGTCTGAAGACTGCATGCATTGCAGAGGATCAGATTGAGGCATTCCGGGATAGGTGCGACCGCCTGGCAAATCTCCAGTTGCTGGACCGCGCTGTCAACAACGAGAAACGGGCTACTTTACCTGCGGACTGGCTGGACGCCCATTGCCCGGATGGCCAATCCCGGGAGAATTACTGTGACCGTCATTTGCTGGGCGATGTTCCGAGAGAGATCAAGAACTTTGCAGACTATTACGACACTCGCCGACAGAAGCTTCGGAACCGTATTGCAGTCCTAGTGAATGCCGTGTAACGGAGTATTCCGGCTCTTCGGAAATGAGTGGTTCTGCTACTCGGAGTTCGCGGACATGATCGGCCAGAAGCAGGTGCGCGATGGCGATGTGTGGAGCTTCGGCTCGGTGGCCGAAGTACGTCGCGTCGGGCTGGAATCCGCAATTGCCCCCGACTTCAGAACTCCGACAAGAGCTACGACGACCCCATGGGGTTGCCCGGCGAGAACCATGACCGGTTCACGGAGCCCGAGTGGCTGTGGACACGTGCCATCCGGCGACTCAAGCAACTGCTCCGCCACCTCGGTGAGGGTCCTGCCGGCCAGTGCGGTGTCGAGAATTGACCATTAAGTGGCTAGAATGTTCTGGACAGATTGGAGGAGTCCTCGTGGACAAAGCAAACAGGACCATTCCGGCTGCGCAGTTCCGTGACCAGTGCCTGCGGCTCATGGACGAGGTTCGGGCTACCGGTGAGACGCTGATCGTGACCAAGCACGGCCGGCCTGTCGCCGCGGTCGTGCCCTACACCGAGCAGGCCACCACGAGCATCATCGGGTGGAGCGATGACATCCGCATCGCCTGGGACGTCGAGGAGCCGGCGATCCCGCCCGAGAGTTGGCAGGTGCTCTCCGATCCCGATGGAGTGCTGAACGGCGTCCCGCCCGGCGACGAGGGGTGAGCCCGGCTCTCATCCTGGACACCGGCGTCCTGCTGTGGATGTCACAGGGCAGCGAGCATCTCGGTCCTCGAACCAGAGCCATGATCGAGGAGGCGGACCAAGGGGGCTCGCTGTCGTTCTCCGCCGTCTCGATGCTCGAGGTCGCTCGGCTCCACGGGGACGGCAGGATCGACCTGCGCCGGGCCCCCGAACTGTGGTACCGCGAGCTGATCGACCGGGACGTCCGCGAGATCCCCGTCACTGCGGAGATCGCACTCCTCGCCGCCGCTCTCGAGAGCAGAGAGGGCTTCGGTGCCGACCCCGCCGATCAGTTGATCGCAGCGACCGCCGTCGTTGCGCGCCGCCAACTCGTCACCTCCGACCGGAAGATCCTGCACTGGTCGACCGGACGCACCGAGCCCACCTGCCTCGACGCTCGGACCTAACCGTCAACCCTCTCCGGTGATCGCCGGCGCAGTGCACGCATGGCGGGGTCGACAATGTTGGGTGGGAGTGGTGGTGTCACCCTTGTTCCGGCTGGGCCGAGGATGGCCCAGCCGAGGGTTCGTGGCGTGACAGTTCGGTGAGAAGGGGAGCGCCGAACTCGACTCGACGCGGCAACTTCAGCGCAGCTTCAACCGATGGCGCGTCGACTTCGATGTCGTAGTAGCGCTGAACGAGTTCGACGACCCATTCAGGCGAAATCGGACAACAGTCTTCTTCCTCAGCGGCGAGATAGCCGCGTACCTCGTGGGCCAAGCTCTCCCGTGTCTCGCCATGCCAGGGGTCCGGTGAGTGACTCGAACTCCAGCTGAAACCGCGGTCGCTGCGGAGGATGGCGCGCCGGCTGTCGCTGAGGTCTGCGAACTCGGTGAAGCTGATGCCGGCGGACGGCCGTCGCCGCTCCCGGGACTTCTCCCACCGGCGCTGCCAGCTCGGGATCTGCCTCACCGCCCCCACATATTCGAACTGCCCACGGAATCGCCGCCGGGTCTGTGCGGTGTCCGGCGCAGGGGCCGCAATTTGGTCGGGACCCTCGACTCTCCGCGGTGCCGGCGCAGGGTCGTACCAGAATATGGGTGCGTACGGGTCGTCGTCGGCCAACTCGCAAACGACGCCGAAGACGACAACGCTCAGCATTGGCGGCAGGGCCGACCCGTGGGTCGGAAGTCGACGGCACTCACATTCGAATCGTATTCCGTCCTTCCTCCAGGGCGTCCAAGACATCGGACGCGGCGACGCCGAGGCGACCCGGCTGCAGCGTCTAGGGCTCGAGGGCAGCTCGGTCGTGGAGTTGGTCGGCGAGTGAGGTGATCTCGGTCAGCATCGTGAGCTTGGACCGCCAGGAGGCCGGGATCTCCTCTGCTCCGTAGTGGGCGCCGGCGATCTGGCCGTAGATGGCGCCGGTGGTGTCGGCGTCGTCGCCGAGGTTGACCGCCAGGAGGGCGCCTTCGCGGAAGCTGTCGGAGTGGTGGAAGGCCCACAGGGCGGCTTCGAGGGCGTCGACGACGTAGCCGGTGCCCTTGATGTCCGGCGGGTGGAGGCGCTTGAACGATCCGGCGGCGACGCGGGCGATCTCGTGCACCGGCGGCTCGCGGTCCCAGAGCCCTTCGACGGGGCAATAGGCGGGGGACAGGAGCGTGTCCTTGTCGACGCCCCCCAGGGCGCCGACCAGCAGGCCGGCGTAGTAGCGGCAGGCGTCGACGGCTTCGTGGGCCGCATGCGTGGTGCGGGAACTGTCCGCGGCCCTGGCGATGGCTTCGGCGGCGTCGCGCGCGAAATACATCGGCACCGGCGCCAGCCGCATCAGCGAACCGTTGCCGGCGGTGTGCGGATCGGTCGAGCCGGAGTAGGGGTCGCCGTGGCGCACGAACCGCGACAATGCGCCACTGACGGTGTTCCCGATGTCGAAGCAGGATCCCGTGGAGGCCAGGTAGCCCTCGTGCCACCAGCGCACGTAGCGCTGCATCTGGTCGGCGGCGTCGAACCCGCCACACTCGATCAGGCTCGTGGCCAGGCAAAGGGCCATTGAGGTGTCGTCGGTCCACTGGCCGGGCTGCAGGCCGAACGGCCCGCCGCCGACCATGTCACCGATCGGCTCGAAAGTGCCGGGCCGCTTGAACTCCAAGGTGGTGCCGAGCGCGTCGCCCGCTGCCAACCCCAGCAAGCAGCCCCGGAACCGGTCCTGCTCAGTGGCATTACTCACGCGGGCGCCTCCCGGTGGGATTTACTGGCTTCCTGCAACAAGAAACGGCCCGGAATAGCCCAGTTGGTGTTCGCTGCTAGGCGCCCGCTCCGACTCGGATCGGGATGGCGGTTTCGTTTTCGCCGTCGTCGAAGATGGCGAAGATCTGGAGTCGGGCGCCGAGACTGTCTAGGTAGTTGCGCAGGGTCGAGAGTTTCACGTCGTCGCCGCGTTCGAGTTGCGATACGGCCGGCTGGCTGATGCCCAGTTCGGCGGCCAGGTCGGTCTGGGAGCGCTCTAGAGAGCGGCGCAACTCGTAGAGGCCGATCTCTGCGAGGGTGTCTTGCCGGAGCGCGGCGAGGCGCTCGGGGGCGCCGGGCCGGGCGGCAACCCTGTCGTGAATCTCCCGGTACGGGGACGTGTTGGGCATAGTGACGGTCACGATACGTCGCGCCGGCAGGACTCATCATCAAGCCAGGGGAGTTGCGTTTGCGGCGGCTCAGCGAATTCGCTGCCTCGCCGACGGTTGGAAGCCTGAGCAGCAAGCGCCCATTCGGCCGCACGGGCACGTAGGTCGCGCTCGCTGATCATCCCGATCCCGTGGTGGAGCGGCCGAGTTCGACGTTGAGGCGAATCCCCCAGGTGGACAGGATCGGGCCGGCGGCGTTTACCGCCGGGTCAAGATCGTTGATCCCGCGGCTCCTGCGAGCGCGGCACGCATCCACGAGAGCGCCGACTCGGGGCTCTGTCCGCTCGAGCAGATAGCCGAGTCTCTTGAACATCGCACCGTTGCCAACGAGATCGCCGTAGTCCACAAGCTTGCTGTCATCTCGATGATCCCTGTGGAGATACTCATCAAGCATCTCGGAAACCGACCTGATGCCGCCGCCCCAGCTGGGATCCGAGAGCACGTCGACGATCGTCTTGGCAGGATCGGTGACTTGGACGCGCGATCCGCCACGCCAGACCGGCACCAGTCCGACATGCTTGCTGGAGGGCACGGTGTGGATGACGAATCGTGTGTCGCCGACGGTCGGACGCCTGTCCTTGGGGTGCCGCGAGGTCGCCATCAGGACGCTCCGGAAGATCTGCTCTGTCAGATCCCAGTGTTCGGCAGCGCTCCATCCGGCGATGTATGCCGGCCCGAAGACCGAAGACCCGACCACCCAGGGATCCATGTGCGCCCGCCCGGATCGATGTGAGTCCAGCGGGACCGGAAGATAGAGACCGCGCCGAACGCGATCCAGCCATCCCCGTCCATGTCGCCACCCAGCACCTCGCATATTGAGTCCAGCGGCAGATGAAATATGCGAGGTCGTAACGCGAATTTCGGTGAGCGCCAAACGCGACTTCCGAGTGTGTTCGCCGGATCCAGATCGAATCCGAGAGATTACCCCGCAGCTCAGGCACCGATTCAGCCAGTATCTCGCATATTGAGTCTGGCAGATGCAATATGCGAGGTCGTAGTAGAGTGTGTTCGTGATCGAACGAGAGATTACCCCGCATCTCAGGCACCGATTCAGCCAGTATCCGATCGTCACGGTCACCGGGCCGCGCCAGTCGGGCAAGACGACGCTGTGCCGCAGCACCTTCCCTGACCTGCCCTACGCCAACCTCGAGGCGTTCGATGTCCGGGAGTTCGCCGAAGCGGACCCCCGGCGCTTCTTGGCGCAGTTCCCCGACGGCGCGGTGCTAGATGAGGTCCAGAACGTGCCCTTCTGTCCTACCTGCAGGTCCACGTCGCCCCGCCTTCTGTCCTACCTGCAGGTCGTCGATGAAGAACGCCGCAACGGCTTGTTCGTCCTTACAGGCAGTGAGCAGTTAGGGCTCACGAACACGATCAGTCAGTCTCTCGCCGGCCGCACCGCCCTCCTGCGCCTGTTGCCGTTCTCGCTGGCCGAACGGCGGCTCGCCGGAGCGCCCGACGGGATCGAGGAGGTTCTCTACTCGGGGTGCTACCCCCGTATCCATGACGAGGCTCTGGACCCGACCCTCGCACTTTCGGAGTACTGCACGACCTATGTCGAACGCGACGCGCGGCGCATTGGCGGGATCTCCAACGTCGCCGCCTTTCGCCGCTTCCTTCGCTTATGCGCCGGCCGCGTCGGCCAACTTGTCAACCTGTCGAACCTCGGCGCTGATGCGGGTGTGGCGCACACGACCGCCCGCGGCTGGCTGAATGTCCTCGAGGCCATGGATGTCGTGTTCCGGCTTGAGCCGTACCACGCCAACATCCGCAAACGCCTCACGAAATCGCCGAAGCTCTACTTCGTCGATGTCGGACTGGCCAGCTACCTCAACGGCATTCAGAGTCCTGATCAACTCATCACCCATCCGCTACGAGGCCCACTGTTCGAGAACGCCGCCGTCCTCGAAGCCGTCAAGCACGCCTACAACCAGGGACGTCCGCCATACCTGTCGTTTCTGCGGACCGCCGGTGGCCTGGAATGCGACCTGCTGCATGAGCGCGGCGACGGCCTCGTGGCCATCGAGATCAAATCCGGTGCCACCGTTAATAGCGCCTGGTTCGCCGGCCTGCGGCGCATCGCGAGGACGGTCCCCCGCGTCGCGACAACAGTGCTCGTCTACGGCGGTGCCGAGCGGCAGGTACGCGGGGACTGCCCCGCGGTTCCGCTAGGCGACTTCGCCCCCCTCTTGGACTCCATCACCAAGTCGCCGCTCCCACCCGTGGCGGTGGAGGATCAGTCGCCGCCGGGCGTCGACCTTTAGCGGCTCTACGCGGTTGATGGGGCAGGGGGGGTTCGGTTGTCTGGCGGGTTGAGTGTGTCAGGCGCAGCGGTAGAGGACGCGGATGCGGTAGTTGTCGGCGTTGGTGTAGCCGAAGCCTTGGCGTTTGACGGCTTTGATGATCCGGTTGATGCCTTCGGTGGGCCCGTTGGTGAGGCCGGTGTCGAAGTAGGCGAGCAGTTCGGGTTCCCAGGCGCGGAGGGTCTTGGCGAGGCGGTTCGTCTCGGCGACGTCGAAGGTGCCGGCGTGGTGGTGCCAGTCCGCCAGTGCGGCTTCGGCGGCGGCGCGGTCGGCGCTGGTGTAGAGGTCTCGGAGCATCTCCTTGAGCGTCCAGGCGCATTCGAGTTCGTCGCACCAGTCCGCTTGGAACGCCGCGCCGAGGCGCCCCCAGGCGCGGTCGGTGAGATGTTCCCGTGCCCGCAGCGGGTCGTGGCGCACCGACCACAGCGGGTCGCCTTTGCGGCCGCGGTGGCCACAGATTTCCTGTTGGCGTCGGGTTCGCACGTCGGTGAGCGCCGCGTTGGCGAGACCCACGATGTGGAAGTGGTCGGCGACGCGGGTCGCTCGGGGCGCCGCGTCGCGCACGGCGGCCTTGTAGCCGGCGTAGGGGTCGATCACCACCGCCTCGATGCTGTGCACACCCTCGCCGAGCGCTTCGAGGCGGTCGACCAGCACTTTCTTGGACCGGCCCTCGATGAAGTCCCACAACCGGGAACTCTCCAAGTCCACCAGGCCGGTCATGTAACTCCTGTAGCGACGGAACGTCGTCTCGTCGACGCCCAACAGCCGCGGCGGCCCCACGGGGCGGCGGGCGAGCTTGTCCCGAGCCGCCGCGGCGATGGCCCGCCACGCCGTCGCCCAACCCACCCGGAACGACCGCGCCACCGCCGCCGTCGAGCGGTCCACAGCGGCGCGGGCGATCGCCGCGCACAACCGGGCGGTCACCCGGCGCCGCGGCGCCACCTGGCGGGTCGACTCGGTGAAGGACCGAACACAGCCCGGCGTCTCGCAACGGAACCGCCGCTTCGTCCACACCAACACCGTCGGGCGGTCATAGCTCACGCCGTCGCGCACCCGCTGCGTGCGGTACTGCTTCACCCGACCCGTGAACGTCCCACACCGCTGGCACGCCGCATCGGGACGCGCCACGCGCACCGACACCTCCAACACACCCCCAGCGGTCTCCACCGCGCCGGTCACCTCGAACTCCTCCAACCCGCACAGCACACGCGTAACATCACCCATCTCGGGGCCTCCTTGTCTAGACAGATGTCACTGCCAGACTCGCGAGGCCCCGACCCGCGCACGCGGACCCTCAAGATCCCCAGATCACGGTCCCAGCCCCATCAAACGCGGAGAGCCGGTATGCGGCATTCGCTGTGGGGCGGCCTCTCTTTGGGGACGGTCACGGGTCTGTTCGTCGTAGCCGTGAGGTTCACGACCATCGCGAATGTCACCATCATCAACGGTCTGCAGATCGTGGTGGTGTCGGTGGTCTCGTGGCTCGTGTTCGGGGAGCGCATGAGCCGGCGCGACATCCTCTACGCGGCGCTCGCGATGGCCGGTGTGGCCGTGGTTGCGCTGGGATCGTCGGGCAGCGAGAACTGGTCGCTCGGCGGCGATCTGGCTGCGGTTGGTGGGCTGTTCGCCTGGTGTTTCTATTTCTACGCCACGCGACGTGCCCAGATGAAGGCGTCGACGCAGGAGTACACGGCGTGCGTGGCGATCTATGTGGGGTTGATCAGCCTGCCGCTGGCGGCGCTGGTGGGTCAGGATCTGTCGTGGCCCAGCGGTGAGGACTGGATGTGGCTGGCGGCGCTGGCTTTCGGGTTGGGGATTCTCGGTCACAACGCCATGAACTGGTCGCTGCAGCACGTGCCCCTCTGGCTGGTGTCGACACTGTCGCTGTTCACGCCGGTCGTGGCGTCGGCGCTGGCCTGGCTGGTGTTTGACGAGGCCCTCTCGACGCTGCGGATGCTGGCCATGGCGATGATCGTGCGCAACCAGTCACGGCCACGGATCGGTGCGGTGCCCGCCGGAATAGGCTCTCGCGCGCTGGAAGAACCACATCAGCAGGACGTTTCCGCCCGAGGGGTGTGCTCTAATGACCGCCAACCGGAGGCGCCTTGCTGTCGCGTTGGTCGCGCTGGCGATCCTGGCGTTCTCGTGCAGTGGCGACAGCCCGTCCACGGCCGCGCCGCCATCGGACATCTCGCCTTCGTCCGAGCCGCCGCCTGCACCGGAGCCGCCTGCACCGGAGCCGCCCGCCCCGGAGCCATCTCCGCCCGAGCCGCCAGTTCCGCCCGAGCCGCCCGAGCCGCCTGCACCGGAGCCGCCTGTGCCGGAGCCAGTTCCGCCCGAGCCGCCTGTGCCGGAGCCATCTCCGCCCGAGCCGCCAGTTCCGCCCGAGCCGCCCGAGCCGCCCGCACCGGAGCCGCCTGTGCCGGAGCTAGTTCCGCCCGAGCCGCCCGCGCCGCCCGCGCCCGAGCCGCCGCCGCCCGCCCCGGAGCCGGTTCGATTCGGGTTCCTGAGCGGCTTGTCCGGGGACTATTCCTATTGGGGTCCTGCCAGCTTTGACGGTGCCTTGGCCGCCATCGGTGAAATCAACGCCCACGGGGGAGTGCTGGGCCGCCCGCTGGAACTCGTCGTGGAGGACAACCTGTCAACGGCCCAGGGTTCCGTTGCGGGCTACAACCGGATCCGCGAGGAAATCCACGCGCTCGGCGGGCTCGAGTCCGACGGAGCGGTGGCCCTCTTGGACGCCGTGGCCGAGGATCAGATGCCGACCATGTGCCCCGTGTGCGGCACGACCGTGTTGGACACCGAGGGCGGTAACTTCGTGTGGCGCCTCACCGCCTCGGACGCCACCTTCGGCGTCATGTCCGCGCAACTGGGCGGCGAACTGGGGTACACGCGGGTGGCCATGTTGGTGCAGCAGACCGAGGGCACTGAGAGCCCGGCCAACGTGTTCAAGGATGTCTGGGAGAACAAGTTCGGCGGCGAGATCACAGCCGACGTGCGCTTCGAGCCCGGCCGGGACAGCTACCAGGCGCAGGTCGAGCAGGCCTTCAGGGACAATCCGGAGGCTGTGACATCGGTGCCGGCTCCCACGCCGGGATCCCCATCATCCGGGAATACATCGCAAAGGGCTACACCGCCACGATTCTGATTTCCCCCGGCTTGCTCGTTCCTGAGATTGCTGAAGTTGCTGCCGAGTTGCCCATCGGTCGGGTGCTGGGTGTCATTATGACCGACGACTTCGAGTCGCCGGCCTACAGCACGTTCGTAGCCGCCCACATGGAGCACGCGGGCAAGCGACCCCCGACCGGGTTTCTCGAGGCCAATCAGTACGACCAGTACATCGCGCTGGCGCTGGCGATGACCGCCGCCGGGTCAACCGACGGGCCCGCCGTGGCGGCCCAGGTGCCCCGGGTCCTGAATGCGCCGGGAACCAAGGTGTACAGCTACGCCGACGGGGTCGCGGCGCTCGAGCGTGGCGAGGACATCGACTATGACGGCGCTTCGGGCTCGCTCGAAATCAACCGGACCGGCAACGTGATTTCACTGATAGTCGCCATCTACCACATCGTCAACGGCGACTTCGCGTCACCGGGGGGCTTCGAACTCGACCCCGACCTGAGCCGGTAGACCCACCGGCGCCCGATCGTCGGCCGCCCGTCTTGGATCAGTCGGGGATCCAGGATTCGGTCTGCACGCCGAGACCGTCGGCGATCCGGTTTGCGTACGCGTAGTAGGCGACGACCTCGACTATGTCGAGGATGTCACGGTCGGAGAAACCGGCCGATCGCAGGGCATCCACATCGGCGTCGTTCATGGCGGCCGGCGTCGTCGTCAGCTTGGTCGCGAATCGCAGCATCGCCACCCGCTTCGGTGACAGCGCTGCGCTCGTCCAGTCTCGCTCTATCGCCGCGACGAACTCGTCATCGTTGATGAGCCGGCGCAGACCGCGCCGGTGGTGGACGACTCAATAGTGGCAGTCGTTCTCGAGACTCACGGCCATCGCGATGAGCTCGCGCTCGACCTTGCGGAGCGTCGCCGTGCCGCCCATGGCCGATTCGTACAGGGCTTGGTGCGCCGCCATGCCGCGCGGGTTCAGCGAGTGCACGGCGAGGATGTTGTCGACCCGGCCGTGGGCGCGATCGACGACCTGGGGATGGAGCTCACCGAGTGCGCCGTCCCAGGAGTCGTCGGGAACGACCTTGATACGTGCCATGGCGCAGCGTCTCACACGAGTCGGGGACCCGGCGAATCTCCAAGCGGCCGAGCTTGTCCTACGGGTCGATGTTCTGGACGTCTAGCGATCGTGTGGCCAGCAGAAGCTGGGCGAGGATCCGGCGGGCGCCGGCCGTGTGCTCGGGAAAGACGAAGTCGGGAAGCGCACCGCAGTCTATGGCTATAGCCTGTGGCTATGGCTATACTTCGTGGCGCTGCTCTCGAGGAGGTTGTGCGATGGCTGCCGACCCGCATGAATACCGGACGATCCCTGCCGGCGAGTTCAAGAACCGCTGCCTTGCGCTGATGGACGAGGTGAACGAGACCGGTACCGAGATCGTCATCACGAAGCACGGACGGCCCGTCTCACGGCTCGTGCCCGCACGGCGGCAGGCGCCGCAGATGTGGGGTCGATACCGGGATCGGATCCGCATCACAGGCGACATCGTGGCTCCCGCCGTCGGTGCCGAGGAGTGGGATGCCGTCGGCGGGCCCGCCGCGACGCTCGACCTCGACTCGCCGCCGCAGTTGTGATCCTGCTCGACACTCATGTGCTGGTGTGGCTCGTGGCCGGCTCGGGCCGCGTGGGGGAACGATCCCGGCGGGTGATCCAGGAGGCGTGGGACGACGGGGGAGCGGCCGTGTCGTCGTTCACGTTCTGGGAAGTGGCCATGCTGCACGCCCGGAAACGACTCGAACTCGACGTCCCGCCTCGCACCCTGCATCGCAACCTGCTGGCTGACGGGCTGCACGTCCTGGCTGTGGACGACGAGGTGGCCCTCCGTGCCGCCGAATTGGCCGGCGAGGTGTCACTCGCCGATCCCGCGGACTGCATCATCTGCGCCACAGCGATCGTCGGCGGCCACACGCTGTTTACCGCCGACGGCGGGATCACCGCCTGGGCGGAACGAACTCGACTCGTCGCGACGCTCGATCCGGCGGCCTGACAGGACTCCGACCGGCCCCTCGGCCGAGGTGCCCGCCGCTGACCGCCGGCCGGCGGCCCTGGTGTGTCAGGCCAGCAGTGCGGGGGCCAGGATCCGCCAGCCGTCGGCTGTGGCTTCGGGGTCGTCGGCGAGGACCTGCACGCCGACGTGGTCGGCGCCGGCGTCGAGGTGTTCTTGGACTCGGGCCGTGATCTGGGTGGGGGTGCCCCAGGCGACGATGGCGTCGATGAGGCGGTTCGACGGTCCGCCGCCGGGTCCGCCGTCTATGTCGGACTGCTCGAAGCCGTGGCGCAGCAGGTTGTTGGTGTAGTTGGGTAGCCCCAGGTAGAGGGCCATGTTCTTGCGTGCCAGTTGGCGGGCCGCGTCCGGGTCGGTCTCGAGGATGACCATCTGCTCGGGGTAGAGCGCGGCGGTGGGCCCCATGATCTCCCGGGCGGCGGCGGTGTGTTCGGGTGGCACGAAGTAGGGGTGTGCGCCGGCGGTCGCCGTCGCCGACAGCGCCAGCATCCTGGGTCCGAGGGCGGCCAGCACCATCTCGGGCAGTTCCTGGGGCCCGTGGGCGACGAACAGCGTCTCGTGCATGCGTGCGAGGTACTGGCGCATGTAGCTGAGGGGGCGCGAGTAGTCGTGTTTCCGCAGGCCCTCCACCAGCGTGTGGTGGCTGACGCCGAGACCCAGCAGGAAGCGTCCCTCGAATGCCTCCGCCACGGTTCGCTGGGCGTTGGCCATCGTCATGGCGTCGCGGGCGTAGATGTTGGCGATACCGGTGGCGACCTTGACCGATGACGTGCCCGCCAGCAGCAGGGTCGCCATCACGAACGGATCCCTCCCGACCGCCTCGGGGATCCAGATCGCCCCGTAGCCCAACTCCTCCACCTCGGCGGCGAGTTCGGCCGCACGCGACGACGGCACTTGGTCGAGCATCCCGGTCCAGATGCCGACCGGTCTCAGGTCGATGTTGCCCATGCTCACGGGCCGCAACCTACAGCCGCCGAGGAGGCGCCCGTCGCGCCACGGGCGGACGCGGCAACGCGTGGCACACTGGGGCCGTGAAGTATGTGCTGCTAGCCGCGCTGCTGGTCGTGCTGACGCGGTGGCTCCGCCGGCGCCGCCAGCCAGACCAATAGCCGTCTGAACCGCCCCGCCGTCGCCGGCTGAGCTAGCCGGCTTCGTCGAGTGTGGCCTCGGCAACCAGGAACCCGGCTGCAGCGGCTTCGAGGCTGCTGAAGGCGATCCGGTCGACATCGACGCCGCGGCGGTGGGCGTCGTTGTGGGCGTCGGCGATCCGCGCCCGGCTCGCAGCCACCGCCTCGGCGTCGACCTTTCGCAGTTCGACGACGCCCAGCATCGTGTCGCCACGGGCCCCGTCATCGACAGCCGCGGAAGCCACGCCTCGCTGGAGGCTCTGTTGAAGGGTTCCGCGATCGCCCCCAGGGGCACTGGTGGCTCGAACGCGACGGATGCGGAGTTGCCGCTGCGCGCCGCGACCTCGGCCGCCAAGAGCGCGTCGGGCGCGGTACCCCACACCGACCCAGGGAGGTTCCCCGCTTCGAGCGCATCGCAGAAGGTGCTCACAGCAGCGCCGTGATGGGTCTCGGCGAACGTGACGTTGTCGGCGATCCGTTCGGCCGTGCCGGCGTCGCACCCGACGACGCGGCCAGCCATGTACGCCAGGTCGCGGATCTCTCGTGGCGCCACCGTGACGGTCGTGCTCATGTCAACCGCGACACCGGCGGGTGGTCATCCGAACACGGTGCCGAACAGTCGCAGCCAGTTGCCGCCGAGGATGGCGTCGCGTTCGGAGGGCGAGAACCCGGCGCCGTCGAGGCCCTCGGCGACCGAACCGAAGTCCCGGGGCCCCCGGAACCACGAGGGCCACTCGGGGAAGGCGCTGTCGGCGCCGGGGCCGGCCGGGCGGTCCCAGCGGCCGCCGCGCATCCAGCCCAAGGCACCCTCCTGCCATCCGAGCACTGCATCTGTGCCGATGGCCACGTGCTCGGTGCCGATCTGCTCGGCGAGCCGGGCGACCATGGCGCAGTAATCGCGCCGAGGTGTCTCCGCACCGCCCATGAACAGCGGATAGAGGGTGCATCCGACCACGCCGCCGCGGCCTGCGACCGCCTCGAGCACCTCGTCGGGCTTGTTGCGGGGCGAGTCGCAGAACCACAGGGGGTTCCCGTGGGTAACGGCGGTGGGCTGCGCCGATGCGTGGACCGCGTCGAGGCTGGTTGCGTTACCCACGTGGGAGAGGTCGATGAGCACGCCGGCCTCGTTGAGGGCCGCCACCATGCGGTGCCCGGCGCGAGTGAGCCCCCCGTCCCTGGGCTCCCAGCAACTCGATCCGAGATGGTTGGCGATGTTGTAGGTGAGCTGCACCACCCGCACGCCGACGTCGGCGAAGATCTGGGCCATCTCGGGGTCGTCGCCGAGCATCGTGCTGTTCTGGAACCCCAGGAGCGCACCGAGCACGTCGTCGGCCGCAGCGGCCCGCATCTCTTCGACGTTCCTGACCACTCTGATGGCGTCCGCGTTCTGGCGGCACAGGTGGCGGAACCCCCCGATCCGCGTCACGGCGCCGGCAAGGTCCGCCCACACGCCCACAGTGGCGTGGACGATGTTCACGCCACCCGACCTGACCTCGTCGATGACCTCGCGGGACCAGTCGTTGATCTCGAGCCCGTCGACGATCACGCGAGTCTCCCGGGTCGGGCCGGCAGAACCCAGTCGTCGCTCACATCGATGCCCAGATCGCTGAAGCGGGGCGCGCCCTGGAACAGCGTGACCCTCAGCCAGTCGGTGGACTTGGGTTTGAAGTTGTCCACGCCGTACATCGCAAGCTGGAACCTCTGGAGCAGCAGCGGTAGGTAGTGCGCCGAACAGGCATTGTCGCGCGGCTCGCCGTAGATGCGGTCGCTGACGCTGAGCCGTTCGGCGGCCAGGCGGTGTTCGGGATGGTCCTCGAGGACGCGCTGGATGGGGGTCGCGTCGCCGTAGCCGTCGAGCGCGGAGCGCAGGCTCCACAGGCGCAGCGCCACGTCGATGGCGACGTCACGGCGCGCCGGGTCGAGCCGGTCGCGGCGGGCGCGCCGCGGCTCGTCGGTGTTGTCGCTGATGACCCACCACCAGACGTCGCCGGACTCGTCGTCGAGTCCCAGCTGTTCGAGCCACGCGAACCTCGACGCCAGCACGGTCCGCATGTGCCCCACCGTCGTGGCGGGATCGAGCGGGCCGTGCTCGTCGACGGTGAGCATCTCGTCGATCAAGTCGTCGTCGGACTCGTGGAGTTCCAGCAGCAGAGACACCACCAGTTCGGTGGTCTCGGGACCGCGGTGCTCCGACCAGCGGTAGAGGGCGTCGAACGGCAGGGGGTCGTGGCGGCGGAGTTCGAACGCGCCGCGGATGTTCTCGACCATCGAGGCCACTTCGACGGCGTTGAGGAACGGGCGGCAGTCGTCTCCCGTGCCGGCGACGAAGTGCGCGTGGGCGCGCTCGATCCACGCCGCGAGCCGCGCCACCAGGTCATCGGTTCCCGGCAGCGACCGCACGTCGGCCAGCGCCAGTTCCCGGATGGCGACCCACGCGTGGATCACCCTCGGGTGCTTGAACGCGAACGGCACCAGGCCCAGGCCGGTGGCGTTTCCCAGCCCGAAGTACCGCCGCCAGCGCTCGTCGAAGGCCACAGCGGCGCCCTCGCCGCCGGCGCGGGCACAGTGTTCGACCAGGTCGTAGCCGAGCTCCCGGAACATCCATGCACACACGAACTGGGCCCGGTACGGGACCCGGAGGGGATGGTCGCCGGGGTATCCCTCGAACGAGCGCATCCCGTACTTGCCGTTGGCGTAGAAGGCCGTGCTGCGCAGGATGTAGCCGGCGTCGGCCACCAGATCGGGGTCGGGCTGTTTGCCTGCGGCGAGGACGTTGGCGAGATAGTCGGAGAAGCGCACGCTGCGGTTGCCGCGCGTGAGAACCAGGACTCGGGAATCGAACCGCCCCGCCTCCTGCGCGGCACCTCGTGGCGGAGCAGGTCGAGGAACTCGCCGCTCGGTTGGTCTTCGACGAGGGCGGCGGTGACCTCCCACCGCTCGGCGATCACGCGGTCGGTGTGCTCGGACTCGTCTATGGTGTTCGTGAACGCGACGAAGCTGAGCCGGCGGCCGGCCGCGTTGATCTCGTATACCGCTTCACCGCGACTACGAGATCCGGGCCGCAGGTTTCGAAGGGTGGTACGACCTGGAGGTGTTCTCCGACGATGGACGCTTCGGGTCTCGCTACGAGGACTCCTACTGGAGGCTCGAGCCCACTGAGTTCGCCCGCGTCCAGCTCGAAGGGTTCCAGGAAGCCTGGAATGCGGCATCAGCGGGGGTCACAGGGTGACTTCCGCCGGGATGCCCTACCGGGTACTCGGAAGCTCCGGACTCCGGGTGGCCAGAATGGCGCTCGGCACCGGCACCTTCGGACAGTCGGGCTGGGGGTGTACCGAAGCCGTGAGTCGCGCCATCTACGACCGCTACCGCGAAGCCGGCGGCAACCTCCTCGACACCGCCAACAAGTACGCCGGCGGGGAGAGCGAGGCGATCGTCGGGCGCATCGTTGGGGGAGAGCGAGACGAACTGGTCATCGGAACCAAGTACACCGCAGCCCATCCCGCCACCGCCGCGGAGGACCCGAACGCCTACGGCAACCATCGCAAGAACCTCAGGCTCACTCTCGACCGCTCGCTGCGACGTCTCGGCACCGACTACGTGGACATCCTCTGGGTCCACGCATGGGATCCTCACACCCCTGTTCCGGCGTTGATGCGTGCGCTGGACGACGAGGTGCGCGGCGGCCGTGTCCTGCACATCGGAGCCTCGAACATGCCGGCCTGGGTTGTGTCGCTGGCCAACGCCGTCGCCGAGAACAACGCATGGACCCCGTTCTGCTCGATCCAAGTGGAGTACTCGCTTGCCGAGCGAGGCGCTGAGAGAGACCTCCTGCCGATGGCCCGGCATCTCGGGCTTGCGCCGATGGCGTGGGCGTGTCTCGGCTGGGGCCTCCTGACGGGGAAGTACGCCGCGACGGCGCCCCAAGAGCCGCGCCGGCTGCCCGATGAGCATCCGAGGCTCGGTGCCGACGCTCAAGTGATCGCCACCGAAGTTGGGAAAGTGGCGGCGAGCGTCGGAGCGACTTCAGCGCAAGTGGCGCTGGCGTGGGTTCTTTCTCGCGCAGACGCCCCCATTGTCCTTCTTGGTGCTCGCAACGAGCGCCAAATCGACGAGAACCTTGCGGCACTGGGGGTCGAGTTGCCTGCGACGGCAATGGGCCAACTCGAAGCCGCCAGCGCCATCGATCCGGGGGTCCCCACCTCGTTCCTTCGCTCGCCCGACGGCCTCGAGTTCTTCTACGGCAGCACCGACATCAGCCCACTGGAACGCGGGGTGCGGTAGGCCACGCATCAATGCGCCTCAGGCGTAGCCGCAAGCTGACAAGCGTCAGCTGTGCGGATCGTCGAGGCCGTTGGGTCGGACGAGGATCTTGACGTGCTCGTCGGGGTCGGCGAGAGCCTCGAAGGCGCCGGGGACGCCGTCGAGGTCGACCTGGCCGGTCACCAGGGTCTCGCCGGCGATCCGACCTTCGGCCAGGTGGCGCAGCGACTGCGCGAACTCTTCTGGGGTCCAACCCATCACGAACTTGAGCGTGAGGTTCTTGAACATGCCCATGATCGGTCGGAAGGTGTCGTCGTCCATGCACAGCCCGACGACGACGATCTCGCTGTCGGTCGGGGCACCGGTCATCGCGGTCTCGATGATGCCCGGCACACCGACAGCGTCGAAGACGACCGGGGGGTTGTCGTCGTCGGCATCAGCCGACCACGCCTCGATGGCCTGATCGAACCCGGCCTGGCGCCCATCGGCCTGGCCAGGGTCGAGCACCACGTGGGCCCCCATGGAGGTGGCGATGGCCCTGCGCACCGCCGAGAAGTCCGAGACGATGATCGGCTCGGCACCCTTGATCCGCAGCGCCGCGATGACAGCGAGCCCCACAGTGCCCGCTCCGATGACGACCGCTGCCCGCCCGGGTCCGGCTCGGGACCGGTTGACGGCGTTCAGCCCGACCGCCATCGGCTCGGTCAAGGCGGCCAGCGCGGGGTCGAGGCCGTTCGGCACGGGGAGGAGCGCGTCGGCGCCGAGCAACATCTGCTGGCTGTAGCCGCCGGGGTAGGTGTTGTTGAAGCCCGTGGTCACCCTGCGCCCATCGGGCAGGGTCAGGAAAGGCCGGGCGGTCATGACGGTGTCGGGCCGAATACCTTCGACGCCCGGGCCGGCTTCCAGCACCCGGACCGAGAATTCGTGACCCATGACCATGTCCTGATCGGGATCGAAGTCGAAGGTGGGCCGGCCGAGCTCGCGGGACACCTCCGAGAGCTCACGCCCATGGTCGACGGTGTGGAGATCGGTCCCGCAGATCCCACAGGCAATGGTCTCGACCAGCACCTGCCCCGTGGTCGGACGCAGGTCGTCGATCTCGTCGACGACCATCTTCCCCTGCCGCAGCACCGCAGCTCTCATGACCACAACCTAGGTGCAGGAGCTCGGGCTTCGCTTCCGAGTGTGCGGCAGGATGGGGGCGTGGGGCCGGGCAACTCGTCGTATGGCGGGTCGTGGTCTCCGGTTAGGGGATGAAGCCGACGTCGGGGTCGTAGGGCTGGGTGGGAGGCCCCTTGAGCTCGACGGTGTTTCCTTCCGGGTCGTTGATGTAGATCGAGGGTCCTCGCCCATCGGCGCCCCAGTTGTTGAACACCGGCCCTGCGTCGATGCCGTGTCCGGCCAGGTGTCGGCGGAGTTCGTCCTCGTCGAAGGGCTCGATACGGATGCAGAAGTGGTCGACGTTTTGGTCCGTCGGGCCCGGTGGGGGGCCTCCTGTCGTCCCCATCGGACCGGCGGTATCCAGCAGGTCAATGATGGAGTCACCTGCGCGGAGGTGGTACAGGCCAATCTCGGTGCGGGCCTGTTCGAGCGTGCAGCCGAGCACTTCCTGGTAGAAGTCCAGGCAACGCTCGACGGCTGCCACTCGCAGAACGACGTGGTCCAGAGACTTCGGGCGAAACACCAACTGACCTCCCGGATCAGCAGCAAACACGTCTGCAGGGCGACACTACACGGCAGCGGGGCTCGGGGCGCTTGCCGGCCGGACTCGGCGACTCTTTGCGCCGGTCGCGACGCTGAACAGCGCGGGGGCTCCCTCACTCACCCGGGCCGCGCCGTCGGAGGTGAATAGCGCGACGGCGCCGATGAAAAGCAGAGGGAGAAAATTGGAAGTTTCTCTCGAAATGAATCATCTTGAGATACTTGGATTAGCACTATATCTACTGAAACATCTGGTTGTTATCGTCCTCATTGTGAATGGTGAACGTCTGCATCACGACGAAGCGGACACGAAGGAGGACAAAGCAAATGAGAACTCTGAAACTGCTGACAGTGGCGGCAATGGTGGCGGCCGCGCTGGTGCTGGCGCCGGTAGCGAACGCCCAGACCTTGCCGACGGTGACCGTCACGGCGGGTCGGGCGACAACCGAGGGCGGCGCGGCGATGTTCACGATCGCGCTCAGCGAGAAGGTCAGCACCGACGACATCGAAATCGCATTCGAGCTGGAGGAGACCGAGCGCGTGGGTGAGTCGGTGAACTCCAACCTTGTGCTCGATACCTCCGAAGGCTCCGACACCGTGAAGATCCGTCGGGGAGAGAAGGGCGCGGAACTCGTGATCAGAACGATCGCGGACGGCGTGCACGAGGACTCCGAGGCCCGTGACGGTCGCACGAACCCGCTGACCCTCACGATCCTGCCCGGACCGGGCTACGAGGTCGGCACGCCGTCGTCGGCCACCGTGCAGGTGAGCGACGACGAGCCCGCCTGGGGCACCGTGAGATGGGAAGCGACCGACGTGACCGTCGCTGAAGAGGACCGGTTCGCGGACCTCGTGGTGACCCTGTCCAAGCCGTACTCGTACCCGCTGACGCTCTTCACGTCCAGCAGTCAAGAGTCGACGAACTCGGGAGACGACTACGACGTCGATTCCGCCAACACGGACGTCACGATTCCCGCCGGCAGCCAGCGGGCCACCGTGCGCGTCGGCATCATCGACGACGACCAGCCGGAGGACACCGAGGACTTTCTAATGCTGCTGGTGCTGCCGCCCGGCCTGCCTGTGAACGAGGGGGAGATCGTCGCAGCGGTCACGATCACCGACGGCGACGAGGGAAGCTCGCTGGACGGGCAGGACGACTCGCCGGTGGATCCGTCCGCCGTATGGAGCGTCCACTGGTCGGCGACGACGTTCGCGGAGGGAGAATCGGTCACGATGGCGATCCGGAACCCCGACGGCACCGTTGACGACAGTGAGCAAGTGGCTGTCACGCTGCACGTCGGGCGCACCGAGAGCACCGGCGACGTCGACGACATCGAGGTGAACGATCACACGCCGACCGGCGAGGTGCTGCGGGTGCACCCGTTCTCGGCCAACATCCACCATGGGGGCGGCTGGGCGTTCATCCACGGCTTCTTCCCGTTCGGGGAGGCGAAGACCCGGACGATGACGGTCGAGGCGCTCGACAACATCGACGGCGTCGACAGCGAGACGCTCGCCACGTGGGTCTACGTCAACGGCGACCTGGCCGGCTCACAGGTGTTGACCATCAGCAGAGGCCCGCAGACCCAGCGATAGATCGGCCCTGCCGGAGCCGGCTGCTCCCAAGCCGGCTCCGGAGCAGCGGCGCCAGGCACGCCGGCGAGCATTCCTCCGGCTCGCCGGCGTGCCGGGCTGTCAGCCGCCGGCGGTGTTGTTGAAGTAGTCGGCGAGGCGTTCGAGTGCCGTTGTGAGTGTCTCTGGCGGTTGGGCGAAGCAGAGGCGGAGGTGGCCCTCGCCGTTGGGGCCGAACGCCCGGCCGGGGGCCAGACCGACGCCGCAGGTGGCGAGGATGTGCTTGGCCGTGGCGACGCTGTCGGTCATGCCGTCGACCCCGAAGAAGCTGTAGAAGGCACCCTCTGGCTCGAAGTAGCGAACGCCGGGGACGCCGTTGAGGTGCTGGCCGACGAGTGGCCGCAGCGATCCGAGGCGCTGCTGCAGCAGTGCGACGTCGGGCTCGCCGTCTCGGAGCACGGCGATGCCGGCGGCCTGCACGAACCCGGGCGCACCGGCGATGTTGAACTCGGTGAGCATCGCCAGGGTGGCTTCGAGGCCCGCCGGAGCGATGATCCAGCCGAGGCGCCACCCGGTCATCGACCAGGTCTTGGAGAAGCTGTTGACCGAGATGACCAGGTCGTCGGGCTCGGTGCGCGTTAGGGCGTAGGGCGCGTAGGGGTGGTCGTAATAGAGCCGCGAGTACACGTCGTCGGCGACGAGCCACACCCGGTGGCGCCGGCAGTGCTCGATGACCGCGTCCAGGTCCTCGGAGGTGATGGTCCATCCCGTCGGATTGCCCGGGCTGTTGAGGAACACCAGCCCGGGTGCCGGCACCGATGTGCTCGGTGAGCCGCTCGACGTCGAGCGACCAGCGGTCGCCGGCGGGGCGGAGGGAGTGGTCGACCACGACGGCGCCGCTGATGCGCAGCGCCTCACGGATATTGGGCCAGATCGGGCCGACCAACGACGGCACGGTCGCCCGGGTCGACGAGCGCCTGGGCGACCAGAGCCAGGGCCTGCATGCCCGAAGCCGTGACCGTGACGCGCCGGGGGTCGATGTCGATGTCGTAGATGCGCCGGTGGTAGGCGCTGATCTCGTCGCGCAATTCCGGCTTGCCGCTGTTGGGCTGGTAGAAGTGATCCCCGTCGCGCAGCGCCCGCCGGGCGGCCTCGACGGCGATGTCCGGGCTTGGCCAGCAACCCTCCCCGAACCACAGGGGAATCACGCCGGGCTGGTTGCGTCCGGCCTCGGCGATGTCGCGGATGAGGCTCGGCGTGAGTTCGGCGGCCCGCCGGCTCGTGGGGTGGCCGGTGGCGGACTCAGTCACGTCCACACCACCGGCGCCAGCCTGACACCATCTCCAGCACACACCACGCATACTCACAGCCGGAATCCATGCGTGTCGAGGTTCGGGTCGCGTCCGCCGTCGATTACTCAGCGCGGCCTCAGGGCACTGTGAAGGTGGTTGCGGGCTCGCCGTTGACGGTGATTGTGTAGGTCTCGCCGCTGACGAGAGAGTCGCCGACGTGCGCGATGGCGTCGAGTTCGAGGGTCTCGTCCGAGCAGTCCATCGCCCACGGGGCGGGCGGCGGGACCCATGCCGTCACCGTGACGTCGATGTGGTTGCCGTCGACGGTGGCCTCCTCGCGCCCTCGCCTGTAGCACCCGTCCTCGTCCGAGGTGACGAAGACGACACGCACGTAGGCGTCCGGCGCTTCCCAGATCACCTCGGTTCCCGTGACCGTCACGGGCGCCTCCACCGGCCGGCGGTCCTCGGCGCTCCACTCGCCCTCGACCAACTCCGGCGGGGGCTGGACCAGCACCAGCACCAGGTCCACGTTCGTCGGGTTGCCCCGCGTGATGACGTCGTAGGCGGTGTCGTTGATGAACGCCAGGCGGCCGTCGGCCTCGACGATCCGCGCAGATATGGAGTAGGTGTTGCGGGGGTCGATGGTGGCCGAGGCATAGGGGATTTCGAACCTGATCGGCACCTGGCCGGGGTTCGGGAGGACCTGTTCGGCGATGAGTTCGGAGGCGACGTCCTGGAGGGATGTGTCCCTGATCTGCACGGTTACCGTCGCGCCGGGCGTGAGCGCGATGCGCTCGCGGTAGGTGACGGTGCCGCTGACCCGGGCGTCGACATCCGATGCGAGTGGGGTGGGCGCGGGGTCGTTCGGGTCGGTCTCCTCGGGCCCGGGCGGGGTGGGCGTTGCGGTCTCGGCGGCGACTGCATCGGTGGCCGTCGTCGTCCTGACCTGCTCGGGTTCGGGGGACCCGCCGGCGCAGCTCGCTGCGATCAGCAGCATCAGTGCGAGCCCGACGCCCGGCGGCAGCATTGCTTTCCACGTGACGCTCATCGATCGAATCTCCCTGCCGTCCTCATGTGTAGCGGCTCGGTGAACCGGCGTGTTCACCCGTTCAGACGCTCGCCGCCCGGCTCTGGTTCCCGGTACAGGTCAATTGTCACGCCATCTGTCAGTTCCAGCGCGGACCTGCGCCGGAAGCCCCGGGTTCGGACATAGGGCAGTGAGGCTCGCCCGCTCGGAGGCGCCGGGCTGGCGCTGTCACACCCCCTTCGTACTGTGGCGGACATGGAGAAGCTGTTCGGCGCCGTGCGAGGTGGCGAGCCCGAAGTGGTTTCGCCCGCGGGGCAGGGCAATGGGTCTGAGCCGGACGCTGCCGGAGGGATGCTGCCGGAGGTCGTGTTCGTGGGCGCCGCTGACGCCATGGGGCGTGTCCTGAGCCTGGTGAATGCGCTCCTGGTGGAACTCGGTGGTCTGTCGTTGGGGGGTGCCGAGCGGGGCGTGCTGCGGACTCTGGTCGCCGCTCTCGGGCGGGTGCGTGCGGGTGCTGATGCCGCCGAGGCTCGGACCGTGACCGCTCTGGACGGCCTTGACGACGGCGGCGTGGACGCCGCTGAGGTACTGCGCCGGAACACGGGCAGTTCACATCGCGAGGCGCGGCGACGACGGCAGCGGGCCGGCACGCTAGCCAAGATGCCGAAGGTCACCGAGGCGCTCGCCAAGGGTGCCATCTCACCGGAGCACACCGACGCTCTGGCGCGGGCCGCCGGGGCGACAAGCGCCGAGACCGTCGACGAGGATGCCGCGTTGCTGGCACAAGTGGCCGCCGTGCCCGCCGACCGTGCGGGCCGGCACATCCAGGACTGGACGCAGCGCAACCAGGATCCCGCCGACCTGCACGAGCAGCACCTGCGCCAGCGCCGCCGGCCGCCGCCTGCACTTCGGTGACGGCGACGACGGCATGCTCATGGCGCACGCCGCCTTCGACCGGGTGCTCGGTGCCCAGTTCCGCTCGCTCATCAACGGCATTGCCGATCGCATCTGGCGTGCCGAGGGCGGGCGAGAGAACCCCGATGCCCGCAGCGTCGAACAGCGCCGCCTCGACGCCCTCGCTATCGCCGTCGGCCTCCATCCCGGTCCGGCCGACTCGGCGCCAGCCGGCGGGGTTCGGGGTGGCGGTGAGCGACCGGCCGGCGCCAGTCGGTCGAGGGGGCCCGGCAGGGGCGACGGTCAGGCCACCCGTGGGGAAAGAGTGCGGCAGCCGGGTAGCGGTGCCGGCGGCGCTGTGGCCGGTGATGAGTCGAGCCTGGGTTGCGGCGATGAGGGGGTACCGGTGGCGGGGCGTGGCAATGGCGCGGCGCGACCGCTCTCGTCCCGTCATCAGGTTGTCGTTGTGGCTTCGGCCGACGTGGTGTCGGGGAAGGATCCGCAGGGGAGGTGCGAGATCCCCGGGATCGGCCCGATTCCACAGACCGAACTGGAGCGCTTGGCCTGCGACGCCGAGTTGTTCGGGCTGCTGTTCTCGGGTGACGGCGAGCCGCTCTGGCATGGCCGTGGCGAGCGCTCCGCCACGGACGCCCAGCGTCGCACCTTGGTTGTTCGTGACGGCGGTTGCGTGCTCTGCGCGGCCGAGCCGGCCTGGTGTGAGGCTCACCACATCGTGCCGTGGGGCAAACCCACCGAAGGCCCCACCGACATTGACAATCTGGCTCTGCTCTGCAACGCGTGTCATCACCGGTTGCACGACCACAAGCGCGTCCTCGTCCGGCAATCGGACGGCACTTGGGGTGTGAAAGTCGATTCCCGCCACGCCAACGGTGCAGGTCCCGGTCGCCGACGGCCGAACAGTGACCGAGGGCGGAGCGCTGGCAGGGTCGCATCAGGAGGCCGATGGCTTGCATGCCGCGCAGGGCCGCGCGCGATGATCATCCACGTGTCGAGTTGGGGTCGGTCAAACGATCAGCCTCCAGATCAGCGGTCTTTCGATCACCGGGCGGCGCGAGCCGCGCCCGGGTGTTCGGCTAGCAGGGGAATGGGCTGGGGTCGGAATGACTCGGGCAGCGAACTCGCCGAAAGTAGCGTTGCATCGTGGGTTCTGACTCCGAGAGGCCGCCTTCCTCCGAGGAGCCCGCCTCCTCCCTGAAGCCCGATTCCGCGCCGGGGGTGGTGTCGCCCGTGCCAGGCGACTCCAAGGTTGCACAGGAATGGCGCCGCAGGATTCCGGTCGAGGACGTGCTGACGGTGCGCGGGCAGATACTGAAGCGGCGGTTGGCGGTTCCGGTGCTGATCGCCACCGTCGGGGTCATCCCGCTGCTGATCTTCGAGGAGTGGATCAGCCGTGGGAGCGGCTCGCCATGGCTCGTGGCAGCCAACTGGTTGATCTGGGGCGTGTTCGCCGTCGAGTTGGCGGTGATGCTGCTCGTCGCGCCCCGTCGCTCGGTGTATTTGCGCTACGCCTGGCTCGACGTTGCCATCGTCGTCGTTACCTTCCCGGCGCTGCCGCACCTGCTGGCGGCCCTGCGGCTGGCGAGGCTGGCCCGCCTGCTGCCGGCGCTGCGGCTGCTGCGGCTTGCTGTGGTGGTGAACCAGTTGCGGTTGGCGGTCGGGCGCGTGTTCGGCACGGCAGGCCTGCAGTACGTGCTGGCGATCCTGCTGAGTCTCGTCATTGGCGGCGGCGCGCTCTTCGCATACCTGGAGCCGGGCAAAATGATTCCCGATGGCATCTGGTGGGCGATCGTGACCTCCACCTCGGTTGGCTACGGCGACGTGGTGCCAACGTCATGGTCGGGCCGGGTGTTGGCCACCGCTCTTATGGTGGTGGGTCTCGGCTTCGTTGCGCTCTTCACCGCGGCGATCGCTGCCCGCATCGTCGATGCCGAGGACGACAGAGAACACGACGAACTGATGCGCAAGCTCAACGAGCAGCAGGCGGAGAACCAGCAGATCAAGGCTCAGCTCCGCGAACTCACTGAGGTCATCAAGCGCCTGTGGGAGTTGACGGCAGCCGAACCTGGAGCCCGTGGCCAGTTGATTCGGGCCTCCGCCGGGCCAACGACTGCGGGTCGGCAACCGACGATCGTGTGCCGGGTCAGTCGTCGGTGATGGGGCCGTGCTCTCGGTGGCGGGTGTTGATGAGGCGGACCGTGCCCGAGCGTGAGCGCATCACCAGCGACTGCGTCGAGATGCCCCACGGGTGGAACTGCACGCCTCGCAGCAGGTCGCCGTTGGTGACGCCGGTGGCGGCGAAGAAGCAGTTGTCGCCGGCGACGAGGTCGTCGATGCCGAGCACGGCGTCGAGGTCGTAGCCGGCGGCCTCGGCCGCCGCGCGCTCGGTGTCGTCTCGCGGCCACAGCTTGCCCTGCATGTCGCCGCCCATGCACTTGAGGGCCGCGGCGGAGATCACACCCTCCGGGGTCCCGCCGATGCCGAACAGGATGTCCGCGCCCGACTCCGGCCACGCCGTGCTGAGCGCGCCCGCCACGTCGCCGTCGGGGATCAGGCGGATCCGAGCGCCCGCCTCCCGGACCTCGGCGATAAGAGCATCGTGGCGCGGGCGGTCGAGGATCACCGCCGTCAGGTCGGAGACCTTCTCGCCCTTGGCGGCCGCCACCTGGCGCAGATTCTCGGTGGGGGAGGCCTCGATATCGATCATCCCGGCACTCTCGGGGCCGACGGCGATCTTGTTCATGTACACGCAGGCGCCCGGGTCGTACATGGAGTTGCGGTTGGATACGGCGATCACCGCCAGGGCGTTGCCGCGCCCCAGCGAGACGAGGGTCGTGCCGTCCACGGGGTCCACCGCCACGTCGCACAGCGGCGGGGAGCCGTCACCCACCTGCTCGCCGTTGAACAGCATCGGGGCCTCGTCCTTCTCGCCCTCGCCGATGACCACCACGCCGTCCATGTGCACGTCGCTGAGCGCCCGCCGCATGCCGTCCACGGCGGCGGCGTCCACCCCGATCTTGTCGGCCCGCCCCATCCAGGGGGCCACCCCGATGGCCGCCGCCTCGGTGACCCGCACAAGTTCGAGCGCCAGGTTCCGCCCCGGCTGGAATTCCACGACCGCACCTTACCGACCGGCATGGGCCACCCGGGGACGCCCGGTGGGTGCGCGTGGTGGAGGGCAGTCTGAATCGCACTGGGTTTTGTGGAGGCGAGTTTGGTGGTTGGCGGGGCGCTGGAGGAGGGCGTATGTGTTGGGGTGGAGGCGAGTTTGGTAGTTGGCGGGGCGCGTGTTGGAGGGCGTATGTGTTGGGGTGGAGGCGAGTTTGGTGGTTGGCGGGGCGCTGGAGGAGGGCGCATGTGTTGGGGATCGGTCCCCGGCGTGTCAGCATGGGGGCATGGTTGTGTGCAGCAGCGGTGTGGGAGGCTCCGAGTCGCAGGTCTGGTGTTTCCAGTGCGGCGCGGGCTACGCGGCCGAGGTGGCGTCCTGCGTGGAGTGCGGTGTTGCCACCGTGAACCGCCCGCCGGCGGACGCCGCCGAAGTGGGCGAAGCCGGCGAGGATCAGCTGGAGTACGACCTGCACGGGTACTCCTCGCAGTCCCGCTCGATGATGGAGAGCCTGTTGCTGGGTGCCGGCCTGCCGCACGCCTGGCAGGGCGCGGTGCTCGTCGTGCGCGAGGCCGACGAGCAGCAGGTGGACGAGTTCGTGGACGCCGTGGTGGTGGCCGCAGCCCCGGCGCTGGCTGCCGACGCGCCCCGGGTGGCGTACGAACTCGGGGACTTCGACGACGACTACGTAACCAACCTCACCGCCGCACTCGACGCCGCCGGCATCGCCTACGGATTCGATGACGACGGCGATCTTGAGGTGGCGGCCGCGGACGAGGCACGGGTCGACGGGCTGTTCGACAAGCTGGCCGACGGGACCGACGGAGACGACTCGTCGGAGTTCGGGCCCGGACTCGACGGCGTCGACGCTCACGACGTCCTGTCCCGGCTGTTCGTGGCGAGCGACAAGCTGCAGCGCAACCCGCGTGACCGCAAGGGCAACCGCAACCTGGCCCGGGGCATCGACGAGATCCGCCAGCTGGCCCTGCCGTTCGGCTTCGAGGCCCGGACCTGGCGGGCCGTGCTGAATCAGGTGGATGCGCTCGCCGACATCGTGGACAGCGACGCCACGCAGGACGAGATAGCCGCCGCCGCCGGGGCCACCCGCGACGTGCTCCACCACTTCGTCTAGCAGGCGCGCCTTCGCTGTGCTGGCTAGCTTGGCCGGGTGATCCTGGCCGAGTTGGAGACGTTTCACTCGCGGACGGTGGTGCCTACGCGGCGCGTGGCGGTGGGGAACAGCCGCCTGCCCCTGGATCTCCCGCTGCGTCCCGGTGCGGTGCTCGTGGCGGGCGTCGTGGGTCACTACCTGGGTGGCCTCGACGAGGACAGCCTCGACGACCTGCCGCTGCTGATCGGCCAGATCGCCCGGGGCGAGCGGATCCGCCAGCCGCGCCTGCGCCACCGGCTGCAGGAGGATCGGATCGGCCTGACTCGCAGTCGCCATCGTCTGCTGCGCAGGCCCGCCGGCCGGCCGGCGTTCGAGTTCAGCGACCGGGGTGGTTCGGCGGCGCAGTACGTATTGGGCGCCATCTATGCCACGCGGCAGATGCCCCGGCCGGAGCGCTACGACATCCTGGGAGTGGTCCGGCGCGTTCTCACCTGGCCGGGTGGGAGCGATGGCGAATTGCTGCGGTTCCTGGACGGCCACCGGGCGGCACCCCCGTTGGTGCCCGAGCCGCACTCCTGGGCGCTCGACATACTCGGGCTGGACTCGCTCGACGGCCTCGCCACCGCCGATGTGCAGAAGCGCTTCCGCCTTCTCGTCGCCTCGGTCCATCCCGACACCGGTGGGGTTGACACCGAGGCGGGGGAGCGGATCAGCGACCTCCTGGAGGCGCGGCGCATCCTGCTGTCGTGACGAAGGCGGGGGACATGGCGACGCCCCGGCCGGCCGGCAGGGCTGTCGGGGGGGTGCTGCTGGCGCCCGGCGCGGGCGGCAGCCCCGACCACCACACGCTGGTCGCCTTGGAACGGGCGCTGGCTCCGCTTCCGGTGCGCTGCGTGGGCTACCCGCAGCGCAGCGACGGCCGGCGAGGACCGCCTCCACGGGCGGAACGGCTCGTGCCGTTCATCGAGGAGCAGGCGCAGGCGATGTGCGCAGAGGAGGCCATCGATCCGGGCAGTCTCGTCCTGGGCGGGCGGTCCATGGGCGGTCGCATCTGCTCGATGGCGGTCGCCGACGGCTTCCCGGCCGCTGGGCTCGTACTGCTGAGTTATCCGCTGCATCCGCCCCGGCGTCCCGACCGCCTACGGGTGGCGCACTTCGGGCGTCTCGACCTGCCGTGCCTGTTCTTGGGCGGCGACCGGGACCCGTTCGGCACGCCCGAGGAGTTCGTCGCCGAGACGGCGGCGATACCCGGCAGCGTCACCCACGTGTGGATCCCCGGCTGCGGTCACGACACCCGGCCCGCCCACGACGCAAGCGTGACCGCAGCGGTGCGCAACTGGCTGGGGGATGTGGCCGGCTAGGGCGGCGGGTCGATCCCGGGCTTGACGTCTTCGGGATTCAGATCCTCCAGCTCGCGCCAGGCTGTCTCGGGAAACGCCAGCAGAACCAGCAGCGCGACGAGCAGCGGAGCGCCGGCCACCATGGCGAAGACGTGCCAGAACTCGCCTCCGGAATCGGAGAAGCGGCCGATGATCTGCAGGCCGATCATCGAGCCGATCACGCCCAGGACCGTGATCTGCCCGTTGGACCGGGCCCGGCTGGATGTGCCGAACAACTCCGCTCCGAATGTGCCCATGATGG
Organism: Acidimicrobiales bacterium; assembly: GCA_963668565.2. GTDB lineage: Bacteria > Actinomycetota > Acidimicrobiia > Acidimicrobiales > CATQHL01 > VXNF01. The sequence goes on from CAXXMX010000010.1 coordinate 2,348,157, forward strand.
GAACGCTGGCGGCGCCGAAGATGCCCGCCAGGATCCCCCACATCCACATCGGCCAACCGGGCTGGCCGTAGCGCAGCACCGTGAAGATCGCACCGCCGAGGAGACCCAGGGCGCCGATCCTGCGGCGACCCCGCACGTCGGAGAAGCGACCGCCGATCAGCACCCCGATCCCGGCGGGCGTGTTGATGGAGAGCTGGAAGACGCTGATGTCGGTGGCGGAGAACGAGCGCTCGGTCCGCAGGAACTCGTTGAGGTACTGGGAGGCGGGCGCCGCGAACATCGAGAACAGCAGCGCCCCGGTCCCGAGCAGGAACAGCCGCTTAGCCCGGCGGGCCCGCGGGTCGGTTTCGGCGGAGCGCGGTGCCTCGACGGCGGGCGCCCCAGCGCTCGAGCTGTCGGACCGCGAGTCCCTGGGTGAGAACCGCCGGCTCTCCGCCAGGCGACGGGAGCAGAACAGCACGAGTGGCAGCGCCAGGAGAGGCGCCAGGAACAGGATCCGCCAGCCCCGCAGCCCGAGGTCGGCCAGCGGCAGCAGCCACACCACCATGCCCGATCCCAGACCGGCCGACAGCGTCAGCACGGACACCGCGTAGGCGCGCGCCCCGGCGGGGACCTCCTCGGCCGCGATCACCAGCAGCAGCACGAACATCGTCGTCGAGAGGCTGCGCGAGATCGTCTGGCTGGCGCCGTAGGTCCACACCCCGATGGTGGCGGCGCCGGCAGCCGCCACCACGCAGCCGGCGGTGGCGCTGAACAGAAGGATCGGCCGGCGCCCCCTCCGGTCGGCGAGAGCCACGAGTGCGAGGGCAAGCAGCACACCCACCCGCACGGCGGTCAGCGTGTTCCCCTGCGTGGCGAGCCCTGCGCCGAACTCGTCGAACGCGAACGTGATGGTCTGGCTCAGCAGCGTGCCCAGGTAGCCGGCCACCACCGACAGCAGGCACAGCACCCCCAGCACCTGGCCGGATCGGGGATCGAGCCGCTCGGCAGGCCCCCAGAAGGGCTGGCGGCCGTCGGTGCGGGGCCGCCGCAGTTCCCGCCAGACAAGCGGCGTCAGGAACCACGACCAGACCGGTATCGAGAGCTGGTAGCTGATCTGCTGGCGGACGAGAGCGGAGTTCTTGCTGCGTCCGGCGCCAGGGCGGCGTAGTTCGCGGTCAACCAGCGGGCCGAGCAACCACGGGCGGACCGGCGCCGGGAGCCGATGGCTGATCCGCCGACGGACCAGGTCGGCGTACTCGCCGCGCCCCACGATGGTCACGGTGCGCCGGTAGTGCCGGAACGGACCCCCGGCAGCCCTGAATACGGCGTCAGCGGCCGGGCCGGCACCGGCGACGGGCGGGGCGGCGGCGGCGGAATCCTCGCCCGTCGCCGTGTCGAACTCCTCGACGACGATGTCCTGCCGGGGCTGGAGCAAGCGCTGCAATTCGTCCGGGCTGCACGCTGATGTGCAGGTCACACGGGGCAATCGTGCTCCTATCGCGGATACCCGGGCATGAGCCGAGCATACTGGAGGGGATGATTCGGCCTGAGGGCTCCGCCGCGGTGGGAGCCGGCTCAGAAGAGGCAACCAGCAGTGACGCGTCCGCCCCGAGCGCACCGCAGTCCGACATCGTCGTGCGCCCGGGTGGGCCACTGCGCGGCGAGGTCGAGATCGGCGGAGCCAAGAACAGCATCCTGAAGCTGATGGCAGCCACGACCCTGGCCGAGGGGCGCTTCACGTTGCGGCGCGTGCCTCGCATCTCCGACGTCGACACGATGATCGAACTCCTCGAGAGCTTCGGCTGCCGGCTGTGGTACAGCGGCGACGACGTCCTGCACGTCGATGTGCCCGAGCAGCTTCGCCCGCACGCCTCCTACGACCTGGTCAGCCGGATGCGGGCCTCCATCGCGGTCCTGGGTCCGCTTCTCGCACGCTGCGGGGAGGCGATGGTGGCGCTACCCGGCGGCGACGACTTCGGATCGCGCCCGATCGACATGCATCTCTCGGCCCTCGAGCGCCTTGGCGTGGACATCGACGTGAGCCACGGCTACGTCCACGCGCGGGCCAGCATGCTCAAGGGCGAGGAGGTGAGCCTGGAGTGGCCGAGCGTCGGCGCCACCGAGAACATCATGATGGCGGCCACGGCGGCGGAGGGTCGGACGGTCATCAACAACGCCGCCCGCGAGCCCGAGATCGCCGATCTGGCGGCGTTCCTGAACCGCATGGGTGCCGAGGTGCTCGGCGCCGGCAGCCCGACGATCACGATCAACGGCAGCGGCCCGCTCGCGCCGGTGGACCACACGCCCGTGCCGGACCGGATCGAGACCGCCGTCTACCTGGCGGCGGTCGGCATCGCCGGCGGCGAGATCACGCTGCGAGGCGCCCAGCCCGGCCACGTGCGGATGCTCTGCGACAAGCTCGGGGAGATGAACCTGCGCACCTCCACCATCAAGGGCGGACTCTGGGCCATGTCGCCGCATCGGCTCCGCTCGACGGAGATCGTCACGCTGCCGTACCCGGGCGTCGCCACCGACTACCAGCCGCTCCTCGTCGCCATGCTCAGTCTCGCCGACGGGGTCGGCCTCGTGACCGAGAACGTGTTTGCCAACCGGTTCCGCTACGTGGGCGAGCTGATCCGCATGGGCGCGGACATCCGCGTCGAGGGGCGCTGCGCCATCGTGCGGGGCAAGGAGCGGCTCTCGGGCGCACCGGTGCGCGCCACGGACATCAGGGCGGGGGCGGCACTGGTGGTCGCCGGCTTGGGCGCAGAAGGTGAGACGGTCGTGCGCGACACCTGGCACATCAGGCGCGGCCACGAGGACCTCGTCGGGAACCTGCGCTCCCTGGGCGCCGACATCTCCTGGGTGCCGGCTCGCTGAGGCCCCGCCGGCTGGCGGCGGGCAGGAGCTAGGAGGAGGAGGCGTCGGCGCCGCTGTTGGCCTCGGCGTTGGCTTCCCGGCGCACGCGGTGGCGGACCAGCGCCACGACCCACACGATCACGGCGAGCGGGCCGATGATGATGAGAATCTCGTCCCAGCCGCCCTGGTGGGCGAGTATCGAGTTCGCGATCATTCCGGCCTCCACTGCTCGGCGCTCAGCGTAACCCGCCCCTCGGGTCCGACGACGCGGCACGGGTGGCTCGGTAGCAGGCCGGTAGGGTGACGAGGTGAGCGACCGGGCAGGATCGGAGTCGGTCTGCTACCGGCACGCCAACCGCCCGACCGGCGCGCGCTGCCAGCGCTGTGAGCGGCTGATCTGCGCCGACTGCCAGAACATCGCCGCTGTCGGGTTCCACTGCCCGGAGTGCCTGCGGGCGGCCCGCCTGGCGATGGCCAGCGCCGGTGTGCCCCGCGGGCCCGCGCCGGTCTCACGGCGGGGTCGCCTGCGGCCTGCAGTGGTGGCCGGCCCTGCTGCCAGGCGGCCGGCGGTGCTCACCGGAACGCTCGCGGTGTCCAACCTTGTGCTGTTCGTCGTCTCGGCCGCGACCGAGGGGTCGGTCTGGCGCGGCTACAGCGGGATTGGCCGGATCATGGAGAACGGCGCGCTGTGGGGTCCGGCCGTCGACGTCGGCGGAGAGTGGTGGCGCTTGTTCACCAGCGGGTTCCTGCACGCCAACATCCTCCACGTGGGCTTCAACGTGATGCTGCTGTGGTTGCTGGGCGCATCGCTGGAGCGGCATCTGGGATTCGTGCGGTTCGCCCTGCTCTACGTGGCGGCACTGCTGTCGGGCTCGCTGGGCGCCCTGCTGGTGTCGCCCCGGGCGGTCACGATCGGCGCCTCGGGTGCCGTGTTCGGCCTGATGGGGGCACACCTCATGATCTCCCGGGCCGTGGGCCGCAGGGCACGGGACTCGGGTGTCATGGGTCTGCTGGTGCTGAACCTCCTCACCACGTTTCTGTTCCCCAATATCTCCATCGGCGGCCACATCGGTGGATTGGCCGGCGGGCTGCTGGCCAGTTGGATCCTGCTCACCCCCGACCGCAGCGGCCGCATTCCGACGTTGGCGGCCTCGCTGCTGGGTGCGTGCCTCGCCGGCCTGTTCTTCTTCACCGGCCTGCTGGCGGCGACCACCTGGGACAACCCGATCTTCTAGCGCACTCCCTGGCGGCCGGTGGCGGATTCCACCTGCTGGCCGAGGCGGGCGAGGTTGCCCCGCCAGATGCGGTGCAGCACGGGGCGTGCGAGCGTGGCGCCGAGTGGGCCACCCATCCACCACGGGAAGCGCAGTCGCTCGTGCCAGACCATCGTTGTGGACTTGTCGGCGGGGCCGGCGGCGTGCATTTCGAAGCGCCCCTCGCCGGAGACAGCGCCCGAGTGGCGCACTCCCATCACCCGCGGCGGTGACCACTGTGTGATCTCCATGAGGTCGGTCGTGGACAGGAAGCCGACCCGGGTCTTGCAGGCGAATCGGGTTCCGGTGCCGCTGCGCTGGGTGGTCAGGAACTCGATGGAGACCGCGTCGGCCATCCACTCGATGTGCGAGGCGATGTCCTCGAGGTGAGCCCAGACCACCTGGGGAGCGGCGTGGATCGTGGTCTCGACGCGCAGGCTCATCGGCGCAGCCCGTAGACGGCGATCTGCTCGGTCGACAGCACCGGGTCGAACCGCCCGCCCTGCCAGTCCGACCAGCGTTCGTGCAGCACCAGCCCGGCGTCGCGCGCCGCCGCGTCCAGTTGGGGCGCCGTGCGGTAGTGCAGTTGCCAGGGACGCAACCGGATGCCGGCCGAGGTGATGTCGATCATCTGACCACGGATCTCCTGCGTCGCCGGGTGGTGCTGCCAGGCGCTCAGCACCACCCGGTCCCGCTCGAGGGCCCGCACGTCCACCCCGTCGGTCTCGAACTCCCCGGCGACGGCGGTGAGCGCACCGGTGTCGGGGTCGGGAGCACCCCCGGGGAGCGAGGTCTCCACGACCAGCCGCCCGCCGGGGGCCAGCAGGGCCGCCGCCGCCTCCAGGCAGAGCCGCTGCTCGGCGAGGTCGGGCAGGTTGAACAGCGAGTTGAAGGCGCACAGCACCACGGCGAAGCCGGCACCGGGCCGCAGCGGCGGGCGGGCCATGTCGCCCAGTACGAGTCGCACCCGCGTGCTCCCCGGTTTGGCGGCCAGAGCGGCCAGCATCGTCCGGGAGGCGTCCAGAGCCCAGACGTCCGCGCCGGCCGCCGCCAGCGGCAGCGCGAGGCGCCCTGTGCCGGCGCCCAACTCCAGCACGGGACCACCGGCCGCGAGCCGTGCGACCGTTGCCGCGCAGGCCGCCGCGTCGGTGACGTCGGAATACCACTCGTCGTAGACGTCGGCGAACGCCTCGCCGTAGGTGCTGGGGTGGTAGTCCTCCACGTCCCCAGCCTGTCGGGCGCCACGTCGCGAATGCAACACGGCTGTGCTCACCGTCGATTGCCCGGCAGCCTTCTAGCCTGGGGACATGGCCGACGTTGCCTACTTCGACCATGCGGCTTCCACGCCGATGCATCCCGAGGTCATCGAGTCGATGCGGGACTTCTTCGACGCCTGCTACGCCAACCCCACAGGGGCGCACCGCATGGCACGAGATGCCCGGCGCGCCACCGACGACGCCCGCGACATCCTCGCCGAGGTGCTGGGGGCCCGGCCCGCCGAGATCGTGTTCTGCGGCAGCGGCACCGAGGCCGACAACCTGGCGGTCTTCGGAGCGGCGGCCGGCTCGGGCGGCACGGTCGTCTGCAGCGCTGTGGAGCACCCGGCGGTGCTGCGCCCAGTGGAGCAACTCGGCGGGCGCGTGGTGGGGGTCGACCGCGACGGGATGCTGGATCTCGACGCCCTCGCCGCCGCGCTCGACGGCGACGTGCGGCTCGTGTCGGTGATGCTCGCCAACAACGAGACCGGCGTCATCTGGTCGCTTGAGGAGGTGGCTGAGGTGATGGCGCGCCACGCGCCCGGAGCGCTGCTGCACACCGACGCCGTGCAGGCGTTCCCCTGGCTGGATGTGGCCACCCGGGCGGCGCCCGCCGATCTCGTCTCGGTGAGCGCCCACAAGTTCGGCGGCCCGAAGGGGGTCGGTGCCCTCGTGGTGCGGGACCGCGTGCTGCTGCAGCCCCAGGTGGTGGGTGGTGGCCAGGAGTCCGAGCGCCGCAGCGGCACACCGAACGTGGCTGGCATCGCCGGCATGGGTCGGGCGGCGGAGATCACCGTCGCGCGGCGTGGCGAGGTGACCGAGCGCGTCGGCGGGCTGCGCGACCGTCTTGCCGACGGTCTGCGGGCCACCGTGCCGGGGGTCGTGGAGTCCGGCGTCCGGCCGTCGGTGGGTGCCGGGGTGACGGTCGACCGATCGGCGAAGGTGGCCGGTTCGTGCCACCTGTGCTTCGAGGGCATCGAGAGCGAGGCCCTGCTCTTCCTGGCCGAGCGCGGCGGGGTGTACGCCTCGGCGGCGTCGGCCTGCGCCAGCGGTGCCGAGCATCCCTCGCACGTGCTGGCCGCCATGGGCTACCCGCGGAGCCTGGCTCGGGGCTCGATGCGCCTGTCGCTGGGCGCCGCCAGCACCGAGGCCGACGTCGAGACGGCCCTGGCCGTGCTGCCCCCGGCGATCGCCCAGTTGCGGCGGGCCGCGGCGTAGGAGCGGGGGGCGGACGATGCAGGTGATGGTCGCCATGTCGGGCGGCGTGGACTCGTCGGTGGCGGCGGCGCTGCTGGCGCAGGCCGGCCACGAGGTCGTGGGCGTCACGATGAAGCTGTGGGGCGGGCCGTCGGACACGGGTTGCTGCTCGGTCGCCGACGTGATGGATGCCCGCCGGGTCGCCGACGCTCTCGGCATCGACCACCACGTGTTCAACTTCGGCGAGGACTTCTCCGCCCGGGTGGTCGATCCCTACATTGCCGACCACGCCGCAGGCCGCACGCCCAACCCGTGCGTGGAGTGCAACCGCCACATCAAGTTCGACAGGCTCCTGCGGCGGGCCGATGCGCTGGGGTTCGACGCCGTGGCCACCGGCCATCACGCCCGCGTCGTGTGTCGCCCCGACGGCACCCGCCGCCTGGCGAGAGGTGCCGATGCGGCCAAGGATCAGTCGTACGTGCTCTACATGCTGGGTCAGGAGGCCCTGGCCCGGGTGCTGCTGCCGGTGGGGGACATGACCAAGGATCGCGTACGGGCGCTGGCGGGCGAGTTGGGTCTCCGCACCGCCACCAAGCCCGACAGCACCGACGTGTGCTTCATCCAGCGCGGCGCCCGGGGTGAGTTCCTGTCCGAGCGCCTCGAGACGACCCCCGCCGTCGTCGTCGATACCGCCGGCCGGCGTCTCGGCGAGGTTCCGGCGGTGCAGATGGTGACACTGGGCCAGCGCAAGGGTCTTGGTCTCGGCGGCCGGGAGCGACCCGTCTACGTGGTGGACACCGACGTCGCCGCCGGCGTCGTGACCGTCGGCGACCGGGCCGACCTGCTCACGGAGCGCCAAGCGGTGAGCGACTTGACCTGGGTCGCCGGAGCGGTGCAGGGCCCGGTGCTGGTGCAGACCAGTGCGCACGGCAAGCCCCGCCCGGCGGTTCTCGACGGCACCGAGGTCCGCTGGAACACGCCGCAGCAGCGGGTGGCGCAGGGCCAGAGCGTCGTCTTCTACGACGGCCCCGAAGTGCTAGGCGGCGGGATCGCCGCCTAGCGGACCCGATATCTCACTAGTCGCGCGGCAACCCCCAGGCGCCCGCTTCCGAGACGATTGGACCTCAGCGGGGACGGCGGGCCTGTGAGCTGACGGCTCTGGTTGGATCCGCCTGGTCGGCTTCGATCTGCTCCACGAGTTCAGGGCGGCGCAGCAGTGCCGCTTCGTGGGCGGTCATGACGACGGCAGGTGTGAATACGAGCGTGCCGTCGGGCTCCTCGGTGACTAGGTAGCGCTGGTGCTCGGGCCTCCCGAGACGGCCCAGCGCGACGCGTCGCCGAGAATCGAGTTCTACGAGTTGAGCCATGGTCGGCGATCCTGTCGGTCGTTGGGTTGTCTTAGCGTCCGGCGTATCCCGTTCCCCCGCCACGGGTGCGCTGCTCCGTCTAGCCGGTTCCTACACGGGTAACGGGAGGTCGGTCTCGCCATCGCTGTCTTCGTCGTATCGGAGTGTATACCACTGTGTGTGGTTCCCGCGGGTACTGATACATTGAAGGTATTGCCTACTTGCCCACTTGCCCACTTGTCACACGCTAGGGTGGATCGCGTGGCAGAGTTGCTCTTCAACGTCGTGGATCGGCTCGCTCGTCGTCCACCAGGGCAGCTCTGTCAGGTGTGCGCCGTGGGGATGCGGCGCTTCTTTGCCTCCTGCAGGACGGCTCCGGGGCGCGTCGGGACGACGAGCAGGGCGCCGACCTTCTCGGGTCCGCCACGGGAGCGGGCGGGGGTGACGGTCACCGGCTCGGCCAGGCGCAGCTCGAACACCAGGCCGGTGGCTCCCAGCGTGAGGTCATGGGCGTCGCTGCCGGCCAACGCCGGCCCCAGCGAGGCGATCACCGGGCGGCGGAACAGCGTGGGCTCCGCCAGCGCCATCCGGTCGTGGACGACCAGCCCGGCCGGCACGTAGACCAGCCAGCGCCGGGCGAGGCTGTGCATGGCGCGTACCCCCGCAGCGGCGAGTAGCCAGCCCGCCACGCTCAGCAGCGGCCCCAGCACCCAGTGGCCGGTCGCCCACAGCAGCGGGCCGGCGGCAACTCCTCCCACCGTCAGCGCCCAGGTGGGTGCCAGCGCGCCGGCCAATACCGCCGCCGGGGCGCGCAGGGCCAGGCGCCGCTCGTGGCCGTAGCTGGTGGCGTCGATGAACCGGGCACCCACCAGCGGTGACATCACGCCGACCGCGGCCACGGCACTGCAGGTCAGCGCCATGGCCGCGGTCGCCGACGGTCCGGCGCTGACGGTGGCCCAGCAGGCGGCCGCCAGCACGCCCGGCGCCAGGATGCGCACGGCCGTGAGCGACACGGTGTGCGGTACGAGCAGCGCAGTGAGGCCGATTGCCCACGCCGCCCAGGCTCCCGCCCCGGCCGTCGTGGCGAAGGCGCTCGACCAGCCGTCCAGCGCCTCCCCCAGCTGCCCGCCGACGCTCCAGGGCAGCGACGCCCACAGCGCCCGCAGCCCCCACAACCAGACCCGATCGATCACGGTGACATCCTGCTACAGCCCTGCCCGCGGGGAAGGGAGTTCGGCGGCGAAGTGGCAGGCCACCGGATGGTCCAGTCCGTGCAGTGCCAACTCGGGCTCCTCGGCGGCGCACCGCTCGGCGGCGTGCACGCAGCGCGTGCGGAACGTGCATCCCGACGGGGGGTCCAGCGGGCTGGGGATCTCGCCCTCGAGGCGCACGCGCCGGCGGCCGCGCTCCCGTGACGGGTCGGGAACCGGCACCGCCGACAGCAGCGCCCGGGTGTAGGGGTGGCGGGGGGCGCCGTACACCTCTGACCGGGTGCCGATCTCGACGATCCTGCCGAGATGCATGACCGCCACCCGATCGCAGACGTGGCGCACCACGGCGAGGTCGTGGGAGATGAAGAGGATCGTCAAGCCCAGGTCACGCTGCAGGTCGGCGAGCAGGTTCAGGATCTGCGCCTGCACCGAGACATCGAGGGCCGAGACCGGCTCGTCGCAGATCAGCAGGGACGGCCCCGGCGCCAGGGCGCGGGCGATGGCCACCCGCTGGCGCTGCCCGCCGGAGAGTTCGTGGGGGTACCGCCGGGCGAAGGCGGGGTCGAGTCCCACCCGCTCCAGCAGCCCGGCCACCCGCCCAGCGATGTCGGCGTGCGGTTCCCAGACCCGGAGCCCTTCGCCGACGATGTTGCGGAGAGTCATGCGCGGGTTCAGGCTGGCGTAGGGGTCCTGGAACACGATCCCCAGCTCGCGGCGCACCCGGCGCATCTCCCCGGGGGGCAGGGTGGTCAACTCGCGTCCCCGGTAGCGCACCGATCCGGCCGTCGGCTCGAGGAGGCGAAGGATCAGCCGTGCCGTGGTGGACTTGCCGCACCCCGACTCGCCGACCAGCCCGAGAGTGCGCCCCTCCTCCAGGGTGAACGAGACCCCGTCGACGGCCTTCAGGGTGTCGCGGCGGGTGCTGAACAGCTTGGCGAGTCCCTCGACGGCCAGCAGCGGCCCGGCGTCGGCCGCCACCAGGGACGACGGGTTCGCAGCGCTCACGACCCGGCGCCGATGTCTTCGGCGTGGTGGCAGGCGACCGCCACGCCGCCGCCCGGCGGCCAGAGACGCATGGCGGGAGAGTCCTCGCGGCAGATATCGGTGGCGAACCCGCAGCGGGGGGCGAACCGGCATCCCGGCGGGGGCGAGATGAGGCTGGGCGGGGTGCCGGCGATCCGCTCCAGTTGACCGGGGACATCGTCGATCCGGGGCATGGCGGCCAGCAGTCCGGCGGTGTAGGGGTGGCGGGGACGGCGGTACACGTCGGCCACCGGACCCTGCTCGGCGAGCCGTCCGGCGTACATGACCATGACCCGGTCGGCGGTGCCGGCCACCACGCCGAAGTCGTGGGTGATGAGCAGGATCGATCCGTTGAGGTCGTGGCTGATCTCGGCGAGGGTCTCCAGCACCTGCGCCTGCACGGTCACGTCCAGCGCCGTGGTGGGCTCGTCGGCGATCAGCACGGAGGGGTCGAGCGCAACGGCCATGGCGATCATGACGCGCTGGCGCATCCCGCCGGAGAGTTCGTGGGGGAACGAGTCGGCGCGCCTCGCCGGGTCCGGGATGCCCACGAGGTGCAGTAACTCGACCGCCCGCCGCCGGGCGACGCCCCGCCCGACGCGCTCGTGGGCGCGGATCGTCTCGGCTATCTGGTCGCCGACCCGGTGCAGCGGGTGCAGGCCGGTGAGGGCGTCCTGGAAGATCATGGCGATCTCGGCCCCCCCTGATCTCCCGCAGGCGTGCCGGCGTGGCACCGGTGAGGTCCTCGCCCCTGAATAGCACCTGCCCGCCGGTGATGCGACCGGTACGCCGGGGCAGCAGCCCGAGGATCGACAGCGCCAGCATCGTCTTGCCGCAGCCCGACTCGCCGACGACCGCCAGTACCTCGTCGTGGTAGAGGTCGAAACTCACCCCGTCCACCGCGGTGACCGTGCCGCCCTCGGTGTCGATCTCGGTCCGCAGGTCGCGCACCGCCAGCAGCGGCTCCGCGCCACGGGTTCCCGTGACCGCCGGCCCGGCGACACGGGCGGGGGCGCTCACGGCTTCTCCTGCGCTCACAGTTTCTCCTGCGTCGGATCGAGCGAGTCGCGCAGCCCGTCGCCGACGAAGTTCACGCACAGAGCCGTGATGACGATGGCCAGACCGGGCGCCCACACCAGCCAGGGAGCGGTGATCACGAACCCTTCGTTACCGCCCAGCATGTTCCCCCAGGTGGCGGTGCGTGTGGGGCTGACGCCGAGGCCCAGGAAGCTGAGGGTCGATTCGGCAAGGATGGCGACAGCCACCGTGAGTGAGACGGTGACGGTGATCTCGCCCACCAGATTCGGCAGCAGATGGCGGCGCATGATCTGGCGCGCCGGAACGCCCAGCGCCCGGGCCGCCTCGACGAATTCTCGCTCCTTGAGGCTCAGCACCTTGCCGCGCACGATGCGGGCCAGCGTCATCCAGGCGATCCCCGCCAGCACGATCACGACGTCCCACACGCCGTCACCCAGGAGCCGGGCGGCGATGATGACGACCATCAGACCCGGGAGCGCCAGCAGCGTGTCGGTGAGGCGCATCAGGGCGGCGTCGATCAACCCGCCGTAGTACCCCGCCAGGATCCCGACGATCGTCCCGACACCGCCGGCGATGAGCGCCACCATCACGCCGACCAGCAGCGAGACGCGCCCCCCGTGGAGGATGCGGCTGAGGTTGTCGCGCCCGAGCGTGTCGGTGCCCAGCAGGTAGGTGCCGTTGGGGCTCTGCAGGATGTCGTCGAGGTTCTGCTCCACCTCGCCGAAGGGGGCGATCCAGTCGGCGAACACCGCCCCGACGACGATCACCGCCAGCACCACAACGGAGATGACCGCCGGCCGGCGGCGACCGAATCGGCGCAGCGCCAGCCGCCACGGGCTGATCGGGGCGTCGGTGGCGAGCGACTCCATCTCGCCGACGCCGGAGCGGGCGCGCTCAGCCACGCCGAGCCACCCGTCGCTCACGCCCGAGGCGCACCCGCGGGTCCAGCACGCCGTAGAGCAGGTCGGCGATCAGATTCATGCCGAACACGAAGACGGCGGCGATCATGACCGTCGGCAGCAGGATCGTGTAGTCCCCGCCCTCCAGCGAGTCCAGGAACAGCACGCCCATCCCGGGGTACTGGAACACCCGCTCGGTGACGATCAGCCCGCCCACCAACTGCCCGATGTCGATGGCGACCAGCGTGGTGACCGGCACGAGCGCCGAGCGCATGCCGTGACGCACCACCACCGCGCCCTCCCGGAGTCCCTTGGAGCGGGCGGTGCGGATGTAGTCGGCGCTCATCACCTCCAGCATCGAGGCCCGCATGTAGCGGCTGTACACGGCCACGAGCTGCAGTGACAGCGCCATGGTGGGCAACACCAGATGCCGCACCCGGTCGACGAGGTCGAATCCCTGCTGCCCCGGCGAGTAGATGCCGGCCGTCGGCAGCAGCGGCGGGCCGACGCCGAGCCAGTTGGCGAGGTACAGACCGAAGAACAGCTGCAGCATGAGGCCCAGCCAGAACACCGGGATGGAGATGCCCAGGAACGACACGCCCACGGAGGTGTAGTCCCACAGCGAACCCTGGCGGACCGCGGAGATCGTCCCCACCACCAGGCCGATCAGCAGCGACAGACTCACCGCCGCCGCCACGAGGAGCAGCGTGTTGGCCAGCGCCCGCTCCACGAACGGCCACACGTCCTGGCCGTTGCGCACCAGCGAGGTGCCGAGGTCGCCGGTGACGAAGTTGCCGAACCATTTGCCGTACTGCACGTGCAGCGGTTGGTCCAGACCCAGCAACTCGACGTAGGCCTGCTTGGCCTCGGGGGTGATGCGGGGGTTCAGCGTGAGTTGCGCGGTGGGGCTGGAGATCTCCCCGGCGGCCCAGAAGGTGCCGAAGGAAATGACCACCAGCACCGGAACGGTGATCGCCAGCCGGCGCACGGCGTAGGCGATCACCGCCGGCCCTCGGGTGGTGTCTGCTGCGGTGGTCGCTCCGGCGGGGTCACCGGCTCAGCCGATGACGCGCCAGTCGTACATGTCGACGAAGCCGCCGTAGGCGCTGAACAGCGCGTTGCCCGCACCCTCCACCATGGTGCTGTTCCACACCGCCAGGTTGGGTAGTACGTACAACGGGATCCAGGGCACGTCGGTGGCCAGGATCTCCCCGAGTTGCCGCACCAGCGCCAGGCGGGCGGTTGCGGCCACCTCCCGGTCGATGGCGGCCGCCAGATCGCTGGCCTCCCGGCTGGCGTAGGCCATGAAGTTCTGCCCGCTGAAGCCGTTGGCTTCGCTGGGGATGCCGTCGATGTCGTAGAGCTGGAACACGGTCGGGTCGGGCGACGTGCTGTTGGCGAAGAGGGCGACGGGGCCGTAGTTCATGGCCGGCAGGCGGTTCTGGAACAACTCGCCGGCGTCGTAGTTGATGATCTCCCAGCCGATGCCGAACGGTGCGGTCATCTCGCTGACCAGGGCCTGCACGTCCTCGCGGCGCTTGTTGCCCGCCACGGTGTTCCATTGCAGGACCAACTCGGTCCCCTCGGCGTTGACCCACAGGCCGTCGGGGTCCGGGCGGGTCCAGCCCTCGGCGGTCAGCAGCTCGGTGACCTTGTCGAGGTCCTGGGTGTAGTGGGCGAAGTCGTCGGCGCACCACTCGCCGACCGTCGGGCTCCAGCCGGCGCACTGCAGCACCTGCGGGTCCTCGATGATCGAGCCAAGCGCCACGTCGGCGATGAGTTCGCGGTCCAGGGAGTAGGCCACGGCCTGGCGGATGTTCCGGGTGATCTCGAAGCGACGGTCGGGGGCGTTCTGGTTGATCCAGAGCCCCTCGATGAACGTGCCGCCCCCACCCACGAACGCCAGGTCGCCGCCGAGGCGTTCCGCCGCGCCGGGGAAGGGCTGCGGAAAGGCGGCCATGACCTCGCCGGTCTGCAGCGCCACGACCTCGGAGTCGGTGTCTTCGCGGGGCACCATCACGACGCGGTCCACCAGGGGTCGGCGCTCGGCGTCCCAGTAGAACTCGTTGGGCACCAGGACGTGCTGATCCTGGCTCCAGGACTGCTGTAGCCACGGCCCGCCGGAGATGGGGATCGAATCGTTCCACCGGTCGGCGATATCCGTGTCAGGGCCCAGGTGATGGGCGGGCAGCAGCGGATCGAAGATGTCGCGCCAGGGGGCGTAGGGCTCGCTGAACGTGACCACCGCAACCTGCGGATCGTCGGTGTTGACATCGGTGATGAGTTGGTACCCGGCGGTGTTCAGCGTGCCGGCGGTGTCGAGCCTGGCGCGCCACGTGTACCACACGTCGGTGCTGGTCATGGGCGTGCCGTCGCTCCAGATGGCGTCGGGCCTCAGGCGGTAGGTGAGTGTGAACGTACCGTCGTCCTCTACCTGTAGCCCGCCGTTGGCGGTCGTCGGCTCCTCGAGGAGGGTGGGTGACGCCTGGTAGTTATTGTGGAGGTCCAGTTCCATGAGCCGCGGCAGGACGTGCGTGGTGACCGACCAGAGCGTCCAGGAGGCGTTGGCGCAGGAGGTGACCGGGTTGAGGCACTCGGGCCACTGTTCAACGGCCAGGATCAACTCGCCGCCCGTCGCTCCGCCGGCGCCGCTCACCTCGCCGGCAGGGCTGCCGGACTCGGCGTCCTCGGACTCGGGAACCTCGGAGCCCGCGGGCGTGGCGGCCGCTTCGGGTGCGGTGGTCCCGGAACTGCCGCTCCCGTCGGGTTGCTCGGTGGCGGGCGTCGCGGCGCCTCCTGCGGGGGGCTCGTCCGAGCTACCGCCGCTACAGGCCGCTGCCAGCAGAAGGACAGCAAGAACTACCGGGATTCTTCGGTGCGTCACATGGCGGAAACTGACATCTCGGACTTCGCGCCCGAGAAATCGGCGTGCTCGGTGCAGCCGTTGGGGATCTCCCGTGTCAACCAGTTCCGGTAAGCGGAGCACCGACGGCCGGGGCCTCGGACTCCGCCTTGCCGATACCGCTCGTGTCACAGGGGGTCGGTACAGTTCGGGCGTGGTGAGTGAGCCCCGCCTCCCGGGTGAGGTTGCGCAGACCCCGCCGGAAGGCATCCGATCCCGTGTGGATGACTTGAGTGCGAGCGTGCGCCGCCACGCCGATCTGTACCACGTCCGGGACGCTCCGGAGATCCCCGACGCCGACTACGACGCCCTCATGGCGAAACTGCGCGAGCTGGAGGAGCGGTACCCCGAACTTGCCGCACCGGACTCACCGACGCGCACTGTCGGCGCCGCACCGTCGGCGCTGTTCGCGCCGGTCACCCACGACCTGCCGATGATGTCGCTGGACAACGCCTTCGACCTCGACGAACTGCGGGCCTGGGAAACCCGGGCCGCCTCGCGCCTCGACGGTCCCGCAGGCCCGTACGTCTGCGAGTTGAAGTTCGACGGCCTGGCGATCTCCGTGCGCTACGAGAGCGGGCGCCTCGTGCGGGCCGCCACCCGGGGCGACGGGCGGGTGGGCGAGGACGTCACCCACAACGTTGCCACCATAGGCGGCGTGCCCCGCTACCTGGGCGCCGATGCGCCGGAGGTGCTGGAGGTGCGCGGCGAGGTGTATATGGCGATCTCCGCCTTCGAGCGGCTCAACGAGGCACGTGAGGCGGCCGGCGAGGCCCGCTACGCCAATCCTCGCAACACCGCTGCGGGGTCGCTGCGCCAGAAGGATGCGGCTGTCACCGCCGACCGGGAACTGAGCTGGTGGTGCTACCAGCTCGGGACGGTGTCCGGCGGGCCGACCTTCGAGCGACATAGCGAGTCCCTGAAGTTCCTCGAACACCTGGGCCTGCCCGTGGACCGGGCCTGGCGCCCTGCCGACGACCTTGGCGCCGTCGAGGACTACGTGCAGCGGGCCGAGCGGCAGCGCCACGGCCACGACTACGAGACCGACGGCGTGGTGATCAAGGTGGACGATCTAGGGCGCCAGCGCGAACTGGGTGTCACCAGCCACCACCCCCGCTGGGCGGTGGCCTACAAGTTCCCGCCCGAGGAGCGCAGCACAAAGTTGCTGGACATCCACGTCTCCATCGGCGGCAAGGGCAAGGCCACACCGTTCGCTGTGCTGGAGCCGGTGTTCGTGGGCGGATCCACGGTGCAGATGGCCACGCTGCACAACGAGGACCAGGTACGCCTGAAGGACGTGCGCCCCGGCGACACCGTGGTGGTCCGCAAGGCCGGTGACGTGATCCCCGAGGTGCTGCGCCCCGTGCTTTCCGAGCGGCCCGAGGGGCTGGCGGCCTGGGAGTTCCCTGAGTTCTGTCCCTGCGACAACCACTCGCCGCTGATGCGCGAGGGCGACGACGCCGCCCACCGCTGCCGCCATCCACGTTGCCCGCACCAGCAGGCCGGTGGCATCGAGCACTTCGCCTCGCGCGGCGCCATGGACATCGAAGGCCTCGGCGAGAAGAACGTCCGCCTCCTGATCGCCGAGGGTCTGCTGTCCGACGCGGGCGACATCTACTCCCTACAGGCCGAGCAGGTCGCGGCGCTGGAGTCCGAGGGCGTCTACGGGGACGAGTCGGCGAGGCGACTGGTCGCGTCTATCGAGCGCTCGAAGAGTCGTTCGCCGGCGGATCTGCTCCGAAGTCTGGGCATTGACGGTGTGGGGGAGAAGACCGCCGCGGTACTCGCGGAGCATTTCGGGAACCTCGCCGCGCTGGCGGCAGCTTCGGAGGCGGCCATGAATTCCGTCGTCGGCGTCTCCGCGAAGGCAGCGCGCGCCGTGCGGCGGTTCTTCGACAATCCTGCCGGGCCGGCGACTCTGGCAGCGCTCGCGGCCGCCGGCGTCGGAGTCGCGGCGGGGATTCGTTCTCCGGGCGCAGCCGCGGCGGCGACCGAATCGTCTGGAGCCTCGCCCGCGTCCCAGGAACCCCGGCCCGAACCCCGTGACGCGCAGCTAGGCCCGCCGGTTGCCGAATCCGAATCGTCGACGGCGTCGACCGTTCGCGACGTGCAAGCGGCCGCCGCGGTGCAACTCGCCGAGCGCCTCGATAGGTACTCCAGCGCTGTTGACCGTGCCATGGACATCCGCGGTCTCGGTGGCAAGACGGCTAGCGCTCTCGTCGAGGAGGAACTCGTAGCCGAGCTGGCCGACCTCTACCAGCTGACGGCGGAGGCGGTCGCCGCTCTGCCGACCGTGCGCACGTTCGGCGCCGAGAACGCCCGCAACCTCATGGCCGGCATAGAGGCCTCGAAGCAGCGCTCGCTGGCGCGCCTGCTGTTCGGTCTGAACATCCGCCACCTCGGCGGGGCCGTCGGGGAGTTGCTTGCCGACGCCTTTGCGGATCTCGACGCGATCGTCGATGCCACCGAGGACGCCTTGGCCGAGGTGGCCGGTGTTGGCCCCACGATCGCAGCCAGCGTGAGGGCGTTCTTCGACGATCCGGAGAACCTTGCCGTCATCGAGAAACTGCGAGTTGCCGGGGTGAACTTTGCCGGACCATCACCCGCTGCAGCCGACGCCGGCGAGGCCCTGCCGGCGACGCTGGAGGGTATGGCGATCGTCGTCACCGGCACCCTCGAGAACTACAGCCGCGAGGAGGCCTCGGCGGCCATCGCCCAGCGGGCCGGGCGGTCACCGGGCAGCGTGTCCGCGGCCACGAAGGCGATCGTGGCCGGCGCCGCGCCAGGCGCCTCCAAGGTCAGCCGGGCCGAGAAGCTCGGCGTCCCGGTTCTCGACGAGGCCGCCTTCGAGCACCTCCTGGCGACCGGCGAGTTGCCATCGGCGAACCGACCGGGCCACTCAGAGCCCTGAGCGTCCTGAGGGCTCCGGTTCGACCGGCGCCTGGACCAGTTGCAGGACGGAACCATCGTCGAGGTTCAGATCGACGGCCAGAGGCTGGGTGCTATCCACGCTCACGTTCGTGATTGTTCTGCCTATTGCCTCTTCGATGGTGCTGGCGACTTGCACGCTCCGGAAGGAATCGAAGCGCGCGATCGCGTGTCGAAGCCGATCGCGCGCCGGTTTCGACAGGCACCATCTCCGGCCTGCGTAGGCGAGCCGGTCAATCGTGCACCGATAGGCGAGATCGACTACGCAAGCGGGGAAGGAGCCGTCCGGTGGTTCCGGTAGTGGGAAGTACCCGATGGCGCGCCCTGACTTGAAGCTCCCTCTGCGGTTTGGGGCAATGTCGTCAAGTGATACAAGCGGGCTCGCCTGGAACGTGCGATCCAGCGTCTGGTCCGCTTCGGCGATGGCTTCCGCTTCGGCGATGCTGTGTCCGTGTTGGATGAGGCGCCCGCGCTTCGCGTTCCACTCCTTGTCGTGGTGGCAGTCGTGGGATGTGACCACGACGAGCGCCCATCCCGACAATACGTATACAGCCTCCGTGTCGTCGTTGGGCGGGACCAGGATCCGCTCGTTCTGGTCGATCCGGTCCCACTTGTCCGGGACGAAGAAATCTGCAGCGGCAATTCTTACGACAGGGGCAGCCAGGATGTCACCCTGGTTTAGCGGCCCATGTGATGCGCGATAGACGTCGGGCTCTTCCATTAGATCTGCTTGCGGCGTGGTCTCGGCGGCGGCTCCGGAGGGTGAGCGGCTTCCGACGGATCCTGTTCGTAGACAGACTCATCCCTAACGGTATTGGCCCGTTCCGGCTGGTTCGTTTCGTCGCCCCAAACGGCGAGAGCGTGGAGATGGAGCGGCGGATGGCTCGTACGTCTCTTGACCGCGAGGAGTTGGAGAGAGGCAGGCCGCAGAACTCGTGCGATCGCATCCAGTGATTCGCGGGTGGCCGGCTGTCCCGTAGCAATGAGGTCGAGTGGCGATGCGTCGGAGTACATGCCGCGCAGCACTTCTCGGGCGCGTTCGCCAAATCGGTTGGCTGTCCACTCGGCAACCTCGGCCACCTCGCGCAGCATGCGGAGACGTTCGTCTGTCGGCCTGATCTCGCCGGTGACGTAGCCCGAGAGCGACCGCCGGTCCACGCCGATGGAGCGGGCGATCTCTTGGCGGGTCAGACCCGCCAGATCGACGATGGAGTCCCTAAGTTCCCGCACTTCGTCGGCGATAGTCGGGAGACTAGGAGTCGTGGCCGTCACCCACGACGTGATTGAGGAGTGCACCATTGGCCAATCGACTGAGAAGCCCAGGTGGTGGCTGGTGCCGTAGGGCTCCGCGAGATGCGAGAACGGGGACAGCAGAACGACGTCGAGGCCGCCCGTGGTCCCGCGGGCGACGGCGCGACTGGCGAATTGGACGCTCGGATGAGTGGTCGTAATCATGACCCGCCGAAGGTTGTCAGGAAGTCGTCGGTGACCACCCACCGGAAATAGCGGTAGATCCGGTCGGAAAGAACCTGCACCTGCTGCCGGATCTCGGTGGGGTCGAAGGGGCGCTCATCGTGCCACGCGTCGATGTCCAATACCCACGAACGGTCATCCCACGGGTCGATCGCTGGGTCGAACGTCGTCCGCGCCGGCAACAGACCCCAGCGTGCCCGGAGGCCGGTCTGGTCGTCGAACCGGTACTCGCTGTCCGTCAGGGTCTGCTGCAGCAAGGTGCCATCAGGAGGATCTGCCACCGTCAGTGGGCCCAGAACCTCCCGCCGCACGAGATGGTCGATCGATCCGAGATGAGCCTCGCCGATCCGGTCGATGTAGCGCACCCCTAGGCGGCGAACCTTCCTGGGCTGCAGCCATGCGTCGAGGGCCTCGAGTAGCGCGCCCAGACGGCCCATGAAGTCTGCTCGGCTGGTGTAGCGGTGCGTGGCAAGAGCCAGGAACTCCGGTGCCAGCGCCACCTCCCATCCGCCCGGCTCGTCAGTGAAGCGCCAAACCCGTCCCGTCTGCTGATCCTGCACGCCGTCGGGCCCGAGAGTGATTCGGATTTCCGGCTCCTGCCGGAGGTCGCCGTACGTTCTTCGGATCCGCTCCTGGAATGGCCCGATGAACGCTGGGTCGTTGATCGACGTCACGAGCGGGAAGCGGATCTGAGCCACCACGAACACTAGTGGCGACTCTGGAAGCGGTACCGACGCGACCGGGCGCCCAAACGGTTCATCCAACATACTTCCCAATCTATCACCACTCCGCTAGATTGGGAAGCTATATGGGAAGTACCAATGAAATGCTGTCGGCGGGTGTTGGATTCTCCGCCGATTCCAGGTCATCAGGAACTACGAACACTAGAGCATTGGAGAGGAGGTGAAGATGGCAAGAAATACTAAACAAACTGGGGCGAAGGCTGCTTCGGCAGCGGCCAAGGTGCTCTCAAACCCGAAGAGCACGAAGGCGGAGAAGGCGGCCGCGGCCAGCGCTCTTGCGCAGACCCCCAGCAAGAAGAAGAAATGATGAAGCGGACGAGGCTGCGTCCTGGGGCCTCGTCCGTTCGTCTAGGCGGCTCTGAAGCACCAGCGGACCTCGCCCCGGCGCGCCGAGGCAGATCCCTCGGCGAGGGGATAGAACACCGCCCGGACGCAGTTCTCCCCGGCGCGCAGTTTCTCGACCGTCCGTTCCTGGCCCGGCTGGTACACGGCGCGGTTCGTGGACGTGGCCTGCAGCGTCTCCGCATCGGGCAGGCTCTGACCGTTCAGGAACAACTCGATGACGTACCGGGGGGTGTCGGTCAGGTCGAGGCCGACGGCGTGCTGTGCCAGCACCTCGCTGCCCGGCGCCGGGATCAACTCCTCCACCCGGGAGTCCACCGGCGGGCCACCGTCTCCGTCCCGCACGAGCGCTGCAGCTGTGATCGAGGCGATCCCTGCGGCCGCGATGACGGCGGCGATAAGTGCCTGGCGGCGGGTGCTCAGGGGCACGCATGTCAGGCTAGAGGCGGTCCGCTCGCCAGCCGCGGCGGTAATGTCGATCCTTGTGGTCGAGGAGTACGCCGAGCCGAGCGACGAGGAGGCTCCCGACGGCGTCGGCGAGGAGTCGCCCGAACCCGTCGAGCCGGGCGCAGAGGACGCGACCGACGGCATCGGCGAGGAGTCGCCCGACTCCCCTGAGGAGGAGCCCGAGGCCCCCGCCTGGGAGCCGGCGCCGATCGCCGGTCGCTACCGCATCGGCGAGTATCTGGCCACGAGCCGGCTGGGGCGGAGGTACCGGGCCTGGGATGCGGAGACCGATCAGGACGTCGAGGTCACGTTCCTGGATGCCGGCGCGGTGGCTGATGCAACCGGTGTCGAGGAGTGGCTCGAGGGGTTGCGTGCCCTCAGACACCTTCATGTCCTGCCGCTGCTGGACTGGGAAATCGCTCCCGTGCCGTACCTCGTCTACGCCGTGCCGGAGATGCGAATGGACCGCCTGATCTCCGCGGGGGTCGCCCTCAGCCCGTCGCAGACGCTCCTCATCGGGCTGCAGGCGGCGGAGACGCTGCACAACCTGCGCCAGCGGGGCATAACGCACGGGGCACTCACGCCGGCGCACGTCTGCGTCGACGCCAGCGGCAGGCTCCGCCTCGCCGAGCTGGGGGTGGACTTCCTGCGGGCGCCGCTGGAACCCGCCGAGGCGACGCGTTACGACGCTCCAGAGACGATCCGAGTCGCGGAGTTCGAAAGCCCGGAGGCGATCCGAGTTGCGGACTTCGAGAGTCCCGAAGCGATCGCAGCCGGCGTCGAGGGTCCCACCCACCCGGAAGAGTTGGGGGCGGCCGAGACGGTGCGTGAGCCTGGCGTCGCCAGCTCCGAGAGAGATGATGCGGTGGGTGAGTCCGATCCTCTCAGCGACGTCGGTGAGAGCGAGGAGGGCGACGCCCGTCCCGACGATGTGACAGCCGACCATGATGCGGCAGAGTTGTCAGCCGGCGTCGACTCATCGCCCCCACAGGATGATCCTGCGCCGTACGACGCCGCGGCGGCCGACGTGTTCGGACTCGGTCTCGCACTGACCGAGGCGGCCGCAGGGCGTGCGGTGGCGCCCGCCCAGATCAGCCAACTCGGGCGAACGGTCGTTCCGCTGAGTGCCGGCACGGCCACTGCCCGCCACCTGGCGCGCTTGGCTCCGCTGCTGGTGCAGGCCACCGCGGCGAGGCCCGAGAACCGTCTCCAGGCCGACGAGCTGGCGCTGGCGCTGCGGGCCACCGCGGAGATGCTCCCACCGCCGTCACGGCTCGACGAGGCGTTCGCGCGTGTCGGCGACGACCGAGTAGAGCCGAGAGCCGGCGAGAGGAAAGCGGCCGCCGAGCAGCCAATACGGCGCCAGTGGCCGAACCGTCTGATGCGCATCGTGGCGGCCGCTGCGGTCGTCGCCGCCGGAGCGCTCCTGGTGGTCTTCACCGCCGGTGGCGACCGCACGCCGACCCACACGGTGCCCGACGTGGTCGGCATGGACTGGACTCGCGCCAACGACACCTTGACCGCCTCGGGCTGGGACGTGCGGCGATTGGAGGTGCGCGTCCCTGAGGCCGCGGCCGGCGAGGTCGTCGGCCAACTGCCCGAACCGGGTGGGCTGCTCGACGAGGGTCAGGTGGTGAAGGTGCAGGTCGCGCTCGGTGCGCCGCTGGTCGTCATCCCCGCCGACATCGTGGGCATCCCGCTCGAGCAGGCCGGATTGCGTCTCTCGGCCGTCGGTCTGGCTGTCGGAACCGTCGAGACCAGAGTGGATCCCACCGTGCCGGAGGGCTTCGTGGTGGCCGTCGCCGAGATGCTGCCGGAACTGCCGCGAGGTTCGCAGGTCGATCTGGTGATCGCCGTCGGCGGGTAGCTTCCGGGTCCATGACCGAACGGATCTCCCGCGATGACGTGACGCACGTGGCGTGGCTTGCCCGCCTCAGTCTCAGCACCGACGAGTTGGAGCGGTTCACGCTGCAGCTCGGCGACGTGCTCGACTACGCCGCCGACGTGGCGGCCCTCGATCTCGAGGGTGTGCCTCCCACCTCGCACCCCTATCCGGTCGGCAATGTGCTCCGGGCCGACGTTCCCGAGGCTGGGCTCGACCGTGCCGAGGTGCTGGCGCAGGCTCCCGAGGTCGAGGAGGGCCAGTTCCGGGTGCCCCCTGTGCGTGGGGAGTCGCCGTGACTTCCCGGTGTCTCCCGTGACCGCCGCAGGGCCGGCGGCGGCCATCGCCGCAGCGGTGCGCAGCGGTGAGCGCTCGGCCACCAGCGTGGTCGAGGAGTCGCTCGCGGCCATCGCCGCCGGAGCCGGACTGGCGGCGTTCAACACGGTGACCGCGGAGGCGGCGCTGGCCCGGGCCGAGCTGATCGACCGTGCCGTCGCGGCCGGCGACGATCCTGGTCCCCTCGCAGGCGTGCCGGTGGCCCTCAAGGACAACATCTGCACTCGCGGCGTGCCGACCACCTGCTCCTCGCGCATCCTCGAGGGCTGGGAGCCTCCGTACGACGCAACCGTCGTCAGCCGCCTCACCGCCGCCGGCGGCATCGTCGTCGGCAAGACCAACATGGACGAGTTCGCCATGGGGTCCTCCACGGAGAACTCCGCATTCGGCCCCACGCTCAACCCCTGTGACCCCACACGCGTACCCGGAGGCTCCTCGGGGGGCAGCGCGGCGGCCGTCGCCGCGGGAATGACCCCGGTGGCGCTGGGAAGCGACACCGGCGGCTCGATCCGCCAGCCGGCGGCGCTGTGCGGGGTCGTCGGCATGAAGCCCACCTACGGGCGGGTGTCGCGCTACGGCCTGGTGGCGTTCGCCTCGTCGCTCGACCAGATCGGCCCGATGGCCTGCACGGTTGCCGATGCCGCGCTGGTGTACTCGGCCATCGCCGGACACGATCCCCTGGACTCGACGTCCATCCCCGAGCCGGTCGGCGATCTGTCCGCCGCCCTCGGCGATGACGTGGTCGGCCTGCGGGTCGGCGTTGTCACAGAACTCTCGGGGGAGGGGACCGACGGCGACGTGTCGGCCCGTGTCACCGCCGCCGCCGAGTCGCTGGCGTCGGCGGGTGCCGAGATCGGCGAGGTGAGCGTTCCCGCTGCCGTCTACGGCCTCTCGGCGTACTTTCTCATCGCCCCGGCGGAGGCCTCCAGCAACCTCGCCCGCTACGACGGTGTCCGCTACGGCCTGCGGGTACCGGCTTCCACGGCGGTCGACATGAACGTGGCCACCCGCACCGCCGGGTTCGGCGACGAGGTCAAGCGGCGCATCATGCTCGGCACTTTCGCGCTCTCCGCGGGCTACTACGACGCTTACTACGGCAAGGCCCTGAAGGTGCGGACGCTGGTGCTGCGGGACTTCGCCGCCGCCTACGAGCGGTTCGACGTGCTGCTGGCCCCCACGTCTCCCACGGTGGCGTTCCGCTTCGGCGAGCGCACCGGCAACCCGCTGGCCATGTACCTCTCCGACGTGTGCACGGTGGCGTCGAACCTTGCCGGGCACCCTGCCATGTCGGTCCCGTTCGGGACCGGCGCCGACGGTCTGCCCGTGGGGGTCCAGGTCATGGCGCCGGCGCTCGGCGAGGCGGTGATGTTCCGTGCCGCCGCCGCGCTCGAGCGCGCCCTGGTCGACCAGCGATCGGCCAAGGGCGCCGGAGCGGCGGAGGGGAGTGCGCCGCGATGAGCGACCGGCCGGGCATGGGTGCCGATGTCATCTGGGCCGCCGGCTCCCCGGGGCTGGGCGCACCCGCCGGCACCGCGTGGGAGACGGTCATCGGCTTGGAGGTCCATGCCGAGCTCCTGACCCGGACCAAGTTGTTCAGTGCCAGTCCGAACGTCTTCGGGGGCGAGCCCAACACGAACATCGATCCGGTGTGCATGGGCTTGCCGGGCACTCTCCCGGTCCTGAACCGCCACGCCGTGGAACTGGCCATGCGCGTGGGCCTCGCCCTCGGATCCACGGTGGAGCCGTCGGTGTTCTCCCGGAAGAACTACTTCTATCCGGACATGCCGAAGGACTACCAGATCAGCCAGTACGACCGTCCCATCAACGTGGGCGGGAGCCTGGAATTGCCGTCCGGCAAGGTGGTCGGCATCGTGCGGGCGCACCTCGAGGAGGACACCGGCAAGACCACCCACGTGGGTGGAGCCGGGCGGATCGACGATGCCGCCTACTCCCTGGTCGACTACAACCGGGCCGGCGTTCCACTGCTGGAGATCGTCAGCCACCCCGACCTGCGATCGTCCGAAGAGGCGCGGGAGTACGTCACAGAACTGCGTGCCACTCTGCTGGCCGTGGGCGCCTCCGACGGCAAGATGGAGGAGGGATCCCTGCGGGTGGATGTGAACGTCTCCGTGCGTCCGGTGGGCGCCGGCGAACTCGGCACCCGCTGCGAGATCAAGAACGTCAACTCGCTGCGCTCGCTGGGCCGGGCGCTGGAGTACGAGGCGCGCCGGCAGATCGAGATGCTGAGCGCCGGCGAGCCGGTGACGCAGCAGACGCGCCACTGGAGTGAGGACACGGGCCGCACCTCGACGCTGCGCACCAAGGAGGACGCGACCGACTACCGGTACTTCCCGGAGCCGGATCTGGTGCCGCTGGATCCGGACCCCGCCTGGGTGGAGCGCATCCGCGCCGAGTTGCCGCTGCTGCCCCGAGAGCGCCGCCGGCGGCTGGCCGCCGTCTCCGGTGAGGAGCCGGCGCGGGTGTCGCTCGTCGTCGAGCGCGGTCAGGATGATCTGGCTCTGGCGGCGGTCGAGGCCGGGGCGGCGCCGGCCGCGGTGCTCAAACACCTCGAGCAGAACCTCGCCGACGGCACGGGGGAGATCACTGCGGTGGGCCTGGCGGAACTGGTGGCGATGGAGCAGCGCGGCGCGTTGACCTCCAACCAGGTGAAGGACGTGCTGGCGGAGATGGTGCGCACCGGGGAGAGCCCCGCGGCGGTTGCCGGGCGTGCGGGCTTCGAGGCGGTGGGCACCGGCGAGTTGGCCGGTGTCGTGGATCGGATCATCGCCGAGCACCCCGACGAGTGGCAGCGCCTCTGTGCCGGTGACGGCAGGGAGCGCAAGAAGATGCAGGGCTTCTTCACCGGCCAGGTCATGCGCGCCACGAAGGGCCAGGCCAACGGGCGGGACGTCGCAGCACTTCTGGCCGACCGGGCCGGATCCTGAAACAGGGCAGCGAGCGGGGGCCTGCGGCACCCGCACCCGGCTGGACGATCCGAGTGGCCGTCGAGCCAATGGCCGCAGAATCCCGATTCAGCGGCGAAGGTCGGCGGCCTGACCGGGATGTGTCTCCCGAGCCGGGCCGCCGACCTCGGTCATGTTCCCGGGCGCATGCGTGGTGATACGCGCGCCGCGCCCGGTTCGAAGACGCCTCAGAGGCAGGACCTCGCCAGGCTCAGCACCTCGGTGGAGCGGAACCTGACGTGCCCGCCCAACCGGTAGGCGGCCAGTCGGCCGCCGTTCACGAGGTCCAGCAACTCGGGCTCGTCCACAACGAGCATGTCGCAGGCCTCCAACGGTCCGACGAGATCAATGTCGGCGTGGGTTCGGCCGGTCAGTTGGTTACCGGGAACGGTCATCTGGATCATGGTCATCCCATGCTCTTTTCTGTTTGCGCCATCAACGGGGCGCCCGCCGCCGTGCCCGCGAGGTTGGCTCGTGCGGCAGGTCAGCTGCAGTTTGCGACGGGTTTCCTCCGCTAGTCCTCTTGATATCCACAAGAGAACTGTTTATATCTGTGAAAGGAACACGCGGAACCAAGCACCCGGCCGCCATCGCCCCGTAGGGTGCCCCCGTGTCCCAGCGTCATCGCCTCACGATCACCGTCACGATGGCCCTCTACGAGGAACTCTGCCGGCTTGCGGGTCCGCGCGGCATCAGTCACTGGATGGAGGACGCCGCCTGGCGCAAGATCCAAGCGCCCGGCCGCGGCGAACCGCAGCCGTCCCCGGCCTCCGAACCCGCTGAGGACGAGACCCACCTGCGGCCCGGACTGCCCCCGCCACCGTGGTGCTGGTCACCGTTGCGGCCGGCCGGCACCGAGGGCGTTGGAACCAACTGAGGATCTGCTAGACCTGTAGCCATGCGAATGGCAGCAATCAATCATCGTGCATTGGGCTTGGCCGGCGACCGGGCCTGGGACATCGCCGAGGCCTCCGGGGGCGCCTTCGGGCCCGATCCGATGCAGGTCCTGGCCAACTGGGATGCCTTCCTGGCGTGGGCCGCCGACAACGCGCCCGATGGCGGTGACGCCTACAGCGCCGACGACCTGACCTGCCCGGTTCCGCGCTCGGAGCAGGTGTTCGGCATCGGTCTCAACTATGCCGATCACGCCGGCGAGACGGGGATGGTGGCGCCCGACGACCCGCTGGTGTTCACCAAGTTCCCCTCGTGCCTCGCCGAGCCCAACTGCGAGATCCCGCTCGTGCCCGGCAACTGCGACTGGGAGGTCGAGTTGGTGGTCGTGATCGGCCGCGCCGGGAGGGACATCGCCGCCGACGACATTGCCGGCCACATCGCCGGATTCACCATCGGCCAGGACGTGAGCGAGCGGGTGGGCCAGTTCGCCGGCGGGTTCCCGCAGTTCAACCTGGGCAAGTCGCACCGTAACTTCGCGCCGATCGGCCCGGCGGTGGTGACTATCGACGAGCTGGACAACCCGTGGGATCTCCGCCTCACCTGCGAGCGCAACGGCGTCATGGTGCAGGACGCCCGCACGACGCAGTTCATCAACGACATCCCGCGACTGATCACCTACCTGTCGTCGATCTGCGAACTGCGCCCCGGCGACATCATCTTCACCGGCACGCCGTCGGGCGTGGGCTTCGGCATGGACCCGCCGCAGTTCCTGGCCCCCGGCGATGTCATCGTCTCCGCCATCGAGGGCCTCGGCGAGATCACCAACCGGTGCGTCTAGTCGGCGTCGCGGGCGGGTGGCGTGGCCGGACCCGCCGAAACGATCGTTCTGAGACGGAGGCGCTTCCGTGAGTGACGAACATTTCCTCATCACCGGCGCCATGGGATGTATCGGCGCCTGGGTGGTGCGGCACCTGGCGCACGAAGGCGCCGATATGACGCTGTTCGACGTCAGCACCGACGACAAGCGGCTGCGGCTCATCGTGGACGAAGCCGACCTCGGGGGGCCGAGGCGCATCCAGGGAGACCTGACGGTCACAGACCAGGTGCTCGCCGCCGCTGAGGGTGCCACCCACATCATCCACCTCGGGGCGCTGCAGGTGCCGACGTGCCGGGCCAACCCGCCGCTTGGCGCCGCCATCAACGTGGTCGGCACAGCCAACGTCTTCGAGGCCGCGCAGGCGCACGGCATCGGAAACCTCGTCTACACCAGCAGCGTGGCCGTGTTCGGCCATCCCGACCTCTACGACACTGACATCGTGCCCAACGACGCCCGCCGCGACCCGGCCACGCACTACGGCGTCTACAAGGTGGCCAACGAGGAAACCGCCAAGGTCTACTGGCACGAGAACGGCACCCCCAGCGTGGGCCTGCGCCCACACACCGTGTACGGACCGGGCCGCGACCAGGGTGTCACGTCGTACCCCTGCCAGGCGCTTCTGGCAGCCGTTCGTGGCCTGCCCTACCACATCGAGTACGGCGGCTGGATGGGCTTCCAGTACGCCTCGGACGTGGCCAGGATCGTGATCGACGCGGCGCGGGCGGAGCCCGGTGGCTGCGACGTCTACAACATCCGCGGCAGCGTGGCCACGGTCGCCTCCTTCGTCCAAGCCATCGTCGGGACAACCGATTTCGCGGGTATCACCCACGGCACCGACCAACTGCCCTTCCCCCGCGGGCTCGACGACAGCGCGCTCGAGCAGCGACTGGGTTCGGTGCCGCGGACGCCCCTCGCCGAAGGCGTGGCCGAGACCGCCGAGTGGTTCCGCCGGGCGATGGCCGAAGGGCTCCCGCTCCCGCCGCCATGACGGCCCGCTGAGGCAGCCTCCGACCAGATCATCGGTCATTCCGGCGGAGGCCGGAATCCACTGGCCACCGGCTCCGACGGCGTCTGGCGTCGATCGTGCAGCACGCTCGAGCCCGTTCACCCCAACCGGTCCGCTACGGCGCTGAACTACGGAAGTCGGGCGGGGTGGCGAACTATGCTCGGGTACAGCCTCTGATCGACTCTTCGAGAAGCGGGAGGAACAATGAGCCGATTCGCGATTCCGTACGAATCCCTGGATCCGTTGACGATCGGTGCGGCCGACGACGAGACCAAGGTGTACCGGGAGACGCTCGAACTGGAGGTTCCCGACGAGAATCTGCTGGCGGCGATCTACCCGGATGAGCCCGCTCCTGTGCCGAATGCCACCGAGGCCGCACGTGCCGCCCTTGAGAACCCCCACAGCGGGCCGCGGTTCAGCGAACTCCTGGCGGGCGCCTCGAGCGTGGCGGTCGTCATCGACAACCAGTTCCGCCCCACGCCGTC
This sequence comes from Acidimicrobiales bacterium, assembly GCA_963668565.2. Lineage (GTDB taxonomy): Bacteria > Actinomycetota > Acidimicrobiia > Acidimicrobiales > CATQHL01 > VXNF01. The sequence goes on from CAXXMX010000010.1 coordinate 2,377,499, forward strand.
GTCCAGGCTGCTGCCGCCGGTGTTCGATGCCATCGAGGCGTCCGGCATCAGCGACGCCCGGGTGGTGTGCGCCAACGGCAAGGTCTTCCCGATGTCCGACAGCGACATCGTCATGAAGATCGGTGGCGACAACCTGGCCCGCATGGAGCGGATGGGCATCGGGTTCTTCCAGAACGAGCCCCGTAACGCCGACAACTACAGCTACGTGGGTGTCACGTCCCGGGGCACGCCCGTGTGGCTGCACAACGAGGTGGCCCGCTCGGAGGTCATCATCACGATCGGGCAGGCGCAGGCGAATCACTGGGGCGCCGGCGGTGGCGGCAAGCTGATCCTGCCGGGCGTGGTGTCCGACGAGACCGTCGAATCCAACCACTGCGCCTTCGTGCCGTCACCCCAGACCCACTACGGGGCCTATGCCGGGCCGATGCGGGCCGACATCGACGAGACGGCCACGATGTGCGGCCTGTCGGCCACGATGAACGTGCTGCTGGACACCCGTGGCCGGGTCATCGACTGCATCTACGGCGCGCACCCCGACGCTCACATCGAGGCCATCGAGCGCTTCAACGCCATCTACGCGTACGACAACCCGGTGGCCACCGCCGGTCCGGCCGACATCGCCGTCTGCGGTGTGTTCGCCCCCACCGACCACCTGTTCTTCCACACCGGCTGGGGCTGCATGTCCTCCGACCTGGTGGTGCGGGAGGGGGGCACCATCATCTACTGCTCGCCATCACCGGGAGTGACCACCGCGATCGGGGACTTCCCCGGCCTGGCGCTCATGGACCTGATGAAGCCCTACATGCCGCCCTCGCTGGAGAACTACCAGAAGGTGCTGCGCGATATCCACGCCCGCAACATCCAGATGTGGGCCGGCTGCATCTGGGTGCCGATCTACGAGGTGATGACCCGCAAGCGCCTCACCATGGTGACCCTGGAGGAGAACCTCGAGATGGCCGCCGACATCGGTATCGACGCCACCACGAGCCTTGACGCGGCCTTCGGCGACGCCATGGAGCGCCACGGCCCCGACGCCAAGGTGATCGTGCTGCCCTTCGCCCGCTACCAGTTGCCCCGCAACGCCATCCGCATGCACGCCGAGGACGTGCGCGTCCTTGAACAGGTGCGCCTCTGAACCCTCCCGGCGCACCGGTCGCGGTGCGCGGTGTGAACGCACGGGGGACGGCCGGGCCCACGGCGCCGCCCACCGATGCCCGCGCGATCAAGGGCCGGACCACCGTTGTCGAGGTCTTGCGCATGTTCCCCGGTGGCGAGGCGGCCCGGCTGATGTCACGCCTGAGCTGGCCCTGCGCCCACTGCGGCGGGGCATTCCACGAGCCGCTGGCGGTCGCCGCCAAACGCCACCGCAACTCGCCGCAGGCGGTGCTGGAGGCGTTCCGGGCGCTGTGCATCCCGGGCGGACCCAGCGAGGAGCAGATCCAGCGGGCGGCCCTCAAGGTCACGGCCAGGTGATGGCCTCCCTGCTGAGCGGCGCCGTGCGCCGCCTGGGACGTCGTGCGCCGGGACCCGAGGTCGCAGCGGGGACCGACGGCGCCCTCGTGGCCGACCTCCGCAACGCCATCGGAGCCGAACGGGTGCGAGACGACGCCGCCGCCCGCTACCTGGCCTCTCGTGACGCCTCCATCTACAGCGAGGGCACGGCCGGGCCGTTGTGCTTCCCCACCAGCACCGAGCACGTCGCAGTCTGCGTGCAGATCGCGGCCGATCACGGTCGCGCCGTCGTCCCCCGCGGCGCGGGCACGGGGCTGTCGGGTGGCGCCGCCCCGCTGGGCCGGCCCGTCGTGCTCTCACTCACCCGCATGAACGAGCTGATCGAGGTGGACCTGGACAACGGCGTGGCCTGGGTCCAGCCGGGCATGGTGAACCTCGAGCTGTCCCGCCGGCTGGCTCCGTACGGGATGCACTTCGCGCCGGACCCGTCGAGCCAGCAGGTCTGCACGATCGGCGGCAACGTCGCCACGAACTCTGGTGGGCCGCACTGCTTGGCCTACGGCGTGACGAGTGCCCATGTGCTTGCGCTGGAGGTGGTGCTGTCCGACGGATCCGTCGTGAACCTCGGCGGCCTCGACGCCGAGCCCGCCGGCTATGACCTGCGCGGTGCCTTCGTCGGTTCGGAGGGCATGTGCGGCATCACCACGGCGGCGGCCGTACGGCTCACCCCCAACCCCGCTGCGGTCCGCACGATGTTGATGGCCTACGACGACGTGTCGACCGGCGCTGCCACCGTAACCGCCATCATCGCCGCGGGGATCGTGCCGGCGGCCATCGAGATGCTGGACCGGCTCTGTATCAGCGCGGTGGAGGACTTTGCCAAGGCGGGTTACCCGCGGGACGCCGCCGCTGTCCTGCTCGTGGAGGTGGACGGACCGGTGGGCGGCGTCGCCGTCTCCGCCGACCGCGTGGCGGAGATCGCCGTCGCCAACGGTGCGGTGAGCGTGCGGGTCGCCGCGGACGAGGACGAGCGGGCGCGGCTGTGGAAGGGCCGCAAGAGCGCTTTCGGAGCCGTGGCCAACATCCTCCCCGACTACTACCTGCACGACACCGTGGTGCCCCGCAGCCGGCTCGTCGAGGTGCTCGAGCAGGTTTACGAGATCGCCGACCGATACGACCTCACCGTTCTGAACGTCTTCCACGCCGGCGACGGCAACCTGCATCCCATCCTGGCGTTCGACGCCCGCATCGACGGGACGATTGAGCGGGTGCACGCAGCCGGTCGGGAGATCATCGAGGCCTCGCTGGCGGTGGGCGGGGCGCTGTCGGGCGAGCACGGCATCGGGGTGGAGAAGCGCGACTACATGGAGCGCATGTTCAGCCACGCCGACCTGGACCAGCAGAGCCGCCTGCGAGCCGCCTTCGATCCGCATTGCCGCATGAATCCCGGCAAGGTGCTGCCGAGTGCCCACAGCTGCGCCGACTTCGGCTCGCTGCGGGCCGCGGACGGCAATATCTGGGGCTGAGCGGAGGTCTGGGCAGCGATGGGTGATGCTGCGAATCAGCCTGTTCGTCTCGCTGCGCGCCGCGGACGGCAATGTCTGGGGCTGAGCGGAGGTTCGGGCAGCGATGGGTGATGCTGCGAGTCGGCCCATGCGTCATTCCGGCGGCGGCCGGAGTCCACTGTCCAGTGGCATGATCGCCGCCACCGGTGGAATGCGCTGCAGACTCGTGGGACGGCAATGAGCGCGGTGCGAGTGATCGACGAGGCGCTGGCAGAGTTCGCCGCGAACGTCGGCTCGGAGGGGCCTGTGTTCGTGCGCGGCGGCGACACTCGCTGCGAGGTGGGCGGAGACGTGGCGCCCGACGCGCGGGAGGTGCGGGCGCCCGCGGGAATCGTCGCCCTCGAGCCGGCGGAGATGACGGTGCGAGTGCGCGCCGGCACGCCTGTGCATGAACTCCACGCGGCCCTGGCCGAGACCGGCCAGCGCACCGCCCTGCCTGAGCGGCCAGGCGGCACGGTGGGTGGGGCGCTGATGGTGGGGGAGTCGGCGATCACCCGCCTGGGACTCGGGCCGGTGCGCGACGCCCTTCTGCAGGCCCGTTACGTGTGCGCAGACGGCCGGGTGGCCACCGGCGGAGCCGCCACGGTGAAGAACGTGAGCGGGTTCGATCTGTGCCGGCTGCTCGTGGGATCCCTGGGCACGATCGGTCTGCTGGGCGAGGCGCTGCTGCGCACCGTTCCGATCCCGGAGAGCGAGCAGTGGTTCCGCCTCGACGGCGCCGATCCCCGCGAGGTGTGGCGACGCTGCCGCACCGCCATCTCGACCCTGTGGGACGGCACCGGTACGTGGGTGTTGCTGAGCGGCTACAAACCCGACACCGCCGCCGACCGGGCGACGCTCGGCGCGCTCGGCGAGGTCGCCGATGCCGATGGCCCGCCGCCGCTGCCGCCGCACCGCTGGTCCTGCTCCCCTGCCGCGGCGGCCGCCTTCGGCACCGATCCCGGCGGCTCGGTGAACGGAGAGGGTTCCCGCCGTGACTTCGTCGCCGAGATCGGCGTCGGCGTCGTGCACGCCTCGGCGGCGCAGCCGCCGCGCCCGGTGGAGCCCGCCGTGGCCGAACTCAACCGGCGCGTCAAGGAACGCTTCGACCCGACCGGTCGCCTCAATCCGGGCCGCGACCCGCTGCGGCGGCCCTGATGCACCTCGGCCTCGACGATGACGAACTCACCTCGTGCGTGGCGTGCGGCCTCTGCCTGCCGCACTGCCCGACGTTCGTGGTCACCGGGCAGGACACCGAGTCGCCGCGGGGTCGCATCGCCCTCATGCGAGCCGTGCAGAACGAGGGCGCGCCGCTGACCGGTGAGATCGTGCGGTCGATGGAGACCTGCGTGCAGTGCCGGGGCTGCGAGACCGCCTGCCCCAGCGGCGTGCCGTTCGGTCATCTCATGGAGGGCACGAGGGCAGCGCTGGCGGCCGCGGGGCGCATCACACCGTGGTGGCAGCGCATCGGGCTGCGCGTCCTGCGCCACCGGCGCCTGCTGCTGGCGGGCTCGACCGTTCTGGCCCTGGCGAGCCGGCTGCGTCTGGTGCCCGCGAGACGCCTGGGTCTCCCTGCTCGCATGCCCCTGCGCCGGGGCCGGCTGCGCGCCTCGGGATCGGACGTGTGGCTGTTCACCGGCTGCGTGATGGACGCCTGGCAGCGCCACACCCATCTTGCCGTCCAGCGGGTCCTGGAGGCCGCGGGAGTGGGAGTGACGCCCACAGCCGGCGCGGCGCCGTGCTGCGGCGCGCTGCACACGCACGCCGGGCTGGAGCTCGACGCCGTCGCCATCGCCCGGGCGGTCATCGCCGGTCTGTCCGGCGACGACCGCCCCGTGCTGGTGGACTCAGCGGGCTGCGGAGCGGCGCTGAAGGACTACGGGCGGCTGCTCGGCACCAGCGAGGCGCGGGCCTTCGCCGCCAGGGTGTTCGATGTACACGAGTGGCTGGTGGACCGCCTCGACGTGCTGCTGGAGGCCGTGCCGGCTGCGGTACCGCTGGATGTCACGGTGGCGGTGCAGGACCCCTGCCACCTGCGCCACGTGCAGCGCAGCCACGAGGCGGTGTCGACGGTGCTGCGCCCGTTCGTCCGCGAGCTGGTCACCCTCGACGACGACGGCTTGTGCTGCGGCGCGGGCGGCGCCTATTCGATGCTGGAGCCGGAGCTTGCGAACGCGATTCGCCGCCGCAAGACGGCGGCGGTGGACCGCGCCGGGGCCTCGGTCGTGGTGAGCGCCAACCCCGGTTGCTCGCTCCACCTGGCCGCGGCGGGTCTCGACGTGCGCCACCCGCTGGAACTGGTGGCGCAGGCCATCGGCGCCGGTACGAGCGCCTGAGGCAGCGGCTCCCCGTCGAGGAGACGTGACGTGACGGGCGTCGCCGCGACCGGCCGATGGGTCGGCAGCACCCCGCGCCGCGTCGAGGACGAGGCGCTGCTGCGGGGCAGGGGACGCTTCATCGACGATCTGGCCCCGGTGCCGGGGGCGATGGACGCAGCACTGGTGCGGTCGCCGTTCGCCCATGCCCGCATCAGCCGGATCGACGTGTCCGCCGCGCTCGGGTCACCAGGCGTCGTGGCGGTGCTGACGGGTGCAGATCTGGCAGCGGTCGGCCGCCCGCTCGGTGCGGTGATCCGCGGAACGACCGAGCACCACGCCATGGCCGTCGACGTGGTCCGCTACGCCGGCGAGCCGGTGGCGGTCGTTGTGGCGCGTGACCGCTACCTGGCCGAGGACGCCGCCGAGCTGGTGGAGGTTGACTACGAGCCTCTCGAGGCCGTGCTGGACCCGCTGGAGGCCGCCGAGGCGGGTCTCGTGGTCTCCGATCGGTCGTTCTGCTACGGCGACCCGGACGCGGCGCTCGCCGCCGCGCACACCGTGGTGCGTGGCCGGTTCCCGTTCGGGCGCTGGACCGCCACACCGGTGGAGTGCTTCGGCGTCATCGCCGACTGGGACCACGCGGCCGACTCTCTCACTGTCTGGGCCAACTTCCAGGGGCCGTTCACCCTGCACACCGTCGCCGCCGGCGCCCTCGGCCTGCCCGCCGCCCGGCTGCGTCTCATCACGCCGCCCGACAGCGGCGGCAGCTTCGGCGTCAAGGCGGGCGTGTTCGGCTATGTCGTGCTGGTCGGCCTCACCTCGAAGCTCTGCGGCGTGCCCGTTCGCTGGATCGAGGACCGGCTCGAGCACCTGGCGGCAAGCGGGTCCGCCACGCATCGGGTCACCGACGTGGAGGCCGGCTTCGCCGCCGACGGCGAGTTGCTGGCGCTGCGCTACGACGTGATCGAGGACGTCGGCGCCTACCTGCGGGCGCCGGAGCCGGCGACCCTCTACCGGATGCACGGCTCGCTGACCGGCGCCTACACGGCGCGCCACGTGGCTGTCCGCAACCGTGTGGTGCACACCAACCGGTGCCCCACGGGTCTGAACCGGGGGTTCGGCGGTCCGCAGCTCTACCTGGCGCTGGAGGGCATCATGGCGCGGGGTGCGGCCCGCCTGGGCCTGGACCCTGCCGAGGTGGCCCGGCGCAACCTGATCCCGCACGATGCGTTCCCGTACCGGACCGCCAGCGGCGGCCTGTACGACTCCGGTGACTACGCGGCGTGCCTCGACGACGCCCTCGAGGCGGCGGATTATGCGGGTCACCGCCGTCGCCAGGACGAACGGCGCGGCAGCGGAGCCAAGCAGCCGCCTGGCCCGCGCCTGGGGATCGGCCTGGCGTGCGTGGTGGAGCCCTCGATCTCCAACATGGGCTACATCTCGCTGGTCGAGACAGCGACCGAGCGCAGCAGAGGGCGCCCGAAGTCGGGCAATGCCGAGGGCGCCACTCTGGCGATGAACCCCCTCGGCGGGGTGACGGTGCGCCTCTCCACGGTCCCGCAGGGGCAGGGCCACCGCACTGTTGCGGCCCAGGTGGCCGCCGACGTGCTGGGGCTCCACCCCACCGAAGTGGACGTGCAGAGTGAGATGGACACGCACGTCAACGCCTGGACGGTGTCCTCGGGCAACTACTCCTCGCGCTTCGCCGGGATCGGGGCGGCGGCCGTGGCGGAGGCGGCGGCGCAGCTCGCGGAGAAGCTGCGCCGCATCGCCGGTGACGTCCTCGAGTGCGCTCCTGGCGACGTCGAGTTGTGCGACGGGCAGGCCCGTGTGGTGGGCCAGCCCGACCGTGGTGTTTCGCTGCGGCGCCTCGCCGGGGCGGCGCACTGGAACCCCGAGTCGCTGCCGGAGGGCCTCGAGCCGGGCCTGGCCGTCACCGCCTTCGTCTCGGCCCCCAACTTGGACCCGCCCAACGACGCCGACGAGGTGGTGAGTTCGGCGGCGCACGGGTTCGTGGCCGACGTGGCGGTCGTGGAGGTGGACACCGCCACTGGCGAGATCCGGATCCTCGACTACGTGACCGTCCACGACGCGGGCACGCTGCTGCATCCGCGCCTCGTGGACGGTCAGATCCTGGGCAGCTTCGCCCACGGTCTGGGGCCCGCTCTGCTGGAGCGCACCGTGCACGACCCCGACGGGAACCTGCTGACCGGCAGCTTCATGGACTACCTCTGCGCCGGCGCCACGGAGATCCCCGAACTGCGCATCCTGCACCGCTGCACTCCGTCGCCGTTCACCGCCCTCGGGGCCAAGGGGCTCGGCGAGGGCAACACCATGAGCGCCCCGGCCGCCCTCGCCAACGCCGTGTGCGACGCCCTGGAAGTCGACGACCTGGAACTCCCGCTCACCGCCCCCCGTCTCTGGGAGGCCCTCACCGCCGCAGGCGACCAAGCCCACCGGGGTGCCGGCAAGTGAAACCGCCGCCGTTCCGCTACGTGCGACCGGAGAGCGTGGAGGAGGCCCTGGCGGTTCTGGCGGAGCACGGCGACGAGGCCAGGGTGCTGGCCGGCGGGTGCAGCCTCGTGCCCATGCTGAACATGCGCCTGGCCCGCCCCGAAGTGCTGGTGGACGTGAACCGCATCGAGGACCTGACGGGCGTGAACGACAGTGACGGCACGGTCACCACGGGCGCGACGGTGCGGCAGGCAGAGCTGGAGCGGTCGCCGCTGCTGCGCCGGGCGCTGCCCCTGCCGGCGGCCTGCGCTCCGTACATCGGGCACTTCGTCACCCGCAATCGCGGCACGGTGGGCGGCTCGCTGGCGCATGCGGACGCGCGGGGCGAATTGCCGCTGGCGCTGCTCACGCTGGGTGGGTCGGTGCAGGTGCAGTCACGGGGTGGGAGGCGCGGCATCGCCGCGGACGACCTGTTCGTCTACCACTTCACGTCCTCTCTGGAACCCGATGAAATGCTCACCGAGGCGGTCTGGCCGGCGGCGGCGCCGGGTTGGGGCTACGGGTTCGCCGAGATGGCTCAGCGCCACGGCGACTTCGCGCTCGCCATGGCAGCCTGCGCGCTGCGTCGCCGCAACGGCGTCGTGGCCGAGGTGCGGCTGGGGTTGGGCGCCGTGGCTGACAGGCCCCTGCTGGCGACCGAGGCGGCCGGCGCCCTGGTCGGTGAGCGCCTCGACTGCGCAGGCGACGGTCCCGTCGCCGAGGCCGGACGTCTGGCGGCCGCCGCTGCCGATCCGTTCGACGACCTGCACGCCTCCGCCGCCTACCGGCGCCACCTGGTGGCGCGACTCAGCGAGCAGGTGATCCGCCAGGCCTGGGCGTCGGCGGGGGAGACCGACTCGTGAAGGTCGTTGCCGAGATCGCCGTCACGGTGAACGGCCGGCGCTACCGCGAGCCGGTGCCCGACCGGTTGTTGCTATCGGACTTCCTGCGCCATCGGCTGGGACTCACCGGAACGCACGTGGGCTGCGAACACGGTGTGTGCGGCTCCTGCACCGTCCACCTCGACGGGGCGGCCGTCCGTTCCTGTCTGCTGCTGGCCGTTCAGGCCGACGAGGCCGACGTGCGCACGGTGGAGAGCCTCGCCGACGGCGGACGCCTGCACCCGTTGCAGGAGGCGTTCCGGGAGCACTTCGCCCTGCAGTGCGGCTTCTGCACTCCCGGCATCCTCATGGCCGCCGTGGATTTCCTGGCGCAGAACCCGGCGCCCACCCGCACCGCGATCGCCGAGATGCTCTCCGGGCACCTGTGCCGCTGCACCGGCTACGCCCCGATCATCGACGCGATCGCCGCCGCGGCCGCCGGTGAAACGGCGGAACCGGCGTGAATCTCGGGCTCTCGCTGCTCTGCGCCGCCGAGCGCTCCCCTCATGCTGATGCCGTGGTCGACGGCGACAGCCGCCTGGACTACGGGAGCCTGCAGCGCGTCGCCGCCTCGCTGGCGGCCGGGCTCTCATCCCTCGGCGTGGGCCGGGGCGACCGGGTGGCCGTCGTGCTCAAGAACCGGCGTGAGGCGGTGGAGGTGTACTGGGCGTGCCAGTGGCTGGGCGCCGTCTTCGTGCCGCTGTCGTGGCGGGTGGCCGCGGCGGACGTGGCCTACTGCGTCGCCGATTCCGGGGCGATGGTCGTTGTTTTCGAGGAGGCCGCCTTGGAGCACGCCCTGGCGTGCGGCGACACGGTGGACAGGTTCGTGGCGGTCGCAACCGGCGACCCCGGATCCTCCGCCGATCTCGTCGAACGCCTCCGCGACGGAGGGTGCTCGGTGCCGTGCGAGCGGTACGCCGAACTGCGAGCCGCCGGCGAGGCTGCCGGGCCGGCGTCGCCCGCTGCGGACCTGGACGACCGCGAGACCTCCATCTTCCTGTACACCTCGGGCACCACGGGCCGGCCGAAGGGCGTGCCCCGCAGCCACGCGGCCGAGCGGGCCAGCGGTCTCTCACAGGCCCTGCACCAGAACTATCGCTACGGCGAGCGCACCCTCGGGGTGATGCCGCTGTACCACACCATGGGCATCCACACCCTCCTGGCGGCGCAGATCGTCGGCGGCTGCTTCGTCTGCCAGCCCGACTGGGATGCGGCGGCGGCGCTGAGGCTCATCGAGACCGAGCGGATCGGGTCGCTGTACCTGGCCCCCACGCTGTTCCACGACCTGGTTCACTCGCCGCGGCTGGCCACGGCCGACGTCTCGGTGGTGCGCTCCCTCGCCTACGCCGGGGCGGCCATGACCAGTGCGCTCGTGGAGCGCTGCGTCGAGGTGTTCGCCCCCGAGGTGTTCGTCAACCACTACGGCTCAACCGAGGTGTACACCTACTCCGTCCACTTCGACCAGCGGGCGGCACCCGGTTGCGCGGGCCGGCCCGCCACCAATGCGCGGCTGCGCCTCGTGCGCCCCGAGCCCGGCGCCGGCCCCGATGACGAGGTGGAGCCGGGTGAGGTCGGCGAGATCATCTGCCACCTGAGTTCGGACGAAGCCTTCGCCGGCTACTGGAACCGTCCCGACGCCGACGCCAACTCGATCCGGGACGGCTGGTACTTCACCGGCGATCTGGCTCGCTGCGACGCCGGCGGAAACCTCTGGATCGTCGGCCGGATCGACGACATGATCATCAGCGGTGGCGAGAACGTCCACCCCCTCGGGGTTGAGGACGTGCTGGAGCGCGCTCCGGGGGTGCGGGAGGTGGCCGTGGTAGGCCTGCCCGACGCCCGGCTGGGCCAAGCGGTCACCGCGTTCGTGGTGCTCGACGCCGCCGCGCGGGCCGGCGATGAGGCTGCCGCCCGGCTGGATGCCTATTGCCTGGCGTCCGATGATCTGGCCCGCTTCAAGCGCCCCCGTCACTACCACTTCCCCGATGCCCTGCCGAAAAGCCCGTCCGGCAAGATCCTGCGCCGCCTCCTGCGGGAGGCGCCGGCGCAGCCGAACCATCCCGCGTGAAGACCGCGGAAGGAGAACCGACCGTATGGCAACGAGTGATCCCAACCAGGTGAGGTATCCAGCGGAGCTGGATGGTCTCCGCTTCGAGCGCGATCCCGAGCGCGGCGTCGCCACGATCACCCTCGACGTGCCGGGCAAGCTCAACCGCATCACGATGCTGGCGCGTGAGCACCTGTCGGCGCTCTTCGAGGCGTGCGGCCGTGACCCTGAGGTGCGCGTCGTCGTGCTCGCCGGGGCGGGGGAGCGGGCTTTCACCGCCGGGGGCGACATCGCCGGATTCCTGGAGGCTTCGCCCGACGTGCTGACCCGGCTGCACCACAACGTGGCGGCTCCCGAACGCTGTCCGAAGCCGGTCGTCGCCAAGCTGCACGGCTTCACGTTCGGCGTGGGCCTGGAACTGGCCCTGACCTGCGACTTCCGCATCGCCGCAGACGACTTGCAGCTCGGCCAGCCCGAGATCTCCCTCGGCATGATCCCCGGCAGCGGGGGGTCACAGCGCCTCACCCGCATGATCGGCCTGGGTCGCGCCAAGGATCTGGTCATGAGGGGCCGGCGCATGGGTGCCGCCGAGGCGCTAGCCGTCGGCTTGGTGTCCGAGGTCGTGCCCCGCGCCGAACTCGACGCCGCCGCCGACCGTCTGGTGGCCGAGCTGACAGCCCTGCCTGGCCTGGCGCTGCGCATGGCCAAGCGCGTCCTCAACCAGGCCTACGACGGCCCGCTGCCAGTCGGCCTCGAACTCGAGGGCCTCGCCTACGGCTACCTCCGCACCACGGCCGACTTCCGCGAAGGAGTCGAGGCCTTCGTCGAAAAGCGCAAACCCAAGTTCACCGGCGAGTAGCCGCAGCCCCCTTCCGCCGAGGGGGGGATGCGACATCGAGGGTTGGGTGGGGATCTCGTCGAGCACGGCCTGCAGGAGACGATCGAGGTGCTGCGCCGCGGCTTCCCCGGGCGCGCGTCGCCGGGTCTGCGATGCTATGGGTCGTGCGGGTCGGCGTGGGCTTCCCCGCCGAACCACCAAGGCAGGGAGGTCGACATGGCAGAGGACTCGAGAGCCAAGCGCGAGGTGTCGATCCGCCTGCCCCCGGAACTCGAGGGCGGTTGCTGGGCGAACTTCGCCGCCGTCACGCACAGTCCCTACGAGTTCACACTGGACTTCGTGCGGATGAACTTCGACGGCGCCGAGCCCCGCAACGGGGTCGTTGTCCAGCGGATCCACATGTCGCCGCTGTTCGTGAATCAGCTCATCGACGCCCTGCAGGACAACTGGCAGAAGTACGCCGCCAAGGCCATGCCGAAGGAAGTCCGGGAATAGTCCCCGAGCACCTCCCCGGTTATCACACCTAGGACGCCAGGGCGGCCTGTAGGCGGGGGATCAACTCGTCGAAGACCTCGCGCCAGTCGGCCACGAAACCGACGTCGCACCAGTCGAAGATCGGGGCGTCGGGATCGGGATTGACGGCAACGATGCTGCCCGCCGACCGCACGCCCGCGGTGTGGTTGAACTTTCCCGACAAGCCGATGGCGATGTACAGCCGGGGTGAGATCGAGTGGCCGGTGATGCCCACCTGGCGGGCCCGGGGCATGGCCGCAACATCGGTCACCTTCCGGGTGGCGCACAACTCGGCGCCGATCTTGCGGGCGTCGGCCTGCAGACGTTCGTAGTCGGCCACGTCCACGCCCACACCCACACCGATCACCACCTCGGCGTGGGCCAGCTGGTCGCCGTCGTCGTCCCGTGTGCGTCGCAGCACCCGCAAGCGCCCGCGCGGCGTCACGGTGATTTCGGTCACGGGCGGATCAGGCGTCCGGCGCGGCTCGGGCAGTCCGAGTACGCCGGCACGCACCGTCGCCATCTGCACCGCTGAGGAGCACTTGATGGCCGCCATCACGTACCCGCCGAAGGCCAGTTTGTCGGCGATCAGTCGACCCGCCTCGCAAGAGAGTCCCACGGCGTCGCCGGTCAGACCGGCGCCCAGGCGGGCCGCCACCCGCGAGGCCACCTCGCGACCCCAGGCGGTGCTGGGTGCCAGGATCGCCCAAGGCGGCGCGCCGTCGGCCCAGTCGCCGACCGCTGCGGCGATGTCCTCCTCCACGAGTCCTCCGTGGCTGTCACCGGGCGTGGCATCGGCGCCCGCCCCGGCGGCGGCGATCCGGCGGGCCGCGTCGGCTCCGAAGCTGCCGAGTTCGGCCCCCGCGGCGGGGCCCAGAGCGACGACGTGGCCGCCGATGGCGGCAGCAAGGCGGGCGCCCGCTCCCAGCAACTCCCGGGTATGCCGGTCACGAGCCGGCTCGATCAGCACGCCGATAGCGGGACCGCCGCTTCCGCCCGCCGGCAGGTCTACAGCCAACCCGGAGCCGCGGGCGACATCCGGGGCGCCGGCGGCCGACAGCGCTCCCCGCTCGTCCAGCACCGTGATGGCCCGGTCGGTCTGCTCGGCAAGGGCACCGGAGAGCATCTCGCCTCGCCGGTCGATCCTCAGGGTCCAGATCGGTCCGACGGAGGTAGGGCTGGCGGCGGCACCCCACGGGCCGGGCCCCAGCTCGTCGGCACCGATCGCCCGGATGCGCCCGGCGTCAACGCCCGCCCAGACGACCGGGTCCTTGATCTTGCAGGGATCGATCAGCCGCTCAGCGCACGACAGCAGCGCCGGGAGTTCCAGCTCGGCCTCCAGCCACTCGTCGTTGTGCTCGAGGAGGAGCGACAGCCGCTCCCCGGCGAGGCGCAGCCGGCGAACCCCGCAGGCGAACGGCAGGCCGAGCACCTCGGCGAGTTGCGGGGGCACCTGGCCGGTCTCGGCGTCCACGGAGTTCCGCCCCGCCAGGATCAGGTCGAAGGTGCCGAGGTGGTCGACAGCGGCGGCCAGCGCCCGTGCGGTGGCGAGGGTGTCAGAGCCGGCGAAAGCCGGATCGGTCACGTGGAAGCCGGCGTCGGCGCCGAAGGCGATGGCCTCCCGGCACACCGTGTCCGCCGAGGGTGGCCCCAGGGTCAGCACACTGAGGGTGCCGCCGCTGGCGCGGGCGATCTGCAAGCCCTGAGCGACGCCGCGCCGGCAGTAGTCGTTCATGTGCAGTGCCAGCCCGTCGCGCACGAGCCGGTTGTCGCGACCGAGTCGCATGTTCTCGAACACGGGGATCTGCTTGGCCAGCGCCAGCACACGCAGCGGGCGGGCCGGCTCGAGCCCCGGGATGCTCACGGTGCCGGCAGGGGGTCGAGGGTGTTGCGCACCGTGTGGAGGTGCGCTGTCTCGTTCAGCGACGTGACGTGCATGCCGCCGAGGACGTTCCGCCGCAGGCGGGACATGCCCGTGTAGTCCACACTGAAGAAGAAGACGTTCTCGATGTCCAGCAGGTGGCTGACGAGGGCATTGACGGTGCCGCTGTGCGCCACGACGGCAACGGTTTGGTCGCGGTGTTCGGCCTCCCAGCCGGCGAAGGCGGCAGCCACCTCGTCACGGAACCGCTGAGGGTCGATGAAGCCGGCCTCCTTCCAGCGGCCGCTGCGCAGGTGGCGCCAGATCTCGTGTCGCTCGCGCTTCATCTGCTCGTACGGGATGTATGTGTTGCTGCCGCCGTCGATCTCCGAGAAACCCGCCACGGTCTCCACCTCGAGTCCCCGCTGGGTGGCGAGCGGTTGGGCGGTCTCGACCGCCCTGCGCTTGGGGCTCGAAGCGACGTGATCGATGTTTTCGTCCCGCAGCCACTCCGCCAGGCGCCGCGCCTGCTCGTGTCCCACATCGGTGAGGCCGGGATCGGCAGGCCCGTCACAGTTCTCCACCCGTTCGGGCAGGGCGTGACGAATCAGAATCAGCTTCACGCGGTCGTACGGTACCGGCCGGCGGGCTCGAGCGGCCGCAACGCCCGGCGCGCCGCCGGTGCCGGGCGCGGAGTGTGGCAACATCGCGCCATGGTCGTTGACCGCACGAGCGTTCTGTTCACCACCGGCGACACCGCCGAGGTCCTGTCGTGCATGGAGGACCTGGCCGCCCGCGGCGACGGCAGGGGGTGGCTCAACGTGCAGCCCTGGGTGCCCGACGAGGACCGGCCGCCCGCATCACCGCTGGGACGCATGTTCTCGTCGCTGGGACCCGCGGTCCCGCTCGCCACCTGGGTACCGCAGCACCGGCGCGGCCGGAGCACGGTTCTGGGAACGATCGGGATTTCCCACGCGTCCGGCCGCTTCGCGGTTCGCCGGCTGTCCGAGCGCGGCGTGGAGGTGCCGGCGGCATGGGCGGTGCGTCAGGACCACACGCGGCGGGGACTCGTCTTCGAGTTGCCCGACGGTGCCGGCATCACCGACATCCTCAGGTTCCTGCTGGCCGCGATGGAGGTCCTCAGCGCGGTGGAAACAGACGGGCGCTGGGTCGCCGACATTGCCGTCCAGCGCACCTCTCGGGGACACTGACCCCGCCCCGAGCGCTCGCCGGCGCGGCGGCACCGGTCGCGTCCGCGTGACCGCGCCGGGCGGCTCCCCCGGCCGCGGTTACGCTGCGCCCGCGACCCGGCCAGGAAGGGCGAGGTGATCAGCGGCGTGGACGAGGTGGACGTGAGCAACGCTCGCAACGGGAACGCGGGCGAGGTCTGGGTGTGGGACATCGACAGCCCCGTGGGGCGCCTGGGGTTGGCCGTCACTGAGGCGGGTCTGCGGCGGCTGTGCTTCCTGCCCGAGGGGGTGGCCGGGACTGCTGACTCCGGGGTCGAGCAACTGGCCGCGGCCATAGTCGAGTCGGTCTCGCCGCGCGTGACGGTGGCCGCGGCGCCGCTCGACGTCGTCCGGCGCGAACTCGACGACTACTTCGCAGGCCGGCTGCAGGGCTTCACCGTGCCCGTGGATTGGCGCGGGACCAGCGGCTTCTACCGCAGGGCACTGGAGGTGACCTTCGCGATTCCCTACGGGCAGACCCGCAGCTACTCGGCGGTGGCGGCTGAGGCCGGCAGTGCGGGCGCGGCAAGGGCGGTCGGTACGGCCATGGCGACCAATCCGGTGGCGCTGGTCGTTCCGTGTCACCGGGTCGTCCGCGCGGACGGCAGGCGCGGACCGTACGGAGGTGGGACAGCGGCGAAGGATCTCCTGCTGGATCTTGAGGAGTTCGTCAGCCGGAACTGAGTCGTGCGGACCGCTTTCGGCGGCGCGCGGCGCCCTCGACCGGGTCGGCTAGAGGGCGATCTCCTCGACCTCGGACATCTGCCAGAACTCGTGGTTCTCGATCCACTGGCTCTCGGTCGAGCGGAGCAGCAACTCCGGATCTCTGCTCGGGTCGATCACGTCCTCCCGGATCCCGCTGAGCACCGAACGCCACGCGCCCGACCACCACGCGAACAGCGCGATGAGAAGGCAGGTGCCCAGGAAAGTCGCGAGGGGAATGAGTAATTCCACAGAGACCGCAAGATATACACATTCCTTGGGATTGTCCACCCCGACATTTCCCCACGGTTGCGCCAGGGTGACGACTCGGCACGTCGAGCCGTTGGCGCTCGCGGCGGTCTCGGGCAACCTGTGTCCGGCGTCGGGACGCGGTATGTTCGCCTCCCGCCGGAGGAGGTGCCATGAGCGACAGCCTGGGGTTTTGGAGCATCGCACACGCCGACCCTCATCGTCTCGCCGTGGTGGATCCTGAGGGGTGGCGCACCTCGTTCGGCGACTTGGCGGATCTCACCAACCGGTACGCGCACGGGCTGCGCTCCATGGGTCTCGGAGTCGGCGACGGCGTCGTCACCGTTCTGCCGAACGGGTTGGAGCAGATCGCCTCGATGCTTGCGGCCTACCAGAGCGGCCTGTTCGTCACGCCCGTCAACTGGCACCTCAGCGCCTCGGAAATCGCCTACATCGTTGCCGACAGTGACGCCAAGGTTCTGATCGGCCACGAGCGCTTTGCCACCGAGGCGGCGGGCGTCCTCGACGGTGCCGATATCCGCCATGCGTTCTCGGTGGGCACGATCGATGGTTTCAGATCGATCGAGGAGTTGACGGCGGGCCATCCGGCCACCCGCCCGGAGGACCCGTCGACGGGTGCGACGATGGGCTACACCTCCGGCACGACGGGGCGGCCCAAAGGGGTGCGCCGGGCCCTGAGTGGCCGGCATCCCGACGAGTCGGCCGCCGTCGCCGGCCTGCTGCTGATGCTCTTCGGAATCCAGCCCCACGACGACAACGTGTTCCTGTGCGCGACGCCGATATATCACGCCGCCGCCAGCTTGTGGACCACGATGTCGCTGCACATGGGCCACAGCGTCGTGCTCATGGACCGGTGGAGCGCGCTCGGGACGCTCGACCTGATTGAGCGCCACCACGTCACGCACACACACCTGGTGCCGACCATGTTCCACAGGCTGCTGCAGCTTCCCGAAGCAGAGAGGGACCGCTACGACGTGTCGTCGCTACGGCACGTGATCCATGCGGCGGCACCCTGCCCGGTCAAGACCAAGCAGCGGATGCTCGACTGGTGGGGGGACTGCATCTACGAGTACTACGCCGCCACGGAGGGCGGCGGGACACTTGCCGGCCCCAAGGACTGGCGGCGCTTCCCCGGAACGGTGGGCAAGCCCTGGCCCGAGACCGAGGTGATCGTCGTCGACGCCGAGGGCCGGGAACTGCCGCCGGGACAGAGCGGCACCGTCTACATGAAGATGCCCGAGCGCCTTCGTTTCAACTACCACAAGGACGAGAAGAAGACGGCCGATTCCCATCGGGGCGACTACTTCACCGTTGGTGACGTGGGGTACTTCAACGAGGAGGGCTACCTGTTCCTCAATGACCGCGCCGGTGACATGATCATCGTGGGCGGGGTCAACATCTACCCGGCGGAGATCGAGGGAGTAATGCAGCAGTGCCCGCTGGTGGGCGACGTGGCGGTGTTCGGCGTTCCCGACGAGGATCTCGGGGAACAGATCAAGGCGGTCGTGGAGCCGGTACCGGGCGTCGAACCGAGCGAGAAGACGCAGCAGGCCATTCTGGAGTTCCTGGAGGGCCGGCTGGCGAAGCAGCGCAGGCCGCACTCGCTGGACTTCGCCGAGCAACTGCCGCGAGACCCCAACGGCAAGCTCTACAAGCGGCGACTGAGGGACCCGTACTGGGAGGGGCGCACGCGCCGCATCTAAGCGCCGCGGCCGCGGCGCGGCCGTGCTTCAGGCAAGCAGGCCGAGGCGGGTGAGGGCTTCGGTCGGGGGCGCGTAGTAGTAGGCCCCGGAAACCGTCTCGGAGAACACCACGAGACGGTCGTGGTGGTCGTCGCCGGTGGCGCCGAACATGGCGGCCAGCATCAGGTCGATCTTGGCCAGGTCGTCGGTGAACGCCAGGAAGTACAGGCCCGCCTCGGTGGAGGTGCCGTAGGGGACCGAGCGACGGTAGATCTCGATCTCCTCGCCGTCCTCGTCGGTGTGCACGACGCGGCCCGCGTGCGAGTCCGCCGGCAGGTCCTCCAACTCCACGCTGTCCGGCTTGGTGCGCCCGATGACCTGCTCCTGTTCGCCGGTGGCGAGGGCGGCGAAAGCGTCGAGATCGTGGATCCACCGCTGTGCCAGCACGAAGCTCCCGCCCCGGCCCGGCCCGTCGGCGATCACCGCCAATTGCCGGGCCTCGTCGACGGGCGGGTTCTCGGTGCCGTCGACGAAGCCCGTGAGGTCACGGCTGTCCCGGTAGACCCACGACGGTGTCTCGCGGGCCAGGGTGCCGATCGAGTCGAAGGCCCGACGTGCTGCGAGTGCCACGTCGAAGTTGAGGTCGTGGCGGTTGCTGTGGATCCAGAAGAAGACGTCCTACTGGGTGGCGATGGCCCGGCGCCCGCTGCTGCCGCTGATCTCGGTGAAGGGCTTGAGTCCGACCGGAGCCTCCAGCCCGAGCCGGCCGGTCATCTCGGCGCCGAAGCCCACGACGAGGTTCACCCCCGTCGCGGCGGCGACCTGCTGCGGTACCCGCACGGCGGCAACGACCTGGCCGGCCGTGGCGTCGGGATCAGTGGCGAAGTGCTGGAACCAGTGGGCGCTGGTGCCCTCGACGAAGATGGCTTCCTGAGCGGTGCCGGGCGCGTGTGACTGCGATCCCGGTGTCACGGTGTCGACCTCCGTCAACCGGCGCAGGTGTCCGGAGCCGGATCACCGGCGAAGCGGCCGGCGATCCACTCGAGCAGGTCATCGCGCTGGACATCGATGACGCTTTCGTGATCCTCGCCGGGATACTCGAGGCGCACGGTGGGGCCCTGACCGGGTTTCGTGCAGAGCTGGCCGAGCAGGAACTGGCTGCTGATCGCGGGGATCTGCTCGTCGTCGGTGCCGTGGATGATGACCAGCGGAACCGGCACGGGCGCCGTGTTCACGTCGTTCTCGACGATGACCCGATCCCAGGGCGGGACGGTCAAGGGGTTCTCCACCTTGAGCAGTTCCTCGGCTGCGATTGGGTTGAACACGGCGAAGACCTCTCCCGTGCAGCCGTTCTCGAGGATCTCGAACAGGCCGATCGCCTCGTCCGTGAAGACCTGCGACAACTCGATCTCGTCGTACGCCTCGGCGAACGCGCCCGAGGCCATGGCCACGTACCCCTGGAACGGCCCGCCCATCAGCACGTTGAACAGCAGGGAGAATTGGGAGGGGGGAGCGCCCGCCGCCACGCCGAGCAGCTTCAGTTCGGGTGCGTACTCCTGCCAATTCTGCCCGGCGTGGAGGGCGGCATGACCGCCCTGGCTGTGACCCCACACCACGAACTCCTCGGTGACGGAGATGCCGTCGAGGCTCTGCACCGCACGCACGCTGTCGAGCACGCCGCGGGCCTCGCTGCGACCGACGATGTAGGGGTGCAGGCCGGGCGTGCCGAGCCCTTCGTAGTCGGTGGCCACGATGGCGTAGCCCTCGAGGTAGGCGCCGTCCTCGGCGATGATCTCCTCGGCTTCGTGCGAGGGGGCGCAGACGTCGGCCATGCCGGTCGTCCCGTGCGCGAAAGCCACCAGAGGCCAGCCGCCGGGTGGTGGCTCGCCGCCCGGCGTCGCCACGAACCCCGAGACGGCGATGTCGTCGCCGCGCAGCGAGCGGGAGTGATAGAGGATGCGGTAAGCCACGAAATCCTCGCCGACATCCAACTTTTCGACGTCGATGATCTCGCCGGGTTCACCGGCGGGAAGGGGTAGCGGTACCTCCAAGGCGCCGGGCGCGTCGTAGCCGGCGGACTCGTCCGGTGCGGTCTCCTCGATCGTCTCCGCCTCCTGCGGCGGTGGGTAGGGATCCTGTGGTGGTTCGGGCGCGGGTGGCGGTTCGGGCGCCGGAGGTGGATCGGGTGCCGGGGGTGGTTCGGGCGCGGGTGGCGGTTCGGGCGCCGGTGCCGGGGGTGGTGGCTCCGGCGGCGGGGGTTCGGGCGCCGGCGGTGGATCAGGTGCCGGTTCGGGCGGTGGGGGTTCGGGAGCGGGCGCTGGGGGTTCGGGTTCCGGTGGTGGGGGCTCGGTTGCGGGAGCCGGTGCCGGCGCGGGTGCAGTTGCGGGCTCCGCATCCGACTGACCGCAGGCGGCGAGCAGCAGCGCGCCGCTGGAAAGCAGCGCGACCAGGACGATCGATGAGCGGCGCCGGTGGCGGCGCCTTGCGGTGCGTCGCAGGGCCTGGAAGAGATGCCCGAGCGGGTCGGTCACGTTGGCTCCTCTCTGCGCGCCTGTGATGGCCGGTCGCTGGTGCTGCTGAGCGTACAGCCGACGACTGCAGCGCTCGTGAGCAGGCAGCGGGGATCGAGGCCCCGCGTGCTCGATCCCCGCGGCACCCTGTTGGCGATACCTCGCACGTGGCCGTCGTCGCTGTCGCCATGGTTTCTGCCGGTGTGGGGTCGTGTGCAATGCTCGCGCCCGGCATGGACCCCGGATCTCCACCGAACGCCACTTCCGCCCGGCGGCATGGGCCGCTCTGGTCGCCGCCGGCGCCGGAGTCGACCAACCTGCGGGCGTTCTGCGAGGCGCTGGAACGCGAGGGCCACGGGTCGTTCGTCGACTACACCGGACTCCACGGCTTCTCCCTGGCCGACCCCGAGGCGTTCTGGTCGGCGGCCTGGGACTTCTGCGAGGTGATCGCCGAGTCCCGCGGCGAGCGCGTCTTCGAGCCGGCTGCGGAGATCTACGACGGCCGGTTCTTTCCCGACGCGCGGCTGAACTTCGCCGCGAACCTGCTGCGGCGCGACGACGATGCTCCCGCCGTCGTCTTCAGCGGCGAGGTCGGGCCGCGGCGCGAGCTGAGTTGGGCGCAGTTGCAGTCCGACGTGCGGCGCATAGCGGGGGCGCTGGGTGCGGGCACAGGAATCCGACCGGGGGACCGCGTGGCGGCCTGGCTGCCGAACATCCCCGAGACCTGCGAGTTGATGCTCGCCACGGCGGCGCTCGGTGGCGTGTTCTCCTCGTGCTCGCCGGACTTCGGCATCAATGGCGTGGTCGACCGCTTCGGGCAGATACGCCCGAGGGTGCTGGTGGCCGCCGACGGCTACCGCTACGGCGGCAAGGAGTTCGACTGCCTCGGGCGGCTGAGGGAGATCGTTTCCCGGCTGCCGAGCCTCGAGCGGCTCGTGGTCGTCCCGTTCCTCGATCCTGAGCCGGACCTGCGCGGTTTGCCGGGGGCGGTGACTTGGGAGGACTTCCTGGGCGAACGCCCGAGCGGCGCCGTCGCCGAGTTGGAATTCGTGTCCCTGCCCTTCGATCACCCGCTCTACGTGCTCTATTCGTCGGGCACCACGGGGGTTCCCAAGTCCATCGTTCATCGAGCGGGCGGCATCCTCCTCAAGCACCTCGTCGAGCACCGCCTGAACTGCGACGTGCGCCCCGGCGACCGGGTGTTCTACTTCACGACCGCAGGCTGGATGATGTGGAACTGGCTGATGTCGGCCTTGGCGAGTGAGGCCACGCTTGTGCTGTACGACGGGGCGTCCGATCCGGTGAGACTCTTCGATCTCACCGACGCCGAGGGGATCACCCTGTTCGGCACCTCGGCCGGCTTCGTCGAGGCAGCCGCCAAGCGGGGGCTCTCGCCACGCCGGACGCACCGGCTGGACAGCCTGCGCACGATCACCTCCACCGGGTCACCGCTCTCGCCGGAGGGCTTCGAGTACGTCTACGCGGAGGTGAAGTCCGACGTGCACCTGGCCTCCATCTCGGGGGGCACCGACCTGTGCGGCTGCCTGGTGGGCGGCGATCCGACGTCGCCGGTGTACGCCGGGGAGATCCAACGGCCGGCGCTCGGGCTGGCCATCGACGTGTTCGACGATGACGGCAGGCCGTGCCCGGCGGACGTCCAGGGTGAGCTGGTGTGCACCAACTCGTTTCCCTCGATGCCGCTCGGTTTCTGGGACGACGGCGGCGGGGAATCAGAAGGCGTGGCAGCCGGCGACGGTCCGGATAGCGCCCTCGAGCTCTCGCCCGGTCCCCGGTACCGCAGGGCGTACTTCGAGCGCTTCGGCGGAGTCTGGCACCAGGGTGACTTCGCCCGCTGGAGCGCCAACGGCGGGATGGTCATCGCCGGACGCTCCGATGCCACCCTCAACCCCGGTGGGGTGCGCATCGGCACCGCCGAGATCTACCGCTGCCTCGAGGGCGTTCCAGAGGTGCTGGAGGCCATCGTGATCGGCCAGCCCATCGGCGGCGACACCCGCATCGTGCTGTTCGTGCGGCTGCGGGGCGAGTTGACCGACGAGTTGACCCAGCGGATCCGCGACCGCATCCGAGGCGGTGCCTCACCGCGCCACGTCCCGGCAAGAGTCGTGGCCGTCGACGACATCCCCCGCACCCGCAGCGGCAAGCTCACCGAGCTGGCGGTGCGTGACGTGGTGTGCGGGCGGCCGGTGCGCAACACCGAGGCAATCGCCAATCCCGAGGCGCTGGAGCAGTTCCGGGACCGGCCGGAGTTGGCGTCGTGAGCGCTTCCGGACTCCGGCTGCGCAGCGCGCTGTTCGCACCGGCGAGCCGCCCCGAGCTGCTTCCCAAGCTGCCCCGCAGTGGCCCCGACGGCGTCATCATCGACCTGGAGGACGCCGTGGCGCCGAGCGGCAAGGCGCAGGCCCGCCCCGTCGCCGTGGCCGCCGCCCGCGAGCTACGGCGAGCGCATCCCGACCTGGCGATCTTCGTGCGAGTCAACGCGGTTGACACTGAATGGTTCGAGGGCGATGTGGCCGAGGCGCTGGTACCCGAACTGACCGGTGTCGTGGTTCCGATGCTGGAATCGGCGGAATCCGTCGAACTCGTCGCCGAGCGCCTCCGGCCGATCGGGCCGCTGGGCGTGATGGCGGGTCTGGAGACCGTCGCCGGAGTCGAGAATGCCCCCGAGGTGCTGCGGCCGCCGGTCGTGGCCGCCTACTTTGGGGCTGAGGACTATGTGGCTGATCTGGGGGGCATTCGGACGCCGGAGAACACCGAGGTGCTGTACGCCCGCTCCCGCGTGGCGGTGGCGTGCCGGCTGGCGGGGGTCGTGGCGCTGGACCAGGTGGTCGTGGCGCTGCGGGACGAGGAGGTGTTCCTCAACGATGCCCGGCAGGGTCGGGCACTGGGCTACAAGGGCAAACTCTGCATCCATCCGGCTCAGGTTCCCTGGGCGAACCGCACCTTCAAGCCGTCCGCCGAGGAGGTGGACCGCGCCAGGCGCATGCTGGCGCTCTACGCGGAGACCCAGCGCACCGGCGCCGGCGCGGTGGCCTTCGAGGGGCAGATGATCGACGAGCCGCTCGCCCGCCAGGCCCGAACCCTGCTCGCCGCCGCCGACTGACGCAGCGGGCGGGCGCCGATCGAGACCGCCCTGGGGCTGTTTGCGATGGGGGAGCGCTCTAGTAGGTGCTCTCGACGGTGCTGGCGAACTTGCTGAGCAGGTGGGGCCCGGCCAGCACCGGCTCGTAGCGGGGCGACTCGCCGGGGGTCAGGCACGTCGGCAGGCACCGGACCTCGGCGTCCCAGCGCACGTTGTGGAAGAACACGATGCTCTGGCGTCGCGTGGAAACGTCCGCGTCGGCCGGCGGCAGCCCGCCGCGGTGCAGCGTGGAGACCCAGCGGTCGTTGGTCCAGCGGGCCATCATGTCGCCCAGGTTCACGACGAAACCGCCGGGCACCATCGGCACCGCCGCCCATCCGTCGGGTCCCATCACCTCCAGCCCGCCGGGGGCGTCGTCGAAGCGCAGGATGGAGAGGGTGCCGTAGTCGGTGTGTGCGCCGGCGCGCAGCTGGCCCGGTAGCGGGCGGGCGTCCAGGTGCGGGTAGTTGATCGCCCGCATGGCGCTGGAGTGGTGAGCGAGGAACGGCTCGAAGTGGTCCTCCGGGAGCCCCAGCCCCACGGCCATGATCGCCAGCAGCCGGGCAGTCAGATCGGACATGGTGCGGAAGTACACCTCCCAGGCGGGCCGCAGCGTCGCCGGGTGCTCGGGCCAGCGGGGCTCGGCCAGGATCGCCTCGGCGCCCGTGGGGACGATCTCGGGCAGATCGAGCGGGCCCATGTTGAGGCTCTCCTTCAGGTCCGGCGGCGTGGTGTCGCCGAGGGAGCGGGCCAGGGTCTCGCCCCTGATGGGCGAGTAGCCGTAGGCGTAGTCCGGGGACGGGGCCGGGCTGCGGCGCTTCTCGGCGAGCGGCAGGTCGAAGAACTCTCGCGCCGCCGTCCAGACCGCGTCGATCGTCGCGTCGGGGACGTCATGGCCCACGATGACGAAGAAGCCGATGTTCCGGCAGGCCTCGTCGACGGCGCGACCGACGCCGGCGAGGGCTTCGCCTCCATCGCCGGCTGGAGAGATGTCGATGATCGGTACCGGGGACTCAGGCAAAGCCGCTCCGTCCGACGCTGGCGCAGCGTCGGTTGCGATGCTCATCGGATTCCGCTGCCGGCGGCGAGCGATTCTTCCGATCTGAGGAGCAGTTCGAAAGTAGGGGTCATATACTGACAATTACTGTGAACATGTCTCATCAGATTCGTCGCTGCTGGGATGCAGGTTCAGTGATGCGGAATTCATGCAGTAGCGCTCGCCGGTGGGCGCGGGACCGTCATCGAAGATGTGCCCCAGGTGCGCCCCGCAGTTGTTGCAGACCGCTTCGGTGCGGATTCGCCCGTGACCCAGGTCTCGACGGCGCCCCACGCGTTCCTCGCCCATCTCGGAGTGGAAGCTGGGCCAGCCGGTGCCGGAGTCGTACTTCGTGTCGCTGGAGAACAGTGCCGTTTCGCACACCACGCAGTGGTAGGCGCCGTCATCCTTGCAGTCCCAGTATTCGCCGGTAAACGCACGCTCCGTGCCGGCCTCCTGCGTCACGTGGTACTGGAGGGGGGACAGTCGTCGGCGGAGTTCCCGCCGGTCGTGCTGTTCGGTGGTCATGGCGCCTCCAAAAGACGTGCAGCGAACGGGCGTTTGGATTACACTGCTGTAATCCGGGGTTGAAGCAGGTGCTACACATAGTTTGTCACGGCACTGTGTGTCACACCCCCTCCCCAAGATACTCACAGACCGACTTCCCCCCGAACGATCGATGGAGCCGGCGCCCGCAGGGGCCGGGGACTCAAGCCACGCAGGAGGTAATGGACCAATGACGAGGCACACCGCAGCCACCAACGGCAACGGCAAGGTGCGCGAGCAGGCGCTCGAACTGGCACTGCGCCAGATCGAGAAGAACTTCGGCAAGGGCGCTGTCATGAAGATGGGGGAGAAGGCCACCCTCCAGATCGACACCATATCCACGGGGGCGCTGGCGCTCGACGTGGCACTCGGTATCGGCGGTCTGCCCCGTGGCCGGGTCACGGAGATCTTTGGGCCCGAGTCCTCTGGCAAGACAACGCTGGCCCTGCACGTCGTGGCCGAGGCGCAGCGCGCGGGCGGGGTGTGCGCCTACATCGACGCCGAGCACGCCCTCGACCCCATCTACGCCCGCGCCATCGGCGTGGACGTGGACGAGATGCTGATCTCCCAGCCCGACACCGGCGAGCAGGCGCTGGAGATCGCCGACGTTCTCATCCGCTCGGGTGCCATCGCCGTGGTCGTGATCGACTCCGTGGCCGCGCTCACACCCCGGGCCGAGATCGAGGGGGAGATGGGTGACACCCACGTGGGTCTGCAGGCCCGGCTCATGTCCCAGGCCCTGCGCAAGCTCACCGCCAACCTGCACAAGAGCCAGGCCGTGTGCATCTTCGTCAACCAGCTGCGCGAGAAGATCGGGGTCATGTTCGGCTCCCCGGAGACCACCTCCGGCGGTCGGGCGTTGAAGTTCTACTCCTCGATACGGCTCGACATCCGCCGGATCGAGTCCATCAAGAACGGCGCCGAGGCGATCGGCAACCGCACCCGCGTCCGCGTGGTGAAGAACAAGACGGCACCGCCGTTCCGCACGGCCGAGTTCGACATCATGTACTCCCATGGCATCAGCCGGGAGGGCTCGGTTCTCGACATGGCGGTGGGGCTCGACATCGTGAAGAAGTCGGGAGCCTGGTACACGTACCAGGGCGATCAGATCGGTCAGGGGCGCGAGAAGGTAAAGCAGTTCCTGCGTGAGAACCCGGCGCTCGTGCTCGAGCTGACCGAGAAGGTCACGGAGGTGTTGCTGCCGCAACCCGTCGAGGAGCCCGAGGCGTCTACGAGCGAGGTGCCTGTCCCGGCCGGCGCGCCTGGTTAGCGTTCCGCGGCACCCCGGTGGTGCCCGGCGGTACCGGCCGAGCAGGGGGGCTCTACGCTTGGAGGGGTGAGCCGGGTCAAGCGCTACTACATCCGCACCTTCGGGTGTCAGATGAACGAGCACGATTCCGAGCGTGTCGCGGGTCTGCTGGAGGCCGACGGCATGGTCGCCACCGAGGCGCCCGACGATGCCGACGTGGTCGTGGTGAACACCTGCTGCATTCGCGAGAAGGCTGATCAGAAGCTCTACGCCTACCTGGGCAGGCTCAAGTCTCTCAAGCGCTCCCGCCCGGGTATGCAGATCGCCGTCGGGGGCTGCCTGGCGCAGAAGGATCAGGACCTCGTCCGCACGCGGGCACCTCACGTGGACGTCGTGTTCGGTACCCACAACGTGCACCGTGCCGCCGAACTCCTGGCCCGTGCCGCGGACGTCGGTCCGATCACCGAGATCCTCTCCGAGGCGGTCCGCGCCGATGCCGAGGCGTTCCCGTCGGCCCTCGGGGTGCGCCGGAATCTGCCGCACTCGGCGTGGGTGACGATCCAGATCGGTTGCGACAACTCCTGCGCCTTCTGCATCGTGCCGGCGGTGCGCGGTCCAGAGATCAGCCGGCCCTTCGAGACGCTGCGGGAAGAGGTCGGCGAGTTGGCCCGAAGCGGCGTCGTGGAGATCACGCTGCTCGGCCAGAACGTCAACTCCTACGGTCGCGACCTGGCGCTGGCTCGCCGCCGCGCCGGGGAGAAGGTTCCCGTCCGCCCGATGTTCGCCGAGTTGCTGCGTGCCGTCGGTGCCGTCGACGGGATCCGGCGTGTCCGCTACACCAGCCCGCACCCCAAGGATCTGCGGCCCGAGACGGTGGCGGCGATGGCCGAGACGCCCGCCGTATGCGAGCACCTGCACCTTCCCCTGCAGTCGGGCAGCGACACCGTGCTGGCCGCCATGCACCGTGGCTACATGGCCGAGCGCTACCTCGAGCGGCTGGCAGCCGCCCGGCGCTCGATACCGGACCTCGCCGTCAGCACCGACATCATCGTGGGCTTCCCGGGTGAGACCGAGGAGGATTTCGCCGCGACGCTCGCCGTGGTTGCCGAGGCGGAGTTCGACAGCGCCTTCACGTTCGTGTTCTCGCCGCGTCCGGGAACCGAGGCCGCCGGCATGGCGGGCAGGTTTGTGGACCCCGAGACCGTGACCGAACGCTACGAGCGTCTCCGCGCGGTCGTGGAGCGCTCGGCCCGGCGCCGCCACGAGGCTCGCATCGGCCGCCGGGAGGAGGTGCTCGTGGAGGGACCCAGCAAGACCCGCCCCGAACTTCACAGCGGGCGGACCCGCCAGAACAAGCTCGTGCACTTCTCGTCGGGCGGGCCGATGCGACCCGGCTCGTTCGTCGACGTGGACGTCACCGGCGCCGCGGCGCACTACCTTCTCGGCGAACTCGCGGCCGTTCGCGCCACCCCGGCGCGCCGTGAGCGCATCCCGGTGGTCGCGGCCTGAACGATCGGCCCGCCGGGCTTCCCCGGCGCTTCGCCGTTGTCGGCCCCACCGCCTCGGGCAAGTCGGCCCTGGCGCTGGAGGTCGCCCGCCGGCGACAACCCGCCGAACTGCTGTCGATGGATGCCATGGCCGTCTACCGCGGCATGGATGTTGGCACCGCCACCCCGACGCCGGCAGAGCTTGCCGGCGTGGCGTTCGGTGGGATCGATCTCGTGGCCCCGGGTGAGGACTTCTCGGTCGGCGCGTACCAGGCGGCGGTACTGCCCGTGCTGGCCGAGGCGGACCGGCGCGGTGTCGCCGTGGTGGCCGTCGGAGGCACAGGGCTCTACGTGCGCGCCGTGGTGGATGACCTGAGCATCCCGGGCACCTATCCCGACGTCAGGGCCGAGCTGGAGGCCGAACCGGATACGACCGCCCTCTACCAGCGGCTGCGGCGCAACGATCCGATCGCCGCCGAGCGAACCGGGCCGCAGAACCGGCGGCGCATCGTTCGCGCTCTCGAGGTGACGCTCGGCAGCGGGCTGCCGTTCTCCTCCTACGGCCCCGGACTCGATAGCTACGGCACGAGTCGCTTCTGTCAGGTGGGGTTGCGCCTGCCGCGCCCGCTGCTCGACGCCCGGATCGCCGAGCGCTACCGGTCGCAACTCGACGCCGGATTCCTGGAGGAGGTGCGCCGGCTGCGTGACGGTGACGCCGCGGCGCCGCTGTCACGCACGGCCCGGCACGCTCTCGGGTACCGCGAGTTGCTGGAACACCTGGAGGGCCGGTGCAGCCTGCCGGAGGCTCTGGAGGAGGCGGTTCGCCGGACGCGCCGGTTTGCGCGGCGCCAGGAACGCTGGTTCCGGCGCGACCCTCGCATTCGGTGGTTGGATGTACGGGAGGATCCGATAGAGGTTCTTCCCGCTCTCCTGGAGACGTTCGACCGATGCACCTGACCAAGCACCACGTCTTCGGCAACGATTTTCTTGTATGCCTCGACACCGGCGACGCCCCCTGCCCGCTCGGATGGGTGCGGGCGGTCTGCAACCGGACCGGCGGGGTCGGTGCGGACGGGATCATGTGGGTGCGTCCCGATGAGGATCCCGACCCGGTGGCCGGGCCGGGTGGCGTGCCAGGGGCGCGACCGTTGCGTGCCGCAATGCGCCTCTACAACGCCGACGGCGGCGAGGCTGAAGTCAGCGGCAACGGTCTGGCCTGCCTTGCCCAGGCACTCACCCTGCGAGCCGGCCGTGACGGGGCCGAAGCCGTCATTGCCACGATCGCCGGCGACCGCAGGGTCGTCATCGACAGCTCCCGCTTCGCCGACGCCGACGATGCGGGAGGGGGGTTCGGGCGAATCCGCAGCCGCGCCAGGATCGATCTTGGTCGGCCGAGCGAGGATGGCGAGCGGACAACGGACGCCGAAGCGATCCTCGCTGACCTGACGCCGGTGCAGTTACGCGCCGGCTGGGTGTCGGTCGGCAACCCTCACGTCGTGGCGCTGGTCAGCGACGAGGGTGCCCTCGAGGCGCTGCCGCTGGAATCGGTGGGCGCGGAGATGCAGCAGCGCTTCGGCCCGGTGAATTTCGAGGCGGTGGCCGTCGTGGACCGAGCGCGGGTGCGCATGCGCGTGTTCGAGCGCGGCGTGGGTGTGACTTCGGCCTGCGGCAGCGGAGCGGCGGCGGTGGCCTGGCGGCTGCACCAGTGGGGTCTTGTCGAGGGGTCCGTTGAGGTCGAGATGCCCGGAGGGGTCGCCGAGGCGATCGTCGGCTCCACCGTCGAGTTGCGGGTCACCGTGATCTACGTCGCCGACGTCGAGGCGCCGGAGCCGGCGGCACTCACCGGCGGCGATTCATGACCGACCCGGCGGGCGACCAGCACACCGCTGGCCACCGGGGGGCGTTCGGCGAGTTCGGCGGGGAGGCCGGCGGCTTCATCGACCGCGCCTTCCGCGAGCGGATCGTGCTGGTCGGCGTCATCAGGCCGCCGCTCTCGACGGTCGACGTGGAGGAGTCCCTCGACGAGTTGGCCCGGCTCACCGACACCGCTGGTGCGGACCCGGTGCATCGTGTCATGCAGCGCCGGGACCGCATCGACCCGGCCACCTATGTCGGGAGGGGGAAGGCGCTCGAGATCCGTGATGTGTCCGAGGAGTACGACGCCGACACGGTGGTGTTCGACGACGTGTTGAGTCCGGCGCAGCAGTACAACCTCGAGCGCATCCTCGGCCGCACGGCGATCGACCGCACCACGGTCATCCTGGACATCTTCGCCCAGAACGCCTCCAGCACCGAGGGCAAGGTGCAGGTGGAGTTGGCGCAGCTGCGCTACCGGCTGCCTCGCCTGCGGGGGAGCGGCTACCGGCTCAGCCAGCAGGCGGGCGGGATCGGTACCCGGGGTCCCGGCGAGACCCAGCTCGAGGTGGACAGGCGCCGGCTGCTGCGTCGCATCAACACGCTCGAGCGCAGGTTGCGCGACGTGCGTCGCCACCGCGGCGTCCAGGCGCGGCGACGGCAACGGTCGGCCCGGTCCACGGTTGCCATCGTGGGGTACACGAACTCCGGCAAGTCCAGCCTCCTGAACGCTCTCTGCGGGGCGGATGCCCACGTGGAGGACCGGCTGTTCGCCACCCTCGATGCGCTCACCCGCCGCCTCGAGCTTCCCGGCGGCGAGACCGTGCTCCTCGTCGACACCGTCGGCTTCGTGCGGAAGCTGCCCCACGAATTCGTGGAGGCCTTCATGAGCACGCTCGAGATCGTGGTGGACGCCGACCTGCTCATGCACGTCGTCGACGCATCGGTGGCCGACTGCGGTGGCCAGGTGGATGCCGTTCGGGATGTCCTCGACGTGATCGGCGCCGCCAAGGTGCCCGAGTTGCTGGTGTTCAACAAGCTCGACATCGCCTCCGGCGTCGAGCACCTGCTGGCCGCCTACCCGGGCAGCGTTGCGGTCTCGGCCGCGACGGGCGCCGGGTTGGAGGATCTCACCGCCGTGATCGGTGACCGGCTGCGGACCGGAGCGACAACAGCGGAATTCGTGGTCCCCTTCTCGCGCGGCGAGGTGATGGCGGGGCTGCACCGTTCATCGCGAGTGCTGTCGGAGACGGCAACCGGCGACGGGATGCGCTATCTCGTCCGCATCGACGCCGCCTCCGCGGCCCGGTTCGCCGATTTCCGGTGCCCCGCGGCGGGCGACGCCGCCGGCGGTGACGGCGGGGTGGGTAGTTGAGCCCGGAACGATGCGCCGAGCGCCGGACCAACGCCGAACCATGAGCGCCCAACTGATTCTGGAGCCCTACCCGTACGACCGCCTCGATGCCCTGCGGGCGGTGGCCGATCGCCACGCCGGGGGCTGCGTCGATCTTTCGATCGGCGACCCGTGCGATCCGCCGCCGCAGGCTGCCGTTGAGGCGCTGGCGGGGTCGGGCGCCGAGCGCTCGTATCCCTCGTCGGTGGGCTCACCCGCGCTCCGCCAGGCGGCCGCCGGCTGGCTGGCGCGCCGCTTCGGCGTGCGGGTGCCCTCGGAGCACATCGCGGCATGCGTGGGCACCAAGGAGCTCGTGGCTTCGTTGCCCCGTCTCCTGCAACTCCGCGGCGGCGATCGGGACACCGTCCTCTACCCGGCGGTGGCGTACCCGACGTACGCCGCCGGGGCGAAGCTGGCCGGGCTGCGGGCTGTGCCGGTCCCCCTGGATGGGGTGGGGCGGCTCGACCTCGGCGCCATCGACGCCGGTGACGCCGACCGTGCGCTCTGCCTGTGGGTGAACTCGCCCGGCAACCCCACCGGCGCCATTGAGGACCTGGCGGCGGCTGCGGACTGGGGGCGTGAGCGTGGCGTCGTCGTGTGCAGCGACGAGTGCTACGCCGAGTTCGTCTGGGACCGCCCACGCCACCCGTCGGCGTGGCCGCCTCTGGAGGGGCACACCATCGTGGCGCACGGCACCGAGGGCGTCCTGGCCGTCCATTCGCTCTCCAAACGCTCCAACTTTGCCGGCATGCGCGTCGGGTTCTACACCGGCGATGCCGAACTGGTCGGGTTCCTGGCACAGGCGCGCCGGCACCTCGGGTTCATGGTGCCGGGCCCGATCCAGGCCGCCGCGGTGGCGGCGCTCGACGACGACACCCACGTGGAGGCACAGCGGCAGCGCTACCGCGCCCGGTTGGACCTGCTCGCCCGGTTACTGGAGGACTTGGACCTGCGGGCACCGCTGCCGGAGGGTGCCTTCTACCTCTGGGTTCCGGCGCCGGGCGGTGACGGTTGGGGTCTGGCCGAGCGCCTGGCGACCTCGGCAGGGATGCTGGTCAGCCCGGGGGAGTTCTACGGTACGGCCGGCGCCGGATACGTGCGGGTGGCGGCCGCGGTGCCCGACGACCGCCTGGCGCTCCTGGCCGAGCGGTTGGCAGTTAGCCGTATAGCCGGGTGACCGTCATTCGCCGGTGCGGGCCAAGTCGTCGGACGGCACGATTGCGACGTAGTTCCACAGGATCTCCTCGCGGAAGTGCTCAGGGATGTGGCTCCAGTCGCGGGCCTCGACGAGGAACGGAATCGTGGACATGGACACCGCTTCCTCGAAATCCGCGAGGCGGCTGGGGTCGATCGATTCGAGATCGGGCCCGCGCAGCACGAGGTCCAGATCACTGCCGTCGTGGCTCTTGCCGGTGACGCGGCTCCCGTAGGCCCACACCTCCACGCCGGGCAGATGCCGGCGGAGCAGCGCCTCGAGCTTGGCGCGATGTCGCTCTGAGAGATGCAACCTGTCAGGCATCGTTTGCCGCCTCGATCACGTCGACGAGCGCTCTGGCGTCGCAGATGAACGTCGGCAGCAGGCGAAGCGTGGCCTCGGCGAATTGCTCGCCGTAGCCGTGAGCCGTCTCATTGCGGTTGTCTCGATACTCCAGCCAGCGCTCGCAGGCGTCGGAGGGCGGCAGACCGTGTTTGGCCGCATGGCGGAAGACGTCCTTGAAGGTCAGTTCGTCGACCTGCCGGTTGCTGGCGAACCAGGCGCGGAGGCTCTTACGCAGCAGCCTGCCCCCCTGCTCCAGGATCAACTCGAATTCCTTCACGCAGGCAGCACGGAAGACGTCGTAGAGGACATCGTCGGGGGCGGTCGTCCGCAGCGCCCCCGACGCCTCCTCGAGGGCATCGATGCAACGCCGCAGGTGATCGGTGTTGAGAGGCACGCCTCAGCCCTCGTAGCCGGTGGTGGCGCTGTTCGTGATGCTCATCGACGTGTCCGCTTCAGGCCGTTGCCTGCTCCGCCATCCGCGCAGGCTAGCCCCGGTAGCCTGCGGCCATGACCTATCGCGCTGATCTCAAGGCCATGATCGGTGAGTTGTGGGCAGGTCGCGCTGGACTCTCCGCCGGCGACGCCGAAGCCCGGCTAGTCGTGCACGAGGCCATTGACCTGCTCGACACCGGCGAGGTGCGGGTGGCCGAGATCACCTCGGGCGGTGACGTCGTCGTCCACGAGTGGCTCAAGCAGGCCATCCTGCTGCTCTTCAAGCTCTCGGAGATGACGACCATCGAGTTGGGGCCGTTCGAGTTCGCCGACAAGATCCCGCTGAAGACCCGCTACCAGGACCGCGGCGTTCGGGTGGTGCCGGGCGCTTCGGCCCGCTGGGGTAGCTACCAGGCGCCCGGCGTCGTGATGATGCCCAGCTACGTGAACATCGGTGCCTACGTGGGGGCCAACACGATGGTGGACACCTGGGCGACGGTGGGGTCTTGCGCGCAGATCGGTCGCAACGTGCACCTCTCCGGCGGCGTGGGCATCGGCGGTGTGCTCGAGCCGCCGCAGGCGGTCCCGGTCATCGTGGGCGACGAGTGCCTCATCGGGAGCCGCTGCGTTGTGGCCGACGGGGCTCGCGTCGGCGAGGGAACCGTGCTGGGTGCGGGCTGCATCCTCACGGGGTCCATCCCGGTCATCGACGCCGCCACCGGCGAGGAGCTGGGGCGCGGCGTCGTACCGCCGTGGTGCGTGGCGGTGACGGCCACACGTCCTCGCACGTTCACCGGCGGGGAGTTCGGTCTGCCCTGCGTCCTGGTGGTGAAACGCCTGAACCCCGGTGAGCGCCACGACAAGTCGGTGCTGAACGACGTGCTGCGCGACCACGGGGCAGCCACCTGAGCGGCGATGGTCCGCTCCGTGAACATCACCGCGCCACCGGTCGATCTGCTGGCGCTGACCGCCGAGTTGGTCGGCATCCCGTCGGTCAGCCTCGCCGAGCGCGAACTGGCCGACCGCGTGGAGGAGTGGTGCGCCGGGTGTCCCTGGCTGGAGACGCACCGCATCGGCGACAACGTGGTGGCGCGGACCACCGGTAGCCGTCCGCAGCGTCTCCTGATGGCGGGACACCTCGACACGGTGCCGCCCAACGGCAACAGCGAGCCGCTCCTCGGCGAGGACCGTGTCACAGGTTTGGGCGCCGCAGACATGAAGGGTGGGGTGGCCGTCATGCTGGGCCTCGCCGCGGCGCACCCCGACCCGGCGGTGGAGATGACCTACGTCTGGTACGCGGCCGAGGAGATCGCCATGGAGCACAGCGGCCTGCGTGAGGTGGCCGCCGTGCGTCCTGATCTTCTGGAGGCGGACGCGGCGGTGCTCGGCGAGCCCACCGGCGCGCGGCCCGAGGCGGGCTGCCAGGGCACGATGCACCTCCGGGTGACGCTGCGCGGCGAGCGGGCGCACACGGCGCGACCCTGGATGGGCAGTAACGCCATCCATCGACTGGCCGACGTGCTGGGGGTTGTGCGGTCGTACGAACCACGCCGCCCGGTCATCGACGGTTGCGCGTACGCCGAGGCGTTGCAGGCCACCGCGGTGGCCGGCGGCGTTGCGGGCAATGTCGTGCCCGACGAGGCCGTCTTGGCCGTGAACCATCGCTTCGCCCCGGACCGCACGCCCCAGCAGGCCGGCGAGGCTGTGCGGGAGTTACTGGCGCCGCACCTCGGCGACGGTGACAGCCTGGAGATGCTGGAGGTGGCGCCCGCAGCAGCACCCCACCTCGACCACCCGCTCCTCGCGGCGATCGTGAGTGCCGGCGGGGGAGCGGCGGCCGTGCGCGCCAAGCTCGGATGGACCGATGCTGCGTTCTTCGCGGAGCGAGGCGTCCCGGCGTTGAACTTCGGGCCGGGACGCAGCGAGTTGGCGCACACGGCGGGGGAGTACGTGTGCCGTGATTCTCTCGAGGAGGTCTACGGCGCGCTGGCCAGCGTCATCGGCGCCGGGGGTCAGAGGGTGCGCAGGACGGAGACGGCCCGGCCGTAGATGCGCAGATCCTTCGCCGGATAGCGCCGGGGCGCGTAGTCGGGATTCGAGGAGACCAGCACCACCTCGTCGCCGTCGCGGTGGAACCGCTTCACGGCGGCCTCGTCGCCCGGCAGGCCGGCCACCACGATGTCGCCCTCCCCGGCGAGGTGCTGCATCCGCACCACGAGCAGATCGCCGTCGAAGATGCCGTCGCCGGTCATCGAATCGCCGCGCACGCGCAGCGCGAACGCATCCTGGTGGCCGACGAACTCCGTCGGCAGTGGCAGGGTCTCCTCGATGTTCTCGTGCGCCAGGACGCCCGAGCCGGCCGCCACGTCACCCACGAGTGGCACGTAGCTGACCGGGTGGCGATCCACGGCATGGCCCGAGACCGGGTCGTAGTGCACCTCGAGGGCTCGGGGCTTGGTGGGGTCGCGTCGCAGGAAACCCTGCTGTTCGAGGATGACCAGGTGGCGCTGGACCGACGCCGGCGAGATGAGCCCCACGGCCGTGCAGATCTCGCGCACCGACGGCGGGTAGCCGCGTTCGCGGGTGTACTCGGCGACGAAGCGGATGATCGCCTGTCGGCGCTCGGTGAGTTTGGTCGCGGGTCGCGGCTCGGCCGCCTCGGTCGTGTTTTCGCTGCTCATGCTGCCCTTCCTTGCGGGGGCGGATTTGGAGATCCGCGGACTTGATATGTACAGGTGTTTCGAGTTACAATGGTGTCATGCACCGCCGATCACCCGCTGGAAGCGCAACCAGACCGCTTACCGGAACACATTCGTCTGTGTTTGCGCCATGTCTATCCCCTGCTGGTACGAATGTTGCCACAACGGGGGATCGGCGTCAAGGATCCTCATCGAGTCGGTCCGCCCTCGGGACCGCGAGGGGTGTGTCACACCCCTCGGCGATCCTGGGGAGCATGGAATCCTCACCAATACTTGCGACGCCTACGGGTCCCCGCGGCGTGGCCGGCGGAGTCCGGCTCGACGCCGAGCGGCGCCGTCAGGCGCGGATCTACCTGTGGCGGCGTGCCGTGGTTCTGGCGGTGCTGGTCTGCCTCCTCTGGGCATCGCTCTGGGGCGTGTTCCGGCTGGGTGATGTCGTCGGGACGCATCTGGTCGCCCCGGCCGTCGGGACCGCGCCCGTCCCGGTGGTCGACGGACCTCAGGCGGGCTCGTGAGGCTGTCGCTGCCGCAGATAGCGGGCGAAGACCATGCCGTCGGCAACGAGCAGGCGATCCAGGCGAAGGTCGAGCGCCGCGGGCAGCGGGTCGCCCTCGATGAGGCCTGGCCCCCCCGGCGCCAGGAGCGGCGACCGTGTGATGCAGAACTCGTCGATGAGGTCGGCGCTTGCGAAGGAGGCGTTGAGCCGGGGCCCGCCCTCCAAGAGGATGAGAGTTCGGCCCTCGGCGGCGAGGTCGGCGACGACCTCTTCGGCCTCGACCGCCGCCTCGCCGGCCGTGCGCACCTCGGCAACCGTCGCCAGGGCGGCCCGTCGCTCCCGGGGCGCTGCCGCCGCGACGTACAGCCGCGGTGGCTCCGGACCCCCGAACAGCCGGGCCGCAGGGTCCAGCGCGCCGCGTGTACTCACCACGGCCAGCAGCGGCAGGGCCTCCTGGCCCCGCGCCAGGCGACGTTCCCGGACCTGCGCCTCCAGCGAGGGTGGGCCGTAGTCCTCGGCGCGGGCGGTGCCGGCACCCACCACGATGGCATCGGCGCAACCGCGCAGGGCGCTGAGCACCGCCCAGTCCGTCGCCCCTCCCAGCGGGCCCGAGCGGCCCTTCACGCTCACGGAGCCGTCCACGGTGGTGATCATGCACATCATCACCCAGGGCCTGTCCCGCGAGTGGAGGCGCTTCGCCTGCTCGTACACGTCGAGGTGATCGACCGCCGGGCGGAACCGAGGCCAGACCTGTTGCATCGCGACCATCGGTGCCCTCCTGCGCGGCTGGTGGCGTCCGTTCGCCCCTCCACAAGGTATCCACAGAACGTCGGCGGCCGGCTCTGGGGGAAATCTCTGCCCGCCCGGTGGAAACCTCTTCTCGCCGGCGGGATATCTCCGGGAATTCGCGTTCGGCGCGGCGAACACGCTTACCTGAACGGTCCCGATGGGTACCTTCTCCCGATGGGTACCTTCTGCAGCCTCCGCTTTACAGTGGAGGCCCCGAGGCGACGCCAGCGCGCGTCGGTCAGACGCCCGAAGGTGAGGTGAGCACGTGACCGTCCTGTCCGAGCAGGCCCGCATCGGTCTCCGGCGATTCTTCACCCTCGAGGGTGTGCACCCCTTTGATACGGTGGAGTGGAGCCGGCGGCGCGCACTCATCACCGGCGCCGGCGGCGAGGCCGTCTTCGAGCAGGACGGCGTGGAGTTCCCGACCTCGTGGTCGCAGAACGCCGTCAATATCGTCTCCCAGAAGTATTTCCGAGGCCGGCTCGGCAGTGATGACCGCGAGAACTCGCTGCGTCAGGTGATCGACCGGGTCGCCGGCACGATCAGCCGCTGGGGTGCCGAGGGCGGGTACTTCGCCGACGCGGACGAATCTGCTGCGTTCACCGATGAGCTCACCCATCTGCTCGTCACCCAGAAGGCGTCGTTCAACTCGCCCGTGTGGTTCAACATCGGGGTTCCGGGGGCCCTGCCACAGTCCTCCGCCTGCTTCATCCTGGCGGTCGAGGACTCCATGGAGTCGATCCTGAACTGGTACACCGAGGAAGGGCTGATCTTCAAGCGCGGGTCGGGTGCCGGCGTCAACCTGAGTCGTATCCGCTCGGCTTCGGAGTTTCTCTCCGGCGGCGGCCAGCCGAGCGGGCCGGTGAGCTTCATGCGGGGCGCCGACGCCTCGGCCGGGGCCATTCGCTCGGGAGGCACGACGCGGCGTGCCGCCAAGATGGTCGTGCTCGACGCCGATCATCCTGATATCGCTGACTTCATCTGGTGCAAGGCGCGCGAGGAGCGCAAGGCGCGTGTCCTCAGCGAGTCCGGGTTCGACCTGAGCTTCGACGGTGTCGACAGCACCTCGCTGCTGTACCAGAACGCCAACAACTCCGTCCGTCTCACCGACGAGTTCATGGAGGCGGCGCTGGCGGGACGGAAATGGGATCTCACGGCGCGAACGACGGGAGAGGTCCTCGAGACGGTCGATGCCGCCGATCTGCTCGGTCAGATCGCCGAGGCGGCGTGGCTGTGCGCCGATCCGGGGGTGCAGTTCGACACGACCATCAACCGCTGGCACACCACGCCCGCGGCCGGACGCATCACGGCCTCCAACCCCTGCTCGGAATACCTCCACCTCGACAACTCGGCCTGCAACCTGGCCAGCCTGAACCTATTGGCGTTCCTCGGCGCCG
Organism: Acidimicrobiales bacterium; assembly: GCA_963668565.2. GTDB lineage: Bacteria > Actinomycetota > Acidimicrobiia > Acidimicrobiales > CATQHL01 > VXNF01. The sequence continues at coordinate 2,415,896 of CAXXMX010000010.1, forward strand.
ACGGGCAGTTCGACGTGACGGGCTTCCGTGCGGCGGTCCGCGTGGTGTTCTGCGCGCAGGAGATCCTGGTGGGACGATCCCACTACCCGACGCCCGCGATCGGCCGCAACGCCGTCGCCTTCCATCAGCTCGGCCTCGGTTACGCCAACCTCGGCGCCCTGCTGATGACGATGGGCCTGCCGTACGACTCCGACGCGGGGCGGGGCACGGCGGCGGCCGTGACCGCGGTCATGTGTGGCGAGGCGTACCGCACCTCCGCGCACATCGCGGCGCGCATGGGGCCGTTCGAGCAGTACGCGGAGAGCCGCGACGACGTACTCCGCGTCCTGGACATGCATCGCCGAGCCGTGACCGGTATCGACGCGGAGCACGTGCCCGCGGCGCTCGTGAGCGCTGCCCGCGACGCCTGGAACGAGGCGTGCGAGCAGGCGTCGGCCTACGGCGTGCGCAACGCCCAGGCCACCGTGCTGGCGCCGACCGGATGCCTGGTGGGTGGCTCTCTCATCCCCACCGAGCGAGGACTGATCCGACTTCGGTCGCTCGGCGATCCCCAAGGCGCCCGGTGGCAGGATCTTGGCGTCTCAGTTGGAACAGACGAGGGACCCCGTACCGCGACGCAGTTCTATGTCAACGGAGCAGAGCGGGTGGTGACCGTGGACATGGACCGTGGATACCGGATCGAAGGGACGCCCACCCATCGCATCAAGGTTGTCGATCCGCGGACCGGCGACTGGGTATGGAAACATTTAGGAGCCATAGAAGCCGGTGATCTTGTGCCCCTGCAACTGAACCAGTTGGTGGGAGGTTCCCGCAACGTCACCCTGCCCTCTTTGGGAGAGATGTACTGGACAGGTGATTGGACCACCACGGCTCCGAGAGCTATGAGCCCGGATTTGGCTGAGTTCGTCGGATACTTTATGGGAGACGGTTCCCTGCATGCCAAGGGTCTACGCCTGTGTGTGACGGCTGGGGATATCGACGTGGTGGAGAGGCTTCAACTGTTCGGGAAAGAACTCTTCAATCTCGAGACCCACGTCACCGAGAAAGCCGGCTATTTCGAACTGGCATTTCACTCGGTTCCGCTGACCGTATGGTGGGAAGCATGCGGTTTCGCCAAGACGGCGCCCGTAGACGGCCGTGCTGGAAAGGGATGGCGGCCTCACATACCCGATGCGGTTCTTGCCACAAATTGCCCTGAGACTTACCGGGCCTTCGTCAGAGGTCTCTTCGAGGCCGATGGAACAGTGGGAAGTGGCTATCCGAGTTGGTCTACCACCTCGATCGAGTTCAGCCGAGACGTTCAGTCGTTGTTACTGGCGATCGGTTATCCCACAACTCGAAAACTTGATCGGACCGGCTGGGGTGGCTCGCGGCTAGCCGTACTACGCCTCCTCAATCTGTCCTACTCGACGGACTTTGCCGAGGAGATCGGTTTCATGAGCGGCCGCAAGCAGGCTGCTCTGGTCTCAGTGGCCACCGCCCAGGCAGCCCGCCGCGACCACGTTCCGGTGCCCCGCTCCCTTGTCGACCGACTCGCGCCGGAGAACGGCCGCTTGCGGCGCACCATGCTGCAATCCCTGGCCCGAAACGGCATGGTGTCGCGCCGATCTGCCTTAGAGCTGCTGCAGTGCACCGACGATGATGAACTGGCCCGGCTGCTCGGTTACTTCTACGACCGGGTCAGCAGCGCCGGTTTGGGCGAGGAGGAGTGGACCTATGACTTGTCCGTTCCCGACAACGTCACCTACGTGGCCAACGGTTTCGTATCGCACAACACCATCAGCTTCATGATGGACTGCGACACCACGGGCATCGAGCCCGATCTGGCCCTGCAAAAGTCGAAATCCCTGGTCGGAGGGGGCTCATTGGTGCTCGTGAACCGTTCGGTGCCGGCGGCCCTCGGTCGGCTGGGCTACGGCGCCGCCGAGATTCCCGGGATCGTCGCCCACATCGAGCGAGAGGGCTCGGTTCTGGGCGCTCCCGGCTTGGCGCGCGAGCACTATCCGGTGTTCGCCTGCTCCATCGGTGACAACACCGTGAGCCCCTATGGCCACGTTCAGATGATGGTGGCGGTGCAGCCGTTCCTCAGCGGGGGCATCTCGAAGACGGTCAATCTGGGAGCCGACGCCACCGTCGCCGAGGTGCGTGATCTGTTGGTGTCGGCCTGGCGCGGCGGTGTCAAGGCCCTCGCCGTCTACCGGGACAATTCGAAGTGGCAGCAGCCGCTCGCGGCAGCCGGCGGTGTGGCCGAGCGCGCCGCGTCCTCCGCAGCGGACGTCGCGCCGACGGTTCCCGAGCCGGTCCGCCGGCGGCTCCCGCGCCATCGCGCCTCCTGCACCATGGAGTTCCGGGTGGCCGATTGCAAGGGCTTCGTGACCGTCGGCGAGTATGACGACGGCCGGCCCGGGGAAATCTTCGTGCGGGTCTCCAAGCAGGGCTCCACCCTGGCCGGGATCATGGACGCCTTCGCGGTGGCCGTCTCGCACGGTCTGCAGTACGGCGTCCCGCTGCGTGCCTACGTGGACGCCTACTGCGGGATGCGCTTCGAACCGGCCGGCGTGACCGACGATCCTGACATCCGGATCGCGACCAGCCTCATGGACTACCTGTTCCGGCGGTTGGCTCTGATGTACCTGTCGCCGGAGGAGCGCGCCGAGATGAGCATCTTCGCAACCTCCGAGCGACTCGAGCCAACGCTGCCGGGCGTCGCCGAGGCGGCCGCCGGCTCGGCGCAGTGGATCGATGTTGCTCCGGACCCGCCTTCGGTGTTGCGCCGATCCGAGGCCGCCACAGCGCAGGAGACCGTGCTCGGCGCGTCCCGCGGCGGCTTGACGGACGCTGCTTCGCCGCTGTGCATGTCGTGCGGGACACGCATGGTGCGGGCCGGGTCGTGCTACGCGTGCGCCACCTGCGGCGCCACCAGCGGCTGCAGCTGACACCCGCCGACGGGACGCCCAGGACCGGCCAATCCCCGAACGCGGGCCGAACGGCGAAGGCAGGAGATCCACGATGAGCGCAACCATGGCGGCAGCAGTGTTCCGTGCCGGGGCGAGCCGCCTGAGCGTCGAGGAGGTCTCAATCGACGCTCCCGGTCCGCAGGAGGTTCTCGTGCGGACGGCGGCCACAGGCCTGTGCCACAGCGACCTGCACTTCATCGACGGTTCCTGGCCGATCCCGACACCCTGTGTCCTGGGGCACGAAGCAGCCGGCGTGGTGGAGGCCGTCGGCGGCGAGGTGCAGGAGTTCTCGCCGGGTGACCACGTGGTCACATGCCTCTCGGTGGGCTGCGGCGAGTGCAACATCTGTCTCGGGGGCCGCTCCTACCTCTGCGCCGACGGTCGGGCTCTGCGCACCCGACCCGCAGGGCAATCGCCGCGACTGGCCATCGACGGCCGGGAGCTGCACCAGTTCGTCGGGCTGGCAACGTTCGCCGAACGGATGCTCGTGCACCGCCGGGCGCTGGTCCGCATACGTCCCGACATGCCTCTCGACCGAGCGGCCCTGCTCGGGTGCGGGGTGCTCACCGGGACCGGGGCGGTGTTCCGCACGGCCGGGTTCGTCGGTGGCGGTTGTGGGGTGCGGCGGTGTCGGCATGGCAGCCGTCCAGGCGGCCCGCATCGCCGGTGCCACCATCGTGATCGCTGTGGACACAGAGCCCCGCAAGCTGGCGTGGGCGAGGGAACTCGGTGCCACGCACACCGTCGATCCCGCCGACGGGGATCCCGTCGAGCAGGTGCGGTCACTCACCGGCGGCGGAGCCGAGTTCACGTTCGAGGCGATCGGTTCGCCGCGCACGGTTGAGCAGAGCTTCGCGATGGCCGGTCGGGGAGGCACCGCCACCGTCGTGGGCATGCTGCCGCAGGGCTCGCGCATCGAGATCGACGGACCCGACCTGTTCATGCAGGAGAAGCGCCTGCAAGGATCCCTGATGGGTTCGAACGTCTTCCGGCGCGACCTTCCGCAGTTCGTGGATCTCTACCTGGACGGCCGGCTGCGCCTCGACGAGATGATCTCGCTGCGACTCGACCTCGACGGGATCAACGAGGGCTACGAGGCGCTGCTCGCCGGCGAGGTCGTGCGCTCGATCGTCGAGTTCTCCTGAGCCGCAGCCGTTGCCCTAGGACGGCAATGGCACGCGGACATCGGTGAGCGGGGGGCGCTCGCTCAGCGTCACCGTGCGCGGTTCGAAGTCGGGGATCCAGAGTTCGGCGCTCCATCCGGCGGCCGCGGACGGCGAGTCGATTCCGGCCCGCTGCAGCACCGTCTGCAGGATTGCCAGTGCCTGCGGTGACAGCTCCGCAAGAGTCCGGTTGCGGTGGCGGCGGACCCCCAGGTCGGCCTCGGCGATGCAGTCCGCCCCGAATCGTCTGGACAGGTCGATCAGCAGGGCGATCTCGACACCCCAACCCTGGACGAACGGAACCTGCACGGCGGCGCTGCGCCGCACCGCGTACTCGCCGCCGAGTGGCTGGCGGAGATGCGCCAGCTCGGGAAAGAACTGCGCCAGCAGCGGTCGCGCCATCAGTTCGGTGGTGCGACCACCCCCGGGCTTCCCGTGCAGGAGCCGCTCGTAGTATCCCTTGACGAGGACGATCCGCTCGTCGGTCAGCAGCGGTTCCGCCAGCGCGGTGACGTAGTGCGCCTCGAAGCTCGTGAGGTCGGCATCGCACCACACGATCAGGTCGGCGTCGGTTGCAGCCAGGCTCTTCCACAGGGCGTTCCCCTTCCCGAAGCCCTCTCCGGCCTCGGGAAGCACCTCCGCGGTGGCCACGACCCGAGCACCCGCGGCCTCGGCCACCTCGCGGGTCCGATCCGTGGAGTTGTCGTCGAGTACCAGCAGGTCGTCCACGAGCCCGCCCGCCGGAGCCATCAGCGTTCTGCGCACTTCGGCGCAGATCCTCCCGACGGTGGACTCCTCGTTCAGGGCGGGGAGGCAGACGGCGACGGTCCGACGCCCCTTGAGGTCGGCGAGCCGATCGGCCGTCGCGCCCGAGGACACCGCGCAGACGATAACCGTGCCCGGTGGCGCTCCGGTGCCCCGCTAGACTGATCCGAGGCGGTGAGCATTCCGGGCGGGACCCCCGCCACCGGAGAGTCCTGCATCGGAGTCCCAGTTGATTGCTTCCATCCCCAGCCCTGACGTGGGCACACTCTCCCTGGGGCCGCTGAATCTCCGCCTCTACGGTCTCATGGTCGCGCTCGGCGTCATTGCCGGCGCGTATGCGGCGGCGCGCCTGCTGCAGCGTCGTGGGCTGGATCCCGAGTGGGCGGTTCAGGCGTGCACCGTCGGCGTCCCGCTGGCCCTCATCGGCGCCCGCGCCTACCACGTGCTGACCGACTGGAAGAGCTACCAGGGTCGTTGGGTCGACGTCGTCAAGATCTGGGAAGGGGGGCTCGGCATCCCGGGTGGGATTGTGGGGGGAGTGGTCGGCGGTCTCATCGTGATCCGGATGCGCCGGTTGCCGTTGCGCTCCATGCTGGACTCGGTCGCCGTGGGATTCCCTGCCGGGCAGTTCATCGGTCGTCTGGGTAACTGGTTCAACCAGGAACTCTTCGGTCGACCGACCGACCTGCCCTGGGGCCTCGAAATCGATCCCGAACACCGCCCTCGGGAATACCTGGAATCGGGTACCTTCCATCCGACGTTCGCCTACGAGATGGTGTGGAGTCTCCTCGTGTTCGGACTCGTGTGGCGGACCGAGTGGCGCGCCAGGCTGCCACGGGGTCACTTCCTGGTTCTCTACCTGTTCCTGTACTCCGCCGGTCGCCTGTGGATCGAAGCCCTGCGGGTCGACCATGCGAGCCTGCTCGCCGGTGTTCGGGTGAACATCTGGGTGATGGGCGGAGTCCTGGTGCTGTCGGGCCTGTTCCTCCTGCTGGTGACGCCGCGCCGCCGGCGCGCTGAGGCGGCGCTGGCCGCGGAACCGGAGCCGGCCGATGCGCCTGCGCCGGGCGCCGACGAGGCTCTGGATTCACCCGAGTTCGACGAGCTCGAGCAAGCCGACGTGCCGGCGGACGACGCTGATCCAGACGGAGTCGCGAAGTTGGAACGGTCGCCCGATGACCCCCAGCCGGACGCGACCGGCGACGAGCAGACCCCACGCACCGCAGACGAGTCGATCGCCGGAAACCCCTCGGCCTGATCCCGTGGACGATTCGACGCTGGTCGCGGGCATCAGCCCCGCACGCGTGGAGCGAGGCTTCGCCTTCGTCGACCTCTGCAACTTCACGCGGTTCACCGACGACCATGGCGACCGCAAGGCAGTGGCGCTCCTCGCCGAGTTCCGCGCCGGTGTCCGAGCCGTGGCTGCGAGCCACGGGGTCCGGATCGCCAAGTGGCTCGGCGACGGAGCCATGCTCGTCTGCGTCGAGAACGAGCCCCTCGTGGAAGCCGTCGTGCATCTCAAGAAGGTCGTGGTCGCCCAGGGAGTGCTCCCGCTGCGGGCGGGAATGGCCGCCGGGCCTGTCATCCTCTTCGAGGGCGACGACTACATCGGCAATGCGGTGAACCTCGCCGCACATCTCTGTGATGTCGCGCAAGCAGGAGAGTTGTTTGCCCCGGCGGACCTGCTCTCGGACCTGATGGTGAACACCAGGGCCGACTCCGTCGGACTTCTGGAGATTCCCGGGTTCACTGATCGGGTGGACGTGGTGGCGCTGCGCGAGGCGGACCCGGAGTTGTGGGGCGATGGCTGAGGATCGCGGCGCGCCCCGCCCGGCGCGATTGGCGAGAGGACTTCCGGTCTCCGGGGCCTGGCAGGAGGGCGATCCGCCGGAGGAGCGAGAGTTCTTCACGCTGCCGACCGCTCGGCCCTTCGTCCTGGAGAGCGGTGATTCGCTCGACAGCGTGACGGTTGCCTACGAGACGTGGGGAACCCTCGACGACGACGCCTCCAATGCCGTCCTGATCTGCCACGCGCTGACCGGCGACGCCCACGCCTACGACCCGCACCAGAGCAAGCGCGGCTGGTGGCAGGGCGTCATCGGCCCCGGGGAGGCCATCGACGTGCACCGCTACTTCGTGGTGTGCGCCAACGTTCTGGGAGGGTGTCAGGGAACGACGGGTCCGGCCTCGCTGAATCCGGTGACCGGCCGCCGCTGGGCGGCGACGTTCCCCCCTGTCACCATCCGCGACATGGTGCGCGTGCAGGCGCGTCTGGCGGACCACTTGGGCGTCAAGCAGTGGCTCTGCGTGGTTGGCGGCTCCATGGGGGGAATGCAGGCGCTCGAGTGGGGCGCGATGTACCCGGCGCGGGTGCGATCCATCGCCCCGCTCGCCGTGGGTTGCGCGTCGAGCCCGTGGCAGATCGGCTGGAGTGCCGTCGGTCGGGCCGCGATCGCGTTGGACCCCCGTTGGCGGGACGGCGAGTACTACGACGCACCGCCGGGAGACGGACCCCACGAGGGGCTGGCGCTCGCGAGGGCGGTGGCACAGATCACCTACCGCAGCGACGAATTGTTTGCCGAGCGCTTCGGTCGCTCGCTCGTCAGCCCCAACGAGCAGTTCGGGCTGTGGGATCGCTTCGGGGTCGAGGGTTACCTCGACTACCACGGCGAGAAGCTGGTGCGGCGCTTCGACGCCAACTCGTACCTGCTCCTGAACAAGTCCATGGATACCCATGACCTGGGCCGGGGCCGAGGCGGCTTGCAGCGCGCCGTGGCTCGGATCACGGTGCCTGTGCTGACCACCTCGATCAGTTCGGACGCGCTCTACCCACCCCGGCAGCAGACCGAACTCCGGGATCTCGTCGTGGCGGCCGACGGGGACTGCCGCTACGTGCTGGTCGAGAGTCCGCACGGCCACGACGGCTTCCTCGTCGAGACCGAGGCAGTGTCGGCCGCTCTGGCAGAGTTCCTTGAGGACGTGGAGAAAAATCGTCCACCGGCAACGCTCCGATGATCGATATTGCGCCCGGCTACACTGTCCCGGACTTGCGGGCGTAGCTCAGTTGGTAGAGCGCCACCTTGCCAAGGTGAAGGTCGCCGGTTCGAGCCCGGTCGCCCGCTCGCAGGCTCGCGGAGACCAGGCTCGCGGGGCAGCAGGCCCGAAGCCATGTGTCTCCGAAGCCACAATCTGCATCGGTGCCCGAGCGGACGAAGGGAGCGGCCTGCAAAGCCGTCTTATCGCGGGTTCGAATCCCGCCCGATGCTCGTCATAGCGGTCGCAACGATGTGCCGGCGCCGGCGATGCGGTAGCCTCGCGGCGGGGCCGTTAGCTCAGCTGGCTAGAGCACTTGCATGACGCGCAAGGGGTCGGGGGTTCAAGTCCCTCACGGCCCACCCGAGGAAATCGAAGATCGGGAAATCGAAGATCGGCGCTGCCATTTGGTTGCCGCCCGGCGGTGGAATATCCTGCCGGAGGCCCACGGGCCGTTCCATCAAGCTCCAACCAAGTTCTGACGGGCAAACATGCCACGAATGCGTAACAACTTCAGCAGCGCCGTCGGCCGGGGCATCGCGGTGGATCTGGGAACTGCGACCACCGTCGTGTATGTACGCGGCGAGGGTGTCGTGCTCGAGGAACCCAGCGTGGCGGCACTCGACGCACGCACGGACCGGCTTCTGGCCGTGGGTCGCGCCGCCAAGGAGATGATCGGCCGGACGCCTGCCAACATCCGCACCGTACGCCCGCTGAAGGAAGGCGTCATCGCCGACTTCGGCGTGTGCGAGAAGATGCTCCGCTACTTCATCCAGCAGGTTCACAACAACCGTTTCGCCAAGCCCCGCATGGTCATCTGCGTGCCGTCCGGAATCACGCCTGTCGAACAGCGGGCGGTCCAGGAGGTCGCCGAGTTCGCGGGGGCGCGTCGCCCGGTCTTCATCATCGAGGAGCCCATGGCGGCGGCGATCGGTGCGGGCATCGCCGTGCAGGAGCCGTCCGGGTCCATGATCGTGGACGTTGGCGGTGGGACGACGGAAATCGCCGTCATCTCGCTCGGCGGGATCGTCGTGAGCCGCTCCGTGCGGGTAGCGGGCGACGACTTCGATCAGACCATCAGCGACTACATCCGCAAGGAGTACAGCCTCGGTGTGGGGGAGCAGACCACCGAGCAGATCAAGGTCAAGTACACCTCGGCGTGGCCCTTGACCGAGGAGCTGCTCGTCCAGGTCCCCGGGCGGGATCTCGTGACCGGGTTGCCCAAGAGTGTCGGCATCAACACGATCGAACTACGCGAGGCAATCCAGGAACCGCTCAACGAGATCCTTGCAGGGGTCCAGTTGACTCTCGATGCCGCACCGCCGGAGCTCGCGGCCGACATCATGGAGAGCGGGATACATCTCGCCGGCGGCGGCTCCCGGCTCATCGGCCTCCCAGAACGGCTGGCCGCGGAGACCGCTATCAAGGTTAACCGCGTGAAGAACCCTCAGTACGTCGTTGCGTACGGGTCGGGGTATTCCCTCGAGGAGTTTGAGGCACTGAGAGGCGTGCTGCATTCGCCGGTCGCTGAGTAGCCGGGCGATCGCATAGGGGAGCGGTCCCCGTAATCGTGGCCAGCCGCACAGGCCGCTCCCGCCTGACGCTCGTCATTCTCGTCCTCGTCACGGTCACTCTCGTCACCCTTGACGTCCGCAACGTCGGCCCGTTCGAGCAAGCGAAGAGCACCGCCGAGGCCGTGTTGGACCCCGTCGTTTCGGGTGCGCGGCGGGCCGGAGGCCCAGTGACCGACGCGTGGGAGTCCGTGACGGGATACGACGACCTCGAGCGCGAGAACGAACGATTGCGCGCCGAGTTGGAGATCGAGCGCGGCCGGGACCTGGCGAATGCCAACGCCACTGTGGTCCTCCGCGAGTACCTGGCCGAGGCGCAGATCCAGTACGTGACGGATATCCCCTCGACCACCGCACGGGTCATTCGTCAACTCGGCAACTTCCCCGGCTTCACCGTGGACGTCGACAAGGGCTCCTCGGCGGGGGTGAACGTGGGCATGCCCGCCGTCACCAGCGCCGGCCTCGTGGGGCGGGTCGTTGACGTTGCCCCGGGGCGCTCGCGCATACGGCTGATCAGCGATCCCGAGTTCGAACTGGGCATCCGCCTCGTGGGAGGCGAGGCCGTGGCGATTGCCCGGGGGACGGGCCGCGGCCAGCCGCTGGTGGTGAGTGAGGGCATCGGCATCACGACGCCGGTCGCTGTCGGGATGCTCGTGACGACCAGCGGGATCGACCGCAGCGTCTATCCCCCCGACGTCCCGGTCGGCCTTGTGGCCGAAGTGGTGGTGGATCCTGGGCTCAACCAGGTTCTCTTCGTGCAGCCGGCGGCGTCTCTGAACTCGCTGACCTTCGTGACGATCCTCCTCTACGACAATGCCCTGTGACGGCCGGGGTTCGCGGTGACCGCGGAGACGGTGCGGGCCGCTTACCGGTCGGCGCTCGTGCTGTTCTCGGTCTTTGTGCTGCAGGTGGGTGTACTTGACGGCCTGCGGATCTACGGTCGCGCCTCGGAGCCGCTGCTGGTGCTGGCGGTGGCCGGCGGTCTGGTGGGAGGCTCGTGGCGGGGCCTGCGGCTCGGATTCGCGGCCGGCCTGCTCTACGACCTCGTCGCGGGCACGCCGCTCGGTCTGGCCGCCTTCGCCTACGCCCTCGTGGCTGCCGCGGCCGGGCTCCTGCGGGGCTTCATGGTGAGAATGTGGTGGTTGGTGCCACCGTTCAGCGCCTTGGGTCTGTGCCTTTATGTGCTCGCCGGTGAGGTCGTCGGCCAGGATCACCTCTACACCGACCGGTTCATGGCAACCCTCGGCGTGGTCGAACTCTGGGCGGTCGTCCTCGCGGCGGTAACGCTGCGGCTGGTGCGGTGGGCTTGGAGCGAGACGGTGACGACGCGCGCTGTACCGCGCTCGCCACGGGTGCTCGAACCCGACGTGGGGCGATGAGCGCCCTCGTTCCGCCCGGAGCCGGCCGTTCCTCCTACGGGCGCGGTGGCCCGGAGCGGGAGGAGACCGGCGGGAGGAGGGGACGGTTCAGCCGTTACGACTCGCGCATGCTGCGCCTCAGCGTCATGGGCGTGATCGGCATGGCCCTGCTCACCACGCTGGTGGTGCGTCTCTGGTACCTGCAGGTGGTGGCGTCGGAGCAATTCGTGGCGCAGGCCGTCGGGAACGTCACCCGCACGGTTCCCGAGCCCGCACCCCGCGGCCGCATCTTCGACGTGCGGGGAAGGGAACTGGTGGGAAACCGCACCGTCAACGTGGTCACCATGGACGCGTTCATCCTGCGGGATCAGATCGGCGGCACTCAGAGGCAGCGCTTGGCACTCGAACTGGCCCGACAACTCTCCCGCTCGGGAGCGCTCACCAAGTCGCTGCAACTGACCGAGGCCATGGCCGACCCCAGCTACGGACCGTTCGACCTGATCCCGCTTGCCGTTGGTGTCTCCGATGCCATCAAGGTGTTCCTGGCCGAGCGCAACGAGGAGTTCCCCGGGGTCGAGGTCGTCCAGCGCACCCAGCGGGTCTACCCCTACGGTGATCTGGCGGCGCACGTTCTGGGGTACATCGACACCGTCACCGCAGAAGAACTCGAGGCGCGCGAGAACCACCCGAAGCGCTACAGCACCGTGGACGAGATCGGGAAGTCGGGTGTGGAGCTCGCTTTCGAGGACATCCTGCGGGGCAACCCCGGGTGGCGGGAGATCGAGGTCGACAACGTCGGCAACGTGGTCCGAGAGCGCGGGTACCGGCCGCCCCAACCCGGTACCGATGTGGTACTCACCATCGACGCGGACCTCCAGCAATTCGTGGAGGACGAACTCCTCCGAGGACTGCTCGAAGCCCGTGAACGTCAGGACGAGTCGGTGGAGGAGCGCTTCGTCACCTATCCGGCACCGGCGGGCGCCGTCGTCGTACTGGATCCGCGCACCGGCAACATCCTGGCGATGGCCAGCTACCCGGACTACGACCCACGCGTGTTCATCGGCGGGATCAGCGAGGACGAGTTCGCCGCGTTCCTGCACCCGGCGAGCCACGCTCCCCTCAACAATCGGGCGATCCAGGGTGTGTACTCGCCCGGGTCGACCATGAAGCCCATCACCTCCTACGCGGCCCTGACCACGGGCCTGATCGGACCAAATGGGTTCCTCGGGATCAACCAGACGACTTCCGACCCCGGTTTTCACGTCCTGACGGACTGCGTCGGGGAATGCGAGTTCGAGAATCCCGACCGCGCTCCCAACGGCGACGTCGACCTTCGCATGGCCATCACGGTGTCCAGCGACGTCTACTTCTACAAACTGGCCGAGCAGTTCGCGCACCGCCTCGGCTACGTCGACGACCAGATCCAGCAAACGGCTCGAGACTTCGGTCTCGGCCAGACGACCGGCATCGCCCTGCCGTTCGAGCACGCCGGGATCGTGCCTGACGCCGAGATCAAGCGCGCCCGCCACGAGAGTAATCCGGAGGCCTTCCCCGACCCCGGATGGCGGACAGGTGACACGATCAACATCTCCATCGGCCAGGGCGATCTGGGTGTGACCCCGCTGCAGCTGGCGAACTCGTTCACGCCCTTCGCCAACGGCGGCAAGCTCTATCTCCCCAACATCGCGGTCGCGACGATCGATCCGATCAGCGGCGAGGTGGTCAACGAGTTCGAACCGCGCGAGTCCTCGCGCATCTATGCGCCGCCGCATCTGCTGGCGCCGATCCTCGACGGCATGCAGGGCACCACCTCGCTCCGCACCAACGAGCGGCTCGGCACCGCTTCCAAGGCCTTCGACGGCTTCCCGCACGATCAGTGGCCCGTGGCGGGCAAGACCGGGACCGCCGAGGTGCTGGGCAAGGCGGACTCGGCGGTGTTCGTGGGGTTCGGGCCTCTGCCCCAGCCGCGCTACCTCGTGGCGGTGTTGCTTGAGGAGGCCGGATTCGGCGGCGAAGCGGCGGCGCCGGTGGTCCGCCGCGTGCTCGAGGCGATCGCCCTGGATCGGGTGCCGGAGGCCTCGACGGAGATCCCGCGGGAGGACATGGCATTCCCACCGCGGCCCCCGACCGGGACGCTATGAGCATCGCCGACCGCGTCAGGCCCAAGCGGCGCCTGCTCCCGCGCGTTGCCCCCCTGGCGTCGTGGGTTCACGTCGACGTGATCCTGCTGGTGGCGACGGCTGCTCTGACGCTGTGCGGGATCGCGTTGATCTACAGCGCCACGCGTGGCATCGATCCGGATGCCTACAGCCGGTTCTACCTCCAGCGCCAGTCGCTGTTCGCCGTCACCGGCGGTTTGCTGGGCACGGTTGCCGCCGTCGTCGACTACCGGCGGCTTCGCCCGCTTGCCTGGCCGCTCTACGGGATCGCCCTGCTGGCGCTCCTCCTCGTTCTGACACCGCTCGGTGCGGTGCGCCAGGGGGCGCGTGCCTGGTTCGTGGTCGGTGACTACCAGGTGCAACCGTCGGAATTCGCCAAGCTCGCGATCATCGTGATACTGGCCCACTACGGGGCACGCTGCGGAGGGCGCATGAGCCTGCGCCAGCTTGTGACGGCCCTGGTGCTGGTCGCCGGCCCGGCGCTGCTGATCCTCACGGAGCCCGATGCCGGGACCGCCGTCGTGTTCGCGATCATCGCCATGGGGATCCTGCTCGTGGCGGGCGCCCAGGCGCGCCACATCCTGGTGGCGACGGTTATCGGACTGGTCGGTCTGGGGTTGGTCCTGAGTTCGGATCTGGTGCGGGAGTACCAGCGGCAGCGCCTAATGGCGATCGTGAACCCCGGTGGAGACCCCGGCGACACGTTCAACATCGAGCAGGCGCAGATCGCCATCGGGAACGGTGGTCTGACGGGTCAGGGCTACGGTCGGGGAACGCAGACCGGCAGCGGGCTGGTGCCGGCACAGGAGACCGACTTCATCTTCACCGTCCTGGGCGAGGAACTGGGCTTCCTGGGCAGCGTGGCGGTTCTCGGACTCCTGGCGGTCCTGCTGTGGCGGATCTGGCGCTCGGCGCGTGTTGCGGGCGACCTCTTCGGCTCCCTCCTGTCCACCGGGGTGTTCTGCATGATCCTGTTCCAGGTGTTCCAGACGGTGGGCATGGCCGCGGGCATCATGCCGGTGATCGGCATCCCGCTGCCGCTCCTGTCCTACGGCGGGTCCTCGATCCTGACCACGATGGTCTCGCTGGGAATCGTGCTGAACGTCTCGATGCGTCGTCACCTCGTGCGCGCCTCCTAACCGGTCGACATCGGGGATGAGCCGGGCCGGTAGCCTGAACCGCGTGGGTTTGCTGTGGCCGGAGTTGGAGCCTCTCCTGGATCAGGTCCAGCGCCCGGCGCGCTACATCGGAGGCGAGGAGGGTGCCCGCCCGGCCGAGCACGCTCCCGGCAAAGTGGCCTGGCTCCTGTGCTACCCGGACAGCTACGAGATCGGCCTGCCCAACCAGGGACTGCAGATCCTGTACGAGATCCTCAACGAGCGGGCCGACGCGGTGGCCGAGCGGGCCTACGCCCCCTGGATGGATCTCGAAGCGCTGCTGCGCAGCGAGGGTCTGCCCCTCTTCTCGGTGGACACGCATCGGGCGGCCGCTGACTTCGACATCCTGGCGTTCAATCTGTCCTCCGAACTCGTCTACACGAACGTGCTGAACCTGATCGACCTGGCAGGTGTGGCCGTGCATGCCGTCGACCGTACCGATGACGACCTGCTGGTCGGGGCCGGAGGGCACTGTGCGTTCAACCCCGAGCCGCTTGCCGACTTCGTGGACTTCTTCGTGCTCGGTGACGGCGAGGAGGTGGTCAGTGAGATCACCGAAGCTGTGGCGGACCATCGCGCCGGGGGACGCCGGGAGGTTCTCGAGGCTCTCGCGGGGGTTGAGGGGGTCTACGTGCCGGCCGCCTACGAGGTGACCTTCGAGGGGCTGTCGACGACGGTGACGCCCCGCTGGCCGGGAACGCCCGAGACCGTCCAGAAGCGGACGATCGCCTCGCTCGGCGACTGGCCGTATCCGAAGCAGCAGTTGGTCCCCCTCACCGAAGTGGTGCACGATCGTCTCAACGTGGAGGTGTTCCGGGGGTGCACGCGGGGCTGTCGCTTCTGCCAGGCCGGCATGATCACCCGGCCGGTGCGCGAGCGCCCTGCGGAGCAGGTCCGGACCATGATCACCGAGGGTCTGCGACGGACCGGCTACGACGAGGTCGCCCTGACGTCGCTGTCGACCGCCGACTTCAGCGGCATCGAGGAACTCGTGGCGGACACCGTGGGACCCGCCGACGGCGCCGGTGGTGCGGGTTGTCCGGCCATCTCGGTGTCCTTGCCCAGTCTGCGCGTGGACGCCTTTACCGTGGGCCTCGCCGCTCAGCTGCAGCGAGCGCGGCGCACCGGGCTGACCTTCGCTCCCGAGGCCGGCTCTTGGCGCCTCCGCCAGGTCATCAACAAGCTCATCAGCAGCGACGACCTCGACGCGGCGGTCGAGGGTGCCTACTCCCAGGGATGGCGCAGGATCAAGCTGTACTTCCTGGTGGGTCTGCCGACGGAGACCGACGAGGACGTCCTGGGTATCGCCGCGCTGGCGCGGCGCTGCGTCGAGTTGGGGCGCCGCCACGTCCGCGGCGCATCGGTGACCGTCTCGGTCGGAGGGTTCGTACCCAAACCGCAGACGCCGTTCCAGTGGTTCGGCCAGAACACGGTCGCGGAACTCCGCCGCAAGGTGGGTCTGCTGATCGACGATCTGCGCCACGACCGGGGCGTCAAACTGAAGTGGCATGACCCCGAGGCCACGCTCGTGGAGGGTCTGGCCAGTCGCGGGGACCGCCGGCTCGGCGCGGTCATCGAGGAGGTCTGGCGTGCCGGCGGGACTTTCCAGGAGTGGTCGGAACACTTCGACTTCGACCTCTGGCTGGACGCCATGGGGAGGCACGGGCTGTCTGTCGAGGACTACGCCTACCGGCATCGGCACGGCGCCGAGACGCTGCCCTGGGATCACCTCTCGGCGGGCCTGCACAAGGACTTCCTCTGGCAGGACTGGCAGGACGCGCTGGCCGAGTCCGGTCTGGAGGACTGCCGCTGGACGCCGTGCTACGACTGCGGAGCCTGTACGGGTTACGGCATCGAGCACGTCGTGGCGTCGGCGGTGCCCCCGGCCGGAGGGAGTCAGGGCACCGGTCAGAACCTCCTGCAGCCCGCGCCTGTGCCCGTGAGTCTGCGGGCCGCCCCTCAGTTGGCGGGTGTGTCGTGAGGGTGCGTCTGCGCTGGACCAAACACGGGAGGATCCGCTTCTGCAGTCATCGTGACTCGGCCCGGATCTGGGAACGCGCCGTGCGGCGGGCGGAGTTGCCGGTGTCCTACACGCAGGGGTTTACCCCGCGGCCGAGGTTCTCCTTCGGACTCGCCCTCGCGACCGGGCAGGAATCGGTCGCCGAGTACCTCGACGTGGATCTGCGATTGTCGCCCGAGGAGGTCGCCGATTGCGTCGTCGACCTGCCCGAACGGCTCACGGCCGCGCTGCCCGAGGGCATGGCGGTCACGGAGGCCTGCCCGTTGATCCCCGGAGCGGCGTCACTGCAGGAGGCGGTCACGAGTTGCACCTGGGAGTTCGTGCTGGCAGGCGCGGATCGCACCTTCGCCGCCGACTGGGTGGAGCGGGTGCGCTCGGCGGAGAGCCTCCCGCTGGAGCGGGAGCGCAAGGGCCGCAGCATGACCTCCGATGTGCGACCCGCCGTCGGCCTCCTGCGAATGACCGACGTCTCCTCCGGGAGCGTCCTCGTTGCCGAACTCGGCACGAAACCCCGGGCGGTGAGACCCGCAGAATTCCTGCGCCTGACCGCCCCCCCGCTGCCGGCCGGACGAGTCCGGCGGCTGCACCAATGGATCATGCGGGACGGCGAACGGTACGAGCCGCTTGCTTCTGAGGCCGGCGTTCTGAAGCCGGCCGGTGAAGCACCTGCCGCGGCCGGATGCCGGGCCGTTCCCGCTGCGCAGCCTGAGGTCTGCGCGCGATGAGAAGGGAACTACTTCATGTCCTCGTCCCCCAAAACGGACGCCGAGTCCTCCAAACGCCGTACTGAATCACCGAAATCGCGGTACGGTCGATCAGACACCCCCGTTGCCGCCGCCGGCCGAGAACACGTCGGCGCGCCTGGAGGTGCCGCAGCGGCGGCAAGTAGCAAGCCCCGTATCGGCGACAGCCGCCCGGCGCCGGTGCCGTCGAACTCCCCGCAGCCAACCTCGGGATCCCGAAGCCCCACCCGTGACGGTGGGAACCGGAGCGGGTCGCGGTCCGGTGGTCGCCGCCGCCGCCGAGGCGGCCGCGGTTCGGGCTCTCTCGGTGGGCAGAAGCACAAGCCCGTCGAGGCTCTGACCACGGGTGAGCCGGTCGAACTGGACGCCGAGACGCTGGCCAAGCGGCGGGGGCGGGCTCGCAAGGGCCGTCCGGTGGGCCGCTACCTCATGGCCATCCACGTCACCGCCGACGCCACCCACGTGGCGGTCCTGGAGGGTCGGGCGCTCGTGGAGTACTACGTGTCCCGTCCCGCCAACGACACCACCGAGATCTACGGGAACATCTACCTCGGCCGTGTCCAGAACGTGTTGCCGGGAATGGAGGCGGCGTTCGTCGACATCGGGACGCCCAAGAACGCCATCATGTACCGGGGCGATGTCCAGTTCGATGCCGAGGATCTGGAGCGCTCCAGCCGTCCCCAGATCTCCCAGGGTCTGAAGGTCGGCCAACGGGTCCTCTGCCAGGTCACGAAGAACCCGATCGCCCACAAGGGCGCCCGGCTCACGCAGCAGGTGTCCCTGGCCGGCCGCTTTGTCGTCCTCGTCCCCAACAGCGACGCGTACGGCATTTCCAAGCGCCTCGCTGACAAGGAGCGGCGCCGCCTGCGACGCATCCTGGACACCGTCAAGCCGGCGGAACACGGCGTCATCGTGCGGACCGCCGCCGACGGGGTCACCTCCGCGGAGATCCGCCAGGACGTGCTGCGGCTGGTGTCGCAGTGGGACCAGATCGACGCGCTGGCCAAGCGTTCCAAGGCGCCGTCGCTGCTGTATCGCGAGCCCGATGTGGCACTGCGGGTCATCCGCGAGGAGTTCACGACGGACTACCGCAGCGTGATGATCGACAAGGCCGACCTCTACGGGTCGGTGTCGAGGTACGTCGAAAGCGTCGCCCCCGCGTTGGCTGAGCGCGTCGGGTTCTACGACCGATCGGAGGAGAACCTCGACCTGTTCGAGCGCTATCACGTGTACAGCCAGCTCCGCAAGGCCGTGGACCGCTCCGTCTGGCTTCCATCCGGGGGCTCTCTCGTGATCGAACACACCGAGGCGATGACCGTCATCGACGTGAACACCGGCCGCAACGTGGGGTCGGTGAGTCTCGAGCAGACCATTCTCGAGAACAACCTGGAGGCAGCCGTCGAGATCCCCCGCCAGCTGCGTCTGCGGGACATCGGCGGGATCATCGTGGTCGACTTCGTCGACATGGAGAGCAAGGCCAACCGCCAGAAAGTCATGAACGCCCTTCGCGATGCCCTGGGCCAGAGCAAGACCCACACACGGGTCAGCGACATCTCCAACCTGGGGCTGGTGGAGATGAGCCGGAAGCGGATCGGTGAGGGGCTGCTCGAGTCCCTGTCCAGAACGTGCGACACCTGCAGCGGTTGGGGACTCGAACTCGACGAGTCGTTGTTGGGGGGCTCCGAGCGTGGCGATAGCGTGTAGAGGTTATGTATGCAGTTGTGGCGACCGGTGGCAAGCAGTACCGCGTCAGCAAGGGTGAGGTCATCACCACCGAGTTGCTCGGCGAGACCGGCTCGGTCGTGGAGTTGCGCCCCGTGCTGTACGTGGAGGGCGACCGGGTGCTCGCCACGCCGGCGGAGTTGACGGCGGTCGCGGTCAAGGGCCGCATTATCGACGAGACCAAGGGCCCCAAGATCAGGGGATTCACCTACAAGTCCAAGAGCAACCAGCGTCGGCGCTGGGGGCACCGCCAGCGGTACTCGCTGGTCGAGATAACCGAGATCGGGATGGCTTAGTCATGTCCAAGACCAAGGGCGGGGGCTCGACCCGCAACGGCAGAGATTCTCACGCCAAGCGGCTCGGCGTGAAGGTTTACGACGGAACCTGGGTGCCAGCGGGTTCGATCATCGTGCGCCAGCGCGGCACCAAGTTCCATCCCGGCCACAACGTCGGCCGCGGCGGGGACGACACCCTGTTCGCCACTGCGGACGGTCGCGTGTCGTTCGGATCCCGTGGTCGCCGGCGGCTGGTGGACATTCTCACCGACTGACGATCGCCTGCCGGTCGGGCTTCACCGCCCCGTCGGGGGCGGTAACGTATCCTTGGCCCGTGTCGGACTTCGTCGACGAGTGCTCGCTCTGTGTACGCGGCGGTGACGGAGGGGCGGGGTGCGTGTCGTTCCGCCGGGAGGCGCACGTGGACCGCGGTGGCCCTGACGGGGGCGACGGCGGCCGAGGGGGCGATGTGTGGCTCGTGGCCGATCGCAACATGGCGTCTCTGCTGGCGTTCCGTGATCATCCCCACCGTCGCGCCACCGCCGGCACACACGGGTCGGGCAAGGGCCGTCACGGCGCCTCCGGCGCCGACCTGCTGGTAAGGGTGCCCGAGGGCACGGTCGTGCTCTCAGCGGACGGAGAGCGCCTCACCGATCTCACGTTGCACGGCGAGCGGTGGCTGGCGGCGCCGGGCGGAGCAGGGGGTCGGGGGAACGCCCGGTTCCTCTCCAACAGGCGGCGGGCACCGCGCTTCGCCGAACAGGGCGAAGCAACCGAGGAGAGCTGGCTGCGGCTCGAGCTGAAGCTGATGGCCGACGTTGCGCTCGTGGGGCTGCCCAATGTGGGCAAGAGCACGCTCATCTCCCGTCTCTCGGCCGCTCGGCCGAAGATTGCCGACTACCCCTTCACCACCCTCGTGCCGAATCTGGGTGTCGTGGTGACAGACGACGGCGAGGAGTTCGTGGTCGCCGACGTGCCGGGGCTCATCGAGGGGGCGAGCGCGGGCCGCGGACTCGGCCACCGCTTCCTGCGCCACATCGAGCGCGCCCGTGCCCTGGTCCTGCTGATCGACCTCGGGCCCGGCGCCGCGGCGGCGCCCGATGAACAGCTACGCATCCTGATCGACGAACTCGGCGCCTACCGGCCCGATCTGCTCGAGCGCCGGCGACTTGTGGTCGGGTCGAAGGCCGATGTGGCCACCCGCAGCCTTCCGGAGGCGGATCTGGTGGTCTCCGCAGTGACCGGCGCAGACATCGGCCGGCTCTCGGGTCGTCTCGCGGAGCTCGTGCGCGAGGCCCGCGGGGACGAGACACAGCCTGCGGCCGATCCCGAGCCGGTGGTGCACCGTCCGGCCGCGGGCAGGGGCGCCGACGCCGTGTCGGTGCGGCGTGAGGGCGCATCCTGGCGGGTGCTCGGACGTCCAGCCGCCCGCGCGGTGGCTCTCTCGGACCTCACCGATCCGCAGGCGCAGGACTACGTGGCCGAGCGCCTGCGGGCGCTCGGCGTGGACCGGGCACTGGCGCGCGCCGGGGCGCGCTCCGGGGACGAAGTGCACATCGGCGCCACGAGCTTCGAGTACGAACCCGACGAAGCGGTCGGTACGGTGTCGCGCAGGACGCCATCACGGAGAATGGGCGCATGATCGTCGTCGTGAAGATCGGCACGTCGTCGCTCACCGACGACTCGGGGCACATCGACACAGCGGAGATCGAGCGACTCTGTGGGCTGCTGGCCGAGTTGCGGACCGACGGGCATCAGGTTCTGCTGGTCACCTCGGCGGCCATCACCGCCGGCCGCTGGCTGCTGGGCTTCGAGACGCGCCCCAGTGACCCGGTGGTCCTGCAGGCCGCCTCGGCGGTGGGTCAGGGCCACCTCATGGCGATCTACAACGAGGCCTTTGCTGCGGTCGGGCTCATGGCGGGACAGATCCTCCTGACGCCGCTGGATTTCTTCGAACGGAACCGCTACCTGCGGGTCCGCGACACGCTGCTGCGCCTGCTGTCGCTGGGCGTGGTGCCGGTCATCAACGAGAACGACGCCGTTGCCGACGACGAGATCCAGTTCGGCGACAACGATCGGATAGCGGCCCTCGTGGCACAACTGGTCCGAGCCGACCTGCTGGTGATTCTCACCGACACCGAGGGGCTGCACACCGCCGACCCGCGCATCTCCGCCGAGGCGTCGCTCATCGCCGAGATCCGTGAGATCGACCGGGAACTCGAGGCCGCCGCAGGCGGCGTCGGCAACGCGGATGCCCGCGGCGGCATGGCCTCGAAGCTGTCGGCTGCGAAGATCGCCAGCTGGGCGGGGGTGCCCACCGTCATCGCGTCCTCCAGCCGGCCCGGGGTTCTGCGCGGTGCCGTCGCCGGGGAGAACGTGGGAACCCTGGCTCTCCCGCGCGCCCAGCGGCTGGGCGCCCGCAAGCTGTGGATCGCTTTCGCGGTCCGATCCGTCGGCAGGCTCACTGTGGACGAGGGGGCACGTCGCGCGCTCGTGGACCGCGGCAAGTCCCTGCTGGCGGTGGGTGTGCGCTCAGTCAGCGGGGAGTTCGTCGCCGGCGACGCCGTGGAGGTGGAAGGGCCCGACGGGGAGGTCTTCGCCAAGGGCCTCGTGCGCTTGCCCTCGGCTCGTCTCGACGCCGTGATCGGTCGCCGCTCGCACGAGCAAGAGGCCGGAACCCCCGAGGAGTTGATCCACCGCGACGACATGGTGTTGCTCGCGCCGTAGCGGGCCACCGCGGGCGGGTCCATTGGGGTCGCTCCGCCCGGCGAGAGGAAGTGGGGACCGATGACAATCGACGTCGTGCTGGCTCTCGTCGGACTGGTGCTGCTGCTTGTCGGGTCGAATTGGCTGGTCGCCGGTGGGGCGCGTTTCGCTGGTCGGCGGGGCATGTCTCCCGTGGTCGTGGGCGCGGTGATCCTCGGGTTCGGCACGAGCCTGCCGGAACTGGTCGTCGGGATCACGGCGGCGGTCGGGGGCGACTCCTCTCTGGGCATCGGTGGCATCGTGGGTTCGAACGCCGCCAACATGGGCCTGGTGCTGGGAGTGGCGGCTGTGGCGGCCCCGATCGCGGCCGACCGGTCGGCGTGGTGGCGCGTGCCGGCCACCGTGGTCGCAGTGGGGCTGTTCTGCGGTCTGCTGCTCAGCGGCGGCGGTGTCCTCGAGCGCTGGGAGGGAGGTGTCCTGCTGGCAGCGATGGTCGTGGCCACGTGGTGGCTGCTGCGCGATCCTGCCACCTCCGCCGATCCCGGCACCTCCGCCGATCCCGGAGGATCCGCCGATGGGCAGGAGTCCGGCGATGGCGCCGCGGAGCCGACCGGCGGCGCTCTCGACCGCCGGATCGATGCGTTCGTGCGGCGCGCCGTGCCCCGCAGCCGGGGGGAGTTCTGGCGGATCCTGCTGGGGCTCGTCGCGATCGTCGCGGGCGCTCAGGTGGCGGTGGACGGGTTCACGGGCATCGCCGAGCGCGTGGGGCTGGCCACGGGGGCCGTCGGACTCAGCCTCGTGGCGATCGGCACGTCGCTACCCGAACTGGCCACGGCGCTGGCGGGCATCCGCCAGCGCCAACCGCTGCTCACGCTCGGCAACCTGCTGGGCAGCAACATCTTCAACAGCCTTGCCATCGGCGGGATCGTTGTGCTGATCCGGCCTGGCGGCCTCGGCGGTGACGGCGTGCCCTGGATCGCCGGTTTCGCCATGCTGGGGCTGACGCTGCTGGCCATGCTGTTCCTGGCGACCAACCGGCGGGCGCGACGGCTGGAACGGTGGGAGGGAGCGCTGTTGCTGGTCGGCTACGCCGTGGTGTTGCCCGTCATGCTCATCTTCTAGCCACCGGTCACCCGCGCGCCGGAGTCGGTTCAGTCCTCGGCGGCCTCTCCGGCGTCGGTCTCCTCCATCGCCTCTGCGAGTTGCCGCAGCTTCTCCGGCGTCGGAGCACCGTCCAACTCGCCGAGGAAGGCGGGTAGCTTCACGCCCACCTGGGCGGCCAGGTCCTGCAGCGGGGGCAGCGAGCCGATCAGGCTCGACAGGAAGTTGGCGGTGCTGCTCCCGCCCTTGCCTCCGTTACCGCCGCCGCTGTCCCAGACCGTCACGTGGTCGATCTTCAGGTTGGAGATGGCCTTGACCTGCTCGGCCACCAGTGCGGGGAGTTGCTCGGCGATGAGCATCAGTGCGGCCAGCTGCGCCTCGCCGCCGGTGCGGTCCACCAACTCGCCAAGGCCCTGGGCCCGGCGGGTCAGCAGTGCCAGGATGCCCATCGCCTCGGCCTCCATGCGGAGGCGCAGCCCGTCGGCCTCGCCGCCCTGGACCAACCGGATGCGGTCGGCCTCGGCCTCGGCCAGGGTGCGCACCCGCTCGCGCTCCACCTCGGCGGGCACCACGATGTCGGCGTGCTGGGAGGCCTTCTCCCGCTCGGCGCGGGCGACCTCGGCGGTGGCTTCGGCGGCGAAGGACTCCTGCTCGACGCGCGCCTGGGTGACCCGCTCGGCTGCATTGGCAGCACGTTCGGCCTCGGCCTCCTGCTGCCGCCGTTCGCTGTCGGAGCGGGCCACAGTGACCTTGGCCTCGTTCTCACCCTCGGTGGCCGTGGCGTTGGCCGACGCCACCTTGACGCGGCGCTCCCGCTGCGCATAGGCGGCGCCGATATCACCGTCGCGCTCCTGCTGGGCGACCTTGATCTTGGCCTCGTTGATGGCCCGCGCCGCCGCCTCCCGGCCCAGGGCGTCGATGTATCCCGACTCATCGGTGATGTCCTGGATGTTGACGTTGATGAGCCGCAGACCGACCTTGCGCAACTCGATCTCCAGCGACTCGGTGATGTTGGTGATGAGCTTCTCGCGGTCGGTGTTGATCTCCTCGATGGGCATGGTGGCGATGACCACACGCATCTGCCCGAAGATGATGTCGCGGGCCAGGTTCTCCACCTCCGACAGGCTCATGCCCAGCATCCGCTCGGCGGCGTTCTGCATCACGCCGGGCTCGGTGGAGACGCCGACGGTAAAGGTGGCCGGTGTGTTGACCCTGATGTTCTGCTGCGACAGCGCGCCCTGCAGCTTGATATCGATGGAAATGGGCGTGAGATCCAGGAAGGCGTAGCCCTGGATGACGGGCCACACGAGGGCGCCGCCGCCGTGCATGCAGCGTGCCGAAGCGCCGCCGCCGCCGACGCGACCGTAGATGACGAGGATGCGATCCGACGGGCAGCGCTTGTAGCGGGACGCCACCCACAGCAGGGCGATCAGGAGGATGGCGACGAGGCCGACGACTAGGGCGATGATTGCCATGTGAGGTCCTTTCGGAGGGGACTCGGAGAGTTTCGGTTACAGGGTGTCAGGTGAGCGGCTCGACGAGGACGGTGGTGGGATCCACCACGTCGCTCACCTTCACGCGGGTCTTTGCGGGCAGGTCCTCGCTGGCGGTCGTGTAGGCGTCGATCACCCTCATGCGCCCCTGCACCATAACCTCCACCTTCCCCGCCGTGGCGCGGTTGGCCGAGATCGGAAGGTACACGGTGCCGTTGACGCCCACAGCGCTGCGGTAGTCGAGGGAGCCGCTCTCGTTCATCCTGGCGAACCGCCGCCAGATCAGAACCACGACGAAGAACACGGCGAGACCCACGACGACCGCCACGATCACCGACACCACGGTGGAGTTCTCGCCCTGCTTCATGAGCACGCCCGTCCAGCCGAAGGCGAAAAAGAAGGCGGTGAGACTGCGCAGCGATAGGAAACCCACGTCGGCATCGCTGCTCTCGAAATCGAAGTCGAAATCCAGACCGACGCCAACGGTCATCAACACGAGTTGCAGCATCAGGAAGGCGCCCGCGATGATGCCGATCAGGTAGAAGACCTGCAGATCGCCCGCCAGGGCGTCCCACCACTCGGCCATCGAACCCTCCCCTCCGGTCGATTCGGCGCGGCACCGCGCGGTCCGCTGAGCGGCTCCGCACCCTTCAGGCTAGCGGGGAGCCGCGGCGCGGGTGTGGTCGCGAGCCCCGCTCGACGCACTGGGGCCGCGCCGCGGCGAGTCGCGGCGGTTCGGGCGCGGGGTCGCCATCATCTGTGGCGCGCGCACCAGCGGTACGCTCTGAAACCGTGGGGAGGCGGTACTGGCTGGAGACACTCGGGTGTCCGAAGAACCAGGTCGACTCCGACAAGATCGCCGGGCAGCTCGCCGCGGACGGCTACAGCCCGGCCGGCGATGTCGGCGAGGCCGACCTCGTCGTCGTGAACACCTGCGCCTTCATCGCCGATGCCAGGCGCGAGTCACTGGAGGTCATCGACAGCCTGGCGGCGCGACGCCGCTCCGGATCCCAACTCGTCGTGACGGGCTGCCTGGCGGAGCGCGTGGGGGCTCAGTTGCGGGAGGAGCGTCCCACGATCGATGCCGTCGCGGGCTTCGGCGAGCCGATCACTCTGGGGCCAACCCGGCGCGCCGGCCGCCGCCTCAAGGTGCGCTCCGCAGGACCTGCGGTGCCTCGCATGGATCTGTTGAACCTGCCACGCCCACCGGCGCAGGCTCCGTGGGCCTACGTGAAGATCGCCGAGGGTTGCGACCGGAAATGCGGCTACTGCGCCATCCCCAGTTTCCGAGGGCAGCAGCGCTCGCGCACCGTCGAGGCGATCCTGGCCGAGATCGAAGTACTGGGTGTGTCCGAGGTCGTGCTGGTCGCGCAGGATCTGGCGTCCTACGGCCGCGACGGGGGTCGCGGCGAACGCGGGCTCGTCCCGCTCGTGGAGGCGGCGCGCCGGCTCGTGCCGTGGGTGAGGTTGCTCTACCTGTACCCCTCCGATCTGACCGCCGAGCTGATCGAAGCGATCCTCGCTACCGATGTGGCGTACTTTGACCTCTCCCTGCAGCACGCCTCCCGCCCACTGCTGCGCCGGATGCGGCGTTGGGGTGACGGTGAACGCTTCCTGACACGCATCGTCGAGATCCGCCGGGACGCACCGCACGCGGCCTTCCGTTCCAACTTCATCGTGGGCTACCCCGGCGAGACAGAGGAGGATCACGACGAGTTGTTGGCCTTCGTCGCCGAGGCAGAACTGGACTGGGTGGGGGTCTTCGCCTATTCCGCCGAGGACGGAACATTCTCGGCCGGGCTGGACGGGCAGGTCCCCGCGCCGCTGGTCGCCGAGCGGGTCGCCGAACTCCGCGAGTTCGCCGACGGGATCACCGAGCGGCGCCGCGGCAACCTGGTGGGCAGCCGCACCACCGTGCTGGTGGACGAGCAGGGATGGGCGCGCAGCCATCGCGAGGCCCCCGAGATCGACGGCCTCGTGGAAGTGCCGCATGACCTGGCGGTGGGTCGGTTCTTCGACGTCGAGATCACCGGAGCCGGCGGTGTCGACCTCGCCGCAGCGCCGGTTGGGGCGATCGGGGCCCGCGCCGGGGAGGTGTTGTGACGGCTTCGGCGCCGGACATCGGCCTCGGGCTAGCAACTCCAGCGAACCTCATCACGCTGGCGCGCATCGGCGCCTCCCCCGTGTTCTTCTGGCTGATCCTGCGCGCCAGTGACGATGGCGGGGCGTCGTGGGCGGCCGTGGCGACCGCTGCGGTGTTCGCCGCATCCGATGCCTACGACGGACGCCTGGCACGCAGCACCGGCACGGTCACACGCTCCGGCGCCTTTCTCGACCCGCTGGCCGACAAAGTCGTGGTCCTCGGTGCAATGGCGTGCTTTGGGGCCATCGGCAGGGTGAGCTGGATCCCGGTTGGGTTGATCGCCGCCCGTGAGGTGTGGATGAGCGGGTTCCGAGTGCACTTCGCCCGCCGAGGTCTCGCCGTCCCGGCGCGTCGCTCGGCCAAGTGGAAGGTCATCCTGCAGGGCCTCGCGGTGATCATGAGCCTCGTCCCGCCGCTGGCGGCCGAGGGTTCGCCGGTGCGTGAAGGGTTCATCGTGGCCGTGTGGTGGCTGGCGGTCGCCGCCACGTTGATCACCGGTCTGCTCTACCTTCTCGACGGCCGCCGTGCGACCAGCTCGAGTGGAGCAGCCGGCGGGGGCGCGACTCCCGGCGGAGGAGCGACATGAGGTGTGAGGTCGTCGCTGTCGGCACCGAGTTGCTGCTCGGGCAGGTGGTCGACACCAACTCTTCCTGGATCGGTGAACACCTCGCCGGACTGGGTATCGACTCGTACTACCAGACCAAGGTCGGGGACAATCTCGAGCGGATCCGAGCCGTGCTGGAGACCGCCGTGGCGCGCAGCGACTTCGTGGTGGTCTGCGGCGGCCTGGGTCCGACCCACGACGACATCACCCGCGACGCTCTGGCTGCGGTGATGGGTACCGAACTCCGGCGGGATCCCGCACTCGTCGACCGCATCCAGCAGAAGTTCTGGAGCCGGGGGCGTCCGATGCCATCTAACAACCTGCGCCAGGCGGACCTGCCGGAGGGAGCCGACTTCGTGCCGATCATGCCGGGCACCGCCCCCGGCCTGGTCTGCCCGGTGGGGGACACGGTCGTCTACGCGGTGCCCGGCGTGCCATGGGAGATGAAGGAGATGATGACCGAGTGGATCTCCGACGACATGCGGCGCCGGGCAGGTGTCGCCTCGGTGATCAAGAGCCGAACGCTGCGCACGTGGGGCGAATCCGAGGGGGGACTTGCCGAGCAGCTCAGCGGAGTCCTTGACCGCCTCGACACTTCCGGAAGTGCCACGCTGGCGTTCCTGGCCTCCGGGATGGAGGGACTCAAGGTGCGGCTGACCGCCAAGGCCGCCACAGAGGCGGAGGCGGCGGCGATCCTGGATGAAGAGGAGGCGGCGGTGCGCGCCGCAATCGGCGACCGCGTCGTGTTCGGGACCGACGACGAGACGATGGAGTCGGTGGTGCTGGACCTGTGCCGGCGGTCCGGTCGCACGCTGGCGACCGCCGAGTCGCTCACGGGCGGAATGATCGCAGCTCGCCTCGTCGCCGTACCCGGTGCTAGCGACGTGTTCCTCGGCTCGCTCGTGACCTACTCCGCGGAGGCCAAGCGGCGCCTGCTGGGTGTGCCGGCTGGTCCCGTCGTGTCGGAGCAGGCCGTGCGGGCGATGGCGGCGGGCGTCTGCGAGCAACTGGGAGCGGACTGCTCGCTGGCCGTGACCGGTGTGGCCGGCCCCGCGGCTTCCGATGGCGAGGAGCCGGGCACGGTCTGGATGGCCACGTCGATCGACGGCGAAATCGTGGCGCACCGGCAGCTGTTCCCGTTCGACCGGGAACGAACGCGCCAGTTCACGACCATCGGCATCCTGAACGAACTCCGCCTGCGGCTGCTGGACCTCGCGGGCAGTGACGGCTAGAGCCCGCCGGTAGCTTCAGTCACGTGGTGAATGGTGCGGCGGGCGAGGTCCATGCCGCGATCGACGTAGGTACCAACTCCTTCCACCTGGTGGTTGCGCGGGTCAGCGCCAGCGGCGGCCTTGAGATCCTCTGCCGGGACAAGGAGGTCGTACGTCTGGGCTCCGGATCGGGTGACATGCGCCTGCTGACAGCCGAGGCCGTCGACCGGGGAATCGCTGCGCTGCGCGGGCTCGTCAAGACGGCCGCCTCCTACGGGGCCACCGTGCGGGCCGTGGCCACCAGCGCCGTACGCGAGGCCGAGAACCGCCGCGAGTTCCTCGACCGTGCCGCCGCGGAGGCCGGGATCGACGTCGAGGTCGTCTCGGGAACCGAGGAGGCCCGGCTGATCCACCTCGGTGTGGTGCAGGCCCTGTCGGTGTTCGACCGGCGCATCCTCCTGGTCGACATCGGCGGCGGCAGCACCGAACTGCTCATCGGTCGGGGGAACAAGCCGCTGGCGGTGCGCAGCGTGAAGCTCGGCCATGTCCGCCTCACGGAACGCTTCTTCCCCGGCGGGGTGGCCGATGCTGCCGCCGTGCGGCACTGCCGCGCCTACGTGCGCTCGTTCCTGGCCCCGGTGGGCCACGACCTGTTGCCGTTCGGCTACGAACTGGCCGTGGGCAGTTCCGGGACGATCGCCACCATTGCCCAGATGGCCGAGCACCGGCGCAACGGTCCCGGGAATCGCTGGGTCAATAACATCTCGTTCAGCCGCTCCGAACTGGCCGAGGTAGCCGATGCCGTGCTCTCGGCGCCGACACCCGAGGCGCGCCGATCCATCGGTGGTCTGGACGACCGCCGGGCCGACGTGATCGTGGCCGGCACCGTTCTGCTGGAGGGCGTGTTCGAGTGCTTCGCGGTGCCGTCGATCACGGTGTCGGGCTACGCCCTGCGCGAAGGCGTGCTGCTGGACCGCGTGCACGCCGGCGGAGGTGGCGACGCCTTCTGGCATCTCAGTGACATCCGGCGGGAGTCGGTGATGCGCATCGCCGAGGACTACGAGGAGGAACGGCCGCACGTCCAACAGGTCACCGATCTGGCGCTGCAACTCTTCGACGCGCTGGCGGGGGACTACGGGCTCGGCCTCTACGAGAGGGATCTGCTCGAGGCCGGCGGGATGCTGCACAACGTGGGACGTTTCATCTCGCGCGGCGCGCACCACAAGCACAGCTACTACGTCATCCGCAGCAGCGACCGCCTGCTCGGGTTCACCGAGCGCGAAGTGGAGCTGATCGCCCTGGTGGCGCGCTACCAGCGCAAGGCGCTGCCGAAGACGAACCACCGCGAGTTCGCTGCGCTGGACGCCGTCGATCGCCGGCGGGTGCGGCTGCTGGCGGGGATCCTGCGCGTGGCCATCGCGCTGGACCGCACCCGCGCCGGCGCCGTCGAGCGCGTTACATGCAAGGTCGGCGACGCGTTGGTCGTGCGTTGCCGCACTGCGCCCGGCGCTGACGCCTCCGTGGAGCTGTACACGGCCAACGAACGCTGTGAGTTGCTGGCCGCAGCCACCGGGCTGGCCGTGGTTCTGGTGGCCGAGGACCTCGCTCCGGCCGCCGCTGCCTCTGCCGGCTAGCTAGCTGCGGATCTGGCCGTCGCCGCGGATGACGTTCTTGATGGAGGTGAGGTGCACGAGGCCCATCGGCCCGCGGACGTGCAGCTTCTGGGTACTGATGCCGATCTCGGCGCCGTAGCCCATCTCCTCACCGTCGACGAACCGGCTCGAGGCGTTCACGAGCACGGCGGCGGCGTCGATCTCGGCGCAGAACCGCTCGGCGGCGGCCTCGTCGGAGGTCACGATCACCTCCGAGTGCCCCGTGCCGTAGTGGTTGACGTGGTCGATGGCCTCATCGAGTGAGTCCACGACACGCACCGACAGCTTGTAGTCCAGGAACTCGGTCGCGTAGTCGGCCTCGCTGGCCGGTTCGATGCTTGGTGCGAGGGCTCGGGAGGCGTCATCGCCGACCATCTCCACGGTGGGCATCGCCCGAACCAGTCGCGGCAGGAAGTCCGCCGCCACCGCGGTATGTACGACCAGCGACTCCGTGGCGTTGCACACCGAGGGGCGCTGGGTCTTGCCGTTCACCACGATCGACTCGGCCATGTCCAGATCGGCGGTGCTGTCGACGAACACGTGACAGTTGCCGTCGCCGTCCATGATGAACGGCACGGTGGCGTTCTCCAGGATCGAGCGGATGAGGGCGGGCCCGCCGCGGGGGATCAGGCAGTCCACGTAGCCGGTGAGGCGCATGAACTCCACCGCCGCCTCCCGGCTGGTGTCGGTCACAAGGACCAGGGCGTCCGCGGGCACGCCCTGGGCGACATAGGCGCGGCGCAGGGCCTCGGAGATGACCAGGTTGGAGCGGATGGCCATCGACGAGCCGCGGAGGAAGGCCACATTGCCGGATTTGAGGCACAGGCCCGCGGCGTCGCTCGTGACGTTGGGCCGGCTCTCGTACACGATCGCGACGACGCCGAGGGGGACCCGCACCTGCTGGATGCGCAGGCCGTTGGGGCGTACATCGCTGGAGGTGACCACGCCCACGGGGTCGGGCAACTCTGCCACCTGGCGCAGGCCGCCGGCCATGCCGGCGATGCGCTCCGGCGTGAGGCGCAGGCGGTCGAGCAACGTCGACGAGATGCCGGCCTCCCTTGCCGCGGCGAGGTCACCCTCGTTGGCCGCCAGCAGGTCGTCGTTGCAGGCCAGCAACTCCGCCGCCGCGGCGCGGAGTGACTCGTTCTTGACATCCGTCGGCGTGGCGGCGAGCACGGGCGCCACGGCCTTGGCGCGCCGGCCGAGTTCCGTCATCGCCTCCCGCCTGGACTGCGCATCGCCGTTGGCGGCTGCGCGCGTCCCGGGTCTCTCCACGGTGTGCCTCCCAAGTCCCCGGAACAGCGCTGATTACGCTGCTTGCCGTGCGCGAATTCTACCGGCGGTCGTTCGCGGGCGACGGGGCGCCGGGAGCCGGCGGTTTCAGCGAGCGTCGTCGACGCAGCGGGCGGAGCGCCGCCACCGTCGGCGCGGGCGTGGTGCTGTCGCGCCTGTCGGGTGTGGCGCGCGAGGTGATGCTCGGGGCGTTCCTCGGGACGCGGGCGTCCGCCGACGCCTTCGGTGCCGCTCTGCGCATCCCCAAGGTGTTGCAGAACCTCCTGGGGGAGGGGGCGCTGTCGGCGTCGTTCATACCCGTGTACGCGCAGGTGCTGGAGGAGGGCGACGAGGAGCGGGCCGGCCGCCTCGCCGGAGCGGTCGCCGGGCTGCTGGCCGTCCTCACGGGTGGGCTGGTGCTGCTCGCCATCGTTCTGGCGGAGCCGCTCACCTGGCTCGTGGCGCCCGGATTCGGCGGCACCCGCCACGAACTCACCGTCGTCCTCATCCGCATCATGGCCGGCGGGATCGGTCTGATCGTCCTGGCCGCGTGGTGTCTCGGTGTGCTCAACGCGCACCGCCGCTTCTTCCTGTCCTACGTGGCGCCGGTGCTCTGGAACGTTGCCATCATCGCCGCCGTCGCCGCGGCCGGCATCGCCGGCGCGGCCGAGACCGGCATCGCCGAGGCGGCGGCCTGGGGTGTGCTGGTCGGTGGTGCCCTGCAGTTCGCCGTCCAGGTTCCCGCCGTCGTGTCGCTGGTGCCGCGGTTGCGGATCAGCCTGCGGATGCGCCTGCGCGGCGTGGGCGAGGTGGCGCGCCGGTTCGGACCGGCCGTGGCCGGGCGCGGGGTCGTGACGCTCTCGAGCTACGTGGACGTGATCCTGGCGTCACTGCTGGCCACGGGCGCCATCGCCTATCTGGACCGCGCTCAGGTGCTGTACCTGATGCCCATCAGCGTCTTCGCCGTGTCGGTGGCCGCCGCCGATCTCCCCGAATTGGCACGCGAGCGGGCCAGTGTCGAGCGGATGCACGAGCGCCTCGTCGTCGCCGCGGCCCGGGTGCTGCTGTTCCTGGTCTATGCAGTGGTTGCCTTCGTGGTGCTCGGGCGTCCCATCGTGGGAGCTCTGTACCAGCGCGTGAACTTCACCGCCGACGACACCTACGTGGTCTGGTTGGTCCTGGCCGCTTACAGCCTGGGCATCGTGGCGGCCGGGCTCTCCCGCCTGCTGCAGAACACGTGCTACGCCGCCGGCGATGTGAAGGGCCCCGCTCGGATCGCCGCCGGGCGGCTGGTCTTCGCCGCCGTCGGCGGCTTGGTGCTCATGATCCAGCTCGACCGGGTGGGCGTGATCGGCGGCGAACTCCGGCGCCTGGGCGGGCTCCCGGCCTTCTGGCTCCTCGACGGCGATATTCGCCAGACGGGTGACATCCGTCGGCTGGGTGCGGTCGGTCTGGCACTGGCCGCCTCGGTGGCCGCCTGGTTGGAACTGGGACTCCTGCGCAAGCGGGTCAACCACACACTGGGGCTGCGTCCACCGTTCGGCCGCCTCGCGAGGCGGCTGCTGCCCGGCGCCGCTGCGGCCACGGTGGTGGGCGTGCTGCTGGTACGAGCCCTTGCGGGCGTGCCCCACCTGCTGTCAGCCCCGATCTGCCTGGTCGTGACCGGCGCTCTCTACATGCTGCTGGCCAATCTCTGCGGGCAGCCGGCCGCAAGGGCCCTGATCCTTCCTCTGCGCCGCCATCTGTGGCGCCGGAGGAGCGGCTGAGGCTGCCGCCGCCGGGCTCGTGCCGGCGCCCCGTAGCCTGGCGTGTCATGACTCATCGCTTCGCCAGCGTCGGTGCCGTGCGGGAGGGCCTGGAGGGCGTTCACTACCTTGCCGACGACGGCATCGCCGGGGTGGTCTACCTCGCCGACCGGCTGGATAAGCCGGTCCTGGTGGAGGGCCCCGCAGGCACGGGCAAGACGCAGCTGGCCAAGAGCGTGGCGGAGATGTGCGGCGCCCGGCTCATCCGCCTGCAGTGCTACGAAGGCATCGACGAGTCCAAGGCGCTGTACGAGTGGAACTACAAGAAGCAGTTGCTGCGCATCCAAGCGGAGTCCCAGACGTGGGATGAGGTGTCCGATGACATCTTCTCCGAGGAGTTCCTACTCACGCGACCCCTGCTCGAGGCGATCCGGTCCACCGACCCGGTCGTGCTACTGGTCGACGAGGTGGACCGCATGGAGGTCGAGACCGAAGCTCTGCTGCTGGAGATCCTGAGCGACTACCAGGTGTCGATCCCGGAACTCGGGACCATCGAGGCGGTGCAGATCCCCCTGGTGTTCCTCACCTCGAACAACACTCGCGAGCTCTCCGAGGCCCTGAAGCGGCGCTGCCTCTACCTCTACATCGACTATCCGGACGTGGACCGCGAACGTGAGATCGTGCTGATGAAGGTGCCGGACATCACCGAGAGCCTGGCGGACGAGGTGGCCCGCATCGTCCGATCGGTCCGGCAGCTGGAGTTGAAGAAGGCCCCGTCGGTCTCCGAGACCCTGGACTGGGCTCGGACGCTCGTCCTGCTGGGCACCGAGCACGTCGACGCCGACACGGCGGCCGCGACGGTGCACACGCTGCTCAAGTATCGCAGCGACATCGAGAAGGCCATCAAGGAGTTCTCCACCGACGAGGCCCGGCGCCCCGGCCCGCCTCGCTGAGGCGCATCCCCGTGCGGACGGTGCCACCGATCGCCGCGTCGGGGCGGCCGTGAGCGTGCCGGCACCCCCGGCCACCACCGGTGGCGCCGGGGCATCGAACTCTCCTCTGCTGGGGCTGCTCGGCGGCTTCATCGCCGAGTTGCGCCGCTCGGGTCTGCCCGTGAGCCTGACGGAGCATCTCGATGCCATGGAGGCGGTGCGGCACGTTCCCCTCGACGACCGCGAGGCGTTCAAGTTCGCCCTCGCGGCCACGCTGGTGAAGCACCACGCCCACTGGCCGGCGTTCGAGACGGTCTTCGAGGTGTACTTCTCGCTGCGCGGCGCGGAGTACGAACCCGACGGGGACACCTGGGCCGACGACGTGGATCCGGCGGAGTTGCTGGATCCCCGCAGCGACGGGCGCGGTGGCGGCGAGCCGCTCAGCGACGACGATCTCGCCCGGCTCCTGCTCGCGGCTCTGTTGCGGGGGGATCAGGCGCAACTGCGGGCGGTGGCCTGGCGAGCGGTGCAGCGCTACGCCGGCATGGAGCCGGGCCGGCCCGTGGGCGGCACGTACTACCTGTACCGGACGCTGCGCAACCTCGGGCTCGACGACCTGCTAGAGCGCCTCCTCGAGGGGATCCGAGAGAAGGCGGGACGTCCCCTCACGCCGCTGGAGGAGCGCCTGGAGCGCGACGAGATGGAGTCACGCATCGACCAACTCCGCAAGGAGGTGGAGGCCGAGATCCGCCGCCGGCTCGTGGCCGACCGCGGCACCGAGGCGATGGCCCGGACGCTGCGCAAGCCGCTGCCCGAGGACGTGGAGTTCATGCACGCCACCCGCGAGGAGATGGAGTCCCTGCGCCGGGCCATCCACCCACTCACTCGCAAGCTGGCGGCACGGCTGTCCCGCCGGCGGCGTCACAACAGCCGGGGCGTGCTGGATTTCCGCAGGACGATCCGGCAGTCGTTGAGCTACGGCGGTGTACCGGCCGATCCGCGCTTCCGCTACAAGCGCCCCTCGAAGCCGGAGATCATGGTCATCGCCGACATCAGCGGCTCGGTGGCGGCGTTCGCTCGCTTCACTCTGCACCTCGTCTACGCCATCA
The DNA here is from genome assembly GCA_963668565.2 of Acidimicrobiales bacterium. GTDB lineage: Bacteria > Actinomycetota > Acidimicrobiia > Acidimicrobiales > CATQHL01 > VXNF01. The sequence goes on from CAXXMX010000010.1 coordinate 2,450,787, forward strand.
GCAGCCACTTCTCCAAGGTGCGCTCGTTCGTGTTCATCGACGGTCTGGACGAGGTCACCAACCTCTTCGAGACGAGCGAGGACATCACCGAGGCGGTTCACCGGGTCAACACCTCAGCGGACGTGGTCTGGGTGGACGGCCACTCCGACTACGGCCACGCCTTCGGGGTGTTCTGGGAGCGCTATGGACCGTCGGTCGGCCCGAAAAGCACCGTTCTGATCCTGGGCGACGCCCGCAACAACTACCACGCCTCGGGATCGTGGGTGATGCGCGAACTGAACCGCAAGGCCCGACGGGTCTTCTGGCTGAATCCCGAGCCGCGCTCGTACTGGGACACCGGCGACTCGATCATGAGCGAGTACAGCACCCACTGCGACGGCACATTCGAGGTGCGAACACTCCGCCACCTGGAGCGCTTCGTGGAGAAGACGTTCTGAGTCACCGGCGGCGAGCGGACTCCTAAACTGCCTCTGTGGTTCTTGCCGTCCTGCCCGGTGCCGTGATCCGGCGGCGCATCACCGAGGTGTCACGACGGCTGTCGCGTTGCCGTCATGAGTTGCAGGTCGCCGAGGAACAGCTCGGACACTTCAGCGACTCCGAAGCCGACGCCCACCTCCGGTCGCTCGTGTCCGAGACGCCCCTGGCCGACCGGGAGTTCCGCACGGCCGCCCGGCACGCCGAGGCAATGGCGGGCCACCGCGACCGCTTGCAGGCGGAGATCGCGGTGTTGGAGGAACGCCTCGACGAGTTGCTGGACCGTCTCTCTAGCCGAAGGGCACGATGACAACTGAAAGAACGACAGGATCACGCACACGGATCGTCATCGCCGAGGACGAGGCGATCATCCGCCTGGATCTGAAGGAGACCCTCACAGACGAGGGGTACGAGGTGGTGGCGGACAGCGGGCGCGGTGACGAAGCCCTGGCGCTGGTGCGCGAGCTGCGTCCCGACGTGGCCATCCTCGACATCAAGATGCCGGGCAACGACGGTCTCACCGTGGCTAGCGCCATCAGCGACGAGCGGCTGTGCGCGGTGCTCGTCCTCACCGCCTTCAGCCAGCGGGAGCTGGTCGCCCAGGCCGCCCAGTCGGGTGTCCTGGCCTACCTGGTGAAGCCCTTCGCCGCCGGCGAGTTGGTGGCGGCCATCGAGATCGCCCTCGCCCGCTTCCGTGAGGCACAGGCGTTGGTGACCGAGGTCACCGACTACGCCGAGCAACTGCAGACCCGCAAGGTCGTCGAGCGCGCCAAGGGCCTGCTGATGGACAAGTACGGCTTCCGCGAGGGCGACGCCTTCGCCTTCATGCGCAGGACCGCCATGAACCAGCGCCGCCCGATGCGCGCCGTGGCCGACGACCTCCTGGCGGGCACGCTGTCGGTGGCATCGCCGCCCGGCGAGAGCACTCGGTGAGACGCCGCGGCGCGCCGGACCCGGCGACTGCCGCTGCCCCCCCGAGCGGGAACCCGTGACCGACCTGCTGCTCATCGACGGTCATTCCCTGGCGTACCGGGCGTTCTACGCGCTCCCCGAGGAGATGCGAACGGCCTCGGGACAGGTGACCAACGCCGTGTACGGCTTCACCTCGATGCTGATCAACCTTCTGCGAGATCACCGACCGGACCGCGTCGCCGTGGCGTTCGACCTGCCGGGGGGAACCTTCCGCAACGAGCGACTCGACAGCTACAAGGCCAATCGCTCTGCCCCACCGGAGATCTTCCGGGAGCAACTGGGGCTGCTACGACAGGTCCTGCACACAATCGGTGTGCACACGGTGGAGGCTCCCGGTTTCGAGGCGGACGACGTGCTGGCCACGCTGGCCTCCCAGGCCGACGAGCAAGGACTGGAAGTGGCGATCGTCACCGGCGATCGGGACGCCTTCCAATTGGTGGCGCTGCCCCACGTGACGGTGCTCTACCCCCGGCGGGGCATGTCCGACCACGACGTCTACGACGATGCCGCCGTCGAGAAACGCACGGGTGTGAAGCCCGCCGACTACGTGGAGTACGCGGCTCTCCGCGGCGATCCTTCCGACAATCTTCCGGGCGTGCGGGGCGTGGGGGAGAAGACGGCCGCCCGGCTCATCAACACCTTCGGCGGCATCGACGGCATCTACGCGCACCTCGAGGAGCACTCCCCGAAACTCCGGTCGTCACTCGAGGAGTCGAAGGGCACCGTCCGCCTCAACTGCGAACTCATGGAGTTGCGCCGCGATGTGGCCCTGCCCGTGTCGGTCGCGGACCTCGCCGTCACCGCAGCCGATGTGGACGAGACCCGCCGGCTCTTCGATTTCCTGGAGTTCGGGTCACTTCTCGGGCGCCTCGGTGAAGCGCTCGGCGTGGAGTTCGCGCCCGCGGCGGCTGTCGAAGTACTGGAGGTCGCCGTCGAGCGGGCCGCCTCTCCGGCCGAAGCCGTGGCCCGCGTCTCCGATTTGGCGGCGGGGGCGTGGCTGGCGGCCGCGGCAGCCTGGTCGGGCCGGCCCGGCCGCTCGCCCCTCGCAGGCCTGGCGCTCACCAGCGGGTCCGCCGCCGGCCCACCGTCCGCCCTCGGCGCGGGTGAGCCCGACGGATCGAGGCGGCCGGACGTCGCGGTCTGGTTGCCCGGAGAGTTCCTCGAGGACGCCACCGTGCGCGGGGCACTCAGCCGGCTATTCGGTGAGGGCGCCCCCGCTCTCGTCGCGCACGACGGCAAGGCCCTGATGCGGGGTCTGCTCTCCGTCGACATCGATGTCCGTTCGCTGAAGATGGACACCGCCATCGCGGCGTACCTGCTGGATCCGTCGCAGTCCAACTATCCCGTCGGCGATCTCCTGGCGCGCTACGCCGGCTGCGCCCTCCCCGGCGACGAGGCCGAGGCCGAGACGCAGGGTCGGCTGCTGTTCGCCGAGACCGGCGAGGCTCTCAGGACCGCGACGGCGCTCAAGGCGCTGGCTGCGGCCCGTCTGGCGGAGCCGCTGCGGGAGGCGCTGCGCGAAGGCGGGGTCGAATCGCTGTATGACAGCGTCGAGGTGCCACTGGTGCGGGCGCTGGCGCGGATGGAGCACTGCGGGGTCGGTGTGGACGCCGATGGTCTGGATGCGCTGCGGCGCGAGCTCAACGACGATGCCGAGCGGCTGCGCGCCCTGGTCATCGCCGATGCCGGCGGCGATGAGTTCAACGTCAACTCGCCGCAGCAACTCGGGAAGGTGCTGTTCGACCGGCTCGGGCTGCCGCCGCGGAAGCGGACCAAGACCGGTTACTCCACCGATGCCGCCACGCTCGAGCGCCTGCGCGGCGCGCACCCCGTCGTGGAGCACCTGCTGGCCTACCGGGAGGTGGAGAAGCTGCGCTCCACCTACGGGGCAGGGTTGCTGGCCGAGGTGAACCCCGCCACCGGCCGGATCCATGCCACCTTCAACCAGACGGTCGCCCGCACCGGCCGGCTCTCCTCCGACGCGCCCAACCTGCACAACATCCCGGTGCGCACCGAGACGGGGCGCGCTTTTCGCAAGGTGTTCGTGCCTGAGCCGGGCACGGAGTTGCTGATCGCCGACTACAACCAGATCGAGCTCCGCTGCATCGCCCACCTGGCCGACGATCCGGGCCTGATCGCGGCTTTCGAGGCGGGGGAGGACATCCACAACGCCACCGCGGCGCGAGTCTTCGGGGTGCTGCCGACGGAGGTCAACACCGAACTGCGGTCTCGGGCCAAGATGGTCTCCTACGGCTTGGCCTACGGCATGGAGGCCTACGGGCTGGGCCAGCGCCTCTCGATCCCCACCGACGAGGCGCAGCTCATCCTGGAGGCCTACTTCGGGGCCTTCCCGGCGGTGCGGGACTACATGGACGCGGCGGTCGCCCGGGCCCGCGAACTCGGCTACACCGAGACGCTGTTCGGGCGGCGCCGACCCATTCCCGAGTTGCGCTCGGACAACTTCCGAATCCGCCAGGCCGGTGAGCGCCAAGCCAAGAACGCCGGCATCCAGGGCCTGGCGGCGGACATCTTCAAGGTGGCGCTCGTGAACATCGACCGCGCCCTCGAGTCGGGCGACATGCGCAGCCGCCTCATCCTGCAGGTCCACGACGAGGTGATCCTGGAGGTACCCGAGCCCGAGCGCGCCCCCGCAGCCGAACTGGTGCGACACGAAATGTGCACCGCCTGCGACCTGCGCGTCCCCCTGGTCGTGGATCTCGCCTTCGGTAAGACCTGGGCCGCCGCCAAGGGCTAGACAACCCACACGCTCGAGTGCTTACCGCCCTGCGGCGGATTGCAGTTGGTGGCCGTGCTGTTAGCCTTCCCCCTGTGATCCGGGGTCTATTGGCCCCTTTGACGGCTCGCGTCGTCCAGTTCCGTCCATCGACCAAGTGAGAATCCGTGCCCGACCTCGACCCCAGCCTGTCCTTGCCCGACTACTCAACCACCGACCACACCCCAGCAGAAGAAGCAGAAGAGACTTCCGAGCCGTCTCCTCCCGCAGAACTCTCAACAGAAGCACTCCCGGGCCTCGCCACCGATGAGATGGCCGAGCTTGTCCAGCCTCGGGAAATCGCCGTGAACGACCTCGATGAGGATCAGTTGGCCGCCGCCTACGCTCGCAGCGTCGTGACGGTCGAAGAAGGCACGATGGTCATAGGCCATGTAGTGCGGATCGACAACGACGAGGTGCTCGTCGACATCGGCTTCAAGTCCGAGGGAGTCATCCCGTCGCGCGAACTCTCCATCCGCAACGACGCGCATCCCGGTGACGTCGTGGCCCTCAACGAGGAGATCGAAGCCCTTGTCCTGCAGAAGGAGGACAAGGAGGGGCGCCTGATCCTCTCGAAGAAGCGTGCACAGTACGAGCGCGCCTGGGGCCACGTCGAGGAGGTCCAGGCTGCCGGGGGAGTCGTCTCGGGCACGGTCATCGAGGTCGTCAAGGGCGGGCTCATCGTGGACATCGGCCTGCGCGGCTTCCTGCCGGCGTCGCTGGTGGACCTGCGGCGGGTGCGTGACCTGCAGCCCTATATCGGCACCTCCGTCGAGGCCAAGATCATCGAGTTGGACAAGAATCGCAACAACGTGGTGCTGTCGCGGCGGGCGTGGCTGGAAGAGGCCCAGAAGGAGCAGCGCGAGGAGTTCCTCGACAACCTGAAGCCCGGCGAGGTTCGCCGGGGTGTCGTGTCGTCGGTCGTCCCGTTCGGGGCGTTCATCGACCTCGGCGGCATGGACGGGCTCGTGCACGTCTCGGAGATGTCGTGGCGCCACGTGGATCACCCCAGTTCGGTCGTCTCGGTGGGCGACGAGGTGGACGTGCAGGTGCTCGAGGTGGATCCCAGCCGCGAGCGCATCAGCCTCTCGTTGAAGGCCACGCAGCAGGATCCCTGGCAGGAGTTCGCCTCCAGCCATCGCGTCGGCGAGCTGGTCTACGGGCGGGTCACCAAGCTGGTGCCGTTCGGTGCCTTCGTGCAGGTGGGTGAGAGCATCGAGGGCCTTACCCACATCTCGGAGATGTCGGCGCACCACGTGGAGGTGCCCGAGCAGGTCGTGACCCCGGGCGAGGAGTTGTGGGTGAAGATCATCGACATCGACCTGCAGCGCCGCCGCATCAGCCTCTCCATCAAGCAGGCCGCCGAGGGCGGCGTGGTCGCCGCCGAGTTCCAGGAGCACTTCGGCGAGCACGCCTTCGACGACGAGGGCAACTACCTGGGCACTGCCGCTGCGGACGAGCCCACTGCGGACGAGCCCACATTCAGCGTGGAGGACTACAGCGTCGACGCGGATGTGGCGGAGAGCTACGAGGCTGTCGCCCCCGTCTGAGGTCACCCCGGCCGGGCTTCGATGATCGAGGTCGGTCTAACCGGCTGCATCGGCTCGGGCAAGTCCACCGTCGCCGGCGCTCTGGCCGGGCGTGGTGCCGTTCTGTTCGATGCCGACGCCATCGTCGCCGAGTTGCAACAGCCGGGCCGTCCTGTTCTGGACGCCATGGTGGCGCACTTCGGGCCGTCCATCCTGCAACCCGACGGCCACCTTGACCGCAAGGCCGTGGCGAGCATCGTCTTCGACGACCCGCAGGAACTGGCCGCCCTGAACGCCATCGTGCACCCGGCCGTGCGAGCGGAGATGGCCGCACGGCGACAGGCGCTGGCGGGCAGCGATGCCATCGTGGTGGCCGAGATTCCGCTCCTCGCCGAAGCCGGGCCCGAGCGGCGGCGAGGACTGGCCGGCATCATCGTGGTCGACGTCGACCCCGACGTGGCCGTGCGGCGCCTCGTGGCGGATCGGGGACTCACCGCCGTCGAGGCCCGGGCGCGGCTGGCGCGCCAGGCGGCGCGCGCCGAACGCCTGGCTCTGGCGGACTTCGTCATCGACAACAACGGCACCCGCCGGCAACTGGTCGATCAGGTGGCGCGCTGCTGGGAGTGGATCGAGTCGCTGGAACACTCGCCGGCCCCGTAGCCGCACGCTGCGGCCTGGCGGGGCACAGCTAGGGTCGTCGCGTGGCCTCGGACCGTGCAGTCGCCGACCTCGTCGCGTCGCGCCGCCACACCCCGTTCCGCATGGTGGCCGACTTCAAACCCGCCGGCGACCAGCCTGCGGCTATCGCCGGGCTGTCCGAAGGGATTCGCGGCGGCGAGCGCTTCCAGACGCTGCTGGGCATCACCGGATCGGGCAAGAGCGCCACCATGGCCTGGACCATCGAGCAGGTGCAGCGGCCGACCCTCGTGCTGGCACCCAACAAGTCGCTCGCCGCCCAGCTGGCCAACGAGTTGCGGGAGTTCTTCCCGAACAACCGGGTGGAGTACTTCGTCTCCTACTACGACTACTACCAGCCCGAGGCGTACATGCCGGCCAGCGACACCTTCATCGAGAAGGACGCCTCCATCAACGACGAGATCGAGCGGCTGCGGCACTCGACCACCTCGGCGCTGCTCACCCGCCGCGACGTGGTGGTCGTGGCCTCGGTGTCCTGCATCTACGGTCTCGGTGGCCCGGACGAGTACGAGAACCAGTTGCTGGTGCTGCGCAACGGCGAGTCCTACGACCACCGCGCCATCCTGCGGCGCCTCGTGGACATGCAGTACGAGCGCAACGACACCAACCTGGCGCGGGGCCGGTTCCGGGTGCGCGGTGACACGTTGGAGGTGCGTCCGGCGTACGACGAGAACGTGATCCGCGTCGGGCTTTTCGGCGACGAGGTGGAGCAGATCACGGTGCTGGATCCGGTCACCGGCGAGCGGCTCGACAGCCTCGACGAGATGATCCTCTTCCCCGCCAGCCACTATGTGACGACTCCCGAACGCCTCGATGCGGCCGTGCGGCGCATCGAGGCGGAGTTGGCCGAGCGCCTCGGCTACTTCGAGTCCACGGGCCGGTTGCTCGAGGCGCAGCGCCTCCGGATGCGCACCACCTACGACCTGGAGATGCTGCAGGAATTGGGCTACTGCAACGGCGTCGAGAACTACTCGGCGCACCTCGATGGGCGCGGCAGGGGAGAGGCGCCCTTCACGCTGCTGGACTACTTTCCCGACGACTTCCTCACGGTGATCGACGAGTCGCACGTCGCCGTGCCGCAGTTGCACGGGCAGTACGCGGGCGACCGCAGCCGCAAGGGGACCCTCATCGAGCACGGCTTCCGCCTGCCGTCGGCAGCCGACAACCGGCCGCTCAGGTTCGACGAGGTCATGGAGCGGGTGGGCCAGGTGGTGTTCCTGTCGGCCACGCCGGGGCCGTACGAACTGTCGGTGTCGCAGCGGGTGGTCGAGCAGATCGTGCGCCCCACCGGCCTGGTGGACCCCGAGGTGGTGGTGAAGCCCACGAAGGGTCAGATCGACGACCTGCAGCAGATGATCCGCGAGCGGGTTGCCGCCGGGGCGCGGGTGCTGGTCACGACGCTCACGAAGAAGATGGCCGAGGATCTCACCGAGTACCTGCTGGAGATGGGGGTGCGGGTGCGCTACCTGCACAGCGAGGTGGACACCCTGGCGCGCATCGAGATCCTGCGCGACCTGCGCCTCGGGCACTTCGACGTGCTGGTCGGCATCAACCTGCTGCGGGAGGGCCTGGACCTGCCCGAGGTGTCCCTCGTGGCGATCCTGGATGCCGACAAGGAGGGTTTCCTGCGCAGTGAGACCTCTCTGGTGCAGACGATCGGCCGCGCCGCCCGCAATGTGGACGGTCAGGTGGTCATGTACGCCGACGTCGTCACCGACTCCATGCGCCGGGCCATCGGCGAGACCAGCCGTCGCCGGGCTCGCCAGCAGGCGCACAACGCCAAACACGGCATCAGACCGCAGACCATCCGCAAGGCGGTCACCGACATCCTGGCGCTCATCCGTCCGGAGGCGACTTCTCCGGTACCCCAGCGCCAGCGCCACGAGCGGAGCGGGCGCCGTGGGGTGGCCGGCGCACTGGCGGAGGGGCTCGACGTCTCGGGGGACGATCTGCCCCGGTTGATCGCCGCGCTCACCGAGGAGATGCAGGCCGCGTCCGGCGACCTGCGTTTCGAGTACGCCGCCCGACTGCGCGACGAGATCGCCGAGTTGCGCCGGGAGTTACGCGACATCACCGGCGCCCATGCCCTACCTGCCTGACCGCGACGGGCGCCCCCGGAGTCCGGCTCAGCGTTGCTCGCGCGCGTAGGGGATGCCTAGGGCCGCGGGTGCGCCCAACAACCGGGCGCGCTTGCCGCTGGCCAACACGATCATGGCCAGAATGGCGAGAACGAACGGCGTCATCGTCAGGAGGTTGGACGGCGCGGAGATCTCCAGGGTCTGCAGCGTGAAGTTGATCTGGCGGGCGGCGCCGAACAGGTAGGCGGCGAAGAGCACCCGTGACGGTCGCCAGCTCGCCACGATGACGAGGGCGATGGAGATCCAGCCCGCCTGGCCGATGAGGTCGTCCTGCCAGGTGGGAACCAGAGCCAGGGAGACGTAGGCCCCGCCCAGGCCCGAGAGGGCGCCCCCGATCAGCACGTGTGCGTAGCGCACGCGCGCCACGTTGATGCCGATGGCATCCGCGCTGGCGGGATCCTCGCCCACTGCCCGAAGCGTCAGGCCGGGACGGGTCCGGAACAGGTAGAACCCGGCCGCAGCCGCCAGCCCCCATGACACGTACACCAGCAGGTCGTGTCCGAAGAGCAGGGGACCGACGATCGGAACGTCCTGCAGGCCTTGCGGGAAGACCGTTTCGAAGCTGTTCCGGGAGCGCTGTCCGACCAGCGGCTCCTCACCGGCGTTGCCGATGAATGTGGCCAGGCCCGAGCCGAAGATCGTGAGCGCGAGGCCGGAGACGATCTGGTTCACCCGCAGCGTGATCGTGGAGAAGGCGTGCACCAGCGAGACGATGGCGCCGGCTCCCAGCGAGGCGGCCACTCCAGCGGCGAGGTTCCCCGACACGTGAGTAGCCCAGAAGCCCGAGACGGCCCCGACGAGCATCGTCCCCTGCACTCCCAGGTTCAGGATTCCGGCCCGTTCTGTGATCACCTCACCCACCGTGGCGAACACCAAAGGAGTGCCGGCGCTGATGGCGGCGATAAGCGTGAGGATGGCGACCGTGTCGTTCACGCCGGGGCCTCCGAACCTGCCGGCGGCTCTGGCTTGCGCCTGTGGCCCGCATCCCCGGTCGCTCCGAGGCTTCGGGGTGTCTCCGGGCTGTCCGGTTCCTCGCTCGCTCCCTGTCGTGCCCCTGGCGCCCGCTTCGAGCGTCGCCGCACGCGCTGCGCGATGAAGAACTCACCCGCCACGGCGAACACCAGGATGGCTCCCTGCAACATGTAGACGGTGGCCACCGGTACGCCAATGCCCTGCATGGCCGGCCCGGCGTTGATCAATCCGCCGATCAGGACGGCAACGGGAATGAGTGCCAGAGAGTTGAGCCGGGCCAGCGCGGCCACGATGATGCCGGTGAATCCCAGGCCCAGATCCAGCGACCGGGGGTCCATCTTCCCGAGGATCCCGACCACCAGCAGAGCGCCGCCCAGACCGGCCGCGCCGCCTGCGGTCAGGAACACGCTCAGGATCTTCCGGTTCACGTCGATGCCTGCGTAGCGGGCCGCGTCAGGCGCGTCCCCCGCGACGCGGAGATCGAATCCCCACGGCGAGCGCTCGACCAGCAGCCAGATCGACACCGCCACCGCCACTGCCACGAGGATGCCGAAGTCGACCCGCAGGCCGTCGAACATCTCCGGCATGCGGAGTTGTCCGGGGAGCGGACGCCCCTGCGGGAATTGCGCCGATTCGGGGTCGCGCCAGGGGCTGTAACTGCCCAGCACGAGGTAGTTCATCAGCGCCACGGCAATGAAGTTGAGCATCAGCGTGGTGATGATCTCGTTGGTGCCGAGGTAGACCCGTGGCACCGCCGAGAGCGACGCCCATGCGGCGCCGCTCAGGATGCCTGCCAGGAGGACCAGCAGGAGCCCCAGCCAGCCGGGGAACCCGTCACCGAGCAGGATCCCCACCCCGGCGGCACCGACGGCCCCGACGAGCAGCTGCCCCTCACCGCCGATGTTCCACACGAGGGTTCGGAAGGCAATCGCGGCGGCGACGCCGGTGAGGATCAGCGGGGTGGCGCTGACCAGCGTCTCGCTCAGGTTCCGCTTGGACCCGAAGGCGCTGTCCAGCATCCGCAGGTAGACCTCGGCGGGGCTGTCCCCGGTGAGCGCCAGGAACGCGGCCCCGACTGCCAGCGCCGCGACCACCGAGAACACGGGCACGAGGAGCCGCACGCGGGTCGACGCCAGGCCCCGCGGCTCCACCACGAGCTGCCGAACCACCTGTTGCAGGTTCACTTCGGTCGACCTCTGGCGCCGGTCGTCGACTCGGCGTAGCCGCGGGCTCCCTGGCGCTGCGGGGTTCGCATCGAGGATCTCATCGGGCATGTGGCGCTCACGGCTGCTCCGGGGCTCGGGCTCCGTCCTCGGTCCCGGTGTGCCCGGCCATCAGCAGGCCGAGTTGCTCGACATCGCTCTCGGCGACGGGCATGGTCCCTGCGACCCGGCCCTCGAACAGCACGAGGATGTGATCGCTCAGCGCCAGCAACTCGTCGAGGTCCTCGGTAATCAGCAGCACTCCCACGCCTCGATCGCGCTCGGCGAGGATGTTGCGCCGCACCGCCTCCGTGGCGCCGACGTCGAGGCCACGGGTGGGGGAGTGGGCGATTACCGCCGTGTGCTCCAGCGTCATCTCGCGGGCCAGAAGGGCCTTCTGGAGGTTCCCGCCGGAGAGCAGCCGGATCGGTAGGCCCGGGCGCACGCCGCGCACGTCGTAGGAGTCGATGAGCCGGTTGGCGTGGCGATCGATGGCCTTGCGGTTGAGCAGCGGACCCCGCGAGAAGTGAGGGCCGTGCACGGACTTGAGCGCCATGTTGTCCGGCGTGGTGAGCCCCGGGGCCAGCCCCATGCCGAGCCGGCGCTGGGGCACGTACACGAGGCCTTGGCCGATGCGTCCGGACACGGTCATCCGGGTGACGTCCTGCCCGTTCAGTTCGACCGTCCCGCCCGACGGCTGGCGCAGTCCCGTCAGCCCCAGCGCCAACTCGTGCTGCCCGTTGCCTGCCACGCCCGCCACCCCCAGCACCTCGCCGGCGTGCAATGCGAATGTGACCCCGCGGAGCGCCTCCAGGCCCCGATCGTCGATCACGCGCAGATCGCGTGCGGCCAGAACCACCTCTCCGGCGCTGGAGCGGTCCCGGCGCTGAGGAGGCGCCAGGTCTCGACCGACCATCAGGCGGGCGAGGCTGCGAGGGGTCACCTCGCCGATGTCGAGGCCCTGGCCGACCACACGCCCGTCGCGCAGCACCGTCACACGGTCGGCGGACTGCTCGATCTCGCGCAGCTTGTGTGAGACGAGGATCACGGACCGACCCTCGCCGGCCATCTGCCGGCACGTTGCGAAAAGCGCGTCCGCCTCCTGCGGCGTCAGGACCGCGGTGGGTTCGTCGAGGATGAGTATGCGTGCCTCACGGTGCAGCATCTTGAGGATCTCCACCCGCTGCTGCTGCCCCACGGAGAGCTGCCACACGAATGTCGTGGGGTCCACTTCGAGTCCGTAGTGCTCGCCGATCCGGCGCGCCTGCTCCTCTATGAGGCGGCGCGACAGCCGGAAGGGCCCGGGGGTCCCGAGCACCAGGTTCTCGGCCACTGTGAGGTTCGGCACCAGACGGAAGTGCTGGTAGACCATGCCGATTCCGGCGGAGAAGGCATCGCGGGGCGAGCGGAACTGCACCGGACGGCCGTCTCTGTGGATCGTTCCCGCGTCTGGGCGGTAGAGCCCCGCGATGATCGAGCAGAGCGTCGACTTGCCCGCTCCGTTCTCGCCGAGCAGCGCGTGGACTTCTCCGTGGCGCAGGTTGAAGTCAACGCCCGCGTTGGCATGTGTCCCGTAGAAGGACTTGTCGATGCCAGCCAACGCGAGGGCGAGAGTCTCGGTTCGGGTCGCGTCCGCCATGGGGCTCCTCGGAAGGATCAGGGCCTGCGCCCCGGAGCCGCCCGGCGGTGAGCGGTCCGGGACGCAGGCCCCCGGTCGGCGTCGTTGATCAGCCGGTGGGGCTGCCGGTCACCCCTTGCACGAAGAAGTCCATCACGAAGATGTCGCCGAGTTCGCGCTCGTTGCCGTCCTGGTCTGTGATCGGGTCGGAGAAGACGCTGAACGTCCCGTCGATGATCTGCTGGCGCCGCTCCAGGATCTTGTCCTGGATGTCCTGAGGCACCGAGGCGCCGAACGAGGCGATGTCGACCATACCGCCGGCCATGTTCCCGTAGTAGAAGTCGGTCTCCCACGTGCCGGCGATGACCCGTTCGGCGGTGGCCAGGTAGTACGGACCCCAGTTCCAGATGGCCGCTGTCAGCCAGGCGTCGGGGGCGAACTCGGTCATGTCGGTGTTGTAGCCGACCCACTTGGCGCCGGCCGCGTCGGCGGCGAGCCCGGGAGCGGAGGAGTCCTGGTGCATGGCGATCACGTCGGCCCCCGCGTCGAGGAGCGCCTGGGCGGCGTCGCCCTCCACCGGCGGGTCGAACCAGGTGGAGGTCCACACCACCTGCACCTCGACATCGGGGTTGGTCTCCTGGGCGCCCCGCGTGAAGGCGTTGATGCCGCGCAGCACCTCCGGGATGGGGAAGGCGGCGACGTAGCCGATCAAGTTGGTCTCGGTGGCTGCGCCGGCGGCCATGCCGCTGAGGTAGCGCCCCTCCTCGGCGGCGCCGAAGTAGTTGCCCATGTTGTCGGAGACCTTGTAGCCGGTGGCGTGCATGAACACCACGTCCGGGTAGTTGCCCGAGGCCTCCAGCATCGGGTCCATGTAGCCGAACGAGGTGCCGAAGATGAGCCCGTGGCCGTCCTCGGCGAGCTGCTCGAAGACGCGCAGGCTGTCCGGCCCCTCGGAGATGATCTCCAGCGTGGTGATCTCGACGGCGTCGCCGAGGCTCTCCTTGACGTACTGCGCCCCCTGGTCGTGTGCCCAGGACCAGCCCTTGTCCGAGACGGGGCCGACGTGCACGAAGGCGATCTTGAGGGGCTCGGCCACCGCTGGAGCGGGTGCCGGCTCGGGCGGAGGAGGCGGTTCCGGCGCGGGTTCGGGCGAAGGTGCCGGCTCGGGCGGAGGCGGCGGTTCCGGTGCGGGTTCGGGTGCCGGAGCCGGAGCCGGAGCCGGAGCTGGTTCGGGCGGTGCCGCCGTGTCCCCTCCGTCGTCGGAGCCGCAAGCAGCGCCGATGAGCGTGAGAGCGACTAACAGCGTGATGAGTCGCCTAGTTATCCCCATGTTTTCCCCTCCTAGGGTGCGAGAACCGACTCTTGTGTTGTCGAATGCGTTCACCTACCGGTATTCGCGGGTTCAACTTTTGTTCGGTTGGCGTGAATATAGCCTCCGGGGTTCGCGCCGCTCGGTCGCGCTCATGAGCCGGCGCGCCACCCGTAGGTCAGCTTCGCGGTGACCTGACCTCAGCGCCTCGGAGCCCTCCGGAGGTCCACCTCAGAAGTTCTCCACAGCGGGTTCCGGCTTGGCACCCGTGGGCGTCCCGGCCACCTACGCTGGGCCCGTGAGCGACCACTTGGTGATCAGGGGAGCGCGCGAGCACAACCTGCGCGACGTCTCCCTCGAACTGCCGAGGGATCGCCTCATCGTGTTCACCGGCATCTCCGGGTCCGGGAAGTCCTCGCTGGCCTTCGACACCATCTACGCCGAGGGTCAGCGCCGCTACGTGGAGTCCCTCTCCGCCTACGCCCGGCAGTTCCTGGGGCAGATGGACAAGCCCGACGTGGACTTCATCGAGGGGCTCTCGCCGGCCATCTCCATCGACCAGAAGAGCGCCTCGCGCAACCCCCGTTCCACCGTCGGCACCATCACCGAGGTCTACGACTACCTCCGCCTGCTGTTCGCCCGCGTCGGTGTCCCCCACGACCCCGAGACCGGCGAGCCGCTGGTGCGCCAGACGCCGCAGCAGATCGTCGACAGGGTGCTGCGGTTGCCCGAGGGCACACGCTTTCAGGTCCTCGCCCCCGTAGTGCGGGGACGGAAGGGCACCTACGAGACGCTGCTGGCGGAGCTGGAGACCGACGGGTACGTGCGGGCGCGCATCGACGGCGAGCTGCACGAACTGGCCGACGTGGCCGGCACCGACGCCGACGGGATACCCCGCCTGGATCTGGCCCGCTACGAGATGCACAACATCGAGGTGGTGGTCGACCGCCTGGTGTCGCGGCAGGGAATCGAGCAGCGCCTGACCGACTCCGTGGAGGCGGCGTTGCGGCTGGCCGACGGTGTCGTGCAGATCGAGGTGGTCGCGCTCGGCGAGGGTCCGGCGGCAGCCGATCTCGACGTGGGGCCCGGCGAGCTCCTCACGTTCTCCCAGCATCTGGCCCGCTCCAGCGACGGCAAGTCCTTCGAGGAACTGGCCCCCCGCAACTTCTCGTTCAACTCGCCCTATGGGGCCTGCCCGCACTGTGACGGCCTGGGCACGAAGTTCGAGGTGGACCCGGAACTTGTCGTGCCCGATCCGTCCCTCAGCCTGGCCGACGGTGCTCTGGCCCCGTGGGGGAGCGGCTACAGCCAGTACTACGAGCGGCTTCTGGAGTCCACCGCCGAGGAGTTGGGAGTGGCCTTCGATGCTCCCTGGGAGACCCTCCCCGCGCCGGCACAGGCGGTCTTCCTCTACGGCGGCCTGGGTCGGCGGGTTCAGGTCCGTTACCGGAACCGCTACGGGCGCTCCCGCAGTTACAACGCCAAGTTCGAGGGTGTCATCCCGAACCTGCAGCGGCTCCACTCCGAGACGAGCTCGGAGAACCGCCGCCAGCAGATCGAGGGCTACATGCGCGAGGTGCCCTGCAACCACTGCGGGGGCGCCCGGCTGCGTCCGCTGCCGCTGGCGGTGACCATCGACGGGCGCAACATCAACGACATCTGCACGCTCTCCATCCGGGACGCCGCCGAGGTGTTCGACGAGATCCGCCTCAGCGAGCGCGACACCCTCATCGCCGATCAGGTGCTGAAGGAGTTGCGCTCCCGGCTGAGCTTCCTGCTGGCCGTTGGGCTGGACTACCTCACCCTGGCTCGCTCGGCCGGCACGCTCTCGGGGGGCGAGGCCCAGCGGATCCGGCTGGCGTCGCAGATCGGCAGCGGGCTCGTGGGTGTGCTGTACGTGCTGGACGAGCCGTCCATCGGCTTGCACCAGCGCGACAACGCCCGCCTGCTGGACACGCTGCTGCGCCTGCGGGATCTCGGCAACACGGTGATCGTCGTGGAGCACGACGAGGAGACCATCCGCACCGCCGACCACGTGGTGGACAT
Organism: Acidimicrobiales bacterium; assembly: GCA_963668565.2. Taxonomy (GTDB): domain Bacteria; phylum Actinomycetota; class Acidimicrobiia; order Acidimicrobiales; family CATQHL01; genus VXNF01. The sequence goes on from CAXXMX010000010.1 coordinate 2,466,516, forward strand.
CGGGCCCGGCGCGGGCAGCCACGGCGGCGACATCGTGCACAGCGGCTCCGTCGAGGCGTTGCTGCGCAACGAGGCCTCCCTCACCGGCCGGTACCTCAGCGGGGAGCGCAGCATCCCGGTACCGCTGCTGCGTCGCCCGCCCGGCGACGACTGGCTGGTCGTGCGAGGGGCGCGCGAGCACAACCTGGACGACCTGGACGTGGAGATCCCGCTGGGATGCTTCGTCACCGTGACCGGTGTGTCTGGATCGGGCAAGAGCACCCTCGTCAACGACATCCTCTTCCGGGCACTGATGCAGAAGGTGTACCGGTCGCGGATGGTGCCCGGGCGCCATCGCGGCATCGACGGGATCTCGGCCCTCGACAAGGTCATCAGCATCGACCAGCAGCCCATTGGGCGCACGCCCCGCTCGAACCCCGCCACGTACACGGGTGTGTTCGACCACATCCGCAAGCTGTTCTCACGCACCAACGAGGCGCGGGTTCGTGGCTACCAGCCGGGCCGGTTCTCGTTCAACGTGTCCGGCGGGCGCTGCGACGCCTGCTCGGGTGACGGCAACATCCGGATCGAGATGCACTTCCTGCCCGACGTGTACGTGCTGTGCGAGGTCTGCCGCGGCGCCCGCTACAACCGCGACACGCTGGACATCACCTTCAAAGGGCGCAATATCGCCGAGGTCCTGGCGATGCCGTGCACCGACGCGCTGGAGTTCTTCGCCAACCAGCCCGCCATCGCCCGCCACCTGCGCACCCTCGTGGATGTGGGACTGGGCTACGTCCGCCTCGGCCAGCCTGCGCCCACGCTCTCCGGCGGGGAGGCGCAGCGGGTGAAGCTGGCGAGCGAACTGGCGAAGCGCTCCACCGGTCACACCATCTACCTGCTGGACGAACCAACCACGGGCCTGCACTTCGAGGACATCCGCAAGCTGCTGGGGGTGCTGAGCCGACTCACCGACGCGGGCAACACGGTGCTGGTGATCGAGCACAACCTCGACGTGATCAAGACCGCCGACTGGATCATCGATCTCGGTCCCGAGGGGGGAGACGGCGGTGGGCGCATCGTCGCCGAAGGGCCCCCCGAGTTGGTGGCCAAACACGAGGACAGCCACACCGGCCGCTACCTGCGGCGCCTCTTGGTCTGAATCCGACCGCCGGATGTCGGAATCGGTCGGCGGTCGGTTCGGGCTTGCCGGCAGGCTCGGCCCTGAGTCGGTTGTGGCTCACCGTTTGCTCACCGGCGACGGTTGTACTTGAATAGGCCCAATCCGGCGCTCCAGGCATCGCTGTCTGGTCGCGTCAATTCGATTGGCGCGGGTGCGCGCCGGATCGCGAAGGTCCGGGACGTGCCTCACCACGACCCAACCCACAGGGGGAGAAACCAACATGACAGTCAGACGTAAGAGCCGTTGGATCGTGATGCCGCTGCTGGGCGCGCTCGCCGTGCTTGCAGCGGCGTGCGCGGACACCGGAGCGGCGAACGACGCGCTCGCCGAGGCACGGGCGGCCCGGTCCGATGCGGCCGACGCGCAGGCCGACGCATCCGCCGCGGCAGCCGACGCCGCAACGGCCAACAACAGGGCAAACGCCCTCGAAGCCGAGACCGACGCCGCCAACGCCGCCGCGGAGGCAGCCGCGGCCGCCGCCGCGGAGGCAGCCGCGGCCGCCGCGCTCGCCCAGGCCACGGCCGAGGGCAACGTGACGGCAGTCGCCGCCGCGGAGGCAGCCCTGGCAGTTGCTTCGGCAACGGCCGAAGAGGCCCGCGCCTCCGCCGCTCAGGCGCAGCAGGAGGCTGCTGCCGCGCAGCAGGAGGCTGCTGCTGCGCAGGCTGAGGCTCAGGCAGCAGGTGCCGAGGCGACCGCCGCGCAGGAGTCCCTCGCTTTCGCAACCGACCAGCTTGCAGCCGCGCAGGCCCAGGCCACCGAGGCCGGCGGCGACCTGCCGTTCACGCACATCCTCAGGGACGGCAGCAGTTTCGAGCTGAACGAGCGCATTGCCAAGAAGATCCGGACCGGAGAGCCGATCAACTACCTGTTCTCCTACCAGTCCTCCGGTATCGCACTGTTCTCGGACCAGTACGAGGCGGGCTTCCGGGCAACGCAAGGGGACGCCTACCGGATCTACCCCATGGACTTCACGGTCGTGGCGCCGGTAACGTCTCCTTCCGACATCCAGCAGCAGATCGCCCAGATCGACGCGCAGGTCAGCGTCGATCAGGTTGACTGCCTGGCGATCGAGCCGGCGGACTCGAATTCCTTCACGGAGCTCACCAACCGCCTCCTCGCCGACGGCGTTCCCGTGTTCACCGTTGGCCTCACAACGAACGGCAACGAGTTCACCAACTTCACCCAGGTGCCGTACAACGAGGGCCGCCAGGCCGCCGAGCTCTCCGTGGAGTTCATGCAGGCGAACGGTCTCGAGTGGGACACCTTCATGGTCTCCGGCGGTGACCCGACGCAGTTCTGGGCCCAGGGCCGGATGACGGGCTTCTACGACCGCATCCTGGAACTCCTTCCCGATGCCGACTTCCTCACCACACCGGACGAGGGGATCCAGGTCGGCGGCGGCGGCTACGACCCGGGGATCAGCTACGACGACTACCGGGCGATCCTGGTCGGCAACCCCGAGCTGGACTTCATCGAGAACGTGGACATCGGCGCCGAGCACGCCAACCGGGCGATCATCGACGGCGGCCAAGAGGGCGAGGTGTTCACGATCGGATGGAACGTGAGCTACGGCCAGCTCGACGGCGTGGAGCGGGGCATCCAGGTGGCCGCCCTCGATCAGCGCTGGTCGGAGCAGGCCGGATTCGGTGCCATCGCCTGCGCCGAGTTCCTGGCCAACGGCAGGATCCTGCCGAACACGCAGACGCTGCTGCCGATCCAGAAGGATCAGGTGGACGTGGCCCGACGCGACTTGGATCTGATCCTCGGCGGGTAACCCTCTGACGTGGTTGTGATGGGAGGAGGGGAGTTCACCCCTCCTCCCATCACGACGTTCCCGAGACCGACTGCGCAGGGGGAAGTGGCGTGACCAACGACGAGCCATCGACAACCGCAGAGACCCGCGACCGGGTTCTCCCGCGGCTGGGGGGGCTGGGCCTGCAGCGCGTCGGCGGGCTCCTCGGTGCCATCGTCATCGTGGGTTTCGTGTTCGCCGTCTGGTCGGACTGGCTGTTCCTCAAGCCGGGGAACCTGCTCGTGATGATCAGATTGATGGGCGTCCTCGGCATCATTGGCCTCGGTCTCCTGGTCGTTCTCGTGGTAGGCGAGATCGACCTGTCGTTCTCCGCAGTCGCGGTGCTATCCGCCGTCGTCATGGGCAAGTTCTGGGTTGAGTTCGGCTGGCCGATCTACGTCGGAATCCTTCTGGCGTTCGCCGTCGCCATCGGGGTGGGTCTGTTCAACGCGTTCTTCGTGAACGTCGTCCGGGTCCCGTCATTCATCGTGACATTGGGATCCAACACACTCGTCTTCGGGTTCACCCTGTACGTCAGCAGGAACACGCCGATCCTGGCGCAGAAATTGCCGCCAAATCCGGAGGAATGGCAGGAACGCGGTGGCGACTACGTCAACGCCGCCGAGTACACCTTCTTCCGGGCACTGGCCAGCAACTACGCGCTGCCGGGCGGTTTCCCGCTCCAGGTGATCTGGATGGCGGGCTTCGCCATCGTGTTCGGCGTGCTGCTGGCGCGCGGCGTGTTCGGCTTCAGGTTGAAGGCCATCGGCGGCAACGAGCAGGCCGCGGTCCTGGCCAAACTGCCCGTGCGTCGCTACAAGACGCTGGCGTTCGTCATCTCCGCCTTCATGGCGGCAATGGGTGGCATGCTCGACTTCTCCTTCATCTCGCAGGTACAGCCCAACCAGGGCGGCGTCTACCTGTTCCCCGTGTTCACGGCCGTCATCATCGGGGGTGCGAGCCTCTCGGGCGGGCGCGGGACCGTCTCGGGCACACTCCTGGGTGCCCTGCTGTTGGCTGTCATTTCCAATGGCCTGGCCCTCAACGCAACGGGTGCGTTCGTGCAGCAGATGTTCCTGGGTACGGTGACGATCGCCGCGGTCGTGCTGGATCAGTGGGCGCGGGCTCGCCAGAGAGGCGATTCGAAGAGCGCCCTGTTGCAGGACCTCGGCAGGGTTCTTGGTCTCTCGAGGCCGAGCAGCGGGCGGTGACCGCTCCGGCTTCCGGCGATGTCTCCGGCGCGAGCATCGTCATCGAGGGGCTGCACAAGAGGTACGGCGACACCATCGCTCTCGACGGGCTGGATCTGACCGCTCAGCCCGGCGAGATCCTCGGCGTTGCTGGCCCCAATGGTTCCGGCAAGAGCACGATAGTCAAGACGCTGGCCGGCGAGGTGGTTGCCGACCAGGGACGCGTCCTGCTCGACGGAGCCGAGCGTGCCCCCGATGATCTGGCCGGCGAGGTGACGATCGTGCACCAGGAGCCGCAGGTCTTCCTGAACCTGACGGTTGCGGAGAACCTGCTCGTCGGCAGGGAGCGCAGGAGGGTCCTAACTCGGCGCATCGATGCCGCGGAGTCCGAACTGCTGGCGGACATGGGTCTCAGTTCACATGCGCACACGGATCTCGAGTTTCTCCCCTTGGCGGCGCAACAGCGCACCGAGATCGCCCGCGCCCTGGCGCAGGAGGCCCGCATCTTCCTGTTCGACGAGCCCAACTCGGCTCTGACCGAGGAGGAGTCCGAGGATCTCTTTCGCCGCATGCACGACTTGGCCGATTCCGGATGCGTGGTGGTCCTGGTGTCGCACCGGTTGCACGAACTGGTGGTGCACGCCGACCGGGTGGCGATGATCATCGACGGGCGGTGCCGGGTGATCCTGAAAGGTGATGATCTGACTGAGGAGCGTGTCGCCCGCGAACTCGTCGTCGGCGTGGCCGGGGTAGCCGAGGCCGCGACCGACGTCTCCGAGGGCGACCCTGCTGCGGCCCGAGTGGGCGGCGAGCAGGACTCGGTGGCTCTGCGGCTCTCGGGCTGGACTCACCGCGACGGCGGCTTCTCCGACATCGACATGTCGGTGGGGCTCGGCGAGATCGTGGCCGTCTCCGGTGTGGAGGGTTCCGGGGCGCGGGAACTGGTCCACTCGCTGGCGGGCTTCGAACCGGCGACCGGCTCGCTGCGTGTTGGTGTGGGCAGCACCTCCGAGACGAACGGCGACGGCAGGAGTGCCAGGAGTGCGACCGATCAGGTGGGATTCGTGGGGGCCAACCGGGCCGAGAACCTCTTCTACAACCTGTCGGTGGGCGAGAACCTGCTGGCGCGCCTCAGCACCGACATCTGCGACAGGCTGGGGCTGCTGCATCCCCGGACCCTGCGGGCAGCGGCTGAGCATCTTGCCGACCAGTTCAGGGTGAAGGCCGGTTCGGTGGCCGATCCGATGGGATCGCTCAGCGGCGGCAACCAGCAGAAGGTGCTGATCGGCGCGGCCACGGCCACCCGCCCCCGCGTTCTGGTCCTCGAGGAACCCACCCGTGGTGTCGACGTGGGCAGCAAGTCGGAGATCTACCGGCTCCTGCGCCAGTACGCCGACCCCGAGAGTCAACTCGGACTCCCGGGCATGGAGGGCCACGGCGAGGCGGTCGTGCTGTTCTGCACCGAGGACGCCGAGATCTTCGAGGTGGCGGACCGGGCCTACGTGATCGCCCGGGGCCGCATCTCGGGCGAGATGAACCTGGCGGACTACGACGACGTCGAATCCTTCGCCGCCGACCGGGTCCGCCTCGAATCCGGCGGCTGAGGGGGCACCCACCTCCCACAGCGCCCAAGGGAACTCGTCATTCCGGCGGAAGCCCGAATCCATCGTGCAGCCGTCCTGCTCGCGTCGACCGCGGGTCATCCGGCGCAGCACCGCCGCTTCGATCGGTTGAGGCTCAGCCGCTCCTGGTGATGGTGACCGTGTGGGTGGTGGAGGTGGCCGATTGCACGGTGAGGGTGTAGCCCCGCAGGTTGATGCTCTGACCTTCGGTCAGGAACGGTGACTGGTCGATCGTCCCGCTGCCGGTGTCGTTCCCGATCTTGAGGGGCAGTGCACCCGAGCCGCGAGTGGCATCCACCGTGTAGACGAGCACACCTCCGCTCCTGGCGCCGCCCGGGACGTCGTCGTAGCCGATCCTGCGCCTGCTTTCGATGACGATGACTTCTGTGTCCGACAGGGGGATGGCCGCCATCGCTATCCCGTCGCCAGGGTCGGCGACAGGATTCAGAACGATCGTTGCCGAGTCCCCAGTGACGCAACGGACCTGACCGGTCGTGAGCCAGCCGAGTTGCCAGCGGCTCCATGCCAACATCTCGCGGTAGGTGACGTACCACGCGTTGCCATCGGTGGCTGGGTAATAGACGTCCAATCCCATGAGACCGAATCGAGCACCCGCCCATGCCCTGCCGACCGGCGGGTCGGGGCGGGTGACGACGTGAGGATAGAGATCTGCGAGGCCGAAACTATGTGTCATCTCGTGTGCCATGACATCGCCCCAATCGAAGGGTTCGGCGGGTCGCTCGGGTCTCACCCACGAGTTCACGAGCGGTGCATAGGCAATGGCATCCTCGTCCGTGGCCAGTGGCGGAGTCTGAACTCCGGAAGCACCACCCCAGAAATGCGAACTCGGCATTACCACCAGCGCCATGCCGTATCCGGTGAAATCGATGTGTGGATCCGCCAGTCGCACGGCTTCGGCTTGGGGGGCCACGCCCACTTTGACCCACCGTTCACCATCCCATATCGATCGTCCGTCGAGGTTGTAGTCGTCGAAGTCGTGCTCAGCGCGTAGCCATCGGTGAAGTGGCTCGAATTGCAGGTCGAGCCTTCCGTAGCTGGCACTCTCGAGATACGTCTCGATGTAAGTGAGCGAGGAATCCGACTCGTGGCGGGTCGTATGGGTGGCCGGGGCGTTGGGGAAGTCCAGGAACAGCACCGCAACCCGTACCATGCCGGTCGCCGGAAGCGTCCAGGAAGGCAGCGGGAATCCTGTTGTTGAGTTCTGGATGCCCCGCGGTCGGCACGCGGCATGTCCATTGGTGTCGGCAGCGACGGAACTCTCCGATTCGGCCTGCACTGCATTTGTCTCGAGTGAGAGTGTCGACGAGACCAGCCACCGTCCGACGGTTGCGGTGGTGGGGAAGAAGCGTCGGGATGGCAGCAGACGGTCGCTCCAGGAGTTGTCGGCCGAGCGCTGCTGTAGACCGAACTCGATCCTGCCGTCGGCAAGCTTGCGGGCGACGATGCGTGCGCCCAGCGTTAGGGGGGAGCTGACCAGCCACCGTCCGGCGGTTGCGGTGGTGGGGAAGAAGCGTCGGGATGGCAGCAGTCGGTCGCTCCAGGAGTTGTCGGCCGAGCGCTGCTGTAGACCGAACTCGATCCTGCCGTCGGCAAGCTTGCGGGCTACGATCCGCACCGCGTTCGAGTTCGCTTGGGCGTCGGCGGCATCCCCGATGAACCCGGTGAAGAAAGCTGTGATGAGAGTGGCGATCAGCAGACCCGAGAGGCAACGTCGCCACCAAGTCGATGACAGGGGAGCATCGAATCGGAGGGAGGATCGCATCAGGGGCGCCTCAGTGGCATTCTCGGGTCCGGATCGAACCGTCCACGAGCTCCGCGACGGGACGGAATGGATGGCAGCACACTAGTGATGCCATGCAGCCCTCGCGGCCGTCGAGGCTGCATTCACGGACTCGGGGGTATCTGGTCGGACCGCAAGGGCGGGTCGTGACCAGGATCCCGGCGAGGTCCAGATGGCTATCCGGGCGCTCGTAGCATGGGGCCGTGATGGAGCGCCCGCCTGCTACGCCGGGTTGCTACGAGGATTCCCGCAAGCACCCGGGCAGCCGAGTTGGGCGCTGCGTCAAGCGGCGCACCGCGCGTACATGATCATCTCCCGCGGGATGAGGCTCTGCGAGGTTGGGTCCACTGCCAGGGCGAGGCCCTCGAGTGTGTAGGCGCCGAGGAGGGGAGGGGAGCGGTCCTCCCCAAAGATCACCAGCGTCGTCACGGTCTCGCCGCTGACGGTTGCCCGCGCCTCGCCGATGTCTGCATCGATGAGACGCCCGTCAGCGAGCTGCAGCCTCCGTCTGAAGAGGGGTGCGATGCCCAACTCGCGCAGGAGCGGTGCGGGCAGCGCGGTGTAGAAGGCCCCGGTGTCGACCGTCGCCTCGAGGTCCACGAATCGCCCGCCGGTCGTACCGGCAATCCGCATCGGCCAGTTGAAAGTCCCCACGACGGTCGCCTCCCTCACGATGCCCGGTCCACTCGCGCCGCTCCAGCATAGCCGGCGAATTGCAGTAGATGGCTCTATTGCATATATGTCCATATATCTCGTTGTATTCGGTCGCCGGTGGGCAATGATTGCCGGAGTCTCGAACCGCGTGCTGCGGTCGGCTCCCGGTCCGGGACGCCGCTCGGCGCGCTCGTAGCATGGGGGCGTGATGGAGCGCCCACCTGCTACGACCATCCCCGATGCCCCCGGGTCGTACCAATTCCTCGACGCCGAGGGTCGGATCATCTACGTCGGCAAGGCCAAGTCGCTGCGCAGCCGTGTTGGCAGCTACTTCCAGAACCCGGCGCAGCTCACGCCCCGTACCGCCCAGATGGTCGGCGCCGCGGCCGCCGTGGAGTGGACCACTGTCGCAACCGAGGTGGAGGCGCTGATGCTGGAGTACAGCCTCATCCAGCGCCACCAGCCCCGGTTCAACGTGCGCTACCGGGACGACAAGAGCTACCCGTTCCTGTGCGTCACGCTCGTCGACGAGTGGCCGCGGGCCATGGTCGTGCGCGGCCGCAAGCGGAAGGGGAACCGCTACTTCGGTCCCTACGGCCACGCCTACGCCATCCGCGAGACGCTCGACCTGCTGCTGCGCACCTTCCCGATCCGAACTTGTTCGGACAACAAGTTCGCTGAACACCAGCGCCTCGGACGGCCCTGCCTGCTATACCACATCGAGCGCTGCGCGGGCCCGTGCGTGGACGAGATCAACAAGGCGCGCTACGGCGAACTTGTCACGGAGCTCCTGGACTTCCTGGGCGGCGACACCGACGAGATCACGGGCCGCCTCGCGGCCGACATGGCCGCCGCTGCCGAGGCTCTGGACTTCGAGCGGGCGGCCCGCCTCCGCGACCACCTGGTGAGCGTGCGCAAGGCCATCGAGCGCCAAGAGATGGTGGGTTCGCAGGCGGAGGACTTCGACGTCTTCGGCGTGACCTCCGATGAGTTGGAGGCCTCCGTGTCGGTGTTCTTCGTGCGCAAGGGACGCGTCATGGGCCAGCGCGGCTTCATCGTTGATCGAGCCGAGGATCTGTCCGGGCCGGAGCTGATGGGCCGTGTGCTGGAGCGGATCTATTTCGATGAGAACCCACTCGGATACCCGAAGGCGGTGCTCGTACCCGAGGTTCCCGCTGCCGAGGATCTCTACGCCGCCTGGCTCGGCCGGATGAGGGGCTCGAGAGTGCAGATCAGGGTCCCGCAGCGGGGCGCCAAGCGGCGCCTGGCCGAGACCGCCCGCCAGAACGCCGGCGACTCCCTCCAGCGCCACCGGCTGAAGCGGGCCAGCGATCACAACAGCCGCGCCCGGGCGCTCAACGAGTTGCAGCAGTACCTGGGCCTTGCCGCAGGCTCCCCTCCGCATCGAGTGCTACGACATGAGCCACCTCGGCGGCCAGGACTATGTGGGATCGATGGTGGTGATGGAGGACGCCCTGCCCCGCAAGTCGGAGTACCGCCGCTTCCGCCTGCGCAAGGTGACCGGCAACGACGACCTGGCGGCCATGGAGGAGGTCCTCGAGCGTCGCCTCCGGAACTACCTCGACAGCCGCCACCTGCCGCCCGCCGAGCGTGGCCGCTTCGCCTACCCGCCGCAGTTGCTGCTGGTGGACGGTGGCCTCGGGCAGTTGGGGGTGGCCAAGCGGGTGCTGGTGCGTCTGGGTCTGGCGGGGGAGATCCCGGCGGCCGCGCTGGCCAAGCAGTTCGAGGAGGTGTTCGTGCCCGATCAGCCCGAGGCGGTGCGCATACCGCGCCAGTCCGAAGCTCTCTACCTGCTGCAGCGCATCCGCGACGAGAGCCACCGTTTCGCGCTCGCGTACCACCGGCAGCTGCGGGGCCAGCGCATGACCACGTCGGCACTCGACGGCATACGGGGTCTCGGCCCGGCGCGTCGCAAGCGGCTCGTTGCCGAACTGGGCGGAGTGAGGGCTGTGCAAGCCAGCACCCTGGAGGACCTGCAAGCTCTCAGCTGGCTCCCCGACACCGTCGCCGAAGCCGTCCACGCCGAGTTCCACCCCTGAACATTCCTGGGCCGGTGAGCGGAGAGGCGCTCGGTAGGCTCGCGAGCGTGCTGGTCGTCATCACCGGGTTGTCTGGATCGGGGCGATCGGAGGCGGCCAACTGCCTCGAGGACCTCGGCTTCTTCGTCATCGACAACCTGCCGCCGTCGCTGATTCCGAAGGTGCTGGAGTTGGCCGGGCCGAGCATCGACCGGCTTTGCCTCACGATGGGTACCGAGCGCTACTCCGACGAGATCGGGCCGGCCGTAGCGGATCTTCGGGCCGCCGCCAAAGGGGCGCCCCACTACAGCGACGTGCGGCTGTGGTTCCTGGAGGCGCGCACGCAGGTCCTCGTGCAGCGCTACGAGAGCAGCCGGCGGCGCCATCCGTTCGCTCTGCGGGGCTCGGTGGAGGAAGCCGTGGAGGACGAGCGGGAGTCACTCTGCGCGCTGCGTGCCGATGCTGACGTGGTGATCGACACCTCCGACACCAATGTGCACGAGTTACGTGACCGCATCATCCGCCTGATCGACGATGACGGGTCCCGGCGCCTGACGACGCGGGTGCTGTCGTTCAGCTTCAAGCACGGGCTGCCCGCCGACGTGGACATGGTCTTCGACTGCCGCTTCCTGCCGAACCCGCACTGGGTGGCTGATCTGCGCCCTCTCGACGGGACCGATGACCGGGTGCGGGACCACGTGATCGAGAGCCCGCTGGGGAAGCGGTTTGTCGAAACGCTCGATGATCTCTGCGGGCTGCTGCTGCCGGCGTTCGAGGCCGAGGGCAAGACGTATCTGACGCTTGCCTTCGGTTGCACCGGGGGAAGGCACCGCTCGGTGTGTCTTGCCGAGCACGCTGCGGCCACGCTCCGGCGGCTCGGATTCGATCCGCAGATTCAGCATCGGGATCTGCAACGCTGAGACCGGCCGGGCGCCGAGGGTCGGCCGGGTTCTCGTACGACATCCAGGAGGAGACATGACGCTGCGCGTGGGAATCAACGGTTTCGGGCGAATCGGGCGGAACTTCTACCGGGCGGCGCGCTCCCGGGACGCCGCCTTCGAGATCGTGGCGGTGAACGACTTGGGTTCCCAGGCGACGATGGCGCACCTGCTGAAGAGGGACTCGGTCCTCGGACCGGCGCCGTGGGAGGTCACACTCGCCGACGGTGGCATCGCCATCGACGGCGCCGTACTGCCGGTGCTGGCCCAGCGCGACCCTGCCGCCCTGCCGTGGGGCGACCTGGGGGTGCAGGTCGTCGTGGAGTCCACGGGGTTCTTCACCAGCCGGGACAAGGCCGCTGCCCATCTCGCCGCCGGCGCCGAGCGGGTGGTGATCTCCGCTCCGGCCAGCGATGTCGACGCCACGTTCGTGGTGGGGGTGAACGACGACACCTTCGACCCGGACAGCCACCGGGTGGTCTCCAACGCCTCCTGCACCACCAACTGCTTCGTGCCGATGGTCAAGGTGCTGGACGACGCCTTCGGAGTTGTCCGGGGCTTCATGAGCACGGTGCACGCCTACACCGGCGACCAGATGCTGGTGGACGGCCCGCACAGCGATCTGCGCCGCACCCGCGCTGCGGCGGTGAACATCATCCCCACGTCCACCGGCGCGGCGCGGGCCACCGGCCTCGTGCTGGACGCCATGGCCGGCCGCCTCGACGGCATCGCCCTGCGGGTTCCGGTTGCGGACGGCTCGCTCACCGACTTCACCGCCACGCTGGAACGGCCGGCGGACGCGGAGGAGGTGAATGCCGCCTTCGAGAGCGCGGCAAGCTCGGGGCCGCTGGCCGGCGTCCTGGAGTTCTCCACCGAGCCGCTCGTGTCCAGCGACATCGTGGGCTCGCCCGCCTCGTGCGTGTTCGACTCGGGCCTCACCATGGCCGGCGGCAACCTCGTCAAGGTCTGCGGCTGGTACGACAACGAGTGGGGATACTCCAACCGCCTCGTGGACCTCGTCGAACGCATCGGTGGCTGAAGAAGCGCCGCGCAACAGCCCGCCGGGGCGTCTTCGGTGAGGCTGCCGACGATTCCCGACCTGGGCGATCTCTCGGGTCGCAGCGTGCTGCTGCGTGCCGACCTGAATGTGCCGTTGCGCGGGGGCGAGATCAGCGACGACAGCCGTATCCGGGAGGTGGTGCCGACGATCCGGTTGCTCCTCGATGCCGGTGCCGGCGTGACGGCCTGCAGCCATCTCGGGCGTCCACGGGGTCGCTACGACGAGGCGTTCGACATGTCCCCGATCCGCCGGCGTCTCGACGAACTGGCACCGGGGGTGGAGCTGCTCGACAATCTCCGGTTCGACCCGGGCGAGGAGACGGGAGACGCGTCCGTGGCGCTGCGCCTCGCGGAGGGGCATGACGTGTTCGTGAACGACGCCTTCGGTGCCTGCCACCGCGCCCACGCCTCCATCGTGGGCCCGCCGCGGTTGTTGCCCAGCGCTGCCGGGCTGCTGCTGCTGATCGAGTCTGCGGAGATCCTGAGCCTGCGGCGGGCGCCGCGCCGGCCGTTCGTCGTGGTCCTTGGTGGTGCGAAGGTGGCCGACAAGCTCGGTGTGGTGAAGGCCATGTGCACGATGGCCGACGCCGTCCTCATCGGCGGGGCGATGTGCTTCACGTTCCTCGCCGCTGCCGGGCATCGCATCGGCTCGTCGTTGTACGACCCCCACTGGGTGGACGACTGCCGGGCTCTGTTGGAGGGGGGATTCCCCCTGCACCTGCCGGAGGACCTGGTGGGTCTCGGCCCGGACGGGCGGCTCGGCGACCCGGGAGCGGGTGGGGCGGTGCGGCAATTCGGCGCCGACCTTCCCGACGGCTGGCTCGGCGCCGACATCGGACCCGGCACGGCCGCCCTCTTCGCCGACACGATCCTGGATGCGGCGACGGTCTTCTGGAACGGGCCGCTGGGCGCCTTCGAGGATCCCCGATTCGCGGCAGGCACCTTCACTGTGGCCGAAGCCATGGCGGAGACCCGGGCGCACACCGTCGTGGGCGGCGGAGACAGCGGAGCCGCGCTGGCGGCGATGGGACTCGCCGGTGCAGTGAGTCACCTGTCGACGGGCGGCGGCGCCTCGCTACAGCTGCTCGAGCACGGCGACCTGCCCGGTCTGGAAGCGCTGCGGGAGTCGGCCGAGCGGCTCTCCCTCGCGACACACGAAGTCGACGATCTCGCCTAGAAGGCCGGCCAGGAAGTCGGGCGAGCGACTCTCGTCGTTCCGGCGGAGGCCCGAACCCATCCTGCAGCGGTCCGGTTGCCCCTCCGGCGGGTTGGCCGGCGCACTCCCCGGGCGCTGATCCGCCGCCGACAGCCTGTAGACATCGTTAGCGAGACTTAGACAGTTCGATCAGGAGGCGCAGCCGTGACCACACCTCGACGGCCGCTCATCAGCGGCAACTGGAAGATGCACCTCAACCACTTCGAGGCCATCACCCTGGTGCAGAAGCTCTCGTACGCGCTGTCGGATGCGGACTCTGCGGCCGTCGACGTGTCCGTGCATCCTCCGTTCACCGACCTGCGCTCGGTGCAGACGTTGCTGGACATCGACGACATCCCGGTCGCTCTGGGCGCTCAGGACTGCCACCACGAGGATTCCGGTGCGTTCACGGGGGAGGTGTCGCCGTCGATGCTGGCGAAGCTGCAGGTGCGCTATGTGATCGTGGGGCACTCCGAGCGGCGCCAACTCTTCGGCGAGACCGATGAGAACGTCAACCGCAAGGTCCGCGCCGTGCTGCGCCACGGCATGACGCCGATCCTGGCGGTGGGGGAGACGCTGGACCAGCGGGAGGCCGGCCAAACCCAGGAGGTCGTGGTTTCCCAGCTCCAGGCGGGTACCGCCGGACTGTCCCGGGAGCAGGCGGCGGGACTCGTGGTGGCCTACGAGCCGATCTGGGCCATCGGGACCGGGCGAGTGGCGGGCCCCGGCGACGCCCAGCAGGTGTGTGCCGAGATCCGCCGGCAGTTCGGCGCTTCCTTCGGCGCCGCCGCGGCCGACGGCGTCCGCATTCAGTACGGCGGTTCCGTCAAGCCGGTCAACGCAGCCGCGCTCATGGCCGAGCCCGACATCGACGGCGCCCTCGTGGGTGGTGCCAGCCTCGACGCCGACGACTTCGCCCGCATCGTCCAGTACCGCCTCGCCGCCTGACAGGTCGGGTCTGGAGTCCACCGGACCGCTGGTATCGTTTCTGCGATGTTCATCATGGCGCTCACGCTGCACGTCGTGACGACCCTGTCGGTCGTGCTGCTGGTGCTCCTGCACAGCGGGCGCGGCGGCGGCCTGTCGGACATGTTCGGCGGCGGTCTGGGGGTCTCGGCGGCCGGTTCCACGGTCATCGAGAAGAACCTGGACCGCCTCACGATCGTGATGGCGCTGACTTTCGGTTTCGTCACGCTGGCGCTCACCCTGATGATGGACGCCTGAGCCGGCTCCCAGCCGGCGCCCTCGTCGGAGTGGCGGAATTTGGTAGACGCGCATGGTTGAGGGCCATGTGCCCGTTAGGGCGTGGGGGTTCAAGTCCCCCCTCCGACACCATCGAAACCCCAGGTCAGAGCGGATGGCGATGCTCCCAGGGGTCTCGCCGGTCAACAGATACTCACAGTGCGGAGGAGGTTCCCTTGACTCTCACCGATATTGAACCAGCGAAGGCCGAACTCGCAGAGATGACGCCGGAGGAGTTTGTGTCGCTGATCCGGGCGGAGTGTTCGCGTCCGGGTCGGGGGATGGCCGACCACCCCGTCGTTCGCGAGATGGAAGCCGGAACCGTCACGATCCCGCAACTCCAACTCTTCACCGAGCAGTTCTATTTGCACATCTCGCGCATGCTGCCCTGGATCGGGGCGATCTACGTCCGCTGCCCGCACGAGGACGTGCGCACCAGCCTCGTCAAGAATCTCGCCGAGGAATGCACGGGCTACCAAACCGGTACCGACGCCCACCCCGTGCTGCTCCTGAAATACGCCGACGCCCTCGGCGCCGACGCCGAGCAGATCAAGGCCGCCGAGCAACTCCCCGAAGGCCGCCGCCTCACCGACTACTTCGAGTTCATGGGCCTGTGCCGCGAGTGGTACGTGTCGCTCTCGGCCATCGCAATCGGGCTGGAGTCCTTCGTGCCCGAGACGTTCACCCGCATCGTGGCCGCGATGCGCCAGAACTACGGCATGACCGATGAGCAACTCATCTTCTGGACGATGCACATCCTCGCCGACGAGGAACACGGCGACGAGGGCATCGAGCTGGTCAGCCAGTACGCACTCACCGCGGAGGCCCGCAAGCAGGTCTTCGACTGCACCATCGAAACCAGCCGCCTCTTCCACGACTTGTGGATGCTCTACCAGCGCGCCTGAGACTTCGATGGCGAACCCTGTCGTAGCTGTTACCGACTACGTCTTCCCGGACCTCGTGCCGACGAGGGAGGCCCTCGTCGGCATCGGGGCCGAGGTGCGCCTTGCGGCCTCGGGCGGCGCGGACGACATCCTGGCCGTGGCGCGCGACGCCGACGCCGTCATCAACTGCTACGCCCAACTGCCGGGTGAGGTGATCGAACAGTTCGAGCGCTGCCGGATCATCGCCCGCACCGGTATCGGCGTCGACACGATCGACCTCGACGTGGCCACGGCCAAGGGGATCGTGGTGACCAACGTGCCCGAGTACTGCGAGGACGAGGTCTCCGATCACGCCATGGCGCTGCTGCTGGCGCTGGCGCGCAACGTCACCCGGGGCAACACGCAGGTGCACGGCGGCGGCTGGGCCCTCGCTGAGATCAAGCCCATGTACCGGCTCCGGGGGCGCACGGTGGGCCTGGTGGGCTTCGGCAAGATCGCCCGACTCGTGGCCGCCAAGGCGCAGGGATTCGGTCTGCGCGTCGTGGCCTCCGACCCGTACGTGGAACCGGCCGATGCTGCGGCGGTGGGCGTGGAGCTGACCTCGTTCGAGGATCTGCTGGCGCGGGCGGACTTCGTGTCGGTCCATGCGCCCCTCACGCCGGCGACCCGTAACCTCATCGGCCCCGAGGCGCTGGCGATGATGCGGCCGGAGGCTGTCGTCATCAACACCGCCCGCGGCGGGCTGGTGGACGTCGCCGCGGTGGCCGACGCGCTGGACCGTGGGCAGATCGCCGGCGCAGGACTCGACGTGCTGCCCGACGAGCCGCCGCCTGCGGACCTGCCGCTGTATGGCCGGCAGAACGTGATCCTCACGCCCCACACCGCCTTCTACTCCGAGGAGTCGATGGTCGACCTCCAGGCCAAGGCCGCCCAGCAGGTGGCGCTGGTGCTATCGGGGAACGACCCCGTCTACCCGGTCAACCTCGTCTGAGCAACGAACGTTGAGTCGCGGCAGGGGGAGCGCTCAGGACCAGTCGATCCTCTAGAGGGAGATCACCTGGCCGCCCTGCTGGGAGGTCTGCCAGCGCAGGGATTTGCGCTCAACGAAGCCGATCCCCCCGTTCATGATGAGCGCGATCACGGCCAGGATGAACACGATGGCGAACGTGTCGCCGTAGGAAAGCTGGTTGGCCGCGGTGATGAGCCGCTGACCGAGGCCCCGCTTGGCGGAGAAGATCTCGCCGAAGACCACCGCCAGCACCGATATGACCGCCGACAGCCGCAGCGCGCCGAACACCGCCGGGGTGATGCCGGGCAATGTGACCTTCATGAAGCGCTGACGCTGGGACGCGCCCATGGTTCGGGACACCAACTCCAAGTCGGGATCGACCAGCGCGACCGCGGCCTGGGTGGGCACCTGCACGATGAAGAACACGATCAGCACGGCCAGGACGACCTTGGACATCTCGCCGACCCCGTACACGATGAGGATGAGCGGCAGGAAGGCGATCTTTGGCATGGCGTTGACGATGACGACGAAGGGTCCCACCGCTTTGTGTGCCCTCCGGAAGCGGCCGAGGACGATGCCGACGACGAGCCCCAGGATCGAGCCGAGAGCGAAGCCGATTAACGCCTCTTTCACCGTGACCCAGAGATCCTGCCAGAAGAGCTTCTCGTGGTAGATCTCGGTGAAGTACTCCCATGTCTCATAGGGGCTGGCCCGGAACGTCTCGGGCACGTTGGGGAACGGCTGGATGCCGAACACCGAGAACGAGTCCCAGCCGTTCCAGACAACCTCAGACCACCACAGCCACCAGATCAAGAACAAGATCCCGAT
Source organism: Acidimicrobiales bacterium (assembly GCA_963668565.2). Classification (GTDB taxonomy): domain Bacteria; phylum Actinomycetota; class Acidimicrobiia; order Acidimicrobiales; family CATQHL01; genus VXNF01. Next base: position 2,483,931 of record CAXXMX010000010.1, read on the forward strand.
CCGCAGTAGCTGGACCGGGATGTCGATACGCCGCAGCCAGTACCTCCAGGTGGGCTCGTGCGGTATCAACGCCTCCACTTCTTCCTGGGTGAGCGCAGGAGCCAACCCTGCCTGGTTGGCCATGTCGGCTTCCCGGGGCTCGTCGGCGTCAGACGATCTCACCGCGCAACTCCTCCCAAATCTTGTGCTCGGTCTCCCGGAATACCGGGTCGAAGCGGAGTTCGTCGATCACCCGCGGGCGGGCCAGATCGATGATGGTGTCGGACTTGATGCGGCCGGGACGGGCGGTCATGACGATCACCCGATCGGCCAGCAGCACGGCCTCTTCGAGGTCGTGGGTCACGAAGATGACCGTCTTGTGGGTCTCGTACCAGATATCCAGGAACTCGGCCTGGACGGTGAGGCGGGTCTGGGCGTCGAGGGCGCCGAAGGGCTCGTCCATGAGCCACAAGTCGGGACTGATGGCCAGCGTGCGGGCGATGGCCACCCTCTGGCGCATGCCTTGGCTGAGCTGGGAGGGGAATGAGTCGGCGAAGCCTTCGAGGCGCAGCTTGGCCAGCAAATCCATGGCCCGCCGCCGGCGTTCCGCCTTGGGCACTCGACGGAACTCGAGTCCCAGCTCCACGTTCTTGCGGGCGGTGCGCCACGGGCTCAGACCGGATCGGGCGAGCATGTAGCCGATGTCCTGGCTCGGGCCGTCGATCTCTTGGCCATGGCGGAGGACCGATCCCCTGGTGGCGTTGAGGATCCCGGCCAGCATGTTCAAGATCGTTGTCTTGCCGCAGCCGCTGGGCCCCACGACGGCCACGAACTGGCCGGGCGGGATGGAGATATCGATGTCCTGAACGGCGAGCACCGGCTCATCGTCGGGGTGGTCGCCCCCGAAGATGAGCGTCACGCCCTTCAGTTCGACCGCGGGCTGCACAGGACCCCTAGGAGACTGCTGAGTAATGGCCATTTCGCCAGCCCCGCAAGTCTCTGACCTGGGCTTTCGTAATTGAGAATCGGGCCATTCGGGGATTACTCAGCACACTCCTAGGTTGTCAGACTCTCGCCGGCCGGGCGACTCGGCTGAGCCGCTCGACCGGAGGAGTGGGGTTTGTTACGGGGTGACGGCGTACTCGGAGAAGTCTTGGGCCTCTTCGAGGATGCCGCGTCCCACGGCGTAGTTCACGTTGTTTCCGAGGCGCCTCGGGTCGGGGCGCCCGTTCAGTGAGACGCTGCCGATGTTGTTGGCGAGCACGACCTCGGCGACTGATCTGTCCAGGCCGAGGAAGCTTTCAATGATGTCGAGGAGTTCGTCATGGTTGGCCGGGTTGCGTATCCAGTCCATCGCTTCGCGGACCGACCGGGCGTAGATGGCCACCGTGTTGGGGTTGTTGTCGAAGAACTCTCGGGAGGTGGTGTTGACCGCGGATGGCCAGTCGAGCTCGGCGGGGCCTTGGCCGGATCGCAGAGCGAACGGCGAGTAGCCGATGCCGTCGATGGTCGCCTGGCTGAGGCCGGGCTCGAAGGTGATGGCCCAGTCCACCTCGCCGGAGGACAACGCGGCCAGCGTGGTCCCCGACAGCCCGGTGGCGATATACGTGGCGCCGTCGGGATCGAGTCCGGCCGAGTCGTAGAGCTGGCGGGCGATCTGTTCGGCAGCGGCGCCGCGGGCGACCACGCCGGCGCTGGTGCCCTCGAGGGCACCCATGGTGCACTGCCAGTCACCCTGGTCGCAGTCGATCGGGCCGAAGTTCTCACTGATGATGATGTCGAAGAAGTGCTTGTCCTGGATCTGCTGGAATAGCACCACGTCGAAGCCGGCGTTGCGGATGCCCAGCATGTTGTCGGGGGTGTTGATGGCGAAGTGGACCTCGCCGGCAATCAACGCCGCCGCATTGGCCGGACCGGAGGGACACTGGATGAACTCGCCGGTCACGCCGCGGTCTGCCAGGAAGCCCTTCTCCACGGCAATCTGCGCGGTCAACCCGTTGAACGAGGGCGCCTGGCAGATACCGACCTCGGTCGTTTCCGCCACCAGTTCCTCAGGCAGGATCGCCTCGATATCCGGCCCGACCGCGAACTCCTCGAACTGCTGGGGCTCCTCCAGGATGCCGCGACCGACCGCGTAGTCGACGTTGTTGCCGATCCGGACCGGGTCGAGTTCGCCGGTGACGGTGTAGCTGCCGATGTTGTTGTCCAGCACGTGCCCAGCCATGTCGGGTTCGAGCCCGAGGAAGTCGACCAGGTCCGCCAGCAGCTCGTCGCGGTTGGCCGGGTCGCGCATCCACTCGATGGCTTCCGCCATTGCCTCGCGGTAGTGCAGGATGACGTTGGGGTTGTTGCCCCAGTACTCCCGGGCCGTGAGCAGTATTGCCGAGGGCCAGTCCAGCTCGGCCGGGCCGTGTCCCGCCTGGAGTCGGAACGGCCGATAGCCGACGTCGTCGAGTTCGGCCCGGGTCAAACCCGGCTCGAACGTGATGGTCCAGTCGATCTCGTCGGCCAACAGCGCGGCCAGTGTCGTACCCGACAAGCCAGTGGCGATGTACGTGGAGTCGTCGGGATCAAACCCGGCCGAGTCGAGCAGCTGCCGAGCAATCTGCTCAGCGGCCGCGCCGCGGGCCACCACGCCGACGCTGGTGCCGTCGAGCGCGGCCATCGCGCACTCCCAATCGCCCTGGACACAGTCGATCTCACCGAAGTGGTTCGACACCACGATGTCGAAGAAATGGGTGTCGACGATCTGGGCGAACATGACCACATCGAACTCGGCGTTGCGGAGACCCAACATGTTGTCAGGAGTGTTCAATGCGATATCGACCTGATTCGACACCAACGCCGCGGCCTGGGCCGGACCCGACAAGCACGCCACGAACTCGATGTCGGCCCCCCGATCGGAAAGGAACCCGCGCCGATCCATGACCTCCGCATACATCTGGGTGAACGACGGCGCTGCACACACCCGCACCGTGTCCACCTCCGGCGGACCGATCGCCACCGGCTGGACGCCGGCATCAGCGGCGTCGGCGGCGTCGTCCATGTCGTCGGCGTCGGCGGCCGTGGCGGGCTCGGCGTCGTCCATGTCGTCGGCCTCGTCCGGCCTCGTCCATGTCGTCCATGTCGTCGGCCTGTCCATGTCGTCCATGTCGTCGGCGTCGTCGGCAGCCGCGGTCGGTGCCGCGCCATCATCGGCCGTCGGAGCGCCGTCGTCGCCCCCACATGCCGAAGCCAGCAGCGAAAACGCCAACAAAATGGCGAGAAATGCGAAGAGCCGTGATCGAGTTTTCATGTGAGTCCCCTCCGGAGCGCTGCCACCTGCCTTGGCGGAGCAATCAGTCCGCGATCAAACTACCGGAAGGGAGGTAAGTGCGGAATGACCAGGGCTACCCTGGCCGGCAAGCCGGCAACGGGACCGGTTGGCTGACAAGGCGCCATCAACACACCGATTGACCCGTGGAGAGACATGTCCAACGACCTGCAACGCCAGCACTATCCGGGATTCGAAGGGCGGATCGGCCGGGTGCTCTCGACCTCGGAGCCGTGGTGGCCACCGCGGCCGACCGCGCCTGAGAATGCGCCGAATGTCGTGATCGTGCTGGCTGACGACCTGGGCTATTCCGACGTGGGTTGTTACGGCTCGGAGATCCCGACCCCGGCGATCGACGCCCTGGCTGCGGCGGGGCTGCGCTACACGAACTTTCACGTGACTCCCATGTGTTCGCCCACGCGGGCGGCGCTGTTGACGGGACTGAACTCGCATCTGGCCGGGATGGGATTCGTCGCCGATGCCGACCCGGGTTTCCCCGGCTATGCCGGTGAGTTGCCTCGCAATCAGCCGTCGCTGGCGGAGGTGTTGCGAGCGAACGGGTATGCGACGTTCGCGGTGGGCAAGTGGCACCTGTGCGCCCACGCCGACCTGTCCGACGCCGGTGACAGGCATTCGTGGCCGCTGCTGCGCGGGTTCGACCAGTACTACGGGTTTCTCGAGGCGCTCACGAATTTCCATCACCCGCATCGGATGTACGAGGGCAACAGCGCCGTACAGACCGATGAGTACCCCGACGGGTACTACCTGACCGACGATCTGACCGAGCGGGCGGTGCGCATGATCCGGGAGGTGCGCCACAGCGACCCGGACAAGCCGTTCTTCCTGTACTACGCGCACGGGGCGGTGCATGCGCCGTTGCACGCGCCCGCCGACGACATCGCTCGTCACCGGGGTCGTTATGACGGCGGTTGGGATCGGCTGCGCGAGCGGCGGCTGGCCCGGCAGATCGAGCTGGGCATCGTGCCCGAGGGCACAGCGTTGCCACCTCGCAACACCGAGCCCAACGAGGACGTCAAAGAGTGGGACTCGCTGTCGGCGAACCAGCGCAAGGTCATGGCGCGCTACATGGAGGTGTATGCGGCCATGGTCGAGTCGATAGACCGGAGCGTGGCCGCCATCCGCGACACCCTCAAGGACCTGGGCGAGCTCGACAACACGATCTTCATCTTCGCCAGCGACAACGGAGCGTCGCGGGAGGGCGGTGAGTGGGGGACGGCCTCCTACTTCACCGCCGTGGGTGAGATCTCGGGTACCCCTGGCGGGCACGGTGAGCCGATCGACGACGAGTTGGTCGCCGGCGTCGATGCGATCGGCGGGCCGACCACCTGGCCGCACTACCCGCGGGGTTGGGCCATGGCCTGCAACACACCGTTCCGGCTCTACAAGCTCATGACGTATCGGGGCGGGCATTCGGTGCCGTTCGTATTGTCGTGGCCGGCGGGGCCCACCGGGCAGCCCCGGGTGATCCGCGATCAGTACGCCCACATCGTCGATGTCCTGCCGACTCTGGCGGACCTGCTGGGGCTCGAGGTGCCGAGCCAGCGGAACGGTCTCGAGGCGGAGCCCCTCTCGGGGGTGTCGTTCGCGGCGTCGCTGGCCGACCCGGCGGCGCCGTCGCTGCACGACGAGCAGTACTACGAGTGCGTCGGGCATCGGGCCTTCTATCGCGACGGGTGGGCGGCGGTGACCTTCCACCGCAACCGGACCCCGTTCAGTGAGGACTGCTGGGAGCTGTTCAACCTGCCTGAGGATCTCAACGAACTGCGAGACCTCGCCGAGGAGCATCCGGACAAGCTGGCCGAGATGCTGGACGGTTGGGAGGAGGCGGCCTGGCGGAATCGGGTGTTCCCGCTCGACGAGGGGGTAGGTCTGAAGACGGCGACGCGGCGCCCCGAGCACCAACGGTTCGCCAAACCGGTGCGGATCGTGCCGGGAGCGCCCACTCTGGAACGGGTGCGGTCCCAGCGTCTGATCGGGGGCCGGTCGTTTCGCATCGATGTCCGTCTCGACCATCGCACCGGCGACGCGGGGGTGCTGGTCGCTCACGGCGGCCAGGAGGCCGGGTACGTGCTCTATGTCGAGGACGATCGGCTCTTCTTCGAGTTGAACGAGTCCGGCCGGCCGAACCCGCTCGTACCGGTGGCGTTGGGTGACTGCTCCGAGATCGTCATCGACGTGCGGGCCCCCGGCGACAAGCGCTGGGACATCGGTGTGACCGTCGACGGCCGGACTGCCATCGACGGCCAGGGCCTGGTGCAGATCTCGGAGTACCTGCCCTTCGAGGGCATCGACATCGGCATCGACCGCCGATCCCCGGTGTCGTGGCAGCTCTACGAGCGCCGTGGCGGCTTCCCGTACACCGGCCGGCTCGACGAGGTCATCTACACGCCGGGCGACTACGCCCCCGACGCGCTGGTAGTGCGCCTCGACGAGGTCCGCCGGATCGGCCTCGCCCTGGAGTGACGCTCCAGCAGTGACGCAATCGGCGCCGGAGTGAAGAGCTGTCCAAGCGCGGACCGCTGGGCCGCGGAGCGGTCGGCGGTCTCCGCGACACGTCGCGCTTCGGTCTGGAGTGCTTGCGCAACTGAACTTCGGAGGCCCGGTCAGGGGTGTCCTCGCGACGGGCGACCGCTCAGTAGACGATGTCAAGCGCGTAGCGGAGTGCTCGATCCAGGTTGGCTCGGACGATTTCGTTGAGGCGTCCAACCGGTTGCGGGTCCAAGTCGGCGAGGGGGACGGTGAGGATGTTGTCGCAGTTGATGACGCAGGGTTCGGGGAGGCCCTCTTCGACGCCGATTTCCATCTCCGAGCGGATGCCGCGGATCGTGCGGGTGATCGGCGCGCAGGTAACTGCGGTGAGGACCGATGCGGCGGCATCTCTCGTGAGGACGCATACGGGACGCCTGCCGGCGGGAGGGCCGAGGTCGGCCCAGTAGATCTCGTTGCGGGCTACCACTCGGGCACGGTCCGAGATGCGAGGCGGGCGGCAGACTGCACCAGCGCCGGATCCAGCGGTTGCCGGCGGTAGGCGGCGATCAACTCGGCGTCGGCTGCTGCTTCCTCATCGGCCTCGATGACCGCCCGCGCTCCCCTCCGGAGGAGTTCGGATCTGCTGGTACTCCGTGCCGCAGCGATCCGGTCGAGTTCCGTCACGAGATCGTCATCGAGCTGGACGAGCACCTCACGTCTGGCCACGACCATATGTTAGAGCATATGGTCATGCTCCACGCACACGGTCCCGGGTCGACTCGCTTTCTTCGACACCCGGTGCGCAAGTCGGGGGCTCAGGGCGCCTGCTCAGGGCGAGCGGTCAGAACCAGTCGATCTTCTCGTCCATGAAGTTCCCGAAGCGTTCTTCGAAGCGGCTGACGAACTCCTGCATGTGATCGCGCATCAGGTCCTCGGCTCGGTCGCCGTCGCCGCCGATGATGGCCTCGGCCACCGCCTGGTGGGCGTGGAGGATCCTTACCCGCTCACCGGGCTCGTACACCACCGAGCGGACCCGTGCGACGTAGATGTCCTTCAAGGAGCGGGTGAGCAGATCGAGCACGCTGTTGCCGCTCGCCCCGCTGACGATCTCGTGGAAGCTGGTGGCGATGTCGAGGTACTGATGGTCGTCGGTGTCGAGCACCCCGCCGGCTCGGTCGATGCCGTCTTGCAGTGCGGCACGCACAGTCGGATCGCCGCGCTCGGCGGCCAGCCGGGCCATCATCGGCTCGAGTATCAGCCGGGCCCCCATGACCTCGCGGAACGTCGTGCCCGACGCGTGCAGGAAGAAGGTCAGCGTCTGGCCGAGGTCGTCGCTGCTTATCGGGGCGACGATCGGTCCGCCGCCCGGACCCGGCTTGATGGTTATCAGTCCGTGGACCTCGAGGATCCGCAGGCCCTCGCGCAGCGACGCCCGGGCCACGCCCAGCGACTCTGCCATCTCGGTCTCCGGCGGAAGTCTGGCGCCGGGCGCAAGGCCGCGGTCGACGATGTCGTGGAGGATCTCGCGTGCCACCGAGGTGGCCACCTTGGTTGCGCGGCGGCGCGGCGGGTCTGCGGCACGCGGTGATGTGGGCGATGAGTTGGTGGGTGCCATCGGAACCCTCAGTCTCGACGCGACAACGCTGTAGTTGCTCTGCAGATCTGGTGCGCCAACGCAGCGATGACATTACCGCACACAGCGCGATCCGTCAGAATCATCATGCTAGATTCTCCGCGGCAAGCCGCTTGGCAGCCGCTCCGAGGTACGAGGAGGTCTGTCTTGGGAGTATTGGACGGAAAGGTTGCGGTCATCACCGCATCCGGCTCGGGGATGGGTCGGGCCGCGGCGGTGCGCATGGCCTCCGAGGGCGCCGCCGTCGTCGTGGCCGACATCAGGCCCGACGCCGCGGCCGAGACCGTCGAGCTCTGCGAGGCGGCCCGGGGGATCGGCCACAGCGTTCACGCTGGACGCCACCCAAGTCACCCAGATCGAGGCCCTGATGGCCGAGGTGGGCTCGCGGCACGGCAAGATCAACGTGCTGTACGCGCACGTCGGCATTCCGGGCCCTTCCGGGCTCGACGTGAGCGAGGCCGACTACGACGCGGTCGCGGCCATCAACATGAAGTCGGCGTTCTTCACTGTGGCCAAGGCAGTGCCGCTCCTGCAGGCATCGGGCAACGCTTCGGTCATCCTGACCTCGTCCACGTCGGGGATCGTCGGCTCGCCCTTCGCCCCGCTCTATGCGCTGACGAAGGGAGGGCTGGTCACCTTCGGCAAGTCGGTGGCGCTGGCCCTTGCCCCGACGGTCCGCTGCAACGTCATCTGTCCCGGCCCCGTCGACACGCCCATGCTGCCGCTGTTCTTCGGGCGGGAGCCCGGCACCGACGTCAAGCCCCTCATGGCGGAATTCCTGGCGCGCGATGTGCCCCTGCGCCGGCCGAGCCAGCCCGAGGAGATCGCCGAGGTGGCCCTATTCCTGGCCAGTGACGCGTCCAGCTTTGTCACAGGGGTCACCCTGCCGGTGGACGGCGGCTACACCGCCCGCTGAGGCGCGGAGAAGGGTCGATGGAGATGGTTGATACGACGTACGAGGACATCCGCCACTGGGTGCCGCAGGCCCGGGACCTCCTGATCGGGGGCGCCGCGGTGGCGCCCGCCGGCGGGACGTGGGACGTGGTGAATCCCGCCACCGAGGAGGTCATCGGGCGGGTGGGCGCAGCGTCGATCGACCAGGTCGACGCCGCGGTCCGCGCGGCCACCGATGCCTTCGGCCCGTGGTCGCGGCTCTCGGGCACCGAGCGGAGCCGGCACATTCACAGGCTCGCCGACGTGCTCGAGGGGGCCGCCGACCGGCTGCTGCCGTCCATCGTCAACGAGGTGGGCACGCCGGTCTCACTCGCCGCCTACATGCAGGTCAGGATGGCCGCCGACGAGCACCTGCGCTGGGCGGCCGAGGCGGCCAAGACGGACCGGACCGTGCATCTCGGCGCCTACGACAAGCCCCACCCCACGATGAGCGACGTGGTCTACGAGCCGGCGGGGGTCGTTGCGGCGATCGCCGGCTACAACTTCCCTCTCAACCTGGCGATCTTCAAGTTCGGAGCGGCGCTGGCCGCGGGCTGTACCGTCGTGCTGCTGCCGTCGCCGCGCACCCCGCTGACCACGCTCTTCCTGGGGGAGCTGATCCGGGAGGCGGGCCTGCCCGACGGGGTGCTCAATGTGGTCGTCGGGGGCGCGGAGGTTGGACGCCGCCTCTCGTCGCACCCCGGTGTCGACCGGGTGTCGTTCACGGGCTCCGACGGCGTGGGCGCGAGGGTGATGGCCCAGGCGGCCGAGAACCTCGTACCTGTGACGCTCGAGTTGGGCGGCAAGTCGCCGAACATCGTCATGGCCGACGTCGACGTCGCGGAGATCGCGGTCGACATGCATCTGCGGTGGTCGCGCAACGGAGGGCAGGGGTGCGCGGCGCTCAGCCGGCTGCTGGTTCACGAGAGCAAGGTCGACGAGTTCCTCGAAGCATCCAGTGCGGGGTTCGACCAGATGGCTGTCGGCGATCCCTGGGACCCGGCCACCAACATCGGTCCCATGATCGACGCCCAACACCTGGCCCGCGTCGAGGGATTCGTGGCCGAAGCCACCCAATGCGGGGGCACGAGGCTGATGGAGGTGGACCGGCCGCTGCCGGAGAGGGGCTACTTCGTCAACCCGGTGATGCTGGGCGGCCTGGCCCGGGACGCTCGCGCCGTCCAGCAGGAGATATTTGGGCCTGTGGCCGTGATGATGCCGTTCTCCAGCACAGAAGAGGCCATCGAGTTGGCCAACGACACATCGTTCGGGCTGGCCGCCAACGTGTGGTGCAACGATCCCGAGCAGGCTCGTTCCATGGCCCGGCAAATTCGGGCCGGGACGGTGTGGATCAACGGCGGCGGGGGGATGCGCCCGGACGCGCCCTTCGGCGGCTACGGGCGCTCGGGTGTGGGCCGCGAACTGGGCGAGTGGGGGATGCGTGAGTACCTGGAGGTCAAACACATCCAGTGGCGGATCTCTTGATGGTGGAGCGGCGGGTCGAGGCCACGGACGCCGGTGCAGGGCCCGGCGGCGAATTCGACGCGGTCGTCATCGGCGCGGGGGCGGCTGGGCTGTACATGCTGCACCGGCTGCGCTGTCTCGGGTTCTCGGTGAGGGTGTTCGAGCAGGGAGAGGGCGTCGGTGGGACGTGGTACTGGAACCGCTATCCGGGCGCCCGCTGCGACGTGGAGAGTTGGGACTACTGCTTCTCGTTCTCCGAGGAGCTCGAGCAGGAGTGGGACTGGAGCGAGCGGTATCCCACCCAGGCCGAGCTGGAGCGGTACTTCAACTATGTCGCCGACCGCTTCGACCTGCGGGGCGACATCGAGTTCGGCACGCGCGTGGAGCGGGCCCGCTTCGACGAGGGCCGGAACCGCTGGATCATCGCCACGTCGCTGGGCGCGACGGTCTCCGCCCGGTACCTGGTGTCGGCGGCCGGCTGCCTGTCCGAGGTGAACAAGCCACCGATCACCGGTGCCGAGACGTTCGAGGGCGAGCAGCACCACACCGCCCGCTGGCCCGCGGAGGGCGTCGACGTCGGTGGCAAGCGTGTCGGCGTGATCGGCACCGGCTCCAGCGGCGTGCAGGTGATCCCCCAGGTCGCCAAGCGGGCCGAGCACGTCTTCGTCTTCCAGCGCACCGCGCAGTACACCGTTCCGGCACGCAACCGCCCACTCGACGACGACGACCGCAACGAGTTCAAGGGCAGCTTCGGTCAGCGGCAGGCATTCAAGCGCACCACCCCCGCGGGACTGTCGCGTCCCCGGCCTGTCGTCTCCTCCGCGCTCGAGGCGGATGCGGCCACCCGCACCGACATTCTCGAGGCGTCATGGCAACGGGGCGGGCCGGGCTTCGCCATGACCTTCGACGACATCCTGACCGACCCCGCATCGAACGACGAAGCGGCCCGGTTCGTGCGCGACAAGATCCGGGCCAAGGTCGAGGATCCGGAGGTGGCCGAGACCCTCGTCGACATCGACTACCCGCTCGGTGCCAGGCGGTTGATCGTCGACATCGACTACTTCGAGACCTACAACCGCGACAACGTCACGCTGGTGGACGTGGGGGCCGCGCCGATCACCGAGATCACGCCCCGGGGACTGCGCACACGAGACGGTCACTACGACCTCGACGTGCTCGTCTACGCCACCGGATTCGACGGGATGACCGGCGCGCTGCTGTCGATGGACATCTGCGGGGTCGGCGGGCTGGCGCTGCGCGACAAGTGGGCCCACGGGGCGGGCACCTACATGGGCCTGGTCGCAGCCGGGTTCCCGAACCTGTTCATGATCACCGGGCCGGGCAGTCCGGCGGTGTTCAGCAACGTGATGCTGTCGATCGAGCAGCACGTGGAGTGGATCGCGGACTGCCTCGCGTACATGGTGGAGCACGGCTTCGACCGCATCGATGCCGACCCGGAGGCGGAGACCCGGTGGACCCGGCAGATCGAGGAGGTGGCCGCCCGGAGCATCGTCGGCAAGACGAACTCGTGGTGGACGGGGGCGAACATCCCGGGCAAGCCCCGCGGCATCACCATGTACCTGGGGGGAACCCACAACTACCGGGCCGCGTGCGACGAGATCGCCGCCAACGGCTACGAGGGATTCGTCCTCACCCGGTCGGCAGTTCCGAGTTAGTCGAGGCTCGGCGGCGAGGCGGGGGAGGGGTCTCCGGCCCCAGCCGCGGCGACGTCGTCCTCGGTGACGCGGCCGCCGGGGCCGGTGCCGACCACCGAGTCGAGGTCGATGCCGAGCTCCGCAGCCAGTCGCCGGGCTCGCGGTGTGATCTGCCGAGGGGACCCGCCCCGGGCCACCGCGGGCACGGGAGCCGGGCGGTCGGCCGGATCCGTGGCGGCGACAGCTCCTCGCCCGTCCTCGACGGCAGCACGTTCTTCCGCGGCGACATCCGGCTCGACAGCTCCGACGGGGACGATCACGGCGAGCAACTCGTTGACTGCGGCGGTGTCGCCCTCGGGCACCAGGATGCGCTGGAGCACGCCGCCGCCGGTGGCGACCAGCTCCTCCGTGACCTTCTCCGCCTCGATCTCGGCGACCACCTCTCCGGCCGCCACGTAGTCGCCCTCGCGCTTGAACCAGGCGGTGATCGTGCCCTCCCGCATCCCCATGCCGAATTGGGGAAGCCGGATCTCGGTGACCGCGGTCATGGGCCCGGCCCTGAAGCGGGCACCGTCATGCCATCAGTTGGCGGGCGGCGGAGGCGATCCGATGGGCGCTTGGGTACAGGGGCCGCTCGAGGTCGGCGCTGAAGGGGATGTGAGTGTGGGGCGTCGTCACCCGGGTGATCGGCGCCTGGAGGCTCCAGAACCCCTCCTGGGCGACGATCGCGGCCACTTCGGACGCCACCGAGCCCATCTCGTGGGCGGGATCGGCGACAACGAGCCGGCCCGTCTTGGCGACCGAGGTCAGCACGGTCTCGCGATCCAGAGGCACGATCGACCGGAGGTCGACCACCTCCGCCGAGATTCCCTCGTCGTCGAGCACTTCGGCCGCGGTCAGGGCATGAGCGACCGCGCCCGCGACGGCCACGACGGTCACGTCGCCGCCCTCCCGCTTGATGTCGGCGAGGCCGAGCGGGACGACATAGTCGCCATCGGGCACGTCGCCGCTGGTGTTCCACAGGCTGCCGTCGTCGAAGCTGATCACGGGGTCGTCGTCGCGGATCGCCGCCTTGAGCATCCCCTTCGCGTCATAGGGCGTGGTCGGCGCGATGAGCTTCAGGCCGGGGATCGTCATCAGGGTCGGGTAGGGGCGGTCGGAGTGCTGGGCGGCGTTGCCGCGGTCGTACAGCATGGGCGCCATCAGCGTGATCGGCATCTTGGCCTGCCCACCGTAGAGGTAGGTCGACTTGGCGATGATCGACACGATCTGATCGAACGCGACGTACACGAACGGTGCGATGAGCATGTGCACGACGGGACGCATGCCCACCATGGCCGCGCCGGCGCCGGCCCCGACGAAGCCGGCTTCGGAGATCGGCGTGTCTCGGACCCGCTCGCGGCCGAACCGCTCGACCAGCCCTCCGGTGACGCCCATCAAGCTCCAGCTCACGTCCTCGCCCATCACGAAGACCGTCTCGTCGCGTTCCATCTCCTCGGTCAGCGCCTCGTTCATCGCCTCGAGGTAGGTCACGGTGTGCATGGCGAGGCGCTCAGGCCGTGATCGGGTTTGTGAACAGGTGGGTGAATGCGGCCTCGGGCGGAGGGGTGGGACTGGAACGGGCGAACTCGAGAGCGCCGGTCAGTTCCGCTTCGACTGCGGCGTCGATGGCGTCCAGTTCGTCGCCATCGATGCCTCGCGCTCCCAACGCTTCACGGAACAGCACCAGCGGGTCGCGGTGCGTCCTCCAGTGCTCGACCTCGGCCTCGTCGCGGTAGTTCTCGATCCGCATGCCGATGGCGTGGTTGTCGAATCGGTAGGTCATCGTCTCCACCAGGCTCGGCCCCTCGCCCCGGCGAGCCCGTGCCACCGCTTCGCTGACCGCGCCGTGGACGGCGAGCACGTCTTGGCCGTCGACGGTGATCCCGGGAATGCCGTACCCGGCAGCCCTCTGCGACACATGCTCGACCGACGTGGAGTCACCCACCGCGGTCAGCTCCCCGTAGCCGTTGTTCTCACACACGTAAACGGCCGGGAGCGTCCAGATCGCCGCCAGGTTGAGCGACTCGTGGAACGTCCCCTGGTTCGACGCGCCGTCGCCGAAGAAGCACAGTGCCACCCGATCCAGACCCTGCAGCTTCGAGCCCAGCGCCGCTCCCGCCGCAACGGGCAGGCCCGACCCGACGATCGACGTCTCCCCGAGGCTGCCGATGGAGAAGTCCGACAGATGCATGGACCCGCCCTTGCCCTGGTTGACCCCGGTCTCCTTGCCCATCAGCTCGGCGAGGAGGCGGTCCAGCGCGGCCCCCTTACCGATGGGATGTCCGTGGGAGCGGTGGGTGCCGACCATGTAGTCGTCGGTGCGAAGCGCCATGCACGCCCCGACGATCGAAGCCTCCTGGCCGGTGGATGTGTGGAACGCGCCATAGAGCTCACCCTTCAGCATGAGTTCCTTGGTCGTGGCCTCGAACTGCCGGATGCGGGACATGCGCCGGTACGTCTCTCGCAGATCGCCGCCGCTGAGGGTCATAGCGCGCTCCCGGGCTGCCGGCCTGCGGTCGGATCGGCCTCGACACGCATCCCTTCACGTCGATCACTCATGATCAAGACGCTAGTTGCACGGGCCATCAGGTTGGTAACTGATGGAACTTCGCCGGCTGGGGAAGAGGGTCGGGGACCGTCGCGTTCATGCCTGTGGCCGGATTTGCAGCAGATCAGGCATAGCGCTGTGTTCCCGGTGGAGGTCCGCAAGATCCGGGCTCATCCATGCCAGCAGTTCGAGTGACCGGTCCCACACGTCGCTGACAGCGACAACCGTGGTCGAACCCGGGATCTGGACGCCGTTGAAATTCGGTTCGTGATGCGCAGCCCGGTTGCGAAGCCGCTGAAACAGTGCTGCGCGGTGGTACACCTCGGCTCGGGTTGGTCGTCGTTCCCGGCCAGAGGGCGTGAATGTGCCTTTCGAGAATCCGAAGCGAAGTGCCGGCCGCCAGAGCCTCGTCTCGTAGTCGATGGCCCGCCCGAGAGCGCTATGCCCGCCCCGTCCCAGCAGGTGTACCCAGACGCCGAGCGTGGTGTCGGCGATGACCTTGCCCGGTCCGACCGTGCGCTTGATGATCTCCTTCTGATGCTTGCGGACGACCTCGGTCAGCATCTCTGCGGTGACATCGTCGAGAAGCAATGAAGTCGAGGCCCACCAGTCGGGACGATCGAAGTGGTCGGTGAGACGATCGTGGATCGTGTTGCGCAGCGTCACCTCCAGGTCCGCGGCCAGAGGCACCACTGCTGCAGCCAGATGGATATTCCATCGGTAGAGCGCCCACGCATGATCGTCCGACGATGCCTCGCTACGGTAGGTGCCGAGCCTCGGAGTCGAGATCGCCCGCTCGACCTGGTGGTTGAACTCCACGAAGATCGAGCGTATCCTTGGCATTAATTCCCCGGTGTCGCTAATGCCCTTGTGGCATGCGCCCGGGGTATTGACTTTTGGGACTGCTTGACCGCTGTCCGGCGGGCACATCCGAGGCGACCCGCCGGCGGGTCATCAAGCCGCATCGCCAGCATCCCGGACTACCAGCAGATGACCATCCGCAACTGGAACGCGACCACCAAGCTGCTGAGCCTCCTCGACCGGCGCCTCGCCCGGTGAGGGTCGTCGCCGCTCCGCGAAACTGCCGACCGGCTCAATCCAGCACGGCGAGCATCTGGCGGGACTGGCACAGGAGCGTCCCGTCGGGCGCCCAGACGTCGATGTCCCAGTCCAGATAGCCGCCCCGGACCAGGCCGGTGCGAGACCGGATCAGCACGAAGTCGTCGGCGTCGATGGCGCCGAGATCGGTCCGGAAGTGGGTCGTGTGATCGAGTGTGGCGGTCAGGTGCATCCGCTCGAGCCGGACCCACCAGGCCATCATGCCGGTGTCGGTCAGCGTCAGCAGGGCGGCCGCGTCGATCGGGCGCGGTGTCGCGAAGCCCATCCATCCGGCGCGGTCCATCGGACCGTCGGGAGCCGAGAAGACCGCCGGACCGAGACGCTCCTGCACGACGATGTTGTCAGCGAACGGGAACGCGAAGTCGGGTCTGTATCCCTGCACCTCCCGCGCCATCGAAGGCGGTCGTACCTCGGGCATCGGCCGCTCGTCGAATTCGGGCCCGGGACGCTGGGCGGCGTAGCTGGAGAGCGCAGTGGCGATCAGCCTGCCGTCCTGCACGATCCGCGCCGACAGATTCCACACGGTTCGACCGGCCCGGAGGACCTCGACGTGTACCTCGTAGGGCTGGGTGGCCAGGGCCCGCAACAGATGGGCGGTGAACGAGAGCGGCCGAAGCGCCTCGCCGTCGACGGTGGCCTCGATCCCTGCGAACAGCTGCGCCTCCAGGAGTCCGCCCGGGGCGCGGCCTGACGCGCTCCACGACGGTGGCGTGGATGCCATGAAGCGGTCATTGCCGAGCCGCCGGAGTGCGATCGCGTCGTCGAACGAAGCTTCCATCACACCGCCCACCGGTCCGCGAGCCGCCCGGAGCCGGGCTTCGAGATCCGTCATCCGATCCTTTCCAGTTCCGCGGCCACCTCGTCGGCCACCGGCACCAGTGACGCCTCGATGTCTTCGAGGGGCATGGGGTCGACCTCGGCGAGGGCGGGGATGACCTCGCGGCCCATGGTCTCGATGACGTCGATGACCTCGTCGATGTGCATCTGGGGCCACTGGGGCTTGATGATGATGGGGTCGACGGGAAGCTCGCGAGCGACCCGGGTGAAGTGGTCGATGACTTCCTGCGCGGTCCCGACGGCGACGGAGTCCTTGACGGTCTCGTAGTAGTTGTTCACGAGATTGGCCTCGTCGAGGATGTCGAGCTCGTTGCGTACGTACGTGAGGTAGCGCTCCTTGCTCGCGTCGACGAAGCTGGCGATGGCCTCTTCGGTGGTGGCACCCACGAACGTGTTGCGGCGCAACGGCTGATGGCCCATGGTCTTGCCCCGCTCGGCGAATCCCGCGGCCATGATCCCCAACCGCACCCGCATCTCACCAATGTCGTATTCGGGCGGGATGACGAAGTTGTCGCCCACCCGACCGGCGCGCCTGGCCCCCGCCCGTGAGTGCGCCCCGATCCAGATGGGCGGATGGGGTTCCTGCACGCAGGCGATGTGCGGCGTGGCCCCGGTGATCTGCCAATGCTTGCCCCGGTAGTCGAAATCCTCCATGGCCCAGCACAGCTTCATGATGTCGAGACACTCTTCGAGGCGGCTGACCCGGTGCTTGAAGGGAATGTTGAGCATGTCGAACTCGGCGCTGCGATAGCCCAGACCCACGCCGACGTCGAGCCTGCCCCGGGTGACGATGTCGAGCGTGGCGAGCTCCTCGGCCAGCACGATCGGGTTGTACAGCGGCGCGAGCAGGACCGACATGCCCAGGCGAACGTGCTCGTCGATCTCGCCGGCCAGCCGGGCCAGTAGCGGGATCGGTTGGAGCCAGCGCAGGTCCCCGTACAGGAAGTGGTGGCCGATCACGAAATGGCTGAGCCCGTTGCGCTGCCCGGCTTCCACCTGGCGCAGGATCCCGTCGAGCTGCTCGAGGGGATCGACCTCGCGGGGCACGTCCCCGATGAGCATGCCGAACTTCATGGACGTCTCCTTCGTCGAGAGTCAGGTTTCGTGGGTCAGGTTTCTTGCCCAGGTTCTGGCGGGTTCGGCTTCAGCATCATCATCCCGACGCGGCTGACACGCACGACCACCTCGTCGCGCTGGTTGTAGCCGCGATGCTCGAACCAGACGATCCCGGTGTCGTCGCGGCTCTTCGACAGCCGCTTGTCGGTGATGGTGGTCTCGGCCCGCAGGGTGTCGCCGTGGAACACCGGGGCGGGGAACTCGATCTTGTCGTAGCCGAGGTTCCCCAGAGTGGTCCTGAACGTGGTGTCGGGGACGGTCATCCCGCCGATGAGGGCCAGGGTGAACAGGCTGTTCATGACCCGCTGGCCGTGCACCGTGGTCTTGGCGAACTCCTCGTCGAGATGCAGGGGCTGCACGTTCATGGTGAGCGACGTGAACAGGATGTTGTCCATCTCGGTCACCGTCCTGGTGAGGGCGTGGCGGATCTCCATCCCCACCTCGAGCTCTTCGTAGTACTTGCCGTGCATGTCTTCCTCGGTCAGTCGGTGATGCCCAGGGTGGCGGCCATGGCCAGCCACTGTCTCGCCGTCTCCACGTGGGCGATGTCGATGTGGCGGTCCTTGTAGACCAGCGCGGCCCGGCCCTCGGCCTCGGCGGCCTCGAAGGCCGCTATGAGTCCCCGGTAGAAGTCGACCTCGGCCACCGTCGGGGTGAACGCCTCGTTGACCACCGGCACGTGGCTCGGATGGATGACGATCATTCCCCTGAACCCCAGGGCCCGGCCCTGCGCGGCGAAGGCTCGGAGCCCTTCGAGGTCGGCCACGTCCTCCCACAGCCCGGTGAGGGGATGGAGGCCGGCGGCCCGGCAGGCGATCAGGACGCGGCTGCGGATGTAGAGGCTCTCGAGGCCTTCGGGGGACCATTCGAACCCGACCGCTCGGGCGATGTCGGCGTGGCGCGCGGTGCCACCGATCATCGCCCCGATGCGGGGCGACGCCGCCGCGATCTCGGGCGCGTTCTGGAAGGCCGGCGCCGTCTCGGTCGGCACGATCATCTCTAGGCCCTCGGCTCCGCCCACGTATTCGGCGTGCTCCAGTAGCGCCTCGAAGCGGTGGACGTCGGCGGCGGAATCGATCTTGGGCGGGAAGATGCCGTCGAGCCCCGGCCTGACGACCGCGGCGAGGTCGGAGCCAGCGGTCCGCGTGGCCAGGCCGTTGGGCCTTACGAACAGGCCGACATCGTCGCAGTCGGCACGCACCCGGTCGATCGACGCCGCGACCATGCTGCGAGCAGCCACCTTGTCGGCGTCGGCACCGCGTCCTCCAGGTCCAACACGATGGCGTCCGCCCCCGACGCGATGCCCTTGGCGATCAACTCGGGCCGGTGCCCCGGCATGAACAGCACCGATCGGTATGGCTTCATCGGCCCTCGCCCTCGTTGACGACGACGGTGGCGTCGACCGCGACGGCCCCCTCCGAGCTGACGATGACCGGGTTGAGGTCCACGGCCACCAGCCAATCACGCCCGGCATCGATGAAGGCGCCGACCGCCGAGACGACCGCGGCCAGGCTCTGCACATCGGGGTTGGCCCCCCTTGTTCCTGCCAGCACCGGCCACGACCGGAGGCCGCGCAGCGCCTCGTCGACCTCGGCCGGGGTCACGGGGCAGGCCAGGAACCTCACGTCGCGCTCGTGCTCGGCGAGTACGCCTCCGGTGCCCACCATCACCACGGGGCCGAAGGTGGGGTCCACGGTGCCGCCCACGATCATCTCCACGCCCCGGTGGCGGCGGGCCACGAGATAGCCCTCGACCGCCAGACCGTGCGCGGCGGCGCCGGCGTCGAGCTCGGCGATGACAGCCTCGGCCTGGTGAGCACGGACGCCGACCCGGACCAGTCCGAACTCGGTCTTGTGTACGAGTCCGGGCGCGAGGAGCTTCACCACGGCGTCGCCCCCGAAGCGCGCGATCGCGTCGGCCGCGGCGCTGGCGCCGTCCACGATGACCTCGTCGACGACGGGGACGCCGGCGTCGGCGAGCAGGCGCTTCGACCGGTACTCATCAAGGATCCCGGTGACCGCGGGCCGGCTCGCCGCCGGGACTCGCCGTCGGCCGGCGGGTCCCACGTGTGCCGTGTCGTGGTGCCAGCGGACCAGGCCGGCGAGAGCGTCGATGCCCTCGTCCGACGTCTCGTAGACCGGCACCTTGGACATCTCGAGCAGCTCGTGGGAGCGCTCGGTGAGGTGCCGGGCCGACCATGAACAGAACACGGCGGGCCTCGACGAAGCCTCGGCCGCGGCGATGAGCGACGGCAGGAGTTGATCGGCGTCGTGGGGCCCCCACGTGGCCGTGACGATGGCGAGCGCGTCAAAATTCTCGTCAACGCAGAACGTGTCGACGACGGAGCGGACGTAGGCGGGGTCCCCGATGATCTGGCCGGTGGCGTCGAAGGGGTTGCCCGGCACCGCGAAGCGGACGAGCTCGCGCAGCCCGGCCATGGTCCGGGCGCTCGGCATGGGCAACTCGAGGCCCTTGGGCGTGGCCCGGTCGGCGAAGTATGACGATTCGCCGCCGCTGACCGTGAAGACCCCGACGCGGCGCCCCGCCGGGCGGGGCATCGTGGCCAGCAGGTGAGAGGCGTTGAGCAGCTCGTCGAGGCCTCTCGCCTCCACGACGCCGGCCTGGCGCAGCACCCCCGAGTAGACCTCCGGCTCTCCGGCCAGGGCACCCGTGTGGCTCTCGACCGCGCGGCGGCCGATGGGAGAATGGCCCACCTTGAGGGCGACGATCGGCTTTCCCGCCTCGTGCGCGCGGCGCGCCGCCCCCAGGAAGCGCTCACCGTCGCCGATGCGCTCCATGAAGAGCGTGATCACCTGGGTCTTCTCGTCATCGACGAGGGCGTCGACCATCTCGGCCATGTCGATGTCGGCCTCGTTGCCGAGCGTGACGAGGGCGCGGATGCCGATGCCCCGGCCCTGGGCCCGGTTGAACAGGTTCACCGCCATGCCGCCCGAGTGGCTGACGAGGGTCACCGTGCCCGCGGTGTAGCGGTAGGTGATGTTGTAGGTGGGGACCGGGACGTAGCCGTCGGCGACACTGAGGACCCCGATGCAGTTCGGCCCGATCATCCGGATTCCGGCCGCGGCGGCTGGAGCCGCGAACTCCCGCTGGACCCGGGCGCCGTCGGGGCCGAGCTCGCTGAACCCGGCGGCGCAGACCGTGATCGCGGGGATCCCGCGGGCCGCGCACTGCTCGATCGTCTCGGGCACCAGCCGGGCCGGCACCACGACGATGGCCGTGTCCAGGTCGTCGTCGATGTCGGCGAGGCTCGGGTGGGCTCTGTGGTCCCCGATGCGGTCGCGGTTCGGGTTCACGAGATGCATGCGGCCCTGGTACCCGGTCCGTTCGAGGTTCACCCAGACCCGCCCGGCCATGGCGGCCGTGTTCGTCGATGCGCCGACGATGGCGACCGAGCGCGGGTTGAAGAACTTCTCCAGCAGCCGGCGGTCGAGCGCCGGCGGTGGTGGGAGGCGCCGGGTCACATCAGTACGACTTCGGAAGGCCCAGGACGTGGCTGCCGATGTAGTTGAGCACCATCTCCTGGCTGATGGGGGCGATTCTCATGAGCCGGGCCTCCCGGAAGTAGCGCTCGACGTGGTACTCGCGGGCGTAGCCGTACCCGCCGTGGGTCTGCACGGCCACGTCGGCGGCGAAGAACCCGGCCTCGGCGGCGAGGTACTTTGCCATATTGGCCTCCTTGCCGCACGGTAGGCCCTGATCGAACAGCCACGCGGCCTGCAGGCACATCAACTCGGCGGCGTCGAGGCGCATCTGAGCTTCGGCGAGAGGATGCTGGACCGCCTGGTTCTGGCCGATGGGCCGGTCGAAGACGATCCGCTCGGTGGCGTAACCCACGGCCCGGCGGATGGCGGCCCGACCGATGCCGAGGGCCGCGTTGGCCGCGATCACCCGCTCGGCGTTCAGCCCGGTGAGCATCACCCTGAATCCGTTGCCCACCTCCCCGACGACGTCGCTGTCGGGCACGAAGAGGTCGTCGATGAACAGCTCGTTGCTGTCGACCGCGTGGCGGCCGAGCTTCGCGATGGGCCTGACGTCGACGCTGTCGCGATCGATCGGCGCGAACAGCACGGTCATGCCGTCGGTCGGCTTGACCACCTCGTCCCGGGGTGTGGTGCGCACGAGGATCAGCATCCGCCGGCTCTCCAGGGCCTTGGTGATCCACACCTTCTTGCCCGACACGAGATAGCCGCCCTCCACCTTGCGAGCGAAGGTCGAGATCCTGGACGTGTCGGTGCCCGCGTCGGGCTCGGTCACCGCGAACGAGATGTGGAGGCTGCCGTCGAGGAATGGGGGCAGGAACCGTTCTTTGAGGCTGTCGCTGCCGTGCCTGAGGATCGGGTCGAAGCCGAAGAGGCCGATGTGCACCGCGCTGCACCCGTTCATGCCGGCCCCGGACGCGGCGATCTCCTGCTCGATGATGGACGCTTCGAGAATCCCCAGGCCGCCGCCGCCGTAGGAGGTCGGGACGGTCACGCCCATCCAGCCACCCTCGACGACGGCGTCGTAGAACTCCCAGGGAAACTCGGCGTTGCGGTCCTGCTCCTCCGAGTACTCGTCGCCGAAGCGCGCGCACAACTGGGTGATGCCCTGCCGGATGTCATTCGCGAGCGGCGACCATTCGAAGTCCATCGGCTCCCTTCCCATCGCCTCGCCGCCAACATAACCGGCGCTCCGAGATTCCTCCAATCATTAGACTGGATTGTGCATCGGCATCACGGTATGGGCCGAGCCGCTCCAGGGTCGCGGCCCGCTGTGTGCGAGCGACGGGCGCCGTAGGATCGGTTCGTGGGTAGTTCTCCTGCCGGTGTGCGGCCGGCTTGGGTGTCCGACGAGATGTTCCCCTTCGAGAGTCGCTTTGTCACCACGCCGCGCGGCCACGTCATGCACTTCCTCGCCGAGGAGGCACCCGAGCGGATCCTGCCGGTGCTGCGGGCTTTCATGCGATAGGACGGTGGTTGTGCATCTCCATTTCAGCCCTGAGCTGTTCGATTTCCTGGCCGACCTGCGGGCCAACAACGACCGCGAGTGGTTCCAGGCGAACAAGAGTCGCTACGAGCGGCACGTAAAGGAGCCGCTGCTGCGGTTCATCGAGGACTTCGAGCCGTACCTGCACTCGATCAGCGAGCACTTCGTCGCCGATGCGCGCGCGAATGGCGGCTCCATGTTCCGGATCTACCGCGACGTGCGCTTCTCGAAGGACAAGACGCCCTACAAGACCCAGGCGGCCGTGCACTTCCGCCATGACGCCGGCAAGTCGGCCCACGCGCCGGGCTTCTACCTGCACCTGGCACCCGACGAGGTGTTCGCCGGTGTCGGCATCTGGCGGCCGGACTCGGCGGCACTGGGAAGGATCCGGGACCGCATCGTCGCGGAACCCGGAGCCTGGGAGCGCGCCGTGAATGCCGCCGAGTTCGTCGATGAGTTCGACCTGGCCGGGGACTCGCTGAAGCGCCCTCCGAAGGGATTCGATCCCGAGGATCCGCACATCGAGGACCTCAAGCGCAAGGACCACGTCGCCACGTGCATGTTCTCCGAGGAGGAGGCCACCGCCGCCGGATTCATCGACGCTGTCGCCGAGGGCTGCCGCAAAGCCTCGCCCTACATGGAGTTCCTCACGACAGCGGTCGGCCTGCCGTACTAGCGACTTGTGAGGGTTGCAGTTGGTGGCACTCGGGTAGTACCATCGGGCCATGGCTGTTCGGAAGATCTCGGTCGCGTTGAACGAGGAGGTTGCGCAGGGGGTCGCCGACGTGGCGGCGCGCCGTGGTGTGAGCCTGTCCTCGTGGCTCAACGCCGCGGCAGAGCGAGCGCTGGTCGTCGAGGCCGGCCTCACCGGGGTGCGAGAGTGGGAAGCCGAGCACGGCGAGCTCACGCCCGAGGAGTTGGCCTGGGCCGACGAGATCCTGGAGGGTTCGGCCTCTCGGGTTGCCGGCTGACCGGTGCCGGGCATCACGTATGACACGGGAGCGTTGATCGCCGCCGAGCGCGGTGATCGCCGGCTATGGGCATTGCACCGCCGGACGCTGGAGCGCGGGGTCGTACCGTGCGTTCCCGCGGGGGTGCTCGCTCAGGGTTGGCATGGTGGACCGCGGCCCCAGATGTCCCGTATGCTCGCGGGCTGCCGGGTCGAGGACCTCGATGAGACGAGGGCTCGGTCAGCGGGCGCAGCATGCGCGGTGGCGGGAACGTCCGACGTCGTGGACGCCGCAGTCATCGTCGGCGCGGCGGCGCGGGCCGACCTGGTGGTCACGAGCGATGCCGCGGATCTGTCACGGCTCCGGGACGCGCTGGGCGTGGAGTTGCAGCTGCACGAGATCTGATCGCGCGAGGGGGTCGCCGGGGGTGCGGAGGTCTTGGCGCTGCATCGGGTATCCTGTATCCACCGGCCGGAGTCTTCGGTCGTTGGGTGCACAGTTCGCTTTCATGATTGATTCTGTGTGAGCTACCCAACCGCAGTGCCGCCACATCAAAGAGTTCAGGCACTCGCGGCAACCTGATCGTCCGCGTGCCGCGGGCAAGGAGCATCATGTCCACCACTTTCGCCCAGTTGGGCGTACCCGATTCGATCTGTCGCGCGCTTGAGCGCGACGGAATCCATGAACCATTCGAGATCCAGGCGGCCACTATGGCCGACGCTCTCGCCGGCCGTGACATTTGCGGTCGAGCACCCACCGGATCGGGCAAGACGCTCGCTTTCGGTATCCCGCTCGTCGTCAATGCGGGCCACGCCAGGTCCAGGCGGCCAATGGCACTCGTCCTGTCACCCACCCGCGAACTGGCCGAACAGATCGCGACCGAACTGCGCACTTTCGCCGGCGACGTCCGGGTTGGCGTCGTCTACGGAGGGGTCGGTTACGGCCCTCAGTTGAAGCGATTGCGCGACGGTGTCGATATCCTCGTCGCCTGCCCCGGTCGGCTCGAAGACCTGATCGACCAAGGTGCCGTGAGCCTGCACGACGTGGACCAGGCAGTCATCGACGAGGCGGACCGCATGTCCGACATGGGATTCTTCCCCGCCGTGCGGCGTCTCCTCGACCAGACGGCGAGAGACCGCCAGACCTTCCTGTTCTCCGCGACTCTCGACGGTGACGTGAAGACGCTCACCCGTGACTACCAGTACGAGCCGGTCACGCACGCCGTCGATGCCGAGACGCCCGACGTCATCGCCCCCCACCATCGGTTCTGGCAGGTCAACCGGGCCGAACGGGTCGAGGCTTGCGTGCAGGTGATCAACGCGGTGGGGCAGACGATCGTGTTCTGCCGGACCCGGCACGGTTCGGACCGTTTGACCCACCAACTCTCGCAGCGTGGCATCCGCGCCGCGGCGATTCACGGCGGTCACGCGCAGAACCGGCGGACGCGCTCGCTCCGCGAGTTCATCGACGGCAACGTGCAGGCGCTCGTCGCCACCGATGTTGCCGCGCGGGGAATCCACGTCGACGATGTCGCGTCGGTCATTCACTACGACCCGCCGGAGGACCACAAGACGTACCTGCACCGCTCGGGTCGTACGGCCCGCGCCGGCCGGGGCGGCCTCGTGGTGTCGCTTCTCCAGCCGGAGCAGATGGGTGACGCGAGGCGGATGCAGCGCCGGCTCGGCCTGAAGCAGGCCATCACGTTGCCGGATGCGGGTGACTTGCCCACTGCGTCTGGAGCGGCTCCTGAACGCCCCGCCGACCTGCCCGTTCACAACGGCCAAGGGGCGAGGGGCCAGGAGGCTCGGAACGGTCAAGGGGCTCGCGGTAATCAGCCGGCTCGTAACGGCTGGGAGTCAAGTGGTCAACCGGCTCGCAACGGTCGGGGCTCGAGCGGAGCGCCGAAGGGCGGAGACCGCCGGCGCGACCGGGGAAACCGGGGACGCTCGTCGGCGCGTAGCTCGGCGAGGTAGCCGAACCCCGAACGCGCCGGCCTCCGAGACCGCGGTGCGGGCGGGGGTGATCTCGAAGAGAGGTTGCCGCCTCCGAGACCGCGGTCCCGGCCGGGCGTGATCTCAGGTAGACGTTTCGGTATCGAGTTGGCGTATGAGCGTGGCCGGAGCGCGGCGGCGGTAGCTGTCCTCGAGCCACTCGTCGAGGTCGAAGAATTCGACGTCGGCCAGCCGGATCAGCATGGCCCCGTAGCCCTCGTAGTGCGGCGTGGAGAACAGCACGCCGGGATGGCTCTCGAGCAGGACGTCCTTCATCTCCGGCTCGCAGAACACGACGAGGACCTCGGTGTCGTGCACGTCGTCGCGGTTGTACTCCCGCTCGCTCCACATCCGGCAGAAGCCCTTGCCGCGCACCTTCAGCGCCGGGGTGCCGTAGAAGGTGGACTCGGTCACCTCCGGTAGCCGTATGCCGAGGCGGCGGACGTCGTCGAACGTGGCCACGCCGGGGCCGCAGTCGCTCAGTACGGCGTTTCGCCGGCGTCGACGTTGATGGCCTGGCCGCGGATGATGATGGCGTCGGCCGACAGCAGGAAGGCGACGACCCGACCCACCTCGACCGGCGCCGCCTTGCGACCGAGTTGGGGGAGGATCATGCCGGCCAGGAGTTCTTCGGGGTCGCCGCCCTGGTGATCCGCCAGCCAATCGGCCACGTGGCCGAGCATCGGCGTATCCACCGCGCCGGGGCAGACGGCGTTGACGTTGATCCCCTCGGGCGCCCACTCGGTGGCCAGCGTACGCGTGAGGTTGATAACGGCGGCCTTGGAGGCGTTGTAGCCCGCCATGTTCGGGAAGCCGACCTTGCCGCAGTTCGACGCCACGTTGACGATGGCGGCCTGATCCGAGGCGGCAAGCTGCTCCAGGGCCGCACGACACATCCGGAACACTCCGGTCACGTTGACGTCGAGTTGGCGTTGCCACTCAGTGCTCGTGGCATGACGGGACTCGTTCATGTCGATAACGCCGGCATTGTTGACGACGCCATCGAGGCGGCCGAAGCGAGCAACGGTGGCTGCGACGGCGGCTTCGACGCTGCTGTCCGAACCCACGTCGCAGCGGACCGCGAACGTGCATCGGCCTGTCGGATCGATCGTTCGAGCAGCGGCCTCCGCCGCCTCGAGATTCAGGTCGGCGAGCGCCACCGAGCCGCCGGCACCGACGAGTGCCTCGGCGATCCCCGCGCCTATGCCACCCGCGGCGCCGGTGACGACGTAGACGCGCCCGTCCAGGCGCATCAGCTCACCACGTCGTGTTCGTGAGCACGCCGCCGTCGACGAGCAGGTCCGTGCCCGTGATCCAGCGCGACAGGTCCGAGCAGAGAAACACGCAGGCGTCGCCCACGTCCTCCGGTGTTCCGAGGCGTTCGAGGGGCGCGGCGGCCAGGTAGCGCGTCACTCCCTCCGGCCAGTCGTCGGCCAGTCCGGGGCGGTCGATGAGGCCCGGCGAGACGGCGTTGACCCGGATCCCGTCAGGCCCATACATGAGTGCAGCCGCCCGGGCGTGCATGACGAGGGCGGCTTTCGAGGTGGCGTAGTGGCCGTGCATGACGGTCGGATGGCGGGCCTCGATGGAGGCGATGTGGACGATCGAGCCGCCGCCCGGCTCCGCGTTGCGGCGCATCGCCGCCGCGGCCAGCTGGGTGAGCCGGTGCGTGGCAGTGACGTTGATGTCCATCATGTCGGTGAACTGCTCGTCGGTGAGCGTGTCGAACCGGGCGATCGGCTGAGCACCGGCGTTGTTCACGAGTCCGTCGAGGCGGCCCTGGAGCACCAGAGCCTCGTCGATGACGTGCTGAGGGCCGTCGGCCGTGGCGAGGTCGGCGTACACGGTGGCGACGGGTGAGCCGTCGGGATAGCGCAGGTGGTCGGTGGGGGAGTGCCGGGTGTGCGCCACAACGGTCGCTCCGGTCGCCACGAACCGCCGCACGATCCCGCCGCCGATGCCGCCGCCGGCTCCGGTCACGAGAACCACACGTCCGGTCAGGTCGATCATGCTTGCTGGGGACTCGGTGTTGCTCACGATGGGTGTCTACCGTAGAGCAGCGACGAATGATCGTTGGGCAGCAGCGAGGTGCCGATGCAGAACCTGGGTGAGCGGACTCTCGACTGGGCCGGCGACCAACTCTGGATGGTGGATCAGACCCGCCTGCCGGATGCGTACGAGGTCCTGCAGATCGACAACGTTGCCGAGCTGGTTAGCGCCATCAGGCGCTTGGCGGTGCGCGGCGCGCCGGCGATTGGCGTCGCAGGTGGGTTCGGCGTCGTTGTAGCGGCACGGGAGCACGGCGCCGGGACCGAGCCGTTCGCGGCCGCCGTGGACTCCATCCGCACCGCACGCCCGACCGCCGTCAACCTTGCCCGGATGGTCGACCGCGTGGCCGCCCGCTCCGGCGAGGGCATCGATGCCCTGCTGGCCGAAGCCCTGGCGATCCGCGACGAGGAGGTGGATGCATCGGTCTCCATGGGCCGGCTCGGCGCAGCACTCGTCGAGGATCTTCTTGCGAACTCCGGCGCCGTCACCGCCCTGACGATCTGCAACACCGGCGGTCTGGCGGCCGTCGAGCGTGGGACCGCGCTGGGGGTGATTCGTACGATCCACGAGCAGGGGAGATTGGCGCTGGCGATCGCGGTCGAGACCCGCCCCCT
This sequence comes from Acidimicrobiales bacterium, assembly GCA_963668565.2. Classification (GTDB taxonomy): domain Bacteria; phylum Actinomycetota; class Acidimicrobiia; order Acidimicrobiales; family CATQHL01; genus VXNF01. The sequence continues at coordinate 2,511,650 of CAXXMX010000010.1, forward strand.
GCTGCAGGGATCCCGGCTGACCGCCTGGGAACTCGAGCGGATGGGTGCCCCGTACCGGCTGATCGTCGATGCTGCGGGCCCCGCGCTGCTGTCGAGAGGTGTGGCCGATGTCGTACTCGCCGGAGCGGACCGCATCGCCGCCAACGGTGACACCGCCAACAAGATCGGCACGTTCTCCCTGGCTGTGGCGGCGCGCTATGCGTCTGTGCCGTTCGTGGTCGTGGCGCCGGAGTCGAGCGTCGACATGGAGACCCCGTCGGGCGATGCCATCCAGATTGAGGATCGAGACCCCGACGAGGTCGTCTCGGTGCGCGGTATACCGATCGCACCCGCCGGCGCCGAGGCTCTCAACCCGGCGTTCGACGTCACGCCCGCCGACCTGATCACGGCCATCGTCACCGACCGGCGGGTCGTGCGCCTCGACCGGGGCGAGACGCTGCGGAGCGTGCCCCTGTCCGGCTAGCCGCCGGCGAGGGGCGAGATGAAGTGCACCTCGGCGTCGGGGGGCACCGGTTCGTAGATGGCGTCGGGGATGATGTCGCCGTCGATGGCGATCGCGGTGGCAGAGGTCTTGTCGAGGTGGGCTCGGATACCCGGGAACATGCTCTCCAGCTTGCGCAGAAGCTCCCGGACGGTCTCCGCCTCCACTTCTACCTGTGCCAGGCCGCCGGTGAGGCGGCGCTGGGACGAACTGAAGTGGACCTGCGCCATCAGCCCCCGGCGCCGTTGCCGGATGTGATGGCGGCCAGCACCCGCGGCGGCGACATCGGTAGATCGCGGATGCGGGCGCCGGTGGCGTCGTGGATCGCGTTGGCGAGGGCGGCCAGCGGAGGCACGATGCCGACCTCGCCAACGCCGCGCACGCCGTAGGGATGGTTCGGGTTCGGCACCTCCACGATGATGGTCTCGATCATCGGCAGGTCCGATGCCACGGGGATGCGGTAGTCCAAGAACCCGGGGTTCTGCATGATGCCGGCGGGGTCGTGGATGTACTCCTCGTTCAGTGCCCAGCCGATGCCCTGCGCCACGCCACCCTGCATCTGTCCCTCGACGTAGTCGGGGTGGATGGCGGTGCCGGCGTCCTGGGCCGTCGTGTAGCGCTCGACGGTCACGCGGCCGGTCTCGTCGTCGACCGACACGTCCACCACCTGCACCGCGAACGCCGGCCCGGCGCCGCGGGCGTTGAGGGAGGCGGTGGCGCCCAACGGCCCACCGGTGCGCCCGGCCTCGGTGGTGATGGCGGCCAACGCCAGCGGTTCGTGCTCGCCACCACTGTGGGTGGCCTGGCCGTCCGCCCACTCGACGTCGTCGACGTCGCAGTCCCACATCAGCGCGGCGCGCCCCCGCAACTTCACCTTGAGGTCGCGGCAGGCCTCCACCACCGCCATGCCGGTGGCGAACGTGGCGCGGCTGCCCTCGGTGACGTCGGTGAAGCCGACGACCTCGGTGTCGCCCACCACGGGCTGGATGGAATGCACGTCGATGCCCAGTTCCTCGGCGGCCATCAGGGCCATCGACGCACGGCTGCCGCCGATGTCGGGACTACCCGTGATCACCGTGGCGGTGCCGTTCTCGTTGAGGTTGACGGTGGCACTCGAGGCCTCGCCGATGTTGAACCAGAACCCGCTGGCCAGGCCACGGCCGTGTCCCGGGGCCGGCTCGGTCCGGTAATGCGCGCTTTCGCGGATGGCCTCGAGGCACTCCCGCAGCCCGATCCGAGGCCACTTCGGTCCGTACGGCGCCACGTCGCCCTCGCCGGGGCAGTTCAGGAGACGCAGGTCGACGGGATCCATGCCCAACCGCTCGGCGATCTCGTCCACGAGCGTGTCGGTGGCGAAAGCGGCCATCGGCGCCGAGGGGGCCCGATAGGCCGCGTTCACGGGCTTGTTCACTACCACGTCGAAGCCTTCCAGGAGGAAGTTCTCCACGTTGTACGGCGACACCACGCACATGCAGCCGAGCATCGCCCACACGCCCGGGAAGGCGCCGCTCTCGTAGGCCAGCGACGCCGCCGCCGCGGTGATCCTGCCATCGTTCGTGGCTCCCAGCTTGAGGCGTATCCGTGACCCCGGGGTCGGTCCGGTCGCCCGGAAGACCTCCTCCCGGGTCATGACCATCTTGACCGGGCGGCCCGCCCGAGCCGAGAGCTCCACGGCCAGCGGCTCCAGGTAGATCGTGGTCTTGCCGCCGAAGCCGCCACCGATCTCGGCGGGGATCACCTTGATGCGCGAGGTGTCCCAGCCCAGCATGGCGGCGGTCTGCGAGCGCACACGGAAGTGCCCCTGCGATGAGCACCAGATGACCGTCTTGCCGTCCTGGCCGGTGTCGGCCACGCAGGCGTGCGGCTCGATGTAGCCCTGATGGACGGCCCTGGTGGTGAACTCCCCCTCGACGACGATGTCGGCGGTGGAGAAAGCCCGATCCACGTCGCCGCGCTCGTAGCAGGTCCGGTTCGAGACGTTGGAGGGCTCGGTCGGTGCGGGATCCACGCCGGTTGTCAGGATGTCATCGTGCACCAGCGGCGCACCGGGTTCCATCGCCTCACCGATGTCGAGCACGTGCGGGAGAACCTCGTAGGTGACCTCGATCGCCTCGGCCGCATCCTTGGCCGCCCGGCGGCTGGTGGCGGCCACGGCGGCGACGGCATGGCCCTCGTACAGCACCTTGTCGCGGGCCATCAGATTGAGCGTCATGCTCCGCTCGGGGTCGTCGGCGGGCAGGTCCGGGAAGTCGGCGCCGCAGATGATGGCCCGCACGCCGGGCATCGCGGCCGCTACCGAGGTGTCGATCGAAATAATCCGGGCGTGGGCGTGCGGTGAGCGCAGGATGTGCCCGTACAGCATCCCGGGCAGCACCAGGTCGGCCGCGAAGCGGGCCTTGCCGACGACCTTGTCGAGGCCGTCGTGACGTACCGGGCGCGTGCCGACGTACCGGTACTTCGGCCGTTCGTTTGTGATGGTCATCCCGCCACCTCCTGCTTCATTTGGGCTGCGGCTGCCAGCACCGAGCGAATGATCTTGTCGTATCCCGTGCAGCGGCAGAGATTGCCGGCCAAGGCGTAGCGCACCTCGGTCTCGGTCGGGTCGGGATTGCGATCCAGTAGGGCCTTCGCCGCCACGAGAAATCCCGGTGTGCAGATGCCGCACTGCAGGGCGGCACCCTCCAGGAAGCACTGCTGCAGCGGGTGCAATTGATCACCGGTGGCGATGCCTTCGATGGTGGTGATGGTGGCGCCGTTGGCCTCGGGGGCGAAGACCAGGCACGAGCACTGCAGCCGGCCGTCCATCAGGATCGAGCAGGCGCCGCAGTCGCCGGTGCCGCATCCCTCCTTGGCGCCCATGAGGCGCATCTCGTCGCGCAGGGCGTCCAGAAGGGACTCGCCTGCGTCACACAGGAACTCGGCCTCGTCACCGTTGATGGTGCAACTGATGTGGGTGCGGCTCATCGTCCACCTCCATTCCCGGCGCGTCCGGCCGCTTCCAGCACGGCGCGCTTGGCGAGCACTCCCGCCACCTGCCTCCGGTAGGTGACGGTTCCGCGCTTGTCGTCGATCGGGTTGGCCGCCTCGCCGGCGGCGGCGGCCACGGCGGCGAGGGTCTCGTCGCTGATCGGTCCGCCGAGGAGCGCTTCGGCCGCACCGGGAACCGTCACGACCGTCGGCGCCACCGCGCCCAGGGCGATCGCCGCGGCTACGCAGTTGCCGTCGCCGTCCAGTGAGACGCGTGCGGCGGCGCCGACGATGGCGATGTCCATCTCGGTACGCGGGATCAGTCGCAGGTAGGCGTCGGAGGTCCGCGCCGGCTGCCGGTCGATCTCGAAGCTGACGATGAACTCGCCCGGGGCCAGGGAGGTCCGCCCGGGACCCGTTGGGACGTCGATGACCGCCACGGTCCGTTCGCCCTCGGGCCCGGCGACGAGCGCCCGGGCGTTGTTCACGACGAGGGCCGGCACGGAGTCCGCCGCCGGTGAGGCGTTGCAGAGATTGCCGCCGAGGGTCGCCCGGTTCTGGATCTGGTCCGACCCGATCAGGCCGCCGGCGTAGACGAGGCCCGGCAGGTCGGCGGCGAGAGCGGCGTTGCCCGTCAAGTCCGAGGTCGGAACCGCCGCGCCGATCCGCCACGTGCCGTCCTCGAGCGACACGTCCATCAGCCTCTCGATCTTCTTCAGGTCGATGGCGAGGCCGGGCTCCGGACGACCGGCCCGCATCTGCGGGACGAGGTCGGTTGCGCCCGCGAAGACGCGGGCGTCGGGATCGCCGGCGAGCAGTGCTACCACCTCTGTCACCGATGTCGGGGCGGCGTACCTCACGAACTGTCTTCTCTCACGAAACGGTCTCCCTCCGCGGGGGTGTGCCCCAACTGTATTGCCCGTGACCGCTCGGTCACATTGTTGTGTACGGGAACAGCGGCCCGTCGTCTGCTCCAGGGGCTCTCGATCCACCGGCCGGCGCTACCACCCGTCGGAACCGGGGACGCCCTTGAAGGGGCCGACGATGTCGTCGGTGACCCAACCGCCGTAGAAGTGCCCGGGCTGCGGGCGCACGGCTTCGTCGTCAACGAAGCAGGCGAAGTCCGCTGGGTAGAACGAGACGTAGCCCGCCAGATCGGCGAATGCGGCGATGGGCCGCGGGTAACTCCAGGCGCGCCCGACGACGCTGGATCCGCCGGCGGTCACCGTCCAGTAGTCGGCGGCGCCCTTCCATTCGCAGAAGCTGCTGCCGGGCGCAGGAGCGAAACAACGCCGGACGGTGTCGGCGGGAGGCACGTAGTACGTCGGCGGGAGTGACGTCTCGAGGACGCGCACCGCCCGGGACGACTCCGCGATGACCACGCCGGCGAGGGTGACACGCACGCGGCGGGTCGACGGCTCCAGTGCAGGCGGGCGGGGGTATTCCCATACTGATTCCTGGCCCATTCCGGCCGGCCCAGGATGAGGAAGTCGTCGCTGTCGCACTGCGGCGACGATACCCAGACGACGGCCGTGGTGGCTGTCGGGCGACAGTTAGACAGTGACCGGGCGCCCACGCCGGCTGCGTCGGTCGCCGGCTCGCCGTGCGCGAGGCTGCGGGCGTGGAGGTGTTCGATGCCGCGTCCATCCGGGGGGCCACGCCGTGGCCGGCGCTGATGGAGGCGATCGCCGCGGCGCTGGTTGACCCGTCGGCCGGTGCCCCCGAGCGGCACGTCCATCCGCTGGCACTCCCCGGCGGGGCAGAAGGGTCATTGCTGGTGATGCCGGCCTGGCGGTCGGGCGACGTCATCGGGGTGAAGGCGGTCACCTACTTCCCCACCAACACAGGCACCGCGACCCCCACCATCAACGCCGGTTACCTGCTGTTCGACGGTCGCTCGGGCCGGCTCGTTGCGGCGCTCGACGGCGACGAGCTGACGGTGCGGCGGACGGCTGCCACCTCGGCCCTGGCCGCGCACTACCTCGCACGACGCGACGCCACCCGGTTGCTCGTGGTCGGCACCGGCCAGCTCGCGCCCGCGGTGGCGCGGGCTCACGCTCACGGTCGGGAACTCTCCGCGGTGGAGGTCTGGGGTCGCAATGCCGGCCGCGCCCGGGCCGTGGCCGAGGATCTGGCCGGCGCGGGTCTCCCCGCGTCGGTAGCGGGCGACCTCGACGCCGCCGTGGCGTGTGCCGACATGATCTCGTGCGTGACCGGGGCCACCGAACCGCTCGTCGCCGGAGCCCTGTTGAGGCCCGGGGTCCACGTGGATCTCATCGGCAGCTTCCGCCCGGACATGCGCGAGGCCGATGACGACGCCGTCCGGCGCGCCGCCGTCTTCGTGGACACCCGGGCCGGAGCGCTGCGCGCCGGCGACCTGGCCGGCCCGGTCGCGTCCGGCGTGATCGACGAGAGGGAGATCCTCGCCGACTTGGCCGACCTCGTTGCCGGTCGGCATCCGGGGCGTACCGAGCCCGGGCAGATCACCCTCTTCAAGTCCGCCGGGTTCGCCTTGGCCGACCTCGCCGCCGCCAAGCTTGTCTGTCGACACAACAGTGCGTAGTGCATAGTGAATTGCTTGTTGCTGGGCAGACTGCCTATTCACTGCGAGGCGGAGGGCTCCTAGATTCGACACGACCTCAAGGGACGCGAAGTCGTCGATCGGCGTGACCACCGGTCCGGCCGAGCGGCTGATCATCACCTGCCCGCCGGGGTCAACCTGTGGCTTAGGACACGGGCCGGAGCCGCTCCGGGCGGCGCCGGATGGACGAGGGCGGGTATCCCGCGGAGGACCGGCGAGGCCGGGTAGCGTAGATCCCGTGATCTGGGATTCAAGACGAATTATCGTGCCGAGCCGCGCCCAGGGAACCGGTGAATCCGGTCTCCGGCGGCGCTTGCCCGGCAGGAGGGAAGACTCCCCCCGACGGAACTCTCGAGTTATCAGGCTTGTCGCAATCCTGGCGGTCGGCGCACTGGTCCTGAGCCAATGCGGTGGCGAGGACGAAGAGTCGACCGACGGCGTCGAGGAGAGCACTCCGACCTCGACGGATGCGACGACCGGAGCGGCCGAGGCTTCTGCCACCACGGTGTTCGCCGCGCCACCTGCGCCCGATCCGCTGCCCCCACCTGAACCGCCGGCCGCGCCGCAGCCGGCTGCGCCGGCGCCTCCGCCTTCGCCGGCACCCTCGGGTCCACCACCGGTCACGGTCGGCGTCATGTCGGACATGGCCGTCGCAGCGGATGGCTATGCCCACGCACGTTTCGTGGCGGAGTTCTTCGGCGGTCCGATAGACGGCTACTCGGCGGTGTCGTCGGACAACGGCGTGGCGACCGCCGGCGTGAGTTCGCCGGACATGCTGATCGTGGCGCCCGTGTCCAACGGGACGGCCAGCATCACGGTGACCGCGTTTGGTCCCGGTGGCGCGGCCACGCAGACGTTCGTGGCCCGGGTCGGGGCCGGGGCCACCGAGGTCAATCGCTCCACCGTCGCGCAACCCTCCCCGCCGCCGCCGGCACCTGCGCCGCCGCCGGCCCGGCAGGAGCCCGCCGCCGAGGAGTCCGACGTCATGGTGCCCACGGAGGAACTCACCGTCGAGCAGGACACCAGCACCGACGCGGTTCCCACGGAATCTCTGCCGCCGGTCCGGGCGACGGCGGCCCCGACGCTGTCGGGCGCCGTTCCCGAGCAGACGATCAATGTCGGGCAGACGGTCACGGTGGACGTCACATCTCACTTCGCTGGCATCGTCCAGGGCTGGGCCGTCGAGTCCTCCAACTCCACGAGCGTCGAGGCGTCGATGACCGTTGCCGGCAGAGTGAGCGTGCGAGGACTCGCCGCCGGTACCTCGACGGTCACCGTGACAGCGGTCAATGACATCGGCAGCGTGGCGCAGGCCTTCAGAGTCACCGTGGGTGCAGGCTCCGGCACGACCACCACGACGGCCGCGGGGACAACTACGACCACCACGGCGGCAACGACGACAACGACCCGAGCAGGCTCTGGCGGGATACTGACGCTGGTGGGTACTAACCCGAGCGTGAGTGTGAGTGTCGGTCAGTCGGCGACGCTGGATATCAGCCGCTACTTCTCCACCGCGGCAACCGGGTTCGATGTGACGTACGACGACACCGATCCCAACCGTCTCGTGGACGTGACCGTGGCGGGATCGGTTGCCACGATCCGTGGTCTCCGCTCCGGCACGGTGACGATCACCCTCGTCGCGTCGACCACCAACACGCGCATCACCAGACCGGCCAGGATCCAGGTCAACTAGGGCCGGGCTCGGTCGCCGCTGGAGTTGCGGCGACCCGCCCACCACCCGGCCGCGGCGGTCGCTTGCCCGGTTGGGTTACTCGACGGTGACGGCGGTGCCGTAGGCCAGGATCTCGGCGGCACCTTGGGTGACCATCGAGGTGGCGAAGCGCATGTTGACGACGGCGTTTGCGCCTTGCCTAGCGGCGTCCTCCTCGAGGCGCTCGAGGGCCTGGGAGCGGGACTCCTGCATCATCTTGGTGTAGCTGCCGAGCTCGCCGCCGACCATGCTCTTGAGGCCCGCGCCGATGTCTTTGAAGATGACCTTGGCGCGGATCGTGCTACCGCTGGCGAGGCCGTGCACTTGGGTGATGTTGTGTCCCGCGACGCTCGGTGTAGTGACGATGATCATGAGTGCGCGACTCCCGTCTGAACTGCGTTCCACCTGGCGGTTGCAGCTTAGGATGCCCGGATGCTCCTGCACCATCTGCTGAGGGAGGGGGCCGCCCGCCTCCCGGACAAGGTCGCGCTCGGCTGGGTCAAGCGCGATCGGTCGCTCAGCTATGCCGAGGCGGCCGAGGCCACGGACCGCGTGGCTGCCGGCCTGGCGGCGATCGGCGTCGAGCCGGGTGACCGGGTCGGCGTATTCGCCCACAACGGGCTGGACTACCTGCTCGCCATGTTCGGGTCATGGCGGCTCGGCGCCATCGCCGCGCTGGTGGACCTGCGCCACGCCGATGCCCTGGACCGCTACTTCGGCGACTGCCGGCCCAAGGTCGTCATCTACACCCACGACTATTTCGAGGCCATCGATCGCCACCGCGACGCGCTGGCCGGCGTCGAGAAGTACGTGTGCCTCGACGGCGCCCAGCCCGGAGCGATCGACTGGGCCGAGATCCTGGGATGCACCGGAGCTCCGCCTCCCGATGTGGCGGCCGAAAACGACATCGCCCACCTTTCCTACGCCTCGGGAACGACCGGACGGCCGGAGGGGGAGTGCCTGTCCCACGAGCCGACCTGCGGGGTCGCACGTTCCATCGCCGAGCGTCGGGGAATGGGGGCCGGTGACGTGAGCCTCGGGCCGACCGCGCTGTCCAGCTCTTACCAGCTGGTGGCGAATCTGCTGCCGGCTCTATCGGTCACCGGCACCTGCTGGGTGATGAACAACTGGGACGGCGAAGCCGGCCTCGACGTCGTGGAGCGTCTCGGGATCACGATTCTCGCCGCCGACCCGCCGGTGGTGGCCGCCGCGCTTGACGAGTCCCGTCACCGGGACGGTGGTCTGCCCGCGTCGCTGCGCCTGGTCCTCTCCGGTGGCAGTCCGGCGCCTCCTGACCTGGAGCGTGCCTGGGGCGACGAACTGGCCGTGACGCTGGCCGAGATCCCGGCGCCGACCACAGGCCCGTGGCCTCCGTCAATCCAGTGAGCGGCGCCCTCCTCTGAACCTCGGAGGCAGCCAGCCCGGCCGGCTCGCTCAACTCTCCCGGCGGCTGGGATCCAGTCGATGCTGGCTCGGGGCGGACGCCGATACGTCCGATTGGCCTGGAGAACGTGGTGGGTAGGATTGCAGTGTGAGCATCTTCGTCGAGGTATCGAACCTCGGCCCGCTCCGTTCGGCCGAGGTGGAGATGGCCGATCTCACCCTGCTCATCGGCGACAACAACACCGGCAAGACCTTCTTCGCGACCGTCCTGCATCGGGTCTTACGTGCGTCTCACTCGGATCCCCGGCTCTCGGCACCGATCGAGCGGGACATCCCGCGGAGGTCCTGGAGTGGTTCGAGGGCCGGCTTGGGGCGGTAGGCGATGAGTCAGCCGCCGTCGATGACGCGGAGCGCCCGCCTCCGGTAGCCGCATTGCAGTGGGCGACGAGATTCACCGCTGCTCGCCTCGCCGGCTTCGGCACGAATGTCCGGGAGGGTGTCGAGTACGCGTACGGCGTTGAAGCATCCGAACTCCGGCGCCGGACGGCGAGCCGTCGATCCAATGACTGCTACCTGCGAGTTCGCAGCACCGATCCGGCCTGGGAAGTGGAGGTTAGGTTCGACTCCGACGATGTTCGGATATCGCCACCCGATCCTGCGACGTGGCTGCAGCGGCTGCTGGATGAGGAGAGGACACGGTACCGGTCCGAATCCGCCCGGAAGCAGCGCAGAGGGGTCCGGAGGCCTTCGCTGATGTCCCGGCTCAACTCTCCATGGCTCACGTATTGGGGATCGCCCGACGAACTGTTCCCGGGTTGGCCCCGGTTTGCCGTTCATCTTCCCGCCAATCGGACCGGGATCATGCTCAGCTACCAGGTGCTCGCCGGCGCCGTTGTCCGGCAGTCGGCGGCCGCGGGCATCCGTCCCATCGCGATCGATCCGCTTCCAGGCACCTCAGCGGACTTCCTCTCGCTCCTGCTTTCAGACAGCGACGACCCCCAGTGGTACGAACGTGAGGATCCGCGATTTCGTTCACTGGTGGGGGACTTCGAGAAGGATCTCGGGGCCGAGATCACCATGGAGGAGAGAGCGAACTCGGCGGCTGCCGTGATGGCCGTCACACCTGAGGGAACGTTCCCGCTCTCGCGTGCCTCGTCGATGCTCTCCGAACTAGCGCCCGTGCTCCTCGCTCTGAAGGGTGCCATTTGCTGGGCCGATCATCTCACTATCGACGAGCCTGAGGCGCACCTCCATCCGGCGATGCAGCGACGAGTGGCTTCCTTCCTCACAGATGTTGTGAGCCGTGGCGCGGGAGTCGTGCTGACGACCCACTCCGACTTCTTCCTCGGCGAGATCAACAACATCATCCGATCCGGGAAGCTGGCGGATCAGCGGGCGTCATGTCGGGGGGACAGACGATCGGGCTCGGAGAAGCCCAGTGTGTGTGCGTTGCGCTTCTCCCGCGAGCAGCGGTGGTGCGTCGGCCGTCCACTTGCAATCGATCCCATTGACGGAATCGACGAGTCGACTTTCACCGATGTCATGGAGTCGCTCTACGACGACTCTGTGCAACTCATCAACGAGTTGCTCTAGAGACGTCTGAACGTGCGCAAGGGCGGCGGGCGAGGAAGTTCCTCCCGGTGCGGGAGCGCAACGTGCCCGGCCTGCCGACTCCACGACCGGCTCGTCGAGCAGCGAGCGGAACCGAGCCGGGGCTCAGCTGTTCGAGATGAGGGGTGCAGCTTGGACATCCGGTTCGCGTAGGGATCCCGCTGCGAGTTCCGGCTGCGTCTCGATGTGCCAACTGCCCCCTATCGGCGCACGCACGGAGCTGGTAACACGTCGCAGATGTGCGATTTCGCGGCCGGAGGGGTTCAAGGCGATGTTCTGCGGGTCCTTCTCATCGAACTCAAGGGTGGAGCAGGTGATCGCGGCGCTGTTGGTCAACTACAGGAGGGCCTGAATCTCATAAGGATGCATCTCGACGAGTCGTCGGCGAGCGTTCGACCGCAGGCGTATCTGGTGGCGGACAAGCAGACTGCGCAACTGAAGAATCTCTTGCGGAGTAACAGGGAACGTCTGCGATTTGGGTCGTCGAAGCTCCAGCTACTGGTGCGCAAGTGTGGCGGCTTGGTGGATGTCGGGATCTAATCCCGCGACGCGTGTGGTTGGCTAACGCGACTGGTCCTGCGCTGGCAACTGCCTGGTTGGAAGGCTCCTCAGCGCTCCCGGCGGCCGGGGATCCAGTTGGTACCGGCGAGGGGGACGTTGGCCATGGCGGCGGCCTCGACGGTGAGGGCGGCGAGGTCCTCGGGTTCGAGGTTCAGCACGTGGGACTTGCCGCACGCCCGGGCCAGGGTCTGCGCCTCCAGGGTGAGCACCTGTAGGTAGTTGGCGAGGCGCCGCCCGGCAAGCACGGGGTCGAGGCGGCGCGACAGTTCGGGATCCTGAGTGGTGATGCCCGCCGGGTCGGCGCCGGTGTGGAAGTCCTCCCAGAAGCCGGCCGCGGAGCCCAGGCGGCGGTACTCGCTGTCACGGGCGGGGTTGTTATCGCCGATGGCGATGAGGGCGGCTGTACCGATGGACACAGCGTCGGCCCCCAGCGCCAGCGCCTTGGCCACGTCGGCACCCGAGCGGATGCCGCCGGCGGCGATGAGCTGCACGCCGGTGCGATGCACCTGCATCTCCTTCAGGGCCCGCACCGCTTCAGGGACCGCCGCGAGGGTGGGGATCCCCACGTGCTCGATGAACACGTCCTGGGTCGCCGCGGTGCCGCCCTGCATGCCGTCCAGCACCACCACGTCGGCACCCGCCTTCACTGCCAGGGCGGTGTCGTAGTAGGGGCGGGCGGCGCCGACCTTCACGTAGACGGGCTTGCGCCAGCCGGTGATCTCCCGCAATTCGGTGATCTTGATGGCCAGGTCGTCGGGGCCGGTCCAGTCGGGGTGCCGGCACGCCGAGCGCTGGTCGATGCCCTCGGGCAGGGTGCGCATCTCGGCCACGCGGGCGCTGATCTTGTGGCCCAGCAGCATGCCGCCGCCTCCCGGTTTGGCCCCCTGGCCGACCACCACCTCGATGGCGTCGCCTCGGCGCAGGTCGTCGGGGTTCATGCCATAGCGCGACGGCAGGTACTGGTACACGAGCGTCTGCGAGTGGGTGCGCTCCTCGTCGGTCATGCCACCGTCGCCTGTGGTGGTGGACGTGCCCGCGGCGCTGGCGCCCCGGCCGAGCGCCTCCTTGGCGTTGGCCGACAGCGACCCGAAGCTCATGCCGGCGATGGTGATGGGGATGGCCAGTTCGATGGGCTCGGAGGCGAAGCGCGCCCCGAGCACCACGTTCGTGGCGCAGGCCTCCCGGTAGCCCTCGAGGGGATAGCGCGACATGGATGCCCCCAGGAACACCAGGTCGTCGAAGGTGGGCAGCACTCGCTTCGCGCCCCAGCCGCGGATCCGGTAGACGCCCGTGTTGGCGGCCCGGCGGATCTCGGCGATGGTGTTGCGGTCGAACGTGTGGGATTCGCGCAGGTGCCACGAAGGCTCCGTGCTGTGATCGTCCGTGGTTTCCTGCATGGCAGGGACTGAGGAGGAGGCGGCGGCGAGCGCGTCCACGTCGTCGACGTTGAAGTTGTAGAGGCGGCGGGCCGAGCCGTAGCGGGTGAAGTCGTCCGGGTTGGCATCGAAGCCGGCGGCGGCGAGGGCGCCGGCGAGGAGTTCGTGGTGCTCGGGGCGCATGTCCTTGCGGATGCAGTCGGCGCCGAGGCTCGCCACCGAGCCGCGCACGAACAGGCGGGCCTCGTAGATGGAGTCACCCAGGTCGGCTCCGGCGTCGCCCAGCACGATCAGGTCGCCCGCCTGGGCCATGAAGGCGCTCATGTGTCCGACGTTGCCGCCCACCACGATGGTGACGCCCTTCATGGAGATGCCGCAGCGGGCGGAGGCGTTCCCCTCGATGACCACCAGGCCGCCGTGGCCCGTCGCCCCCGCGGACTGGCTGGCGTTGCCGGTGATGCGCACCGTCCCCGACATGATGTTCTCGGCCAGGCCGGGACCGGCGTTGCCGTGCACGGTCACGGAGGCGTGCTTGTTCATGCCCGCGCAGTAGTAGCCCACGTGGCCCTCGACGGTGACCGCCAGCGGGGCGTCGAGGCCGGCCGCCAGGGCGTGCGCTCCCTGGGGGTTGTGCACGGTGAAGGCGCCGCCGGTGGCCTCGTGCAGCGTCCGGTTGACCGACCGGACGCCGCCGGCGCCGGGGTCCAGCACGATGGTGCCGAGCGCAGGGTCCGTGGCCGTCACAGCGACTCCCGCGACCAGGTGTAGACCACCGCCGGCGCCGGCTCCCAGATATCGGCGTCGGCAGCCCCCGGCAGCACGGCGATGCCCCGGAACTCCGACGACATGGCCACCCAGTCGTCGGTCTCGGCGATCACGCCGGGTTTGCAGGCGATGGGGTCGCGCAGCACGGCGAACCCGTCGCGCACCCCCACGGCGAACGTGTAGAAGCCGTCGAGGTCGTCGAGGCTGCGCTCGAGCGCCTCGCCGATCGTGTCGCCCTCGTGCAGCCGCCACGACAGGTAGCCGGCGGCCACCTCGGAATCGTTCTCGGTCTGGAAGGTCTCGCCCTTGTTCTCCAGGACTTCGCGCAGCCGGTTGTAGTTCGACAGCGAGCCGTTGTGGACCAGGCACGTGTCGGCGCCGGTGGAGAAGGGATGTGACCCGTTGGTGGTGACCGCCGACTCGGTGGCCATGCGGGTGTGGGCGATGGCGTGGGTGCCGCTGCGCTCGGCGAGCCCGTAACGCTCAGCGACTCCTCTGGGGTCGCCGACTGCCTTGAACAACTCGATGGCGTGCCCGTAGCTCAGCACCGTGGCGCCGTGCAGGTTCTCGATGAGCCACTGCCGGGCGGCCCTGCCGTCGCCGCCGGTCGTGAACGTGGCGTGGTCGTGGATCCGGTCGAGCGACACCTCGGTGCCGAGAGCGGTTTCCAAGCCAGCCCGAGCGGCGTCCCAGTCGGCCTCGAACCCTTCGGCGAGCACTGTGATCTTGACCCTGCCGGGGTCGTCGCCGGAATAGACGGCGAAACCGGCGCTGTCGAGCCCCCGGTCGCGCATCTGCTCGAGCATGCGGGCCGCCAGCAGGCCGAGTTCGGCCTCGTGGCGGGGCGTCTTGAGAAACAACCCGACGATCCCGCACATGTTCGGCCATCCCTTCCGTCGACTCGGCGCCCGGCTCGGCTGCCGGCCCACAAGCTCGAGGAGACCCGGCGGGTGGGCGGCATACCCGGGTAACTTCGACTATTATAGTGAAATAAGTTTCCTCCGGGTACTCGTTGTCCAATTACTCGGTACCAGGAGGTGAACCGGAGCGCGGGAAGTGACCGCAGGAGAGCGATCGGGAATCGGTTTCGGGGTCCGTCCCGGCGTCAGGAGCCCGCCTACGCTCTGGCGGGACGGGAACCGAGCAGCGACACAGCCACAGAGGTAGCGACATGAGCAGCGACAGAATCGAGGCGATACGCGAGCGGGTCAACGCCGACGGTATCGAGTTCATCTACGCCATGTTCGTGGAGATGCACGGCAAGCCGTGCGCCAAGCTGGTGCCCGTCAGCAACCTGGAAGTGCTGATGAACGACGGTGCCGGCTTCGCCGGGTTCGCCGCCGGTCCCATCGGGCAGTCGCCGGCCGATCCGGACATCGCCGCCATTCCCGACGCCGACTCCTACATGGTGCTCCCGTGGCAGCCCAACGTGGTGGTCATGCAGTGCGACCCTACGGTGGAGGGCGAGGCGTGGCCGTACGCCCCGCGGGTCATCCTGCGGCGAGCGCTGGCGGCGGCTGCCGAGCGGAACCTGGTGCTCAAGACGGGCGTGGAGGCCGAGTACTCCATGCTGGCTCGCAATGCCGACGGCACCATCAGGGTGGCCGACGAGCGCGACGTCAGCGACCTGCCCTGCTACGACGCCCGCGGCCTCACCCGCATGCTCGACCACCTCACCGAGGTGTCGCGGCACATGGACGCCCTCGGCTGGGGGAACTACGCCAACGACCACGAGGACGCCAACGGGCAGTTCGAGCAGAACTTCCAGTACGCCGACGCCCTCACCACCGCCGATCGCCTCATCGTGCTGCGCCTGATGATGCACACCCTGGCCCAGCGCCGGGGCCTGCACGCCACCTTCATGCCCAAGCCGTTCGGGGACAAGACCGGTAACGGTCTCCACGCTCACATGAGCCTCTGGTCGGCTGACACCGATGAGCCGCTGTTCGAGACCGATCACGACCCTCGGGGTCTCGGGCTCAGCCCGCTGGCCTACGGCTTCGTGGCCGGGCTGCTGCGCCACGCCACCGCCCTGGTGGCTGTGCTGTGCCCCACGGTCAACTCCTACAAGCGCATGGGGGTCGGCCCGCCCGACTCCGGGTCAACCTGGGCGCCCGCCTACGTTTCCTACGGTGGGAACAACCGGACGCAGATGATTCGTGTGCCCGAGCCGGGGCGCATCGAGGTGCGGGCGATGGACGGAGCGGCCAACCCCTACCTGGCGTTCAGCGCGCTGCTGGGCTGCGGGCTGGCGGGCATCGACGCCGGTGCCGACCCGGGCGAGCCCAACGGTGACAACCTCTACGCGCTCAGCATGGCCGAGATCGCCGAGCGGGGCATCGTCGCCATGCCGCCGACTCTGATGCACGCCGCGGACAACCTCGAAGGCGACGACGTTCTGCGGGCCGCTCTTGGTGCGGTCCCCGGGGGCGACTACGTGGACTACTTCGCCGAGGTGAAGCGGCAGGAGTTCCGGCGCTGGCACGAACAGGTGACCCAGTTCGAGGTGGATACCTACCTCGAACTGTTCTGAACCGGCGGCACCGTGAGCATGGTTGCTGCCGCCGAGCCCGACGAGGGGGCTGACGGCGCATCGTCGTTGAGCGCCGAGCAGGTCTGTGGCGTCGTCGGCGAGCGGGTTCGCACCATCCGGCGGGACCTCGGCCTCACCATGGCGCAATTCGCCGAGGCGGCGGAGGTTTCGATCGGCATGCTCTCCAAGATCGAGCACGGCCGCACGGCGCCCAGCATCGCCACCCTCAACCGGCTCGCCCGTGCCGGGAACGTGCCCATCACCGCGCTGTTCCGCGGCCTCGACGAGGAGCACGACGCCGTCATCGTGCGCGCCGGCGAGGGGCTGGAGATCATCCATTCCGACAGCGGCAGGGGACGCAGCTACCAGGATCTGGGCGCGCTGAGAGGCCCCGAGCGGCAGATCGAGCCGCTGCTCGTCACGCTCTCCACCCCGCATGAGGTCTTCCCGCTCTACCAGCACCCCGGTGTGGAGTTGCTGTACGTGCTGGAGGGCTCCATGGAGTACGGCTACGGCTCGAACCGCTACCTGCTGGAACCCGGCGACACCATGCAGTTCCAGGGAGAGGTGGCGCACGGCCCCACGGCCCTGGTGGACCTCCCGGTGCGGTTCCTGTCGCTGAAGGTCTACCCAACTCCGGCCCGCTGACCGGATGAACCGCCCCCAGGTGACCGATGGCCGGTAGGGATTCCGGCGTGTCGCGGGTCGATCGGCCGGACCGCCGGCAGCGCCACCCTCGCGGCCGCTATCCGGCCCGCTACTCGGCGGCGGCGCTGCTGTGGCGGGGCAAGCGCCCCTGGCCGCGGATCTGGGAGAGCAGTGACCTGCGCACCAGCTACGACGTGGTGGTGATCGGCGGGGGAGTGCACGGCCTGGCGACCGCGTACTACCTCGCCTCCAACTGGGGCATCACGAACGTGGCCGTGGTGGACAAGGGGTATCTGGGGGGCGGCGGCTCGGGCCGGAACACGGCCATCGTGCGGTCCAACTACCTGACACCCGACGGTGTGGCCTTCTACGACCGGTCCGTCCGGCTCTACGAGAGGCTGGCCGCCGACTTGAACCTGAACGTGATGTTCTCGCGGCGCGGTCACCTGACCCTGGCGCACAGTGACGGAGCGCTGCGCACGATGCGCTGGCGGGCAGAGGTGAACAAGCACCAGCGAGTGGACTCCGAAGTGATCGGCCCGGCGGAGATCAAGCGCTTGGTGCCGGCGCTCGAGGTGTCCGCGGCCCCCCGGTACCCCATCCTGGGCGCCCTGCACCACCCGCCCGGCGGCATCATCCGCCATGACGCCGTGGTGTGGGGGTATGCGCGAGCGGCGGCCGCGCTCGGCGTGGAGATGCACCAGAACACCGAGGTTCTCGGCATCGACACCGTCGGCGGGGCCGAACCGGAGGGCAAGGGTCCCGGTGGGCGCGTGACGGGTGTGCGCACCAGCCGGGGTGACGTGTCGGCGCCGGTGGTCGTGAACTGCACGGCCGGCTGGGCTTCGCTCGTGGCCGCCATGGCCGGCGTGCGGCTGCCGATCTCCACCCATCCCCTGCAGGCGGCGGTCACCGAGCCGGTGAAGATGTTCCTGCCGGCGGTCGTGGTGTCGGGCTCGCTGCACGTCTACGTCAGCCAGACCGACCGGGGCGAGTTGGTGTTCGGTGCCGCGGTCGACCCGCTGGCCACCTACGACACGGGCGGATCCCTGGCGTTCGCCGAAGAACTGGCCGGACACGTGCTGCAGCTCATGCCCGGCCTGGGGAGGATGCGGCTGCTGCGACAGTGGTCGGGGCTGTGCGACATGACCCCCGACTACTCACCCATCATCGGCCCCACGGCCGTTGCGGGCTTCTACTGCGATGTGGGCTGGGGAACCTACGGGTTCAAGGCGGCCCCCGTCGCCGGCGAGCAGCTGGCCGCCTGCATCGCCCGGGGCGAGACCCCCGAATTGATAGCGCCCTTCGCACTGAGCCGGTTCACCGAGGGTCGGCTCGTCGGCGAGAAGGGCGCCGCCGCGGTGGGTCACTGATGTTGCTCGTCCCGTGCCCGCACTGCGGCCCTCGCAACTCGGCCGACCTGACGCTGGTGGGGGAGACCGGCCCGCGTCCCGATCCGTCGGACGTGACGCCGGCGGCTTGGCGCGCCTACCTATATCTGGAGGAGAACCCCGCTGGCTGGACCCGCGAGACCTGGTATTGCCACCTCGGCTGCGGGCGCTTCTTCGTCACCGAGCGCCACCGCACCGAGAACCGATTCCGCAACCCGCCCCTGGCCGGCTCTGTGGAGCCCGCAGAGCCACGATGACCGCATTGCTCGCGCACAACCGTCATCCCGGCGAACGCCGGGATCCACTGTCCTCCGGCATCGCGAGGGGCGCAGCATGAGGTCGGGACAATGAACTCGGCGGCGCGACGACACGGTGGCTCGCGACTGCCGTCACGTCCGGGCGAGGTCATCGACCGCTCCCATGCATTGGAATTCACTTGGAACGGCAGGCCCGTCACCGGCTACGAGGGCGACACCATCGTCTCGGCACTGGCGGCAAGCGGCTGTCGCGTCTTCTCGCGGAGCATGAAGTACCACCGTCCCCGCGGCGTGATGACGGCCGACTACTGGGATCCGAACACGCTGGTGCAGGTGGGCGACGAGCCGAACGTGCGCGGTGGTCACCGCCTGGCGACCGATGGGATGCAGGTCTCGGCCCAGAATGCCTGGCCGTCGCTGCGCTTCGACGCCAAGGCGCTCACGGCGCTCGGTGGCCGCGCTCTCAGCGCCGGCTTCTACTACAAGACCTTCATGCGACCCCGGTGGCTGTGGCCCACCTACGAGAAGGTGCTGGCCCGCTTCGCCCCGGGCGGGGTCATCGATCCCAACAGCGCGCCGCGGCGCCACGAGAAGCGGTATTCCCACCCTGATGTGGTGGTGGCAGGTGGCGGGCCGGCGGGCCTGGCCGCAGCCACGGCCGCCGCGCGGGCCGGGGCGCGCGTGTTGCTGGTGGAGCACGAGCACACCATCGGCGGCCACCTTCGCTGGAGCGGGGAGGCTGGGCGCGCCGTGGCGGCCGAACTCGCCGACGCTGCCCGGGCCGCCGGTGTGGAGATCCTCACCGATGCAACGGTCGCAGGCCGCTGGGAGGACAACTGGTTGGGCATCGTCGAGCGAGCTCCGGCGGGCGATCCCGAGTGCCTCGTCAAGGCGCGGGCCAAGATCCTCGTCGTGGCGGCGGGCCTGATCGAGCGCCCCTACGTCTTCGCCGGCAACGACCGCCCCGGCGTCATGCTTTCGCAGGGCGTCCGCCGCCTGCTGAACCTCTGGTCTGTGCGTCCCGGCACGAACGCGGTGGTGCTCAGCGCCAACGAGGCGGGTGACGCCGCGGCCGCCGATCTCGACGCCGCGGGCGTGGCAGTGGAACGGGTGGACGCACGCGGTGGCCGGACGGTGACCGCCGCCGAGGGATCCAGCAGGGGAGTGGAGCGGGTTGTGCTCTCCGACGGCACGCGACTCGACGCCGACCTGCTGGTGACGGCGGTCGGCTGGACGGCCCCCACGTCGCTGTTGAACATGGCGGGAGTCCGGCCCAGCTACGACCCGGGGGCTGCCCGGTTCTTCCCATCGCCGCCCGGGTCCCCACAGGTGGAGTCCGGCACCGTGCTCAGCACCGGCGGCATCGCCGGCGATGGTTCGCTGGACGAACTCGTGGCGCACGCCGAGGCCACGGGTCGTCTCGCCGCCGCCCGCGCTGCCACGCTGGCGCATCGCCTGCAGGTTGCCACGGCCTGGGCCGCCCCGGTGCAGGGTCCCGAGCCGCCCTATCCGCCCGATGATCGTGCTCGCCTGGGCCGCGACCGGCATCCCGAGCTGTATCGCTTGAGCAGCGACGGCATCGTGGACCTGTCCGAGGACGTGAGTTCCCGCGACCTGCGCCATGCCGCGGCCGAGGGCTTCGACTCCGTCGAACTCGTCAAGCGCTGGACCACGGCCACGATGGGTTCTGCCCAGGGGAAGCTCGAAACGGTCAACACGGTGGCCGTCCTTGCCGAGGCAACCGGCTCGACCATCGCCGAGGTGGGAACCACCACCTGGCGGCCCCCCTACGCACCGGTGACGCTCGGTGCGCTCGCCGGGCGCATGTTCGAGCCGGTGCGCGTCTCCTCGCTGCATGATCTCCACGTCGCCGCGGGGATGCACCCGATCCAGGCCGGTCAGTGGATCCGCCCCGAGCACTACGGCGACCCGGCGGCCGAGGTCCGCAACGTCCGGGCCAACGTGGGCATCATCGACGTGAGCCCGCTCGGCAAGCTCGACATCCAAGGTCCTGACGCGCCCGAGCTGCTGAGCCTGCTCTATGTCAACAAGTGGCGGCGTCTGGCCGTCGGCTCGGTGCGCTACGGGGTGATGTGTGCCGAGGACGGCGTGATCCTCGACGACGGTGTCACCGGGCGACTCGGCGAGCACCAGTACCTGATGAGCACCACTAGTTCGGGTTCGGGCGCGATGGGGGTCTGGATCCAGAACTGGCTGCAGACCGAGCATCCCGACTGGCGGGTGCGGGTGACGTCCGTGACCGACGCCTACACCAGCATCAACGTGGCCGGGCCCCGGTCACGCACGCTGCTGGAGCGGCTCGTCGACGACGTGGATCTGAGCCCGGAGGCGTTCAAGTACATGCAGGTGCGAACCGGTGCCGTGGCCGGCGTGGCCGGTTGCGTCATGTGGCGCATCGGCTTCACCGGCGAACTGTCCTACGAGCTGCACGTGCCGGCCGGATACGGGCCACATGTGTGGCAGGCGCTGCTCGCCGCCGGCGCCGACTTGGGTGTGGCTCCGTTCGGCCTCGAAGCACAGCGCATCATGCGCCTCGAGAAGGGCCACTTCATCGTCGGTCAGGACACCGACGCCCTCACCAAGGCCCCGACGGCCGGCCTGGAGTGGCTCATCAAGCTCGACAAGGCGGACTTCACCGGGCGCCCGGAGTTGGTCTGGGCGCTCGAGGGCGAACCTGGCGCCGAGCCGGCTGTACTGCCGCGGCTCGTGGCCGTCCAGCCGACGGATCCGTCCTTCGTCCCCCCAGAGGCCAGCCAGATCGTCGCACGCGAGGCGGACGGCAAGGAGCGGATCATCGGCCGGATTACGTCGTCGCGGTTCTCGCCGACACTGGAGCGATCAGTCTGCCTCGCCCAGGTGGAGGCCGATCACGCCGAGGCCGGTACGACGCTGACCCTCGTGGGCAGCGACGGTCGCCGCCGCCCCGCGATGGTCATGGCCCACCACGCCCACTTCGACCCCGAGGGAGAGCGCCTCCGTGTCTGAGCGACCCGAGTTGGCGGCTCCCGTCTCAACCGCCGGGGCGACGGGCAACGGTTGGCGTCTCGACGACGAGTCGGCGACGCCGAAGCTCCTGGTCTACGTGGACTTCAGTGACGATCCCGGCAGCAGCATGGCTCACCACCTGCGTGTTGCGTTCGGCGCCTCTGCGGCCGCCGACGGCGGGATGCTGGTCTGCGGCGTCCGCCCGGGCGAGTGGCTTCTCCTGGGGGCCGCGGCGGGCGAGCCGCGGCTGACGCCGGAGACCGTGACCGTCGACCTCACGCACGGCCTGGCGATGTTCCGTCTGAGCGGCGTGGCGGCGCCGGCGCTGCTGGCGCACGTGTGCAGCATCGACACTGCCGAGGAGATGATGCCCGACGGGGCCGTCTGCGGTGCGTCTGTGGCGAGGGTGGCCTGCTCCCTCGTCCGCAACGACGTCGGCGGCGAGCGCTCCTACCTCATCCTGGCGAATCGCTCGAACGGGCGGTATCTGTTCGACGCATTGCAGGACGCAGGCGGACCAGGGCCTCCTGGATCAGGACCTTCACCGTCAATACTGCCAGGAAAAGCGCCACCGAACTGAGGGCCATCGTGCCCCCTGCCGCGGTGTCGTGGTGGTAGCTCACCAGGATCCCAACCGTCGTTGTGAGCGCTCCCAGCCCGACGGCCGCGGCCATGATTCGTGGTACGCGCCGGAACAGCAGGGCGGCGGTGGCCGGCGGGCCGATCAGCAGGGCGAACACCAGCAGCGTGCCCACCACCTCGAACGATGAGACGATGGCTACGGCCAGCAGCGCCAGCAGGATGAAGTGGCTCAGGCGGGGCCGCAACCCCAGCATGCGGGCCTGCGTCTCGTCGAAGGTGAGTACCAGGAAGGCCCGGTAGCCGAGCAGCGACCCGCCCGCGGAGATGGCGGTGGTGATGATCTGGCGGCCAATGTCGGCGGAGTCCACGCCGGTGATCGAGCCGAACAGCAACCCGGTGAGATCGCCCGTGTAGCTGCCCTCCTGGCTGGACATGATGACCACGGCCAGCGCCAACATTCCCACGAACAGCAGGCCGATGGCGGTGTCGGTGGGCAGCGGCGAGTAACGGCGCAGCGTGCTGATGCCGGTCACCATGACCAGCGCCGCCACCAGGGCGCCGAGGGTCGGGTTCCCGCCCAGGATCAGGGCGACGGCGATGCCGGGCAGGACACCGTGGGCCAGGGCGTCGCCCAGGAAGCTGAGCCCTCGCAGTACCACCCACGTGCCGATGATCGAGGTGGACAGCACCGCCAGGAGGCCGGCGTAGAGCGCACGGCGCATGAACGGGTTGGCTGCAAAGGGCTCGATCCACCAGTTCCAGGGGTCGGTAACGAACTCCACGGTGACGTTCTAGCCGGTTCAGCGACTGAGGGTGAGAGCCATTCGCATCCGGCCGCGGTCACCCGCCCTGCGCCGCGGCGATGGTTCGAGCGTTGTGGCGCATCATGGCGAGGTAGGTGTCCGCGCCCGATCCCGGCGGCCCGAGGGCGCCGGTGTAGAGGTTCTCGACGGAGACGCCGTCGAGGCGGTCGGCCAGCGTGGCGGCCTCGTCGGCACGGTGGCCCAACTCCTCGGCGAAGATGGCCCGGACGCCGGTGTCTTCGATGAGATGCGCCAGCTCTTCCAGGCCGGCGGGGCTGGGCTCGGCGAGGGTGGTGGCGGCCGGGATGATGGTGCCGATCACGTCGAATCCGTAGCGGTCGGCGAAGTAGCCCAGGGAGTCGTGGTTGGTGACGAGCTTGCGCGCGGTCGCCGGTACATCCGCCAGGGTCTCGGCGATGTCACTGTGCAGTGCCGCCAATTCGGCGAGGTAGGCGTCCATACAGGCCGTCACCCGGTCAGCGTCGAGCCCTGCGCGACCGATCAGCGCCGCGCCGAGGTTCTCAACGGCCTGTGCAACCCTGACGGGATCGAGCCAGAGGTGCGGATCCTCGGAGCCGTGGGCCCCTTCGTCGTGGTCCTCATCCTCGTCCTCGGCGTCGTCGTCCTCTTCCCCGTCCTGCTCCCCGTCCTCGGCGTCGTGGTGGCCTCCGAATGTCTCGGCGTCGAACTCCAGGGTCGTCATGTAGTCGCCTGCATAGAAGACCGCCGTCCCGTCGGCCTCCACCGAGACGAGCGTGTCCTCCAGTCTCTCCTCGAGTTCCAGACCATTGGCGACGATCAACTCGGCCTCGTCGAGCCGGGCGCGGTCGGACATGGACGGTTCGAAGTCGTGCGGGTCGGCCAGTGGCGGCAGGATTGACTCCACCTCGGCCAGCCCGCCACAGGCGACATTTCGCGCTATATCCGCCCAGATGGTTGTGGTGGCCATGATCAGAGCGGGGGGAGCGCTCTCGGCGGCGCCAGAGGGTTGCGGGGCGTCGTCGACGGGAGCGCTGGACGACGTGTCGGTCGGAGCGTCAGCATCGTCAGGAGCGCAGCCGGTGAGCGCGAGGGCCAGCCCGCACACCGCCGCCACGAGGCGACGTCGCCGCGGGAGGCGTGGTCCGGTCGTTGCCGCGCCGGGCCGATTGATTCCGGGAATGCGAGCCATGCTAGAGGTTGTCGATAGTGAGAACCAACATCAACTCTTGTCGCATGATCCGGAAGTAGAGTTGCTTGCGCGCGACCCACGGCTGCCGGAGGCAGGCCGACTCCTGAGAACGACGAGAAGCCACCCGGGAGGGCGGCCGACGACGGTGCACCATGGCTGACACGATGACCGGAAGGCGGGCGAGCAGGACGACGCCACTCCTCGAGCCATCGCTGCGCGCTACGGGTGTGACGGTCACGTACGGCTCTGTGAACGCCTTGGACGATGTGACGCTCGAACTCCCGGCCGGTACCTCCACGGCACTCATCGGACCGAACGGATCCGGCAAGACCACCCTGTTGCACGTGCTTGCCGGCCTCGTGAGCCCGACGGCCGGTACCGTGACCACGCCGGACGTGGTGGCCTACATGCCACACCAAACGGGCCAGCAGTGCTGGATGCCGCTGACGGTGGCGGAGGTCATCCGGATGGGCCGCTACCGCTACAGGGGGGCGTTGCGCCGCCTCGTGGCATCCGATCGTCGCAGCGTGCGCCTCGCTGCCGAGCGGCTGGAGGTGGCCAACCTGCTTGGGCGGCAGTTCGGCGAGTTGTCAACCGGTCAGCGCCAGCGAGTGCTCTTCGCTCAGGCGATCACGCAGGAGGCCGGCATGCTCCTGCTCGACGAGCCGATCACCGGCCTCGACATGGCGAGCCAGACGCGCATCCTGGAGGTGATCGACGACGAGCGGGACAGCGGCGTGATCGTGATCCTCTCCACGCACCATCTCGACGAGGCTCGGCACTGCGATCACGTGTTGCTGATGGCGAACCGCCTGGTGGCCCAGGGCCCACCCGAGGCGATTCTCACCATGGAGATCCTTCAGGCCTCCTACGAGGGGAGGTTGGCGCACACCGGCGACGACTGCGAGCACCCCGAGGCGCGGCTGGTGGTGCTTGACGAGCACGGCCATGGCGACGGCGACGGCCTCGCACACGACCACGGAGCGCACGTCCACGCGCACGACTGACAACAGCGGTGCGTGCCGCCTTCAGGTGCAGTCCGCGCAATAGCCGATGGCGTCGACTTGGTGATCCTCGACGCGGAAAGCGTGGCGGTCGGCCACATGCCGGAGCCCCACGTCGATGGCCGTCTCGACGGGCTCGCCGAGGTCCACGTCGGTCACGCTGCCGCAGGAGCGGCAGATCAGATGGTGGTGATGCTCCCCGAGGTGCTCGGACAGCTCGAAGTGGGCGTGATTCGAACCCACCGCCAGGCGGCTGACCGCCTCGGCCTCTTCCAGCACGGTCAGCGTGCGGTACACGGAACTCTGGGCGAGTCCTGGCGTGCGTGGCAGGATCTGCGGAATCGTCAACGGCTGTCCCGCATCGGCCAGCACGTCGATGACCAGGCGATGGTTCGACGTAAAGCGCCGACCCTTGGCCTCGAGGCGTAGGCGAACCTCGTCGTGGAGGGTGTCGCGGTCAAGCATGATCATCTGAAATCGTAGCCCGCGATCCCATGTACCCCCCGCCTGCGGGTACCGAAGCGCCGGTGATTGTTATGCACCGGGTGAGGGTCGGCAGCGGTAACAATGGCAGCCGTGACGGGTGGGAAGAACCATGAGACCGACCGGGTGGGCTCGGCTCGGCTGCAGTCGGTGGCCGACCACGTGGACGAGGCCGCCAAACTGGCCGGCGGGAACCTCAAGTGGGGTCTGGATCCGCCGGACGTTCTGCCGGCGTGGATCGCCGAGCACGATCTGGGGCCGCCTCCCGTGGTGCGGGAGGTGCTCCGGCGCCTCGCCGACCTGCCCGACGTGGGCTATAGCCGCCGGGCGAGCGACCTCGGCGGCGCGTTCGCGGACTGGTGCGAGATCCGCCATGAGTGGCGCCCCGATCCCGAACTCGTGGTCCCGACGGCGGACGTGCTGCAGGGCATCTGGGCCGTCGTGGCTGCGTTCTCGGGTCCGGGCGAGGGGGTCATCGTCACCCCGCCCGTTTACCCGTATTTCCACGATGTCGCTCCCAGCTTGGGCCGGCGCAGCCTGGAGTGCCCCCTGCGCCATGACGCCGATGGTTGGCGCCTCGACCTAGACGACCTTGCGGGGCTTCTGGACCGCGAGCCGGCTGCCCGCATCCTGCTGCTGTGCAGTCCACACAACCCAACCGGCCACCTTTACAGCGCCGATGATCTGCAGGCAATAGTGGAACTGGCGCATCGCCACGACTTGATCCTCATCAGCGACGAGATCCACTTCGATCTTGTCTACCCGGGTGGCTGCCACCAGCCGACTCTGGCGCTGCCGGGGGCCGCCGAGCGGACCGTGGCTCTCTATTCGGCGGGCAAGGCTTTCGCTATCTCGGGCCTGCGAGCTGCCGTCGCCGTCTTCGGGAGCAGGAAACTACATGACCGCTTCGAACTGGCGATGCCGGCGCACCTCCTCGGCGGGGTCGGTCGGGCGGGGGCCGAGGCGGCGATCACAGCATGGCAGCAGGGCGCCGAGTGGCTGGACGAACTCGTGGCGCTGTTCGACCGGCACCACCGGTTGGTGGTCGACGTGCTGGCGGCGGAGCTGCCCGCTGTGGGCTGCCATCTGCCCGCGTCGACGTTCCTCGCCTGGCTGGACCTGTCGGCGTTCGACCTGGGCTCGAATCCTGCCGCCAGGCTCACGGAGACGGCGCGGGTCCGCACGTCCGAGGGGCACGAGTTCGGTACAGGCGGCGAGGGCCACGTACGCCTCAACTTCGGCACGTCCACGGCCGTGCTGGAGCGGATCCTCGGCCGCCTCACCGACGCCCTGGGT
This sequence comes from Acidimicrobiales bacterium, assembly GCA_963668565.2. Lineage (GTDB taxonomy): Bacteria > Actinomycetota > Acidimicrobiia > Acidimicrobiales > CATQHL01 > VXNF01. Next base: position 2,538,260 of record CAXXMX010000010.1, read on the forward strand.
CCCTGAGTCGTCGCCGGCGTCCGCCGCGGAAGGCCCCGCTGGGTCGACGGCCGACAACCGGTGGAATTCGTCGGTTGTTCCTCAGGATTTGGCGGTCGGTTGTCGGATCCTTCAGGTCGGCTGCCAAAATCGGGACCCCAAGTGCCCGATGTGCCGCTCCTTGCAGCCCGATGCCGTTGTCTCCACCTGGATGGTGATGTGCGCCAGTCCGTGCTCCTCGTAGGCGATCTGCCGGACCTCGTCGAGCAGCTCGTTCGTGTCACCCTGCCAGGAGGGGTCGATGAGCACGTGGGCGGTCAGGAGTTCGTTGTCGGTCGAGATGGTCCAGGCGTGCACGTCGTGGACCAAGGTCACGCCCTCCAGTTCCTCGATGTCCCTGCAGAGCTTGAATATGTCCAGATCCCTTGGCGTGCCCTCCATGAGCACGTGAAACACCTTGCGTACGAGTCCGCGCGAGTTGTAGACGATCAGCAGGCCCAGAATCACTCCCAGGATCGGGTCGGCGATGTTCCAGCCCACGGTCCATATCAGAATGCCCGAGACGATCACACCGATGGACCCGTAAAGGTCGGCCATCACGTGTCGGAATGCGCCCTCCACGTTCATGCTGTGCTCCGCGGAGGGGCGGAGTACCCGTGCGGCCAGAATGTTGACGACGAGGCCGATGCCCCCGACGATCAGCACGACACCGCTCTCGACCTTGGGAACAGCCCAGAACCGGTGGTAGGCCTCGAAGAACACCCAGCCGGCCACCAGCCAGAGGGCAAGGACGTTGACCATTGCCGCCAGAACCTCGGTTCGATGGTGACCGAAGGTCCGCTCGACGGTTTCGGGACGCTCGGCCATCCGCATGGCGAACAGGGCCAGCCCGATGCTCGCCGCGTCGGTGATCATGTGGCCTGCGTCCGCCAAGAGGGCCAGGCTCCCGGAGAGGATCCCGCCGATCACCTCGGCGACCATGAATGTGCTGATCAGCCCTAATGCGATCCAGAGGCTTCGCCTGCCGGCACCCCGCAGATCGTGGGAGTGGGAGTTGTTCTCGTGTGAATGGTCGCAGGAATGAGAACGAGTATGTTCTTTGTCCCGGGAGTCGGTGTGTTCCTTGTCGTGTGAATCGTCGCAGGAATGAGAACGAGTATGTTCTTTGCCCCGGGAATGGGTGAGTTCTTTGTCGTGTGAATCGTCGCAGGATTGGGAATCAGTATGATCTTCATGATGGGAAACGCGTCGTCTTCCACGGGAAAGATTGGAGGCTCTGAACGAATGTGCTTGGCCGCGATCGGCTCGCTTACCCTTCAATAGCCCGTTCCCTTTTGATGACCTTGTATACGGTGCACATTCACAAGCCTAGCCGAGTCTATTGGCTCGACTTCACCGCGATCGAAGCTGCTCTGAGTATCCGGTCTGTGCTTCGCGGGATCTGTCGAGCCGAGTACCAGTGCCCTGCACCGACGAACCGCAGTCGGCGCCGCGGGGCGGTCGTGAACGACCTTGAGGTCAGGTGAGGCTGTGCCTGATGGTCCGCTCGTCGGTCCCCAGGTAGGAGGCGATGACGGCCGGATCGGCCCGGAGTTGTTCGGGAGTGCCCACGGAGATGACCGAGCCCGCCTCCAGGCAGTACATCCGGTCGGAGATGCCCATCACGAGAGGCACGTTGTGCTCGATCACGACGACCGCGGCCCCGAGTTCGGCCTGCACTTCCTTGATCCGGGGCCCGAACTCCTCGGTCTCCCGCTGGGAGAGGCCTCCGGTCGGCTCGTCGAGCAGCAGCACGCGGGCGCCGCTCGCGAGCATGCAGCCCAGTTCCAGGACGTGGCGGGTGCCTGTGGAGAGTTCGGAGACGAAGTAGCCGGCGAAATTCCCCAGACCCAGGTAGTCCACCAGTTCGGTGGCCTCGGCGCGCTTCTGGCGCTCGGCGCCGGGGGAGGGGGGGATCCCGAGAAGGGAGGGCACCAGGAGCGACCGTCGGCGCGCCTCGAGAGCCACCATGAGCGTCTCCAGCACGGTCAAGTCCGGGTAGAGGCGTGCCGATTGGAACGTACGGCCCAGACCGCGGCGGTGTCGCTCGGGGGCGCTCAGGTCCGACACGTCCATACCGAGGACTTCGACGGAACCCGACGACGGTACGAACCCGCTGACAGCGTTCATGAGTGTCGACTTTCCCGCGCCGTTGGTGCCGATGAGCCCGACCAACTCGCCGCTTCGCACCTCGAAGTCCACGTTGCGCACTGCCCAGTTGCCGCCGAACCTGACGCTGAGACCCTGCGTGCGCAGCCAGATCGGTGAGTCGGGGATAGCCGGCCGGCGCGGCGCCCCAAGCGTCGCGATGGGCGGCTTGGCGGGCCGATCCGGCGAGGCGCGAGCCCCGAAGCGGGACCGGCTGATCATGCGCAGCAGTGCGTCGCGGCCGTTGTAGATGAACTGCACGAGCCCGCCCGGCAGGTAGAGCAGCAGCAACAACAAACCGACGCCGGAGGTCACGAGGCGGATCGAGTCCGGCGGAGCGGTCGGGTTGAAGAGTGCCGGAATGCCCTTGACCCAAAGCACCCCCAGGAACGGTCCGGCGATCGAGCCGAGCCCACCGATGACGGAGATCGCCACGACATCGATGGAGAACGCCGGGGCAAACGTGTTGGCGGGGCTGAGGTTCTCCTGCAGGGTTCCGTACAGGGCGCCCGCCAGGGCGGCAACCGCGCCGGCGATGGCGAAACCGAGGATCTTGATGCGGGTGACCGACACCGTGGAGGCCGCGGCCATCTCCTCGTTCTCGCGCACCGCCAGCATCGAGCGGCCGATGCCGGTATGCCGCAACCTCGCCAGCAGCACCGTCACCACGATCAGGAATCCCAGGCAGAGGAAGTAGAACGACTTGCGCGATGCGCCGAAGTCGAATGGCCCCAGCACCGGCTCGGCGACGGGACGTACCGCTGTGGTGCCTCCGGTGAAGACGTCCTGGGCGAGGATCCAGTTGGCGGACGCCACCGCGAACGCCAGAGTGGCGACCGCCAGGAACAACCCGCGCACCCGCAGCGCGGGGATGCCGATGACGAGCGCCGCCAGCGCTCCCATGAGGGTGGACAAGACCACGGCCGTACCCCAGTTCAACTGCAGCGACAGGTCGAAGACGTTGAATGGGATGGGGATGTCGTGTCCTCTCGTCAGAGCCACCAGGCAGAACGCCCCGAGACCCACGAACGCGAACTGTCCCAGGGAGATCTGCCCCGCCCAGCCGGTCAGCAGCGTGAGCGAGAGCGCCACCATCGTGTGGATCAGGATCCCCGTCCACAGCCACAGGGCGGTGGGTGAATCCAGCAACCAGCCCAACACCCCGAGGAACAGGAAGATCCCGCCCAGGCCGATGGTGCCCAGGTGGCGCACGATCCGCAGGTGCCCGAACTGCACCGGCACCGCCCGGAGTTTCGGCGATAGCGACCAGCCGGCCTCGTCCCGGCGGGCGCGCGCCGCGAACACCACCGCCACCACCACGGCGCCGAACAGGAACAGGTCGACGATCGAGCGGTTGGCCGACTCCACGTTGTCGCGCACGATCTTCTCGGCGATGCCGACCGCCACCCCGCCCACCAGCGTCAGGGGCAGCGATCGCATCCGGGCGATGAGGCTCACGACGAGCGCCCGCAGCAGAAGGGGGGGTGCCAGGGCGGCGGTTCCTGTCTGGGCGGCGCTGACACCCTCGAGGGGCGCGACTAACAGGGTCGTGGCGGCCGAGAGCGATCCGGCGATTCCCCACAGCGCAGTCGAGATCCGGCGTGTCGGGATCCCGAAGGTGCGGGCGGTCTCGGGATTGGCGGCCGCCGCCCGTGTGGCGAGGCCGAACCGCGTCCGGTGCAGGACCAGGCCCAGCACGCCGATCATCACCGGGACGGCGATGATGACGATGAGTTCCCTCCCCAGGATGCGGAGGTGGTCGGTGACCTGCCAGCGCACGTCGAAGGGCGAGGGGATGGGGCCGGGCTGCAGGACCGACGGCAGGTTGATCCTGGCGAGGACGAGCAACTGGCCCACGCCGATGGTGGCGATGAGCAGCACCAGCCGCGACGACTGCGAGAGCCGCCGGATGACGGTCAACTCGATGGCTCCTCCCACGATGAAGCCGCCCACGATCGCCACGGCGAACGCCATCCACCAATTCAGCCCGTAGCCCGCCAGCATCAGCACGAAGACGGCCGCGCAGAACGCGCCGACGTCGGCGTGGGCGAAGTTCAGGATCCCGCTGGCCCGGTAGACGAGCACGAACCCGGCGGCCAGGGCGGCGTATGTCAGCCCGGTGACACCGCCGATCAGTAGGTCCTGCTGCGAGACCCCCCAGTCCATGAACTCGATCACGGCTCCACCGTCCCCACAGGATTCGGCTCGGCGGCCTCCCCCGATCGGCCCAGGAACGCTGCGTGTAGCAGATCGTCACGCTGCTGCAACTCGCTCGCACGTCCCTCGAAGACGATCCGCCCGTTCTCGAGGAACATGGCGCGGTCGGCGAGCTCAAGGGCGACGTTGACGGACTGCTCAACGACCAGCATCGTCCGGCCCTGCTCGCGGAGGCGCCTGAGAGCCTCGAGCAGCTCCTGCACGACGATCGGTGCCAGCCCGAGGCTCAGCTCGTCGATCAGGAGTAGCTCGGGTTGGTGCTGCAGCACCATGGCGAGAGAGAGCATCTGCCGCTGCCCGCCGGAGAGATCCCGGGCGGGGTCCCCGAGACGCTCGGCCAGGGCGGGGAAGACGGCCAGTACCTCCTCACGCCGCTCCAGCATCTCGGCGCGGCGAAGACCTGCGCCGAGCAGGGCCGCCCGGAGGTTGTCGCCGACGCTGAGCGGGGCGAAGGTCCCTTCGCCGCCACGCAGTTGGACCATCCCGATCCGGAAGCGGGTCTCTGGTTCGGTGAACGTGATACTTCGCTCGCCAAGGCGCACGGCTCCCTCGGTGGGCATTAGCAGGCCCCCGAGCGTGCGGAGAAGTGTGGTCTTGCCTGCTCCGTTGGCGCCGAGCAGAGCGACGGTCTCGCTGCGCGCCAGCGAGAAGCTGACGCCGAACAGCACGCGCACGTGGCCGTATCCGGCGGAAAGGTTGCGTACCTGCAGCAGGGGGGTTGCCCGCGATCCAGACTGCACCGCCGAGAGTCTGCCCCATCGGGCGAGGTTGGCCCGGAAATTAGACCGGAGAGTCATCCGGGGAGACCGTGGGACGGCGCCGAGGGGAGGGCGCACGGAGGACCTCCACGTATCCGGGCAACCTGGCGTCGTCTAGTTTGGGTTCGCATGGGACGGCGATTTCGATGCGGCCGCTCATTGGCCGTCGCACTGGCGGTGCTCCTTACGGCGGTGGCCTGCGGAGGCGGGGAGGAGACCACGCAAGGTTTCTCCGACGACCGCCCGGGAGCGCAGGACTCGGGGGGCTCCGGTTCCGGCGATGGCGGGTCTCCCGCGGCGGCAGGCGAGCGGCCGGCCGGCGAGCAGGCGGCGCCGGCGGCGACGCCCCCGAGGAGGGGCGGGCGGGGAGCGAGACCGCAGCGCCCGCCGGTGGAACTCCCAGCACTGAGGGCGATGCCGACGCCGCGGGCGCGGCCGCGACGACGGCGGAGCCCGGCACGGGAACCGCCGCGTCCGCGGGGGAGACTCCCGCACCCGCCGACGCAACCGGCGGCGGCGCAGATGATGTTCCCGAAAACGTCTACGCCGATCCCCGGGGCGGCATCTTCACCGAATTCCAGCGCGGTTTCGACCGGGACCATCCCTTCGGTTCGCTCGACGCCTTCTGCGTCCCCCACGGCGCACCCACCGAGCCGCTGCGTGCGACGGACACGGGTATTGGCGCCGACACCATCACGTTCGTGCATATGCGCACACAGATCGAGGAGATCGTAAATCTCGGTTTCGCCGCTCCGGTCGGCGACCCCACGGACATGTTCGACACGTTCACGCGCATCGTCAACGAGCGCTGCGGCGGCGTGTGGGGACGCAAGATCGATCTCCGGTTGGTGGAGGTCGCCGCGCTCGGCGTCGGCGGTGTGGACATCGACACGTTGCGCAACGCCGCCTGCATCAAGGCCACCGAAGAGCACGAGGCCGTCGTCCTGCTGAACGCGACCAGCTTCCAGGGCACCGCCCAACTCTGCGTCACCGAGGAGCACGATTCCGCGCTCATCGGCCATCAGACCCTGCCGGAGGAGTACGTGCGGCGGGGCGGCGGGCGCCTGTTCACAACCGCGACAACCCTGGAGGCCAACCTGCGCGCTCTGGCCGAGTACCTGATCTCGATAGGGGCCCTGGACGGCCGTCGCGTCGGGGTCGTGGCCTCCAACACGCCGGGCGAGGCCGAGGCCACCGAGGCCTCTCTGGTGGTGACGCTGCAGGCGGCGGGTGTGGACGTGAGGGTCTTCGACGTGCTCGACTGCGCCGGCACCTCCATCTGCATCGGCGGCATGGCGGAGTCGGTGCAGCGCCTGTTCGAGGAGCGCGTCGACGTGCTCTTCCCCACGGTGAACGCCATCACCCTGCCGGCATACATCACCGAGATGGTCACGCAGGGGTTCGCTCCCGGTGACGTGAAGTTCTACAACTCCGACTTCAACAGCCACGGCAACGAGATCGTGGCGGGCCTGATCCTCACGTTCGGCGGTGACGCGGCGGGCGCCCTGTACGACGGCACCGTGCTGCTGGTGCACGGGGACTCCGGCCGGTACCGCCTGCCGGACTACCCCGGCGCGACGGCCTTCGACGAGATGTGCATGCGTGAGTACCGGGAGAATTCGGCCGGGGGCGAGGACTACGACCCGCGGGATCCGGGCGAGACCAACAAGCACGGCATGGTGGGCCTCGTGTGCAGCATCTACCGGGTGGCCCTGCGGGCGCTCTACGACGCCGGCCCCAACCCCAGCCGTGCCGACGTCTTCGCCGCCCTGGAGAACCTCGGTCCGGTGGACCTGGTCAGCATGCTGCCGGGCTCGCTGGCGCCCGGCAAGTGGGCCATGGGCGATTCCCTGCAGCCCGTGACCTTCCGCCACCCGTGCCCCTTCGAGGGTCTGGGCACCAGCGCCAACATTTGCATGGTGCCCAGCGACTACAGCGAACTGCGGGTCGAGGTCAACTGACCGGCGCCCGCAGCCGGCTTCCGCCGCGGTACGCCATTTCGTCTAGCTTGGCGCTTGTGAAAGCGCGATCGGCTGTGGGGCGCGCCTGCGCGGCCGCGCTGGCCGCGGGGCTGCTGGCCGCGGCCTGTGGGGGTGAGGTAGCGGAACCTGCCACCGGCCCCGGAGCCCCTCAGCCCCCGGCGGAGAGCGGTTCCGGTGCGAGCGGCACCGCCGGGCGGGACGACGCCGGCACGTCCGCCGCCGCCGGCACGAGCGACACCGCCGCAGCGCCCGCTGATGCAAGCGGCGACGAGGGCGGCGGCGCGCTCGGTGAGGATGCCGGGACGAGCGGCACGGCCGCAGCGCCCGCCCCCGACGAGCCGGCGGCGTTCGAGACGGTGCCCGCCGCCCCCGAGGCCCCCGGCGAGCCTCCTGAGGCCGACGATCCCGCCGAGCCGAGCGCGGACAGCGGCGCCGAGAGCGGGCCACCCCCCAACTTCCATGACGATCCCCGCGGTGGCGTCTTCGTGGACTTCCAGCGCGGCATCGACCGCGACCACCCGTTCGGTTCGCTCGACGGCTTCTGTCTTCCCCACGATCCGCCGGCGGAGGCGCGCCGGGCCACCGACGCGGGCATCGAGGCCGACACCATCACGCTCGTGCATATGCGCACACAGTTCGAGGAGATCGTGGCCCTTGGTTTCGCCGCCGACGTGGGAGACCCGACGGACATGTTCGACACGCTCACGCGCATCGTCAACGAGCGCTGCGGCGGCGTGTGGGGACGCCAAATCGACCTGCGGACCGTCGAGGTGGCAGCGCTGGGTGTGGGCGGCCAGGACATCGACACGCTGCGCAACGCCGCCTGTATCGAGGCCACCGAAGGCCACGACGGCGTCATCGTGATGAACACCACGACCTTTGCGGGTACCGCCCAACTCTGCATCACCGAGGAGCACAATTCCGCCCTCATCGGCCATGAGGCCCTGCCGGAGGAGTACGTGCGGCGCGGCGGCGGGCGCCTGCTCACCACCGCCACCACGCTGGAGGAGATTCTCAGCGCCCTGGCGAAGTACGTCATCGACACGGGCGCCCTCGAAGGCCGCCGCGTCGGCATCGTGGCCCCCAACACGCCGGGCGAGGCCGAGGCGGTGGAGGGCAGCCTGCTGGCGGTCCTGGAGGCCGCCGGTGTGGACGTGCCCGTGTTTGACGTCATCGACTGCCGCGGCACGTCCATCTGCACCGGCGGCATGGCCGAGTCCGTCCAGCGCTTGGTAGAGGAGGGCGTGGACGTGCTGTTCCCCACGCTCAACGCCATCTCGCTGCCGGCCTACATCAACGAGATGGTGACTCAGGGGTTCACTCCCGGTGACGTGACGTTCTACAACTCCGACTTCAACAGCCAGGGCAACGAGGTGGTGGCCGGCCTGATCCTGACGTTCGGCGGGGCGGCGGCGGGCGAACTCTACGACGGGACGGTCCTGCTGGTGAACAGCGATCAGGGCCGCTTCCGCGATCCGGACTGGGATCCGGGCGCCTTCGACGAGATGTGCATGCGGGAGTACCGGGAGAACTCACCGCTCGGTGAGGACTACGACCCGCGAGACCCGGTCGAGAACAGCAAGTACGGGATTCTGAGCCTCGGTTGCAGCATCTACCGGGTGGCCCTCCGCGCCCTCTACGACGCCGGCCCCAACCCCACCCGCGCCGACATCTTCGACGCGCTGGAGAACCTCGGGCCGGTGGACCTGGCGGCCATGCTGCCGGGGTCACTCGCCCCCGGTAAGTGGACGGTGGGCGACTCGCTGCAGCCGGTGACGTTCCGGTATCCCTGCCCCTTCGAGGGCCTCGGGACCGCCGTCGACATCTGCCTGGTGCCGAGCGACTACAGCGAACTGCGCGTGAAGGTCAACTGAGCGATCCGCCGGCCCGGCCGCCGTGCCGGCGGTTCCGGTTGGTGCGCTCCTCAGGGACGGCGGGGGAATTGGCTGAAGTCGGGAGGCGTGCGGTTCACGTAGCTGTCCCGGCCGTGCTGCGCCTCGGCGGTCTGGTAGAAGAGCAAGGTGGCGTCGCCGGCGAGTTGCTGGATGCCGGCGAGGCCGTCGTCGGCGGCGTTCATGGATGCCTTCAGCATCCGTAATGCCAGCGGTGAGTGCTCCAACATGCGTCGGCACCACGCAACCGTCTCGATCTCCAGATCCTCGAGGGGCACGACGGCGTTCACCAACCCCATGTCGAGAGCCTCCTGAGCGCGGTACTGGCGGCACAGGTACCAGATCTCCCGTGCCTTCTTCTGCCCGACGTGGCGGGCCAGCAGTCCCGAGCCGTAGCCGCCGTCGAACGAGCCCACGCGCGGGCCGGTCTGGCCGAAGACGGCGTTGTCCGCGGCGATCGTGAGGTCGCAGACGATGTGCAGGACGTGCCCGCCGCCGATGGCGTACCCGGCCACCATGGCGACGATCGGTTTGGGTGTGCGGCGGATCTGCACCTGCAGGTCCAGGACGTTGAGGCGTCCGATGCCCTTGCGGGCAACCGCGTCATCGCCCAGGTAGCCGTCGTCACCCCTGATGCGCTGGTCGCCACCCGAGCAGAAGGCCAGATCACCGGCGCCACAGAGGATTACGGCCCCGATCCGGTCGTCGTCGCGGGCCCGGTTGAGGGCGTCCGCCAGCTCGAAGAGCGTCTGCGGTCGAAAGGCGTTGCGGACCTCGGGCCGGCGGATGGTGAGCTTGGCGATTCCGTCGGCGGTGGCGTAGCCGATGTCGCCGTATACCTCGCTGCTGTCGAGCCAGTCGGCGCCGGGCCGGATCAGGCTCTGGGCGGGGTCGGCGGCGCCACGTGGCCGGGGTGCGGCAAACGGATCGGAACCGCTGGAGGGTCGGGCGTCGCTGGGGGGATTCACGGGTCCTCCTGGTTCGTTGAAGAGGGGCTGTCTCGGGAGGCGGTGACAGCGCTGCGGTTTCGGTCGCCGATGACACGGTATTGCCCCGCGGACAAGGCGGAGCGGCAACGAGCCGTATGGGTGAGTTGGCAGCGGTTGGCGGCCGATGGCGCGGCCCGGCCGTCAGGATCCGATCTCGAGAAGATCGGCCGGGTCGTGGCGATCGGGGATTAGCCCCAGGCCCGGTTCCGGCGACAACCACAGCGCGCCGTCGCGCACCGGTGGCGGCGCGCAGACGTCATCCAGCAGCAGCGCCGAGGTGCCGAGGCCTGCCGCCGGGCCGCCGGCGACCGCGGCGACGTGGGCGGCGGTTGCCAGCCCCACGGCGCTCTCGAGGAACGAGCCGACGACCACTTCGGTGCCGCTCTCCCGAAGTGCGGCCACGGCCCGCAGCACGGCTCTGGGATCGCCCAGGGCGGAGGGCTTCAGGACGGCAACCGCCACGCCGAGCGGCAGGTGGCGCTGCAGGTCCGCCAGGGGCGGCAGGCTCTCGTCGGCGGCGATCGGCACCGTAGTGCGCGCCTGCAGGGATCGGAGTTCGTTGAGCCCCCGGCAGGGTTCCTCCACCATCTCGGGCTCGAAACGGCCTAGGGCTTCGACGGCGCCGTGCGCCTCGGACCCCCAGGCACCGTTGGCGTCCAGGCGCAGCGCCACACGCGGCGCCGCCTCTCGCAACGCCGCAACACGAGCCATGTCGTCGGCCAGGGGCCGGTTCCCCACCTTGAGCTTGGCCGTACCGAACCCTCCGGCGACGGCCGCCGCTGCGCTACGGGCGACGGCCGATGGCGTCTCGCCGTCGAGCAGCGCCGCGGTCGGTACCGGACGCGGCAACCGGTCATGGGTTGTGGACGCCTCGCCCGCGAGGAACGCGGCGAGGGTCGTGCCCCGGCGGCGGGCCGCCAGGTCGGCCACGGCACCGCCGATTGCCGCCCACGCGCACGGCGCGCCGCGCAGCGTCGCGTCGGCGTGCGGTGCCAGGGCTTCGGGATCGCTGATGGGCGAGGCGGCTCTCAGCCAACTCGCCAGCATCCCGGAGGTGGCCGCCAGGTCGGGTCCGTGCCATCCCCGCAGCGGGGCGGCTTCGCCCCATCCCACGTGTCCCAGGGAATCCCGCAGGCATACCAGCAGGCCACGCCGGTGGGTGATCGGTCCGCGGCCGGTCATGAGCGGGTGGCGTAGCGGGAGCACGTAGCGATAGATCGAGGCCACCGCCCTGCCCCCGTGGGTTGAAGTGGCGGCCTCGGCGTCGCCGCCGCTGGTCACGGGATCGGCGGCGCGCAGGGGAGTGCGCGGGCCGGGGCGCCAGTTGGGCTCACTGTCAGCGCTCCGGTCGTTCCGATCGATCGGAGCTCACCAGGGCCTCCCGAACGGACGTCTCGACGAGTCGGTGCTGAGCCACGTTCGCGTCCGTGCCCACCGGGATCTCGAGCACATCGATCCCGCCGGCGGCCACAGTGGTTCCGAGCACCTCGCGGAGCGTCACGGCGTCGCTGACGAGGTGGTGACGGACGCCGAGCCCCGCCAGGACCGTGGCCAGATTGGTGCCGTGAGGGGTGAGGAAGAAGCGATCGAAGACGTGTCTCGGGATCGCCTTGGCCACGGGGAGGAACGCGAAGATGCCGCCACCGTCGTTGTTGGGCACCACGATCGTGAGGTCGAGGCCGAGGCGGACCGCGCCGAGCAGCCCCCCGATGTCGTGCAGCAGAGCCAGGTCTCCAGCGAGCAGCACGACGGGTTTCGCGGTGGCGGCACAGCCGGCGGCGGCGGAAACGACCCCGTCGATCCCGTTGGTGCCCCGGTGTGCAACGACCCGCGGCGCTCGCCGGTGAGGGACCAGGAAAGCGTCCAGGTCTCGCACGGGCATGCTGTTCGAGGCGTACAGGGTGGCGTCGGGTCCGAGCACCTCGCCGAGAGCGCGAGCCACACCTGCCTCCAGGAAGGGCCCTGCCTGCAGAGTTGCGGTGATCGCCTGCTGGGCGCCGGCCTCGGCGTCCCGCCACGCCACGACCCAGGCGGAGCCACGGCGATCGGCGAGACCCGCGGGTGGTGCGGGTGCGGTGTCGCCGGTGGCGGTTGCCGGATCGTCCAGGGTGGCTCCGAGGGAGGCGAGAACCCCCCGCGCCAGGGCCCCGATGGGGCTTCGCCACTGCCCGGCGGGAACCGTCGTGGGCTCGGGCCAGCGGTCGAGGGGATCGACGAGCCAGGTCTCCGATCCCCATCCCGCCAGCCCCTCTCGGAGCGCCCGTCCTGCGGTGGGATGGCCCGCCCTGATGATCACCTCGGGGCGGTGCCGCTCCCAGAACGACGCGGCGCCGGCCAGATGGTGGCCGGTGGTGACCACCGTGGCGCCTGCCGCGGCGCCACGGCGCAGCCCGGAGGCGGCATCGGCGATGAGCGGCCAACCCGCCAGAGCGGCCAGCTGTTTGAGCGCGGCCCCATCGGCGGGATCGAGGTCCGAGGGTCCGATCGCTAGCAACCCCCGCTCGTGGCTGCGCACGAGGTGGGCCAATGCCGCCATCTCGTCCGGGGAAGCGGCCGGCTGGGGACGTGTGAAGCGACCGCCCGGAGACGCGTCGACCGTCGCGGTCGTGCCACCGGTGGGTGGCTCCAGCGGCTCGCGCAGCGGGACGTTGAGATGCACCGGGCCCGCGGGCGGGCCGGCAGCGGCGGCGACGGCTCTCCGGGCGACGTAACGAGCGTGGTCGGAACTCACCTCGCCGGGGACAGGCAGGTCGGCCGACCAGCGTACGTGCCCTCCGTACAGGCGGATCTGGTCGATGGTCTGGCCGGCCCCCCGGTCGCGCAACTCCGGCGGGCGGTCGGCGGTCAGCACGATCAGCGCCACGCCGTCGTAGAAGGCCTCGGTGAGCGCGGGCAGATAGTTGGTGGCCGCGCTGCCCGACGTGCAGATCAGGGCGACGCACTCACGCCGCGCCTTGGCGAGCCCGAGCGCGAAGAACCCGCCCGCCCGCTCGTCGATCTGCACCCAGGAGTGCAGCCGGCGTTCTGCGTGGGCCGAAAGGATCAGCGGTGCGGAGCGCGACCCGGGAGAGCAGACAACGTGGCGCACGCCCTGGGTCGCCAGCTCCTCGAAGAACGTCCCGTAGTAGTCGTAGGCGGTCACTGCCCGGAGGGGTCGGCGAGCGGTCCGCTGCCGGTGACTGACGGCAGCGCGTTGAGCTTCGCGCCGGTCTCGGCCAGTTCTGCGGCAGGATCCGATTCCGCCACCACACCGGAACCGGCGAACAGCGATACCTCGTTGCTCGACGCGTCCACGAGCCCGGATCGCAGCGCCAGGCAGAGTTCGCCGTTGCCCGCCAGGTCGGTCCATCCCACCGGGCCCGCGAACCAGCCCCGTCCGGTGGGCTCGTGACGGCGGAGGAAACGGAGGGCGTTGGCCACCGGCAGGCCTGCCACCGCAGGAGTCGGGTGAAGGGCGCCGGCGAGATCGAAGATGGCGCCCGGAGGGGTGGGCGCCCGCCCGCGCAGGGGCGTGCACAGGTGCTGGATGCCGGCGAGGGTACGGACCTGCGGCTCGGGCGGGACGGGCTCGAGCGCGACGCCCGCCGCGGTCATGCCGCGGTGCAGGTGCTCGACCACAGCGTCGTGCTCGCGACGTTCCTTGGGGCTGGCCAGCATTGCCTCCGCCAGCGCGGCGTCCTGCTGTGGGCTGTCCCCACGAGGGCATGATCCGGCAAGGGCGTCCGTCTCGACGATTCCTCCGTACGTGCGGATCAGCAACTCGGGTGTGGCGCCCACCAGGGTCAGCGGACCACAGCCCACGGCGAAGGTCGTCGCGGCCGGGTACCGCGTTGCAAGCCTCCTCAGCCACTCGACCACGGAGCCGCTGCCCGGCGCGCCCGCGAGGTGGGCGGTGACCTGGCGGGCCGGCACGACCTTCCGGAGCTCGCCGGCCTCGATCCCCGCCAGCGCGGCTGTGATCGTGGCCAGGTACGTGTCGTCGTCGGTACCGCCGCGTTGCCCCAGGAGTACGAGTTGGGGCGGGTCCGGCGGAGCCTCCGCGGCTGCCCGCAGGAGATCGACTGCTCGTTCCGACGCCTCCGCCAGCAGTTCCCGGGCGGCCGTGACCAGCCAGCGGACCTTCCCTCGCCTGGCGATCCCCAAGAGCTCCGGGATCACGAGCGATCCAGCGCCGAACTCCGCCCAGCGCGAGAGGTTGCTGTCCGACCTCGGGTCGAACGAGAACCCGCCGCACAGGATCGGGCCCACCGGTGCCGGTCGGCCGGCGTGCTCGCCCTCCTCGGCAGCGGCGCCGAGGTGTCGCGCTAGGTCAGTCGCGAACCGGCTTGCCTCGGTGAAGCGCCGCTCGCGGCTCGACGGGCGCCACACCAGAGCCGTACCAATGCCGACCAGGGAGAGATCTCTGTCCGGCTGCAGCCAGCAGAACCGCCGGTGGCTCGCCTCTGCGGCCGCAAAGGTGGCCAGGACATCGGTGGAGCCCGTCGCCGGCAGGTCGCGACACCGCAGGTCGCTCGCATCGGCGTGTCCGTGCACTTCGACGGGCGCCTGCCCGGCCGCGAGGCTCATCGGCGAGGTCTCGCTGCGCTGTCCCGAGAGGATCAGTCCCGACGCGTCCGCCGGTACATCGCTGTCGCGGCCTCGAGGCGATTCCCGCGGGTGACCCTGCCCGGGGCGCCGGCCACCTCATCGACGTCGTGTTGCACGATGCGAGTATACGAGTGGTACACCAGTGGACGTTCCGGTCGTGATCCAACGCGGCGCCGCTTCGGAGCTGTTACCGACCATGTGACTCGGAGCCCCGCCAGGCCTCAGTGGGCACCTTGGGTGGACCAATCGCTTGCTACGCTGCGGCCGCGTGCGATCGTCAGGACGGATACGGGATCGTCGGACGGCGCGGCGCCCGGTTGTCATCCTCGTGTGCTTGCTGGGAACCCTGCCTGCCGCGTCCCCGAGCCTTGCACAGGAGACGATTGCCGAGGCGCGGGCCGAGTTGGAGCGGGTGGCGGAGGAGAAGCTCGCCGTGCGGGCTCGGATCGACGTGCTCGCCGCGGAGGACGCCGAGGTTTTCAAGGCCCTCCAGGCGGCCGAGGAACTGGTCGCACGTCAGGAGGCGCAAGTGCAGGCGGCCGAGCAGGAACTGCGGGCGCAGATCGCCATCCAGCGCCAGAACGAGGCGGCCATCGGCTGGGCACAGTTGGATCTCGAGGACGTTCGTCTCGATGTCGAGGAGATCATTGTGGAGGTCTACCTGCAGGCGGGGAGTGAGCGAACGACGACTCTGCTGGGTTCGGAGGATCTGACCCACGGACTACGTCGCCTGGCGCTCCTGGAGGCGGTGCACGGCAGTGCCGCGGATCTGGTGGATGAGATTCGCCTGGCCGAGGATCGCTACGACGTGGCGCTGGCGGAGGCCGCCGCGTCGGTTGGCGAAGTTGAACGCCTGAAGGAGGGCTTGGAAGCCGACCTGGCGGATCTGGAGGATCGTCGCGCGCAGCAGGCAGCCATCAAGGCTGAACTCGACAAGCGCCGCCGGGCTCTGGAGCAGGAGTTCGCCGAGTGGGACCGGGAGTCCTCGGAATTGGAGAGTTTCATCCAGGTCGAGGAGTACCGCCAAAAAGCGGCGGAGTGGGTGCGCGCCCAGGAGGAAGCGGCTGCGGTGACCGGCTTCGTCTGGCCCACGGCGGGGGTGGTGAATTCGGGCTACGGCAACCGTCTTCACCCGATCCTGGGTGTCTACCGGTTGCATGCCGGAATCGACCTGGGCACCGCGCACGGCCAGCCGGTCTACTCCTCGCGGGCGGGCGTGGTCATCGCCGCCGGGGCGTGGGGCGGCTATGGCAACGCGGTCGTTCTCGACCACGGGGACGGGCTCTCCTCGCTGTACGCCCACCTGTCGGCGGTGACGGTCCGGCCCGGCGACCTGGTGGTCGGCCTCCAGCAGGTCGGCAGCATCGGCTCGTCCGGGCTGTCGACGGGCCCCCATCTGCACTTTGAGATTCGCCTGAACGGCACAGCCGTCAACCCGCTGGGATACCTGCCGTGACGACCTCCCGGCCGTCGGTGGCCCTCCTGACCGACCAGTACGAGCTGACGATGATCGATGCCGCACTGCGCTCGGGTGTGGCCGATCTTCCGGCAACGTTCGAGGTGTTCTGCCGCCGCCTGCCGCCGGGGCGCCGCTTCGGGGTCGTGGCCGGCACCGGTCGCCTGCTGGCGGCGCTCGAGAACTTCCGCTTCGGCTCGGCGGAACTGGACTTCCTGCGCCGGGAGAGGATCGTCTCCGACTCCGGGCTGCGGCGCCTCGCCGACTTCTCCTTCTCCGGCGACATCTGTGGGTACCGCGAGGGCGAGTTCTACGTACCCGGGTCTCCGATCCTGACCGTCACGGGAACGTTTGCCGAGACGGTCGTACTGGAGACCCTGGTGCTGTCGATCCTCAACCATGACTCCGCCATCGCCGCCGCTGCGGCGCGCATGCGGGCCGCAGCGGGCGCCCGCATGCTGCTGGAGGGAGGCAGCCGGCGCACCCATGAGGAGGCGGCGCCGGCCGCGGCGCGCGCCGCCTACGTGTGCGGGTTCGACGCCACGTCGAACCTGGAGGCGGGGCGGCGGTTCGGCGTGCCCACCGGTGGGACGATCGGCCATGCCTTCATCCTGGCTCACTCCGACGAGAGCGCCGCCATGGCCGCGCAGGTCGACCTCCTCGGAGCCGGGAGCACCTACCTGGTGGACACTTACGATGTCGCCGAGGGGGTGCGGCGCGCTGTGGAGGCAGCGGGTCCGGACATGGGCGCGCTCCGTATCGACTCGGGCGACCTGGCGACCTCCGCGGTCGCCGTCCGTCGCCAGCTCGACGGACTCGGCGCCCGCCGGACCCGCATCATCCTGTCGGGCGACCTGAACGAGCACGACATCGCCGCGCTGGCGTCGGTACCGGCCGACGGGTACCTCGTGGGTACCGAGTTGGTTGCCGGCGCCGGAGCTCCGACCGCGGGTCTGGTCTACAAGCTGGTGGAGATCGACGGTCGCTCGGTGCGCAAGCGATCCCTCGCCAAGTCCTGGCGGCCGGGGCGCAAGCGGGCGTTTCGCCTCCTTGATGACGCCGGCGCAGCGACCGCGGAAGTCCTCCTCGGGCCTGACGCATCGCTGCCGACGGGCGGCGTGGCGCTGCAGACCGACTTCGTGAGCGGCGGCGAGTTCGTGCTGGCCGAGGCCGCCGATCCCACCCGCAGTGTCCAGCTCGCCCGCGCCTATCATCGCGAGGCACGCGGGCGGCTCCGGCCCGCCGCGCTCGACTTGACGCCCGGCGATCCCTGGTTGCCCATCGAGCCCGCCTTGGAGGATGTGTGAGCGAGTTCCCCGGCCCCGGCATCGACAGCGGCGCGGCTCGCGCTCTGGTGATCGTGGACGTTCAGAACGATTTCTGCGACGTGCCCGGAGCGGCGCTTCCGGTGGCGGGCGGGGCGGCTCTGGCCGCGCGCATCAGCGACTACGTGCGCGATTCCGCCGGCTCCTACGCTGCGGTTGTGGCCACGCGGGACTGGCACATCGACCCGGGGGACCACTTCTCCGACGTGCCGGACTACGCAGGAACCTGGCCGCCACACTGCCGGGCGGGAAGCACGGGCGCGGCCTTCCATCCCGCTCTCGCGACCGCGGCGCTGGACGAGGTCTTCTCGAAGGGCCAGTATTCGGCGAGTTACACCGGCTTCGACGGCATCGCTCCCGACGGTGCCACGCTCGAGGATTGGCTGCGCTCCCGTGACCTCGGGGCGGTTGACGTCGTCGGGATCGCCACGGACTACTGCGTGCGGGCCACGGTTGTGGATGCGGCGCGCCTGGGCTTCGCCACGCGGGTGCTGGCCGATCTCTGCGCGGGTGTGGCGCCGGGCACCACCCGGAGTGCCCTCGCGGAGATGGACGTCGTCGCTGAGGTCGTGCGTCTGTGGGCAAACTGACCGCGCCGCAGGACCGACACGGCTGCCGGCTCAGCCGATGGCGCGGGCCGCGGTACGGAACGCCCAGAGTTCGGTGAGTCCGGCCAGCATGTCCGCCAGTGCGGTCACCGGGTCCTCCTCGCGCAGTGTCTCGGTGGCGTTGCGCAGGCGGATCTCCCGGACCGAGAAGCGCAGGCGGTGCTCGACCATGCTCATCAGCAGGGTCGGTTGGCCGCTGCCGGGCGGCAGGTACGAGACGATCTCCTGCAGGCCTGCGGCGTCGTAGAGCCGCACCGGTGAACCCATGTCGTTCCGCCATATCCCGAGCGCCAGCCCCGCCAGTGGGCGTAACGCCCGCCCGGCGAGTGACCGCCGGTCGCCCACCACGATGCGGGCGCCGGACTCGTAGCCGTCGAGGAGGCGGGCCACGTCGCTGTAGCCGAGGCGCACGTGGCCGCCGACGAGGAGCACCAAGTCGGGGCCACCGACGAGCGCCAGCCGGCAGGCCTCCGGCACGCTGAATCGCTTCTGGGGCCTCGGCGCCAGCACAGTGTGGTTCCCGGCGAGTCCGGCGAGCGCCTCATCGAGCATCCAGGCGTCCCCGCCGGACGACCGCAACAGGACCGCCGTGACGTTGCGCCGGGGCGCGGGAGCACTCACGACGAGCGACGCTACCGGTCCCAGTCCCTCAGGACTCCGTCGAAGGTGATGCAGCCGTCGCAGCGGGATGTTCGGACCCGGTGAGATAGATCGCGGCGATGACGATTGCGAACAGCGCCGTGGTGACCAGCAGTGCCAGGAACCCGCTGCCGAGCCCGTAGTCGACGGTGACCCGCAGGCCGTTCTCGAGGTCTTCGCTGTAGTCGAGTCCGTAGTTGACCGCCAGCGCAGCCGCGATGTCGGCGACGAAATAGATCAGGAAGCCGCTGAGCAGGGCGGCGGCGAGTTGGCGGCGCAGCACCCAGGCGGTCAGCGGTGCCACCAGACCGAAAATCACCCAGGCGGTCAGTTCGGGTATGAACTCGGCGCCATCGAGGCGCGCCACCATGCCCCGATGGAAGATCTCCGGCGCCAGCGCCTCGCTGAGCGTGTTCCCGGACTCGCCGATGGGTCTGCGCTCCACGCTGATGGCGAAGTCCGGGAGAAAGCGTGCCACGATCCAGCCGATGCTGAGGACGCCGAGACCGAGTACGAGCCAGGGGCTTCGTGGGCGGCCGTCGTGCCGGCACCCACGGCAGCACTCCTCACTGACGAGGCACGCGGCGTAGCCGGCGGCTGCGAGTTGGACGGCGTAGGAGGCAAGGCCCAGCCAGAAGCCGGCGGCGGGTCGAGCGTTGTTGTAGGTGAACATCCCGAAGGCGTTCTCGGCGAGGACGTAGAACATGCCGATCGTGAGGCCGACAAAGGCAACCGCTCCTGCTGTGCGGTGGCGCGGCCGCCACACGCAGAACAGAGTCATGGCCAGCCCGCCCAGCATGATGCAGTTGAACCAGAGGTTGACCGGGTCGCCGACGAGCGCGCCGGTCTGGTCGTCCCACGAGAAATACAGCGACAGGATCCACAGTGTGAACGCGGCGACACCCAACTGGAGCACGCCGAGCAGTTGCCGCTGGGAACGATCTCCCGAGGCGTAGAAGGGCACGATCAGCGCGGCCAACCCGCGGCCACCGGACTCGCCCTCGGGCGATCGCTCGTCGTTTATGGCGTCTCCTGGGATCCTGCGGGGCGATTCCGGATGTGCCTGCGTTCCTGGCACGCCGCGATCAACGCCTCGATTCGGAGGCTACACGGCCATCCTCACCCCGTTCAGGTAGGTCGGGACGGCGGGCATCGACGTGCCTCTCGCCGGTTAGAGTCCCCCCGTGCCCTGGCCCCCGGCGGTCGACCTGTACAGCGACACGCAGACGAAACCCACCGCCGCCATGCGCCGTGCCATGGCCGGCGCCGAGGTGGGCGACGAGCAGCAGGGCACTGATCCCACTGTGAACCGCCTGTGTGACCGCGTGGCGGAGATGCTGGGCCACGAAGCTGGGCTCTTCCTGCCCACCGGCACGATGTGCAACCTGGTGGCCGTGGCGACGCACACCTCGCCGGGGGACGCCATCGTGACGTCTGTCGACAGCCACATCGTGCGCTCGGAGACGGGTGGCGCCGCCGCGTATGCGGGGGTGATCACCGATCTGCTAATTGGCGACCGGGGGCGCTTCGGCCCCGAGGCGGTCGCCGAGGCCCTCTCGCCGGGCAACACCTACCGGCCCTGGGCGCGCCTGGTCTGCCTCGAGCAGACCCACAACTTCGGCGGCGGGACCGTGTGGTCGCTGGAGCAGTACCGGGCGGTGGCGGACGTGGCGCACGCAACCGGGGTGCCCGTGCATACCGACGGCGCCCGCCTCTTCAACGCCACAGTGGCGTCGGGGACCGAGCCAGGCGACTGGGGCGAACCCACCGACTCCATCTGGGTGGACTTCACAAAGGGTCTCGGTGCACCGATGGGGGCCGTCCTGGTCGGCGGCCGCGACTTCATCGAGGCTGCGCGGGTGCACAAGCACCGCTGCGGGGGGGCCATGCGGCAGGCCGGGATCGCAGCGGCCGGATGTCTCCACGCCCTCGACCACCACATCGACCGCCTTGCCGACGACCACGCCAACGCGGCCCGACTCGCCGAGGGGTTATCGAGTCTGGGGCTCGGCACCGAGCCCGTCGAGACCAACATGGTATGGATCGACGTGGCGTCGACCGGTCTGCGAGCGGCGGAGTTTCTTGAGCGCCTCGCCGCGTACGAGGTCCGCATGAGCCGGGTCGAGGAGCGGGTGCGGGCAGTGACCCATCTCGACATCTCCGCCGGTGATACAGAGACTGCTATCGACGCCGTTGGAGCGGTCCTGGGAGAGTTGGGGTGAGCGGCAACGGAAGCGGCCCGCGGCGCCCCAACATCTGCTTCATCCTCACCGACCAGGAGCGTCACCGGGGTTGGCTGCCCGACGACGTGGACCTGCCTGCCCGCCGGCGCCTGCTGGAGGGTGGTCTGGAGTTCGATCGCCACTACACGCACACATCGCCCTGCTCGCCGTCGCGCGCGACGCTCGTCACCGGGCAGTACATGCCCGCCCACGGCATCAAGGAGAACACCCGCGGACCGGCCAACGGCTGGCTGGACACCGGCGTCGACACCCTCGGCAAGATGCTGCGGCGGGAGGGTTACGACACCTGCTACAAGGGCAAGTGGCACCTATCGATGGGCCCCTACCCCGACATGGAGTCCTTCGGGTTCGGTGATTGGGAGGGCAACGACCAGGCGTTCTGGGGCCAGGCGGGCAGTGGCGTGG
The DNA here is from genome assembly GCA_963668565.2 of Acidimicrobiales bacterium. Taxonomy (GTDB): domain Bacteria; phylum Actinomycetota; class Acidimicrobiia; order Acidimicrobiales; family CATQHL01; genus VXNF01. Next base: position 2,559,527 of record CAXXMX010000010.1, read on the forward strand.
AGTTCGACGAGCCGATCGCCGCCTCCGCCGCACGGTGGATACACGACCGCGCCGGCGAGCAGCGGCCCTGGTTCCTGTTCGTGGGGCTCGTCAACCCGCACGACATCATGTGGTTCCCGATCGATCAGCCCTGGTACCAGGAGGCCAACCCCGAGCACTACGAGCGCGTTCGTGGCCGCTACGAGGCACTGGGCTGGGGTCGTGCCGATGCCCTCCCGCCGTTCACGCTCGACTATCCCGAGCGCTTCGACGAGCTGCCGGCCAACTTCGACGACGACCTGCACACAAAGCCCGACGTCCACCGTCGCTTCATCCACGAGATGTCTCGCAACGGCGGCTCCCTCGATCGGTCCGACAAGCAGCGCTGGCTACGGCAACTGGACTACTACGTGAAGCTCCACGAGATGAGCGACGTGAGTGTGGGGCTCATCCTCGACGCCATCGACGCCACCGGAGCAGCGCAGGACACCGTCGTGCTCTTCACGTCCGACCACGGCGACCAGTGCGGCTCGCACGCCCTGCGCTCGAAGGGGCCGTGGAATTACGAGGAGACGATGCACATCCCGCTGTACGTCGTCGCGCCCGGTGTGACGACACCCGGGACGCGCAGCGAGGCGCTCACCAGCCACGTCGATCTGACCGTGACGGTTGCCGAGCTGGCAGGCGTCGATCTGTCCGAGGCGGACCTTCCGGGGCGCAACCTGGCGCCGCTCCTCGCCGGTTCGGCGACAGAGGGCCGTAGCGACATCCTGTTCGCGCAGGATTGGGCCTGGTACGACGGCCTGCTGAACACGCGTTTTGCCAGCCGGGGCATCTTCGACGGCCGCTTCAAGTACTGCCGCTACTACGGCATCGGTGGCAGCAGCACCACGTCGGCCCGGCCTCCGGCGGGCCCGAAGCTCTTCGACATCGACGCCCACTTCGATGACCAGGAGCACGAGTTGTACGACCTGCAGGAGGACCCGCACGAGCTCGTGAACCTCGCCGTCGACCGGGGACGGCGCAAGGAGGTTCGGGCGTGGTTCGACCGCCTACTGGCCACCGAGGCGGAGGCGTTCGCCGACGAGCCCGGCAGCCGCCCCGCCGGCGCACCACCCTGGGCAGAGGGCTAGGAGACTGCTGAGTAATGGCCATTTCGCCATCCCCGCAAGTCCCTGACCTGGGCTTTCGTAATCGAGAATCGGGCCATTCGGGGATTACTCAGCACACTCCTAGAACGACACCACCGAATCGTCAGCGGCCTTGACCACGTCATTCCGGCGAAGGCCGGAATCCAGAATTCAGCCACACCAGTCGGGCTCGCCGCTGTAGTTGTCGTGCAACTGTGGATGATTGCGACTGTGTCACGAGCCGGCAATCTGGCGGTAGCGGCGTGGCTCGAACCCTGACGGGTAGCGTCGTGTCCAGGATTGGGCCCGGCGTTGAAGGAGAAGGCCTGTGGACAGCGAGTTCTCCGGCCGAGAGTTGCACCTTCCCGACCTGTCGATCTCCGGCTTCCGGGGCATCCGCGACTTGTCCATTGACCGGCTTGGCCAGGTCACTCTTCTCGCCGGCCGGAACGGCGTCGGAAAGACGACAGTCCTCGAGGCCGTCCGTGTCTACGCGGGGCAGTCGGATCCGACGATATTGGATGCAGTTCTTGACGAGCGCGGCGAGGTCTTTCAGGTTGCCGACGCGCAGTCGCATCGGTTGGAGATCCCCGACTACCCCGCGCTCTTCAGCTGGCGCCAGACCTGCGCGGAGAGGGCCATCTCGATTGGATCGCGCAGCCTCGGTCAGATGGTGACGTTGGCGCTTTGCACGTTCTCCGAGTTGAGCGATGCCGAGCGGAAGCTGCTGAATGATGGCGAAGATCCCGAGGCGCTTGTTCTCAAGATGGGCTTCGGCGACTCCGCAACGTTGTTCCCTGTCCCGCCTGCTGCTGACCGGTTTCTCACCTGGAGTACGCCGAGCAGGTCGGTTTCTGGGCGACGCTCCGCGCGCCGATCCAACGGCGTTCCGGCGGCCATTCGATGCAGATCACTAGGGCCCGGAGAGCTCGACGACTACTCGATGCTCGAACTCTGGGCGCAAATTGCGCTCACCTCCGACGAGGATCGCGCCGTAGCGGCGTTGCGGCTTGTTCATGGGGACGGAATTGAGCGTGTTGCCATCGTCGGAGGTGGGGGAGCGAGATCTCGAGGCGCGAGAGTGATTGTGAAGCTGGAGGGCCGCCCGAACCCCGTCCCGCTTCGGAGCCTCGGCGACGGTGCCGTTCGTATGTTCGCGGCGGCCTTGGCCCTGTCCAGTTGCCGCGGTGGTTTCCTCGTGATCGACGAGGCGGAGAACGGGATACATCACAGAGTCCAGGAGGACTACTGGCGGATGATCCTGCAGACCGCCGCCCGCAACAACGTCCAGGTAGTGGCTACGACGCACAGCTGGGACTGCGTCGGGGGCTTCGCTCGTGCTGCCGCTGCACTGAACGATGTCGAGGGACGGCTCGTGCGGCTCGAACGTCGCGGGAAGGAGCTTCGGGCTGTTGAGTACAACGAGGAACTGCTCGAGACAGTCGCTGAACAGCGGATAGAGGTTCGCTAGCGTGCCGTCGCAGGACGGTCGGACTGGGAATCTTCTGCTGGTCGAGGGCCGAAACGACAAGTACGTGATCCAGAGGCTTTGTGAAGCCAGTCAGGGGTCACCGAACTTCCGCATTCAGGAAAAGGGCGGTATTGACGAGCTGCTCAGATCTATCGAGGGACATCTGAGAGAACCGGAATTACTTGCACTGGGCATCGTCGTGGATGGAAACACGAATCCAGAGGGACGGTGGAAGGGCATTGCAGATCGGATTTCCCGTGTCGGAATCGCAGTTCCAAAGAGAACGGATCCCGAGGGAACGATCATTGAGGAGGAGGTTCGGGTCGGAGTCTGGTTGATGCCCGACAACTGCGGCCCCGGAGAACTCGAGGACGTCGTCCAGACGATGATTCGTCCCGACGATCCAATCTGGCCCCGAGCGGAGCGCTACATCGAGGGCATACCTGCCGAAGACCGTCGGTTCACCGACGGGAAGGCAACGGGCGCGAAGGTTCACGCATGGCTGGCCGCACAGGAGCGGCCGCGCCCGATGGGTCTTGCGATACAAGCGGGGGACTTGGACGTGTCCCGGCCGTCCGCACAAGCATTCCTCGCGTGGCTAACAAGGTGCTTCTCTCCCGCACCATCGACCTAGGGTGTGGTGGCTGAGCGTCTGCGCCCTTTGCCGGCGGACCGCAGCGTGGCGTCGGTGATCTCAGCGGCGGGCGTCGACATGGTGCGCGGAGGCGCCGGCCTTCTCCAGTTCGCGGATCATCAGGGCGTGCAGGCGCTCGACATCGTTGGGATGGTCGGCGGCTACGTTGGTCGTCTGGTTGCGGTCGCTCCGGCGGTCGTACAGTTCGCAGGGCTCGTCGCGAACCGACCACAGCATCGTCCAGTCGTCCGTCGTGACCGTGATGGGCTGCCATTCCCGGACCTGCCGGGTGACGTCGTCCACGACCGAGACCAGGTCGGTGCCGGCGTTGGCCAGCGGCATGGCGGAAATAGCCACCTCCCGCCCCGGCCCGTGCGGCGATGTCGCCAGTGGCAGCAGGGAATGGCCCAGGAACTGCTCCGGCGTCTCGAGGCCGAAGAGGTCGGTGATCGTGGGGGCCAGGTCCACCGCCGATACCAGCCTGTCGTCGGAGCGCGGCGCATTGCCAGGCAGTCGCACGAACAGTGGCACGTTCACGATGTCACGCCACAGGGGCGAGCGCAGCCACCTGCGCAGCCCGGGATCATTGTTGGATCGGTCGGCGATCATCTTGCCGAACAACTCGTGCTCCCCGAAGCAGAAGCCGTGGTCGGTGGTGAATATCACCGCCGTGTCGTCGCGCCGGCCCAGGGCATCGATGGTGTCGAGGAATCGCCCCAACCAGCGGTCGACCATCTCCAGCTTGCCGCTGTAGCAGGCGCGGGCGATCGCCACGTCCTCGACGGTGCAGTCGAACTGCGGCAGGTTCTCGAGTGTCGTGTAGGCGGGGTTCACCAACCGGCCGTCGTAGCCGGGCAGGTAGCGCTCGGTGTACCAGCGAGGCGCGTCCCATGGCTCGTGAGGATCCCAGGTGTCCACGTACAGGAAGAACGGCTCGCCGGCCTGCACCAGCACGTCGAGGTGCTTCTCGGCCTCGGTGAACGTGATCGGCGCGCAGTGGTCGTGCTCGGTGAGCCAGGGCGCGCTCACGAGCGGGATGTTGCTCTGCACCCGTGGATCGGCCGTCAGCCGCGCCACATCCTGGACCGGAATGTCGGCGAACCAGCGGAACCCCCTGTCGTAGTTGTAGCCCTTCACCTTGTAGAACGGTGTGTCCACCACGCCGCAGCAACTGATTCCCGTCTCGGCCAGGTACTCCGGGAGCGTCCGGAGGTTTCGGGGGAGCGGTCCCCAGCCGATGTCGGTGAGCGCGTACTGCCCGGTCAGGTAGTCGGCACGGGCCGGCACGGTCGGGAAGGAGGCGGCGTGCGCGGACAGGAAGTCCACCGACTCCGCGGCCAAGCGATCGAGGTTGGGCGTATGGACGTGCCCGCCGTAGACACCCAGATAGTCGGTGACCACCGTGTCGGCCACGATCATGATGACGTTCATCGGCTCACTCCTCGCTGTGGCGCCCCGCCAAGCCGGGCGCACTGTACCGGGGCGGCCCACGCCATCAGCGGTCGTGCGGTGGTGGGGGAGAGGTCGGTGGCGACATCGGCACGCCTTCCACCTGGAGCGTCCGAATGCCATCATGGGGGACATGAGCACGATGTCGCCGTCGGCGACCGCTGCCGTGACGCCGATTCTGCAGGGGGTGTGACCATCAGAATCCTGTTCGCGGACTCGTGCCACCCCCGCGCCGTCGCCAAGCTGCGCACCCGCGGCTTCGAGTGCATCGAGAAGCCGCAGGTCGGAGCAGCCGATCTCGATGCGTTGCTCAGCGACGCGGATATCGACGTGCTGGTTGTGCGCAGCACGACGGTCACCGCCGAGGCCGTCGCGGCCTCGGCGACGTTGTCGCTGATCGTGCGCGCCGGCGCCGGGTTCAACAACATCGACGTCGCCGCCGCCTCGGCCCGCGGGATTTATGTCTGCAACACGCCCGGGCGCAACGCGGTGGCCGTTGCGGAGCTGACGATGGGCCTGATGATCGCGCTGGATCGCCATATCGCCGATGCCGCTGCTGATCTGCGCCACGGCAACTGGGACAAACCCCGGTACAGCCGTGCCCGCGGTCTGAAGAGCCGCTCTCTGGGCATCGTCGGGCTGGGTCGGATCGGCATGGCGGTTGCCCACCGGGCGGCCGGCTTCGGGATGCGCCTCCACGCGGTGCGCCGCCCCGGCCGGGACCTTGAGACACGCCAGCGAATTGATGAGTGGAACATCACCCTTCACGACAGCATCGGTGACATGGCGGCGATCTGCGACGTGCTCAGCCTGCACGCATCGGGCACCGGGCAGGTGGTGGACGCGGCCGTGCTGGCGGCCATGCCGCCGGGCGCCATCCTGTTGAACACCGCCCGTGCCGGTCTTGTGGACAGCGAGGCGCTCATCGCGGCCATGGATACCAAGGGCATCCGCGCCGGCGTGGACGTCTTCGACGATGAACCGGACGGGGCGACGGCGACGTTCGCATCGCGACTGGTGCGGCATCCCAACGTGATCGCCACACCTCATATCGGTGCTTCCACCGAGCAGGCACAGGAGGCGGTCGCCTCCGCCATCGTCAAGGTCGTCAGGGCCTACGGGGCGGGGCGCATCGTCAACTGCGTGAACCTCGAGACCGGACGTGTGGGCAGTCATGTGATCGTGGTGCGCCACGAGGATCGCGTTGGTGTCCTCGCTGCCGTTCTGGGCGTTCTCCGTCGCCACGACGTCAACGTGGCGGGCATGGAGAACCGGGTGTTTCGGGATTCGACCGCCGCGGTCGCCACGATGGACCTCTCGGGGATCATGGCTCCTGTCGTCCGCGACGAGATCGCATCGCTGCCACACGTTTACCACGTGGAGGTCCGTCCCGTGCCCTCGGCCGAGGCGGCTCCAGATGACCCCTCGGCGGGCACCGAAAGGGAGCCCGCAGATGCGGACGGGAACGAGGCGGCGCTCTGATGGCCCAGCGAGAACCGGCACCGGAGCCGTCGAGGGACGGCCCCCCGGTGCTGTTGCCGTTCGCGGCCAGTGTCGTCCGTCAAGGATGGGCGGAGAGCGTCGTCTCGCCGGCATACGACGGGCTCGGCGTGGAGGAACGGCGCGCCCTACTCCTCGAACAGCCCGACAGCTACATGCATGCCACGAGGTCACCGGAGGACGTCGGCTATGCCCTGAGTCCCGCGGAACTGGTTGTCCTCAACCAGATGGCGCTGATCCGGCTGCTGCGCCTCAACGCCTTCGAGTCCCGGCCCGCACCGGCGGTCTACGTCTACAGGATCACCGGCTACGGGTCTCGACAGCGCGGCGTCGTCGGGGTTGTGCCGCTCGAGGCCTACCGGCGGGGGCAAATCCGGCCGCACGAGCGCACGCACGCCGACCGAGAGGAGTTGCTGAGCGAGTTCCTGGCGCTCACCAGTGCACAGTCCAGCCCCGTGGGTCTCACTTTCCGGGGAACTTCCCGTATCGGGGCGCTGCTCGACGAGGTCGAGGCCACCCAGGAACCCCTGCTGGATTTCGCTGATGCGAACGGAGTCGCCCAGCGAGTCTGGGAGGTGACCGATCCCTCCTTCCTGCAGATCCTGAATGAGGATCTGCAGGGGCAGAACCTGTACGTGACCGACGGGCACCACCGTCTGGGAGCCGCCATGGCCGTGAGCGAGCGGGTTCGCCGCCAGCGGAGGGCGTCCAGTGCCGCAGGAGGGTTCCTCCCCAGCGACATCATCCTCACAACGCTCGGGGTGTCGCCGCCGGGAATGCCCGCGGCAGGTGACGACAAGCGCGCTGATGCCGCCGGCGGGCCCCTAACCACGGCCGCCGACGAGGACTGGCCGAGGTCGGGGGAGGTCTTCTCGAGCGACGCAATCCTTGCGTGCCTCTTCCCGCACGACGAACTGCGGCTGCTCGTGTTCCATCGCCGGGCGACGCCGGTCGCCGTCACTGACGAAGCCACGATCGAGGCGGCGCTGCGGCGACTCGGGTCGCTGGAGCCCGTGGGGGTCGCCGAGGCCGAGCCGCCTGACGCGGGTGTCTTCGGGGTCTATCTCCAAGGGCGCTGGTTCCGCTTCACCCCGGCGGGCGGCGTGGATGGCATCGACGCCGCCTGGTTGCAGGCGCGGGTGCTGGCCCCGGTCTTCGGGATCGAAGATCCAGAGCACACCCGGAACATCGAGTACATCTCGGGCGTGCTCGGTGCGGCACAGGTGGCGCGCCGCTGCGACAAGTCCGGTGGTGTTGGCTTCGTGCTGCATCCCGTCACCGTGGAGACGATCATGGCCGTCGCCGACGCCCGGCAGGTCATGCCGCCGAAGTCCACCTACTTCCACCCGAAGCCCCGTTCGGGGGTATTCCTGCGGTTCCAGTAGCGAATGTCCCGCGCAGCCACTCGTTTCCACCGCGGTATGACTCTCGACGGGCGGCCCGATCAGGAGCCGGGGTCGCTGCCGCTGCTGTGGCGCCGTGCCGCGTCGCTATGGAGGCTTGATCGCCGTCCGGTAGATCCGGAAGGGCTGCCGGACATCTCGGAGGATCCGTACAGACGGAGTTCCCTGGATCCGCCCAGTTGGCGGGGACGGCTGCACGCCGCCATGTTCCTGCCGGCGGTGGCGGGCGGCGCCTGGCTGGTCGCCACGACGCCGGGCGCCGGCGCCCGGGCCGTTGTGGCGCTCTACGCAACCAGCGTGGTGACGATGTTCGCCGTGAGCGCCACCTTCCACCTGCGACGCTGGAGCGACGAGGGCTGGCTGCGGATGCGCCGCTGGGATCACACCGCTATCTTCGCCCTGATCGCCGGCAGCTACGGGGCGATCATGGGCCTCGGCGTGCCCGGTTGGCCGCGGACCTGGCTGGTCGGTGCCGCCGTGGTGCTGTGCGCTCTCGGGATCGCGGTGCGCTGGCTCCTGCTGCACCCTCCCTTCCGGCTGATGACGACGCTCTTCATGGCCACGGGCGGCGCGTCGCTGATCGCCATCCGCCAGATCCTGCGCGGGCTCGGAGTGCTCGGGACGACCGTCGTGCTCGTCGGCTGCGCCATCTACGGCCTGGGCGCACTGGCTCTGGGCCTGCGCCGTCCGAATCCGTGGCCCGGACGCTTCGAGTATCACGAGGTGTGGCACCTGAACGTGATCGTTGCCTTGGGCTGCCAGTACTGGGTGGTGGCATACGTCGTCGTGCCCTCACTGTGAGCGCTCGACTGCCGGTCGCCGCCCCGTCGGCCCGCCTGTGAGCGGCAGCGACGAGCCGCCTGTCGGCATGGGTCCGCACCCCGAGCCATGGCCCGAGGATCCCCGCCTGGATCCCGAACTGCTGGCCGCCGGCGACCGGCGCAATGTCGTGGATCGCTACCGCTACTGGCGGCACGAGGCGATCGTGGAGGATCTCGACGCGCGGCGGCACCCGTTCCACGTGGCGGTGGAGAACTGGGAGCACGATTTCAACATCGGATCGGTGGTGCGCAATGCGAACGCCTTCGGCGCCCGGGCGGTGCACATCGTGGGACGGCGGCGGTGGAATCGTCGCGGCGCGATGGTGACCGACCGCTACCAGCACGTCGTCCACCACCCCGAGATCGACTCGTTGCTGCGCTGGGCCGAGGCGGAGGACCTTCCGCTGGTGGGTATCGACAACCTGCCGGGGTCGCTGGCGCTCGAGCGCCATCACCTGCCCGAGCGTTGCGTGATGCTGTTCGGCCAGGAAGGGCCCGGGCTGTCGGCCGCCGCGGTCGAGGGGTGCTCATCCCTGCGGCGGATCAGTCAGTTCGGCTCGACGCGCTCGATCAACGCCGGCGCCGCGAGTGCGGTCGCCATGTGGGCGTGGATTTGCCGGCACGCGGCAAGCCCAGGGACCTCCCCCGCAGACTGAGTGCTCCGCTCAGCGGCCGGCGGCGTCTAGCCGGCGACGGAGTTGAAGCCCGCGGCGATGAGAAGGGCGGCCAGAGCCGACAGCGACGCGAGGCTGGCGAACAGCGCCCGCTCCGGAGCGCGCTGCGCGCGGGTGTGAAGCCAGGCGCCCACTCCCGAGGCGGCCACCAGGGCCATCTTCACGAAGAAGAGCGTTTGCCAGGTGCCCGTGCTGGCGCTCCACTCGATTTCCCCGATACTCCAGAGGCCGGTGATGATGGCAAGGGCGAAGAATGGCCATGAGATGCGGCCGAAGCGGCGAGCCGTCTGCTGGGTGACGGTCATCTCGCCGTCGGGGACCGGGCCGGCGCTTTTGTCGACCTTGCGGAGCAGGGGGACGAGCCCTGCGACAACGATCTGCCCGCCGACCCAGACTGTCACGCTCAGGATGTGCAGGAAGCTGCGCAGAGCATCGAGGTCGAGTGCGAAGTCTCTGATCATGGTGGTCCTCCTCGATCCGGGCGCACCTTTGCGCCACAGGAACCTTATAGCCGCAGCGTCCAGTCGCAGCCGGTTGCGCATGTCCGGCGGGGCCGCGTGTGGTCATTGGTGTGCGGGAACTGGCTGGGTGGGCGAGACTGGGACCATGAGCTTCGACACCGACGCCTATATCGCCGCCACCCAGCGCGAGGGTGCGGCGGTCAGTGCGGTTGCCGCGACCGCTGATCTGGGCGCCCCCGTTCCGAGCTGTCCCCGCTGGAGCCTGCAGAAGCTGGTGGGGCACCTGGGATGGGTCTACAACTGGGTCAGCGAGCACATCGAGCAGCGTTCGGCGACGATGCTGAACCGGGATGACGTGCCCCGACCGCCGGCCGGCGATGCGGTCATCGACTGGTACGCCGGAGCTCACGCCAGGGTGCTCGATGCTCTGCGCGCCATCGACCCGGCCACGGAAGTGTGGGGCTGGGCGGGTATCAACACGGGGGCGTTCTGGCACAAGCGCCTGGCGCACGAGAGCCTCATCCATCGCTGGGACGCCGAGAACGCCGTTGGCGAGCCCGGTCCGCTGAACAGCGATCTCGCAGCCGACGGCGTCGACGAACTGGTGGACGTCCTTCTTCCCTTCCAGGTCGGACTCACCAAGGACCCGCTACCGGAGGGCACCCTGCATCTGCACCGGACCGACGGTGATGGCGAGTGGCTGTGCCGGATCTCCGAGGGTCGCCTCGTGGCCGAGCGGATCCATGCCCGTGGCGATGTGGCGGTTCGGGGCACCGGCGAGCAACTCGACCTGGTCCTCTGGCGCCGGATCCAGTCCGACGACGTCGAGATCTTCGGCGATGTCGACGTGCTGGCGGCCTGGACGGCTCTCGGCCGCTGAGGTGCCGGCAAACGAGACAGCCCGTCCGGCCGAGCGAGGCGCAGCCAGGTGACGGCCGGCGAATCGGTGCCGACCGGCACACCCGAGCCCGAGGGTCCCGAGGTCGAACCAATCGCCGGCGAGTGGGTGGCGGACGATAGCGCTGCCGACAACGCGTTCGTGCCCCCGTGGTGGGTGGGCTACGACACGCTGCTGGCGGTCATCGCGTTCGTTGCCCTCTTCCGGTTCATCGGTCTGGCGCCGGCGATCGGCGCCATCACGATCGTCTCGGTGCTCTCGGGTGTCCTGCGCGTCCGCCACGGAGTCGGGGTCGGCAAGCTGCTCCCGGTCGTCACGGCGTGCATCATCGTGCGAGGCGTGGTGGGCATCGTCACCGACAACGACGACGTGTACTTCGGGATCGGCATCGGCTACAAGTTCGCCATCGCTGCGGCTCTCGTTCTGTCGGCACCGCTGAACCGCAATCCCGCCGTGGATCTCGTGGCGCGGACCCTGGGCCTTCCCGGGTCGATGCGGTCACACGAGGCCTACCGCTCGGCGGTCGACCGCATCGTCGTGGTGTTCGGCGTGCTGATGGGGCTGGCGGCCGGCTTCGACATCTGGTTCCTGGGTGTCACGGACCCTGATGAGTACGTCCTGTTCCGCTACATCATCAACTGGCCGCTGTACGTGGCGTTCACGACCCTGAGCTTGATGTTTCTCTCCCGGCGCCTCGGGCGGATCCCCGGCTTCCCGGGCATCATGACGCTGCTGGAGCAGCAGGCCGACCTGCGAGCCGGCGCGCGCAAACGCCGCCGCTAGCCTGCGGGCGTGATCGGAGTAGCTACGGCCGGTCCTCTTGTGCCTGCGTTGAGGCGTTGAGTTGAGCGAATCCGGCCACCCTGCCCCGGCGGTTCGCGTGCGTGGGCTGACCAAGAGTTACGGCGCCGTCGAGGCGGTGCGGGGTATCTCCTTCGAGGTGCCCGCCGGTGAGGTGTTCGCCCTGCTGGGCCCGAACGGTGCGGGCAAGTCGACCACCGTGGAGATTCTGGAGGGTCACCGCACCGCGGATTCGGGCGAGGTCTCGGTGCTCGGTTTCGATCCCGCCAAGGCCGGCAGGGAGTTCCGGGACCGGATCGGCATCGTCCTGCAGGAGTCCACGGTGGACACCTCCGAGGTCACCGTGGCCGAGGCGCTGGACACCTTCCGAGCGGCTTACCGGCGTCCCCGGGACCGCGACGAGGTGATCGAGATGGTGGCGTTGACGGGCAAGGCGAACGCCCGCCTGAAGACGCTCTCGGGCGGCCAGCAGCGCCGTATCGACATGGCGCTGGGGCTCATCGGCGACCCTGACCTGCTCTTCCTGGACGAGCCCACGACCGGCTTCGACCCCGAGGCGCGCCGGGCGGCCTGGGAGATGATCAAAGGTCTGCGCAGCGTCGGCCGGACGATCATCCTGACCACCCACTACATGGAGGAGGCCGAATACCTGGCCGACCGGGTGGCGGTGCTGTTGGACGGTCGGATCGTGGCTTGCGCCCCGCCGTCACAACTCCTCGGCGAAGGCGAATCGACGGTTCGCTTCCGGCTTCCAGCCGGAACAGAGCAGGCCGATCTTCCGGCGCCCGTGGCCGCGGTGGTTGCGGTCGACGAGGGCCAAGCCGTCGTGAGCACGGATCGTCCCACCGCCCTGCTGGCGGAGTTGGCGGGTTGGGCGGTCGCACGGGGGATCGAACTAACGGACCTGACTGTGAGCCCGCCGAGCCTGGAGGACGCCTACCTGCAGCTCATGGGGACCGGCGGGGATGGGGCCCATGGGGGCTAGCCGCGGTGCCGTCGAGACCGCAGCAGCCGGCGCCTGGCCATCCTGGGGGCGCCTGACCTGGACGAGCATGCGCAGCCAGAACCGCACGTTCTGGCGCAACCCGGTGGCGGCGTTCTTCACCCTCGGTCTGCCCTTGATCATGCTGGTGCTGTTCGGCTCGCTGTTCAGCTTTGACATCGACGTGGGTTTCGGCCTGATCCCGGCGGCGCAGTTCTACACGCCGGGCCTGGCAGCCTTCACGGCGGCCAACGCGGCCTTGGCCAACCTGGGCATCACGCTCGCGTTCCAGCGCCAATTCGGTCTTTTGAAGCGCATCAGGGGCACACCCCTGCCACCGTCGGCGTTCCTGGCCGGCTCGCTCGCCTCGGCGGTCTGGATCGCTCTCCTCGGGACACTGATCATGATGCTGGTGGGTGTGCTGTTCTTCGACGTCGGCATCGCGGCGGCGAAGATCCCCGCGGCGATCGTGTCCTTCGGCGTGGGCACGGCGGCCTTCGCCGGACTCGGCCTGACGCTGGCCGCGCTGGCGCCAAGCGGGAACACCGCCCCGGCGGTGTCCAACGCCGTCATCCTGCCGATGGCGTTCGTGTCCAACATCTTCTTGCCTGTCGAGGACCCGCCGGCCTGGGTGCGGATCCTGGGCGACGTCCTGCCGCTCAAGCACTTCGGCAGGGCGTTCTCGGCTGCCTTCCACCCGGCGGTGCCGGCGCCCGCCTGGCAGGGGACCGACCTCGTGATCCTGGCGGGGTGGGGCGTCGTGGGCGCACTCGTTGCGTGGCGCTTCTTCGACTGGATGCCTCGGGTACCGCGCGCTCGCCGGTCGGGCGCGGCCGTCTGAGCCGGACCTGTTCCGCGCCCGGCGCCCGGGCATCCGCCGTGGCGCGGTTGCCGGGCGTGGCGCCGCCCGTTAGAGACCGCTCAGCAGCTTGAACGCCTCGGCGGCCGCCAGGCCGGCGGGCTCTCCGGCCTCTGCGAGTTCGCGGTGGATCCGCTGCCGGAAGGCACCGAGTTGTGACCCGTCGTCGTCTGCGGTGACTCCCATCGTGGAGCGGAACTGGCTCTCGTGGGCTTCGAGGGCGGCGATCTTGGAGGCAGCCCAACCCTCGGCGTCCTCGTAGTGGTCGGGGGCGTCCGCCTCGAACAGCAGCAGGTGCTCGGGACGGTGCGCCTCGAGGTTCTGTTCGGGAAAGAAGTGCGGGTCGCGGGCGGCCACGATGGCCTCGGTCACCAGTAGGCCCGCTTGGCGGTGATCCGGGTGAATCCGATAGCGCTTCCAGGGGTCGTGGCCCAAGACCACCGCGGGGCGCAGCCGGCGGATCCACGACGCCAGCAGCGCCCGCGCCCCGAGATGGGCCTCCAACTCGCCGTCGGTGTAACCCAGGAACACCACCTCGCCGGTGGCGCCGAGGTGCCGGGCCGCCTCACGCTGCTCGGCTTGGCGCCGTACCACCAGCTCGGCCACGTCGGTCTGCGGATCCCACGAGCCCTTCGAGCCGTCGGTGCAGACCGCGAGGTGCACGACGCATCCGGCCGCTGCCCAGCGGGCGAGCGTGGCGCCGCAGCCGAACTCGGTGTCGTCGGGATGCGCCGAGACCGAGAGGGCGCTCGCCGGCGTGGGAAGGCCGCGGCTCACGCCGTCCCGCCTGTGTCCGCGGCGAGCGGATCGGACATGAGGCGGCGCAGGGCCTCAGGGATCGAACCGTCCAAGGTGGCGCCTCCGGAGGTCTCCTCGCGAATGTGCGGCGGCAACCGCTCTAGGTCCTCGGGAATATCCACGTCCCACGTCAAGTCAGGGTCGCGGCAGATGCGTAGCGACAAACCCAGTCGCGCGGCCTCGACAGAGTGCCGCCGGAATGATCCCGCGCCGTAGGAGAAGCCGAAGCCGGCTCCGGCGGGCACGCACAGCACGTTCGTGCCGTCGGCGCGCCGATCCGGAACCGCGGTCACGCCGCCCGCGCCGGTCAGATGGGCGAAGCCACGCGCACCCGGGAGGTCACCGTGGGCGACGACCACCTCACCGACGCCGCGCGCCGCCAGGGCGGCAACGCCGCGAGTGACCGCGCCGTTGAGGCCGGTCCCGGGACACCAGACAACTTCGGCTCCGACGGTCTCGGCCCAGAGGGCCACGTCGGCGTCGTCGCACACGACCGTCACCGGCAGGGGTGTCGCAGCACGCACCACGTGGGAGGCCATCCGGCGGGCCAGGTCACTGCGCTCGGCTGCCGAGAGGACCGACGCGAGGCGTAACTTGGCCTCCCCAAACGCCTTGACAGGCACGAGAACAGCCGCGTCGTTCACCGGCGGGAGTCTAACGACCCGCCTCCGACGGCCTCTGGGTAGCAGACTTTGGGCCGCTGGGCGGCGGCGCGGCCGGGGGTGATCGAACCGCATCGTTCTAGGCTCGGATCTCCACTCAGGGAAGGATTGTCGTCATGCTCGGAGAATCGCCCTCATCGGTCGGCGAGGTGCGGGCACGCCCGTGGCGTTCGGCCGACCGGCGCCGGCCGGCGACCGATGCCCCGCCGCTGGCGGGTGTTCGGGTGTTGGATCTCGCGACCGCTCTCGCCGCGCCTCTCGCGGCAGGCATCCTGGCGGAGCAGGGGGCCGACGTGATCAAGATCGAACCGCCGGGTTCGGGGGACGTGCTGCGCCACGTCGGACCGGCCGTCGGAGGAGTATCGGGCATCTACCAGATGACCAACCGCTCCAAGCGGGCCGCAACCGTGGACATCGGTACCGAGGCGGGCCGCGGCATCGTGCTCGAACTGGCGGCGGGCGCCGACATCGTCTTCTGTAACTTCCGGCCCGGCGTGGCGGACCGGCTCGGCGTGTCCTACGAGCACCTGCGGGCCGTCAATCCCGATGTGATCGTCGTGTCGGTCACCGGCTTCGGGCCAACCGGGCCGTACGCGGATCGACCCGCCTACGACGGCATCATCCAGGCAGCCTCGGGTATCGCCGCCCTCGAAGCGGACGTCGACACGGGCGAGCCGCACAATCTCCGTCACACCGTGTCGGACAAGCTCACCGCCCTGCACGCCGTGCAGGCTGCCACCGCGGCACTGCTGGCGCGGGAGCGGGGAGCGGGCGGTCAGCATGTGGAGGTCGCCATGCTCGAGGTGTCGGCGTCGTTCCTCTGGGTGGACGCCGCCGGGCGGGAGACCCTGCTCGACTACGACGGGCCGCAGCGCTCCGACCCGGGCGCTCACGTCAAGCCGATGGCCTGTGCTGACGGATGGATGTACATCGTGGCGTTGACCGACGGCCAGTACGCCGGCCTGTGCCGCGCCTTGGATGTCGAGGCCGACGAGCGGTTGGCGTCGATGGCGGGACGGCATCAGAACCGCGGGCTGGCGCGGCAGGTGTGGCGAGAGATCCGCTCCCGCCTGGCGGCCTTGCCGGTGACTGAGGCGTGCGATCGCCTTGAGGCGTGCGACGTGCCGCACAGCCCTGCCATAGCGGTTCGGGACCTCCCGGACCACCCCCAGTTGGCTCACCGGGAATTCTTCGTTGACAGCGTTCACCCTGCGGCGGGGCGGATGCGCCAGAGCCGACCCCCAGTGCGGTTCTCCGGAACACCCGCTGCGTGGGAGCCCCATGCCCCCGAGCCCGGTCGGGATACCACCGAGATCGTCGAGGGACTGCCCGGCGCGGACGTCGCGGCCCTGCGGGCCGATGGCGTGATCTTCTGAGACACTCGGGAGCGAGGGAGGTTTCGATGTCGGCGGGCGCGGGCGGTACTGTCACGCCGGTGCAGCGCGTCACAGTGGTTGGTGCCGGCTCGTGGGGAACCACGATGGCGTCGCTGGTGGCGGCCAACGTGCCCACGCGGCTGTGGTGTCGACGCCGGGAGATCGCGGAGGAGATCAACGCCCGAGCCACGAACGAGCAGTACCTGCCGGGGTTCGCGCTCGCGCCCTCATTGGAAGCCGGCCACGATCTGGCTGGGACGGTTGCTGATGCCGGAATCGTGGCCATGGCGGTGCCGTCGCACGTGTTCCGCCGCGTGCTGGCGGCGGTGGTTCCGCATCTCGACCCGGAGGTGCCGGTCGTGAGCTTGAGCAAGGGCCTCGAGCAGGGCTCGCACCGCCGGATGTCGGAGATCATCACCGAACTCGCGCCCGGGCACCCGGTCGGTGTCCTCACCGGGCCGAACCTGGCACGTGAGGTGCTCGCCGGTTCGCCTGCCGCGGCAGTTCTGGCCATGAGCGACGTGGCCGCGGCCGAGCGACTCCGGCCGGTGTTCGCGCGCGAACACTTCCGCGTCTACGTCGGCCACGACGTGGTGGGCTGCGAGTTGGGCGGCGCACTGAAGAACGTGGTGGCCCTTGCCGTAGGTATGGCCGAGGGGCTGGGTCTCGCCGACAACAGCCGGGCGGCGCTGATCACGCGTGGCCTCGCGGAGCTCACCCGCCTCGGTGTCGCCATGGGTGGAGAACCCGCGACGTTTGCCGGCCTCACCGGATTGGGCGACCTGTTGGCCACCTGTCTCAGCCCCCAGAGCCGCAACCACCACGTCGGCGTTGAGCTGGGGCGGGGTCGGAGCCTCCACGAGATCACCGACGCCATGCAGCAGGTGGCGGAGGGAGTGAAGACCGCCCGGGTCGTCCTGGAGTTGGCAGCGGAACATCACTTGGAGATGCCGATCACCTCCGAGTTGTGCGCGGTGCTCGACGGCGGGCGCGACCCGCAGGAGGCCTACGGGAACCTGCTGGGGCGGAGCCTCCGCCCCGAGTCGGAACGGTTCCGGTAGGGGTGGCCGTGTGCCGGCGAGGCGAAGCGGTACTCGCCGGCAGTTCGCTTCCGGCACTGCGCTTCGGCAGGTAGGAGCAGTGGGTCGTCAAGCCGGTGCCCATCAGCCGGTGCCGCCGGAGGATCCTCGGAACGGTTCATCTGGGCCTCAGTGGACCGTGCTGGGTGCCGTCGGCCGCAGTGGGGCAATGGCGGTCGATGCGACGGGGCGGATCGTCACCGGCCGCAACGGCTGGTCGCTCGGTTGGGAGGTGCTCACCGGCACGCACCGCTTGGTCCCGGGCGTCGAGTCGAAGTTGCGCCAGCGAGCCGCTGGAGTCGACGGGGCGGCGCCCGTCGGTCTGGAAACCGTGCTGCGCACCGGTGACGGCGACGTCTCGCAGTTGGCCTACGTCTGCCTGGCTCCGACCGCCGGTGCGGGTGCGCTCGGCGTCGTGGAGATGCGAAACGACACGTCGGTCCCTGTGGCCGTGACGCTCACATTGCAGCCGGGTGACTTCTGGCGGTCCGCCGGGCTGTGGCGGGTGCAACTCGACGCGACCGGCGTTCTGGCGAACGGATCGCCGGTGTTGTGGTGGGAACGCCCGCCGGCGGAGGCGCGCGCGTCCGCCAACGCTGCTGCGGAGACGAGTGCGCCCGGGGCAGCTCCGCAGGCCACGGAAGCGCGTCGTGAGGATTCTCACCGGGCGCGCAGTCGCCAGGGCCGAGCCGGGGTCACGATGACCTGGCCGGTCGCGCACAGAACCGCGCTACGAGTACTGCTCCCGCTGCACGCCACCGACGCCGGACCGCCGGTGCCGACGAGCGTTCCCACCTTGGGACAGGTGGGACGCGGCTGGGACGCGCATGGCGCCGAAGGTCTTCGCGTCGACGGCTTTGCGAGCGGTCGTGTCGCAGCCGTGGCTGCGGCGGCTGTTCGTCGCCTGCTGGCCCTCGACGTCGGGCCGGAAGCGTCCGAGAGTCCCGACGGGCGGTTCTCCCCGGCCGAGCGGGCCCTGCTGGCCGCGGCCCTGGCCATCGGAGGATTCCCCCAGCGCGCCGCGGAGGTGGTCTCGGTTCGGGCAGCCTGGAGCCCCGACGCTCTCGCCCGCCTGGCGGGCCGGGAGGCGGCGCAGATCACCGAGCGCTTTGGTGGGGGAGCGGCCGCTGTCGGGGCGATGGCGGCGGGTGCCGGCCCGACCGGCGGCTGGGCCTCAGGTCGCGGCGGCGACGACCCTGTCTACCGGGGGGCGTATCTGCTCGCCCTGCGAGATCTCCTCGTAGCCGAACGCGACGGCAATCTGGACCTTCTGGGCGGGATCGGAGCGGCCGTGGACTTCGGGACGGAGCGTCCGCCCATAGAGGTGCATCGCCTCGGGACGCCATGGGGTGTCGTCTCGTTCGCGGTCCGCTGGCACGGCGCAGCGCCTGCGCTGCTCTGGGAGATCGTCCCTCCCACCAGCCGGGTCGAGTCGTGGTCCGCCGTTCTCTCGGGAGCCGGCACTGAGGGTGAACGCGGCCGAGCCTCGCCACCGTCCCCGCGGATCAGCGCAACCGCGCTCGCAACCACTTGGAGCACGCGCCAACTCGTTGGCGAGACACTGCTTCGCCCCTGAGGCCGGGCCGCGCGTACAGTGCGCCCCATGGTTCGAGCCGCGCCGGCCGTCGCCGGGCCGTGCGCCTCCGAGAGAGCCGGTTGAGGACCGTGCCGGCCCAGGTGCCCGCCGGCGCGGCAATCCCCAACGCCACCATCTCCAGCGCCGCCCGTTCCGGGCCGGACCGGCCGGATCTCGCGCGGGAGCAGGAGTTGTGGGATGGCGGAGCCCGGGTGGTGGTCGGTCTCGACGAGGTCGGGCGGGGCGCCTGGGCCGGCCCGCTCGTCGTGGCGGCGGTGGCGTTGCATGCCGGAGGGAATCACGACGCGTTTGCCGAGAGCGTGCGCGACTCGAAGCAACTGCGCCCGGCGCAGCGCGAGCGGTTGTTCGATCTCGTGGCGGAGTCCAGTGAGGGCTGGGGGGTCGGAGGTGCCAGCGCTGCCGAATGTGACGAGCTCGGCATGTCCGCGGCGCAGCGCCTCGCCGCGGCGCGCGCCCTGGAGTCTCTGGCGATCCGTCCCGACAGCGTGTTGCTCGACGGCCGTTGGGACTTCGTGTCACCGGCTCCCGGGTCACCGACCGCGGCAGTCGGGGGCTTCGACGGACCCGTGCGCACTGTCGTCGCGGGCGACGCCCGCTGCGTGTCGCTGGCGGCGGCGTCGATTCTCGCCAAGGTCTGGCGCGACCGCCAGATGGTGCGACAGGCCGCCGACTATCCCGTCTACGACTTCGATCGCAACAAGGGCTATCCCTGCCCGCGGCACCGCGCCGCGCTGGCCGCCTGGGGTCCCTCGGCGATCCACCGGCGCACCTGGGCGTTCATGCAACACCTGCCGTCGGGAGCGCCGGCGGGCACGGCCCTCGACCGACAGTGGCGCCTAGTGGAGCAGCGCTAGCATGACTAGCCGTGGGGCAGCCTGTGACCGTCATCGAGAGGCCGTCGTCGCGTCCTGGCGTCGTGCGCTTCGAGATCAACAGGTCCCTCACCGGCATGGGACACGAGTACTACGAGGGCCCGCCCCCGGCGAACCGTGTCCGTCCCCCCGATGAACTGGCGCGCCGGCTGTTCGCCCGTGGCTCGATCGACGGCATGCACATCAACTCCAACGTCATCACGCTCGACCTGAGCAAGGGTGCGGACACCGCAGGCCTCCGGGAGGTCATCGAAGAGCTCTTCATTTACTACCGGCCCGGGGTGGAAGTGCCCGCCGTCGCCGGCGCCGGGAGCAGTGAGTAGGCATTGCGCCATGCCTGAACGCCTCACCGAACCCCTGGTTCGCGACGGCGGCGGCGACCTGCGGCCCGCTAGTTGGGCTGAGGCTCTCGCCACGGCGGCCGGTGGCCTGCAGCGGTCCGTCCAGCGTCACGGCGCGCGGAGTTTCGGCGCCTTCAGTTGTTCCAAAGCCACGAACGAGTTGAACTACGCCCTCCAGAAGTTCGCCCGCACCGTCGTCGGCTCCAACAACATCGACAGCTGCAATCGAACTTGACACGCTCCCAGCGTCGTCGGTCTGACGACGGTCTTCGGAGTCGGGGGAGGGACGAGTTCGTACGAGGAACTCGAACACACCGACCTGATCGTGCTGTGGGGCTCCAACGCCCGCAATGCCCACCCGATCATGTTCCATCGCATGCTCCGCGGCCGGCGTAACGGCGCGAAGCTGGTGGTGATCGACCCGAGGCGCAGCGCCTCTGCGAGTTTTGCCGACATGTGGTTGGGCGTCGACGTGGGGTCCGACATCGCCCTGGCGAATGCCATGGCGCGGGAGATCATCGCCGCCGGGCTGCACAACGAGTACTTCATCGGACACGCCACCGCCAACTTCGATCGCTACGCGGCGAGCGTGGAGCCCTACACACCGGATGTGGCGGCGTCCATCACCGGAGTGCCCGCCGACGCCATCGTCGAGTTGGCCCACACCTACGCCACCGCCGAGCGGGCCCAACTCTGCTGGACGCTGGGCATCACTGAGCACCACAACGCCGCCGACAACGTGTTCGCGCTCATCAACCTGGCTCTGTTGTGCGGCCACGTCGGACGTTACGGCTCGGGTCTGGCGCCACTGCGGGGGCAGAACAACGTGCAGGGCGGCGGGGACATGGGCGCACTGCCGCACCGCCTGCCCGGCTTCGCCGACCTGACCGACGACGCCGAGCGGCAACGTTTCGAGGCGGTCTGGGGTGCGGTGGTGCCCCCGCAGGTCGGCTGGCACCTGTCGGAGATGTTCGAGGCGATGGAGGATCGGCGCCTGTGCTCGCTCTATGTCGTGGGCGAGAACCCGGCGGACTCCGAGGCGGATGCGGCGCACGCCCGCCGGGTGCTGGCTGATCTGGAATTCCTCGTGGTCCAGGACATCTTCGCCACCGCCACCGCGCAACTGGCCGACGTGGTGCTTCCTGCGGCGGCGAGCTTCGCAGAGACGACCGGCACGGTGACTTCCAGCGAGCGGCGCGTGCAACTCGTGCGCCCTGCAGTGTCGCCTCCAGGAGAGGCACGCGACGACCTCGATATCGTCTTCGCCCTGGCGCGTGAGATGGGCCACGACTGGGGCGAGCCCGATGCGGAAGCGATCTGGGACGAGGTGCGCTCGCTCTCGGTCATTCACACCGGCATGAGCTACCGGCGGCTCGAGGCGTTGGGTGGGATTCGCTGGCCCTGCCCCGATGACGACCATCCGGGAACGCAGTTCCTGCACGGCCGGCTCTGGGCCGATCCCCTCGAGGGTCCCCGGGTGGCGTTCCAACCGGTGCAGTGGGAACCACCTCTCGACGGTCTCGACGAGGAGTACCCCATCCGCCTGACGACCGGACGGCGCCTTGACTCATTCAATACGGGGGTTCAGTCGGGGTCGTTCGATTCGCCACTGCGACGCCGCGAGGAGTTGGACGTGTGCGCGGCCGATGCCCGGCGCCTCGGTATCGCCGAGGGTGAGGTGGTCAGGGTGGTGTCCCGCCGCGGCGCCGTGGAGGCCCCGGTGCACGTCGACCCTGATCTTGTCGAGGGTCTGGCCTTCCTGACTCTCCACTTCCCCGAGCAGGTGGACACGAACCTGTTGGTGCCCGACGACTGGGATCCGCTTTCCGGCACCGCCGGATTCAAGGCCACAGCGGTACGCATCGAGCCACTCGGCGGCTGAGGGTTTGCCGCCGGGCGGCGGTCAGGCCTCGGTTGAACCGGGCTCCGCCGGTTGCTCGACGGCGCCCTCGGTGCGCTGCAGGGGAAGAGTGATCACCATCTCCGTGGACTCCCCGGGGGTGGAGTTCACCTGGATCGAGCCGCCGTGCTCCCGGATGATGTCGCTCGTGATCGCCAGTCCCAGCCCGGTTCCCTGGTCAGTGGGCTTCGTGGTGAAGAACGGATTGAAGATCTTGTCGACCACCTCTGGCGGGATGCCCTTGCCGTTGTCCTGGATCCTGATCTCGATGGTGTCGGCGAGTTTCCGGCTCGTCGTCCGCACCGTGGGCATGAATGACTGGCCCTCGCCCGCCTCCAGCAGTTCCCTGCGTTTCTCGTCGGTGGCGTGACAACTGTTCCCGACCATGTTGATGAAGACCCTGCCCAGGTCCTGAGGAAGGACCTCGAGTTCGCCGATCTCGGGATCCAGATCGAACTCGATGTTCAACTGGAAGTCGGGGTCGACCGCCCGTGCGCTGTGGAAAGCCAGCTTGGCATGCTCCTGGATGAGCCCGTTGATGTCGGCGAGGCGCCATTCGCCCGTCGCACGGCTCATCATCAGCATGTCGTGCACGATGGTGTTGGCGCGGTTGCCGTGCGAGCGGATGCGCTCGAGGTTCTCGGTGAGGTCCGCGGCGATCTCGAGGATCAGCGCTCGCTGACCCTCGGTCAGTTCGGCCTCGGCCTCCTCCATCACTTCGCGCAGCTCCTCGATCAGTTCCGCTGAGACCTCGGAAAAATTCTTCACGAAGTTGAGCGGGTTGCGGATCTCGTGTGCCACCCCGGCGGTGACCTCGCCCAGTGCGGCAAGTTTCTCGCGCATGACGATCTGGTCCTGAGCGCGGTGCAACTCGTTCAGGACGTCTTCCAGCTGCGTGTTCTTCTCGCCGAGTTCCTCGGCCAGCCTCTCCACCAGGTTGAGCCGCTGGACCTCCAGGGCATGGCGCCGGAAGACTTCGAGCGCCGCGGCCATCTCCGACACCTCGTCGCGGCCGCTGATGACGACCTCGTCCTCCAGGTTCCCGTCGGCCATCCTGCGCATGCGAGCCGAGAGCTGGTTGAGCCGGCGCAGCAGGATGCGGCTGACGAACCCCAGGATGATCGACAGGCCCACGACGACGCTGATGCCGGCGATCACCAGCAGGAGGATGCGGGACGTGCTGATGGCCTGCGAAGAGGCGTCCGTAGCCGCGGCCGCGTCCTCCTGTGCGGTGCGAATCAACTCCTCCACCTCGGTCGCCAAACCGGAGGCCTGTGTCCGGTTCTGGGCCAGCAGCTGACGTTGGGTCTCGGCGAGCTCCAACTGCTGAGCGACCAGCACGAAGCCGCTCCGCTCACCGAGACCCAACTCGAACAGGTCGGTCAGAAGGGACACCAGATAGCCTCGCTGCGCGATCAGTCCGATGGCGGCGGAGCTGATCTCGATGCGGTCGGTGACCGACTCGAAACTCTCCTGGAGCGGTTCGATCAGCGAGGCATTCGAAACGCCGAACGCGCTGGAGAGCAACTGCGTGGCGATGGCCGTGTCGGCCTGCAGGGCCGCCAGGTGCCGGTAGCGGATGAACTCCTCCTCGGAGAAGTGCTCTTCGCGCGGGGCGGGGGGCTGGCCGATGTCCCGGTAGCCGGTGATCTGGAAGAAGAGCTGCTCGTCGAGCACCGGGAGGAGGATGCCCTCGAGTTTCCGGCGGATATCGGCCAACTCCGCGGTGAGGGCCTCGATCTCCGCGACGAGCGCGAACGACGTCGGCATCCCCACCTCGATCTGGGCGATGTTCGACTCGAGTTGGCGGCCCCGGGAGCGGACCGAGACGAAGAGTGCGGCGTCGACATTCTGCTGCTCCAGGAGGTCGAGTTGCCGGCGGAACTCTTGCTGCGTCTCGACGATCTCGGCGGAAACCGCGGCGAGTTCCTCGGGCGTGGCCGCGACGGTCAGGCGCGGGGCCGCCGCCACCAACTCGCTGCTCAACGCGGTGATCCGGAAGGCGGTCACGATCCGCGGCAGGCTCTCGTCGCTCACGCGGTCCTGCGCATCGCCGATGCTGTTGAAGGAGACCCAACTCACCGCGATGGAGGCGATCGTCAGGGCGACGATGACGCCGATGGCCACGTACATCTGCGTCGAGATGCGGAAGGCGAAGGCCACCAGCCTCTGCAGCAGGTCTCTCACGGCCGGGCGTCCTGTTCGGGGCCGGATCCCTCCGGCTCAACGGAGGTGGTCGTCTCCGGCGGGGCCATCACATCGAGTCCGTCGGCACGTAGCGACCGTCGCGGATGACCGTCAGGAACACCGCGTCCGAGCCCTGGTTGTCGCCGGTGCCGAAGGAAAGTTCGAACCCGTCGATGTCAACGGGATCGCCCTGCAGGATTTCGCTGAGGAGGCAGGTTCGGGTGAGGTCTCGGCCGCAGCGCTCGAGTCCGATGACCGCAAGGCGGCCGGCCAGGTAACCCTCCAGCGAGACGAATCCCGGCACGGCGCCGGGGTCGTGGGCAGACAGCGCACTGAGGTACGACGACACGACGGGCAGCGAGTCGTCGGTCGGGAAGGGCACCACCTGGGTCACGAACACGCCGTCGCCGACCGGTCCCAACTCCTCGGCCAGCGCGTTGGAGCCGACGAAGGAGATCGTGACGAAGGTCCAATCCTCGCCGAGGTAGCGCGCCCAAGCGATCAGTGCCGCCACCGGCGTGTAGGCCCCGACCAGCACCACGGCCTCGGGATCGCCTCGCCGCAGGTCCAGGAAAGCGGTTCGCACAGCCGTGGTGTTGCGGGGATAGAGCCCGATGGCAACCGGCTCCATGTCCCGTCGCTCGAGGGCCTGCAGGACGCCGCGGTAGCCGGCGCGGCCGAAGGAATCGTCCTGGAACATCACGGCGATACGCTCGACACCTTTGTCGGTGACCAGGCGGGCGACGATCTCCTCGGTCTCCTGGTTGTAGGAGGATCGGAGGTTGACGATGTTTCGCCACGCGGGGTCGCGCAGGAAGGCAGCTCCGGTGAACGGAGCGATGAAGGGAACCTGAGATGCGGCAGCGACCGGGGTGGCCGAGCGCGACGTGGGGGTCCCGACCTCGCCGATCAGTGCGAAGACCCCGTCGGAGTCGATGAGCTGCTGCGTGTTGGTGACGGCAGCCTCGGGTTCGTAGGAGTCGTCCAGGGACACCAGATCGAGGCGCCGGCCGTGCACGCCGCCGTTCCGGTTGGCTTCTGCAAAGGCCGTCTCGATGCCGAGCCGCATGTTCTTGCCGAGTTCCTCGGCCGGGCCGCTGAACGCAGCCGACTGGCCGAAGAGGACGGAGTCCTCGAAGACGCCCTCGGATTCCGGCGTCGACGCCGCGTCGCCCACGGGCTCGGCGACCGGCTCGGATGGAGTGGGGGTGGCACTCTCCGGGGGGTTCGATCCGCTCTCTGCGGCGCAGCCTGTCGCAACCAGCGCGAGCAGAACCAGAACCCCTAGCGCCGGTGACACACTCCGACGCGTCGCAGTGATCATTCCGGTCGCCGCGTGACCAGAGTCAGATGGTTCCGACCCCCTTCTCGTCGGTAGCTCAGGTCGTTGGTCAACGTGCGCACCAGATGGATTCCCAACCCGCCAATGGATCGGTCCTCCAGCGCTGCGTTCACGTCGGGCTGGGGCGCGTCGTTCAGAGGATTGAAGGCGCCGCCGTCGTCGGAGATCTCGATGGTGACCATGTCGGCCGCCTCGGAGATGATGATCCGCACGCTTGAGGCGCCGCCATAGGTCATCGCGTTCAGGCCGAGTTCCTCCAGGATGAGGTGCAGCTTGAAGATTAGGTCCTCGGGCCATTGCTCCTGGTGACCGAACTCGTCGATTGATCGCTCCATGTGCCGTAGGGCATCATCAACGGACTCGTTCTCCGCCGATCCGACCTCCAGGCAGAAGTAGGTGGTCAACTTGCCGACTCTCTGCGGTGAAGGGTCAGACACGTGATGTCGTCGGACTGAGGTGTCTCTCCGGCGAAGGCATGCACCGCGTTGAAGACGGCCATCGTCGTCTCCTCCGCGTCGGTCGGCGGGGTGCTGGCGAATATCTCCGCGAGCCGCTTCATCCCGAACTCCTCGGTCGTGACGTTCATGGCTTCGCTCACGCCGTCGGTGTAGAGGAACAGGGTGTCACCCGGTCCAACGTTCACCGTGTTGTGGGCGAAGTCCATGCCGGCCATCACGCCGAGGATGATCCCGCCGGTGCGCGGGAGCAACGATGAGCTTCCGTCCGGGCGCACGTGGAGGGGTTCGTTGTGGCCGCCGTTGGCATAGGTGAAGTCGCCGGTTCTGGGGTCGTAGATCCCATACAGCAAAGTGACGAACATCTCCGACTCATTGGTCTCGCGGAGTAGTTCGTTGACCTCCTTCAGCACGTCGCCGGGGTTGTCACAGCCGATGGAGGCACCCTTCAGCAGGGTGCGGCTGGACATCATAAACAGAGCCGCGGGCACCCCCTTGTCGGACACGTCGGCGATGCACAGCCCGATGCGACCGTTCGCGAGGTTGATGACGTCGTAGAAGTCGCCCCCGACGTTGCGGGCCGGTTCCATGTGGGCGAACACCTCGTAGGTGTCGCGGC
The DNA here is from genome assembly GCA_963668565.2 of Acidimicrobiales bacterium. Classification (GTDB taxonomy): domain Bacteria; phylum Actinomycetota; class Acidimicrobiia; order Acidimicrobiales; family CATQHL01; genus VXNF01. The sequence goes on from CAXXMX010000010.1 coordinate 2,585,817, forward strand.
GCGGGAAATGCGTCGGGAGGATCGACTTCTGCATCTTGTTTGCGACATCGAGTTCCCTCTGCAGCGACACCAGTTGGTCGCGTGACGCCAGGGCGGCGCGCCACTCGGTGAGATGGGCGAGCGTGCGCTCGATGGTGATGCGCAAGTCGGTGAAGTCCAGGGGCTTGGTGACGAAGTCGAAGGCACCCCGGTTCATGGCCGTACGGATGTTCTTCATGTCGCCGTAGGCCGAGACGATGACGGACTTGATGTTGGGGTCGACCTTTGGGATCTGTTCCAGAAGCGTCAGCCCGTCCATCTGCGGCATGTTGATGTCGGACAGCACCATGTCGATGCTGTCATCCTCGTTGAGCTTCTCGAGAGCCTCGACGCCGTTGTGCGCGAAGATGAAGCTGTAGCGCCCGGATCGGATGTCCCGCCGCATGCGCTGCAGCATGAGCGGCTCCAGGTCGACCTCATCGTCGACAACCAGGATCTTGTAAGTCGCTTCGGTCATCGCGTTCCCGATTCCCCCCGGCGCGCGTGTTCGCGGGGTCGCTCCTGTATGGCCCGTACGCAGATTCCCGGAGGTGTCCTCCGGTCAGCCTTCCAGTGCGGCCAGGGCTGTATCCGCCGAGTTGTGGATAGCGATGATCTGGTCGAAACCGCTGATGATGAAGAGTTCGTGAACCGAAGGCGACAGCGAGCAGATGGCGAACTTGACATCGCGCTGGCGAAGGTTCTTGGCGCTGAGCAGGATGATTCGCAGGCCGGCGCTGCTGATGTAGTCCAACTGCGCGAGGTTCAGTATCACCGAGTTGTCGTCGGCGCCGATGGCGCCCTCCAAAGCGTCCTGAAAGTCGGTGGCGTTGGATCCGTCGACTCGGCCCTCGGTATTGATGATCACCGCTGTGCCCCGCCGCTCGGAGGTGACTTCCATCATCGCTGCTCCTTGTCTGCCGATTTCATAGTGCCCCGCTGCACCGCGCCGCACAACGGCGCCCCGACAATCTAGCCGTGCCAGGCGACTGTGGGCGCCCACGATGTCCGCAACAGAACGATAGCCCCGTTCGCGCCGATCCTCACAATTGGTTCAGGTCATCACAGGTCGTAGCCCCGCTCGCCGTGCGCCGGCAAGTCGAGGCCGTCCCGTTCCTCATCCGCACTGACCCGCAGACCGCCGGTCAGTGCGGCGGTGGCCTTGGCGATGAGGTACGAGAACCCTCCTGCCCAGGCCACCGTGACAAGCGCTCCGAGGGCCTGGACGCCCAGCTGCGGCCCCACGTCGCCGCTGCTGACCGACAGGCCGCCTCCGCCGAGAGCACCGGTGGCGAGGAATGCGACGAGCAGGGTGCCCAGTATCCCGCCGACGCCATGCACGGCGAAGACGTCCAGCGAATCGTCGATCCCCAGACGTTCCTTCACGAGTCCGACGGCGAAGAAGCACACGACCCCGCCGGCCGCCCCCAGGATGACGCCGCCGACCGGACCGACGAAGCCGGACGCGGGGGTGACGGTGGCAAGGCCCGCGATCGTGCCCGTGACCGCGCCGACCAGAGACGGTTTGCCGAGCTTGACCCACTCGATCCCCATCCAGACGAGGGTTGCCGTTGCGGCGGCGAGATGTGTGACTGTCACGGCCATACCGGCCCCACCGTCTGCGGCGAGTTGGCTGCCCCCGTTGAAACCGAACCAGCCGACCCAGAGCATCGCCGCGCCCGCAGCGGTCATGCCTGGGTTGTGCGGGGGCGAGAGGTGGTCGGGGAACCCTTCGCGCTTGCCGAGGAGGCGGGCGAGCACCAGCGCGGACGTCCCGGCGCTGGTGTGCACAACGAGGCCGCCGGCGAAGTCCATGATGCCACGGTCGCCGAGCCAGCCGCCGCCCCAGATCCAGTGGCAGATCGGCGAGTACACCACCAGCAGCCAGAGAGCGCTGAAGATGAGCACCGCCTTGAACTTGATCCGCTCCACGTAGGCGCCGACGATCAGCGCCGGTGTGATGACGGCGAACGTCATCTGGAACATGGCGAAGGCGATCTCGGGGATGGTGCCGCTGAGAGAGTCGGTCCCGACGTCCCAAAGGAACGCCTTGGACAGCGAACCGATCATCCCGCCGGCGGAATCGCCGAAGGACATGCTGTAGCCGACGATCATCCACAGGACGCTGGCCACGGCTGCAATGCTGAAGCAGTGCATGATTACGGACAACACCGACTTCGAACGCACCAGGCCGCCGTAGAACATCGCCAAGCCCGGCAGCGTCATGAACAGGACCAAGGCGATCGAGACCAGGATCCACGCGGTGTCGCCGGAGTTCATGGACACCCCCCTTGCTGTCCGGAACGATGTGGTGAGCGGCGCAGCAAGTATCGCGCTTGCTGCGCACCGCCGCGCGTCACGGGAGGACTCCAGTGTCACACCTCGGCCCGAAACGCATCGTACGCCAATGGCATCGAACTGTCAGATCTTCGATGCATTGAAAGTCTCGCAACCCCGGTAGTCGGCAGCGAAGCCGCGAGCAGATCGCTGCTCGCCGGCGCAACCGCCACGATGACGGAGCCGCGGCTCCCATGCCCCCCCGATTGTGTCGGAGGCGGGCGACGACCATACTTCGCGCTGTGACGGTGCCATCCCGACGGATCCTCGGGGTCGCAGCCTCACACACGAGGTCAACCGGCGGGCGCCCGCCCGCCAGGGAGGATGAGCCATGATGGCAAGCCCGGAGCGCCGGTTCGGCCACCTCGTCAACACCGCGCGCTTCGAGGAGATGCAGCCCTCCATCGGCGATGTCGCCGACGGCTGCTACTTCCCTCCGGAGTACTACACCTCCGAGGAGTGGTTCGGTTTCGAGAAGGAGGCCATCTACGCACGCTCGTGGCTCTGCGTGGGACGGGCCGACTTCCTGAAGGTGCCGGGCGACTACTTCACCATCAGCATTAACGACGACCCGCTTCTCGTCGTGATGGACGACACCGAGACGATCCGAGTGATGTCAGCAGTCTGTCAGCACCGGGGTCATCTGCTGGCCGAGGACCCCGGCCACAAGGAGACCGGGCTGTTCCGCTGCCCTCTGCATTCCTGGTCGTACGATCTGCGCGGGCGCCTCCGGCATGCGCCCGAGATGGGCCGGACCAACAACTTCCGCCGGGACGAGATCTGCCTGCCTCAACTCTCCGTCGAACTCTGGCAGGGGTTCGTGTTCGCCCACTTCGATCCGGACCCTCCTGCGCTCGCTCCGACCCTGACCCAACTCGCCGATGAGATGGAGAACTACGGCGTCGCGGACATGGTGAGCCTGCCGACCATGGATATTCCCGACTACCCGTGGAACTGGAAGGTCATGCTCGAGAACTTCCTGGAGCCTTACCACAACGCCTACCTGCACAAGGGGATCCACGACTTCGCGCTCGGCCATGCGTTCGTGGAGCACAGCCCCGACGAGAACGTGATCATGCATCCAACGGGCTTCGATCGCGCCGACGGTGCATTCAACCCCCTGCACAAGGCCCTCCTGCCGCCCATCCCCGCCCTCAGCGAGGAGCAGAGGAATCGCGTCATGTTCGCGATGATCCCGCCGATGATGCCGCTCGGCCTGGTCTCCGACCACATGTTCTATTTCCTCGTACTGCCCGGTGGCGCCAATCGGATCACGATCCGGGTGGGTCTGTGCGTGCCCCCGGAGGCGACCAACGTCCGGAACTTCGGCAAGATCATCGATTGGATCGTCGACGGGATCATGATGTACAACGATCAGGACGTGGTGGCCGACACGTCGGTGCAGAAGGGGCTCCGATCGAGGTTCGCCCCCCGGGGCCCGTTCTCCTGGAAGGAGACCACCGTGGCGCAGTTGAATCGTTGGCTATACCAGAGGTACCGGGCTTATGCCGAGAGCCAAGCACTCATCTGAGGGCCGGGACGAGAGTCCGGTCGAGCAGCCCGAGCCGGAGGAGCACGCAAATGGATGATCTTCGAGGGCGGCTGGACGGGATGGAGCGACGTCTCGGGCGCATCGAGGCCGAACGCGCCATCGAGCAGCTCATGCACCGCTACGTCCACGCGATCGACGTCATCAAGGACGCAGAGGTGACCGCGGGGTTCTTCGCGCCGGACGCGGTCTGGGAGGGCCGGGGGAATCTGACAGAGTTCAGGGCCGACGGTCTCGACGAGATCAGGGAGATGTTCCGTGGAAACCCGTCGATGCTCCCGTTCACGGCCCATTTCCTCACGAACCCCGTTGTCACCATCTCCCCCGACGGCGCCGAGGCCCGAGGGCGCTGGCACGCCCTGGAGGCGGCCACCCTGTTCGACGGAGAGACCGCCGTCTGGCTGATCGCCTATTACGACAACGACTTCGTGAAGCAGCACGGCGAATGGAGGATTGCCCGCCTGCGTTTCGAGGATCGGGTGATCTGCCCCTACGAGGAGGGCTGGGCGCGGACCAGGTACGTGTCGCCGGTGACCCTCGAGCGCGTCGCGCAGCCGCGCCTGACCGCGCCGGGGGGCCCGACCGCGCCGGGGGGCCAACACACCACAGGGGGTTGCGCATGACCGTGCTGACGACCGAACTGCGCGACTCGTTCGCCGCCTCCACCAAGGCGGTCAACGAGGCGCGCCTGTTGCCGCCGCTGATCTACACCTCCCAGGAGTTCTACGAGTTCGAGCGGCGATCCATCTTCCGGCACGAGTGGCTGTGCGTCGGTCGAGCCGATCAGGTCCCGAAACCGGGCGACTTCCGGTGCATCGCGATCGCCGGCGAGCCCCTGATCCTGCTGCGAGACTCCGATGATGAGATCGGCGTGATCTCGGCCGTCTGCCAGCACCGGGGCATGGTGCTGGCAGAGGGTGCCGGCAACACGCGCCGGTTCACCTGCCCGTACCACCACTGGTCCTACGGTCTGGACGGCGGGCTCCTGGGAGCTCCGGCCATGGAGCGGGCCGTGGGATTCGACAAGGCCGACCACGGACTTCCGCGACTCCGCACGGAGTTGTGGCAGGGCTTTGTCTTCTGCAACCTCGACCCCGGTGCCCAACCACTCGGCCCGTCTCTGCGCAAGATCGACGCCATGTTGGAGAACTACGACCTTCCGGAGACGGTCACACGCGAGGGGAAGACGCTCCCTGGCCTCCAGTGGAATTGGAAGGTCATGATGGAGAACTTCAACGACCCGTACCATGCGAGCCGGCTGCACGGCCCCCTCCAGACGTTCGCCCCCAGCCACCTGAACGACTACCTGCCCTGGGACCCCGATGACGGCGCCATCGGCCGCGTCCAGCACTTCACCGACATCGACGGCTCGTTCAATCCGACCAAGAAGTGCCTCCTGCCGGTGTTCAGCAATCTCACCGACGAGCAGCGCAAGCGTGGCGGGTTCGTGCTCATCCCGCCGACGCTCGCGCTGGCCATCGTTCCCGACGAGATCGCCTACTTCATCATCAGCCCCGACGGCCCGGGGGAGATCACGATCAACATCGGGTACTGCTTTGAACCGTCCGCCCTGGCCGATCCCATGTTCGAGTATCTGTTCGAGCAGGCCGAGCAGGGAGTGAACAACTTCAATGTGCAGGACATCTACGCCGACGAGATGGTGCAGATCGGTCTGGCCTCGGTGTTCGCTCCGCGTGGCCGGTACTCGTGGCAGGAGGAGACGCTGGCGCAGTTCAACCGCTGGCTCGTGGCCCGGTACGAGCGACACTGGTCGAACGGGGCCTGACTTCCGAGGTGTGCACGACCGCGAGGGTCGGGATCGCCGGCGGGAGTGTCCCGGCAGCCGTCTCGGTCAGGTGATTCCTCGCCGGAAGGTCTGTCCCAGAGCGGCAGGCTGGCGGCGGCGCTGACTTAGCACGGCGATCGACCGGCAAGCTCGTCGGCGTGACGGCTGCGAGCAGTGGCCGAGATCACCCTCGGTCGATGGGGCGAGCCGCGGGGGGCACCGGCGGCGTCGGCCAGGGTCGGGCGACCTGGAACGCCTTGGCCACGGCGAGCACCGTCTCGTCCGCGAAGCGGCGCCCGACGATCTGGCCGCCGGTTGGCAGGCCGTCGGAACTGAACCCCGTCGGCACCGAGATCACGGGGCAGAAGGGCACGAGGTTGAAAGGCGAGGTCATCTCCAGACCGCCGAACATGCCGTCGGATCCCGTCGTGCCGTAGTCCGAGTCTTCGACTCCCTCGGCAGGCGGGACAGGAAGCGCGAGCGTCGGGCAAACGAGTACGTCGTGGTGCTCGAGCACCGGGCGAAGCCGCTCCCACTGGCGCGTTCGGATCGGCCCCACACCCTTGAGCTCGACTGCGGTGAGCCGGCGACCGTACTCCACGAGCCTGAGCAGCTCGGGATCCGTGTGCTCCTCGTGACCCGCGAGCGCGTCACCGTACAGTGAGGCGAGGGTTGCAGCCCAGTTCGCGTCCCACGCCCAGTTGATCGACGCGTCCCACCCGAGCTCAACCGGCTCGACATAGGCGCCGAGTTCCTCAAGCGTCCCCGCGAGCGCAGCCGTGTTGTCCGCGACCTCGTGGTGCACGCGGTAGTAGCCGAGGTCGAGGCTCAGGGCGACCCTCAGGCCGCGCAGGTCGATCGCTGGTTCAAGCGGGCGTCCGAGCCCCGGAACCACCGACACGGGATCTCGCTCGTCAGGCCCCTCGATCACGCTGAACATGGCCAGGACATCGTCGACGTTCCGTGCCATCGGCCCGAAGTGGTAAACGGGATCGAAATCGTCGGGCGTGGCGTGCATGGGGATCCGGCCGTAAGTCGGCTTGAATCCGACGACACCGCAGCAGGAGGCCGGGATGCGCACCGATCCGCCCGCGTCTGAGCCCTCGGCCAGGACCGCCATGCCGGACGCGACCGCGCCCGCAGAGCCACCCGAGCTCCCGCCCGGCGTCCGCGTGGGGTCCCACGGATTGCGCGACGTGCCCCACAGCGGGGTCCTCGTGAAGGAGGAGTGCGCGAGCTCGGATGTCGCCGACTTCCCGACGAGGATCGCGCCGGACGTCCGCATCCGCTCCACCATCGGAGGGTCGGCCTCGGGCACCCAGTGCTCGAACGCATACGACCCGCGCGTCGTGCGGAGGTGTCGGGTCGGCGTGAAATCCTTCAGGACGTAGGGGACACCGCGCAAAGGCTCCTTTCCGCCCGGGTGCGATGTCGTCGTCGTGTCCGCTGCCCGGCGCGCCGCCGAGCGTGCCTCTGTGCCGTAGACGAAGCACAGCAGGTTCAGCACCGGGTTGAGCAGGTCGATGCGCTCGAGATGGGCCTCCACCACATCAACCACCGTGACCTGACCCTCATCGAGGGCCTCGGTGAGCGACGCAACCGACATCGAGCAGAGGTCGTCGGCACGCCCCCGATCCGACACGCCCGTCAGGAGGGGCCGTGAGGGACTTCGCTGAGTATCCGGAGGCCGTCGTCCTCCACGAGGAAGTTGTCCTCGATCTTCAGCACGACGGATTCGCCGCCGATCTCGACGACCGTTTCCGGCTCCAGCGCGATCGTCGCGCCGGCGACGAGTGGCACATCCGCGCTCATGAGATCGGGCCGATACATCGTTGGCCACTCGCACGCTCGGAGCCCGATGCCGTGGCCGACGGCGTACGGCGTGCGCGGATAGCCGTGCCCGACGAGCACGGCGTTGGCAGCCTCGTGGATCTCTGATGCACTCACGCCGGGGCGACAGCGGTCCTGGGCAGCGCGGTAGGCTTCCAGGAGAACCTCATAGCCTCTCACCACCTCGGGGCGGGGATCTCCGACGAACGCGGTTCGGCAGATGTCAGACGCGTATCCCCCTTGCCCATACGCGCCGATGTCAAAGAAGAAGGCATCGCCATCTCGCAACTCTGCGCCTTTCGCGAACCATTCACCGCTCGGTTGCCGGACGTTGCACACGGAATGCGTGAGATATTCCACGCCTTGGCGCTGTAACGACTCCATCGCCACTGAGAGGACGTCGTAATCCCGCATCCCGGGCGCAAGCGCCTCGATCGCTTCCTGTGCGGCTATCGCATTGACGCGGCTTACGGCCTCGAGAAGCTCGATCTCGGCCGGATGCTTCTCGACCCGGATCTCGAACATCTCGAGTGCAATGTCCACGAATTCCACGTTCGGCAGCCGCTCCCGCAGGGCCTCGAACACCTGCCACGCGAACGTGTCCACACCGATGCGGCGGGCGCCGACGCGTTCGACCTGCTCGGCGAGCAGACGAGCCCACACGGCCACGTGCATCGTGCTCGCCGACCATGAGGGCGCCGGAACCCAGGCGCTGACGTTGGGCAGCGCTGGCAGCGGCTCGGGAACCACCTCATCGACGAACGGCACGAAGATCAGGCTCTGGCCATCGCGGTCCACAAGTGCGGCGAACCAATCGTGGTTCTCCGAGATCGTCATGACGCGGTAGTCCGTCACATAGCGGATGTTGTCGAACGCCGTGAACAGCACGTGATCCAGCGCTTTGGCATCCATCAGCGACCGGGTCCGCGCCATCCGGTAGTCGCGCAGCGAGTGCCAGTCGATCTGCGGCCAGTCATACACGTGCGGGTCTTCAGTCCAAGAGTGCGTTCGAGTACCGGGGAATGAGCCAGCGGTTGAAGTGCGTGATGGGTTGCTCCTGCCAGCACAGTTGGCCTCTGGGCGCGAAGTCCGACCGCAATCCGCGCTGTATCGACGAGACCGCGCCGAAGTCCTGCTCGTTGAAGTACTCGATGCCGAGCGCGGCAACTGCCTCGAGGTGGTGGAACCGGGGATGTTCCAGATACTCCCGGGGGTACAGTCCCGCCACTTTGATATCGAGCCGGTCGACCGCCGTTGGATTCAGGAGGAAGTAGAACGCCGAATCGGAGTTGACGCCGAAGGCCAGCGTCGGCGGCACCAAGAAGAACACGGCCAACGCCCGTTCCTCTTCAGTGAGCGTGGCAATCGGCGGGAACAGCGCCTTGAAAGTCGGGTTGAATCCGAAATCGGCGTGCGTGGTCTTCCCGGCGCCGATGATCGTGGCGCCGGATGGATCGAAGTCATCGCGCATCTCGTAGCTGCCGCTCCGCGAGAACTCGCAGATCGGATGGTGCAAGCGGTCGGAATGGTAGAACTCCACGAAGTTCTCGACCATGACCTTCCAGTTCCACGGGAGATCCGCCAGGAGCTCGGCTTCGCCGGGGACCATGTCGGAGATATTCCAGTTCGTGATCATCGCGTCGACTGCTTCGAGCTTGGGCGCGAGCGGAGCAGTGCTCTGGTCGAAGTTGGCGAAGATGAAGTTGTTCCACACCTCGACGCGGAGGTTGGGCAGGCCGTTGTCCTCGCGCCGGAATCCCTTGGTCCGCTGCATGTCGGGCGCACCGATGAGGTCGCCCTCCAGGTTGTAGGTCCAGTAGTGGTACGGGCAGCGGAAGGCATGCCCGCAGTTGCCCGATGTCTCGGTGGGCCTGGTGTCCCACCACTTCTCGCGAGGCTTTGGAATCTGATCCGTGATCACCATGGCGCGGTGCCGGCAAACGGATGACATGACCCGGACCTGGCCGTCCTTGCCGCGCACCGCCACGAGCGGCTCGTCCGCGATGGTCGCGGTGAGGTAGTCGCCCGCATTCGGGATCTCGTCGGCCCGCCCGAGACACACCCACTCCTTCTTGAAGAGGGCGCGCTTCTCGAACTCGAAGAACTCGGGGCTCGTATAGCATTTCGCCGGCAGCATGACCGCCTCGTCGACCTCCTTGTTCGAGGCCTCCAGGTTGCTCTCGAGGATGCGGCGGACCAGCGGTGTTGTTGGGATGGCCATGTATGAGACGCCTTCAAGAGAGGGTCCGGCTCGCTCGAAGGCGTTGCTGACCCCCTAAGGATTCCAGTTTCCTGTCTGCCGTTGAGAACGTAGCGCCGATGGATGGTGGGGGTCAAGGGGCCGGAATGGCGCCCGCCATCGGAGAAGGGGCGAACCGGGACGGTCACGCGCCCCCGGGCGCGAAAGTGCGGCCGAGGGCTGCGGGCTGCCGCTTGCCCCGCGCGAACAGGAGCATGGCCAGGAGGGCAAGCAGGTACGGCGCCGAGATCAGCACCTGGGGTGTGATCGTGATTCCGATGGCCGGGAGCGCTAGCCGCAGCGCGTCGGCCCAAGCGAACAGGAGGCAGCCCAGAACGGTGCCCCTGATCGTCCACCCGCCGAAGATCACGGCCGCGATCGCGATGAAGCCCCGGCCGGCGGTCATGTTCGGAGAGAATGCTCCGATCACGCCGACCGAAAGGTAGGCCCCGCCCAGCCCGGCCAACGCTCCACAGAGATAGATCGACTGTCGCCTCCGCTTATTGACCGGGATGCCCGTGATGGTTGACGAGTCGGGGTCCTCGCCCGCGGCGCGAATCTCGAGTCCCCAACGGCTGCGCCACAGCACCCACCAAATCAAAGGGACCAGGACGTAGAGCAGGAAGAAGGGGGGCTTCTGCTCGAAGAGCGCCCGGCCTACGAGCGGGATCTCGGCGAGAACGGGGATCGACCACGTGCCGAACTGCAGAGGGTTCATCTGGATCGATGCCAGCAAGAAACTCGTGCTGCCGAGGACGAGGATGTTGAGCGCGAGTCCCACAACGAACTGGTTGATCGTGAACCAGTGGCTCAAGACCGCTTGGATGATCGCCACCGCCAATCCCACGGCGATGCCGATGAGCAGCCCGAGGACCGTCGAGCCGGTCGCGGAACTCCCGAGCGCCCCGCCGAAGGCGCTGCCGAGCATCATCGCTTCGACGGAGATGTTCAGTGTCCCGCCCCGTTCCGCGACCATTTCACCGAGCGCCACGAAGAGGAGAGGCGCCGCCAGTCGCGAGGCGCTGTCGAGAATGATCGTGATGTCGTGGATCATCCCGGTCCTTCGGGTCGAGTACGGGTGCGGACGCCTCGTGGCGCTCGCACCGGGAGGGGGACCGCTGAACTCACGCGCGGTCGCGAATCGCGCGCGCTTGGCGCTGACGACCCCGATAGATCATGTACAGCGAGGGCAGCGTGACGGCAATGACGATCAGAGCCTGGACGATGCCGACCAGCGCCTGATCGACGCCTGTTGCGGCGAGCACGCCACCGCCGGCGCGCAGTGCACCGTAGAGGAAGGCCACCGGGATCGCGTACAGCGGACGGAAGCCGGCGACGAGACCGACGAGTAGGCCCTCCCAGCCGTAATTGTTCGCGAATCCGGTCCGAATGCGCATGACGTGACCGCTGAGGAGCACGCCGCCGGCGAGCCCCGCCATAGCCCCCGAGAGCAGAAGAGCGCTCCCTCCGATCATCCAAGGCCGCACGCCGAAGCGGCGTGCGGCCCGAGGGTTGAACCCGAACATTCGCAGTCGGAATCCCCAGCGCAAGCGCGCGATCGCGAACGCGGCGCCCGCGGCGACGACGATCGCGATGACGATCCCGAATTGGAGCCGGAAGCCCTCGCCTGATGCGAGAAACGGTAGCTGAGCGGCGTCGGGCAGGCGGTCCGACTGTGGATTGAGGGCAACGAACGCGGCTGCTCCGGGCGACTCCTGGAGGAGCCATGACCGATTGACTGCGAACGATATGATCTCGAAGGCAACGAAGTTGAGCAGCAGTGTCGTGATGACCTCGCTGATGCCTCGGCCGTACTTGAAGGCCGCGGCCACCGACGCCCAGAACGCCCCTCCGATCACGCTGGCCACCAGAATCACGGAAATCGCTACGAATCCCGGTGCCGGCAGGGCCAGTCCCACCGCGGTCCCGAACATTGCGCCGAACGCCATCTGTCCCTCAAGGCCGATATTGATCAGGCTGGCCCGGCCGGCGATGGAAGCTCCGACTGCGACGATGAGCAGTGGGGTCATGTGGTTGATGGTCGTCACCAGCGACGGGACAGAGCCGACGCTGCCTCGGATCATTGCCGAGAACACGGTCCCTGTGCTGCTGCCCGTGAACTCCAAGAAGAGCGACGCGATCAGAAGTGCCATCCCGATCGAGACGACCAGCAGGAGCGGAAAAACGAGCTTGTCACCGAGGGGAACGCGGCTCGCCGTCTCCTCCAGGTCGGGCAACTCCTCCTCCCGGCCCGCCGCCTCCCGGCCGGTTGTGTCGGGCTTCACGCCGCCTGGCCTCCCATCATGAGCCCGAGCCTCTCGTGATCCACGGCGGCACTGGCCATGCTCCCGACGATGGTGCCGCGGTGGATAACGTCGATCCGGTCGGCCAAGGCGAGGATCTCGTCCAGCTCGGTGGAGATGAGCAGCACGGCCGTCCCGCCGAGCGCGACGTCGCGCAGCCGGGTCCACATGTCCTCGATGGCGCCGACGTCGAGACCCTGCGTGGGTTGCGCGGCGAGCAGGACGTCGGGGTTTCGCGAGAGTTCGCGAGCCAGCACGACGCGCTGCTGGTTCCCGCCCGAGAGGGACCACATGGGCGCGTCCATGCTCGCGGCGGCGATGCCGAACTGCCGGATGAGCTCGCCTGCTCGTCTGCGCAAGAGCCGGGGCATGATCACCCCGCGCCGCATCACGCGATCCAGCTGGTTCAGCACGAGGTTCTCTGCGACGGTCATGCTGAGGACGCTCCCGGACTCGCGCCGGTCCGATGGAATCACGCCGATGGTTGAGTGCCGGTCGGGGCGGCCGAGCGGGATCTCGCGTCCCGAGACCGTGACCCTGCCCGCGTCGGGAGCGAGCAGGCCCGAGAGCAGCTCGACGAGCGCATCCTGTCCGTTGCCCTCCACGCCGGCCACGCCAAGGATCTCGCCCCTGCGGACGCTGAGCGACAGACCCTCAAGAAGCCTGCGCCCGTCGGGACCGCGTGCGCTCACGTTCTCCACCTTCAGCACCACGGCTCGCTCGGCGTCCGAAGGCACGGAAGAAGATTCGGTCCTGTCGGCAGGCTCGGCAGGCACCTCGCCGGCCCCGCCTGGACCCAGCCGTTCCTGGACGGTCAAGAGCCCGATTGCCGCACCCTCCGCCTCGAGCGACGATTCGCGACCCAGCATCTCGTTGGCAAGGGACGCTGCCGTCGCAGTGTCGGTCGCAATCGTGGAGATGGCGCGGCCGTCTCGGAGGACTGTGACCCGATCGGTCGCGTGGAGGATCTCCTCGAGGCGATGGCTGATGAGTACGACAGCGCATCCTCTCTCGTTGACCATCCCGCGCAGCACGTCGAAAAGCACTCGCGATTCCTGGGATGTCAGGACCGAGGTTGGCTCGTCGAGGATGATCAGCCTGGGGTCCTGGCGAAGGCACTTGATGATCTCGACGCGCTGGCGCTGAGCGGGGCTGAGATCCTCCACGCGTGCACGGGGATCGATCGGGAGTCCGTAACGTTCGCCGATCTCGACGACGCGCTCAATCGCCTCCGAGGACCGGATCCGACCTCGCTCTCCGAGAGCGACGTTCTCCCACACCGTCAACGCGCTGACGAGGCTGAAGTGCTGGTGGACCATCCCGATGCCCGCTTCCAGCGCAGCGATCGGGTCGCCCGGCGGGAGTTGACTGCCGTCGAGCAGGACCTGGCCGCCGTCAGGACGTACAACGCCCGACACCATCTTCATGAGTGTGGACTTTCCGGCGCCGTTCTGACCGAGCAGCCCGCGGATCTCACCCGAGTTGACCGCGAGCGAGACAGCGTCACACGCAACGATCCTGCCGTAGACCTTCGTTGCCGCCTCGACGGTCAGCAGCGCGTTCGACTCTTGGGCGGATCCGTTGGGGGACTGGTCGGGCTCCGACCGCCCCCGCTCGTGTTGACCCGGCTCGGCCTGACCTCCCTCCGGAGTGTCCCCGCCGGGCCTTGCGGGTTTAGGCGGCAATCATCATCCCCCGCCCGCGATCGCTTCGAAATCGATCTCGCCTGCTGCGATCCGCGCTGCGGTGTCGTCGAGCACCTTCTGTTCCTCAGGACTTGCGTCGCAGATCACCGCGCCGACCCCGGCGTTGTCGGCGACGCCGAACAGCCCGAGGGAGTCGCCATGCACCAACTCGCCCGACGCGATCGACTGGAACACCTGGTCGATCCACGTCGCCGGGTTGAAGGTGATCCCCATCGCGAACTCCGCGCTCGGGTCATCACAGCGGTTCACGGATGTCGCGACCACGTTGATCCCGGCGTTGTTGCCTGCTCTGACCACGGCGCTGAGCGCGCCGCCCAGATACGGGTAGATGACGGAGCAGCCCTGGTCGATCTGCGCCTGCGCCGCCTCCTGCGCCAGCGCTGCGTTCTCGAAGTCGCCGGTGAACGTGACCCGGAGCTCGTAGTCCGGGTTGTGGTCCTTGAGCCCGGCTTCCAGGTGCGCAGCGGCGTTCCGGACGAAGTCGAGCTCGGGGCCGGCGATATCGCATGCGATCGTGTCGCCCCCGGTGCGGTCGAGCAGCAGGCCCACGGCAACGCCGCCAAGGTAGTGCGCCTGCGCTTCGTTGGAGTCGCCCGTCGCGAAACACGGTTCGGGGGGCGGGAACGGAGCAACCAGGAACCAGCTGATCTGGTCGAACTCGCCCGAACATGCAACGGGGATGAACCCGTCGGTGAGCTCTGCGCCCCCGCCGACGATGATGTCAGGCCCCTGGCGGGCAAGGTTCTGAAACGCCTCCTGCGCAGCGCCGGGATTCACCTGGTCGATGACGATGACCTCCCAACCGTGGACCTCAGCCGCCCTGGTAGCGGCATCAATCTGACCCTGGTAGAACCCGCCGTCTTGGCTGTCGCCAGCCACAACGTATCCGAGAGTGATGGGTTCGGCGTCCTCCATGGGTTCGTCGTCTTCCATGGGTTCGTCGTCTTCCATGGGTTCGGCGTCCTCCATGGGTTCGTCGCCGGCAACAGGCTCAGCAGCAGGCTCGGCAACAGGCTCAGCAGCAGGCTCGGCAACAGGCTCGGCGTCGTCGCCCGAGCACGCAGAAACCACAAGGACTAAGACTGCCAACAACGCCACGATGCGCAAAATGATTGATCTTGACTTGGACATGTAAACCCCTTGTTGTTGCTTTCTATGCATTGGGCACTCCCTCGTGGACATCAGCCGACTTTCCGCGGTTGATGTCGCTCAGGCTTTGCGCCGCCACTCAGCACGTCGGTTCAGCTCGGACGGCCGTCAGGTTGCGCAGAGCGCCCGTCGCCACGATGGGTCGCAGCCCGAGAGTCCGGCTCGGGCCAGATAGTGCGAGACATCCTTGGAGGTGTCTTTGACCATGCACCATGCCCGAGAGCCATCCGTGCCCCTCAAGAATCGGACTTCTTGCCTGATCGGCAAACTATTCTGTCAAGCCTGGGTTGATCAGTCAAGGCGCAGCTTTGCGCTGCTCCGAACTGTGCTTGCGCGATACGCCGGCTCCTGGCGGTCGGGCGAGGCTGTGAGACTCCGCTGCTGGTCGGGCCGACTAACCCTGATTGTTCACGGGTTGTGGGGTGGTGGGGGTGCGCGTCCGCGGAAAAGCCTCTCTGACATGGGATGATGCGTGTGTAATTGCGCGTTTCGATCCCAGAAAGAGAGGCATTTCCGAGGTGAAGACTAACAGTGTGCGTGAGGTGCGGGTAGAAGGCGGCGGCGGCGGGCTGGTTGGTCTTGTGGGGTTGCACGCTTTGGGGTTGTTTGCTGATCGTTTGGGGGTGGGGGCGTCTTTGTCGTGTGGTGTGCGGTGGGGCGGTGAGCGGGCCCCGGGCCATGATCGGGGCAAGGTGTTGACGCAGGCGATGTTGATGCTCGCCGGCGGCGGGGAGTGCTGTAGTGATATCGAGTATCTGCGCGCCGAGGGGGGCCTGTTCGGGGCGGTGGCGTCGGCGCCGACGTTGTATCGGACGCTGCGTGGGTTGAGTCCGGCGACGGTGGGGGACCTGTGGGCACACCAGGCGGCGGTGCGCGAGCAGGTCTGGGCGCGCCGGGCGCCGGTGGACGCCACCGCGCCGGTGGTCTTGGACATCGACGCGACGCTGGTGGAGGTTCACAGCGAACACAAAGCCGGCGCGGCGGCGCATTACAAGGGCGGCTACGGGTTTCATCCGTTGTTGTGTTTCAGCGACGACGGCGACGCGCTCGGCGCGGTGTTGCGCCCCGGCAACGCGGCCGCCAACAACATCGACGACCACATCGCGCTCCTCGACGCGGCGATCGGGCGGCTGCCCGAGGCGGTCGCGGCCGGGCACCGGGCAGGCGACGACGCCGCCCTTGTCGCCCGGGCGGTGGTGTTGCGCACCGACTCGGCGGGCTGCTCGACGAAGATCGCCGCAGCCTGCCGGGTGCGCAACGTGGGATTCTCCCTGGTGGCGCGCCGCAACGACGCCATCGACAGCGCCATCGCCGCGGTGCCCGTCACCGACAAGTGTTGGCAGCGCGCGATCCGCCAAAGCGGCGACGTGCGCCCCGGCGCGGCGGTCGCGGACCTCACCGACTACGTCGACACCGCCGACTGGCCCAAAGGAACCCGCCTGATCGTGCGCCGCGAACCCCGCCACCGCGGCGCGCAACGCTCGTTGTTCGGAAGCGACGCCTGGCGCTACTGGGGCCACCGGACCGACCAAACAGGCCCCGCCGCTGAGCGCGACGCGCACATGCGCGCCCACGCCGTCGTCGAGGACCACATCGCCGCCCTCAAAGACGCCGGCCTCACACGCCTGCCCTTCAGGGACTTCGACGCCAACGCCGCCTGGATGGCGCTCGTGTGCTGGGCGCGCACCCTCGTCGTGTGGTTCCAACAACTCACCTGCGCCGCCGACACCCTCGCCAAAGCCGCCGCCAAACGCCTCCGCTGGACCCTCTGGCACACCCCCGGACGCCTCACCCGCTCAGGGCGCCGAACGACCATCCGCCTGCCCACCAACCACCCCGGCGCACCGCACCTCGCCCGCATCTACAACCACATCAACGCCCTCCGCTGAACACCCCACCAAAGGGCACCAAACACCACAACCGCCACCACGAACCACCCGGCGGACCAACCACACGCGCCCCCACACCAACCACAAACCCGAAACAACACCCCACCGGACCCCAAAGCCCACAATCAAACACCCCACCAGCACCCAACACCCCGCCCAAAGACCCCAACAACAACCAAACCACCCCCCAAACCATTCTCATTAACAATCAGGGCTAATAGTGACTGGCGCGCGGTGAGCGGGCCTGAGCTTCTCCCAGCACGACGATTGTCTGAGTCTCGCAGCCGACTCGAAGTTGAGGCTGGCAATATCGGCTTCGCGGCCTGCGATACGCAACACTCGCGGCGACCCGCCGCCGATGATGATCGGCCGGCCACCCGGCCGTGGATGCGCTAGCGGCGCACCCGAGCGTGCATGTTGCGGGCGCGCCCGCCGATGTAGTTCTCATCGACCTCCACCGGCCCGGTGGCGCGCACTAGCGTGAGGCGTTCGAACGACTTGGAGGTGCTCGTGTTGACACACTGCCGCTGCCCCATCCCGCTGGAGAGCCTCGGCGCGTCGGCCCAGGACTTCAGCGCTGCGGTCGGCCTTCCGCCTGCGGTGTACGCAGATCCCGACTTCTTCGCGTTCGAGAAGGAGGCCGTCTTCGGTCACGAGTGGATCTGTGTGGGACGCGTCGACCAGATCCCCAACGTCGGTGACTTCTACACGATCACTGTGGCAGGGGAGCCGATGATCGTCGCTCGCGGAACGCAGGACGATGTCAACGTCATGTCCTCGGTCTGCCAGCACCGGGGTATGTGCGTGACGGCTCCCGCGCAGCGGCCGCCGTCGGAGTGGCTCGAGTTGCCACCGGAGACATCCGGCAACTGCCGGACGTTCCGCTGCCCCTATCACTGGTGGACGTACGACCTCGACGGCAGACTCGTCGGTGCGCCCGAGATGGGGAAGACAGCGGGATTCGCCCGCTCGGATATCAGCCTGCCCCGGCTGCGGACGGAACTCTGGAAGGGGTTCATCTTCGTCAATTTCGATGAGGAGGCCCCGCCGCTGGGCCCCCGGCTCGGCAAGCTTGACGAGGTACTCGCGAACTACCACGTCGAGGACATGGTCACGGTGGAGCCCGAGACCATCGGCGGCCTGCCGTTCAACTGGAAGATCATGGTCGAGAACTTCATGGAGGGCTACCACCCCGACCGCCTTCACAAGGGGATCCACGACTTCGCTCCGTCGCGGAACGCTTGGTACGCGCCCTTCGAGGAGGGCGACGCCGCCATGTACGGTTTCGTGGGAACGACGATTCCAGACGGCGGTTTCAATCCGACTCAGAAGGCGATCTTCCCGATCATCCCGACGCTCACCGAGGAGGAGCGCTGGCGGATGATGTTCGCGTACGTTCCTCCCAGCCTGCTGATGGGGTTCCAGCCGGACTCTGCCTTCTGGTTCACCGTCCAGCCCGTGAGCGAGTCGTCGCACACCTTGACGATGTCCTACATCTTCCCGCCGTCGACGCTGGAGGTGCCGCTGTTCGGGGAGTTGCTCGGCGCGGCAATCCACGGGGTGGAGTTGTTCAACAACCAGGATCTGCCCACCAACACGGCCGTACAGCGGGGGATGGCGTCCCGTTTCGCGCCGCGCGGGCGCTACTCGTGGCAGGAATCGGTCCTGGCGCAGTTCAACACCTGGCTGGTGGGCCGCTACCGGGCAGAGGATCGGCGAGCGGGTGCGACGCTGGCGGCGGTGCCGGCATGAAGCCCCCACGCTTCGACTACGTCTCCGCCGGGAGCGTTGGCGAGGCGGTCGAGAGCCTCGCGAGTGCCGAGGGAGCCCGGATACTTGCCGGGGGGCAGAGCCTGGTGCCGCTGATGAATCTGCGCTTGGCGCGCCCGACGCTGCTCGTGGACGTGAACCACCTGCGGACTCTGTCGGGTTTCGAGGCCCGCAACGGGACGTTGCGATTCGGCGCGATGTGTCGCCATCGCTTCCTGGAGACCGACCCGCTGGTGCGCGAGAAGGCGCCCATCGTCGCCGAAGTGGCCGGGCTCATCGGCCACGTCGGAATCCGTAACCGGGGCACGTTCGGCGGCAGTCTCGCGCACGCCGATCCCGTCGCCGAGCTACCGGCGCTGCTCGTGGCGCTCGGCGGGCACGTGATTGCCACCAGCACCGGGGGCGAGCGGGCCATTCCCGCGGCTGAACTGTTCGCGGGCCCCTTCACGACCAGCCTCGAGCCGTCGGAACTGCTGACCGCGGTCGAGATGCCCGGACACAGCGAGGGTGACGGTGGCGCATTCTCGGAGTTCGTCCGCCGCCACGGTGACTTCGCCACGGCAGGCGTGGCCGTCATTCTGCACCGCGACGACTCCGGGACCTGTGAGCAGCTGCGAGTCGCCGGATGTGGTCTTGGCACGACCCCGGTGGATCTCAGCGCGGCGGGCAACTTCCTTCTGGGAGAGTCCGTCCTTGTCGACGGAGCAGCGGAAGAGCTGGGGCGACGAGTCGCGGCGGCGGCGGATCCACCCGGCGACGTGCACGGTTCGAAGGACTATCGCTGCGAGCTTGCGGCCGTGCTCGCCGCGGACGCCCTGCGGCGAGCCTGGGAGCGGGCAGGATCTGGCCGCTCCGGTGGCCGCGGCTGAATGCACGCGCACCGATCGCAACGAGGAGGAGCGGAATGAGGAGTGGAACGGCATGACGACTGTCCGATTCTCGCTCAATGGCGAGGCCGCAGAGGTCGACGTGGAACCGCGCGAGTTGCTGCTGGACAGCTTGCGGGACCGCCTTGCCATGACCGGGGCTCACGCAGGTTGCGAGCAGGGCGCCTGCGGCGCCTGCACGGTGCTGGTCGACGGCTGCGGCGTGCGGTCGTGTCTTATGTTCACCGTTCAGGTGGGCGGGGCAGAGGTGCGCACCATCGAGGGTGTCGGTTCTCCGGGGGCATTGCATCCGATCCAGCAGGCCCTGTCGGAGCACCACGGCCTGCAGTGCGGCTTCTGCACGCCGGGCATGGTGTTGACGGCGCTGGAGTTGTTCGAGACGGACCCGCACCCGACCCGGGATCGGATAGAAAAGTGGATGTCGGGCAACCTCTGTCGCTGTACCGGATACGTCAACATCGTCAACGCGCTTGAGGCCGTCGCCGCGGAGGAGTCGTGAGCGTCGCCGCGCCACCCCAGGCGCCTCCGCAGACCGGCACGGGAACCCGGCGTCGCGAGGACACCCGGCTTCTGTGCGGTCAGGGCGAGTTTCTGGGTGACGTCCAGCGACCTGACCTCAAGCACATCGCCATCCTGCGGAGCCCGTTGGCCCACGCTCGAATCCGCGACGTGGACGTCTCGGGGGCCATGACTCTGCCCGGAGTGATCGGGGTGTTCACCGGGGCCGAACTCGCGGCTGAAACCGGAGAGTTCAGCCACCACCTCCCCATGATCCCGACTCTGCGGCAGATCACCTGGTCGGTGCTCGCCACCGACAAAGCGCGATTCGTGGGCGAGCCGGTCGCCGCCGTCGTCGCCGACAGCCGGTACATCGCCGAGGACGCTCTCGAACTCATCGTGGTCGACTACGAGGAACTGCCCGCGGTCACCGACGCGGAGGCCGGGTTGGAGCCCGATGCGCCGCTGCTGTACGAGGACTGGGGCGACAACCTGTTCATGTACATGCCGGGCAGCCACGGCGACATCGAGGCCGCCTTCGCCGCCGCCGACGGCGTGTTGCGGGAGCGGTTCACCCATCACCGCATCAGTGGCCT
This sequence comes from Acidimicrobiales bacterium, assembly GCA_963668565.2. Taxonomy (GTDB): domain Bacteria; phylum Actinomycetota; class Acidimicrobiia; order Acidimicrobiales; family CATQHL01; genus VXNF01. The sequence goes on from CAXXMX010000010.1 coordinate 2,606,374, forward strand.
GCCGATGGAGGGGCACGGTGCTCTCGGTGAGTTCGATCCATCGACGGGGCGCCTTGAGATGTACGTGTCGACGCAGGTGCCTCACACGTTGCGCACGGTGATCTCGGAGATTACCGGCCTGAGCGAGGCCAAGATCAGGGTCGTAGCACCTGACATGGGAGGCGGTTTCGGGAACAAGGCTCACTTCATGCGCGAAGAGGCACTGGTGGCGGTGCTGGCGATGCGTGTTCGCCACCCGGTCGTCTGGCAACAGGACCGCGTCGAGAACCTCCTTGCCGGTTTGCACTCACGCGAGCAGACCCACGAGGTGGAGGTGGCCTATCGCAACGACGGCAAGGTGCTGGGGCTGCGCGCCAACTTCGTCGTGAACGTGGGATCGCCGGAGTTGTACATCCTGGGATGCGCACCTGCGGTGGTGACGACCAGTGTCGTGCCCAACTGTTACGACTTCCAGGACTACGCCTTCGAGATGCGCTGCGTCGCCACGAACAAGGGCCCCATGGGCGGGTATCGCGGCTACGGCCAACCGCAGGGAATCTTCCTGATGGAGCGCGTGCTGGACCTCATCGGCGAGAAGCTGGGCCTCGATCCCGTGACGATCCGGCGGCTGAACATGATCCCCGACGAGCCGCGCCCGTACGTCACTGCCACGGGAGCCGTGCTCGACACCGGCAGCTTCGGTGATCAACTCTCGGAGTTGCTCGAGGTAGCGGACTATGAGGGGGCGTGCAGAGATCGCGACCGGGCGAGGGCGGACGATCGTCTCGTCGGCGTGGGGATCGCCCAGATGGTGGAGCCCACGGCGCCCAACATCCATGCCCTGGCGGGACGCTTCGGCGGTTACGAGATGGCCATGCTGACCGTGCAGCCCGACGGCAAGGTCAACGTTGCCGTCGGCACCAAGTCACAGGGCCAGGGTCACGAGACCATCTTTGCCAAGGTGGCAGCGGACGTGCTGGGCATCAGCCCGAACGACGTGGAGGTCCGCGACGGCGACACGGCGTTACTGCCATACGGAATCGGCACGTGGGGGAGCCGCTCGGCGGTGATGGGTGGTGGAGCGGTCATCAAGGCCGCTCGGCAGGTGCGCGACAAGATGGCGGCCATCGCCGGAGGATTACTGGACGCCCCCGCCGATCAGATCGAGGCGAGCGACGGCTTGTTCCGCCTGGGAGAGGCGGCGATTCCGTTCGGCCAGATCGCTGCGGCGGCCTATCTCCACACGTTCCTGCTTCCGCCGGGTATGGATCCGGGATTATCGGTCGTGGTGGCCTACGACCCGGGCAACACGAGTCCCTTCCCCGATGAGCGCGGCAAGCTCAACGTGGCTGCCACCTATGCCACTGCCGCCGCGGCCGCGGTGGTCGAAGTCGACCCCGCCACCGGGGTCGTGACGGTGAGCGACCTGACCATCGTGCACGATTGCGGGACCGTGATCGACAGCGTGCTGCTGGACGGGCAGATCCACGGCGCGGTCGCGCAGGCTCTGGGGCAGACGTTCTTCGAGGAGATCCACTACGACGAGAACGGGCAGCCGCTGACGTCAACGCTGCTGGACTACATGATCCCCACGTTCGGTGACGTGGTGCGCCCGCGCATCGTCCACCGGGAGACGCCCTCGGACTTGATCGGCGGCTTCCGCGGTGCCGGCGAAGGGGCCATCATCGTGACGCCCGCGGCGCTCGCCGCGGCTGTGCACGACGCTCTGGTGCCTCTGGGCATACCGATCACGCAATCCAACCTCAGCCCGCCCCGTCTGCGCGCCCTGATACGGGCAGGCGGCGGTGCCTGAGACGGCTCTACCACGTCGACGGGCGTGATCGTGCGGCGCCGGGCCGGACTCGTAGGCTGGAACGATGGAGTCGAGAGCGCCGGTCGGCACGCCCACGCCGGCGGAGGTACAGGTCCTCGACCGGGCTGTGGGCGGTCGCCGCGGCGCTGTTGAAGCCAGGGTGATCCGGCGCGAGCCCGATCGCCGCCATCTGCTGCTCCCGGCATTGCACGCCCTCCAGGACGGGGTGGGCTGGATCAGTCGCGAAGCACTCGCCGAGCTGTGTACACGTCTGGAGGTGCCGCGCGCCGAGGCCTTCGGCGTGGTCACGTTTTACGCTCTGCTCCGCACTGAGGAGGGTCCGGGAACCGTCGTCCACGTTTGCGACGACATCGCCTGCCGTGTCCATCCCGATGCCCCTGATGTCCCTGACGGTCCTGCGCACACCACCTCGGTCGACGGCGAGCCGGTCGGCGTGCACAGGAGTCCGTGCCTCGGCCGGTGCGATCGGCCTCCGGCCGTCTTCGTGCAGCGTGCGGGAGCGGACCAGGCCCGCTGGACGGCCTCGGGATCGGTCACCGACGCTCTCGCCGCTGCGGGAGCGCCGGCCGCGACGCCTCACGTCGTCGCGGCCGGCCCCGCGTGGCTGACGGGGCGCATCGGGGTGGTGGATCCGGCCAGCTTGGAGGACTACCGCGCTCACGGCGGGTATCGCGCGCTGCGGACCGCGCTCGCGATTGGCCCCGAGGCGGTGCTGCGCGAGATCGCCGATTCGGGATTGCGGGGTAGGGGAGGGGCCGCCTTCCCGACAGGGGTGAAATGGCGGGGTGTCGCCGCTTCTGCCCGCCGGGAACGCTTTGTCGTGTGCAACGCCGATGAGTCCGAGCCAGGCACCTTCAAGGACCGGGTGCTGCTGGAGGGTGACCCCTACGCCCTCGTCGAGTCGATGACGATCGCGGCTGCGACCGTCGGGGCCGCCAAGGGCTACGTCTACATCAGAGGTGAGTACCCCGAGGCCGAGGAGCGGATCACCCATGCCATCGAGCAGGCCCGCCACCGCGGGCTGCTCGGCGCCGATGTGGCGGGCAGCGGCCTGCAGTTCGATATGGAGGTTCGCCGCGGTGCGGGTGCCTACATCTGCGGGGAGGAGACGGCACTGTTCAACTCCCTGGAGGGCTACCGCGGTGAGCCCCGGTCGAAGCCGCCGTTCCCAACCGATGTCGGGCTGTTCGGCCGACCCACGGTGGTGAACAACGTCGAGACACTGCACAACGTGCCGGTGATTCTCAACAACGGGGCGCAGGCCTTCCGGGATGTGGGAACGGCCCAGAGTCCCGGCACGAAGCTCTTCTCGGTGGCCGGCAGTGTGGCGCGCCCCGGCGTCTACGAGGTGCCGTTCGGTACGTGTCTCGACGAGTTGCTGGAGCTCGCCGGCGCGGCGGCGGGCGGCGCGGTGCTGCTGGGCGGCGCGGCGGGGATGTTCGTCTCTCCCGAAGCTGTGGATGTGCCGCTGACCTTCGAGGACGTCCAGACCGCCGGCCTCACCCTTGGTTCGGGGGCCGTCACGGTGTTCGACCGGGCGGTGGACATCGGCGACATCGTCGAGCGGATCAGCGCCTTCTTCCGGGACGAGTCCTGCGGGCAGTGTGTGCCGTGTCGCGTGGGAACCGTGCGCCAGAACGAGACGATCGTCCGCCTGCGGAACGGTTCGGCATTGCCGGGTGACGCCGGACTGCTCGACGACTTGGCGGACGTGATGGGAGACGCCTCCATCTGCGGGCTCGGCCATACGGCGGCCTCGGCGGTCACGTCGGCATTGCGGCTGGGACTCCTCGTCGGCGCGCCGGCCCAGGTGGCCGGCGGAGCAGGCCGATGAGCGCTCCGGTGCCGGTGGGGCTTCCCCGCCGCAAGGTAACGGTGCAGGTGGACGGGGTCGAGCGGACGGCGCCGGAGGGCAGCACGATCCTGGACGTCTGTCGAGCCGCCGATCTGGAGGTGCCGACGATCTGCTGGGCGCCGACGATCACGCCCGCCAACGCCTGCCGGGTCTGTGTCGTGGAACTGGAGGGTGCCCGCACACTGGTTCCCGCCTGCTCGCGCCGGATCGACGACGGCATGAGTATCAGCACGGGCAGCGAGCGGGTGCGGGCGGCGCGCCGGATGGTCCTGGAGTTGCTCGCTTCCTCCGTGGACCTCTCTCGTGCAGAGCCGGAGATCCTCCGCTGGCTCGAGGAATACGGTGCCGATCCCGAGCGCCACGGCGCCGACCGCGCACGGGTCAGTGAGCCGGTGCGGCGCCACGACGAGTTGTACGTGCGGGACTACGACCGCTGCGTTCTCTGCTACAAGTGCGTCGACGCCTGCGGGACCGAGGCGCAGTACACATTCGCCATCGCCGTGGCGGGCCGCGGATTCGACGCTCGCATCTCCACAGAGTTCGACGTGGAGCTGCCCGAGTCGGCCTGTGTCTACTGCGGCAACTGCATCGGGGTCTGCCCAACGGGCGCGCTGATCTTCACCCGGGAATACGATCTCCGCGAGTCCGGCCGCTTCGATCCCGAGGCCCAGGCGGTCACCACGACGGTCTGCCCCTACTGCGGCGTTGGTTGCAATCTGGAGCTTCACACCCAGGATGATCAGATCTTCCGGGTCACCTCGCCGGCCGATCACGAGGTGACCTCGGGACACCTCTGCATCAAGGGGCGTTTCGGCTTCGAGTACGCCGGCGGTGCGCGCCCCGGGCGTCGTCCGAAGGGCTCGAGTTCAGAGAGCATCCGGGACGCGGACGCACAGGGGTGAGGGCGGCCTCGGGCGAGGACGCTCGCCCGAGGTGGGTTCTCGCCGGGGTGGGACTCGCCGCCGGATTCATCGCAGGGCTCTTCGGGGTCGGCGGGGGGATCCTGATCGCGCCCGGCCTGATGCTGCTAGGGGGTCTGCCCCAGCGGCTCGCCCACGGAACCTCGCTCGCCACCTCAGCCTTACTGGCGGTCGCCGGGATCGCGGCCTATGCCCTCAGCGGCTCGGTCGACGTCCCGACGGCACTGTTGATCTTTGCGGGTTCATGGCTGGGCGTGCTGGTGGGCGTCGATCTGCTGAATCGCATCCGGATCCGGACCCTCCAGGTGGGGTTCGTGATTCTGCTGGGTGTGGCGGCAGGTCGGCTTCTGGCCGGAACACCCGGGGGGACGGGCGAGATCACGCTGACCCCGGCGATCGGTTTCGCCCTGGCCGGCGTTGGTCTCCTCGTCGGGTTGCTGGCGGGTCTTCTGGGTATCGGCGGCGGCGTCATCGTGGTTCCAGCGCTGGTGCTGCTGTTCGAAGTGGCCGACGTGACTGCCAAGGGGACGTCACTCATGGTCGTGCTGCCGACCGCTGTCGTCGGGACGCTGCGCAACATGCGCCACGGCAACGTCGATCTGCGTGGCGCGCTCGTCACAGGTGCCGGTGGTGTGGCTTCCGCTTTCGGAGGTGCCCTCCTGGCGGGCGTCATATCTCCCCGGTTGTCGACGGGGCTGTTTGCAGGCTTCCTGCTCCTCATCGCCGTCCGCATGCTCAGCCGCATGATCTGGGCCGGCCCAGAAGCGCCCGATGGCTCCGGACAGGCTGAGCCGCCACACCCGGAGGGACCGCCGGGCGGGCCTGCGCTCAGGTAGCGTTCCCGGGGTGCGCGCAGTCGTCCTGACCGAACGCGGTGGCCCCGAAGTGCTGCGGATTGCCGACGTGCCGGCGCCGGTGCCCGGGCCCGACGAGTTACTCGTGGACGTGGTTGCCACGGCCCTGAACCGAGCCGACATCCTGCAGCGCATGGGCCGGTATCCCGGCCCTCAAGCCGAGGTGGAGATCCTCGGTCTGGAGTTCGCCGGCCGCGTGGTTGGAGCGGGTGACCGTGTCACGGCCTTCGCCGCGGGTGACCCGGTGATGAGTCTCGTGAGCGGCGGGGGCTACGCCGAGCAGGTCGTCGTGCACGAGCGCATGGCAATGCGGCCCCCGCAAGGAATGACCCTTGCTGACGCGGCGGCAATCCCCGAGGTGTGGATCACCGCTTGGGATGCGCTGGTCCTGCAGGGAGGGCTGACGTCGGGGCGCACAGCGGTCATCCACGGCGGTGGCTCGGGCGTTGGGACAGCAGCCATCCAGATTGCCAAGGCGATGGGGGCAACGGTGGTGGCAACCGCCTCGGTGTCCAAGACGGCCGGATGCCGTGACCTCGGGGCCGACGTGGCCGTCGACTATCGCGCCGACGACTTCGTCGAGGCCGTGCGCGACCTGACCGCCGGTCGCGGCGCAGATGTCGTGCTCGATGTCGTCGGCGGGGAGAACTTGAACAAGAACCTGGCGGCGCTGCGCACATGCGGCACCGTCGTGCAGGTGGGACTGCTGGGCGGCGGCGAGGCAACCGTCTCCCTCCGTCGTCTGATGTCCAAGCGTGCCCGCCTCGTCGGCACCGTGCTGCGGGCGCGCCCGCTCGAGGAGAAGATCGCGCTCAGCCAGAGGTTCGCCGACGAGGTCCTGCCTCTGTTCGAGACCGGGCGGCTCCGGCCGGTGATCGACCGTCGATTTGCGATCGACGACGTTGCCGACGCGCATCGCTACATGGAATCGAACGCCAACTTTGGTAAGATCGTGCTTGACGTTGCGACGTCGGACGAGGCCATCGCCGTCCTCTGAATCCAACCGAACCCGGCTCGTTGCCATATGGGGTCGCTTGGTCCGCTAGCATCTGCTTGTTGTTATCTAGAGATGGGGTGACGGGCAGCTTGTTGCGAAGTGTACCGGCCCTCCGTATTCAGCGTATCGGCCGTCGTCGTGCGCCGGGTTCGGAACCTATAAGAAATTGTGAGGATCACGAAAATGATAGAGTCGGTAATTGATTGGCTCAGCACGGAAGAGACGGCGCGGCGCCTCGGCCTCACGACGAGAACGATCTATCGCTTCGTCGACATCGGACAGCTTCCGGCTTACCGGTTCGGGCGCGTCTTCCGCTTCAAGTCGAGTGATGTCGACGTGTTCATCGAGCAGTCCCGTGTCGAGCCGGGAACGCTCAAGCATCTCTATCCCGATCCGATTCCCGCGCAGTCGAGTAGTTCCGGCGAGAAAGAGTCCCCGACGGAGAGCTAGTCGCTTGCCATACCTCGACATGGTTGGCGCATCTGCGCGCGCCCGCGCGGAACGTCAAGCGGGAACCTCGTCACGAACCCATTCCGGCGTTGTCGCCCGCGACTGAGCAATCCGTGAGCCGGGCTCGGGTCACGATTCCCGGCAATCACCTCCTGCCGGGTCTGCTGGGTCCGGCGGACCGCCACCTACGCCTGCTGGAGGCGGCCTTCCCGCAGACGGACATCCACGTCCGCGGCAATGAGGTCACCCTCAACGGCTCCGACGCCGGGAGCGTGGCACGGGTCTTCGAGGAACTGATCACGCTCCTTTGCGGTGGCCAGCCCGTGGACTCGCGGGCGATTGTGCACGTCATCGACTTGGTGGCCGCCGACGAGAGTCCCAGCGAGGTGCTGAGTGATGAGGTGCTGCGCTACGCCCGCGGCGCGGCCGTGCGACCGCGATCACGGGGACAGAAGACCTACGTGGATGCCATCCGTTCGGCCACTGTGACGTTCGCCATCGGTCCCGCGGGCACGGGCAAGAGCTGGTTGGCCGTCGCCTCGGGTATCGCCGCCCTGCAGGCGCGGGAGGTCGAGCGCATCATCCTGACCCGACCGGCGGTGGAGGCGGGTGAGCGGCTCGGATTCCTGCCGGGTGACCTCGCCGCGAAGGTGGACCCGTACCTCAGGCCTCTCTACGACGCCCTGCACGACATGCTGGACGCGAACGGGGTGCAGCGGCTACTGGAGCAGGAGGTTGTGGAGGTGGCTCCGCTCGGATTCATGCGCGGCCGTACGCTGAACCGCAGCTTCATCATCCTGGACGAGGCGCAGAACACCACCCCGCAACAGATGAAGATGTTCCTCACCCGCATCGGGTTCGAGTCGCGAGCCGTCGTCACCGGCGACGTGACGCAGACCGATGTCGCCGGTGGGCGATGCGGTCTCGACGGGCTGGAGCGTCTGCTGGGGGGAATCGAGGGTGTGCGATTCGTGCACCTGAGCAGCCGGGACGTCGTCCGTCACCCCATCGTGGCCGACATCGTGAATGCCTACGAGAAAGCCAGTAGCGAGGTGGGTGACGCGCCGGAGCGGAGTCGACCTCGGTGAGCGAGGAAGCGCCCGCGGACCCGCTGTGTGAGTTGGGACAGCGGCGGGCGGTCGACGGGTCCGAGGCCGGAGAGCACGATGTGGCGCCGCAGCGTCGCCGGCGCGTCATGTACGGCCCGGTGACGGTGGACGTGATCGACGAGCGGGCCGGCCACCGTCCAGCGTCGGAGGATCACTCGCCGACCGTTCTCGATCTTGACCGCTGGGGACGCTTGGCAGCGGCGACCGCCCACGATGAAGGAGTCCGGTGTCCCGCCGAGATGGGTCTGACGTTCGTCGACGAGGCCGAGATCGCCGAGCTGGCGGGGACCTGGCTCGACAGTCCTCATCCGACTGATGTCCTGGCATTCCCGGTGGAGACGTCGTCGAGGCGTGGGGGCCACCGGACCGACGACGGGGGGCCTCCGTTGCTGATCGGTGACGTCGTGGTGTGCCCGTCGGTGGCGGCCCGCCAGGCGGGCGAGGCCGGGCGCCCGCTGTCCGACGAGCTGGCGCTGCTCGTCGTGCACGGCGTGTTGCACCTCCTGGGCCACGACCATGTGGGGCACCTTGAGGCCCGCCGCATGGAACGGCGCACGAGGATGCTCCTAGCGCAGCACGACCGGGCGTGAGCGAGCCTCCGAAACTGCGCTCATGGGACCGACTGCGTTCGGTCGGCTGGGCTGAGGCATGACGGAAGCCCTGACTCTTGGGGCGGTGGCGGTCCTGAGTGCCTGCGCCGTGGTGCTGTCGGCTGCCGAGACGAGCCTCACCCGGTTGCGCCAGAGCCAGGCGCGGGTCCTGATGGAGGAGGACCCCACCGGCACCAGCGCTCTGGGCTGGCTCCTCGAGCGACGCCGTCAGATGCTCGCCGTGGTACTGGCTCTGGTCCTGGCCTGCCACTTGGGCGTCGCCACGCTCGTGGCGTTCCTGGCTCAGCGTCGCTGGGGGTCCGGCGCGCTGGGCGTGGCGTTCGCGATCGAACTGGTCGTGCTGTACCTCGCCACGGCGCTCGGAGCGAAGTCCGTGGCCATGCGCAGACCCGAGCGCGTCGCCCGACTCGTCGCCCCGTTCCTGCGGGTGCTGGTGATGTTCACGCCGCTGCGGCTGTTGATGGGCCTGCCGCAGGTCCCCGGACGGAGCGAGCGGACCGAACCGGAGGCGGTCTCGGAGGAGGAACTCCTCGCCGTCGCCGAGCTGGCGGCCGCCGATGAGAGCATCGAGGTCCAAGAACATCGCCTGATCGAGTCCGTCATCTCGTTCGGCGACACCATTGCGCGCGAGGTCATGGTGCCTCGGACCGACATGGTGGCGATCGAGCGATCCTTCAGCGTTTCGGAGGCCTTGGAAGTGGCCCTGTTCAACGGTCTGACCCGGATCCCTGTCTATGGTGAGGGGATCGACGACATCGTGGGACTCGTGCACGTGCGCGATCTGATTGCTGCGGTGCGCAATGAGGGCGACGACAGACCGGTCGGCGACGTGATCCGGGAAATCGGTTTCGTCCCCGACACCAAGCGCACCGCCGAACTGTTGCGGGAGATGCAGGGCGGCCGCTCCCACCTCGTGATCCTGATCGACGAGTTCGGAGGCACCGCGGGTCTCGTGACCCTGGAGGATCTCCTCGAGGAAATGGTGGGTGAGATCACCGACGAGTTCGACGTCGAGCACGCGCTCGTGGAGGACATGGGGGAGGGGGCCTTCAGGGTGAGCGGCCGGGTCCCCCTCAGCGATCTGTCGGACGTACTACAGGCGGAGTTGCCGTCGGGGCGCTGGAGCACGGTGGGAGGGCTGATCTTTACTTTGCTGGGGCGGGTACCCGAGGAGGGCGCGAGCCTCGACGTGAACGGCCATCGTTTCCTGGTGGAGCGGGTGCATCGGCGGCGCATCGCCCGAGTCCTCGTCACGGAGATCGACAGCGGGCTCCCGTCGTGAGTCCTGAGGGGGAACTGCGGTCGGGGTTCGTGACGCTGGTGGGTCGTCCGAACGTCGGCAAGTCCACACTGCTGAACCAGTTGTGCGGGACGAAGATCTCGATCGTCAGCGACAAGCCGCAGACCACGCGACGTGCCACCCACGGCGCCCTGCACCGTGCCGGCGTCCAGGTTGTCTTCGTGGACACGCCCGGTATCGGCAAGCCGCGCACCGCGCTGGGTACCCGACTGAACGCCACCGCCGCGGATGCTCTCCTTGATGTCGACGTGGCGTGCCTGGTCGTCGACGCGACGGCTCCCTTCGGACCGGGAGATCGATTCGTGGCCGACAAGCTTCCGAGCGGCGGCGTGGTGGTGGTCAACAAGATTGACGCGGCGACGCCAACGCGGATTCTTGAGCAGCTCGTGAAGGTGTCGCAGGTGCCCGCGGAGGCGTACTTCCCCCTCTCGGCGCGAACGGGTGAGGGTGTCGAGGCGTTCGTCGAGCATCTTCTCGCGCGGATGCCTCCGGGACCTCCGTACTACCCCGAAGGAATGGTGAGCGCGATCCCCGACGAGGTTGTTGTGGCGGAGCTGGTGCGCGAGCAACTCCTGGCGGTCGTGCGTGACGAGTTGCCGTACGCGATCGCCACCCGCGTCACGCAGTGGGAGTGGCCGCGCATCCGCTGCGAGATCCTCGTCGAGCGAGTCTCGCAGCGCCGCATCGTGATCGGTCACCGCGGCAGGGTGCTCAAACAGGTGGGAACCCGGGTGCGCTTGCAACTACCGCCGGGTGCGTACCTGGAGTTGCACGTTTCGGTGGATCCGAACTGGCAGGACCGTCCCGCCGCCGTCGAGCGCTACTGCGAGTAAGGGCCAGTCGCGGGGGCGCGGTCTCGCGGTCAGAGCGAGGCGAGGAACTCCAGGACCTCGGTCCTGTCCACGGTGCGGCGCAGCGGGGGCACGTCCTCCAGCAGCGCCGCACGGTAACGGGCCGTCACGAGGCGGGGGTCGAGCACGGCCACCACGCCCCGGTCGGCACTCGTGCGGATCAACCGACCTGCCCCCTGTGCGAGCAGCATGGAGGCCCGCCGGAGGTCGACGAGGCGGAAGGCGTCGTCGCCGATGTGCTCCCGCCGGGCGCCGAGGAGCGGATCGTCCGGGCGCGGGAACGGCAGCCGATCCAGGGTGACGAGCGTCAGGGTCGGACCGGGGACGTCAACGCCCTGCCAGAAGCCGATCGTGGCGAAGAGGCAGGTGGCATCCTCGGCGGCGAAGCGCTCGAGCAACTGCGGCGCCGGGAGATCGCCCTGGCGCAGCAGTGGCCAGCGCAGGCGCCTGCGGAGGACCTCGGCGGCTCGCTCGAGCATGCGATGGCTGGTGAAGAGCGCCAGCGTGCGGCCGCGGGCGGCGTTGACGAGGGCTTCCAGTTCGTCGATGGCGGCGCCGGCGAAGTCGGGGGAGTTGGGAGGCGGGAGGTGGCGGGCGCAGTAGAGGAGGCCCGCCCATGGGTAGTCGAACGGGCTGCCCACGTCGAGGTAGCGGTAGTCGTCGTAGTCGAGCCCCAGGGCACCGGCGGTGGCGGTCCCGAGCGTCGCCGATGTCATCACCACGGTCCGCTCGCCGAAGAGCGGTTCGGACAGCAACCGGCCGACTTCCAGAGGCGCGAGGCGCAGTTCGGGCGCGCCCGGTCCGTCCTCCACGAATGCCACCGTGTCCTCGGGCTGCTGGAGCAGCACCGCCACGTCACCGCTGAGCGCCGACACCGTGCCCAGCGCCCGTAGACGCTGCGCCTCGGCGTCGTTGTCGCCGGCCGTCTCGGTGGCCCTAAGTTCGGCATCGGCGGTCTCCAGACGGCTCTGAGCCAGCGCCAGGGCCTCGATCAGGTCGGGCGGGCCGTCGGCGGGCAGGCGCTTGCCCCGGTACCCGTCGAGGATGTCGGCGATGCGCCGGCCGGCACTCGCCAGATGCCCTCCCGCTCGGGGGATGACCCCGCTGACCTCCTCGCCGGCCGTGCGCAGCTTGCGTTCGCCGATCGTCACCCCGGCAATGCTCGTGACGGTGTCCTCGAACTGGTGAGCCTCGTCGATGACCACGAGATCGTGGGCCGGCAGCAGTCCGAACCCCAGCAGGTGCAGCACCAGCAGGTGCGTGTTCACAACGACGATGTCAGCCCGCTCGGCCCGCTCCCGGGCCGCCTCGGCGAAGCAGGCCCCGCCCTGCGGGCAGCGGTTGCGCCCCGGGCACTGGGTGGCGTTGACGCTGAGGCGTTCCCAGAGCCCGTGCGACAGCGTCCAATCCACGTAGGCCCGGTCACCGGTCAGGGAGCGGTCGGCCCAGGCGATCAGCCGCCCGAGTTCGCCCGTGGGACCAGACGGCTCGTCACCGGGAACCGGATCTGGGCGGGCGCCGCCCGGCCTGTAACCCGGCGCCGGCGCTCCGGGCGCCATGCCTGCGTCGCCGAGCGTGAGCTGGACGCCGGTCCGGGTGGCCTCGGCGAGGAGCTGGCGGCAGATGTAGTTGGAGCGCCCCTTCAGGACGGCCCAGCGGAGGGGCCGTCCTTCCGGCCGCAGCTGCCGAGTCTCGGGTCGGGCGGCAAGCAGGGGGAGTTCCTTGCTCGCCAGCTGGTCCTGCAGCGCCTTCGTGGCCGTCGCCACCACGACCCGCCGATTGCTGAGGACGGCGGGGATGAGGTACGCCAGCGACTTGCCGGTACCGGTGCCCGCGGCGACGGCAAGGTGGCGGCCGCCCTCGAAGGCGTCCGCCACGGCGGCGGTCATCTGTTCCTGGCCCGCACGGTGCTCGCCGTCGGGTCCCAGTGACTCCACGATCGAGGTAAGTAGGGCAAGACTGCGCTCGGCGAGGCTCACCCGCGGAGGGTACCAACCTCCGCACTCCCACTCCGCGAGCGCGCGGTCGCGTACCGGCCGGGCCACCGCGGCGCGACGGAGAAGATCGCGGCGCGGGAGTTCGCAGCGAGCCAGGCGTCGCGCCCGAGGCGGCGCCGCTGTTGCCGGGGCGTCGAAGGAACCACTGATGTGGGACGCTGACTGCTACAAATGGCAATGATGAACGGCGCTACTCCGACTTGCCCGTTGGGTGCAGTGTGACCCTTCCGGACGTCGATCTCTCGGCCGTGCCGGCGCACGTGGCCTGTGTCATGGACGGCAACGGGCGCTGGGCGGCGCGGCGCGGCCTGAAACGCACCGCCGGGCACGAGGCCGGACTCGACGCCCTCTTCGATGCCGTCGACGGGGCGCTGGAGATCGGCGTGCAATGGTTGACCGTCTACGCCTTCTCAACGGAGAACTGGAGCCGTCCCCGCGACGAGGTGCGCTTCCTGCTGGACTTCAACCGTTCCACCCTGCGGGCCCGGCGCGATGAGATGCACGAGCGAGGCGTTCGCGTGCGCTTCGTCGGCGGACGCGATCGGCGCCTCACCCGGGGCCTGTTGAGGGAGATGGATGCTGCAGCCGAACTGACCGCCGCGAACCGCGGGCTCACGCTCACGGTGGCCTTCAACTACGGCGGCCGGGCGGAGATCACCGAGGCGGTGCGCCGGATCGTCGCCGCCGGCGTGCGTCCTGAGGAGGTCACCGAGGAGACCGTCCGTGAGTACCTCTTCACCTCCGACATGCCCGACCCCGACCTGTTCATCCGGACGTCGGGCGAGTACCGGTTGTCCAACTTCCTGCTGTGGCAGGTGGCCTACAGCGAGTTGGTCTTCCTGGACGTGCTGTGGCCCGACTTCAGCCGGCGGCACCTGTTCGAAGCCGTCGCCGAGTACCAGCGGCGCGAGCGCCGCTTCGGTGGGTTGGACCAGTGAGCGGCGGGCAGGAACCCTCGGGATGCTCTGGCTGTCGCCCGGCCCCTGGAGGCTCACCCGCGCCGCTGGACAGTGAACGGGGAGGGCCGTGACCGCGCCTGACTGGATCGGGCCGTACCGCGATCGGGCGGTCGTGCTGCGGACGTACCGCCTGGGCGAGGCCGACCGGATTGTCGTCCTGCTGGGACGTGATCACGGCAAGATCCGCGGCGTGGCGAAGGGGGTGCGTCGTACCCGGAGCCGCTTCGGATCCCGCCTCGAGCCCGCCAGCCACGTCGACATCGCACTCTGGCGAGGACGAGGGGAACTCGACACCATCACCGGTGCCGACAGCGCCGGCGGCATCGAGCAGTTGGCAGCCCTTCGGGAGGATCTGGGGCTCCTCGGGCGGGCCATGGCCATGCTGGAGGCCGTTGAGCGGCTGGCTCTGGAGCGCACGCCGAACCCCGAGCTCTATGACAGGTTGCTGCGGGGCCTGCGCTCGCTGCGAACGCACCCGTCGGCACTCAGCGTCGGCGCCTTCCTATGGCGGGTGGCGCAACTCGAAGGCGTTGCCCCCGGCGTCGAGGACTGCGTGCACTGCGGTCGCAGCGACGCCCTCGTCGCCCTCGACATCGCCCACGGCGGCCTGACCTGCCGTCCCTGCCGGCCGGGCACCGCAACCGCTGTCGACGGCGAGACCGTGGCGATCCTGCGGGAAGTCCTGGGTGGGAGGTTGGGGGCGGCACTGGCGCGCCCCGCCTCAGCGGCCACTGAAGCCGTCGAGCGACTGGCCGTGACGATCCTGGAGCAGCACACCGAACGACGTCTCCGTGTGCCGCCACTGCTCGGCGCCGTCGGCGCGCCGTCCGACGCTGCTTCGAGGGCGAGAGGCCCGCACACCCACCGGTAGCCTGCGGGCGTGGTCCAAGCATCCGTCGACACGCCGGCGCCCGCCGAGACGTCGGCGGAGGCGACCGAGCGCCTCGACGCCGTGGTCAACCTCTGCAAGCGGCGAGGGTTCATCTTCCAGTCGGCGGAGATCTACGGCGGGTTCCGCTCCACGTACGACTACGGACCGGTCGGTGTGCTGCTGCTGCGCAACGTCAAGGATGCCTGGTGGCATTCCATGGTGCAGATGCGTCCCGACGTCGTCGGCCTCGACGCGGCCATCCTCTCGCCTCCGGCCATCTGGGAGGCCTCGGGTCACCTCGAGAGCTTCACCGACCCGCTGGTGGAGTGCCGGGAATGCGGGCACCGCCACCGCGAGGACCAACTCGACGACCCGGACCGTTGCCCGGACTGCGCCTCGACGGGCGCCCTGAGCGAGCCGCGGCAGTTCAACCTCATGTTCCGCACCCACGCGGGACCGGTGGTCGACAGTGGTGCGGAGGTCTACCTGCGCCCCGAGACGGCTCAGGGCACGTTCGTCAACTTCGCCAACGTGCAGCGGGCGTGCCGGCTGCGCCCTCCGTTCGGGATCGCTCAGATCGGCAAGTCGTTCCGCAATGAGATCACGCCGGGAAACTTCATCTTCCGCACGCGGGAGTTCGAGCAGATGGAGTTGGAGTTCTTCGTGCCGCCCGCCGAGGCGTCCCGCTGGTACGAGTACTGGTGCGCCGAACGCTTGCGCTGGTACGCCGACCTCGGCATCGGTTCCCACCTGCTGCGCCTGCGCCCACACGGCCCCGACGAGCGGAGCCACTACTCCAGCGCCACCTCCGACGTGGAGTTCCGCTACCCCTGGGGCTGGGGAGAACTGGAGGGGGTAGCGAACCGCACCGACTACGACCTGCGCCGCCACGCGGAGCACTCCGGCGAGCGGCTGGAGTACTTCGACCAGGCCTCGGGGGAGCGCTACGTGCCGTATGTGATCGAGCCGGCGGCAGGTGCGACCCGCGCCATGATGGCATTCCTGCTGGCGGCCTACGACACCGAGGACGTGCGGGGCGAGACGCGCGTCGTGCTGCGGCTGCATCACCGTCTGGCCCCCTACCAGGTCGCCGTGCTGCCGCTCTCGAAGAAGGAGCACCTGATCGAGCGGGCACGGGATGTCCTCGCCAAGCTGACTCCGCACTGGATGGTGGACTTCGACGTGACGCAGTCCATCGGCCGGCGCTACCGCCGCCAGGACGAACTGGGCACGCCGTACTGCGTGACGGTGGACTTCGAGACGCTGGAGGACGGCGCGGTCACGGTGCGCGAACGCGACTCGATGTCCCAGGATCGCCTGGCGATCGACGACCTGGTGGGGTATCTGGACGAACGGCTGGCGTACTGATCCCCGCCGGCGGCGGCGTCGGGGTGCCGAGGCCCGGCACGACCCGCCCGGGGGAAAATGTCGGCTGGTAACTTGCGAACATGACCGACTCTCAACTGTCACCGGTTGTCATGATCGCCGGCTCCGGTACGGTCGGAGGCTGAGCTTGGGGATTCTCGCCGACGACGTGGCCCGCGTCCGCGAGGCGACCGACATCGTGCAACTCATCAGCACGACCGTGGCGCTGCGCAAGGCCGGGCGGCGCTGGCAGGGGCTCTGCCCCTTCCACATCGAGAAGTCCCCTTCCTTCTCGGTCAACGCCGAAGAGGGGCTCTACTACTGCTTCGGTTGTCGCGCCTCGGGTGACGCCATCACCTTCGTGCGCCAGACCGAGGGTCTCGACTTCGCCGCGAGCGTGGAGATGCTCGCGGCTCGAGCCGGCATCACCCTCCGCTACGACAGCAAGGGCGAGGCGGCGCAGAGCGGGCGGCGCAAGAAACTGGTAGACGTCGTGGCGGCGGCGGTGGAGTGGTATCACGAGCGCCTTCTGCATCACCCCGATGCCGGCGCGGCCCGCGGATACCTGAGATCCCGTGGCATGGACGGCGAGGAGGTTCGGGCCTTCAAGGTGGGTTGGGCGCCGGGGGGATGGGACGCCCTGACTCGTGCCCTGCGTTCGAAGGCCTCGGGAAGCGATCTGACCGAGGCCGGTCTCGCCGTCGTCAGTTCCCGGGGCGACCTCATCGACAACTTCCGCAACCGGGTGCTGTTCCCGGTCTTCGACGTGAGAGGCGATCCCGCCGGCTTCGGCGGCCGGATCCTCCCGGGTGCCGACGGACCTGCGGGCCCCAAGTACAAGAACACCCCCGAATCGCCGCTGTATGCCAAGAGCCGCCTGCTCTACGGGTTGAACTGGGCCAAGGACGCCATCGTGCGTACAGGTGAGGTGATCGTGTGCGAGGGCTATACCGATGTGATCGGGCTCCACGCCGCCGGTGTGCCGCAGGCGGTCGCCACGTGCGGCACCGCTCTCACCGAGGACCACGTGAAGATGCTGAGCCGTTTCACCAAGCGCATCGTGCTGGCCTTCGACGCCGACGCCGCCGGCTCCGCGGCCGCGGAGCGCATCTACCGTTGGGAGAGCCAGTACGCACTCGATGTGCACGTTGCAGACCTGCCGGAGGGCAGCGACCCCGACGACCTGGCCCGCAGCGATCCGGAGGATTTGCGGGGTCGCGTCGAGGAGGCGGAGCAGTTTTTGAGGTACCGCTTGCAGCGGGTGCTGGAGCGGGCCAACATGGCCACGGCCCAGGGTCGGGTGCGCGCCGCCGACGCCGCCCTGGCCGTCCTCGACGAGCACCCCAGCGAACTCGTGCGGGACCAATTCCTCATGGAGGTGGCCGACAAGTGCGAGTTGCAACCGGACCACCTGCGGGACACGGTCAAGCGCTTCCGCGCCGCCCGGCTCGCCGGCCGCGGGCGGGCGGCGCACCCTCGTGGTGAGGAGGCCCCGGGTATGACGGCCACCCAGCCTGCTGACCCCAGCATCGGCGAGCAGGTCCTGCTGCTGCGAGTGCACGCCCCGCGAGCAGTCCCCGACTGGGTGACCCCCGGCCTGTTCGACTTAGATATCCATCGGAGGATCTTCGCGGCGCTGGCTGCCGGCGCCTCGCTACAGGACCTGCACGACGTTGCCGAGGGAGAGGCCGCCACGATCGTTGCGCGCCTCGCGGCGTGGGAACCACCCGAGAACGCCGCAGCGGTGATCGGGCGCTTGGTATACGACGCCGCCGGCCGCAGGATCCAGGTCATGCCCCGAACCGCCCGTACAACCGGGGACGCCGACTTGGGCCGCCGCTGGGTCGAGGCACAACTCACCCGCGACGAACTGCGCGCAGAAGACTGGTCGCCGGCCGTGGCTGAGAAGCTGGTTCTCCTGCTGGATGAGCTCGCGCGCGCTGCCGAATCCTCGGGGGAACTCGGGCCCGCGGAGACGACGGCGCCCGGAGGGGACGCCGAGCCCTTCGATCGGGCTCTGGCGGTGAGCGAGGAGGAGCGCTTCTACGAGGACCTCCCGAGCCCCGAGATCGAAGGGGAGTACGCCACGAACCTGCCTGGCGCCGGGGGGCTCAGCCGATGACGGAAGGGTTCACGACATATCTCAGCGACATCGGTCGCGTGGCGCAGCTGAATGCGGAGGAGGAGTGCGAGCTCGGGCGCAAGGTGCAGGCGGGAGTCGTTGCGCAGGCGATCCTGGAGGGCGAGGGGAACCTCCACGCGACACGACGGGAGGAGCTGGAGCGCCGGATAGGCGACGGTGAGGCTGCGCGTCGACGTCTCACGGAGGCGAACCTTCGGCTCGTCGTGTACCTCGCGCGTGGCTATCAGGGCCGGGGGGTGCCGTTCGCCGACCTCGTCCAGGAGGGGAACGTGGGGCTGATGGCCGCCGCCACGAGATTCCGGCCGGAGAAGGGATGGCGATTCTCGAGCTATGCCGGTTCGTGGATCCGCAGCGCCATGCTTGCCGCGATCACGAACCAAAGCGGCGCCGTGCGCATGCCCGCGCACCTCTCGGCACTGGCGACGCAGATCTACAGGGCCGAGCAGCAGTTCGAGCAGGAGAACCACCGGACCCCGACTCTGGCGGAACTGGCTCGCCGCTGCGGCATCGACGAGGAACAGGTGGCGCGGGTCCGCGAGCTGCGCGCCTCGCCGGTCTCTCTCGAGGCCCCCGTCGGGGAGGACACCTCGCTGGGCGACCTGCTCTCCGACGGCCCGGACTCCGGGCCCGACGACCTGGTGCTCGGACGGCTGCACAGCGCGGCGGTCCGCGAGGCTGTCGAAGTGGCGCTCGCGGCGGTCGGCGACGACCGTGTGCGGAGTCTGCTGCGCCTGCGGTTCGGGCTCGTCGACGGTCGCATCCGCACGCTGGCGGAGTTGAGCGGGCAATTTGGCGTCACGAAGGAGCGGCTCCGCCAGATCGAGGCGCGGACCCTGTCGCGGCTGCGCCGCAGCGGGCTGGGGGACGAACTCCGGGAGCTGATGCGAGAATCCTGAAGTACGCCGCTGGTATCCTGGTGGCCCGATCCGGGGTAGCTCAGTTGGCAGAGCGCCGGCCTGTTAAGCCGTTTGTCGTGGGTTCGAGCCCCACCCCCGGAGCCCAATGCGCGGGTGCGGGCGTGCCTCAATTCCGCGTCGACGGAAGCGGCCCCCGGGCTAGGTTGTCTCCGGGCTCGTAGCTCAGTGGTCAGAGCAGACGACTCATAATCGTTTGGTCGTGGGTTCGATCCCCACCGAGCCCACGTCCCCGCAGGCAGATGCTCGGCCTTCGGAGGTTCCCGGTCCGGGCGTCACTCGCCGAGCCAAGCGGGTGCGCGGTCGTGCAGGTAGTGGGTGACCTTCCCGATCATGCCGAACGTCTCGTCGAGGAATTCGTGCTCGCCGGCGAGTTGCGCCAGCGGGATAGCGGACTCCGACTCCACGTGCACCGTCCGGGCCACGTCGTCAGTGACGGTTGCAATGGTGTCCGCGGCCCAAACGTGCAGCGGCAGAGCAGTGCCGCCGATGGCGGAGAGTTCGGTGGCCAGTTCCAGCAGGTTGGGACTGTTCGGGAGCGGCGGGAGACGCCAGTGGAAGCGGAGAAGCAGGTCGAACCCTTCCTCGGGCCACTCCGCGTCCTCCGGCATCTTGTTGACCTCGTCCTCGAAGGCGATCTGCACCCGCGGGTCCAGGTCGGCGACGATATGCAACTCCAGGGGGCCGTCGCAGTCGTAGTCCGGGTGCAACTGGATCTCCCACCACTGCCGTCCGGTCGTGATGTCGACGCAGTGGTGATCCTCGTGATAGTGGAACCCGCCTTCTGCGGCGTGGTACTTGAGATCCGTGACGAACCCGGGAAAGTCGACGATGGACAAGGGACAACTCCTCGGCGTTGGGACAGGAACAACCCTAGCCCTCACCGGTCTCGAGCCGATCGCCCGGAGTCGGCCCGCTGACTCGACGATCCGGAATCGTCGACCGGTCGCCCGGCTGTGGCCGCACGCAATCGCCACGGCGTCGCGCAGTTAGCGTGTCGCCATCGCTCCGGAAGATCTGCTTTCGCTGTTCACCGAGACCGCCGCGGCCGTGGCGGAGGCACTGGGAACTCTCGGCGACTGGGGTCCGGCCGGGACGAAGCCTGGCCAGCACCACTCGGATCTCGTCGCGGATCGGGTGGCCACCGGCGCCCTTCTGGATGCCGGTCTCGGGGTGTGCAGCGAGGAGTCCGGCCTGCAGGCGGCGGATCGTTCCATCGTCGTGGTGCTCGACCCGGTCGACGGGTCGACGAATGCAGCCCAGGGGATCCCGTGGTACGCGACGAGCTTTTGCGCGGTCGACGACTTCGGGGCGCTCGCGGCCTTGGTCGTGAATCTGGCCTCGGGCGAGCGATATTCGGCGAGCCGCGGCGGTGGCGCCTACCGGGACGGCCGGGCGATCCGCCCGTCGGCGGTCGGCGACCTGGCCGACGCCATCATCGGGCTGTCGGGCTGGTCGCCGCGCCGGCCCCGGTGGCGCCAGTACCGGGCGCTCGGAGCCGCGGCACTCGATCTATGTGCCGTGGCCGACGGGCGCCTCGACGGGTTCGTGGACTGCCACTCGCACGGGCCGTGGGACTACTTGGGGGGGATGCTGGTGTGTCGAGAGGCCGGCGCACAGGTGGTCGACGCCGAGGGAAGGGACTTGACGACGACGGATCCCCGAGCGCGACGGACCCTGCTGGCGGCGGGCAACCACAGCCTGCTGGCCGACCTGCGCGGACCGTGGGCTGGATAGCCTGCAATTGCGGGGCGCTTAGCTCAGTCGGGCCAGAGCACTTCCCTTACAAGGAAGGGGTCGGCGGTTCGAGTCCGCCAGCGCCCACCGGTACCAGCCGGGCGCGGGTTCACCGCGGCTGCTGGAGGGGGGAGGGGGCGGGCCTGGGACTGTTGGAGCAGCCGGGATCAGCGAGATTCTCTCCAGACCCGCCATCCCCTCCGAGGGACGACTTGGTCGCTTCGGAGAGTGTACACGCCTTCGATGGCGCCAAGCCAATCGTTCCCGGCCTCCCCTGGCGGGGGTTCGGCGAGGGAGGCGCGGACCGGAGCCGGCAGCGGCAGCGCTGTGCCGAATGTCACACGACGCAGCGGCAACCTCATGGCAGAGCCGATTAGCCTGCCGACCGCAATCTCGCCGTTCCCTCGGCGCCGAAACTCACCCCCGGGAACCCCCCCTCCCGTGGCGGTGATCGGACGCCCCGCCGATGTCCCCCCATTCGGCGGGGCGTCTTCTTTTCCGGGAGCGGAGTGATGTCTCCGGTGGTGTCCTTGTGGCCGCCTACCGCTGTCGTTTAGGGTCACGCTCCGCGATGGCAGAGAACCGGCGAGAACCGAGCGGCGAGGCATGAATCCTCTCGAACGACTCCTGGAACTCCAAACGCACGACACCCGCATCGCTCAACTAGAGCACCGTCACGCCCAACTCCCCGAACGGGTGGAGCTACGCCACCTGGAGCGGGAGTCGGCGCTGCGGGATGAGCGCATCGCTGACGCCCAGAAGCACCACGCCGAGTTGGAGCGGCTGCAGAGACGCTATGACGACGACCTCAGCGCGGTTCTGGCGAAGCGGGAGCGGGAGCGGGGGCTGCTCTATTCCGGCCAGGTCACGGCCGTACGAGAATTGCAGAGTCTCGAGGAGGAGGTGGCCGCTCTCGGACGGCGCCAGCGCGTCGTCGAGGACAAGTTGCTCGAGGTGATGGAGGAACTCGAATCCGCCGGCGCCGAGTTGACGGAGTTGCGCGCGGGTCGGGAACAACTGGCAGTGCGGATCGGCGCCGTGACAGAACGCCTGAGCGTCGCCGCGGCCGACATCGTCGAAGAGCGCGAGCAGGTCCGCTCAGACCGTGTCGCCGTCGCGCAGGAGGTCGCCGCTGACCTGCTGGAGCGCTATGAACGCCTTCGCACCCAGATCGATGGCGTGGCGGTCGCACGCCTCCAGGGAACGAGCTGTCTGGGCTGCCATCTCGCGTTGCCTCTCATGGAGGTGGACCGGCTCCGCAGGCTCCCCGACGTGGGCGAGGCGCCGCCGGGAAGGGTCGACAAGGGAAGTGCCACCTGCCCCTCCTGCGGGCGCATCCTGGTTCTCTGACGCGGTGCTGCTCTGGTTCGCCGGTCTTGCCGTGCCGGCGGTGGCGGCGGTGTTTGCCAGCCGCGCTCTGGACTACCGCTTCGTGATCGTGGGAGCCGTCCTGCCGTCGCTGGCGCTCGCGGTCGATGATCTGTGGGTCATGGGAACCCTGCTGTTCCCGATCGCCGCTCTCGTGAGCGTCATGATCCTCGGATGGGGCAGGCGTCTCGTCCAGCGGCGCTGGCTGGGGTTTCCAGTCGGGCTCTTCTGCCACTTGATCCTCGACGGGGCCTGGCTGCGGTCGGCGGCGTTCTGGTGGCCGCTCGGCGGTATCGCGCTCGGCGATGTCGACGCGGCGCGCCTGCGCCCGCTCTGGGCGGTGCTGACGATGGAACTCGTCGGCGCGGCGGCGCTGTGGTGGTCCTGGCGACGTTTCGGGCTCGCCGATCCGGCGCGCCGGCAGGTCTTCCGGCGTCGCGGTCGATTGGAGCCGCTGCTGCGCCCGCGGCGGGCAGGGTGACGGCGAGTCGGCCTGTAGGCGGGGTTCTGTCCAGGCCCGAAGGCCCTGGGTGACCATCCATCTCAGCGGCCTACCCGGGGGCTGCGCTGCGCTGAACGCCGGCGGGCAGCCACCCCCTGTCTGGCCTTGCTCCCGGTGGGGTTTACCGAGCCGCCCCGGTTGCCCGGGGCGCTGGTGCGCTCTTACCGCACCGTTTCACCCTTGCCCGGCCCGGATTCCGAGCCGTCGGCGGTCTGTTCTCTGTGGCACTTTCCTGCGAGTCGCCTCGACTGGCCGTTAGCCAGCACCGTTGCCCTGTGGAGCCCCGACCTTCCTCGACGCCGTCACCGTTGCCGGCGCGACGCCGCGGTCACCCAGCCGGCTCGCCGTCGGTGCCATTCTGCCACCTCCGCCGGGCACGACCACCCCGAGCCGGGAGCCGGCTGGGTGACCGCCTCAGAATGCGACCGCGCTGAGGTCTGGATGCCAGTTCGAAGCCGCCTGCGTGGCGCTCCGCCACATCTCCCGGTCCAGTTCAGCACGTGGTTCGACGGTGGCCCGCGGTGCTCGGAGGCCCGAGACGCTGTCCCATCCGTCCCAGCAGCCGATTCCGAGCCCGGCCAGGTAGCCCGCTCCCAGAGCCGTGCACTCGGTCTCGGAGGCAACGCGGATAGGGCGCCCGGCGGCGTCGGCCAGTGCCTGCACGAACGTACCGTTGGCGCTCATTCCGCCGTCGATGACCGGATCGGCGAGTTCGATCCCGCTGTCGGCACGAGCGGCTTCGATCAGGTCGACGCCACGGTGGGCCACGCCCTCCAGCACGGCGCGCACGAGATGCGCCGTGTCGACGGCGGTCGTGAGATTGGCGAAAGTGCTGCGCGCCCCGAAATCCCAATGGGGTGTCCCGAGGCCCATCAGTGCGGGGACGAACGTCACCCCGGCGCTGTCCGCGCACTCCGAGGCCACAGCATGCGAATCGCTCGGTCGCTCCAGCAGTCCCAGGTCGCAGAGCCACGCCACGCAACTCCCCGCACTGAGCATCATCGACTCGATGCCCCAGACGGCCCGACCGTTCTGCTGCCAGGCCACGATCGGGAACGTACCGTTGGGGCCGCGGGGTGCCGCCGGCGGATCCCCGGGACCCAGGCACACGTCGAGCGTCCCTCCAGTGCCGAAGGTGATCTTCACGTCGCCGGGCCGGACGCAGCCCGCACCCACCAGCGCCGCCTGCTGGTCGCCGGCGAGTCCTGTGATGGGTGGCGCGCCTGGCAGCGCCGTTGCCTCTGCCAGGGCACCGCTGCTGTCGGTGATGCGCGGCAGGCTCTCGGCGGGGATCCCGAGTCGCTCGGTGATCCCGAGATCCCAGGCCACCCGGTCCTCGAAGGAGAGCCCGGTGATCGCGGCGTTGGTGGCGTCGGTGAGGTGTTCCGCTCCGTCCGTCAGGTTCCAGATCAACCAGGAGTCGAGCGTGCCGACGCACAGATTGCCGGGCGGGACTCCGGCGGCCGCGATGAGGTGTGCGGCCTTGGTGGCGGGCTGGTTGGGCGCGAGGCGTAGTCCCTCGCTCTGCAGGGTCAGGCAGTCGAGGGCGGTTCGGAGGTCTTGCCAGCCGAGGCCCGGTCCGACGGGTTCACCGCTGGCACGATCCCACACCACTGTGGAGGCGCGCTGGTTGGCGATGCCGACGGCGTCCACGGAGCGGGCTTCGGTGAGCGTGGCCGCGACAGCCTGCCGGGTGGCGGCAATAAGGGCGACCGGATCGAACTCCACCAGCCCCGGCGCCGGAGATTCCCGCGGCGTGGCCACGCGGTGCTCGTGGTGAAGCTGACCGGCCTCGTCCACCACGGCGGCCCGGACGCTCGTGCTCCCGACGTCGATCACGAGAATCCTCATGGCGTCGAAGGTTCCCCGCGATCGGAGACCCGGTCGACCACTCCGATCGCCACCGGCGACGGGGCGCCGGACTCGTCACTGGCGGACACGGTTGGCATGCTAGAGGTAGGCGCGCCGGCGGGCGCGACGCCTCAGGGCGATCGCTGCCGCACCCCTCCACTCACCGACACCGAACGATCGAGGCTGCAGCATGAGTACACACACCGACGCCGTCGGCTCGGCCGCCGGCACCGAGCCGAGCGTGGACTTCGCGCTGCTGTTCAGGACGCTCGTGGCGGGGGAGCACCTGTCGCGTGCCCAGGCGCGGGCGGCGGCGGACGCCATGCTCACCGGGTCGGCCTCGGAGGCTCAGATGGCCGGGCTTCTGATCGGGCTGCGGACGAAGGGTGAGACCGCCGTCGAGTTGGCGGGGCTCTTGGAGGGGCTGCGCGCCGCCGCTCTCGATGTGGGAGTCGACGCCGAGGAGATGGGACTCATCGACACCTGCGGCACCGGGGGCGACGGCAGCGGCTCGCTGAACATCTCGACGATGGCCGCGTTGGTGGCGGCGGGCGCCGGCGCCCGGGTGTGCAAGCACGGGAACCGGGCGGTCTCGTCGTCGTGCGGTTCGGCCGATCTCCTGGAGGCTCTCGGCGTCGTGGTGGACCTGGGGCCCACCGGCGTGGCCGGATGCCTCGAGCAGGCCGGCATCGCATTCTGCCTGGCACCGCTGTTCCACCCGGCGCTCCGTCACGCGGGCCCCACCCGGCGCAGCCTGGGGGTGCCGACCGCGTTCAACTACCTGGGTCCGATGGCCAATCCCGCGGGTGTCCGGCGCCAGGTGATCGGCGTGAACGACCCTGCCATGGCCGAGCGCATGGCCGAGGTTCTGGCCGTCACGGGTACACAGCGTGCCATGGTCGTCCACGGCTATCCCAGTCTCGACGAGTTCTCCACCGCCGGGCCGACGCGGGTCATCGAGCTGCGGGAGGGCAGGATCGAGCGCTACACCGTCACGCCGGGCGATCTCGGCCTGCCGACGGTCGAGTTGGCCGAACTTGCCGGTGCCGACGTGACCGCGGGGGTCGCGGCGACGCACGCGTTGCTGGCCGGTGAGTCCGTGCCGTGGCGCGGCATCGTGTGCCTGAACGCCGCCGCCGGGCTCGTCGTGGGGGAACTGGCGTCCGATCTGGGTGAGGGTCTGCGTCTCGCGGCGGGCGCCCTCGACAGCGGCGCCGCAGCGGCCAAGCTGTCCCGCTGGGTCGACGTGTCCCGCGGGTTCGTCGACGGTCGCTGATTCCGGGCCGATTCGCTGGCGACGGGCGCCAGAGGCCGGAGCTGGTGCCGGGCCCTCGGATCGGGAGCAGCAGTTGGTGGTGATGGAGATCGAGGAACTGACCAGAGCGTTGCGTGAGGCCCACGTGGAGTTTCAGCTCCGGAGACAGACCGATTTCCCGCTCCGAACTACGGTTGCCGGATGACCGGTCCCGAGGAACCATGTCGGCTCCGTTGCCGCGGCCGCTCGCAGGCGGGCAGATTCCGATGAGCGGCGCCACTGCCCGGAGTTACGACATCGCCGTCGTCGGCGCGGGTCCGGTAGGCAGCTTGTGCGCGCTCGCTCACGCGCGTAAAGGTGCCTCGGTGGCTCTGCTCGAGGCAAACCCCAATGCTTCCAAACGACTCGCAGGCGAGTGGCTACATCCTCCCGCCCTGCGGATGCTCTGCGATTTCGGGATAGGGCTCGATACGCAGCCGCAGAGCGCCACGGGTAAGGGATTTGCGGTGTTTCCCGAAGACCGGTCGGAGCCGATAGTGCTTCCTTATCCGGACGGATCTCACGGTCGGGTATGCGAACATGAGGCGCTGGTCTCGCGTCTGCGTGAAGCTGTCGAGGACGAGCCGGGTGTCGACTTCATGCTCCACGCGCGTGTGCGTGCAGTCGAAGACCAGTGTGTCACGTTTACCCGTAACGGCGCCGATGAATCCGTGAAGGCCGCGTTGATTGTCGGCGCGGACGGCCGGGCCTCGATCGTGCGTCGATCATTGGGTCTGTCGACAAGTCCGAGGAACTGCTCGCGGATGATGGGGATCGTACTAAGTGGAGTGAGGTTACCGCTGGAGGGTTATGGACATGTGGTCTGCGGTGGACCGGGTCCAATTCTCATATACCGTTTGGGAGAGCATTCCGTCCGGGTAATAGTCGACGTCCCATTGGGGCACTCATCGCGGGACTTGGTTGCCTTGATGTCGGACTCGTATGCCGGCTGGATGCCGGAAACACTCCGGCCTGCGTTTGTCGAAGCTCTGCGGGCGCGGAGATTCCTCGCCACGACCAATGCGCTGAGGCCGCGCATCACATACGGGAGCCCACGGCGAGTTCTTATTGGGGATGCGGCCGGGCATTACCATCCGCTGACGGCGGTGGGGATGACCCTCGGTTTCGGCGATGCGCTGACACTGGCTGAAGGAAAGGACTTTCGCGACTTCACCAATAAGCGTTTCCAGGCGACCCGCGCTCCGGAGCTCCTCGCCATGGGGCTGTACGAGGTCTTTGCGGATCATCGGGTCGAAGCTGTGGCGCTCAGGCACGCGATTTACCGGCGTTGGCGGGAGAGTCCCGCGGTCCGCGACCGGACCATGAGTTTTCTCGCCTGTGAAGACACATCAATAACCAGTCTGGGTCTCGCGTGTGGCGCGATGGCGGCCCGGGCGATTGTCGGCGAGATTCCGAGGTCCTACGACCAATTCGCCTGGCGCCGTGCCCGCGACACGGTTCGTGCGCTCGCGGTTCGTCTCGGGTGGCTTCTGCTCGGGGTTCGGCAGCTGCGCAAGGCGCGGATCGCCGGTGGACAGGAGGACGAGCGAGCTCGGGACACCTTGGCTCGCGCGTTGCTGAACTCCATGCCCTCGAGAGTTGGGGACCTCCGGCCCAGCCGCCCGAACGAGGTTGCGTCGCCCGATGCCGGCCCGGCACTGAGGAGCGCAAGCGCGCGCTTGCTGAGTCTCCAGGGTGGTGATGGGGCCTGGGAAGGTGAGATGGTGTGGTGTCCCATGCTTACCGCGCAATACGTGCTGCTGCACCAGATTATGGAACGGCCGCTCGATCCTGGCCGACGCCGGCGTGTGCTGCGCTACTTCGAGCGATCCCGCCTCGAAGGAGGCTTGTGGGGTTTGCACGAGCACTCACCACCCCACCTGTTTGTCACCACCCTGGTCTACGTCGCGGCGCGATTGCTCGGTGTCGAGCGAGATGATCCGTTGATCGAGCCGGCCCGGCTATTCCTGCAAGCAGAGGGTGTTCTCGGCATCCCGAGCTGGGGGAAATTCTGGCTGGCGCTCGTCGGCCTCTACGACTGGCGCGGGGTTAACGCCGTTCTGCCGGAACTGTGGAGCTTACCGCGCTGGATGGCGTTACATCCTTCGAAATGGTACTGCCATACTCGGCTCATCTACATGGCGATGGCGGCCATTTACCCGCTCCGGTTCCGAGCCCCCGTCACGCCCGCGATCGCGTCGATACGAGAGGAACTGTTCCCCCAAGGGTTTGCCAACGTCAAGTTTTCCTCGGGCCGCAATCGCCTTCGGGACGCCGACCTCTTCGCTCGACCCAGTGTGTGGCTCCGAGCCGGCTATGGGTTTGCGCGGTTATACGAACGGTTCCACGGCAAGGGTCGGCGCGCCCGATGTACGGAGGCGATAATCCGGCACATCAAGTGGGAACTCCAAACCACCAACCATGCGAGCATCTCTCCGGTCAGCGGTCTCCTCAACATTATTGCCTTGTGGCTGCGTGATCCGAACGACACCGATTGCCAACAGGCCCTCGCTCAGCTGGACGGCTGGATCTGGGAGGACGAGGAGGGTGGAACACGCGTCACCGGAGCGAGAAGCGCCTCGTGGGATACCGGGTTCTCCCTGCAGGCGCTGGCGACCGTGCCGGAGCTCGACGGCGTTGGAAGTGCGCTGCGACGTGGAGCCAACTTCCTGCGCCGACAACAAATCGGTACGAGCTTCGAAGGATTTCGCGAGGCTTACCGGGCCGACCCCAAAGGCGGCTGGTGTTTCGCCCGGGGATGGCATGGCTGGCCGGTGACCGACTGCACTGCGGAAGCGGTGCTCGGAATGATCGCCGCCGACTGCGAGGCCACGAGCACGACGGCACTTGGCGATGCGGTGCGTTTCATGTTGCGTGGTCAGAACCGCGATGGCGGTTTCGGCAGCTACGAGGGACGGCGCACTGCGGTTGGTCTTGAGTGGCTGAATCCGGCCGAGATGTTTGGCGAGTCGATGACCGAGCACTCCTATGTCGAGTGCACCGCGTCCTGCCTCGCCGCATTGGCCGCTTGCAGGGAGCACGTCCCGGAGGTCACGGATCCGGAGGTGATGAGCGCCGTCTCACGGGCTGAGGCCTGGCTTCGCCGGACCCAGGAGTGCGATGGGTCGTGGCGCGGCGTGTGGGGCGTTCAGTTCATTTATGGCACTTTCTTCGGGGTCAGGGGTCTGCTTGCCGCCGGGGCCCGCCCCAGTGATCCGGCGCTGCGTCTGGCCTGCCGGTGGCTGCTGGTCCGCCAGCGGGAAGACGGGGGGTGGGGCGAACACCACAGCGGTTGCCTGACCAGCCGATATGTCGCGCACGAGGAGAGTCAGGTCATCCAGACCGCGTGGGCGATGATTGCTCTCCTCGAGGCGGGCGATTCGAACTGGACGGCGATTTCGCAGGGCGCCCGATTCTTGCTCGACACCCAGGAAGCGGACGGGACATGGCCCAGACAGGACATGGCCGGGGTGTTCTTCCGTACGGCGCTGTTGGACTACGTTCTGTATCGACAGTATTTCCCCATGCACGCCCTCGGTCTCTACGAGCAGCGGCGCCGGACCCGGCTGGATCTGACGCCCCCCGGTGGTCCCCTTACCGTGCCGCTACCGGCTGAAGCATGATGCTGTCCGGAAGCCCGGTACGGCCGAAGCGGTTTCCATCGGTGTGTCGGTCACGATCATGATGGGCCCACCGCCAGATTTCCGGTGACGCTCGTTCCGCACTGAGTCCGAGGCCTTCACCACCACCGGCCGGCCCCGGAGTGGCCGCTGTCGGCCCGCCCACGTCGGGGCCCTACGCTCGGGGTGTGACAGCCGCACGCACCGAGGCGCGCGATGCCGACCAGCTGAGGAGCGAAGCGTTGGAGGCAGGGCGGCGGGCGGGGCTGGCCGCCGTGGGTGTGGCGCCGGTGGAGGTCTTCGAGAGCACGCGGCGCACCCTCGGGGAGCGCATGACCGAGGGACTGCACGGCGGCATGCAGTTCACGTACCGGAACCCCGAGCGGTCCACCGACCCGGCGCGGATCCTTCCCGGCGCGATGGCGCTCGTGGTGGGAGCCCTGAACTATGCACAGCCGGCAGCGCCGAGTCCCATCGGCGACCGTCCGACGGCGCGTGTGGCGCGCTACGCCACCGGGGACGTCTACGGGGAGTTGCGGAGCGCTCTAGGGGTGGTGGCACAACTGCTGACCGAGCGGGGTCATCGGGCAGCCGTCGTTGCCGACGACAACGCCCTCGTGGACCGGGAGGCGGCGTATCGGGCCGGCCTCGGCTACTACGGCAAGAACAGCAACCTGCTGCTGGCCGGGGCGGGGAGCTGGTTCGTGCTGGGTTCGATCGTGACCGATGCACCGCTCAGGCCCGTCACCGAGCGTGCCCCGAATGGCTGCGGACCCTGCCGGCGTTGCCTGGACGGTTGCCCGACGGGAGCGATCGTGGCTCCCGGCGTCGTCGACGCGCGGCGCTGCCTGGCGTGGCTGCTGCAGGCCACGGGCGACTTCCCGGAGGAATTCCGGGCGGCTCTCGGCAACCGGCTCTACGGCTGCGACGATTGCCAGGAGGTGTGCCCGCCGAATCGAGGCGCTCCCGCGGCGGCGCAACCCGGGCCTCAGGCCGCCGTCGACATCCTGGAACTGCT
Source organism: Acidimicrobiales bacterium (assembly GCA_963668565.2). Lineage (GTDB taxonomy): Bacteria > Actinomycetota > Acidimicrobiia > Acidimicrobiales > CATQHL01 > VXNF01. The sequence goes on from CAXXMX010000010.1 coordinate 2,636,773, forward strand.
GGCGGCCGGTGACGAGGAGTTGATGGCACGCCACGGCCGTTGGTACATCCCCGAGCGCGACCCCCGCTACCTGCGGCGCAACGCGCTCGTGGTGCTGGGCAACACCGCCGACGGATCGGACCCGGAGGTGATCTGTACCGTCCGGCGCTACCAGCGGCATCCCGACGGGATGCTGGCGCGCCACGCTCTCTGGGCGGCGCGGCGCCTCGGCCTCGAGCCGGACGGCGCCTCCGGTACCGACACGGGCGACCGGCGCGCCCGGACGGTTTCGTGAGCGAGTCGCAGCCCGAGGGCGGCGGCACCGCCGAGCCGCCCGTGAGACGGCATCTCCTGGTCACCAACGACTTCCCGCCGAAGGTCGGCGGTATCCAGAACTATCTCTGGGAACTCTGGCGGCGCCTTCCGGGGGATCGCTTCTCCGTGCTCACCCGCCCGCACCCGGAGGCAGCTGAGTTCGATGCCGGCGAGGAGTACCCGATCGTGCGCAGCGCGGTGCCGTTCCTGCTGCCGGTGCCCAAGGTGCTCGCCGAGATCCGCGGTCTGCTGGCGTGCACCGGCGCAGAGCTCGTGGTCTTCGATCCGGCTGTGCCCGTGGGTGCCCTGGGACCGCGCCTGGGCGTACCGTACGGAGTCGTCCTGCACGGCGCGGAGGTGACGGTGCCCGCGCGCATGCCCGGCGTCGCCGCGCTGCTGCGGCGAACCCTTGCGGGGGCCGAGGTCGTGATCTCCGCCAGCGGCTACGCCGCGGCCGAGGCGCGCCGCTTGTGCCCTGCGATGGTTCCCGACGACTACGTCCCCCCCGGCGTGGACACCGGGCGCTTCGTGCCGCTGGATGCCGAACAGCGACGGCAAGCGCGCCGTCGCCTCGGTGTGGCCTCCGAGGAGACCCTGGTGCTGAGCGTCAGCCGCCTCGTTCCCCGTAAGGGCATGGACCGGCTCATCGAGGCTGTGGCGCGGCTGGCTCCGGGACGGCCGGATCTGCGCCTGCTGATTGCGGGCGCCGGGAGGGACGCCGGTCGCCTCGAGGCGCTCGTGCGGCGCACCGGGGCGCCCGCCCGGCTGCTGGGACGAGTCACCGAGGACGCCCTGGCCGACCTCTACGGGGCGTCGGATCTGTTCGCCATGCTGTGCCGCAAGCGCTGGTTCGGGCTCGAGCAGGAAGGATTCGGCATCGTCTTCCTTGAGGCGGCCGCCGCCGGCGTGGCACAGATCGCCGGCGACAGCGGGGGAGCGGCGGAGGCCGTCGAGCACGGCGCCGGTGGTCTGGTGGTCGAGCAACCCGACGACGTCGAGGCGGTGGCCGACGCGCTGGCCGCGCTGCTCGACGACCCGGAGCGCCGCCGGCGTCTCGGCGCCGAGGCGCGGCGGCGCGCCGAGGAGCACTTCTCCTATGACCACCTCGCGCGGCGCCTGCGCCACGTGTTGAGTTGAGGCTCCTGCGACGTCGCCGGGGCCACGTAAGCCACGCCGGCCGGCGACTCGTGATCGCCAACCGTGCCGGCACGGCGGTCTTCTGCGCCGTCACCGCGCTGGGCGTGGTGTGGACCGACGGTGCGGGGTCGGCGGCACAGATCGTGGCGCTCGTACTGTTCGCCGCCGGATGTGCGGCCTTCGGGCTGGCGTACGTGGTGGCCGTCCGGCGGAGTCGCCACGAGAAGCTATCGACACTGGCGGCATTCCTGCAGATGCCCGGCGCCCCTGCGGCCTTGCGAGCGGAATTCCGGATCGCCACAGGGTTACAGTTCGCCGCCGGTCTGACCGGCGCCGCGCTGCGGCCTTTCGGTGTGCTCGCGTTCGGTATTCTTGCCGGGGTGTACGGTTTGGGTCTCATCGGTCTGTGGGGTGCTTCCGTCGGAGTGTTCCCCCCTCGATCCTTAGCCGCGGGGCAGAAGCGACATGGTTGAGTTCTCGACGCGCCAGATCCTCGTGAACGCCTCGCCGGCTCACTGCTTCGACATCGTGGTCGACTTCGCGAGCTACCCGCAGTGGGCTTCCGACATCAAGGAGGCACGGGTTCTGCGGCGTGACGACAACGGCTACGGCGGTCTCGTGGCATTCCGGGCCGCCGCCATGGGAAGGAGTGCCACGTACACCCTCAAGTACTTCTACGGCTCGAACCCGCTCAGGGTGGCCTGGCGCCTCGTCGAGGGCGACCAGGTCCGCTACATGGACGGCGAGTACGAGTTGGCGCCCTCCGCCGATGACGGGGCGAAGACTCTCATCACGTACTCCATATCCGCGGAGCTGGCCGTCCCCGTGCCAGGGTTCGTGAAGCGGCGAGCGGCATCCCGGATCATGCAGACCGCCCTCGATCAACTCCGTCGCCGCGTCGAGTCGACAGCTGCCGGTACGGCGCCCGGTCGCGGGTGACACCCGCAGGACACGGCAACCACGACATGCGCGCGCTCTCCGCCCGGACCGCTGACGCTAACCACGTGACCGCCCCGCTGGTGGCCGGCTTCGACATCGGCGGGACCAACATCCGCGCCGAGGTGATCGGCTCCGCGTCGGTCCCGGCCACTGCGGCTCAGCGCCGCACCCGGCCGGGAAGCATGGACGACATCGTCGACGCCATCTGCGACATGGTGGGCGGGATCGACGATGAGTTCCCCGGCGGCGTCGCGGCGGTCGGTGTGGGGTGCGCGGGGCTCGTGAACCGGTCGGGCATGGTGGCGACGTCCCCCAACATCCCCGAGATCAGCGACTTTCCGCTCCTGTCGATGCTGGCCGGGCGATTGGGCCGTCCGGTGGCCGTCGACAACGACGCCACCGCAGCCCTGCGCGCCGAGATGTCCAGTGGCGCGGCGGCGGGCTTCGACAACGTCCTGCTGGCGACGTTCGGGACCGGTATCGGAGCGGCGCTCGCCCTCGACGGTGAGATCCGGCGGGGCGCTGAGGGTCTGGCCGGTGAGGCCGGTCACATGATCGTCGCCCCCGGTGGGCCCGAGTGCCTGTGCGGTCGCCGGGGTTGCTGGGAGCAGGTGGCCTCCGGTGGGGCGCTCGGGAGAGCGGCCCGGGATGCCGCCCGCGCCGGGAAGGCGCCCGCGCTCGCCGAGCGGGTCGGCGGCCGTATCCCCGACATCCGCGGCGAGCACGTCGGAGAGTTGGCGACGGCGGCCGATCCGGTCGCCCGACGGCTGCTGCGCGAGTTCGCCGGGTGGGTGGCGCTCGGGCTCAACAACCTGATCCTGCTGGTGTCCCCGGAGGTGGTCGTGCTCGGCGGGGGCCTGTCCGAACTCGGGGAGGTGTTCCTCGCGCCCGTCCGTGACGCCCTCGAGGAGGTCTATCTCGAGCTGCACCGGCGACCACCCGTCGAGCTACGCGGGGCACGCTACGGCGACAGGGCGGGCGCCATCGGAGCCGCGCTGTTGGCGCTGGACCTCCTCGAGGGGCCCGATGTGCACAGTCCCACCGTGCTCGCTCGGTAGCCTCGGTGCCGATGGAGTTCCGCCGCATCAGCAACCTCCCGCCCTACGTCTTCTCCGTGATTGACCGGCTGAAGGTGGAGGGCCGCCGCCGCGGCGAGGACATTATCGACCTCGGATTCGGGAACCCGGATCTGCCATCGCCCGACGTGGCGGTGGAGAAGCTGGCCGAGGCGGCCCGCAACCCGCGAAACCACCGCTACTCGCTCAGCCGGGGAATTCCCAAGCTCCGGAGTGCCGTCTCGGACCTCTACCTGCGCCAATTCGGGGTGGAACTCGACCCGGAGACGCAGATCATCAACACCATCGGCGCCAAGGAAGGGCTCTCTCATCTGATGTGGGTGCTGCTCCAGCCCGGTGACGCGGTCCTGGTTCCGGCCCCTTCGTACCCCATCCACCTCTACGCTCCGCTCTTCGCGGGAGCGGAGGTCCGTGAGATGCCCCTGTCGGTCGGCGACGATCTCGGTGAGGTGCTGCGGCAGCGCTGGGAGTACTCGTGGCCCAAGCCCCGCGTCATCCTCTTGTCGTTCCCCCACAACCCGACGACGACCTGCGTCGATCTGGATTTCATGCAGCGGGTCGTGGACTTCGCCCGCGCCCACGACGTGATCATCGTCCATGACTTCGCCTACGCCGACATCGCCTTCGACGGCTACCGCCCGCCGTCGATCCTGCAGGCGACCGGTGCAACCGACGTCGCCGTGGAGTTCTACTCCCTCACCAAGTCCTTCTCGATGGCCGGCTGGCGGGTGGCCTTCATGGTCGGCAACGCGGAGGTGGTGGCCGCACTGGCGAAGCTCAAGTCGTACCTCGACTACGGCACTTTCCAGCCGGTGCAGATCGCCGCCACAGTGACGCTCAACGAGGCCGCCGACTATCCCAAGCTCGTGAACGAGGCGTATCAGAGCCGCCGCGACAGCCTCTGCGAGGGTCTGGGGCGGATCGGCTGGCACGTCGATCCGCCCCGGGGGACGATGTTCGTCTGGGCGCCGATACCGGACGCCTACCGGCACATGAATTCGGTGGAGTTCGCCTCCTTCCTTGTGACCGAGGCGAAGGTGGCCGTCTCGCCGGGTCGTGGGTTCGGGCCCGGCGGGGAGGGCCACGTTCGATTCGCTCTCATCGAGAACGAGCAGCGCATCAGCCAGGCGGTACGGAACCTGCGCAAGGCGATGCCCGAACTCGGCTAATGAGCACATGCGTCTCGGCATCCTGACCGGCGGCGGGGACTGCCCGGGGCTGAACGCCGTGATCCGCGCCGTCGTCCTGCACGGCAAGAGGCGCTGGGACGACGAGGTGGTGGGGTTCCGCGACGGCTGGCGGGGCGTCGTCGACGACGATGCATTCACGATCGCCCCCGAACGCGCCTCGCGGATCCTCTCGCGTGGCGGGACGATCCTCGGCACGTCGCGGGCGCACCCGTTCATGACCGACGACGGCCCACGCCGGGCTGCCGAGACGCTGCAGCGCCGCGGCGTGGAGGCGCTGATCGTGGTCGGCGGCGAGGGAACGCTGAGTGTCGCCAACAGGCTGCACCGTGACCATGGCATGGCACTGGTGGGAGTACCGAAGACCATCGACAACGACGTCGGCGTGACGCAGTTGACTTTCGGTTTCGAGACCGCCGTGCAGACGGCGACCGACGCCATCGACCGCCTCCACACGACAGCCGAATCGCACAACCGCGTCATGGTGGTCGAGGTGATGGGTCGACATGCCGGCCACGTGGCACTCTGGGCCGGGATTGCCGGCGGCGCAGCGGCCATCCTGGTCCCGGAGATTCCCTTCGACATCGCTGCGATCGGAGCTGATCTGCACCGCCTGCAGGCGGAGGGCGCTCGCTCCTCTGTGGTCGTTGTCGCCGAGGGCGCCCGGCCCCTCCCGGGCACGCTCGACGTCCCGGAGCCGGGGGTCGACGAGTACGGACACGTCCGCCTCGGCGGCATCGGTGCCATCGTCGCAGCCGAGATCGAACGACGTATCGGTACCGAGACCCGCGTGACGGTGCTGGGCCATGTCCAGAGGGGCGGCACCCCGACGGCCTTCGACCGCGTGCTGTGCACGTCGTTCGGGGTCGCGGCCACCGATGCCGTCCACGATGGCGCCTGGGGACAGATGGTGGCCGTCTCCGACGGACGCGTCGTGCTGGTGCGGTTGGCGGAGGCCACCGAGGCGTTGAAACCCATCCCCCGCGAACTCTGGGAGGTGGCGCAGGCCTGCCTCTCCTGGCCGTCCCCTCAGGTGTCGGCCGGCCCCAGGGAGGCGTAGTGGACTCGTCCCACCGGCGCTTCCACGTCACCCTCGTCGGTGGGCAGCGCCCGGGGCTCGCCCTCGATCAGCACCCAGAGCCAGTCGATGCCGGGGGGTTCTGTGGCGGTGTAGACGAGCTGGGCGATCGCCAGCCGCTGGAGCTCGCCCTCGATCTGCTCGAGAGCGCCTTCGGCGAGATCCACCCTCAGCACACCGTTGGTGAGATCGCTGGCGAGAATGACCGTCTCGGCCGGAATGACCGACGTCAGTCCACCGGAGGCCTCCTCCTCCGTCGGTCCGGCGATCAGCGCCTCGAGGGCGGCGGTCGGCCCGGCGGGCGTCGCCAGGTCCCGTTCGACCGGCGCTCCGAGAGCCTCGCCGTCCACGAAGTAGAGGTAGACGGCCTGGCGCGGCACCGGAGCCTCGGTGGAGGTCGTGGTCGTGGAGGGCTCGGTCAGTTCCTCCGGCAGTGCGGAGGCGTCCAGCACACGGGGCGCCGGATCGTGCGGGACACCGCACGAGGTGGCCGCGACCGCGAGCACGCCGAGGACACCGAGCGTCGCTCGGCCCACTGCCCGCGCGGGTCGCCGAGCCGCTGCCGGGTTCACTGGCCGTCCACCGGCAGTGCGACCACGAAACAGGCGCCCGGAGCGCCGTCGCTGCGGTCGGTCGCGCGGACCGAACCACCGTGCAGGCGAACGTGCTCGGTGACAAGTGCCAGACCGAGCCCGGTGCCGCTGAATCGTGCACCCGGTCCTTTCCGGGGCCCGCGGGAGAAGCGATCGAAGATGACGTCGCGATCCTCGGGTGCCACGCCCGGCCCGGCGTCGATCACCGAGATCTCGACGAAGGACTCGACGCGGTCGACGTTGATCTCGGTGGCTCCCGCGGCGTGATTGTGCGCATTCTCCAAGAGGTTGGCCATGACCTGGGCGAGCCGCCGCCGGTCGGCTTGCACGACCAGACCTTCTACGAGTGGTGAGTACGTCAGCCGGGGACTATGGCCGGCGGCTCGCGCCGCCTGCTGAACGAACTCGATGATCTCGAAGTCCTCTGTCTCCAGGGCAGCGGCTCCGACGTCGTAACGCGAGATCTCCAGGAGATCGGCGACCAACTGCTTGAAGTGCTCGAGGTCGGCGCTGAGCAGGTTGAGGGCCGTCTGGGAGCGCACCGGCAACTCGCTCTGGCGCTTGCGAAGGACCTCCAGGGAGGCGGTGAGGGTCATCAGGGGCGACCGCAACTCGTGGCTCACGTTGGAGGCGAAACGCGCATCGCGCTCGATACGGCCCTGCAGGGCGCTGGCCATCTGGTTGAACGAACGCGACAGTCGCTCCAGGTCGGGGTCCGCGCCTTCGAGGCGCGTGTTGAGGTCGCCTGCGGCGATGGCCTCGGCCGCCTCACCAATGTCGCTCAGAGGTCGCACCGCCCGCTGCGCCGCCCAGATACCGATGCCGATACCGGCGAGAACCGTGATGGCGCTACCGGTGAGAAGTGCGATCAGCAGCGAGCTGAGCGTGGCAGCGATGTCGTCGAGCGGTACGGCCTCGTAGTAGGCGGCGTCGATGTCGAGATAGGGGATGCCGATGACCGCAATCGGGGTCTCGCCGACGACGTAGCGCATCTGTGCCGCCCGGCCGCCCGCCACCGTCTGCTTGAGGAGCGGGTCGATCTGCGGCTCGCTGAACTCCACGGGATTTGCCGACAGCCAGAGATCTCCGAACCGGATGACCGGCCGCGCCCCCAAGGGCGTGTAGAGGTTCTGCAGCAATTCCCGCAGTTGCTCCTCGGTGGTCTCGTCGTCGATGAGCCTGCTCACCTGCGTGGCGTTGAACACGACGCGTGCCAGGGACGTTTCCTCGCGTCGCGTCAGCAGGTTGTCCCGCGTCAACTCGTAGGTGATCAGCGAGAGCCCCGCGGCCAGGACGAGCGCGCCGAGTCCGAAGGCAACACTGACGCGGAACCGGAGGGAGACCCGTGCGGCCACAATGCCTCAGGGCTGCAGCTTGTATCCCTCACCACGGACGGTGACGACGTGGCGCGGGTTGGCCGGGTCCGCTTCGATCTTGGTGCGAAGGCGCCGGATGTGGACGTCCACCAGACGGCTGTCGCCGAAGTAGCCGTACCCCCAGATCCGCTCGAGCAGCACTTCCCGACTGAGCGTCCTCCCGGGACTGGACGCAAGTTCCACGAGCAATCGGAGTTCCGTCTTGGTCAGATTGATCTCCTGGCTGCCGCGGCGGACGACACCCTCCTCGGCGAACACCTCCAGGTCAGCGAAGATGAAGTTGGTGATTGGGCCCTCGGCGGTACGCACGCGGCGCAGCAGGGCTCGGATGCGTGCCGACAACTCCTTGGGGGCGAAGGGCTTGGTGAGATAGTCGTCCGCGCCCGCCTCGAGGCCCGCCACGATGTCGTGCGTGTCCTCCCGGGCGGTCACCATCACGATGGGCACGTTGCTGATGCGTCGCAGGGAGCGACACACGTCGAAACCGTCGACGCCGGGAAGCATGATGTCGATCAGCACCACGTCCGTGGGATTCCGCCGGAAGATGCTCAGAGCGGTCTCGCCGTCGGAGCATTCCTCGACCTCCCAGCCCTCGTCCTCGAGGGCCAGTCTCAACGAGGTGCGGATCCGCTCGTCGTCCTCCACCGTCAGAATGCGCGTCGCCATGGTCACCATGCTGCCCCATTTGGGGCCGCTTGTCGCACTCAGGAGGTGACGACAGAGCGATCGAGGGCAGGCGCGGGCCCGCCGGCTCGAATTTCTGCCAGCAGTTCGGTGAGGGCACCCGCAACGCCCGGCGCGGCGGCGAGGACGAACGCCGGGGTTCGGTTGCCGTCGCCGGGGTGGCCGGGTGGCGGTAATAGGGGAGCGGAGAGGACCGCGCCGGCCTCGGCGGCGATGAGCGCTCCCGCTGCATAGTCCCAGGGTTGCAGACCCGATTCGAAGTAGGCGTCCACTCGGCCGCAGGCGACCGAGCAGAGATCCAGAGCCGCCGATCCCATCCGCCGGATGTCCCGCACACGCCCCAAGACCTCCGCCACGACGCGTCCCTGGCGAACTCGCTCCGCAGCGTCGTAGCCGAAACCGGTGGCAACGAGCGCCGAGAGGAGATCGCCGGTCGAACTCGCCTCCACGGGCTCGTCATTGCAGCGCGCGCCGCCGCCGCGGACTGCCGAAAAGACCTCGCCGTGCAGAGGGTCGACAACGGCGCCCGCCAGGGCGCGGCCACCGCTGGTGGCGGCCACAGACACCGCGTACCCGGGATGGCCGTAGACGAAGTTGGTGGTGCCGTCGATGGGATCGATGAACCAGGTGATCCCGGAGGTCCCCGAGAGGGCGGCTCCTTCCTGCCGACGATGCCGTCGCCGGGCCGAGCAATGCGCAGGCGCGAGGTGATGAGGGACTCGGCCGCACGGTCGAGTGCGGTGACGAGGTCCGTCCGGGAGGACTTGGTGGCGATCTCGGCGGCGCGTCCGTGGTGGCCCACGACGAGCTCAGCGGCCTCGACCGCGAGGTCAACGGCGAGTTGACGGAGATGCTCGAAGTCCGCCGCCGCCCCCGCACCGCATGGATCGGAACTCACTGCGTGCGCCGGCGACGGCGACGCAACGCGGGGGCCGATCGGGAACCCGCCTGTGGAGCGCCACGCCATTCGCTCATCGCTCGCAGCGTCAGCGAGGCGACGACGGCCACGCCCGCCGCGCAGGCCACCGAACCGAGGAAGGTTCCCACCCCGAGTTGCCAACCGCAGTCGCCCGAGCAACTCACGTCCACGAGGGCGTAGCCGATCAGCCCGCCGCAGGCTCCCGCGAGCAGGATCGCGGCGGTGGCCACGGCCCGTGCCCGGCGTCCCGGCAGGGCCGAGCGTGTCACTGACGCGCCCTCCTCACCGCTCACCCGCACCATGGTAGGACCCCCGCCGCCATCGCGGCCGCAGACCGCCGGGCGTTGTGCGGTGCGCCCTAACGTGTGTCCATGGCACCGCTCGGAGAAGCGACCGTGCTGCACGTGGACATGGATGCCTTCTTTGCGGCTGTGGAGGTGCGGCGCCGTCCCGAACTGACCGGACTGCCGGTGATCGTCGGAGGGACCGGCGATCGCGGCGTCGTGGCTGCGGCCTCCTACGAAGCGCGCCGCTTCGGTGTGCACTCGGCGATGCCCACCGTCCGTGCCCGCCGGCTCTGCCCGCAGGGAGTATTCCTGGCCGGGGAACATGCCCACTACCGAGAAGTGAGCGAGCGGATCATGAAGCTGTTCGGGTCGTTCACCCCGCTTGTCGAGGCGGTGTCCCTGGACGAGGCGTACCTGGAGGTGGCGGGCGCGCGGCGGCTCTTCGGCCCGCCCGGCGACATCGCCCGGAGGATCCGCTCCGACCTGCAGATTGCAGAGGGTCTGGCTTGCTCGGTCGGCGTCGGTCCCAACAAAATGCTGGCGAAGCTGGCCTCCCGGGCGGCCAAGCCGCGTCCCGGCCCCGGCGGCGTCGAGCCCGGCCCGGGGGTCGTCGTCATCGAACCGCGCGATGCCCTGTCCTTCCTGCATCGGTTGCCGGTGCGCTCGCTGTCGGGCGTGGGACCCGCAACCCTGCGCCGCCTGAGCGACATGGGCGTCGAGACCGTTGCCGATCTTGCCGCGACGCCTGTCGATGCGCTCGTCACAACATTCGGCAGAGCGCACGGGCGTCGCCTGGCGGAGCTGTCCCGGGCGTACGACCCTCAACCGGTTGTCGCCTCGCGGACACCGAAGTCCCTGAGCACGGAGGTCACGTTCCCGAGGGACGTGTCGGATCGCTCGGCGCTCGAGCAAGAGTTCGTGCGCCAGGCCGACTCCCTGGCCTCCCGGCTGCGGGCTGCTCGCTGTACCACCCGCACGGTCGTCGTGAAGTTGAGGTTCGGCGACTTCCGGACCGTGACCCGCTCGCGGCGCCTACCCGAGGCGACGGCCCATGCCCCACACCTCGCGCGGGCGGCGAAGGAGCTCCTGGCGCTGCTGGACGTTGCCGGCGGGGTTCGCCTCCTGGGTCTCGGTGCCACCGCCCTCCTGACAGATGGGAGCGTCCAGATGCGCCTCGAGGAGGCGGCCGGCGCGCCCGCGGCGGCGTTGGATGAGGCTCTGGACGATCTGCGCGCCCGGTTCGGTCCGCAGGTCATCACCCCGGCAAGCACACACCCATCCGCGGCTCGAAGAAGTCCACGAGATGCGCCGGAGCGGGTTTTCTAGGGGGAGATGCGTTGTGGCCGTGCGTCGCTTGTGCGAGACTTGAGCCCATCGGTGCGCCGTCGACCGACCCTGGGACGGCAACTCGAACGGGAATGGAGTGAGGCCTGTGCCGCTGTCGAACGACGAACAACGGATACTCAGCGAGATCGAGGCGAACCTCTACGAGACCGATCCCGAACTTGCCGAAGAGGTTCGCACCACGACGGTGTTCCGTCATGGGTTCCGTAACCTGCGGCGATCCGTTCTGGGATTCATCGCCGGCATCGTCTTCATGATCTTCACGCTGTCGACGTCGTTCTGGCTGTCCTTCGTGGGGTTCATCATCATGCTTGCCTCGGCGATGTTCTTCGAGCGCAACGCCCGCCTCGTGGGCAAGGCCGGCCTCCAGCAGATCTCGCGCAACCCTTTGAGTGGCGCCTGGCGCGACGGTACGGGGACGCCGGGTCAGCGGATGCGCGATCTCTTCAACCGCGACCAGCGCGGCGAGTAGAGCCCGCCTCCGGACTCAGGCGCTCCGTTGCGCCGATCACCCGGCCCTGCGGCCGGAGCGCAGCAGCAACACCCACGGCTGAGGATCGGTGACCCCGCGCAGCCGCTGCGTGGGCGTCCGGGTCTCCCTTAGCGCCGAGGAGATCGTCGACGCCGCCGTCTTGGCCTGCTTCTCGAGTTCAGGTGGCATCGGGCCGCCGGCGAATGCCGCCACCGAGACGCAGAAGGCCAGCCGCCGCCACACCTCCGGCGCCGATCCGACGAGTTGCGACGCTCTGTGCGCCATTTCCAGAGGAGTCTCGGCGGCGCGCGGTTTGATGCGGCGGGGACGGAGGAGTTCCAGGATCTCCTCCCAGGCCACGATGGCTCTCCGTCCGGCATCCCCGAGTGCCCAGTGTCGTCGCCGGCGCCGCTGGATGAGACGAAGTCCCGCCGTGGCCGCTGCGTAGAGGGCTGCAGCGCTCGCGACGCCGGCCGCGGACAGGCCCACCAGCGCGGCCACCCGTCCGGCGATGGTGTTGCCGTCGCCGCCGGGATCGGCGGGGCCGGGTGGGGAGGCCGGCGGTGGGCGCTCGCCGCTCGGCGACGGCGCCGGTGACGGAGGCGGCGTGAGGGCGGGAGCCGTCGACGGGCCGGGCTCATCCTGCTGCTCGGGTACGAACGTGTAGTCCTCCGCCCCGGGAGCGCCGCGCCCCGGCGTCGGCTCGAATGCCACCCATCCCGCACCGCTGATGAAGATCTCCGGCCAAGCGTGGGCGTGCTCGCCGCGGACGCTGTAGAGCGTTCCGCCGTCACTGTCGGTGTCGAGTGCGATCCCCGGGGTGAACCCCACCGCGACCCGTGCCGGCAGCCCCAGCGTCCGCGCCAGGGTGGCGAAGGCGCCGGCGAACTGCTCGCAGTACCCCCGCCGCTCGCTGAGCAGGAAGGTCTCCAGGCGAGAGCTGGAGTGGCCGGGGGAAACATCGAGGTCGTACTCGAAACCGCTGCGGAACCAGTCCTGCAGGGCGAGGGCCTGCTCGTAGGGCCTCTCGCGGCCCGCGATGACGTCGGTGGCAAGTTCCGCCAGTGCCGGGGGTAGGTCGGCGGGCACGTCACCGAAGCCGGGAGGAACGTCTGACGGATCGTTCTGCAGCGATTCGAGAAAGGCCGGCTCGAAGCGCGGTACGGCGGACAGGACCGTGTAACTGAGGCCGTCGGAGTCGCCGCGCCCCGAGCCGACGAGCAGTGTCGACGAGAGCGGTTCGAAGCTCGCTCCGAACGGCGCTTCGGCCACCTCGAAGCCGATGGGCTGGTACGCCGCGGGCAACCACACCGCCGCCAGAGCGCCGATCCGGTAGGTCTGTGTGATCTCTGTGACCGGCCCTGACGTCGTGGCGAGGCTCGTGAGGGAGTCCGTGGCCGTGCCCGTCCTCTCGTCGAGAGACCACACGGTCCCGTCGAAGTCCCCGAGAGCGGTCAGCCGCCAGTACGCCCGCTGGGAGCTGCGGACGGTGAAGAGCTCCTGTTCGGGATTCGCCAGGAGCTGTCCGGGGAGTGCGACGAGGGGACTCAGCACGACCTTCCGTCCGGTCTCGGGCGCTGCGGTGGCGGGGTCCAGCAGCGACCTGAGCGGCCCGTCGGACAGCGCGGGCAGCAGCGCAACGGTGACCAGCAACCCACCGGCCACCGTCAGAGCGCCGGTGACGAGCCCGGGGGGCCGGCGCAGCCACCGGTGCTGGGCCTCGTCGACCTCCCGGCGCGCCTGCGACCGGGTGCGTTGGTGGGCCAATCCGAACGCCACGGCGCACGTCACCGTGAGCGCTGGGTACAGGATCCTCCCCTCGGCGGTTCCGAAGAGCGAGATGATCACGAACACGATGCCTGCGGGGACGAGAGCCTCGCCTCGCACGCCGACTCGAAACGCAGCCCAGTCGGCGAGGACAGGTATCAGCCAGGCGACCGCCGCGGCGGCAACGACCAGTCCGGTGTGCGCAGGGACAGGCACTTGGGAGGTGCCGATCAGGTCCCACGCACCCCGGACATCCTCCGAGAGAGCCTCGATCGTGGCTCGCCGCGGGACGCCGTAGCGGGTCGTGCGGCCGTAGTGCACCCAGAGCGCCAAGGCGGCCACGCCCACCAGGGAGACCAGGGCACCGATGCCCACACCGCGCCCGGCGCGCCGCATGAGGGCCACGAGCAGGTGCGCCAGGAGGGCCGAGCCGATGACCGGCGCCAGGAACGATCCTTCGGAGAAGAGCCGGAGACCGCCCAGCAGGGTCGCGACGCTGACCGAGACCAGGAGGATCTCGGCGGGAAGAGACCGGGCTCCCGTCGGCGACCGCGGTGACCGGCTCATCCCGTCACGCGGGCTGCGGCGGCCCCCTCCGGCTTCGGGGCGGCCGCAACGTGCTGCATGCGGTGTTCGTGCCACCGCTCGGCCGTCGAGTCCTCGGACCCGACGGCCACGACGTCGCGATGTGTCGACGGCGGCTCGTCCTGCCAGAACTGCAGGATGACACGGCGGCCGGGGAATCTGGGCAACTCATCAGGACGGTCGGGGGCCAGATCCCCGACGACCGCCAGGAGGATCATTCGCGCGGCACCGGCCGGAAGCAACGGGACCGCGGTGGTCCCGGGATGGCTCTGCGTGACGAACGCGAGGGCGTCGAGCACGGGCACCGGGTTTCCGGTGGCGCGCACCTCGGTCCCGGCGCGCGTCAGCAGCCGGACGGACCCGGCATCAGCGGTGGCCAACACGGCGAGGCCGGCGGCCGCCGAGACCATCCGCTCGAAGACTTCAGGAGCCGCGGCCGCCGCATCCGTCTCGAGGTACAGCAAGGTCTCCGGGCGCTGGACCGTCTCGAAGCGGCGAACGAGCAGTTCCTGGTAGCGGGTGCTCGATGGCCAGTGGATGCGGTGCGGATCGTCGCCCGGCTCGTACCGCCGGAGGCTGTGGAAGTCGGTCTCGGCGCCGGGAACGATGCGGGCGCGCCGCCGCCGCTCGGTGGCATCCTCGACGGTCTCGGGGAATGCGGCCAGATCCTCGATGCGCGGCCACACGAGGACGGTGCTGCGCCGGGTTGCACGGTGCCGGTGCCGCGCCAGTCCGAACGGATCGGTCACCTCGAGCCACACGGGCCCGATGTTGCGCCATCCCCGCCTGTGGGTCGACAGGTGGTAGCGGTCCTCGATGACCGCCCCGGAGGGCATCGGCGCCAGGCTCAGGACGGCCCCCGGGAGATCGGCCGACTCGTCAATGACCGCCGTCGCCGGGGCGGCGCGCCGCCGCGCCCCGTTGCTGGCGCGCAGCCGGACGACCAGCGGCGTCCCGGCGGGGATGCGCCTGCGGGCCGGTGTGCAGGAGATTCGTAGCGGTGGTCGCAAGGACACCGCTACGACCGCCGCGAGGACCAGACCGCCGCACACCGCCGCCACGAAGAAGAGTTCCGGCAGCCCGAACAGCAGCGCCGCCGCCCCGAGCACCAGGGCCGGAAGGAGGGTCAGGACGCCGGCTCGGGTCAAGACGGTGGTCCGGTCAGCGGACGCTCACCGGTGGGCTGGGAGTGTCGGTCAGGATCTCGTCGATCACAGCGGCGGGAGTGGTGCCGGCGAATTGCGCGCTCTGGTGAAGGGTGATGCGGTGCGCCAGGACCGGTCGCGCCACCTCTTTCACATCGTCGGGGAGAACGAAGTTCCGGCCCGCAGCCGCGGCCCGTGCCTGCGCCACGCGCTGAAGCCCGAGTGTGGCGCGCGGTGACATTCCGCCGGCGATCGCGCCGTGGGCGCGACTGTTGAAGGCCAGATCGACGAGATAGTCCCGCACCGCCGGCGCCACGTGCACCGAGCGGACAGCGTCGAGCATCGCCTGCACGGAGGCGGTGTCGGTCACCGGGGGGAGCGAATCCAGCGGGGTCCCGAGGCGATGGGAGTCCAGAATCTCCGACTCTGCGGCGCGATCGGGGAAGCCGGCACTCAGGCTCATGAGGAAGCGGTCGACTTGGCTCGTCGGAAGGGGGAAGGTGCCCTCGATCTCCTCGGAGTTCTCCGTCGCGATCACCAGGAACGGCGAGGCGAGACTATGAGTGGTCCCGTCGACGGTGACTTGGCGCTCCGCCATCGCCTCGAGCAGCGCGGACTGCGTCCGGGGCGACGTGCGGTTGATCTCGTCCGCCAGCAGGAGTCCAGCGAAGACGGGGCCGGGCCTGAACTCGAACCCGTTCCGGACGGGATTCCACAGCGAGACCCCCACGACGTCGCTCGGCAGCAGGTCGGGAGTGAACTGCACGCGGCCGAAGTCGAGCCCGAGCGTGCGGGCCACCGTCTTGGCGAGGAGGGTCTTGCCAGCGCCCGGTGGATCCCGTAGGAGCACGTGGCCCTCGGCGAAGAGGCAGAGCAGCAGCAGCCTGACAAGCCTGCGCTTCCCTTTGACGACGCGCTCGATGTTGGTGGCAATCGCCTCGAATGTCGACGGGAAACTTCCCTGGCCGGGTATGGGAGAAGTCGGTTCGGGGTTCGCGTTGCTCACGTTGGCAGATCCGGTGCGTGTTCGCCTGCGGTTCTCGGCGGGTCCCGATGGTGTTCGACACTGACCCCAACCGGATTCGCCGCGACCACTAGGGTACGCCGGTGGTGGGCCGGACAAGTCGCATTCCCGCTCGACGCCGCCGGCTCGCCGCCTTGTTGCTTGCCGTGGGCTGGGAGGTGCTCCGCCGCCCGCAACTCTGGGGGGAGTCACTCCGGCAGGCGCGGTCGGTCGTGTCGGCCTCCTATAGGTCGTTTCGCGCCGTGACCGCCTACGGCGATCCGTTACAGACTCCTTCGGTGACCGACGTCCTGACGTGGCTCAGCTGGGCGAGATCGTTCAGGCGTCTCGCCGCGCCGCGTGGCTGGGGCATTGCACGCCGTGGGACTAGCTTGTGAGACCGTGAGCCTGGCACTGGTTCTGAACGCGACGGACGAGCCATTGAGCGTCGTGCCGGGCCGCCGCGCCGCCGTCCTCGTGCTCGACGGCAAGGCCGATGCGGTGCATCTCTCGGGCGTGGTGCTGCGATCGGAGAGCCTGAGCGTCGAGATCCCGTCGGTCGT
Source organism: Acidimicrobiales bacterium (assembly GCA_963668565.2). GTDB lineage: Bacteria > Actinomycetota > Acidimicrobiia > Acidimicrobiales > CATQHL01 > VXNF01. Next base: position 2,653,222 of record CAXXMX010000010.1, read on the forward strand.
GCGGCTGCAGTACTTCGTGCGCGTGCCCTACCTGCGGCGAGGGTCGCTCAGCCGGCGAGGTGTGCTGGCTCGCGACGACCACAGCTGCCAGTACTGCGGGCGCCGCGCCGACAGCATCGATCACGTTCGCCCGCGCAGTCGCGGGGGAGGACACACTTGGGACAATGTGGTGGCGGCCTGCCGCCGCTGCAACACCAGCAAACGCGATCGACTACCCAGCGAGATCGGCATGGGACTCCGCCGGACACCGCAACCGCCGACCTGGACCACACTGATCCGCCTCAGCACCGACGAGGTTCCCGACCACTGGAGCGCCTACCTGCGCGACGGCAGAGCCCTCTCGGCGTGAGGTGCAGCGGCGCCTCCTCGCCGCCGGCCGAGCCTGGCGAATCCTGGCGGACCGTCGAGCGGACCGGGTCGGTGCGAAGCCTGCACGGGATAACCGTCGGGTCCCGGCCGCGACGGGAGATCTGGATCATGCGTCCGGTCGCCGGCGCGATCGTGCTCGGGAGCGGGCAGCGCCCCGACGCGTTGGATGCGGCTGCGGCGCGTCGACGCAACCTGCCGATTCTGCGGCGGCGCTCCGGCGGCGGGATGGTGCTCGTGTCTCCCGCCGATCTGCTGTGGGTCGATGTCCTGGTACCGCGAGGTGACCCGTTGTGGGATCCCGACATCGGCCGCGCCTTCGTCTGGCTGGGACGAGCCTGGCAGCGCGCGCTGGCCGACTGCGGCGTCTCCGGGGAGGTGTACGAGGGCGGCTACAAGGCGGGGCGGTGGGGTTCGCTCGTCTGCTTCGCCGGGCGCGGTCCCGGTGAGGTGTTCGTGGAAGGACGGAAGGTCGTTGGTCTGTCCCAGCGGCGCAGCAGCACCTGCGCGCGATTCCAGTCGGGTTTGTTGCGGCGCTGGGATCCCTCCGAACTCGCCGGCCTCTGTGCGCTGCCCGAGCCGGAACGCGCCGTGCTGGCGCGGGATCTCGCCGCTTGCGCCGTCGGTGTTGCCGTCCCCGCGGATCGGATTGTCCGCGCCCTCGGTGAGGCCCTGAGGGCCGCGGGAAAGCCGATCTAGCAACACGGTTCGCCCTACCTGGGCCCGCCGACCGCATCGGGCTGCGGGCGCCGTCCCTGCCTGGACTGGCCGAATGCTCGTTTCGTGGACTGTCTTGCCGGTCTTGCTGCTTGCCTGGTGGGGAGCAGTGGGGTAGCGTGGTGAGAAAAGGGGACTAGTCCCTATACTCTGACTGGTCGAGGGAACGCCTTGCGCTCCAGGACTTCCGGCACAGAGATCTTGAGCACGAGCCCAACATGGATAGAACATACTCCGGCAGCCACGAGCGCTCGATCGACGGGAAATGGCGTGTGTCGCTACCCCCGGAGTTCCGCCAGGGCGCAGACGCGGATGACCGCTGCGTGCTGGGCCGGGTACCGGGGAGTCCTTGTCTGGGAGTGTGGCGGCAGCAGAGTTTCGACGCCGCCTACCGTCGGCTCGAGCAAGAGGTGCGCGCTCGGGGGACCGGCCAGAACCTGCTGCGCTGGTTCTCCGGTAACGGCTATCCCGTGAGGCCGGACTCTCAGGGACGCATCGTCGTCCCCGAACCGCTGCGCGATGTCCTCGGCGTCGACGCCGACCGGAGTGATGCGAGCGTCTTCGTCGCCGGCGTGGGCGAGCGGATCGAGTTGTGGAACACCAACGTCTGGTTGGAATCCGTCGGTGGTGCGGGCGCCTACACCGACGAGACGGGCCTTGGCGCCTGGGCGGAAAGCAGTTGGTTGTGAACGATCACCCGGCGCTTGTTCGCCGTTCAGCAATCCCTCGGTTGACAGGAGGACAGCTAACCCCTACTCCGCCCACTTGCCATCCCCCTTGCGATGGGAGAAATCTCCGCGAGGTCCTGGCAACCGGGGGATTGCTGAACGGCGAGCGACGGGTGCAGCGGCACCGTGACCATTCATGATGACGCCGGGAGCGGCGGGCACGACTCCGTCATGCTCCGCGAGGTCGTCGACGTGCTGGAACCGATCCCGCCGGGGATCCTCCTCGACGCCACCATCGGGGCCGGGGGCCACACTGCGGCCCTTCTGGAGCGGCGCCCCGATCTGATCTGCGTAGGGCTGGATCGCGATCCCGAGGCGCTGACCATCGCCGCACAGCGGCTTCCCGGCAGGGTCCGGGTGCAGCAGCGTCGCTTCGACGATCTGAGCGCGGCGCTCATCGAGTGGGATATCGGTTCTCTCGCGGGCGTGCTCTTCGACCTCGGCGTCAGTTCGATGCAACTGGACGATGCTCGCCGGGGTTTCAGCTATCGCCGAGCCGGCCCGATCGACATGCGCATGGATCCCGGCACCGTGCTGTGTGCCGGGCAGATCGTCAACGAATGGCCCACCGGCCGCCTGGTGGACCTGCTGCGGCGCTACGGCGATGAGGCCCACGCGCCGCGGATCGCCGGGGCAATCGTGGCGCGCCGGCCGCTGTGCGACACCGTGGAGTTGGCCGAGGTCGTGCGCTCGGCCATACCCGCCCGCAGCCGCCGCCGCGGCGGGCACCCTGCCAAGCGCACCTTCCAGGCGCTGCGCATAGCGGTCAACGAGGAACTCGACCAGATCCGCTCGGCTCTCGTGCAGGCCATCGGTTACCTGGTGCCCCGGGGAAGGGGAGTGGTCCTGAGTTACCACTCCGGCGAGGATCGCATCGTCAAGGACACGCTGCGTGAGGCTGCGTCGGGCGGATGCACCTGTCCGCAGCGACTGCCGTGTGTCTGCGGCGCCGTCGGGAGCATCCGTCTGCTCTCGCGGCGTGCGCAGCGGCCCGGCGCGGTCGAGGTGGAGGGCAATCCGCGCTCGCGGAGTGTCCGCATGCGCTGCTTCGAGAGACTCGAGGTCCCCCCGTCGTGATCCGGCCGCAGCCCTCGCCACGAACGCCCGCGCCGCAGCCGACCGGAGGATCGCACCTCCGGGTCGTTTCCGCGACGCGCTCCAAGCCGGGCAGGATCCGTCGCACCGGACTGATCGTGGTGTTCACCCTGTTCACCGGCCTGTTCGTCATCGGTGTCGTGCAGGCGGTCGTCACCGAGGCTCAGGGGCGGATCGACCAGTTGAACGGGCAGATCACCGACGCAACCGTCGCCGACCGCGAGTTGCGCCTGCGCCGGGCCGAACTGCTCTCGCCCGGAGTCCTGCGTGAAACTGCACGCGACCGGCTCGGGATGGTGACGCCGACGACGGTCGTCTACCTGGTCCCGTCGGAAGCCGCCACGCCGTGAGCCCTGCGCGAGGTCGTCACGTCACGTCGCCGCGGGCCGGTCGGGATCACCCGAGGGGCCACCAGCGCCCCAAGGGCGTACCCGTCAGCGGCCGGCACCCCGCGGGCGGGCGGTCGGCGCGGCGCTACCGGTCACGCGGCCGCCGAGTGGTGCTGGTGCTGGCGCTGATGGCCATGGCCGCAGGTCTCGTCTGGAGGACATTCGATCTCCAGTTCCGCCAGGCGGAGAGGATGGTCGCCTGGGGTGAGGATCATCGCATCCAGACGACACACACGATGGGCTTGCGCGGCGACATCCTGGATCGCTCCGGCGAACCGCTGGCGACATCGCTGGAGTGGGCGTCGGTCTTCGCGGATCCGTCCCGCATCGATGATCCGCTGGCCAGGGCGCGAGCTCTGGCGCCGGTTCTGGGAACCGAGGTCACGCCGCTCGCCCAGAAGATGTCCGTTCCCGGCCAGTTCGTCTACATCGAACGGCAGGTCTCTCCCGAGCGGGCCGGGCAGGTCGAGGCGCTCGACCTGCCCGGCATCGGCACGCGTCCAGAAGCACGCCGGGTCTATCCGCTGGGCGAGGTCGCCGCCGAGATCGTCGGTTCGGTGAGCCTCGACCACAACGGCATCTCGGGCATTGAACTCCTCTATGACGGTGTCCTGGTGGGCACGCCCGGCTCGGTGATTCGCGAGGAGTACCCGGGCGGGCGCAGCGTTCCCGGGGGTCGCAACGAGGCGAACCCGGCAGTGGACGGCTCGGACCTTCGGCTGACGATCGACCGGTTGCTGCAGTTCGAGGCGGCCCGCATCCTGTCGGATCAGGTCCGTGAGACCGATGCTCGGGGTGGGGTGATCGTCCTGAGTATTCCCGCCACCGGGGAGATCCTGGCCATGTCCACGGCGACCCGCGACGAGGACGGTGAGGTCATAACCGGCGCGGAGAACAAGGCGCTCACGTGGTCCTTCGAGCCCGGATCGGTCATCAAGGGACTGACGTTCTCCGCCGTGCTGGACGCCGGCCTGGCGACGCCCGCCACGACCCGTCCGGTCCCGGACCGCCTGACGATTCACGACTCGGAGTTCACCGACTACAGCGCTCACCCGACGGTGGACTACTCCGTGCGCGACATCGTTGTGAAGTCCTCCAACATCGGGACGATCCTCTGGGGCGATCGGCTCGGCTCGTCGGGGCTCTACGACTACCTGCGGCGGTTCGGACTCGGCCAGCCGAGCGGACTCGGGCTCTTCGGTGAGTCACCGGGTCTGCTACGGCCGGTGAGTGACTGGTCGGGGACCTCCCTGGCCACCATCGCCATCGGCCAGGGGGTTTCGCTGACCCCGCTGCAGCTGCTTTTGGCCTTCAACACGATCGCCAACGACGGCATCTACGTGCCCGCAAGAATCGTGGCGGAGGTGGTCGCGCCCGACGGCACCAGCACGATTCCCCAGCCCACGACCCCCGAGCGCCGGGTGATGTCCACCACGGCGGCGGCCCACATGCGCTTGATTCTCCGCGACGCCGTGGCCAACGGAACGGGCAGGATGGCCGAGGTCGAGAACTACGAGGTGGCGGGGAAAACGGGCACGGCCCGCAAGCCGCACCCCGACGGCGGCTATACCGACGAGGCGGGGAACTATCGCTACGTCGCGGCGTTTGCCGGATTCGCTCCCGCCTCCGACCCGCAGCTCTCCATTGTGGTGCTGATCGATGAGCCCACCACCACCATCTACGGCGGGAGCGCCGCGGCGCCCGCGTTCGCCGAACTCGCCCAGATCGCCCTGCGGCGCCTCGTCGTCCCCCCGCCGATCGCGGGCGAGCCCGACGTCATCCTGGCGGCAACCTCGGGGGGAGGCCGCGATGGCTGAGCGGACGACCCTGCAGGCGCTGCTGCGCCGCAGCGGGATCTCCCATGAACTGCGGTTGCCTGCCCATGGGGAGGTCGATCCGCCGATCGCCGCCGTGTGCGAGGACTCCCGTGAGGTCCGCGCCGGGGCGCTCTTCTGCTGTGTGCCGGGGCGATCCCACGACGGCCACGACTTCGCGGCCGCGGCCGCCGCCGCCGGAGCCACCGCACTCGTGGTCGAGCATCCCGTTCCCGTGGCGCTGCCGCAAGCAGTGGTCCCCGAGGTGCGTGCGGCCGTGGGTCCCCTGGCGCTGGCTTGGGCGGGATCCCCGCAGGAGCACCTGGAACTCGTCGGCGTGACGGGGACGAATGGCAAGACCACCGTCACGCATTTCTTGAGTGCCGTCCTCACTGCGGGGGGAAGGCGTTGCGCCACGATCGGCACCCTGAACGGCGCCCTCACCACCCCTCGCGCCTCCGAACTGGCCGAGCGGCTGGCGGCGGCACGCCTCGCCGGGGCGAAGGCCGTCGCACTCGAGGTCAGCTCGCACGGGCTGTCCCAGAAGCGAGTGGAAGGGCTGCGTTTCGCCGCGTCGGCCTTCACGAATCTCTCTCCCGAGCACCTCGACTACCACCGGGACATGGAGGACTACTACCAGGTCAAGCGGACCCTGTTCGAAGCGGACCGGACCGCCATCAGCGTGGTGTGCACCGATGACCGGTGGGGTCGCCGCCTCGCCGCCGACGCCGGTGGCGAGGTGCGGCGCTGTTCGATCGCCGATGTCGAGGTGCTCGCCACCTCAGCGCGGCTGAGCCGGTTCCGCTGGCGGGGAATGGAGATCTCTCTTCCCCTGGGCGGGGCGCACAACGTTGCGAATGCGGTCATCGCGGCCACAGCGGCGCAGGCCCTCGGCGCGGAACCGGCGGCCATTCGAGCTGGACTCGAACGTTCAGCGAGCCTGCCGGGGCGCTTCGAAGTGGTGGCCGAGAAGCCTGCGGTGGTCATCGTGGACTATGCACATTCTCCTGCAGCATTGGAGCAGCTGCTGAGCACCGGGCGAACCCTCGCCTCGGTGCACTCTCGCCTGACCGTGGTCTTCGGCTGCGGCGGCGATCGGGATGCGAGCAAGCGGGAGGCGATGGGTGCCATCGCCTCCCGGCTCGCCGACAGGGTCATCATCACGTCGGACAATCCGCGGCGGGAGGATCCGGCGCAAATCGCTCGGGCGGTCATGGCCGGCGTGCAGGCCGGCCCCGCAGAGATCGAGTTGGATCGTCGGCGCGCCATCGCGGCCGCGCTGGACGGATCCCGTGACGGCGACGTGGTGATCGTTGCCGGCAAGGGCCACGAGACCACGCAACTCATCGGCGAGCGGTCACTGCCCTTCGACGACCGCGAGGTGGTGCGCGAGCTGCTGGTCGCCGCGGGCACCGAAGCGGCGGCGCGGTGATCCGGGTCCTGCTTGCCGCCGCGATCGCGGCGCTGGTGTCCCTGGCGGGGGCGCGCCTGCTGATCGCCTTCTTCCGGGCGCGCAACCTGACACAGCCCATTCGCGGCGACGGCCCGGAGACCCATGCCCACAAGGAGGGAACGCCCACCATGGGTGGCCTCGCGATCGTCGCCGGCGCCTGTGCCGGCTACGCCGGGAGTGACTTCATCCACGGCGGCATCTTCACCCGGACGGGACTCCTGGTGATGCTCGCCATACTCGCCGCCACCGGCGTTGGTTTGCTGGATGACTGGCTGAAGGTGACACGCGCCGACAGCAAGGGCCTCAGCAAGCGAGCCAAGATGCTGGGCCTCTGCGGGGTAGGCGCCGGATTCGCCACCCTGACCGTCCTGGTGACCGACGTCAGCACGGAGCTGTCGTTCACTCGCGTGGGGAGCATCGGCTGGGATCTCGGCCCGGTGGGTTGGGTGTTCTGGGCAGTCCTGATCGTCGCGGGCACCTCCAACGCGGTGAATTTCACCGACGGGCTGGACGGGCTGGCGGCGGGTTCAAGCATCTTCAACTTCGCCGCGTTCACGATCATCGGTTACTGGGCCTTCCGGCACGTCGACCTGTACGAGTTGCCGCACGCGCTGGACCTCGCCGTGGTCGGCGCGGCCATGCTGGGCGGTTGTGTCGGGTTCCTTTGGTGGAACGCCGCACCGGCGCAGATCATCATGGGCGACACGGGCTCGCTGGCCATCGGCACCGCTCTGGCCTGCCTTGCCCTCACCACGAATACCCATCTGCTGCTGCCCATCATGTGCGGCCTGTTCGTGATGGAGGCCTTGTCGGTGATCCTGCAGATCGGTGTGTTCAGGTCCATGGGGGGGCGGCGGTTGTTCGCGATGGCGCCGCTGCACCACCACTTCGAGGAGCGCGGCTGGCACGAGACGTGGGTGATCGTGAGGTTCTGGCTCCTCGCCGGATTCGCCACCGCCGTGGCACTGGGGCTCTTCTATGCGGACTACTTCCCGCTGCTGGACTCCCGAGCGGCGGGGACGGCGCCGTGACGTCGATGCCGGGTGCACCGTTCCTGCTGTGGGGGATGGGCGCCACGAACCGTGCAGTGGCCGGGGCGCTGGCCGGACGAGGCGGCGAGATCATCGCCATCGACGATGCGCCGTCGGCGGACGCCCGGGAAGCCCTGGCGTCGATGGGTGTGTCGCTCCGCTCGACCCCCGCCGACGACGAGGCTCTGGCCGCACTAATGGGTCGCTGCGGTGTTTTCCTGCCGACACCGGGCCTGCCGGACCGCCATAGGGCGATGCGAGCGGCGGCGCTGGCGGGCACGACGATCATGAGCGAATTCGACCTGGCGGCGGCCTGGGACGATCGACCTGTGGTGGCGATTACCGGGACCAACGGCAAGACGACAGTCACGACCCTGGTGGCGGCGGCTCTCGCGCCGAGCACCGCGGCAGTGGCTGCGGGCAACAACGAGTTGCCTCTTGTCAGCGCCATCGCCGATCCGCAGCCGGCGCTGTTCGTGGCCGAGGCTTCGTCGTTCCGGCTGGGACGCAGCCGGTCGTTTCGCCCCCGCGTGGCGGCATGGTTGAACTTCTCGCCCGACCACCTCGACGTGCATGCCTCCCTCGCGGCCTACCGGGAGGCAAAGGCCAGGGTCTGGCGCAACCTGGGCCCCGACGACGTGGCCGTGGTGAACGACGCCGATTCGACGGTGCGAGAGCACCGCCCGTCGGGAGGACGGGTGGTGTCCTTCGGGGGGCCGGCAAGCGATGTGGCGGTCCGCGGCGGGGTCCTCCGAGTTTGCGGTGAGCCACTTGTCGAGACCGCGCAGTTGCCGAGGTGCTTCCCGCACGACCTGCAGAACGCGGCGGCCGCGGCTGCCTGTGCCCTGGCTGCCGGTGCGCCCGCCGGGGACGTGCGAGCTGCTCTGGAGGCCTTCCGGGGCCTTCCGCACCGATTGCAACTGGTGGCCGAGAGCGCCACAACCCGCTGGTACAACGACTCGAAGGCCACGACCCCGGAAGCGGCGCTCGCCGCGGCCGCGGCGTTCGAGTCGGTCGTGCTCATCGCCGGCGGGCGAAACAAGGGTCTCGACCTCCGCTGCCTGGCCACTGCAGCCTCCGTGCGCGCCGTCGTCGCCCTCGGTGAGTCGGCGGCCGAGATCAGCTCGATCTTCGCGGGACGGCTGCCCGTTATCCGGGCGGAGGACATGGAAGCGGCCGTGGCGGCGGCCGGCGAGATGGCAGTTCCCGGTGATGCCGTCCTTCTGTCACCCGGTTGCGCCTCCTTCGACAGCTACGACTCCTACCGCCAGCGCGGTGATCACTTCGCTGCTCTGGTGCGCGCCTCCGTGGGAGAGGAGAGGTGATGGCGGACACCGCGACAACCCGATCGGAGACCACAGCCGGCCGCCCGGCGGCCTCACGTGGGGCTCGGTCACTCCTGAAGCCTCCGGTGGGCCGCCGCTCGGGCACCTTCGTCGGCCTCGTCGTGGTCGTCGTGATGCTGTGCGTGCTCGGTCTCGTGATGGTGCTCTCGTCGTCGACGGTCACCTCCATCGACAGTGCCGGGTCCGCCTTCCATCACGCGCGGCGACAGGCGTTGTGGCTCGGGTTGGGGTTCGTCGGCTGTGTCGTGACGCTGCGTGTGGACTACCACCGCTGGCGTGCGCCGGTCCTCACCACCGGGGCGATCCTCGTCACGCTCGGAGCACTGGCGTTCCTGCTGCTGCCCTCGCCGCTGGTCGTGACCGCGAACGGATCCTCCCGCTGGATCAAGGTGGGTGGATTCGTCGTCCAACCCTCGGAGGCGGCGAAGCTGGCTCTCGTCCTGTTCGCTGCTTCTCTGCTGTCACGGCGCTTCGAGCATCTGAGGAGCATCAGGATGGTTCTGTTGCCGCTCGCCGTGGTGTTCGGCGCGATGGCCGCGCTGATCCTGGCGCAACCCAGCCTCGGCACGGTCGTGCTCCTTGCGGGGATCCTGCTGGTGATGCTGTTCATGGCAGGCCTGCCGGGCCGCCAGTTGGTGGGGCTGCTGACGCTGGGAGCCGGGGCGGTCGTCCTGTTCACTTTCCTGTTCAGTTACCGCCGCCAGCGCCTCCTCTCGTTCTTCGACCCCTGGTCGGATCCCTACGGGATCGGCTACCAGGCCGTGCAGGCACAGGTGGGAATCGCCTCGGGGGGGCTGACGGGGCTCGGCCCCGGCGGTGGCCGAGCGAGCCTGGCCTTCCTTCCGTACGCCCACACCGACTTCATCTACGTGATCATCGCCGAGGAACTGGGGCTCTTGGGGGCCGGGGTGGTGGTCCTGCTCTTCTTGTGCCTGGGGGTGCTCGGGATTCGGGCTGTGCGCGATGCGCCGGATCCCTACGGAGCGTTCCTGGCGGCGGGAATCAGCGGTTGGTTCGTGCTGCAGGCCTTCATCAACATCGCGGTGGCGCAGGGTCTGCTCCCGACCATGGGCGTCACCCTCCCGTTCATCTCCTACGGCGGTTCGAGTCTCCTCGTCAACCTCGCGGCCGCGGGCGTCCTCATGAACGTGGCGCGCCAGGGCAGGTCCACGTGAGAACCCGGACCGCTTGCGCCGGGGTCTGGGCGGTGGTCGCCGGCGGGGGTACCGGCGGGCACGTCTACCCCGGGTTGGCGGTTGCCGAGGCCCTCGTGAGCGGAGGGCTGGAGCGCACGGACATCCACTTCGTCGTGAGCCGACGCCACTTCGATGCCGGCGCCGTCAGTGCCGCCGGTTTCGCGGCGACGGCGGTCCATGCACGTGGGCTGCAACGCCGGTTCACAGCGGCCAACGCCGCCGCGGTCGTCGCCCTGGTCAGAGGCGTCTGGGAATGCTGGGGAATGCTCGGGCGGGCTACCCCGCGGGTCGTCCTGGCGCAGGGTGGCTACGTGAGCGCGGCCTGCGCCCTCGCGGCGCGTCTGCGGGGGATTCCCGTGGTCGTGCTGGAGGCGAACGCCACAGCCGGAGCAGCGAACCGGCTGGCGTCGCGATGGGCGACCGCCTGCGCCGTGGCGTTCCCGACCACCGCCCTCGCCAAGAAGGTCGTGACGGGCCTCCCGGTACGTGGCGCGATCGCGCTGCTCCACCCATCCGCCGCCGGCGAGGCAGCATCCGCAGAGAGGCGCGAACAGGCCCGGAGCGACCTCGGAGTCGACTCCGGTCGGCGGCTCGTTCTCGTCATCGGGGGATCGCTCGGGTCGGCCCGACTGAACGAGGCGGTCAGAGAGGCCTGCGGTTTGCTCGCCGGCCGCGGCGATCTCGTCGTGCGCCACATCGTGGGCCACGCGGCCGCTGCAGCGGAGACCCGCCTTGCCGGCAGGCCAGAACCCGGGATGCTCCACTACGAGACGGTGACGTACGAGAACGACATGCCGACGGCTCTGGCGGCGGCGGATCTTGTCGTCAGCCGCGCCGGTGGGAGCACGGTGGCCGAGCTGGCGGTCGCAGGTCGTGCCGCATTGCTCGTGCCCCTCGCTCAGGCAGTGGGTGACCACCAGACGGCGAATGCGGCTGTGCTGGCAGATGCCGGCGCCGCCGTCGTGGTCCGCGAGACGGAATTGGATGGCAAGTACCTCGCTGCCAGGATCAGCGATCTGCTTGCCGACCCGGCCGGTCTCGCGAGGATGGAAGGTGCCGCTGCGTCCGTGGGCGCGCCTCAGGCCGCCGAGCGGGTGGCCGATCTTCTCCGGACGTGCGCCGGCGGTGAATCGATGCCATGAAGATCGATCTCGCTCGAGTGCACCACATCCACGTGGTCGGTATCGGCGGCGCCGGAATGAGCGCCATCGCCACGGTGCTCGCAGACACCGGACACTTGGTCACCGGCTCGGATCTGAAGGTGTCGGCGGCGTTCGAACGCCTCCGGGCCGGTGGGCTCGCGGTGGCCGTGGGCCATCGCGCCGAACACATCGTCGAACCGTCCACCTTGGGCGTTCCGGTGCCGAAGGGACGGACACCGGACCTTGTGGCGCGCTCAAGTGCCGTACCGGATGGCAATGTCGAGATCGTCCAAGCGCGCCGCACCGGGATTCCGGTGTGTTCGCGCGCCGACATCCTGGCGGCCATCTGCCGGCTGCGACGAACCCTGGCCGTGGCCGGCACGCACGGTAAGACGACCACCTCCTCGATGCTGGGGCTCATCGTCGACGAAGCCGGCTGCCGGCCATCGTTCATCGTCGGCGGCGATGTCAACGAGATCGGCAGCGGGGCGGTGTGGGGGTCGGGGGAGTGGCTGGTCGTCGAGGCCGACGAGAGCGACGGCACCTTCCTGCAACTGGCTCCTGAGGCCGCAGCCGTCACGAGCGTCGAGGCCGACCATCTGGACCGGTACGGCTCCATCTCGGCGTTGCACGGCGCGTTCGATGAGTTCCTCGGCGGCGTCGAGGGGTTTCGTCTCGTCTGTGTCGACGACCCCTGGGGTCGCCGATTCGCCACCACTCATCCGGACGCGGTCGGTTACGGAACATCCGCCGATGCGGACTTTCGCGTCTCGGAGTTGACGACGACGCGAACCGGCGCCGAGTTCAGGCTGGATCGCCGCGATGGGGACACCGTCAGGGTCCGGCTTCCCGTACCGGGGGCGTACAACGCCTTGAACGCGACCGCGGCGATGGCCTGTGCCGACCACCTCGGTGTACCGCCGGCCCGCGGCGCGGAGATCCTCGCCCACTATGGCGGGGTCTCGCGTCGCTACGAATTCCGAGGTGAAGCCGGCGGGGTCACGTTCATCGACGACTACGCACATCTCCCCGGCGAGGTCTCAGCGGTCCTCAAGACGGCGCGGAGCGGGGGTTGGCGGCGGATCGTCTGCGTGTATCAACCACATCGCTACACGCGGACCGCGGCACTGTGGCGCGAGTTCGGCCCCGCGTTCCGTGACGCTGATTTTGTCGCACTGACCGAGGTGTACGCCGCCGGTGAGATCCCTCGCCCGGGTGTCAGCGGCAAGTTGCTCGTGGACTCCCTGCTCCGGGTCGAGCCCCACAAGCGCGTGGCGTGGTTCCCCCACCGGCGGGACTTGCTGCGGTATCTGGTGCGCGAACTCCGCCCGGGCGATCTGTGTCTCACCCTCAACGCCGGTGACCTCACGACCCTTCCGGCAGAGTTGATCGCGGAGCTCGGATCGTGACCGGTGGTGCCGCGTTGCGCGGCCGGCACGACTGGCAGAGCGTCGCCGAGTTGCTGCGCTCCCGGATGCCCGACAGCAAGGTGTTGACCGGCGCACCGCTCGGCGCGCTGAGCACGTACCGTGTCGGAGGCTCCGCCGGCGCTCTTATCGAGGTCGGCTCGGAGCGAGATCTGCAGTGCCTCGCGGCGGCGAGCGCGTCAGAGAGCTGGGAAATCCTCATCGTCGGGCTCGGCTCCAATCTGCTGGTCGCAGACGCCGGGTTCAACGGCTTGGCGCTACGGCTCGGCGCAGCGTTCGCCGGGGTGCGCATCGTGCCGCCGGCCGTCATCGCCGGCGCAGCGACGCCACTGCCGATCCTGGCCCGGCAATGCGCAGGTGCCGGACTCGGTGGCTTCGCCTGGGCCGTTGGCGTTCCGGGAAGCATCGGGGGCGCGGTCCGCATGAACGCGGGCGGGCACGGCTCGGACATGCGGCAGGTGGTGCATCGGGCTGAGGTTCTGGACTTGGCGTCAGGGGAGTCCATGAGTGCCGACCGCGAGTATCTTGCGCTCGGGTACCGGTCGTCCGCCCTCCACTCATCTCAAGTTGTAGTTGAGGTTGAACTATCGCTGCATCCGAGCGACCGCCAGCGCGAGGAGCGGTTGATCCGGGACATCGTTCGGTGGCGCCGCCAGAACCAGCCGGGCGGTGCCAACACGGGATCGGTCTTCAGAAACCCTCCCGGCGACTTCGCGGGACAACTCGTCGAAGCGGCGGGATGCAAGGGGTTGCGTCTCGGCTCCGCCACCGTCTCGGAGATCCACGCCAACTTCATCCAGGCGGATCCTGGAGGGACCGCTGAGGATGTTCTCTCCCTCATGCGAGAGGTAGCCCGGCGCGTGGAATTGCACAGCGGCGTCCGGATGCGTCCGGAGACCCATCTTGTCGGGTTCGACGAACCCTTCAGGAGCAGCAAATGACCGTGGACGCCCCAGGTGTTCCCCATCCACGAATAGCCCAACGCCGTGCTGTCGTGGTCGCAGCCGCCCATTCCGGCGAGCGACGAAGACGTCGCCTGTTATGGGTTGGGTTGGCGGTTTCCTTTGCTCTGCTCTGCGGCTATCTGGCGACGCGTAGCGAGTTGCTTGACGTCGATCGAATTGCGGTAACGGGCGCTACGAGGACGCCGGCGGCGGAGATTCTCGAAGCTGCGGGAATACGCCAGGGTGAACCATTGATCGGGCTCGACCTGCCGAAGGCGCGCACGCGGATCGCCCGCCTGCCATGGGTGAAGGACGTCTCTTCGAGTCGCGCCTGGAACGGCAGTGTGACGTTCCAGATCTCCGAACGCACCCCGATTGCAGCTGTGGCCATACCCGGCAACTGGGCGGTCGTGGGAGCAAGTGGTCGGGTCCTCGCGGTTGAAGCAGCGCTCGACGGTACAGCCGTGCCGATCATCGGCCTGAACGTGGCTGAGGCAGTACCGGGTGCTTGGCTCGACGGCACGCACCTCGGGGCCGTCGCCGTCGCAGCCGCTCTCTATGAACCGGTCCGCTCAGCCGTGCGGGCGGTTGAAGTAACGCCCCAGGGGTATGTGCTCGACCTGCACATACCGGGCCGGGTGCTACTCGGCGACAGCGGAAACATCGTTGCGAAGCTTGTCGCTGTCCGCACCTTTCTCGAGAAGGTCAACCTCCGCTGCCTCGACACGTTGGATGTTCGGGCCGCTGAAACACCGGTGTTGACGCGGGGAACTCCATGTAGGTAGACTTTCCGTTGAGAACGAGACACTTCTAACCGTCCACTACACCTTTAGTATCTTCCAGAACCGCCGATCGACCACACAGCATCGAACAAACAGCATGCGGATCAGTCCGCAATAGTCCCGGAAGGATCCCGTGAGCACCCCACACCAATACCTGGCCGTGATCAAGGTTGTCGGCGTCGGCGGCGGCGGCGTGAACGCCGTCGATCGGATGATTGAAGCCGGACTTCGGGGCGTCGAATTCGTGGCGGTGAACACCGACGCGCAGACGTTGCTGATGAGCGATGCGGACGTCAAGATCGACATCGGTCGCGAGCTGACTCGCGGCCTCGGAGCCGGAAGTGATCCCGATGTTGGCGAGGCGGCCGCGCATGCGGCTACCGAGCAGCTGCGGGAGGCGCTCGACGGTGCCGACATGGTGTTCATCACCGCGGGTGAAGGCGGTGGAACAGGCACAGGAGCCGCACCGATCATCGCTGAGATCGCACGGGAGTTGGGCGCTCTGACGATCGCGGTTGTCACGCGACCGTTCCGGTTCGAGGGACGCAAGCGGGCGCTGCAGGCAGAGCAGGGCATCCAGCGACTGAGGGAGAAGGTCGATACCCAGATCGTGATTCCGAACGATCGCCTCCTCAACGAAGTCTCGGAGAGCACGACTCTCCTGAGCGCATTCCAGATGGCGGACGACGTGCTGTTGCATGGCGTGCAAGGGATCACCGATCTGATCACGACCCCGGGTCTCATCAACACCGACTTCGCCGATGTTCGAGCCGTACTGGCCGACGCCGGCTCCGCCCTCATGGGCGTCGGGATGGCGTCCGGCGAGGATCGCGCCGCCAGCGCGGCGCGCAAGGCCATCGCGAGTCCGTTGCTCGAATCCTCCATCGAGGGTGCCCGCGGCCTGTTGCTCACGATCTCGGGCAATTCCCAGATGGGACTCCTCGAGGTCACTCAGGCCGCGGAGGTCATCGGTTCGGTAACGCACGAGGACGCCAACATCATCTTCGGAACGGTCATCGACGAGTCCGTCGGGGAATCGATGCGAGTGACGGTCATTGCTGCCGGGTTCGACCGCTGGGACGAGTCCTCGTCGAACCGTGAAGAGGGCGCCGCAGCGGCGCGCCGAGACCTTCCCGACCCGTTCGCAGAGCCCGGCGACAGCGCCGCTGCCGGGGACGATCTGGATCTGGACATACCCTCGTTCCTCCGCTGATCTGGGCATCGCCCGTGCTGGAGCTGGCGCTCGATCTGAACGGCGTCCGGCGCGCGGAGATCCGTTTCACCGACCGCCGTGAGGGGAATTTCGCGGACGACCTGCCGCACCTGAGACGCACGGTCGCGGAGGGCGCGTGGACGCGACTCCGCCAGCAACACGGCTCGCAGGTCGTCGTCGTGGAATCTCCCGGTGACGCCGCCGATGCGGCCGCCGATGCGGCCGTTACCGCGGCGCCCGGCGCGATTCTGAGTGTCCGGACGGCCGACTGCGCTCCAGTCGCCCTCGTCGCAAGAGAGGGGGTCGTGGCTGCGGTGCATGCCGGCTGGCGTGGCCTCGCCGGCGGCGTCATCGAGGCGGCGGCGGCAGCAGTGCGGCGGCTCGGCGGTGCGGACCTCAGTGCGTTCGTCGGCCCGTGCATCCATGCCGAGTGCTACGAGTTCGGCCGCGAGCCTCTGGCGGATCTGGCCGGCCGCCTGGGATCGGTCGTGATCGGGACGACGGCGTGGGGGACGCCGGCGCTCGACATTCCAGCGGCGGTTCGGTGCGCGCTCGATCGGTGCGACATCGACAACGTCATCGAGGCCGACCACTGCACGGCGTGCGAGGCAGGGAATTGGTATTCCCATCGCGCCCGCGGCGAGACCCAGCGTCACATGCTGGCGACATGGATCAGCGCGAGTTGAACGCGCTCGCCGAGTCCATCGGGGCGCGGCTCGCCGCTGTCCGGGAGCAGATCGCCGATGCCGGTGGCGATCCCGATGCCATCGACGTCGTGGCGGTCACAAAGGGCCGCAGCACACTGACGGCAGCTGCGGCCGTGCAAGCGGGCCTTAGCGAACTCGGCGAGAACTACGCGCAGGAACTGGCCGGCAAAGTGGGCGCCGTTCCCGGAGCGCGCTGGCACTTCATCGGCAATCTGCAGGCGAACAAGGTTCGCCTCCTTGCACCCCATGTCCGGCTCTGGCAGAGCGTGGATCGCCGGCGCCTTCTTGGAGAGATCGCGCGGCACAGCCCCGGGGCGGAGATCCTGGTGCAGGTTGCCGAACGGGTGGTACCGGGTCGGGGAGGCTGCGAGCCGGACATGGCCCGTCGACTCGTTACCGAGGCCATTGACCTGGG
Organism: Acidimicrobiales bacterium; assembly: GCA_963668565.2. GTDB lineage: Bacteria > Actinomycetota > Acidimicrobiia > Acidimicrobiales > CATQHL01 > VXNF01. Next base: position 2,669,987 of record CAXXMX010000010.1, read on the forward strand.
CCTACGCCCGGCAGGCCTGATGTCGATGGCACTCCCCGGTCCGCCGGAAGAGGTTCGCCGCCAGTTCCGGCTGATCCGTGCACTGGCCGAGGAACTGGGGCTACCGCTGCGCAGCATGGGGACCAGCGAGGATTTTCCGCTGGCGGTGGCGGAGGGTTCGAACCTGTTGCGGCTCGGTCGCGTCCTGCTCGAGGACGGGCCTGCGGTGCAGGCGGGACGGCACGGCCCCGACATGACTACACTGGAATAAACTACGAGGTGCGATGGACATGCCCACGAGCGACGCGCCTACGGACACACCTATGGATATTCGGCGGTTCAGTGAGCATTCGGCGCTCGGTGTGAGGCAGACCCCCCGCGCAATTCTGGAGGAGAGTCCATGTCGGCCATGAAATCCCTCGTCAACTGGTTGGGCCTCGGACCGGACGAGGGCGAACCCTACGCGGGTCACCTCAGCGGACCTCACCGGGGTGTCGCCGGTCCCGAACACTACGGCGCGCTGCCCTCCGAGCGCTACCCCGCAGCAATCGAACCGATGTCGGTGGCCGATCCCGCCCCGCTCATGGCGGTGAGACCTGCACCGGAGCCCGTCACTACCGGCCAGGTGGTCCGCCCGGCGCTGGCGCGACCTCGCTCGTCACCCACAGCGGTCCGCCCGATCGTCGTCTCGCCGGCGAACTTCGATGAGGCACAGGAGGTCGGCGACCAGTTCAAGCAACGCCAGCCGGTCATCGTCAACCTGCAGGACGCGAGCAGTGACCTCCGTCGCCGGCTCGTCGATTTCGCCTCGGGCCTGTGCTATGCCCTCGACGGGCAGGTGGAACGGGTCACCCCGGGCGTCTACCTGCTCACTCCCAGCGACGTTCGCGTCGCTCTCGAGGAACGGACGCTCCCGGCCGACTCCTGACTTCTCGAACTGCGGTCCCGTGGTCGTCCTTTGCTGGCTGCTCTTCGGCTACGCCTTTGCATTCCTGCTGCGCGCCGTCCTGAGTTGGTTTCCGATCCGACCCGACGGCGTGACGGCCACTCTTGTCGGCGGGCTCTTCATGATCACTGACCCGATCCTGCGTCCGCTGCGCCGGATGCTTCGCCCGCTGCGGGTCGGCAACGTCGGCTTGGACTTCGCCCCCACAATCGTCATGGTGGTGCTCTTCTACCTGAGCCGTCGACTCTGCTGAGCGGTGCCCGGCGGCGCGCGGCAATCTGCTTGCCGACTGCCGCCGAGCACTACGGTTGAAACCATGGATCTCTCACCCGACGTGCTGCGCGGCGCGCAGTTCACAGAGCGGTTCCGCGGTTACGACGCCGCGGAGGTGGACTCCTTCCTCAACGCGGCCGCAGATGCTCTCGACGAGCTTCTCTCCGAGGGGAGCGCCCCGATGGTCGCCGTCGCCGCCGAGCGGGCTCGCGGGGCCATCGAGGAGGTCCGCCGCGGCGGTCTCGCTGAGGTGCAGGACCTCCACCGTCAGCGGGACGATCTCGAGGCGGCCGTCGCAGAACTCCGCCGAGTACTGCTGGAGCGGCGCCAGGGAGTCGTCGCAGAACTCGAACTGATCGACAGCGCGCTCGAGGAGGTGCCCGACACCGCTGGTCCGGGGACGAGCGGTGCTGACAACAGCGACGAAGGCGGGGCCCACAGAGCCGGCTCCGACGCGGACACCTTCCTTGCCAGACTCGAGCGGGCCTCCGCCGAGGGTGGGGGGGCGGACGTCACCTGACGTCGAGCGCGGCCGACTCAGGTGACGCGACTGATCGCGAAACGAATCTCCCGGCCGTCGACACTGCCTGTCCCCACACCCTCGGAAGGTTGCAGGTCGGCGTGGCGAAGGGCGACGGCGAGCACCTGGTCCGCCACGAACTGCTCGTGCGGAGCGACCGCCTCGGCCAATTCGGTGGGCAGATCGAGTGTCAGTTCGATACGGTCGGCAACGTGTAGCCCGCGGTCGCGGCGGCCCTGCTGCAGGATTCTCACGAGGTGGCGCGCTGCTCCCTCGGCGCGGAGTTCGTCATCGAGAGCCACGTCGAGAGTCACGACGACATCGGCGTTCCGGACGGCCGCACTGGGTCGATCCGCGGCAGTCTCCAGCACCAGTTCGTACTGGTCCGCTGCGAGGCGGTGCCCGGCCACGGTGACGGTTCCGTCGCGGGTCCGGGTCCAATCGCCGGCGCGAGCCGCAGCCATGACCGCCTGCGTCGCCTTCCCCAACAGCGGCCCCAGAACCTCGCCTCGGGGGCGCAGCACGAACCGGATGTCGTCGTCGAGTTCCTCGGTGAGCACAACCGACTTGACGTTGATCTCCGCGGCGATGAGGTCGACGAATGGAGCCAACTCGGCCGTCCCGCGGCCGGCGACCTTCGCCGACCGCAGAGGCTGGCGCGCCGGCAGGCCGCGGGTCACGCGGACACCGAGAGCCGCTGAGCAGACCTCGCGTGCCCGGTCCATGACCGCCACCAGTTCTTCGTCGGCCGGTAGCGCGTCGGCGTCGGGCCAGTCGCACAGATGCACGCTGGACGTGGCGCCGAGCCCGCGGTGGATCGACTCGCACACGAGAGGGAGCAGCGGCGCGGCCACCTGGACCAGCGTCACGAGGACCGTGTAGAGGGTGTCGTAGGCGGATTGCTTGTCCGCCCGGTCGGCGGTTGCCGCGGGCGCCCAGAAGCGGTCGCGGCTTCGGCGGATGTACCAGTTGTTGACGGTTCCCAGGAACGCCTCGATCTCCCCGCAGGCTCCCGGCACGTCATAGGCGTCGAGCCGTTCGGACACCTGTCGCACGAGTTGGCGCGTCTTGGCCAGCACGTAGCGGTCCAGAACGTCTTCCGAGTCGACGTTCCAGGCGCCACGAGAACCGTCGGCGTTGGCATACATGCAGAAGAAGACGTAGGCGTTCCACAGAGGGTGCAGGACGCCACGCACGACGGCGTTGATGCCGGCGTCGCTCATGCGCAGATCGCCGCCGCGCAGCACCGGCGAGGACATCAGATACCACCGCAGGGCGTCGGCGCCCTGCCGGGTGAAGATGGTCTCGGGGTCGGTGTAGTTCCGCAGCCGCTTCGAGAGTTTCGTCCCGTCGGCGGCCAGGACGACGCCGTGGCAGACGGCGTTACGGAACGGCGGACGATCGAACAGGGCCGTTGCCAGCACGTGCAGGGTGTAGAACCAGCCTCGCGTCTGGTTCACGTACTCGACGATGAAGTCGGCGGGGAAGTGGTTCTCGAACCACTCCTTGTTCTCGAACGGGTAATGCACCTGGGCGTAGGGCATGGAGCCCGACTCGAACCAGCAGTCCAGCACGTCCGGGACGCGTCGCATGACCGAGCTTCCGGTCGGGTCGTCGGGATTGGGCCTGACGAGCGAGTCGACGAACGGGCGGTGCAGATCCTCGGGGCGCACCCCGAAGTCCCGCTCGATTTCGTCGAGACTCCCGTAGACGTCGAGGCGCGGCCAGGCCGGATTGTCCGACCGCCACACGGGTACGGGGGAACCCCAGAAACGGTTGCGACTGATGGACCAGTCGCGCGCTCCCTCCAACCAATTGCCGAAGCGCCCGTCGCGCACGTGGCCGGGGATCCAGTTGATCTGCTGGTTCAACTCCACCATGCGGTCCCGGATGGCGGTCACCCGCACGAACCAGGAGTTGAGGGCGCGGTAGATGACCGGCGTGTCGGTGCGCCAGCAGTGCGGGTAGTTGTGGACGATGCTGTCATGGCGGACGACGAGCCCGCGCGACTTGAGCCGGGCGATGATTCCCGCGTTGGCGTCGAAGACGTTCTCGCCGGCCCAGTCGCCGACCGTCTCGGTGAACCGGCCCCGGTCGTCGACGGGAACCACGACGTCGATCCCGGCCTGCTCGCAGATCCGCTGGTCGTCCTCGCCGAATCCGGGCGCCATGTGCACGATGCCGGTGCCTTCGGACGTCTCCACGAAGTCGGCGCCGAGCACCACGAACGCTCCGGATGTCCCCGCGAAGTAGTCGAACAGCGGCTCGTAGCGGCGACCGAGCAGATCGCGGCCACCGACGGTTCCGCAGCGCCGGGCATCGCCCAGTTGCCTGCTGTAGCGCTCGACGGCGCCGGCGGCCAGGACGTGACGCCGCGGCCCGTCGGTGGTCTCCTCCTCGAAGACGGCGTAGGCCGTCTCCGGGTCGACCGCCAGTGCGAGGTTGGACGGCAGGGTCCACGGTGTGGTCGTCCAGGCCCACAAGTACAGCGGCGCGGGATCCCCGGAGGACGGGACCAGGCGGAATGCCACAGTGATGGCAGGGTCGGTCCGCGGCCGAGTCGCGTCGTCCATGCGGATCTCGAAGTTGGACAGCGGGGTTTCCGCTCCCCACGAATACGGCAGCACCCGATACGACTCGTAGACCAGGTCCTTCTCCCAGAGCCGCTTGAAGGCCCACATGACGCTCTCCATGAACGGGAGGTCCATCGTCTTGTAGTCGTTGTCGAAATCGACCCACCGCGCCTGCCGGTTGACATAGCGCTGCCACTCGTCGGTGTACCGCATGACCGAGTGGCGGCAGTGTGCGTTGAACCGGTCGATGCCGTAGTCGGTGATGGCGCGCCTGCCCGAGACGCCGAGCTCCTTCTCGGCCTCCATTTCCGGAGGCAGGCCGTGGCAGTCCCAACCGAAACGCCGCTCGACCCGGCGCCCGCGCATCGTCCGATAGCGCGGGATCACGTCCTTCACGTAACCGGTGAGCAGGTTTCCGGTGTGGGGCAAGCCGTTGGCGAACGGCGGGCCGTCGTAGAAGACGTACTCGTTGGCACCACGCTCCCCGGCGGGACGAGCCGTGACAGAGGCCTTGAAGGTGCCTTCGGCCTCCCACCAACGGAGGATCTCGGATTCGATGGCCGCGAAATCGGGTCTCGGGTCGACATCGGGATACCGCGGCGGCACATCACTCATGGCGCACGAAGTTAACGCCGAAGTGCCCGAGCCCGCGCCTTGCCCCTGCGGGGCCCTCGGAGCAGTGGCGCCGGCGGCCGGCTGGAGCGTCGTGCCGAACCCGGCAAGCGGAGCGGTGAAGGCCCGCGGCTAGAGTTGTCCCGCCCATCGCCGAGTTGCGGCAACCGGCCGAGATCCCCAGGAGGATCAGGTGGTCCCATCTGGAAGTTCTTCCGACAAGAACCAGGACGCGCCCGCGGGGCGCCGTCTCGACGACGCGTTCCTGGCCGAACAACGCCGGAAACTGCTCGACGAGCGAGCCAGGTACGTCCGGTCGGCCGAGGCCATGGCGGCGGAGGCGGAGGCGCTGCTCGACGACCGCGAGCCGGGCGATCTGCAGTTCGACGAGGAGTCCGGTGAGGGTGACAGCTGGGCCGTGGAACGCGAGCGGGATCTGGCGTTGAGCGCCGCCGCCCGCGTCGCCGTCGAGATGATCGACGACGCTCTGAAGCGGATCGACGATGGGTCCTACGGCATCTGCGCCGTCTCCGGCAAGCCGATCCAGAAGGAGCGACTGCGCGCCATACCATGGGCGGCTGAGCGGGTCGAGTACAAGGCCGGTGGCCTCAGACGGCGCTGAGCCGCGTGGCTCGAGCCGTATGCGGAAGAACCGCCTGCTGCTGATCGCCGTTGCGGCCGCGGTGCTCCTCGCCGATCAGCTCACCAAGTTCTGGGCGCTTCGAGCGCTGGATCACGACAGCATCCACCTCTTCTGGACGATCCGGCTGCGGCTGGTGTTCAACCAAGGCACGGCGTTCGGTCTCGGAACCTCCCTGGCGCCGGCGATCACCGTGTTGGCCGTCGTGGTTTCGGTACTGCTCATCGGTCTCACCTGGTCGACGCCCCGTCGCAGCGTCGCCGCGCTCGCCGGACTGGTTCTCGGTGGTGCGCTGGGCAACCTCGGCGATCGAGCCTTCCGGGGAGGCGGCTTCTTCGGCGGTAGCGTCGTGGACTTCGTGGATCCGCAGTGGTGGCCGGTCTTCAATCTCGCCGATGCCGCCATCTCGGTCGGGGTGGTGGCCTTCTTGGCGCTCGGTGTCCGCTCGGGTATACGAGGTGAGCCGCTGCTGGGCGGGGCGTGAGCGAACCCGTCCCGCCGGCCCTGGCGGGCGAACGACTCGACCGAGCCGTATCGCTGCTCTGGCAGTGCAGCCGCGCCGAGTCCGCCGCGTTGGTGGCAGCCGGCGCGGTGCAATTGAACGGCACCGTGCAGACCGGCCGAGCCGTGCGCCTGAACGAGGGTGACGAACTGGTTGTGGCCACCGACGCCCTCGAGCGGCACCGGGCGGTCGGCGACCCTCGCCCCGAGCCGGGCGTCGACGTGGCGGTGATCCACGAGGACCAACACCTCGTCGTCGTGGACAAGCCGGCCGGGCTCGTCGTTCACCCGGGCGCCGGCCGGTCATCCGGCACGCTCTGTGCGGGGCTGCTGGCCCGCTTCCCGGAGATGGCGGCGGTCGGGGAGCGGTCGCGGCCCGGGATCGTGCACCGGCTCGACGCCGGCACCAGCGGCCTGCTCGTCGCAGCCCGCACGGATCGCGCCTACGAGTCGCTGGTCGCGCAGCTTGCCGACCGGACGGTACGCCGCTGCTACGAGGCGATCTGCTGGGGCACCCTGGCCGATGATCGCGGTGTCATCGATGCACCCGTCGGCCGGTCGGGGCACCGCCCGACGCAGATGACGGTCACCGATCGAGGGCGGGCGGCGCGAACGGTCTACGAGGTACGGCGGCGGTACCTCCAACCGGCACCCGTCACCCATGTGACTTGCCGCCTGGAGACCGGCCGCACCCACCAGATCAGGGTCCATCTCTCGGCGATCGGTCATCCCCTGGTTGGCGACGAGGTCTACGGAGCGCGCGTTCTCGAGGTCGCCTCCGGCCACCCGCCGGCGCTGGTGCAGGTGCGACGCCCTGCCCTGCACGCCGCAGTCCTGGGATTCCGCCACCCCGAGGGCGGGCGCGCCATGGAGTTCGAATCCCCTCTCCCGCAGGATCTGTCCGCTCTCCTCGCCGGACTGTCCTCGTGCCGGCCGGACTGAGATCGGAAGGTCAGTCCGGCGTCGCCGCCGGTTCGTCGGGCCAGGAAAGAGCCCCGCCCGCCATGGCCGCGATGTCCGCGAGGCTGAACGAGGAGAGCAGGCGCCGCATCTCCGTGCCCACCGACGCCCAGACCGCCAGGAGCACGCACTGGCCCTCATGGTCGCACGCTCCGTCCTTGTGCGGCTCCCCGAAGTCGTCTGCCACGATCGGCGCCTCCACCGCGCTGACGATCTCGCTGAGGTAGATCTGTTCCGGCGGCCTTGCCAGCCGGTAGCCGCCGCCGACACCGCGCTTGGAAAGCACCAGGCCGGCACCCTTGAGGGCCAGCAGGATCTGCTCCAGATAGGGCTGGGGGAGACCCGTGCGATCGGCGATATCGCGGGCCGACTGCGGCGAGTCCGCCTCGTGCAGCGTCAGGGACAGCAACGCGCGGCTGGCGTAGTCCGCCCTCGTCGACACCTTCACGCCTGCGAGCGTACCGGCTTCGTTGCCGGTGGTCGGGAGGCGACCGTTGCCGTTGGACGCGATTCCGGTGCCGCTAGCGTCACACCACCGGACCACCCCCGACCCCCGGAGCCGGCCAGCATGTCCCACAGCAGTGACCACCCATTACCGGTACCCGAGCAGGCAGAGATCGTCGAGGCGGACGATGGTGCCGGGGAGGAATCGCGCGGAGACGCGATCGAGCAACCGGCGAAGGTGATGCGTGTCGGCGCCATGTTGCGCGGCCTGCTGGAGGAGGTCCGGGAGGCACCGCTCGATGAGCGCAGCCGCGACCGGCTGCGGGACATCTACGAGATTTCACTGCAGGAACTCGGTTCGGCCCTCTCGCCGGACCTGCGTGAGGAACTCCACCGCCTGGCGCAGCCGTTCCCCGAGACCGAGGTGCCGAGCGAAGGGGAGTTGCGCGTTGCCAAGGCGCAGTTGGTGGGCTGGATGGAAGGGCTCATCCAGGGCATCCAGGCGACGCTCTACGCGCAGCAGGTCTTGGCCCGTCGGCAACTGGCCGACATGCGTGGCCAGTTGCCGCCGATCCGGCCCACGACGGAGAGTCACTCGTCCGAGGAGCGCCCCGGCGCCTATCTCTGAGCCTGGGTCATCTCCGCCGGCTCCCGGCAATCGCTCCGTCGCCCAGCGGACAGTCCTCGCCACAGCAGATCCCTCCTCGCTCGGCTATGGTCGGCGGTGAAAATACAGCGCTGTCATTTGTCCACAGGAGGTGGGGACATCGTGGGGACAGTCCCAGGACGCGGCGAGGGGTTCGCACACCTGCACGTCCACACCGAGTACTCCATGCTCGACGGCGCATCGCGCGTCGACGAACTCGTCGATGCGGCAGCAGCGGACGGGCAGCCGGCGCTCGGGATCACCGATCACGGGAACATGTACGGGATCGTTCCGTTCTACAAGGCCTGCCGCAGCGGCGGCGTCAAACCGATCCTGGGTATCGAGGCCTACCTGGCTCACGAGAGCCGTAGCGAGCGGCCGGCCCGCCGCGGACGGGTCGACGACAGCGGTGGCGAGACAGCCACCGGGCAAAAGCTCTACTACCACCTGACCCTGCTGGCGGAGAACGAGACCGGCTACCGGAATCTCATCCAAGTCGCCAGCCGTGCTTTTCTTGAGGGCTACTACTACAAGCCCAAGGTCGACTGGGAGGTGCTCGCCGACCATGCCGACGGTCTCCTGGCGAGCACGGGATGCCTCGGGAGCCACGTTTGCCAGGCGTTGCTGCGGGACGACTTCGAGGCGGCTCTCGGCTACGCCGGTCGCCTTCGGGACATTTTCGGGGCGACGGGCACGTTCGTCGAACTCCAGGATCACGGCATCGCCGCCCAGCAGCGGGTCATGCCGCAGTTGCTTGACATCGCCCGCCGGCTCGATATTCCGCTGCTCGCCACGAACGACAGCCACTACACGCACCGCGCCGGCTCTCTCGCCCACGACGCCCTGCTGTGCGTGCAGACGGGAAGCATCCGCAGCGACCCCAACCGGTTCCAGTTCGACGGTGACGAGCACTACCTCAAGACCTCACAGGAGATGCGGAACCTGTTCGCCGAGTTGCCGGCGGCCTGCGACAGCACGCTGGAGATCGCCGAGCGCTGCAACGTCGAGATCGTCTTCGGGGACATCAAGCTGCCTCCCTTCGCCGTCCCCGAGGGGTTCGAGTCGGCCGACGCGTATCTCTCGCATCTGACGATGGAGGGGGCGCGGCGCCACTGGGGCGAGCAGTTACCCGAGGCCACATCGGACCGCCTGGCGTACGAGTTGCGGGTCATCGCCACGATGGGTTTCGCCTCGTACTTCCTCATCGTCTGGGATCTCATCCGCTACGCGCGCTCCGCAGGCATCCGGGTGGGCCCCGGCCGTGGCAGCGCCGCCGGCTGCGCCGTCTCCTACTGCCTCGGCATCACCAACCTGGACCCGCTGCACTACGACCTGCTGTTCGAACGCTTCCTGAACCCCGGCCGCCGCCAGATGCCCGACATCGACATGGACTTCGACTCGCGGTATCGGGACGACCTGATCCGCTACGCCGCCGACCGCTACGGGCGCGACCACGTGGCGCAGATCATCACGTTCTCCACCATCAAGGGACGTGCCGCGGTGCGCGACGCGGCCCGCGTGTTGGATCATCCCTACGCGGTGGGTGACAGGATCGCCAAGGCCGTTCCCGAGCCGATCATGGGCCGTACGACCCCACTGAGGGCGTGCCTGGAGCGCGAGAGCGCCTACAGCGCCGGCTATGAGTTGGCCGGCGATCTGCGCACCATGTACGCGGAGGATCCCCAGGTGCGCGAAGTCGTGGACGTGGCGCTGGGCCTCGAGGGACTGCGCCGGCAGGACGGGATCCACGCCGCCGCCGTGGTGATCTCGCCCGACCCGCTGGTCGAGCACGTGCCCATCCAGCGAAAACCCGCGGACAAGCAGCAGGTCGACGAAGTCCCGATCGTCACGCAGTACGACATGGATGCCGTCGAGGAACTCGGCCTGCTCAAGATGGACTTCCTGGGCCTGCGCACCCTCGACGTCATCACCGACACGGTGGAGCACGTCTCACGGCTGCGCAGCCTCGACCTGGACGTGGATGCCATCCGGTTGGACGACGAGCGCACCTACGCGATGCTCCAGCGCGGCGACACCACAGGCGTCTTCCAGTTGGAGAGCCCGCCCGTGCGCGCCCTGCTCCGCGCCCTGCTCCCCAGCAACATCAATGACGTCTCCGCCCTCGTGGCCCTGTACCGGCCGGGTCCGATGAAAGACAACATGCACATCACCTACGCCGACCGCAAGATGGGGCGGGCGGAGGTGGAACTCCTGCACCCCGCGGCCGCGGAGATCCTCGCCGACACCTACGGACTCATGATCTACCAGGAGTCCATGATGCGGATCGCCCAGCAGTTCGCCGGCTACAGCCTGGAGGAGGCCGACAACCTGCGGAAAGCCTGCGGCAAGAAGATCCGCGAGAAGATGGCCGAGGAGAAGGAGAAGTTCATCGACGGCTGCGAGACCACCGGCTACGGCCGCCGGGTGGGGGAGCAGTGGTGGAACCAGATCGAGCCGTTCGCCGACTACGCCTTCAACAAGAGCCACTCCTATGCCTACGGCCTGCTGGCGTACCAGACCGCCTACCTGAAGGCGAACTATCCGGTGGAGTACATGGCCGCGCTCCTCACCAGCGTCAGGGACAAGATGGAGCGGCTCACGCCCTACCTGCTGGATTGCCGCCTGCAGGGAATCGACGTGCTGGTGCCCGACATCAACGAATCGTTCTCGGACTTCACGCCGGTCCTGGATGCGGCATCCCCCGAGCGCGGCCGCATCCTCTTCGGTCTCTCGGCGGTGCGCAACGTGGGGGCCTCCGACGCCACCCACATCATCGCGGCGCGGCCCGATGGGGGCCGGTTCGCCGATTTCGACGACTTCTGCGATCGGGTGGATCCGTCGGCGCTGAACAAGCGCACCGTTGCCTCGCTCATCAAGGCCGGAGCCTTCGACTCGCTGAGCCATCCCCGGCAGGGTCTGCTCAACGTGCACAGCCGGACGATCGATGCGGCCATGTCGGACCGGCGCGACCGCGAGGCCGGCGTGTTGAGTCTGTTCGGTGACACCGGTGTGGCTACCGGCTACAACAGCAAGCCCTCGGTGCCCGACATGCACGCTCCCCGCGAGCGCATGCTGGCCGACGAGAAGGAGATGCTCGGGCTGTACATCAGCGACCACCCTCTCGAGGGGATCGAGCAGTTGCTCGTGGGCAGGCGGGAGCGAAGCGTTGCCGAACTGGCGGAGTTGTCCGACGGATCGGTGGTCACCGTGGCGGGGGCGATCACGTCGCTGGCCAGGCGCCAGACGCGCCAGGGCGCGCACATGGCCACGTTCACCCTCGACGACCGGACCGGGATGATCCCGGTCACGGTCTTTCCTCGCGCTCTGGTGACCCAGGATGCCCTGCTCACCGATGAGGCTGTGGTGATCCTGAAGGCCCGCCTGGACCGGCGCGAGGACGAGCCGAAGCTCATCAGCATCGAGCTCGAGGAATTCTCCGCCGAGACCCGTGGCGCGCTGCGCCTGCACTTCCCGACCACCGGCGTGACCGGGGACCGGCTCGCCGCCCTCAAGCGCCTCCTCGGCGAGCACGTGGGCAACTCACCCGTCGAGATCCAGGTGGGCAGGACGTATCTGCTGCAACTGCCGCACGAGTACCGCGTCAACACCGCGGGGGGACTGGTGCCCGAATTGCGCCAACTTCTCGGGATCGGTGCCGTGCAGGTCTGACCGCCGAGCCGTGTCGGTTTGCGTTCGGGCGCCCGGCACACTGGACTATCGGGGGATCCACCTGATCATCGAGGTGCCCGGATAGTGACTGGACAAGGCGGCGACAATGGCAGTTGAAGTCGAGAGCAGGGACTGCACCGCGGTCAGCGACGCCGAGTTGGAGGCGATGGCCGATCTGTGCGCAGAGGGCCCGAATCCCTTCACGGTGGGGTTCCTCTCCAAGCAGACCGAGTTCTGGGTGCTTCTGACCGAAGCGCGCGAGGGCAGCCGCCTTCGCGGGTTCGTGTTCTCCACTCTGGAACGCATCGGCGGGACGCCGGTCGTGATCCTGGGGGCGGGCTCGGTGGCGCGCACCTCCCGGCGGAGCACGGTCCTGCAGGCCCTGGTGGCCGAGCAGCTTCATCGTGCCGTGATGGCGTTTCCCGATGAGGACGTGCTCTTGGGTGTCCGTATGAACGACCCCTCCACATTCGAGGTGTTCAAGCCGCTGAGCAACGTCATCCCCCGACCCGGCCACAACGCCAACGGCGAGGAGCGGGCCTGGGGTCGACGCCTCGTCAAGCGCTACCGGCTCGGCAACAGCGTCTACGACCCGCACTCCTTCGTTGCAACCGGTGATGGTGGTCAGCCGGCCGTGTTCGATTACGAGACCCTTCGGCCGGACAGGACCTATCCGGCTCTTGGTGACCTCATGGCGCCGGTCCGGCGCGACCGGGGCGACTCGCTCGTGGCCGTGGCCTGGGCGACGGCGGGCCGCCTGGAGAAGTATCGAGACTGAGCGCCCCCGGCGCTCGCACGACCTCTCGGCACGGCGCCCGCACCCGTGGAGCTGACGGAGGTCCTCCGCGCCCGCCGGATGACCAGGAACTTCGATCCCCGGCGACTCGAGCGTTCCCTGCTCGAGGAGTTGTGCATCCTCGCCCGGCGGGCACCCTCGGCCGGTTTCTCGCAGGGCGCCGAACTGATCATCCTCGACACCCCTGAAGCTGTTGGGAAGTTCTGGCAGCTGACGCTTGCCCCGTCGGAGCGAGCGAGCTTCGCCTGGCCCGGATTGCTGCGCGCTCCCGCTCTGCTGCTTCCCGCCGCCGACAGTCGCCGCTATCTGGCCCGCTACCGGGAGCACGACAAGATCGCGGGCTCGCCGCGGGGCCTGGGGGAATCCGTGGCGACCTGGCCGGTGCCCTACTGGCTGGTGGACTGTGCTTTCGTCGTGCAGAACCTCCTGCTTGCCGCCGCCGATCGCGGGTTGGGAGCGCTGTTCTTCGGCCTCTTCCGGGGCGAGGAGGAGGTGCGCTCCGCGCTGGAGGTTCCCGAGGGGGTCGAGTTGCTGGGTGCCGTGGCGTTGGGTTGGCCGGCGGCCGACCGCCCCAGCGGGTCGTTGGCCCGTGGCTGGCGCGACCCGGACGAGATCCTGCACTGGGGCGACTGGGGTGGTAGCCGGCGGTAGGGTTCTTGGCCTAGATCGCGACGGCGGGAGGCAGCGATGGCAGGCGAGCGGATTCCCCTGGTCGGCTACCTGGTTCTGGAACCCGAGCCGCATCTCGTGGCGAACGAGTGCGAGAGATGCGGTGCCCGCTTCTTCGACCGCCGCAACGCCTGCGGATCCTGCGGCGGTCGCAGCTTCACGCCCGCTCAGGTTGCCACGACGGGCCACCTGCGATCATTCTCCATCGTCCATCGGGCCGACCGGGAAGTTGCCGTGCCGTTCGTGTCGGCCATCGTGGAGTCGGCCGACGGCACGACGGTGCGCGCCAACCTCGTCGAGGTCTCGCCGGACCCCGACAGTGTCAACCTCGGGATGCCGGTCCGTCTCGTCACCTATCCGGTCGGCACCGACAGCGAGGGGACCGAGTGCGTCGCCTTCGGCTTCGCCCCAACGGCCCGCTGAGCCGCGCCGCCCGACAGACCGACCGGCCATGCCGTCTGCCGGATGGCCCCCAGGACACCCGAATGGACCAAGCGAGAGGAGCCACTCATGAGTGACAGCGTCTGGATTCTGGGCACCTCCATGACCCGATTCACCCGCCACGAGGGTCTTGACCTTCTGGACCTGGCCGCCGAGGCTGCCCTCGGGGCACTCGACGACGGCGGGGTGACGATCAACGACATCGACGTGCTGGCTTGCGGCACGCTCTTCTCGGCCCACGCCAGCGTCGGCCAGCAGCTTCTCGGCCAGATCGGCCAGACGGGCATCAGCATCTACAACGTGGCCAACGCCTGCGCTACCGGCGCCACCGCCGTGCGCGTCGCGCTCATGGCGATTCGCTCGGGTGAGGCCTCCATGGCGATGGCCCTCGGCGTCGAGAAGATGGGGAAGATGGGCCTGCTCACCAGCACCCCGAAGGGCAGCAAGGGAGCCGAGGTATTCGAGCCGTCGGGCCGGTTCGGGTCGGTGCGGTCGGTGGACGGCATCCTCGGCACCAAGACGATGCCGGGTGTCTTCGGGCAGGCCGGTATGCGCTACGCCCACGACCACCCGGGCGTCGGCTTCGACCAGTTCGCCAGGATCGCCCACAAGAACCACCTGCACTCGGTGCTGAACCCGCTGGCGCAGTACCGCAAGAAGTTCAGCGTCTCCGAGATCAAGGCCGCGCCGATGATGGCCTACCCCAACACACTGCTGATGTGCTGCCCCACCGGTGACGGGGCCGCGGCCGCGATCCTGGTGAGCGGTGAACGCCTGAAGACGTTGCCGTCCGCCCAGCGCCGCCGGGCGGTGAAGATCTCCGCCTCGGTACTGACGAGCGACCCGTACGTCGAGGGGGGACAGGTGCAGCCCGACGTCAATACTCTCACGCGCAACGCCGCGAACGCGGCCTACGAACAGGCGGGTGTGGGCCCCGAGGACCTCGATCTGGTCGAGTTGCACGACTGCTTCGCGTCGGCCGAACTCATCCACTACGACAATCTGGGGCTGTGCGAGCCGGGCGGGGCGGGCGATTTCATCGACTCGGGTGCGCCGTACCGGGACGGCTCCATGCCGGTGAACGTGTCGGGAGGCCTCATTTCCAAGGGCCACCCCATCGGCGCCACCGGCGTGGCGAACATCTACGAGATCACCACCCATCTGCGAGGCGAGGCCGGCGATCGCCAGATCCCCGGGGCCAAGGTTGGCCTGGCGCACGTGATCGGGTTGGGCTCCTCCTGCGGCGTGCACATCCTGGAGCGGTCCGCCGCCTGAGGCGCGCCGGGTAACTCCGCGATCACCTCGCCCGTCGTCCCGGCGAAGGCCGGGAACCACGCTCCAGCGGTTCCGGCTGCGTGTGCCGTCGACCACTCAGCACACCGCCCGGCCTACCGGTGGGTGCCGCCTCCGGTAGCCAACTGCCGGCGCAGGGTGGCGGCGTCGGTGGCCGGCGCCGCGCACGTGTAGCGCCGGCACACGTAGGCCGCCCCGGGCGGGCGGTGGTGCCAGAGTGGCGAGTCGTACGGTTCGCCCCACGCCAGGACGGCATTGGGCAGCCACTGCTGATGGACGACCTCCACGAGATCGGCGCGGTCGCCGGTCACCACCACCTCGGTGGTGCCGGCGGCGTGCAGGTCCAGGGCGCACAGCAGATTGCCGAAGGCGCTGGGGTGCTCGCCGGCGAGCGGTCCGAGCAGGCTGCAGATGTCCGTGGCCCGGTCGTTGTACGCGTCGGCGCCGATCAGTGCTCCCAGGCGGAACAGGCCGAGGGCCGCGGCACTGTTCGCCGACGGCGTGGCGTTGTCGAACAGATCGCGGGGGGTCGCCACGAGCGGTTCGGCGTCGCGCCCGCAGGTCAGCAGGCCGCCGTTGTCGTGATCCCAGAACAGCTCGAGCAGGTCGTCTGCGGTCCGGCGGGCCTCGTCGATCCAGCGGGCTTGCCCGGTGGCCTCGCCCAGGCGGCAGAAGGCGTCGAGCATTGCGACGTAGTCGGCGGCGCAGGCCAGGTGGCGTGCTCCCGCGGGGCGTTCGGCGTCGCCCGCCTGCCAGGACCGCAGCCAGCGGCCGTCGGGTCGCCTCAGGTTCTCCACCAGGAACTCGCCGCACGATGTGGCCGCGGCCAGCCAGGCATCGTTGCCGGTGGCGGTGGCGGCGCCGGCCAGCGCGACAATCGCCAGGCCGTTCCATTCGGTGAGCACCTTGTCGTCGAGCCCGGGGCGCACCCGCCCGGAGCGTGCCTCGAAGAGCGCCTGACGCGCCGTCTCCACCTCCGGGGGGCGCAGTAGATCGCCGCGGACAGGTCGCCAGAGAATGTTGCTGCCCTCGAAGTTGCCTTCGGTGGTGGCCCCGTACCAGTCGATAGCGGCCTCGGCGGCGTCCCCTGCGACGGCGCGGATCTCGTCGATGCTCCACACGTAGAACTTGCCCTCGACGCCTTCGGAGTCCGCATCCTCGGCGGAGGCGAAGCCGCCACCGGTCAGGCACAGATCGCGCAGCAGGTACCCGACGGTCTCGTCCATCACCTGGCGGTAGCGGGGCTTGCCGGTGATCTGCCAGGCATGCGTGTAGAGCCCCAGCAGCAGGGCGTTGTCGTAGAGCATCTTCTCGAAGTGCGGCACCAACCAGCGCTGGTCGGTGGCGTAGCGCGAGAAGCCACCGCCCAGGTGGTCGTAGATGCCCCCCGAGGCCATGCAGTCCAGGCTGTTGAGCACCATGGCCATCACGTCGTCGTCGCCGGAGTTCCGCCAGTGACGCAACAGCGCCTCCAGCGTCATGGCCTGAGGGAACTTGGGGGCGCGCCCGAAGCCGCCCCACGCCGCGTCGTACTGGGGGCGCAAGGCAACCGCGGCCTGAACCAGCACCTCACCACCGGGCGGGCTGCCGCCGGCGCTCAGCGGCAGTCGCCCGGAACGGTCGAGTGCCTCGGTGATGCGCCGCGCCTGGTCACGCACGTCGCCGCGGCGCTCGTCCCAAGCCTGATGCACCCGCTGGAGGACGTCGGTGAAGGACTGCATGCCATGGCGGGCCGTCGGGGGAAAGTACGTGCCGGCGAAGAAGGGCTCACCTTCCGGGGTCAGGAAGACGGTCATCGGCCAGCCGCCGTGGCCGGTGAGGGAAGTGACCGCCTCCATGTAGAGGGAGTCCACGTCGGGGCGCTCCTCGCGATCCACCTTGACGTTCACGAAGAGCCGGTTCATGAGTTCTGCCGTGGAGGAGTCCTCGAAGGATTCATGTGCCATGACGTGGCACCAGTGGCACGCGGAGTACCCCACCGACAGCAGCACCGGCTTGTCCCCGCGGCGGGCCTCGTCGAAGGCTTCGGTTCCCCAGGGGTACCAGTCCACCGGGTTGTCGGCGTGCTGGCGGAGGTACGGGCTGCCCTCTGAGGCGAGACGGTTCACCCGCCGAGCCTACGGGCCGCTAGCGTCAGAGCCCGTGACGCGGGTGCGGGACTGGGTCTCCGGTGCGCGGCCGCGCACGCTGCCGGCCTCGCTGGCGCCGGTGATTGCCGGCACGGCAGCCGTGGCCCGGCCCGGTTACGGCTGGGGGCAGGGCCTGATCTGGTGGCGGTTGGCCATGGCTCTGGTGGTGGCGCTGGCCCTGCAGGTGGGCGTGAACTACGCCAACGACTACAGCGACGGTGTGCGCGGTACCGACGACGAGCGCCGGGTGGGGCCGCGCCGACTGGTGGGCTCGGGTCTGGCACGACCGGCGACGGTGCGGAGAGCAGCCGTCTTGGCCGGTCTGGTCGCGGGCGGTGCCGGGCTGGCTCTGGCGGCGGCCGCCGGTTGGGAGCTTCTGGCGGTGGGGGCGGCGTGCCTGGCAGCCGGATGGTTCTACTCCGGCGGCCGGCGGCCCTACGGCTACCGGGGATGGGGCGAGGTGGGAGTGTTCGTCTTCTTCGGCTTCGTGGCCGCGGTTGGCAGCGCCTACGTGCAGTTGGAGTCGCTCACTCTGCGCAGCGTCTGGGTGGGTGTGGGCTGCGGCTGCCTGAGTTGCGCCCTGCTCGTCGCCAACAACCTCCGGGACATCGGCGGCGACGCGGCAGCAGGTAAGCGCACGCTGGCGGTCCGCATGGGAGCGCCACGCACGCGCGTGCTCTACGCGGTCTTGCTGGCGGGCGGGTTCGCCGCGCTCGTCCCGCTGGCGCTCGGCGAGACCTGGGCCCTGCTCGGGTTGGCCTCCCTACCGCTCGCAGCCGGCCCTCTGCGACGAGTCCTCCGCGGCGCCGAGGGAGTCGACCTCATCGGTGCCCTTGCCGCCACGGGCCGCCTGCTGGCCGCCTACGGCATCACTGTCGCAGCCGGCCTCTGGGTCGCAGCGGCCTTGGCCTGAACTCGCTGCCGGCCGCCTTGCCGGTTGCCGACGCTTCTGGGTCAGCCTGACTCTCTCCGACTGACCCGGCGCAGGACGGCGACGCCGCCGGCGTCACGCTCGGCGGGTGGCCGTGAAGAGTTGGGCGATGCCGGCGCTCAACAGGTGGTGTTGGGTGTCACTGAAGCCGGCTGCTTGAAGCTGCTCGGCCAGCGCCTGCGGTGCCGGCAGGAATCGCACAGACTCCGGCAGGTAGCGGTACGCCGCTCGATCCGAAAGCAGGCCACCCACGATCGGCACGATCCGTCCGAAATACAAGCGGTGTCCCCAGCGGAGCGCGGGGCGTGTCGGCTCGGCCACCTCGAGCAAGGCGATTCGCCCGCCGGGGCGAAGGGCGCGCGCCGCCTCGGCGTAGAAGGCTTCCAGATCGGCCAGGTTCCGCAGGGCGAAGCCGCACACGGCACCGTCGACGCTGCCGTCGGCGAGCGGCAACCGCAGCACGTCGGCGCGCACCAGCGGCGCTGACGTACTGGCGTGCCGCAGCATTCCTGCCGAGAAGTCCATGCCCACAGCTCTGTGGCCCGCCGTCTCGAGTTCGCCGCAGAAGTCGCCGGTGCCGCAGGCGAGGTCGGCCACGAGCGATGCCGGTGGTAAGGCCAGCAACCTGACGCTGCGGCGACGCCAGCGACGGTCCAGGCCGAACGTCAGCAGCCGGTTCAGCAGGTCGTAGCGGCGCGCCGCCCGGTCGAACATGCGCTCCACGGCGCGCTCGCGGCCCGGGCCCAGCAGATCGTCGCCTTCGGAGCGCTCAACCCGGCGGGTGAGGATCGCGAGCGCCTTCAGCGGAACCACATGCGGTAGTAGCCGCGGCTCATGGGGTGCACGAGTAGGGCCACGAGGGCGATCGCCAGCAGCAGGCCGATCAGGTACCACGCGGAGAACCCGCCCGCAATGCTGAGCAGCGTCCCGAGGATGTCCCATGCGGCGTAGAACAGTGCGAGGCGGTAGCCGTTCTTGCGCTCCTTCACCATTCCCCGCGCTGCGGCGAAGGCGATCAGCCCACCGACCAAGACAACGACGCCTGCTGTGCTGGTGATGTTGACGAATCCGCCGAGGATGGCGAAGAAGGCGGAGATGTAGAGGAACAGAACCGCGATCTGCAAGGTCTGCGGAAGGGAGGGGTTCGTCCAGCGGGTTCGTCTCATGCTCGTAGTCTGCTCCGTTGCTGCTGCGATGCGCTCCGGTCCGTTGCGACGGCCGATCGATCGACGCTGAGTACCTCAGAGAACTGCCGCATATGCCCTGTTGGTGTGGTGGTGGCGGAACCCCAGGCGCCGGTAGACGGCGTTGGCCGCCTCGTTGTCGGATTCCACATAGAGCATCGCGGTTGCCGGCCCGCGGCTGTGGAGGTGCGCCAAGCCCGCCAGAGTGAGCGGCGTGCCGATGCCTCGGCCCTGGAAGTCCGGGTCCACGGCGACGACGTAGATCTCGCCCATGGCCACGTCCTCGGGTGGTGCCTTGCCCCCGAGGTGGACCTTCGTCCAGCAGAACCCCGCGACGCGCCCCTGCAGCTCGTGCAGGAGGAACCCCGCCGGGTCATACCAGGATTCGGCCTGGCGCCGCTGGAGGTCGTCCGCCGTCATGTTGCCCTGCTCGGGATGCCATCGGAACGCTCGCTGGTTCACCGCCAGCACTGCCTCCGCGTCGCCTGGTTCGAAGGGGCGCACGGCCAGATCCGGGGGTGCCGCCGGCAGGGGCGCCCGCAACTGCCAGAGGTCGCGATAAGGGGTGAATCCCCAACGGGCCACCACCGCGTCGTCGGCGGGCTCCACGTGGCCGATCCAGAGCCTGCACGTGCCGCCGCCGCCGGCCCGCACGGCCGCCACAGCCGCCGCCAACTCGTCCTGCAGGCCGTCGGTAGCGAGGGTGAGCCGGTTGGCCGCCGACACCTCGATCCTCCACGTCACTTTCCCGGATTCCGGCCCCGAATACTCGATCTCCACCAAACCGGAGGCTATCTCTGGCGGCACGCCGGTTGCGTCCGAAGGCCGGACGTCAGCCCGGCACCGTCGGGTCGGCGCCGTACAGGGCTCACAGCGTCGTTTCGGCAATCCGAGTCGCTGAGAATCCGCTAGTGTGGGGCGCCGAGTTGTCACGACGGGGGCCTGCTGCTCGCGGAGTCGGGGGGCAAGAACCGAGCCGCGGCGTGAAGGGCGGTTCCTCATGCGCTGTCGCCACTCTCGCTGGGAGGGGATGCTCGGTGACCGTTGAATACCTCGGCGAGATCGCAGGGCGGGCGGCGAGCGGGCCCGCGGCTGCGGAGGCACCGGACGAGGTGGTCGACGGGGGCGCGGCCTCCCGGGAGGATCCATCGCCCTTCTTCAAGGACGAGACACCGTTCATCCGTCATCCCGACTGCGTCCTTGAGTCCCGTCTCGAATTGCAGAGTGATCTCATTACCCCGAACAGGTTGTTCTTCGTACGAAACAACTCCGACAGTGCGACTGACATCGACTCCTCAACGTGGCATCTGTCGATAGAAGGCGACGCCCTCGACCGTCCCGTGAAGCTCTCGTACGACGAAATCCGCAGCATGCCGAGCCGAAGCCTTGTGTGCTACCTGGAGTGTGCTGGCAACCACCGCGCCATGTTCGAGATCCTGCAGGGTCAGCAGACCGAGCCCACGCAACTGGGGATCGGAGCTGTCGGGAACGCGGAATGGACCGGAGTCGCCCTTGCCGACGTGCTTGAAGCCGCCGGGATCAAGTCGAGTGCTCTCTGCGTGCTCCTCGTCGGTCTCGACTCGGGAGCACCCGAAGGCGGATTTCGCAGGGCGCTGCCTGTGTGGAAGGCGATGGATCCTGACACGCTGCTCGCCTACAAGATGAATGGCGAGGAACTCCCTCGGGATCACGGGTATCCCCTTCGGGCGGTTGTTCCTGGATGGATCGGCGGCACCAGCATCAAGTGGCTCGGTCGGATAGTCGTTTCGTCGGAGCAAATTTGGACGCGTAACAACACCACTTCCTATGTCCTCATCGGCGAGGAATACCGGGACGACCCACCGGCCGACGGTGAGCTGATTACGACCCAGGTGATCAACAGCGCGCTCGCGCTGCCCTGGCCGGCGGAACTGCCGGCCGGAACTCACCGGATCTACGGCTTTGCCCATTCTCCCGATGGCCCCGTCACCAGAGTGGAGTGGAGTAGTAACCACGGCGCCAGCTGGCGCGATGCTGAACTGACCGCGTCGCATCACCGGTACTCGTGGGCAAAGTTCTCGTTCCCCTGGACAGCAAGCCCAGGTGAGCACACGCTGATGACGCGTGCCACCGACGCGGCCGGCGCGACCCAACCGAACAGTGTTCCTTTCAACGTGAAGGGCTACCTGTTCAATGAACCACTCCCGCACCCGATCCGGGTCGCCTGAGCACGTTCGCTGGCGCGGGCCTCGCCTGGCGCAGCCGGGACGGTGCTCGGAGCCGCCCACCGAACCAGTGGCAATCACGCGCGGTCACCGATACCCGGGAATGCCACCGGGGGAGCGCTACCGTTGCCGCCATGGGTGCTCCACGTTCGCCCCGGGGTCGTGCCCGAGAGACGCACGAGCGGCTGAAGGACGAGTACCCCGACGCCGAGTGCGCGCTCACTCACGACTCGCCGTACCAGTTGCTGGTGGCCACGATCCTCTCCGCGCAATGCACCGACAAGCGCGTCAACATGGTGACCCCGGCGCTGTTCGCCCGCTACCGGGCGCCGGAGGATCTCGCCGCCTGCAACCCGACCGAACTCGAGGAGATCATCCACTCCACGGGCTTCTTCCAAGCCAAGGCCCGCAACCTCATCGGCATGGCCGATCGGCTGGTGCGCTACCACGCCGGGGAGGTACCCGCCTCCATGCGTGAGTTGACGGCCCTTCCCGGGGTAGGGCGCAAGACGGCCAACGTGGTACGAAGCGTGGCCTTCGACCTACCGGGCCTGCCGGTGGACACCCACGTCGGTCGGCTCTCCCGGCGCCTCGGCATGACGGAGGCAACCGACCCCGTCGCCGTCGAGAAGGAACTGAATCCCATGATTCCGGCGGGCGAGCGGGGCGACTTCAGCATGCGCCTGATCCTGCACGGACGCGAGGTGTGCGGGGCGCGCCGGGCAGAGTGCGACAGGTGCGTCTGCAACGACTTCTGCCCGTCGGCCTTCGCCGTCTGAGCATGCGTTCGTTGCGCCGGCTCGCCGGGTTTGCCGCGCGCCTTGCGCGGTGGCAGCCGTCGGGAACTCGGCGACGGCTCCGGCGTCGGGGCGCCAAGGATCGGAGCGGGGCCACAGCCAGCGTCGCCGCGGTGGCGGGAACGACGGGGCTTCTCGCGGTCATCGACGCGCGGGGGATGGCCGACCCGTGCCTGCCAAGCGTCGCGGAGACGGACTCTCCGGGGGTCCTGGAGTCGGTGCGCGAGATCATCCGCGACGTGCAGCGGGACGGCGACGCGGCCCTGCGGCAGATGGCGAGGCGCTTCGACAAGGCCACCCTCACCGATCTCGCCGTGAGCCCGGGCGAGTGCGCTGCAGCGCTCGAAACACTGGATCCTGCCGTGCGCGAGGCACTCGAGGTGGCCGCAGGACGGATCGAGGCGTTCCACCGCACACAGCTCGAGCCCGAGCACAGCTGGTCGTCCGACGGCGTGACGGTCCGCTCGCTGCAGATTCCGGTGGACCGGGCGGGTCTCTATGTTCCCGGTGGGCGAGCCGCCTACCCGTCGACGGTCCTGATGACCGCCATTCCCGCCCGGGTGGCCGGCGTGGCGAGCCTGGCGCTGTGTGTGCCCCCCGGTCCCGACGGCAAGGTGGCGCCCGTCACGCTGGCCGCCGCGGCGCTGGCGGGTGTGCACGAGGTGTACGCCGTCGGTGGTGCCGGTGCCGTGGCCGCGCTCGCCTACGGAACCGCCACGATCCCGCGGGTGGACCTGATCGCCGGCCCGGGGAACATCTACGTCGCGGTCGCCAAGCAGGAGGTGGCCGGCATCGTCGGCGTGCCGTCGGCGTTCGCCGGACCCTCTGAGATAGTGGTGGTGGCGGACGGCTCGGCGCCGCCTGAACTCGTTGCGGTTGATCTGATCGTGCAAGCCGAGCACGGGCCCGACGGCATGGCGTGCCTCGTCACATGGGATCCGGCCGTCGTCGAGGCCGTCGCGGCAGAAGTCGCGACCGCGGCCGCTGAAGCCCCGCGCCGGGCCGAGATCGAGGCGACTCTTGCGTCCTCGGGCTATGCCGTCGTCGTGGACGGCCCGGAGGCGGCCGCCCGTGTGGTGAACACGATCGCGCCCGAACACCTGCAACTCATGGTGGCCTCGCCCGAGGAACTCCTCCCGCTCATCCGCCACGCCGGCGCCATCTTCTGCGGCGAGAACGCGCCGGCTTCCCTGGGCGACTACCTGGCGGGACCGTCGCACGTGCTGCCCACGGGACGCACGGCTCGGTTCGGCTCGGCGCTGAGCGTCGCCGACTTCTGCCGCAAGACCCACGTCATCTCCGCCGGCACCGAGGCCGTGATCCGACTCGGGCCCACCGTCGAGACCCTGGCCATGGCCGAAGGGCTGCCGGCACACGCCGCGTCCGTCCGGAGGCGGCTGGATCGCTTGGCGAATCGGGCTCCCGCGGGCAACCGGCCGTGAATTGGCCCCAGCCCCGACCGCAGGTGGCCGCGATGAAGGGGTACCACTCGCCGCAGGTGGATGTGCGGGTGCGCCTCAACACCAACGAGTCCCCCTTCGGGCCACCCGAGGGTTTCAGCGAGCAACTGGCACAGCGGCTGGCTCACATCGACTGGAATCGCTACCCGGCAAGGTCCGCCGAACAGTTGCGCGCCGGCATCGCCGCATTGCACGGGCTCTCGCTCGACAACGTGTTCGCGGCCAACGGGTCCAACGAGGTGATCCAGACCCTGCTGTTGACCTACGCAGGCGGGAACGGGCGCGTCGGGTTGTTCTCACCGACTTACGCCCTGCACTCGCACATCGCTCGCATCGTCGGTGCTGAAGTCGTGGTGGCACCCCGCGGGTCGGACTTCCGCGTCGGTGCCGAAGCGGTCGCTCGCTTCGCCGCCGGCGAGCGCCCGGACGTGCTGTTCCTGTGCACACCCAACAATCCGACCGGCACCGCCGAGGACCCCGCAACCGTGCGGGCGGCACTCGAGGCGGTTTCGGGCTACGGAGGCGTCCTCGTCGTGGACGAGGCCTACATCCAGTTCACGGGACGCGAGCCCGGCAGTTTCACGGCGGTCGACCTGCTGGACGAGGCGGCACCGCTGGTGGTCTGCCGCACGTTCTCCAAGGCCTGGGCCCTCGCCGCCGTCCGGCTCGGCTACGCGCTCGCGCCGGCGCGCATCGTCGAGGAGATGCACAAGGTGGTGCTGCCCTACCACCTCGACGTCATGACGCAGGAGATCGGGATCCTCTGCCTCCAGCAGGCGGGCGCGGCGGACCGGCGGGCGGCCGCCGTCGTCGCCGAGCGGGAGCGCCTGGCCGATCAGCTGTCCACCCTGCCGGTCCGGCAGTGGCCCTCGGGCGCCAACTTCATCCTCTTCCGTCCCTCCGGCCGGGACGGTGGGGCGGTCTGGCAAGGGCTTCTCGAACGATCCGTGCTTGTGCGTGACTGCAGTTCCTGGGAGGGGCTCAGCGGCTGCCTGCGCGTGACCGTCGGCACCCCTGAGGAGAACACGCTGTTCCTCGAGGCCTTGGCGGACGTTCTGCGCTGAGGCGTCCGCGTGCCGGACGCTGCTGCGATACTGCACCGTGCCGGCAGCAACCGCCGAGCAACCGACGACCGAGGAGGAGCCGTGGGCGAGCGGCAGTCCCGACGGCAACGGAGTACTTCCGAGACGAGCATCGGGATCAGTCTCGACGTGGATGGCGACGGGCGGAGCGAGGTGTCCACCGGCCTGCCCTTTTTCGACCACATGCTGGCGCAGTTGGCGCGCCACGGCGGCTGGAGTCTCACCGTGGAAGCAAGCGGCGACCTTGCCGTGGACGCCCACCACACCGTGGAGGACACGGGAATCCTGCTGGGGGAGTGCTTCCGGGAGGCCCTCGGCGCCAAGCGCGGGGTGCGCCGGTTCGCCTCCGCCGCCGTTCCCCTCGACGAGGCTCTCGTGGACGTGGCTCTCGACCTCTCGGGCCGTCCCTATCTCCACTACGAGGTCGACCCCCCGGGTGAGAAGATCCTCGGCGATCCCCCCTTCGATCCGCAGTTGATGGAGGAGTTCTGGCGGGCGTTCGTCACCGCCGCGGCCATCACTCTGCACCTCGTGCTGGTGCGCGGCCGCAATACGCACCACATCCTGGAATCCGCCTTCAAGAGCGTGGCGCGCAGCCTGCGCGACGCGGTGCGCGTCGAGGGTGCCGACGTGCCCTCGACGAAGGGCACCCTCTAGACCCCCGGATCGGTTGTCCGGCGAGGCATGAGCGAATCAGGACGCCCTGTCGTCGCGGTGCTGGACTACGGCATCGGCAACCTCCGGTCGGCGCAGAAAGGACTGGAGCGCGCCGGCGCGGACGCCCATCTGACCGCGGACCCGGAGCTCATCGGGCGCGCCGACGGACTTGTCCTGCCTGGTGTGGGTGCCTTCGGGCCCTGCATGGCGGCGCTCGAAGGCGCAGGTCTCGATCGCGAGGCGCGGCGCGCCGTGGAGGCCGGCGTGCCGTTCCTGGGCATCTGCATCGGTATGCAGATGCTCTACGAGGGATCCGAGGAGGCCCCCGGGTGCCGCGGTCTCGGTCTGCTGTCCGGAGAGGTGCGGAGGCTCCCCGCCGGGGTCAAGCGGCCCCAGATGCAGTGGAACCAGCTACAGGTGGACCGTCCCGATGCGCTCCTCGCCGGGCTGGGCGGAGCGTGGGTCTACTTCGTGCACTCATATTCCCCGGAGATCTCGCCGACCACGATTGCCACCTGCGACTACGGCGGTCCCGTGAGCGCGGTCGCGGCCTCGGGACCGCTGTGGGGCGTGCAATTCCACCCCGAGAAGTCCGGAGCCGAAGGGCTGGCGCTGCTGGCCAATTTCGTGGCGATCCTCTCGGGGCTCTGATGCTGTTGTTCCCGGCCATCGACCTGCGCGGCGGGCGGTGCGTCCGCCTGTACCAGGGCGACTTCGCCGCGGAGACCATCTATGCCGAGGATCCCGCGACGGTGGCGGCGTCGTTCGCCGCGGCGGGCGCGCCGTGGCTGCACGTGGTGGATCTCGACGCGGCTCGCACCGGCGAACTCACCAACCTGGCCCAGGTGGCCGCCATCGCCGCCGCCGCCGGCGTGCCGGTGCAGTACGGCGGGGGAGTGAGGTCGGTCGCTGCCGCCGTGCAACTGGCCGAGGTGGGCGTGGCCCGGGTCGTGATCGGGACCGCCGCGCTCGAGAATCCCGCGCTGATCGCCGAGGTGTCGGCTCGCCAGCCGGTCGCGCTCGGGTTGGACGTTCGAGGACGGGAGCTCGCGGTACGGGGTTGGCGCTCCGGCAGCGGGCAGAGCCTCCTCGACGTGCTGGCCACCAAGCCCCCGGTCGACGCCCTCGTGGTCACCCAGATCGACACCGACGGCACCCTCGAGGGTCCCGATATCGAGTTGCTGACCGAGGTGCTGGCGGTGACGGAGCTTCCTCTTATCGCCTCGGGCGGGGTCGGTGGCCTCGACGATCTGCGGAGGCTCGCCTACCTGGGGGTCGGCAGGCGCTCGCTGACCGGCGCCATCGTCGGACGCGCCATCTACGAGAAGACGCTGGCCCTCGAGGAGGCCCTGAGTCTCCTCGCAGGCGTCGCCGCAACACCTCCGGGAGTGCCGGCGCCAGAAGCCGACAGGGGGCCGGCCCCCCGATGAGTTCGACCGTCATCCGCATCATCCCGTGCCTCGACGTGGACGCGGGTCGCGTGGTCAAGGGCGTGGAGTTCGTGGACCTGCGTGACGCCGGCGATCCGGTCGAACTCGCCGCTCGCTACGACGCCGAGGGAGCCGACGAGTTGGTCTTCCTGGACATCACGGCCTCCTCCGACGCTCGTGACGTGATGCTCGACGTGGCGCGGCGGACCGCCGAGGAGGTCTTCATCCCCTTCACCGTCGGCGGCGGCATCCGCAGCACCGACGACGCCCGGCGGTTGCTGCGCGCCGGTTGCGACAAGGTCTCGGTCAACACCGCCGCAGTGGCGCGGCCGGCGCTGATCGCCGAGATCGCCGAGGAGTTCGGCAACCAGTGCGTGGTCGTCGCCATCGACGCCCGGCTCGAGGCGTCGGGCCGGTTCGAGGTGGTCACCCACGGAGGGCGCCGGCCGACCGGGCTCGACGCCGTGGAATGGGCGGCACGCGCCGAGCAACTCGGCGCCGGCGAGATCCTTCTCACCTCGATGGACCGGGACGGCACCAAGGAGGGCTTCGATCTGCCGCTGGTGACCGCCGTCAGCGAAGCCGTCAACGTGCCGGTCATCGCCTCGGGAGGTGTGGGATCGCTCGACCATCTGGCCGAGGGTGTCAGGGCGGGCGCCGACGCCGTTCTGGCGGCATCCATCTTTCACTTCGGCGAGTACACCATCGCCGAGGCCAAAGCCGCTCTCACCGCGGCCGGGGTCAGGGTTCGACCCGCCATAAGTGCCGCGGCGGGGTAGCGTCGCGGCGTGTCGACATCCTCGAATTTCCGGCCCTCGCTCGGCGCGGCGCCCCCGGCGCCCGACGACAAGCTCCCGGTCAAGATGCTCAACGACCGGATCATGGTGCGCATCGGTACCGCCGAGGGCGAGCGTCGCTCCTCGGGCGGCATCCTTATCCCCGCCACCGCGCAAGTGGGCAAGCGCCTCACCTGGGCGGAGGTCATCGCCGTCGGCCCGAACGTGCGATCGATGGAGGCGGGCGACAGGGTTCTCTTCAACCCCGAGGATCGCTACGAGGTGGAGGTCAGGGGGGTCGACTACATCATCCTGCGCGAGCGTGACGTGCACGCCGTGGCCGCGCAGCGCCTCGAGGAGGGGAGCACGGGCCTGTACCTCTGAGCGTCGCGGCGTCCGCGGGAGGCGCCTCTAGCATGAACGCGATGACCGCCGCCACCCCGATCACACCCGCGCCGGGCACCGTCGAGGCGGTGGTCTACAGCCGCGACGGTCTGGTTCCCGCCATCGTCCAGGACTACGACACGGGCACGGTCCTGATGCTGGCCTGGATGGACAACGAGGCACTGCGGCGTACCCTCGCGACGGGCAGGACCTGGTTCTGGAGCCGTTCCCGCCAGGAGTACTGGTGCAAGGGTGAGACCTCCGGCGACCGGCAGTACGTCCGTGAGGCCTCCTACGACTGCGACGGTGACACCCTGCTGATCAAGGTGATCCAGGAGGGCCGCGGCGCCTGCCACACCGGCGAGCGCTCGTGCTTCTTCACCTCCTTCGCCGGCTGAGGGCGCCGTGAGCGCCCGACCCAGCAGGGAGGAGTTCGGCCGCCTGGCGGCCAAGCACCGGGTGGTGCCGATCTGGCGGGAACTCCTCGCCGACCTGATCACCCCGGTCGCGGCCTTCTCGCGCATCGTGGGCGACGAACCGGGGTTCCTGCTGGAGTCGACCGAACGCGGCAACCGCTGGAGTCGCTTCTCCTTCATGGGATGCCGGCCCCGTGCCAGGATCGTCGCCCGGGGTCGCCGGCTCGAGATCAGCGGCGACGATCTCGGACCGCTCCCCACCGAAGCAGGCGTGCTGGCGGCCCTCGAGGTGATCCTCGACCGCTTCAAGTCCCCCGCCATCGAGGGACTGCCGCCGCTGCATTCCGGCCTCGTCGGCTACCTCGGCTACGACGTCGTGCGCGAGGTGGAGCACCTTCCGAACGCGCCGCAGGACGACCTCGGGATGCCCGACGCGGTGCTCGACGTGATCGGACGGATCGTGGCCTTCGATCACTGGCGCCAGCGGGTGTTGCTGATCCACAACGTGATCCTCCCGCCCGAACCGTCGGCGGAGTTCCTCGACAATGCCTACGAAGAAGCTCTCGCCTCACTCGACGACCTCGCCCGCGCCGGAGCGCAACCCCAGCCGGAACCTCTGCTGGCGCCACCGGGCGCGCGCGACCCGCTGCCGGAGTTCACGTCGAGTTTCACCCCGGGCGAGTATTGCGCGGCGGTCCGCGCTGCCAAGGAGCACATCCTCGAGGGCGACATCTTCCAGGTGGTGCTGTCCGAGCGGTTCGACTTCGAGCTACAGGCCGATCCTTTCCAGCTCTACCGGTCACTCCGCCAGATCAACCCCAGCCCGTACATGTATTTCCTGCGCCAGCCGGAGGTGACCCTGGTGGGAAGCTCACCCGAACCCATGGTGCAGCTGCGCGACGGGAGGGTCACGTCGCGCCCGATCGCCGGCACCCGGCCGCGCGGTGCCGATGAGCGCGAGGATCGGCGACTCGCCGGCGAACTCGCCGAACACCCCAAGGAACTGGCGGAGCATCTCATGCTCCTGGACCTGGCGCGCAACGATGTGGGCCGGGTGGTCCGGCCCGGCACGCTGCGCACCGACGAGCAGATGACCCTCGAGTACTACAGCCACGTCATGCATCTCACCTCGCAGGTCTCCGGCGAGCTGGCCGAGGGTTACAGTCCCGTGGACGTGTTGCGGGCAACCCTGCCTGCCGGGACGGTGTCCGGCGCTCCGAAGGTGCGCGCCATGGAAATCATCGACGAGCTCGAGCGGACCCGGCGCGGGCCCTACGCAGGCGTCGTCGGCTACCTCGACTTCTCCGGCAACCTCGACACGGCCATCACCATCCGCACGGTGGCCGTGCGCGACGGCCGGGCCCACCTGCAGGCCGGAGCCGGCATCGTCGCCGACAGTGTGCCCGAGGAGGAGGAACAGGAATGCCGGGCCAAGGCGCGTGCGCTGCTGGCGGCGGTGCACGCGGCGCGCTCGATGACCCGTGACGCCGAGCGAGCGAATTCGGAACGGTGAGAGTCTCCAAGCGGTACCTCGAGGACTACCGGGCGTTGCGTCACAGCGCGGGAGCGGTCGTGACGGCCCGCGACGTGATCGAGGTCCGGGGAGACGACGCGGCGACCTTCCTGCAGGGTCAGTTCAGCCAGGACGTGGCCGCACTGGCACCCGGCGACGTCGCCGGTTCATTGCTGCTGCAACCCGCCGGCAAGCTGCAGTGCCTGCTGCGGGTCAGCCGCACCGGCCCGGACCGGTTCGTCTGCGACCTGGCCGCCGGCGCGGGTGAGGCCGCCGTGGCGCGCCTCGAGCGCTTCATGCTCCGCGTGGCGGTCGATCTGGAGATGCGGCGGCTCACCATGCTCGCCGTCCGGGGCCCGACGGTGCCCCCGATGCCCGCGCTCGGGGCGGGTTCTGCGACGCAGGCTGCGGCGGGGGGAGCGCAAACCGCGATCGTTGACGTGAGCGCCCCGGTCGTGGTTGCGCCGGTTCGCTGGGGGAGTCTTTCGGGCTGGGATCTGGTGGCTCGCGAGGTGGCGCCTCCGCCGGGCGTGGTCCTCTGCGACCCCGAAGCGCTCGAGGCCGTGCGCATCGAGTCGGGGGTGCCCGCCGCCGGCCGCGAGTTGACCGAGGGTCTCATACCGGCTGAGGCGGGCATCGTGCCCGAGACGGTGAGCTTCACGAAGGGCTGCTTCGTGGGCCAGGAACTGGTTGCTCGGATCGACAGCCGCGGCGGCAATACGCCGCGACGGCTGCGCGGCGTGGTCCTCGAGGATGCCGAACTCCCTGCCATCGGCGCACCCCTGGTGGACACCGGCGGCAAGACGGTCGGTCGCATCACCAGCAGCGCCTACTCTCCCACCTTCGGCGCGGCCGTGGCCCTGGCCTACGTTCACCGCCGCGTCGAACCACCGGCCACCGCCCACATCGGCGACAGCGACGGGCGGTCCTGTGAGATCCGACCTCTCCCGCTGGTGCCGTGACCACGTACTTCGATGCGATCATCCAGCACCACCGCCGGCGGGCGGCGGCGGACGGTCGCTCCCTGGCGGACCTCCTGGTGCAGGCCGCCGACCGCCCGGCGCCGAGGGGCATGACGGCCAGATTGGCAGGCGCGCCCGGCGTCTCCGTCATCGCCGAGGTGAAGCGTCGCTCACCCTCGGCGGGTGATCTCTGGGGAGACCTCGACCCGGCTGCTCTGGCCTCGGTCTACCGTGACAGCGGAGCCGCCGCATTGTCGGTGCTGACCGACGAGGCCCACTTCGGCGGCTCGCCCGACGACCTTCGGGCGGCCCGGGCGGCAGCTCACCTCCCCGTGCTGCGCAAGGACTTCACCGTGTGCCCCGCCGACGTCTGCGATGCGCGGATCATGGGTGCCGACGCGGTCCTGCTGATCGCCGCAGCGCTCGACGACCACGAGTTGCGGGACTTCTCGGCGCTCGCCGTCGAACTGAAGCTCGACCCGCTGGTGGAAGTGCACGACGCCGCCGAGATCGACCGGGTCGCCGCTCTGGGAGCGCGGTTCGTCGGCGTGAATCAGCGCGACCTGCAGACCTTCGATGTCGACCGCTCAGCCGCGGTTCGCCTTGCCGAGCGACTTCCGTCGGGTGCCGTGACGGTGGCCGAGTCGGGAATCCGCTCCGGCGCGGAGGTCATCGCGGTGGGGGAGGCCGGCTACGACGCGGTCCTCGTCGGCCAGTCGTTTGTCGGTGCCGGAGATCTTGCCGCGGCGGGGCGTGCAGTCGCCGATCTGGTCGCGGCCGGCCGGTAGGGTCGCGGGCGTGTTCGTCAAGATCTGCGGTATCACCAGCGAGGAGGACGGGCTGCTGGCGGTGGCCATGGGAGCCGACGCGGTCGGATTCCTCTTCGCGCCCTCCCCCCGCCGGATCTCGCCCTCGACGGCGGGCGAGATCGCGCGCCGGCTGCCGCCGGAGATTCTGACCGTCGGCGTGTTCCGCAACGAGGATCCCCGCAATGTGGTGCACATCGTCAACCGCGCCCGTCTCCGGGCAGTGCAGTTGCACGGCCACGAATCCCCCGAGGAGACCAGGCGCGTGCGCGAGCAGGTGGGAACGGTCATCAAGGCCTTCCGCGCCGGCTCAAGGGAGTTGGAGAAGGCACAGGACTACGGTGCGGACATCGTCCTCGTGGACGCCGACCGGCCCGGCTCGGGGAAGATCTTCGACTGGGCTCTGGCCGAGCGAGCAGCCGGGTCGCTTCCGGTGATGGTGGCCGGGGGTCTCAATCCCACCAACGTGGCTGTGGCCATCGCCAAGACACGTCCCTGGGGTGTCGATGTCTCGACGGGGGTGGAGTCCTCGCCGGGGCGCAAGGATCCCCGCCTCGTGCGCGACTTCGTCATAGCGGCGCGCGGGGCCGCCGGCGCGGCGGCGCCCGAGTCGCCCACGGGCGCGCTCTACGACTGGCAGGACGAGTTCTGACGGGCTCCGCCGGTTCGACGACAGGAGATCTCTCATGGCCATGACCGACCCGACGCCGGAGGGTCGTTTCGGTGACTTCGGAGGCTGCTACGTCCCGGAAACCCTGGTGCCCGCCTGCCAGGAACTCGACCGATCCTTCCGCTCCGCCTGGGCCGATCCCTCGTTTCGCGACCGGCTGGACGAGTTGCTGCGCGACTATGCCGGCCGGCCTTCACCGCTCAGCGACTGCCCCCGGCTGTCGGCCGAGTTGGGGCTGCGCCTCCTGTTGAAGCGGGAGGACCTGAACCACACCGGCTCACACAAGATCAACAACGTGCTGGGCCAGGCGCTGCTGGCCCAGCGAATGGGGAAGACCCGCCTCGTGGCCGAGACGGGTGCCGGCCAGCACGGTGTCGCCACCGCCACCGCCGCGGCGCTCCTGGGCATGGAGTGCACCGTCTACATGGGCGAGGTCGACGTGGCCCGCCAGGAGTTGAACGTGTTCCGCATGCGGTTGCTGGGCGCCGAGGTTCATGCGGTGGCGACCGGCAGCCGAACACTCAAGGACGCCATCAACGAGGCCCTGCGGGACTGGGTGGCCACCGTGGAGCACACCCACTACTGCCTCGGCTCGGTCATGGGCCCGCATCCCTATCCGTGGATGGTGCGAGAATTCCACCGGGTGATCGGTGACGAGGCACGTCGCCAATGCGCCGAGCGCCTCGGCGGCGACCCCGACGTAGTGGTGGCCTGCGTCGGAGGCGGCTCCAACGCAGCCGGGATCTTCAGCGGTTTCGCCGACGGCGATGCCGAACTCGTGGGAGTCGAACCCGCGGGAGGTGCAGCCGTCGGGAGAGGAACCCCGGGGGTCGTGCACGGCTCTCTCTCGTACCTGATGCAGGATGAGTTCGGCCAGGTTCTGGAGGCGGAGTCGATCTCGGCCGGTCTGGACTACCCCGGCGTCGGGCCGGAACATGCCCATCTGGCCCGCACCGGCCGGGCCCGCTACGAGAGCGTTACCGACGACGAGGTTCTCGCCGCGTTCGGACTGCTCTCGCGGACCGAGGGGATCATTCCCGCCCTCGAGCCTGCCCACGGGCTGGCGTGGATCAGCCGCGAGCGCCGGGCGTTGGCCGGGCGCACAGTCCTGCTGAACCTTTCGGGACGGGGGGACAAGGACGTCGACCTAGTCATGGGACTGCGGGCGTGAACGGGGCCAAACCGGGCCGGCTGGAGTCCGCCCTGCGGGCCGCAAGAGGTGCCGGGCGCAAGTGCCTCGTCCCCTACATCACCGGTGGTCTCGACGGCTGGCGACCCGCCGTCGAGGCGGCCGCCGCCGCCGGTGCCGACGCCGTCGAGATCGGTATCCCGTTCTC
Source organism: Acidimicrobiales bacterium (assembly GCA_963668565.2). GTDB lineage: Bacteria > Actinomycetota > Acidimicrobiia > Acidimicrobiales > CATQHL01 > VXNF01. The sequence goes on from CAXXMX010000010.1 coordinate 2,703,687, forward strand.
CGACCCGGTCATGGATGGTCCGACCATCCAGGCCGCCGGCGACCGTGCGCTCGCATCGGGAGCCACACCGGCGGGGATCCTGGCCACCGCCGCAGAGCTGGATGTCGGCGTGCCGCTGGTGGTGATGACCTACTACAACATCGCCCACCACATGGGACACGAACGGTTCGCTCGTTCACTGGCCAACTCCGGCGTGTCCGGGGCGATTCTGGCCGACCTCCCGCTGGAGGAGAGCGGGCCGTGGGTCGCGGCCGCTGACGAGGCCGGAGTTGAAACCGTGCTGCTGGCGGCTCCGACCGCCTCCACAGAGCGTCTGTCGGCCGTGTGCGCCCGCGCCAGGGGTTTTGTCTACGCCGTCGGGCTGCTTGGCGTGACGGGGGAGCGGGCCGCTCTGGCATCCAGCGCCTTGGTGATCGCCGGTCGACTCAAGGCCGTCACCGACCTGCCCGTGTTGGTCGGCGTGGGGGTCTCGACGCCTCGCCAGGCAACGGAGGCGACGACCGTCGCCGACGGGGTGGTCGTGGGCTCGGCCGTCGTGCGGCGGCTGCTGGAGGGACACGGGCCAGAGGGAGTGGGGGAGTTCGTCGGCGATCTTCGCCGTGCCCTGGATCGGCACGCATCGGAATGAGAGAGCCGCGGATACCTGCCGCGGCAGCCCGGCGTGTGCTCCCGCGCGCCGTCGTGGTTCTCGCCGTGCTCGCGGCGGCCTGCGGGGGAACCGGGGCGCCATCGGCCGGTGGTGAACCCGCCGACCCACCCGCCCAGCCACCCGCCGCGGCGCCGGAGCGAAGTTCGACCGAGGGCGGCGAAACCGCAGCGGGCACGACACCGGAGAGCCCGGTGGGCGAGGACTCAGCGCCGGCGCCGCCCGGTGAGGTAGTCGAAATCGCTGAATCGCCCTCAACCTCCCAACTGTCGAATACCGACGAGTCGCTTCCGATCGGCGACGGCTCCGAGGGGGACGATGCCGCGGCGCCCACCACCGCAGCGCCCGATCCGACGCCCACGACCCTGTTCGTGCCCGAGGCGCCGGAGACCGACGTGCCACCGCCGAACGCCGCTGGCGGAATGCCGCCCGGTCGGGCACCCCTCGCCGACAGCAGCGGACGCGAGTCGGTTCCGTCGGCCCTGGCGGACCGCTTCTGGCCGGGGTTCGCCAGGCTCATCGAACCGGATCAGATCCGCTCCGGTGGCCCGCCGCCCGACGACATCCCCGCCATCGACGCGCCGGTCCTGGCACCCGCCGGAGAGATCGACTTCCTGGCCGACAACGAGGCCGTCCTGGCCCTCGAGATCAACGGCGACGCTCGCGCCTACCCACTGCAGATCATGACCTGGCACGAACTGGTCAACGACACGGTGGGCGGTGTGCCGGTGACCATCTCGTACTGCCCGCTGTGCAACTCCTCGGTGGCCTACGACCGCAACGCCGCGGGGCGGATCCTGGACTTCGGCACCTCGGGGATGTTGTACCAGTCGTCGATGGTCATGTACGACCGGCAGACGCAGTCGCTGTGGACCCATTTCGACGGCCTCGCCGTGATCGGCGAGTTGATCGGCACCCAGTTGGACTTCTGGCCGATGGCCATCGTGTCCTGGGCGGCCTGGCGGGACGCGCACCCCGACGGCCTGGTGCTGACGCAGGAGACCGGCCATCACCGGTCCTACGGGCGCAATCCCTACGTCGGCTACGAGACCAGTTCGGGGCTGTTGAGCCCCAGCTTCCAGTCCACCGACATCGACGAGCGCCTACCCGCAAAGGAGCGGGTCGTGGGGATCCGCAGCGCTGGCGAGGCGGTCGCCGTGCGGCATGCACATCTTGAGGACAGCGGCGTGGTGGATGTGGACCTCGCAGGCGTACCGCTGGTCGTCTGGAACCTTCCGGGCGCCAGTTCGGCGCTGGACGCCCCGGAGCTGTCCAACGGGCTCGACGTGGGTTCCAGCGGCGTCTTCGAACGCCAACTCGACGGGCGGCTGCTGAGCTTCACCCGCAGCGGTGACGGGTTCCTCGACGCTGAGACCGGTTCGACCTGGAACCTGTTCGGTCAGGCCACGGCCGGCGAGCTGGCAGGTAGCCGCCTGCGCGCTCGCGAATTCGTGGACACGTTCTGGTTCGCCTGGGGCACGTTCGAACCCGAAAGCAGCATCGTCCCGCCGCTCGGCTAGCCCGCCGGGACCTCCAGAGGGGGCGCCACCTCCAACAGGTCGGTGCGGTACAGATGGCGGATGTCCCAGACCCCGAAGAGGGTCGGCGTGGTGTTACCGAAGACGTTGCGCACCGCCGTGAGGCGCTCGGGTACCGTCGTGTAGACGAGCGGCACATTCTCGGCCACGATCTCCTGGACGCGGTGGTACTGGGCCACGCGCTCAGCATGTTCGAGTTCCTGGCTGGCGCTGACGAACAGGTCGTCGATCTGGGCCTCCCAGTCCGTGGCGGGTGCTTCCTGGTTGGGGTGCCAGAGATGCAGACCACCGCTGCTGTGCCAGAGGTTGATGCTGTTGTGAGGCTCGGGTCCGCCGGTGAAGCCGATCACCATGGTCTGCCAGTCGTAGGAGGTGGTGAGCTGGGCGACGAGCTCGCCGAATTCGATCGCCGTGTAGTCAACCGCCAGCCCGATGGCCTCCATGCTCTGCTGGATCACCTCGGTAGTCCGGTTACGCACGCTGTTGCCGGTGTTCGTCACGAGTGTGAACTCGATGCGGCTGCCGGCGGCGTCCTCGCGGACGCCGTCTCCGTCGCGATCGGTCCAGCCAAGCTCGTCGAGGATCTCGTTGGCTCGCGCCGGGTCGTACTCGTAGCGCCGCACGTCGGGGTTGAAGAAGTCGCCGGCCGCGGGACTGATGGAGGACCACTGGGGGTAGCCCAGGCCGTGCTGCACCTCATTGATGAGGGTGTCCTTGTCGATGCTGTAGGCCACGGCCTGCCGGAACCGTGTGTTGCTGAACCACTCGAGCTTGACGGGATCCAGGTATGGCTCCCCGGTGTCGGGACCGCTCCCGGGGTTCACGTTGAAGGCCAGGAAGGTCGTTCCGAACGCGGGGCCTCGACGGTGGATCGTGAAGTTGCGATCCTCCTGAAGCGGCTCGAGCTCGGCGTACTCCGCGCCGAGGACGCCATGCAGCTCGGAACTGCCGTCCAGGAACGCGGCGAGCTCGGCTTCGAGGTCCTCGACGATGACGTGCACGATCTCGTCAAGGTACGGCAGCCGGTTGCCGTTGGCGTCGGTCATCCAGTAATTCGGGTTGCGTTGCAGCAACAGTCGCTCGCCGGGCTCGTAGCTCGCGATGCCGAACGGTCCGGTCCCGACGATCTCGGTGGGATCCGTGCTGATGTCCCAGATCGAGGCGAAGGTGCCGTCGTCCACGTGCGGTGTGAGCAGGTGCTCGGGGTAGATGGCCGTGCCGAGCGAGCGCAGGAATGGCGCGAAGGGCACAGGCAGCACGATCTGCACGGTGTGATCGTCCAGAGCGGTGACGGTCATCCGGGCCGTCCGCCACGAGCCGTCGTCGTCGAGGTGGCGGAACTCGAAGGTGGAGCGACCCGATGCCGGAATCTCGTCGTTGTAGATGATCCGGTTGAAGGTGAAGTCCACGTCGTGGGCTGTGAATGGCTCCCCGTCGTGCCACGTGACGTCCGTGCGGAGATGGAGGGTCCAGGTGAGGCCGTCTTCGTCGCGCTCCCAGGATTCGGCCAGCGCGGGCTCGATCTCGTCGGTCAACCATGAGGTCTCGGTGAGCCCTTCGAAGAGGTAGCCCAACACGTTCGAGGAGCCGGCATCGTTCGAGACGGCCAGGTTGAAGGTGAGCGGCTCGGAGATGGTCGCAATCGTCAGGCGGCCGCCGTAGTTGCCGAGCGTGTAGCTGAACTGTTCCGCATTGCGCCGGAGTTGGGCGACGAGGGATTCCAAGTCCCCGGTCGGATCGGTTCGTTCCGGGGCCACCGATGTCTCGGTCGTGGTGGTCGTGGGTCCGGGAGGACCGTCTGACGCATCACCAGAGGAGGTGAGAGCCAGGAGGGCGAGCGGTGCGGCAAACAGTGCGATGACGAACCGGGTCCTTGCCCCGCGCGAGATCGAGCTTCGCAACCTCAAGTCACGTACCTTTCGATCGTATTCGTGCCTGCTGGCAGGCGGAAATGTTGTCCGGGCGCGGGAAGGTTATTCGGGCAGTGTCTACAAGTTCACCTGTGACCGACTCGTGGGCCAGATCTGAAGCCGGCCCGCCCTAGGATTGTGCCTCGAGGACGTGCATCACGAGGAGCCCGCCATGCGACTCCAGCCAGGCGACCCGGCGCCGGACTTCCGGTTGCAGAACCAGGACGGCGAGGAGATCTCTCTCGCGGACTTCGCCGGTCGGAGAGTGGCACTGTTCTTCTACCCGAAGGCTCTGACCCCTGGTTGAACGAAGCAGGCCTGTGGCATGCGTGACATCGCCAACGAACTGCCTGAGGAAGTTTCCATCCTGGGGATGAGCCCAGATCCCCCCAACCGCCAGAAGCGTTTCGACGAGAAGCACGACCTGGGTTTCGGGCTGCTCTCCGATCCCGAGAACTCGACGACGTCCGCCTACGGGGCGCGCAGCGAGAAAAAGATGTACGGGAACACGTTCATGGGCACGACGCGCTCGGCGTTCCTGATCGATGCCGCGGGGCGGATCGAGCAGGCGTGGTACGGGATCAGCCCCAAGGACACGCCGCTGGCGATCCTCGCCGCGCTCGAGGAAGACGAGTGAGCGAACGAGTTCTGCCGGCACCGGCGAGCCTCCTCCCGCACCGGCCGCCGTTCCTGTTCCTTGACGAGGTCACGGCGCTGGCGCCCGGTGAGAGTGCGGAGGGCCATTGGCGCACGACGGGGGAGGAGTCCTTCTTTGCGGGCCACTTCCCCGGTCGACCCACGCTTCCAGGCGTGCTGATGACAGAGGCGCTCGCCCAACTCAGCGCCTACGCAGTCCTCACCGACGAGCGCTTCGCGGGCCGGCTGCCACTGTTCGGAGGCATCGACGGTGCCCGTTTCCGCCGCCAGGTCTTGCCCGGTGAGCGACTCGACCTGCGCGTTCAGGTTCTGCGCCTGTCGGCACGCGCCGGGCGGGCGTCCGGCGAGGCGTCGGTGGACGGCGCGACGGCCTGCACTTGCGAGTTCATGTTCGTGTCGGTGCCCGCCTGAGGCGTTCGCCCGGCCACGTCGGCGCGTCAGGCAGCCGGCGGGGGACTGATCACTAGGCAGGCGTTGTGGCCACCGAAGCCCGAGCGGTTCGGGGAGAGGCTCGGCCCCGGCCACGTCGGCGCGTCAGGCAGCCGGCGGGGGACTGATCACTAGGCAGGCGTTGTGGCCACCGAAGCCGAAGCGGTTCGGGGAGAGGCTCGGCCCCGGCCACGTCGGCGCGTCAGGCAGCCGGCGGGGGACTGATCACTAGGCAGGCGTTGTGGCCACCGAAGCCGAAGGAGTTCGAGAGGCTCGGCCCTGGATCCCAGGCACAGGGGTCCGGCGCAACGATCCGGATCGGTGCCATGTCCGGGTCGGGGTTGACGTAGCCGGCGGTCGGGGGTAGCACGCCGCGCTGCATCGACATGATCACGGCAACCGCCTCGACGGCACCGGCTGCCCCGAGGGCGTGGCCGGTCACTCCCTTGGTGGAAGTCACCAGTGGGCCGGGTGAGCCGAAGACCTTGACGATGGCCTCGGCCTCGTTGGCATCGTTGAGGGGTGTCGAGGTGCCGTGGGCATTGACGTGCACGACATCGGACGGTTCAAGGCCCGCGTCGGAAATCGCCCGCTCCATGCACGAGATCGCTCCCACTCCGCCGGGGGCCGGCGCGGTGATGTGGTAGGCGTCGGCCGTGCTGGCGTAGCCCGTGATCTCGGCCAGGATGGTCGCCCCGCGTGCCCGCGCGTGTTCCAGTTCCTCGAGTACGAGGATGCCGCAGCCCTCGGCGTGCATGAAGCCATCGCGATCGCGGTCGAAGGGGCGAGAGACACCGACGCGCGACAGCGCCGTCATGTTGGCGAAGCCTTGGAGTCCGGTTGGAGAGCTCGAGCACTCCGAGCCTCCCGCGAGCATCACGTCGCAGCGGTCACGGCGAATGAGTTCTGCGGCATTGCCGATGGACTGCGTGCCCGAGGCGCAGGCCGTGGAGGTCACCTCGCAGGGCCCCTGGTAGCCGTAGCGCATCGACACGGCGGCAGCCGCGGCGTTGGCCATCATCATCGGGATGAGGTACGGCGTGACCCGCTTGGGCCCCTTGACGAAGTGCCAGAGAACGTGGGTTTCGGTACTCATGAGCCCACCCACGCCCGTACCGATCCACACGCCAGCGCGATCGGGATCGGGGTTCAGGTCTCCAGCGTCGTCCAGCGCCTCGGCGGTGCACGCCAGGGCGAACTGCGTGAACCGGTCGTGGCGGCGCAACTCCTTGGCGTTGGCGAAGTGGGGGGTTGGGTCGAAACCCACGACGGCCCGCAGGCCCTTGGGAGGCTCCGCCAGCAGCCCGGCGAAGAAGTCCTCCTGGCCGACCCCGCAGGCCGCCAGGACGCCGAGGCCGGTGACGACCACCCGGCGCCGGCTCATCCCAACTTGGCTTCGATCATCGTGAAGGCGGCGCCGATGGTGTCGATGTTCTCGAGCTCCTCCTCCTCCACGGTCACGTCGAACTCCTCCTCGAGCGCCATCACCAACTCCACGAGGTCGAGGCTGTCGGCATCGAGATCGTCGGCAAAGCTGGCTTCGAGGGTCACCTGATTCTCCTCGACCGACAGCACGTCAACGGCGCAGCGCCGGAATCGTTCGAAATGGTCGTTGCTCACTGCATTCACTCCGTCGTCTGGGGGTCAACTCATGCTCAAGCCGCCGTCCACGGGAATGACGGCTCCTGTGATGTATCCGGCCTCGGATGAGGCCAGGAATCGGACGGTCGCCGCCACCTCGGCCGTCGTACCGAACCGGCCGAGCGGGACCGCCGCGCGGATTTCTTCCTGTCGCTTCTCGCTCAGCGAACCGAGCATATCGGTCTCGACGGGTCCTGGAGCCACCACGTTGACCGTCACGTTCCGCCCCGCCAGTTCCTTGGCGACCGACCGGGCGAGACCCACGAGCCCCGCCTTGGAGGCGGCGTAGTTGGCTTGCCCGGCCTGCCCTCCCAGCCCGACCACCGACGAGATGAGCACGATGCGTCCCCAGCGGGCTCGCAACATCGACCGCGCACCTCGGCGCAGGATCCTGTAGCCGCCGGTGAGGTTGGTGTCCAGGACCGCCGCGAAGTCCTCCTCGCTCATGCGAAGCAGCAGGTTGTCGCGGGTGATGCCGGCGTTCGAGACGAGGACCTCCACGGGCCCGAGCGAATCTTCCACGGCGGCGTACGCGGCGTCCACGTCCGCCGTGTCGGTCACATCGCAGCGCACCGGTATGAGTCCCGCCTCCTCGGCGAGATCCGGCGGGCTGGCGAGGTAGGTCACCGCCACGCGGTGTCCGGCGTCCCGCAGTGCGATGGCACAGGCCAAGCCGATGCCGCGCGCTCCGCCGGTCACGAGCGCCACCCGGCCGGCGCCGGCTGTTCCGCTCACAACTCCCAGCGCATGAGCGCGCTGGCGGAGGTCATGCCGGCACCGAAGCCCACGAGCAGCACGATGTCGCCGGCACGCAGGCGGCCGTTGTCGGCGGCGTGGGCAATGGCCAGGGGAATCGAGGCCGAGGAGGTGTTGCCGGTCCAGCTGAGCACCTGCACGGTTCGATCCTCGGGGATCCCCAGCTTGTCGCAGGCGCTCTGGATGATCCGGGCATTGGCCTGGTGCGGCACGACGAGATCCACGTCCTCGGTGCTGAACCCGGCCGCCGCCAAGGCGCGCTCGCACGTGGCAACCATGATGCGAACCGCCTGGCGGAAGACCTCGCGGCCCTCCATGTAGATGAAGCGGCCGAAGTCGCAGTGGAGCGACTTCTCCAACTCCCCGTTGCAGTCGAGTGCCCAACTCAGCAGGGCGTTGTCCTCTGCCGGCGTGGCCGACATCACCACGGCCCCGGCGCCGTCGCCGAAGAGGACGGCCGTCGCACGGTCCTCCCAGTCCACGAACCGGGTGAGGGTCTCCGAGCCGACGAGCAGGACGTGTTCGGCGCCCGCCAGGATCAGACCGTGCGCCACGTTGAGTCCATAGACGAAACCCGAGCAGGCGGCGTTCAGGTCGAACGCCCCGCAGCGGGCTCCGAGGGCCGCTTGCACGGCGCTGGCGGTGGCCGGGATCACCCGATCCGGCGTCGTCGTGGCGAGGATGATGGCGTCCAGGCTTTCAGGGGCTACGCCGGCCATCTCCAGGGCTCGCCGGCTGGCGTCTATCGCGAGGGAGCGGGTTGAGCCGCCGATGCGCCGCTCCTTGATTCCGGTGCGCTCGGTGATCCAGGTGTCGGTTGTGTCGAGAGTCTCGGCAAGGTCGTGGTTGGTGATGACGCGCTCGGGAAGGGCCGTGCCGTAACCGATGATGCGACTACCCCGGCTCATTGTTCGGAGGGTCCCATTCGTGCAGGCCCGGTGGCGCTCGCCAAGTGCGCGGACATCAGTCCGTGCGCAACCAGGCGATCGGCTGGTTGGTCGTAACCCGCTCGCCCTCCACGGCCAGATAGTCCATCACAACACCGCTGAACGGGGAGCGCACCGGCTCGCCGCTCACTTCGCCGAGCACGGCGCCGGTGACGATGCGAGAACCCTTGCAGTCGGGTCGTGCGGGCGTGAAGACGCCCGCCGTCGGAGCGACGACCAGCCGCTCGTAGGCATAGAGGGACTCGCCCTCAGGAAGGGCCGACTCCTCGGCACCTCGGGCCCCGACGGATTCCAGGAGCGGGTCGATGTCGGCGGGGCTGCGGACGCTCAGGGTCACCACACCCCGGTCGATGCGCCTTGCCATGCCCGTGAGAGCGTTCCCCGGGCCGAGTTCGACGAGAGTCCCGTACCCGGCGTCGAGGAGACGACGGATGGTCTGCTGCCAGCGGACGGGGCTTGTGAGTTGGCGGGCCAACAACCGGGGCCATGGTCGGGCGTTCTCGTAGGGCGCGGCGTCGACATTCGCGTAGACCGGGGCGTCGGGATCCTGGAAGTCGGCCTGCGCGATCGCCTTCGTGAGGCGCTCGTACGCCGATGCCATGAAAGGCGTGTGAAACGCCCCGCCCACCTGCAGGCGCATGACCCGCTTGGCACCGGAGCGGCGCGCCACGTCGCCGGCGGTGGCGACATCGGCAGGCGAGCCGGCGATCACCACCTGACCCGGAGCGTTGTAGTTGGCGATCCAGACCTTCGGTCCGGCCTCCTCGCAGGCCGCCTCCACCTGCGAGTCGGGAAGACCGAGAACGGCCGCCATGGTGCCCTCTTGCTCCTCTGAGGCCAATTGCATGGCCTCCCCGCGCTCGGCGACGAGGTATGCGGCTTCACCGAAGTCCAGGATGCCCGAAGCAACGAGGGCGCTGTACTCACCCAGGCTGTGCCCGGCGTGCGCGTTCGGCATCAGGCCGACTCTTGCCACCGCGTCGAGTACGAGCATGCTCATCACGAACGTGGCCAATTGCGAGTTGCGGGTCTGGCGGAGATGCTCGGCATCCGCCTCGAGCAGCAGGAAAGCGATGTCGCGGCCGGTGGTCCGGCTGGCCTCCTCCACCAGTTCCCAGGACGGCTCGTCCACCCAGGCCGCCCCCATCTCAGGTGCCTGGGACCCCTGTCCGGGGTAGGTGAAGACGATCATGGGTGGAGAGCCGGCACATGCCGGGGTCGCGACGCCCTCAGGTGGCACGGGGGAACGGTGTCACGAGACATGGTGGAGCAGGACCTCGTCCGTCAACGGATGGTTGGAGCGTTGGACGCACCGTAGGCGCTCAGGGACCGGCTGCAAAACACACCCCAGTCGATATCCAGCGAAGAGCAATCCCAACCAAGCGCCGCCGGTTGCCGGCGGTGATCCTACACTGTTCCGGCAAATGGCCCGGGTGGCGGAATTGGAAGACGCGGAGGACTCAAAATCCTTTGACCCTGCGGTCGTGTGGGTTCGAGTCCCACCCCGGGCACGTCTCGCAGCAGGAGCGCGTGCGGTCCGGCTCGCCGGGAGCGTCGAATCAGCCGAGCAGCTTTTCGGCGACGCGGAAGGCGAGATCGAGCGACTGCCGCCCGTTCAGGCGGGGGTCGCACATCGTCTCGTAGCGCATCGCCAGGTCATCGTGACCGATATCCTCCGATCCGCCGAGACACTCGGTCACGTCGTCACCGGTGAGTTCCACGTGGATACCCCCCGGCCAGGTGCCCTCCGAGCGGTGCACGGCGAAGAATCCGTCGATCTCTGCACAGATGTCCTCGAAATGCCGCGTCTTGTGCCCCGCATTGCGCGACGTGAAGGTGTTCCCATGCATGGGGTCGCAAACCCAGACCACCGGATGGCCCGCGTCGCGTACCGCCCGCACGAGCGGTGGCAAAGCGTCTCCGATCCGCTCGGCACCCATCCGGGAGATCAGGGTCAGGCGGCCGGGTACGCGCCCGGGGTTGAGAGCCTCGCAAAGGTCAAGCATGTCGGGAATCTCGGCGGTCGGTCCAACCTTGCATCCCAGAGGATTGCGCACCCCGCGAAGGAATTCCACGTGCGCGCCGTCGAGCTGCCGGGTGCGCTCACCGACCCAGAGCATGTGGGCCGAGCAATCGTAGGGATCGCCGGTCAGCGAGTCGGTGCGTGTCAGAGCCTCCTCGTACGGGAGGATCAGTGCCTCGTGGCTGGTGAAGAATTCGACCGTGTTCAGCCGGACGTCGTCGCTGCTGCCGATCCCGCAGGCGGCCATGAATCGCAGGGCGGCGTCGATCCCGCCGGCGAGTTCCTCGTACCGTCGGCCGGCGGGGGAGGACGCCACGAACTCCTGGTTCCAGGAATGCACGCGGCCGAGATCGGCGAATCCGCCCTTGGTGAACGAGCGCAGCAGGTTGAGCGTGGCGGCCGAGGCGTGGTAGGCGGTCAGCAGCCGGTTGGCGTCGGCCACCCGGGCCGACGCCGAGAAGCTGATGTCGTTCACCATGTGCCCGCGGAACGACGGCAGCGTCTCGTCGCGGACGACCTCCGTGGGGCTCGATCGGGGCTTGGCGAACTGCCCGGCGATGCGTCCCACCTTCACGACGGGAACCCCCGCCGAGTAGGTGAGGACGACCGCCATCTGGAGTATCACCCGCAGCTTGTCGCGGATGTTGTCAGCTGACAGGGCGTCGAAGGACTCGGCACAGTCGCCGGCCTGCAGCAGGAAGGCCCTTCCGGCGGCTACCTCGCCCAATCTGGTCGTCAGGTTGCGCGCCTCGCCGGCAAAGATCAGCGGTGGAAACCCCGCCAGGACCTTGAGCGCCCGGTCGAGATCGGCCGGATCGGGCCAGGTTGGCTGTTGGAGAGCCGGGAAGCGCCGCCAACTCTCCGGCGACCAGGCTGTCGCGGCCATGGCGGGAACTCGATTCAGGCGGCGTCGGTGCGTTCGACGGCCCGCTCGCGCACGACGTTGACCGCTCGCTTGACGAGCCGGCGAGCGGCTTCGGCGGTAACGCCGAGCTCTTCACCCACCTCGCGATAGCTGCGCTTGCGCCCGTCCTGCAGCCCGAAGCGCTGTTCCACGGCGTAGCGGGCGCGCTCATCGAGCACCGAGAGGAGATCGGTCACCATCTCGCTGTCCGCGAACGCCATGACCATCTGCTCGGGCCCGGGGTTGGCGTCTGCGATCAGGTCGATCAGCTCGTTGCTGTCGTCGTCACCGATCGTGCGGTCCAGCGAGGTCGGGGTGGTCAGGCGGTGCAGCCGGGCGTGCTCCTCGTCCAACTCGTCGCCGTTGCCGGAGACCTGGCGAAGCGCAGCGCGCAGGCTCGCCGACCGGTCTCCCGGAAGGCGCACGAGACTGGCCTTCTGGTCCAGGGCGCGGCCGATGGCTTGCCGGATCCAGAACGTGGCGTAGGTGGAGAACTTGAACCCCTTGCGCCAGTCGAACTTGTCCACGGCGTGCTCGAGGCCGAGGTTGCCCTCCTGGATCAGATCGAGCAACTCCATGCCCGGCGGCAGCGGATAGCGCCGTGCCACGCTCACGACGAGGCGGAGGTTGGAGCGGATGAAGCGGTCCTTGGCGACCGCCGCAGCCTGGACAGCCTGGTCGAGGAGGTGGGACCGTTCGCCCTCGACCTTGCGTTCGGCGGCAGCTCGGCCGCGCTCGATGATCTGTGACAATTCCCGCTCGTCGGCGGCGGTGAGTAGGGGCACGAGGCCGATCTCGTTCAGGTATTGGCCGACTGAATCACTCATGACTTCTTCTTCGTCTCTATTCCGGTTTACTTCTCGTATCGTGGCGGGGCCTCGAAAGGCCACCGGCGCGGTCCCTCTGGGCTCGGTCCGACTCGCTTGGTTTCAACAACACGTTGTGCTGACTTGTTCCCGTCCTCTGCGCCCTCGCGATCCGCGCTTGTGACATATTTCACAGGTATGGGACCGCTCTTTGTGCGCCCGCCGGCGTTGGCCGTTGAGAGAGGTGCTCAACCTGGTCCGTGCAAAACCGATCTAGGCCGAGTGAGGGGCTGTCTGCTCACGCGCTGCCTTGCATTTCCTGCTAAGTGGCGCCATCACGGGCGCCAAGCAAGAAGGGCGAGGTACTCGTGAGCGAGTGTTATATTAGTCCTTCGGGACCGCCACGTCCAGACAGCCGGGCGGTAGGTTCGCACTATGGACGGCACATCAACGGTGCGTCAGCGCGGTTCTGAACGCATCGGTGTCTTTGGGGGGACCTTCGATCCGCCCCACATCGGTCATCTCGCTGCAGCCGAGGTGGCCCGCTACGCGCTGGATCTCGACAGGGTGTTGTTCGTGGTCGCCAACGTGCCCTGGCAGAAGGTCTCCGAACAGCCGGTGAGCGCCGCGTCCGATCGCCTCGCTCTGGTTCGCGCCGCTGTGGCGGACCTCGAGGGTTGTGAGGTTTCCTCCCTGGAGATCGACAAGGGTGGGGAGTCCGCCACCGCGGAGACGCTCGTCGAGCTCGCTGGCGATGGACGGGAGCTCTTCCTGATCGTGGGGAGCGACTTGGCGGTTTCGCTCGACACCTGGCGCCACCCCGAGGTGATCCGATCCCTGGCGACGGTGGCGGTGGTGGCACGGCTGGGCAGCCCGGGACCCGGTGTGCCACCACCCGGATGGGCCTGGATCGCCGTCGAGGGACCCGGCATCGAGGTCTCCAGCACGCACGTCCGTCGCTGGCTGGCCGAGGGTCGATCGCTCGGAATCGTGCTCTCCCGGCCGGTCGCCGCGGAGATCGAACGCCGCGGCCTGTACCGCTGAGGGCGGCCGGGCCGCGATATAACCCCCGGCGCCGCTCGCGCGATCTAAACTGGTCACAGTGCAGCACGGCAGGGACCGAAGCGACCTCATCTCCTGGGCGAATGCCGGAGCGAGAGCGGCAGACAACCACTTCGGACGCGACACGCTGCTCATCGACGTGGCCGAGGTGTTGGCCGTGTGTGATTTCTTCGTCATCACGAGCGGAGCCAACCAGCGGCAGGTCAAAGCCATCTGCGAGGCGATCACCGAAGGCGTGAGCGCCGCAGGGGGATCGAAGCCGCTCGCGGTGGAGGGTCTGGCGGCGCGATCGTGGGTTCTGATGGACTACGGAGACTTCGTCGTCCACGTCTTCTCCGAGGAGGCTCGCGAGTACTACCAGCTCGAACGGCTCTGGGGCGACTGTCCCCGCCTCTCCTGGGAACTCGCGCCGGTGGCCGAGGCGGGCTGAGACCCTCGCTCGAGTTGTGCCGCCGGGACTCGAGGCGGTGCTACACCCCGTCGCCGAGGACTGCGACGGTGCGCTGCCTCAGCCAGTGATCCGCCAGCACCAGGCACACCATCGCCTCCACCATCGGCACCGCCCGCGGGAGGACGCACGGGTCATGGCGCCCGCGAGCGGCGAGGACGACCTCGCGGCCGGAGCGCTCGACGGTCCGCTGTTCGGAGGCGATCGTCGCCGTCGGCTTGAAGGCGACCCGCACCACGATGTCCTCCCCGTTGGAGATACCGCCCTGTACGCCGCCGGAGTGGTTGGACAGCGTCCGAGGCCGCCCGTCGGGTCCGGCCACGAAGGGATCGTTGTGCTGGATTCCTGTCATCGAAGCGGCAGCGAAACCGCTCCCGATCTCGAAACCCCGGGCGGCCGGGAGCGACAGGAGCGCTTTGGCCAGATCGGCCTCGAGCTTGTCGAACACAGGGTCGCCCAGGCCCACCGGGACGCCGCGAGCCACGCAGGACACGATCCCGCCGAGGGAGTCGCCTCGGCGACGGGCGGCTTCGATTGCCTCGACCATTCGCTCGGCGGCCACCGGGTCGCCGCAGCGCGTGGGTGACGCCTCCACCGCTTCGGGGGTAACGGTGGCGCCCTCGGTGGCGGCACGAATCTCGTGCACCTGTGCCACCCAGGCCACCACTTCCACGTCACAGGCAATGGCGAGAAGCCGGCGGGCTACGGCGCCTCCCGCCACTCGCGCCGCCGTCTCGCGGGCGCTGGCGCGCCCTCCGCCCTGCCAGTTCCGGATGCCGTACTTGGCCTCGGTGACGTAATCGGCGTGGGAGGGCCGGTAGACATCCCGCAGGTGCTCGTAGGCCTCCGGTCGAGCGTCGGTGTTGGGGATCAACATCCCGATGGGGGTTCCGAGCGTCCGCCCCTCGAAGGTGCCCGACAGGATCTGGACCCGATCCGCCTCGTCCCGTTGCGTGGTGAGGCGACTCTGGCCGGGGCGACGGCGGTCAAGATCGGTCTGGACGTGCTCGGCCTCCAGGGTCAGTCGCGGCGGGCAACCTTCCACGGTGACACCGATCGCCCCACCGTGTGACTCACCGAAGGTGCTGATCCGGAAGGTGTGTCCCCAAATGCTGCCCATCGGCTCTACGTTACGTCGCCGCCGGCGGCTCCCCGGCCACCTCGCCGAGCAGGTGTCGCTGCACCTTGCCAAGGGCGTTGCGCGGGATGGCCTCTATCGGAACCACGGCTCGGGGTTGCTTGTAGGGCACAAGACGCTGCGCCACGTGCGCGCGGAGTTCCGCCACCGAGGGCGCCTCCTGACCCGATGCCGCCACGACGAAGGCGGTGACGATCTCGCCCCGCTCCTCGTCGGGTCGGCCCGCCACGGCCACCTCCGCCACGCCCGGATGGTCCGCGAGCTGCTCCTCCACCTCGCGTGGGTAGACGTTGTACCCACCGGTGATGATCAACTCGCCGGTGCGGCCCTCCAGGTACAGGTAGCCGTCGGCATCGCGCCGACCCATGTCGCCGGTGCGGAACCAACCCCCGGCACCGGGGCCGGCACCCGGTTTGCGCCAGTAGCCGGAGAACACGTTCGGTCCGCGTACCCAGATCTCGCCAGAAGTCCCGTCGGGCAACTCCGCGCCCGACCCCGGCGGCTCGCCGGACTGCTGGATCCGCAAGTCCACCCCGGGCAGCGGGAAGCCCACGCTTCCGGGGCGTCGGTCACCCTCCAGCGGGTTGGAGACGAGCATGACCGTCTCGGTCATGCCGTAGCGCTCCAGCACGCGCAGGCCCGTGAGCGTCTCGAGGTGGCGATGGAGTTCGGCCGGTAGTGGCGCTGAACCGGAGACCGCCAGACGGAGAGCGCCGAGTTCGCGGACTCGCTCGCTGCGCGCCAGCCGGTGATACATGGTGGGCACGCCGAAGAACAGCGTGGCGCTGTGATCGCGAATCGCGTCGAGCACCGCCTGCGAGTCGAACGAGCGCTGCAGCACCGCCGAGGCGCCGGTGTGCAGGGTTCCGTGGAGGCCGACTCCCAGGCCGTGCATGTGGAACAGGGGCAGGGCGAGAACCAGCCGGTCGTCCTCGCTCCAGCCCCACGCGCGGCGGAGCGCCTCGGCCCCTGCCAGGAGGTTGGCGTGCGTCAAAACCGCACCCTTCGGTGCGCCGGTCGTGCCCGAGGTGTAGCCGAGAATCGCCGGCTCGTCCCCGGAGAGTTCGTCGAGGCTCGGAACCGCCCCGTCCGGCAGATCGACGGCGGATGTGCACACAACCGCGTCGGGGGCGGCGGCGAGCACCCACGAACGCATCTCCGGGTCGTCCACGATGGCCCCGCTCGGCGAGGCGTCGGTCACGACGTGCGCCACCTCGCGGCGGCGCAGGGCGGCGTTCAGCGGCACGACCACCAGTCCCATCCGTAGGCATGCCGTGTGGGCGGCCACGAGCGCCACGCCCGACGCTGCGCAGAGCAACACCCTGTCCCCCCGGCGCAGGCCGGCGGCGTAGAGCCGGCCGGCAACCTCGACGCCCGCGCTGGCCAACGCCCCGCGGGTGATCCATCCCGCGACAGGGTCGTGCAGGCAGCGCCGGTGAGGTTGACGCGTGGCGTGGTCTCGCCACACCGCCGGCAGGCTGCCCCCCGCCGTCAGCTCCTGCGGCTCCGTGACGGTGCCCTTGCCGCGAGCCGCGCCGCTCACGGCACCAGGCCCAGCAGGGCCTGCTCGACGACCTCGCTGAGGGCCGGGTGGATGTACATCTGTCCCCGGGCGATGCGGTCCACGCTCAGATCGCACGCCATGGCCTGTACGAGTTGCTGCAACAGCACCGCCGCGTCGGGGCCGCAGATGTGCGCCCCCAGGAGGCGGTCGGTGGCGGGATCGGACAGCACCTTGCAGAAACCGGTCTCGTCCTCCAGCGCCCAGCCGTAAGCGGTGTCGCTGTAGGGGCGCACCGAGCGGAGGTAGGACCGGTCGGCCTCCTGCAGCGCCTGCTCGGTGGAGCCCACCGACGCCACCTGCGGCGAGGCGAACACGGCGTGGGGAATCGGTCCCAGCGCCAGCGGGCGCAGGTCCTCGGGATGGGCCAGGTTGTGCGCCACGGCGCGCGCCTCGGCATTGGCGACGTGCTTCAGCTGGTTCGGATTGGAGATGTCGCCGAGCGCCCAGACACCCTCCGCGGTGGTGCGGCCGTACTCGTCGGTAACCACGTAGCCCGCTGCGTCCAGCGCTACGCCAGCCGCGGCCACGGCGAGCTCGTCGCCGTTGGGAATCCGACCGGCGGCCACCAGGAGCACGTCACCCGACACCGTCTCCTCCCCGCCGTCGCGGCGCACCCGCAGGGCAGCCGCTCCCGTTGCCGTTGCCTCCGCGGTGAGTACCTCCGCGCCGGTGAGCACCCGGAACCGCTTCCGGTAGGCGGCGGTGAAGGCCTCACTCACGTCGATGTCCTCGGCCCGCAGCAACCGGGGGCCCCGGTTGATGATGGTCACGTCGCTCCCTGCGGCGCCGAACACATGCGCCAGTTCCGCCGCGATGTACCCACCACCCCAGATCAACAGGCGGCGCGGCGGCTCGGGCAGGCGCATGATCGTGTCGGACGTTTGGTAATCCACCGTGGAGAGATCGGGCTGGGGCGGGATGAAGGGCCGTGCCCCCGCCGCCAGCACGACGGCATCGCCCGTGACCGGAGCGCCGTCGACCTCGAGGCGGCGCGGTCCGCAGAAGCGGGCCTGGCCCTTGTACACGGCCACGTTCGCGAGGCTCTGGCGATACTCCTCACCGGCGGCGGCGATGGGATCGATGCGCCCGAAGACCCGCTCGGACACCTCGGGCCACCGCACCTCGTCGAGGCGTGCGGAGATGCCAAGGCGTCCGGCGCGGCGCGTCGCCTCGGCCACGTCGGCCACGTGCACCAGCATCTTGGAGGGAATGCAACCCCGGTTGAGACAGGTCCCCCCGAAGTCGCCGCGCTCCACGATCGCCACGCGCAGGTCCGCCAACTCCGGCGTCAGCAGCGAGTTGCCCGAACCTGCCCCGACGACGACAAGATCGAAGTGCGCCACGATTCCACCCTAGAAGGCTGCAGGCAGACCGTGCATCATGGCCATCGGCAATCGGCGTGCTCCGGAGCGCATCGCGCACAGCAGGTTGTAGCCGCCGAGCAAGCGCCGCCACGACACTACGAGGGCGTCATGGCGCGGGACAGGGGTGGCGCTTGGCCGTGGGCGGGTCGTCTCGGTAGTCTCCGCTGAATCGACCGTCAGGTTGGCGAGAACCTCCGGCCAGAGTCGAGCAAATTGGTCCGAGTTGAGCGAAGGGGTGGCTGTGAAGACCTACCCGACCGAACGCATCCGCAACGTGGCACTCGTGGGTTCCAGCGGCGCCGGCAAGACCATGCTGGCCGAGGCCATGCTGTTCCGTGCCGGCGTGCTGGATCGCATGGGCGGTATCGAGACGCGGAACACCGTCTGCGACCACGAGCCTGAGGAGCATGCCGCCGGCAGTTCTCAGGTCATGACGCTCGCTTCGTTCGAGTGGAACGACCACAAGATCAACCTTCTGGACACACCCGGATCGTTCGACTTCGCGGGTGAGCAGTGGGCGGCGATGGCGGTGGCCGACCTGGTCGTCCTGGTCGTGGACGCCACCTCGGGCGTGGACCACACCATCACCGGCGCCTGGCGGCGCGCCGCCGCGGCCGGCACCCCGCGGCTGTTCTTCGTCAACAAGCTCGACCGCGAGCACGTCTCCTTCGACAGCGTCCTCGAGCAGCTCACCGACACGTTCGACAGCGGTGTGGCGCCACTCGAACTTCCCATCTCGGAGGGTCCGGGATTCTGTGGGGTGGCCGACCTGCTGAGCGATGACGCCTGGTTGTACGACGGGGGAACGATCACCGAGACCTCCATTCCCGCCGAGATGGCCGAACGGGTCGAGCAAGTCCGAGAGTCGCTCATCGAGGGGATCGTCGTGGCCGACGACGACCTGCTCGAGCGATATCTGGAGGGGGACATACCCACGACGGAGGAGCTGGAGAAGACGCTGGGCATCGGTGTGGCCGACGCCTCGGTGTTTCCCGTGGTGTGTGGCTCGGCGAGCGTACCCATCGGCGTGGATCGGCTCTGCAACTACATCTGCGGTATCGGGCCATCGCCTCTTGCTGCGCGCCCCATGCGAGACACCGCCGGCGATCCGGTGGTTTTCTCGACGGACGGGCCACCTGCACTGATCGTGTTCAAGACCACCGTCGACCCCTACCTCGGCACCGTCTCGGTCTTCAAGCTCGCCACGGGCGCGCTGAGCGCCGACACCGTTCTCGTGAATTCCCGTACCGGAAACAACGAGCGCGTCCGCACGCTCTTCGTGCTGCGGGGCGCCTCGAGCGAGCCGGCGAGCGAGCTTGCCGCCGGCGACATCGGCGCGGCTGCCAAGCTCGCCGACACCGCCACGGGCGACACGCTGGGCGACGGGTCGACGGAGCTGGCGCCACCGCCGCGGCCCGAGCCGATGCTGTCGTTCGCGGTGGTTCCGCGCAGCAAGGCCGACGAGGAGAAGCTCTCCAACGCCCTGCGCCGGATGTGTGGCGAAGACCCCTCGCTGCGGGCCACGCGTCCGATCGAGACGCGCCAGACGCTGCTGTCGGGGCTGGGGGACATGCACCTGCGAACCGCTCTGAAGCGGATCGAACGAAAGTTCAACGTGGGGGTGGACATCGAGGACCTGCGGATCCCGTTCCGTGAGACCATCACGGCCAAGGCGGCGGCGGAGGGGAAGCACAAGAAGCAGACCGGCGGGCACGGCCAGTTCGGCGTCGCCCACGTCCGTCTCGAGCCACTACCGCGTGGATCGGGCTTCGAGTTCGCCAGCGAGATCAGCGGCGGCGCCATTCCCCGCCAGTACATCCCGGCCGTCGAGGCGGGCATCCGCGAGGCCATGGACAACGGCGGCAAGCACGGCTACCCGGTGGTGGATATTCGCGCCATCGTCTTCGACGGGAAGTATCACTCCGTGGACTCCTCGGAGATGAGCTTCAAGATGGCCGGCCGGATCGCCTTCAACGCGGCGATGAGCGAAGCGCGCCCGGTCGTGCTCGAGCCGGTTTCGCGGGTCGATGTGCGCGTCCCGGGCGAGTGCTTGGGCGACGTCATCGGCGATCTGTCCTCGCGCCGAGCCATCGTGCAGGGCACTGACCCGGGGAACTACGGCGAGCAGCACGTGCGCGCCCTGGTCCCGGAGTCGGAGCTGGTGCGTTATGCCATCGATCTGCGTTCCATCACCGGTGGAAGGGGCGCCTTCACGGCCGCCCACGACCACTACGCGGTGCTGCCCGGCGCCCCAAGCTGATCGCGGGGCTACCGGTCGGCGATGTCCTGATTGGAATCCAGCGCCCGCAGGCCGTCCCAGCGGACGATGACGGTCACGAGGTAAAACGCCAGCACGATTCCATTGATGGCGAAGACGAGGCGGAGTCCCACCTGGTCGCCGATCCACCCGCCGACGAGGGCACCCGTCGGCCACCCTCCGAAGACGCCCATCATGTACATCGACAGCGCCCGGCCGCGCATCTCCTCGGCCACCTGGGACTGGATCGCCGAATTCATCGAGATGGCGACGCAGACGTGCGCCACGCCACTCACGAAATATCCGGCCAGGCCAACCGGATAGCTGGTCGTCGCCACCGCCAGCAGTGAGGCCGCCGAGTACAGGAACAAACCCCAGCGGGCCACGAGCGAGCGGTCGACGCGGTCGCCGTAGGCAATGATCAGCGTCGATCCGGCGATCGAGCCCACGCCGGCCGCCGTGATCAGCCCCGCCAGACCCGTCTGGCCCACCCGGTAGTCCTCGCTGGCCAGACCGGCCGCCAGGTGCAGCAGTGCACCACCGAAATAGGCCATGACGAAACCGGTCAGCACGGCTTGCAACAACGACGATCGGCTACGCACATAGGCGAAGCCGGCCATCAGGAAGGCGCCGATCCGCTGATGAGCCGGTATTCCGACCTCGCGAGGCCGCACGGCGAGGATCACCACCATCAGCAGCGCATAGGTGGCGGCGTTCGCGATGAACACCGATCCGGCGCCGACGAATTCCAGCAGTCCCGCCCCTGCGAGCGGCCCGATCGCGCGCGATGCCGTGAATTGCGCGGAGTTCAGACGGATCGCCGAGAGCAGGCTGGAGGCCGGGACCAGCAACGGGACGATGGCCAGCCAGCTGGACGCCTGGATTCCCAGCGCCATGCCGATGACCAG
The DNA here is from genome assembly GCA_963668565.2 of Acidimicrobiales bacterium. Taxonomy (GTDB): domain Bacteria; phylum Actinomycetota; class Acidimicrobiia; order Acidimicrobiales; family CATQHL01; genus VXNF01. Next base: position 2,724,685 of record CAXXMX010000010.1, read on the forward strand.
GTTCAGTCCCAGGATCCGCCACGGTGTGAGGCCGCCCGTCATCCACAGCACTGCGAAGACGGCACACGCCACGGTGTGCACGCCGAGGGTCACGGCCATCACCTTCTGGCGGGAGTAGCGGTCCGCCAGCACACCTGCCACCGGCGCCAGGCCGACGGCCGGGAAAAGCGAGGTGAACGCCGCGGCGCCGACCCAGGTGTTGGAGCCGGTCATGTCGTACATGATGAACGGCACGGTGAACTGCTGCATCCAGCTGGCGGCGTTGGAGATGAACGCTGCCGACCAGAACAGGGCGAAGTCCCGATGTCTCAGCGCCCCGAGAGCGGAGGAGCGTTCTCGCTGCGGCGCGTCCACTACGCACCGAGCCTAGGTGTCGTAGTGCCTGGCGGGTCTCGGACCGAATCGCCGGCGGCCGGAGCCTAAGCTCTCCGGAGTGAGAGGGTTGTCAGCGCCGGCCGGGGTTGCAGGTGGCAGGAAGCCTTCCGCTCGCCTGCTGCGATTGAGCGTCGTCGCGGTGGTCGTCACGGCGGCCACGCTGGCGATCGGTTCGGCACCTGCGGTGGCGCACACCCGGCTGATCGAGACGATCCCGGCCAATCGCACGATGGGGGCCGAACCGCCCGAGAGTCTCACCCTGGTCTTCGCCGAGGCGGTCGATCCTCGCACGGTGCAACTTGACGTCATCGGCGTCGACGGTGAATCGATTGCAGGCTCGGAGTTGCTCACGCCGATCGGGGAGGACCAGGCCGTCATCAAGTTCGCCCTCCCGCCTCTCGACGACGGCGTCTACGGGCTCTCGTGGATCACGGTAGGTCCCGACGGCCATCGTGTGGCCGGTGAGGTCGTGGTCGGCATCGGGGTCACCGACGGCGACACGCTGGCCGGGGCGAGCTTTGCCGAGACGCCGCCGGTGGAGCGCGCGCTGGAGATCACCAGTGGCGTGGCCCGCTACCTCTGGTACCTGGGTCTCGCCGCGGTGGCGGGAGCGATGCTGGTGCTCGCCTGGGGCCTGCGTCCGGGTCTCGGGTCGCCGGCAAAGGAACTCCTCGCCAGGCGCGCCCGGAGAACTCTGTTCGTCGGGGCGATCGTGCTGCATGTCGGCATCCTTCTGCGGGCGGGTTCCACGATCACCCTCGTCACCCGCGGCTACCGAACCGGCTCGCTTTCAGAGGATCTTCAACTGGCCCTGGTGGACGGCATGGGTCTGACCCTGCTACTGGCGGCAGTCGGCGCCGGGGCGCTGGTGCTGTGGGCCCCCCGACTCAGCCGGACGCGGTCGGGCTGGACACTGCTCCAGGCCGGCCTCGGCGTGATGGCTCTCGTTGCCATCGGTTCGGCGACCAGCCATACGTCGGTGCTTTCAGAGGATCCCTTCGGTATCTGGGTCTCGACGCTGCACCTGGTGGCGGCGAGCCTCTGGCTCGGTCCGCTCCTCGTGGTCGGTTGGGTCGGCACCTCCCGCCGGTGGCGAGAGCGGCCGGCCGCGGAACGGGCTGCGACGCTACGGGAGCTCTTCGGCCGTTTCGGCCCGGTTGCGCTGGGCGCTTTCGCGGTGCTCGTGCTGACCGGGGCGCGCTCGACGTGGCTCCTCGCCGGCGCCGAGTTGCTCTCGGGCTCGAGCTACACCACGACCCTGATCGTCAAGCTGGCGTTACTGGCGGCGGTCGTCCTGCCGCTGGGTATGTTCCACGACCGGCGCCTGGGCTTGCTGGCGCGCCGCCGGTCCGGTGGCGACCCCGATGGCAGCCCGGTGCGCTCGCTGCGGATCGAGGCCGCGGCGCTGGCCTCGGTCCTGGTCGTGGCAGCCGTGCTGTCCGGGCTGAATCCTGCCGTCTTCGGCTCGGCCGACGGCGGAGGCGGGGGACAGGTGGCAACTGCCGGGGCCGCCGGGGCTCCGGATAGTCCAGATGCCCTCGCCCTGCTGTCCGATGCACCGCCCGAAAGCGTCGAGGAGTGCGACGTGCGCACGGTCGGAAAGCCCAACTGCTACCGGGACTACTTCGCCGAGGTCATGCGCACGGAGGGCGCGGACGTGGCCGTGGCGGAAATCGCCGCTCTCTCCGAGTCCGACGACTACGTGGCGCGCGACTGCCACCAGGTGGTGCACGACCTCGGTAACGACGCCGCGGAGCACTACGGCGATGTGGGGATCGCGCTCACCTACGAGGGATCCGCCTGCTGGTCGGGCTACTACCACGGCGTGGTGGAGTACGCCATCTCGCAGTTCAACGGTACGGAGTTGTTCGACGAGATGCCGAACATCTGCACAACGGCGGCGGAGGAGCAGTACTCCTTCACCCACTACAACTGCGTCCACGGTCTGGGCCACGGGGTGATGCTGAACCTCAACAGCGACCTGTTCGGGTCCATCCCGTACTGCGAGACGCTGCCGGATCACTGGGAACTCAGCTCCTGCGTCGGTGGCGCCATCATGGAGAACGTCGTCTCGGCCCAGCAGGGCATACAGACCGACCTGCGGACCGACGACCTGCTCTACCCGTGCAACGTGATCGTCGACGACTACGTCGACGAGTGCTTTGCCATGCAGACCTCCTGGATGCTCTACAACCTGGGATATGCCGACGAGAACTTCGCCGAGGCGTTTGCCATCTGCGACACCGTGCAGACCGAGATGGTGGACAACTGCTACCGCAGCATGGGGCGGGACATCAGCGGTTCGTCCCTGCTGGAAGTGGGTCGGGTCGTGCGGCTCTGCTCCCTCGGCGATCCCGAGTACCAGGAGGAGTGCTTTGTGGGCGCCTCCCTCAACGCCGTCTACAACGACCACGGCACGAAGATGGCCACAGCCCTCTGCGAGGCGATCCCGGTGCGAATGCAGCAGGCGTGCTACGCCGCCCGAGATAGGGCCGCCGGGACGTTCTGAGCCAACCGCCCGCACGTCACCGGGCCTCCAGCGGCGCCCGAGCCCGTAACATCGGTTGACGTGACCGCCCGAACGCCGCACCGAGTCGAGCGCGTGACCGCGCTGGATGGCGGCGCGGCCGGAGCCGGCATCGCGCAGGTTCTGATCCTCGCCGGGTATCAGGTCACGCTGTGCGGCGACGCCGAGACCACCGCCGTGGCGCGCGCCGAGGTGGACGGCGGCCGGTTCGGGCTGCTCGCCGCTGCCGATGCCGGACGTATCAGCAGCGAGGAGCGGCACCAAGCCCTCGATCGGCTGAGTCTCAGCGAACACCCCAGCGAGGCCGTCGCCGCCGCGGACCTGGTCATCGTCACCCATGGGGGTCCACCCGACGCGACAACGGCACTGCTGGCGCAGCTCGAGGCAAATCTGAGGCCCGACACCGTGCTGGCGTGCAACTCCGACGGGGTCGCCGTGGCCGTCCTCGCCGAGAGCCTGCAGCACCCGGAGCGGCTCGTGGGGTGGCGCTGGGGCTGGCCCACAGCGACGAGCAAGCTGGCCGAGATCATTCAGGGCCCGCTGACGTTGGCCGCCGTCACGGAGACCGTCGTGGAGGTCGCCCGCAGAGCCGGCAAGAACCCCGTCGTCATTCGTGACGCGCCGGAGGCGTGGGGCTACGTCACCAACCGCGTCTGGTCAGCCCTGCGGGCGGAGGCGTCGCGCATCACCGACGAGGGGGTCGCCACCGCCGCGCAGGTGGATCAACTGATGGTGGACTGCTTCGGCTGGCCCAGCGGTCCCTTCGGTCACGGCGCCCAGCCTCACTGAGCTGCCGGCAAGCCGCTCAGAGAGCGGCCAGAAGCCGCTTCACGACCGCTTCGATCGGCGGCCCCGGAGCGGCCGTCAGGCTCTCGAGCGTAAACATGATCGCCGTGTCCTGGCCACGCCGGGACACCTCGGCCAGGAGTTGCGCCGGAGCGGCACCGGGCACCTCGACAAGGATCTGCAGGCTCAGCGATTCGGGATCCACGCCGCTCAGGTTGCCCACTGCGCCAGCGGCTGCCCGGAGACGCCGGAAGACCTCCTCCGGCGCGCGCCGCCCGACGACGGCGCCGGTGGCGCCCGCGCCATGGCCCGGTGCGGAGTCGGTGTCGCGGGCCCCTCCGGCACCCGTCGGGGACGCCGACGGGCCTTGCCCACGGCCGGGCGGGGATCGGTGGACGTTCCGGGGCGCGGTCGGAGCCGGCAGCGGGCGGCGACCGTTGCCCGTCGCTTTCTGAAGCACGGCGTAGGCGACGGTCAGATGCGCCGTGCGGTCGGCGGCGCCGGGTTCGTCGGTCAGGTCGGGGTGGTTGACGCGCAGCAGGTGCCGGTAGCTGGCCCGCACCTCGCTCCACGTGGCACCGGGCCTCAACTGCAGAGCCGCCAGAGCGTCAGCGACCTCCACCGGTGCCCGGCACCCCTGCTCAGACGAATGCGGAGGCGAAGATGAGCGAGACGATGGTCATCACCTTGATGAGGATGTTCATCGACGGGCCCGCGGTGTCCTTGAAGGGATCCCCGACGGTGTCGCCCACGACGGCGGCCTTGTGCGCCTCCGAACCCTTGCCACCGTGGTGGCCGGCCTCGATGTACTTCTTGGCGTTGTCCCACGCCCCCCCGGAGTTCGCCATGAAGATGGCCAGCGCGAATCCCGAGACGATCGCCCCTGCCAGGAAGCCGCCAAGCGTGTTGATGTTGATGAAGCCGATGATCAAGGGCGCGGCGATCGCCAGAGCGCCGGGTATGAGCATCTCCCGCAGCGACGCACGGGTGGAGATGTCAACACAGCGCGCCGAGTCGGGCTCGACCCCCGGGACTCCCTCGCGCAGGCCGGGAATCTCCCGGAACTGGCGTCGCACCTCCTCGATCATCTTGTTGGCGGCCCGTCCGACCGCGTCGATGGTCAGGGCGGCGAACAGGAACGGCAGCATCACCCCGAGGAAGAGCCCGATGAACACCTCCACCTGGCTCAGATCCAGCGCCAGCACACCTCCTTCCGCGCCGATGGCCTGCTTGAAGGCGGCAAACAGCGCCAGGGCGGTGACGGCGGCGGAGGCCACCGCAAATCCTTTGGCCACCGCCGCGGTGGTGTTGCCCAGCGAGTCCAGCGAATCGGTGACCTCTCGGACGTCGGGGGGCAGATCGGCCATCTCGGCGATGCCGCCGGCATTGTCGGCGATAGGCCCGTAGGCGTCCACGGCCACCACCACGCCGGTGGTGGCCAGCATCCCGATGGCCGCAATCGCCACGCCGTAGATCCCTCCGGAGAGGTCGGCACCGACGGTACCCAGCGTGGCGTCACCCGCCCAGTAGGCCAGACCCGACCGCCGTGACGAGCAGCCCCACCGAGGCGGCAACCGACACCATGCCGGCGGACAGACCGGAGAGGATCGTGGTGGCCGGACCGGTCTCGGTCTGCCGGGCGATGTGGCGAACCGGCCGGTAGTGGTCGCTGGTCCACACCTCGGCCACCCGGCCGATGGCATACCCGGCGATGATGCCGCACACGACCGCCAGCGGCAGGCCCCAGGCGGCACTGCCGTCGAAGATGATCGCTCCCACGGCGAACGCGCCGCCGAGAGTGATGATCATGGCGGCGTTCGTGCCCCGGTGCAGCGCCGCTGCGAGATCCTTGACCTGAGACGTGGCGCCGGCTCGAACGAAGAACGCACCGATGATCGATGCCGCCATCCCCACGATGGCCACCAGGAAGGGGAACAGCAGCAGCTTGCCGAGCAGCCCCTCGCCGGCATCGCCCACCGAGGTGGCGCCGTAGGCGAACCAGACGTAGGCCACCGGAGCGATGATGGCGCCGGCGTAGCTCTCGAAGAGGTCGGCGCCCATCCCGGCGACGTCGCCGACGTTGTCGCCCACGTTGTCCGCGATGGTGGCCGGGTTGCGGGGGTCGTCCTCGGGGATGCCGGCCTCCACCTTGCCCACGAGGTCCGCACCCACGTCCGCGGCCTTCGTGAAGATGCCGCCGCCGACACGGCTGAACAGCGCGATGGAGCTTGCGCCCAGGCCGTACGCGGTGATGACCTCGAACGCGTCGAGGTGCTCCAGCCAGACGACGAAGAGCAGGTAGCAGAAGCTGAGGCCGAGCAAGCTGAGCCCGGCGACCGAGAAGCCCATGACGGCGCCACCGCGGAAGGCAAGAGGTAGCGCCCGCTGTGGACCCGTTCGCGCCGCCTGCGTGGTACGGGCGTTGGCCATGGTGGCCACGGTCATCCCGATCCAGCCCGCCGTGGCCGAGAGCAGCGCCCCCAGGAAGTAGGCGATCGCTCCCATCGCTCCCCAGTCCAGGAGCGAGACCATCAGCACGATCATGATGACCACAAAGCCGGCCACCCAGCGGTACTCCCTGCGCAGGAAGGTTCGCGCCCCGACTGCGATGGCCTCCATCAACTGGACCATCCGGGGGTTGCCGGGATCGGCGGCGCGAACGTACCGGTAGAAGAACCCGGCGAGGGCCAGCGCCGCCAGCGCGGACGCGGCGGCAAGGTAGGGAATCGCCTGCACTCCAGTGACCTCCTCGGTTCCCAAAAGTCCTCCGCAAGCTAGCAGCCGACCCCTGCGGCCAGACGGGTTGGTCGTGGAGCACAACCGCGGGCGGCCACATCACTTAGGGTCACACGGGTGCAACATCGGGGGGTGAACGTCTCGCTAGAGTTCGCTTTGGTGGAGGTCTCCACACGACAGGCCGAGGCGCGCCGCCGGCGACGCGACCTTCCGGCTGAGGATCAGGCTCTGTCCTCGGCCGCATTGGCGTCACATATCTGGGAGATCCCCGAGATGCGGTTGGCGCGCGTCGTGGCGGCGTTCATCGCCGACGACGGTGAGATCAGCCTGTGGCCGGTGATCGCCAGGCTCTGGGACGAGGGTGTCGCCGTCACGGTGCCGGCCATCGACGACACCGACGATCTGATCTTCGTGCGCTGGCAGCGGGGGGCGGAACTGACGCCGGGGCGTTTCGGAATCCCGATCCCGGTCCGAACCGAGGTCATCGGCGCCCTCGGCCACGCCGTCATCCTTGTGTCCGGGGTGCTGTTCGGCCCGCGCGGCGCGCGTGTCGGGCGTGGCCGTGGGTACTACGACCGCGCCCTGGCGTTCCGGAATGCTCCTGGCGCGCCGCTGCCTCCGCAGGGCCCGTTGCTGGTCGGCGTGGGCCACGTCTTCGGTTGGGAACCCCAACTCCGGTGCCGGCCGCAGGACGTGGCTGTGGACGCCTTCGTGTCGCCGGCGGGAGTGCGGCGCTTCGGGAGCATGTTCGCGCCATGGAACTGAGTTCGCGACTCGAGTCGCCGGCCCCGGGAGGCGAGACTCCGGATCCGGCTGCGGTTGATGGTCTCCGCCCCTTCGGGAGGTGCAAGCCATGAAGGTCATCATCGTCGGTGCGGGCGAGGTGGGCTCCTACCTCGCTGAGCGGCTCACGAAGGAGAACCACCACGTGGTGGTGGTCGAGCAGGATCCCGAGCGAGCGCAGCACGTGGAACAGCACATCGATGCCCTGGTCATCACGGGCAGCGGCAGTCATCCCGACGTGATGGCCGCGGCGGGAATCCGCCATGCCGACCTGCTCGTGGCGGTCACCAGCGACGACGAGGCCAATCTGGTGGCGTGCATGCTGGCTCGCCAGGCCGGCGTGGGTCGCAGGATTGCGCGTATCGAGGCGGCGGCTCTGCGCGCACCGGCCGCTGCGGAACTGCTGCAGGCGGCCGGGGCCGACGTGGTGATCGATCCCGACGAGGAAACCGCGGTCGAGATTCTCCATCTCCTCAACTATCCGGGCGCCAGCGAGATCAACATGCTCGCCGATGACCGGGTCACCGTGATCGGCACCGTCCTGAGTCCCGACTCCCCGCTCGTCGGCCACCGTCTCTCGGAGAGCTTCGCCCCCTACGGACCCAACTGGGAGTTCCTCATCGGCGCCGTGTCCCGAGGCGACAAGACGGTCATTCCGCGCCGGGACATGGTCCTGAAGGCGGGCGATGTCGTCCGGATCGTGGATCTCGGGACCTCCTCGAACGAGCTGCGACGCCTCCTTGGCCTGCTGCACGGCCGGCCCCACCGTGTGATGGTCCTCGGCGGCGGCCGCACCGGGGAGATGGTGGCGCGGCGGTTGGTCGAGATGCACTCCGAGGTGTGCCTCGTCGAGCGGAATCCCGAACGGGCCCGCGAGCTCGCCGAGAGTCTCGACGACGTCCTGATCCTCGAGGGCGACATCACCGATGCCGAGCTGCTGGAGCAGGAACGCGTCGGTGACCACGACGCCGTCGTAGCGGTCACCGGCAACGACGAGGACAACATCCTGGCCTGCCTCTACGCCAAGTCGATGGGCGTTCCCGAGACGATCGCCCTGCTGCATCGCCTCGAGTTCCTCCCGCTGCTGCGCACGCTCGGCATTGACGGCGCCGTCTCGCCGCGCACCGCCTGCGCCAACGGCGTGATGCGCATCATCCGCGGTGGTGTCCGGGTGGCCACCTATCTGGACATGGACGTGGAGGTGCTGGAGTTGACGGTGGCCGGCGGCAGCAGCGTGGACGGAGAGCGGATCCGGGATCTCCACCTCCCGAAGGAGGTGCTCATCGCGGCGGTGGTTCGCGACGGCACGTCGATGATCGGTCGCGGTCAGACAGTCCTTCAGGCGCAGGATCATCTCGTGATCTTCGCTCGCCCCAAGGCGGTCGCTGCGGCCCGCAAGCGATTCGAGTGAGGGGCGCGGCGGAGCCGCCGGCCGGGGGCGGATCCACCGCGGCCCGAACCCGAGCCCGACCCGGCGTCGACCTGAGCCTGTGGGCGTCGGCTTGGGCTGCGGTCGCCTGCGGCGCGGCACTCGCGGTGTCGAGCCTGGTCGGGCTCGAGGACCGCGGCGTGGCCACGGCGCTGGGGTCCCTCGGGGTGGGATGCGCCGCCGTCGGCGGGCTCTACCTGCGGCGGGCGCGCCCGCCCCGGCACCCGCCCTCGCTCGCGACGTTCCTCGCAGCCTGCAGCGCGTGGTTGACGATGATCGTGATCTCGACGGTGGCCTACCTCGTCACCGGCGCGACGGGATCGGTGCCCGACGCCATTTTCGAGTCGGTGGCCGGGTTCTGCACGACGAACCTCAGCGTCCTGGAGCAACTCGAGTCGCTCCCGTCGGGGGTGCTGTTCTGGCGAGCACTCACGCAGTGGCTCGGCGGCTTCGCCGCCCTGGCGTTGCTGGGCGCGGCACTGCCCCTCCATGTTCCGGCTCTCGTCCTTCCCGGCGACGACGGCGGCCCGTCCGGCCGGCCCTCGGCTCCGCCCTTCGGTACCCAACTCCGGCGCCTCGCCGTCGTCTATGGCACCGCCGGCGTGGGATGCGCCGCCGCCTACGCCGCTGCCGGCATGGGCGCCTTCGATGCCGTCAGCTATGCGCTGACCACCGTGTCGACGGGAGGGTTCGGTCATCACGACGACGGCCTCGCCCACTTCGACTCGGTTGCCGTGGACTCGGTGGCGACGGTCTTCATGGCGCTCGCCGGCGTGAGTGCGGTGACCCTGTGGTGGGTGGCGCGCGGCAGGTTCCGGATCCTCCGGCGCTCCTTCGAATTGCGAACCTACCTGCTCGTCCTCGCGGCGGGGATCATTGCTGTGACCGCCTGGACGTGGGACGGTGCCGGCCTCTCGGCGCTGCGACGCAGCGCCTTTGCCGTGACCGCGGCCATGAGCAGCACGGGCTTCGAGGTCGCCGGCTGGTCGGGCTGGAGTTGGGGTGCCCAGGTACTGATCGTGGCGCTGATCGCGACCGGCGGTATGGCCGGAACCGCAGGGGGCGGCTTCCAGATGCGCCGCGCCATCGCGGCGGCTCGGTATGCCTACCGGGAACTCGTGGTGGAGATTCACCCGCACACGGTGCATGTGGTGAAGATCGGGCGCCGCTCGGTGGGAGAGGGGCCCCTGGCGCTGCTGAACGGGTACCAGATTCTGTTCGCCGTGGCAGTCATGGGCGGGATCTTCGGTTTGAGCCTGGCGGGTGCGGATCTCTGGGCCGGGGCGAGTGCGTCGGTCAGCGCGATCGCCACCATGGGCCCCGCGCCGGGCGCTGAACTGACCGCGCTCGATGGCACCGAGCGTGGCGTCCTGGCGATACTCATGCTGCTGGGCCGCCTTTCCTTCTTCCCGCTGATCGTCGCCGCCGGCGGTGTCATCGCGGGCTCTCGCCGCCTGCTGTCGCTCGCCGAGCGACCCAATGGGCGCAGGAGATCAGGATGAGACGTGCTCTCCGCGGCGTGACGGAACTCTCGCTCATGTCCCGGGCCCGACGCCGGGAGAACCTCTCGATGCACGTCGTGGGGTTGGCCCTCCTGTTCCTGGTGCCTGGGATGGGCCTTGCCGCCCTCGTGGAGTGGCGCTCGACCGGCTCGAGCGGCGAAATGCCGCTGCTGGGTGCCGCTCTGATCACGGCCGCGGTGGGGGTGATCCTCTTCGCGGGGTTCCGACCTCCCGACGATGTGCGACCCGCGGACGTGTTCCCCGTCGTGGTGTGGACCTGGCTGTGGTGCTCGGTCCTGGGCGGCCTGCCGTACGTGCTGGACGCTGATGTCTTCGGCTGGTCGCAGTGGGACTCGGCACTGTTCGAGTCGATCTCGGGCTTCACCGCCTCGGGCTCGACGGTGCTGACCGACATCGACTCCCACGGCCGCGGCCTGCTGCTGTGGCGCCAGCTCACCCAGTGGTACGGCGGGATGGGGATGGTCGTGCTGGCGGTGAGTGTGCTGCCATTGCTGGGCGTGGGCGGCCAGGAGCTGATGCGCTCCGAGACGCCCGGCCCCCAGAGCGACCGTCTGGCGCCGCGCATCAGCGGCACCGCCAAGCGCCTCTGGCTGGTCTACGCCGGACTCACCGTGGCGGTCGCCGTGGCGCTCTTCGCCGTTCCGGGCGTGAGTCTCTACGACGCCGTGGCGCACGCCCTCACCGCGGCGGGCACCGGGGGCTTCTCACCCTACGGCGGCTCGATCGGCCACTTCGAGTCGCTAGGGGCAGAGCTGGTGATGGCCACCGGCATGATCGCCGGGGCCATGAGCTTCAGCCTCCACTACCGGGCGCTGCGGGGGGACTGGCGCGCCTACGGGCGGGCCCGCGACCAGATGCTGTTCCTGAAGATCCTCGCCGCCGCCACGATGGTCATCACGTTGCTGCTGTGGCTGCGCCAGGGGGCGTCGTTCGGCCTCTCGCTGCGCGACGCCTTCTTCAACGTGGTGACGCTGGCCACCAGCGGCGGGTTCCACAACATTCGCCCCGGCGGGCTGGGAGACTTCGCCGCCTGGACGCCGCCCGCGCAGGTGGTGCTGGGGGTGCTGATGCTGATCGGCGGGGGAGCGGGCTCCACCTCGGGGGGGATGAAGGTGTTCCGCGCCCAGATCTCCGCCGCGCACGCCCTGCGCACGGTCCGCCTGGCCCGCAGGCCTCGCTCGGTCGTTCCGGTCAAGCTGGGCGGGGCGGTCATCCCCGAGTCCGTGGTCGGGCGGGTACTGGGCTTCGGGACCCTCTACATCATGTCCTTCGGGGTCGGGACGCTGATCGTGGCGTCCCTCGGCGCCGATCCGGTCACCGCGGCATCAGGCGTGATCAGCGCCATGTCCAACATGGGCCCGGCACTGGGGGAGGCCGGTCCCTCCTCCAACTTCACGGTCTTCGCCCGCCCCGCCCGGTTGGTGCTCGCCGCGCTCATGCTGATCGGGCGCCTCGAGATCACCGCCGTCTTCCTCGGAGCCGCGGTGATCCTGCGCCACCTGCTCCGCCGCCGTTAGGTCGCTGGGGGTCGGACCCCACACGAACCCCCGCGACCACCGACACCGTCATTCTCCCGCAGGCCTGCCCCGGACTCGATCCAGGGCGGGAATCCATGGTCCGCCAGGGCCCGCCGCTCTCGTCGTTCCGCCGCAGGCCCTGCCCCGGGCTCGATCCGGGGCGGGAATCCACGGCCCAGCGGCTTGGCCGGCGCTGCGGGCGGGTCGTCCACACGATCCCGGTTGAGCAGCGGTCGTTGCCATTGGTACGGTGTGTCGAACAGTGGGTGGTGGATGCCGGGAGGGCGCGGAGTGATGCAGCGAATCGCCCTCCTCGTCGGTCCGGCGCAGAGCCTGCCCCGGACTCGATCCGGGACGGGGCTCCATGGTCCGCCAGGGCCCGCCGCTCTCGTCGTTCCGCCGCAGAGCCTGGCGCCGGGCTCGACCCGGGGCCGGAATCCATGACCCAGCGGCCTGACCGGCGCTGCCGATGGATCGCCCAGCACACGTCCAGGGGTCTGGCGTGACCCGGCGGAGGTTCCCGATGCATCGTTCACTCACCGCCCGCTGCCTGGTCGCCGTGGTGGTCGTGGCCGCAGCGCTGGTTGGCGACGCGGGGGGTTCGGGGCCCGTCAGCGCCCAGACCGGAGCGACGCCGACGTTCTCCGACGAACGGTTCTACACCGACGTCGGCCCCGGCGGCGAGCCCACCAGTGCCGACAGCCCCTACCGGCACATCCAGTCGCTGGCCAGGGCCGGGGTCTTCGAGGGCACCGACTGCGGACTTGGCCGGTTCTGTCCCGACGCGCACGTACAGCGGTGGCAGGTCGCGGTGTGGTTGATGCGCTCGCTGGGCGAGAGCGACCTCGCCGCGATTGACGGGTCACGCTTCGCCGACGTCGACGCCGACCAGTGGTGGGCCCCGCACGTCGAGCGGATGGCCGAGTTGGGTATTGACAGCGGCTGCTCTCACAGTCCAGCCAGGTATTGCCCCGAGTCGACCATCAACCGCGGAGACATGGCAGATTTGTTTGCTCGGGCTTTTGAATTACCAAACCCGGGGAAATACGGCTTTACTGACATTGGGGAGTCTAATGCCCACAACGCCGACCGGGTAGTGGCTGCCAAAATCACCACTGCCTGCAACCGGAAGCCACTGAAATTCTGCGCTGGCACCGGCGTAACCAAAGCCCAAATGGCCGTCTTTATCTTCCGGGCGCTCGATTGGCGGCAACTTAACACTATTGCCGAATCGAGTCGAGTCCCCGACGACATCTTTCTGACCGACTACAACGAGTTCAGCTGGTACGTGAAGACTCAGGTGGTCGACCGCTACGGTGATAACCAACCATGGCTTAGGGCGGCCTGGAATGTAACCAACCGCTCGACTTTTGGCTACAAATACAGCTCGTATTACCCGCTGGGAGTTCACTACGGAATGGCAACACCCCAGACGGATTTACCCCACATGGTGGTTGGATACATGACGGCTCGACCCACCGATTTCAATCCCGCCTACCACAAGGGATTTGTCCACGAACTTGCCCACGTCTACACTCTCTCCAACAGAGCGAGCGAAACTCCGGCCGCGTTAGCTGCCGCCCACCTTTATTTTTCCGAGCTGTCAGAGGACGTGGATGTATGCATGTCGTACGAACTCCTGGCTGACACTGCCGAGTATCTCGAATTCAACCTGCGCTCGAACGGCTACTGGGGGATGTGTCCACATTTGCCCTACACGGCAACCAGCGAGGCTATCGCCGTTGTTCGCGAGGCCTTTCAGGGCCAAATACCTGGGTGGTTTGATGACACCTTCCAAAGTTCGGACGACACTCTGGACTATGAGGCGATTTGGGAAGCTGTCCGAGAGATTACAGACCAGAGATCACGAAGGGTTGCGGTCTACCAACTCCGAAATTCATTTGGTGGATACTGCCAGTCTCACCAAGTCAATAAATTCCTCGAACCAGACCGGTACTCCGTCAACTTCAAAGAAAATAATCTTGACGCAGGGCAACCGTGGATTGACGGTGGCTGTGACGGTAGCGCAGCCGCGCCTGACGGCGAAGCTGACGCAGACCGGGTAGCTGCCGGGGGCACCGTGTCGGTGCGCATCGTGGCCCGCAAACTCGCCAACGGCCCCGTCGAGTTCGGCCTCCAACAACGCGGCCTCGACGACGCCTGGGACGACCGCCGGCTGCCCACGGTGCGTTTCTTCCCCCCGACCGCCCGACTCGGCCGCTGGCTCGCCAGTTCCCCCCTCGAGTTTGCGGTCGGCGAGGTGCGCATCGTCGCCCGCAAACTCGCCAACGGCAAGGTCGAATTCGGCCTCCGCCAACGCCAAGCAGACGACACCTGGAGCGACAACCGGCTACCCGGCGTGCGCTACTTCCCCACAACCGCCGGCGTCGACCGCTGGCTCGCCAGCTCCCCACTAACCCTCACAACCCCCCAACCCACCGCCTAAAACGGAAGTGGGACACCGCCGTCATCCACTTCTCCGGGCGCCACATCGTGCGTTTACTGTGGGTACTACTGATGGGCAAGTGAGAATTGCCTGATCTGCCACAGTTCGCGGTCGGCGCGATCGGAATGCGTGAATGGAGTCGGAGATTCCCTACTTGTCGTGATCGCGCCTCCGCGTGGCCGCCGCCAAGGGCTAGGCCGTCGGGGGCGTCGACTGATCCACACACCACAGGGCAAGCACGTTCCGCGCGTAGGGCGTCGGGTCCGGCAACGGCACGGCCTTCGGGTACATCATCACGTTCGGCGCAGGCACGCTCGTCGTGGCATCCCTCGGCGCAGACCCGGTCACGGCGGCCAGCGGGGTGATCAGCGCCATGTCCAACATGGGTCCGGCGCTCGGAGAGGCCGGCCCGTCCTCGAATTTCGCGGTGTTCACCCGCCCCGCCCGGTTGGTGCTGGCCGCGCTGATGCTCATCGGCCGCCTCGAGATCACCGCCGTGTTTCTGGGTGCCGCGGTGATCCTGCGTCACGTGCTCCGGCGCCGCTGAGGGCGGTGGGGGCCGGACCGGGTACGCATCCCCGCGACCGCGACACGCACGCCCGCGGCCCACTGCACGACCGTCGGTCTGGCGCAGAGCCTGCCCCGGGCTCGATCCGGGGCCGGAATCCACGGCCAGCGGCCTGAGCGGCGCTGCCGATGGATCGTCCACACGATCCCGGTTGAGCAGCGGTCGTTGCCATTGGTACGGTGTGTCGAACAGTTGGTGGTGGATGCCGGGAGGGCGCGGAGTGATGCAGCGAATCGCCCTCCTCGCCATACCGGCGCAGAGCCTACCCCGGACCCGATCCGCGGCCGGAGTCCACTGCTCAGCGGCCTGATCAGCGCTGCCGATGCTGCTCAAGACGCACCTCGACGTCGGGTTCGACCCGGTCGAGCATCGTGATTCGGCGCTCGCACGTTTCTCGGTGGCTGGTAGTCATCCTGCTGGCGGCGGGATTGACGGTCACCGACGTCGGGGGTTCGGGGCCCGTCAGCGCCCAGACCGGCGCCACGCCAACCTTCTCCGACGACCCGTTCTACACCGACGTGCCTGCCGAGAGTGACTCGTACGAGCCCGAGGGCGACTCGGGCGAGATGGGGTGGCGGCCTGTCGATCCCCAGAGCGAGTCCTACCGGCACATCCAGTCGCTGGCGAGGGCCGGGGTCTTCGGGGGCACCGACTGCGGAGTTGGCCGCTTCTGTCCCGATGCGCACGTGCAGCGGTGGCAGGTCGCAGTCTGGTTGATGCGCTCGCTGGGCGAGACCGATCTCGACAGGATCGACGGGTCACGCTTCGCCGACGTCGACGTCGACGAGTGGTGGGCCCCGTACGTCGAGCGGATGGCCGAGTTGGGCATCAGCACGAGTTGCTCCGGCGATCCGCTGCGGTACTGCCCCGACGAGGCCGTGAGCCGCGGCGAGTTGGCCGCATTCCTGTCCCGTGCCTTGGACCTCCCGGCAGCGGAGCCGGCCGGCTTCACCGACATCGACGGCCACGCACACGCCGATGCAATCAATCGGCTAGCCGGAGCCAAGCTCTCGCCCTTGTCGGATGGGATCGCCACCGGTTGCGGCCAGGGACCATTGAAGTATTGCCCCGGAAGCGCGGTAACCAAAGCTCAGATGGCTGCTTTCCTCTACAAGTCGCTTGATTGGCTACAGGTCAACACTATTGCCGAATCGAGTCGAGTCCCCGACGACATCTTCCTGACCGACTACAATGAGTTCAGCTGGTATATCAAAACCCAGGCGACAAGTATGGCGATGACCAGCCTTGGCTGAGGGCGGCTTGGAATGTAACCAACCGCTCGACCTTTGACTACAAGTACAGTTCGTATTACAGGACTGCAGTGTATTCTGGAGGAGCCGCACCTCAAGGGGGTCGCCGCCACACAGTGGCCAACGCTATGACAACCCGACCGGGCAAATTTCATTCGGTTTATCACCATACCCTCGCCCACGAATTAGCCCACGTTTACACCCTCTCGAACAGAGTCAGCGAAACCCCAGTCGCTTTGGCTGCCGCCCATCTCTACTTCTCCGAGCTGACGCAGGGGGATGCTAAGTGCTCCTCAGATGAACTCATGGCCGAGACTGCCGAATACCTTCAGTTTTATTTAAAGTCAGGTGGCTACTGGGGGTCTTGCCCGCATCTGCCCCATATGGCAACCAGCGAGGCCATCACCGTTGTCCGTGAGGCCTTCCAAGGCCAAATGCCCAGGTGGTTCTATGACACTTTCCAGGACTCTGGGGGCAATCTCGACTACGAGGCGATTTGGGAGGCTGTCCGGGGAATGGCAGATAGGCGGTCGCGGAGGGTTGCAGTTTATCAACTCCAGAATTCATTTGGGGGATATTGCGCTTCCCATCAAGTTAATGAATTTCTCGTGGGGAGCAGAAATCTTGACATTGTACAATCGTGGGTTCTTGACGCAGGACAACCGTGGGTTGACGGCGGCTGTGACGGTACCGCAGCCGCGCCTGACGGCGAACCTGACGCAGACCCGGTAGCTGCCGGGGCTACCGCTTCGGTGCGCATCGTGGCCCGCAAACTCGCCGGCGGCCGCATCGAGTTCGGCCTCCAACAACGCGGCCCCGACGACGCCTGGGACGACCGCCGGCTGCCCACGGTGCGTTTCTTCCCCCCGACCGCCCGACTCGGCCGCTGGCTCGCCAGCTCCCCCCTCGAACTTGCGGTCGGCGAGGTGCGCATCGTCGCCCGCAAACTCGCCAACGGCAAGGTCGAATTCGGCCTCCGCCAACGCCAAGGCGACGACACCTGGAGCGACAACCGGCTACCCGGCGTGCGCTACTTCCCCACAACCGCCGGCGTCAACCGCTGGCTCGCCAGCTCCGCACTAACCCTCACAACCCCCCAACCCACCAACCAAGACACAAGTGAGACACCGCCCTCCTCCACTTCTCCGGGCAGCACATCGTGCATCTACTGTGGGTACTTCTGATCGGAAATTGAGAATCGTCTGATTCCCACGGTTCTCGGTCGGCGCGGCCAGGATGCGTGCGTCGAATCAAACAAGCGCCACTTGTCATGATCGCCCCTCGGGCGGCCACCGCGCCGCTCTGTGGCCGCCGCCGAGGGCTAGGCCGTCGGAGGCGTCGCCTGATCCACACACCACAGGGCAAGCACCAGCCGCACGTAGGGCGCCGGGCCGCCAACGGCATGGCCATCGGGTATTCCCACTCGATCTGCCTCATCGTCACCTGGGCCATGCCGTCCTGGTATTCCCGCTCGATCTGCCTCATCGTCACCTGGGCCATGTCGTCAACCGGTTCTGCGTCCGGCGTGAACCGCAAGCAACTCGGGAATAGGGCATCCAGCGGGCGTAGCTCAGCGGCATCCGGGATGCCGCCCTCAACTCGGTAGAGCGCATCCAGGCCCGGTCCTCGCCGACCGCCGCGAGCCCCTCCACGTCGTCGTACGTCGGCGAGCCGGTCCGGAACGACACATGCCACAGCGTCTCAGCCATGTCGCCTCCAGTCTGACCCTTCACCGCAAAGTTCCCGTGCCTCGCGACCGGCGCCGGCCGGATGAGCGTCTCGGCGCCGTCGTCCGGGCGCGGTCCGATCCTTCCGCATCCTCTCGGAGGCAGTCGAACCCGAGCAGCACCGCCGCCGCCGCGGACAACCCCAACCGCGCCACCCGCCCGCGACCCCGGTGCCGTCGCCATCACCGCCACCGACACGGCCGACCACAGCGCCACCACAACACCCGGCCCGCGTCCCGCCCCCCCAAGCACTGTCACACCCCCTCGTAGTGTGATGAACATGCAGCAGACGGACTCTGACGTGCAGGACAACGGACCGGCATCGGGCCGGCACCGACCCGCACACACGCCGCCGGGGACAACCCCAACCGCGCCACCCGCCACCGCCCTCGACGCCACCAGCGTCCCCGACGCCGCCACTATCACCGCCGCAATCCCCGTCGCCGCCAGCGTCCCCGACGCCGCCAGTGTCACCGATGCGGCCGACATGGCCGGCCACAGCATCACCGCAACACTCCGCCCGCGTACCACCCCTCAAGCTCTGTCACACCCCCCTCGTAGTGTGATGAACATGCAGCCGACCACCTCTGACCTGCAGGACAACGGGCCCGCACCGTGCCCACAGCGGACCGCACACACGCCGCCGGAGACAACCGCAGCCGCGCGGCCCGCCGGCGTCCTCGGTGCCGTCACCATCACCGCCGCAGACATGGCCGGCCACAGCGCCACCGCAACACCCGGCCCGCGTCCCGCCCCCCAAGCACTGTCACACCCCCCTCGTAGTGTGATGGACATGCAGCAGACGGACTCTGACCTGCAGGACAACGGACCGGCATCGGGCCGGCACCGGACCGCACACACGCCGCCGCGGACAACCCCAACCGCGCCGCCCGGTACAGCCGCCGGCGCCGTCAATGATGGTGTGCTCGGCGGGCGCGTCGATGGGGATTCTTCGGCCAAGCCCGATGCTGTTGGCCAACTCCCGGCCGGCGGAGCTCCGGGGCTTCCCGTGGACGCGTTGGGGGTGCTGGGGGTGACCCTGCGGCACTGGATGCAGACGCGTTGGGGGTCTTCATGCGGGCGGTGCGGTCGGTGCGTTCCTGGGTGGACGCTCGGGAGGCCGCAGCGCTGCGGGCGGCGGTTCGCTCTGACGCCGCTCGCGAGGCGGGCGCGAGCGATGCCGCGGCATGGTTGGGTCAGCACACCGGCGTGGGTCGGCGGGAGGCGCTGGCGCGAGAACGCACCGCTACCGGTCTGGCGGAGTTGCCCGAGGTGTCCGAGGCGCTCGCCAAGGGGCGGCTCACGCATGCGCATGCGCAGGTGCTCACGCAGTTCGCCGCTCCGGCCGGAGTGGACCTCGACGTCGCACCAGGCGTGGATTTCCCCGATCCCGCCCGTGACGCCGCCCGGCGTGTGGCGGCGGCGGTCCGCGAGCGGCCCGAGGAATTGATTGCGGCCGCGGAGACCATGAGCGTCGACGCCTACCGGCGGTTCCTGCGTCGCTGGGCCGACCGGGCCGCCGGTGACGACGGCGCCGGCCGAGACATCGCCCAGCGGCGGCGCCGCAGGGTCACCGTCTTCGAAACCGATGACGGAATGCGCGGCGTGCGCGGACTGCTTCCCGCCGATCAGTTCGCGTTCTTCGAGAACGAACTCCGCCGCCTCGCCGAGGCCCGCTGGCGCGCCGACCACCCCGACGCCGACAACGTGCCCGCCAAGGAGCTGACCTGCCCGCAGCGCAACGCTGATGCCCTGGTTGACATGGCGCAGCGCAGCCGCCAACTCGGCGACAACAACGATGAACCGCTCGGCTCGCACATCGACGTCATGGTCCTCATCGATCAGGAGACGCTCACGGCGGGCCTCCACGGGGCGAGCCGCTGTGAACTCGACGACAACACACCCATCTCGCCAACCGCGGCTCGGCGCCTGCTCTGCGGTGCCAACATCCTCACCGCCGCCGATGTCCGCAAGCCCTGGAACCTCAACCTGGGCCTCAGCCGGCGCGCCGCCAACCGCAAGATCCGCAAAGCCCTCATCGCCCGTGACCGCACCTGCACGGCACCCGGCTGCGAACGACCTCACTGGATGTGCGAGATCCACCACATCATCCCGTGGGCCGAGGGCGGGCGCACCGATCTCGACAACCTCACGCTGCTCTGCAGCCGCCACCACCACCTCCACCACGCCGCCGAGAGCCACCGAACCAACTGCTCGATCACTTCCAAGAGCGCGAACGCCCCGCCCGACCAACCGCCCGACCAACCACCCGAGCCAGCAGACGGGGCACCGACCATCTCGAGATGTCCCGCACCGCCCGGCGATTGCGCCTCCAACCGCCACATGCTGCGACGCCGCTAACGAGGCTGCGTCGATCGCCAATCGAGCGCGAAGGGGAGAGTTCCTCTTGGTCGCGGAATGGGGTCTCGGTAGAATGATGTTCCCTGTGAGGAACGCACAGGGGATTGGTCGCCGACGACGCCGGCCGCTCGGGCCGCTGACGAGATGCTTCCCAGATCCTTGGCGCGCCGGCAGAGACAATCCACCCCGAGCGTCACGAGACGAGACACGATGCCAATCACGCCCGATCTGCCACCTCCGCAGGGTCTGTACCGCCCGGAGTTCGAGCACGACTCGTGCGGCGTCGGATTCGTCGTGGATCTGCAGGGTCGTGCCAGCCACCGCATCGTCGAGCTGGCGTTGCGCTCGCTCGGCAACCTGGAGCATCGGGGAGCTCTCGGGGCCGAGGTGAACAGCGGCGACGGCGCCGGGATTCTCGTCCAGGTGCCCGATGCCTTCTTCCGGGACGTCGTCGACTTCGACTTGCCGCCGCCCGGTACCTACGCCACGGGAATCGCCTTCCTGCCCAACGACGGGGCGCGTGCCGCTAACGCCTGTTCCGTCGTTGAGCGGATCGTCCGGGAGGAGGGCCTGACTGTTCTGGGGTGGCGCGAGATCCCCACCGACCCAGGCATGCTCGGTGCCGGCGCGCGGCGCACCATGCCGCGTTTCCGGCAGCTGTTCATCACCGGCGACGGCGAGGCCGGCATCGACCTGGACCGCCGCGCCTACCTCTGTCGCCGCCGCATCCGCCACGAGTTGGACGCCGATGAGGACCGGACGAGTGGTGAGATGCTCGGCTCGATGAGCCTGGCACACGAAGGGGTCTACTTCCCGAGCCTCTCGGCGCGTACCTTCGTCTACAAGGGAATGCTGGTCGTCCCGCAGCTCACCCAGTTCTACCCGGATCTCGTCGACGAGCGCCTTTGTAGCGGTCTCGCCCTCGTCCACAGCCGCTTCTCCACGAACACCTTCCCGTCGTGGCCACTCGCTCACCCCTACCGGATGATCGTCCACAACGGTGAGATCAACACCGTGCAGGGCAACCAGAACTGGATGCGTGCCCGCGAAGCATTGCTGGGCTCCGAGCACTTCGCCGACGGTGCCCTGGAGCGGATCTTCCCGATCTGCACGCCGGGCGCCAGCGACACAGCGCGCTTCGACGAGTGCCTGGAGCTGCTGTGCCTGGGTGGCTACTCACTGCCGGAGGCGGTGCTCACGATGATCCCCGAGCCGTGGGAGAACCACGAGTCGATGTCGCCGGAGCTGAAGGCGTTCTACCGCTACCACGCCTCGCTCATGGAGCCCTGGGACGGGCCGGCCTCCATCGCCTTCACCGACGGGACGGTCGTCGGAGCGGTCCTGGACCGCAACGGTCTGCGCCCGAGCCGCTACTGGGTTACCGACGACGATCTCGTGGTGATGGCCTCGGAGGTCGGGGTGCTGGACATCGCCCCGGACCGGATCGTCGAGAAGGGCCGCCTCCAACCGGGGCGCATGTTCCTGGTGGACACCGCCCAGAGCCGGATCGTGCGTGATCACGAGATCAAGCACGACCTGGCCGCGGCCCGCCCCTACGGCAAGTGGCTGGCGGACAATCAGGTCCGGCTCGCCGATCTGCCACCCGTCTCCGCGGGCCGCAGCGCCGACGAGCAGACGCTGCGCCGGCGCCAGCTGACCTTCGGCTACACCCACGAAGAGCTCCGGATCCTGGTCGCTCCCATGGCCCGGGAGGGCAAGGAGGCTCTTGGCTCGATGGGCACCGATACCCCGGTGGCGGTGCTGTCGAAGCGTTCCCGGCTGCTCTACGACTACTTCCAGCAACTCTTCGCCCAGGTCACCAACCCGCCTCTGGACGCCATTCGCGAGGAGATCATCACCTCCGTCTACGGCTGGCTGGGACCCGAGGGCAACCTGCTCGATCCCCAGCCGGAATCCTGCCGGCAGATTCTCATCGATCACCCCGTCCTCACCAACGAGCAGTTGGCCCGCCTGATCGACATCGAGCACGTGAATCCGGCCTTCCGCACCGCCGTCGTTGACTGCCTGTTTCCGGTGGCCGAGGGCGGCCCGGGCCTGCACAGTGCCCTCGACAGGATCCGCGCCGCGGCCAGCGAGGCCATCGACGCCGGGGTGAATCTGATCGTGCTGTCCGATCGCTTCAGCGACGAGACGCTGGCGCCGGTGCCTTCCCTGCTGGCGGTCGGCGCGGTTCACCAACACCTCGTGCACGAGCGCAAGCGCACTCAGGTGGGCCTGATCGTCGAGACGGGCGACGCTCGCGAGGTGCACCACATGTGCCTGCTCCTGGGCTACGGAGCGACCGCCATCAACCCGTACCTGGCTCTCGAGTCCATCGCCGACCTCGTCGCCGGGGGGGCCCACGGTCTGGGCCCTGGCACCGACGTGACCGAGGCTCACCGCCGCTACATCAAGGCGTGTGACAAGGGCATCCTGAAGGTGCTGTCGAAGATGGGTATTTCCACGGTGCGCTCCTATGTGGGGGCACAGATCTTCGAGGCCGTCGGGTTGGGCCACCGCCTCGTGATGGAGTGCTTCGGTGGCACGATCAGCCGCCTTGGCGGCATCGGCTACTCACACCTCGCCCGGGAGGTGGAGTTGCGCCACCGGCTTGCGTACGCCCCGAACGACGTCGAGCGGGCACACCGCGACCTGGAACTCGGCGGCGAGTACCAGTGGCGCCGCGAGGGTGAGTTCCACCTGTTCAACCCCGAGACGGTATTCAAACTCCAGCACGCCACCCGGGCAGGCCGCTTCGACATCTTCCGGCAGTACTCCGCAGCCGTCGACGGGCAATCCCAGAACCTCGGGACCCTGCGCGGTCTGTTCCGCTTGCGCACTGAGCGCTGCGAGCCCGTGCCATTGAGCGAGGTCGAGCCGGTCAGCGAGATCGTGAAGCGATTCGCAACCGGGGCGATGTCCTACGGCTCGATCTCCGCCGAGGCGCACGAGACCCTGGCGATCGCCATGAACCGCCTCGGCGGGAAGTCGAACACCGGAGAGGGCGGGGAGGATCCCCGCCGGTACGTGCTCGACCCCAACGGCGACTCGCGGCGCAGCGCCGTCAAGCAGGCAGCCTCCGGGCGCTTCGGCGTGACCAGCCAATACCTCGTCGAGGCCGACGACATCCAGATCAAGATGGCCCAGGGCGCCAAGCCGGGCGAGGGCGGCCAGCTTCCCGGGCACAAGGTCTGGCCCTGGATCGCCGAGGTGCGCCACTCGACGCCGGGCGTCGGGCTCATCTCACCGCCGCCGCACCACGACATCTACTCGATCGAGGACCTGGCGCAACTCATCCACGACCTCAAGAACGCCAATCCCCGGGCGCGCATCCACGTGAAGCTGGTGTCGGAGTTGGGTGTCGGCACGGTGGCGGCCGGAGTCTCCAAGGCCCATGCCGACGTCGTGCTGATCTCCGGCCACGACGGTGGTACCGGCGCATCGCCGCTGACGTCCATCAAGCACGCTGGAACTCCCTGGGAACTGGGACTCGCGGAAACCCAGCAGACCCTGCTGCTGAACGACCTGCGCGACCGGATCGTCGTGCAGGTGGACGGGCAGCTGAAGACCGGGCGGGACGTCATCATCGCGGCCCTGCTGGGGGCCGAGGAGTTCGGTTTCGCAACGGCGCCACTCGTCGTGATGGGTTGCGTGATGATGCGGGTGTGTCACCTGGACACCTGTCCGGTGGGAATCGCCACCCAGAACCCCGAGCTGCGGCGCAAGTTCGCCGGGCGGGCCGAGTTCGTCGTGAACTTCATGAAGTTCGTGGCCAACGAGGTTCGCGAGAACTTGGCGAGCCTCGGGTTCCGCACGCTAAACGAGGCAGTCGGCCGAGCAGATCTCCTGGATATGACCTCCGCTGTGAACCACTGGAAGGCCGAAGGCCTCGACCTGAGCCCCATGTTCCACATGCCCGACATTGACCCGGGCAGCCACCGTTACTGCGCCGTCGAGCAGGACCACGGCCTCGACCGGGCGCTCGACAACGAGTTGATCCGCCTGGCAGCGCCGGCGCTCGAACACCGGGAGCCGGTGCGGATCGACCTCCCGATCCGCAACGTGAACCGCACCGTCGGCACGATGCTGGGCTACGAGATAACCAGCCGCTACGGAGCCGAAGGGTTGCCGGACGACACCATCGACGTGCGCTTCGAAGGCTCGGCGGGCAACAGCTTCGGAGCGTTCCTGCCCTCGGGCGTGACGCTGCGGCTCTTTGGCGACGCCAACGATTACCTCGGCAAGGGCCTGTCGGGTGGCCGGATCGTGGCCCGCCCCCATCGCGAGGCCGTCTTCGCCGCGGAGGAGAACGTTCTTGCCGGAAACGTCGTGCTCTACGGCGCCACCGGCGGTGAGGCGTTCCTGCGCGGGGTGGTCGGGGAGCGGTTCTGCGTGCGCAACTCCGGAGCCGTCGCCGTCGCCGAGGGGGTGGGCGATCACGGTTGCGAGTACATGACCGGCGGCAGGGCGGTCATCCTGGGGCCCACGGGGCGCAACTTCGGCGCCGGTATGTCTGGCGGGATCGCTTACGTCTACGACCCCGCCGGCACGCTCGCACTCCGGGTGAACCGGGAGATGGTGGACCTCGACCCGCTGAGCGACGAGGACCGCGCGTGGCTGATCGAGAGGCTGCGCATGCACTACGCCGAGACCGAGTCCCGAGTGGCGGAACGCATGCTGGCCGATGACGAGACGCACCTGCACCTGTTCGTGAAGGTGATGCCCAAGGACTACAAGCGGGTTCTGGAGGTCACGAAACGGGCCACGTCGACCGGCGAGGACGTGCAGGTGGCAATCATGGCCGCGGCGCACGACTGAGGGGTCCGATGCCACCGGATGCCGACCGTGGGTGACCCTCGCGGATTCATGAAGCACGACCGCGCGGTGCCCGCGCGGCGGCCCGTTCCTGTGCGTCTACGGGACTGGCGCGAGGTTTACCGTCCCTTCGGCGCCGACGCGGTGCGCACGCAGGCATCCCGCTGCATGGACTGTGGGATCCCGTTCTGCAACAGCGGCTGTCCCCTCGGCAACCTGATCCCTGACTGGAACGACCTCGTCCACCGCGACCAGTGGCGCGCCGCCATCGAGCGACTGCATGCCACCAACAACTTTCCAGAGTTCACGGGCCGGCTCTGTCCGGCTCCCTGCGAGGCGTCCTGCGTTCTCGGGATCAACGAGGACCCGGTCACGATCAAGCAGATCGAGCTGGAGATCATCGATCGAGCCTGGGACGAAGGCTGGGTCGGCCCCCTGCCTCCTGCCGAGAGCACCGGGCGTCGAGTGGCTGTAATCGGTTCGGGTCCCGCCGGCCTTGCCGCCGCACAGCAACTCACGCGCGCCGGCCACACGGTCGTGTGCTTCGAGCGGGCCGACCGCCCGGGCGGCCTGCTGCGCTACGGCATACCTGAGTTCAAGATGGAGAAGCGCTTCCTGGATCGCCGCCTGGACCAGATGGCAGCCGAGGGAACGAGTTTCGTGACCGGCACCGACGTGGGTGTGGACATCTCCGCGGGGGCCCTGCAGGAGAACTTCGACGCCGTCGTGTTGGCCGGCGGCGCCACGGCCTGGCGTGATCTGCCTATCCCCGGTCGGGACCTCGAGGGCATCCATCAGGCCATGGAATTCCTGCCGCCCTCCAACCGGGTCATCGAGGGAGATATCCAGGACCACCCGTTCCCGGCTACCGGGAAAGACGTCATCATCGTGGGTGGGGGCGACACGGGTGCCGACTGCCTCGGCACCGTGCACCGCCAGCGCTGTGCCTCGGTGCAGCAGTTCGAGATCATGCCCCGCCCCCCCGACGAGCGGGCGCCGAGCACGCCGTGGCCCACTTGGCCGCTGATGATGCGGACCTCCCCGGCACACGAGGAAGGCGGTGAGCGGCTCTACGCCATCCAGACGCAGCGGTTCGTCGGCGACGGCAACGGGCGAGTGGCGGCGCTGCAGACCGTGCGCGTCGAGCAGCGCCTCGAGAACGGCCGCATGAGCTTCGAACCCATCGCTGGCACCGAGGAGGAACATCGAACCCAACTCGTGCTGCTGGCCCTCGGTTTCGTGGGGCCCGAGCGCTCACGCCTGCTGGAATCTCTCGGGGTGGCCTTCGACGCCCGCGGCAACGTCGCCCGCAATGACTACTGGATGACGAACGTCGACGGCGTCTTCGTCTGCGGCGACATGGGCCGCGGCCAGAGCCTCATCGTGTGGGCCATTGCCGAGGGCCGTTCGTGCGCGGCTGCCGTCGACCACTGGTTGGAGGGTCGTACCCTGCTCCCCGCCCCGGTCACGCCCACGGATCAACCGCAGCGCTAGCGGTCCCGGCCCCCGCCCCGAGTCTGGCGAGTAGTGGAGCTCTACCGGCAACCTGAGGTGTATCGGCGACGGTGGTGGTTGCTGGCGGTCGTGAGCCTCGGACTCGCGCTGGTGATCATGTCGATCGCCGGTGTCAACGTTGCTCTCGCCAGCCTTCAGCGCGATCTCGGTGTGGGTCTGACCGTCCTGCAGTGGATCAACAACGCCTACACCCTCACGTTCGGGGGTCTCCTGCTGGCAGCGGGGGCGATCGGCGACCGCTACGGGCGCAAGGGAGCGCTGGAGGTCGGACTCGTCATCTTCGCGGGTGGCGCCTTGCTCGGCGGCACCGCCGGCAGCGCCGCGATCCTCCTGGTATCCAGGGCGACGATGGGTCTCGGCGCAGCGTTCATCATGCCGGTGACGCTCTCCATCGCGACGAATGTCTTTTCGCCACGCGAGCGGCCGAAGGCGATCGCCATCTGGGCCGGTGTGGCCGGAGCCGGCGGCGCGCTCGGCCCTCTGCTCACGGGCGTGCTCATCACCGGCTGGTGGATCATCCCGCCAGGCGGATGGGAGTTGGCGTTCCTGTACAACGTGCCCATCGCCGCCGCGGTTCTTCTGGCGACCGCGCTCTGGGTGCCGCGATCCAGCGATCCCGACGCCGCCCGGCTCGATCCCGTTGGTGCGGTCACCTCGCTCGTGGCGCTGGGTTCCCTGCTGTTCGGCATCATCGAGGGTCCGCAGCGGGGTTGGACGTCGCCTCTGGTCGTCGCCGCATTGACGGTGGCACTCGTTGTCGGGGCGGGGTTCATCGCCTGGGAGCGCCGAGCCGTCAGTCCGATGCTGCCGCTCTCGCTCTTCTCGCACCGCCGCTTCACCGTCGGTGCGGGGGTAAACACGCTGGCGTTCCTCGTGCTCATTGGGTTCTGGTACCTGCTCGTCCTCTACGTCCAGTTCGCCCTGGACTACAGCCCGTTGCAAGCAGGGCTCGCCACTCTCCCCGACGCGGTGGGCGGGATGCTCGTCGCCCCCCTCACGCCCAGGCTCACGAGCCGCTTCGGCGGATCACGGGTCATGGCCTGGGGGTTCGCCGTCCTCGCGGTGAGTTTCGGCCTGCTGGCGCTTGCCGAACCGACGACCGGCTACGGATTCCTCGCCGCGCCAATCACTCTTGCCGGGGTCGGTCTCAGCCTCACGACCATTCCCGCCACGAACGACATCATGGCGTCCACACCTCTCGCCAAGGCAGGGGTCGGCTCGGCCGTCAACGACGCCTCCCGCGAGATCGGCGCGGCGCTCGGCATTGCGATCCTCGGCACCCTCTCCACGGTGGTCTACCGCCGCAGCATCGATACAGGAGCCCTCGATGCGTCAGTGGCCGGCGCAGCCGCTGACTCGCCGGGTGCGGCGCTCGAACGAGCCGCGCAACTCGAGGCTGCCGGGGAATTGACCGCCGGTAACGTCGAGGCGGTCGCCTCCGAGGTGGCAACCGCCTTCAGCCGGGCGTTCTCGGTCAGCATGCTCACCGCGTCGATCATCTCGGCAATCTGCGGCGTCTGGGTGCTGCTCGCCGGCCGAACCTCAGGAACTGGATGGATCCGCACGAGCGGCGTGGTGGCGCCGGGCGTCGGCGAGGTACAGGGTGCCGAGATGGGCGAGGACTGAGCCGCGACCGCGCAGCCGCCGGTGCTAGGAGACGGGTTCGCCGACCCAGTTCAGCGCGGCGTCGAGGAAGTCGAAGCTCTTTGGCGTGGCGAAGTGGTCGACCCCCCGGAGGGTCCGCAACGTCGCGTCAGGGAGCGCGTTCACGAGTTCATCGGGTGGGCCGAAGGGGTCGCAGTCGCCGAGTACCACGAGCACCGGGCACGTCACAGCCGTGAGGCGGTCCGGCTCGATATCCGCGGCGAAGCCTTCCAGGAACGCGATCAGGGCAGCTCGATCCACGTCAGCGCTCCCGGCGAGGGCGTGGAAGTACGACATCTGGGGGTCCTCCGGCGGGGCGGGCGCGGCGATGGCCTTCGCGATCGAGCGGCGGCGATCGCCCATGCCGGCGAACAGGCTTCGCCCCACGCCGGCTACGACGAGGCGCCGGAATCGCTCGGGCTGGTTGGCGGCGACTCCCAGCAGCAGCCGGGCGCCCAGTGAGAAGCCGATGGCGTCGAGAGGTCCCGGCGGCAGCCGTTCGGCAAGCCATCCCTCCAGATCGGCGTAGGCGGCGGGGTCGTGAGGCTTGGGGGCGTCGCCGTGGCCCAGCAGGTCCGGAGCGCATACCTCACGCCCCGACTCCTCGAGCAGGTCGATCCAACCCAAGTGCTTCCACGTGCGCTCCGCGGACGTGCCGAGGCCGTGGACGAGCGCAACCGGCGGAGGTGCCACGAATCGACCCTACCGTTCGATCACCAGGGTGCAGACCGGCGAGCGGCGAACCCGGGGGAGGGTGACCGTCCGAGCGGCAACCGGGAAACGGGCAACCGGGAAACGATCAGCGGACGGTCCACGTAGCATCGGCGTGTGCCCGGCACCACCCTCAGGGAGGCTAGCGAGGAGGTCGCCCGTCGCAGGCCCGAGATGGCCCATCTCATGGCGCTGCATGGTCCGTGCCGGCTGGGCAGTCGACCACGGGTCTCCGAACGGTTCGCATCCGTTGCACGGGCGATCGCCTACCAGCAGCTGGCCGGCGCAGCCGCGGGCGCGATCTGGGACCGTGTCCTCCTGGTGCTCGGGGGTGACTGCACCGCCACCAGCGTTGTTGACGCCGGGACGGAGGCTCTGAGGGGCGCGGGTCTGTCGGCGGCGAAGACGGCCGCCCTCGTCGACCTCGCGGAACGAGACTTTTCGGGCAGTCTCGGGCTGGCGGGACTTGGACGCCTCAGCGACGAGGAGGTCATCGCCTGCCTCGTGAAGGTTCGCGGCATCGGCCCCTGGACCGCGCAAATGTTCCTGTTGTTCACACTGCACCGGCTCGACGTATGGCCGGTGGGCGATCTGGGTGTGCGCCGGGGTTATGCCCTGACGTTCGGACTTGCCGATCTGCCGTCACCCGAAGCGCTCGAGAAGGCCGGCGAGGAGTTCCGGCCTTTTCGATCCGTCGCGGCCTGGTATTGCTGGAGGGCCTGCGAACGCGTCTGACATGTCCCGCCGCTTGGACCGGGCAGGTCATCGGGCGTCGGATCCGCCGGGCCACGCAATGTCGATCAGAACGGTTGAGGCCCCGAGTAGCTTCCCGGCTTGCGCCGGTCGGCTTCTCGGGGCCTCCGTTCGAATCTTCACCTAGCGGCCGGCCCACTCCGCAGAGGTGGCCCGGTTTCCCCGTTCCTCCCGGTCTCTGCCGGTGGCCGAAGCCTCCGACGGTTCCGGTCGGTTCGGAGCAAGTCCGCCTGCCTTGCGGCCGACGATCCCGCCTCCGGTCCCTGTTGCCAGGTTCCGGCGGATCCGATCCTGGCCGAACCCTCCACCCCGTTCCGCTGGAGTTGCTCCGTTCCGGTTTCCCGGTTCTCGGCTCCTCCGGAGTTGCTCCGTTCCGGTTTCCCGGTTCTCGGCTCCTCCTGCGGGCTCCTCTCCTCGCGGCAAGGAGCAAAGCAGGTGGTTCGGTTGCCTGTTATTCAAGCAAACGCGACCGACCTGTTCAATGCCAGATAGTCGAAATCGGCGGAAATCCCCAGAAGTCGCCAAGAAATCCCCAGTTGGCGTTCAGCTGTCAACAGGGTTACCGGGAGTTGTCAACGCTTTGGTCAACAGATTCGCCCGCGACGTTCCGCTGCGATGGGAGGGGTCGGTTCTCAGGTACGATTCGACTCGATTACCAAGCACCCCGCGACTCGAGGACGCAGCGCAGGACGCTCGGGCGGTCACTCATCAGACCGTCCACGCCGATGTCCAGCAGCCGACCCATGTGGTCGCGGTCGTCGACGGTCCACACATGGACCTGTAGCGAACTGCGATGCGCCTGCTCGACGAACCGCTCGTCCACCAACCGACGACCTTCGATGAAGGCCGGCACCTGCACACAGGCCGCGCCGCGGGTCGCGATCGGGACGGGCAGCCCCACCGATGCCAGTCGCACCCGTGCCACGCCAGACGGGCCCAGACTCCGGCAAACGGCGGGCCCCAGCCGAGCGGCCAAGCGCGCCGTCCGTCGCCCTTTGAACGAGCCGAAACAGACTCTCTCGGTCATCCCCATGCGCAGCACCAGTTCGGCCAGCGGCACGACGACTTCGTCACACTTCGGTTCGATGTTGAAGCGCACGTCGCTCCAGGCGGACAGCACGTCCTCCAATCTCGGTACCGGCTCGGCACCGTGGACCCGGGCGGCGCACACCTCCGCCCAGCCGAGTTCGGCGACCCGTCCGCAGCGGTCGGTCAGCCGGTCGAGTACCGGATCATGGAACGCAACCACGACGCCGTCGCTGGTGAGGCGGGCATCGGTCTCCAGATACCGAAACCCCATGTCAACGGCTCGCTCGAAGGCCGTCATGGTGTTCTCCGGAGCCTCCAGACCGCCGCCGCGATGGGCGAACGCCAGCGGCCCGTCGTTGCGGAGATACGGCGGCAGGTCAACGATAACGCGCAGGATAGCGACACGGGTAACCTCCTCACACGATGGGTTGGGTGATGTTGCCTGTAAGCATTCGGCAGGCCCGCGCTCTCCCCGTCCCGGGCACTCCGAGCCCCGAATCCGGAGTCCGCGGTCCTTGGTCGGCCGGCGCCCCGGCACCTCGAGCGATTCGATCCTCCGCCGGGCTTCTCCGGTGGATTCCAGGGCTCTCGGAATGAGCCGCGGCCGGCGCCGGACCAAGATCGTTGCCACGATCGGGCCCGCCTCGGAAAGCCCGCGCGTGCTGGCACAGCTCATGGAAGCCGGCATGGACGTGGCTCGCCTGAACCTCTCGCATGGGTCGCTGGAAGGGTCGCTCGTGCTCTACAACCGGATCCGCCGGGTCGCCGCAGAGAAGGGGCGCGAACTCGGCATCCTCGCGGATCTCCCGGGCCCGAAGATCCGTATGGCCCCGTTCCCGCGCGGTGGCGCAATGCTCGACCAGGACGCAGAGGTGATCCTCCGTCCCGGGAGCACCGCCAGTGACACCCGCATTCTCGAGGTGGACTACGACCGCCTGCTGGATGATGTGAAGGTAGGGGACCGTGTCGGGCTCGCCGACGGGCAGATCCTCATCGAGATCGCCTCGGTGTGCAGCGACGAGTTACGCGGGCGCGTCCTCCACGGCGGACTCCTGCGCGGTCGACCGGGCATCTACATCCCCTCGGACCGCCTCAGCATCGCGACGCCGACCGAGCAAGACCTGCGCTACGCCGAGGCATTAGTCGAGGTCGGAGTGGACTTCCTCGGCGCTTCCTTCGTGCGAGGGCCCGATGATGTCCGAGCCCTGAGAGTGGCGGCTCCGTCCCCCGGCCCGCTGCTCGTCGCCAAGATCGAGACCCGGATGGCCGTGGAGAACATCGACACCATCATCACGGAGGCTGACGCCATCATGGTGGCGCGGGGTGACCTGGGCATCGAGTTCCCGATCGAAGACCTGCCGCACCTCCAGAAGGACATCATCCGGCGCTGCATTGCCGGGGGACGCCCTGCTATCACCGCCACACAGATGCTGGAGTCCATGATCGAGTCGCCCATTCCGACACGGGCCGAAGCCTCCGATGTGGCGAACGCGGTCTTCGACGGCTCCAGCGCCGTCATGCTCTCCGCCGAGACGGCGATCGGTAGCGACCCCGTGCACGTCGTGGCCACAATGGCTCGCATCGCCGCGGAGGCCGATAGTCACTTCGACCATCCTCGCTGGGCACAGAACATCACGCAGCTGCGCATGATCAATCCCACCCAAGCGTCGCTGTCGGTCACCGACGCAATGACGATGGCGGCTTCGCGGGTGGTGGCAGAGGTGGACCTCGCCGCGCTGGTCTGCGTCTCGGGCAGCGGGTTCACCGTTCGCTCGATGGCGCGCTTCCGCCCCCGCGTGCCGGTGCTCGGCTTCAGCGCCGACCCGCGGACGGTCCGTCAGCTGACCCTCAGTTGGGGGGTCGAGCCGGTCCTCCTCGCCGGCGAGATCGCGTACGAATCACGGGTCGCCGACGCGGTCGAGGCGTCCGTCGCCATGGGACGCATCCGAGCCGGGGATCTCGTGGCGATTCTGGCGGGGATCAATCCGGCGATGCGGAGCACCGACGTCCTGCGCCTGCTGCGGGTGCCCGAGGATCTCCGGGAGCTCCGGAGTTCGCCAGAGCCGGCGCGATAATGTCTTGTGAATGCTTTGTGCATCCCGACGTGCCGCGTAGCGCTGCGACTGACTCTGACATTGGCAGCCCGCGACGGCATGACTGAGAAGGAGCAGCGGTGAGTGACATTCCAATTTCGCTGAGTCCCTCCGGACCACTCGAGACGGTGCTCAACGCCGAACCCACCGAGGCGCTCCATCTCCTGGCGGATGCTCTCAGGGCCACGGCGGACGAGAGGCGCGCTCGGATCAGCACCGTCGTGGCACGCTGGCCGCAGTTCCTCGATGGCTGGGCGCGGCTCGGGCAGGAGGCGCGGGACACCGTCGAGGCGTACGCCTGCTTCCGCGCGGGATACCACCGTGGTCTCGACAGACTGCGTCGAAGTGGCTGGCGCGGTACGGGCTACGTCCGCTGGCGATACCCGGAGAACCGAGGGTTCCTGCGCGCCCTGTCAGGCCTTGCCAGGACGGCTGCCGAACTCGGGGAGGAGGCCGAGGCGCAGCGCTGCGAGCAGTTCCTGCACCAACTTGATCCCGAATGGTCGCCGGAAGTCTTCGATTCGTGACGGCACCATGATGACCTTCAGCGGTGCCGTGCTCGCCGGCGGTCGGAGCCGGCGCATGGGGCAGGACAAGGCCTTCATCAACTACGGCGGCCGACCGCTCGCCGATATCGCTCGAAGCGCACTCGCCGAGGCCGGAGCAGCCGAGGTGCTCAGCGTCGGGGGAGACCGGGTCCGGCTCTCCCGGCTCGGGTTCGTGGCGATCCCCGACGACACCCCCGGGGAGGGACCCTTCGGCGGGCTCCTGACGGCTCTGAGGGTCGCCGCAACCGACTGGGTCGTCGTCCTGTCGTGCGATCTGCCCCATGCCAGCGCCGAGACGGTCAGCGAGCTCCTGTCCCGCACTGGCGATGACACGGACGCCGTCGTGCCGCTGCTGGTCGGCCGCCGGCTGCCGACGCACGCTGTGTGGCGGCGGGATTCTCGCGACGTGCTTAGCGCCGCCTTCGCGGGAGGCGAGCGTCGCCTCACCGCAGCCCTCGAGATACTTCGAGTACAGAGTGTCGCGGTACGAGACCCGGGCACACTCCTCGACGTCGACACGCCGGATGATCTGCACGGCACGCCATCCGGTCTCCATCCCACTGGCCATGCCGGCGCCGACATCGCCCCGCGTTCGGGGATGGGCGAGGGCGGCGGCGGGCTTGTGGCCCCGCGAGGTGGACACCGAACCCGGGGGGCCGGCTCCTGAGCGACTACGAGCTGGTTTCGGACAGGGCCCGCCTCGTCGAGCTCCTTGCCGAGGCGGGCACCGAGACGCGGTACGCGCTCGACACCGAATTCCACCGGGAACAGACGTACTATCCCCGTCTGGGCCTCGTACAGCTCGCCTGGGGAGAACGGGTGATCCTCGTCGATCCGCTCGCCACCTCACCCGAACCCCTCGGCGAGTTGTTCGACAGCCCGACCACGGCGGTCATGCACGCCCCTGACCAGGACCTCGAGATCCTTTGGCATGCCGTCGGGCGGATACCGAGCCGGCTGATCGACACCCAGACGGCAGCGGGTTTCTGTGGCATGCGTTCGCCGTCGCTAGGCGATCTTCTCGACAGGTTTCTCGACGTCGAGGTCGCCAAGGGCGATCGCCTGACCGACTGGCTACGGCGACCGTTGCAGCCCGAGCAGCTGGAGTACGCAGCCAACGACGTTCGCCACCTGCTGAACCTGCACGACAGATTGCGTACCGCGCTGACCGCACGCGGTCGGCTCGGTTGGTGCGAGGAGGAGTGCGAGAAGCTGCGAGCGCGGCAATCAGCGCCGCGCCGTCCGGAGGAGGCGTGGCTCCGCGTGCGCGAGCTTCGCAGGCTGCCCAAGCGATCCCGGCCGATGGCGGTTGCCGTGGGGGCGTGGCGGGAGCGGCGGGCCGCGGCGCTGGATCTGCCGCCGCGCTATGTGCTCGGCGACCTGGCACTTGCTGCGGTGGTGCAGGCGGTTCCGCGGACGCGGGCCGCGCTCGGCGCGGTTCGCGGCGTGGACAGCCGGGCCTTGGCGGGCGAGGCGGCTACCGAACTGCTGGAGGTCATCGAGCAGGCGCGTCGCAACCCTCCGAAAGTTCCCTCCGTACCGCCGGGTCCGCGCAGATCGCACTTGCAGCCGGTTGCGACGCTCGTGTCGGCATGGCTGTCACAGGTGGCCCGCGATGACGATCTCGATCCGGCGCTCGTCGCAACACGTGCCGATCTCGAATCATTCCTGGACAGCCGGCCGGACGCCAGGCTGGCCGGTGGCTGGCGTTATGAGCTGTACGGCACGCGTATCGAGGAGCTGGTCGCCGGCAAGGCAGCGGTGGCTCTGGAGTCCGGGGGGACGCTCCGCCTCGAGGAGCGATCCGGTCGGCCGCTCTGAGCCGGCGGTACCGGTTCTCGGGCCGGGCCATCGCCCCGTCCCGAGGAGGCGGTGCCGTCACAGTGCCTTACCAGAGATCGCCGCTCGCGGCGGCTAAACTGTGTGCCCGCGGGGACCGCGCGACGCAACAACAAGTCGCCGCAAACAGACGAGAGTTGGACGCCGACACCGTGGCGGCCGGCATGTCAAGTTCGGAGTTCTGCTTGTGAAGAAGGGACGCCACCGCCGCTACGAGGAAGCTCGTGCGCTGAAACAAACCAGCGACAGCTTCGACCAACTCTTCGAGGACGACGAGGAACCCTGCCCCGAGTGCGAGGCACTACCCGGCCACGACCATCGCTCCTGGTGCGCGAACAGCGGCGACGCATAGATCGACGAAGCGAGCCAGACCTCGGCGTGAGCCCGACGTAGCTCACCGGGCACCTGGCGCCGGTCACCCCGAGCTGGGGATGGCGCCGGAGAGGGACGGTCAGCCGCCGGTCTCCTCGAGGATCTCGTCGAGCTGGGGATGGCGCCGGAGAGGGACGGTCAGCCGCCGGTCTCATCGAGGATCTCGTCGAGCTTCAGGATGTCGTCCTCGAGAACCAGTCCGATGAACGAGCCGTCGGCGGTCACGACGGCGAGCATCTCGATGTCCGCCTTGTCCATGGCCGCGACGGCATCTCGCAGGGTCCACGACGGCTGCGCGGCGGGGAGATCGGTGGCGACCATGTCCGCGACGGTGGTCGACTCCCACTCGCTGCGCGGCAGGTCGCCGATCTGGTCGAGGCCGCACATGCCCACGTAGCGATGGCCGTCGACGACCGCCACCTCCCGCTCGCGACGTCCGAGGACATGCATGGTCATCAATTCGGCGATCGTTGCATCGGAAGGGACCGTCAAGACGTCGGTCCGTAGGACCGACGTGATGGGAAGCATGAAGCGTCTCTCGAGGTGGCCCAGGCGTTCGGCGGCCTGGTGGGAGGAGACGCTGGCGCGTCCCGCCACCAGTTGCGCCACGGCCGCGGCCACCAGTGCCGGAACCACGAACGAGGATCCCTGGCTGGACTCGGCGACGAACATGACCGCGGCGATCGGCGCCCGGTAGCCGGCCCCGAGAAATGCGGCCAGGCCGAGCGTGGGATACAGGCCGGTCTCGGTCTGCTCCAAGAGGACGCCCACGATCGTTCCCATCAGCACGCCCTGGACTGCCAGGGGGATGAACATCCCTCCGGTGCCACCCGCCGCGAGCGTGGCCAGCGTGGCCACGAGCCGGAATCCGAAGAGGGCCACGATGAGCCAAACGCCGCGTGGCACCTCCAGCACCCAGTCCGCCGAGCGCACCCCGGGTCCAAGGCTCAGGGGCACCCCGTAGAGGGCATCGGTGGCGAACGCCAACCCGCACAGCAGCCCGCCCGTGGCGAGAATGCGGGGAATGTGGCCGAAGCGCCTGGGCAGTGCCTTGGCCCGGCGCACGAGCGCCGCGAAGCCGCGCCCGCCCAGCCCCGCGGTCACGCCAACCAGGGCGCCTCCGAGAAGGTCGACGATCGCGAGCGTCCGGAGGTCGCCGGAAAGTCCCGGGAAGACCGGACTGGTGTCGCCGAGGACGACCGCGAAGACCAGGAAGCTCACAGCGGAAGCCAGCAGCGACGGCAGCAGCGCCCGGCGGGTCACGTCGTCGCGGTAGGGGGCCTCGAGGGCGAAGATGACACCCGTCGCCGGCGCTCGGAAGATCGCAGCAACGCCCGCGGCGGCGCCGGCTGTGAGCAGCATCTGCATCTCCTCCCGGCGGAGGAAGCGCTGGAACAGCCGCTGGAGATTGTGTGCCACCGACGCGCCGGCGTAGATCGACGGGCCCTCCATGCCCAGCGCGCCGCCAGAGCCGATCGTGGCGGCGCCCGCCAGGAGCTTGGCAGGGAGTTGGCGCAGCGGCAACCGGGGTGAACGCGCGTGGAAGGCCCTGATGTACTCGTCGGAGGTTGACGGCGTCGTGCCTCGGCCGCCGACGACATGCAGCAGCAGCGCGGCCGCGGACAGGCCGACGAGCGGCGCCAGCGCCTGCTGCCACAGCGGCAGGTGGAAGAGTCTCTCGAGCATGACCTCGATGACGAGTTGCTCGAAGGCGGCGACGAGCAGTCCGACGCAGACGCCCAGGCCAACTGCCGCCCCCAGGACTCGTGGCAGCCGACCCGCCGGCCGGAATGAGCGGAGGAAGCGCACCGGAGGCGAGGCTATCGGGCGGTCCGGTCGACTCTGAGAATGGCCCGCGGACCGGAGGGAGCCATGTGACCGCGCCGCAGCGGAACGCCCGTCGGGCAGACTTCAGGCATGGGACGTATCGAGGATTCCTTCGAGGACCTGGCGACCCGGCTGGCCGACATCGCCGCGGACATGGATGACCTCGCCTTCGCGCACTTGCGGGAAGCGGCCGCCGGCGGCGAACCCGCGCATCTTGCGGCCGAGCGGCGGCTGATCCGGGCCCGGCGGGCCGTCGCCAGGGCGGTCGCGGCATTGCAGGCCGACGTCATCGACGGGATACCCGGCACCTGAGACTCCGCTATCAGGAGAGTGTCAGGGCGTTGCGAGCCGGCGGCGCCAGCAGGACGATCAGGCGGTGAGATCCTCAGCGCGCCGTGCCAGCGTGTCGAGGAGCTCGTCGAAGGACTTGGCGAATGCTGACACACCTTCGGCTTCCAGAACCTCGGCCACCTCCGCCAGATCCACGCCGACGGTATCGAGAGCCGCGAGAGCCTCGCCGGCGACATCGACGTCAGAGTCGATGGTCCGCGCCACCCTGCCGTGGTCCTCGAAGGCCTCGATCGTGGCTTCGGGGAGGGTGTTCACCGTCTCCGGCCCGATCAGGTTGTCCACGTACATGGTGTCGGGATACGCCGGGTTCTTCGCGGAGGTGGACGCCCACAGCGGCCGCTGCAGGCGAGCACCACGGGCCGCCAGAGCCTCCCAGCGCGCTCCGGAGAAACACCGCCGGAACGTGGCATAAGCCAGCTTCGCCTGCGCAACCGCGATCTGCCCCTGCAGTGCCGCGGCCACCGGCGTCCCGATCGCCCGCAACCGCCGGTCGACCTCGGTATCCACGCGGCTCACGAAGAAGGATGCAACCCCCGAGATGTCGCTCAGATCGTCGGCGCGGGATTCGAGACCCGCGAGGTACGCCTCGATGACCTCCTCGTAACGCGAAAGGGAGAAGATGAGGGTCACGTTGATGCTGTGGCCCTCGGCCGTCAGAGTCTGGAGGGCCTCGACGCCTGCGGCGGTGGCCGGGACCTTGACGTACAGGTTCGGGGCATCGATCCGGTCGTGCAGCAGTCGCGCGGCGTGCACGGTCGCCGCCGCGTCGTGCGCCAGTTCGGGGGCGACCTCCACCGAGACGTAGCCGTCGACACCGTCGCTGGCGTCGTGGACCGGGCGCAGGACGCCCAGAGCGGCGCTGATGTCGCCGATGACGAGCTGCCAGTAGCTCTCCTCGGTTCCAGCGCCTCCGGCCGTCAACTCGGCCAGTTCGCCGTCGTAGGCATCGCCGGCTGTCATGGCCTTCTGAAAGATCGTGGGGTTGGAGGTGACCCCGCGGCAGCCCCGCTCCACCCAGCGAGCCAGCTCGCCGCCGGTGATCCAGTTGCGCCTCAGGTTGTCGAGCCACGGGCTCTGCCGGCCCACCCGGTGGAGTTCGACCAGTCGGCTCATGGGGACTCCCTTCGCTAACGTGCCGCGCTCGAGGCGGCGAATCCGCCCCCGAGCGCATCGTTCAGCAGCTCTTTTGCGGCGGAGGCGACCCGTGCGGGGTTCATTCCCAACTCCGCCAGCACGACGTCTCCGGGCGCCGAGGCGCCGAAACGCTCAACGCCCAGGGCCCGGTCAACCCAGCGTTCCCATCCCTGGGCGACCCCTGCCTCCACCGCCAGGGATGGCCTGCCCGCGGGGATCACCGACTCGCGGTATTCCGCAGTCTGAGCGGCGAACAGCTCCCAACTGGGCATGGACACGACCGCCGCGACAATGCCCTCCTCCCGCAAGCGCTCCGCAACCTGGACGCACAGCGCCACCTCGCTGCCCGAGCCCACCAGCGTCATCGCCGCGCCGGCGGGGTCGGCTAGGCGGTACGCGCCGCGGCGCACGTTCTCGGGGTCCGTCCCGTCCAGGACGGGCGTTCCCTGGCGGCTCAGGATGAGGGCGGTCGGGCCATCGATGCTCGTGGCGATTCGCCAGGCTCCGAGGGTCTCCGGGGCGTCCGCAGGGCGAATGACGGTCAAGTTGGGGATGGCGCGAAGACTGGCCACGTGCTCCACGGGCTGATGCGTCGGGCCGTCCTCGCCGACCCCGAGGGAATCGTGCGACCAGCAGAACACCACTCTGGCTCGCGACAGGGCGGCCAGCCGCACAGCCGGTCGCATGTAGTCGCTGAAGACGAGGAAGGTTCCGCCGACCGGCAGCAGACCGCCGTGGCGGGCGATTCCCACCATGGCCGAGCCCATGGCATGTTCACGGACCCCGTAGAACACCTGACGCCCGTCGGCGGAGTCGCGGCCCAGTGGGTTCTCCCCGGCGAGTTTCGTGCCCGTGTTGCCCGTCAGATCGGCGCTGCCCGCCAGGACGTGGTCCATGGCGGCCGCGGCGGCGTTCAGACACGCGCCGCTTGCTGCGCGTGTCGCGACGGACGAGCCGACCTCCCAGGGCCCCACGTCGGCGTCCCACCCCTCGGGCACTCGCGCCGCCCAGGTTTGAGGGAGTTCCGGCTGCCTGCGCACCGCTTCGGTCCAGCGCCGTTCCCAGGCCTCTCGCAGCGGTGCTCCCCGTCTGCCGACATCCCGGTAGTAGGCGAGGACATCGGTCGGAACCCAGAAGCTGTTCTCCGGTGGCAACCCCATGGCGACCTTGGCGCGGGCGATCTCGGGGTCGGTCAGGGCATAGCCGTGGGCCGCGGGTGCGTCGGTGAGGTCGGGGGAGGGGTGCGCGATATGGCTGCGCAGGATCAGCAGCGACGGAGCCCCCGTCGCCATGGCGCGCCGCAGCGCCGATTCGAGAGCGTCGAGGTCATCGGCCACCTCACCGAGCGTCTCGGTGTGCCACCCGTAGGCCTCGAACCGACCGGCAGGGTCGTCGGAGAGCCACAGGTCGGTTTCCCCGTCGATGGACACGCGATTGTCGTCGTAGACGTAGACCAGGCGGCCCAGGCCGAGATGCCCGGCCAGCGAGGCCGCTTCGTGGCTGACCCCCTCGGCGAGGTCGCCGTCGCTGCAGATGACGAACGTGTGGTGATCGCAGAGTTCGGGGCCGTAGCGGGTGCGCAGCCAGCGCTCCGCCAAGCCCATGCCCACGGCATTGGCGAATCCCTGGCCGAGTGGTCCCGTCGTCACCTCCACACCGATGGCGGTATCGGCTTCGGGATGGCCCGGCGTGCGGCTTCCCCACTGACGGAACGCTCGCAGGTCATCCAGCGTGAGGCCGTACCCGCAGAGATAGGCCATGGTGTAGAGCAGGATCGAAGCGTGGCCGGCACTCAGCACGAAACGGTCCCGGTCGGGCCAGTCGGGTGCTGCCGGGTCGAAGGTCATGATCCGGCTCCACAGCACGTGCGCCAGGGGCGCGAGCGCCATTGCGGTCCCCTGATGGCCGGAGCGGGCGGCGTGGGGGGCGTCCATCGCCAGACCACGGATCACACCGATGGCGCGCTGCTCGATGTTCGGATCAGCGAGGCGATCCGAGCCGCGATGATCACCGAGAAGATTCGGCGTGGTCATCGGTCCGCTCCCTGGCCGAACAGGGCGACCGACGCGGTGAAGCCGTGCAGGTAGCTGCGCGGCCCGACTGGCCCGATCTCCCCGGCACAGAACATGCCCGCCAGTGGTGCCGGAGCGATCGCACCCGACACAACCGAAGCGTCGTGGTCGGCGACCCCGAACAGGCGGTGTCCTCGGCCGTTGCAGGTGAACAGCAGCGCGCCCTCGGCTTGCTGTCCCGACATCAGCCGGTGCAGATCCTCGCCCGCCGTCTCCGCGTCGCGGACGTGGAACTGCACCGAGGTGCCGGTCTCCACGATGTCGCCCACCGCAAGGCCGCGGGATTCCCTCTCGATGCCGAGCACCCCGCGCACCAGGAAGTCGCCTCTGTCGAAGTCCAGCTTGTGCTCGTTGACCACGATGCCGATGTGCAGACCGCGCTGCACCATGGCGCGCTCGGCGTCGCTCAGGCTCCCGACGATCTCCTGCAGACGCTCGAGCGCCGGACGGCCCCCGAGTTCGTGGATCAGGTTCCGCTCCCCGCGCGTCACGACGTAGGGCCGGCCGATCGGTCGGCATCCCTGCGACACCACGGTGCCGACCTCGGCGCCCGACCCGAGCAGCAAACCCACCGCGCCGTCGTCGAAGATCTCCCCTCCGAGCACCAGGCGGTTGCCGCCGGGCGACCCGGCTGCCGAGGCCAAGCCACCGACGGCCCGCACCTGCGGGCAGGTGGCATCGATCTCCCCCAGGAGACGATCGGCCGGGAAGCTGAACGGATCGGCAAGCAGCAGCAATGTCTGCGGGTTCTCGTCGATGGCGGGCAGGTCGCCGATCGGGGAGTGGTCGGCTCCTAGTGCAGGGCCGAAGCGGACCGGAGCCGCGTCGGCGACACGGGCACCCCACGCAACGACGGCAGGAACGTCCTCGAACTCACGATTCCCGGCGATCACGGACACAGCGCTGGTGCCGAGCAACATTTCCGGCGCAAGGCGCTCCGCCAGGACGGCGGTGAGGGTGTCCATGGCGTCGATATGCGCGGCTGTGGCAAAGAACACGACGACGGTGGGCGAGTCAGCCCCGAACGACGCGGCCAGTTCATCGGCCACGGCGGTGGCCGCCGCCGCTGTCCTGTCCGCCTCGGAGCAGGCGACCGCGAAGCTCATCGGTCCCGCAGCGGTTCCGCTGGGCTCACGTCCCCACCGGGGGAGGGGGCAGAAGTGTGTACGGAACAACCGTGGCCTCTCCATCCCCGAGGCGGCAATGCGCTTCGACCGTGCCGTAGTCATCGAACTCCATCTCGGCGCGGACGAGACGGAAGTTGAACTTTCCCGGCTCCACCTGCAGGAACTGGACGTTGCGGGCGATCTGTGTGCTGTCGCGCTTGTAGACCACCTCGAGCACGCCGGCTCCGTCTACGTCAACAGCGCAGCGCACGATCACGACGAGGTGCGGCGCCCACACCAACGGAGGCTCCTCGGGGGCGACCGCCGAGAAATGCGCACCCTTGAGGTCGATGCGCGTGGACGGTCCGGGTACCTGACGGACGTCGATCTCTTCGACGAACAGGGCGGCGACGATCTGCACGCTCTGACCGTACCGCCTCCGCCGCCGCGATCGGGGGTTTGCCGACCGGCGGTACCATTCGCCGACGACGGCCGGACGGGGGGTCGGCCACCGGGTCGATTCAGAGGCGGGAAAAACTGGAATTCTGGGTGCACGTGCGGCCGCGGTCCGGCCGGGTCTCGGTCGGGGGGAGCTTCGACGGCGCCCTGGTTGTACGTGTCACGGCGCCTCCCAGTCGAGGGCGGGCCAATGCGGCGGCGCGGCGGGCTCTTGCCGAATCGCTCGGTGTGAGACCAGGGGCGGTCGAGATCCTCAGCGGGCACACAGCCCGCCGCAAGCGGATCCGAGTCTCTCCCCCCTCCACCGAACTAGAGGGTCGCCTCCGGCGTCTGATGCGCTCCGGCGACTGAGGACAGGGACACCGCTGGCGCACCGGTGGAGGAAGGGCCGAACCCCGGAGTTGCCGGGGGCGCCGGTTGGGCAAGGGCGGCGCCTACAGTTTGGACTGTATGTTCCGCGTCTTCGTCCCCCTCGTCCTGCTCGCCGTCGCAGTCGCGACTCTGCTGGTGGCCAACCGGCTCGCCGACGATCCTCCGGCGGCGGAACCGCGGGGGGTCGCTGCAGCGGACGTCCCCCTGCTGTCGGCGCGACGTCTGCCTACCGTCGGCACCAGCACACCGTCGGCGCCGCCGGTGTCTCGGGAAGTGACACTGGAGCGCGACCTCACGGCGCTGGCGGTTCACTCTCCGGCCCAGAGTTGCATCGTCGTGCGCCAGGCGGGCGAGGAGTTGTTCGCCAAGGACGCCGACGAACCCCTGTCGCCCGCGTCGCTGCAGAAACTCGCAACGGCGCAGGGCGCGATATCGGCCCTGGGACCCGACCACGTCTACCGCACGACGGCCATTGCCGACGCCCCGGCAGTCGACGGCGTCCTCCCCAACGACCTCTACCTGGTGGGCGGCGGCGACCCGCTGCTGGCAACTCCCGACT
This sequence comes from Acidimicrobiales bacterium, assembly GCA_963668565.2. Taxonomy (GTDB): domain Bacteria; phylum Actinomycetota; class Acidimicrobiia; order Acidimicrobiales; family CATQHL01; genus VXNF01. The sequence goes on from CAXXMX010000010.1 coordinate 2,767,912, forward strand.
ACGCGGCACTGCTCGAGAAGCAGGGAGCAGTCGCCACGCCACTCGACAACTTGGCGGCGGATCTGGTGAGCAACGGTCTGACCCGCATCTCCGGCGGTGTCATCGCCGTCGAGGACCGCTACGACAGCGTCGCCTCGGTTGCGTCCTGGCCCGAGGGTTGGGCCGAGAACGGCGTGGCGGGCACCCTCAACGCCGTGGCCCTCAACCAGGGCTACCAGGCCCCCGAGGGCATCGAGGGGACGGCGGGACTCCTCCTCGAACCGGAGCCGGCCCTTCGCACCGCCGCGCTGTTCGACGACATGCTTGAGGCTCGCTCGGTCACGATCCCCGAGCGCCCCGGCGTGGCGGCCCTGGAGAGAGACTTCAGCGATTACGTCGTGCTGGGGACCATCGAGTCGGCACCGCTCAGCACCTACCTCCGCTTCATGCTCACCGAGAGCGACAACACGACGGCGGAGTTGTTGCTGAAGGAGATCGGCCTGGCGTGGTCCGGTACCGGCACCACTCTGGACGGTGCCTTAGCAGTCCTGGATCTGCTCGCAGCCGAAGCAGGTCAGCCCATCCTGGTCTTCCCGCCCGCTGACGGCTCCGGCCTCAGCTCCGGAAACGAGATGAGTTGCCGTCAGGTCACCGACATTCTCGAGATCGGCGGTGCCGACGGGGTGCTGGCGTCCTACCTTCCGGTCGTAGGCGAATCCGGAACCCTGCGGAACCGCTTCGTCGATTCAACCGCCGTTGGACGCGTGCGGGCCAAGACCGGATCACTCCCCGGCGTGGCTTCGCTGGCCGGATTTGCCACAGGGAGCGACGGGCGACCGATGACTTTCGCGGCCATCCTGAACGGTGAGGATCTCGCAGACACGACAGCCGAAAGGTTCCTGCATCAGTTGCTGGAGATTCTCGTGACCCACCCCAACCTCGCGGAGACCGACGGCGGGCGAGGGGACATCCGCGACGCAGAGGGATAGCCCCTCGTGTCCACGGAGTCGCCGGCCACCGAACGCCCGGCGACTCAGGAACTCCCCATGTTCCCTCTCCAGAGGGTGCCGTTCCCTGGCCATCTGCTACCTCTCCACGTGTTCGAGCCTCGCTACCGGGAGTTGACGCGCCGGTGCCTGGATGGCGACCGACTGTTCGGGGTCGTGTTGATCATGCGCGGAGCAGAGGTGGGCGTCGATCCGGATCAGGAACGCAGCACCGCCGGGACGCTGGCACGTATCAGGACCGCACGGGCAACCGACGACGGAGGCTGGATGCTGCGAACCCTCTGCTTCGAGCGCCTGCGCGTGCGGCGATGGCTGGCCGACGACCCTTATCCGCGGGCTCTGGTGGAACTCTGGCCCGATCCGCCGGCCTCAGCACCGACGGTCTGGGCACGCAGCGACGCCGTCCTGGCGACTTACGACCGACTCCTGGCAGCCCTGGCGAACGATCCGGCCAACTCGCACCCGAGCCGGCCCCGCCGCGACATCTTGAGTAGCAATCCGGGGCTGGCCGCGTATCAACTCTGCGAGGCAGCCCCGATCGGGGAACTGGATCGCCTGCGCCTGCTCTCCGTGGCGGGAACAGTCGAGCGCCTCGAGCTGCTGAACGGGTTGCTCGAAGATGTTGTCGAGACGATTCGCCTTCTCAAGGATTCCGGCGGTCGGCCACCGCAGGACTAGCCCCCGTCGCATCGGTGCGAGCCGGCCTCGGGATCAGGCCGGATGGGGCCCGGCGGTAGACTTCGAAATATGGTTCCGGCTCCGGGTGACGAGACCCGGCACTTGGAGGAGTCCGCGGCAGGAACGCACGCCCCGGCGGACGAGTCACCGCGAGCACCCGGAGCGGACAACCCCGCCGAAGTGCTGGCAGAACTCCGGGACGTCGTCCTGGCCTATTTCCGCCAGGAGGCCGTTGACCCGCTGAAGCGCCTGGCGGCGTGGCTCGGATTCGGACTCGCCGGCGGCATCTTCCTCTGTACGGGCCTGGTGCTCCTGGCACTGGCGGGGTTGCGTGCCTTGCAGACCGAGACCGGTGATCACCTCGCCGGTAGCCTCAGTTGGAGTCCGTACGCCATCGTTCTGGTGGGGGTTTTGGTGGTCTTCCTGCTTGCAAGGTCGGCCGCACGGGCACGCCGCCGCCACACACCGGAGTCGACCACGTGACTGACGAGACCGCCCGCATCACCCGCGACGACCTAGAAGCCAAGCTGCACGACGTGGCGGACGCTCTGAACGCCGCCAGCGCACCGGCTCGGCAAGCCGCCTGGCGGGTCGGTGTGGTCGCCACGGTACTCCTCGCGGTCGCGGCGTACTTCCTGGGCAGGCGCCGGGGCCGCCTGTCGCGGACGTTCGTCGAACTGCAGCGGTACTGAGGTCCGCGGTCGTGGGCCCGCTCGGGCGGACGCTGGCGGTCGCCCGCCGGCGCGGTATCACTCGAGGTCTGTTCGGCACCAGCACCGGCTGGCTGATCGCGGGGCTGATCGCCTGGGGTTTTCGGGGCCTGCAGCGCGCCCTCTGGCCGTCGGTACCGGGCGCTCGGAGCAGCCTGCGCCTGCGGCCGGGCGAGCGTGTTGTCGTCATCGCCGGGCCCCGACGCCGGTCCAAGCAGGGCGCGTGAGCGAGGGGGAAGCAAACCGCACGGCGGCTGACCCCGGAACAGCTCCCGCGGATGTCCCGCCGAAGGGCCACGTTGACCGGAGCTTCGCCGGCGGCGACCTGGTTCTCCTTGTCGACCGGAAGAACCGGACCTATCTGCGCCGAGTCGAACCCGGTGGGTTCTTCCACTCCCACTCGGGCCTGCTGTCCTGGGACGACCTGCTGGGCCGTCCTGAGGGCAGCGAGGTGCGCTCGGTCGGCGGCACCCGATTCCGCGCGTTCCGCCCCACGCTGTCGGACTACGTGGTGAAGATGAAGCGCGGGGCACAGGTCATCTACCCCAAGGACCTCGCTCCGATGCTGTTCATCGCCGACATCGGGCCCGGGCACCGGGTCCTCGAGTCCGGTGTGGGGTCGGGGGCGCTCTCGCTGGCGCTGCTGCGCGCCGGCGCAGAGGTGGTCGGGTACGAGATTCGGGACGATTTCGCCCGCAGGGCACAGAAGAACGTCCGCGAGTTCCTGGGGCCGGAGGCGACCGCCCGTTACCACGTGGAGGAACGCGACTGCTACGAGGGCATCGACCTGATGGACTTGGACCGGGTCGCCCTCGATCTTCCCGAGCCCTGGCGGGTCGCTCCCCACGCGGCCGAATGCCTGCGACCGGGCGGCATCCTCGTCGCGTACACGCCCAGCGTGATCCAGGCGGCGCGTCTGCGCGAATCCTTGGAAAGGGGCCCGTGGGCACTCGCGGCCACGGTGGAGGTGCTGCACCGAGGTTGGCACATCGCCGGTGAGGCGGTCAGACCCGATCACCGCATGGTCGCCCACACCGGGTTCGTGACGCACGCCCGGCGACTCCCCGCCTGACCGGGCGCCCGGCGTGAACCTGCTCGACCTGGCTGTGCTGGGCCTCCTGGTGCTGGGGGCGTTGCTGGGACTCCGCTCCGGGCTCCTGCGGCCCGGACTCGCATGGCTGGGTGTGGCGCCAGGCCTGCTCGCCGCCGTCCACATCCTGCCCTGGGCGATCGAGAGACTCGCCGAGGATGCCCAGCGGTGGCACCCCCTCGCTTACCCGCTGGGGATCAGCGCAGCCATCCTGGTGGCCGGAGCGCTCGTCGGCCATATCGGCGGCTCCCTGCTCGGCCGGCTCCTACACCTCGCCCTTCCCGAGAGCCTGCGTTCCGCCGATCGGGTGGCCGGGTGTGTCGTGGCGGCGGCCGCAGTGGGCACCGTGGTGTGGTTGCTCGTGCCGATGGCCGCGACGACGCCGGGATGGCTCGCCGAGTCGGCGGAGGGGTCCCTCTTCGTGCGGTTGAGCCTGGAGCACCTGCCGACGCCACCCGAAGGGCTCGATCGGGTCGTCGCCTGGGTGCGGTTCAACTCGGGCTAGGGGCTGCACTCCGAGACACGGGCGCGAAGGACCGACGCGAGGGCCGGAAGGATCGAAAAGGGCGCCCGAGGCCGGCTCAGGCGTCGATCTCGATGAAGATGCACTCCCCGGGACATTCCTCGGCGGACTCGATCGTCGCCTCTTCCTGTCCCGCCGGCACAATTGCCAAGCCGGTGGGGCCGCCCGGGTCGCTGAAGATGGTGTCACCCTCGCGAACGTAGGCCAACCCGTCGTCCAGCAGCGTGAACACGTCAGGAGCGATCTCTTCGCAGAGCCCATCGCCCGTGCATAGATCTTGGTCAATCCAGACCTTCATCTTGCCGCTCCCCGATTCGCTGGCTGGTGCGTGTTTGCCGGGTAAATCACCGTGTCAATGAGTATAGCGCCGGCCCGAGCACCCCCCGCACGGATCCGACCCGCCTCCCGCGGCCGGCCTCGCCGCGGTAGCGGTGCCGACGGTGCGCGCATCGTCACGTGAACCGATCGAGCCGCGTGTAGGGTCGCATTCGAACGCTACCGGAGGGAGGTGAGAACCATCGACGAGATCCCCAAGGATCAGGGCGTCCAGTTGAAGCTGCTGCGCCAGGAGATCGAGGCGCTGCGGCGACGACTTCAGGACACCCCCCAGCGCATCCGCACCCTTGAGGAGCGCCTTCTGGAGACCAAGGGCCAACTGGCTCAGGCCGTCTCGCAGAACGAGAAGCTGACCCACACCCTGCGCGAGGCGCGCGGGCACATCGGCGCTCTGCGAGATGAGGTCGAGAAGCTCACCCAGACCCCGAACGCCTACGGCACCGTGCTCGGGCTGAACGATGACGGCACCGCCGACGTGTTCTCCTCAGGACGCAAGATGCGGGTGGCGATCCATCCCGAGGTCGAGGGAACGCTGGAGCGTGGCCAAGAGGTCGCACTCAACGACTCCCTGAGCGTGGTACTCGCCCGCACCCCCGACGGAACGGGGGAGGTGGTCACGCTGACCGAGTTGCTCGATGGCGGCCGGCGGGCGGTGGTGAGTTGCCGTGCCGACGAGGAGCGTGTGGTCGACCTCGCCAAGGGTCTGACCGACCTTCATCTCCGCATCGGCGACCCGATGCTCATGGACGCCCGATCCGGCCTCCTCACCGAGCGCCTCCTGCGCTCGGAGGTCGAGGATCTGGTTCTGGAGGAGGTGCCCGACGTCACCTACGACGACGTCGGAGGGCTCGACACGCAGATCGAGAAGATCACCGACGCGGTGGAGTTGCCGTTTCTCTACGCGGACCTCTTCGCTGAGCACCGCCTGCCGGCGCCCAAGGGCATCCTGCTCTACGGACCCCCCGGTTGCGGCAAGACCCTCATCGCCAAGGCGGTGGCCAACTCGCTGGCCACCAAAGTCGCCGCAGCCACCGACAACGACAAGGCCCGGAGTTACTTCCTGAACATCAAGGGCCCGGAACTGTTGAACAAGTACGTGGGCGAGACGGAGCGGCAGATCCGCCGGGTCTTCCAGCAGGCCCGGGACCGGTCCGCGGAGGGCTGGCCCGTCATCGTCTTCTTCGACGAGATGGAGTCGCTGTTCCGCATGCGTGGCAGCGGGATCAGCTCGGACATGGAATCCACGGTCGTGCCCCAGTTGCTCGCCGAGATCGACGGTGTGGAGGCACTCCGCAACGTCATCGTGATCGGCGCCTCCAACCGGGAGGACCTGATCGATCCCGCGATACTGCGACCCGGTCGGCTCGACGTGAAGATCAAGATCGAACGGCCCGATGCCGAGGCGGCCGCTGCCATCTTCGCTCGCTATCTCACCGTCGACCTGCCCATAGCGCAGAGCGCCGTCGAGACAATCGGCGGAGGCGAGAAGGACAAGGCGGTCCGCGGCATGATCGAGCAGACGGTCGTCGAGATGTACAGCGCCGAGCGACACAATGAGTTCCTCGAGGTGACCTACCAGAACGGCGACAAGGAGACCATGTACTTCCGGGACTTCGCCTCGGGCGCCATGATCGAGAACATCGTACGGAGAGCCAAGAAGCTCGCCATCAAACGCGTCATCGCCGGGGGGATGGGCGGCATCACTCTGGACGACCTGCTCGGGTCCGTCGGCCAGGAGCATGCCGAGCACGAGGATCTGCCCAACACGACCAACCCCGATGACTGGGCCAAGATCGCCGGCAAGAAGGGGGAGCGGATCGTCTTCGTGCGGACGCTCGTCCACCGCGATGATGCCAACTCGGGCGGTCGCTCCATCGAGCGGGTCGCCACCGGCCAGTACCTGTAGCGCCGGCGGGACACGTCCGAACGTGGTCGTCCCCAAGATCTGCGGGATCGAAACCGAGTACGGGATCACCCACCGTGGCACGGAGGAATCCAACCCGATCACGGCATCCTCGCTGCTGATCAACGCCTACCTTGCCGGCCTGCAGCACGCTCCCGGCTCCCCGATGGCGCGAGTCGAATGGGACTTCGAGGACGAGATGCCGGGCCGCGACGCGCGCGGCGTCGGCGGGGGAGGTCTGGGCTATGAACCCGAGACGCACCTCGTCAACGCCGTGCTGACCAACGGCTCGCGCTACTACGTGGATCACGCGCACCCCGAGATCTCCGGACCGGAGTGCGCGGACGCCCGCAGCGCGGTCCTGTGGGACCAGGCGTCAGATGTCATCGCGCAGCGTTCGATGCAGGCGGCCCGAAACCTTCTCCCGGCAGGTCAGGAACTCGTGGTCTACAAGAACAACTCCGACGGAAAGGGGAACTCCTACGGCTGCCACGAGAACTACCTCATGGATCGGGCCACACCCTTCGGACGGATCGTGCATGGCGTCACCGCCCATTTCGTGACGCGTCAGATCTTCTGCGGGGCCGGAAAGGTCGGCACCGAGGCACCTGGTACCGCTCGTTTCGCGGTTCCCTTCCAGATCTCCCAGCGTGCTGACTTCTTCGAGGAGGAGGTGGGTCTGGAGACGACGCTGAAGCGTCCGATCGTCAATACCCGTGATGAGCCGCACGCGGACGCCCGGCTCTACCGGCGCCTACACGTCATCGTCGGCGACGCAAATCTTTCCGAGGTGGCGACCTTCCTCAAGATCGGCACCACGGCGCTGGTCCTGGCCCTCACCGAGCAGAATCTCTTCCCCGACGACCTGTGTCTCGCCACGCCGGTGCAGGCGATCCGGCTCGTCAGCTGCGACCTCAGCCTGGGCCATCCGCTCCGCCTGGCGGACGGCTCGACCGCGACGGCGCTGGACATCCAATGGGACCTCCTGGAGCGCTGCGGCAAGTACTGCGACAACTTCGGAACCGATGCGGTGGGCGGCGACGTCGCGAACGACGTGCTCGATCGCTGGGAGTCGGTGCTCACCCAGCTGGAGGGCGATCCTCTGGCACCGGCCACAACCGTCGACTGGGTGGCGAAGTATCGCCTGCTGGACGCCTACCGGGAACGCAACGCCTGCGGTTGGACCGACCCCCGCCTCCAAGCGTTGGACCTGCAGTATCACGACCTCCGTCCGGAAAGGTCCGTGGCTGCCCGCCTCGGCCTGGATCGGCTGGTGAGCACGGACGAGGTGCTGTGGGCCATCGACAACCCGCCCCCGGATACGCGTGCCTACTTCCGCGGTCGCTGCCTGCAGCAGTTCGCATCGCACGTGGTCGCCGCCAATTGGGACTCCGTCGTCTTCGACCTCGGCGGCGAGACCCTGCGACGGGTGCCCATGATGGAACCCGCCCGCGGAACCGCTCAGCATGTGGCTAGGTTGTTCGAGGAGTGTCCGACGCCGGCCGACCTCATCGGAAGGCTGCAGCAGTGACGGGTGAGGGCGAGTGCCATGGCTGAACGAGAGCGGATCCAGAAGTCGTCCCGGCCGGGTTCTACGGACGAAACGGTGGCCGAGGCACCGGCCGAGCGCCGTTCCGGTGAGCGTCTGAAGGCCGAGCTGGACGATCTGCTGGACGAGATCGACGAGGTGCTGGAGACGAATGCCGAGGAGTTCGTGAACTCCTACATCCAAAAGGGCGGGCAGTAACGCTCCGAGCCCGGCGTGCCCACACCCGAGCTGTGGGCAGCACGCTTGCGATGTTGCTGCGAGTAGCCTCGTGACATGAATCTCCCGCCGCTGCCGAGGCTTCCCCTGTTCGGCATCGGCGAGGATCCCGGCCCCAGCTTCAGCGGTCTGCTCGCCGCCACGGCTCCTGCCGGCAGCACCATGTTTGGCGGCGCCGGGCAGGTCGACTTGTCCCGTGTCTCGCACGGCACGACCGTCGTGGCCCTGCGCCACCGCGACGGTGTGGTGATGGCCGGCGACCGGCGGGCAACGGCGGGCAACTTCATCAGCCATCGCACCATCGAGAAGGTCTTCCCCGCCAGTCGCCACGCCGGGGTGGCCATTGCCGGCGCAGCCGGGCCGTCGATGGAGATGGTCCAGCTCTTCCAGCTGCAACTGGAGCACTACGAGAAGGTCGAAGGCCAGCCGCTCAGCCTCGATGGGCAGGCCAATCAACTCAGTCAGATGGTGCGAGCGAACCTGACGTCGGCGCTGCAGGGTCTGGTCGCCGTCCCGCTGTTCGCCGGCTGGGACGAGCGCCGCCGCTGCGGGCGGCTGTTCCAGTACGACGTGACCGGCGGGCGTTACGAGGAGCAGGACTACGCCGCCGGAGGATCCGGCAGCCTGCATGCCGGCACCGTCATAAAACTCGGGTTCCGTCCGGCCCTGGAACCGGAGGCGGCCACCGATCTCGCCATCTCCGCGCTCTTCCAGGCGGCCGACGAGGACGCCGCCACCGGTGGACCCGACCTCGTGCGGGGCATCTTCCCGGTCGTCGTCAACATCGACTCTGACGGCTACCGGCGCCTCGAGGACAGCCGCGTCGAGGAGCGGTTCCGGTCGCTGCTGGCATCGCTCGGGATGCTCGCGGACGTGCCGGACGCCGAACGGGACGCCGGTGGCGCCTCCTCACCCTGACCGACCGCTTCGAGGGGCTCGCCGCAGCCGGCGAAACGAGGACCGACCATGAACATGCCCTTCTACGTCGCCCCCGAGCAGATCATGAAGGATCGGGCCGACTACGCGCGCAAGGGGATCGCCCGCGGCAAGAGCCTCGTCGCGCTGACCTACCGCGACGGCATCCTCCTGTGCGCGGAGAACGTTTCGAACACCCTGCGCAAGATCAGCGAGATCTACGATCGCATCGCCTTCGCCGGGGTTGGCAAGTACAACGAATTCGACCAGTTGCGCATCGCCGGCGTTCGCCACGCCGACCTCAAGGGCTACGCCTACAGCCGCCAGGACGTGGACGCCCGCAGTCTCGCCAACCAGTACGCGCAGATACTCGGGCAGATCTTCACGCACGAGATGAAGCCCATGGAAGTCGAGATTCTGGTGGCCGAGATCGGGGGCGAGCCGGGCAGTGAGCAGCTCTTTCACATCCTCTATGACGGGACGGTCAATGACGAGGAACGCTGCTCGGTGCTCGGTGGTGAGGCCGATGCCATCTCCGAACGCCTGACAGGCTGCTACGAGCCGGGACTGGAGGCCGCTCCGGCGTTGAAGTGCGCCGTCGCCGCGCTCGCCGGGCCGGAGCGAACCCTCACCGGGGACGATCTCGAGGTGGCCGTCCTCGACCGCACACTTGGCCGGCGCTGCTTCCGCCGTCTCGAGATTGCCGAGATCGACAGCCTGCTGCCCGATGCGCCGGCCGCGTCCGAGGATCAGCCGGACGCCGATCCGGCGGGGTAGGAGTCGCTCGGTGCAACGGCGCATCTACGGGATCGAGAACGAGTACGGCGTCACGTTCGCCCTCGGGGGCCAGCGCCGCCTCAGTCCCGACGAAGTGGCGCGCTACCTGTTCCGCCGGGTCGTGTCGTGGGGGCGGAGCAGCAATGTCTTCCTGGCAAACGGCGCCAGGTTGTACCTCGACGTGGGTTCGCACCCCGAGTACGCAACACCGGAATGCGACTCCCTCTACGACCTGGTCGCCCACGACCGTGCCGGCGAGCTCGTGCTCGACCAGCAGGTCGCGTACGCCCAGGAGCGTCTCAATGCCGACGGCATGCGCGGCGAGATCTACCTCTTCAAGAACAACACCGATTCGGCGGGCAACTCCTACGGGTGCCACGAGAACTACCTGACCACGAGGCGCGAGGAGTTGGCGGAGTACAGCGAGGTGCTCATTCCGTTCCTGGTGAGCCGGCAGATCTATGCCGGCGCCGGCAAGATCCTGCTGACGCCCCGCGGTGCCAAGTACTGCATCAGCCAGCGAGCGGAGCACATCTGGGAGGGTGTTTCCAGCGCCACGACGCGCTCGCGACCGATCATCAACACCCGCGACGAACCGCACGCCAACGCGGAACTCTTCCGCCGGCTGCACATCATCGTGGGGGACTCCAACATGAGCGAATACGCCACCTTCCTGAAGGTCGGGGCGTGCAGCATCCTGCTCCAGATGCTGGAGGAACCGGGGGTGGTTCTGCGGGACATGACCCTCGAGAACCCCATCCGGGCCATCCGGGAAATCAGCCACGACCTCACCTGCCGGCGACGTGTGCGGCTTGCCAACGGCCGGATGCTGAGCGCCCTGGAGATCCAACTCGAGTACTTCGAACGCGCTCAGGACTTCTCCACCCGATTCGACCTGGGTGTCGAACAGAAGCGCGCCCTGCAAATGTGGGGGTACTGCCTCGAGCGCCTTGAAGAGGATCCGCTGAGCCTCGACCGAGAGTGCGACTGGGTCATCAAATACCGGCTGATCGACGCCTACCGCCAGCGCCACGGGATCTCTTGGGAAGACCCCCGTCTGGCACTGCTGGACCTCAAGTACCACGACGTGAGCCGGCAGCGGGGACTGTTCTACAAGATGCAACAGCGGGACATGGTCGAGACGATCTGCCTCGAGAACGATGTGATCGAGGCGATGAGCCAGCCGCCGCAGACCACCCGCGCCCGGCTGCGCGGGGAGTTCGTGCGGCGCGCCAAGGAACGAAAGCGCGACTACACCGTGGACTGGGTGCATCTGAAGCTGAACGACCAGGCCCAGCGCACCGTGCTGTGCAAGGACCCGTTCAAGTCGCACGACGAGCGGGTCGAGAAGCTGATCGCATCGCTGTGACCAGCCGTGGGGACCAAGCCCGGTGACCGCCCCGGCGAGCGCCAAGCTGGAGCGGCTCCTGAACCTCACCGCAGCTCTCCTGGCCACCGAGCGCCTGCTGCCCGCAGCGGAGATCCACAGCAAGGTTGCGGGCTACGCCAGCGGGAAGGAGGCTTTCCGGCGCACGTTCGAGAGGGACAAGAGCGAGTTGCGCCAGATGGGCATCCCGTTGACGGTCGGAGTCGTCCCCGCGACCGATCCGCCGGTGGAGGGCTACCGGATCCGCCCCCAAGACTACTACCTCACCGATCCGGGCCTCGACGAGGACGAGCGCGCCGCCTTGCACCTGGCGGCGAAGGCGGTGCGCCTGGAGGGATCGTCTGCCGACACCGCCTTCTGGGCGCTCGGCGGGCTACCGCCCGACGGTGATGCGGGTGCCGAACTCGCCGTGATCCCCTCCGACGAGAACCTGGTTGTCCTCTACCGGGCGATCTGCGAGCGCAGCGTGGTCTCGTTCCGGCACCGTAACGACCGGCGCTCGGTCGAACCGGTGCGCCTGCATTTCACCCGGGGCCACTGGTACCTGGGGGGGCACGACCGGCACCGCCAGGCGTGGCGACACTTTCGCCTCGACCGCATTGCGGACCTGACGGTCGGCACGCCGGGTGAATTCGAGCCGCGGCCCGCTCCCGCCGGCGATCTCGATCGACCTCCCTGGGAGATCGGCACCGACGTTGCGACCGCGCAGATCGAGGTGGATGCCGAGGTGGCCGACTGGACACTGGCGCAGACGGGCCAGGGGCTCCGCCACGAGCGACGCCCGGACGGTTCGGTGTGGCTCGAGGTGTCCGTCGCCAACCCCGATGCACTCGTGGATTTCGTGCTCGGTCTGCTCGACCACGCCGAACTCCTCGGCCCGCCGGAGCTACGGGAGAAGCTCCTCGAGCGGCTCCGAGCGTGCGCCGCGCCGCGATCGGCGGCAGGGGGTTCGCCCCGGGCGAGCCGCACCCTTTCCGACTCGGCCGGCCCCGCGCAGGCCACCTCAGGATCGCCGGCAGCGGCCGGAGGGCCTGGGCGCCGATCCCTCAACTCGGCCGAGCGCATGCAGCGACTCCTGCAGCTCATCCCGTGGGTGACAAGCCGGAGCGGAGCCGATCTCGACGAGATCACCGAGCGCTTCGACTATCCGGCCGACGAGCTTCTCGGTGACCTGCAGCAGGTGGTCTTCATGGTGGGTGTGCCTCCCTACACCCCTGACGCTCTGATCGAGGTGGAGGTCGAGGACGGCTGGGTCCAGATCAACTTCGCCGACTCATTCCGCCGACCGTTGCGGCTGACCCCCCCGCAGGCGATCACGTTGCTCGTGTCTGCCACGAGCCTTCTCGGCGTGACCGGTGACAGCGCCTTGGACCGCGCTCTCGCCAAGCTGGCGCAGGTTCTGGGAGTGAACCCGACCGAAGCGCTGGAGGTGCACCTGGGAGCCGGGGGCACCGAGGTGCTCGCGACCCTGCAGGAAGGTTGCGGGAGCCACCGGGCGGTAGCGATCCGGTACTACAGCTACGACCGCGACGCGCTCACCGATCGGGTGATCGAGCCGTACCGCACGTTCGCCCACGAGGGCGCCTGGTACGTGCGGTCCTACTGCCGGCTCGCCCGGCACGAGCGCACCTTCCGGATCGACCGGGTCTCGGCGGCGGCGTTGACGGACGACTCGTTCGTGCCACCGCCGGGGCCGATTGCCGCGGTGGTGTGGGAGCCATCCGCCGATTCGCCGTGGGTGAACCTGGCCCTGGAGCCCGCCGCGCACTGGGTGCTCGACTACCACCCCACGACACGGCGGGACTGGGACGGGGACACGTGCGTGGCCCGACTCGAGGTGGGAGGGATCGCCTGGTTGGAGCGCCTGCTGCTGCGAGCGGGTCCAGCCGCACGGGTCGTCGACGGCTCGGGAATACCCACGGATCCCGGCGGCGCGGCGGCGCGGCGAATCCTCGCTCGCTACGGCGAATAACCGCAGAACGGCCGGTGCGGTCGGTTACGGTTGAAGTCCGATGGCGCAGCAACCTCCGGTGGAATCACCGCGGGACCCGGACCCGACCGACGCGGGATGGGTCGATCACATCCTCGATCAGTTGACCAACCGACCGATGCCCGCGGGACCCGATGTGGAGCCTGCACACCCTGCGGAGCCGGATGTGCCCGAACCGGCGCTGGAACCTCCGCCGAGTGCCCAGGAGCCCGCAGAACCGCAACCCGCTCCGCGTCCGCGTCCGCGCGACGAGCCCGTCCTGGCAGACGCGGCGGCGCCTCCGGGTCTGCTGGACGAGTTGCTTTCCATGGATGACCAGTTGCTGTCGATGGATACCGAACTCGCCGGCGAGACGCCGGTCATCGTGCCGCCGGCCGCCCCAGCGCCTGCGGTCGCGCCGGCTCCCGCGCCACCCTCCGAGCCGCCGGAGCCGCAGAGACCGCCACCGGCCGCACCCCCCCGCGTCGCCCCGCGGGCGCCCACGCCGCAGGCTGCCCAGCCACCACCGGTCACCCGGCCGGCGCCCACGCCGCAGGCTGTCCAGCCACCACCGGTCACCCGGCCGGCGCCCCCGAAGCCACCGCCCAGCACCCAGGTCCCGCCGGCGATCCCGCCGCCGCCCCGGCGCCGCACCCCACGACCCGGACCGACCCCGGCGGGGCGCGGCGGGGATCCCATGCTCGCGTCCGCGCCTCCGCCGAGTCCCGAGCCGGCCCCGCCTCTGCGTCGCCGCCCCCGGGCTGCGGTCCCCGAATCGGCCGGGAACCTGCACGACGAGGACCTCTACGACGGCTACGAGGACGACTTCGGCGAGCACCTCGCGGAGTCGCGCACTCCCTGGCGCACCGTGGCGGGCTGGGTGGTCACCGTGGCACTCGCCATCGTGCTGTCCCTGGTGATCCGGTCGTTCGTCGCCCATGCCTTTCACGTGGAATCCAGCTCTATGGAGCCGACGCTGACGCCCGGTGATCGAATTCTCGTCAGCAAACTCGGCGATAACCCCTCGCGTTGGGATCTCGTCGTCTTCGGTCGCTCCGACGGCGATCTGGTCAAGCGGGTCGTGGCGCTGGAGGGCGAGACGGTCTACTTCGAAGAGGGTCTCGTGAAAATCGGTGACAAGTGGCTCAACGAGCCCTACCTCTCCGCAGGCACGGGGACGTATGTGCGTTCGGCCATCCCCAACTGCGACCCGACGGAAGGCTTCGACGGTGCCGGCGCCTGCACGGTTCCCGAGCGCCACGTGTTCGTCCTGGGCGACAACCGGGGCGTCTCCTTCGACAGCCGCAACTTCGGGCCCGTCCCGCGCGACGACCTCGTCGGCAGCGCGGTATTCCAGTTCTGGCCCTTGGGCGATCTCCGCGGCCTCTAGCTACGACCAGCGGCTCGTTCGCGGCTAGTCGTAGTAGCGGGCGATCGCGGTCATCATCCGGTCGACGTGATTGCTGTAGACCGCGTCGATTCCGGCATCGAGGAGTTCGCCGAGTATCCGATCGTACTGGGCATCCCAACCGAAGGCCTGCACTCCGAACCGGTGGAACAGCACCACGGTCCCTCCGGTCCAGTCAGTGTGGGGCATGTTGACGGCGTCGATCCCCGTTCGCGCCAGTCGAGCCGCCAGGCGCTCGGCACCGTGCTCCATACGGCGGCGGCGCGTCGAGAGCACCAGGTGCACCTCGCTCCAACGTTGTCGCCACTCCTCGAGGAGCGCCAGCGAGCTCGAGCAGAGCCAGAGGCGTCCACGAGCCTCCACGCCGGCACCGTCAGCCGCCGCCACGACTCCCGGCGCCGCCTCTGGATCCTTGATATCCACCGAGAACTCGAAACCGGTGCCGCAGGATTCGTAGAGTTCCTCCGGCGTTAGCACCCCCGGGGGCATGTCCGCGCGGCTTGCCGTGCGCACCTTCCGGCGTCCCAGGCGGGGGAGGGGAGAGCGGAAGCGACTGTCGTGGTGCAGTACCACCGAGCCGTCGGCGGTGAGCCGCGCGTCGCTCTCCAGCCCGGTGGCGCCTCGTGCCAGAGCGGACTCGAAGGCGTCCAGCGAGTTCTCCGCGGAATCGGCCATGCCGCCTCGATGGGCGAATCCGATGGGACGGGACACGAAGGCGGGAAGTCGTGGGGCCATGGCCCCAGTCTGCCCTCCACCGGCCCGATTGTGGCCCAGAGATAGGCTGACCGCGTGCTGAACGTCGGACCGGGTGAGATACTGGTGATCCTCGTGATCGCCCTGGTCGTCCTCGGTCCGAGCCGCCTCCCGGGGACGGCGCGCGCCATGGGACGAATCCTGGCGAAGACCCGGCAGATCGTCACGAAGTTCCAGGAGGAGATGCAGGCCGCCGCGGATGCCCCGCTCGAGGCGCTCGCCCGCGAACGGGGCCGCAGCGAGGCGCCCGCTCCGTCGCCCGAGGTCGCCACCTCCCCCGAACGCAACAACCCAGCCGCATCCGACGAAGAACCCGTCGAGGCCCCCTCAACTCCACCTGAGTCTGGACCCGATCACCACGACGCTCGATGAGCGACATCGACGGACCCGAGGGCTCTTCGGGGGGGCGGATGACGCTCATCGAGCATCTCACCGAATTGCGCCGCCGGCTGATCATCTCCCTGGTCGCCCTGGCCTGTGGCTTCGTTGTCTGCTGGATCTTCTACCCGCAGATCCTGGACTTCCTGATGGCGCCCTACTGCAACGTCGTCCCGCCCGACGCCGAGGGACTCGACGCCCCCGGAAGCTGCCGCTTCCTCGTCCTCGATCCACTTGAACCGTTCTCCGTACGCGTCAGCGTGGCCGGCTACGGTGGCGTGGCGCTGGCGATGCCCATCCTCCTGTGGCAGGCCTGGCGCTTCATCACGCCCGCTCTGTTCCCCCGCGAGCGCCGAGGGACCCTGGCGTTCGTCGGGCTGGCCGTGCTGCTGTTCGCCGGTGGTGTGTCACTGGCGTTCTGGACCATCCCCCGCGCCCTCGAATTTCTGGCGACCATCGGTGGCGACGACCTCGTCAGCTTCTTCTCCCCGCGCCGCTACATCTCGTTCGTCGTGAAGATGGCTCTGGCTTTCGGCTTGGGGTTCGAGTTCCCGATCGTCCTGATTTTCGGCCAGATCGCCGGTTTCATCCCCACCAGCACGCTGCAACGCATCCGCCCTTGGGCCGTGGTGGGCATCGTGGTCGTGGGCGCCGTGATTACTCCCACCGGTGATCCGTTCACGCTCCTGGCCCTCTCGGGACCCATGTATGTGTTCTACGAACTGTCGATCCTCTTCGGGGTGCTGCGGCGACGACGGAAGAATCGCGAGGAGGCCGCCGAGAGCCTCCCCACCACACCGGTCGATCCATCCCCGAGCAGCGTCTCGTGACCACCATCGACGCCAAGACCGTGGCGCGGGTCTATCCCTTCCAACTTGATCGCTTCCAGGTCGAGGCGATCGCGGCGATCGACGACGCCTCATCGGTAATCGTCGCCGCGCCCACCGGCGCAGGAAAGACGGTCGTGGCCACCCACGCCGTGCGGGTGGCGCTCGCCGAGGGGAAGCGGGTCTTCTACACGGCTCCCATCAAGGCACTGTCCAACCAGAAGTACTCCGACCTGGTGGCCGAGCACGGTCCGGAGGCTGTGGGGTTGCTCACGGGCGACAACGCCATCAACCCCGCGGCTCCTGTGGTGGTGATGACCACCGAGGTGCTGCGCAACATGATCTACGCCGACTCCCCGGACCTTCGCGAGCTGGGCTGGGTCATTCTGGACGAGGTGCACTACCTGCAGGATCCCTACCGCGGTCCGGTCTGGGAGGAGATCATCATCCACGCTCCGCAGGCGGTGCGATTCGTGTGCCTGTCGGCCACCGTCTCCAACGTCGAGGAGATCCGCTCGTGGATCGCCGAATTGCGGGGTCCGGTTCGAGCCGTCACCGAGACACGACGGCCGGTGAACCTCGACAGCCTGCTGTGCTTCGGGGAGAACGAGCGGGCGAACCTGCGATTCCTGCCGGTGCTCGTGGGTGACCGCCCGAACCCCGAAGGGGAGCGCCTCGATCGCGACCGTCAGGCGCGTCGCCGAGCACGAGGCGCCGGAGGGCGCCGCTGGCGCGCCCCGGACAGGGCGGCGGTCATCGAGGCACTGTCGCGTCGCCGGATGCTGCCCGCCATCTATTTCATCTTCAGCCGGGCGGCCTGCGACGACGCCGCCCGTCTGATCGCCAGGGCACCCCTGGAGCTGACCACGCCTGCCGAGCGCCGCCAGATCGCCGAGGTCGTCGAGCCCCATATCGCGCCCCTGGGCCGCAGGGACCGTCGCGCCGTCGGCTACGAGGCCTGGCTCGCACAGTTGCTCAACGGCGTGGCCGCGCATCACGCCGGCATGTTGCCCCCGTTCAAGGAGGCGACCGAGGCGTGCTTCATCCGCGGGCTCATCAAGGTGGTGTTTGCCACCGAGACACTGTCGCTCGGTCTCAACATGCCGGCGCGCACTGTGGTGATCGAGAGGCTCACCAAGTTCTCCGGTGAAGGCCACGAGTTGCTCACTCCCTCGAGCTACACGCAGCTGACCGGGCGCGCCGGCCGGCGCGGGATCGACGACCAAGGGTACGCCGTGGTGCTCTGGGGCCCTCGGTTGCGTTTCGGCGACGTCGCGGGACTCGTGAGCAGCCGGTCGTTCACCCTGGTCTCGGCGTTCCGCCCCACGTACAACATGGTGGTGAACCTCATCGCGCGTCTGCCGCCGGAAGAGGCCCGGAGCGTCCTGGGACGCTCTCTGGCGCAGTTCCAGTCCGACCGCGAGGTGGTCGTACTGGAACAGCAGCTGACCGACGGCCGCCGGATGCTGGCCGAAGCCAACGCCGCGGCGCGCCGGCGGGGAGGTCACGACGCACAACGGAGGCTTCGCCGCGTCACGCGCCGGGTGGACGATCTCAGCAACAAGCTGAGAAGCAAGAAGGACACCCTGGCCACCGAGTTCGACGAACTGACCGAGGTGCTGCGCCGACGCGGCCACCTGGACGGCTGGGCGCTCGCAGACAGCGGTCGGCGCCTTGCCGGCATCTACCACGAACGCGATCTCCTCGTGACCGAGGCCCTCATGGGCGGACACTTCGACGGCCTCGACGAGCCGTCGTTCGCGGCGATCCTGGCCTGCTGCACCTTCGAGCGCCGCGGTGGCGACGTTCCCGTGGAGCCGCTCTGGCCGACGGCGGCGTTGCGCCATAACTGGGCCCGGCTCGGCGAGGTGCACGACTCGCTCGCCGCGATTGAGGCGGCCTGTCTGGGTCGTCCCCGCACCCGCCCACCCGACGGGGGATTCGCGGCGGCCGCCTACGCCTGGACAGATGGAGCGGGTCTGGCGCGCGTGCTCGACGACGACACCACCCCGGGTGATTTCGTGCGGAACGTGAAACTCATCTGCGACCTGGCGCGCCAAGTCGGGCGTGTGGCGCCGGAGCCGGCGACATCAGCAAGGGCCCGCGAGGTCGCCAAGGGGATGTTCCGCGGCGTCGTGGCCGCCTCCGCTCTGGACGCGGCGGGCTGAGGGCCCGTCGCTGTCGACCGAGCCACGACGGACACCCACGAGGATCCGGCTTGGGAATCCGCCGCGGCCGCAACTGGGGATCTCCCGGGGAACTGCCCGACGGCGGCGTGATCGTCACCAGCGACGCCGAAGCTCGGCGGGTCGTGGAGGACGCACGCCGGCGTGGCGATCCGCTGCCGATTCTCGGCCTCGCCGGCGGTGACCTCTGCCGCACGCTGGGCGGGAGTGGAGATGTCGCCCGCTTGCGAGGGGGCGGGAGCGTCTTGACCTGTGACCTGGGTTCCGTGCTCCTCGACGGGCGGATCCACTGGTTCACGGCGCACCTGATCGCCCGGCACACCTGGCTGGGTGGCCGCGCCCTGGTCGTCATGAACGCAGCGTTTGTTGGGCGCTGGAACCTCGGCCCGCGCGCCCACCCCGGCGACGGCCTGCTCGACATCAGCGATGCTGATCCACCCCTGCGACAGCGACTGGCAGCATGGCGGCGCCTCCCGTCGGGCACGCACGTTCCGCACCCCGACATCGCCACGAGCCGGCGCGCTTCGTTCAGCACCTCCTTCGAGCGACCCGTGCCGATCCTGCTGGACGGCGTGGCCGTCGGCAAGGCGCGGACGCTCACCGTCCGGGTCGAACCAGACGCTCTGAGGGTGATCGTGTAGGCGCAGATCAATCCGAAGAGCCCGCGACGGCGGGTGGTAGATTCGCCCCGTGCCCCAGAGTTCGCCCGGAACGGCCGACGCCAAGGCCCGTGCTGCGGCGGCGGTCGAGGCCCGGGCGGAACAGCTGCTCGACATCTCTCACCGCATTCACGAGAACCCCGAATTGGGGTTCGAGGAGTACTTTGCCCACGATCTCCTCGCCGGCGCGGCCGAGAACGCCGGTTTGGCGGTGCAGCGACAGGCCTACGGTGTCGAGACGGCCTTCGCGGCCCGGGCCGGCAGCAGCGGGCCGCTCGTGGCGATCCTCTGCGAGTACGACGCGCTACCGGGCATCGGTCACGCCTGCGGGCACAACATCATCGCCGCATCCGGCCTCGGCGCGGGGCTGGCGGCGGCTGAGGTGGCGGAGGAACTGGGAGGACGCCTGCTGATCCTGGGCACGCCCGCCGAGGAGGGCGGCGGCGGCAAGGTACGTCTCATCGACGGTGGTGCGCTCGAAGGCGTCGACGCCGCGATCATGCTGCACCCCGCCGGCCTGGAACTAGCGGAGATGCAGACCCTGGCCGTGCAGCAGTTGCACGCCCGCTACCACGGCCGCGCCGCGCACGCGGCGGCCGCCCCGCATGTGGGGCGCAACGCTCTGGACGGCGCCGTTCTGGGGTACGTGGCCGCGGCCGCCCTGCGCCAGCACATCGAGCCCGACGAACGGCTGCACGGGATCTTCATCGATGGGGGGCAGAAGCCCAACATCGTCCCTGCCTACGCCGAGGCCCACTGGTACGCCCGATCGCCCACAACCTCCCGGCTTGAGGTGTTGAAGGAGCGCCTGGAGGCCTGCCTGACCGGCGGGGCCGCCGCCGCCGGAGTCGACCTCGAGTTGGACTGGGCCACCTTCTTATTCCAGGAGGTGCAAAGCAACGGGCCGCTCGTCGGGCTCTGGTGCGCCAATGCGGCAGCTCTCGGCCGGCACCCGCAGCAACCTGCGCCAGGACGCACCGTGATCGGCAGCACCGACATGGGCAACGTCAGCCAGCTGGTCCCCTCGATCCATCCCATGATCGCGGTTGCGCCACCGGAGGTGGCCATCCACACCGAGTCCTTCGCCGACTACGCCCGCAGCGCCAGCGGTGACCGCGGCGTGATCGACGGCGCCAAGACGCTCGCCGCAGTGGCGATCGACTACTGGGGCGACGAGTCGATCCGTACCGCGGTGGCCGCCGACTTCGCCGCGGGCCCGCTTGCCTCCGCGGCAGCAAGCTGACAGGGCGGCGGGAGCGGGCGGCGGCCACGATCGATGTACGTCGCGGAGAACTTCACCACCGCCGAGACCGACATCCTGCGGCGCTACTTCACGAATCTCGACCAGCCCACGTTCGCCCTGGTGAATCTCCCGGAGGTCGTGAAGGGAGCGTTGTTCGCTCGCTACTCGCGGTCGGCCAAGAGCCTGCGGCGCCTGTTTCTGGACGAGTTCGTGGGTGAACTCGACGTCAGCGGAGATCTCGGCGTGGACGCCACCATCGGTCTGCGGCGCGCGGAGGATCTCTACGACAGGGTTTTCTTCGACTACGGCGACGACTCCGTGGCGCAACTCGGTGGCGTGCACCTGGCCTGCGAGCAGGCCTCCAACCTCCTGACGAAGGTGCTCGAGTGGGGCAGGCTCATGTCGTACCTGGAGCAGTCGACCCGGTACGTCGCCTACGACGCACGCCTCGGCGGCCGCTACCGGTACTACCGCGATCCGGACATCCTGCGCTCAACCCACGGCGCCCGCTACGTGGCGGACCTCGACGGCATGTTCGAGTCCTACGCCGCCAGTTTGCCGATCATGAACGAGCACTTCCGCCGGCAGTTCCCGAAGTCACCGGGGGACTCGGACTTCGTCCATCGCCAGGCGATTCGTGCCAAATCATTTGACGCCGTTCGAGGCATGCTGCCCGCCGCCTCGCTGTCCAACGTGGGTATCTACGGCAGCGGGCAGGGCTACGAGAACCTGCTGCTGCGCATGCGGGCGCATCCGCTGCCCGAAGTCCGCACCTACGCCGCCATGATGCTGACCGAGTTGCGGAAGGTCATCCCGTCGTTCCTCAAGCGCGTGGACCTCGAGGACAGGGGAGTGGCGTGGAGTCGCTACCTGCGCGGGACACAGGAGGCCATGCGGGAACTGGCGGAAGGCCTCGTCGGCGGGGCCGGCGACGGGTACGCCGAGACGCCGGCTGTGCAGCTCGTGGACTTCGACCCCGATGCGGAAGTGAAGTTGGTGAGCAGCGCCCTCTACTCCCACGTGGACCTGCCGGAGGAGGAGTTGCGCGCCCGCGTGCTGGACATGTCCGCCGCGGATCGTCTGAACGTGCTGCGCACCTACGCCGGCGAGCGAGGCAACAGGCGGCACAAGCCGGGGCGTGCCCTGGAGACACCGTGCTACCGCTTCGACGTGCTGTGCGACTACGGCGCATTCCGCGACCTGCAGCGCCATCGGATGCTGACGATCGAATGGCAGCGGCTCGCACCGACCCACGGCTACAGCATGCCGGAGGCGGTCGAGGTGGCAGGCCTCGCAGGACTGTTCGAGGAGACCATGGCGCGCAGCGCCGACCTGCACGACACATTGGTGGAGGACTTCCCTGAACAGGCCGCCTACGCCGTGGCGCTGGCCTACCGCATCCGCTTCGTCATGCAGATGAACGCCCGGGAGGCCATGCATCTGATCGAGTTGCGCAGCAGCACCCAAGGGCACCCCGCATACCGGTACGTTGCCCAGGAGATGCACCGCCTCATCGAGACCACCGCCGGACATCGGGCCATTGCCGGGATGATGCGCTTCGCGAACCGCTCCAGTGAGCCCGAATTGGAACGACTCGCTTCCGAGCGCCGCGCGGCGACGCGTCGCCGCAGCGCCGTCTAACCCGGCTCCTCGCGCCACGATCGCGGATTCAGCTCCACCGCATTCGGTCCCGCGCACCTCTATGATCCGCCTTCTCAGGTGTTCAGCACCGTCCCACGCAGCCGGAGAAACCCATGTCCGATGATGACAACCTGATGGGGCTCGAGATTGATCTCGAGGAGGAAACAGACGCCGGCTTCGATCCAGAGTTCGATGACGCGCTGGACGTCGACGAGGAAGTTCCCGTCGTCGAGGTCGAGGTCGACGTCGACGACGCCAAAGTCGACGAGGCGGACGAGGTGAAGCCGCCCGAGCCCGCTACCAAACGACCGGCCACGACCGACGGGGAGGACGACGACGAGGTCGACCCGGACAATCTCGAGGACGACCTCAACACCATCCTGCGCGACCGCATCGCCGCGGGGGACGACCTCGCCGACGAGGACGACGCCGACGAAACCGACACCGGCCAGCCGGCGGAGATGCTTGGCACGGTGACACCGCGACGCTACGACGAATGGCTCTGCGAGGGGTGCTTCCTGCTCGTATCGAAGAGCCAGCTTGGCAGCCGGAAGGATCCTCGCTGCCCCTCCGGCGAGGAGATCTGCCCGTCGCTGGACAGGCTGGGCCCCTGAACGTCGCCGTCACCGCCGCCACGGGCGCCGACAGCACGGCGCTTGCGGCCCTCGCCAACGCGGCGAGGAGCGAGAAGGCCAGCCAGCGGGGCGGCGCCATGCTTCTGGCGATCCGCTATCCCGAGGATTTCGACACCGCCGGCGTCCGCCGCGCTCTGGAGGACGGCGGACGGCAATTCTGGATGGGCAACCTGGACGGTGTCGCGATGGGCTTTGCCGCGGGCCAGCTGCTGAGCCTCGCGGACGGTACCTCGCTCGCCACCGTTGAAGCGCTCTACGTGCTGCCCGAGGCTCGGGGTGTCGGCCTCGGGGAAGCGCTGATGGAAGAGATCCTCGCGTGGGCCTCCGCCGCCGGCGCTGACGGCGTCGATTCGATCGCCCTGCCGGGCGACCGGGTGACGAAGAACTTCTTCGAGCGATTTGGACTCACCGCTCGCGCTCTGCAGGTCTATCGCCGGCTCGCACCCGCACCCGAGGCGACTCCGGACTGATGCGCCCGGAGGTGTGCGTCGGTGCGGTTGCGGTCCGGGACGGATGCCTGCTGCTCATCAGGCGAGGGCACGGACCCGCGCTCGGGCGGTGGTCCGTCCCCGGCGGACGGGTGGAGTGGGGTGAGACGCTGGCCGCCGCGGTCGTGCGGGAAGTGGCCGAGGAGACCGGGCTGGAGGTCACCTGCGACCGGCTCGCCGACTGGGTCGAGCGCATCGGCGAGGACTACCACTACGTCATCGCCGACTTCTGGGTCACGGTTGGCAGTGAGAGCCCGCCAGTGGCCGGCGACGACGCCGCCGAGGCCCGCTGGGTACCGCTTTCCGAGCTAGACGACCTCGACCTCACCAGTGGGCTGGGGGACTTCCTGCGCCGCATCGGCGTCCGGGACGTCATCAACTGAGGGATCCGCAGCGCCCGCAGCCTCTTCTCCGGCGCCATCGGGCACCGCGGTCGGAGCAGCATCGGCGGTGGAATCCACCGGCGCCGCGGCTGCAGCATCACCAGATGGCTCGGGCTCGGCGGGACGTTCGACGGACTCAGGTGGCTCGGGCTCAGCCAACGAGTCGAGTGCGCCAGGAGGCTCCGATCCGGCCGGAGGTTCGAGTTGGTCGGCGAACTGGGCTCGCAGCGCCGGCAGGCGGTCGCCGAAACGCCGGACCGTCCGAAGCAGGCGCTCGGACGGTTCCGCGGGGAGGCTCCCCGCAACCAGCACCAGGCGGATCGGTGACTGCGCTGCCGCCTCCAGCATGCGCACCCACAGGTCGTCCTCGGCGTCTTGGTTCAGTTGGGACGCCACCGACTCTTGCAGGGCTCCCGCCAGGCTTTCCGGAAGGGGCGTGCCCGTCTTCGGCGGGCGCTGGCTGACTCTCAACGCGGTGATCCCGCGGCCCTTCCTGAGCAGCGAACCGAGGTCGGCGATCCAAGCCGAGTGCTCGCGGTCCACCCGGGCGGCCAGCTTCCGGCGCAACTCGTCGGCGAGGTCGCGAGTCTCCTCATCGGTGATGTGCGGAGGAGTTCCTGCCACCACCGACCGCAGATCCCGCAGATCGACCTCGTCGCTCACGCCGCGGGCGGCCTCGGCGCGATCGTGCCAGTCAGCAGCGCGCAAGCCCGAGAACATTTCCTCCACGAGGGCGAGGCGCGCCTCGGCCATCTCACCAGAGCCCGGCACCTCCCCGCCGGCAGCGCTTTCGCTCTCCTCCTGTACGGCTTGACGGACCGCGCGGATCCCCTCGTTTGCAAGCCGTTCCGCGATCGCCCGCTGTTCGGGCGCCAGCGTGGCCAGCCAGGCGTCACGGTGCTTGTTGGCAGATCGCAGGCGCGGTGCCCGCTGTGGCCCGTCCCCCCGTTCGCCTCGATGGCCCGACCCCGAGCGTTGGGAACGCCCGTCCTCACGACGGCCGCGCCCGCCTCCCCCTCCGTCACGGCGTGGGCGGCCACCATCGCCACGGCGCCCGCCCCGACGGTCAGTGCGGTCGTCCCCGTCGCCGGTGAGTCGGGCGGGACCCGTCACCCCTTCTGTGAAGCGCTGCGTGCCGAGGTGCTCGACACGCGGGGCCACGGCCTTGCCCGCCTTGGCGGGCAGCACCTGGCGCACCGATATGCCCTCGACGGTCACCTCGGCTTCAACCCGGAGAACGTCACCCACAGCAGCCCCGGCCGGCAGCAACTTGGGCTCCAGCAACCCCTTCGGCTGGCGCGCTCCGGCAGCGCGCCATGTCCAGGTGCCATCGGAACGGCGACTCGTCAACAGGACGTCGAGGCGGTGCGACACGCCCTAAAACCTAGCTGAGCGTTCGGACAACAGGCGCCCGAGGCCGAGAGGGGTTGCCGTCGAGCGGGAAGTGCCTCGCAATCCGGCGGAAGGGTCCCGGGTGGTCGGGCCCAACCTTGCAGCCTGCTCGCGGCCGGACGTAGAGTGGTCGGAGCAATCGGGGAGTTCGAGGAATCGGGCTGAGAGGGCGAGGGGACTCGCCGACCCGCAGAACCTGATCTGGGTAATGCCAGCGGAGGGAAGCCATGCACACGACGCGGCAATCTCGCCATCACCGCATTTTTCTGAGTTCGCTCGCCTTGGCGGTCCTCCTCATCGTCGGGTGCGGCGATGACCCCGGTTCGCCTATAGCAGCCGAACCAACCGATGCGCCGACACCGGCACCCGAGCCACAGCCCGAACCCGAGCCACAGCCCGAACCCGAACCACCGCCCGCACCCGAGCCACCGCAACCGTCTGAACCTTCGCCGGCAACCGAACCGGCACCCGCACCTGTACCTCCGCCGGCGGAGCCGGGGGAGATCACAGTCGTCACGCATGACTCTTTCGCCGTCTCCGAAGGCATCATCGAGTCGTTCGAGGAGAGCACGGGGATCACGGTGAAACTGCTCATCGGCGCGGACACCGGGTCGATGTTGAGCCAGATCATCCTGACAAAGGACAACCCCATCGCCGACGTGGTGTACGGCATCGACAACACCTTCCTGCAGCGCGCGCTGGACGAGAACCTCTTCATCCCTTACCGCTCGCCTGCGGTCGACACCGTCCCGGCCGAGTTGCAGCTCGACGCCGAGAACCGCGTCACCCCCATCGACTATGGCGACGTGTGCGTGAATTACTGGATCGACGCCACCGACGGGCCGCCGCCGGAAACCCTCGAGGATCTGGCCGATCCCCGTCACGCGAGCTCCTTCGTCACGCAGAACCCCGAGACCTCGTCACCGGGACTGGCGTTCCTGCTGGCCACCGTGGCGGCCTTCGGTACCGACGGCTGGGAGGACTACTGGGCCGGCCTGCGTGACGGGGGAGTGTCCGTCACCGCCGGCTGGAGTGAGGCGTACTTCGGGGAGTTCGTGGCCGGGGGCGGTGACCGTGCCCTTGTCACTTCCTACGCCACGAGTCCGGTGGCCGAGGTGATCTACGCCGACCCGCCGACGGACACGCCGCCCACCGGCGTGCTGACCGATGGCTGCTTTCGCCAGATCGAGTTCGCCGGCATCCTGGCGGGAACCGCGAATCTCCCCGGGGCGCAGGCTTTCGTGGACTTCATGCTCTCCGACGCATTCCAGGAGGACATCCCACTCAACATGTTCGTGTTCCCCGCCAGCAGTTCCGCCCGGGTACCGGAGGTCTTCGCCGAACATGCCGTAGCAGTGGATCAGCCGCTCAGTCTCGACCCCGCACTCATTGCCGCCGAGCGTGACAACTGGACCCGCCGCTGGGTGGAGATCGTCCTGCGGTAGGGGAGGCCGAAGCGCTGCGGGTTCCACCAGGAGTGCCACCCCTGAGTCGTGGCCGCCGGGCCGCGCCGGTCGCCTTGGCGGCGGTGCCGGCGGCCTTCATCGGCGTGTTCTTCCTGTACCCCCTCGCCGGTGTCCTCACTCGCAGCTTCGACGCCGGAACCCTGCTGGAGACCTGGCGCAACCCGGTCACGGCCGACGTGCTGTGGTTCACCACGTGGCAGGCCCTGGCCTCCACCGGGCTCTGCCTGGCGGCGGCACTGCCCACCGCTGCGGTCTTGGCGCGTCTGCGCTTCCGTGGCCGCCGGCTCGTGCACGCCCTGCTGGTGGTGCCCTTCGTCCTGCCCACCGTGGTCGTAGCCGCAGCTTTCCTGTCCCTCATGGATCGCTTCGGCCTGACCGATCGCTTCCGTCACACGGTGTGGGCCATCCTGGCGGCCCACGTGTTCTTCAACTACGCGGTCATCGCCCGGTCGGTCGGCGCGTACTGGTCGCAGCTCGACTCGGCCCCCGAGCACGCCGCGGCAGTGCTGGGCGCCAATCGCCTGCGGGTGTTCTGCCTCGTCACGCTGCCGCGCCTGGCGCCGGCGGTGGCTGCTGTTAGCGCCATCGTGTTCCTGTTCAACTTCACCTCCTTCGGCGTCATCCTTATCCTCGGCGGCCCGCGCCGGGCGACGCTCGATACCGAGATCTGGCGCTTCGCCGTGCAGCGCCTGGAGTTCGACACGGCCGCGGCCCTGGCACTCCTGCAGTTGCTCTGCGTGCTGCTTGTCGTGGTGGGGGGGACCTTGTGGCAGCAACGCCGGCACGTTCCCGAGCGCCTCCTCACCGACGGCGCCCGGAACCCGCGTGGTCGCGGCGACCGCCTGCTGCTGGGTGGCACGCTGGGCGTGGCGGCTGCGGTCGTGGGGCTGCCGCTCGCGATGCTGGTGGAGCGGTCGCTGCGCAGCGGCGGCGCCTACACATTCGACAACTACCGGCGTCTCGGGGCCGGCGGCGAGCGTCTCCAGGCTCTGTTCGTCTCGCCGATGTCGGCCATACGGCATTCGCTGGAGTTCGCGGCCACGGCGATGGTCATCGCCACGGTCGGAGGCCTGCTGGTTGCGGCCGCCGTCACCGGACGGCGCAATCGCAGCGCGGCGGCGCTGGAGGGCGCCTTCCTGGTGCCTCTGGGCACCTCGGCGGTGATCCTGGGGTTCGGGATGCTGCTCGTGCTGGACCGCCCACCACTCGACCTGCGCCTTTCGTGGTGGTTGGTCCCGATCGCGCACGCGCTGATCGGGATGCCGTTCGTGATCCGCTCGGTGACGCCTGCTCTGGCGGCAGTGAATCCCCGCCTGCGCGAGGCGGCGGCGACACTCGGAGCAAGGCCGGCTCGCGTCCGCCGCGAGGTCGACCTGCCCCTGGCGCTGCGTGGCCTGGCCGTGGGGGCAGGTTTCGCGTTCGCTGTGTCGCTCGGCGAGTTCGGCGCCACCGCCTTCGTGGTCCGCCCTGAACGTCCAACCGTGCCCATCGCCATCTTCCGTTTGCTCGGGCGCCCGGGGGAGGCGGCCTTCGGGCAGGCCATGGCGATGAGCGTGATACTGCTGGTCATGACCGCCGCCGCCGTCCTGCTGATCGACCGCCTCCGCCCTGCCGGGGCGGCGGACTTCTGAGATGAACGGGCAGGACAGCGGCGCGGACGCCCGCAAGGTGACGGGCAACAGCGGCCGAGCGCGGCACGCCCGTGGCGATCAGGTTCCCAACGGGCGTAGCGCCGGCGGGGGAGAGGGGCTCGAGATCCGCGGCCTCGCCGTGAGCCTGGGCGGCGAGGCCATCCTGGTCGGCCTCGACCTGTCGGTTCGCCGCGGTGAGATCCTGGCCCTTCTGGGCCCCAGCGGCTGCGGGAAGACGACACTGCTGCGGACCGTGGCCGGATTGCTGGCACCCGATGCCGGGTCGGTGCACTGGGCGGGGGAGGACTTGCGCCCCGTCGCCACCCACCGGCGCCGCTTCGGCATGGTCTTCCAGGACCACGCCCTGCTGCCACACCGCAACGTGAGTGCCAACGTGGGGTTCGGGCTACGCATGCAGGGCATCGCCGCAGCCGAACGCCGTCGCCGCGTGGACGAGGTGCTGCACATGGTGGGCCTGGTGGGGTACGAGCGTCGCAGCGTGTCGACTCTCTCCGGGGGGGAGGCCCAACGTGTGGCCCTGGCGAGAGCCCTGGCGCCCGAGCCGAGGCTGCTTCTTGCCGACGAGCCGTTCGCTGCCCTCGATCGCCCACTGCACGACCGCCTGGTAGGCGACGTGCGACGCATCTTTGCCGACCTGGGTCAGACAGCCGTTCACGTCACCCACGACCACATCGAGGCGTTTGCTCTTGCCGACAGGGTGGCTCTCATGCGCGACGGCCGGATCCACCGCGTCGCTACACCGCAACAACTCCGAGCCGATCCCCGGGACCCCTGGACAGCGACGTTCCTCGGACTCGGCACGGTGTGGCGCCCGGATGAGAGGGGATCGGCACCTGAAAGC
Source organism: Acidimicrobiales bacterium (assembly GCA_963668565.2). Lineage (GTDB taxonomy): Bacteria > Actinomycetota > Acidimicrobiia > Acidimicrobiales > CATQHL01 > VXNF01. Next base: position 2,796,903 of record CAXXMX010000010.1, read on the forward strand.
CGAAGCGAGTTCCATACGCCCTGGGGCCACCTGCGTCTGGATCCAACGGCCGGCGGCACACCGCATCTTGGTCATACCTGCCTGCTGATCCGCCCGGAGGCGGTGCGCCTAGGCAGTGCGCCGGGAGCCCGCGCGACCGTGAGCGACGTGCGCCTCTCCGGCGACCGCACCGTAGCGACGTTCGACGTTCCGGGCGCACCCTCATTGGCTGGCTATGCCCCCGCCGGACTCACCGTTGGACAGTGTTGCAGCATCGCCCTCGACCCCACCGGTGTGATCCTCCTGCGGTCCCCACCTCGAACGCCGCCCGCAGAAGCTACGTGACCGCCGCAGGAGAATCGTCTGGCCACCAAGCGGCAGTCTTGAGCGAGCGTAGTCCCCGAACTACGGTAGCGATGGTAGTAGCTGGGAGCGACAAGCTCCGAGTTGTTGAATTCCGCTACCCATTGTGCTACGCTCGCTATGCCACTGCTACCGGGGAGAACGAGGAATGTCAACTACAACCCAGATAGGCAACGCCGAACACGACGTAAGTCTCGCGGGTGGCGGCCAGCGGTCAACGATCGCATTCCCTTACTCTGCCCTTGACTCGGCAATCGAGGTTGCCACTGCGATCAACGACAGCCACGGGACCCAGTGCGAGATCGGGCAACTGGCCGGCGCCCTCAACACGACCGTGGCGAGCGGAAAATTCCGCTCGATGATTTCGGCGGCGAGGATATTCGGCCTAATTCGGACCCAGTCCAGGGCTGCGGCACTAACTGAACTCGGTATCGCGATCGTGGATCCCCAAGGGTGCGACGCCGCCAAGGCTGAGGCATTCCTCGCGGTTCCTCTCTATAGCGAGATCTTCAACAAGTTCGATGGCCGGAGGCTGCCGCCGGATCCAGGACTTGAGGCAGAGATTCGAGCCCTCGGTGTGACCGAGAAGTCCGTACGAAGAGCACGTCAGACCCTGCAGCGGTCGGCAGCTACCGCGGGATTCTTCAGGTCGGGAACCGACCGGCTGGCGCGTCCACCTGCAGAACGTGGAAGCGGGACGACCGTTCGGCCTCCTCCACGCGGCGATACGCCGACGGAGACTGTGCCGCCTGAGCGAGCGGATACATCACGGGCTGCGGGTCCACGCGACCAACTCCTCGGCGCCCTCTGGTCGAAGCTCCCAGCCAGTGGCGAGTTCCCTGATCCACAGCGTTCGCAGTGGCTCAGGATGGTGGATCTGGCGCTTGACATGGTCTACGGACCGCGTCAAGCGGACACGATCGAGAACGAGCCATTCTGACCGTCCTGGAGAGAGCGAGGGGGGCATCGCCTCGCAGCTATCGCCCCCCTCGCGAGGTCTCCCCCAAGCAGCTTCCGTGAGAGGCCGACGAGGAGGGTACGTACATGACGATAACGCCGCGCCACCCGTCGCGCAAGGACTGCACATACTGCTACGACGGGGAGTCTGCGCGAGCGTTACGCGATTCAATATCGGAGGAGCGGTTCGCTACGTACCTCACGCTCGCCCGAGGCGACGTTATTCAAGCCTTGCAGCTGTACGCTCAAAACATTGCCCTCGGGGCCGCATTCCACGGGCCGCTCCAAGCGCTTGAGGTCACCCTCCGAAACGCGGTCCACAACAACATGGCCCAGATCCACGGCCAGTTCTGGTTCGAGAGCGCTTCCCTGCGAGATCCAGAGCAGAAGGCCTTCGGAAAGGCCAAGCAGTCGCTGCAGCGCGAAGGCAAGCCCCAGACTCCTGGACAGATAGTCGCGGGCACCAACTGCGGATTCTGGGTAGCCCTGTTCGCGAAGAAATACGATGCCACCCTCTGGAGGACCGTCCTGCACCAGTGCTTTGATGCGCATCCGTCACGTGCCAAGGTGCATGACCGGCTGAATACGCTGCGAACGCTGAGGAATCGGATCGTCCACCACGAGCCGATCCTGCAACGGAACCTACGAGCGGATCATCAGCGGATCCTCTGGCTGCTGCACAGATTGTCACCAGACACGGCTGCTTGGGTCACGCACCACAGCCGTGTGCAGGAGATCCTCGCACGGCCGACCCACCACATACGCCGCTTCTAGGCTCAGCTTGCCAGACCCTGCGCCAGACTGATCAACTGGCCGGCACCATTCGGCGTATCCGGTCCGAGTTCGTCTACAGGGCCATCCATGTGGCTGACATGCATCTGGACGCCCTGACTCTGGACCACCACGACACCTTCATGCGCGACGCCCGTGTCCACCGTACCGCAACACCCCAGCGCCTCCCTGCTCACCTCCGAGACGTCCAGACGGCACCGGTCTCGGCTGCGACACGGTGCGGCATCGCTACCCGGCCGGGCAAGCGGCATCGGCGCCGAGAGGGGCGCACTCTGGGCGCCGCCGAATCTCGACGATGCCGCCTGCAAATCCGATAGACCACTCGTCAGGCAGTGCACGATCAACCTCAAGGTACTCCATGTCACGCCGCTCTGCGCCGAGCGCAGCACCCACCCCTAGAGGGCGCTCCTCATTGTGGACGGTACGCCGGAAATGCCCGTTATGTAAAGTATAGGAAGTGTGATCGCCCGGACGGTCTAGCAGCCACCATCAGCGAATGGATTGGAGTCCCTCGACGGAGCGATTCTCCAGTTCATGAGAAAGTCAGCTCGGCACAAGCCGCCGAACTCTCCCATGAGATTCGACAGCAGATCTGCACTCCTCCAGACGCTCACCATCCACCAGAGTGCGGCCCCGTCGGTGACGTTCTCGGTGTACCAGCGCGGCACCTCGCCGGACAGGCCGGTCAGCAGGATGGCCTCGGCTTCCTCGGTCGGCGTCGCCGGTGTAGTCGGACAAGAGGACCCCCGCCCGTAATACGACAGGGGTGCCTCCGGAAATACAAGGTGCAGCATCGTGTCTGCGATTGTCTCCTCGCCGCCGTTCTGACAGTCGGGGTATGTGACGGCGAAGTACAGCTGAACCGCCCCCCAAGCCCTGTTCGGAGTCAGGGCGGTCGCCCCGTCGTACACGTGCGCCAATTCGTGAACACCAATGTGCAGCAGTTCCTGCATCGTGCGTTCGTTCAGGTCTGTACCGATTGCCACCATTGACGTCGAGCATTCGTACGTGCCGGACGCGGAGAATCCGCAACCGATTGTGGTGGACCCACCGGACGCCGCATCGAAGAGCCTGACCTCATCGCGTACGTGGTCCCAGGCGATTCGCAGCCAGGGAAACCTACCCTCCTTCTCGCGCACGACATCGTCCATGGCTGCGCGGAACGGACCCGCATCGATCCTCCATTCTTCGTCGCTCCAGTCGGGCACGGCGAGCCTGGGAATCACCGTCGGCCTGCCGTCGGGCCCCCTCGCTCCCACCGCGGCGACTTCTGTAGGCACCAATCGTGGCTCAGTGTCACCCACGCCGAGTTGCCCGTAGCGATTGGCTCCCCAGCACAGAACCCGGCGATCTGCCGTGACCGCGCATGCGTGCGAGCCGCCCCACGAATTGCGGCTGCTGACGGTGATCGCGACCGCATCGCTGATTTCCCGCAGCTTCTCGGGGCGCGACCTGCGCTCCTTCGTGCCGATACCGAGTTCGCCCGCGGCGTTTGCTCCCCAGCACGAGACCGCTCCATCTCGGTGCAGCGCGCAGGAACTCCAGTGGCCTGTGTCTACGGCCACCGCGTCCGAGATGCCCCGCACGGGGACTGGTGACACCCCGCCCGCGTTCTGCCCCCAGCACGAAATCCCGCCCGATCCCCGCACGGCACAAGTGAAGTCGTCGCTCGGTGACACCGAGACGGCATCATCGATGCGGGACACCTTCACCGGCGAGAGGCGGTAGGAGGTAGTTCCGTCACCGAGTTGTCTGCTGCTGTTGCTTCCCCAGCAGGAAATCGTGCCGTCGGCGTGAACCGCACACGAGTGCCAGCCTCCCGCTCCGATCGCCACCACGCCGCTCAAGCCAGGAATCCGATACGGCCAGTTCCTCGACTGCAGCGTCCCGTCACCGAGTTGTCCGCTGCTGTTGCTTCCCCAGCAGGAAACTCCGCCGTCGGCGTGGAGCACGCAGACGTGCCGCGACCCGGCCGCCACCGCGACCGCGTCGGTGATTCCCGGGACTCTGGTCGGTTCGCCGCGTCCGCCCGCATAGATGACCCTGGGAACCGTCGAATCTCCGCCGGCGCTGCCGTCCTGGGGCGTCGGCGGCGCACCCGGTGTTCCCTGGCCGAGAACTCCATGGGTATCCCATCCCCAGCAGGAGACGCTCCGATCAGCGTGGAGAACACATGTTGGGCCGTCAGCGCTGCCACTGGGGGAACCACCGATGCTGATGGCCACGGCATCGCCGAGACCGCCAACCGGTGCCGGGGACCGGGCCTGGTGAATCGAGACGTCGCCGATGCGATAGCGGGCACTGTTGTCCCCCCAGCAGTCGACACCGCCTCCCGCGTTGATGGCGCAGGTGTGGTAGCCGCTCGCCGCCACGACGGGGGCACCGGGCTCCGGCGCTGGTTCCTGTGGCGTCTCGACCGATCCCGACTCGGGGGGAACAGCGCTCACGCTCAGGGGCGAACTCGACAGCCAGCGCCCCACCGTGGCGTCCGGCGGGAAGAACCGTCGCGACGGCAACAGCCGCTCACCCCACGAGCCGTCGCCGCCGCGCTGCTGCAAACCGAACTCCACCCGACCGCTGGCGAGGCGCCGCGCCACGATGCGCACGTCCACCTCCGCGCTGGGATCCTCGAAGGCAGTGGCGTCGACGCTCAGCACCAGCCGCGAACTCGACAGCCAGCGCCCCACCGTGGCGTCCGGCGGGAAGAACCGCCGCGACGGCAACAGCCGCCCGCCCCACGAACCGTCGCCGCGCTGCTGCAAACCGAACTCGACGCGACCGTCGTCGAGGCGCCGCGCCACGATGCGCACCTCGACCTCGGATGCATCGCCGGCCGTATCCCCCACGACCTCCTGAGCCGCGGCGGCGGTGGGAATCGCGCCCCCGATCAGCACGACGAGCAGCACCACTGCCGCCGGCCGAATGAGCCGCGGAATCACAGTTCGTCCCCAGGCGGTGCGAGCCAGGTGATCAGGACTGCAAATCCCGCGGCGACGAGACTGGTCACAGCGAGGAACACGAGCAGCCTTCGCCGCGTCACGTCGGTTGAAATCTTGATGGACGAAAACCATGTTCAAGGCTCTAATATTAGTTTCATTGCCCTCTGCGGCGGTTCGTCCAGTAGTGCTTGCGGATGTGCACGGCGACGCTGCGCGGGCTGTCGCGCCAGCAGCGCAGCGGATCGAAGCCGTCGTGTGCCAGGCACATGTTGCACGAGACACAGGCGACGCCACCGGTGCGCCCCGCCTCGAGCTTGCGGACCAGATCCGGCTCCCGGATGAAGGGTCTGGCCATGGCGAGGAAGTCGGCGTCGCCGGAGTCGAGGATGTCGGTCATCGTCTGCGTGGTGCGCACACCGCCCACGAGGATGATCGGTAGGCCGGTGGCCTCCTTGACCGCACGGGCGAACGGGCGGTAGTACGCCTCGGCGCCCGCCGGCCGGCGTGCCCGTTGGACCAGCAGGTTGCGCCATGCCTGCGCCCGCTCGACCGCCACGTACGGCCGGATGTTCTCGAAGTAGCTGCGCATCACCCCGTAGGTGGTCTCGAACCCGTTGATGCCGCGCTCGGCCATACCGCGAGCGCGCTCCAGCGACTCGCCGCGCTGCAACCCTCCTTCCACGGAGTCCTCGACGCTCAAGCGGGCGGTCACGGGAAAGTCTCTGCCGACCGCCGCGCGAACCGCCTCGACGACCGCGAACAAGAAGCGGCTGCGCCGCTCGGCGTCGCCACCCCACTCGTCGTCGCGGGTGTTGGCGTGCGGCGAGCAGAATTCCGAGATCAGGTAGCCGTTGCCGCCGTGGATGTGAATGCCGTCGAACCCGGCCTCGGCGGCTCGCTGCGCCGCCGATCCAAACGCGCGTACTAATACCTGGATCTCGCCGGTCGCCAACTCCACGGGCTGGATGGTGTACATGGCGTTCGGGACGGGCGACGGAGCCACGGGCGTGATGCTCGACATCATCGTCTGGCTGCCGCAATGACCGATCTGAGCGAAGATCCGGCCGCCGGCCTCGTGAACCGCGTCGGTCGCCTGCCGCAGCGCGGGGACGACCCTGTCGTCGTGAATCCCCGTCTGATTGGCGCTGGCCTGCCCCCGGGGATCCACGTACATGTGCCCCGTGAGCAGCAGTCCCGCTCCCCCCTCGGCAAGACGCCGGTACAGCTCCACGTACGAGTTGTAGACCACACCGCTCGGTGACGCCATCGTCTCCGATGTGGCGCCGCGCACGAGGCGGTTGGGGAGCGTCAGGGAGCCGATCCGCCCGGGTTGCAGGTACGGAGGTGCAGTGCTCACAGTCGGCAACCTAGCGCCGCCCTCGGGCGACGGCGAGACGATCAGAAGCAGCCGCCGTCGCGGAATTGGTTGTCGTCCTCGGATGGCCAGCGGTCGAGGTTCAACGGGTACCTCAACCAGTCGAGCCTGCAGAAGCCGCCGAACTCGTCCTTGAGGTGCAGCATGATCCGCACCGACGGGCCCTGGCGTATGGCCGCCCACAACTCGGCGCCGCTGGTGATGTTCTCGGTGTACCAGTCGGGAACCTCCCCGGCGAGGCCGGCCCGCACGACCGCCTCGGCCTCCTCGGTCGGTTCGGCACGGATGTTCGGGCAATCCGGTGAGTCGAACGGCAACTCCTCGAACTCCACCGGTGGGTTGTGGTAGCTCAACCACGCCGTTGGGACGACGAGATGCTCCATCGTGTCGGCGAGCAACTCCACTCCGGCGCCGAATCCCTCCTTGATGTAGCAGTCCGGGTAGGTCACGGCGAAATAGAGCTGTACAGCACCCCACGCCTTCGGGGCTACGAGCGCCGGTGTGAAGTCATAGACGTGCGCGAGCTCGTGAATGACCGTGGCGAGTCGCATCGAACGGACGACGACCCGGTCCGACATGCAGATCAGGAGGAGACCGTGGCCGTGGCAGAACGACCGTGCGTAGCCGCCGACGTCGACGCTACCGACGAGGTGGGTGCGATGGCGGACGTGGTCCCAGGCGAGACGCAGCCACGGGAACTCCACCTCCTGCTCCTCCACGACCCGGTCGATCCAGGTGCGCAGGAACTCGGTCGGGTCGGTCGGGATATCGCCGGCGCTGAAACCCCGGAAGGTCTGCACCGCGGTCGGCAAGAGCCGTTGCTCGAAGGTCCCGTCGCCGAGTTGCCCGAATGCGTTCTGGCCCCAGCACGAGACCGAGCCGCCGGTGTGCATGGCGCAGGCGTGCCCCTCCCCCGCTCGCGACGGCGTGCTGACGGTGATCGCCACCGCGTCCGTGATGCCGGCGAGGCGCACCGGGTCGGTGTGCGATTGCGTCGTGCCGTCACCCAACTGTCCCGCGTTGTTGTTCTCCCCCCAGCACGAGACTCCACCGTCACGGTGCAATGCGCAGAAGCTGTCATCGCCCACCGATACCGCGACGGCATCGCCGATTCCGGCGACACGAGCCGGGCGGATGGTGCGGGACGACGACCAGCAGTACACCTGCGCATCCGAGCGCACCACGCATGCACCACCCCAACCGACCGCGACGGACACGGCATCGCCGAGACCTGTGATCGTCCTCGGCGACAGATCGCCGGTGGCCGTTCTGGTCCCCCAGCCCCAGCACGACACGTCACCGTCGGTGTGGACCACGCAGGTGGTGTTCCCGCTTGCCCCGATGGTCGACACCCCGTCCACCCCCGGGACGATTTGCGGCGAGAGACTCGACTCCACTGTGCCGTCCCCCATCTGCCCGAGGGAGCCGTCCCCCCAGCAGGAAACCCGGCCGCTTCGATGGACAGCACACGTGTGCGACGAACCCGCGGCAATGGCCACGGCGTCCCTGATCCCCGGCACCTTGGCGGGCAGGTGGCGGTCGGTCATGTCGCCCTGGCCCAGTTCCCCGTCGTGTCCCGGGCCCCAGCACGACACGGTTCCATCGCCGTGCAGTGCGCAGGTGTGGAACTCGCCTCCCGTGTTGTCCCCGATGCTCACCGTGAGGACATCGTCGAGCACCCCAGCGCTGAGGCGTTCCCTCGTGCCCTCGTCGCCCCAGCACGTCACGCCACCGTCTGGTCTCACCGCGCAGGTCCGGCGGAAGGAGGCCGCGACGAGGGTGTCCCCGCTGCGTGCCCCTCCACCGGGCGCGAATCCCTCGAAGAGAGGAGGCCTCACCGTCACAGGGGAACTCACCAACCAGCGCCCCACGCCGGTAGCGGCAGGGAAGAAGCGTCGCTCCGGCAGGATTCGATCCTCCCACCGGCCGCCCGGCCCCCGGTGCTGCAAGCCGAACTCGATCCGCCCGTCGGCAAGACGCCGCGCCGTGATGCGCACCCAGATGCGAGCGGCCGGATCGTCCGGCGCCAGTCGCAACGCGATCGGCGCGCTCCACAACCAGCGATCTGTAGCAGCCCGCACCGGGAAGAGCCGCTGGTTCGGAAGAATGCGATCCTCCCAGCGGTCCTCAGGATCGTGCAGGCGCAGCGCGAACTCCGTGCGCCCGTCCTCGAGGCGTCGCGCCTCGATGTGCATCCGCTGCCCGGAGTCTTCGCTCTCGGACTCCGACTCCTGCGCATGCGCAGGGGACGAGGTTGCGCTGCCCACCAGCACCGTGACGAGCACGGCCACGGCAACGAGCGCCGACGCCGCGTTGAGGAGCCACTTGTGCATGGTCCTATCCTCCGCGCCGCCATGACACCCTTTCGTTCCGGAGCGTACGCCGCACTGCGGTGCTGCGCCGAGTGCGCCGCGCGCCACTGCGACCACGGCTCCGACGCGCTTGGGGTGGTCAGTGGTACCGACCCCTGCGGGTATCGTCGATAACTCGCAACGACCTCGGAGCGGACGATCCATGAACCCCGGCGGTGATCACGCACACCGAACACCACAAGGGCCCCCCGAGGCCGGCGACGAGCCCCTCCGGCTCGAGGAGTTGTTCGAAACCGACCACGACCCCGCCTACGGCACGGCGATTCAGGTGTCGCCGCTCTTGCAGCGGGTCACGGCGACCAATCCCAGCCCGTTCACGTTCACCGGCAGCGGCACGTACATCGTGGGGGGTCGGCACGTGGCGGTGATCGATCCGGGGCCCGACGACGCCGCTCACGTCTCGGCCCTGCTGCGGGTCCTGGAGGGCCGGACGGTCACCCACATCTGCGTGACCCACACGCACAGCGACCACTCCCCCGCCTCCCGCGCCCTCGCCGACGCCACGGGTGCTCCCATCCTGGGCTTCGGTCCGCACCCGCCGAGCGACGCCCGGCGCGGCGGCACCGAGGCGCCAGCAGTCGACGACGAGCCCGGTGATTGGGACTTCACGCCCGATACCGCACTTGCCCACGGCGACGTCGTGGCCGGCGACGGTTGGACGCTGGAGTGCCTGCACACGCCAGGGCACATCTCGAATCACCTGTGCTTCGCTGTCCCCGAGGAGCGGGGTGTTCTCACCGGTGATCACGTGATGGGCTGGTCCTCGACGATCATCCCGCCCCCCGACGGCAACCTCGGCGACTACCTGCGCAGCCTCGAACTGCTGATCGAGCGGGGAGCCCGCGACCAGGTCTACTGGCCGACGCACGGCGCGCCCATCACCACGCCGGTGCGCTACGCCCGGGCGTTGCTGGCGCACCGCCACCGCCGCACCACCCAGATCCTCCGCTGCCTGCGCGACGGCCCCGCCACGATCCCGGCCATGGTGGCCCGCATGTACACCACCACACCCCGGATCCTCCACCCCGCCGCCGAACGCTCCGTGCTGGCGCACCTCATCCATCTCACCGAGCACGGCCACGTCACCTGCGAACCTGCGCCAGACGATCGGACCAGTCGATACGCCCTCGCATGATCCGCCCGTAGATTGCGTGCCGGCTGCAGTCCGCGTGCCGGCGGGACTGCGCTTCGCCGGTGATCAGATCACGACGCGATCAGTCACGGGCGGTGGCCCGATGGGAGCAGTGGGCTAGCAGCCGCCGTCGCGGAACGGGTTGGTGCGTGCGGCAGGGACCTCGGACCAGTCCAGCGGGTAGCTGAACCAGTCGGTCGAGCAGAATCCGCCGAACTCCCCCGCCAGATTGGCCAGCAGCGACGCAGACAGGGCTCGGCGCAGCACCGCCCACAGCTCGGCGCCATTCCGCGATGTTCCCGCTATACCAGTCCGGCACTCACCGGCGAGACCGGCAAGGATGACCTCCTCCGCGGCGCGGTCCGGCTCGCCACCCAAGCCCGGGCATCCGGCTCCGTAGTAGGCGAGCCATGCCGTCGGAACGACGACATGCGCCATGGCGTCGGCGAGGATCTCCGCTCCGGGCCTCTGCTCGTAGTCCCGGAAGCAATCCGGGTACGTCCTGGCGAAGTAGAGCTGGACGGCTCCCCACGCCTTGCCGGGTGCCAGGCCGGTGGTGCCGTCATAGACGTGCGCCAGTTCGTGGACCACGTCGCCGAGCGTCATCTCGGCGATCTCCATGCTGTCGGCCGCGCAGTCGTACGACCCGTCGGAGAGGCTGCAATATGAACGCACGGCCCCCCGGAGGTCATCGATCCGGCCTGCGACAGCCCTGTCGCGGATGTGATCCCACGCAACACGCAACCAGGGGAAACGGTTCTCGTTCTGCACGACGGCCTCGTCCACCCAGATCCTCAGCAGCCCGGTCTCGTCGGCAGGGATCCGATCCTTGGGAATCTCCGCCGGTACGGCCACCGGCGTGGGGGCGGGACGCTCCGCGCCGACGCCGTCACCCACCTGGCCAGCACCGTTGCCACCCCAGCAGGAGTACGAGCCGCTCTCGTGTGCGACGCAGGTGTGTGGGGCGAGGCGCGTGGACCCCGGCACTCATCGTGACGGCAACCGCTTCGGTGATGCCCCGCAGGCGCGCCGGGCGAAGCTGTGGTCGCATGGTTCCGGTGCCCAGTTGGCCGGCCGCGTTCTGCTCGCCCCAGCACGACACCCCGCCGTCGTCGTGCACCGCGCACACACCGCCGTCACCCACCGAGACAGCCGCGACGCCGCTGATGCCGTCGATCGGGGCCGGTTGAGCCCTGTCGCCGACGGGCCAGCAGTACACGTCACCGGCGATGGTCGCCGCACACGTGCGGTCCGAACCGGTGGAGACCGACACCACGGGAGGCAGTCCCTCCACCTGCGCCGGCCCGAAGGCGTTGTTGTTCCCGGCCCCTCCCCCATAGCCCCAACAGGACAGGCTGCCGTCGACGTGGATGGCGCAGTTGGACGCCGGCGTCGATTCTCTCGACACGTTCGAGACCCGCGACCTTCTGCGGGCTGCTCGCGGACAGCACCGAGTCCGTCACCCAGCTGACCGAGCGCCCCGGCACCCCAACAGGAGACCTCCCCGGAAGCATGGACGGCACAGGTGTGATCGGATCCCGCTGCGAGCGCCACGGCGTCGGCGATCCCGGGCACCTTCTCGGGGAGGTAGCCGCTGACGTGCTCGCCCCGCCCCAACTGGCCGGAACGGCCGGGCCCCCAGCACGACACCGTCCCGTCGCCGTGCCGCGCGCAGACGTGAAGCTCCTGATGAGGATGATCCCCCGTGCTGATGCTGACCACGTTCTTGAGGCTTGCAGCGCTCAGCCGCTCGCGGATGCCGTCCTGGCCCCAACACGTCACTGTTCCGCTGCGCCGTACGGCACACGTGCGGCCACGGGAGGCGGCGATGAGGCTGTCCCCGCTTCGTGGCGCGCCACGCAAGAACACCGGGCCGCGCACGACCGTGGCCCGGTCGGTTTCGGGGCTCCCGACACCCGGGTCACCCGGGCCCGGGCTGGGTGAGAACCCTCGGACCGGTCCGCTGCCGACGCCGGAACCCTGTCACCGCGGCGTACCGTTCCCGTTTGGGCTCGACAGCAGAGTCTGGCCCGATCAGTGCCCACACGGGATCGGACCGTCGATTCCGGCGGCAACCTCGTCGAGCTGGGGCTCACCGGTGTCGTGATCCCCACGAAAAGGAGGCACGCACACGAACGATCCAGCGACCAATCGGCCCGGGAGCAGCGCCGCGTCACGCGCAACTGCGCGAACCCGGCTTCTCAACCGTACACCGGTGGTACCTCTCCGGAGACCACCGATACGAAGCCAACCACTACTTCAGACGGTAGTCCGATCGCCGCCGGCAGCGGTGCCACCGGCGCGCGTCGCCGCTCCTGCGCACGACCCCGGCATCGTGGCGGTTTGCAACTGCGCCCGCTGTCAGCGGCTCCAGCGGTTCCAGCTGACGACGTTGCCTATGTCGCCCCTGGTGGCGGGCTTGAAGTCGGTGCCGATCGTGTAGGCGACGGGGATCAGAGCGAATTGGCGGACCTTGTCGTAGGGGATGTCGAGGATTTCCGCCGCCTCGCGCTCGTGGGCGAGGTGCAGCGTGGTCCAGCAGGTGCCGAGGCCGCGCTCGCGCGCCGCCAGCATGAAGCTCCAGGCGGCCTGGATCACCGAGCCCCCCATACCAACGATGTCCAGCGGCTTGTCCGTTCGGCCGCCGGCGCATGGGATGAGCAGCACGGGGCTGCGGTGCATGTTCTCCGCCAGGTACACGGCGGAGTCGACAACGCGGGCCTGCTGCGCCACCCAGGCCTCATCACGGCCGGGGAAGGCCCGAGCGATGGTCGCGCGATCAACGATGTAGTTGCCGAAACCACGCTGGTAGAGCCCGGCGATGGCCTTGATCTTGTCGCGCTCGGTGACCAACACGAAGTGCCAGGTCTGCATATTTGAAGCGGTCGGGGCCTGCACCGCCAGCTCGACGCACTCGCGGAGCACCGACTCCGGCACCGGACGATCGAAATCCAGTCGCTTGCGCACCGCCCGGGTGGTGGACAGCATCTCGTCGGTCGAAAGTCCAAGTCTCGTCATGTAGTGCAGCGTACGCTCTCGTTCGCACCGGCAGCGCGTACAGCGCGGCGGACGACCGGACTCGGGTCTCTCCCCTCACCTACGGGTCTCGCATACCCCCGAGGGTCGGCACGAGGGGCGCTGAGCGGCTCCAGTTGTTGAAGCTCAGCACGCCCTCGAGGTTCCGAGCGGCAGGCTTGAAGTCGGTGCCGACGGTGTAGGCCACCGGGATCAGGGCGTACTGCCTCACCTCCTCGTAGGGAATGCCCAGAAGCTCGGCCACCTCCTGTTCCCAGAGCAGATGCAGGGTGGTCCAGCACGTGCCCAGGCCACGCTCGCGGGCTGCGAGCATGAAGCTCCAGGCGGCCTGGACGACCGAGCCGGCGCCTTCGACCACGTGACGGGGATCCTCCGAGCGCCCGGCGGCACAGGGGATCAGCATCGCCGGGCAGCGGTGCATGTTCTCCACGAGGTGGATCCCCGAGTCGATGACGCGGGCCTGCTGCGTTCCCCAGGTGGGGTCACGCTCGGCCCTCGCCCGAGAGGATTCGATGAACCTGGCCCTGTTCAGATCGGAGCCGCGCCTGTAGATGGCGGCCAGGGCCTCCACCTTGGAGCGCTCGGTCACGAAGACGAAGTGCCAACTCTGGCCGTTGGAGGACGTGGGTGCCTGCACGGCGAACTGCGCGCACTCCCGCAGCAGCGATTCCGGCACGGGACGGTCGAAGTCCAGCCGCTTGCGGACCGCTCGGGTGGTGAGCAGCATCTCGTCGGCGGTGAGGCCAAGTCTGGTCATGGCCTGACGCGACGGTCCGTCACGAGTTCGCCGTGACCGTTTCGAGGATGTCGCCGAAGCGCTCGCAGGCCGCGGCACGGCGGGTGGGCACGTGCTCGCTCGGCCAGCCCGGGACAGCCTCATAGCCCCGCAGCGCGTGGCGGCTGATGGTCACCTTGTGAACCTCGTCGGCGCCGTCCACCAACCGGGAGGCGCGCGCCTGGCGGTACATGTTCTCCAAGGGCAGGTCACCGCTGAATCCCAGAGCCCCGTGCACCTGGATGGCCCGGTCGATGGCGTTGTACAGCATCCGGGTGCCGTACACCTTGATCATGGCGATCTGGGTGCGTGACGCCGAAGCCCCGTGGCGGTCCATGTGCCAGGCGGCGTGCATGCACAGCAGCTTGGTGGCCTCGACCTCCATCTTGGTCTCGGCGATCATGTCCTGGATCATCTGCTTGTCGGCCAGCAGCGACCCGTGCGAGGTGCGCGACAGCGCCCGCTCGCACATCATGTCGAACGCCCGGCGGGCCTGGCCGATCCAGCGCATGGCGTGGTGGATGCGCCCGGGACCGAGCCGCTTCTGCGCCAGCACGAACCCGTCGCCCGGCTGGCCGATGATGTTCGTGGCCGGCACCCGCACGTTGTCGTAGACGATCTCGGCGTGACCTCCGGGCCGGGGCGGGCCCTCGAGGTGTGGCTCGCCCATGTTGGGGATGTCACGCACAATCTGCACGCCCGGAGTGTCGACGGGGACCAGGATCATCGAACAGCCCTGGTAGGGGTGCACGTCGGGATTGGTCACCACCATCACGATCAGGAAGTCGGCCACCGAGCCATTGGTGGTGAACCACTTGTGGCCCGAGATCACGTACTCGTCACCGTCGAGGATTGCCCGGGTGCGGATCAGGCGCGGGTCCGACCCGGCCACGTCGGGTTCGGTCATCGAGAAGGCGCTGCGCATCTCCCCGGCCAGCAGCGGCTCCAGCCAGCTGCGGCGCAATTCGGGGCCGGCGCCGATGGCCAGGAGTTCGGCGTTGCCCGAGTCGGGGGCGTTGTTGCCGAAGATCATCGGCGCGAACTCGCAGCGTCCCAGGATCTCGTGCATGAGGGCGAGCCGCACCTGGCCCCATCCCTGACCGCCCAGTTCGGGACCGAGGTGGCACGCCCAGAGGCCCTGGCGCTTGACCTGTTCCTTCAGCGGCTCGGCGAGCGCCCGCCACTGCTCGGGAGTGCAGTCGCCGGCGATCGCCTCGAGCGGCAGGATCTCGGCGTCGAGGAACTCGCGCATCCAGTCCAGCTTCGGTTGGAAGTCCTCGTCGGTGGCGAAGTCCCAGGCCATGTTGTCCCCACCGGTCGCCGGTTGCTTGCGGCGCTCAGGCTAGAGGGTGCTGCGGGGCCCGCGCCGACCTGCGACGGGCGCCTCAGGGCTCTGGAGGCGCGCTGGTAGCGTGGCCCGGGCCAGAACGACACGAGGGGAGCCGACATGGTCACAGTCGACAGGGATGCCGTGCTCGCCGCCCTGGCGGCCGAGTGGCAGGCCATCGCCGAATTGTGCGCCGGGCTCACCGACGCACAGTGGGCGGCTGACACGGACTGTCCCGGCTGGAGCGTCCAGGACAACCTCAGCCACATCACCGGCACCGAGCGCATGCTGAGCGGCGACCCGGCGCCGGACGTGGACACCGGTGAGGCGCCCCACGTCCGCAACGAGATCGGCCGGATGAACGAGTTGTGGATCGCCGAGCGCCGCCCGTGGACACCGGCCGCCGTGCTGGAGGAGTTCCGCGAGGTGACCGCGAGGCGGCTCTCGGCACTGGAAGCCATGACGCAGGCCGACTTCGACGCCGAATCGTGGACCCCGGCCGGCAACGACACCTACGGGCGGTTCATGCGGATCAGGACCTTGGACTGCTGGGTGCACGAGCAGGACATCAGGGGCGCGATCGGCGCTCCGGGACACCGGGAGGGGCCGGTGGTCGAACTCGCCCTCGACGAGTTCGGCGTGGCCGTGGGGTTCGCCGTCGCCAAGCTGGGGCGGGCTCCCGACGGTGCGAGGGTGTTGATCGACCTGACCGGTCCGGCCGCCCGCGCCTGGCGGGTGCAGATTGCCGACCGCCGCGGCCGGCTCGTGGGCGCCTTCGACAGCGATGCCGAGCCGACGATCACCATCGGCACCGACTCCCACACCTACACCCGGCTGGCCGGAGGGCGGATCAGGGGCGCAGAGGCCATCGAACAGGGCCTGGTCAGCCTCGGCGGTGACACCGAGGCCGCCGAACGGATCGTCACGAACCTCGGCTACATGCCCTGACGGGTCTTTGCCGCCTGTCTGGCGCGCTCGGCTCTCGCGTCATTCCGGCGGAGGCCGGAATCCAGCTTCCTGCGACACAACTCGCACCGCTGGTGGACGCTGAGCGCCCTAACCGCCCGCCAGCAGGGCGGCGAAGCGCCGGCGCCACTCCACCGACGGCTTGTCGGACTGCACGCTCACCGTGCCGGCGAGGTCAACTGGCAGCACGCCGTCGAGCCGCTCCAGCATCAGCTTGTCCTCGGCCCCGATCGCCAGATCGAAGCGGAGCACCTCGTCGGAGGGGACCGAGAAGTCGTCGTTGCGCCAGACGACGAAGGCGAAGTACGAGGTGACGTCGTCGATGGGCGTGGACAGCAGCAGCAGGATGTGCTCGAGGCCGGTCTCGTAGGCGATCGTGCTGCGGCAGGCGAACGGCAACGCGAACCCGCTGGACATCCTCCGGGCCACCACCCCTCCCGCCAGACCCGACGTGGCTGCGGCGATCTCGGGATTGCCGACGGTTACCTCGTAGCGGTAGCCGTAGAAGCCGTCGTCCAGTTCCCCGAGTTGTATGCGGGGCACAACCTCGTCGGTCTCACCTCCGATCGTGCCGGCGTGCACGAAGGGGAAGTGGGTGATGTCCAGGAAGTTGTCGACCATCCGGGTGGCCGACGCCTGCCAGATCTGCACGTCGGGGTTGAGGCGGCGGAACGCCGGGTCATCCTCCTGGGCGATCTTGGGGATGTCCTCGCGGGGAACTCCCAGGCAGATCCACACGAGGCCGTAGCGCTCCTGCACGCCGACCGGCGCCAAGTGAGCACGCGGCGGCACGGGTACCCCGGGCTGGGCCGACGGCACGAGTACGCAACGCCCACCGGACCCGAACCGCCAGCCGTGATAGCAGCACTGCAGGCACCCGTCGATGACGGTTCCCGCCGACAGGGGCGCCTCCCGGTGCGGGCAGCGGTCGGCCGACGCCGTCACGACGCCGTCCGGGTCTCGCCAAAGCACGAAGGGCAGTCCCAGGACGCGCACACCCAGGGGGCCCGGCGCGACGTCACCGGTGCGGGCGACCGCATACCAGCAGTCCGCCATCACGGGGTTCGCGGAAAAGACGTGTGTCGTGCTCATAGGATCTCGGGCTTCGACCAGGGCTCTACAGGCGCAACACTACGACACGGGAGGCCGCGGACGAAGGGGGCATCCCGTTCCACCTGCCGATTTTCCGTATGGGCAGTCTGTCGAGGGACCGGCGGCGAAGCCACGCTGCTAGTTTGGCGGCGGCGCGCGGCGCCGGCCGACCAACGCTCCGGAAGGTGCTTCCATGGGCTACCCGAACACGCTGATCTTCGTCGACTTCCCCAGCGACGACCCCGAGGCCACGGCCCGTTTCTACGAGCAGGTCTTCGGCTGGGAGGTCGAGGGACGACCGGCGGGTGTCTTCCACCGCATCGTGCCGGGCGACGAGTTCCTCTCCGACGGTGAGCCCTCGGGGGTCGGCAACTTGCACATGGGCATCCACAACGTCGCCAACGCCCGCCCTCATCCCGACCCCGCCGGCGTGGAGCCGCGCACGCTTCGCACCGAGGGCCGCACACAGCGCATATGGATCCTGGTCAGCGGCGACGACACGGCCGACCGCATACTCGAGACAGCCCTGAGCCTCGGCGCCACCGAACTGTGGCGCAACCACTACTGGGCGGAGTTCAACGGCTTCAACTGCGCCTTCGAGGATCCGTGGGGGAACACGTTCATCCTCTGGACCCAGGGCGGGGACGACCCGCAAATCCCCGAGGGCTGGACCGACGAGTAGCTCGGGCGCTCTCCGGCTCACGCGCCCGCGCCAGAACAACAGCAAGGGAGGACAGACCATGAGTGCTGAACAGTCCGGATTCGCCCGCGGAGCCGCAGAAGTGCGCCAAGCCACGGGGATGGCAGACGCCCCCACAACCGGCGACCGCCCAGACGTCTACCCCGCCCATCCGGCGACGGCGCGATGGACCCACGTGGCGCTGCCGTGTGCCGACATCGGGGCCTCCATCGACTTCTACACCGAGTTCACGCCGCTGGAGTTGTTGGACAAGCGCACCGACGCTCTGGGACACGGCGCCTGGCTGGGCCATCCCGACGCCGCCGAGCGTCCGTTCATCCTGGTGCTCATCGAGTTCTTCTCCAGCAGCGGCCAGCAGGGGCTCGGGCTCCTGAAGCCGTTCGCCCACCTCGGCATCGAGCTCCCCAGCCTCGACGCCGTGGACGACATCGCCCGCCGTGGAGAGGCGGGAGGGTGCCTCAACATGTCCCCCACCGAGATGCCGCCGCCGGTCGGCTACATCTGCGCACTCAACGATCCCGACGGCAACGTCATCGAGTACTCCTACGACCAGGGCGTCTATTCCACAGCCAAGACCGTCTGGGGCAACGGCGACTGAGCCCAACGGCCTAGACCGACTGCCTCCCAACCGATCGCAACCGAAGGCGGGAGATCAGAACAGCTCGTCGAGCAGGAACTCAACCAGCGCGTCGCTGTAGTGGCCGTTGCGCAGGCGGTTACCGGTGCTGTCGAGCAGCCAGAAGCCCGACCACGTGCCTGTGTGCGTGAAGTAGTAGCTCGTCGGCTCCCGGGACTCGCTCCACAGCATGGTGAAGGTGATCCCGTAGGTGTCGACGAAGTCCTCGTTGGCCGCCAGATCACCGGTCGAGCCGATGCCGACGACGGTGAGGCGGTGGGAGTTCTCCCGAGCGAACTGCTCGATGGCCTGAGCGTGGCTCTGGCAAATCCCTCAATAGGGCGACCACAGCCAGAAGAGCAGCGGCGTCTCGCCGTTCACAACCGACCGGATGTTCACCGTCTCCCCGGTCCGCACGTCGATCATGTCGAAGTCGAGCACGTCCTCGGAGACCTGCACGGCGCCTGGCTGCTCGTCCTCGCCTCCGGTGCTTGTTTCGACGACCGGCGGCTCCTCGCTGCCCGCGGCAGCGTCGGGCGGTTCGGCATCGGTGGTGGCGGCGACGATCCTCACGGTCAGAGACGAGCTGACGAGCCAGCGGCCGACCTCGGTCTCCAGCGGGAAGAACCGGCGCGCCGACAACAGCCGCTCGCCCCACGTCTCACCCGGAAGGCGCTGCTGCAACGCGAACTCGACCCGTTCGTTCTCAACCCGCTGCGCCGCGATACGTAGCTCAACGTCCGTCCCGGAGGCGGACTCTCCCGCCGCGCCCTCCCGCCGCAGAACGACGCTGGAACTGACGAGCCAGCGCCCGATCTCGATCCCCGGAGGAAAGAAGCGAAGTTCCGGCAGTACCCGGTCGCTCCACGGCTCGCCCGGCAGCCGCAACTGCAGCGCGAACTCAACGTGATCGTCGTCGTGGCGTTGCGCCACGATCCGGACGTCGACATCGTCTGCGGTGTCGGCCTGCTGCTCCGGTGCCTCTTGGGCGGTGACGGCGGCGGAGACCCCGGCCACACCCAAACAGGCCAGCAGGACCGCCAGCACGGCGCGGCTGAATTTTGCCCGGAGTGATCGTGCACTCATGCCATACCGGCCAGTATCCGCTCCACTGATACCGGATCGTACGGGACGGGTGCGTCGCTCACGCGATTGCCGGCGCTGTCGAGCAACCAGAAGTCGGAACTGGTCACGACGGAGTAGTGGCGCCACCCTGCGAAGGTATCGCTCCACAGCATCGTAAACGTGACGCCGGAGCCGTCGACGAACCGTTGAGCGAAGTCGAGGTTCCCCTCACCGCCGACACCGACCACGGTGAGCCGGTGGGAATTGTCCCGAGCGAACTGCTCGAGGGCCGGAGCTTCCTCCTGGCAGGTCAGTCAAAGCGGCGACCAGAACCAGAACAGCAACGGTGTCTCGCCGGAGACGACCGATCGCAGGCTCACCGTCGAGCCGGAGGACAGATCGATCATCTCGATGTCGGGTACATCCGGACTGGTAGTCAATCCTGCCGCAGCCGGCTCGCCGGCAGCGTCGCCGGTCGCGGCTTCCTCAGTGGTGTCAACGGGCGGGTGCCCGGCGGTTCCAATTGCTTCCTCGTCCGCCACATCGTCGGCGGTGTTGTCGGCAGCGTCGCCTCCGGCGGGAGTACCACTGCTCGCCGTGGAGGTGTCTGCGGCTTGCGGACTCGGCTGGTCGGCCTCGGCCGGCGCGGAGTCAGCAGTGTCGGCACCGGCGACCGCTTCCTCGGAAGAGCTGCGCTGCGCGGGACGGCTGGTGGCGACCGCATCTTCCTCGTCTTCCTCGACCTCGTCGAGAGGCACATCCGTGGCAGGAGTCCCCTCGGTGGTGACGTTGCCGGCGGGCGCCGAACCGTCAGGCGGGCCGCTGCAGGAGGCTGAGGCGGCGGCCATGAGAAGCGCCACAAGCCCGGTGGACAGGGCGCGCCGAATCGTCGGCCGTCGAGTCAACGAGTCACCCGGTCGGACAGGATCGGTAGCCCAACCTCGCCGGTGCGCCGCATCCGGACTCTCAGGACGCTCGGAGCGCGGTGAGCAGGTGAGCGGCGCCGTCGATCGTCTCGGCGAGGCCCTCGTACATGGTTGGCCGCAGCACTGCGGCGAGGTTCAGGCTGAACGAGTCGAAACCCAGATCGGCTACCCGGCACAGCTGGGTCACGCACTCACCCGGCGTGCCGGCCACCGCGAAACGCTCCACGAGATCGTCGCCGATGAGGGTGAACAGCTCCGGCGGGTCGTACCGGTCATGGTCGAAGTACCAGCCGCGCGCCCGTGTCAGCGCCTCGTCGATCCGCTCGATCAACCTCGGCGGCAGGTCCAGATCAGGCGGCCGCAGCAGGCTCAGGTAGTGCGCCACGTAACGCTTCACACTACGGCGCGCCAAGTCGCCGTCGGTGGACAGGCACACCGTCAGGCGTGGCGACACCTCCACATCCTCGAGGGAACGGCCGGCACGGATGGCCCCCTCGGTAAGCCACCGGCGGTACTGGTCGGCCTGCGCCGTTGACCAGTAGCGAGCCCCCACGAGCACGCGGTCGGCCAGCTCCCCGCCGAGGCGCATCACCCCGGGGCTGCGGGTGCCCAGCACCAGCGCCGGCATCGTCGACGGGGCGCTCTGCAGGCGCGCCCGGTCGGCGGAGAAGACCTGACCCTGGTAGGTGACCTCGTCGCCGGCCCACAATCCTCTGCAAATCGTCGCGGCCTCCCGCAGGGTCCGCACGGGCCTCGGGTAGTCCATCCCGACTACACCGCAACTTGGGCCGGGTATTCGGCATCCCCGACGCCCCGACGGCCCGCGCTGTACGGTTGCCACGCCGGGCTGCCGGCTGCGTTGGGGCATCTGGCAGCCCGGCACCGCGTAGAATGTGACCATGCCACTCCGCACCATCCACGCCATCCTTGCCGACGGCGAACTTGCCACCGAAGACTACGCAATCACGATCACGCCGGTCCTGGCAGACGGAAAGCGCATCGGCGTGTTCAACCCGGCGGACGCCGAAGCTACGCCGCTAAATCCAGACTACGCCGCTACGGGCGCCACATACTTGCCTCGTCCGTATGTTGTGCCCATCGTGAGCGGCATGGCCACATTTGAGTTGCTGGAAAGCGCCGACCCTGAGCCCAATGTGCTTTACAGGTTCCGCATCCAGGGATCGATGGTTGACCCGGTGGTGGTGACGGGCGTGCGATGCCCGAGCATTTCTGAGCACCCGGATCCGCTCTATCTGTGGCAGCTCATCCAGGACTACGCCGACGCCGCGTAGAATTGGCCTCGGGCAGGTCGATTACACATAACCAAAGTAGTATTGGATGAGCGGCCTGTCCCACTGACCGCAGCGTCCTAGGCGCTAGAATTGTGTGCGCCGGGCGCGATTACGGGCTGTTCTCGCGCTCGGCGTTCTCCTTCTCCGGGCATGCATCCCGCAGCGGTACCCCATTGTGTGGTACACTGCATGCATGGCCAATACCACTAAGACAGAACGCGCCGCCCGCCCCGCCCCTAAGGACGACCGGCCGGGACAGCGCATCACCCGCGAACACGACACGCTGCTGCGGCAGCTAGCCGAGCAGTCCGGCCGCACCAGGCAAGCCATCGTCAATGATGCGCTCGACGTGGGCACCGGCCTCGTGTTGCTCCATCAACATGACCCTGCCGCCGCCCGCCTGATCATGCGCACCATTCAGGTGGAAATAACGCGGTGCTTCGCCGCAGCTGGGACACCAGCGGCGCCAAAGGCATGAGCCATGCAACGGCCCCTGTACTGCTTCAGCGGTGACGCTGAGATGCATCGGCTCGGCATCTGTTTGTGCCCGCAGGTTCGATGCCACACACAGCCCGTACGCCGGCGGCACCGGCAACGGGTCCGCACGCCATGAACCGCCCGCCGCCCGAGCTCACAGCGCTGCTCCCTGACGGCGCGGTGTTCCTGCCGATCACCACCGGCAAACGCTGCACGGTAAAGGGGTGGAACAAACTGTCCGCCGCCGAAGCCGCAGCGTTGCCGCAATGGAAATCCGCGGTGGCCGCGGCCGTTCGCCTGGACGGCATGACAGTCGTGGACATAGACGAACCTGAGCGCCGTGCTGAAATACTCGCCGGGCTGGGCATCAACGGCGCCAAGACGCTCGAAGCCACAACGCCACGCGGCGGCTCTCACCTGTACTTCACCAGCGAAAGACGCCAGACAAGCTTCTCCGGCGGCGACATCAAGTCAGGGCGCGGTGGCTACGTCCTTGTCTGCCGGTTCGATGGCGGCGGTGAGTACACGTTCGACGGCGGTGCCGTGGCGCAGATGCCAGCCAATTATCGGCATCCGGGCGGCGGTACGGGCGCGCCGGCCACCAACGGCAGCACGTCGGGCGGCTCGGGCATCACGGTCCGGGCGCCCGAGCAGATGGCCAAACTGCGCGAAGAGTTGGAGCTGTTGGTGGCTGACATCGAGGCGGCCAACAACATCAAACTGACCGCGCGCGCCGGACAGTTTGAAGGTCCGTGTCCCGCTTGTAAGGCGGGCGATGACCGCTTCTGGATGTGTGTGCCCGAACAACGCGGCGGGCCGACGGTGTTGGTCGGTTGCCGCAAGTGCCCCACCGCTGCAGCGCCCTACCACCACATCGCCCGCCAGTTCGCTGACGCAGCCGATGACGCTGTAACCGTCTCGTGCACGCGGGTGCAGCCACACGTACACGGGCCGTGGCGCGCCCTCGGCACGCTGGGCGCTATCCCCCTAGGGCCGCCGCCGCCCATCGTGCCCGCGGTGGTGGACGCCGGCGGCGCCACATTGCTCGCTGAGGGAACCTATATCGACGTGCACGGCGACAGCGGCGCGGGCAAGACGTGGGCAGGCGTCGGCCTTGCCCTACAGGCCGACAGGCCCGTGGCGTGGCTGGCCTACGAGAAGTACCCAGACACGGTTTCACGCTTCCGCAAGGTGGCCAGCGCTGCGGACCGGGAACGCATCCGGGTGTTCGACGCCGCCGCCCTCGATGACGCAACGCTGGCGCGCATTGCCGCCGTTGTGCGGGGGCGCCCAGCGTTAGTGGTGCTCGACTCGGTGTCAGCTTCGGGCTGCCCCATCAGCGGCGACAACATAGACGGCTGGCTGCGGCGGCGCGTCACGCCGTGGCGCGGCCCTCGGGTCACG
Source organism: Acidimicrobiales bacterium (assembly GCA_963668565.2). Classification (GTDB taxonomy): domain Bacteria; phylum Actinomycetota; class Acidimicrobiia; order Acidimicrobiales; family CATQHL01; genus VXNF01. The sequence continues at coordinate 2,820,488 of CAXXMX010000010.1, forward strand.
TTGGTGCAGCTCGATCACCGGGTCCGCCGCCGTGACCCGGACAAGCCACGTTCCGCCGGTGCTGCCGGCAGCGTCACAAAGACCGCCGCCGTCGACGCCAGCTACGAGTTCAGCGCCGGCACGGTGGACGCGCACGGCCACCTGCTCGACTTCAAGCTGGTGGCGGTCAAGATGAACCTAAGCACCACCGGTGCCCGCAAGCTGGCCGGCAAGGTGAAGGACGGGCGCCCGGTAATCAAGGTGGCCAAGCCCAAGAAGCCGCTTACCGAAGGCGAGGCCTTTGAGCGAGTGCGGTCGGGGATGCTGTCGCAGCGCGCCGGGGCCAAGGCAGCCAACACGCCCGAAGCAACGTTCCGGCGGCGCTACAAGGCGGCGCTACAGGGCGGTGCGCCATCAGCCCCGTAGAGCACCCGATGGCGCACCCCACCAACGCACCCTTGCGCACCCGTGGCGCACCCCTCTACCAGGGGATGGCGCACCGTGGCGCACCCGTGGCGCACCAACGCCTCAGCACGTGGCGCACCACCCCTAAGGGGTGCGCCGTGCGCCATCTACCTAGAAAGAAGGAATACCAATGACTGAACCCAACGGCCACGGCGACGGCCTGGAGTACGCGGCCCAAGCCGAGCGTCAACGCAACCTGTTCTTTCTGCACGGTGCGCTGCTGGCGCATGGCGCCGTACCGTCAACCGGGTGCTGGCTAGCCATCGACGATGACGCCACACCGCCCGTGCCGGGTTGCCTGGTGCTGGTGAACTCACGGTTGACGGGTGCGGCACTGGCCGCCGCGGCGCCGTGCATCGTGGCGACGCTGCGTGATTGCGCTGACGAACTGGAGGCCGCCACAGCACTACCCCACGGCTGCGGCGTGCCGCCCGAGTGGGTAGAAGGAGAGCAGCGGTGAGCGACCACGACGACCACGACGAAGCAGCCCCCGCAGCGCGCGGGCGCCCTACTTGGGAGCAGGTGAGGGACGGATTGGCCGGCTTGGAGGCCGCCGAGGGGCAAATGTACCTGGAGGTCGCTAGGTTGGCGGGCCTGTCGCTGGAGGAGGCAATGGCGGCGGCGACGGCGGTCAGCGCGCTGGCGGCGGTGCCGCACACTGCTGCGGCGGCGGCGGTCTTGGCCGTGGCCCCAGCGGGGACGGAGCCGTTGGACCACCCGCTCTACGAAGTGGTGAGAGTCGCTGTGCTCCGCTGGCTGGCGGACGCGCCGGCCGCAGACGACGACGCGGGCGAGGCGCCCGACCACGGCGACTAGGTTGCGTTTGCACCCCCGTGGGACCCTGCCATAGGGCGGTCCATCGCTGGACGCGTACCGCAGTCCCCCCATCCACACACGAAACGGGTTTCGCGCCGGACTGACGGAGCACCACGAGCGTGTAATTTGGCGCGCTACAATGCTGCTTGTGAGGGTCATCTAAAAGGCCGGCATGCCCCTTGGGGCCAAGGTTTGTCGGAGCTACCCGAAATGCGCATCCAGCGCCGCGCATGTGTTGTCCGGCCCTACGTGCACTAGGAGGTGCATGGCATGTCCGAAACGCTGACGCAGGTACGCGCCCGCCGTTTGGAGATCAACAGTAAGTTGCTTGATCTGGCAGGTGAGGATGATCTCACCGAAGAGCAGGAAGCCGAGTTCTCCAAGCTGACTGGCGACGTGTCCAAGCTCACCCGCCGGGAGTCCGCAATGGTCGCCGCGGGCGCTGACAAGCCACCAGAGGTCGTGGCCACGGGAAAGGGCGACGAAGGTGGTGAAGCTGCCGAGTTCGCCAAGCTGGTCGCCGGCGCCAGCATCGGGGACGTGATGGACTGCGCGCTCTTTGGCAAGCGGGCCGTTGGGGCGACTGCCGAGTTGCAACAGGAACTTTCTCTCGGTGACAACGCTGTGCCGTTGGCGCTCTTTGCGGCGAGCAGCGTCACGAGCGCTGGCGATGCAGAAACGCAGGAGCCAACCATCCCACAGGTGTTTCCAAGTGCCATTTCGGCCGGCATGGGAATTGACCGCCGGGCTGTGGGCGTTGGCATCGCGAACGTGCCGGTCGTGACATCTCCCGAAGATGGCCCCACAACGGTGACTGCCATAGGCACAACCGTTGACGCCAGCACTGTGACGATCGCCGGCGTCCAGCTTGTGCCTACGCGGTTGCAGGTGAGCGCCACGATTGGCCGTGACGAGCTAAGCACGTTCCGTGGGCTTGAAGATCAGGTAGAAATGGTGCTGCGGGCGGCGCTCATGTCTGCACTTGACAGGCAGGCGCTCTACTCGGCCGGTAGCAACGGGCTGCTGAACTTTGGCACGGCGCCCTCCAACACCACTACCGTCATGAGCTTTGGTTCGTTGATGGCGGCCGTAACCAATGCGGTGGATGGCCGATATGCGGGCGGACTGGAGTACCTGCACACACTGCTCGGCCCTGCTACCTACACGCTGGGCGCACGGATCTACCGTGGCGCCTCAGACAATGAATCACCCATCGAGAAGCTGGCGCGCATTACCGGCGGGATCATGACCAGCGACCTCGTTGCCTCTCCGAGCGGTGACAATCAGCAGGCGGTAACGGCCCGCGGTGGTGCGATGCACACGGGCTACGCCCAGCGCGTTTGGGGCGGCGTCGAGGTAATCCGCGACCCGTACACAAAGGCCGCAGACGGCCAACTTGTGGCGACGTTGGTACTGATGCAGGCGTCGAAGCTGCTGCGGTCCAGCATGTACAAGCGCCACAGCTTCCACCTGAGCTGATGGCTGAGGTCGCCTGCTTTGCGGCGGCCCCGACCATTGAGGGCCGCACCGTACGGGGACTGTTGCTGCCGTGGGCGACGCCCGCGGCTGACCGGCCGCTGCAGTTTGCGCGTGGGTCGGTTACGTGGGCCGCTGACGAAGCCGTCCTGCGGCTAATGCACGACGGCGCGACCGAGCCACCGTTGGCGCGCTTGGGCCGCGGCATGACGCTCGAAGACACGCCCGAGGGCATCGTGATGGTGGCTGAACTGGCCAAGACCACGGCCAGTTCCAGTGGTCACTGCACGGTGAGGGCAGCATAGAGTTCTGCTGGGCTTTGGTGGTGGAGGCTGCGGCGGCGCTGGTGGTTGATGATGGCAGCGGCGTGTTGGGCTTGGGCGGGGGTGACGAGGCGGAGGTCGGTGCCCCGTGGGAACCACCAGCGCACTTGGCGGTTCTGGTTCTCGATCTGGCCGCGTTGCCACGGCGAGTGCGGGTCGCAGAACCACACCTGTAGGTCGTAGTGGCCGGCGAGGCGGCGCCAGTTCGCCCATTCGGACCCGCAGTCGAAGGTCAGGCTGCGGCGCAGGTGCGCCGGGACGGTGTCGAGGCCCTCGATGAGGCCGGCGAGGACGGCGTCGGCGTCGTAGCCGTCGGGCATGGTGACCGGTATCAGGTAGCGGCTTTGGCGTTCGGTCAACCAGATCATCGAGGACCGGTTGTAGGCGCCGATGATCTGATCGACCTCCCAGTGGCCCGCCACGGCGCGCTCGTCACGGCCGCGGGGCGGGCGGCGATGTTCGGCCCGCAGGGCCGCGACCGGGGGTTTCGCTGTTGCCGGCAGCGTCTGCGCCGGCGGCGGCTGCGCAGACACTCAGCGGGTTTCACGTCCAGGGCGCCCGCTGTAGAGCGCCTGGTAGACGGTCTCGACGCACGGCGGCGCCTCCACGCCCTCCGCGGCGAGGTCCGCGCGGATCGCCGCGGGGGAACGCCCCCGGCGCAACTCGGCGCAGATGCGGTCCCGCAGCGGCCCCGGCGCCTCCAAGCGGCGCCGCCGCGCCCGTCGCCGCGCCACCTCGGCGCGCCGCTGCGCCGCCGCCGGCCCGTAGCGCTCACGGCCGCCCCCGGCGTTGATCTCCCGGGCCACCGTCGTGGGATGTCGACCCACCCGACGGCCGATGGCGGCCCAACCCGCCTGCAGATCCTCGACCAGCGCGCGGAAGATCTCCTCGCGTTCGTGCAACTCCAGCGGTGCGCCTGGCATGCTGGTACCTCCATCGGTTGGTGCTTGTGTTGGCAGACCGAACGTCGTGAGCCGTCCTGCGGCTAATGCACGACGGCGCGGAACCGTTGGCGCGCTTGGGCCGCGGCATGACGTGACACGCCCGAGGGCATCGTGATGGTGGGAACTGGCCCACCCGTGCCGATGACGCCCTGGCATTGATTGAGGCGGGCGTTGTGGCGGGTCTGAGCGCCGAGGTCGCCATCCATGCGCGCGACCGCACCACCACGCCGCCAACCGTCACCCGTGCAACGTTGACTGCTGGCGCTTTGGTTCCCGCCGGCGCGTTCACCGATGCGCAACTGTTTGCCCGGCAGGCGACCGCCCGCCGGAAGCAGCGGCGGCGGCTCATAGCGGCGCTGGGCTGATGGCTGGTCGCATCCTCGGCAGCCGTTGGTGGAGTCGTCCATCGCCGCCGCCCGCCCCAACAAACGCCGGCAGGGATGTCACGCAGAGGCTCACCAGAGCGCTGCAGTGGGCACTACATGGGGACGATGACTTCGGCGAACGTGACCCGGCCCTTGGCGGCGCAGTCCAGGCCGCCGCCTCCGCATACGGACGTGCGCTCAGCGCCGCCGTCGTTACCGCTGCGGGCCCAACAGCCGCGGCGGTACGGGCCATCTTGGCCTGCGCTGGACGCAGCTACGCGGTACGTGGTGAGTTCGCCGCCCTGGTGCATGCCGACAACGGCGGCCTGGCGTTTGAGCCTGTCACGTTGGTGGAAGGACATGGTATGTGGGCAGCGCCCGTGTGGACCGTACGCCGCACCACGCCGGGCGGGGACTGGACAGACGAACGGGTACCGCGCGACAGACTGTTGCACGTTGTTTGGAACGGCGATCCTGCGTCTGGCGGGCTTGTCGGTTGCCCGCCGTGGGATGGACACACAGCGCGTGCCGCCGCCAACTTGGAAGGCCAAATCGGCGATCAAGGGTCGTTGCCGGTCGGCCATTTGTTGCGGATGCATACAGCGGCTGACATTGACGACGAAGCGATGGCCGAGTACTACGAACTTGCAGAGGCGGCGTTCGGGCAGTCCAATCGCACCCGTTGGGCAGCACTGCTTACACAAGGAAGCGCCGAAGATCGTGGGTTTATGGACACGTTTGGCGCGGACTTCCCCGCCAGCGCGCCCCAGTTGTGCGCCGCGTTGTCGGGCCTTGTGTTGGCCGCATGCGGTGTGCCGCCGGTGTTGTTGTCAGCCAACGTCGGTGGGAGCGCCTATCGGGACGCGTGGCGGTCATTCTTGGCATCTGCGGTACAGCCGGTCGCAGATCAACTCGCTCGGTCCGTAGCCGCACACCTGGGCGTCGAATGCGCCATCGAGGTACGCAGCCGACACAACACACCGGCCGACCTGGTGTCACGGGCCCGCGCCACGGGCAGTTTGGTGAGCGCCGGCGTGGATAAGGACCAGGCGCTGGCGATTGCAGGGTTGACATGAGCGGCATCGACATATACGTGCTGGAACCGGGCACCCTGACACGCGGCGCCTACTTGCGCTACCGCAACGGGCCGCCACCACCGAGGGCGGTGCGCCCAGAGTGTGCCGTGTGCGGTAGGTCGTTTCTCGCCGGGCATAGTCAGGTCAAAGTGTGCAGCCGAGCGTGCCACAAGGCGCGCAAAGCCGCACTTGAACGCGCCCGGGCCTAATCCGCTGCCGTCGGGTATTCGGCATCCCCGACGGCAGCGCACCACGTACACCAGCTCCTAGCGCCACGTCCCGTGCCGCACTCCCGGCATGGGTAGGTACCCAAAGTACGCTCAATGCCCGCTACGGGCGTCCTAGGCGCATACACGCGCAACGGCCTCCGCAATGGGAACGGAGGCCGTTGGAGGGAGGGTTCGGGCGTTTGTGGACGCCCGCCCGCCGGAAGTTTACCCGCCGGGCAGCACGAAGTCTGCCCAAGCCGCCATAACCGGGCGGCGGCGCTCCAGCAGGTCGCTGCGTTGGTAGCTGCGTTCCACCGCTGAGCCGACAACGTGGCCTAGGCACGCTTCGCACAGGTCGCGGTCAGCGGCGTGGTCGGCGCACACCACGTGTCCGGAACGCTGCTCGCCAGCCGTGCACAGTGGCGGACATCACCCGCTTCGCTTCGTGGTGCAGGACAGAGCGTGCAAGCGGCCGCCCTGTCTTGGTGGGGAACACGTACGGGCTATCGAGCGCCTCGGCGCGCACCCGCTGTCCTTCCACTATGCGCAGCGCTTGGGTGCTCAAAGGAACCCGATGCACGGTGCCCGTCTTGGTGCGGTCGGCCGGAATAGTCCAGACAGCGGCCTGCATGTCGAACTCAGACCAACGCGCCAACCGCGCCTCGTCACGTCGCACCGCGGTCAGCAGCGTGAACGTCAGGCACGGCTGCGCAGCGCGCCCGATGGTGGTGAGTGCCTGTGCAACCTGCGGAGCGTGCTGCCACGCTATTGCCGGATGCGGCGTCGACCTGTGTGCCGGTACTCGCCTCTGCCATGCGTCGTCTAGCGCTCTGCCCTCAGCGGGATTGTGCGCGAGTGTGCCGTCGTAGACCGCTTCCGAGAGCACCTGACGGAGGCCGATGCGCAACTTCCGCGGCACCGCCGACGTGGGCTTGTCCGCCGTGGTGTTCTGCCTATGCGCTGGGAGCAAGATGGCGTCGACGAGGACCTTGGTGGTGAGTGCCGCAACCGGGCGGGACCACAGCGGCGCGCAATACCTCCGCATCGTGCTCTCCCACGACTTGGCGCTCTGCTCGCCCTTTGCGCGCCGCAGCGCTGCCTCGTGCTCGATGTAGGCGCCGAGCGTGCCGTCAGCCGGTGGCGGAAGTACCGGCATCGGCGCACGAGGCCTACCTGCGGACGTAGGGGCCAATGCCGGCACAGGATCCGGCCGCTGCGGGCGCGGCGCATGGCCGACAGCTTTCCACACCGCCACCATGGCATCACGGGCGGCGTGCTCGTCAGGCAGATCCAGCAGTGAGCCGAGGGAGACGTTGTGGCGTTCCCCGGCGTACGTGAAGCGCGCGTACCATCGCCCGGAGCCGGTTGGCTGGACGATCAGCGTGAGGCCGTCGCCGTAGCTGGTGCGTTTGGCGCTCATGCCGTGACTGGTGCGTTTGGCGTGTACCCGTCTATGGCGGCCACGAGCTCGGTGTCGCCGAGGAAGACAGCGTCAGAGCGCAGGTTGGTCAGGTTGCCGCCGGCCCTGTCGTAGGCGCCCAGGGTCAACCGGCGCCTGCTGGCGCGTTGGTAGCCGTAGGTGAGGATGTAGTTGGCGTCTTCGGGTGCGTTCACGGCGCCACCGGCATGCTGGCGTAAGGGCGGTCGGCGTAGCCGAGGTGGTCGTAATAGTCGGGGCTGACGGGATAGCGGCCGTCTTCATCGAGTCCTGCCCGAATGAAGGCCAGTTGGTGGTCGGTAGTGGGTGCGTGTGCGGGCATTGGGTGCTCCTGTGTTGGGTGCTCATACCAATACCCACAGTATAGTGCATCCCGAACTGCTCCAGGCCCGCCCCCACACCCAGGCCGAGGAACGCCCGTCCGCCGGAGACCTCGCTCAGGGTGGCCACCGCGCCTGCCAGCACCGCCGGGTGGCGCGAGTAGGGGTTCGTCACCAGGGGGCCGATCTCCACCCGCTCGGTGGCGCCGGCACACAGAGCCATCAACACGTAGCAGTCGTGCCACAGGATCACGTCGGAGATGCCGAGCCGGTCGAAGCCGGCCTGCTCCACCTCGGTTGCGAGCGCAACCACCTGCCCAGGCGCCATGCCGGGTGTGATCTCGGCCTCGAAGGCGAGCCCACTCACGGCGAGCGTTGCTCAGACCATCGGGAACTTGGCCTTGTCGGGGAGGCCGGAGCGGGCGCAGATGGCCTCACCTGCGGACTGGCATTCCGCCCACAGCCGCTCCTCGTCGATGGTGGTCATGTGACCGCCGTCAACCACCTGCGCACCGTCCACCCAGACACTGTGCACACCACGCCCGTCGGCCGACCAAACGAGCTGGTTCATGACGTTCAGCAGCGGCCGCCACTCGGGCCGGTCGGTGTCGTGCAGCACTACGTCGGCCTTCTTGCCCACCTCCAGGGATCCGATCTCGTCGGCGGCCTGCACGGCCCGGGCACCGCCGAGGGTGGCCATCTCGTAGGCCATCTCGGCGGGGAACATCTGCGGATCGCAGCGGGCGTCCTTGAATATCCCTGCCACGAGGTACGTGGCCCGCATCAGGTCGGAGTAGTTGGAGGCGTTGTTGCCGTCGGTACCGATGGCCACGTTTACCCCGGCGGCCATCATCTCGGGCATCTTCCCCACCTGCGTGACGCCGTAGGCAACCTTCAGCGCCGTCGTCGGGCAGTGCGCCACGCTGGCCCCCGTCTCGGCCAGCAGCGCCACCTCGCCGTCGTCGAGCCGGACGCAGTGCGTGATCGCCACGTCGGGGGCCAGTACGCCCAACTCGGCGAGATGCACGATGGGGCGGTGGCCGAACTCGGCCAGGAAGGAGTCGGGGTCCATCTGTGCCGGCGACATGTGGAAGCTGAACCCCGCGCCGGCCTCGGTGGCCAGCTCTCTGGCTGCCCGCCACAGCGGGTCGGAGGCGGTGTTGTGCCCGACGAGGACGACGTGGCCGGCGATACGGCCCCCGGCCACCGAGCCGTGGCGCTCCAGGACGGCCTGCAGGTTGGCGATGGCCTCGTCGGTGTTCTGCCGGTAGACGTCGGGTTCGGGGGGAATGTCCCACACCCAGCGCCCCACACGGCCCCGGATGCCGGCCTCGACCAGCCCGTCCACCACTTCGTCGAGGAAGCGGACCGTCCCAGCCTCCAGAAAGCACGTGGTGCCCGAGCGCAGCATCTCGGTGGCCGCCAGCTGCGCCGACAGGCGTTCGTCGGCGGCGGTGTAGGTGGCGTACAGCGGGCAGAGCCACCCGAACACGTTCTCCTCGAAGGTGATGTCGTCGGGCACGTAGCCACGCGTCAGCGGTTCGCCGGTGATGTGGATGTGGCTGTTGACCATGCCCGGCGTCGCCACGAATCGGTCACCGCCGGCCTCGGTGGCCGCCTCGTAGCGGGCGGCGAGGTCGGCCTCCTTGCCAACCGCCACGATCTCGCTGCCGCGCACCGCCACCGCACCGTGGCGGATGATGTCGCGGCGGGGGTTCATCGTGACGACGTGGCCCGCACGGATCAGCAGGTCGACGGGCTCGCGGCGCGCGGTGGCCCCGGAGGCGCCGTTGGTTTGCTCGGAGGAAGTCATGTTCCCGCCTTTCTTCGCTGCGTTGTCGCCGGCTTGGTTGCCACGAAAATCTGCTGGGCCCCGATCGGCTCGATCAGCCGGACCTCATCGAATCCGGACTCGCGGAGCCAGCTTGACATCTGCTCGTACGTGAAGGCGGTACCGCGCAGAGTGCAGGCCGCCATCGTGGCCGCCATGAAGACGCCCTGGGGGCTGCGGTTCGGCTCGTCGGTGCGGAAATAGTCCGACACCAGCACACGCCCTCCCGGACGCAGGGCCGCGGCGGCACGTCCCAACAGCGCCCTGGTGCCATCGGCCCCCTCGGTGCGGCAGATGTGACCGAGCACCACGAGATCGAAGGCCTCGTCCTCCAGCGCCACCGTGTGATAGTCGCCGGGGCGCATCTCGCAGCGATCGCTCAGCCCCGCCTCGGCGATGCGCGCCCGCGCCACCTCGAGAACCTCGGGCAGGTCGTTCACCACGGCGGTCGCTCCGGGGCAGGCGCTCAGCACGGCGATGCTCCACGGTGCGCCGCCGGCCCCTAGGTCAGCCACGCGGGGAGCCGCGAGTCGGCTGTAGGAGAGCCAGGCGTCAGCCCGCGTGGCGGCGCGCAGCACCGTGGCGAACGTGCCCTCCACCAGCGGAACCCAGAATCCCGCCACGTCCCCGTCCACCGGACGGGCGGGCACGCCACGGCGGATCGTCCCGGCCAGATCGGTCCAGTTCTGCAGTGGGCCGGGAGCGACCGACACCAGGTCGGCCATCGACGCAGGGCTGTCTCGACACAGGTACCGCCTGGCGCAGTCGTTGAGGTCGAAACGCCCGTCGTGGCGATCCAGAAGCCCGAGAACCACGAGGGAATCCGCCACCGCCTCGGTGTGTGACGCCGACGATTCAAGATGAGCCGCCAACTCCCCGGGCGAGAGCGGCCCGTGCTTCGACAGTACCTCGAAGAGCCCCAACTCGATCGCCCCGACCAGCATCCAGTAGGCGCCCAGACCGAAGATGACGTTCCACACCGGCGCCGACGGCGGGGGCTTCACATCGGTCCAGGGCCGGCCAACCCTGGCCATCGTGTGCGTCTTCTTCAACTCCGGGTAGGGGGAGTCGGCCACGGAACTCCCTCAGGGCCGCAGAACGATCTTGCCGAACAGGTCTCCCGCCAGCAGGCGCTCCTGCGCCGCAGCAGCCTCCTCCAGCGGCACCACGGAATCGATGGGAGCGGTGAACCCGCCGCTGCAGTATGTCTCCCAGACCGGGCCGAACTCCTCGGGCCGGTACGGATCGGAGCCCATGATGCGCAGCCCCGAGTGGAACAGGTGCCCCAGCGACGGGATCGTGACCGCGTCACCCGTGGTGTTGCCGCAGTTGACCAGTCGCCCGCGGGTTGCGAGCGCAAACATGGACGCCTCCCACAAGGCCGGGCCGACATGGTCGAACACCATGTCCACCCCTGCCCCGCCGGTCACCGACCGGGCCCACGCGGCGACGTCGGTGGTGCGGTTGTTGGCGGTGTCCGCGGCGCCCAACTCGCGTGCCCGGGCGCACTTGGTCTCGCTGCCAGCTGTCGCCAGCACCTTCGCGCCGGCATGGCGGGCCAGTTGGATGGCGGCTGTGGACACCCCGCTGCCCGCCGCATGAATCAGCACCGTCTCCCCCGCCTGCAGTCCCCCCACGTCGAACAGGGCATGTGCCGCGGTCATCCAGCAGGTGGGGAACACCGCGGCAGCCTCGAATGACATCTCCGCGGGGATCGGAAACGTGTGGCTGGCCGGCGCCAGGCACAGCTCGGCGTAGCCGCCGTCGACGGTGGCGCCGATGACCCCCAACTCGCCGTACAGATCGCCCCTCCCAGCCAGGCGGGAACCCTCCGGCACCCCCGACAGTGACGGATCCACCACAACCCCGTCACCCGCCGCCACACCGTCGACCGCTGCGCCGGCGGCGACCACGGTGCCCGCCACGTCCATGCCGGCGATGTGCGGCAGCTCGAAGCCAGGCATGGTGAACCAGCCGGCGCGCTGGATCACGTCGAGGCGGTTGAGCGCGGCCGCCGCCACGCGCACCACCACGTCCGCCGGCCCGGGCTGGGGGTCGGACACCTCGGCCAGGCGCAGCACCTCCGGCCCGCCGTGGGTGTCATAGAGAACGGCCCTCACTTCAGGCCCCTGATGAACGGGCGCGCCAAGGACTGCGGCTCGCGGGTGCGGTGCGCGAACAGGACCATCACGCCGATCGTGAGAACGAACGGCAGCGACGACAGCAACTCGGAGTTGAGGGGGTGGCCCAGTCCGGGCAGGCTGAGCCTGAAGGAGTTGGCGCTGCCGAACAGCAGGCAGCCAAACATCGCGCCCCGCAGCGTCCAGCCGCCGAAGATGACCGCGGCGATGGCGATGAAGCCCTGGCCACCCACGATGGAGTCCTCGTACCAGCCCACCTGCCCTAGTAGCAGGTAGCCCCCACCAAGGCCGGACGTGATGCCGGCGATGTAGATGGCTTGCCGGCGCCGGGCGTTCACGTTGATGGACGACACGTCGGCCGCCTGCGGGTTCTCCCCCACGGCGCGCACCTCGAGGCCCCACCGGGTTCGGTACACGAGCCACCAGGCCAGGGGCACCAGCGGGTACAGCAGGTACAGCGGCCACGGCTGGCCGAACAGGGCCGGTCCCAGCAACGGTATCTCCACAAGGACGGGCACCTCGAAGACGTGGGCCGTGGCGGTCTCGGGTTTCAGGCTGCTGTTCAGGAAGCTGGCCATGCCCAGTACAAGGATGTTGAGCGTCAGGCCGACCACGAACTGGTTGGCCGTGAGGTTGTGGCTGAAGTGGGCCTGCACGGCGCCGACGAGCATTCCCGCCGCCGCGCCGACGAGCAGACCCACCGCGATCGACCCCGAGGCGTCGTAGCCCATCGCCGCGGCGAAGGCCCCGCCCAGCATGGCCCCCTCCACGGAGACGTTGATCGTGCCGGCTCGCTCCGCTATCCACTCCCCCACCGCCACGAAGGCCAGCGCCGCGGCCAGGCGCCAGCCGCTGCTGTAGGTGGACTCGCTGGAGAGCACGTCGCCGATGGCAGAGAAGAAGTCGCCGACCACGGCTCAGACTCGATCCAGTGCGGCGGCCAGGGCCCGGCGCCGGTCGCGCACGAACAGGACCGCGGGCGGCACCAGCAGCGCCAGCACCAGAAGCGCCTGCACCACCTTGGTGATGTCGCGATCCACGCCGGTGGCGGCCAGGAAGCTCGACCCGGTGCGCAAGGCCGCGAACACGAACGCCGCCGGAATCGCCAGGATCGGATGCGTCCTCGCCACGAGCGCCACCAGTAGCCCTTCCCAGCCAATATTCACGGCGAACCCGGGTGTCAGGCGGTAGTTGCCGAAGTCCCCCCCTGCGAGCATGAACGCACCCGCCAGGCCGCAGAACGCCCCGGAGATCACCAGGGCCAGCCCGCCGTAGCGCGACTCACTCACGCCGGCTCGGTGCGCCGTGCGCAGGCCCCGCCCAAGCATCTGCAGGCGGAAACCCGCGACCGTCCAGGTGAGCGCCAGCGCCACCAGAACTGCCAGGATGAGCGCCACGAACCCGCTGATCGGGAACTCGTTGCCGAACCAACTCACGCGGGGGATGCGGGTGGAGGCGTCCAGTTGGTCGCCGATGAGATTGCGGTTGGAGGTGTCGGGGGTGGGGTCCAGCAGCAGCGACGTGTTCTTGAGCCCGAACCCCACGACCTGCGCCGCCACGAAGACCAGCAGAAGCGTGCTGAGGACCTCCGGTATGCGCCGCCCGTAGCGCAGGACCGCGGCGATGCCCGCCCAGATCCCCCCGCCCACGATGCCCGCCAGCAGCAGCAGGATCAGCACGAACGGACCGGAGAGGCCGATGTGTGTCGCCACGTAGGTGGCGAAGGCGGCGCCCACGTAGAGCTGACCCTCCTGGCCGATGTTCACCAGGCCGGCCCGCGAGTTGATGATCGTGCCGAGAGCCACCAGCAACAGCGGAGTTGCCTCGCCGATGGTGGTCCCCCAGCGGCCGGGGCGGCGCACGCTGCCGTCCAGCAGCGCCGAGAGGACCGTGCTCCACGAGCCGCCCGTGGCGTAGAGCACGACCGCCGCCACCACCAGTGCGGTGACGATGCTGGCGAGGTAGATGGCCAGGACCAAGACGCCCTCCCGTGTCCGGGAGAAGCGGGCGCCCCCGGTGACAGCCGCCGTGGTCACGAGGCCGCCGCCTGTCCGGCGCCGCTCATCAACAGGCCCAGTCGTTCGAGATCCAGCGTCGAGCGGTCCATCTCGCCCACGATGCGTCCCCGGAAGATGACCACGATCCGGTCGGCCAAGTCCAGCACCTCCTCCAACTCGGTGGAGATCAGCAGCACCCCCACCCCGTCGCGGGCGGCCTCCCGGAGGCGTCCAGACACGTACTCGATGGCGCCCACGTCGAGGCCCCTCGTGGGCTGAGCAGCCACGAGCACCGGCGGATTGCCGCTCAGTTCCCGCGCCAGCACCACGCGTTGCTGGTTCCCGCCCGAGAGCGACCACAGCGGCGCGTCGGGCCCCCAGGTCTGCACGCCGAACTGTTCGATGAGCCGCTCGGCCTCCGCTCGGCGCCGGGCACGGTCGAGGATCCCCCAGCCGATCCGGGCGCGCGGCGGCGAGATCAGGGTGAGGTTCTCCGCCACGGTCATGTCCAACACGCAGCCGGACTCGTGGCGGTCGGCGGGCACCACCGCCACCCCGGCGGCGGCCATGGCACCGGGCACCCCGGGTGTCGGCGAGGCGCCCTGCACCTGCACCGTGCCGCTGTCCAGCTTCAGCAGGCTGGACAGCAGGTCGCACAGGGGGGCCTGGCCGTTGCCCTCCACCCCGGCCACACCCACGATCTCGCCGGGACGGACCTCCACGGAGAGATCGTCCAGCAGGACCCTGCCGTCGCGGCCCCGGGCGCTCGCCCCGGTGATCGAAAGCACCGGCACCGCGGCCGGCTCGGCTGCTGCCGTGCTCGCCTGCTCGGTGCCCTCCACCGCCGTGAGGCCGTCGAGGTGTCCCAGCGCGGCTCCCGCCGAGCGCAGCGACACCGGCCGGCCCACCATGGCGCGGGCCAGGCCGGGGGCGTCGGCGTCGGCGGTGTCCCGGCGTTCCACCACCGCCCCGGCTCGCATGATCGTGATCCGGTCGGTTGCGGCCAGCACCTCGTCCAGCTTGTGGCTGACGAGGGCCACCGCCTTGTTCTCGCTCTCCACGACCTGGCGCAGCACCGCGAAGAGTTGCTCGGACTCCCCCGGCGTGAGCACCGACGTGGGCTCGTCCAGCACGACGATGGCGGGGTCGCGGCGCAGGCACTTGATGATCTCCACCCGCTGGCGCAGGCCGGCGCTCAGGTCGCTCACCCGCTCGTCGGGGTCGATGTCCAGGCCGTAGCGCTCGCTGATCTCACCCACCCGTTGCCGGGCCGCGGCCGCATTGAGCCGGGTCCGCTCGCCCAGGATGACGTTCTCCCAGACGGTGAGCGGGTCCACGAGGCTGAAGTGCTGGTGCACCATGCCGATACCCCGCTCGGCGGCCTCGGCGGGGTCGCGTATCCGGCAGGGGGCGCCGTCGATGCGGATCGTGCCGGCGTCGGGCGGCACCAGGCCGATGAGTACCTTCATCAGCGTGGACTTGCCGGCACCGTTCTCGCCCAGGATGCCGTGGATCTCACCGCGCCACAGCGACAGGTGCACGTCGTCGCAGGCCAGCACCGCGCCGAAGCGCTTGGTGATGCCCTCCAGTTCAGCAGCGGCGGGCGCGGTCACCGAGTTAGCAGTGTGTTGAGCGGTCGACGGTCGGGGCAGCGGGAGCCGCGGCAGAATGGATTCCGGCCTTCGCCGGAATGACGAATGGCGGGCGCAGACGCATTGCTCAGCGGCCTGCCGGAACGGTCACTTCCGCGCAGCAGGCCCGCCTCCAGAGGCTCATCCCCGGCGGCGGGCCTACCGCTTCGTCCGATCCACCGTGCCTGCGCTAGAAGCCGTAGGCCGCGGCCTTGATGGCGTAGAAGGGCTCGGCGTAATCACCGGCTGCGATGCGGGCAAGTTCGGCGTCGAACTCAGCCTGCTGGTCGGCCGTGGCGCCGCACATCTTGGCACCCACGAAGGGGAACTGCCCGACGCTGAAGGTGAACGTCTCGCCCTCGCCGAAGTCGCCGTCGGCGATCAGCTGTAGCAGCGTCTCGATGTAGTCGCCGGCGCTGAATTGCACCGCCAGGTCGTAGTCCAAGTCGGTGCGCTCGCAGACGTCGGAGGCTCCGGCCGACATGACGATGATGTCGTTCTCGTTGGCGAGCGCCACCAGGGGCTCGTGCGCCCCGCCCAAGTACGGGTACACGGCGTCGGCGCCCTGCGCCACGGCATTGTTGAAGGCCTCGGTGGCACCGGAGATGTTGTCGAAGTCGAACGGGAAGTTTCCGGTCGGCACATACGTCATCGTGAAGCTGGAATCCACCGCCTGCAAGCCCATCTCAAAGGCCGTGTAGGCCTCCTTCTCGAAGCCAAGATCGCAGCAGCCGATGAAGTGGACGCTCTCACCGCCGCTGTCGCGCAGCAGGATGCCCGTGGCGTAGCCGGCGCTGTAGCTGATCTGCGAACTGTCGTCCTGCGCCTGGGCGAGACCCGGCAGTTCCGGGTAGCCGGCGCCGCAGTTGCAGTACCAGAAGATGTCCGGGTATTGCTCCACGAGGTCGGCCAGCGGCTCGGCGATCTCACTGGCGCCCACCGCCAGCACGTCCACGCCCTGCTCGGCCAGGTTGGCCAGTTCGGTGGCGGCATCGGCGGGTTGGATGTTGTCCACGACGATGGGGGCGGAGAACCCGTTGCTGGCGGAGAACTCCTCCACCGCCTCGACGAGGGCCTGGTAGTACGCACCGTCGTCGCGTGGCCCAGCAGTGGCCACGCCGAAGAGCACGTCCCCGTCGGAGTTCATGTCGAGCGCTGCGACCATAAGTTCGGCCATCAGCTCCTCGGCTGTTGCGGACGCTTCGGCGGCCTCGGCCTGAGCTGCCGCCGCGTCGGCCTGCGCTGCGGCGGCGTCGGCGCGGGCCTCCTCGGCTTCGGCCTGCGCTGCAGCAGCCTCGGCGCGGGCCTCCTCGGCTTCAGACTGTGCTGCAGCAGCGTCGGCAGCAGCGGCGTCGGCCGCCGCCTGCGCAGCGACGAGGGCTTCCTCGGCGGCCGCGACGGCTTCCTGGTTGCCCTCGGCGGTGGCCTGTGCCAGGTCGGCGGCCGCCTGGGATGCCTGCGCTGCCGCGAGGGCGGCTTGAGCGGCTGCTGCGGCAGCGGAAGCTTCGGCTCCGGCTGCTGCTGCGCCGGCACCCGCGGCAGTTGCGTCGGCCGCGGCGGCTCCCAGCCCGGCCAGCGCCTGGCCGGCATCGGCTGCGGCGGCGTCAGCCACGTCCATCGCCGAACTGGCCGCAGCGGATGCTGACGCAGCGGCTGCGGCTGCGGCGTCGGCCGATTCGGTGTCGGCACAGGCTGCGGCCAGCAGTCCGGCGACGGCGACGGATACAAGAAGGATCAACATGCGCTTGGGCTTGTTCATGGGCTTTCCCCTCTGTTGCGAATGAAGGTGCTGTACTTCTGCTCCGGCGGCTCAGCCGGGCAGCACGCGGGTAGGAATCATGCCACACCTCACCGGCGGGCGTGACTGGCCGGTCCCGAACGATCCGCCCTCCGGCCACCGCCGCGTCAGGTCTCCCCGCCGGCGCGGTCGGCGAGCAGGAATTTGCGGATCTTGCCGACCGAGGTGCGTGGGAGTTCGTCCAGGAGGGTGAGGTCTCGGGGGATGGCCGCCTTGCCGAGACGTTCGGTGCACCAGGCCATCAGTTCGGCCGTGGTGGGTGGCCGGGAGGGGTCGCGAGCCACCACGAAACCGACCGGGACCTCGTCGCGAATCGGGTCGGGGCGCCCCACCACCGCGGCCTCCAGCACGGCGGGGTGGGCAGCCAGCACGGCCTCCACAGCGACCACGGAGACGTTCTCACCGGAAACCTTCAGCACCTCGCTGTGGCGGCCGTCGAAGTAGTGGCGCCCGGTGGCGTCTCGGCGCGCCCGGTCGCCGGTCAGCAACCAGCCGTCGCGGAAGGACGCCTCGGTCACCTCCGGGTCGTCGAGGTAGCCGGCGAAGAGCGTGATGCCGCGCTCACCGCCCACCACCAACTCCCCGACCCGGCCGTCGGGCACCGAACGGCCGGTGGCGTCGTGGATGTCCACCAGGCAGCCCGGCGTTTGCCGGCCCATCGACGACGGCACAGGATCATCCCGGGGTTCGGTCAGCACGGCGGGCAGCGTCTCGGTCATGCCGTAGAGCTGCCGGGGCAGGCAGCCGAACAGTTCGCTCAGCTGCGAGTACTGCTCGTCGTTCACGTTCTGGGCGTACCAGCAGTGATCCAGGTTCAGGGCCGGGCCATCGGCCCCACGGGCGAGGATCATGCGCATCGGCGCGGCGAACAGGCTGGCGGCGGTTGCCTCGCCGGCGGCGGCCTGGGCGCAGAAACGGCTGGCCGAGAAGGCGGGCTGCAGCACCACGGACGCCCCCGCCCAGATGGCCGCGGCGAAGGAGTAGTACTGGGCGTTGCCGTGGAACAGCGGCAGCACCACCAGCAGCCGGTGATCGGGCCCGAATCCGGCCCGTTCGGCCATGATCTTGCCGCAGAAGGCGTAGTTGGCCTGCGTGATCTCCACACCCTTGGGCCGCCCGGTCGTACCGGAGGTGAACATGACCGCGGCGGTGTCGCGCAGGCCCAGGTCGGGTCTGGCGGGCACTCTGCCCCGCGGGCTCGCGTCGCCGATCACACCATCCAGATGCGGGGCATGCTCGTCGACCGCGACGACCTCCATCGAGAGGCCCGGCAACAGCATCTCCGCCTCCGCCACGGCCCGCCGGTACTCCTGGGCCCGGTCGGCGGAGCAGAATCCCACCGCCGGGTTCGTGCGGGAAAGGTGCCCGGCAAGTTCGGGCGCCCGGCCGAACGGGTCGGAGGGCACCATGATCGCCCCCAGACGCACGGCAGCCAGCCAGACGACCACGAAGGCGGGCCCGTTGGCCAGCGCCAGATGCACGGCCCGGCCCGGACGCACACCGGCGGCGTGCAGGCGGGCCGCCACGGCGTCGATCCGGCGATCGAAAGCCCCATAACTCCACTCGCCGACGGTGCCGTCCGGCGCGGCATAGCGCAGGAATAGCGCCTCAGGGCTGCGCTCGACCGCTCGCTCCCACGACGCGGTGAACGTCACCGCCCCCGGCCACCGGCCCGGCTGTGCGGAGGCGGGGACAGCCAGCTCGCTCATGGGGCAGAGGCGTCTCCGTTGCCCGCGGCCGCGGCTGCCGCCTCGCCCGGTGGGCCGAAGCCGCCTCCGCCGGGGAGGTCGAGGCAGACGACGTCGGTGGGTCCGAGGCGCAGGCGGGCCTGGGTGGTGACCGGTTCGCCGTTCACGCAGAAGCGACCTCCTGCGCCGGGCTCACCACCGTCGAGTCCTTGGGGAGCCTCGGTGAGGCGGCTGGTGACAGCGTTCAACTGCCACTCCCGGTCGGTGTCCACCAAGAACTCGATGGTCTGACCGTCGCCGCCGCGCTGGCGGCCGGCGCCACCGGAACCCACCCGCAGTTCCTTGCGGAGGAAACGGATGGGTGCCGAAGCCTCCACAACCTCAACCGGCACCGCCGCCACCCCTGTGGGGTACGAGCAGGCCGACAGCCCGGGCTTGGTGGCCCGCCCCCCCACGCCGCCGGCGTAGGTGAACATGGCGGTGATGAAGGGGCTGCCGTCGGAATGGGAGCCGCTGACCTGCATCGTCCACACCGCGCCCGAACCTTCGGCCATCGCCTGCGACGGTTTGACGGGGGCGAGGGCCTTCAGCAGAGCGTTCGGCAGGAACATCCCCACGACGTGCCGGGCGGTGCAGGGCTGCGGCGACACAGCATTCACGATCGATCCCTCGGGCGCTTCCAAGCGGATGGGCGCCAGGCTGCCGTGGTTGTTGGGGATCTCCGGATTCAGCATCGACCTGACGGTGAAGGTCGTATAGGCGTGTGTGTAGTTGCGGACGACGTTGATCCCCCAGGGGCTGGCAGGTGAGGAACCCTCGTACGACACGAGGATCTCCCCCAGCTCGGGGTCGACGGTCACCTCGCAGCGGATGGTCACCAGGGACCCGTCGGCGAGGTCGAGCAGGGCCTCGGCCTGATGCGTCGCGGGCTCGAGGGCACGGATGCTCTCTCGCGTGGCCTTCTCGGAACGCTCGATGATCTCATCGGCCAGATCGTCGATGTCGTCGAGATCCCAGGCGTCGCAGAGCGCTTGCAGGCGCTGCGCACCCACCGCTGCCGAGGCCATCTGTGCGTGCAGATCGCCGGCAACGTGGTCGGGCGTGCGGACGTTGGAGAGGATGAAGTTCCAGACATCGGTGTTTCGGTCGCCCGCCACCATGAGCTTGCAGATCGGGATCCACAGCCCCTCCTCGAACACGTCGCGCCCACCTGCGCCGATGCCGTAGCCGCCGACGTCGGAGTGGTGGATGGTCGAGCAGAACAGGGCAATGAGCCGACCGCCGCGGAACACCGGCGTCATGACGGTGACGTCGAGGAGTTGTCCACACGTCTTGTACGGGTCGTTGGTGATCAGCACGTCACCCGGTGACAGCGACTCGACCGGATGTTCGGCCAGCACGGCCACGACACCCATTGCCAGGGAGTTGATGTGACCTGGTGTGCCGGTGACCGCCTGGGCGACCATACGCCCCTGCGGATCGAACAATCCGTTGGCGAGGTCGCCGGCCTCCCGCACGATGGGGCTGAAGGCCGCGCGCTGCAGCGCAGTCGCCTGCTCGTTGACCGTGGAGATGACGCTCTGCCAGAGAACCTGCAGGTCGACGCCGTCGAAGCGCCGCTCCCCGGTGCCGGCCTCGCCCGCGTTCGCCGTCTCGGTGCTCATGCTGCCTCCTCCCGCTGGGCCAACAGGCTGCCATCCGGGTCCACCTCGACCGTCCAGCCGGGTCGGATCACGACGGTCGTCTCGGCCTCGGAGATGATGACCGGGCCGTCCAGGCGGGTGCCGGCCGGCAGTTGCGCGCGTTCGTAGATCGCAACATCATCCGGCGCCCTGTCACGGCCGAAACGCACTGAGCGCCGGGAAACCGGGGTGGCCTCGCCGCCGGCAGGCGCCGCCAGGTCGGGCTCCACGCCGGTGACCGGAGCCCACACCGACAGCCGCCACGTCACGACCTCGGCGGCGACATCGTCGATCGTGAGTCCGTAGACCCGCTTGTACTCCTCCTCGAAGGCGGCCAGCGTCTCGGCGTCGTCGGTGGGCCACTCGGCGCCCTCGCCCAGCCAGACGGTGATCTCGTTGCCCTGGCCGCGGTAGCGCACGTCGATGCCGTAGCGGAAGCGCACCTGGGTGGCGGGCACCCCTGCCCCGGCCAGGACGCGCCGACCCTCAATGCGCATGGACTCCAGCAACTGCTCGGTATCAGGACTGCGCAATTCGTCCAGCGGCCGCAGCAGGCTGCGGGCCAAGTCGATGCGCACCGGGCTGACCAGCGTCCCGAAAGCCGAGAGCACGCTGGCGTGCACCGGGAACACCACCCGAGAGGACTCCACCAGCTCGGCCACCCGGCAGGCGTGCACCGGACCGGCACCGCCGAACGCCAGCACGGTCACACCACGCAGGTCCACCCCCCGCTCAACGGCGTGCATGCGGGCCGAGGCGGCCATGTTCTGGTCCACGACCTCCACGATGCCCACGGCCAGGCCCTCCAGATCCAGGTCGAGTCGCTCCGCCAGCGGCTCGGCCGCCGCGCGCGCCGCTTCGGTGGACAGCGGCATCTCACCGCCCAGGAAAGACTCGGCGCTGAGATACCCCACCAGTAGGTCGGCGTCGGTCACCGCCGGCTCGGTCCCGCCGCGGCCGTAGGAGGCGGGTCCGGGGTCGGCGCCCGCCGAGACGGGCCCCACGCGCAGCAAGCCGAGTTCGTCGACCCGCGCCAGGCTCCCGCCGCCGGCGCCGATCTCGACCAGGTCCACCGACGGGACCAGCACCGGATAACCGGACCCCTTCTTGAACCGCCAGACCCGGGCGATCTCGAATGACGAGGTGAGTGCCGGCTCGAAGTCCTCGATGAGGCAGGCCTTGGCGGTGGTGCCGCCCATGTCGAAGCAGAGCAGGCGGTCCTCGTTGCGGCGCCGGGAGTACCAGGTGCCGGCCAGCGCCCCCGCCGCCGGACCCGACTCCACGAGCCGGATAGGGATGCGAGCGGCCTCCTCGGCCGAGACCACTCCCCCGTTGGACAGCATCATCAGCACCGCGCCCCCGAAGCCCTCCTCGGCGAGCCAGCGCTCGAGATCGTCGAGGTAGGTACCCAGCACCGGCATGGCGGCGGCGTTGCAGGCCGTGGTCATCATCCGCGGGTATTCCCTGATCTGGGGGGCCACCTCGGCCGAGAGGCAGACCGGGACACCCAGCGCCGCCGCCAGGTGCGCCCCGGCGGCCCGCTCGTTGGCGTCGTTCATGTAGGAGTTCAGGAAGCACACCCCCACGGCCTCCACCTCGGCGGCCGCCAGCTCGGCGGCGATGCGGTCGAGGTGGGCAGCGTCGGGGACGTTCAGAACCTCTCCCCTGGCGTTCACACGCTCTTCCAGTTCGAGGATCCGCTCCCGCGGGATCGGCGGGTCGGGGAACTCGATCTGCAGGTCGTACATGTCGTAGCGGTGCTCGTCGCGAATCAGCAGCGTGTCGGCGAAGCCCCGCGTCACGACGAGGGCGGCCCGGCCGGCGCGGCGCTGCACGAGAGCGTTGGTCACCAGCGTGGTGGCGTGCACGATGGGAGCCGTCACCTCGGCCGGGGCCACGCCCGCCCGCCCGAGCACGCTGGCGATGGCCGCCTGCACCGCCAGCAGCGGGTCGGCGGGTGTCGTCAGCTCCTTGTGAACGACGACCCGGCCGCTGTCGGCGTCGAGCAGGACGGTGTCGGTGAAGGTGCCGCCGATGTCGACGGCGAGGCGCCAATCAGCCATCGGTCGCGGCGGCTTCCCGCACGGCCTGCGTCGCCGCAGCACCGGCCTCGGCCAGGTCGTCTCGCGGCGGGGCGAACACGTCGAGGATCCAGCACTCGTTGTACTCCTCGTCACCCACGAAAACGCTGTCGCCGTGCCACACGCCCTTGTAGGCGAGATACGAGTCGCCCGGGCCGAGCACGGTCCGTTCCGCGTCGCCCGGCGGGCCGGACTCGTCGCCGATGCGGAAGTCCAGAGCGCCTCGCACCACAATTCCCAGTTGCTCGTGGTCGGGATGGTGATGCAGGTACGACCCGGGCGTGCCCCCTGCGATGCGCCAGAAACAGAGTTGCAGGCCATCGCCGGTCACAACCCGGCGCCGGAAGCCAGGGCGCGCCGTTTCGACGAACGCTTCGTCGTCGAGGAAAAAAACGGTCTGGCGGCTGAGGTCCATGTGACTTGCCTTTCCGATGCGACGACGCCGGCTAGCGAAGGCCGACTTTGGCGAACCGTTTCCGCTCAGCGGCCAGGTTCAGGGGCTCAACAATGGCCTGGTGCTCCGCCTCGCCCCAGTGCTCGGGCGGCACCAGCCACATGACCTCGAACTCCAGGCCGTCGGGATCGCGTGCATAGAGGCTCTTGTTGCAGCCGTGGTCGCTGGCCCCGACGAGGGCACCCTCTGCCTGCAGGCGGCGGCGTGCATCCTCGAGTGCCTCCAGCGTGGGGACCTCCCAGGCGATGTGGTAAAGGCCGACGGTCCGCTTGCCGGCCTGCGAGGCGCCGGCCCCCTCGCCGACGCTGAAGAAGGCGATGTCGTGATGATTCTCCGACTCGGGGGCCCGCATGAAGGCGAAGGCGCCGCCGGGACCGTCGATGACCTGCTCGAAACCCAGCACGTCGGCGTAGAACCGGGCGTGGCGCTGGGCGTCGCGCACGTAGAGCACGGCGTGATTCATGCCGGTGATGCGCATGGTGCCTCCCATTTGTCCGACCTGCGCGGAGGCTCAGGATAACGCAACCACCGGAGGGGACCCCGACCCGACCGGCACAGCCAACGATGGGGTTCGGACGCTAGGGCGCCTCGGTGCGTTCGTTGAAGCCGAGAAGCACCACCGCCGGGGGGATCGACGCCACAACCGACACCGATGCCTGGCGCAGATACATCCGCAGGATCGTCGAGGCCGGGCCGCCCAGCGCCCAGGACACGATCGCCTTGATGGGGTTGGCATGCGAGCAGACCAACACCGTCTGGTTCGCCGAGGCGGCCAGGATCTCTGCAGCCGCACGCACTGAGCGCTCGTACATCCCGGCGAGCGACTCGCCTCCCTCGGGGGCGTAGCCGGGGTCGGCCGTCCAGGCCTCGATCAACTCGCCGGACGCGAGCTGCACCGGCGTGCCCTCCAGGACGCCGTAGTCCATCTCGACGAGGCGGTCGTCCACGACCACACCGTCGTCGAACCCTGCGTGGGTCAGCGTCTCCCGGGCACGCAAACGCGGGCTGCAGACCACCTTGTCGATCTGCCAATGGCGGCGGACGTAGGCGCCGGCCTCGACGGCCTGCCGGCGGCCCTTGTCGTCCAGCGGCAGGTCGATGGCTCCCTGCAGGAGTCGCTGACGGTTCAGCTCGGTGCGCCCGTGGCGCAGGAGCACCAGGTAGCCCTCCGGCCCCGATCCCGAGGAGCTCGGAGGCCCGTCGACAACGAGTTCAGCTGCTGTCGGCGATGATGCGCCGGGCATTCTCGACGTCCTTCTTCAGTTGTGCCGCCAAGGCGTCGATGCCGCTGAAACGGCGTTCGCTGCGCAGGAAGCGCAGGAACTCCACCTGCACCTCGTGGCCGTAGAGTTCGCCGTCGAAGTCCAGCAGGTGCGCCTCCAGGATCGAGTGCTCGGCGTGCTCGAAGAAGGTGGGGCGCCGCCCGATGTTGATGGCGCAGCCGTGGCGGGTGCCGTCGGTGTCGGTGAACCAGCCGGCGTACACGCCGTCGGCGGGCCACGCCCGGTCGGCGGCAACGGGAATGTTCGCCGTCGGGAATCCGGTGGTGATCCCCCGGCGATCCCCCTCGGTCACCACGCCGCGAAGCGCGTACGGCCGGCCGAGCATCTGCGCCACGTCGACCATCCGGCTCCCGGCCAGGGCTCGGCGGATGGCGGTGGAGGACACAGCCTCGGGTGCGTTCGGGAAGTGGTACAGGTCCACCGTCTCCACGTCGAAACCGCTGCGTGCTCCCGCCACACGGAGCGTGCCGGTGGAACCCTCCCGATCACTCCCGAAGTGGAAATCGGCGCCCGCCACGACCGCCTTGACGTTCAGCCCGTCGACCAGCACCTCGCGAATGAAGTCGTCCGCGGAGGTGGCGGCAAGCTGGTCTTCGAACGGGAGCACGACGGCCCGCTCGAGCCCGAGGGAGGCGAACAGATCGAGTTTCTGGCGCAGGTCGGTGAGTAGGAGGGGGGCGTTCTGCGGCCGCAGCGTGAGAGCCGGATGCGAGTCGAAGGTGACGACCGTCGGACAGAGATTCCCGGCGCGGGCCCGTTCGACGACCCTGCCGAGGATCTCCTGGTGGCCGATGTGCACGCCGTCGAACACGCCGACAGCAACGACCGAGGGGGGCGAGTCGGTCGGCGACGAATTCAGAACGAGCATGCCAAGGGAAGGCTACCGGCGCGGCCGACCCGCTCGATGCCGTGGCGATCGGAGGTCGCGCACCGACGTCCGGGGCGAAGGTCCGTCCGGCGCACGTCGCTCCGCTGCTCCTCAGATACCGAGTCCGCCGGCGACGAGTTGCACGATCCGCCAGGCCACGTAGACGACCGTGGCGACCACCACCGCCCAGAAGTGCCACGGGGCCCGCTCGTCCCGCTCGTCCTGCTCGGCCCCCTCGGCGATCTGCTGAGCGACATCACCCACGTCGACCGCCTCGCCGCAGGCCGGGCAGGTGCCGTCGGGGTTCAGCGCCGGCGGGGCGAAGTACCGCTGGCAGGGTCCGCACCAAGGCACGGCCGACGCTCTGGAGGTTCTACTTGCGGCGGACGGCCAGGATGGCCACGTCGTCGCTGAGCGGGGTATCGCTGAAGTCCCGAGCGGCGTCGAGAAGGTGCTTGCAGAGCTCACCGGGTTCCAGCAACGGCTCCCGGCGCAGCAGCATCGCCACGCCCTCCTCTCCGAACTGGTCGCCGCCGCGGCGAGCCTCGATGAGCCCGTCCGTGTACAGAACCGCCAAGTCGCCACGCATCAACGGGATCTCCCGGCTGAAGTAGCCGCTGCGTCGCTCCAACATCAGCAACGGGCCGGTGGCACTGAGAGGAAGCACCTCCCGCTGATGCCACAGCCACGCCGTGGGGTGACCGGCGGAGGCATAGCGCAACGTCCCCGCGCCGGTGTCGAACACCACAACCACCAGCGAGATGAACTCCTCGGTGCGTTCGGCGTTGAACATCTGCAGGTTCAACTCCTCAACCGCCTGCGCCGGGTCCCGGAACTGCCGCAGGAACACGCGCATGAGGTACTTGGCCTGGAACGCCGTGATGGACGACTCGATGCCCTTGCCGGCGACGTCGCCGATCACCGCCGCCAGGCGGCCCGGCGACACCTCGAACACGTCGAAGAAGTCCCCCGCCATCAACCCCGAACCCGCCAGGTGCACCTGACCGATGGCGAACCCTTCGAAGTTCGCCAGATCGTCCGGAGCGAGGCGGCCCGCCCACGCCCGCGGTGCCAACTCCTCCTGTGCCAGCGCCTCCTGTGCGCGGCGCTCGATCTCGAAGCGCTCCTGGGCCATACGGAATTCGCTGCCCGACTTGCGTCCCCACATCAGCGACACCGTGGCCGGCACACCCACGACCAGCATGACGACAGTCCAGAACTCGGTGTGGGTGGTGACCAGGAACAGCGCGATGACCGTCACGAGCAGGTACAGCGAGGCGGCGTGGACGTCACGCAGGAAGCTGGACCGGGCCAGCATCTCCGCGGCGTGCACCTCCTCCTGCTCGGAGTCGGCCCCGCCCTGCTCGGTGTCGGTGTCGTCGGCCGGGTCACCATTGCCGGCCTCAGCGGTCCTGTGGGCCTCCATGACCTCGCGGACCTGCTGGTAGAAGCGCCACCGGTAGCGGGCGATGCGTCCCCAACTGAGGCTGGCCACGAAGCAGAGGCCCGCAGTCACACCGAGAATGATCTCCTGCACGGCCCCCGAATCTACTCGCCGCCTGCCCGTAGGCCGTCACCCCGACCTGCGGGGTGACGCCCCGGGCGCTCACCGGCGGACCGAGGGCACCGCCGGGCGCGTTGTTGCCCGCTCAGCGAAAGCGCACGTGGAACTTGACGGGAGTGGCGCCCAGATCGAACGCCTCGGAGATGCGACGCTGGAGGTAGCGCAGGTAGGTCTGCGGCAGTCGCCGGTTGACGAACAGTGTGAAGGTGGGCGGATCGGTCGCCCCCTGCATGGCGTAGAGCACCCGTGCGCCGCCCGGAGCGGGGTGAGCGGCCTGCGCCTCGCGGATCGCCTGATTGACCGCCCGCGTGGGGATGCGCCGCCGGTACTGCTCGATGGTGCCGCCGAGAGACGTCAGGATGCGGGTCACGCCGCGCCCGGTGTACGCCGAGATGCCCAGAGCCGGCGAGCCACTGAGGAACCCCAGCCGGTCGCCCACGTCCTCGCGGATGGCGATCCGCCGGTTGGTGTCGAGCAGGTCCCACTTGTTGAGCAACAGCAGGATCGGGCAGCCGGCGCCGTCGATCCGCTCGGCCAGGCGCTGGTCCTGGTGCGTGACGCCCTGGGTGGCGTCGACCATGAGCAGCACGACGTCCGCGCGGTCGACCGACCGTAGGGCGCGAACCATGGCGTAGTACTCGGTGTCCTCGTCGATCCGGTTGCGGCGGCGCAGCCCGGCCGTGTCGATGAGCCGGAGCCGGCCGGCCGGGGTCTCGACGAGGGTGTCGACGGAGTCCCGAGTCGTGCCCGGCAGGTCGTGCACAACCGACCGCTCCTCGCCGACGAGACGGTTGAATAGCGTCGACTTGCCGACGTTGGGGCGACCCACGATCGCCACCGACACCGTGTTGGCTTCGTCGTCCTGCTCTCCCGGTGGCTCGGCGGCCATGGCTGGGTCGGCGTCGGGGAGACTTGCCACGACGGTGTCCAGCAGGTCGGCGCAGCCGCGGCCGTGAAGGGCGCTGATCGGGTGCGGATCGCCCAGCCCCAACGTGACGAACTCCCAGATGAGCGGTTCCCGGGCCTCGTCGTCCACCTTGTTGACCGCAACCACCACCGGACCGCTGCGTTGCCAGAGGAGTTCCGCCGTGGCGATGTCGGGATCGGTCACGCCGCTGGTGACGTCGGTCACGAGCACGGCCACGTCGGCGTCCAGCATGGCCTTGCGGCTCTGGGCCGAGACCCTGCGGTCCAGGGCGGCGAGTTCACCGTGTTTCGCGTCGGGCTGCCAGCCCCCGGTGTCGACCACCACGAAGGGCTGCCCCAGCCACGACGCCGTCCATTCCTTCCGGTCCCGGGTGACGCCAGGTCGCTCCTCGACGATGGCCTCCCGGCTACCGATGATGCGGTTGACGAGGGTGGATTTGCCAACATTCGGGCGGCCGACGACGGCGACCGTCGGCAGGGCAAGGCCCTCGGCCGGTCCACTCCCGGGGGTGCTGGCCGGTGCGCTCACGGGGTCACCGGGCGTCCAGTGCGCGCCTGAGGGCGATGCCGTCGGTCTTCACGACCTCGACCGGGCGTGGCAGGTCGGCCGTGGTCAAACCGTCGAGGAACCGCCCGCCCGACAGGCAGACGTCGGGAAGCAGGTAGCGACCGTCGGGTGGCTGGTCCGCCAGCGCCCGCGCCACGTCGGCGCCCACCATCAGGCCGGTCACGCCGATGTTTCCGCCGAAGAACCGGTTCTCCACGGTGATCAGGCCGATGTCGTCGTAGCCGGCGCCGGCCAGCATCGGACCGAGCACGGCCGAACCCAACTCGCCGGTCAGTACCGCCGAGGCGCGGCGGCGCCGCAGTGTCACCGGAGAGCCACCGATCACGGTCTTGGCGGCGCTACCGCTTGGCGTCGGCGTTCCGTTGGATTGCGGCGGCGCTCCGCCTGCACTGCAGCCGAGGTGTGGCGCCCGATACCCAGCCGCAGGGGCGCCGTCGACCCAGGAGAAGAAACCCGCCTGGGTGCCCGTGGGCTCGGTGGAGCGCCCCATGAACTCCTCGACGAAGTTGCGAGCGATGCCGACGCCGTCCTCGTGCATCTCGAAGCCCTCGTAGTCGGTCGCGGGCGGCAGTTCCCGGCGGGCCAGCAGGTAGTACTCGTCGGCCGCGAACACCATGCGGCGCCCCAGCGCCGAGCGGTACGTGTCCTGCCAGGCACTCACGGCCTCGAGAACCGCCACGGCCTCGGCGAGGGTGTGGGGGCGCATGCGACCGGCGGCGGCGTGGCGACTGACGCCGAGGGGAACGACGCACAGGCCTCGCAGGTCGCTGTAGGACTCGAGAACACCGCAGAAGGTGTCCTCCAGCCAAAGGCCATCGTTGACGCCCGGGCACACGACGATCTGTCCGTAGACCGCCACGCCGGCTTCCAGCAGCAGGCGCAGCCAGCGCAGGCTCGAGGCCCCCCGCCGGTTGCGCAGCATCTCGGTCCGCAGTTCGGGATCGGTGGCGTGGATGCTGACGAACAGCGGCGACAGACCCTCGCTGATGACCCGCTCGAAGTCGGCCTCGGTGAACCGGGTGAGCGTCGTGAAGTTCCCGTACAGGAACGACAACCGGTAGTCGTCGTCCTTGAGGTAGAGGCTGGAGCGCATCCCCGGTGGGAGTTGGTAGATGAAGCAGAACTCGCAGTGGTTGTCGCAGGTGCGCACCTGATCGAACAAGGCGGAGTGAACCTCGAGGCCCAGCGGGACGCCGGCAGCCTTGTCGATCTCGACGTTGAACTGCAGACCGCCGCGGTCAACCTCGATTTCCACCTGAGGTTCATCCACCAGGCGGCGATACTCCAGGACGTCGCGCGGCGCGACGCCATTCAGTGAAACCAGTTCGTCGCCGACCGCCAGCCCCGCAATGGCGGCGGGGCCCGACGGCGTCACGGCGACGACGCGCGGGCGGGCCATCGAAAGAATCCTACCGCTCCACTCCCGGCGCCCTCGATCGGCGGTGGATCCGCCTGCGCTCCGGCGCAGCTCGCGGCCGCGCCGGCTGGGCTCGTCTCGTCGCAAGCGGCGAGTACCCTTGAAGCGATGGCCGTGGAGAAGGTGCTGCTGGCGTCGCCGCGGGGGTTTTGCGCCGGCGTGGAGATGGCGATCAAGGCTCTGGCCGTGATGGTCAGCGCTTTCGAGCCGCCCGTGTACTGCTACCACGAGATCGTGCACAACAAGCTGGTCGTGGAGCAGTTTGAGGCGCTTGGCGTGGTCTTCGTCGACGACATCGACGACGTGCCCCCCGGTGCCCCGCTGATGCTGAGCGCCCACGGATCGGCCCCCGAGGTGCAGTCCGCCGCCTACGACAGGGGTGGCTACGTGGTCGACTCGGTCTGCCCCCTCGTGACGAAGGTGCATCACGAGGTGAAGGTGCGCGCCGGCAAGGGGTACCGCATCGTGTACGTCGGCCACGAGGGCCACGAGGAGGCCGTGGGGACCATGGCGGTGGCGCCGGAGGCGATCCACCGGGTGGAGTCCACCGACGACGTGGCGGCGCTGCCGGAGTTCGACGAGCCGGTTGCCCTGCTGGCACAGACCACGCTCAGTCACCGGGACTGGGCCGAGGTGGCCGATGCCGCCCGGGAGCGGTTCCCCGACATGTGGACGCCGGGACGCAGCGACCTCTGCTTCGCCACCACGAATCGCCAGGCCGCCCTGTCGGCCATTGCCGACCGCTGCGATGTGTTCGTCATCGTGGGCTCGGCGAACTCCTCCAACACGCGTGCCCTGGAACGGCTCGCCAACGGGATGAGCTGTCCTCGCGTGCTGCGCGTCAACCGGGCCTGCGAGTTGCCCGATGACCTCAGCGGCACCGTGGGGCTCACGGCCGGGGCATCGGCTCCCGAGGAGTTGGTGACCGAGGTGCTCGAGCGCCTCGCCCCCCGCGACGGCACCGAGGAGATCAGCGTCACCACCGAGGACGAGTACTTCCCGCCGCCGCGTCAACTCCGCGATCTGCTCGGCGCCGTCACCGGGTTCGCCGCCGTCACCCTGGGAGCCGACGCGCCCGTCGGCATAGGCGCCGACCGCCTCGTCGAAGCCAGCTCCGTCCTCCACTGAGCCCCGAGTTGGGGGCTCTCCCCTGGCCCTGCGGGTCCTAGTTGGCGGCGGTGGTGCGGGGTGGGTTGGGGCTTCTTGCCCAGGCTTGGGCCTCGTCGAAGAGATCCTGGAGGACTTCCCGGAGCTCCGCGCTGGCCTCGGCCCGCTGCTGGCGGCCAATGGTGCGCCTGCCGGGGGCCGGTGAGGGGGCGGGGATGAGTTCGCCGAACACGAGGCGCACCCCATGGGGCCGTGGAATCAACGCCTTCTTGGGCATGGCCCGCTCGGAGCCGCCGATGCCCACAGGCAGGATGGGCGCGCCGGTCATGATCGACAACCAGATAGGACCGTCGAGGAGAGGGTGCACCCGCGGGCCCGACTTGCGCTCGCCCTCGGGGAACACCACCAACGCCTCCCCACGCCGCAGCACCTCCCGGGCGCACCGCAGCGCACGGCGGTCCACGCTTTCGCGCTCGGTGGGAATCCCGCCCACCGCCACCAAGAATCGTGTCGAGAAGTGGCTCTTGAACAGGGAACTCTTGGCCAGGTACCACAAGTTCCGGAAGGAGACCGCGCCCACGAGGAGCGTGTCCAGGTTTGATCGGTGCCCGGCCGGCGCCAGGATCACCGCCCCCTTGGGAATCCGCCCCCTGCCCCGCCAGCGGAGGCGGAGGTACGCAACGCCGAAAATGAGAAGGAGGTTCTTGATCACGCTGTGGACCAGGAACTCCCCCAAGCTCGCCGGCTCGCCGAAAGTCGCCCCACCGTGGCGCGGGTCGTCCGACGGGACAGGCCGGTAGCGCTCTTCGGACGTGGTGTTCATGGCGATCCCCCTCTCGGCGGTGGCGACTGGCGCGGTGAGTTCGCCCAGCCGGTATTCGGTTTCATGTCAGCTCCTCGATCATCTGCATGATCTCGGCCACGACCTCCTCGACGGTTATGTCGGTGGTGTCGATTTCCGCTACGCCGCCCGCCTTTTGCAGCGGGGCGGTCGCTCGGGTGCTGTCGCGATGGTCGCGCTCGGAGAGCGCGGCGCGCACCGCGGCCTCGTTGCCGCCGGACTCGCCAGAGCGTCGCCGCGCCCTGATGGCGGCGTCGGCCGTCAGGTAGACGCGCACCTCAGCGCAGGGCAGCACAACGGTGGTGATGTCGCGTCCCTCCATCACGCAGCCGTCCCGCTCGCCGGCCCAGGCCTGCTGGCGCGCCACCATCACCCGGCGAACCGCCGGGATGGCTGCCACGGCGCTGACCACCTCGGTGATCTTTCGGCCCCGGATCTCCTCGGTGACGTCGATTCCCTCCACGTGCACCTGCCGCTCCCCCACCTCGATGCCCTCGACCACCGCGGCGGCAACGGCGGCGACCGCCTCGCCGTCCGCCGGGTCCACCCCCCGGCGCAGCACCGCTGCGGCAACGGCCCGGTACATGGCGCCGGTGTCGAGGCACTCCACCTCCAACGCCGCCGCCACCTCCC
This sequence comes from Acidimicrobiales bacterium, assembly GCA_963668565.2. Lineage (GTDB taxonomy): Bacteria > Actinomycetota > Acidimicrobiia > Acidimicrobiales > CATQHL01 > VXNF01. The sequence continues at coordinate 2,852,410 of CAXXMX010000010.1, forward strand.
GTGCCACAGACGACTTCCCGGCGCCTCCCGGCCCGTCGATGGCGACACGTGGCTTGCCGCTCACGACGCCCGGAGCCTCCGGAAATCGTCGGCGAATCCGGGGTAGCTCGTCTGTACGGACTCCCAGCCCACCACCGTGGTCTCCGATCCCGGTGCCGCGGCGGCGGCGCCCACGCACGACGCCATGGCGATGCGATGGTCGCCGGCCGCGTCGACGATCCCGCCGTGCAGCGCCCGCCCACCGTGCACCACCAGCGCGTCGCCGTCGACCTGCGCCGTCGCGCCGAGCGCCCTCAGCGCGCCCAGCACGCTCGCCAGCCGGTCGCTCTCCTTGTGTCGCAGTTCCCCTGCGCCCTCGAACCGGGTGGTGCCGGAGGCGACGGCGGCGGCGACGGCCAGGACAGGTATCTCGTCGATCAGGTCCGCCACCTCGCTCGCCGGCACGGTCGTGGCCCGCAACGGGCCGTGGCAGCAGGCCAGGCGAGCTCGCCGGTCGGCGATCGCCGTCACCGACAGGTCTGCTCCCATCCGTTCCAGCACGCGCAGGAATCCGTCACGCCCCTGGCCCACGTACACATCGTGCACCGTGACCTCGCTGGCGGGAATGACAGCGGCGGCCACCATCCAGAACGCCGCGGCCGAGGGATCGCCCGGCACGTCGAAGCCGAACGGCGCCGGGCGGGAGGCCCGCACCGCCACCTCGCCACCGCCCACCCGCACGTCGGCGCCGAACGCCGACAGCATCTCCTCGGTGTGGGCGCGCGTGGGGATCGGCTCGCACACCACGGTCTCGCCGTCGGCGAACAACCCGGCCAGCAGCACGGCGCTCTTGACCTGCGCGCTGGCCACCGGCGGCTGCCAGCGGATGCCCCGCAGTGCCCCGCCGGTGATGCGCAGCGGCGCATATCGCCCACCGTCGGCGCCCTCGATGGCGGCACCCATGAGCCGTAGCGGTTCGGCGACACGGTCCATGGGGCGGCGATTCACCGAGGCGTCCCCGCCGAGGACGGTGGTGAAGGGGCAGCCGGCGGCGATCCCGGCCAGCAGGCGGATTGACGTGCCGGAGTTGCCCACATCGATGGGGCCGGCCGGTTCGCGCAGCGCCCCGCCCCGCACCCGGACCGCGCCGCCGGCGGGCTCCACTCCGGCGCCCAGCGCCGCAATTGCCGCGGCGGTGGCGGCAACGTCGGCGCCGTCGGAGAGCCCCGAGATCTGCGACGTGCCGTCGGCCAGGGCGGCGAGCATCAGCGCACGATGCGAGATCGACTTGTCGCCGGGCACCCGCAACTCGCCTCGCAGCGGTCCCCCGGCAACCACGGTGAGCACGTCGCCGGCGCTGCTGAGACTCACCGAGCGCACTGCTCAGATACCCAGATGCCGTACCGAGGGGTGGTACCCGTCGGCCGCCAGCGCCGAACGCAGGCGCTCGGCCATGGCGCCGGCGACGACCATGATGAGGACCCCCCGATTGCCCTCGGTGGAGTGGGCGATCTCGAGGTCGTAGATGTTGACGTCGATCTCGGTGGCCAGCGTGGCGATACGGGCAACCTCTCCGGGTCGGTCCTTGACAGGCACCCGCAGGACGGCGAGCTCGATATCGGAGGGAATGCCGGACGGAAGGTTCACCCGGGCGATCCGAGCCTTCTCCAGGTGATTCTTGAGGGCCTCCCGGTCACCGCGGTGCACAAACTCACGCACCTCTCCGAGCGACTCGATCAGGCGGTCCAGCGAGGTGCAGATGGCGAGCCGGTTGGCGTCGCAGATGTCGAGCCAGATGTCCGAGCTACCGGCCGCCACCCGGGTCATGTCCCGGAATCCCCCGGCGGCGAGGCGCTGGAGCACGGTCCGCTCGGCGGTCCGCTCGTCGGCGAGGCACATCAACGTGGCCGCCGTCAGGTGCGGCACGTGCGACACCACCGACACCAACGCGTCGTGCAGGTCGGGCGACATGGTCACCGTCTCGGCCCCCATCTCGGCCACCACCGCCCGCACCGCGGCGTACGTCTCGTCGAGCGTGGCCTCGCCGGGAGTCAGGACCCACACGGCACCGCCGAACATGTCAGCTCGGGCCCCGACGATGCCCACCTGCTCGCTGCCCGCCATGGGGTGACCGCCAACGAAGCGGGGGTGCTCCACGGCGGCGCAGATCGGGCCCTTCACGCTTCCCACGTCGCTGACGATGCCGTTCCCGGCCGCGAGGGCCTCCCACGACAGTTTCGAGATCGCCGCCGCCGGCGTTGCCACGAACGTCACGTCCGCCCGCCGGTTCTGGCCGACCTCGTTCACGGCCCCGAGGCGCAGCGCCTGGCGCGCCCTCAAGTCGTCGATGTCCGAGCCGGTCACCCACCAGCCCGCAGCACGCAGGCTGAGTCCGATCGAGCCTCCGATCAGGCCCAAGCCCTGGATCTGCACGCTGCCGGCGTCGGCGACGGGCGCTCCCAATCCCATGCGCGCTCAGACGTCCAGATCGGGGCGCAGCTCGGTCGCCGACCCCAGGTAGACGTGCTCGACCTCGTGGCGGGCGCGGTCGGTGTAGAAGTGGGCCAGCATCCGGATCACACCGGGCATCGCCCCTTCGATGTTGAGTTCCCGGGCGCACAGCAACGGCACGTCGCCGAGATCGAGCCGCTCGCGTGCCGCCTGCGCCGGGAACGCCGAGTGGATGTCGTCGGTCGCGGTGAAGAGGATGCTCACCAGGTCCTCGGTGGCGACGTCATTACGGGCGAAGCACTCGCGCAGGAGCGCTTCGACCTGTGAGGTCACCTCTTCAGAAGTGTCCTCCGTGATTGCGACCGCTCCTCGCAGAGCTCGCAGAAGCCGAGGCACGGCGGCGAATTCTACTGAACTCTGCGGCGCCGACCCCCGGGACCGCCACAAGGGGTCGACTCAGCGGTCCGGTGGCCCATGATCGGGCGGGTCGGCGGCGCCGAGCGAGGACTCGAGCGACCGCACCTCGGGCCGGGTGAGTTCGCGCCATTCGCCCGGCGCCAGGCGCTGGTCGCGCAGCGGACCGATGCGGCTGCGCACGAGGCGCGTCACCGTGAGACCGACGGCGGCGCACATACGGCGAACCTGCCGGTTGCGCCCCTCTGTCAGAACGATGCGCAGCATCCCCTGCTGCGGGCTCGACACCCGCGCCGGGGCGGTCATGCCGTCGGACAGCTCCACTCCCCGTCGCAGGGCGGCCACCGCGGCGCGATCGGTCCGGCCGTCGACGGCCACGAGGTACTCCTTCTCGCAACCGCTGGAGGGATGCATGACGCGCCGGGTCAGGTCGCCGTCGTTGGTGAGCAGCAGCAGCCCCTCACTGTCCATGTCCAGGCGACCCACCGGGTAGACGCGCGGCTCTGCGGGGAGGTCGTCGAGCACCGTCGGGCGGCCCTGAGGGTCCGAGGCCGTGCTCACGACGCCGCGAGGCTTGTTCAACAGGTAATAGACCAGATCACTGCGCAGACCGATCACCGTGTCGTCCACCTCGACGACATCGACATCGGGATCCACCCTCTGGCCGATGTGGGCGAGGCGCCCGTTCACCCTGATGCGGCCCTCCCACACCATGTCCTCAATGCGGCGGCGGCTGGCGACACCCGCCGCCGCCAGGACCTTCTGCAGCCGCTCGCCGCTGTGGGCTGGCCCGGGTTCGCTCACGCCGCCGGATCGGGCGGGGTTGGTTCGTCCTGCGCTGGGCCGTCGGGGTCCGGGTCGCTGCCGGCCCGCTCTCCGTCGCGCAGGGATGCCTCGAGGGACTCGGTGACCTCGGCGTCGGGCACGAAGCCGCTGAGCGGCGGCAGGTCGCCCACCGTGTCGAGTCCCAGGCGCTCCAGGAAGAGCCGCGTCGTCCCGAACAGCACCGCGTTGCCCGGACCGGGGTCCCGGGCGACGGCGTCGACGAGGCCCCGGCGCTGCAGCGTGCGCACCACGCCGTCCACGCTCACCCCGCGGACCGCAGCGATCTGCGCCCGGGACACGGGCTGCTTGTAGGCGATGATCCCGAGCGTCTCCAGCGCCGCGGGCGATAGGCGGGCCGGCTCGCGGGCCAGCACAAACCGCTCCACGTAGGGAGCGCAGTCGGGGTGGCTGGCGAACCGGTAGCCGCCGGCGACCCGCTCCACGACGAAGCCACGGCCGGCGCACGACTCGGTCAACGCGGCCAGTGCCGCCTCCACGTCGACGGTCGAGATCTCCAAGAGCTGCGCCAGGAGCTGTGACGGCACGGGCTCGACGGTCACCATCAAGATGGCCTCCAACGCCCGGCGGCGCTCGGTGTCCATCAGCCGACGGGTTCGAGAACGGCTATCCCGGGTGTCGCCAGGGGCGAGCGCCACTCCACGACGATGCGCTCCAGGGGACCGGCCTGGTAGAGATCCACCCTGTCCTGCTTGAAGAGTTCCAGCAGGGCCAGGAAATGCACCACCACCTCCCGCCGCCCCGGCAACGACCGTGTGAGGTCGCCGAACGTGATGCGGCCGTGCGCCGGCAGCCGGAGCGCCAGATCGGCCACGACATCTCCCACGCGCAGGGTCTCCGTCTCCAGGTACGAGAGGTCGACCCGGGGCATCTCGAGCGCCCGCAGAGCTCGGGCGCACGCGGCCGCCACATCGGTTGGCGCCACGCCGTCGAGCAGGTCCGGCAGCAGGTCGAGATAGCGGGCCTCGGGGCCGACCGTGCGCGGGTACGACAGGGCGGCCGCGGCGGCCAGCCCCTCCAGCGCGACGCCCGCCCTGCGGAACGTCTCGCACGCCAGCAGGCGTGCCAGCAACCGGTCACGCCCCTCGGGAAAGTCGGCCTCCTCGTCGAGGTCGTCGTCGGGCGGCCCGGGCAGCAGCCGGCGGCTCTTCAGGTCCACGAGCGTGGCCGCGCCCAGCAGGAACTCCGTGGCGGACTCCAGGTCGAGGAACTCCATGCGCGCCACCTCGTCGAGGTAGTCGCTCACGATCGTTGCCAGCGAGATCTCGAAAATGTCGATCTCGTGGCGCAGGATGAGGTGCATCAAGAGTTCCAGCGGCCCGTCGAACTGCGGAGTCTGCACCTTCACGCTCATGCCGCGAGCTTAGATGTCCGCTCTCGACGATCTCGGGACCTCGCCTCCAGCACCCTCGAGGGTTTCGCCCGCTGACCGGGAGTTACTAGAGCGTGGAACTCGGTGTTGCCAGCGGTTCGCCTTCGCTGATCCCAGTTGAATATGACTGCAAGGACTCCGGCCAGGCAAAGCGGAACTGCTGGGTGATATCTACTTAGGACGCTGCTGCGATCGCCCCCTCGAGGGCCGCGATTCGCTCGCCCTGGTCGGCCATGCGTTCAAGCTGCCTGCCTTGCGCCGCCAGCGTGGTCTCGATCCGGGCGAGCGATTCCTTGTTTCCGGTGACGGATTCTCGGAGTTGCCTGATCTCCGAGCCGATATCGGTCCCCTGCTTCTCGGACCGGGCATCCACCGCCGTCTCGAACTTCTCGAACCGGGCATCCACCCTGTCGAACCGGCCCTCAACCGTCGCCTGGAACTTCTCGAACCGGTCGTCCACCCTGTCGAACCGCTCGCCGAGACGGGATTCGACAGCCCCGATCTCCGACCGGAGAGCCCGCAGCATGAACGCCAGGATCGTGCCGAGCACTGTCATCAGTCCGCCGAGGACCGCCGCTTCGAGAACCAGATCCATGCGAGTACCTCCGAACAGTGTACTATCCGCGCGCCCTCTGACTAAAGAGCTTATCAATATGATTACCAATCATTTCCCGTTCTAACCATATATCTCGATTTGCCTTGCGCGGCGGCGGGGCCGCTCGCGCAGCCGCGGGGTTAGCCTTCGGACGTGCAGCGCATCCTGTCCGGGATCCAGCCCAGCGGTGACGTCCACCTCGGCAACCTGCTCGGGGCACTGCAGAACTGGGTGGCCGACCAGCACACGCACGAGTCGTTCCACCCCATCGTGGACCTGCACGCCGTGACCGTGCCGCAGGATCCGGGGGAGTTGCAGGCGGCCACGCTGCGCCTGGCGCAGATGCTGATGGCAGCGGGCCTCGACCCCGACGTCTGCGTGCTGTTCGTGCAGAGCCACGTGCCCGAGCACACGCAACTGGCATGGGTGCTGGAATGCACGGCCGGCTTCGGCGAGCTGCGGCGCATGCACCAGTTCAAGGACAAGTCCGCCGACATGGACTTCGTCTCTGCGGGCCTCTTCACCTATCCGGTGCTGCAGGCCGCCGACATCGTGCTCTACGACACCGACGTGGTGCCCGTGGGTGACGATCAGCGCCAGCACATCGAGCTGACCCGGGACATCACCCAGCGCTTCAACGCCCGCTACGGCAAGATCCTCGTCGTTCCCGAGCACCGCATCCCGCCCGCCGGGGCCAGGGTGATGGACCTGCAGGAGCCGACCCGCAAGATGTCGAAGTCCGCCGGGGACGCCCCCGGCACGATCTGGCTGCTCGACGAGCCCGACGCGGTGCGCCGCAAGATCCGCCGGGCGGTCACCGACAGCCACTCTGAGGTGCGTTTCGACCGGGAGACCAAACCCGGCGTGTCGAACCTTCTGGAGATCCTCGGCGCCGCCACCCGCCGCACACCCCAGGAGGTGGCGGACGCCTACGACCGCTACGGACCCCTGAAGAACGACTGCGCCGAGGCGGTGGTGGAATTGCTCGCCCCCATCCGGCGCCGCTTCGCCGAGTTGAGCGCCGACCCGGCCGAGACCAAGCGGGCGCTACGGGCGGGAGCCGACACCGCGGGTGAAATCGCCGCGGCCACGATGGGACGCGTCCGCGAGGCGATGGGGTTTCTTCCCCGCCACTGACCGCCGGGAGCGGGATTCCAGCTCTCGCCGGATTGAGGCTCAGACTGCTCCGGCTCCCGTCCGCCGCCGGGTCTCGCTCGCCGGAGTGACGGCCATCGGGCCGTGCGCCCGATCGGCGGGCGCGGACAGCCCCTCAGCCCGACCCGCGCCGACCGCGGCGATCCCGCTGGCCGCTCGCGGCGTCTGCGCCCCGCGGGGTCGGACCTCCGCGAATATTCGGAGGCGGCGATGTCCGCAGGTTGGTGAACTCCCCTGCGTGACGGATGATCGCTTCACCGAGCCGTCTCGTCATTGCCACGCGCGTCGCCGCGAATGCCCCTGGCTCGACGTGTGCAGCCAGTTCTGCCGCCATCGCGACCGCGTGATCCGCGACGTTCGACGTGTGGACAGTGTCGAGGAATCCCACCTCGATCGCCTCGGTGGGTGTGAAGATCCGCGCGCTGTTGCACGCCAACATCAGGTGGCGGCGGGACAACCGCGCCCGCGCAAGACCCACCACCAACTCGGGAACGGGTATCCCTATGGCCACCTCGTTGAACCCGATCCTGAAGTCGCCCGCGACGCCGACGCGTAAGTCGCAACACAGCAGGAGTACGGCGCCCAGGGCCAGGGCATGTCCGGTGCAGGCCGCCACCACCGGACGGGGGAACTCGGCGAGACGTAGGCAGATGTCGGTGGCCTTGTGAATCAGAACCATGGCGGGGTCCGAACCGGCGCGCAGAACGTCGAGGTCCAGCCCACCGGAGAACACACCCGTCCGCCCGGCGAGTACCACGGCTTGGGCGTGGGTCTCTGCGGCGTCCAGAGCCGTCCAGAGGCCGTCGATCACGTCGGAGGTCAGCACGTTGGCCTTACCGTCGTCGATTGTGATGAGAGCTACAGCGTCGACAAAGCGAACGCTCACCGGTCGTGTGGACACTTTGCACTTCCCTCGTCGATCCACGAACATTTCCGCGGGCGGGAAATACTACGCGGACACCGGCGCGGGACGCCAGAGCTCCACCAGAGCGATCTCAACTCCAGCGGCGCAGCATCCAACCGGTTTGGCGTACGGCCGGCGAGATGCGGCTCCAACAGCTGACGCCCGGGCATGCCCTCAGGCCCTCGCCCGGACAACGCGATGCGCCCCGCCGGAGCAGCGGCGCCAACAACGCCACGCCGGCTCCGGCGTTCTCAGCCCGAGGACGCCTGTCCCAGACGAGCACGCGGGTGCGCTTCGGCGTACACGCGGAACAGCCGCTCGCGGGATACCGACGTGTAGATCTGGGTGGTCGTGATCTTGGCGTGGCCCAGCAGTTCCTGCACGACCCTGATGTCGGCGCCGTTGTCCAGCAGGTGCGTGGCGAAGCTGTGGCGCAGCACGTGCGGCGTGAGCGCCGAAGTGATCCCGGCATTGCGCCCGTGGCGACGCACGAGTTGGTACACCCCCTGGCGACTCAGCCGGGTGCCGCGCAAGTTCAAGAACACCGCCTCGGCATCGGAGCGTGATGCCCACCGCTCCGGCTCCATCTCACCCCGGCCCACCGGCGCCAACCACTCCGCCAACGCGGCCAGCGCCAGACGCCCCATGGGAAGGACCCGCTCCTTGGAGCCCTTGCCGAGCACACGCATCGTCGCTGCTGCCAGGTCCACATCGCCGAGCGAGAGACCCACGAGTTCCGAGACCCGCACCCCGGTGCCGTAGAGCGTCTCCAGGATGGCCCGGTCACGCCGTGCCAGCGGCCCCCCGCCGGGCGGCGCGGCCACCAGTGCCGCCGCCTCGTCCTCGCTGAGCGCCTTCGGTAGCCCCCGCGGCACCCGGGGCAGCTCCACCGTGACCGTCGGGTCGTCGGGGCGCAGCTCCTCCAGCACCAGCCAGCGGTGGAAGTTGCGCACCGTCGTCAGCCCCCGCTTCACCGTCGCCGCCGCCAGGCCGACGTCGAGACGCGCCCGCACCCACGCCAGCACGCCGTCAGCGGTCACGTCCGCGGGGCTCCAGCCGCAGTCGGTACCGAACGCCAGGTAGTCACCCAGGTCGCGGCGGTAGGCATCGATCGTGTTGGCGGAGCGGCCCTTCTCGAGGACGAGCCAGTCGAGATACTCCTCGGCTTCGATCGGCAGCCCCGGGGGGCTCACACCACCTCCACCGCCACGGCCGCCGCGTGGTTGACCAGCAGGCGCGGGTTGCGACCCTCCACGCGGTCCAGCGCCGCGTCCATGAGGCCGGCGAACAGCGGCGCCGGCCGGTTGGGCCGGCTCTGGAACTCGGGGTGCGCCTGCGTGCCGACCCAGAACGGGTGGCCCCGCAGTTCGACGAACTCCACCAGCAGGCCGTCGGGCGACACGCCCGAGCAGATCAGCCCGGCGGCCTCGACGCGCTCGCGGTAGTCGGGGTTGAACTCGTAGCGGTGGCGGTGGCGCTCGGACACCACCTCGCTGCCGTACATCTCTGCGACCCGGCTGCCGGGGCGCAGCTTCGCCACGTACGACCCCAGGCGCATGGTGCCGCCCTTGTTCGTGATGCCCCGCTGCTCCTCCATGAGGCAGATCACCGGATGCGGCGTGCGGCGGTCGAACTCGGTGGAGTGCGCTCCCGCCAGGCCCAGCTCGTTGCGCGCCAACTCGACGGTCATGACCTGCATGCCCAGGCACAGCCCCAGGCAGGGAATCTCCCGCTCCCGGGTGTAGGCGGCGGCGGCGATCTTGCCCTCGATGCCGCGCGCGCCGAAGCCGCCGGGAATGACGATGCCCTCCAGGTTCGCCAGGCGGGGCGACGCCAGCAGACCTTCCACGTCCTCGGCGGGGATCCAGTCGATCTCCACCTTGGCGCCCCGCGAGCAAGCCGCGTGGCGCAGCGCCTCGGCCACCGAGAGGTAGGCGTCGATGAGACGCACGTACTTGCCGACCACTCCGATGCGCACCAGGTTGGAGGTGTTGTGCATCCGCTCGCTGAGGATCTGCCAGTTGGTCAGATCGGGCACGCCGTCGAAGCCCAGCAACTCCCCCACCACCGTGTCGAGTTTCTCGTCGTTCAGCACGAGCGGGAGGTCGTAGATGTTGTCGACGTCGGCGGCGTTCACCACCGCGTCGATGGGGACGTCGCAGAGATTCGAGATCTTCCGCTTCAGATCGTCGGAGATTTGCGTGTCGCTGCGGCACACGATGACGTCGGGCTGGATGCCCCGGCTGCGCAACTCGGTCACCGAGTGCTGGGTGGGCTTGGTCTTGTGCTCGCCGGTGGGGCCGATGAGCGGCACCAGCGTGACGTGTACGTAACACACGTTGCGGCGCCCCACGTCGAGACGGATCTGGCGGATGGCCTCCAGGAACGGCAGGATCTCGATGTCGCCGACGGTGCCGCCGATCTCCACGATGACCACGTCCACGTCCGGGCGAGCCACGCCGAGGATGCGCCGCTTGATCTCGTCGGTGATGTGCGGGATGACCTGCACGGTGCCGCCGAGGTAGTCGCCGCGCCGTTCGGCGTCGATCACCGCGGAGTAGATCGACCCGGTGGTGGCGTTGGATTCCCGCGTGAGGTTCTCGTCGATGAACCGCTCGTAGTGGCCGAGATCCAGGTCGGTCTCGCCGCCGTCGGTGGTGACGAACACCTCGCCGTGCTCGAAGGGATTCATGGTGCCCGGATCCACGTTGAGGTACGGATCCAGCTTCTGCATCGTCACCCGCAGACCACGGGCTTTCAGCAACGCGCCGAGTGAAGATGCCGTCAGGCCCTTGCCCAACGAACTCGCCACACCGCCCGTCACGAAGATGTGCTTCGTCACGGGATGCCAGGCTACTTCAAGGGTCGCCTCATGTCGGGCACCGCCCCGCAGACCCTCCCTCGGGACGAGGCCCCCGCGGGCTCGACGACCACGACGACCCGCGGCCCGGGCGCCGGGATCGAGGTGCGGATGGCCCGCGCCGATTGGAGTTCGGGATACATGCAGAATGCGATCCTCCGGGCGCTCCTGGAGGAGTTGGAGTACACGGTGAGCGACCCGGCCACCGCCGAGCTGCCGCCGGCCGAGGCGTATCCCATGATCGCTCGGGGTGAGCTGGACGTCTGGGGCAACGGCTGGTTCCCCTCGCACGCCCAGTACCTGTACGCGGAGGATCTGGAGATCGACTTGCCCGACGGCGGCCTCGTCGGCGACTACGTCAGTGTCGTCGGCAAGATGATCCCCGGCGGTGCCCTGCAGGGCATCATCACCGACAAGCTCTCCGCCGACGCGCACGGCGTGGCCTCCCTGGCCGATATCGCGGCCAATCCCGAGCCGTGGGATCGCGACGGCAACGGCCTCGCCGACATCTACGGATGCGACGAGGGGTGGGGATGCCGAGCCGTGATCGATGCGACGATCACACTGAACGGCTGGGGGGACTCAGTCGAGCAGACCTCCGCCGACTGGAACGACCTCTGGGCCGCCGACCGGGCGCACCTCGAAGCCGGCGAACCCGTGCTGCTCTACATGTGGACGCCGACCGCCTACATCATCACCCTCACGCCCGGACGGAATGCCTACTGGCTGTCGTTCCCGAAGGCTTCCCTGGATCAGGCCACCGCAGCCCCCGTGCCGGCGACCCAGTGCCCGGGTCAGCCGTGCCTCATGGGATTCGCCCCTGCCGACATCAGCGTCGTGGCCAACAACGACTTCCTGGCGGCCAACCCGGCCGCCGCCAAGATCTTCGAGCTGTTCACGATCGACGTCCTCGACGTGGCCCCGCAGAGCCTCCGCTACGAGGAGGGCGAGAACACCGAGGCCGACGTCACCAAACACGCCGCCGAGTGGCTCGCCGACAACCGCGACCGCGTCGACATCTGGCTCGCAACGGCAAGGGCGGTCGCCGCGGGCTGACCTCGACCTACCTACGGGTTCGGAGCACGGGTCGCGACACGCACTTCGCGCACAAGAATACCGATCGGCGTCGTCTCGGTATAGTTGCCGGCGTCGCCAATCGCGGCACCGCAATAGATCCGAACATCGGCCGCCGGACACCTGACTGAGTCGCCGGCTTCGCTTGTATACAACCAGTCTCTGTCGGGATTCAGACGCGGCAGGGTGTTGGTCAAGGTAGCGTTCACGCCGACATCCGCCGGATCAAGCCTGATCCTCGTGAGGGCGCTCTCAAGCCTGCTAACAAACCGCGCATCGCTCAGATTCTGACGGAACCTATTCATCGTGTTCGTGCTCAACCACCACCTGCCGCTGGACCCTCTTTTGCTGATCCACGCGGCCCCTCCGATCAGCTTGAAGTAGCCAGATCGCGTGGGTGTCCATCGACACCAGATTTCACCACCAAAGTTGCAGTCAACGACCTCCGTGAAGCCAGTGACTCGCTGCTCCCTTTCCTGATCGACCTCTGCAGGCGTGGGATTAGTCAACCAATTGACATCGCGAGCCCTGATCCGACCTTCTTTCTCGGCATCCGATAGCGCGTTCCACCAAGCAAGAGAGTCGGGTCTAAGAAGGCTCGTAATCTCCGCATCGTCAATATCGGGCCACAGTTCTTGAATCGTGATCCTGAATTGTGGTCCATCATGAAAGACACACTCCGCCCCGCCAGCAAGGTCTTTTATGTCACTGTACTGCTGCGCGGGGTCCACCGCCCCAAAGGCGCGAACGATCGGATCTCCGAATGCGTTGTCGTCATAGCTCAAGATGTTGGCAAATCCACGGAAAATCCATGTTCCCGCCACACGGAGGCGCGGACTCGAGACGATCCGCGTAGGAATACCACTGACACCAATGACGACCGGGGAGTTGACAACAGCGAGTTGCGAGAAGTGGTTGGACCGCCAGGTCAACTCACCCTGAGGGGGGTCCGCACAGACCTCGTGCCTCCGACAACGCGCGTCATTCTGGAGGAGCGTCGTACCCTCTCGCACGGCCCGACAGTCGCCGGTTGCCACGTAGAAATCGTCCTTGACCATGTGAAGAGCGTCGTGGTAGTCTGTATGTCTCGCGGCCGTTGCTGGCGTCACGGTGACATCAGCGGGGCACTCCGCCGGCACCGGACTGAACGGCAAGAGAACGCACGGCTCGCAACCCGCCTGCTGCATTTGGGCCACCGTCAAAGGCACGTTCGGATCGGCAAAGTCCGCTTGCATCGCCCGGCAGGAGATCGTATGCGCGATCGCATCGCAGCCGCCCGTCTGACTTGCTCGCTTTAGGCACAATGCGCTCGCTGCCGCACACTCGCCAGCAGGTTTCGGCACGTTGTGGCAGACAACTTTCAGATTTGATGGATCGAATTCGCACCAGTAGTCGCTCGAGAACAAGCCGCCATTCGGGTTGGGCTGGAGACTTGTGCTTGGATCACCAGTCGGGTAGCTGCTGCACGCCACGCTGGTCGGCGGATAGACGAAGTCATCGTCCACATAGGCATCACAGTCGAAGGACTGAAAATCAGGGGCGCCCGGTCTACAGGCCAAGTGCTGACCAACATAGGATATTGACTGGACGACATAGCAGCGATTGAACTCGTTGGTCGGGATGCCCTGTGGACATCCCCAAGTCTGGCGTTGGACTGCTCGGCACGTATTGGAGGCGACCCTGTGCAGCCCGACCACACATCTTGTCTGCGCGAGGAGCCTGCAGCGACGCTCGTCCCGCTGCCGCACGACGGGCGTGCCGAATTGGTCGACGACGGTTTCTGTGATCATTCGCCGGTGAGCCTTGACGGCAAAGCCACCGGATCCGTTGCTGCAGTCGTTGTACTGCTGTCGCCGCAACTGGTCCGCAGGTGACTCCGTGACACCCGGAAGCGGTTGCCCCGGTTCGATGAAGCGGTGCTCGCAGAATCCCGCGTACTCATCGGGCGGCGGCACGAGAACGTCGGGATACCCGACCGAGGGCAACAGAATGAACCCGGGGATCAGTGGGCTTTCAGGGCAAGCCGACGTCTCCAGGATGCAGTTCGATCCGATGGCGCTCCACGGCACAGGAATCTGGGGACACGGATCGGGCACGCCGATCACGATCGCCGCCGACTGTGCCGAGACGGGCGATTCCCCGATCATGCCCGCCAGGGGATCCGGCACGGACCCCGATTCCACAGGGATAAAGATGCCGGCGGCGACCAGTGCGATGCCCACGAGTGACCGCATGATCGGTCGCCGGCAGCGGTGGCGTGAGCCGGCTGTGGCCCTTGGTCCACGCCCGAGCCGCGGCGCGAGAATCCCTCGCTCCGCAACACATCCCAAGCGCACGCGTCGCACGTTCACCAGTCCCTCGGGCACTCGCCGGAGCCGTCGGACAGCGACGGTTCGCACAGTTGTTCGGTCGTCACGGTCCGGCCGACGGGTCCCCAGAGTTCACCCTCGGCAGCCCATCTCTGGGCCTGTTGCTGCCACTCCGTCGCCCAGGAATCCAGCTCGTCGCAGGCTTCCGCGGGCCGGTCGACCACGTCGGAGACTCGATAGGAGATGTCGGTGACAGCGTCCTCGAGGCCCCGAGAGACATCCAGCAGGTACGCCTGCAGGGCAACTGGAGCCTGTGCATCGTCGACGACCTCGCCCTCGGTGGTCACGACCCCGGGATACCCCGGCGTGACGCACGCCACCGCCAGTGCCGCTGCGGGGCTCGCCGCGACGATCGTGACCTCATCGGGATAGGTGGCCGGATCGGCGATCCTGATACCTGCGGCCAGATAGGTAGCAAGCAGGTCCAGCGTGTCGGTACGGGTGGATCCCACTGTGGCCACGGCGATGCACAGTTGCCCGAGGATGTCCGGCTCTCCGAGAGCACGAGACAGAAGGTGCTCGTAGCGCATCACCGCTAGCGCCGCCACGGCGACGTAGTCACCCAGAACATTCAGATCGGCTCCCGAGATGGGTTCGGCGATGGCGTCGAGAGCCCAGTCGCTGCCGCAGACCTCGGGTGGGAAGGCCCAGTCGAAGTCCGGTGACCAGATGGGTAGGTAGCGCGCCCGCAGCTCCCCTAGCGGGGTGGTGGGGTTGGCGGTTGGATCGAGTGGCGGCCTCGTGGGGACGGGTACAACCTCGACGATCGGACCGGAATTCTGCGGCGCTGGCGACGCCGATGGAAGCAAGTCGACTCTCGCCGGTTGCGACTCGCTGCCGCAGCCCGCTGCGAGAACCGTCACGGCCGCCACCGCAAGCGCGAGCCGGATGGCTGCCTGCATGGATTCCGGCCTGCGCCGGAATGGCGGGGATGCGTGCCGGAACGGGGATGCGTGCCGAAATTGCGATGGAGTGACTCGCAGACGGCAGCGATAGCGCTGGAGCAACTGCCGCTCACGGCGCCGGCGGACGGTTGGAGGACGGCCTCGAACTGCTTAGCGGCCTTGGGCGCCGAAGCGGACGGCTGCTCCCATGGCGTCGAAGCGGCGCAGCACTTCTTCCTGCATGTCGCGCACGCCGGGGTCGCCGGAGCGGCGCGGACGGGGCAGGTCGACGGGGATGTCGTCGTAGGCCACGCCGCCGGGGCGCAGCATGACGATGCGGTCGGCCAACTCCACCGCCTCGGTCACGTCGTGGGTGACGAACAGGGCGGTCTTGCGGGTCTGCAGCCAGATGCGCTGCAGGTAGTCCCGCAGCGAGCGCCCGGTGAGGGCGTCGAGGTGGCTGAAGGGCTCGTCGAGCAGCAGCACGTCGGGGTTCACGAGGAATGCCCGGGCGATGCCGACTCGCTGTTGCATGCCCGCTGAGAGCTGCGACGGGTACAGGTCGGCGACCTCGCTGAGCCCCACCATCTGCAGGTAGAACTCGGCCTCGCGCCGCGACCGGTCGGACTTGCGGTCCTGCACGTACAGCATGTTGTCCACGACGGTGCGCCACGGCAGCAGCCGTGGCTCCTGGAACACGTAGCCGATCTGGGCGGGCACGCCTTCCTGGAGGGCGCGCACCGACCCCGAGGTGGGTCGCTCGACGCCGGCGACGATGTTCAGCAGCGTGGTCTTGCCGCTGCCGGAGGGGCCGACGATGGCCACGAACACGTTGCCGGTGACGGACATGTTCACGCCGCCGAGCGCCTGCACCTGTGCGGGGTGGTTGAGGGTCGGCGGATAGACCTTGGTGAGGTTCTCTATGAGTACGGTCGCCATCTCATCCTTCCAGGGTCGCTGGAGCAGTGGTTCGGGTGGGTTGTTCGCTGGGAGGCATCACATGTCCTCCTCGAAGGTGAGGGTGGGCTGCTGGTTCCATTGGAAGGCCCGTCGCTCCAGCGGGTTGAGCAGCAGCCGGTCGAGGAGGGTGATGAGGATCACGAACAGGAAGATCCAGGCCACGAAGCCGGGGTAGCGCAGCGCGTCGTACCAGAAACGGGCACGCCAGCCGACCCCGGAGGTGGAGCCGAACCATTCCACGATCAGCAGGCTGTTCCAGCCGGTCATGAAGGCGAGCCGCAGGCCGATGAAGCCGCTGGGCAGGGTGCCGCCGAGCAGCAGGTGGACCAGCCGGCGTCCGGCGGGCACGCCGAACGACCTGCTCATCTCGACGAGGCCGTGGTCGATGTTGCGCACCCCGGCGCTGAGGTTGACCGCCACGAACGGGATGGCGGTGAGGATCACCGCCAGGATCGGGCCCTGCGAGGAGAGGCCGAACCACAGCGAGGCCAGGAACGCCCACACCACCGCCGGCAGCGCCAGCAGCACCAGGACGGTGTCGTTGAACAGGCCGCGGGCCCAGCGGGACGCCCCGATGACCAGCCCGAGCACGACGCCGGCGGGGATCCCGATGGCGAGGCCGATGGCGTAGCGCTGCAGGCTGAGCGACAGCGGCTCCCAGAATTCGCCTCTGAGCGTGCCGCCGTGGGACCCGCCGGTGATCTCGGTGATCATGAAGCGCACGATCTCGTCGATGCCGGGTACGCGGGTGTTGGTCCACGTGATCCACTGCCAGATGAACAGCAGCACGCCGAGCGCGAGGAGCCGGATGAACCACGGTCGCCGCACCAGACCGTGCAGCGTCAGCGGCCCCTTGGCGACGGGCTGTGCGTCCTCATGGCGGAGGCCGGGAAGTCCCTGGTGGGCGTGTATGTCGCTCATAGCGTTGTTCCCACGTCCGGTGAGCGCCAGCGGGAGAGCCGGCGTTCGATCTGGCGGAAGACCAGGTTCTCGATGATCAACATGATCCCGACGAACAGCACCGTCCAGGCGAGCATCCCCCGGATGTCGTAGCTCTCGAAGCTGCGCCGGATCTGGAAGCCGATGCCTTCGGAGGAGGCGAAGATCTCCGTGAGCAGCGCCATCCGCCACGCCACGGCGAACGCCAGGCGGGCGCCGCCGAGGATGGACAGCAGCGAGGACGGGATGAGGATGCCGGTGATGATCTGGGAGCGGGTGCGGCCGAAGGACTCGCTCATGACGATCAGCCGCCGGTCCACACCCGCGAGCCCCTGGGCGAGGTTCATGGTGATGTACGGCGTCGCCACGAGCATGGCGTTGAGGATCGGCCCCATCGGCGAGATGCCGAGCACGATCAGCGACAGGATGGCGAAGCTCACCGTGGGCACGCTGACGATGAACAGCAGCAGGCTGGAGAGCAGGCGCCGCCACCACGCGCTGTAGGCCATCGCGAGACCGAGGCCGACGCTCAGCACCAGCGCCAGCAGGAATCCGGCGACGACGCGCAGGATGCTGGCCTGGATGTTGGTGGCAAAGTCCCGCTGGCTCAGCACCTCCCACGCCTCGGCGGCCACCACGTGGGGCTGCGGCAGCTGCTGGAGCGTGAAGACGAACCGCGCAAACAGGTACCAGACGGCGATGAAGACGGCCCAGCCGACGAGCACGCTGAGGCGGAAGCTCCAGCGCCGCCAGACCCCCCGTCGCAGCTCCTTGACGGAGAGTTCCGAGATCGAGTCGGGGGTGATGGTGGGTGCTGTGGTCACGTCGATTTAACCTCCCGATCCGTCCTCGGGCGCTTCGCGTGCCGGCGAGGGGACGACGTTGATCTCGGGAGCAGTCGCGTCCGCGGGCACCAGACCGAGTTCCTGCAGCCGGTAGAACGCGAACTTGTGCGTCTCGGCCTCTTGGTCGGTGATGTAGACCGACGGCATGATCCAGTCGTGTGCCTCGATGTAGTCCGCCAGCCAGGCGATCTCGGCGTCGCTCTCCACCGAGAAGTGATGCGGGTAGTCGGCCAGGATCTGCGCCTTGCTCTGGCTCCAGGCGGACAGGCCCTCCTCCCACAGGCCGAGCAGGGCGTCGACTGCCTGCCGGTTGGCGGTGTACCACGTCTTGTCGGCGACGAATGCGTCGGCGATGGTCCCCAACTCCCCCCCGAATTTCGCATCGTCGCCTCCGCCGGAGGTGTAGAGCTCCGCGGCCGACTTGCCGTCGTACAGCGCCCGCAGCCGACCATTGGCCAGGAACGGCACGCTGAAGTCGGGGGTGCAGATGCAGGCGTCCACGTCGCCGCGCATCACGAGGTCGGCGATGCTGGCGGGCTCGACGGTGACGAGGTCGAAGTCGGGGCTGTCTTGGCTGAAGTCCAGGCCGTAGCGCATCTCGGCGATGAGACCCCACAGCAGTGTGGAGGCCAGCGAACTCTCCACGGCGATGCGCCGCTCCACGAGGTCGTCCAGGTTCTCGGCCCGCGAGGTGCGCCTTACTGCCAGGATGCTGCGGTCGGTTGTGTACTTGCCGATGATCACCGGTTCGCGGCCGGGCTGCTCCACGAACTTCGGCACGTCGAGGGCGTTGATGACGACCACGTCGGCGTGCCCGCCGGCGAAGGCGGCGAACTGGTCGAAGGCATTGGAGACCTCGATGCGCACGTTGTGGGTCTGCTCCCAGGCGGCGCGGGTGCCGGAGTCCTCCAGCCATTGCCACACCGGGTCGGGCGCCAGGGCCAGCCGGATGACGGTTGGCGCGGCCGAGACCTGTTCGGGCGCGCCCCCCACCCCGGCGACAGTGGTGCCGGTGGACAGGTTGGAGACTCCCCCTCCCCCGCCGCCGACGCAACCCGCGGCGGCGAGCGCCGTCACCAGGACGGCGCCGAAAGCGACCCTCGGGCGTCGTTCACCCTTCAACGTTTCCCTCCGTTCCTCCCCCGCCGGCGGAGGCCGCCGGCTCGAACCAGTCGGTGAGGGGACGCATGCATCCCCAGTCGTTGAGCACGCAGTTCGGGTCGGCGCTGAGCACCCGGAAGCTGTCCGAGCCGTAGAGGTCGCCGGCGGTGAACCTCAGGATCTGGCCGTGGGCGGCCTGGTAGTCGGTCTCGCTGAGGGCGGCCAGGAAGGCTTCGCGGGTCAGCGGCCCGTTCACCCGCGATACGGCGCTGAAGACGACGTCTAGATAATCGCAGGTGGCGGTCATGAGGCTCCAGGCGTCGGTGTGGAACCGGTGGGAGAAGGGTTCGGCGTCGGTGTAGGTGTTGCGCAGGCTGAGGCAGCCGCGGTCGAGGCCGTCGATAGGGTCGTCGGCCGCCCGCCGCGAGCTGATCTGCACGAGGTTGAGCCCCTGCGCCTTGGGTGCGTCGACCAGCACGATCAGCGAGAACTGGGAATCGTTGGTGAGCCACTTCGGGTACCAGCCGATCAGTTCGGCGGCTCGCATGAGGCTGCGCACGGCATCCCAGGAGGCCGTCGCCACGACGGTGGTGACGCCGGCGTCGCGCATGGCCGTGGCGGTGTCGATGAAGTACCCGCGCACTCCTGCGAGCAACTCGCCGAGTTCGGGGGGCAGCGCCAGCACCGAATCGACGAAGACCGTCCCTTCGGGGTGGAAGAGTTCGCCACCGGCGTTGCGGAACTGCTGCTCGATGATCACGGCGGCCGTGCCGTACAGTCCCGCCGGGACACCCGCCGAGGTGGTCACCTGCAGACCGAGGTCGGTGCTGGCCTGGGTGAACGTTGCCTGCAGCGACGGGGCGGTCTCGTCGTCGGTGTACAGCAGGCCGATGCTGTCGGCACCGCTGAGCAATCCGGCCTCGGCGGCGGTCCGCAGCCCGTTGTCAAGCAGGAATTCAAGCGACCCATGGTCGACGAGGAGAAGGTCACCGGTCTGGCTGAAGAAGGTTTCGGGGAACTGGCTGTAGAGACCGATGGTCGGGATTTGCCCGGCGATGGTCGTACATCCTGCGATCACCTCGCTGATTGCGAACGCGAACAACACGAGCGGCTGATCCTGCGGCAACTCGGCGCAGATGGCGCCGATCTCCTCGGCCGGATTGGTGAAGCCGAACTCGTAGAACTTGAACTCGAAGCAGTTGCCGTTGATCCCACCGAGGCTGTTGACCCGGTTGATGTACGCGTCGAAGGTGCGATCAAAGGAGTCGAAGACGAGCGCGCCGAGTCCGATCTCGCCGAGGCGGTCCACGTCGGGGGTGACGACGGCGATCTTGTGCGTCTCGGGAGCGCCGGGGCTGCCGGGCTGCGGGCACGGCTCGCTCGCCCGCAGCGTGCCGCCCGCGGCGGTGATCCCTTCTCCGGGCCGCGAGGCGAGCGCCGCGGCGTCGGCCTCGGCGCCCTGCTCGGGGACGGTGACGGTGATGCCCGTCTGCTGCGCCGGCTGGGCGGTATCGTTTGCGCCGCCGCAGGCCGCCGCGAGCACGCTGACGGCGCTGAGGATTGCGACCGTGAAAAGGGCGCGCCGCTTCCAGGACGAACCCGTCCGGACCGATGCGAATACGCGCCTGTTCGGTGAAGCTGGGGTATCTGATGCCATTAGAACCTCGAGGTTGTGTGCGGGCCCTCGGCGGCCTCGCTGAGTAGGTAAGCCAGTTCTGGCCTCATTGCTTGGGTTGCGACGATGTTGACGGCGATGGGGTGGACGACGGCCCGGGAGTTCTCGTCGACGTGGATGCGCCACGGCCAGCGGGCGGCCGCCGAGGACGTGGCGCCGACGAGCATCAGGCGCGATCCGGGGATGCTGGCGATCTGCCCGGCGCGTTGGAAGAGCAGGTCGTTGCCGGGCCCGATGACGAGCACGTCGATGGATCCGGCTGCGGTGTGGGCCGCTGAGTGGGCCGTCGACAGGAGATGTTCGAGCTGGGGCGAGTCGTAGCTGGTGGCGTGGATGCGCTCCCAGCCCGGCCCGACGGGCGAGCTGACGCCGACGGTGATGATGCGGATGTCACCGGCCAACGGCGAGGAGCCGAGTGTTTCGACGATGGAGGTCAGCAGGCTGGCGGTGGGGTTGGTGGGTCCGGAGACCGCCAGGCAACCGATCTCCTCGATGTTCAGCAGGAGGGGTCCTTCGGCCGTATCCCCCACGGGCACGAGGGCGGGGCAGAGTGAGGGGCCCTGGCCGACGGCGTCGAGCTGTTCGGCGGTGACACCGCGGGGCAGTTCGAGCACGTAGCCGCCGGAGGCGGCCTGCCAACCCTCGGGCGCTTCGACGGGATGGTCGAGCAGGACTTCGAAGCCGTAGGCGCCGGTGCGGACGCAGACGACGCGTGGTTTCGGCTTGAGTTGGGCGATGGTCATGGCCCGCAGGTGGCGCATGGCCGCTTCGATGAGCCGCAGCGAATCCATGCGAGCGGTCTGCTCAAGGGACAGCTCGAGCGGGTCGGGAGTGGTGTCGCCTCGCGTAGCGCCGCGCCGGCGCCGCAGCCGGCCGAGTTGCCACAGCATCATGGCGTCGCCGATGGCGGTGCCGGCGAGGACGCGCTGCGTCGAGGCGAAGACCTGCTCGACGGGGAGTTCTGCCGAGGGGGTGGCGCCTGTGATCGACGGCATGAACGCCGGCAGCGGTGGGGCCTCCATCTCGGGGCGGGCCGGAGCCACCGGTTCGATCGGCCCCAGGTCGGGCATGCCCGGCATCGGCTCGAAGGCCGGAGCGGGGGTTGTCGGGGGTTGGTACCGCGGCGGTTCGGAAGGCGCGGGTGCCTCGTAGACAGGCTGCGGCGGTTCGGGGGGCGGCGGCGGAGGCGGGGCCTCGTAGGCCGGCTGCGATGGCTCGGGGGGTGGCGGCGGGGCCGGCTGCTCGTAGACGGGTGCGGGCGACGGATGGGGCGGCTCGGTCTCGTACCGCGGCGGCTCGGGCGGAGCAGGCTGTTCGTAGGCGGGCTGCGGCGGCTCGGGGGGCGGCGGGGCCGGCTGCTCGTAGCCGAGGTCGGGAGCCTGTGGCGGCTCGTAGATGGGTGCGGTCGGCTCGGGGGTAGCCGCTTGGGCCGGCTCGGCTACGTACCGCGGCGGCTCGGCCGGGGCGGGCTCTTCGTAGGCGGGCTGCTGGTAGGTCCGCGCGTGGTAGGTCTGCGCGGCTTCGGCGTGGCTCTGAACAGGAGGCGGGGCCGCCGGAGGGGTGGGCTCGTACTCCAGACGCGGCTCGGCGGGTGGCGGTTCTTGCGGCCAGGTCTGTTGCGGTGGCGCTACCGGGGGTGCCGGCGGCGGGGTCGGCGCGACAGGTGCGGCCGGCGGCGCGGGAACCGCGGCTTCGGGGGGCAGCGGTGCGGCGGGCGGTTGCATGGCCGGCGGAATGGGTGGCTCGGCCGGTGCCGGCGCGCCGATGGCCGGCGGCGCGGACGCCCCCATGTCGAGGTGCTTGGCACCGCTGGTGAGCCCGCGCCAGAACGGCACGACTTCTTCCGGGGAGGGTTCGCGGCCCCAGGCGGTGTACAGGAACTTCTCCGCGAGGGTCCAGAGGTACACGGGGTCGGGCTTGCCCCACGGCAGCGGATCGCCGGGCAGGGCGAGGGAGCTACCGATTGGGATGAGCGTGTCGGGTCCGGCGTTGGCGATTCCGGGGTACGCGGCGTTGAGCGAGCGGAGATCCTGCCAGCGTGAGGGCGTGTTGAGGAACTGCGCGGCGACGCTGCGAAGCGTGTCGTCGGCCCGGGTCATGTAGTACGCCCGGATCGGGATGATCATCGGCGGATCCACCGCCGGAGGCGGCCCCGAGTCATAAACAAACGGTCGCTGCGGCGCCGGTGGCGCGGCCGCGGGCGGCGGCTCAGGTTGGAACGAAGGCTCAGGCTGCCATGGCGCTGGTTCGGGCGGTGCCTCAGGATAGGCCGACCGCTCCGGCTGCGCCATGGCTGGTTCGGGCCGGGCCTCGGCAGCGATTGGCGCCTCGGCAACGGGCTCGGGCCACAGCGGAATTCCTGGTTGGGACGGTGGCGCCAGCGCTTCCGGGACGCCTGGCTGTTCCATCGCCCAGGGGGGCGCATCGAGGTTGCCCGCGGGCGCGCCTCCTACGAACCCGTGCTCGGCCCAGGTCGCAGTTGCCGGCGTTGTGCCGAACTCAGTCGGCGGCGATTCCAGCGGCTGCTCGTGCGTTCCGCCCAAGCCCTCCGCCCACGCCCCGGCATATCGCTCGGGATCCGCCGTCGGCCGATCCACCGCACCGTACAAATCAGCATCCGCGGCGAGATCCTCAGGCGGAGCGATCGGCGGCAGATTCCGCTCCACCGTCACCTGCACTGAGGGCTCCTCATAGGGGCTCTGTTCGCCCTCCGGCGGCGCGACCAACCCCAGGAAATCGTCCGAAATAGGCTCGTCAAAGATGGGCGACACCTGGTGATACCAGACGTCGTCGGGAGCCTTCTTTCCGCGTTTACGACGCTTCGCGGCCTGAGCGGCATCCGGGGAATGGCTCGCCTCACGAGTACTGCGTCGTCGTAATATCATGGCGCCGCGAGCCTACTTGGCATACTTCTATATCCCACCCTCTGGACGGTCGCAGAATAGCCAAATACCCCGCATTTCACACGCCGTCGCGACGAAACCAGACAGTTCTCGTCGCGTGCGCCGCATCTCATTGAACCGAGAACTTGGCCGCGCGACACGACACCGTTATGAACCTCTCGTTGGAGTCGGCCGCCGTCAGTTCGCGGGTCACGTTCGCCGATGGTCCGATGCCGCCGACGGCTGAGATGCCGATGTTCAGGGGGCATGGTTCCACATGCCGCAAGGGATCGCACGTCCATTAGAGGGGGCACTCTCCGAGGTATTTGAGTTCGCTGGCGGAGTTGTCGGGAAGCACCAAGTAGGCCTCGGCGGCTCCGGTGGCTTCGATCGGCTGGCGGTTGCGTAAGACACGCAACGTGGAACGGAAGATGTAGCCCGTTTCCACGGTGATCTGCACCCGGCTGCCGACGCAGGCCAGGGACTGCACGCCGATGTCCTCCCCGTAGATCAGGGGCGCAAGGGCAAGGCGCTGGTCGGCAGCAGCTCGGGCATCGGTAACCGTTCCGCCACTGGCGATCGTCGCCGCCGCCACGCGGGCTGCCTCGTTGGCGGCATGGAGGGCATCCTGGCGGGCGGCGGTGAGTCGCGGAGCGTCGTAGGCGATGCCGCCGAGGAACAGCATCGCCGAGGCGATGATGGCGATGAACGAGGCGTAGGCGCCCCGCTGATCGCCCCGCGCCCTCCTCCAGCGTGTGGCAAAGCTCGAAGCGGCGCCGCGCATCATCCACCCGACCGGGCCCGGAAGGGATCAATGGAGGCAACCCCCACAGCTCTGCGTTCCACGACGAGCCCCGGAAAGCCGATGCCGCCGAGAACTTCCGGAGGGACACGGCACGTGACCAGGACATACACGGCTCCTCCCGGTGGTACGACGGACCCGGCTTCGATGGGTACGGCAGTGCCTTCGACGTTGACGAACGTGACGCGACTGTCGCCCACGAGGTCGTTGTTGCAGACGGTGCGGTTGCCGGCCGCCGCCTGCTCGGAGGCCTCGAGGGCCGCATGCACCACGGCTTCGGCCCCTTCGGTGTAGTGACAGCACAGTGAGGCCGTCCGAGCGGCGCGGTTGGCCGTGTTCTGCAGCGATTGCTCGATGCGGGCGGAGCCCGTCAGCATCGACAGCAGCACGATCACGCCCATGAGCGCCGGGAACATCATCGCCACCCCGATGGCGGTCCCCGAACCGGTCTCGTCGCGACCGAACCGGCAGCTCAGCATGCCCATGCATCGGGATCACTGAGTTGCGGCGCAGGGACGTCGTCGAGAGGGGCGCACGCCCGGGCCGTGAGATGCAGCGTCCCCAGCACGGGCGTGTTGACCCCCCCGAAGACCACCACGGCGACCGAGCCCCGCTCGGGCTCGACGGTCACCACGGGGAGGCGCGTCTCGCGCACGGACGCCTGGGCCCCGGCCATGGCGAGTTGTGCCGCCAGCACCCCCTCGGTCTCGCGGAAGCCCTCCCCCGCCGCCTGGGCGGCGCTGACCGCAGCATCGGCCGCCGATTGAACGGCCGTCTGGGCCAGCGCCACAACCAGGACGTGGATCCCGATCATGATCGTGAGCAGCACGCCAACGAACAGGATCGCAACAGGCAGCGCCTCGCCGCGGGCGTCACGGCAATGCTCGCGCCCCGGTGATCGCCCGCGTCCCATGGCCAGGGTCACTATGGCGCGGCCCTACGAAGCGTTGGCATGAGAACTCGCGCCAACCATTGGGAGATGCTCAGCTTGATGGGAGATGCGAACTCATGTAGCCAACAGCTTCGAGGTCTTAGTCCTGTGTTCCTGGCGAACGCATCGTGCATGTGCCCTGGCCGCGGAGTCCCCACCCACCAACCAGGGTACATTCTGATCTTGGGTGGTTGCCTCGGGTCCTGACGTTCGACGTCCTGACGCCTCAAGTTGCGCGACCGTGGTCGTCCACGACTGATTAGGACTCCCGCCACAGCGCCAGCAATGGCCAGCAGGACGACGATGACGATCACTGTTTGCAGGGCGATGCCCCGCATATCGGCCACCCGCTGTGGGAACCTGTTGCGAAGAGCCACGTACGCAACCCCGGTGAGGATCGGCACGCACAATGGCGAATAGAATGATTGTGAGCATGGTGTTTCCTTTCTCTTTCTGTTGAGAGTTGACGGCTTGGATGCGAGTTGGGCCAAACGGGCCGAGTCGCCTACATTGCAGCTCTCCACCTCGCGATCGACCGATGAGTTTCCACCGTTGCGGGCGATCCTCGACAGCGTGACACAAGCAATCGGGACATCGCTCTATACCCCTGGTCCACTGACCGTCGCCGAATTCATAATGCCAGCCAGCGGCGGGTAGCCCATGAGGATCATGAAGGCGCCGCCGATGAGGGCCAGGGGGGCGCCCATCTTCTCGCCCGAGGACGCGGCGGCGGCGTCGGCTTCGTGCATTGCTTTGGAGCGAGCCGACTCGACCTGCGACAGGATGGTCTCGCGTGACCCCGCCCCGGTGGTGCCGGACATCTCCAATGAGGCGCAGAACGGCTCGAGGAAGCGCAGCCTCCGCTCGTCGGCGAGGCGGCGAAGGCCCGTCCAGGGGGGTTCGCCACGTGCTGCCGACATGCGCAGCGCGTCGCGAAGCGTGTTGAAGACCGGCTGGTCGCTGTACGAAGCCGCCGTCACGAGCGCGGCGAAGGTGTCCGAGCCCGCGGTCACCAGTTGGCCGGCCAAGTCGAGCCACGACTCGGTGACCTGCTGGAAGTAGGCGCGCTCCTTCTCGGCCTCGGCCTTCAGGAACGAATCGGGCAACCACCATCCGAGGAGCGCCCCGAGGGCGCCGAGCGCAATCACGATCAGCAGCGGAAGATCCACTCCCAAGAGCCCGGCCAGGTAGCCGCCGCCGCCGAACAGGGCAGCGCACACGATGATGCCGGTGATCTTCGCGACGACGTGACTCTCGAGGCTGCGACCCACCATGCGGGCGTCCTGCAAGAGCTCCGGCTTGCCGCGCAACTCCTGCTCCAGCCAGCCGGTCAGCCGGCGCAACGAGGCACGCGCCGAGCCACGGCCCTCCTCCTTGGCGGCCGCTTGCAGAACCGCCTCGTCCTCGCCCAGCTCCCGCCGAAGGAACGCCGTGATCACAAAGAGCAGTCCCAGCCCGCCGGCGATGCCCAACACGATGATCAGCGGGTTCATACGCCCTCGGTCCGTGCCGCAAGAGCCGCCGCGCCGGGTCGTTCGGGTTGATCGTCGGACAGCAGCCGGATCGGCACGCCCGACTCGGACAGCTTCAGCACCCAGAAGACGTTGCCGAAGATCAGCACGCCGATGGCCAGAAGGACTGCCTGGCCGGTCGTCGATCCGAACGGCTCGAAGAACCCCCGGTTGAACACGAACATGAAGCCGACCGAGATGATCGTGACGAACAAGATCGCCACCACCTGTGTCCATGCCCGGCTGTTGGCGACCTCGTTGCGGCGGCGCATCTCGACCTCGTTGCGCATGCCGCGGGCGGTGCTCTCGAAGGCCTCGGTGACACGAGCGCCGGAATCCCAGGCGATCTTCATGCCCAGCACCAGCCGGTCGGCGAACGGCGAGCGCATCTCGGCGGCGAACCAGTCGAGGGCGTGGGGCAGTCCCAGGGTGCGAGCCAGAGCCGTCATGTTGACGACGGCGGGGCGCAGCCTGCTCGGGGCGTTCGCGGCCGACAGGCTGACCGCCTCGAACAGCGAACCGCTGGCGCCCACCAGGTCGCGCACCTGCTCGGCCCACTGCGAGTAGGCCTCGATCTCGTCGGTGACGTCCCGGCGCTTCTTCGGGCCCTGCAACATGAGCGGGCCCACGTAGCCGGCCATCGCGCCCAGAACGGCGGCCGCCAGCCAGCCCGTCACGTACCAGCCCCCCAGGGCGAGCAGGAACGCCAGCACCAACTGCTGCATGCGATCGGTGAGCGCCTTGCGGGCCTCGGCGCGCGTGCCCTTGGCGCGGAACTTGCGCAGGCGGACCTGCTCCTCGTCCTTCGGCGGCTTGTGCCGGAAACCCAACCCAAGCGTCAACAGGCCAATACCGCCCAGAGCCCCGAGGAAGATGACGAGCAAGCCGGTCATCGGCCGGCCTCCCGGCCACCCGCCGGGGGCTGCTGGGCGTGCGGCTGGGGTGGGGGCTGCATGTAGGTGGGCTGCTGGGGTTGGGGCTGCGTGTAGTTGGGTTGCTGGGCCGGCTGCTGGGGCGCGCTCACCGGTCCGGGACCGGGAGGCGCCGGCGGGGCCTGCCGGGCGACCGGCGCGGGCGCCGGGGCGGTCGGTCGGTGGGCGGGTTGGGGCGGCACGGCCCGCGGCTGCGGGTAAGGGTGTTGCGGCGGCACGCCGGGAGGCGCCTGGGGCTGGGGCTGCGGGTGGGCGTGCGGTTGCGGCTGGCGGGTCGGCGGCTGCTGCTGCGGGGGCCTCTGGGTGGGTTGCGCGCCGGGCCTCTGTGCCGGAGCCTGCGGGCCGGGTTGTGCCGGAGCCCGGTGAGCCGGCCTCTGGGGCGGCTGCTCGGCCGGCTTCTGTGCGGCGCGTCGCGCCCGGTCGCGGCGGACCTCCTCGGGCCGGTAGGGCTCGCCGAGTGAGGCAGGGTCGAAGCCCGAGTCACGCAGCCGCGCCAGTGCCTCGCCGTCCTCCTTGAACGGCCTGGTGTACACGGCGATGCCGTCGGGGCCAGGACCGAACACCTCCGAGGTGAGCACCTTGGCGTCCTCGTAGCCGGTGACCTCCCGGATGGAGGTGACGGCCCGGCGACCGTCGGGGAGCTTCTTGATGTACACCAGCAGGTGCAGTACCTCGGCGATCTCGCGCATCACCGAATCGGGCGTCGGGGCGTCGGGCGAACGCTGGGCGTAGATCAGCATCTTGTTGATTGCCGCCCGGGTGCTGCCCGCGTGGATGGTGCCCAGCGAACCGTCGTTGCCGATGCCCATGGCCTGCAACAGCTGCATGACCTCACCGCCGCGCACCTCCCCCACGATCACCCGGTCGGGAGACATCCGCAGGGCCGCCTTGGCCAGGTCGTACGTGCTGATCTCGCCGGTGCCCTCGGTGTTGGACGTGCGGGTCTCCAGCGCCAGGGTGCGGGGATGCAGACCCGACGAGCGGAGGTGCAACTCGAGGGTGTCCTCGATGGTGACCAGCAGCTCCGACTGCGGGATCTCGGAGATCAGCGAGCGCAGCAGCGTGGTCTTGCCCGCACCGGTGCCGCCCACTACCAGCATGTTGGCCGGATTCGGCGGACGCACCGCGGCCCGCAGCACCGCGATGATCTGCGGCGTGACGGTGCCCTTCTCCACCAGACTCGCCATGGAGGCGTGCAACAGGCGGTGGCGGCGGATAACCACCGACGTGCGCTCCGCCACGGCCGTGACGGCGAACAGGCGGTGCCCTGAGGCCAATCGCAGGTCGAGGATCGGCGAGGCCGTGTCGAAGCGCCGCGAGGTGTGGCCGGCGGTGGCCGCCAGGTGGCGGATCATCATGACCAGCTCTTCCTCGCTGCCCGCCACCGGCCCCGCCAGGATGCGCTCGCCATTGGCCAGCGACAGCACCACGTTGTCGTGGCCGAGGATGTGGATGTTCTCGACGTCGTCGCGGTCGAGCAGCGGGGCCAGTGCCCCACCGCCCATGAGGCCGCGGATATTGCCGATGAACTCCCGCACACCCTCGGTGCCGAGCTGCGCCGAGCCCGAGACCAGAGCGGTGGTGTTGTACTCGCGGACGATCCTCTCGCCCAGGTCGACAAGCTGCCGGTCGATCTCGTCGGCGGGCAACGTCTGGCGTTCCATGTCGAGAAAGCGCTCGAGCAGGAACTCGTGGTGCCGGCGAAACAGTGCGATCGCAGGACTTACATCTGGCATGGTGGCGGCTCCCTAGCTCGGAGCGGGCTCGGTCACGACACACCGCCGTGACCGCTGTTCGAGGTGCCGTGCGGGGCCTGCGCGTGCAGCCGCATCGCCCAGTCGCGAAACGACCCGGACGGAGCGATGTCTGGCAGCGGGGACGGCGCCTCGACATGGGGGGCCGCGGCGGGCGGCGCCGCAGCGGGCGGCGCGGGCTGGGAAGGGGGCGGAGCCTGCTGAGGCGGCGCGGGCGCTTGGTACACCGGCTGTTGCGGCTGAGGCTGCGGCTGGTAAGCGGCGGCCTGTGGGGCGGGCGCCGACTCCTGCGATACCTGGTAGGAAGGCTGCGGCTGGTACGCGGGCTGCGCGGCTCTCGGCGGCTCGTGGGGCGGTTGCTGGGCCGGCTGCTGGTACGCCGGTGGAGCCTCGTGCGGTGGCTGCTGGGGTTGCTGCTGGTACGCCGGTGGAGCCTCGTGCGGTGGCTGCTGGGGTTGCTGCTGGTACGCCGGTGGAGCCTCGTGCGGCGGTTGCTGGGGTTGCTGCTGGTACGCCGGTGGAGCCTCATGCGGCGGCTGCTGGGGTTGCTGCTGGTACGCCGGTGGAGCCTCATGCGGCGGCTGCTGGGCCGGACCCGGGCCGGGCGGCGGCGGCGGCTGGTGATACGGCGGCGGTAAGTCGGGATTCTGCTGGTAGGCCTGCTGCGGGTACGGCGACTGCTCCTGGGGCGGTGGCGCCCACGGCGGTGCAGCTTCCTGCTGCTGGTAGACCGCCAGCAACTCCGGCGGCATCTGGTAGACGGGTTGTTGCGGTTGTGGCGGCTCGTACGCTGCCGGCGGGGGCTGGTAGACCGGCAGTGGAGCCTCGTAGTACACGTTCTCGGGAGCAGCGGGGGGCGGCTCGAAATAGGCCGGTTGCCTCTCGGGCGCATACTGCTGGTAGGCCGGGGGCGGAGACGGAGGCGGCGCCGTGGCGTAGGGCGACGCGGGCGCGGTCTGGAAGTACGGGTCGTCGGGCGCCGATGGCGCCTGGCCGTAGACCTCCGCGGGTGTCCCGTAGTAGGGATCGGCTTGCGGCGGCGCCTCGGCGTAGGTGCCGGCCACGGGAGCCTCGTCATACACCTCGTAGGCGGCGTCATCTTCATACGGCTCCGCGGCGGCCGCGGGAGGTGGCGGGGCAGGCTCTTCCTTCGCCGGTGGCTTCTCCGCCGCAGCAGCGGGGCGGCGAGACCGCGAGGAATCCGATGCCGGCGGTTTGGCGTACGGCAGCACCTTCTCGGCGACCTCCTCGAGACTCACCCGCCACTTCTTGGACTTCCGCTTGTTGCGATTCAGAAATGCGGTGAGATCCCCCGTGACCTCCGCGAAGTCGTTGATCGAGCCGGCGAACGTGATGTCGCACTTCTCGCGCCACTCCTCATCGCTGAGAGGCGAGTCGCCGACGGTCACCACGCAGCGCTCCACGCCCTCGGCGCACGCCTCGGCCGACAGCAGGGAGCCAATGTGCTCGAGGGCCGCCGGCGAACTGTCGCCGCGGGCCACCACGACGACTCCCGCGGCGTGCGCCGCCAAGTCGGTCGCCACGGAGTCGGCCGTGATCCGCCCGGCGTCGACGACCACCGCCATCTCGGTCTCGGAGATGGCACGCAACTCGCCGGCGCGCTCGTCCCACCACCGGACGATCTCCCGGGCACCGGTGGGACTGGACGTGGACGGCATGATGTGCAGGTTGTTGAACAGGACGTCCTGGGAGTGGTCGATGAGGTTGCCGCTGCTGACCGTGAGGCCGGACGCCACGAACGAGGCCGAGCCGGGCGTGAACTGGACGCCCAAGTGGTGGCTGAGCGACCCGCCGCCGGGATCCGCCTCGATCAGCAGCACCTCGGTGCCCGTCGACGCCCACTGGGCCGCGAGATACAAGGCCGTCGTGGACGCCCCGGGCGAGCCGTGCGCGCTGTAGACGGTCAGCACGGCGTTTCCCTCGGACAGTCGGGAGTCAGTCTTCGTTCACGTGTTGAGCGACTCATGGTCACGGGGCCCCGCCGTCTTCGAGAACCGGCGAGAGGTCGGCGAACGCTTCATCGATGGCCGGCGCCGCGTTTGGCGGCCCGTACAGGTCGATCAACTCCTGTGTTGATAACTCGAAACCTAGCTTCCAGATGCGCCGATTCGACGCCGACTGGTAGCGATCAACGATGTCTTGAATGGCAGCAGCCTCGGACGGGGTCACCACATACGTCAGCTTGTCGCCCTGCACGAACTTCAATTCGAGCACGCCGATGAGGCCAACCGAGGGTTCTACGCCCTCGAGGCCCTCGACACCGGAGAACTCGGCCCCGAACAGCGCAATCTTGTCGCCCGTGTTGAGAGTGCCGCCCGGCGCGTCGCCCGCTGGAAGGCTCACCTCGATGAGAACCTTGCCGGCCTCGTCTTCGTTCGACAGGGGTGGTGCTTGGAACATGCCGGGTGTGACGATCGTGCCGGCGGGAATGCGCCCCGTGGCCCACTTGCCGATGAGGACGTCGATGAACTGCGGCGGCACTCCCGCGGCGTCACCCAGATTCGCTTCGATAACAGTGAAGTCCCCTACGCCTGCGATGTCCCAACGCTCCAGCGTCCGATTCGTCACCAGATAGTCCTCACGCACGTCCAGGTCTCGGAGGATGTACCAGAACGCGCCCGCCGACGCCACGACCAGCAACAAGCCAAGCAGCAGCAGGCCCCCGCGGACACCGCCCTCCTGCTTCTGCTTCTCCTTCTGCTTCGCTGCACCGGGAAGCGTGACCTGACGCCGCTGGGAACCCCGCGGCGCGGGCTGCTTAGGGCCTCGAGGATGTGCGACGTTGGACATTGAGCCTCGGGTAGGCTTGCAGGGCGACTCCCTCTGGGAGTGCATCCCGGGCGTTAAGGGACGACCGGCTGCAAGCGTCTTTCCTGGTTTCTGTTACCTGCCTGATGTTTGGTGGAACGGATACTAGCAGAACAACCTGTTCAAGCGGTGTTTCACAACGTGAGAAAGAAACAATTTTTCGAGACCGCTGGATCGCACCAATGGCGCCCGCACTCGTCCTGACGGCTCTCGCGGTGTGGGGCGGGGCGGCCGCGTGGCTCGCCGTCGTCGACTTCCGCACCCGCACACTGCCGACGCGGATCATCTGGAGCGCCTCAGGCGTGGTCTGGATCCTCTACGTGGCGGCGTCGCTGGTGAAGGCGGAATCTGCTGGACTCATCGGTGCAGCCATCGGCGCGGCGGTCTGTGGCGGTGCCCTGGCGCTCGTGCATTTCAGCCACCCGCCGTCCATGGGATTCGGCGATGTACGCCTGGCGGTCCTGAACGGATTGTTGTGCGGATGGTGGGGTTGGCAGGCCGCTTTGCTGGCTCTGGCGGCCGGTTTTCTGGTAGCGCTTCCAGAGGCGATTGTCACGCTGATCCGCCATGGACTGCGTGCCAGTCGCCCCCTCGGCCCCTATCTCATCGCGGGAGCAGCGGGTGTGGCAATCTGGAGTGCCGCCACAACTGGGCTTGTGCCCTCCGGTTTCTAGCCGGGCAGGATCTGCTAAACAATCGACTAGAACACTGGTCTATCTCAATTGTGTATCGTGGCATGCGTGTGATGTGTTGTGCGTGTGCATGCGTGTGATGCAAGCGATAACGGCATCCCGGGTAGCGAGCAATCAGGCCAGTGTCGAGCTCCAATACCCGATCGAGCTGCTCGTCAGTGGCGGAACAGAAGCGGCGAGATCGCTGGCGCTCTCGACCTCTGTCCATGCCTGATCGCATCGCGACAGCCAATTAAGGGCACGTTGCGACTCGGCAGGACAGGAATAGATGGCGTCGAATTGTGGCCGAGAGACGCACTAGAAGCTCAGAAAGATTCTCAGTACCGAAGTACCTATAGATATATAGATATATCTAGATATCTATATATCTATATATCTAGGTCTTTAGCTCGACAAGGACGCCATATTGCTCTGGCGCAATCGGGCTCGGAGGTAAGAAAGAGTCCATATTGGTGAGCGTAATTACTACACAACGAGTGAACCGCTGGTATAGCTCTTACGCAGACCTCGGGCTGTTCAGGCATGCACGACAGCAGGAACGGCGAGGACTGCACAATATCTAGACCACTGGTTCAGCGCATTGTGTGCCGACCGCCTGCGGCACGCGCATCCGGGGGCTACGGGCCGGCGGGAGCGTGGCGCTCGGCGGTTGCCCTGGCAAGCAACTCGGCGGCGTGATCCCGGGCCGAGCCGCTGTGCGGCGAGCCGGACAGCATGCGGGCCAATTCCACACGCCGCCCACCATTGTCGAGGACGCGGGCGTTGACCCGGGCCTCGGAGCCGTCGTCGAGCTTCTCCAGGCTGATGTGGGCGTCGGCGAAGGCGGCCACCTGGGGCAGGTGCGTCACCACCAGCGTCTGCCGCGTGGCGGCAAGCCGAGCCAGGGCTCGTCCGACCGCGATCCCGGCCTCGCCTCCGATCCCGGCATCCACCTCGTCCAGCAGCACCGTCGGCGGTGCCGCCATGAGCACCACGTGCAGCGCCAGCATCGCTCGGGATAATTCGCCGCCCGAGGCCACCTGCGCCAGGGGTGCCGGCGTGGCGCCGGAGTTCACCGCAAGCAGGTAGTCCACGTCGTCGCCGGGATCGGCGCCGACCCGTAGGCCCAGGCGGGCACTTGGCATCGCCAAGCGGCGCAACTCTGCTGTCACGGCCTCCGCCAGTGCGGGAGCGGCACGGCGCCGCTGCTTCCCCAGGCGGGCGGCCTGCATGTGCTCGGCCTGCCGGGCAGCCTCCAGTTCGACACCCAATCGGGCAGCCGCACCCTCGGCGTCCTGCAACTCCCCCATCCGCCGGTGCGCCTCGTGGCGGTAGGCCATCACGTCGGCGAGGGTGGCGCCGTAGCGGCGGCGCAGGTCGG
Source organism: Acidimicrobiales bacterium (assembly GCA_963668565.2). GTDB lineage: Bacteria > Actinomycetota > Acidimicrobiia > Acidimicrobiales > CATQHL01 > VXNF01. The sequence continues at coordinate 2,886,523 of CAXXMX010000010.1, forward strand.
CGAGCAGGGCGCGGCGTTCGGCCACCTCGGCCAGCCGGGCCGGATCCTCCCGTACTTGCTCCGCCAGCCGCCGCAGGTCTGCGGCCAGGTCGGTCACCTCCTCGGTGAGGCCGCGCAACCGTCCGGCCTGCTCCGCCAGTGGCTCGTGGACGTCGAGGTGTCCGAGGGCCTCCCCCAGCGCCTCGCCGCCGGGCCCGTCGGCTCCCAGCAGGAAGGCCGCAGACTCGGCAGCGTCACGCACTGCGGTCGCCGCCTCCAGCAGCCGCTCCTCGGCTTCGAGCTTCCCGTCCTCGTCGGGATCGCTGAGCCCTGCGGCATCCAGGGTGGCCACCTGATGCGCCAGCACGTCCAGCTCGCGGGCCCGGGCGCGTTCGTCGCCGCCCAGCGCCGCCAGCCGCTCCTCGAGTTCGATGCGGTGACGGCGAGCGTCGGCGAGCGGTGCGGTGACGGCACCGGCGAACCGGTCGAGGGCGTCTCGGCGCACCGCCGGGCGCAGCAGCGTCTGATGGTTGTGCTGGCCGCAGATGTCCACCCGACCGCCCACGGCCTCCTGCAGCGCACGCACCCCTGCCAGGTGCCCGTCGAGGTACGCCCGGGCACGGCCGGCGGCCGGGACCACCCGGCGCACCACCAGCTCGGTGCCGTCCCCGTCGACGAAGCGTCCCTCCACCTCGGCCTCCGCCTCGCCGGCGCGCACCAGCCCCGGATGGGCCCGCCCGCCGGCCAGCAGCGCCACAGCCTGGGTCAGCAACGTCTTGCCGGCACCCGTCTCGCCGGTCAGGACCGTCATGCCCTCGCCGAAGCTGAGTGCCAACTCGTCGATCAGCACCATGTTCCGGACAACCAGATCGGTCAGCACGCCCGGCCCCCGGCGGGTCTCTGCGTTTGGTACACGTCATCTCTCCGCGGTCGTCGTGCGCCGCCGCCGGCGATGCCGCAGCGGCGTCTCAGCGGTCTCCGAGGCCGAACTTGGCCTTCAAGATGTCATCGAAGTGGCGGTGGTCGAACGTCACCAAGCGGGCCGGCCGCGGCGAGGCGGTGCATTCCACGACACCGCCGGGTTGCAGCACCCTGCACACGTCGCCGTCGAGGGAAAGAGCGGCCGGCTGCTCGGACTCCACCTCGATGCGGATCATGGTGTCGGGCGGCAGCACCAGCGAGCGGTCGAACAGCGAGTGCGGCGACACGGGCGTCACGACGAGCGCCTGATGCGTGGGCGCCAGGATAGGGCCGCCCACGCTGAGAGAGTACGCCGTCGACCCCGTGGCCGACGCCACGATGAGGCCATCGGCCCGGTAGGTGGTGAAGAAGCGGTCGTCGACGCTGAGGTTCAGGCGCACGCTGCGGCCCCGGTCCAGCTTCTCCACGACCGCCTCGTTGAGCGCTCCCAGCGGCGCCGAGGCGGTGCTGCTTCTCGCGGTGCGGACCCGCACGGCCAGGCGCATCCGCTCGACGATGCCGAAGTCGCCGGCCAGCCAGCGCTCGATGGCCGCGCGGGCGTCGCCGGGCTCCACCTCGGCCAGATAGGCCAGCTGTCCGAAGTTCACCCCGAGCACCGCCACGCCGGCGTCGGCCGCCAGTCGCACGGCGCGGAGGATGCTGCCGTCTCCGCCGAGGCTTACCACCAGATCGGCCTGGCCGACATCGGCATCGTCGCACGCCAAGCCCCCCAGATCGGCCGAGCGGGCGTCGCGGCCGGGCAGGCGGACCTCGTGGCCCTCGGCCTGTCCCCAGGCGGCCAACTCCTGCGCCAAGCGGTGGGCCGGCGGGCGCCGCGGATGCACCACGAGGGCGAACGAAGCCATGGACTCAGGTTAGGGCGGCCCGCTCGACGGCGGCCCGCACAGCGGTCTCCAAGCGGGCGGCGAACGCGGCCGGGAGGTCGTTGGCACCCGGATCGGTGTCCGCCCCGCCGGCGGGCTTACGGCAGTGCAGGACGAATTCGGCATTGCCCTCGGCACCCGGCGGTTCGGCCAGGAGGACACCGTGGGGCACCAGCCTCTCGGCCACTGCCGCCTGTGCCACCTCGGTGAGAGTGCGGTGCCACACCTCGGGTGATCGGATCACACCCCGGCCACGTGACGCCTCGCGCCGACCCGCCTCGAACTGTGGCTTCACCAACGCCACAACGTCGCCGCCGGGCAGCGTGAGGGCAGCCAGACGCTCCATCACCAGGCGGAGGCTGATGAACGACAGGTCGGCGGTCACGATCTCCGCCGGCCCGCCGGCCTCCTCCGGTTGGAGATGGCGCACGTTGACGCCCTCGAGGTTGCGCACCTGCGGCGATGCCCCCAGACGCTCGTGCAACTGCGCCCGCCCGACGTCGACGGCCACCACGTGCGCCGCCCCCCGCTGCAGCAGGCAGTCGGTGAATCCGCCGGTGGAGGCCCCCACGTCGATGCAGCGCCGCCCGGGCACGTCGAGTCCCAGGGCTTCGAGGGCGCCGTCGAGCTTCTCGCCGCCTCGGCTCACGAACCGAGCGCGGTGCAGCACCTCCAGGGCATCGCCGGGCAGCACCGCCCTCGCGGGGCGCTCTGCCACTGCCCCGTTGACGGTCACGGCTCGCGCCTCGATGAGGCGGCGGGCCTCCTCCCGGCTCGGCGCCAGTTGCCGCCGGACCAGTTCGGCGTCGAGGCGGCGGCGCCTGCTCGAACCCACCGGGCGGTCCCGCGGCCTACGACGCTGTTCCGCGGTCGCCGGAGGCTGCAGCCGGAGCTGCCAACCCCCGGATTCCGTCCTTCGCCGGAATGACCGAACGGACTGGCCCCATCACGGGCGCCCCGATCTGCGGCATCAGTCGGCAGCCGCCCAGAGCACGGACTCGACCACGCCCGCCAGATCGTCGGCGACGAGCGCGGGGGTGGGTTCGACCGGCAGATCCTCGGCCGATGTGACGCCGCTGAGCACCAGGGCGAAGTCGAACCCGAGCGCCTCGGCGAGCAGGCCGTCGCTGTCGGGACGGTCGCCGATCACGATGCCCGGTCCGCCATCCAGGCGGTCCCGGACGCAGGCCACCGTGGGGTCGTTGGGTTTGCCGGCCACGGTGGGCTCGACTTCGGCCGCAGCGGCAACAGCCGCCAGGATCGCACCGCCACCGGCCTCGAGACGTGCCGGCGTGGGATACGTGGGGTCGTGGTTCGTGCCGATGAGATGGGCACCCGCCCGTACGGCGCGCATCGCCCGGCCGCAGGCCGCATAGTCGAAGCCCGGATCCATCCCCACCACAACCGCGTCCACCACCGGCTCGACCTCATCGGCGGGCGCGGTCGCGTCGCCGACGCGCTCCCCCGACCCAGGCGACGCGTAGCACGCCACGACCGCGCCAACGCGCTCCACCGCCTCGCCGATGCCCTCACCGCCGCACACCATCACCCGATCCCCCGGCTCCAGCAGCGACGCCGCCGCCACCGCTGAGGTCACCACCTCTATGGGCGGCGTCACCCCACAGCGCATCAAGCGCTCCTGTTGCTGCGCCACCGTGAGGCGCGACATATTGGTCACGAACACCACGTTGCAGCCCGCCGCCATCAGCCGGTTTACCCCGTCGGCAGCCCCCGGCACGGGGCGCTCCCCCACCCACATCACCCCATCGAGGTCGACAACGAAGTTGCGCACACCCGTCATCGTGTCACCTCACAGCGCGGACCGAGCCGGTGCCGACTGGATTCCGGCCCGCGCTGGAATGACGGGGTGTGGGCTGTGCCGCTTGGGTCAGGCGACTTCCCAGGTGGCGCGGGAGCGCAGCAGGGCATGCAGATCGCCGGGACCGCTGCGTTCCTGCGCAAATGCCAGCTGCCGGCTCACCTGCGAGGCGTATTCCGGCGCCTCGACCGCCCGGAACACACCGACCGGCGTGGGCATGAACGGCCCCGAGGACAGCCGCGAGAGGGCGAACGCCAGCGACGGCGTGTGGGCACGCTCGTTGTGCACCAGGATGTTCTCCTCCCCCACGTCGGCCACGTCGACGATCTGCAACTCGCCGGTGCGGCTCATCATCACGCCGCGCTCGTGGTCGGGCCCGAAACGGATCGGCTCGCCGTGGCGCAGCTGGATGAGCATCGAAGCGCGCTTGTCCTTCTTCGTGATCTCGGCGAACGCCCCGTCGTTGAACACGTTGCAGTTCTGGTAGACCTCGACGAAGGCAGCACCGGTGTGCTCCCATGCCCGCCGGAACATCTCCTGCATGTGGTTGCGATCCAGGTCGTGGGTGCGGGCCACGAACGTGGCCTCGGCGCCCAGCGCCACGCTGAGGGGGTTGAGCGGCTCGTCCACCGACCCGAAGGGCGTGGACTTGGTGATCTTGCCGATCTCGCTGGTCGGCGAGTACTGGCCCTTGGTGAGGCCGTAGATCTGGTTGTTGAACAGCAGGATCTTGATGTTGATGTTGCGGCGCAGGGAGTGCAGCAGGTGGTTCCCGCCGATCGACAGGATGTCGCCGTCACCGCCCACGACCCAGACGTCGAGGTCGGGCCGGCAGGTGGCCAGCCCGGTGGCAAGCGCCGGGGCACGCCCGTGGATGCCATGCATCCCGTAGGTGTTCATGTAGTAGGGGAAGCGGGCCGCGCAGCCGATCCCGGACACGAAGACCGTGTTCTCGGGCCGCACCCCGAACCGCGGCATCAGCAGCTGCATGGCCGACAGGATGGAGTAGTCACCGCAGCCGGGGCACCAGCGCGGTTCCTGGTCGCTGGTCCAGTCGGCGCGGGTCGTGACCGGGGGGGTTGTCATGTCAGTCGTCATCGACGGCTCCTGCGATGGCGGCGGCGATCTCGCTCGCCGTGAACGGGACACCCTCCACCTTCGTGATCGACTCCACGTCGACGAGGTAGCGGGATCGGACAAGGGAGGCCAGCTGCCCCAGGTTCATCTCCGGGACCAGCACCGTGCGGTACCGCCCGAGGAGGTCACCCAGGTCTGACGGCAGCGGGCTGAGGTGCGTGAGGTGCAGATGGTCGACGTGTGTGCCGTTGCCGCGCACCCGCCTGACGGCGCTCGTCACCGCCCCCCACACCGAACCCCACGAGAGCACCGCCACGTCGGCCGGGCCGTCGCTGTTCACCATCGTCGGCGGGATGTCGGCGGCGATGCGGGCGACCTTCTCGGCCCGGAGTCGGGTCATCAGGCCGTGGTTGGAGGGGCTGTAGGAGATGTTGCCGGAGCCGTCCTCCTTCTCCAGGCCGCCGACGCGGTGCATGAGCCCCGGCGTGCCGGGCACCGCCCAGGGGCGGGCCAAGGTCTCGGGGTCGCGCTTGTAGGGGCTGAAAACCGGGTTGCCGTCGGCGTCGGTGTCGTTGTGCTGAGTGGTGAAGTCGACGCTGATATCGGGGAGGTCGTCGAGGTCGGGCAGCCGCCACGGCTCGGAGCCGTTGGCCAGGTAGCCGTCGGAGAGCAGGATCACCGGCGTGCGGTACTTGAGGGCGATCCGCACCGCCTCGATGGCAGCGAAGAAGCACTGCGACGGGCTGTAGGCGGCCACCACCGGCAGCGGGGCCTCACCGTGGCGCCCGTACAGGGCGAGGTTCAGATCGGACGCCTCGGTCTTGGTCGGCAGGCCCGTCGAGGGGCCGCCCCGCTGGATGTCGATCACCAGGAGCGGCAACTCGATGCTGAGCGCCAGGCCAATCGCCTCGGCCTTGAGCGCCAGGCCCGGGCCGCTGGTGGTGGTCACCCCGATGTGGCCCCCGAACGACGCCCCGATGGCGGCGCACACCGCGGCGATCTCGTCCTCGGCCTGGAACGTGCGCACGCCGAAGTTCTTGTGCCCGGACAGTTCGTGCAGCACGTCAGAGGCCGGCGTAATGGGGTACGAGGCCAGGAACAGCGGCAGCTTGGCCTGCTGGGCGGCGGCGATCAGACCCCACGACAGCGCCGTGGCGCCGTTGATGCTGGTGTAGGTGCCCGGCGGGAGGCGGGCGGGGCGCACCCGGTAGGTGGAGTGGAACATCTCGGCCGTCTCGCCGAAGGCATGGCCGGCCTTAAACGCCGTCGTGTTGGCGGCCGCCACCAACTCCCTCTTGCCGAACTTCATCTGGATCCAGTCCAGCGTCGGCTCCGCCGGCCGGTCGAACAGCCAACTCACGACACCCAGAGCGAAGAAGTTCTTGCTGCGCTCGGCGTCGCGGGGCTTCACTCCCAGGTCCTTGCACACCTGCTTGGTGAGGCTCGTCATGGGCACGAGGTAGGTGGTGTAGTGGTCGAGCGTGCCGTCGGTGAGCGGGTCGTCGGTGTAGCCGGCCTTGTCGAGGTTCCGCTCCTCGAAGGCGTCGGAGTTGATGATGATCGTGCCGCCGGGCTCGAGTCGACCGAGTTCGCTGCGCAGCGCCGCCGGGTTCATCGCCACGAGCACCGTGGGGGCGTCGCCGGGCGTGGTGACGATCTCGCTGGCGACCTGCACCTGGAAGGCCGAGACGCCGTGCACGGTGCCCGCCGGCGCCCTGATCTCGGCGGGGAAGTCCGGCAAGGTGGCAAGGTCGTTGCCGAACACGGCGCTGGCACTGGTGAATCGATCACCGGTGAGCTGCATGCCGTCGCCGGAATCGCCGGCGAAGCGAATGACGAGCCGCTCGAGATCCTCGACGGGGCGCGGCGCGGTTGGTTTCGTAGCAATGTCGGTCACGTGCGTTCCCTTGGCTCTTTGCTAGTCATTGGCGCGGTGCCACATCCGGCACTCGGCCGGTATAGCAATCTACTCGGGCCTAGTCGGACCGTGCCCGTGCCGACGCCGGTACGGGCACGGTGGGGCCTCCCTGGGGCCTCCCCGGCAGGGAGTGTGACATCGTTCACACAATGGGTGACGGGCAGGTTGCACCGAGGACACAGTAAGGCACTCCGGCCGATCGAAGGGGGATCTCCGGCCGTCGCCGGCAGCGGCGTCAGGCCACTCCGACCGAGGTGTCGAGGTAGACGTCCTGGATGGCGCCGAGCAGTTCGACGCCGTCGCTGAAGGGGCGCTGGAAGGCCTTGCGGCCGCTGATGAGGCCGGTGCCGCCGGCGCGCTTGTTAATGACCGCGGTGCGCACCGCCTCGGCCAGGTCGTCGGCCCCGGAGCTGGCGCCGCCGGAGTTGATGAGCCCCACGCGACCCATGTAGCAGTTGGCGACCTGCCAGCGGGTCAGGTCGATCGGATGGTCAGAGGTGAGGTCGCTGTACACCAGCGGGCTGGTGCGGCCGAACCCGACCGCCCCGTAGCCGCCGTTGTTCTCGGGCAGCTTCTGCTTGACGATGTCGGCCTGGATCGTGACGCCGAGGTGGTTGGCCTGGCCGGTGAGATCGGCGGCGCCGTGGTAGTCGACACCGTCCACTTTGAAGGCGTTGCTGCGCAGGTAGCACCACAGGACGCAGAACATCCCGAGCCGGTGCGCACGCTCGAACGCCGCGCTGATCTCGGCGATCTGGCGGCGCGACTCGGGTGACCCAAAGTAGATGGTGGCGCCCACGCCGGCGGCGCCCAGTTCGAAGGCCCGCTCGACGCTGCCGAAGCCCACCTGGTCGTAGGAGTTGGGATGGCTCAGCATCTCGTTGTGGTTGAGCTTCACGATGAACGGGATGCGGTGCGCCCAGCGCCGCGAGATGGCGCCGAGCACGCCGAACGTGGACGCCACGGCGTTGCAGCCGCCCTCGACGGCGAGGCGCACGATGTTCTCGGGATCGAAGTAGGCGGGGTTGGGCGCGAACGAGGCCGCTCCGGAGTGCTCCACGCCCTGGTCCACCGGCAGGATCGATACGTAGCCGGTGCCGGCCAGGCGGCCGTGATCGAACAGCGCCTGCAGGTTGCGCAACACCTGCGGCGAGCGGTCGGTGGCGGTGTAGACCCGGTCCACGAAGTCCGGGCCGGGCAGGTGAAGATCCTCGGCCGAGATGGCCTTGGCCGCGTGGCCGAGCAGGTACTCGGCATCGGCGCCCAGGAGAGCTGCTACGTCTCGCATCGAGCGGCTCCTGTGTCGTCGAATGTGTGCTGACTGGGCCCCGCCGGACGGCGACAGCCCGCAGTGCGACCCTACCCTCACGGGCGCCTCAGGCGGCGCCAATTCCGACGGGTGCGGCGGTTCACGAGCCGCCATTGCGAGCCATCGACTCGACGGCCCCAGGGGCGTCGTCAGCAGCGGTCGACGTGGCCGATATCCCCGCCCTCGCGAGGAGGCGAGGAGCAGGCGCATCGAAGCCGTGGCGATGCTACTTAACTGGGGGCTGCTTAATTGGGGGCGGTCTTGATCTCGAGCAACCTGACCCGATCGGTGTCAGGCGGACAGGTCGGCGAGGCGGTCGGCGGTGTCGGCGTAGTCGGGTGCGTTGCGGTCGATCCAGGCGAACAATCGCCGGGCCGCCGGCTGGTCTCCGCCACGGTCGTAGAGGTCGGCCAGGGCGTAGGCCCGGCGCAGGTGGAACTCCTCCGGGTTGCGGGGCGTCCGCCAGCCGTCGGCCAGCAGAGCGACCGCATCGGCGAGCCTGCCCCGGTCGGCCAGCGCCCCGGCCGCCACGATGCGCCCCTCGGTGACCAGGTCGGCCGACGGGCTCTCCCGGCGTAGCTCGTCCCAGAGATCCTCCACCTTGTCCCAGCGCTCCATCGCCCGGTAGCAGTCGGCCAGCACCGGCGCCTGCTCGCAGCTTCGTGTGAGCGAGGCGAACGCCTCCAAGGCTCGGGCCGCCGTCCGCCAGCGGCCCAGGCGATAGAGCACCAACCCGTACAGCTCACGCACCTCCGGCACATCGGCGGCTTCGGTGTCCATCACCGGCCGCAAGTGCGACAGGGCAGCCGTGTGATGCTCCCGGGCAAAGGCGGTGGCCGCCTTCTTCACCTCGCCATGCGCCCACTTCCCTCGCTCGGCCCCCAGCTTCCGGCTGAGCGCCACCGCCAGATCAACTCCCGTTCCACCACTCACCGTCCCAGCCTACGAGGACCGCCCCTGCGTACTTGAGCCGCGATTACCGAGACAGCAGCCAGCGATGACTTATCCTTGGTGACCAGCAGTGAAGCAGGAGGAAGAGACCGATTCCGAACGCGCAGCAGATGTCTCAAGACGTTGACGATGGGCGCACCGTATCCGTGGCCGATGCCAAGGCATTTGTCCGTCGGGCGGCCCGCTTCGCCGGCATGCCCGATGAGGATGTCGTCCGCTTCGTTGACGGCCTCGTCGAAGCCGACCTCCGCGGACATTTGTCACATGGCGTGGTGCGAGTGCCGCCCTATGTGCGCTCGCTCGCAGCCGGTGTCGTCAATCCACGACCTCGTGTCGAAGCCGTCCGTCGGTTCGGCGCAACCGCACTTCTCGATGGAGACAATGGTCACGGGGTGGTGATCGGCCAGATCGCCACCGACCGGGCAGTGGAGCTCGCACACGAACACGGCGTCGGTGTGGTTGCCGTTCGCAACAGCAACCACACGGGCATGTTGGCCGTTCACGTGCTGAGAGCAGCCCACCACGGCATGATCGGGTACTTCACCAGCAACGGTCCTGCGATCATGGCACCCCACGGCGGTCGCGAGGCACGCATGGGCAACGCACCTTTCGCCTACGCGATTCCGCGACGGACCGGTGACCCCATTGTGTTGGATATGGCATCCTCACAGGTTGCCCGTGGCAGGGTTCGCATGTACGCCGATCGCGGCGACCCGATTCCGGAAGGCTGGGCGATCGACTCGCGGGGTGTTCCCACTCGTGACGCCGCCGCTGCAATGAAGGGCTCAATGGTGCCGATGGCCGGCTACAAGGGTTACGGCATCGCCTTCGTCACGGAGATTCTCGCCTCCGTGCTACCGGGAGCGACTTTGTCGGTCGAGATGCCGCGGGCCTTCCTCCAAGCCGGCTCGACGATGCTCGACTCGTGGGGATCGGGTCATCTCGCGCTGGCGATCAACGTCGAGGCGTTCACCGATCTCGAGGAGTTCAAGTTGGAGGTCGACCGGCTGGTGGCCTTCATGAAGGAGACGCCCCTCGCGGAAGGTGTTGACTCGATCCTGGTGCCCGGCGAACCCGAGTGGATCACACGGCGCGAGCGCATCGACAACGGCATCCCCCTGAACGCAACCGTGGTGTCGCAACTCGATGCGTTCGCACGGGAGATTGGCATCGATCGCATCTGAGAGGGCCGCCCGTCGCCAGCGGTAGCAGGCGTGGCTCGGCCGTCCTCGGAAGTCTCCCGAGCCGCCTTCGGCGCCAATTCATGCTTGACTGCCCGCACGTCAGAACATATGCTCTGACGTGCGGGGACGGGGACGACCGTCCTCGCGTTCGGGCGTGCCGATCAGTGGCCACGTCAGCATTGAGGGGGGTCCTCATGAGAGTTCGAAGCCTATTTTTGGCGTTGCTCGCGATAGTTCTCGTGGCCGCAGCGTGCGGCGGCGATGACGACGACGACGTGGCCGCGCCGGCGCCAACCACAACGGCGGCGCCAGCTCCGCCGCCACCGGAACCCCCACCCCCCGCTACCGAGGCGCCGTCGGGCGTACCGACGCCCAACAACGGTACGCAATTCGTCGTTGCCTGGACCCCGTACTCCGACCCGACCAACGACTTGAACGTGGCCTTCGACAATCAGGTCAAGAACACGATCGAAGACGCTGGCATGAAGCACATCTACTGCAGTGGTAAAGCCACAGCGGTCGACCAAGCAAACTGCATCGATCAGTTCATCGCCCAGAACGTCGACATGATTCTCATCTATCCGGCAGATGTGGATTCGATGGCCGAGAAGATCAAGGACGCGAACACGGCGGGAACCCCTGTTGGGTCGTTCTTCGGGAACATTCCTGACGTTGGCCAGGAGCAGCTCTACACGCTGACCATTCCGGTGTACGACGCCGGCGTGCTCAACGGAATGAAGCTCGTCGAGTATCTCACCGAGAAGAACGGTTCAGCCGAGGGCACCGTGCTTGAGATCACAGGGCTGATGACCACCAGCCAGGCTCAGGATCGCAACGCAGGCTTCCACTCCATTGTGGACGATTACCCGGACATCGAGGTCACCGTTCGTAACGGTGACTACGACACCGCAAAGGCGGGGACGATCACCACCGACTGGTTCACGGTGAATCCTGACACGGATGCGATCTATATCCACTCGAACTGCGACTACACGCCGTCGGTTCGATCGGCTCTGGAAGCACTGGACCTCTACGTGCCGAAGGATGAGCCAGGTCACATCGGCGTCTTCGGCACCGATGGCTGCAACTCATCGCTCCACGAGGTGCGTTGCGGTTTCCAGGACTATGGGACCACATATCCGACCGACAAGGCGGCCGCCCAGATGGCTCAGATCGCCGTGAACTACCTGCAGACCGGCGAATCGCCGCAGCCAGGCGAGGTCGTCAGCATCCCAGGCCTCGAGGGAGGCTCCACCGCGATGGTGGAGGGAAGCGGCGGACCGATCTACTTCATGGAGTTGATCGAATACACGCAGGACACGGCCAACGATCCAACTCTCTTCGGGAACAGCTTCATGAGCGAGCCCAACGGGCTGACCTCATGTGACGATCGGTAGACCTGAGACCTAGCACGACTCCTTGCGGGCGGCCGTACGGTCGCCCGCAAGCGTGTCAGCAGTCCACTGGCGACGCAGACCGGACCGCTGAACAGTGGATCCCGGCCTCCGCCGGGATGACAAGCGGGATGACCGGGCGCGCGGTCGGGAACTAGTTGCTCGCCGCGACGGTGGCGCCCGTGATGAGGTCGACCAGATCACGCGGTTCGACGTCGGCGATACGGACGTCTCCGGCCACTTGCCCGTGGTAGAGCACGACGGCGCGGTGACAGACCTCCATCACCTGCTGCATGTTGTGGCTGATGCAGACGACGGCCATGCCCTCCTCACCCAGCGTCCTGATGAGATCGAGCACCGACTGCGTCTGCGCCACGCCGAGCGCAGCGACCGGCTCGTCCATCAGAACGACGTGGCGTCCCCAAGCCACCGCTCTGCTCACCGCAACCGCTTGACGTTGCCCACCGGACATGTCCTCGACGGGCAACCCGAGCGAGGGGATCCGGATGTGGAGGCGTGAAATGATCTCCTCCGCCTCGCGCAGCATGTGCTTCGTGTTCATGATGCGCATCCACCGCAAACCCGGTGGCAGCTTGCGGTAGACCTCCCGGTTCAGAAAGAGATTCGCCGGAACGTCGAGCACCTCGACGAGCTGCAGGTCCTGGTAGACGGTCTCGATGCCGAGTTCTCGCGCCGCCTGAGGATTCCGGATCTGGACCTCTTCCCCACCCATCCGGATGGACCCCGAATCGGGCTGGAACGTACCGGACATACACTTAACGAGGGTCGATTTCCCGGCTCCGTTGTCTCCCAGAAGCCCGACCACCTCTCCGGCACGCAACTCGAGGCTCACGTCGCGGAGCGCGCGCACCGGCCCGAAGGACTTGCTTATCGAGATCGCCTCCAGTACCGGCGCATCCTCGCCCGGGGCGACTCCCCCAATACCGTCCACAGAGCCAGTCGGATCAGTCATCGGTTCCCCCTGTGCCGGCAGCCTGCTCGACGAGCGCGTCAGGGCCGCACAGCCGACATTCTACAACAGCAGGGCATTCTGCGCCGTGGGGCCGCGGGCCGACCCTCCGGCACTTCCAGCCTCAGCAGGCCCCTCGGGCTTGGACATATACTGGCGACAATCCGCGGCAACCTCTGAACGTGCGCGAACGTCGAGGAGGCTTTGGGGATCCGGTTGCGATACCGGGTGCGATAGGGGGGTCATCGATGGCCATCGATCAGGGGCCGGCGCCGGGGACCGCAGACCTCAGCGACGAAACCTACGTTGAACTCTCCGCGTGGCGACGGATTCTGACATTCCTCGACAAGAACTCGGTGTGGGTTCTGCTGGCGGTTTCCGTCCTCGCCGCGTCGCTGCTGACTCAGTTCGAGATCCTCCAGAACATTCTGAATCTCGGCGCGGCGGTCTCCTTCCTGGGCATGCTCGTCCTGGCACAGACCGTGGTGCTACTGACACGGAACTTCGACCTGAGCACCGAAGCGAACATGGTCTTCGGCGCGGTACTGGCCGGCGTCCTGATCTCGCCGGTGACCATCCTCGGCGAAGGCACGCCCGACCAGTTGAACCTCGGTGGGCGGGGATGGTCCACGGGTGCCGTCCTCCCGATCCTGCTCATCGTCTGCACAGCGGTCGGTCTCGCCAACGGCTTGCTCATCGTGAAGCTGCGGATGAACAACTTCATGGTGACGCTCGGCATGTCCATCCTTCTGTACGGGCTCACGCTCGTCGTGGGCGTCGGGCGGCAGCTCACCACCATCCCCGAGGCCTTTCGCTGGTTGGGCAAGACCCGGATCGAGATCGGGGAGGATCTGAAGTTCCCGATCTCGTCGATCTTCCTCATCCTCGTCTTCATCATCGCCAGCTACGTCCTCACGCGCACTGTGTACGGACGTCGCATCTACGCCGTCGGCAGCAACCGCAACGCGGCTCGAGCCGCCGGCATCAACGACGGAAACGTCATCATCGGCGCCTACGTCGTGTCCGGACTGCTGTGCGGGATCGCGGCATGGCTGCTGGTTGGAAGGCTCGGCGCCGCCCAGGTCGGGATTTCCGCCGGCGCATTGTTCACCTCCTTCGCCGCAGCAGTGATCGGTGGCGTTGCATTGGGCGGCGGCAGGGGGAAGATCTCCGGCGTGTTCGGCGGGCTGCTGTTGATGGGCACCATCACGAATGCCCTCAACATCTCGAACGTGCAAGGCAAGTGGATCCCGGTGGCGAACGGTCTCGTCATCCTGTTCGCGATTTTCATCGACGGCCTACGGAACATGCGCGCCGCCCGCCAAAGCGGCGGATGATCCAGTGGCGGGAGCCGCCACCAGACCGACACCCTGGCAAGACCCGGAGCGTGTGCTGCTCGGCGTCAACCTGTGGAGCATGCACACGACTTGGCCCGACCTGCTCGACGCGGCGGTTCGTGTCGACCAACTCGGCTACGAGACGCTCTCGACGTCGGATCACGTCCTAGCGGTCGTCGGCGATCGAGGCCCGGTATTCGAGGGGTACTTGACCCTTGCCGCTTGGGCACAGGCGACGCGTCGGGTCCGACTCGGCCTGCTGGCAACAGCCAACACTTTCAGAGAGCCCACGCTCCTCGCCAAGATGGTCACCACCCTGGATCACATCAGCGCTGGACGAGCTTTTCTCGGCATCGGCGCCGGCTGGTTCGAGGCGGAGCACACCGGCTACGGCCTTCGCTTCGGCGCCGGCCCCGGTGAGCGCCTCCGTTGGCTGGGCGAGGCACTACCCCTGCTCCGTTCGATGCTCGCAGGCGAATCTGCGAGAGCCACCGACGGCCGTTACCGGCCTGCGGATGCCTGCAACGATCCACGGCCACGCCAGGAACGCGTACCCATCCTGGTGGCCGGCGACGGCGAGCGCGTGACCTTGAGGCTCGTCGCCCGGTACGCCGACGCCTGCAACTTCGGATTCCACCACGGAGCGGACGCCCTCCGGCGCAAGGATCGGGTTCTGCGAGACCATTGCGCGGACGTGGGCCGCGACGAGGGCGAGATTGCGCGGACCACCGAGATCCGAGTCGTGATCATCCGCGACACACGGCGCGAAGCCGATCGCGCCTATGCAGAGATGCGCAAGCTGAACGGGGACGCCCCGATCTGGCCGGAGCAGCCGGTGGGAACGCCCGATGACATCTTCGAGAAGCTCGAGCCGATTGTCGCGCTCGGGTTTCGCCACCTCATCTTCGGGTTTCCCCACCCGCACGATTCCGAATCGATGGTACGTCTCAGGACCGAGGTGCTGCCCCGCCTCCAAGCCGTGGCGAGTCGCCCGTGATCAATTCAGCCGCGGCGCCGCCGACACTCGGGCGCCGGGCTCGAAAGTTATCGGCAACGTCTTGAGGCCCCGCGGGCCGTTGCTCGGGTGCCACTCGAAGGTATCGGTTGCGACCTGCAAGCCGTTGAGCCGCCGCAGCAGCGTGTTGAACGCGATGTCCAGTTCGACTTCGGCGAGCGGCGCACCGACGCACAGATGGATGCCGAAGCCGAAGGCGATGTGGCGGTTGGGGTCGCGCCTGATGTCGAAGAGACCTGGGTCATCGAAGACCCGTGGATCGCGATTGGCCGCTGCCAGCATGAGCCGGAGGATCGAGCCCGCGGGAATGTGCACACCGCGAATCTCGGTGTCCTCGGTGGTCCGGCGCCAGTCCTGCTGGAAGGGCGGCTCGTAGCGCAGCATCTCGGCGATCGCCATCGGCAGGAGGTTGGGATCCTCCCGCAGCAGTTGGAGTTGGTCCGGATGCTGGTGAAGGCTGAGGATTCCCGTCCCGATCACGTGGGTGAGCAGCTCATCACCACCGGAGGCAAGGTCGATGCACGTGGCCAGCAACTGATCCTCGCTGACCATCTTTCCGCTGTCGTGAGCAGCGACCAGCGCGGTGAGGATGTCGTCCCGTGGCTCTCTTCGTAGCTCCCCCACCACGCCGCTGATCCACTCCCGAAGTTCCAGGAGCGCAGCTTCGCTCCGCCGAATCGTGTCCGGCTCGGGTGCACCGGTGCCGAGGAACGAGATGTACTGCAGGGTTGAGCGCTTGAACCAGGCCACGTCGTCCGTCGGAAGCCCGAGCAATTCGGCAATGATGGTCGCCGGAAGCGGGGTGGCGATGTCCCGTACGAGATCGGCCTCGCCCTGCTCGATCACGTTGTCGATCAGCTCGTCGACCAACGCTTGGACCCGAGGCCGGACCGTCTCCATGGCGCGCCGCGTGAAGAACCGCTTGGTCAGCGTCCTCACCAGCGCGTGATCCGGCGGATCCGAGAGGTTGAAGCCAGGCTTGGTCCAGTAGTCATCGAACCGGCCGAACTCCGCCCGGCGTTCCGGGGGCAGTTGCTCCATGAACAGCGTGTAACGGCCGGCGTTGACGAATCGGCGGTAGTCCCGCAGCACGTCAACCACATCGTCGTAGCGGGTTACGAGAAAAGCGTTCCACCCCTCCGACCAATAGACGGGGTGGCTCTCGCGCAACTCGTCGTAGAGCGGGTACGGGTCGGAGACGAGTTCCAGCGAGGCAAGTTGGTCCTCGATCGTCGCGTGTGCTGCCATGATCCCGGTCGTCCGTAGTGCTGGCCGAGTGTAGATGACGGGCCGGCGGTTCGCCTGCAAACACGCTGGTAACGTGACGTCTGCTGCCTGCACCGCAGAGCAGTGCTGCTCGCAACCTCAGACGGAGATCCCATGAACGCCAAGAAGTTCGTGTTCAAGGTGAAGGATGTCCCCCTGTGGGAGACCGCTGACGGGGAGATGCGGGATCAGTTCATGATCACGGACGAGGTGTGCGGTGCGAACAACCTCACCGGCGGCCTGTACTGGATGCGCCCCAAGTACCAGGGACACGAGGACGTGCACACGTTCGACGAGGCGTTCTACGCCATCTCAGGGCGTGCCCAGTTCGTGGCCGATGATGAGCCCTTCGACGTGGAGCCCGGCGACGTGATCTTCTGCCCGGCCGGCGTCAAGCATCGCTTCGACAACCCCTACGACACGCCGTATCACGGATTCTGGATCATCGGCGCAAAGTGGAGCGACCTCGAGTCGATCCAGGAGGAGGTCGAGTCATCGTGGCGCCAGGTCGACCACGACCGGGGATGGCATCTGGGCACGGGAGCCGCGAGCGCAACCGGTCAGCCGGAATCTCCCGGGGCTCGGTGAGGGGCGGAGGTGCGCGGCGTCGGATCGAAGGCGAGTGGCAGTGACGTGAACCCGCGCGGACCGACGCTGGGAAGGCGTACCGGTATCCCAGCGAGGCGGACGTTCGGGAGCCGTTGCACCAACCTCTCGAAGGAGATCTGCAACTCGGATCTCGCCAGCACCTGACCGACGCAATAGTGCGTTCCGAATCCGAAACCAAGATGGCGGATGTAGCCGCGCGTGATGTCGATGCGGTCAGGATCCTCGAACTGCTCGGGATCCCGGTTGGCCGCACCGAGGATGAGGCGAACCACCTGTCCCTCGGGAATCACCGTGCCGTCGATCTCGACGTCCTCGGTCGTCAACCTGAATACCATCTGAAACGGGCATTCGTATCTGACCAGTTCTTCGACGGCGTCTCTCATCAGACTGGGATCATCTCGCAGCAACTCCAACTGATCCGGATGGTCGAGCAGCGCCATCATGCCGTTGCCGAGCATGTTCGTCGTCGTGTCGTCTCCACCTGACACGAGATCGACACACGTGGAGACCAACTCGTCCTCACTCATCACGTCACCGGCTTCCTCGGCGGCAACGAGGCTGGAGAGAACATCGCCTGTCGGGTTGGTTCTGCGGTCCTCGAGAAGATCGAGCAGCCAGCCGCGAAGAGACATCAAACCCGCCTGGCTTCTCCGCATGACGTCCACGTCGAGGCCGCCCGGCCCCAGAAACTCCAGGTACTGGTTCGTCCACTCCCTGAATTGCACCCTCTCCTCGGGAGGCAACCCCACCAGTTCACTGACGGCAATGGCGGGCAGAGGCACGGCGAAGTCCGGCAGCAGGTCAGTACTGCCACTCTCGGTGACCTCGTCGAGCAAGGAGTCAGCCAATGCTTCGACACGTTGCCGCATCTTGGCGAGGGCATCGGGAGTCAAGGCCTTCGCAACAAGTCGACGGATGCGGGTGTGGTCGGGCGGGTCCTGCTGACTGAAACCACTCGTCGTCCAGTAGTCCACGAACGACGACAACTCTTGCCTATTCTCCTCAGGGATCTTCTCCATCCACGTGGCATAGACCCGGTTATGGAAGCGAGCCGGACTGCGAATGGCTTCATCGACATGCGCGAAGCGCGTGAGCAGCCAGCTGTCCCACGCATCGCTCCAGTACACCGGCGCATCTTCCTGCAGCCGCCGATACACGGGGTACGGATCTTCCATGAACTGTCGCGAGACCAGCAGGTCATCGATTGTTTCCACGAGCGGCTCCCTCGGAGTGGACGGACGCCTCAGCCCGGTGAGACGGTTACCGTTTGGTTGGCATCGAGGTCGGCCATGATCGTGACCGACCCGTCGGGCCATTCGACGCGCACCTCATCGACCGTCGTCTCCTCGCCAAGACCGAAGTGAGCCGACAGCTCGCTGCTGGTCAGGTAGTGCGCGCACGAGACGATCCATCGGTGGATCTGGAGATTTCCTGCGGACACCGTCACCCGGCTGCCCAGCCCGTGCGGTGCTATCCCGTCGGCACCCGTCGTGTCGAGGAACACCCTCAGCCAGTTGGCGGCAGGACCACTGAGATCGTTGCGGTAGAGGCGAAAATCGCCGGCCGGTGACGTCAGAGCCACGTCCTGGTCGCCGTCCTCGTCGTAGTCGAAGTGCAAGAGGCCCAGACCCTGAATGTCGTAGTCGAGCTGAGCGGGCGTGGCCACGTCCGTGAACGTGCCGTCTCCCAGGTTGATCCAGAGTTTGGCGCGCTCACCTTCGTACTCCGGGCGATGCCAGCCGTTGGTCTCGATGATGTCGACCATGCCGTCGTGGTTGAAATCCACACCGGCTGTCCCCCAGCCCCAACCACCGTCGTCGACACCGGCCGATGCCGCCGACTCCTCGAACACTCCGGAGCCACGGTTCATGTAGAGCTTGTTGCCGTCGCCGTAGCCCAGGCCCGCTTCGTCGAAGATCGCCGTCACGTACCAGTCCAGACGCCCGTCCCCGTCGAAGTCGGCCACCGTGTTGCCCATCCCGGC
This sequence comes from Acidimicrobiales bacterium, assembly GCA_963668565.2. GTDB lineage: Bacteria > Actinomycetota > Acidimicrobiia > Acidimicrobiales > CATQHL01 > VXNF01. Next base: position 2,905,179 of record CAXXMX010000010.1, read on the forward strand.
CCACGTCTCATCCACGCCGGATGCCGCGGTCTGCTCGCTGAAGGTTCCGTCACCGTTGTTGACGAAGTACCTGCTGGTCCCGAAGTCGGCGGCGATGAGAGCCTCCGGGTAGCGGTCACCCGTCATGTCCGCGAGGCAGGGCGCAAAGCCGCGGATGCCGTCGTCGGTGATGCCCGCCGCCTCGGTGACGTCGGTAAACGTGGCGTCGCCGTTGTTCATGAAGAGCCGGTTGCCGAGCGATCCCTCCTGCCAGCCGGCGACCAGCAGGTCGAGGTCGCCGTCCAAGTCGACATCCCCGAAGGCCGACCCGAAACCGTCTCCCATCGTCCGGCTCGCGGTGGCCACGCCGGCCCGGCCGGCGATCTCCTCGAACGTGCCGTCGCCACGGTTGCGATACAGCCGGTGGTGCCCCGGGGCGGCGGACCCGGGCATGCCGTGGCTGGTCACATGGAGGTCCGTCCACCCGTCACCGTCGAAATCAGCAGCTGCTGCGCCGGAGCCGAGATGCTCCCAGGCGACCCCGGCCTGCGACCCCACCTCCGAGAAGGTCCCGTCGCCGTTGTTCCGGTACAGGCGGTCGGGACCGGCGTCGGCGCTCACCAGGAACAGGTCCTGCCAACCGTCCCGGTCGAAGTCGAGCACGGCCGCTCCTCCTCGCATTGGCTGCGTTGCCTTCGCGTTGGCGGCGGGGTCCATGAGATCCGGCATGCCTTGCGGTTCGGAGGGGGTCCCTTCTGCTCCTTCGACCGGAGCCGGCGGGGGCGGCAGGGTCCGAACCAGGTCGATACCCGCAGGTCCGGCGACGTTCGAGAACGACAGCATGTTGCCCGCCGGGTCTTCCCAGCCGATCGACCCTTCCGCCCCATCGTCATCATCGTCCGAGCAGGCCGCGGCGACGACCGACACCGCCAGTGCAAGAGCCAAAAGAACCCGGTGCAGAGTCATAGCGCTATGACCCCTCCCCCCTTCGCCTCGCTGACGCAACGGTCTCGATGCCGCGAGAGCACCAAACCCTATCTCTGTTGCATGTCGGTCGCCAGCGCTCTTCAGGCGCCGTGCACGTGCCCTTACTCGCTCACTGCGCGCCTCACAATGCTCACAATGCCCGCGGCTATCGTGGGGTTGGCGTCCATCTCCAGGGTGAGACGACCCGAACGAGAGGCTCTCCGAATGCCCGATTTCACTGGGAAAGTCGCCCTCGTCACGGGAGCCGGGCTCGGCATCGGGCAGGCCAGCGCGTGCGCCTTCGCCGCCGCGGGAGCCCGGGTGGCCGTTGTCGACATCGACAGGGAGTCCGCGTCCCGAACCGTTGAAATGGTCGAGCAGCAAGGCACGGACGCACTGCTGATCGAAGCCGACGTCACGAGGTCGGCCGACGTCGAGCGAATGATCGCCGTCACCGTCGAAACTCTCGGTGGCCTCGACTTCGCGCACAACAACGTGGGGAATCTGGGCACCCGCGCGCTGATCCACAACTATCCGGAGGACGTCTTCGAGAGAGTCACACGCGTGACGCAGGCGTCGATGTTCCTGTGCATGAAGTACGAGTTGCGCCACATGGTGCGACAAGGCGCCGGGGCGATCGTGAACACCTCGTCCGTCGCGGGCTTCATCGGGCTACCCGGCGAATCGGCGTACGTGGCGGCCAAACATGCCGTGATCGGACTCACCAAGACGGCGGCCCTCGAGTATTCCGATCACGGCATCCGGGTGAACGCCGTGTGCCCCGGTGTGATCCGTACGCCGATGACCGAGTTCTTCCTCGACGGAGACGCCGAGGCCGAACGGGCGGCCATCGCGAGACACCCCATGGGGAGGCTCGGCGAACCGGTGGAGATCGCCAACGCAGTCGTCTGGCTCTGCTCCGACGAGGCGTCCTTCGTGACGGGACATCCCCTCGTCGTCGACGGAGGTCACCTGCTCTAGCCAGGCACGCCACTCCGGCCGCTACCAGAAGAAGACTCCCCCGTTCGCATCGAACGCCTGGCCCACCGAATAGTTCGCATCTGCCGAAGCCAGAAACGCCACGACGTTCGCCACGTCGTCTGGCGTCTGGTATCGCCCGATCGGGATCAGATCGAGGACTCTTTCACGCACGGCTTCGTACGTCTCACCGGTCTCATTACTCACGTCGCGGTGAATGGAGCGCAGCATGTCGGTATCCACGATGCCGGGGAACACGGCGTTCATGAGGATGCCGTACGGAGCGATCTCCTGACTCATCTGCTTGATGAGCCCCATGGCTGCGTGCTTGCTGGCGACGTAGGCGGCCACGGGAGTGTCACGAAACGAAGGGAGCCTGCCTGCCGTCGAGACGATGGTGATGATCCTTCCTCCGTGGCCCTGATCGATCATCCGGTGAGCGGCAGCCTGCGAGCAGAACAGAACACCCTTGGCGTTGACCGCGAAGTGGCGATCCCAGTCGTCCTCGGAGATGTCGATGGCCAAAGACAGGCTCAGCACACCGGAGTTGTTGACCATGATGTCGAGAGCGCCGAAGGTCGCGACCGTCCTGTCCACCATCCGATCGACCTGTGACCTGTCGGTAACATCGGTCTGCAGGGAAACCGCTCGACCGCCTGCGTCTCGTATCTCGTCGGCGACCGCCTCCCCGGCATCGGCATCGATATCGGCGACTACGACCGCGGCGCCCTCCCGGGCGAGCCGGTGCGCGATCCCGCGGCCGATATTGCGGCCGCCACCGGTCACGATGGCGGCCTTGCCGTCCAACTCGTAGGTGGGCATGCCTACTCGCCGGAGTTCCGCAAGACGTCGAACTGCCGCACCCGAGGCCGTCCCCCTTGGCGCGAGGCCCGCTGGGAGTCAGCCGAGGTGCCAGCCCGTCGTGCCGTCGACCTCAACCCAGTCCGCCACTTCTTCCTTGATGTCGGCCAGGTCGGTCGTCCACGTACCGGCGATCAGCCAGAAGATGTGCAGCATCTCGTCGCCGGTGTAGAACGTGTGCTCCGTCCCTGCCGGGCAGTACACCGTGTCGCCCGGCTCAACATCGATGAGTTCTCCGTCCGCGTAGTACTGGGCGTGGCCCGAGATGATGTAGAACGCTTCGTCCTGATCGTGCACGTCCACATGGCCTTCGGTGTTGCCCGGTGCGAGCCACACTTGGCCTGCGGAGATCTTCGTGTTGGGCCCAAAGGTCTCATCCGTGATCTGGAAGACGTCACGGAACTTTCCGTTGGCCATCTCCAGCATTGGGACATCTGTCAACTTCATGACCAGGCTCTTCGCTGCCATCTTCAACCTCCGTCTGCTCCCCCCAGGAGCACCGTCGCGAGTTCAGACCAAATCTCAGGCCTCCCGCGTCTCTAGTTCTACCACGTCCCGAGGATCTCCTTCGCCGCGACGACGGTGTGCCGCGGGGTCAATCCATGTTTCTCCAGCAGCGCCTCGTTGGGTGCCGACTCGATGTTGACGTCGCGCACACCAACCCTGCGCATGAGGGTGGGTCGCTGCTCGGAGAGGACCTCGGCGACCGCCCCTCCGAGGCCGCCGATGATGGAGTGATCCTCGCAGGTCACCACGGCACCGGTGGCAGCAGCCTCGACGACCGCCGCCTCGTCGAGGGGCTTGATGGTGTGCAGATGGAGGTGGTGGACGCTGATGCCCTCGGCCTCCAGAAGGTCGGCTGCTCTCGCCGTGCGGAACGTCTGCACCCCGGTGCTGATCAGGGCGACATCTGATCCCCGTCGCATCACCACGCCGTGTCCGACGTCGAAGTCGTGGTCGTCGCCGAACAACACCGGGCTGGCGTCACGCGTCAACCTCATGTACACCGGACCCGACACGTCCTCCGCGGCAGCGAATACCGCCTTGCGAGTCTCGGTAGCATCAGCCGGGGCTAGGACCGTCATGTTGGGCATGGTCCTGAACACGGCCAGATCCTCGATGGCCTGGTGGGTTTTCCCGGTCCGGCTTGTAAGGATCCCGGAGTAGCCGCCGACGACGATGGCATGCAACTTCGTCTGGCCGATCGTGACGCGGACCTGGTCGAGATCTCGATTGGTGGCAAACGCCGCGAACGTCGTCACGAACGGGATCAGGCCCGCAGCCGCCAGTCCCGCCGCCACTCCGGCCATGTTCTGCTCTGCGATTCCCATCTGGAGGAACCGATCCGGATGGGCGTCCGCGAACATGTCGACCCGGGTGGCGTTGCCCAGATCGCCGTCGAGCACGACCACGCGATCGTTCACTCCGCCAAGTTCGACGAGAGCCTCACCGAACGCGACGCGGAGCGGTATCTCAATGCCCAATTCGGCTCCCGCGGTCATCGCGAGCCGATTGGTGCCGGACGGGAACGGATCATCGTGCTCGCTTCATGACTGGAGCTCGGCGAGAGCGAGTTGGAACTCTCCGTCAGTGATCGGCTTTGCGTGCCACAGATAGTCCCCCTCCATGAACGACACACCTTTCCCCTTCACCGTGTGCGCGATCAAGATCGTCGGTTGCCCTGTGATCGCTCTCGCCTCGTCTAGGGCGGAAACGATCGCGCGGAGGTCGTGGCCGTCCAGTTCGATGACGTGCCAGCCGAAGGCCTGCCACTTCTGGGCAGGAGCCTCCAGAGGATTCATGCGGTCCTCGGGTTCCTTGCCGACCTCGGACCAGCCGTACTGCTGAAGACCGTTCCAGTCGAGTATCGCAACCAGGTTGTCGGCCTTGTAGCGAGCCGCCACCATCGAGGCCTCCCAGATCTGTCCCTCCTGCGACTCCCCGTCACCGATCATGACGTACGTGCGGTAGTCCTTGTTGTTCAGCCTGGCGGCGAGTGCCATCCCCAATCCGGGGGACAGACCCTGGCCGAGCGAGCCGGTCGACATGTCGACACCTGGGGTCACGAGCATGTCGGGATGGCCCTGAAGGCGGGAGTCGAGTTGGTTGAAGGTCAGTAACTCTTCTCTCGGGAAGTACCCCCGCTCCGCAAGCGTCGCGTACAGCGCGATCGACGAGTGGCCCTTCGAGAAGATGAACCGATCGCGGTCGGCCCAGGAGGGATTCGCCGGGTCGATTCTGAGCTCGTGAAAGTAGAGCACGGTGAGCAGGTCGGTGGCCGACAACGGACCTCCGACGTGGCCGGCTCCAGCATGGTGGATCGTGGCGAGGATGGAGCGTCTCACCGATGTCGCCACGCTTCGCAACAAGTCGAAGTCGGGAGGCACTCTGTCATCCATGTCTTGGGTACAACTTGTCTCCGGTATCGGCATCGGTGACCGAGATTGCCCTGACCGGACAGTTGGCCGCCGCTTGGAGGGCTAGTTCCGGGGAATCACCCCGCGGATCGACCACCGATGCCTTACCGAGGTCGTCGATGTCGAAGGTGTTCGGCGCAATTGCCATGCACATGGCGTTGCCGGCGCATGCGGTCCGATCAACGGCTATCCAGAGGTGCCGGACCACCCGAGGCCGATCCTTGCCAGCCGCAATCCGCTCAAGAGGGGGACGCCGGTTGGATGAACTCGATTGTCGCTCCGTCAAGCGTGCGCATGTACGCGATCCTGGCACCCTTTGCGGGACCGCCCGGGACCTCGACCGGGGCGTCGCTGACGGGGCGCGCGCCGAGCGCCACGGCTCGCGCCCACATGACTCCAATGTCCTCCACCTCCATGCAGAAGTGGACGTTCCCCTTGTGAATGGTGTCGTCGTCGAGAGGAGCGCCGTCGCGATTGAGGTAGTGCACCAACTCCAGCACGGCGTCGCTCCCCGGAACGTTGATCCAGGCGGCATCGATGGCCACGCCGGGATGGCCCACTATTGCACCGATGTGTGGCTGGTCGAGAAGGCGCCGCGCGTTCACTGCGACACCGAACAGTTGCTCCCAGAACTGCACCGACTCCTCGAGATCACCGACGGTCATGCCGATGTGATGGAGTCGTTGGGCGGAACTACCGGTCGGCGCGTCGTTGGATTGCATGGTGGATGTCATGGGCCCCCTCATCCGGGTAAACGTGGTATCCGGGGACGTTCACCCTGGTCCTGTAGAGCATATGTCCCGCCGTCACGTAGAGAGTGCGCTTGTCGCTTCCGCCGAAGCAACAGTTGGTGATCACATCCTGCGGGATGGGAATCCGGTGGACGAGTTCACCCGATGGTGTGATCACGTAGACGCCCGGTGGGTTCTGGGCCGTCTCGGCTCGACTCCGCGGCGTCAGGATCCCGGCGCACACGTACAAGTTGCCGGCTACGTCGAGCTCCATCCCATCGCCCCCGCGGCCGGGCGCGAAGTCGTAGACGGGCCACCGGTCGACGGCATTGCCGCCGGCGTCGAGGGCGAACGCCCAGACCGTCCGGCTCCCACCCATCGCGTTGTTGGAATCGATGACGTAGAGAACCCTGTCGTCCGGCGTGATCGCCAAGCCGTTGGGCTTCTCGACATCGGGCTGTCCGATGATTCGAGTAACGGTTCCATCCGGGTCGATGCGGTAGACGCCCTCGGTATCCATCTCCAGATCGGATCGATCGGCGTCGTATCGGGGGTCGGTGAAGAAGAGGCGCCCCTGAGTGTCGACCGTCACGTCGTTGGGACTGTTCAAACGCCGTCCCTTGTACCGTTCCGCCAGCACCTCGACCTCACCGGTCGCGACGTCGGTGCGGGTGACCCGCCTCCGGCCTCCCCGACCGTGTTCAGCTCCCTCGCACGTGACGAGGCGACCCTCGTGATCGAACACGTTGCCATTCGCCCGTCCCGCGTCCTCTCGGAACACGCCGAGCACTCCGTCCTCGGTGAGCGTCATGATCCGATTCCCCCGGATGTCGGAGAAATACACCGTTCCGTGCGCACCGGTGGCAGGGCCCTCGAGGAACGCCACGAATGTTGCGGCCTCCACGGTTGCGCGCCACGGGCGCGCCGGCGGGGAGTTCCCGGGGAGGATCTAGTCGCATCCGTCTGGTGCCGACTCGCCGGCAAGGGTTCGCTCAGGCAATCGAGTCGTAGATCGCCTTTCGAGAATCCTCGAGCAGGTCCAGTGCCGCGCCTCGGATCAGTCGGTCGAAGTGCGGGGTCCCGAGGTGCGCATCGAACGCCGCCTCATCGTCGTATTCCTCGTAGAGGAAGAAGCGGTCCGGGTTGTCCTCCGACCGGCTGACGAAGAATTCCCGGCATCCGGGCTCCTGACGGGCCAACGGAGCGAACTCTTTCTGGATCTCCGCTATCCGGTCACCTTGACCTGCTTTGGCGGTCCATTCCACCGCGAGGACGTATCCCATCGATCCTCCTCAGAGTTCGGCTCGCTGCGGGAAAGCGTGCCCCGACTACCTCAATGACCGCCCGAGCCCGACTCGCTCTCGCCGTTCGAGCCTCCGGTGTCGAAGTCCTCGACGGCACCCAACAACTCCGTCTCAGTGTAGGTGCGATGCCCGGTCGGTGCCCGACGCTGGTTCCGCTGCGTCCACGGTCCGTGCGTGTCCGTCGCTGCGACCCTACCCCTGTCCGGCATCTCCGACGGTTCCGTCGGCCGCGCAGTCGGCAGTGCCCTCAAACGAGACGGTGTGGCCGCGATCGGAGGTCAGGACGAGAGGTCGGCAATGCATCAGGACGAGAGGTCGGCAATGCAGTCGGTAGTGTCCGCCAATTCAGGGGCGTGGCGATCATCCCCCTGCCTCGGCCTGGGGTGCGATTGTCCCGGTGATGTAGCCAACCACCTCCGATGCCGACGTCTCCGCACCCACTAGCTCCGCAGCGGTTTCGCCTTGACGCAACACGACGACTCTGTCGGCGACATTCAGGACCTCGGAGATGTCATGGCTCACAACAATGATCGCTACGTCCTCCTCTTTCGCGATCTTCATGATCAGATGTCCCACCTCAGCGGTCGCCTGCACGCCAAGCGCTGCGGTGGGCTCATCCAGAAGAAGCAGCTCCCGCTTCCAGAATGCAGCCCGGGCGATGGCAACAGCCTGGCGCTGACCTCCAGACAGACTATTCACCTTCTGTGCCACCGAACCAGGAATGGTGATATGGAGACGGGCAATCGCATCACGCGCCTGCAAGCGCATGGCCCGGTTGTTGAGGAACGCCAGCGGGGTGCGAAGGTTCCGCAAGCGAAGCTCACGGCCGAGGAAGAAGTTTCCTGCAATGTCCAAGTTGCCCACAAGGCCGAGATCTTGATACACCGTCTCGATGCCCGCCTGACGATGTTGGGCGGGGTTTCCAAATTCGAGGCGCTCGCCATTGAGCTTCACAGATCCCGATGTCGGATCCAAAGCACCCGCAACAATCTTTACGAGGGTCGACTTCCCCGCGCCATTGTCGCCCACCAGACCGAGGATCTCGCCGCGGCCCAACTTGAATGAGACGCCCTTGAGTGCTTCGATGGCTCCGAACCTTTTGACCAGATCCTCGACCTCCAGGACGGGCACAGGCGGGTCTGAAACGGGTGCGCTATTCATGATCGCCATTCAATCCGGCGAACCATGCCATCAAAGACGACTGCTGTGATCAGCGCTACACCCAGCGAGATTGTCTGCACAGACGATGGGAGCAGAAGCAGCGAGAAGCCGTTCCGCAGAACGCCGAGAATTGCGACCGCGAGCAGCGTACCGACGATTGTCCCCCGGCCTCCCGCGAGACTTGCACCCCCGAGAATCACCGCCGTGACCACCGACAGCAGGAATGTGGCGCCGACCCTCGGCGATGCGGCTTGGAGAATCCCCGTCAGAAGCACGCCGCCGACCGCAGCTGACAGACCCGACGCTATGTACAGCGCAAACTGCACGCGCCGGATGGGCAGGCCGGCTAACCGCGCAGCTTCTGCATTGCCACCGATCGCGTAGATCCAACGACCCAGCACGGTCCTGCGCTCCAACACCACGCTGATGACGTAGACGCCGACCAGCAGGAACACAAGGAACGGCACGGCTCCGATTTTCGTGGAGGTGACCCATCGCAGGAAGCCGCTTCGCACGACATCCGTCTGTCCGGCCGACAGGAAATGGGCTAGCCCGGTGAATATCGACATCGTGCCAAGCGTCGCTATCAGTGGATTGACCTTCAAGACTACGACGAGCATTGCGTTCGCAAGACCGACGGCGAGTCCGATCACCAAGACCATCGCTATAGCGACTGGCATGGGGAGTCCCGCCTGCAAGAGAAGTCCAAGCGAGACGGTGCTGATCGCAATAGTTGCGCCAACCGAGACGTCAAATCCCCCGGACACGATCAGGAACGTCTGCGGCGCAGCCATGATTGCGAGCACCGTCGAACTAGCTGCAACATTGAGGAGATTCGAGGTGGCGAAGAAGAATGGGCTCCGGAAGCTGAAGAAGAGCATCAACCCGGCAAGAATCAGCAGCAAGCCCTGACTCTGAAGAAAACTGGGATCTGACCATTTTCGCGGCGCGGGTGTGCCGGCGGTCCGATCAGAATTAGGGGCGGCGCGAGTGACGGAGCGCGGCTTCTCAGCCCTGAACATGCCTGCCCTCAAAGCAAGCCGAGCGGATACGCGACCGGGAGCAATCCTTAGCCGGCGCGACCTCGGGACTCGGCAACCCATAGGAGCCGTTGCACCGGTAGTCCAATGCGCGCATCATGCATAGATTCAAGTCAGGGCTGGCCACCGTGAGAGCTTCTCACTGACGTGGTTACGCGCGCAACCAAGTCACCTGCCGACAGAGGGCCATCAGCTTGGACGTCAAGGACCACCCGTACTACGCACACGCAGACTCGGGATAGAACTCACCGAGATTCTCGGCGTTCAGTACTTCCGTGGGCAGCTCGATGAAGTCGGGAAGCTCAGCTCCATGAATAAGCCCGATCAGCGCAGGTATCGCATACTTGCCGTAGTTCTCGGGGAAGTACGCGACGCTCGCAAAGAGAGTTCCGTCACACATCGCCTCGAACTGGCTTGCGCCCTGGCCAACAGCCACCATGTCCTCGTCGCTGCGACCAGCCGTGCGAAGTGCCTCAAGCATTGCCAGCGTCAGCTCGTCGTTCACAGAAGCGATGAGGACCTTTGCATCCTCTGGAATCCTGGCCACGACAGCTGCCGTGTTGGCGTTGGCGGTCGGCGTGTCGGCGGCCGTCGCGATGGCGAGGACCTCGGCGTCCGGAACGGCCGCGGTGACGCCCTCCACGATTCCGTCCGTGAGGGCGATCGTCGTCTCCCCGGCCTCGTCGAAGGTCCCGACGACGAGGACGATCTCCTCGCCGGGCCAACGGGCAAGTGCCTGCTCTCCCAGCGTTTGGCCGGACTTCAAGCCGGCGTTGCCCAGGTCGACCTCGATCAGCGCGATCTCCGGTGCGGGCACAAAGATTGCCAGACCCGGGACGTCATTGTCGTTGAGAACGGCAACGATGCCGGGCTGTGCCGCCTCGATCACGTTGGCCACGATGACGCCGTCCTTGTCCTGCTCCGCGAAGATTCTCACGTTCTCAACGGCCGTGAGCGGATCAGCGTTGTCAGAGACCACTTCGACGGACACGCAGCCCATCGTGTCAGCCACTGCGTGCATGCCCTCAACTGTGAGAAGCGCGAATGACTCGGTGTCGGAGAAGATGTCGAGCCCGAAGTCGTAGCTCTCGCCCGCGCATTGATCCGGACTCGGGTTACCCAAGAACTGCTGATAGTCGGGCGGCGCCGCAGGTTCAGGCGGTGGCGCCGGTTCGGGCGCAGGCGCCGGTTCGGGCGCAGGCGCAGGTTCCGGTGCAGGCGCAGGCGCCGCGTCGCCGTCGTCATCGCTGCTGCAGGCGGACATGATGAGCGCCAACGCGACTCCCAGCGCGATTAGTACGCGGACCTTTGAGTTGGCGTTGCCCATGTGAGTTCCCCTCGGTGTTTCGCCACTTACTCAAACGCTTGATGACATGCCGAAATGAGCCAAGCGCTTGACGGCGTGGAAAAACTTAGCGCACCGCCTCCGCGTGTGCCAATCGTATGGTCGCTCTCCCGCCGGGGAGCGCACTGCTACGCGTGCGCCGACTGCCGCGCCGAGTCTGCACGCCGCGAAGACCTAGCCCGACCACTCGAGGTCCGACGAGGCGATCGATACTTCAGCGCGAGTCGAGGCCGACTCGTAGATCGCATCCACTATCACTTGTGATACCAATGCCTGCTCACCAGTGACCGGAGCCTCGCGTCCAGTTCGGATCGCGTCGACGGTCCCCGCTATGAGAGCTGCAACCGACGGTGGAAACGAGACGTCACTGACCGTCTCGGGCGGGAGTAGTTCGATGATCTCACCATCGCGGTCGCCGCGAATCGAGGGAGGGTCGAAGACCGCCTGGGCATTCTCGCCGATCGCATCCAGGCTGTACGCCCACGAGGGCGAGCCATCCTCGTGGGACGGAATGTTGTCGATCCAGCTTCCCTGGAGCGTCATCCAGAAGTCGTCTTCGAATCGAAGATGTGCCGCAAGCAGATCGTCCACGTTGTAGCGAGCCGCATGGGTCGCGTCCGGAGCCGTCGACCCGCGCTTTGCCGGAAACAGTTGGGCTGCGCTGGCCGAGGCGGTTACCGGCCTCGGGAATCCTGCGAACCACAGGGCGAGGTCGAGGAAATGGACTGCCGTGGCAGCCAGTGCGCCGCCCCCCGAAAGCTCCTTGCGGTAGTGCTCGCCCCACCAAGGGATCTGTGACGACTTCGCCCATGCATGGGTATACAGCGGACGACCCAGCACTCCCGAATCGATCTGACGTTTGATGATCTGCGCGTTGGGAGTGAACCTCATGTTGTATCCAATCGCGAGCATCCGGCCGGCAGCGGAAGCCGCTCTCAGCATCTCCCGCCCCTCCCCGGCGTCAAGCGCCAGCGGCTTCTCGCACAACACGTGAGCACCGGTGGCGAACGCGTCGACCGTCATGCGCATGTGATGCACCGGCATCGTGCACACCGTCACGAGATCGAGATCGTGTTTTTCGAGCAGGTCGCGGTAGTCGGCATACCCCTTGGCAACTCGGTGAGCAGATCTCACCTCATCCAGCCGAGAGGTGTTGGTGTCGCAGACGGCAACGACCTCGACGTCCTCTATGACCTGCAAACACTCCACGTGAAGTCGGCCTTGAAACCCGCACCCGATCACTCCAGCTTTCATCGAACTCGTGCTCCTCGTTCTCTTTCGCTCTGTTCCCCAGGGTTGTTCTCTGCCGCGCCTGCCGGGCCTCTCGCGCCGGGCCGGCTCCCCCGGCAGGCGCAGATGCGCGAGCTAGATCGTCCGAGCCGGGTACATCCAGCTGTACGCCGTCCACCCGCCATCCATGCGCAGGAACGTGCCAGTGACATAGGACGCCTGCCGGGAGCCGACAAAGCGAAGTACGTCGCCAAGTTGTGCGAACGTGCTGAGCACCTTCATCGGGGTGCGCTCGATGACCTGATCAGTGGGGCGCTGGTTCTCGGGAATATAGCCATCCAACCCGACATAGGTGACTGCGAGAATTCGATCGCCGGCATTGCTCCATCGGCCAATCTCTGTGCGAAGAAGCGACTCCATCGTCGCTGAGGCCAGGTCGCAGCGTCTCCTCTGGGCACCGGCGAATAGTCCGAGTTCAGGAAGGAGCGCCACGAAAGTCAACGGAATGCGCGTCCTGTCGCCGAAAGCGCGAGCAGCTCCTAGGGACCGTTCCAGCCAAGTCGCCTCTTCGAAGACCAGGACATCGTGATTGTGAGACGTCGGATCCGCAGCACTCGGCACCAAATGGATCCAGACAACACCCTCCGGAGCCATCTGCTCGTCCAGAGAACCGGCGCTCGACTCGACTTCATCCGGTCGTAGACGCAGCGACGGCATGCCGAGCGCCGACTCCACGTGCTGTACGAAAGATGGTTCGCCTCCCGTCATCACGACGCAGGGCCTGGGAGCAACGCGGCCGGATGCACCCGCTCCCTCAACCACTCCCTCGACGCTCCCGCTCATCCCTCCGCCCCGTCGCTCGTTGGGAAGCCGTCGCTCGCGAGCCATCCGCCGTCGACAGCGAGGATCTGGCCCGTTATGTACGAGGCGAGCGGCGACGCGAGGAAGGCCACGACGTCCGCCATTTCCTGGGTCTCCGCGATCCGACCGAGTGGCGTGCGACCCTCATAGTCTTCGAGGAGGATCTCGCCGCCGGCGCGGTCCAGGATTTCCTGCAACATCGCTGTTCTGGTGACCGCCGGCGCGATTGCGTTGACGCGTACCCCGCGCGCGGCCCACTCGGTGGCCAGTACTTCGGTCAAGATCCGTATGCCGGCTTTTGCCGAGTTGTACGCAGCGCGCTGGGGGTTGCCCCCGAACCCGCCGATCGAGCAGAGGTTGATCATCGCTCCCGACCCACGTTCCAGCATCGGCGAGGCGGCACGCCGAGACATCTTGAACGTGCCCGACAACATCACGTCAATATGCAGATCCCAGTCTGCGTCCGAAAGGTCCTCCGACTCACCGATCCTGCCGACGCCGGCGTTGTTCACCAAGACCTCAACGGATCCCCACCCATTTTCGAGCTGGGTGAACGCAGCGTCGATCGCGACCGAATCCCGAACGTCGAGCGCCAATGCGGTTACTTCAAATCCCGCTGTGCGCAATCGTTCTGCGCTCTCGGCCACCTTCGCCGCATTGATGTCAGCCATGACAACCCTGCCCCCCAGTTCGGCGAACGTTTTGGCGATCGTGGCTCCGATTCCCTGTGCGGCACCCGTAACGAGACACACGATTCCTGAGAATTCGTTCGGCGAAAGACCGTTGTCCCACCCGCCGGTACGCCGGATCTCAGCGATGCCCGCTTCGGAACCCATCTTGGATCTCTCTTCTCGATCGCCGACCCAACCTCTGATCAGGTGACCGTACCGTAGTAGAGGTTCTGGAAGGTCCGGTCGCTTGAGCGACGACTGGTGGTCGCCCGCAGGCGCCGCCCGCGTTTCGACTCACAGCGGTACCTCGAGGGGAGGTATGGCTTGCTCGCGACCTGTCGTGGCCGACAAGTAGATCGCATCGACGATCCGTTGCACGATAAGCGCCTGGTCCCCTGAAGCGCGTGGATCGCGACCCGCTTGCGCGGCCGCGACGACATCGGTGATCAATCGCTCGACGGACTGCGGAAACGAGACATCCGATGCAGTGTCGGGCGGCAGGAGGTCGACAGTCGAGCCATCCTTGGCTTCGCCTCGTATTGCGAGCGGATCGAACCAGACTTGAGCGTCCTGGCCGATTGCGGTGAGTTCATAATTCCATGGTTGAGGTCCGGTGCGCGGCGGTTGACTATCGATCCACGACCCCTCGATCGTCAGCCAGAACCCGCCCTCGAATCGTACGTGAGCACTGAACAGGTCCTCGGCGTCATAGCCCGCAGCCGCTGTCGGATCTGGGGCGGTCGAGCCTCGCTTCGCCGGGAAGAGAGTCGCCATGCTGGCCGAGGCCGATGTCGGCTCCGGGAATCCAGCGAAATAGAGCGCCAGGTCGAGAAGATGGACTGCCGAAGCGGCCAGCGCGCCCCCACCGGAGATCCCGCGCCGGTAGTGCTCTCCCCACCACGGAATCTCGTCGTTCGCGCACGCACGCGTATAGACAGGTCGACCGAATCGTCCTCCGCGAATGAACGATTGGATCGCCATCGCATTCGGCATGAATCTCATGTTGAATCCAACCGCGAGGAATTTGCCGGCGCGCCGAGCAGCCTCGACCATTGCCACACCTTCCGCAGTATTCATCGCCAGGGGTTTCTCGCAGAGAACGTGGGCACCTCGGCTGAAGGCCGCAACGGTCATTGCCGCGTGGTGGACAGGCATGGTGCAGATCGTGACCAACTCGAGGCGCTCGGAGTCAAGCATCTCGCGGTAATCCCTGTACGACTTGGCGACGCCGTACTCGTGCGCCAAGCGCCCAACTCGGTCAGGATCAATATCTGCGACCGCTACGACCTCGACATCAGGGAGCCTGCTGAGAACATCGACGTGAAGCCGGCCCTGAAACCCGCAACCGATGACCCCCACTCTCATGACACGCCCCCGGACCTCGAGAACACCCGGCAGGTCCATCCGGCTGCCGGCACAATTATCGCCGTCATGGGTGCCGTCCTCTCAGTGGTTGGCGATGCGCCGACGGCGGCGGGCCTTCATGCGCTCGTGCGTTTCGGGGGTGCCGTCGTGCCAGGTACCCATCCAGGCGTCGATGGGGATGAGCCTCCCGCCGTAGTTGCACTCGAAGTACTTGTGGTGCAGGTCGTGGAAGTAGTTGCCCGCGGGCATGGAGCGGCCGCCGCGCAGCACGATGCGGTCGAAGCCGGAGTGTCCCACCGTGGCGTCCAGCACGGTGAACGTCTGGATGAGGATCACCATGAAGGGGCTCACCGGGATGAACAGGAAGAACACCGGCGTCGAGAAGAAGAGCAGCTGCTCGAAGGGGTGCATCGCCAAGCCCGACCACGGTCCGGTGGTGACGTTCTTGTGGTGCAGGTAGTGGACCCGGCGGTACAGCGGATCCCAGTGCAGGAAGCGATGCGTGCAGTAGAAGTACGCCGATGCCAGAGGGAACGGCACGAACGTCATCACCAGCAGGTAGGCCACCGAGTCTGTCCCGTCGCTCCAGTTGACCCGCGGGATGTAGTCGTTGGCGTAGCACCACATCAGGAGCGCCTCGAAAGCGGTGACGAAGAGGCAGCCGCCGGTGAGTGACCAGAACACGTTGTCGCGGGTCTGGTTGCGCCACAGGAACCGCTTGCCCGTGGTGCTGAGCCACTCGTCGTCGTACTTGTACCGCGTGCCCTGGGCGCGGCGCACGTACAGCCACACGTGCATGGCTCCCACGAACAGCACCAGCACCACCGCGTTGCGCACGTAGATCTCGGCGAGCCACCGGAACTCGAAGCGCTGCATGCGGTCCATGGCAGGCGTGAAGAAGTTCCACACCACCACGGCGATGCCGATGTAGATGGTTCCGTAGGGCCACAAGATCCGTCTCAGCAGGCCGAACAGCGTCCGCGCCACGACGGTCGGCCTGCCACGCAGGGTGAGCGGCACCATCGGGATGATGTCGGGCACGTAACCGTTCGTCCGCTCCACCGGCCGGCCTCCCCTCGAGATCGAGGCTATGCCAGGCCGAGGCGTTGGGCGAGGCCTATGCGCTGCAGCTTGCCGGTGGTGCCCTTGGGCAGTTCGTCGCAGAAGACCACCCGGCGGGGAACCTTGAACGCAGCCAGAGAGCGACCGACGTGCTCGCGCAACTCCGCCTCGGTCACCGCAGCGCCCTCGGCCGGCACCACCGCCGCTGCCACCTCCTCGCCGAGCTTGGCGTGTGGCATGGCGAACGTGACAGCCTGGGCGACCGCCTCGTGGCGCAGGAGCACCTCGTCCACCTCGAGGGGCGAGACCTTCTCGCCGCCGCGGTTGATCTGCTCCTTCAGCCGACCGGTGAGAAACAGATAACCCTCGCCGTCGAGGTAGCCCTCGTCGCCGGTGCGGAACCAGCCGTTCGTGAACGCCGCCTCGTCGGCGGCCGGGTTGTTCTCGTAGCCGTCGATCACGGTGGGTCCCTTGATGGACACCTCGCCCCGGGTGTCGGGCGGCTCCGCTTGGCCCGCCTCGTCGAGTATCGCCAACTCGATGCCCGTGGGCATGCCCACCGAGCGAATCTTGACCACGCCGGGAGGCAGCGGGTTCGCACACATTTGGTGAGTGGCCTCGGTCATGCCGTACGCCTCGATAACGAGAACACCGAAGAGATGCTGCAGATCGTCGAGCACCGGGGCCGGCAACGACGCCGAGGATGACCGCACGAAGCGCAGTCCCGCGGACTTGGCCTCGGTGGCGTGGCGGGCCGAACGGGCCAGCACCATCTGGTGCATCGTCGGGACGGCCGTGTAGTACGTGGGGTGCAGGCTCCGAAGTTGCGAGAAGAACCTGAAGGCGTCGAATCCTTCGGTACAGGCCACCGACCCGCCGGCCGCCAGCGGCGCCAGCAGGCCGGCCAGCAGGCCGTGAATGTGGAAGAGCGGCATGACGTTCAGCGAGCGGTCCGCGGCCGTGAGCTGCAGCGAGTCGGCGATGCCTGCGGCGGAGCACCGGAGGTTGCGCTGGCGCAGCGGCACGATCTTGGGGCGAGAGGTGGTCCCGGAGGTGTGCAGCACGAGCGCCACGTCGTCGGGCGCGGGATCGGCGCCCTCGCCTCGGCCGTCGACGCCGCTGGTGCCCGTCCCGCCGTCCGGAACCAGCTCGAAGCTCTCCAGTGTTCCCTGCATCCGCAGGTGCAGAACCTCGTCACCGGCTGCCTCACGAGCCGACTCGCCACCACTGTCGCCGGTGATGAGGACGCGCGCGCCGAGATCCTCAAGGTAGAAACGCAACTCCTCGCTCCGGTAACGCGGGTTCAGCGGCGCCGCGCAACCGGTCACCGCAGCGGCCAGAAACGCCACGGCGGCAGCGGGACCGTTCGGCAGCACGATGGCGATGCGGTCGTCGGCCCCGACACCCTGGGCGCGCATCCGGTCGCGGAGCCTGGCCAGCGTGGCGCGCAACCCGTCGTGCGACAGCACCGACCCGTCCTCGGCAAGGATGGCCGGGTCGCCCGCGGCGCCAGCGTCCAGGAGACCCCAAACGGTCTCAGCCATGGTGTCCGAGGGGCGACTCGGCCCCTTGGATGCGGCTGTTGAGGAGCGATGTGAGGGCGTAGACGGCGGAGATAGTGGGCGTGGGCACGCCGGTCAGCTCACCCAACTCGACGAAGACGCCCACCAGCGGGTCCACCTCCAGCGGCCGGCCGGCCTCGACGTCCTGCAGCATCGACGTCTTGTGCTCCCCCACCCTCTCGGCGCCGGCGATCCGCTGCTCCACCGTGATGCGAAGCCTCACACCGAGCGTCGCGGCGATCTCGGCCGCCTCCGTCATCATCGTGGCTGCCAGCCGCCGCGTGCTGCCATCACGGCAGATCCGCGCCAGGGTGGCGCCGGTGAGGGCGCTGATGGGGTTGAACGCCAGGTTGCCCCAGGCCTTCACCCACAGGTGGGCGCGGATATCGGTGAGCACCCGGGACGTGAACCCGGCTTCGGCAAAGGCCGCTGCAACGGCTCTGGCGCGCTCGGAGCGGGTTCCGTCCAGCTCACCCACGGGGAACCGGTCGCCCTCGACGTGCCGGATGACACCCGGAGCCACCTTCTCAGCGGCTGGGTAGGCGATGCAGCCGACGATGCGATCCGCCGGGACGGCCGCCGCCAGTACGCCGTCGGGGTCGAGAGTCCGCAGACGCCGCCCGTCGTGCTCGCCGCCGTGGCGTTCGAAATACCACCACCCGATACCGTTCTGCACCGGGACGACGACCGTGTCCGGGCCGTAGAGATGGTCCAGACGGTCCGCCACGGCGGCGATCTGATGGGCCTTGAGCGCCAGGACCACCACGTCATGGGGTCCGAGCGCCGCGAAGTCATCCGACGCCACGATGCCCGACCCCACCACCTCGCTGCCGTCGGCCTCCACCAGCCGGAGCCCGTCGCGTCGGATGGCGACCAGGTGTTCACCTCTGGCCACGACACTCACAGTCTGCCCCGCCGCGGTCATCCGCACCGCCAACAGGCCCCCGATCGCCCCCGCCCCGACGACACAGACCCGCATCACCGCAGTCTGCCACGAACGTTCGCCCGCCAATCCCCTCAACCGACTCGAGGAATGCGTCTACGGCCGGTACCGGCTGCGACGAGCCCTGACGCACCTCCGCCCGCGGGGACCCCGGTCAGGTGGCAAGCAGCCGAATGAACTCAGACTCGGAGATGATGCCGATCTCGGCTTGGCCGGACTGGTTCAGCTCCTCCGCCCTTCGGTGCTTGCTCGACTTCTCCCCGCCGAGACTTGTCTGGACGCCGACCACGAGGAGCGTGGTCCGGCGCGTCACGGAGCCTCGAACGGAGGCGCCCGCCGCCGTAGCCGACTCTTCGACCTCCCACCGGGGCAGGCAGAGCGCGCCCGTGAACACGATGTGCTGGCCAAGAAGCCCGTGGCCCTCGACGTCGCCCAAGTGCTCGGATTGCAGGCCGGCCGTCGGCCGCGATGTCAGCGGCGCGCTCCTACGCGGAATGTTCGTTGCAATGCTTCGGACAGCATCAGGGGCAGCGCCTCGGCACGCGGCGAACACATACCCTGCAGCCCGAGCGTCCTGTAGCGCATCGTGGTGCTCGAATTGGATACCCAGGTTCTCTGCAAGAACAGCGAGCCCATGCCGCCCGAGTTCCGGCCAGACAGTCTTGGCAATTCGACATGTGTCAAGCCATCCTCGAACCGCAAGAGAGTCCAGTCCATAGCGGTAGAACGACTGGTCCAGCGCCTGCCGATCGAACATCGTGTGGCTAGCGACCATGTTTCCTTCGAGTATCCCTCGCACGTGAGACGCAACCTCAGGGATAGTCGGTGCGCCGCGAACATGCTCTGGAGCGATCCCGTGGATACGAACCTGGCGTTCGCCGAACTCACCCTCCGGATCGATCAGACTGTGATAGACGTCATCGACCCGTGCGCCCTCGACGGATACGATCGCCACCGCGCAAATGCTCGACCGTGCGTCGTTCGCGGTCTCGACGTCCACTACGTAGACCGGTTCGCGAGCGTCTGCGAATTCCTCCCCCATGCTGGTTCCACCTCCCCTACGCATCGATGATCACGACATTGCCGAATCCTGACTCACAATCGAGCGGATTCCGTGGTCGAGACTGTACGAGGGGGATGTGACAGACCCGCCGACGCCGTTCGCGCACCGTCGTCGGCATCCGAGATTTCAGCCAGGGAGGCGCCGACTCGGCGCGGACCATGGGGCCCCAGGGCGATCTGCTATTGCCGCTCAGCCGATTCGCGCGACCGCGAGCCCGAGGCGGGTCGCCGCGATGAGGAGTTCCCGGTCGCCGCTGAGGAACACCGTGTCGGAGTCGGCGACAGTCAGCGCCGCTGCAAGGTGAACGGCGTCGTAGCCGCGTAGACCCTGATCCTCTGCCTGGTGACCCGCAGTGCGGACGACGTTCTGGGTCACCTCCACAATCGCGGTCTCTGCAGTGATCGTGTCGAGCGACTCGACGGAGCCTGCAAGCTCCTCCGGGGAGAGCCGGCGGCCGGTGAGGCATCACAAGCGCTGCTCGGGCTTCGACATAGAGCAAGCGACTACTGACGGCTTGCGATGCGTCGTTCCAGAGTCTCTCGCAGGTCGGCGAACTGGGTTCGTCGATGATAAGAGGGACGATCGCCGAGGTGTCGAAGTAGACGATCAACGCCGCTGCTCGGCCACCAGATCACTCACCGTGCCTGCGCACGAGATTCTGCGCAGCCTCAGTCGCGCCTTTCTCGACGGCGCCGGCGTGACGGGTCCTTCGGCAATCAGCCGCTCAAGAGGTCGCCGGCTCTCCAGCGGTACCAGCCGCGCAACCGGCTTTCTGCTGTATGAGGCTCCCGGAGCACCCCAAACGGCTCAGCCCGAGCCAGAGCGTGATCGGCCGCGAATCCGGCACAAAAACGGGAGAACCCGTCCCGCGCATAGCGCGGGACGGGTTCATGCGAAAATCCGGCGGCGACCTACTCTCCCAGGACGTCTCCGTCCAAGTACCATCGGCGCTGGTGGGCTTAACTGCCGTGTTCGGGATGGGAACGGGTGTGACCCCACCGCTATGACCACCGGAAATATGTCAACCGAGGCATCCCTCGAGAACTCCACAGCGAGCACGAACTTCTTCCACAGAAGCGTTTGAAACCAAGCCCTCGGCCGATTAGTACCGGTCAGCTGAACACGTTACCGTGCTTACACTTCCGGCCTATCAACGTGGTGGTCTGCCACGGGCCTTACCCGGTTAATCCCGGTGGGAGATCTCATCTTGGAACAGGCTTCCCGCTTAGATGCTTTCAGCGGTTATCCTTTCCGCAGGTCGCTAACCAGCCATGCTCTTGGCAGAACAACTGGCACACGAGAGCTGCGTCCGTCCCGGTCCTCTCGTACTAGGGACAGCATTCCTCAAATCTCCTACGGTCACAGAGGATAGAGACCGAACTGTCTCACGACGTTCTAAACCCAGCTCGCGTACCGCTTTAATGGGCGAACAGCCCAACCCTTGGGACGTGCTACCGCCCCAGGATGCGATGAGCCGACATCGAGGTGCCAAACCTTGCCGTCGATATGGACTCTTGGGCAAGATTAGCCTGTTATCCCCGGGGTACCTTTTATCCGTTGAGCGACGGCGCTTCCACACGCAACCGCCGGATCACTATGCCCAGCTTTCGCTCCTGTTCGACTTGTAGGTCTCACAGTCAAGCTCCCTTGTGCCATTACACTCGACGCCTGATTGCCAACCAGGCTGAGGGAACCTTTGGGCGCCTCCGTTACCTTTTAGGAGGCGACCGCCCCAGTCAAACTACCCACCTGCCACTGTCTCCGATCCGGATTACGGACCTGGATTAGGTGCCCAGCATACAAAGAGTGGTATTTCAAGATTGACTCCACACAGGCTAGCGCCCATGCTTCTCAGTCTCCCACTTATCCTACACAAGGTATACCAAACACCAATATCAGGCTGCAGTAAAGGTCCACGGGGTCTTCTCGTCCTTCTGCAACTAACGAGCATCTTTACTCGTACTTCAATTTCGCTGGGCCTATGGTTGAGACAGCGGGAAAGTCGTTGCGCCATTCGTGCAGGTCGGAACTTACCCGACAAGGAATTTCGCTACCTTAGGACCGTTATAGTTACGGCCGCCGTTTACCGGGGCTTAGGTTCAGAGCTTCGCCCAGATGGGCTAACCCTTCCCCGTAACCTTCCGGCACCGGGCAGGCGTCACAGCGTATACATGGTCTTACGACTTCGCACGCTGCTGTGTTTTTAGTAAACAGTCGCTCTCCCCTGGTCTGTGCCACCTCCTCAAGCTCTGGACGCGAAGTCCTTCACCCGCGGAGGTCATCCTTCTCCCGAAGTTACGGATGCAATTTGCCGAGTTCCTTAACCATAGTTTGCCCAATCGCCTTAGTATTCTCTACCTGCCCACCTGTGTCGGTTTGGGGTACGGGCACCATGAGAGCTCGCTAGCGGCTTTTCTCGACAGTATGGGATCAATCACTTCACCTGTGGCGGTTCGGCATCACGTCTCGGACTTTCTGGGGAGCGGACTTACCTACGCCCCGTCCTACACGCTTACCCCGGGTCTACCATCGCCCGGGTTGATCTACCCTTCTGTGTCCCCGCTTCGCTGGCCTCCCTGATATGGGTCGGTTCGTCCAGACCCCTAAAGGTCCGTCATCCCCTTAGCAATATCAGTTCGGCCTTGGCGCGCTCACGGTGGTACCGGAATATCAACCGGTTGTCCATCGACTACGCCTCTCGGCCTCGCCTTAGGTCCCGACTTACCCTGGGGGGATTAGCCTTCCCCAGGAACCCTTGGGCTTTCGGCGGAGGGGTTTCTCACCCCTCTCTCGCTACTTATACCAACATTCGCACTCGACCACGCTCCACGTCCGTTCACACGGCCGCTTCACTGCTGAGATCGACGCTCCGCTACCGCTCCTGCCTAATGGCAGAAACCCGCGGCTTCGGCTCTGGACTTGAGCCCCGTTAAATTGTCCGCGCAGGATCACTCGACCAGTGAGCTATTACGCACTCTTTCAAGGATGGCTGCTTCTAAGCCAACCTCTTGGCTGTCTGGGCAATCCCACTTCGTTTACCACTTAGTCCAGAATTAGGGGCCTTAGCCGGCGGTCTGGGCTGTTTCCCTTTTGACCCCGAAGCTCATCCCCCGGGGTCTCACTGCCGCGCTGTGGAGCCATGGCATTCGGAGTTTGGCTGGGTTCAGTAAGCTTGTAGGCCCCCTAGTCCATCCAGTGCTCTACCTCCATGGCTGAACACGCGACGCTGCACCTAAATGCATTTCGCGGAGAACCAGCTATCACCGGGTTTGATTGGCCTTTCACCCCTATCCACAGGTCATCCGCCCAGTTTTCATCCTAGGTCGGTTCGCGCCTTCACGGAGTCTTACCTCCGCTTCACACTGCCCATGGATAGATCACCCGGCTTCGGGTCTACGGCATGCGACTGTACGCCCTGTTCAGACTCGCTTTCGCTCCGGCTCCCCCTCTCGGGTTAACCTTGCCACATACCGTAACTCGTTGGCTCATTCTTCAAAAGGCACGCCATCGCGGCTCTGGAACTCGTTCCAGAACTACGCTCTGACTGCTTGTAGACCAACGGTTTCAGGTACTATTTCACTCCCCTCCCGGGGTACTTTTCACCTTTCCCTCACGGTACTAGTTCACTATCGGTCGCCTACTTATACTTAGCCTTACGAGGTGGTCCTCGCAGATTCACGCCGAATTTCTCGGGTACGGCGCTACTCGGGATACTCGAACGGAGGCTGATCAGCTTTCGCGTACAGGGCTCTTACCTTCTATGGCGTGCCTTTCCAGTACACTTCCGCTAGCCGTCAGCTTTATAACTCCGTGCCGGAACCGGTGTTCCGACCATCGAGTCCCACAACCCCACACTGGCAACGCCACCGGGCTATCACACCAGTGCGGTTTAGGCTCATCCCATTTCGCTCGCCGCTACTCAGGGAGTCGCTTTTGCTTTCTTTTCCTCGGGTTACTGAGATGTTTCACTTCACCCGGTTCCCTCTACCGGCCCTATATATTCAAGCCGGAGTGACACCCGATTAAAGGTGCCAGGTTTCCCCATTCGGACATCCCCGGGTCGACACTTACTCGACAGCTCGCCGGGGCTTATCGCAGCCAGTCACGTCCTTCATCGGTAGTAGGCGCCAAGGCATCCACCGTTGGCCCTTAGTAGCTTGGGTTTTCAGTACTTCTGCTCGTGACTTCTCGTAAGAAGTCACGGCGGAAAAATGCTCGTGCTCGCAATGCAGTTCTCAAGGGACCACCAAGGACGTCCCGTCGAACGGGACGTTGCCTCGGCTGGGGTGCCTCATGGGGCACTCCCTCAAAACGGAAGAGAAGACGGGGATACCAGTGCATCAACTGGGAGTCTCTCATTCATGACCCGGTTGGGCCAGTAACAAGAGTGTTACTCCTTAGAAAGGAGGTGATCCAGCCGCACCTTCCGGTACGGCTACCTTGTTACGACTTCACCCCAGTCGCCAACCCCACCTTCGGCAGCTCCCTCCCTTGCGGGTTGGGCCACTGACTTCGGGTGTTGCCGACTCCCGTGGTGTGACGGGCGGTGTGTACAAGGCCCGGGAACGTATTCACCCCGGCGTTGCTGATCCGGGATTACTAGCGACTCCGACTTCATGGAGTCGAGTTGCAGACTCCAATCCGAACTGAGACCGGCTTTAAGGGATTCGCTTCACCTCGCGGTGTTGCAGCCCGTTGTACCGGCCATTGTAGCATGTTTGCAGCCCTGGGCATAAGGGGCATGATGACTTGACGTCGTCCCCACCTTCCTCCGAGTTGACCCCGGCAGTCTCCTATGAGTCCCCGGCATTACCCGCTGGCAACATAGGATAAGGGTTGCGCTCGTTGCGGGACTTAACCCAACATCTCACGACACGAGCTGACGACAGCCATGCACCACCTGTGTAAGGCCCCGAAGGACACCATATCTCTATGGCTTTTCCCTACATGTCAAACCCAGGTAAGGTTCTTCGCGTTGCCTCGAATTAAGCAACATGCTCCGCCGCTTGTGCGGGCCCCCGTCAATTCCTTTGAGTTTTAGCCTTGCGGCCGTACTCCCCAGGCGGGGCACTTAATGCGTTAGCTACGGCACGGAACCCGTTGATTAGGCCCCACACCTAGTGCCCACCGTTTACGGCGTGGACTACCAGGGTATCTAATCCTGTTTGCTACCCACGCTTTCGCTCCTTAGCGTCAGTTTCGGCCCAGAGCGCCGCCTTCGCTGCTGGTGTTCCTCCCGATATCTGAGCATTTCACCGCTACACCGGAAATTCCACGCTCCTCTACCGAACTCTAGTCATGGCAGTTTCAGATGGCCTCTCAGAGTTGAGCCCTGAGTTTTCACACCCGACTTACCAAACCGCCTACGAGCCCTTTACGCCCAATGAATCCGGACAACGCTCGCTCCCTACGTGTTACCGCGGCTGCTGGCACGTAGTTGGCCGGAGCTTCTTCTGCAGGTACCGTCATTTTCGTCCCTGCTGAAAGGGGTTTACAACCCGAGGGCCTTCGTCCCCCACGCGGCGTGGCTGCGTCAGGCTTTCGCCCATTGCGCAAGATTCCCCACTGCTGCCTCCCGCAGGAGTCTGGGCCGTGTCTCAGTCCCAGTGTGGCTGATCGTCCTCTCAGACCAGCTACCCGTCGATGCCTTGGTGAGCCGTTACCTCACCAACTAGCTGATAGGCCACGAGGCCCTCCCGAAGCACCGGAGCATTTCCTCGTCGCGGCATGCGCCGCAACGGGGGTATCGGGTATTAGCCACAGTTTCCCGTGGTTATCCCCGTCTTCGGGGCAGGTTCCTCACGTGTTACTCACCCGTTCGCCACTAGATGCCCGAAGGCATCTCGTTCGACTTGCATGTGTTAGGCCCGCCGCCAGCGTTCGTCCTGAGCCAGGATCAAACTCTCCGTCGACATCTCGGGTCCGCGGCGGCGAACCGCCCCGAACCGTCGAATCAGTGCTGCGAGGGTTGTATTCCTTGAACCTCCGCAGCGTGGAGAGCCGAACGTGGATGCCTACCCACGTCCGACAATCCGGAATTGTTGGGTAGGCCGCGTCGGACAAGGAATCCGACGAGGCCACCCGCACTGGCATTCGTCTTCTCTTCCGTTTTCAAGGAGCGCACCTACCGTCGCGGCCCGCAGGCGGGCGCGAACGACGCTTATGAGGTGGCGTCCTCCCTCCGGCTCGGTTTCTCGCCGGTCCGGTCTGCGGCCGTCCAGCGTTTTCCGAGTTCGGAGGTGGGCGGTTAGCGTACCTGTCGGGTGTCGATACCACAACCGCCCCGGCGGTCCTGCGTCTTGGAAATCAGGATCCGCTGCGCACGGCTAGGCGTCGACGACAACGAGGCGTCGCTCGCGGCGGCCGCGTTGCAGCAGCAGGAACCGTCCGTCGATCAGCCACCCGGGCACCACGTCGCTCTGCGCTACGCGGGTGCGGTTCACCGAGATGGCCGATTGGCCGAGTTGGCGCCGGGCGTCGCCACGCGACGAGCACAAACCCGAGGCGACCAGCAGTCCCACGAGGGCTTCGGGCCCCGCCAGCGCACCCACGCCGACCCGGGTCTCGACCACAATCCCTGCCAGCGCGCCCAGCATCTCGCCGCTGAGCGGGGCGGTGCCGTAGAGAGCCTCTGCGGCGAGGTTGGCCCTGGCAATCGCCTCGGGGCCGTGCACGAATCCCGTGACCTCGTCGGCGAGCCGCTGCTGGGCAAGGCGCCGCTCCGGTGCGCTCTCGTGCTCCGTCACGACGTCGCGCACCTCGGGCATCGGCAGCAGGGTGAGTTGCGCCAACAGGCGCCCCACGTCGGCGTCGTCGGTGCGCAGCAGGTACTGGTGCAGGTCGAATGGCAGTGTGCGCGCGCCGTCCAGCCAGACGGTTCCCTCGGCGGTCTTGCCGAACTTCTGACCGTCGGCTCGCGTCAGTAGCGGCCACGTGAGACCGTGAGCCGCCCCACCGGAGCGGCGGCGAATGAGGTCGATGCCCGCCACGATGTTGCCCCACTGGTCCGAGCCGCCCACCTGCAGGTGACAGCCGCGCTCGGTGTAGAGCCACCAGAAGTCGAAAGCCTGAAGGAGCATGTAACTGAACTCGGTGTAGGAGATGCCCTGCTCGCTGACGAGGCGGCTGCGCACCGACTCGCGGGCCAGCATCTGGCTCACGGTGACGTGCTTGCCCACATCGCGCAGGAATTCGATGATGCTGACCGGCGCCGTCCAATCGTGGTTATTGACGACGTCGGCCTCGGCGACGCCGGCGAAGGCGGCGTACTGGCGGCGGATGGCCGCCACGTTCGCCTCGAGGGTCTCGGCGTCCAGCAGGTTGCGCTCGTCCGAGCGGCCGCTGGGATCGCCGACCATCCCCGTGGCGCCGCCCACCAGAGCCAGCGGCCTGTGTCCGGCCTCCGCGAAGCGCCGCAGCACCAGGACGCCGATGAGATTGCCGAGATGCAGGCTGCTGGCCGACGGATCAATCCCCAGATAGAGCACGGCGGGGGGCTCCGCCAGCAGCGACCGGAGCGCTACCGGTTCGGTCGTGTCGTGGACGAGGCCCCTCTCGCCGAGGTCGTCCAGCACCCCTGCGCCGCGCGTCGATGCCTGCCTGCTCATGGGTCTCGCCGCTCCGTCCTGTGTGTCGATGCCGTCCGGGTGACGTGCCGGTGGCGCCCTCGGGACATGCCAGGGCAACGCCGCCGAGGATCGTGTGCCCGATTCTGCCGCAGGATTCGCAGAGTCGGTCGTTGCCGTGGCGCACAGGGTGTGCTCTCGTAGGCTCTGAGTGTCGCCGTGTCCCCCATTCTCGCACGCCGCCGCACCGCCCTGCGCTTGGGCTCGGTGGTCCTCGCCGTCTCCCTGGCCGCCGGAGCCTGCACCTACGAGACACGCGACCTCCAGGTGTCGCTACCGGTGACGGCCCAATCCTCGTTCATCTACGACGCCCAGGGTCGACTCATCACGGCCTTCCGGGGCGAGCAGCACCGGCGGAACCTGGAATCGCTCGACGACGTGCCGCGGATCCTGCAGGACGCCGTGGTGGCCATCGAGGACGAGCGTTTCTGGCAGCACCAGGGTGTCGACGTGCGGGCGCTGCTGCGTGCGGCTCGCTCCAACGTCGCCGTGGACGGCGTCTTCCAAGGCGGCTCCACGATCACCCAGCAGTATGTGGGCCGAGCCTTCCTGGACCGCACCGAGATCACGGCCAGCCGCAAGATCGAGGAGATCGCCCTGGCGCTGCAGCTCGAACGCGCCTACACGAAGGAGTTCATCCTCCTCCAGTACCTGAACACCGTGAACTTCGGAGAGGGCGCCTACGGGGTGCTGA
Source organism: Acidimicrobiales bacterium (assembly GCA_963668565.2). Lineage (GTDB taxonomy): Bacteria > Actinomycetota > Acidimicrobiia > Acidimicrobiales > CATQHL01 > VXNF01. The sequence goes on from CAXXMX010000010.1 coordinate 2,933,037, forward strand.
CCGCTGCCAGGGAGTACTTCGACAAGGAACTCGACGAGCTGACGCTCGGCGAGGCGGCCCTGCTGGCGGGGCTGATCCAGGCGCCGTCGGCCCGCAACCCGTACGAGAACAGGGAGTCGGCCATCCAGCGGCGCGAGGCGGTGCTGGAGCGGATGCTCGCCAACAACTGGATCACCGAGAAGGAATTCGACCAGGCCCGCACCGAACCGCTACACCTGGCTCCCCGCGTCGCCACCCTCGAGGAGGAGTACGAGTACGGGTACTTCGTAGAGGAGGTGAGGCAGTGGATCCTCACCGACCCGCGCTTCGGCTCGACCCCCGACGAGCGGGTGCGGCTGCTCTTCGAGGGAGGGCTGCACATCTACACCACGCTGAGACCCGAGGTGCAGCACAGCGCCGAGGCGGCACTCACGGCGATCCTGCCCTGGGAGGGCGGCCCGTCGGCGGCGATCGTGGTGATCCGCAACGACACCGGGCACGTGGAGGCGATGGTGGGTGGGCGCGACTTCTTCGGTGAGGCGGGCTCGGCCCGATTCAACCTCGCCACGCAGGGCGGCCGCCAAGCGGGATCGGGATTCAAGCCGTTCGTGCTGGCCGCCGCCCTCGAGCAGGGCATCCAGATGAGCACCCTGTACCCGGCCCCGTCCGAGATCGAACTCCCAATACCCGGACTCGAGGAGACCTGGGAGGTGAGCAACTTCTCCAACACCGGCGGCGGGCTTCTGACCCTGCGCGAGGCCCTGGTGCGGTCCATCAACACGGTGTACGCCCAGCTCATGGCCGACGTGACCCCGGAGGCCGGCGTAGGCATGGCGCAGCGCCTGGGGGTTGCGTCACCGTTGCAGCCGGTGCTGGCCGCCGTGCTCGGAAGCGAGGACGTGACCGTCCTCGACATGGCCGCTGCGTACTCCACGCTCGCGCGGCGGGGCATCTACGTGCCCCCGACGATGGTCACGCGGGTCACCCGACTGGACGGCACGGTGCTGTACCAGCATGAGCCGCACTCCACAAGGGTGCTGGACAGCCGGATCGCCGACGAGCTGAGCGAGGTGATGGTGGAGGTCGTGGAGGGCGGGACCGGCCGGCGGGCCGCCCTCGAGGGACGGCAGGTAGCCGGAAAGACCGGAACCGCGGAGAACTTCGTGGACGCCGGTTTCACCGGCTACACCCCCCAGTACACGACAGCCGTGTGGGTGGGCTTCCCGGATGCGCAGATCCCAATGGAGCCTCCCACCACCGAGCGTGACGTGACCGGCGGCTCGTATCCGGCGGAGATCTTCGGTCTGGTGATGGCCGACATCCACGAGGGGCTCGACGCCCGGCCGTTCGCGGCGAGCATCCCCACGACGACCACCACGCAGTACCCGCCAGTCGTGGAGGTGCCGTCGGTGATCGACCTGCCGCAGGGGGAGGCCACCGATGTCATCGAGGAGGCCTACCTCAACGTCCGGGTGTCGGAGGTGGTTCGTCCGGGGGTGGAGCCGGGCACCGTCGTGAATCAGATCCCGCGAGCAACCGAGTTGGCCTCCGGAGGCAGCGCGGTCATCATCGAGGTGGCCATCGAGCCGCCCGATCCGGAGCCCGACGGGGAGGATTCCGGCGGAGAGCAACCGGGTGGAGGGACCGAGGCCGATGACGGCGGGTCCGAACCCCCCGGCGACGAGGCGCCGCCGCCGGGACCGAGTGATGGAGCCGAAGGGCAGGGTGACGGACAGCCGGGCGCCGGCGAGACCGACGGTCAGGAGGACGGACAGTGACAGGGAGACACGAGCGGCGCGAGGTCACGAAGTGGCTCGAGTCCATGCGCGGCGCCGACGGCGGCGATGGCGGCGACGGGGCGGGCGGGAAGCCCGGATGGCTTCCGAAGAACCGCGCTGGTGCGGTCGCGGCGATACTGGCGCTGCTGGTGATGGGCGGGTTCTGGATCTGGGCGTTCTCGCCGCTGGCACCGAGCGGCCACCCGGACCTGCTGGAACACGCCGGATTCACCGTCGCCGCAGAGGACATCTGCGCGCGCACCGTGGCGGCCATCGACGAACTCCCCGGCGCCCCGGAGGCCACGAGCCCCGCCGACAGGGCCGGCCAGATCCGCACGTCCACCGCGTTTCTCGAGCAGATGCTGACCGATCTCGATGCTCCCGCCGAGGAGGTGATCGGGCCCGACGCGCTGCTCATCGAGTCCTGGCTGGAGGACTGGGAAACCTACCTGGGCGATCGCCACGCCTACGCCGACACGCTGGCCGGGGGCAGCGACCCTCCCTTCACCGTGAGCGCCCGCGACGGCGAGGCGGTCACGAGTTACATCAGTATTTTCGCCGAGGTCAACGCCATGGCGAGCTGCGCCACACCCGGCGACGTCTAAGGCGCTGCGCCGCCGGACACCAGGATCAGCGGGCTACGTCTCGACGCGGCCCGAGAGGTAGATGCGGTCGAGGTCGAGGCCGAGTTTCTGACTGCGGGCGAGACGGGCCGCGAGGGTGCGTTTGATCGACGGGCTGAGAGCGTCGACGTCGAGGAGGCGGCGCGCTCCGTCGTTGTCGCTGCGGTCGACGTTCACGATGCGGCCGGCCTCGGCGACGCTGACGCCGTGCGAGGTGTCCCGCTCCACGAGCTGCATCTCGTCACCGGCGGCCACCTCGCCCTCGCGCAGCACCCGCAGGAGGTAGCCGGTGAACCCGGTCTCCTGCACCACGATGGAGATGTCCTTGCGGCCGTAGCGGGCCGCGATCTTGTAGCACGGCGCCCGCGGCTGGGTGACCTGCAGGACACACGACCCCACCTCGAAGGTGTCGCCTATGTGGACCTCGGCCTCGGTCAGGCCACGCACGGTGAGGTTCTCGGCGAAGGCGCCCACCTCGGGGAGGTCGATCCCAAGGTCGCGCCAGAACGGGTAGTGGTCCGAGGAGTAGACGAGCACGGCCCCGTCCCTGCCGCCGTGGTCCTCGTAGACGTGCTCGTCACCCTCGACTCCCAGGCTTCCGATGCGCGTCGGCCCCGACACGGGCCGCTTCAGGAAGGCGCTGGCGATGGTGCGGCCGCTGGACTCCAACTCGCCGGCCTTCCCGACGCAGACGGCCGCCACCTTGCCCCGGAGATCGGTAGTCATACGCCCAACCTACCCGTGCCGATCCCGGCAGAGGCCCCCCGTTACCGGGGACGGGCTCTGCTCATCGTGGCGGGCGGGAGACGTTGGGGTCGCCCGGCACGTACCAGCGCCACGGACGGTCGGTGGCGGCGGTGATGCCGATGCGGCCGCTCGTGGCGTAGGGGACCGGCGAAGGGTCGTGGTGGTGGAGGGTCACCGGCGAGGCGGGATCGATGAGGTCGGCGCCGTTGTGGCTGCCGCCGATGCCGAGCGCGGCCGTGAGTTTGGCCGGGCCGTCGCAGAGATCACGCTCGCGGCGCGCCGCCGGGCGGGCCGCCCACATGGCATCGAGGCCGCGCACCGGCGCCAGGGCGCGGATGAGCACGGCTGCGCATCGTCCCTCCGGCTCGCAGACCACGTTGGCGCACCAGTGCATCCCATACGTGAAGTACACGTAGAGATGTCCCGGCAGACCGAACATGACCGAGTTGCGCGGAGTGCGGCCCCGGTGGCCGTGGCTGGCCGGATCGTCGGCGCCGCCGTAGGCCTCCACCTCGACGATGCGCCCCGCCCGGTCGCCGCACGCCAACACCATGCCAAGCAGGTCGGGCGCGACGGCGGTGACCGGGCGCTCGAAGAAGGCGCGATCCGGGTGGTTGGTCACTCTGCGGTCGGCACCTTGGCGGCGTCGGTCAGCGCAGGTCGCGGCGCTGTGCCCTGGATTCCGGCCTTCGCCGGAATGACGTAGAGGGGGGCCGGAATGACAAGACGGTCGGCACTGATCACTCGTCGAGGGCGGCGAGACGGGTGTCGTCGGTGGCGAGGCGGGCGGCGAAGCGCTCGCGCTGGATGGCCACCGGGCCGGCTCCGCCGCCGCCCGGACTGCTGCGACGGGCCAGCGCCGCCCCGGGGCGGAGGATCTCGAGGGCCTCGGGGCCGACCTCCGCCGCTGCAAGATCGGCGAACGATCCCTCCCCCGCCAGGGCGGCGCGCACCGCGGCGGCGATGCGCGCGTGTGCCTGCCGGAACGGAACACCGCGACTCACCAGCACCTCCGCCAGGTCGGTGGATGCGAGGAACGGATCATCGGCGGCCTCCTGCATGCGCGCCTCGTCGAACCTGGCGGTGCGCAACAGGCCGGCCAGAGCGGCCAGTGCCCCCTGCACCTGCGCCAGCGAGTCGAACAGCGGCTCCTTGTCCTCCTGCAGATCGCGGTTGTAGGCCAGCGGCAGGCCCTTGAGGGTCGCCAGCAAGCCGGTGAGGTTGCCGATGAGCCGCCCGGCACGGGCGCGCGCCAGTTCGGCCACATCGGGATTCTTCTTCTGCGGCATCATCGAACTTCCCGTGGCCCAGGCGTCGTCGAGGTGCACGAAACCGACCTCCACGCTGGCCCACCAGACGATCTCCTCGCCGAGGCGAGACAGGTGCACGCCCAGCAGAGCGAGCGCGAAGAGGCTCTCGGCCACGAAGTCGCGATCGCTCACGGCGTCGAGAGAGTTCTCGAACCGAGCGGAGAAACCCAGGTCAGCGGCAGTGGCGTCGGGATCGATGGGGAGTGACGTGCCGGCGGAGGCACCGGCACCCAAGGGCGACACATCGGCGCGCCGGCGGGCGTCCAGCAGGCGGTCGACGTCGCGAGCGAGCGCCCAGCCGTGTGCCAACAGATGGTGCGCCAGCAGCACGGGCTGAGCGCGCTGCAGGTGCGTGTACGCAGGCAGCCGGGCGTCGCCGGCCTCGGTGGCACGCTCGGCGAGCACCCGCTGCAGGACCAGCACACCTCGAGCCACCTGCGCCAGCTCGCGTTTGGCGAACAGGCGCAGGTCGCAGGCCACCTGATCGTTGCGGCTACGAGCGGTGTTGAGCCGCGCACCCGCGGCGCCGGCCAGTTCGGTGACGCGGCGCTCCACAGCAGTGTGGATGTCCTCATCACCGGGTGCGAACACGAACTCACCGGCGGCCAACTCGGCCGCCGTGACGTCGAGCGCGTCGGCCACTGCCGTGCCCTCCGCGTCGGTGAGCAGGCCGGCACGCACGAGGCCGCGCACGTGGGCGTGCGACCCGGCGATGTCGTCGGCCGCCAGCCGCTGGTCGAAGGGCAGGCTGACCGTATAGGCCATGAGTGCCTCAGCAGGCGTCACCTTCAGGCGCCCCGCCCACAAAGTGCCCCCCTGGTCGGCGTTGCCCTCAGGAGACATCGGTCTCGCCTCCGGCCGCCCGCATCGTCGCGGTCCTCAGCCGCAGGGCGTGCAGCTTGATAAACCCCTCCGCGTCACCCTGGTGGTAGGCGCCCTCGTCCTCCTCGAAAGTGGCGATGGCAGGATCGAAGAGGCTGTCCCCGGAGCGCCGCCCCACAGTCGTGACGTTGCCCTTGTAGAGATGGAGGCGTACGACGCCGTTCACACGCTCCTGGCTGTGGTCGATTGCCGTCTGCAGCATGCGCCGCTCCGGGCTCCACCAGTAGCCGTTGTAGACGAGCGAGGCGTACCGAGGCATCAGTTCGTCCTTCAGGTGCGCCACCTCCCTGTCGAGCGTGAGCGACTCGATCGCCCGGTGGGCGCGCAGCAGGATTGTTCCGCCCGGCGTCTCGTAGGCACCACGGGATTTCATACCCACGTAGCGGTTCTCCACGAGGTCGAGTCGACCCACGCCGTGTGCCGATCCGAGGGCGTTCAACTCGGCCAGGAGCGCTCCCGGTGGCAGGGGGCGTCCGTCGATGGCCACGGCGTCGCCGCGCTCGAACGTCAACTCGACATAGAGCGGCTCGTCGGGCGCCTCGGTGGGGGCGACGGTCCAGCGCCACATGGAGGGTTCGGGCTCCAGCCACGGATCCTCGAGGCGACCGCCCTCGTAGGAGATGTGCAGCAGGTTCGCATCCTCGGAGTACGGCGAACCACCGCCGGCGGAGGCCGCGATGGGGATGCCGTGTTCGGCCGCATACGCCAGCAGCCGCTCGCGGGACGTGAGGTCCCAGATGCGCCACGGAGCGATCACCCTGATTCCAGGTGCCAGCGCGTAGGCGCCGAGTTCGAAGCGCACCTGGTCGTTGCCCTTGCCGGTGGCGCCGTGTGCGACGGCGTCAGCGCCGGCGTCCGCGGCGATCTCCACGAGCCGCTTGGCGATGAGCGGCCGGGCGATCGAGGTGCCCAGCAGGTATTCGCCCTCGTAGATGGCGTTGGCACGGAACATGGGGAACACGAAGTCGCGGGCGAACTCCTCGCGCAGGTCCTCGATGCGAATGTCGCTCACGCCGAGGGCGGCGGCCTTGGCGCGGGCCGGCTCCAGTTCCTCGCCCTGGCCCAGGTCGGCTGTGAAGGTCACCACCTCGCAGCCATAGGTGACCTGTAGCCAGCGGAGGATGACCGAGGTGTCCAGACCGCCCGAATAGGCCAGCACCACCTTGTGGGGGGCGTCGAGAGGAGGGGATGGGTGCGTCATGGTTCAGATCTCCTCTGCGGTGTCGGAGCCGTGACCGGGTGGGGGCTCGGGAGGCAGGCCGGCGAAGGTGCGAAGCCGCTCCGCGAGAGCGCCGGCATCGCTGCCCTGCCGCGCCACCACAAGGACGGTGTCGTCTCCGGCCACGGTGGCGAGCACATCGGTGAGACCGGCCCGATCGAGAGCCGAGCCGACGACGTGTGCCGAACCCGGCGGCGTGCGAAGACACACGAGGTTCTCGGAGCGACCGGCGTCGATGACCCAATCGCCGAACACCCTGCGCAGGTGCTCCTCACTCATGCTTCGCTCCTCTGCGGGGAACGGCACCGCGTACACACCAGCGCCGCCACCGACGCGCACTTTGACGGAGCCCAGGTCGTCGAGATCACGCGAGACGGTCGCCTGCGTGGCGCTGACGCCGCGCGCCGCCAGCAGCTCGACGAGCTGGTCCTGGCTGGTGACCGCTTCATCGCCCAGCAAGCGCTCGATGAGGTGCTGGCGCTGCCGCTTGCCGACGTTGCCGGATGTCACGCTCGTCCTCCCTTCGCGGTCGTTGCCGTCATTCCATTCCCCGAACCTGGGTCGCCGTCGGGTCTGCCAGCCACCAGAAGAGGCCTCTTGCGGCATGCATGCGGTTGGCGGCCTGTTGCCAGACCCGCGAGCGCGGGCCGTCGATCACCGTCGCGGCCACCTCCTCACCCCGGCGGGCGGGCAGGCAATGCAGGAAGACAGCGTGCGGGGCGGCGGCGTCCATCAGCTCGGGGGTCACCGTGAAGCCGGCGAAGTCCTGCCTCCGCTGAGCAGCTTCTTCCTCCTGGCCCATGGACGTCCAGACGTCGGTGTACACGGCGTCCGCGCCGCGCACGGCCTCGGTAGGGTCGTCGAAGCTGTGCACCTCGGCGCCCGCGGCACGCAGGTGGGCGAGATGATCCTCGCCGAAGCCGTAGCCCTGAGGTGAAGCGATCCGGAACGTCGTGCTGGTAAGGCCCGCACCCAGGGCGAGGGAACTCGCCACGTTGTTGGCGTCGCCCACGTAGGCCACCGTGCGCCCCTCCAGCGAACCGAACACCTCTTGGACGGTCAGCAGGTCGGCGAGAGCCTGCAGCGGGTGCGCACGGTCCGAGAGCAGGTTCACGACCGGCACCGGCGAGACCGCGGCCATCCGCTCCAGGACGCCATGATCGAAGACGCGTGCACCGATGATGGCGTGGTAGCAACCGAGGACTCGAGCCAGATCCTCGGCGCTCTCGCGGGTGTCGATGCCCACCTCGTGATCGAGGACCGTGACCGGATGCCCCGACAGGTGCACCACCGCCAACTCCGCCGAGTGGCGGGTGCGCGCCGACGGCTTCTGGAAGTACAGCGCCACGCCGCGACCCTCCAGCGCGTTGATCCGGTAGTCGGCCTTGGCGCGATCCAGCACGTCGGCCACCTCTGCGGCACTGAGGTCGTCGACGTCGAGCACGTGGCGCAGAGGTGGCGCGGCCTGGGACGTCGGCTCGTCGCAGCCGGATTCGGCGTGGCTCGAGTGGTGCTCGGTGGGGCGGTCCTTGCGGCCGACGAGGCTCATGACCCCGCCTCCTCCGCCAGAGAGGCCAGCACCGCGGCGAAGCGCGCCACCGCCTCGTCTATCTCGTCGTCGGTGACCACCAGGGGCGGCGCGAACCGCACCGCTGTCGGCGTGACGGCGTTCACCACCAAGCCGGACGCCAGGCAGCCTGCAGCCGCCTCGCCGGCGCTGCGGCCCAGCGCAGGGTCCAGCTCGGCGGCGAGCAGCAGGCCGAGCCCGCGCACACCGGTCACGCCGGGCAGCGCCTCGAGGCCCTGGCGCAGGCGTTCACCGGCCGCGGTGGCGCAGGCCGGGGCGTCGATCTCGATCATGGTGTCGAGGACCGCTCGCGCCGCGGCGGTGGCGAGGGGCTGGCCGCCGAACGTTGTGGCATGGTCGCCCGGGCGGAAGGCGCCGGCCACGTCGGCCCGCGCCCAGCAGGCCCCGATGGGTACGCCGTTGCCCAGCGCCTTGGCCATCGTGACCACATCGGGCGAGACGCCGCTGTGCTGGTGGGCGAACCAGCGACCGGTGCGCGCCAGGCCGGTCTGCACCTCGTCGAACATCAGCAGCAGGCCCCGCTCGTCACAGAGCGCACGCAGGGCGGGCAGGTAGTCGGGGGGCGGCACGTTCACGCCGCCCTCGCCCTGCACCGGTTCCACCAGCACGGCCGCGGTGGTCTCGTCGACAGCCTTCTCGACGGCGGCGACGTCGGCGAACGGCACGTGCCGGAAACCCTCGGGCAGCGGTTGGAACACCTCGTGCTTCTCGGGCTGACCGGTGGCGTGCAGGGTGGCCAGCGTGCGCCCGTGGAACGAGCGGAGCGTGGAAATGACCGTGTAGCGGCCCCAGCCGGCCCAGCGGCGCGCCAGCTTGATGGCGGCCTCGTTGGCCTCGGCACCGGAGTTGCAGAAGAAGACCTGCCCTCCCCCGCCGAGCAGCCTGTCGAGGGTCTGCGCCACGGGGCCGTTGTGCTCGGTGGCGAACAGGTTGGAGACGTGCAGCAGGCGCTGGGCCTGCGCCGCGAGGGCCTCGGCGACCCGGGGGTGGCTGTGACCCAGGCTGGTGACGGCGAGACCGGAGAGGAAGTCGAGGTACTCCCGGCCGCTGCGGTCCCACAGGCGCGCCCCAGAGCCCCGCACGAACATCACCTGCGGCGGGCCGTAGCTGGGCATGAGCGGGCAGCGCTCGGCGCCGGCGGGCGCTCCGACGGCGGCAGCGTGGGAACTCGGCTGCGCCGGACCGCCGGCGAGGTTCGAGGTGTCGGTCTGGGAATTCATGGCACGTCCTCGGGGTCGGGGCGGATCATGGTGCCGACTCCGGCGTCGGTGAACAACTCCAGGAGCAGGACATGGGGTTGCGTGCCGTCGAGGAGGTGAGCCGAGCCGACGCCGTTGCGCACCGCATGGAGGCAGGCCTCGACCTTGGGGATCATCCCGCCCTGCACACCGCCGGCGGCGAGGATCGTCTCCAGCGCACCCGCCGTCACCTCCGACAGCACGCTCGCCGGATCGTTGAGGTCGGCGTGCAGCCCGCCCACGTCGGTCAGCACGACGAGGCGCTCGGCTCCCAGCGCCGCCGCGAGGGCACCCGCCACCGTGTCGGCGTTGATGTTGAAGGCCTGCGCCGCATCGTCGGCCCCGATGGTCGAGACCACCGGGATGTAACCCAACTCCTGCAGATGTCGCACGATGCCGGGGTTGACCTCAGCCACCTCGCCGACGAATCCCAGTGCGGGATCGCGCGGCGCGGCGCGGATCAGGCCGGCGTCCTCGCCGGACACGCCGACCGCCAGGGGGACGCGTGCGTTGATGGCCGAAGTGATGTCGCGATTCACCTTGCCGACGAGCACCATCCGCACGATGTCTAGGGTCTCGGCGTCGGTCACCCGGCGACCGGCCACGAAGGACGGCTCCTTGCCGAGGCGGCCCATGAGGTCGTCGATCTGCGGTCCGCCGCCGTGGACGATCACGGGACGGATCCCCACGGAATGCATCAGAACGACGTCGCCGGCGATGGCCCGCGTCACGTCAGGGTCGCTCACCGGAACACCGCCGAACTTGATCACGACCGTGCGCCCGGCAAAACGCTGGATGTAGGGCATCGCCTGGGTGAGCACCTCGGCGGTGACCTGGGGCGCGGCGGGGTGCTGGGGCGCGCCGGTCGGGGAAATGGAGTGAGGGCTCATCAGCTCGTCCGGGAGTTCTCGTCGATGTAGGCGTAGGAGAGGTCGACGGTGATGATCTCGGCCTGCCCGTCGCCAAGTCCGAGGTCCACGTTCAGGTGCAGACGGCGGCGGCGCATGTAGGCCCCGATGGCCTCGGCGTCGGGCTGCTGGGGGCGACCCTCGGCGTACACCACGTGGTCGCCGTAGGCGATGCGGAAGCGCTCGGGGTCGAACTCCACCCCGGCGGCACCGAACTCGCTGGCGATGCGGCCCCAGTAGGGGTCCTCGCCGAACCACGAGCACTTGACGAGTTGGCAGTTGGCGCAATCCCTCGCTGCCTTGGCCGCCTCGGCGTCACTGGCGGCCCCGGTCACCTGCAGCAGCACGGTCTTGGTGGAACCCTCGGCGTCGTCGGCCATCTGCAGGGCGAGGCTGCGGCAGGCGCCGCCGGCGGCGGCAGCGAGCGCCTCGCCCCGAACCGGGCCGGCTCGGCCGTTGGCCAGCAGCAGCACGGTGTCGTTGGTGGACTGGGCGCCGTCGACGGTCAGCCGGTTGAAGCTGGTGGCCACGGCTTCGCGAAGGATCTCCCGCAGTTCGTCGGGCTCGGCGGCGGCGTCGGTGGTGAGGATGGCCAGCATGGTGGCCATGTTGGGTTCCAGCATGGCTGCCCCCTTGGCGATGCCGCCGACGGTGAAGCCGTCGGCCGCCACGACGACCTCCTTGGGCACCGTGTCAGTCGTCATCATCGCCCGGGCCGCCTCGCTGCCGCCGCCGGCGTGCCGGGCCGCCACAACCCGGGGGATGCCCGCGGCGATGGCGTCCATTGGCAACTCGAAGCCGATGAGGCCTGTGGAGCAGACCAGCACGTGGTCGCTGTCGCAGCCGAGGGCGGCCGCGGTGAGCTCGCACATCTGCTCGGCGTCTGCGAGCCCCTGCTGACCGGTGGCTGCGTTGGCGTTGCCGCTGTTGAGGATCACCGCGGCGGCGCGCCCCCCGGAGCGTTCGAGGTTGCTCCGCGTCACGACGACGGGCGCGGCGGTCATCTTGTTCGACGTGAACACGCCGGCGGCTGCCACCGGGGCGGCGTCGGCCGTGGCCACGACGGACATGTCGGGCCCACCCGACGGCTTGATGCCGGCGGAGATGCCGGCGGCGGCGAATCCGTCGACGGCGGTGACGCTCACGGGTACACCCCCACGGTTGCCAGTCCGGTGGTCTCGTCGAGACCGCACAGCCGGTTGGCGCACTGCACCGCCTGCCCGGACGCCCCCTTGCCGAGGTTGTCGAGGGCGCAGAGAGCCATGACCCAGCCGGTACGGGCGTCGTGGCGGGCGGTCAGATGGGCGCTGTTCGACCCCAGGGTGGCCTTGGTGGACGGCGACCGGTCGCTCACGGTCACGAAGGGCTCGCCGGCGTAGGCCTCCTCGTAGATCGCCAGGAGATCGTCGGTGTCACAGGCACCGGTCGGGCGGGCGTAGCAGGTGGCCAGGATGCCCCTGTTCATGGGTGCCAGATGGGGCGTGAACAGCACGCCGGCACCGCTGGCCTGCTCGATCTCGGGCGTATGGCGATGATCGAGGAGGCCGTAGGCCACGAAGTTCTCGTCGACTGCGCAGAAGCTGGTGTGGGCTTTCGCCGGACGTCCGGCACCCGAAACTCCGCTGGCGGCATCCACGACCACGCCGGAGGGTTCGATCGCGCCCGCTCGGACCAGCGGAGCCAGCGCCAAGGCGGCAGCCGTGGGGTAGCAGCCGGGCGCGGCGATGGCGGTGGCACCGGCAAACGTGTCCCGGTACAACTCGGGCAGGCCATAGGCGAAGCCGGCGAGGTGATCGGGCGCCCCGTGGGGCTCGCCGTACCACTGCTCGTAGACGGCGGCGTCGCGCAGCCTGAAGTCGGCAGCCAGGTCCACGATCTTGGCGCCGATCGCTGCGTCGAGCAGGCCGGGAATGATCCGCTGCGAGGCGCCGTGCGGGAGAGCGAAGAACACCACGTCGGCGCCGGCGACATCATCCGGCTCGTAGGTGCTGAAGACCAGATCGGGATAGGCGGCGCCGAGGCTTGGGTAGAGATCCCCCACCGCCACGCCGGCCTGGGTGTCACCGGTGGCGCAGACGACGGCCATCGCGGGGTGCGCGGCAAGGATGCGCAGCAGTTCCGCGCCGGTGTAGCCCGACGCCCCGACAATCGCCACGGAAAACATGCCCGAAGTATACGGTAATATGTATTACCATACACACTCTCGGCGTGCCGACCTGCGGATGCGGTACCGCTCCCGGGGAACCGCGAGTCTTGGCTCAGAGAGAACGTGCCCTCCGCGAGCCGGACGGTCAGGCCTCGTCTACGGCCTCGGCGACCGTCGGCTCCGGACAGGTCTCCCGGACCGGGGCCAGCACCATCTCGATCGCAGCGAGATCGAACGTTGCAAGTCCCACAACCGCGCCGTCGTGGCCGAAGACCCTGATCAGGAACTCGCCGTCGGGATGCACCCGGAGCAAATCCACGAACGCATCCACAAACCATCGTGGCAGCGCAACACCCGCCCTTGGACTATCCGGCGCGTCGAGTTCGTTCCACTCCTCGAATCGAACGGTGTCGCCGACTCGGTATTCCACCGGTATCCCGTGTCCGTAGGTGGCGACCACAACGCCTCCCGTGTGAACGACCACGCCGAACTGGCCGGTGGTGGTGCAGTTCACGATGAATGCCGGGACGTCGGCGGCCGTGTGGTGACGGGGGCCCAGCCAGGATCCCGTGACACGGCCACCCGCGGTGATCACTCCCGTGATCGGATCCCGGCGAGTGAACTGGTACCAGGTGCCCGGAGGCCAGACGGGACCGCAGGGTTGCTCGCCGGCGCCGGTGGGTTCGGTCCGGCCGGCGGGAGCGGTCGCCTCGTCGACGGCTGCGCCGGACCCGGCAGTGTCCTCGGAGATCGCGTCAGGTGCGAGGGCGGCGTCGACGGACTCGTCGAGACCGGCAGCCACCTCCCCGATGCCGGCGAGTTCCAGCGCCGTCCCGGCAAGGCCGGAGGGGTCAAGAGCCTCGTCGACGGCAGCTCCGAAGTCCGACGCCGCGCCACGGGACTCGTCGATCTCTGGTCCCGGAGCGCTTGGGTCGCTGCGACCGTCGACCGACGGGTCGAACGGTCCCGCGCCGGGCGCCGGCGGGCAGGCACCAATGAGGTCGAGGTTGCCGCATAGGTCGTACATCACCAGTTGTGCCGCGAGAGCGTGCTCGGCATCGAAGCGGACCGTCTGCCTGGCGTTGGTGAATTCGGATCCGCAGGTCACCTCGACGATCCAGTAGTCGGGATCGAGGCACCAGTCACTCCAGCTCGGTACATCGTCGTGATAGAGGCTGAGCGGGCGCTGCTGGCACCCGTAGTGTCCCGACACGACCGAGTGAGGGCCCTGTGGCGCCAGGTCCACGACAGCCGCTGGTTCCTCGGCCACGACATCGCCGTCGGAATCCTGCTCCGCGGACGCTTCTTCGGGTGGGACATCGGCCCCCGAAGACTCATCGGTCGCCGTTTCGTCCGAAGATCCATCGTCTGCCGTGTCCGCCGCAGCCCCTTCCTCGGGGGAACCCTCCGCGGCCCCTTCCTCGGCCGGCTCGCCCTCCGCCGGCGGGTCCTCCTCCGGCCCGTCGTCGGCCGGAGAGTCCTCTGCCGGCAGGTCCTCCGAAGCCGGATCCTCCGTAGGCGTCTCCTCCGTAGGCGTCTCCTCGGCCGGGGCATCCTCCGTCGGCGCGTCCTGCGCAAGGGCCCCGGAGTCGGTGAGGGCCACGACGAACACCGCCGCGAGGAGTGCCATCGCCACGAGTGCATACAGCAGGCCGAACCTCCTGCGGGCCGGCGCGCGGGGGCACGGTCGCTGCATGCTGCTCTGCTCCGGTACGGCGGTGAGTCTGGTCATCGCGGGGTCACTGGTCCTCCGCCGGGGCGACCTCGTCGCCGCCGGACGTCGTCTCGCCTGCTGCCGACTCCGTCCCGTCTCCTTCCGGAGTCGCCTCGCCCTCGGTAACCGTCTCCTCGCCGACCGATGGTTCCGATTCGCCATCGGCCCCGACGTCCGGCGGAGGCGTGAACAGCGCCGGGGCGATGGGTGCGGTCCGGCGCCCGATGGCTTCCGGATCCGCCGCGAGGGTCGCCAGTGTCTCCGCCGGCAGCGACGGATTGTTGGCCGCCGCCCAACGAACCTCGAAGTCATCGTCCTCGCTGACGATGCGCGCGAGAGTCTCCGGCAAGGTCGACGGATTCCCCGCCACCGCCAGGCGAACCAGGAACTCGTCGTCCTCGGACAGATTGTCGAGCGCCTCCGGGGGGGTCATGACATTGCCGGCGACGGTGATCCGCACTTCCACAACGCCGGATTCGGCGAGGACCCCGAGGGTTTCCGGCAGGGTGGTCGGGTTTCGAGCCACACCCCGCCGCACGCCGATGACGGCATCGGCGGCAAGCTCGGTGAGAACGGGCGGTGGCGTCGCCCGATTCTCCGAAGCTGCACGGCGCACGACGGGGTCGCCGTGCCGGGCGAGGAGCGCGAGCGCCTCGGGGGGCGCATTCGGGTTGGAGGCAACCCACACCACGACGTCGCCACGAGGGTCGCCGGCCAGAGCGAGCAGTTGCGCGGTCGGCGTCCGTGGATCGGCGGCCGCCCGTTGACGGGCACCCGGTCCCGCCGTGAGGATCACCAGGATCTCCGACCAGGGCGCCGGATTGTCAGCGACATGCAAGCGGACGAACGGCTCTTCGGGGAAGTTCGGATCCTCGGGGAAGACCCGCAGTTCGGGCCAGTTGGACGGGTTGGCGGCTGCAAGCCAGCGCACGGCAGGGTCAGCGTCCCCGGTGAGCACCGCCAGCACATCCGGGGGCGTTGCCGTGTTGGCGGCCACGGCGCGGCGCACGGCGGCGTCGGGATCGCCGGCGAGCACAGTTAGGTCGGCCTGCGGCGTCGACGGATCGGCGGCCCGTTCGAGCCGTCGACGGTCGCGGGCTTGGGCTCGCGCATCTGCCCCGCCGTCGCCGGCTGCGCGCGCCGGGGCGGTGTCTACAACCGCGCCCACTTCCGGAGCAAGAGGCTGCTCGGGCTGGTCGAACGGCTCCTCATCGACATCTGCGAACTGATCACTCTCGTCGAACGGCGGCGGGCTCGAACGGCGCGGCGACTCGAACTCATCGACATCTGCGAACTGATCACTCTCGTCGAAGGGCTCGAACTGCGGCGACTCGAACTCATCGACATCTTCGAACGGGTCGGGAACCGTCGTTGGCGGCGGTACTTCGAACACCAGTGACGGCTCGGTGGTGGTCGTCGTGGCCGTCTCCTCGACCGGAGCGGACTCCTCGGCAACGGGAGCAGGCGCAGGGGGTGCCGGCGGCGCCGCGGAACGACCTGACGCACACGCGCTGCAGGCGACGATCAACACCAGAACGATGCCGAGAATCCTTCGGCGGACGGTCACGCGGTCTCCTTGCGGGTTTCTGTCGATGCAAGAGATCGTTGGGTGCGGGCGGCGCCGGACCGGAGGTCGAGCCAATTCCGTTCGCGCCGGCCTCAGTGCACCGGAGAGCCTAATGGTCGTTTGGCTGACAACACCTATGAGCAGGGCAACTCTGCCTCATATCTGGGCCGCTTCAGCCCATAAGACGAAGGAGCACCTCGCCAAGGGGTCACTCGGTGGCGGGAAATCAGGAGCACCGCCGTTACCGCTGGGAACGCCGTTCGCGATGGGCCGTGTATCAGTCGCGGAGTGTGGCCCCTGTTGCGGCGGCGGCTTGGATGCAGGCTGCTCGGATCTCGCCGACTTCGGCGTCGGTGAGGGTGCGGTCGGCGGCCTGTAGGCGCAGGCGCCAGGCCACGCTGCGGCATCCGGGACCGAGGCGCTCGGCGTCGCGGAAGACGTCGAACAGGTGCAGCGCGACGACGGTGTCACCGGCCGCTCGGCGCAATGAGGCCTCGACGGTGGCTGCGGGCGTGGCGTCGTCGATGACGAACGCCAGGTCGATGTCGCTGGACGGGAAGCGGCTCGGCGGGCGGTACCGGGGACGGTCCACGTGGGATTCCAGCAGCCTGCCCAAGTCGCACTCGAGCCAGGCCACGCGCTCGCCGATTCCGAACGCCTCGGCCACAGCAGGGTCGATCTCGCCCAGGACGCCGACGTTCTCGTTGCCGGCGACGAGCACCGCGGAGCGCGTGGGATGGAGCCCCACGGTCGCCTCGTTGCGGACCTCCGTCGTGACGAACGGCATGGCGCGCCGCAGGCGCTCCCAGAGTGCCGCCGCGGCGGGGGCCTCACGGCCAGCAAGGGCAACCGCCAGGTGATCGCCCTCGTCGGGCAGCTCGCCTTCGCCAGGGATATGGACGTGGCCGATCTCGAACAGCGCCGCACCCGGCTGGCGGCGGGCAGCGTTGTAAGCGACGGCCTTCAGCAGGCCCGGCCGCAGCGACGTCCGCATCACCGACTCCTCGGCGACGAGCGGATTGGTGACGGTGATGCCGTCGGCCGGCAGGCCGCAGCACTCCAGGTCGCCCGGCGCCAGGAACGGCAGCGGCATGGCCTCCATGAGCCCGAACCCGGCCAGCAGTTCCTGCACCCGGCAGCGGGCCTGCTGCCGCTCGGTCAGACCTCCGGGATGAGGCGACCGGGGCGCCGTACGGGTGATGCGGCTGTAGCTCCAGAGCCGCCCGACCTCCTCGATGACGTCGATCTCGGTGGAGGTGTCGGGGCGCCACGACGGCACTGTCACGTCCCACATCTCGCCGGGATAGGTGCGGGCCGGCGTCGCAGGCGACTCCACGGCGCCTGCAGGCGGATCGGATGCAGAATGGATTCCGGCCTCCGCCGGAATGACGGTGGAAGAAGCCAGCGCGGCGGGTGAGGACGACGGGGTGATCTCGAAACCGATGGGCTCCAGGCAGGAGCGCATCTCGCCGGCCGTGAGGCTTGTGCCCAAGATGGCGTTGACCCGGCCCGTGCGCACGCGGACCCTTGCGCGCGGCGGCAGGTGCCCCTGCGCCTGCACGAGATCGGGCGCCAGGGTCGCTCCCCCGGCGGCGGCCAACTCGGCAAAGCGTTCCAGCGCCCACGGGGCGATCTCGGGATCGACACCGGCCTCGAAGCGGGCCGACGCCTCGCTGCGGAGCCCCAGGCGGCGGGACGTGCGGGCGATGTCGGGGGGATTCCACCAGGCGGCTTCGAGCAGCACCACGTCGGTGCCATCGGAGATCTCCGTCGAGGCGCCGCCCATCACGCCGGCAATGCCGATGGGCCTGTCGGAAGCATCGGCGATCACGCCGTCGCCGGCGCTGAAGGTGCGGAGGACACCGTCGAGAGTCTCGACCTGCTCGCCCTCGGTGGCCCGGCGCACGCGCAGCAGCCCATCCGGGACGAGGTCGGCGTCGAAAGCGTGCGAGGGCTGGCCGATCTCCAGCATCACGTAGTTGGAGATGTCCACGACGAAGTTGATCGGGCGCATGCCGAGCGCCAGCAGGCGCCGAGCCAGGCGCGGCGGTGTCCGTGCTCCGGAGGTGTTGCGCAGTAGGCGCAGGCTGAAGCGCCCGCACAGGTCGGGGGCAACGATCTCCACTGCAGTCGACGCCGACGCCGGAGGGCCGGAGGTCTCGACGCGGAGTTCGGGCAACGCGAACGGTGTTCCCCGACGGGCGGCCAGATCCCGCGCCACGCCCACCACGGACAGGGCGTCGGGGCGATTCGGGTTGACCTCCAAGTCGAACAGCACGTCGCCGGCCACACCGAGCGCCGCGGTCAGATCCTCGCCGAGCTCCAGGTCTGCCGGCAGGATCATGATCCCCTCGGCGTCGGCACCCATGTCCAACTCGGCGGTCGAACACAGCATCCCCTCCGAGAGCTGCCCACGCATCCGCCGTCGCCGGATCTCCAGACCGCCCGGCATCGTGGTGCCGACCGTGGCCAGGGGCACGAGGTCGCCAACGGACATGTTGAACGCGCCGCAGCACACCTGCAGCGTCTCGCCGTCGCCGGCGTCGACGTCGACGAGTTGGATGCGGTCGGCGTCCGAATGGGGCCGCAGGCCGGCCACCCGGGCAACGACGATGCCGTCAGGGGCTGACGCGAACGTGACCATGTCCTCGACCGCCAGCCCGAGATCGGAGAGGTCCTCGGCGATGCCCTCCGGCGGTCCCTCGATGGGCGAGAACTCCCGCAGCCACGACAGCAGCACCTTCATCAGAACCGCCCCGGGAAACGAGTGTGGCTGGGTCCAGATATCGCGCAGGTCGTCGCTGCCGTAGCGGGAAGGAGCGGAGCCACCTTCATCAGAACTGCTCCAGGAAACGGGTGTCGTTGGTCCAGAGATCGCGCAGGTCGTCGATTCCGTAACGGATCATGGCCAGGCGGTCGATACCGAACCCGAAGGCGAACCCGCTCCAGCGCTCGGGATCCACGCCGCAGACCTCCAGCACCGACGGGTGCACCATGCCGCAGCCGCCCAACTCGAGCCAGGTGCCGTCGGGTCGCTGCACGTCGAACTCGGCGGAAGGCTCGGTGAACGGGAAGTACGAGGGACGCAGGCGCGACGTGAACCCCGGGCCGAAATAGGCGGTGGTGAACGTCTCGATGGCGCCCGCCAGGTCGCCGAGCGTGATGTTCTCGTCGACCACGAGCCCTTCGATCTGGTGGAAGACGGGCATGTGGGTGGCGTCGGCAGTGTCCTGGCGGTAGCAGCGGCCCGGCGCCACGACGAAGAGGGGCGGCGACTGCTCCTGCATGACGCGCACCTGCACCGGCGAGGTGTGGGTGCGCAGGAGCGTGCTGCCCGGCGGGCCGTGGTCGACGTACAGCGTGTCGTACATGTCACGCGCCGGGTGGCCGGGCGGGAAGTTGAGCGCCCCGAAGTTGTGCCACTCCGTCTCGATCTCGGGGCCCTCCGCCACCGTGTAGCCCATGGCGCAGAACACGTCCTCGAGGCGCCGCTGCGTCTGCGTGATGACGTGCAGCCGCCCCACCTGCGGGGGCTCGTGCAGTTCGGTGAGGTCGAGGCGCTCGGCCTCCAGCTGTCGGCGGCGCTCCGCTGCCCGCAGCTCGTCGAGGCGCACCTCGAAGCGGGCACCCACCTCCGCCAGTGCCTCGCTGAGGGAGCGTCCCGCAGCCGGACGATCCGCGGGCGCCAGCGAACCCAGGCGGCGCCGCAGGCCCGCCAGCGGCGATCCCTTGCCGAGCAGGTCGGGGCGGGCCGCGGTGAGCGCGGCGAGATCGGCGGCGGACCCGATGGCGGCGACCGCCGCCTCGGTGCGTGACCGGGCTTCGGCGGCGAGAGATGCAGCGTCGGGCGTATCGGAACTCATCGGGGAAGCAGCGGGGTCGGTCGTCGCGAGCGGCTCGGGTCGGTTCTGGATCCCGGCCTTCGCCGGGATGACGATGGGCGCCGGGATGACGATGGGCAAGGAACGAGACGCATGGCGCGGATCATCAGGGTTGGGGGGGTTCGGTGCGGTCCTGGCGGCGGCGTCGCTGCACCTCGAAGCACAGGACGGCCGCGGCGGCGCCGACGTTGAGCGACTCCGCCTGCCCGCCGAGTGGTACGTGCACCCACTCGTCGATACATCCGGACAGCGCGGCAGGCAGGCCGTGCGACTCGCTGCCCACCACGAGGGCCAGCGGCCCGGACAGGTCGGCCCGGTCAAAGGGCAGGCCGTGCCCGGCTGCCGCTCCCACGATGCGCAGGCCGCGGTCGCGCAGGCCGTCCAGAACGCGTGCGGGATCGTCGGACAGTTGCGGAGGCAGGCGGAAGATCGAACCGGCCGAGGCGCGCACCGCTTTCGGCCCGTACGGATCGGCGGCGGCTCCCGCGAAGATGACGCCGTCGGCGCCGGCGGCTTCGGCGCAGCGCAGCAACGTGCCGGCGTTACCCGGGTCCGCGACCTCCACGGCCACCAGCACGAACGACGAAACGGCCGGCGGTCCGGTGATCTCGGGGCGTTCTGCGACAGCCAGGAGCGGCTGCGGCGTCACCGAAGCACCCACCTTGGCAAGCGTTCCTGCCTCCACCTCCACCAGGGTGGCGCCGGCGCTTGCCATCTCGTCGCCCAAACGGCGCACCTGCTCGTCGGCCCGGGACGTCTCGACGTAGACCTCGCGGATCCGCAGACCTGCCGCGGCGGCCTCGGCGCCAAGAGTCGCCCCTTCCACGATGAAGACGCCCTCGTCGCGCCGGGCGGCAGCCGAGCGGGCCAACCGGCGCAATCCGGCGAGGCGCGGCCGCGGCTTTGTCAACAGCGCCACGTCCCGACCCACCGACGCGGGGGCGCGGCGTCAGGACCCGAGGGACAGATCGCTGGTCCGGGCGCCGTCCGCCAGCTTCACGAGCGCGGCAAAGGAATCGGGATCGTTGACCGCCATCTCGGCAAGAGCCTTGCGATCCACCTCCACGCCGGCGGCGCGGAGCCCTGCCATGAAAGTGCTGTACGTGGAGCCGTGCTGGCGGCACCCGGCGTTGATCCGCTGGATCCACAGTCGCCGCATCTCTCCCTTGCGGGCCCGGCGATCGCGGAAGGCGTACTGGCCGGAGTGCAGCAACTGCTCATTGGCCCCTCGCCAGGTGCGGCTCTTGTTGCCGTAGTAGCCCTTCGCCCGCGCCAGCGTGGTCTTGCGCCGCCTTCGGGACTGGACGGATCGTCTCGCTCTGGCCATCTGCTCTGACCTCCCGACTCCCTATCGCCCTAGATGCCGAGCTGGCGACGCACCGACGGGCTGTCAGCACTGCTCACCGCTCCGGTGCGGCGCAATTGGCGCTTGCGCTTCGGGGCCTTCTTCTCGAGGATGTGATTCTTGTAGGCGTGGCGCCGGGTGATCTTGCCGGAACCGGTCACCTTGAAGCGTTTGGCGGCGCCCCGGCGGGTCTTCATCTTGGGCATGGGTCTTCTTCTCCGGATTCGGTTCGTGGCGCTCCGTTGGAGACGCTCTCAAGGCTCGGGGCAGGTGAGGCCGATCACAACCCCGACGGGTAACCAAGTGCGGCGGGCGCCCTCAGGATGCCCGCACCTGCAGCAGGCTACGAACGGTCGCGTGTGCGCCGGTCGGGCGCCAGGACCATCACCAGGTTGCGGCCGTCCTGGCGGGGCGGGGCTTCGATCCGGGCCAGGTCTCCGGTCACCTCGGTGACCTGGTCGAGTATCCGCTGTCCCAGTTCGGGATGGACCGTCTCGCGGCCACGGAACATGACCGTAATCTTGACCCGGTTGCCCTGGGTCAGGAAGTCCCGAACCTTGCGCGTCTTCGTCTCGAAGTCACCGCGCCCGATCTTGGGGCGGTACTTCATCTCCTTGACAACGACCCGCGTGCTCTGCTTGCGCGACTCCCGTGCCCGCTGCGTCGCGTCGTACTTGTACTTGCCGTAGTCCATGATCCGGCAGACGGGTGGTTCGGCCTTGTCGGCCACCTCCACGAGGTCCAGCCCGTGTGCCTGCGCGATCGAGAGAGCCTCAGGGAGCGGGCGGATCCCGATCTGGTCGCCATCGGGACCCACCAGACGGACCCGCGGCGCTTGAATATTCTCGTTGACGAGCGGCTCGGAACCTGCCGACGCAGCTATGGCCAATCACTCAGCAATCGTGACTTCCCCTCTCTCGGTTCACCAGTGTCGCCGACACGGCACGTCGTTTCGGCGTACCGGCAAGCATAGGCCCACAGCCTCTCGCCCACCGAACCCGGTGGACGGGGCTGCACCAAGACCGACCCGGAGCGATTCCGGCTCGGCCCCTCTGAGCCGGGCATAGAGTACCAGGGAGCGCTCGAGAATCGAAGGAAACGGCTGCGAGGAGCCTGCGATGACACTCTGGACCCCGGGCGGTGAGCACCACGTGCCCAGAGACCCGCAACCGGAGAGCGAGGCTCAGGCGGCGGGCGAACCAGCAGGTCTCCCGGTCGACGATGAGCCCTTCGATCTGGATGATCTCAGCCCCGAGGAGCGAGAGCGAGCCGAGGCGATGCTGGCCGAGCTGGCCGAAGCGAGGGAGCGGCTCGGTGCCGCTCCACCCGAGGTCGTCATTTCCAACCACGCCATGGGCCTGTACGAGTTGGGTGCCATCCACATCATGGCCGACCCGCCCCGGCAGGATGCGGCGCGTTTGGCGATCGATGCGATGGGGGCGCTGGTCGAGGGACTGACGGGCCGCCTCGGTGAATCCGAGCCGACGCTGCGAGAAGCCCTGCAGAGCCTCCGCATGGCCTACGTGCAGCAGTCGTCGGACGGCGGCTGAGCAACCCGGCGGCGCCGGTAGCGTGGACGCGATGTTGCGCCTGGTTCTGCCGAAGGGATCGCTCGAGCAACCCACCCTGGAGTTGTTCGCCGACGCCGACCTGAACGTTCGGCGGATGTCCAAGGTGGACTACCGGGCCACCATCGACGACCCGCGCGTGGACGACGTGCGCATCCTCCGCCCCCAGGAGATCCCCCGGTACCTGAGTGAGGGCATCTTCGACCTGGGCATCAGCGGCCGGGACTGGGTCACCGAGAGCGGCGCCGAGGTCACCTCGCTGTGCCGGCTCGGGTACTCCAAGGCCACGGACCAGCCGGTGCGGATCGTCGTGGCGGTGGCGGGCGACTCTCCCTACGAGAGCGTCAGCGACCTGCCCGACGGGGTGCGCGTGTCGACGGAGTATCCCGCGCTGACCACCCGCTTCTTCGTCGGCAAGGGCATCGCCGCCGACGTTCAGCTGTCCTACGGGGCCACCGAGGCCAAGGTGCCCGAGATCGTGGACTGCGTGGTGGAACTGACCGAGACCGGCGGCGCCCTGCGCGCGGCCGGGTTGCGGATCATCGAGACCGTTCTCGTGTCGCACACGGAGTTGCTCGCCAACCCGGCGGCCTACGCCGACCCCGAGCGCCGCCACGCCATGGGGCAGATCGCCACGCTGCTGACCGGCGTGCTGGAGGCGCGGGGCCACGTGCTGGTGAAGATGAACGTGGCGGCGGCCGCGCTGACAGCGGTGATCGACCTGCTGCCGTCCATGAAGGCGCCGACCGTGAACGAGCTCTATCGCGGCCAGGGTTTCGCGGTGGAGACGGTCGTGCCCAAGGCGGTCATCAACACCCTCATCCCGGCGCTCCGCGACGCCGGCGCCACCGACATTCTGGAACTACCGCTCGCCAAGATCGTCCACTGACGGCTGCGAGCCGGGTCACCCCTGGCGCGCTTGGTGGGTGCGGCCAACACTCCACGGCACGAATCAGGCCAGTGGCGTGGCCCTGGATTCCGGCCTCCGCCGGAACGACGGATGGGGGACCGCCGGCGGCCCGGGTTAGTGGGCGGTGGGCTCGTCGCTGAGGAGCCGGAGGGCGTGGGGCATCACATCGAGGACCGCCTCGGTGCATTCGACGGCGCCGCGGGGCGATCCCGGGGTGTTCACGATCAGTGCCCGGCCGCGAGTGCCCACCACGGCGCGCGAGAGCCGTCCCAGCGGATTGACGAGGCGCATCGCCTCGGCGAGCCCGGGGGCGAGGCGTTCGACCACCTGCAGGGTGCCCTCCGGCGTGAGGTCGCGGGGCCCGAACCCCGTCCCGCCGGTCGTCACGATGAGACCGGCGAAACCGTCGGCCATGTCGCGCAGCGCCCTGGACACCGACTCGGTGCCGTCGGCGACGGCGCGTCGCTCGATCACGTCGTACCCGGCGCCGGCCAGCAACTCTCCGAGAGCCTCGCCGGAGGAGTCCATGCGCGTTCCGGCGATCACCCCGTCGGAGACGGTCAGAACCTTGGCCCGCAGGCCAGCCGGGTTCCTGTCGGACACGCTTCGACCCTACCGTGGTGGCACGCGGTGCGGTCGAGGCGTCATGTGCCGAGGCGGCAGGCGGCATCGAGGCGGGCACCCAGGTGCCACTCCCCTGCCGGTAGTGCTCGACGGCCGGCCGCCTGCACCTCCTCGAGGCGGAGGCCGCCTGCCGCGGTCCCGACCACCAGCCCGTCGAGGATGCCCGGTGGGCCCCCGTGTGTCGGGACGACGCCGGCCCGGAGGATCCGCAGGCGCTCGCCCGCCAGCGTGGTCCAGGCCCGCCCGAGGCGGACTCGCCGGTGCAGTTCGACGGCCGGGCGGTCCCAGTCGAGGCGGAGGTCGTCGTGGCTGATCTTGGCCGCCCACGTGACCTCCCCCTGCTGCGGCACGGGTTCGCCCGGTCCGGTGCGCAGCAGCTCGACGAGCAGCGGGCAGCTCATCGCCACGAGGCGCTCGCGGAGTTCGGCGAGGGCCTCGGTCGGCCCGATCGGGGTCGCGACCCGGGCGTGGAGCGGGCCGGTGTCGAGGGTCTCGGTCAGCGCCATGATGCTGACACCGGTCACCTCGTCGCCCGCCAGGATGGCCCGTTCCATCGGCGCGGCACCCCGCCAGCGCGGCAGCAGCGAGAAGTGAACGTTCAGCGCCGGGAGTGCTTCGAGCACGTCGGAGCCGATGAGGCGCCCGTAGGCGACCACGACCGCGCCGTCGGCGGTGCTCGCCGCAGCAACGGCGTCGGAGGGATCGTGCGTGACCGGCACGCCCAGCTCTGCGGCGGCACGGCTCACCGGACTGGGCTCGAGCGACCCTCGCCTGGAACGGCGGCGATCCGGGCCGGTCACCACCAGTGAGATCTCGAATCCGGCGGCGCACAATGCACGCAGCGGCGACGCAGCGAGCTGCGGTGTACCGAAGTAGACCAGCCGGCGAACCGTCGCCGGCCAGGGGGTCACGACGTCACTCGCCGCCGAGGGCGGGGAACAGCCCGCTCCCCCCGGAGCGCAGGCCCCGTCGCCGCAGTTCGCCTAGGGCGGCCCGGCGTTGCTCCGGGTCGAGGCGCTCGGTGAGGAGCACCCCGTCGAGATGGTCGATCTCGTGCTGGATGAGCCGGGCGAAGAGGTCGTCGGCCTCGACGGTTACCTCGTTGCCGTCGAGATCGACCCCGGTCAGCGCGATGCGGCGGGGCCGCTCGATCTCCCAGGAGTAGCCGGGCACGGACAGGCAGCCCTCCTCGAAGATCCAGGTGCCGTCGCTGTCGGTGATGACCGGGTTCAAGATGACGCCCCGACCGCAGCTCTCGGGCTCGTCGTAGACGAAAAGGCGCTTGCGCACCCCCACCTGCGGGGCGGCCAGACCGATCCCCCGCGCCTCGTACATGGTGGTGAACATGCTGTTGCAGAGGCGGGCGACCGAGCCGTCGATCCGGGTGACGTCCGCCGCCTTCGAGCGCAGCACCGGATCGCCGAACAGCCGGATCTCCACGCCGTCGAGGCTAGCGACCGGCGCAGCTACCGGGGGTGCCACACGCCGGGGTATCGTCGGCGCCGTGGCTGGGCCGGAGCACTATTTCTCGGCGAATCCCGGCTCGCGACGCCGGGAGCGCACCGTCACCCTCAGGATGAAGGACGTGTCACGGGAGCTGCGCACCGACCGCGGGGTGTTCTCGGCCGACCGCATCGATCCCGGCACCCTCCTGCTCCTCAAGCATGCACCGCTGCCCCCGGCGCCGCCCGGCAACGGCAGCGAGGCAGCCGGCGGCAGGGTGCTGGCCGACGTGGGCTGCGGGTACGGCCCTATCGCGGTGACGCTGGGGCTGCGGGCTCCCGACGCCACCATCTGGGCGACCGATGTCAACGAGCGGGCCCGGGAACTGGCTGTCGCCAACCTGGCCGCAGCCGGGATGGCGGTCGCCAGCGGCGACGACCCCGGACGTGGCGAGCGGGCGCGGGTCTGCTCGCCCGACGAAGTCCCCCCGGGGCTTCGCGTCGACGCCGTCTACTGCAACCCCCCGGTGCGCATCGGCCACCCGGCCCTGGACCGACTGCTCCTGGAGTGGCTGGAACGCCTGCATCCCGGAGGGTTCGCCGTGGTGGTCATGCACAAGAACCTCGGCGCCGACTCGCTGGTGCGGCGCCTGGGGGCGCAGGGTTGGGCATCGCGGCGCCTCGCCATCGGCGGCGGGTACCGCGTCCTGCAGATCCCCGCCATCACCGACCGCTCGCCATGAGCGTCCCCGAACGCCCGCGGGTCATGATCGCCGGCACCGCGGTCTCGGTGGACCACTACATCGGCGGGCGGCGGATCGCCTCGCCCGGAACCTTCGAGGTCCGGGCACCCCTGGACTGGTCGATGAAGCTGGCCGACGTCTCCGCCGGCGACGCCACCACGGCCACCGACGCGGTCACAGCCGCGTGCGAGGCGGCCGCGGCGTGGGCGGCGCTGGGACCCGTCGAGCGGGGAGCCCACCTGCGCCGGCTCGCCGAGCGGATCGACGAGACCGTCGATGCGCTTGCGGAGATCGAATGCCTCGACATGGCCATGTTGCTGGAGAGTCTGCAGAAGCGTGTCATCGCCCGCGGCGCCCGCAACTTCCGGGCCTACGCGGAGCTGGCCGAGTCCTACAACGAGCGGAACTGGTCGTCGAACGGGACCGACAACCGCGTGGAGCGGATGCCGGCGGGACCGGCGGTGGTCATCACCCCCTGGAACGCCCCGTTCATGCTGGCCACCTGGAAGGTGGCGCCGGCGCTGGCGGCGGGCAACACCGTGGTGCTGAAGCCGGCGGAGTGGTCACCGCTGTCGGCGAGCATCCTGGCCGACCTGGCGCACGAGGCGGGACTGCCGGCGGGCGTGCTGAACGTGGTGCAGGGCCGGGGCGCCGAGGTTGGTGCCGCGCTCGTGGCCGACGATCGGGTGCGCCGCATCTCCTTCACCGGATCACCCGAGACGGCCCGGTCGATCGGTGCGGCCGCGGCCGCCAACATCGTGCCGTTCACCGCCGAGCTGGGTGGCAAGGGGCCCCTCATCGTCTTCGAGGACGCCGACATCGAGGCAGCCGCACGCACCGCCGCCGGGCAGTTCGACGACTCGGGCCAGGTCTGCCTGGCCGGGACGCGCCTGCTCGTGGCCGAAGGCATCGCCGACGAGTTCCTGGAGCGCTTCGACGTCCACACCGACGCGCACGTCATCGGCGACAGCCGCGATCCGGCGACCACCATGTCGCCTCTCATCCATCCCGAGCACCTGGCCCGCGTCGAGGGGTTCGTGGAACGGGCGCGCCGAGCCGGTGACACCGTGCTGCGCGGCGGGCGCCGCAGCCGTCCCGACGGCCTGTGGTACGAGCCAACGCTGATTCGCCCCGCGAGCAACGACAGCGAGATCGTGCAGCGGGAGGTGTTCGGGCCGGTCCTCACCCTGCAGACGTTCGCGGACGAGGCCGAGGCCGTGCGGCTGGCGAACAGCACGCGCTACGGCCTGTCGGGCATCGTCTTCACAGGCTCGCAGGCACGGGCAGAGAGGGTGGGCAGGTCAGTGCGGGCCGGCACGGTGTGGGTGAACTGCTTCGGTGTGCGCGACCTC
The DNA here is from genome assembly GCA_963668565.2 of Acidimicrobiales bacterium. Lineage (GTDB taxonomy): Bacteria > Actinomycetota > Acidimicrobiia > Acidimicrobiales > CATQHL01 > VXNF01. The sequence continues at coordinate 2,960,601 of CAXXMX010000010.1, forward strand.
ACCGCCCCCTTCGGCGGCTGCGGCATCAGCGGGCTGGGCCGCGAAGGGGGCGACTACGCCCTCGACTTCCACAGCGACCTGAAGACCGTGCAGGTGCGCGAAGGCACCACCGCATGATCGCCTCGGCCACCTCGTGAACACCTCGCATCGTCCCCCATCCGTTGCCCGGCAGCGTGCCCTCGTGGGGCTCGTCACCGAACTCGGACCGACGTTCGCCGAACGAGCCGCCGGCTACGACCGAGAAGCCCGCTTCCCCTTCGAGAACTACGCCGACCTGCGTGAAGCAGGCTTGCTGGGTCTCTGCATACCCTCCGACCACGGCGGGCTGGGCGCCGACTTCGCCACGTACGGCCTGGTGTCGGAAGAGCTCGGGCGCTACTGCGGGTCCACGGCCCTCACCTTCAACATGCACACCGCCACGATGCTGCTCTGCGGGCAGATCGCCGACGACCTGGCCATGCCCGCCCCCGAGCGCGCCCGCCACCAACGCCGGCGGGCCACGATGTTCGCCGGCGTCATCGAGCAGGGCCACATCCACGCCCAACCGTTCAGCGAGGGAAACGCACCCGGAGCCACTGCGGGCGTGAACACGCTGGCGGTGCCCGCCGACGGGGGCTGGCGGCTGAGCGGTCGCAAGATCTTCGCCTCGCTGTCCGGCGCCGCCGACCGCCACAACGTGATCTGCGTGGCACCGGACGACCCGACGATCCGGTTCATGAGCGTGCCCGCAGATGCCGACGGCCTGCGCATCGAGGGGGACTGGGACCCACTGGGTATGCGCGGCACCGTGTCGCGCACCCTCGTGCTGGACGATGTCTTCGTGCCGGCCGACGCCGAGTTGCTGCCCCCTGGCGTCTTCGATCAGGTGGCGTACCGCTGGCCGCACTTCTACCTGACGCTGTCGTTCAGCTACCTGGGCATCATGCGCGCCGTGATGGACTTCACCGACGACTACCTGGACGGTCGCGTCGGCCCGGGAGCTCGGCGAGACAACGCCCAGAAGCAGGCCGGTTGGGCGCAGATGCAGCTGTCCTACGAGCGGACCCACGCCTTGGCACGGCGGGTGCTGAGCGAGGCCGGGCCCGACCCGGCACCCGAGCAGGTCCGCCGGGCGTGGGCGGCGGCCGTTTCGACGATGGAGACCGCGCCCGAGTTGGCCTCGCTGGCGGTGCGGGTGTGCGGCGGCCGGTCGCTGCTGCGCCCGCACCCGCTGGAGCGCCTCTACCGCGACGCCCGCTGCGGGGCCACCATGCTGCCGTGGAGCGTGGAGGCCTGCCTGGATCGTCTGGGGCGGGCAGGTTTGTCCGGCGGCGACGAGGCGGAGCCGTACGCCTGAGCCGAGGACGCGCTCAGGCGAGCTTCACTCGCACCGGTAGGTGCTTGATACCGCTGATGAAGTTGGACCGCAGCCGCTCGGGGGAGCCGGCAAGCTCGATCTCCGCAACCCTCGGCAGCAACTCCTCCAGCGTCAGGCGCACCTCCATGCGCGCCAGCCACGCTCCCAGGCAGAGGTGCGGTCCGTTGCGCCCGAAGGCCACGTGGTCGTTGGGCGTGCGGCCGATGTCGAAGCGGTAGGGGTCGTCGAACGCACGCTCGTCGTAGTCGGCGCCCATCCACCACAACACCACCTTGTCGCCCTCCCGGATCAGCCGGTCCCCCACCTCGACATCCCTGGTGGCCGTGCGCCGGAAGTGCATCGTCACCGTCGTCCAGCGCAGGATCTCCTCGACGGCGGCGGGAATCAGCGACGGATCGCTGCGCAGCCTGGCGAGTTGGGCGGGATGGTCCAGCAGCGCCATGAGACCGCCGGTGACGGTGTAGCGCGTGGTGTCGTTGCCGGCTGCCACCAGCAGAGCGAAGAAGTTGTTGAACTCGAGGTCGCTCAGCGGAGTGCCGTCGGATGTGGGAGCCAGCAGGCGGGATATGACGTCGTCGGTGGGCTGCTCCCGGCGGAGCGCGGCAGCCGCCTGGGCGTAGCGGAACACCTCGAGGCCGGCAGGGCTGCGGAACGGGATCAGCCTGAACTCCTCGGTGTCGGTGAGATCGACGACGTGGTCGGTGTATTCCGGGTCGGTGTTCGAGAGCAGCTGGTCGCCCCAGACCACGAGCTGTTCGGCGTCGGCGTCGGGCACCCCCAGCAGGCGACCGAGCATGCGCATGGGCAGTTGCCGGGCGACCTCGGTAACGAAGTCGAACTCGTCGTGCCGCAGCGCCTCGACGATGACCGAGCGGGCCAGGTCGCGGATGGCGTCGGTGTACCGGTCGACCGTGTTGCGGGTGAAGCCCCGGTTCACCAGACGCCGCAGGCGGGTGTGGTCGGGCGGATCGAGTTCCATCATCGTGCGCCGAGCCTCGGTCTCCTCGGCGTCCATCTCCTCGAGGCGGATCCCCCGGCGCGATGTGAAGGTGTCCCAGGCGTGGTTCGCCCGGATGACGTCGTGATAGCGCGTGATCGACCAGAAGCCTGAGCCGTCCGGCTCGTCCCACCACGAGACCGGATCCTCCGAGCGCAGCCGATCGAACGTGGCGTAGGGCACGCCGACCATGAACGTGTCGTGGCTGGTTAGGTCGGCGTAGCCGTCGTCGCTCGCCGGGGTCCAGGGATGGCGGGGAATCATCGGTTGGTCGGGCAGCCGCCGGGTCGTCGAGCCGGCGGACAAATGCCCGGCGCGATCGTCCGTCGCGTCATCGAGGCGTGGGCTCCAGCGTCGTGCCTCCGTTCCAGGACGTCCCCACGCTGCGCCAGTAGCCGCCGATCATCTCCCGCGGCGCCACGCGGGTGAGTTCCTCGGTGGGGGAATCGAAGACTGCAAGGTTGGCCTCGCCCCGGAAGGCCGGGCCCAGTTCGGTGTCGTAGCCGCGCATGGTGACCAGCTCGTGAAGGGAGTCGGTGCCGTCGGATTCGATGGCCGGCAGGAAGCGGTGATGCAACATCGGCAGGGCGTTCACGAACCCTGCCCCCTCACTGGGGCCGCTGATCTCGAAGGTCGCCTCGATGAGCCGTCGCCCACCGGCAGAGCAGGTGGCCCCGAAGCGTCCCCCGGACTCCAGGCGAGGTCCGGCCCGCCCGGCCGTGACGGGCCGCGTCAGCCAGATCTCACCCAGCTTCTTGGGATACCCCTGCACGTGTCCCCGCACCATGGCGAAGTCCTTGTCCACCCAGATGTAGACGCACCGGCTGAACGTCTGCTCGCGGTACCGGCAGCGCACCACCACGAAGCACTCCTTGTACTGCGCCCGCACCGGATCGAGGAGTTCGTCGAATCCGTCGGAACACGACTGCCAGTCAGCCCACACCACGGCCACCGCACCCGGATCCTCCTCGGCGGGCGCCAGAGGCGGCGGCAGCAACTCGGCCACGGCCTCGGGATCGGTCCGGTACTCGATCGTGAGCATGTCGCCGGAGTAATGCCACGGAGGAGCAGGAACGAGCTCGGACGCGCCGGTCGCCGAGCGGGGGAAGGTGAACCCCTGAAGTTCAGAGCCGGTCACGACAACGAGTATATGCTTTGGTCCCTAATGATTTCTGGCGAGGACCTTTCCGGGGAGGACCGATGAGTGAGCGGCGCAGGATCCTGCTGGACGGCTCCGCAACGACGGTCAAGGTGTCCGGCGACCGGCTCGTCGCCCCCGACGGCCGATCCGTCGCCGCCGCCGATGCCATCCACCTGCCGCCGTGTGTACCCGGCAAGATCATTTGCGTCCATCTCAACCACTCCAGCCGCGTGCGGGAGTTCATGGCGACCCTCCCCCCGGCGCCGACCTACTTCCACAAGCCCACATCGTCGCTGCTGGGACACCGGGGACACGTCGTCCGCCCGGAGCGGTGCCGCTATCTCAACTACGAGGGCGAGGTGGTGATCGTGATCGGCCGGCCGTGCCGCAACGTGAGCCCCTCCGAGGCCGGTGACTACATCGCCGGCTACACGATCGGCAACGACTTCGGGCTGCACGACTTCCGGGACACTGATGCCGGCTCGATGCTGCGGGTGAAGGGCTCCGACACGATGTGCCCGGTCGGACCCGGGCTCGTCGAGGGCTGGGACTACCGCGACAAGCGCCTGCGCACCCTCGTGAACGGCGAGGTACGCCAGGAGGGCAACACCTCCGAGATGACCTGGGACATGCACTACCTCGTGGCCGACCTGGCCCGCACCATCACGCTGCTGCCGGGCGACATGGTCTTCTCCGGCACGCCGGCGGGCTCCCGGCCGGTGGAGCCAGGCGACGTGGTGACCGTCGAGGTCGAGGGTCTCGGGGCGCTCACCAACACAGTGGCCGCCGGTCCAGTACCGGTACGCGCCGACTGCGGCGCGCAGCCCAGCGCATCGGAGGAGGTCATCTCCACGGCCTTCGGCGGAGACTGGGAGTTCCGTGGCATCCGCCCGCCGCGGCGAGGATGACCGCTACCATCGAATCGCCCCTTGGCACTTGCCCGTCGCGTACGCACACCGGCGGTGCGACCGATGACTGGCACGAGCTTTCAATATCTTATAAAGTAGAAAGTATGCAACCCGGCGTTAACGCAATTCGCGCGTAGGCCCCTCGACGGGAGGAACCAATGAGAACAAAGACCCTGATCGCCGCACTCGCGGTGCTTGCCCTCCTCGCCGCGGCATGCGGCGAGGACAGCGAATCGGCAGCACCCGCCCCGCCTCCAGAACCGCCCCCGGCTGCTGAACCCCCACCTGAACCGGCACCTCCTGAAGCTCCGGCGGAGGAACCGGCGGCGCCGGCCGAGGCACCCGCCGCCCCGGCGGAGGAAGCTGCGGACATGATGTCGTCGATCGACATCGACGCCGCACTCGCCGCCGACCTCGGTAGCTGCGAACCCGCGCCGACCGGCGAGCCGATCCGTGTCGGCATGGCGATGGACTTCGGCGAGGTTTCGGGCTTCGCCGACATTCCCGGCAGCGAGGCGGTCAAGCACCTCGCCGATCTCATCAACTGCACCGGCGGCGTCAACGGCTCACCGATCGAAGTATCGGTGCAGGACATCCAGGGCGACCCGCAGGTCACCGCACGGGCGACGCAGGACCTGCTGGACTTCGGGGCCCACTTCCTCATCGGCCCGCCGTTCGCCGACTTCGGCCAGCCGGTGCTGCAGGTCACCGAGGGACGGGTTCCCGTGTTCTTCGCCGCCTCCACCGAGCCGAGCCTGCCCGACGTCGGCGCCCTGTCCTTCCTGGTCACCTTCGACGACACGCAGCAGGCCGGCGCCGCCGCCGGAGTCGCACTCGACCGTGGCATCACGCGGGCCGTGACGTTCTCGAGCCCCGGCCCGTACTTCGGCTACAACCCCGACGTCTTCGCCGAGGTGTTCCAGGACGGTGGCGGCGAACTGGTCTCGGTCCAGAGCTACGTGCCCATCGAGGATGTCGACTTCTCGTCGCAGGTCAACGAACTCGCCGGCCTCTTGGACGGCACCGAGGCGGTGTACTCGGCAATGCTCGCCTTCCAGCTCACAGCGCTGCGCGGCCAACTGGAGGCCCAGGGCTTCGACGGGCTCACGTATATGAGCACCGACGCGTTCGAAGCCACCGGCGGGCTGTTCGAGGCGAACACCGAGGGCATCATCCACACCACCCATGCCTACCTCGAGCCGGGCGGCCGGATCGAGCGGCTGATCGAGAGCTACGAGTCCACGACGGGCAACGCCCTCGAGAGCGGCACGTTCGCCGGCCTCTACGCCGACTCCATGCTGCTCGGCATCCAGGGCATCCTCGACTGCGGCTGTACCGACCCCGAGCAGATCGGCGCTGCCGTGGCAGCCATCGGCAGCTTCGAGGGATTCACCGGTGAGATGGGTTACGCCGGCACCAACGGCATCCCCACCAAGCCGGTGTCGGTCCACCTCGTCGTGGGCGGAGTCGACACGCTCCTCGCCAGCTGGAAGTAGCGGGCAACCTCCTCCCCCACATTGCGCTCCGTCCGGCTCGGTTTCTTCCCGCCGGACGGAGCGCCCCTCCCCCCCTAGGACGGATGTCCGCCGGCCGCACAGCGCGCGCCATTACTTTCATGCAGTGAACCGGGACACGAGCGCATCTCCCGCGACGTCGGGGCGGAGCCGACCGGCATGACCGAATTCGTCCAGAACCTTGTAGACGGCTTGGGCAGGGGCAGCATCTACGCCCTGCTGGCGCTGGGCATCGCCGTGATCTTCGGCGTGATGCACCTGCTGAACTTCGCCCACGGCGAGTTGATCACCGTCAGCGGTTATGCGGCGTACTGGGCCTTCACGAGTGACATCTCGTGGATCTGGATCACACCGCTGGTGATCGCGGTCTCGATCGCCGTGTCGCTGGTCATCGAACAGGTGGCCTTCCGCTGGGTGCGCGGCGCGCCCGACTTCACCCTGCTCCTCACGTCGTTCGGCGTGCACTATGTCGTCGAGGCCGTCTTCCTGATGTACGTGTCCGCGTCGGTGCGGACCTTCGACCGGCCCGGCTGGATCACCCGCACGTTCGACGTCGGGTCGATCACCATGGAACTGTTCGACCTGGTCGTCATCGGGGTCACTCTCGTGGCCCTGCTGGCGACCGCTCTCGTGCTGCAGCGCACCATGTTCGGGATGGCTTTGCGGGCGGCCGCGGAGGACTTCGACGTGGCGCGGCTCATGGGTGTGCGATCCAACCGCGTGATCCGCGGCGCATTCGCCCTCTCGGGCGCCCTCGCGGGGATCGCGGCGGTCTTCTGGCTCATGCGCGCCGGGCAGACGACTCCCGGCGCGGGCATCACCCCCATGCTGAAGGGTGTCCTGGCGGCTCTCGTCGGCGGTCTCGGCAGCCTGCGCGGCGCGGTGATCGGGGGCTTCGCTCTCGGCCTTGCCGAAGTCCTGCTGCGCTCGCGGCTGCCCGACGCCGTGACCGGACTCACCGACGGGTTCGTCTTCGTGCTCATCGCCGTCCTGTTCATCTTCCGGCCGGGCGGACTCATCACCGTGCGGCGCGCCGAGAGGGTCTGACGATGCCAGATTCGCTCGCCCGCCTCGCCCGGGTCTTCCGCGACCCCCGCCGCGACCTCCTCTGGCCGCTGGCCGCGTCCGGCGCCCAATTCGGCATACTCGTGGGCGCCGGGCTCGCCTACGCCGCCGTGGTGTCGGGAGGTTCGGCGGACAGGCTCGTCACCACGATGCTGATCGACGCCATCATGGTGGTCGGCCTACACGTCTACATCGGCAACACCGGCGTGCTGTCATTCGGGCACATCGGCTTCGGCGCCGTCGCCGCCTACGCCTTCGCGGTCACCGCCATCGACCCGGCGCGCAAGGCCACGGTCATCCGCAACGCTCCCTGGGATCTGCAGGAGGTTCACCTGTCGACGGTTGAGGCCATCGGCGTGGCAGTTGCCCTGACCGTGATCGTGGCGGTGGTGATCGGCATAGGGCTCGCACGGTCGGGCGCCCGCTCGGGTGCCGTCGCCGCCACGGTCATCACGCTGGCGCTGCTGTTCGTGACCCACGAGGTCGCCGTCAACTGGCCCGAGGTGACCGGTGGCGATCGAGCGGGCCTCTCCTTCCGCATCGGCGAGACCCTCGACAGCCGCTGGCCGGTCTACGGCACGCTCGCCGTGGCGATCGTCGTGGCGCGACTGTTCGGTCAGAGCCGAACGGGGCGCTTTGCGCGGGCGGCACGCGAGGACAACCTGGCGGCGCGCGCCATGGGCATCAACCCGGCCACCCAGCAGATGGTGGCGCTGGTGCTGTCGGTGGTGATCGTGGCCGTGGCCGCCTCGCTGCGGGTCTACGAAGTGGGCAACCTCACGCCGAAGTTCTTCTTCTTCAAGTTCACGCTCATCACGCTCGTGATGCTGATCGTCGGCGGGCGGAACAGCCTCAGCGGTTCTCTCGCCGGGGTGGTCGTGATCACGGCGGGCCGCGAGCTGGCACGGTGGCTCGCCACGGACGGTCAGGCACTCTTCGGGTTGGACCTCGACGCGCCCGGGCTGGACTGGATCCTGCGCGAGGGTCTTCCCACGATCTTCCTCGGCCTGGCGATGCTCGGCTTCATGATCTTCCGTCCTAACGGGCTGCTCGGCGATTTCGAGATCGACTCCTGGCTGCGACGGATCGTCGCGGAAGGCAAGCGCCCCGGGACGGCCGAGCCCTCTCGCTCCGCGGCAACCGGCGCCGAGGAGACCCCGGACTCCGAGCAGGTCTTGGAGGTGTCGAACCTGACGGTCGACTTCGGGGGTTTCCGCGCTCTGGACGGCGTGAGCATCACCGCCTCGAGCAACGAGGTGGTCGGGCTGATCGGACCCAACGGCGCCGGCAAGACGACGTTGCTGAACACCATCACAGGGGTCGTCGAGTCGAGTGCGGGGAGTTTCGCGCTCGCCGGCGTCGATCTCACCAAGATGGCATCTCACGAGATCGCCAGGTTGGGACTGGTGCGGACGTTCCAGAATCTCCGGCTGTTCGGGTCGCTGACGGTCAGCGACAACGTCGAGGTGGCCTCACAGGTCGCCGAGGTTCACCGCCACGACCGGCCCCGCCCCGACGTGGAGGACATCATCATCGCCGCCGGCCTCTGGCCGTACCGGCTCCGGCGGGCGAGCGAACTCGACTACGGCAACTCACGACGCCTCGAGCTCGCCCGCGCCGTGGCCGCTGCGCCGGCATTCCTGCTGCTCGACGAGCCGACGAGCGGCATGAGCGAAACCGAATCAGTGGCAATGATCGAGGTGGTGCGCCGCATGGCAGGAATGATCGGTGCAGGTGTGATCGTGATCGACCACGACCTCAACTTCATCGTCGGCATCTGCGACCGGGTGTACACGCTTGATCAAGGCGCCGTCATCGCATCCGGGACACCAGCGGAGATCCAAGCCAACCCGCTGGTGCAGGCCGCCTACCTCGGCACCGACGCGGCATCGCGAAACGAGGCACCATGAGCACTGGGATGGCAACGCAACTCCTCGCAGGGGGCGCCGAGGGAGGTCTCCCGCGGCAACGCAGGCTCCCCACACTGGTGGACGGCATCGCCGACCACGTGCGCGATCTGGTGCTGACCGGCCGGCTGACCCCCGGCGCCAAGATCGACCAGGAAGCCATCGCCGCCGCTCTGGGCGTGAGCCGCAGCCCGGTACGCGAGGCTCTGGTCATGCTCGGCAAGGAGGGCCTGCTGCAGGTCACGCCGCGTCGCGGCGTGTTCGTGGCACCGTTGACCCCTGCCGACATCGTCGATCACTACGAGATGTTCGGCGTGGTCTCGGGCTGGGTCGCGGCCGGCGCGGCGCGCTCTCTCGCCGAGGACGACCTGAACCGGCTACGGGATGTTCATGCCAGGTTCCTGGACGAGGGCCAAGCCGATCTCTCGCAGCTCAACTTTGACTTCCACCGGATCATCAACGCCACCGCCCCCCGTCGTGCCCGCTGGCTGCTGGGTCTGCTGGCGCGTTCCATCCCCGCCCAGTACTACGAACTCGTCGACGGCTGGCACGCCGAGGCGTCCGGGCACCATGGGGGCATCCTCGCCGCCCTCGTCGAGCGCGACGCGGAGCGGGCTCGGGAGATCATGGAGCAGCACCTGCGGGCGAGCGGTGAGGCCGCGGTGACGTTCCTGCGCGGCCGCGGCTTCTGGGACGGCGCGGACAGCCCGACGCGTTCGGATCCCGCCGCAGGCGGCGCCCCAGAGATCGGACCCGGGGAACTGCCATGAACTTCGACGAGCCGGCGGACTTCGCGGTCATCCGCGCCGAGGTGCGCAGGCTTTGCGGCCGTTATCCGGGCGAGTACTGGCGCAGCCTCGAGCCGGACCGCTACCCCACCGAATTCGTGGCTGACCTCGCCGAGCACGGCTGGCTGGGCACGCTCATCCCCACCAGCTACGGCGGCGGTGGGCTGAGTCTGGCCGGCGCGTCGGTGATCCTCGAGGAGATCTCCGCCAGCGGCGGCAACCCCAGCGCCTGCCATGCCCAGATGTACGTCATGGCCGCGCTCGTGCGCCACGGCTCGGAAGCGCAGAAGCAGCGCTGGCTGGGGGACATTGCGGCGGGCCGCACCCGGCTGCAGGCCTTCGGGGTGACTGAGCCCGCGGCCGGATCGGACACAGCCTCCATCGCCACCCGGGCGGTGCGGAACGGCGACGGCTGGACAGTCACGGGGCAGAAGATCTGGACCTCGCGAGCCCTGCACTCCGATCTCATGCTGGTGCTGGCGCGTACCACGCCCGCGGCAGATGTCGCGCGCCGCTTCGACGGGCTCTCGATCTTCGTGTTCGAGATGCGCGGTGCCGGCGGCGAGTTCGTCGAAGGGCTGACGGTCCGGCCCATCTCCACGATGATGAACCACAACACCACCGAGGTGTTCTTCGACAATGTCCGGCTCCCGGCCGATGCGCTCGTCGGGACCGAGGGCCAGGGCTTCTCCCACATTCTCGATGGTATGAATGCCGAGCGCATCCTCATCGCCGCCGAGTGCGTCGGCGACGGCCGGTTCTTCTGCGAGCGCGCTTCTGCGTACGCCTCCGAGCGGGTCGTCTTCGGCAGGCCGATCGGCCAGAACCAGGGCGTGGCATTCCCGCTCGCGCGGGCGTACGCCGCCATCGAGGCCGCCAGCCTGATGCGCTTCAGGGCGGCGAGCCTCTTCGACGCGGGCGAACCCTGCGGGCCCGCGGCCAACATGGCCAAACTCCTCGCCAGCGAGGCCTCCTGGGCCGCCGGCAACGCCGCTCTGGATACCTTCGGCGGTTTCGGCTTCGCCACCGAGTACGACATCGAGCGCAAACTGCGCGAGACCCGCCTCTATCAGGTCGCCCCCGTCAGCAACAACCTGATCCTGGCCTATCTGGCTCAGCGCTGCCTGGGCCTGCCCAAGAGCTACTGAACCGGGAGTCAACAGGAGAGGGCGATGATCACACGCAAGACCACTCCGGCAACGGTTAGCGCACCCCGGTGTCCCGCCTCGATCTGCTGGGGCGCGTGATGCGGGCGATGCTTCTCACCCGCTTCGGCGCTCCGGTGAGCCTCGTCGAGGATCATCCCGAGCCGATGCCCGGCGCCGGGGAGGTGATCGACGTGATCGCCTGCGGTGTGTGCCATTCCGATCTGCACATCTCCGAGGGTCTCTTCCCCATCACCATGCCGCGGATTCTCGGGCACGAGGTGACCGGCATGCACCCCCGGCTGGGCCCGGTGATGGTCTACGCCCCGTGGGGGTGCGGTAACTGCGCCGACTGCGGTGCCGAGTTGGAGATGATCTGCTCCGATTCGGCCGAGGCCGGCATCTTCTCAGACGGCGGCTACGCCGAGCGGATGCACGTGCGAGAGGCCCGCTACCTGGCCCCACTCGGCGACCTGGACCCCATCGCCGCGGCTCCACTCGCCTGCGGCGGGCTCACCGCCTACCGGGCCGTCGGGCACACGCTGGAGCTGTTGCGGCGCCGCGCTCGCGGCGCCCGGGCCACCGTGATCGGCACCGGTGGGTTGGGGCAGTTCGCCATCCGCTACCTGCGGCTGCTCAGCGATGCCACCGTCGTGGCTGCGGACATCTCGGCCGCCAAGCGGGCAACCGCCTGCGAGATCGGGGCGCACGAGGCCGTCGATCCCGGCGACGGGATCCCGCCGACCGACGTGGTACTGGACTTCATCGGTGCGGACGTCACGCTGGCCCAGGCCGCCGGCGCGGTACGCAAGCGCGGCCTGGTGGTCGTCATCGGACTCTTCGGCGGGAGGATCCCGTGGGGCTTCGGCGCCTACCCCCACGAGGCGGCGTTCATGAACAGCGTGTGGGGCAGCCGGGCGCAACTCGACGAGTTGCTGGCGCTGGCCGGGCGTGAGCCCTCGATCATCCAGCCTGTGGAGACCATGCCTTTCGAGCGAGCGGCGGAGGCGCACGAGCGGGTGCGCGCCGGGGACGTGCGGGGTCGGCTGGTGCTGACGGTAGGCCGCGGGTGACCCCGTGAGCATCCGCGACGGAGGCAGCGACGTGGCAGGAATTCCCCCAGAGCCAGGCCAGGGCATCGCCGCCGCGGGCGAGGACCTGCATGCGGCACTCCTCGGTGCCGGGGTGCACACCGTGGAGATCGCAACTCCCGATCTCCAGGGACGGCTGCGCGGCAAGCGGATGCCCGTCGGGCGGTTCTGCGGCAGCGTGTGCGAGAGCGGGGTCAACATCGCCGACGCCATCTACGTCTTCGACATTCAGGACGAGATCCTCGACAACCCGTACATCAACATGGAGGCGGGATATCTGGACTGCGTGCTCAAGCCCCGGTTGGAGACAGCGCGGCTGCTGACCCACCGACCCGGCTACGCCATCGTGTTCGCCGAATCCCACGGCGAGGAGGGGTTGCACCCCATCTCCCCGCGCTCGGCGCTGGCGGCCCAGATCGAGCGCTGCTCCTCACTCGGGCTGGAGCCTCTGGTGGCGACCGAACTCGAGGCCTACCTGTGCACCGAGGATTGGGCACCCGCACTGGACGGCATCCAGTACAGCTCGCTGACCCACGGGCTGGCGATCGAGGCCGCCCTCGCCGACATCCGTGCCGCGCTCGCAGGGGCCGGCATGGAGGTCGAGGGCTCGAACGCCGAGTACGGCCCGGGGCAGGTCGAGATCAACACCGGCCCCGATTCACCCATGCGCTGCGCCGACAGCACCGCACTGTTCAAGAGCATCGTGAAGCAGGTCGCCGTCGCCCACGGCATGCGGGCCACCTTCATGGCGAAACCCTGGACCGACACGTCGGGCTCCGGTATGCACGTGCACACCAGTCTGCTGACCGCCGAAGGCTCCAACAGGTTCGCCTCCTCCGACGGCGCACCCAACGAACTCATGAGCCGCTGGCTGGCCGGACTGATAACGCACGCCATCTCGATGACGTTGATCAACTCGCCGACGCCCAACAGCTCCAAGCGCATCCGGCCCTACACGTTTGCCCCCACGCACGTGCACTGGGGATTGGACAACCGCTCGGTGCTGGCCCGCTGCATCGTCGAGGCCGGCTCACGGGCCAACCGCGTGGAGTGGCGCTCGCCGGGCGCCGACGCCAATCCCTATCTGGTGATCGCCGCTCTCCTGGCGGCCGGCGCCGACGGCGTGGAACGCTCCCAGTCGCCGCCGACAATGACCGTCGGCGACGCCTACGCCAACCCGGGGGACGCCACGCCGATACCGGCGGATTTCGCCTCGGCGATCGCCGCGTTCGACGGCAGTGCACTGGCCGGAATGCTGGGCGAACCACTTGCACGGACGCTCGTGATGCTCGCCGAGACCGAGTTGCAGCTGTTCGGGGCCAACTCGCCGCACCCCGACGAGGTCAACAACTGGGAGCGCAGCCGGTACATGGAGCACAGCTAGTGGCCATCGCGACAGACGCCGATCCCCCAGGAGCGGATACCTCGGCGCCCGCGCCGGCCGTCAATCGCACGCCCGACGTGACGTCACCGGGCCTGTACCTCGACGGCATCCCGCACGACCGGTTCACCGAGATGCGGGCGACGCCGGGACTGCCGTGGCACCCGTATGGAGCGGATGGCTTCTGGGCGGTGACCCGCCACGACGACGTCCGCGAGGTGTCGCGCAACCCCGGTGTCTTCTCCTCCGGCATGGGGCACACGAACCTTTGGGACCTGGAGGCCGACGCGCTCGAAGCCCGCCGATCGATCATCGACACCGACACACCGGAGCACACCGATCATCGAACACCGACACACCGGATCACAACCGGCTGCGGCGGATCGTGAGCCGCGAATTCACGCCCCGCAACGTCGGGAACTTCACCGAGGCCACACGGACGATCGCCGTGGAGTTGCTGGACCGCTTCGTGGCAGCCGGTGGAGGGGACTGGGTGCGCGAGGTGGCCGCGCCGCTGCCGATCCGGGTGATCATGCTGATGCTCGGCGTGCCCGACGCCGACGCCGACTACCTGGTGGAACTCTCCGACTACCTGGTCGAGGGCACCGGCGACCGCCCGACGCTGGCAGCGGACGCCTTCGGCAACACGACGCCGCTGCGGCTGCTGCCGTTCGGCAGTCCGGCGAGCCATGCTCTGTTCGCCTACGGCGAGGAACTGGGTGAGATGCGGCGCGCCGAGCCGGCCGACGACGTCGTGAGTGACCTGGTGCGGGCGGCCGACGGCGGCGTTCTCTCAGCGAGCGAATACCGGAACTTCTTCCACCTACTGGTGTTCGCCGGGAACGAGACCACCCGCACAGCCATCGTCCACGGCGCCCTGGCACTCGCCGAGTCGCCCGACCAACTCCGTCGCCTCGGTGCGGAGCCGGAACTCACCGACACCGCCGTCGAGGAGGTGCTCCGCTGGGCGACGCCGGTGATGCACATGCGCCGCACGACCCGCGGCGACACCTCCCTCGCCGGCACGGACATCGCCGCCGGCGACAAGGTCGTGATGTGGTACGCCTCGGCGAACCGAGATCCCGACGTCTTCGAGGATCCGTTCGCTTTCGACGTTTCCCGATCGCCGAACGAGCACTTCGCCTTCGGCGGCGGAGGGCACCACTTCTGCCTTGGCGCGTCGCTGGCACGCATGGAGATCAAGGTGCTGATTCAAGAACTCCTGAAGCGGCGCATCGGCCTGCACCAGGTGGGCGAGCCGGAAAGGATCGCCTCCAACTTCGTGCACGGCGTGACGTCGGTGACGATGGAACCAGTGGGAATCGACCGATGACCGCGCCGCTGGAGGGCATCCTGGTGGTGACGCTGGAGAACGCCGTGTCGGCACCGCTGACCACCCGCCATCTGGCCGATCTGGGAGCCCGGGTGCTGAAGGTGGAGCGGCCGCCCCACGGCGACTTCGCCCGCCACTATGACAGCCGGCTCGCCGGCGAGTCCACGTATTTCGTGTGGGGCAACCGCGGCAAGGACAGCATCGCCCTCGACCTGCGCGACCCCCCGCAACGGGAGCGCTTCGACGAGTTGGTAGCGGGTGCCGACGTGTTCGTCCAGAACCTGTCGCCCGGCGCCGCGCGCCGTGCCGGCGTGCTGGCCGAACAACTCGTCGACCGTCACCCGCACCTGGTGGCCTGCGACATCGCCGGCTACGGCACCGACGGGCCGCGGGCCGACGACAAGGCCTACGACCTGATCATCCAGGCCGAAGCCGGAGCGGTCGCCCTCACCGGCGACCCGGACCGGATGAGCAAGGTCGGCTTCTCCGTGGCCGACATCTGCGCCGGGATGTACGCCCTCAGCGCCATCCTGGCGGCACTGCACCGGCGCGCCCGCACCGGCGAGGGCGCGGCGATCTCGCTGTCGATGCTGGAGTGCCTCGCCGAGTGGACCGCGCCGCAGACCTACGCCTCCGTCGCCGATGGAGCCCCGCCCACCCGCTCGGCCCGACGACACTCGCTCATCGCCCCGTACGGCCTGTTCGAGCTCGCCGACGGTGCGGTGATCATGCTCGCCGTGCAGGCGAACGCCGAGTGGGTGGCTCTCGCCGCCGACGTGATGGGCCGACCCGAACTGGCGACCGATCCCCGCTTCGCCGGGAACGCCGACCGCGTCGCCAACGTCGACGAGTTGGAGGCCGAACTGAGCGCCGCCCTTGCCGCCGAGGCGCCACCGGTCGTGCTGGAGAAGCTTCGCCGGGCACGCATCGCCTTCGGCAGGGTGAACGGTCCGTTGCAAGTGGCCGACCACGAGCAGCTACGCGCGCGCAACCGGTTCGTCGACGTGGACCTGCCGGCTGGCCGCACGACGGTGCTCCGGCCACCGTTCAACATCAGCGACGGGGGTGAGCCACGAGGCAGGGTTCCCGCCCTCGACGAGCACGATCCTGCGCTCGTGGACGAACTGATCGAGCGCGCCCGGCAGAGGCAGGCCGGAGGCTCTGCCCCGGACCCGGCCACAATCACCTAGGGACGCGGGACGATGCTGCAGATCGAGTCGCTCACCACCCGCTACGGGTCGATCGCCGCATTGAGGTCTGCGTCGCTGTACGTCAACAAGGGCGAGATCGTGGGAGTGATCGGCCCCAACGGCGCCGGCAAGACAACGCTGCTGAACTCGGTTGCGGGGCTGCTCAGCCCAGCCGCAGGGCACATCCGGCTCGACGGCACCGACGTGACCGGCGCGGCGCCCGACAGGATGCTGCGAGCCGGACTGGCTCTGGTGCCCGAGCACCGGCGGCTGTTCGCCGATCTGACGGTTCGCGAGAACCTCCTGATCGCCGGCATCACCGCCACAGCCCGCCAGCGCGCCGAACGAGTCGACGAGATGGCCGAACTCTTCCCCGTGCTCGGGAACCGGCACGACACGCCCGCCGGCTACCTCTCCGGGGGTGAGGCGCAGCAACTCGCCATCGCCCGTGCCCTGATGAGCCATCCGCGGATCCTGCTGATGGACGAGCCCTCTCTCGGTCTGGCGCCCACGCTCGTGGACCTGGTGTTCGACCTGATCGGGCGCCTGGCCGCGGGCGGTCGCACTCTCCTCGTGGTCGAGCAGAACGCCCACCGGATGTTGCAGGCCTGCGACCGGGCCTACATCATGCGTTCCGGCGAGATCGCCACCGAGGGCTCGGGCCAGGAGTTGCTGCAGCGCGCGGATCTCTTCGACACCTACCTGGGCCCATCCCGCTGACGGCGGGCGCCGGCGGCTCTCAGATGTAGGGCAGGTAGGTGTCCAGTTCCCAATCGGTGACGTGGGCGGCGTACTGGGCCCACTCGGTGCGCTTGACGGCCGTGAACTGCGCCACCGTCTCGGCGCCGAGTGCCGACACGAAAGTCTCGTCGGCCTCCAACTCGTCCAGCGCCTCGGAGAGGCTCGCCGGCGTGTGAACGTTGCAGCTCACGTTCTCGAGGCCGTCGAGGGTCTCCGGCGGCGGGCACTCCAACGCGCCGAGCACGCCGAGGCGGCTGGCCGTCAGGATCGCCGCCAGAGCCATGTGGGGACTCGCCGCCGCGTCGGGTAGCCGATTCTCCAGGCGTGTGGAGGCCCCCCTCTCGGGATTGACCCTCACCGTCGTGCAGCGGTGGTCGTGACCCCAGTTCTGCCAGTAGCCGCAGAGTTGCGCCGGGGCCAGGCGCTTGTAGGAGTTGACGGTGGGGCAGCACAGCGCGGTCATCGGGCGCAGGTAGGCCAACTGCCCGGCGATGCACCGCTTGGCGAGCGTCGACAGGCCGTCGGAACTCGCATGATCCACCAACGCAAAACCGCCCGAGCTGTCGGTGAAGCTGAGGTTGACGTGCAGGCCGTTGCCACCCCGCCCTGCGATCGGCTTGGGCAGGAACGTGAGCAGTAGGCCGCGCTCGGCCGCCACCTCGCGCGCCATGGTCTTGAACAGGAACGCCTCGTCGCTGGACGCCATGGCGTCGTCGTAGACCAGCGTGAACTCGAACTGGCCCTCGTCGTATTCGGCGTTCACCGACTCGAGGCGGAAACCGCAGGCCATGGCCCTCGCCGCGATCTCCCGCCAGACGCCGTCGGGATCGTTGAAGTGCCCTGTTCCGTAGACGAACGATCCCGGCGCACGGTACGGAACCCAGCCGTCGCCGTCGGGCGTCATGAGATAGGCCTCGAACTCGAAGCCGGCCTTCGGCGTGTAGCCCATGCCCTCCCAGGCGGCCACGGCCCGCCGCAACACCTCCCGGGGGGCGAAGGGCACCGCCTCGCCTGCGTGGGTGAGGTTGCCGACCACGACACCGACACCGGGCTCCCAACCCGGACGCACGTCGTCGAGGCTCACTTCGCAATGCAGGTCCGGCATGCCCTCCAGGAAGCCCGTGCCGGGCACGGGGCCCATGTAACGGTCGTAGTTGAGCGCGAAGGTGGTGAGGCAGTGTCGCGCCCCGTTGGCGGCGGTGGCGGCGGGCAGGTACTTGCCGCGCGGCAGGTTCAGATGATCGGGCCAGAGCACGCGGATCTGCTGGTAGTCGGCGCTCACGGCGCACCTCCTGTCCGTCTCGCAAACCGGGGGAAGCTTGCGGCGTCGTACCACAGGCCACCTCCCGCGTCGAATCTGCCGCAGCGCGCAAGGCGGGCGCAGCGGCGCCGGGCACGGCGAAGATCCGCTCCGGAGCCCCGGCTCCCGAACACCGCCGGCACACCATCGGGTATCAGAGGCTGGCGTAGTGTTGCGCGTATGCCGCGAGCCTTCGCCGCCGGCGACGACGAACTCGTCGAAGCCGAGCGCCTCATCCGCGCCGAACTCGGCACCCTCGACCTGGACTTCGTTGCGCTCGCCGCCGTATCGAACATCTTCCGCGCCGCCACCGCCGTGCGGAACCACATGGAGCGCGGCGTGCTCCGGCAGTACGAACTCTCCTGGAGCGCGTTCGTGGTGCTGTTCGTGCTGCGCATCTGGGGCGAGCAGGAGTCCGGCCACCTCGCCGCCGAGGCCGGCATCACCGGCGGGACCCTTACCGGCGTGCTCAACACGCTGGCGCGCAAGGGATACGCCGAGCGGTTACCGCACCCGACCGACGGTCGCCGCCTGCTCGTGCGCACCACCGCGTCGGGACACCGCGTGGTCGACGAGATCATGCCCGCCTTCAACAAGCAGGAGGCGCTGGTCACGCGCGACCTCAGCGACACCGAGGCCATGCGCCTAGCCGCGTACCTCCGGACGCTACTGCGCACCGCGGCGGATCTGGACACACCCTGAACGCCGATCTCGACGCCTCCCGCAACTACTGTTAGGATCCAAACGACTTTAGTCACAAGTGCCGCGTGGCGCGGCACACCGATCCCACAGAACGAGGCGGCAGGCATGGGAGAGATCGTCGGCGCAGGGCTCGTCTCGCACGTGCCGCCCATCGTGATGCCCGAGTCCGAGCGGCGGCTTCTCAACGACGGTGAGGATTACACGCTCTGCGCCGGCCTCGACCGGCTGCGAGCCGAGCGTCTCGACGAACTGCGCCCCGACACGATCGTGGTGTTCGACACCCACTGGTTCAGCACGTTCGAGCACATCGTCACCTCGCAGGAGCGCCGCAGGGGCCTGTTCACCTCCGACGAGCTGCCAAGAGGCATGAAGCAGATGCCCTATGACATTCCCGGTGATCCGGAGCTGGCCTTCAGCTTGGCGGCGCTGGCCGAGACCCGGGACGACACCTGGGTGCTGGCCTGCGACGACCCCTACCTGCCGATCCACTACCCCACCGTCAACCTGCTCGGCTACCTGCAGGACGGCGAGGCCTGGGCGTCGGTGAGCATCTGCCAGACCGCCACTGCGGAGGACTTCCTGCTGCTGGGCGAGTTGCTGGCTACCGCCATCGCAGGGCTGGAGCGGCGTGTGGTGCTGCTGGCCTCGGGAGGGCTGAGCCACCAGTTCTGGCCGCTGCGCGAACTCCGCAGCCACGAGTCCGCCGATCTGGCCAACATCGCCAGTCCCGGAGCGCGGACCGCTGACGAGCAGCTCATCGAGCAGTTGTCAGCCGGCGACCATGCCGCGGTGCTGGCCGGCGTGGACGGGTTCCGCGCGCACGCGCCGGAGGGGTTCTTCGGGCACTACCTGATGATGGTGGGTGCGCTGGGTGGCGCGGCCTGCCGGGCGCCGGGCGAGATGTTCTCCGCCTACGAGGCGGCTGCGGGCACCGGGCAGGTGCACGTATGGTTCGATCGGCCCTCGGGAGGCTGGACCGCTTGAGCGACTGGAGCTACCCATGAGATTTGCCAACGTGTCCCGACGAGCCTGCCTGGTACTCGACGGCCGGGCGGTGGACATCGGCGAGGCCTCCGGCGGCGCCCTGAGTTCGGATCCCATGACGACCGCCGACCTGGCGAACCACGCGGCGTTGGGGGAGTTGGCCGCCGAGGTGGATCCGTCGGCTTGGCCGGAGTTGGAGGAGGCCGCCCTGGAGCCGCCGGTTCCCCGTCCGGGGAAGATCATCGCCCTCGCCCTCAACTACCGGAGCCACGCCGAAGAATCCGGCCGGGCGATCCCCGCTGAGCCGCACATCATGGCCAAGTTCCCCACCTGCATCTGCGGTCCCTACGACGACGTGCCAATGCTCGACCTGGCGATGGTCGACTACGAGGTGGAGTTGGTGCTCGCCGTCGGGCGCCGCGGCAAGGGTCTCGCGGCGGCGGACGCTTGGGACCATGTCTCGGGCCTCACCTGCGGCAACGACGTGAGCGACCGGAACGAGCAGTTTCGCCCACCCGTACGGCAGTTCTCCCTTGCCAAGAGCTACGACGCCTTCGGGCCGATCGGTCCGACGATGGTCACGCCGGATGAGGTTGCCGACCCAGACGACCTGGCCCTCAGCTGCCGGGTGGACGGCGAGGTCCGCCAGCAGGCCCGGACCAGTGACCTCATCTTTGACGTCGGCTACCTGATGGCGTGGCTGTCGCGCTACGTGACTCTCGAGGTGGGTGACCTGATCTTCACCGGCACGCCCGGTGGCGTGGGCGACTCCATGGACCCGCCGAGCTACCTGCGCGACGGCCAGATCGTCGAGGTCGAGATCGAAGGCATCGGCAGCCTGCGCAATCGCTTCGTGTCCGGCTCGGGCAACGGGGAGGACTGAGCCTTGCGTGTCGTCGCCGGCGGTGACAGGAGTTCCACGTACGGAGGGCTCTTCACCGGTCACGTGGAGTTGGAGATGCTGCACGCCACCGGGAGCGACGACGAGCCCGACACTGCGCACGTGCACTTCAGCGACGGGGCGGTCACCAACTGGCACACCCACCCGGGCGGTCAACTGCTCTACGTGGCGACTGGCCGAGGCAGGGTTGGCACCGACGCCGACGGCGCCGTCATGCTCGAGCCGGGAACCCTCGTCGTCGCCCCGCCGGGCGAGCGGCACTGGCACGGAGCTGCACCCGGTGGTGACTGCACGCTGCTGTGCGTCACGTGGGGCACAACCTGCTGGTCCGACGAGGCGCCCGACCTGGCAGGCTGACAACGCCCGGTCCCCCTCCCGTCATCCCGGCGGAGGTCGGAATTCACTCCCGGAGCCGGTCGAGGTGAACGAGCCATGAACCACGCTCCCGGCACCCCCGTCCCCGTCGCCGACATGCCCGAGGTGGCGATCATCGGCTTCGGACCCGTCGGCGCCACGCTGGCAAACCTGCTGGGCCAGGCCGGCATCGGTACCTGCGTCTACGAGCGTTCCACCGAGCCGTACCCCCTCCCGCGGGCCTGCCACCTCGATGCCGAGATCATGCGCATCTTCCAGAACGTCGGGCTGGGCAAGGAGGTGGCGGCGCTCGTCGAACCCAGTAGCGGCATGCTGTTCGTGGATACCGCCGGCAACGCTCTGTTCGACTACGAGGACTTCGCCCGGGACCCCATCCTGGGCTGGCACGAGGACTACGTGTTCATCCAGCCCGAGCTGGACGCCGCCCTGCGCGACGGCGTGGACCGCTTCGACTGCGTCGACGTACAACTCGGCGTCGAGATCACCGACTGGCGGGAATTGCCCGCCCGCTGGGTGGTGGCCTGTGACGGCGCCGCGAGCACCTCTCGCCGCCTCGCCGGCATCGACTTCGTCGACCTCGGCTACGACCAGCGCTGGCTGGTGGTGGACGTGATGCTGGTCCGGGCCGTCGACCTTCCCGGCATCATCCATCAGGTGTGCGACCCCCGGCGGCCGGCCACGTTCGTGCCGTCGGCCCGCAACCACCGCCGCTGGGAGTTCCGCCTGTCCCCCGACGAGCCCGACGAGCAGATGCGCGATCCGGAGGTCGTATGGCGCCTGCTGGCCCCCTGGCTGCGGCCCGGCGACGGGGAGATCGTCCGAGCCGCGGTGTACGCCTTCCACGCCACCGTCGCCGAGTCCTGGCGCCGCGGGCGGCTCCTGCTGGCGGGGGACGCGGCCCATCAGATGCCGCCGTTCATGGGCCAGGGCATGTGTTCGGGCATCCGCGACGCCGCCAACCTGGCCTGGAAGCTGCAGGCCGTGCTACGGGACGGCGCACCCGAGGCGCTGCTGGACAGCTACGAGGCGGAGCGCCGGCCGCACCTCGAGCGCTGCATCGAACTGTCCATCGAGGCCGGCCGGCTGCTCGAGGGGCCGGTATTCCCCGCACCCGACAGCGACGACGGTGAGCGCTGGTCGCGCCTGCCGCCACTCGGTGGGATCTTCCAGACCACCGGCGGTGGCGCCCCACCGTTCCCCGTCGGCCACCAGGCTCGCCAGCCAACCGTGGAAACCGACGGGCAGCGGCGCCTGCTCGACGACGTGGCCGGGCCCGGTTGGTACCTGGTGAGCAACGGGCCGGCCGACGGCGCCGGCCTGGCGCGGGTGCTGGACACGACGCTCCTGGGTGACCCCGAGGGCTGGCTGGGCCGGCTCACCGCAGGGGTCCATGCCGTGCTGATCCGCCCCGACCGCTACGTCTACGGCACGGCCGCAGCCGCGGCGGAGGTGGCGGGCTTGCTGGCCGACGCCCGCCGCCGGATCGGGCTGGACGCCGCTTGAGTGACCGGACCCGCCGCCGGTTCAGCCCGGGCCGAGCAGCAGCGGCAGGCGCTTCAGGCCGTTGATGAAGTTGGAGCGCACCCGCGTGACCTCCCCGCACACCTCCAGACGCAGGTTCCTGCGCAGCAGTTCCTCCAGGAACACCCGCACCTCCAGGCGAGCCAGCCACGAGCCCAGGCAGAAATGAGGGCCGCCGCCACCGAATGTCACATGGCGGTTGGGGTCGCGCCCCAGATCCAGCGTGTGAGGGTCGCTGAAGACGTCCTCGTCGTAGTTCGCCGAGAGGTACCAGGTCACAATCTTGTCGCCGGCCGCAACCGGGACCCCGGCGATCTCGGTGTCGACCAACGCCGTCCGGCGGAAGTGGATCTGCGGTGAGGCGTAGCGCAGGACCTCCTCGACCGCGGTGTCCAGCAGGGCGGGTTCAGCCCGCAGGCGCGCCAGCGCCCCGGGATGCTCGGCGAGCGCCAGGGCACCGTGGTTGAGGGCGTGGCGCGTGGTCTCGTTGCCGGCGATGACCAGCAGCAGGAACAGGGTCTTAAAGTTCTGCGGCGACAGCTCGCCGGCGGCCACCAGCAGGGACACCACGTCGTCAGCCGGATGGCGGCGCTTGGCGTCGGCGAGCCGGGCGGCGTAGTCGAAGACCCTCGTCGAGGCGGGGCTGCGGAAGGGCAGCAGGCGATACGGGTCGGTGTCCTCCTTGTCGAAGACCACCTCGGAGTAGTCGGGATCGGCGTGGTAGATGATCCTGTCGGCCCACTCGAAGAGGCTGCCCGTGTCCTCGTCGGGCACCCCGAGGATGCGACTGATCATCAGGACCGGCAGCCGGCGGGCCACGGCGCTCACGAACTCCACCTCGGCCGCGGCGCCGTTGCCCCCGGTCGCCGGCAGGGCCTCGTCGAATATCCGCGCCGTGAGCTCCCGGGCGGCGCCCGTCCAACCATCCATGCTCCGGCGGGTGAAATTGCGGGACACCATGCGCCGCAGCCCGGTGTGCTCGGGGGGATCTGTCTCCAGCATCGTGCGCCGGGCCTCGCGGGCCTCGGGGTCGCGCTCCAGCTCCTCCAACTCGGTGCCGCCGACCTGCGAGGAGAACGTCTGGTGGTCACGGTGGACCGCCACGAGGTCGGCCCAGCGGGTCACCGCCCAGAACCCGGCGTTGCCGTCGGGCTCCTCGTGCCAAGCCACCGGCATCTCGCGCCGCAGGCGGGCGAACGCCTCGTGAGGGATGGCCTGCTCGTAGACGTCGTGACTACAGATGTCGACCGGGGAGAGCGGCCGGCGGATCACAGTTCCGCGATCTCCTCGAGGAACCAGTCCACCAGGTGCTGCGTGCGCCGCGTCGCCGAGGGTTCGATGCGTGCGGTCTCCGCCGCCAGAGCGTCGGTGTCGACGCCGTGGGCCCGCAACTCGTCGGCCCCGAACCCAATCCAGTCGGCCAGGATCGCGCTGTCCACTTCGGGATGGAACTGCAGCCCGAGGCTCCGGCCCTTGCGGAAGGCCTGCGGACCGATGGCGTTGCGGGCGATCTCGGTGGCGCCCTCGGGGACGGTGAACCTGTCGTAGTGCCACTGGAACCAAGGCCCCGGCAGGAGGCCGTCGGGAAGGTCGGAATCGATGGTCAGCCAGCCGAACTCCGGCGCCGGCGCCCGTGACACCGTGCCCCCCAGAGCGGCCGACAGTACCTGACCACCGAAGCAGACACCCAGGACCGCCGCCCCGGCGTCGTGCGCCTCCCGGACGAAGTCGATCTCACGGTGGATCCAGGTCCCGACGGTGGCGTCGTCGTACACCGACCAGATCGCACCCAGCACGACGATCAGGTCGTGATCGCCCGGATCGGGGAACTCGCGATCGCTGACGGGGTGCTGCACGTCGCCGACCACGCGGAACGTCTCCAACTCGACGCCCCGCCGACCGAGAGCCTCGCCAACGAGCGCCGCGTGCCCCGTCGGGTCATGCTCGACCGCCAACCCCCGCACCGCCGCATCATACCGGCGGCCAGCGGTCCGGTCGGGGGTCGCCGGTGCGGGTGTCCGGCGCGTCGGGCGAAACGCCGCTCAGGTGGCTGCCGCTGCCCCCCAGATGACCAGCCGGAGTTCGCTGCCATCAATCACGCTGTACTCCGGTTGCTGGCCCGACAGTTCGTCGCTCTCGGCCAGAATGATCGGAACCCCATCTCCTCGCCGCTCCATCATGTGTGATCGGCCAATCCCGGCTGATTCCGGAACCTCACAACGAGCAAGCAGAGAGACAATCAGTTCATTGCGGCTGTACTGACGCAGGTGAATGCTGTCGGTCGTCAGGGTGTTCGCAAGATCGCCCGGCACATACAACTCAAGACGATCCCGAAACATATGGAGCCTGACGCGCGCACCGGCCATGGAGTAGTCCCTGTGTGCGACCGCGTTGACCACTGCTTCGAACACGGCTCGCTCGCTGAACTGAGGACGATCCACACGGGCCACCTCCTTCGTGGCAGTCACTCTCATATTTCGTTTCACGAAATGCAATGCTTCCACTACTTGCGAATCCAGCGGCCCAACAAGATCCCGAGCGTCGATCTGATAGTTCACATCGCTACGGGCACCGGCATAGCAAACAGCCTGGATTTGCGCGTGCGGCAGCCACTTGCCGGGCTCGCGGGTACACATGAGGACACCGGCGACTGTCAGACGCGGAACATCATCCTCGTCCTCGGCGACAATGCGGAGCTTCTGCAGGTAGGAATCGTCCGCGGTGCCCGCGTCAGGCAGGAACCGTGCTCTGAGGCGCTCATCGACATCCGCTGGTCGTGTCCCCGGAACGACGGACTCGTCGAAGCGGATCAACCTGCTCTGGCTGCGTTCCTGGAACAGTCGCGCCAAGAACTCGGGAGGCATCTCCCGCTTGGAACTACCTAATCTTCTGAAGTACCCGCTGGGACTTCGGTGGACAAACAGGCTCTTGGCAACATCGATACGGATCACGGCAAGGAGATCACCGGATGATCCCCGGACTTCCAGCTTCCTAATCGTCGCGTCCAACGGCGGCTTTATCAAATCATTGCAGATGTCACGCGCCCACGTTTCGACGATGTCCAGAGACTCGAGCGGAATGCCAACAATGTCGCGGGTCTTGTCGTCGACCCCCAACACCACGGTTCCACCCGAGCCGTTGGCCATGCTCGCCAATTCGTCCGCAAAGCGATCCCGGTTCGGATCGGTGACGCGCTTCCCAGCGAGTAGTACCAGCTTCAGTTCAAGCGTGGAGTCCTCGCCGAGTCGAATCCGCCTCCCTAGCTCATCGCTCGGCGTCGTCACGTAACTCCCTTCGGCGGCATGATGCGGTTGTATCGGCTCTCAAATGCTTCCCTGCCGCCTTCCATGACACGACAGATCTCGTCACGTACTTTTTCCTCCTGAAGCCCACCTTCGCACCCGATGATCGTCTGAGACTCGCGCACGTCGAGGGAAAGAACGAACTCGGCATCTCCGTGCACCACAATATTGGGATTGTGTGTCACGAGGATCAACTGCCGTGTGGGTTTCGTCTCGCGAAAGCGCCTGACGAGCAGGTCATATATCAACGTACTATCCAAATCATCCTCGGGCTGATCCAGCACGATGGGCTCGGAACCAAAGCCCAATACGAAAGCCAATAGCGCCGCAGTCTGTTGTCCCGGCGACCCCTGCGCTATGGGCCGCCAGGGCGTCGCGGTACTACCACCCCTGAAGCTGACGTGAACTATATCCTCCGGAAGGTACAGTGCTAAGCGGTCAATCCGTTCCGGGGGGAGACTCCTCAATTTGCCCGCGAAGCGAGCATCTCGCGTATCCCACGAGTCGCCCTCCGTCGATTGGAATTCCCGCATTGCGCGAACAACGCTGTCCAAGGAGCCCCACTCCCACTCCTCATCTTCTTGAGGTCTGATTCGCTGGGCGATTGACCTACGATCCTCGTGGAACGCCGTAATGCCCAATATGTCCACGAACTCTTCGGCAAGATCCGAGTGATCACCAAGGCATTCGACCTGAACACGAAGCGTGTTACCCGATGCTCCACGTGCGAATCTCTCCCGCCTCAAGCTCAACTGGCGACGTACCTCTCGATACTCTTCAAGCGCATCGGCAGCATCGTTCTCAAGGTCGCCAGCTTTCTGGCTCTCCGTACCAAGCACGCCGATTTCGGATTCGAGCATTCTCGCTCTCTCAACCAGTTCTCCGTACTCTGCCGGATCCGCTATACCCTGCTCCTCGAGTTGAGCCACGGTCATCTTGTAAGCTTCTTCGCTTGTCCTGACGGCAGTGTCCCACTCGGAGGCGTCGTCTCCGTGACCCAATTCCGTAAGCTCCCGGATAACGTCGTCGATTCCCCCAAGCGCCTTGCCCCTAAAGTCGTCAATCAACTGACGAAGAGATCGGTGGGCACGCCTGAGGGCTCGGCCAGCATCGTTCTCGTTCTCGCCAGTGCTCAACCGATTCAGATCGGGAACTGAGATCGCGCGGACAGCTTGCCGTATTGACTCCAAGCCCGTATCTGTAGCCGCCAAGACAGCTCTCCACGTGCCATCAGCTCTGGCGACGACCCCGATAGAGGCGCAAGACCTCGGCATGTCCACCTTGCTGAAGGACATCGAGCTTTCGCTGAACATCCGCAAGCGACGCTTGGCGATCCGGCAGTTCGCTTGCCTGCGTGCTAGCCAGCCGGGCTGCCGCTCGTAGAGAGAGGTAGCGACCTGCCAAGCGATCCAGTTCTCGTCTGGATTCGGCGCCTCCGACGACTTGGGTATCATCAAGAACTGAGAGCAGAGCGTTCGGGTTCCGAGCCAAAGCGAAGAGTTGCTTTTGACTGTATATCCGCACTCGGAATCGCTCGTGGATATTGCCTTCCTCTGGAACTTGCTCGTCGCCGTCGAGTCCGAGCGATCGGATGAGCGGTTCCATCCTGGCTCCACGAGAGCAGAAATCGCTCACCGTCCTTCCGGTATACTACCTCGACACGGGATTCGGCGGTCAGTAGGCCACCCTCTGAGCGAGAAGCAGGCACTTGCATACGACTATCGAATAGTGTACGTAGTGATCCTTCCTCATCGCCTCCGGCGCTCTCGAGGTCGCCGTCCCTCCTCATTGCCTTTCGGACCAGAGATCGAGAAGGGTCGATTTTCCCAGTACCGCGGCCGCCAATGATCGCATTCATCCATGGATTGAAGCGAACTTCGGTTGGCGACGACCCGGCCTATGTATCTTCGCCTCATCGTACCGTGATCTTCTCAATCGCCATTTCCGCATGTGTATTTGGATCTCCTGATATCCTCCCGACCGGACAGGCTCTAAGGGAATCGCTCACCGTCCAGAGAGAGCCAGTCGCAAGTCCTTCAATGGTCGGCGTTCCGTCATCTTCACCCACGTGTACCGCTTACCGACGTCATCAAGATGAGTGGCTGTCCGAAGCCCATATCTGAGAGATCTTCCGACCCAATCTCCGGCTTGCTGCCATCTAGCCACGACTCGTCGATACTCGCGTATCCGGGTGTAGGATCTCCACTGCCGCAAGTCTCGTGATCACGGAGTTCTGCAATTCGTTGCTGGCCCGCATGTTCTAGTAGTCCCGCTGGGTCCATTGACGTGTGCTGCAATAATGAGGGTCCGATCGTCGCACGCGTCTTCAAGATCTGCCTCGACGCTCGCAGTGACGTTCGTGCGATCCTCTCGCCGCGCTCCTCAACCGGAATCTCCATGCGGGACAGGAGATCATCCACATGTTCTCCTGATTCAGAGCCGGATGGATCCAATGATGAGCAGATAGATGGGATCCGTCATTGGCCGTGAGCTCTAGCGCCAGGGAAATAGGACCGGGAGCATTGTCCACCTCAGCGGCAGCCTCTTGAAGCTGCCGAGACGAACTCCGCTGAATTGTGGTCCGTGACAGCAATGGCATCGAGACCAGCGTCGCGTGCCGACTCGATCCATCGGCGCGCCGCTTCTGTCGAACCACTCCCGTCAGCACCGAAATCATGCGATGCAGGCGAATGAGCATGCAGGTCGACACGCCACCATCTGGAGCCAGGCCACTTCCAAGCGCTCTCCACGCATACCTCCGCTACGACGGCAACCGCGGATCGTATCCTGCCACGCAGGAGAGACGCAGACGGGGACGTCCTGTTCGTGCTTCGCCGGACGGATCTCTTGACGGTCGGTCTCGACCTCCACCGGGATGACACGCAGGGACCGAGCGCGAAAGTGACGACGCCGGGCAGGCCTAGAGGCGGACCGGATCGATGGCGAGGCGGAGGCGGCCTGGGGGGCGTTCGACGGCGGCGAGGGCGTCGAGGAGGAGATCGCGGTTGGCGGCGCGAACGACCCAGTGACCCTCCCCCACCGGGGAGATTCTTAGACCGGCGGGTTGTCCGAGGCGCTGCACGAAGGCGGGGGCCGCCGCTCCGGCGATCTCGGCGAGCGCCCCGAACGGGGGGAATCCGAGTTGCCGCCGCAAGGCGCGGTCGTGGTGGCTCACCAGGTCGGGGTCCGCAGCGGCGGCCGCCCGCACGACGGGGTGATCCGGCTGGCGCGTCTGCACCAGCATCCGGCCGCGGCCACTGCGGCGCCCCACGAGCCGGGCGGCGCGGGCCAGAAGTGCCATGGCCTGCTCATTGGCCCGGTAACGCGCCGCCGAGAGTTCCTGATCGAAGTCGACGAACGCCACCAGGTCGGCATCGCGAACCCGGTGCAACGCGGCCTCGGTGCCGACGACGCATCGGGCGTCTCCGACGCACTCCTCCGGCGGCTCCGAGGGCGACCGGGGGGGGCCACTCATCTCGGCGACAGGCTCGCCCAGCAGAACCTCCAACTCGCTGCGGAGCTTGGCGACTCCGGGACGCAGGGTCCGCAGGCGCGTGGCGCCGCAACGGGAGCAGACCCGCGGACGAGACTCGCCGCAGCGCGGGCAATCCAGATCGCCGGATCGGGTCACGGTGCCCGCTGTGGCACCCTCACCCACCGCAGCACCGCATGAGTCGCACACCACCAACTCGTCGCATCCCCCGCAGGCCAGCAGACGTGCCCGCCCCTTGCGGTTCAGGACGCAGACTGCCCTCTCACTGGATCGCAGGCGGGCAACCAGCGTCTCGGTCAGCAATCCGAGGCGGCTGACCTCCGGATCACGTTGATCCACCACTTCCAGGTTCGGCCACCCCTCCCGCTCGAGGGGGCGCGGCGGTACCAGAGGCTCTACTGACGCCATTTCCTGCGCCTCCAGAGTGGGAATCGGCGAGACCAGCACGCACGGGGCGCCCGCCCGGCGGGCCCGCTCGACGGCGACCTCGCGGGCGCTCCACGTCGGAGCGTCCTCGGCGACCAGCGCCTCCTCGTGCTCGTCGAGCACGACGACCGCCCCAAGCCGGGGCACCGGGCCGAAGATCGCGGCTCGCGTCCCGACCACCACCCCGCCGGCTGACGCCTGCGCCCAGCCATCGGGCAGCAGAGCCGCGGCGACGCCGCGACGGCGCACCCATTCCGCCAGGCGAGTCGCCTCGGCGACGTGCGGGGCGACCAGCAGAACGTCGCCGCGCTGCAGGGCCGCCGCCAGCAGCGGTCCCCGGTCACCCGCGGGCGGGATCCTCACGACCGAGACCGCACGGTCGAAAGCGGCCGCCCAGAACGTGGCCTCCCCGGCCCCCGACGATGTCGCCCGGGGAGGCGGCACTTCACGGCGCGGGCCGAGATCGGGCACCGACTCGACGACTCGATGTGGCGAGGCGGTACGGAGGAACGTGGCGCGGCGCCCGGCCCAGCGCCAGGCCGCCCAGCGCGCCAGGTCGACCAGCTCCGCCGACGGTCCGACGCCGACCAGCTTCGAAAGGGGTCGCAGCTGCCACGGGGTGGGCTCGGGATCGCAGGCGGTCACCCAGGCGCCGACGCGGCGACCCTGCAATGCCACCCGGACCATCGTCCCGATGGCCAGCTTCGCGGCTCGACCGTCCCGGTGCCAGGCGGCGGGCACCTCGTAGTCGAACTCCCGGTCGACGGCAGCGACGTCGGTGAGCACCCGCACGACCCGCGGGCCGCGCCAGTGGGGAGTTTCGGGATCGGTTGGAGGCGGATGCCGGGGCGGCGTCCGGCTCAGAGGCCGAGTTCCGATCGCAACTCGTGGACGCGGTCCGTGCGCTCCCAGGTGAACTCGTCGCGCTCGCGGCCGAAGTGGCCGTAGGCGGCCGTGGCGGTGTAAATCGGTCGAAGCAGGTCGAGGTCGCGGATGATGACCGCCGGGCGCAGATCGAACACCTCGCGAAGGGCAGGAGCGATCCTGGCCGGGTCCACGTGGTGCGTCCCGAACGTCTCCACCATCACCGAGACAGGCTCGGCAATGGCGATGGAATAGGCGATCTGGATCTCGCAACGGTCGGCGGCACCCGAGGCAACCAGGTTCTTCGCCGCCCAGCGCGCCGCGTAGGAAGCCGACCGGTCGACCTTGGTGGGATCCTTGCCGCTGAAGGCGCCGCCGCCGTGGCGGGCCATCCCGCCGTAGGTGTCCACGATGATCTTCCGCCCCGTGAGACCGGCATCGGCCACCGGCCCGCCCATCACGAACCGCCCCGTGGGGTTGACGAGGATCCGCGGGTCGG
Organism: Acidimicrobiales bacterium; assembly: GCA_963668565.2. Classification (GTDB taxonomy): domain Bacteria; phylum Actinomycetota; class Acidimicrobiia; order Acidimicrobiales; family CATQHL01; genus VXNF01. The sequence goes on from CAXXMX010000010.1 coordinate 2,991,526, forward strand.
CCTCGGGGAACAGGGGCCGCAACACCGGATTGATGACGTGTTCCACCATGTCCGGCTCGATCGTGCGCCGCAGGTCGATCCCGACGGAGTGCTGGGCGGAGACGATAACCGTCTCCACGTCGACGGGAACGGCGCCCTCGTAGCGCACGCTCACCTGCGTCTTGCCGTCCGGGCGCAGGTAGGGCACGGCGCCCGCCCTGCGCACCTCGGCGAGACGTTCGGCCATGCGGTGCGCCAGATGGATCGGCATCGGCATGAGGGTCTCGGTATCCCGGCAGGCGTAACCGAAGACGAGACCCTGATCGCCCGCTCCCATGAGTTCGGGTTCCTCGGGGGGAGCGTTGTCGACGCCGAGCGCCACTTCGGACGACTGCTCGCCGATCGCCAACACGACCCCGCAGACGTTGCCGTCGAAGCCGATATCGCCCCGGTCGTAGCCGATGCCGCAGATGGTCTCCCGAACGATCCCCGGTATGTCCACCCAGGCCTTGGTGCGGATCTCGCCGCTCACGAGGCACAGCCCGGTGGTCAGGAACGTCTCGCAGGCCACCCGGCTGTTGGGATCCGTGGCGATCAGAGCGTCGAGGATGGCGTCGGAGATCTGGTCGGCCATCTTGTCGGGATGGCCCTCGGTGACCGACTCCGACGTGAAGGTGTAGGTGGGGCTCACATTGCCTCGATCATCGTTCCCGGCGGCTGTGGGTTTGCCGCCCGCTGTCCTGCTGGTGTCGCGACCCGCCCCCCGTCGGCGGGATTATACCGGCTCGCTCCCGACGGCCTCCCGAGGCGTGCCCGGACGGCACGACCGCGCCGCGCTTCGCTTCGCAGCGAGTCTCACGCGGTTTGCAGCGGCTGGTGGTCTTCGGCGTCGGCGAGAGCCTGCTCGCGCCAGAGGGAGAGTTTCTCGAGGACGGGGAAGTCGTTGAAGCTGAAGAGGCAGGCATCCTCGACCCTCGAGGCGTTGGCGTGCTCGTGCGGTGTCCACGATGGTACGCAGAAGATGTCCTTCTCGACCCAGTCGAAGCGGCGCCCGCCGACGAACGAGTGTCCCGATCCCTTGGCCACCTGGTACACGACGTTGCCGGTGTGCCGGTGAGCCCGTGTGGCCTCGCCGGGACGGAGCAGTTGCATGGCAGCACCCATCGTTGCCATGACATGGCCCCCCGAGTGGGGGTTCGTGTAACGCAGCATCACGCCGTCGTAGGGGCTGCCGACCCCGGCCACGGCCGCCCTCTGCAGCGACTCGTAGGTTGCGTCGAAGGGGTACCGCAGCAGCGGCGAGTAGGGCCGGTCCCACGAATAGTCGACCGGCAGCAGCGCGGGACCGCCGAACGCGCCCGCCGAGTCGTTCGGTGGGTGGTCGACGCCCTGGTAGTGGTCCGGATGCACCTCGTACCAGTTGGCCTCGAGGGCGTTGGCGAGCGGGATGTCCAAGCCGTCCTGCCAGAGGCAGATCTCGCCGTCGTCATCCACACCGTGGTCGTGCCAGGTGCCGCCGGGCGTGAGCACGAAGTCCCTCGGGTGCAGGTCCACGCGGTGGCCGTCCACGACCGTGTAACCCCCGGATCCCTCCATGATGAAGCGCAGCGCCGAGGCGCCGTGACGGTGCGCCGAGGCGCGCTCGCCTGGCCGCATGACCTGGATGCCGCTGAACAGCAGCCCGCACACGGCGCTGATCTCCCGGCGCTGTGGGTTGCGCAGGTAGACGACCCTGCGCCCGGCGTCCTCGGGGCTCACCAGGTCGAGCGAGCGCAGCGCCTGGGTACGAAGGTCCGACCACCGCCAGAGGGTCGGAGCCGAGAAGGAGTGGGGCTCCCACGGTTCGATGTCGTTGGCGACGGTCCAGAGCGCGCCGGCGTCGAGGCCGTCCAGATCGCGATAGTACTGGTCGAGGTCGGCGTCGGCGTCGACGCGAGCGCGGCCCAACTGGAGATCACGCGCGTCGCCCGCGGAGTGGTTGTTCATGGCCGGATCTCCTGCTTGGCGAAATCGGCCTCGGTATCGAGTAGCCGGACCGGGCCGTCGAACGGCTCATCGGGCCCCCGCGGCGTGCGGTCAACCGAGAACGAGAACACGTCGAAGCGGTTGTAGTGGCCGGTGATGTTGTGCATCTGGGTGTGCTGGACGCACAGCGACAGGTCGATCTCTCCGTAGGCGATGCCCTCGACGTCGATGAGCGGTTCGCCGATGACGGCGCCGTCGGGACCGCAGACACCACTCCAGGCCGCGTTGCGCCGGCGCAGGAGTTCCTGCGCCTCGGGCCCGGCGGGAGCCATCGCCGCGATGATCTCGTCGCTGATGGTCGAACAGGCGGCGATCGTGAACACCTTGCCCTCGAACGAGTGCGCTGCAGTGCGCGTCTTGATGGCGTCGGCCATGTCGTAGCCCTCGGGGGCGGTCGGCAGCGCGATGTAACCGGCCACGTGCACGAGTTCGCCCTGCTCCAGGAGGGCGAACCGCGCCAGCGGGTTGGTGTTCTCGCCGCATGCCATCACGCCGAGCGGACCCAGCGGTGTGTCGTGGACGAGGAGGCTCGAACCGTCCCCGCCCGTCCAGGTGAGCTTCTCGGCCCACGTGGGCACCAGCTTGCGGTGCCGGCCGACGAGGCGACCCTGATCGTCGATGGTCAGCATCGTGTTGTAGACCGTGCCGACGCCTCTGCGGGACCGTTCGTTGACCCCGATGACGACGTAGGTGCCGTGGCGGCGGGCTGCGGCGGCGACGGCGGCGACCTCGGGCCCCGGCACTGTCACAGCGGTGTCGTGGAGGCGTCGGAACCACTCGCTCCCGGCCAGCGGCGTCATGATCCAGTTCCAGTAGGGGTAGCCGGCAATGAAGACTTCGGGGAACGCCACGAGTGACGCGCCACCCCGGGCGGCCTCGGCCACGAGAGAGGCGGCGCGGTCTGCGGTGGCCCGCGCTTGCAAGAAAGCCGGCGCGGCCTGCACAGCAGCCGCCAGGTAGGGAGGCGGGTACGACATGGTGCTCATCGGTCGGCCACGAACGTGATCGGTAGATGCTTGATCCCGTTGATGTGGTTGCTACGCAGCCGGTCCGGCGGCCCGGCCAGTTCGAGCCGTCGCACCCGCCGGGCAAGTTCCTCCAGTAGCGCTCCGACTTGCAGCCGGGCGAGATGAGAGCCGAGGCAGAAGTGGGGGCCGCCCCGGCCGAAGGCAATGTGGTTGTTGGGCGAGCGGTCGACGAGGAAGCGCTGCGGCTCACAGAAGTGCTTCTCGTCACGGTTCGCCGAGGCGTAGTACATGACCACCTTCTCCCCCGCGCGAATCGTGACGGCCCCGAGCGCCGTGTCGCGGGTGGCGACACGGCGGACGAAATGGACCGCGCTGGCCCAACGCAGAACCTCGTCGGCCGCCACGTGCGCGTCGATCTCGCCGGCCCGGAAGCGGCACCACTCACCGGGGTTGGTCGCCAGGGCGTGCAGGCCGTGGCTGATGGAGTGCCGGGTTGTCTCGTTGCCGGCCACGACGAGCATCAGGAAGTAGTTGCAGAATTCCCGGTCCGTGAGCTCCCGGCCGGCGGCTTGGCCGCTTGCGAGCGCAGTCACAACATCGCCGGCCGGTCGGTCCCGTCGCTCCGCCGCCAGCTCCCGCCCCAGTTCGAATGCTTCGAGGGAGGCGGGATGGCCGAACGGCAGGAGGCGGCGCTGCTCGGTGGGTACGGCCTCGACAGCAGGGTCCCGGAACTCGGGGTCGTCGGAGCCGATGACGGCGTCGCTCCAGCGGATCATGTCGTCGCGACGGTCCGGCGGGATGCCCATGACACCGCAGAGCGTGAGGATGGGGAGGCGTTCGGAGACGATCGAGACCGCATCGCAAGTCCCTCGCCGGAGCGCCTCGTCGATGAGTCCGGCCGCGGTGAGGCGAACCGAGTCCTGCAACGCCCGAACCGCCCTTGGGGTGAACAGCCGGGCAGTGATCCGGCGCATCTCGGTGTGCTGCGGAGGATCCATCTCGAGCAGCGTTCGCCGCACGTCGCACTGCTCGTCGTCGAAGTCGTCCAGGCTGATGACACCCCGGCGGGACGTGAAGGCCTCGGTGTCACGCGACACCGCCACGATGTCGTCGTAGGTCGTGACGGCCCAGAACCCTCCACGCCCGTCGCAGCGATCATTCCAGGCAACCGGGCTCGACCGCCGTAGCCGGGCGAACTCCTCGTGGGGCACGCCGCGCTGCCAGAGTTCTGGATCGGAGAGATCCAGGCAAGTCCGAGACCTTGTCGAAGTCTCTGCCGTCATGTCCGCTCACCTACGACCCAGAATATAGCGCATACTTAGCGATCATTTCAAGAGCGGTATAGAAGTCCAGCACCGTTCCGCCCGGGCGGGAAGCGTGGATCCGTCCCAGTTGGCCCCAGTACTGCACCGACGCAATCGCCCTGATGGAGTACGAATTCAAGCCGGATGTCTCGTCGATCGGGAGGATGATGCGGAATCGACGGATCGAGTCGCCCTGATCAGGTTCTGCTCGATGCATACTGTAATATTGGCGATCACTAGTAGCCCGTACTAAGTTGATCAGCATGCCCAACCCGCGGGAGACGATTCTCGACCTCTACGGATCGTTCATCCGCGATTTCGGAGGTTGGGTCCCGGTGGCCGATCTCGTCCGAATGCTCGACACGCTTGGGATCGACGGAGCCTCCGCACGCTCGGCCGTCTCCCGCATGAAGCGGGCGGGAATCCTGCAGTCGGCGATCAGAGAGGGGGCCAAGGGCTACACGCTCACCGCGCCGGCAGAGGAGTGGTTCGCCGACGGCGACCAGCGGATCCTGCATCGGACCGGGCCAGTCGATCACACCCGATGGGTCCTGGCCTCCTTCTCGGTGCCCGAGGACGAGCGGATGGTGCGGTATCGCATCCGTGCCCGTCTCGGCGCCCTCGGATTCGGCCAGGCCGCAGGCGGGCTCATGGTCGCTCCCGTCGCCGTCATGGCGGAGACCGAACGGACGCTGCGGCGCGAGGGTCTCGACTCCTATGTCACTCTCTGGGACGCTAGCCACGGGGGATTCACCAGCACAGCGGCCATGGTGGCATCCGCCTGGGACCTGCCGGCGATCCGAGCGGCGTACGACGCCTACGTGGCATCACAGAGGCCCGTGCTGGCGGCGCTCGATGCCGTGGTCTTCGACGACCGGGAGGCGTTCCGCCGTTATGTCAACAACGTCAATGCCTGGCGCGCTCTTCCCTATCTCGACCCCGGCCTGCCGCTCTCTGCGCTGCCGGCAGGCTGGCCGGGTTCGGAAGCGGCGCAACTCTTCGAGACCGTTGCGGCGCGGTTGCGCCCCGGTGCCTGGCGCTGGTTCGTCGGCGTTTGCTCGCAAAACCACCGCGTGAGGGCGAGCGCGAGATGATCGATCACGACCACCATCCGGTCGCCTGGCGAGAGTCGGGCGAAGGTCCGCCCGTGGTCTTCCTGCACGGGCTGGGCGGCACCCGCACAGCCTGGGATCCGCAACTCCGGGGGCTGGCCGATCGGTTCCGCTGCATCGCCTGGGACATGCCGGGCTACGGGGCGTCGGCCCCGCTGGGGAAGCTGACGTTCCCCGCCATCGCCGACAGCCTTGCCGGCCTGCTCGACACACTCGATGTCGAAACGGCCGACCTGGTCGGGCTGTCGTTCGGCGGGATGCACGCCCTGCACACGGCGATTCGTCACCCCGCAAGGGTGCGACGCCTCGTTCTCGCCGACACCTCTCCGGCCTTCGGTCTGGACGGGACGACACCACAGGACTGGAGAGCCGCCCGATTGGAGCCCATCGAGCGCGGCCTGTCCCCCGGCGACATGGCGGACGGTGTGATAGCAGCGATCTGCGCGGAGGTTCTCGAACCACCGATACACACCCAACTCATCGAGTCGTTCGGACGTATCTCTGCGGCAGGGTTCCGGACGGCGGTGGATTGCCTGATCGGCCACGACGTTCGCGGCGAATTGGCGGGTATCGGACACCCTGCGTTGGTGATCGTGGGCGAGGCTGACGCGGAGACCCCCGTGGCGTACGCCGAGGCCCTCGCGGCAGGACTGCCGCACAGCACCCTCGAGATACTCGAGGGTGTCGGTCACCTCTCCCCCTCCGAGGCCCCGGAGAGGTTCAACGAGTTGCTGAGCGGATTCCTCGGCAGCGCGGAGGCAGTTTCAGTTGGCAAGGAGTGAGTTGCGATGAACGACGCGATCCGAACACCCACCCGCATGGAGATCGTGGAGCGGGTCAGCCGGCTCGGTCCCCTGTTCGCCAAGCGCACCGCCGAGTACGACCGCGAGGCCCGCTTCCCGCACGAGAACTGGGAGGACCTCCGCGACGCCGGACTCCTCGGCATCGCCGTACCCGTCGAGGCGGGCGGCCTGGGCGGTGACTTCGTCACCTACGCCCTGGCGTCGGAGGAACTCGGGCGCCACTGCGCCGCGACGGCGCTCACCTTCAACATGCACGTCGCCACGACGTTGCTCGTCGGCGAGATCGCCGACGCCCTCGACCTGACCGCAGCAGAGCGGACGCTGCTGGTCGAGCGCCGCGCCCGGCTCTGGGACGGCATCGTGACCGAGCACCACATCCACAGCCAGCCGTTCTCGGAGGGACGCGCCGCCGGGGCGACCGGCGGCTACGCCACCCGCGCCACGCCGGTCGAGGGCGGCTACCGGGTTACAGGACGCAAGATCTTCGCATCGCTGGCCGGCGCTTCGGACTACCACAACATCCTGTGCCAAACCGAGGGAGACCCGCGGGTGCGACTGCTGGGCGTTCCCCACGATGCCGACGGCCTGATGATCGAAGGCGAATGGGACCCGCTCGGCATGCGCGCCACCGATTCGCGCAACCTGGTCATGGACGATGTCTTCGTGCCGGCCGAGAACGAATGGCTGCCGCCGGGCGCCTTCGACCAGGCCGCAACGAGGTGGCCTTACTTCTTCATGACGCTCTCGTTCACCTACCTTGGTCTGATGCGGGCCATACGCGACTTCACCGCCGAATATCTTCGACAGAGTGGGAGAGCGAGCAATCCCGTCAAGCAGCAGGGGTGGGCGGAGATGAATCTGGTCTACGAGCAGGCGCAGGCGCTCTGCTATCGGATCCTCGGCGACGTGTGCGTGGATCCGGAGCCCGCCAAGGTGCACCGTGCCTGGGCGTCGCTGGTCACAACGATGGAGGGAGCTCCGACCATGGCCGCCACCGCCATCCGCATCTGCGGGGGCCGGTCCATGCTGCGCCCGAGTCTCATCGAGCAGGCCTACCGGGATGCACGCTGCGGCGCCGCCATGCTGCCCTGGAGCGTGGAGGTGTGCCTGGAGCGACTCGGCGCCGCGAGCCTCGGTGATCCGACAAAGGCGGCGCTGCGATGAACGCCACCGCCACGGAGTGGCGCTGGGTGCGGCGCTACGCCGAGCAGTTCCGGGCGTGCAACCTGCAGGCCGGCGAGGTGGCCGTGCTGCTGTCAGAGGCCGCCAGCAGCCCGCTGATCGTCGAGACGGCCCGCATGGCCCTGGAGTCGGTGGGCGCAGCCGTCGCCGACGTGCGCATGCCGACGCCGGCCAACCCGGGCCCCGTGCCCATCCGCTCGACGGGGGCCTCGGTGGCTCTGGCCGGGCACCGGGCGGCCATCGCCGCCCTGGCGGCCGCCGACTTCGTCGTGGACTGCACCGCCGAGGGGCTGCTCCACGCCCCCGAGTTGGGCGAGATCCTGGCCGGCGGCAGCCGCGTGCTGATGATCTCCGCCGAGCACCCCGAGAACGCCGAACGCTGGCCCCACGACCCGACGCTGGCCGACCGGGTGGCGCACGGCGTCGCGCTGCTAACCGACGCCGAGGTGATGGCCATCACCAGCGCCGCCGGCACCGACCTGCGGGTCCATCTCCCGGGCGCGGTGAGGGCCGGCTCGCACGGCTGGTGCACCGAACCCGGCACCATCGCCCACTGGCCCGGTGGCCTGGTTCTGGCCTTCCCGGCCGAGCGCACCGTCAACGGCACTCTCGTGCTGGCGCCCGGTGACATCAACCTGACGTTCAAGGAGTACATCCGCGAACCCATCAGCATGCGGATCATCGACGACTACATCGTCTCCATCGACGGCGACGGCCACGATGCCGCCCTGATGGAGTCCTATCTGGCGTCTTTCGAGGAAGCCGATGCCTACGCGATCAGCCACGTGGGATGGGGCATGAACCCCGGCGCCCGCTGGGAGGCCCTCGCCATGTGGGACAAGAGAGACCTGAACGGCACCGAACTGCGCGCCTTCGCCGGCAACGTGGTGTACTCCACCGGCGCCAACGAGACCGCCGGCCGCTTCTGCCGGGGCCACTTCGACCTCCCCATGCGCAACTGCACCGTCACCCTCGACGGAGACACGGTCGTCGACGAGGGCCGCCTGCGGGCGGACCTTCGCTAACCTCGAATTCGTAGGTGGAAGACCATGGAGAAAGAGACGAGCAAGACCCTGAGCGCCGATGAGATGGCGGACATCGCCGCTGAGTTCGAGAACCGGGAATTCACACCTGAGGAACTGACGAGGATCGCAGGAACCCGCCGTCCGAGACCTGGCCCGGCACCGGAACCGACGGGCGCCCCCCGGGCCGCAGGACAGTCAGGGTAGTTTGTCGCTCTGACACGACCCGGGGGCGCCCCACTAACACGCGACCGAGGGCGATTCACTCGGTTGTTCCTCGGCAGGGGTCGCCCATGACTCGCACGCGCGCCAAGGCCGGTGCTAGTCGTGTGGCCGGAGCCATTGTCGCGTTCGCCGTACTCGCCGTCAGCACGGGGGCCGCGGCTGGCGCGCAAGTCGAGGCTCCGCAACGGGGCGAACCGTTCGCGGTCGTGTGGATGACGGTCGGCGGTGTCGTGGAGGTGGACGTCTCGTCGGGATTCGTCGGCTCAATCGAGTCGTACAGCGCCCGATCGGACAACGCTGGCACAGTGCTCCCCTCGACGGCCGGCTCGATCGTGTCGCTCACGGCCGTAGGCGAGGGGGTGGCGTTCGTCGAGGTCACCGCCACCAACGCGGGCGGCAGCCTGTCGCAGTGGATTGGCGTCGTTTCAGCAGCCGGGGCGCCGCCGACCGCGACCGGAGACGGTCAGGATGTCGTCGGCCCTCCGGCCGACGAGTCGACGATCCCAGACGATGATCCGCCTGCAGATTCTGCTCCGCTCGCAGCCGATGATCCGCGCGCGGACGATGCCTCGCCGCTCGGGATCGCCGTGGCGGCGCCGGCGTTCTGCTACGCGCCGAAGGCCGGCGAGATGCATGAAGAGGGCTTCGACAGCGACTCCGCTCTGGCCGACCGGGCCAGAGTCGGCAAATTCGACCTCTCCTACTCCGTGGTCGGCGGCCGACCGCCATTCGTGATCGCGAGCCCCTCCCTAGGCGGTACGACGTCGGCCCGGTCGGGCGTCCTCGAACTGGCCTGCGCATACCCGGCACCGAGAGTGGCCGAGAGCACCTCGCAGCAGTACTACGAGTTTCGCGTCGGGCCGGTCACCCTCGCCATAGAGGTGAGCGACGCCGACGGACAGACGGCCAGAGCCGAACTCGTCGTACACATGTCCACCGGCACGGTCAGGGTGAACAACGCTGACGGGACAGAAAGCGCGGTTCTGGAGGTCCTCGGCCTGACAGATCCCGGCCGCTCCTACGTCCTGGGAACTCCGACGGCGTGGACGCTCGTGGCTCTGGCACCAGGCCTGAACATCCGGTTCGAACGGCTCGACACCGAGGATGTCGCCCACTTCGCGGACCCTGACACCGGGTGGGAGGTGCGGCTGGACTGGATTACGGGCACCGAGGTCGGTCGTACCGCCGGAGCCATCCCCGAGACCAATCCTCTGATCCTCGGCACCTGGCAGATCCCCAGCGACGACGACGTGAGAGACATGAGCCCTGGCGACGAGGGAGACATGAGCCCTCCGGGTTGATGCCGACCTGACCGGTCGCGCCGCCCGGACCGGGGCAACGGTGGATTCCGACCCCGGATCGAGTCCGAGGCAGGCTCTCCGCCAGAATGGCGGGAAGCGGTGGTCTTGAGCGGCTAGGACGCGGCGGCGCGGATGGCGACGACGCGGTCGAGGATTGCTCGGGCCACGTGGCGCTTGGAGGTCAGTGAGACCGTCTCGCGGCCACCGGTGGCGTCGAGGAGGGTGACCTCGTTGGTGTCGTGGTCGAAGCCGACGTTCGGCGCCGAGACATCGTTCACGACCATGAGGTCGGCACCCTTGTGGCGCAGCTTGGCGCCGGCGTTGGCGAGTACGTCGCTGGTCTCGGCGGCGAAGCCGACCAGAGTCCCGACCTCACGACCCCGGCCGAGTTCGGCGAGGATGTCCGGCGTGGGCTCGAGGGTGATGGTGCGAGCCTCGCCGGTCTTCTTGATCTTGTCCGCCTCGGGGGCCACCGGCCGGTAGTCCGCCACAGCCGCAGCCATGACCACCACGTCTGCGGGTAGCCGGTCGACGACGGCGGCGCGCATCTCCTCGGCCGTGTCCACCAGCACGAGGTCCACGCTCGCAGGCAGCGGGCGCTGCACGGTGGCCACCAGCGTGACCTTGGCTCCGCGGGCTGCCGCTTCGGTCGCCACGGCGTAACCCTGCTTGCCCGACGAGCGGTTGCCGACGAACCGCACCGGGTCGATCGGTTCGCGCGTGCCGCCGGCGGTCACCAGAACTCGCAGTCCGGTCATGTCCCCCGACCATGCAGCGGTACCCGCCCCGAGGGCGTCCGCCACGGCGGCCAGGATCGACTCCGGTGCGGCCAGGCGACCCGCGCCCTCGTCACCGCCGGCGAGGCGCCCTTCCTCCGGCGGCACGACGATCACGCCCCGCTCGGCGAGGAGCCGCAGGTTGTCCTGGGTCGCCGGGTGCTCCCACATCTCGGCGTGCATCGCCGGGCATACCACGACCGGCGCCCGGGTCGCCAGCAGGGTGGCGCTCAGCAGGTCGTCGGCGAGGCCGGCGGCGTACGCGGCAAGAGTTTGGGCGGTCGCCGGGCACACCAGGATCAGATCGGCCTGCTGCCCCAGAGTCACGTGCGGGATCGGATCGGAGTCGTCGAAGAGGGAAAGCCGGGCACGTTCGGTGGCGAGCGCCGAGAATGTGACTTCGCCGACGAAGCGCTGCGCCGCCGCCGTCAGCACGGGGACGACGTGGGTGCCGGCATCGACGAGCCGCCGGCAGATCTCGACCGCCTTGTAGGCCGCGATCCCTCCGCTGACGGCAAGAACGACGCGACTCCCGGCGAACGGAGTCATCTGCCGCTCACCGCAGGCACACCGGGAACCCGGTGACCTCAGCCCGCCTGGTCGGGCGACTCCACGTCCAGCTCCAAGGCCGGCTCATCGGGCTCCGGAGGATCCTGGATCGTCACCGCGACGATCTTGCGCTGGTCGATCTCCTGCAGGGCGATCGAGAGCGGCTTGCGAGCTGTCGAGGAAACCTGCGGGGGGATCATCCGCCCGAGCCCCTCGCCGAGTTGGCCGTAGTACGAATTGATCTGCCGGGCACGCATGGCGCTGAGTGAGACCAGCCGGAACTTGGATTCGTCAACCCTCTCGAGCAACTCCTCCACCGGAGGGTTGATCATGCTGTTGGTGTCATCGCCGATCTCGGTTCCCCGCATCGTCGCTCCCCGAAGTGGTCGTCGAATACATCGTCTGGCGTGGCTCGCACCTACGGCATTGGCGTCACGAATCGACCGCGCTGCCGCCGCGTCGCAGCCACCGACGCGCTGGGTCAGCCTACCGGTCGCTGCCGGATTCGCTGCCGATTTCCCCGTCCGGCGCAGCGTCGCGGTGGCGGCGCTCGACGTCGATGATCCGCCCCATCTCGGCGGTGGTCTCGTTCAGGTCTGCGTTCACGACGACGACGGCGCCGAGGCTCCGGGCGGTCTCTCGCTCGCTGGGTCCGTAGGACAGGCGCGCCCGCACGTGGTCCTCACTGTCGCCCCGTCTGCGCAGGCGGTGCGCCTGATCGGAATCGGACGGCGCCTCGAGGAAGAGCAGCAGCGCCTCCGGGTGGCGCGCGCGCACCTGGCGCGCCCCCTGGACGTCGATCTCCAGGAGGATGTCACACCCCGGCGACGGCTCGGGATGCGGCGTGCCGTAGCGGTACTCACCGAAGTCGGCCCACTCCAGGAAGCCGCCCGCGGCGATCGCCGCGTCGAACGTGGCACGATCCACGAAGCGGTAGGCGTCGTCGGGCTCGCCGGCACGCTGCGGCCGGGTCGTCCATGAGCGACTGAGCCACAGCCGATCGTTCTGGCCGACGAGCAGGCGCGCCAGCGTGCTCTTGCCGGACCCGCCCGGTCCGGACAGAACGATCAGAAGGGGTGATGTTGCCAGTCCTGGTGCCCTCGAAGGCCGACGTCGGCCCTCGAAGGAAACTACGACAGTCTGGCCAGGAGTGCCTCGCGCTGCTTGACGCCGAGCCCTCGCAGCCGCCGCGTCTCGCTGATGTCGAGTTCCTCCATGAGCCTTCGGGCCGTCACCTTTCCGATTCGGGGCAACGACTCCAGAACGGCCAATACCTTGGTGCCACCGACGACATCGTCGGCAGCGGCCAAGTCCAGCACGCCGGCAAGGGTCAGGTCACCTATCTTGAGGCGGTCCTTCAACTCTGCCCGCTGGCGGCGAACCGCCGCAGCCTTGGCAAGAGCCTCTTTGCGTTGTGCATCACTGAGTTGTGGGGGTAGGGGCATGGCGGGGACTGTAACCGTGTCGCAAGCCTGAGTGGCGCATTTTGGAGTGACCTGTGACACGTTTCCGGGCCCGAGCCGGTGGTTTCCCCTCCGCCTCGGTCAGGTGGACAGCAACAATGCCGCGGCCTTCGCAGGGTCCGCGGCGGCAGTCACGGGGCGGCCGATGACGACGATGTCGGCACCTGCGGCGGCGGCGGCCGCCGGCGTCGCCACCCGAGACTGATCGTCGGCGACGGCGCCCGGGGAGCGGATCCCCGGAACGACACGCAGCAAATCCGGTACGGCCGCGACGATCGTCGGCAGGTCGCTGGCAGCGCACACCACGCCACCGCATCCGGCGGCGGCGGCACGGCGCGCCCGCCGCTGCAGCACCTCCGGCGAGGCCTCGGAATCGCTGGTCAGCACGGTGATCGCCAGAGCCAGCGGCGGGTCGTCCCCGGACGGGCGTGGCGCGGCGAGGAGACCCTCGACTCCGGCTCGGAGCATGTCCGCGCCTCCGGCGGCGTGCATCGTGACGTAGCGCGCCCCGAGAGTCCCAAGGGCGCGAGCGGCACGAGCCACGGTGTTCGGGATGTCGTGCAACTTCAGGTCCACGAACACTTCGAGACCCGCCTCACGCAGGGCATGCACCGCTCGCGGGCCGGCCGCTCCGAAGAGTTCGAGACCCACCTTGGCGATGCCGAACCAGGGGCGCAGCGCACGGGCCAGATCCATCGCCCGGGTGAGGTCGTCGGTGTCCAGCGCCAGAGCGCACCGGGTGCGATCCATCAGCGTGGCGGTCCGGGCGCTCGGCGGGCGCCCCGGTAGCCGGACCTCGACTCCATCAATCCGCCCCGCTGATCGGGATCCGGTGAGCCGCTCCTGTCAGATCGCTCACCGCCGCCACACCGTGGCGCCGGCACCAGACGGCCAACTCGGCACGCACCCTCTCGGCGGCCCGCGGCGAGGCGAAACTGGCGGTCCCGACCTGAACGGCGGAGGCACCGGCCATCAGCATCTCGACGGCATCGGCCCCGCCGGCCACCCCGCCCACACCGACGATGGGAAGATCCCTCAGGGCGGCATGGCACTCCCACACCGCCCGCACGGCGAGGGGTCGGATGGCGGGACCGGACACGCCCCCCGCCCCGGCACCCAGCGCCGGGCGCCGCTCGTCGACGTCGATGACCATGCCGGGCACGGTGTTGATGAGCGTCACGGCTGCAGCACCGGCCTCCCGAGCCGCCGCCGCGACCGCCACCAGGTCGGGGGTGACAAGGCTGAGTTTCGCCCAGCGCGGCACGCCCGCTGCCCCCGCAGCCTCGACAGCAGCAGCGGTGGATTCGGGTTTGCGGGCGAAGAGGTGCTCGCCGTCGTCGAGATTTGGGCAGGAGACGTTGACCTCCACCGCCAGGATGTGGGCGCTGTGCGGTGCGAGCAGCTCCGCAGCCCGGCGGTACTCGTCGAGGGATCGCCCCCAGATGCTGGCCACGACCCTTACCCCGGCCGCCCGCAGCGCCGGCAACTGCTCGGCGGTCCACGCCGCCACTCCCGGTCCCTGGAGGCCGACGCTGTTGATCATCCCGGCGGGCGTGGTGTCCAGCCGCGGTGCCGGATTGCCGGGCCACGGTTCCGCGGACAGCGACTTGACGACGACCGCGCCAGGCGCCGTCAGGTCCATCACTCCGGACATCTCGGTTCCATAGCCCACGGTGCCCGAGGCGCACAGCACCGGGTTCGGCAACTCGACATCGCCCACGCAAACCCGCAGGTCGACGGCGCGCGCCGAGCGGTGCATCCTCACGCCCGCTCCCTCATCTCCCGGTGGTATTCCTGCAGGGTGCGTACCTCCATGGGGTACTCGCGCTGGTCGGCGATGCCGGCGGTGGCGGCCAGCGCAGCCGCCACCGTGGTGAGCAGCGGCACCCCGCGTTGCGCCGCAGCGCGGCGGATGTCGGCGCCGTCGGCACGGGGGCCGCGGCCCTGCGGCGTGTTGATGACCAGATCGATACGGCCGTCGTCCAGCAGCGCCACGGCGTGGGGGCCGTTGGGGTCACCGAGTTTCGCCACGATCTCATCGGTGTCCACGCCGGCGGCGGCCAGGCTGGCGGCGGTTCCCCGGGTGGCGAGCAGCGTGAAGCCCATGTCGGCCAGACGCCGGGCCACGATGATGCCCGCGGTCTTGTCCCTGTCGGCGAGGGACAGGAAGACCGATCCCGACGTGGGGAGGGCGGCTCCGGCGGCGATCTGGCTCTTGGCGAAGGCCAACCCCGGTCGCCGGTCGATGCCCATGACCTCGCCGGTGCAGCGCATCTCGGGACCCAGCACCGCGTCGACACCGGGGAACCGGTTGAACGGCAGCACCGCCTCCTTGACCGAGATGTGCTCGGGCTGCCGCCAGGGCTCCTCGGCACCCGGGGTCGGCACGGGCCCCGTCCACCCGTCCACCGACCCCGAGGCGGCGATGTCGGCAAGAGTCCTCCCCATCATCGCCAGCGTCGCCAGCTTCACCAGGGGCACCCCGGTTGCCTTCGCCACGAAAGGCACCGTGCGCGATGCCCGCGGGTTCGCCTCCAGCACGTAGACCGAGGGCGAGGCGTCACCGTTGGTGCCGAGCGCTCCGTCGGGACCGCGCGGCACCGCGTACTGCACGTTGAGCAGGCCGACCACCTGCAACTCGGTGGCGATGGCCCGGGTGTGGCGCTCGAGGGTGGCGATCACGGCGGCGGGGAGGTTCACGGGCGGCAGCAGGCAGGCGCTGTCACCGGAGTGCACGCCCGCTTCCTCCACGTGCTCCATGATCCCGCCGATGAGAACGGTGCCGGTGCGATCGCGTACGGCATCGACGTCCACCTCGACGGCGTCCTCCAGGAAGCGGTCCACCAGCACGGGGCGTTCCGCCGAGAGCCCTCCCTCCCGGCCGAGCGACCCCTCGCGGCTGATCTCGGCCATGGCGGAGTCCAGCTCCTCGTCGTCGTGCACGATGACCATGGCCCGCCCACCCAGCACGTAGGAGGGGCGCACCAGCACGGGGTAGCCGATGCCGTGGGCCACCTGCCGGGCCTCCTCGGCGGAGGTGGCGACCGTGCCGGGCGGCTGCGGGATGTCGAGGCGCCGGCACAAGTCGCCCCACTGAGCGCGGTCCTCCGCGGCATCTATGGAGGCGGGCGAGGTGCCCGCCACCAGTCCCGGCGGCAGCTCGCCGGCGAGCTTCAGCGGCGTCTGCCCGCCGAGGCCCACGATGACCCCGACCACGCCCGGACCCCCGCCCGCCTTCGCCGAACGCTCCTCGGCGTCCAGCACCGCCAGCACGTCCTCGGTGGTGAGCGGCTCGAAATACAGCCGGTGGCTGGTGTCGTAGTCGGTGGACACCGTCTCGGGGTTGCAGTTCACCATGACGGTCTCGTAACCGGCGTCGGCCAGTACCTGCGCGGCGTGCACGCAGCAGTAGTCGAACTCGATGCCCTGGCCGATGCGGTTCGGCCCCGACCCGAGGATCACGACCTTCGGACGCCCGGAGGGTGCCACCTCGTCGGTGTCCTCGAACGTGGAGTAGTGGTACGGCGTCTCCGCGGCGAACTCCGCCCCGCAGGTGTCCACCGTCTTGAACGTGGGCGTCACGCCGGCCGCCACCCGAGCAAGGCGCACCTCGCCGGACGAGCATCCCCAGAGGAACGCCATCTGGGCATCGCTGAATCCCAGTCGCTTCAGATGTCGCCACTCGCGAGTGCTCAATTCCCCTGGGCGGGCGGTCGCCAGACGGGCCCGCTCGGCGACGATGAGGCGCATCTGCTCCAGGAACCAGGGATCCACGCCGCTGACGGCGTGCAACTCCTCCGGGGCGATTCCCCGGCGCAGTGCCGCCTCCAGATGGAAGACCCGCTCCGGGGTGGCCACGCCGCATGCCCGGACGAGCGCCGCATCGTCGAGGCGGTCGTAGGCGGCCTCGGCGGGATCGCAGTTGAGACCCGCCCTGCCCAGCTCGAGTGAGCGCAGTGCCTTCTGCAGCGACTCGCAGAACGTCCGGCCGATGGCCATGACCTCCCCCACCGACTGCATCGAGGTACCCAACACGGCGCGCGCCCCGGGGAACTTCTCGAAGGCCCAGCGCGGCACCTTCGTGACCACGTAGTCGATGGTCGGCTCGAAGGCGGCCGGCGTCTTGAGCGTGATGTCGTTGGGGATCTCGTCGAGCGTGTAGCCGACGGCGAGGCGGGCTGCGATCTTGGCGATGGGGAACCCCGTGGCCTTGGAGGCGAGGGCCGAGGAGCGGCTGACCCGGGGGTTCATCTCGATCACGACCTGCTTGCCGTTGGTTGGGTCGACGGCGAACTGGATGTTGGAGCCGCCGGTCTCCACGCCGATACGGCGGATGCAGGTGAAGGCGGCGTCGCGCATCGTCTGGTACTCCACGTCCGACAGGGTCTGGGCGGGCGCCACCGTGATGCTGTCGCCGGTGTGCACCCCCATGGCGTCGAAATTCTCGATGGAGCAGATCACCACGCAGTTGTCGGCCCTGTCGCGCATCACCTCGAGCTCGAATTCCTTCCAGCCGGCGATGGAGCGCTCGATGAGGATCTCCCCGATGGGACTGGCGGCGAGGCCCGCGGCGGCAACAACCGCCAACTCGTCGACGGTGCCAGCCATACCGGTCCCACGCCCGCCGAGGATGTAGGCCGGGCGAACGATGACCGGCAGCCCGACGACGGCCGGCGCCTCCATGGCCTCGTCCAGCGAGCGGGCCACCATCGACGGCGGCACAGCCAGACCCACCTCCACCATGGCGGCCTTGAAACGCTCGCGATCCTCGGCGCAGGCGATCGCCTCGGCGGAGGCACCGATCATCTCGCAGCCGTTGGCCTCCAACACACCTCTCTCGGTGAGTTCCATGGCCAGGTTGAGGGCGGTCTGGCCTCCCAGAGTGGACAGCAATGCATCGGGGCGCTCCCGCTCGATGATGCGGGCCAGCACGTCCGCCGTGAGGGGCTCCACGTAGGTGGCGTCGGCGAAGTCGGGGTCGGTCATGATCGTGGCCGGATTGGAGTTGGCCAGGACCACGCGGTAGCCCTCGGCGCGCAGCACACGGCAGGCCTGCGTCCCCGAATAGTCGAACTCGCAGGCCTGCCCGATGATGATCGGGCCCGAGCCGATGATCAGGATGGATTCGATGTCGGTGCGGCGAGGCATCAGCCGTCAGCAGGACGAGGGACGTCGGACTCGAGGCCGTCGCCGCCGGAGAAGGTGGCGCCGTCGGGCTCGGCGCCGTGCAGGTCCCTCAGCCAGGCGTCGAAGGTCGCGAAGAGGTAGTCGCTGTCGTGGGGGCCGGGTCCCGCTTCGGGGTGGTGCTGCACGCCGAAGGCGGGAACCTCGAGGCTGCGCAGGCCCTCGGTGGTGCCGTCGTTGAGGTTGCGGTGGGTGACCTCGATGCCGGCGGCTCCACTCTCGGCCACGCTGAAATTGTGGTTCTGGCTGGTGATCTCGACGGCGCCGCTGGCGAGGTGGCGCACCGGATGGTTGCCCCCGTGGTGCCCGAAGGGCAGCTTGAAGGTCTCTCCCCCCAGGGTGGCGGCGAGGAGCTGATGACCCAGGCAGATCCCGAAGACGGGCACGGCGCCCAGCAGCCCACCGATGACCTCTGTGGCGCCCTGCACTGCCGCGGGGTCGCCGGGGCCGTTGGACAGCAGCACAGCGTGGGGGCGCCGGGCCAGGATCCTTTCGGCGCCGTAACCGGCCGGCACCACTTCGACGTGGGCGAAGGCCGCGAGGCGGCGCAGGATCGACGTCTTGACGCCGAAGTCGACGACCCCGACCCGCCAGGGCCGCCGGCCGTCGGCCCGCGTGGTGGGCCGGCGGTACGGACGCTCACACGTCACGGTGGCGACGAGGTCGACGCCGTCGGTGCCGGGCTCGACGGCGGCGGCGGCTCGCAGGTCGGCCTCCGGAGCGGTGCCGAAGGCACCCACCATCGCGCCCGCCGAGCGGATGTGGCGGGTGAGGCGTCGCGTGTCGACGTCGGTGAGGCACGACAAGCCGTAGCGTGCGAGGAAGCCGTCCAAGCTCCCGGTGGCGCGCCAATTGCTGGGCACCGTCACCAGGTCCCGCACCACGAGGCCCCGGCAGAACGGTCGGCGGCTCTCGAAGTCGGCGTCGGCGACCCCGTAGTTGCCGATGTGGGGGTAGGTGAAGGTGATGATCTGCCCGGCGTAGGAAGGATCGGTGAGGACCTCCTGGTAGCCGGTCATCACGGTGTTGAACACCACCTCACCGGCAGTGACACCGCCCGGTGGCTCGGCACCCGCCACCTCGCCCTCGAAGACCTCGCCGTCGGCGAGCACCAGGGCGCCGGGACGCCGGGCCTCGGCCATCAGCGCTGCGCCTCGCCGTCGATGACCACCGCCTCGCCGGCAAGCAGCGTGTGGCGCACCCTTCCCCTCAGGCGGCGTCCGACGTAGGGCGTGTTGCGGCTGCGGCTGGCGCCTCCTGAGGCATCGACCGTCCAGGTGGCCTCCGGGTCAAAGACGAAGAGGTTCGCCGGACGTCCCGGCGCCACCGGACCGCCGTGGGTGGCGTGGATACCGGCGATGCGCGCCGGCTGCCACGACAGCAGCGCCAGAACGTCCGCGAGGGGCATGTCGAGTTCGGTCAGGGCGAGAGCCAGCGCCGTCTCCAGGCCCAGCATCCCCGGCGGAGCCTCCTCGAAGGGACGATCCTTGGCATCGGCGGTGTGGGGCGCGTGATCGGTGGCGATGGCGTCCACCGTTCCCGCGGCGAGGGCGGCGCGCACTGCCGCCACGTCGTTCTCGGGGCGCAGCGGCGGGTTCACCTTGAAGGTGGCGTCGTAGGAGGCGCAGCACTCGTCGGTGAGCGTGAAGTGGTGGGGCGCCACCTCGGCCGACACCGCCACACCGCTGCGGCGGGCGGCGTCGAGGATCGCCAGCGAGCCGGCCGTGGAGAGGTGCTGGAAGTGCACCGGCACTCCGGTCAGACGGCTGAGGGCCATGTCGCGCATCACCATGATCTCCTCGGCCTCCGCGGGAATGCCGGGGATTCCGAGCCGCGACGACCACTCCCCCTCGTGCATCTGCCCACCGCCGGCCAGCGAGTCCACCTCGCAGTGCTGCGCCAGGCGCACGTCGAGGTCGGAGGCGTACTCGAGGGCGCGCCGCATGACCCCGTCGTCCTGCACACCGTTCCCGTCGTCGGTGAAGATCCGCACGCCGAGCGCCGCCATCTCCGCCATCGGCGCCAGCCGTTCCCCCGCACGGCCCAGCGTGATGGCGCCGGCCACCTCCACCCGGCACAGGGCCGAGCGACCCAGTTCCTGGACCTCGCGCACCATCGCCGCCGAGTCGATGGCAGGTGCGGTGTTGGGCATCGCAACCACGGCGCAGAAGCCACCCAGAGCCGCCGCCCGGCTTCCCGACTCGACTGTCTCGGCCTGCTCGCCACCGGGCTGGCGCAGGTGAGTGTGCAGGTCCACCAGTCCGGGCGCCACGACGCAGCCGCGGGCATCCAGCGTGCGGCGGGCCAGGCCCGACCCTGCTGCCAATCCTTCGCCGACCGCGGCGACGTGACCGCTCGCGTCGATGATTACGTCGGCGACCCGCTCGCCGGTGGCGTCGACGACGGTGCCGCCGGCGATCACCAGCGCCACCTGCTCAGCCACGCCGGACTCCGGTCGCGCCCTCGGCCGCACCGGACGCGGCGCCGCTGCCCAGCAGCCAGAACAGCACGGCCATGCGGACCGCCACGCCGTTGGCAACCTGCTCGGTGATCGTGGCGCAGTGCATCTCGGGCACCTCGGCGCCGATCTCGACGCCGCGGTTCATGGGGCCGGGGTGCATGACGATGGCGTGATCGGCGAGACGCTCCACGCGCTCGGCACTCAGCCCGAAGCGATCGTGGAACTCCCGCAGGCTGGGCAGCAGTGCCTCGTCCTGGCGCTCGCGCTGCAGGCGCAGCAGGTAGATCACATCGGCGCGCGGCAGCACGTCGTCGAGGCGGCTGCTGACGGCCACCTTCCACGAATCCACCGCTGGCGGTAGCAGCGTGGCCGGTGCAACCAGCGTGACCTCGGCATCGAGCGCCCGCAGGGCCGCGACGAGGGAGCGGGCCACCCGCGAGTGGGCGATGTCTCCCACCACCGCCACGCGGCGGCCCTCAATGGCGCTGAGGCGGCTGCGGATCGTGTAGCAGTCCAGGAGAGCCTGCGTGGGGTGCTCGTGGCAGCCGTCGCCGGCGTTGATGACCGAGCAGTCGAGCCAGCGGGAGAGCTGTGTGGCCACCCCGGCGGAGCGGTGGCGCACCACCACGCAGTCGACACCGAGGGCGGCCACGGTCTGCGCCGTGTCCCGCAGCGACTCGCCCTTGCTGAGCGACGACCCGCCGGCGCTGAAGGTCACGGTGTCGGCGGACAGGCGCTTGGCAGCCGTCTCGAACGACAGCCGCGTGCGCGTGGAATCCTCGAAGAACAGCGAGGCCACGGTCCGGCCCCGCAGGGCCGGCACCTTGGGTATGGCCCGCGTGTTGACCTCGGCGAAGCTGTCGCTGAGGCGCAGGATCTCGCGGATCCCGTCCCCCCCGAGTTCGCCAACCGACAGCAGGTGCCGCGGTCCGGCCGGCGTGGGACTCACGGGGCGATCCTCCTCCTCAGGCCGTCACGCCGAGCACGACGCCGCCGGCACTCACATCCACCATCTCGTCGGTACGCGTCGGGAGGTTCTTGCCCACGTAATCGGCGCGGATGGGCAACTCCCGATGCCCGCGGTCCACCATGACCGCCAACTGCACGGAGCGCGGACGACCGAAGTCGCACACCGCGTCGAGCGCGGCCCGAACCGTGCGTCCCGTATACAGCACGTCGTCCACGAGAACCACCGTGCGGCCGGTCAGATCCTCGCTGATGACCGTCGGTTCCTGGACCATGACGGGTCGCAGCCCGATGTCATCGCGGTGCATGGCCACGTCCAGCGATCCGCACGAGACCGACCGGCCGTCGATCTCGCCAACGAGCGCGGCCAGCCGCTCGGCCAGGAACACGCCGCCGATCTGCAGACCGACGAGGACGAGGCTCTCGGTGCCGGCGTTGCGCTCGATGATCTCGTGCGCCATGCGTCGCAGCGCCCGCTCCAGGGCGGCGGCGTCCATGACCTGCACGCGGGGGACGAAGTCCCCGGGGATGCCGGGGTGCCGGCCGGACTCGGCCGGACCGCCTTCGGGGGGAACCGGTGAACCACCGACGGGACCGGCGTCAGCGTGACGGATTGCCGCCGCCCGTGCCCTGCGCTCGCGTTCGGACAGCATCCACCTCCGGTCCGTACGGGCCTCGCCGGACCCGTTTAACGGTCCGGTGACGGTACCACGAGTGATCCTTCCAGCAACGCATACCGCTCCCAGGGTTGCGCCGAGGCCGGGGGACCCCGCCGCCGGATCGGAGCGGTTGCTCGTGGGACGCCGCGGACGGCGGCCGCAAGCTGTCAGCGGTGAATCGTGAACGCCCGGCTCAGGCCCGGACCGTACCGGTAGACCGCAAAGTCGACGTCGAACGACGCCGCCTCGTCGATGCCGTGCCGTTCCATGACCGCCCAGCTCGTCCGGTCGACCATCGAGAAGTCCTGATCGCCGAACAACTCGCCGATGCGTAGAGCGGCTCGGATGTCCTCCGGTGTGGCGGCCAGGACATCGGCGAGGTTGCGCCCGAGGATCGTCGCCACCAGCGCGTCCGCGGCGGCGCGATTCCGGCGGCTGCGTGCGACAGCCCACGTCTCGACAAGCACGTGGTCCGTTGTGGCCAGCCGTCCGGCATGCGCGTCGAGCATGGCGATGGCGCGCTCATGCGAGGCGTCGTCGCTCGCAGCCAGCGCGTACCAGGCGCCGGTGTCCACGAAGACACGCTTCACGCGTTGCCCGCTCGCCGTTGCCGCCTGTTCTCGTAGTCCTCGCCGAAGGCCTCCGCTATCAGCGCGTGCTTGTCGCGGGCGATGTCGGTCGGCTCACTGCCGCTGCCAAGAATGCCGATGAGCGCCGAGAGGTCACCGGAGTCGGCACCAGTAGCCGCATCGTCTGCGCGGATCAGTTCCCGGACATAGCCCGACACGCTCAGGCCGCGCTCCGCGGCCCGGCGCCGAGCGACCGCCCGCGACGATTCGTCCAGCAGAATGTTCGTCGGCCTTGTCATGCAAGCATCCTAGCAAGGCTGCGTAGATAGCGTTGCGTAGTATGCGCATACATCGGATTCGAGGCCGGTTCGAGCTACTGCGAGATCACCCAGCCGGCCCGCCGGAGGTGGCGGCCCGATGCCCTAGCTGTCCCAGAAACCGCGGTGCACCTGGTCCGCCTCGGCCACGAGATGCGGGCCACTCACCTCGATGTGTCGCTGCCCGCTCGCCAGCACTGCACGGCAACCGACGCCGGTCATCGTTGCGTTCTCGCCTCGCTCGCCGTCCTCGAACCGCAGCAGATCAATCTCGCTCATGGCATACACGAGGCGGTCGACGCCAGCCCAGTACATGGCGCCTGAACACATCGCGCACGGCTCGCAGCTCGAGTAGAAGGTGCCGCCGGCAATCTGCTCAGTGGTCAGCGTGAGGCCCATTCGGCGGGCCAGGTTCGTCTCGGCGTGGCCGATGAGATCGCCGGTCGTGACGACCGAGTTCTCCGCCTCCAGGAGCACGTTCCCCGCGGCGTCCACGAAGATCGCCCCGAACGGGTGGTTGCCGTTGGCCCGGGAACGCCGCGAGACCCCGATCACCCGCCGCAGGAACGCCTCGTCCCGCTCGCTCAGTGCGGACATGTCATGTCACCTCCGATGTGAGGGCTCGAAACCGCTCGAGCGCGGCCCCGCGTGGCTCGCTCCCGGCTACGTGCAGCCACCACTCTCAGTCGCGCAGCCGGCGGGCGATAGTTGCCAGGATCCCATTGACGAAGCGCCCCGAGGATGCCGTCGAGTAGAGGTTGGCGAGCTCCACCGCCTCGTTGAGGACGACCGCGGCGGGCACCTGCGACCGGTGCGCAAGCTCGTAGACGGCAAGTCGCAGGATGGCTCGGTCCACGGGCGCCATGCGTGGCACCGACCAGTCGACCGCCACCTCCTCGAGCAGGGAGTCGATGGCCTCGGCGTGGTTCGCCACGCCCTCGATCAGCTCGATGGCCAGCGGTGCCAGCGGCAGATCCTGGCGCCCCAGGAGGTCGAGCAGGTCGACCTCGCGCGCCTCGGCCTCGTAGAGGAGCCCGAGCGCCCGCTCGCGCGCACGCCGGGCGTCGCTGCGGGCGCCCGGCGTGGCGTCGGGATCGTTCCGGCGACTCACCCTCGGGCGATGTACTGGCCCGAGCGTGTGTCCACCTTGATGCGCTCCCCGGGCTCGATGAACAGCGGCACCGACACGACCAGACCCGTCTCGGTGACCGCCGGCTTGGTGGCCCCCGAGACCCGATCACCCTGGATGCCGGGCTCGGTCTCGGTGATCGCCAGGGTGACCGCGGCGGGCAGGTCGGTCCCCACGATCTCGCTGCCGTACATCTGCAGGATCACCGAATCGCCCTCGACGATGTAGCTCGCGGTCGCGCCGAGTGTCGCGTCGGGCACGTACAGTTGCTCGTAGGTCTCGTTGTCCATGAAGACCCGGGCGTCGCCATCGCGGTACAGGTACTGCATGGCGCGCTTGTCGATCATGGCGCGCTCGACCTTCTCTCCGGCCCGGAAGGTGCGCTCGAGGGTGGCACCGGTGCGGGCGTTCTTCAGGGTCGTGCGCACGAAGGCGTGACCCTTCCCAGGCTTGACGTGCTGGAAGTCCACGACGGCGAAGAGCCCCTCGGCCAGGTCGAGGGTCATCCCCCCCTTCAGGTCGTTGGTGGTGATGGTGGCCACGGCTACCTCCGTGATGCGGTGCTGAATTGAGCGAGCGGGAAAAACTACAAGTGGCGGGTGCGCCGGGGCGGGCGACGTTCAGCCCACGACGAGCGTCTTGGGCGAGCAAGTGAGGCGGGCGCACCCGTCGTCGGTGACCACGACGGTGTCCTCGATGCGCACGCCGCCCTCGCCGGCCAGGTAGATGCCCGGCTCGACCGTCACGACCTCGCCGGCGGCGAGCACCTCGTCGGAGCGGCTGCTGAGGCTGGGAGCCTCGTGGATGTCGAGGCCGACACCGTGGCCGGTGCTGTGCAGGAAAGCCTCACCCCAGCCGGCGTCGTCGATGACCTCGCGGCAGGCGGCGTCCACCTCGGCGCAGGACACGCCGGCAGCGACGGCTTCGACCCCTGCCTGCTGCGACGCCCGCACGACCTCGTAGATGCGCCCGCCGGGTGACCGCGGCTCGCCCACGCAGACGGTGCGGGTCATATCGGAGCGGTAGCCGTCCACGATGGCACCGAAGTCGATGACCACCAGATCGCCGGGTTCGATGCGGCGCGGGCCGGGCCGGGCATGCGGCAGGGCGCTGTTGTCGCCGGCCGCCACGATGGTGTCGAACGCCGAGCCGGAGGCACCGCCCCGGCGCATGAGGTAGTCCAACTCCGCGGCCACCTCCCCCTCCGTGGGGCGCTCCGCGAGGCGGGGCAGCACCTCGGCGAGGGCGCCGTCGGCGGTGGCGGCCGCTGCCGCCACACGGGCGACCTCCTCGGGCGACTTGCGGCGACGCAACCGCTCGATCACCCCGGTTGCAGGCACGAGATCGGCGTCACCGAACCACTCCCCGGCGAACGTGCGGTAGCGCGACCAGCTGACGTGGTCGGCCTCCAGAGCGATGCGGCGGAGCCCGACGACGGCTTCGGCGGCGGCGGACTGCTGATCGGCGCCGCGGTTGGCGATCACGACCCGGCCGTTGACCGCGGCTGCCTCCAGTTCGGCGGGCGCCTGCGTGGCGTAGCGGCCGTCGGTGATGACCAGCAGGCCGTCGGGGGTGAGCACCACGATCATGGCGGAACCGCTGAACCCGGTGAGCCAGCGACCGTTCGCCAGGTTGGTGATCACGAGCGCGTCGCACACCTGAGGAGCACTGCCGTTGCCTTCGTCCCCGCCGGTGGTCTCCGGGGCGGGTGCGCCCGGGGCGGACGCCACGTCGACGCCGGTGGCCAGCACGGTCCGCACGCTCGCCGTCCTGCCGGTCAGCAGCAGCGGCGGCAGATCCGCTGCACCGGCTGCGGGCGGCGCCGCGTCGGTGACCGAGGTCGCGGCCATCTCAGGTGCTCGCCAGTTCGGCGGCGGCCTCGACGGCCAAGCGGTACCCGAGCCCGCCGAAGCCGCAGATCACGCCATCGGCAACCGGGGCGACCACCGAGCTTTGCCGCCAGGCCTCGCGGGTGTACGGATTCGACAGGTGCAGTTCCACAACAGGTCCGTCGAATGCTGCGAGGGCGTCGTGCAGCGCCCTCGAGTAGTGCGAGAGCGCGCCGGCGTTGACGACGATGGCAGCCGCCCGCCCGAGCGCCTCTCCAACGGCATCGACGAGATCGCCCTCATGGTTGGACTGCACGTGCTCCAGCGCGAAGCCCGCCTTGGCGGCCGCTGCGGTCGCCGTCCGGACGTGGTCATCGAGCGTGTCGTGGCCGTAGATCTCCGGCTGGCGCCGCCCGAGTAGTTGCAGGTTGGGGCCCGACAGCAACAGGATCACCGGGGACGGGGTGGGGGTCTGGTTCATCGGATCGCCTCCAGGGATGCGGCCAGCACGTCACGGCCGACGCCGTGTACCGGCTCGGGCCCGCGGGGACCGTCGAGGACGAGGGTGAGCCCGCCGACGGCCTTCTTGTCCCGGCCGAACAGGTCGATGAGTTCCCCGCTGTCCGCCCCCGCCGGCAGCGCGGCGGGCAGACCGTAGGCGTTCACCACCTGCCGGTGCTCGGCCACCCTACCGTCGTCTATACGTCCCACCCGCCTGGCGACCTCCGCGGCATAGATCAAGCCCACCGCCACCGCCTCCCCGTGGCGCAGATCGAACCCTCCGGCGATCTCCAGGGCGTGGGCCAGCGTGTGCCCGTAGTTCAGAAGCATGCGCCGTCCCGACTCTCGCTCGTCGGACGCCACGATCTCGGCCTTGAGCCGGACGCAGCGGGCGATGCGCTCGGTGAGGGGAAGGTCGGCCATCGCGGCAGCGTCGATCTGACCGGATCCCTCGGCGCTCAGGAAGTGGTACTTGGCCATCTCGCCGAGGCCGGAGCGGTACTCGGCGGCGGGCAGGGAGGCCAGCGCCTCGGTGTCGCAGAGCACCGCCGAAGGTTGCCAGAAGGCCCCCACCAGGTTCTTGCCCTCTGGGAGGTTCACACCGGTCTTGCCGCCGATGGCGGCGTCGATCTGGCCCAGGAGCGTGGTGGACACGAACACCACCGGGACTCCCCTGTGGTAGACGGCGGCGGCGAATCCGGCCACGTCGGTCACCAGGCCGCCACCGACGGCCACCATGGCGTCGGCACGCGTGAGGCCGAACCGGGCGAAGCGCCGGCAGAGTTCCTCGACGGTGGCAAGCGTCTTGGACCGCTCCCCCGCCGGGATGACGAAGGTCTCGGACGCGCCGACCGCTTCGCCGACGTTCACGTCCAACCCGATGCCCTCGCCGGTCACGACGGCCACGCGCCGAGGTGCCGAGGGCAAGCAGGCGGCCAGAACCTCCGGCAGCAGGTGCCGTACGCCCGGTCCGACCAGCACCTCGTAGGAGCGGTCGCCGAGTCCGACGGGAATGCGGATGGGATCGGTCATGTCGCCGCGTCGCGCGCCCCGTCGTCGGCCCACCCGTCGACGTCACCCAGACGCGCCGCAACGGCCATCGCCGCCTGATTCACGGAGAGATCATCGACGTCCACGACGATGTCGGCCACCTGGGTGTACCAGCGGTCCCGGTCGGCAACCAGTTCGCGCAGCCGCTCCAGCGCGCCCCCGTCGGTGGTTCCGGAGTCGAGCAGCGGTCGCCCGGAACCGTCACCCACGCGGGCGGCCAGTACCTCGGGCCGCGCTCGCAGCCAGCACACGGCAGCCCCCGCCAGTAGGGCACGGTTACTCGCAACGGTCACAGCGCCGCCCCCGGTGGCGACGACGGCAGCGTCGGTGCTCGCAATCACGTCGGCGAGTATCTCGCTCTCGCGGCGGCGGAACCCGGCCTCCCCCTCAGCCCCGAAGATCTCCGGGATCGAGCAGCCGGCCGCATCGGCCACCAACTTGTCACAGTCCACGAAACGGCGCCCGAGCACGAGCGCCAACTTCCGCCCCGCCTCCGACTTCCCCGAGCCCATCATCCCTACAAGCACGACGTGACGCACGGATCCGAGGCTACCGGCCGCTCCGGAGCCGCCCGGTGACACTCGACGGCGCCGACAGGGGTTACCGACCGCACGGGTCAGGGCGCGGTACCGTCGGGTTCGTGCGGGCCTTGGGAGTCGACCTCGGGACACGACGAGTGGGACTGGCGCTGAGCGACTCCGGCGGGCTCATCGCCACCCCCCTGGAGGTTCTGCAGCGCTCAGGGTCCGAGGCACAGGACCACGCCGCCATCGCCGCCGTGGTGGCCGAACGCCACGTCGAGGTGGTGGTGGTGGGACTGCCGCTCTCGCTGGACGGATCGATGGGACCCGCCGCCCGTGCGGCGCGGGCCGAGATCGGCCGCCTCGCGGCCGTCGTGGGGGTGCCCACCGAGACCTGCGACGAGCGGCTCACCACCGTGACGGCCGAGCGGCACCTGCGGTCCGGCGAGGTGAAGGGGCCCCGACGCCGCCAGGTGGTGGACATGGTGGCCGCCTCCGTGCTGCTGCAGTCGTGGCTCGACGCCCGTCGCAACTCGGACCGCGTGACGTGAGCGAGGATCTCGACCGACCCGGGATCGACCCGCTGCTCGCCCGCGAGGCTCCGGATTCCGACCCGGTGACGCCCGCCGACACTCCGGTCGGCCCAAGCGCCCCGGCCCGCCGAGAAGCGGCACCCGGCGACATGCTGCTGGACCCCGAGGCGATCGCCGAGGACGAGGCCCTGTTCTTCGGCGACGACGCCTGGATCCGCTTCCGGCGCCCCTGGGGGTTCTGGCGGCGCATCGTGGTGCTGGCGGGAGGGTTGGCGCTCGTGTTGGGCGGCGCCTTCTGGTGGGGCTACTCGTGGCTACAGCGCCAGCTCGACCCTCCCGGCGAGCCGCAGGGCCAGTTCATCGTGGAGATCCCCAGCGGAGCCGGCGTCAACGACATCGCCCGGATCCTGGCCGGCGAGGGCGTGGTCGCCAATGCCACGATCACCCGGCTCTGGTGGCGGGACGCCGAGGACCTCCAGGCCGGCCATTACGACTTCGCCGAGAACATGTCGGTCACCCAGGCTCGGGCCGTGCTCGATGCAGGGCCGATCCCGCCGACGTTCCAGAGCATCACCATCCCCGAAGGGCTGTGGCTGAGCGAGATCGCCGACCGCCTAGCCGACTCGCTGCCGGAATTCGACCCCGCCGAACTTCGGTTGGCCCTGACCGACGGCCGGATCCGCTCCAAGTACATGCCTGAGGGGATCACGAGCCTCGAGGGCGTGCTGTTCCCCGACACCTACCAGGTGGACGAGGGCGGCGTGAGCGACGAGCGGGATCTCGTGCGACGGATGGTGGAGCAGTTCGACAACGTGGCCACCCAGGTCGGCTACGACAGCGCCCTCGAGCGGATCGGTCTCACGCCCTACCAGTTGCTCGTCGCCGCCTCCATCGTCGAGGAGGAGGCTGTGCGCTCCGAGGACCGCCCCAAGGTGGCCCGGGTGATCTACAACCGCCTGAACGCCGGGATGAAGCTGGAGATGGACGTCACCGTGCTCTACGCCATCGGCCAGCGCAAGAGTTCCCTGACGCTGTCCGACCTGGACGTCGACTCGCCCTACAACACCCGCAAGTTCCCTGGCCTCCCACCCACGCCGATCTCCGCACCCGGCCGGGAGTCACTGCTGGCGGCCATGAACCCCGAGCCGGGGCCATGGCTGTTCTTCGTGCTCGTCGAGCGGGACGGCACCCTCTTCTTCACCGACGACTTCGACGAGTTCCTGCTCCGGGCTGCCGACGCCCGCGCCCGAGGAGTATTTTGACGGTGCGCCGGCGTGATCGGATGACCGGAAAGGGGCGGCCGTGACCGAATCGGGAGACGCGGCGCCCCTGGCGGGCCTGCCAACGGGACTCAGTGGCCACACCCGGCTGGCGATCGTGATCGGCGACCCGGTCCGCCATTCGCTGTCGCCGGCCATCCACAACGCCGCCTTCGCGGCGCGCGGCATGGATTGGGTGTTCCTGGCCTGCGAGGTGCCCGAGGGCAAGGTGCCCGAGGCGCTGGCAGGCGTGATGGCGCTGGGGATCGAGGGGCTCTCGGTGACCATGCCGCACAAGGCGGCCGTCGCCGCCGCCGTGGACCGACTCTCGCCCACGGCACGCCTGCTGGGCGCCGTCAACTGTGTGGTACGCGACGGCGAGCAACTGGTCGGACACAGTACCGACGGCGACGGCTTCGTGGACGCGATCGCGAGCGAGGCAGGCTGGTCCCCCACCGGGGCGCGGTGCGTGGTATTCGGCGCGGGCGGCGCAGGCCGGGCGGTCGTGCTGGCCTTGGCTGACGCCGGGGCGGCGGAGGTGGCGGTTGTGAACCGCACACCACGGCACGCAGAGGCTGCGGCTGCTCTTGCGGGGGACCGAGGACGAGTCGTCGAGGCGGCCGAAACTGGCCGATTCGACCTGGTGGTCAACGCCACGCCGCTGGGGATGACCGGCCACCGCGGCGCGGCGCTTCCTCTGGATCCCGAGATCCTGCAACCCGGTCAACTCCTGGTGGACCTGGTCTACGAGCCCGCCGAGACGGCCCTGCTGGCCGCGGCTCGAGATCGCGGCATACGCGCCTTCAACGGCGTGCGAATGTTGGTCCACCAGGCGGCACGCGCCTTCGAGTTCTGGACGGGCATGGACGCGCCGACCGAGGCAATGGCTGCGGCAACGACGGAGGCGCTGGCCCGGCGCTGACTTCGACAGGGCACACCACGCCTCGGATTCACTCCGTCATTCCGGCGAAGGCCGGAATCCATTCTCCAGTGGTCCGGTCTGTGTCGACGACGGGCTCCGTGCCCACCCATGGGTTCCGGCTTCCGCCGGAACGACGAACGAGGGGTCAGACGCGGGCGCTCTGGTCTGCCGCCGACTGGCGCACTAGGTCGAGCGCCTCGTCGAGGCGGGTGGCGTCCTTGCCGCCTGCGGTGGCGAAGTCCGGGTTGCGGCCCCCTCCCCCGCCGACGAGCCGGAGGGCGTCGCTGAGTAGGTCCGAGGCGTGCCAGCCGGCACCCGGAACGACGGCCGACACGAACGCCACGCCGCCACGCTCCGGCGCCGTGGCCAGCACCACAGCGGTCACGCCGCCGCGGTCGCGCACAGCGACCGCCAGATCGCGGAGGTCGTTGCGGTCGACGCCGTCGACGCGCGCCACGACGAGGCCGCCCTCAGCCGCCGCGGCAAGTTCGCCGGCCCGGTCGCCGGCCGCCTGCCGCCGCAACTCCTTCAACTCGTCGCGCAGAGCCTTAATCTCGCCCGCCCAGCGTCCGGCTCCCTCGCCACAACATCCCCAGCGCCGACCACCTCCGCTACCAACGCCGACGCGACGCCGGCAACAGCCGCAACGAAGCCAACCACGTCGTCGGGGGGTACGCCCAGCACACCGGCAGCCGCGGCAAGGCGGGATTCGGCGCGGCGCAGACGCTCGATGGGGCCGTGGCCGCACACCGCCTCGAGGCGGCGGATATTCGATCCGATGGACCCCTCGGAGATGATCTTCAGCGGCCCGATATCGCCGAGCGCCCGCACGTGCGTGCCACCGCAGAGTTCGATGGAGTTGGGACCGGCCTCCAGCACGCGCACGACGATATCGCCGAGCGCCCGCACGTGCGTGCCACCGCAGAGTTCGATGGAGTTGGGACCGGCCTCCAGCACGCGCACGACATCGCCGTACTTGTCACCGAAGAACGAGATCGCTCCCAGGGCCTTGGCCTCGTCCATGCTCGTCTCGTAGTGCCGGCACGGCGGGTTGCCGAGGATCTCGGAGTTGGCGAGATCCTCGATGGCGCCAATCTCGTCGTTGCTCAGGCCGCTGTAGTGGCTGAAGTCGAAGCGAAGACGATCCGGCGCCACGAGCGAGCCCTGCTGCTTGACGTGCGTGCCCAGCACCGCCCGCAGCGCCCAGTGCAGGATGTGGGTGCCGGTGTGGTGCCTCCGGATGGCCGCCCTCCGCTCGGAGTCGATGACGGCACGCACGCCCTGGCCCGGCCGCAGCCGTCCCGCCGCCCCCTCGACGTGGTGCAGGTGCAGCCCCGCCACCACGTAGGTGGTGTCGCTGACGGCCAGGGCTTCGTCGCTGCCGTCGAGGTAGAGGTGCCCGGTGTCGCCGATCTGCCCTCCGGCCTCGGCATAGAACGGGGTGCGGTCAAGCACGACGCCCCGGTCGGTCACGGCCAGTACGTGGGCTGTTGACTCGTCACGGTCCCGTCCCACGAACTCGGTCTCGCCGAACTCCTCCACGACCTCCAGGTAGGGCGTCAGGTCGCCGGTCTCGACGGACCGGGAGGCAAAGTCCTCCCTCGCCCGCCGCCGCTGCTCGGCCAGTTCGGCCTCGAAACCGTCTCGGTCGAGCTCCACGTCCCGTTCGCGGGCGATCTCCTCGGTCACCTCGAAGGGGAACCCGTAGGTGTCGTGCAGCAGGAACGTCACACTGCCGTCCAGCGGCTCACCGTCCTCGAGGCCGGCCACCGCGCCCTCCAGCAGCACCAATCCCCTGCCCAGCGTCTCGCGGAAGCGGACCTCCTCCCGCTCGACGACGTCGCGGATGAAGGCGTGGTTCTCGAGGACCTCGGGGTAGTCGTGCCCCATGATGTCGGTCACCTCGTCCACCAGTAGTGGCGTCACGACGGTGTTCACGCCCAGCAGGTAGGCGTGGCGGATGGCGCGGCGCATGATCCGCCGCAGCACGTGGCCACGCTCGGAATTCGACGGGAACACGCCGTCGCCGATGAGGAACGTCATCGTGCGGGCGTGCTCGGCGAGGATGCGCAACGACACGTCGGAGGCCGCCGAGCCGCCGGGCCGCACGCCGGACAGCTCGGAGGCTTTCCGAACCAGCCGTGCCATCTCGTCGATCTCGAAGACCGAGTCGACTCCCTGCAACAGGGTCAGCACCCGCTCGAGGCCGGCACCAGTGTCGATGCTCGGCTTGGGAAGGGGCACCATGGAGCCGCCGGCCTGCTGCTCGAACTGCATGAACACCAGGTTCCAGAACTCCACATAGCGCTCGTCGCCACCGTGGGCCGGGCCACCGCCCGGGCCGTACGCCTCGCCCTTGTCGAAGAAGATCTCCGAGCACGGACCGCAGGGCCCGGTGTCACCCATGCGCCAGAAGTTGTCCTCGTCGAGGCGCTGGATGCGCTCGGCCGGCACGCCCACGGCGTCCCGCCAGATCTCGGCGGCCTCGTCGTCGCTGACGTGCACGGTGATCCAGAGGCGCTCGGGGTCGAATCCGAGGCGCTCGGTCGACAGCTCCCACGCCCAGGCGATGGCGTCGTCCTTGAAGTAGTCGCCGAAGCTGAAGTTGCCGAGCATCTCGAAGAAGCTGAGGTGCCGCTTGGTGCGGCCGATCTCGTCGAGGTCGTTCTGCTTGCCCCCGGCCCGGACGCATTTCTGCACTGTCGTGGCGCGCTTGTAGGGGGACGGCTCGGTGCCCACGAAATAGGACTTGAACGGCACCATGCCGGCCACCGTGAACAGCAGCGTGGGGTCGTAGGGGATGAGGCTGGCCGAGGGGACAATCGTGTGGTCGCGCTCGGCGAAGAACCCGGTGAAGATGCTGCGCAACTCGCGCGCTGTGGTTCCGGGCATGGCTTGGCGCTCGCGTGGTGTCGGTTCTGCGGCCTGCTCCCGAGAGCAGGATTCCGGGTCGAGGGTATTGCCCGGAGGGTGGAAGGTGCTACTCGGGACGGCGGTCGGTCTTGCGGTCGGCGCGCAGGGCCCCGCGGCCTTCCTCCATGACCGTGGAGATCTCGTTGGTGACCTCGCGTGCAGCCTCGAGAAGCTGGCGTCCCAGCGTGAGGCCCGTGGCACCGCTCGCTGAGGCGCCACGGCCGGTTCCCGGGGCGGCGCCACGGGGTGGGCCGCCGGCGGGGCGCTCGGCTTCGGCGGGAGTCGTGGCGGGGCTGCGGCGAGCCGGACCGGCGCTCGCCGTGCCGGCCCGCTGGGCCTGCGCGCCGGCCAGCCGGGAGACGATGCGCGCCGAGGCCGACCGGTACCCGGAGCGCAGCAGGTACACCGTCAGCCGCCGCGTCCAGGGAAGGCGTCGCGGCGGTCGCGGGGCGCCGGCCGCGGCTGTTCCCCCCCAGCCGGTGACGACCGGCTTGGCTGTCGTGCGGGCCGTCTGATCGGGAGGTGTGCCGCGACGGAACAGCGAGGCCACGGCGTGCACGGGCTCGAGCAGGGCCCGATAGGTCACCCGGGACAGGGCCTCGGCTCGTTCGGATACCCGCTCGGCCACGTCCAGCAAGCCCCCGACCCGCTGCACCTCGCCGGTCACCTGACCGGAGGCTTCCTCGATCCGTTGCACGGCGGGCAGCAGGTCTCGGCGAATCTCGACCAGCAGGCGGCGCAGGTCGCGCAGCGCCCGGCTGAGACTCACCCCGATGGCACCCAGGACGGCCACCGCCACCACGACGGCAACACTGGCCAGCACCACGGCGAACTCGCCACCACTCACGACCGAATCTCTCCCTCGCCGGCGGCAGCCGACATCGGCCGCTGCCGCCGGATTCGACGCCCGCGCGCACAGGTTTCCTGCACGGTGCTATGGGGTGTGGGTGCGCAATACACGTTGTCACGTACCTCGTCGGGACGGCACTACCGGGACCACCCTCGGGATTCGCCAACAAGGATACTCCCGCCCCTCGCAGCGGCCGAAGCCGGTGATCTGCGTTCGGTGGAGCACATCGCTTATGCGGGGCGGGGCCGCCAGTACTGTGAAAGTCCATCTCGCCGGGACAAGGAGCCCCTGACCGACGGTCCCGGCTCGTCTGAACAGGAAGGGTGCCGCATGACGATTGACCTCACCGGCAGCCCGTACAGCATTGAGGAAACTGGCCGATGGGCCATAGAGAAGGCCGCAAAACTTGAGCCTGCGCGAGAACGTGGGATTTTGGTTTGCTGGTGTCGGTGTGGCGTTCACGTTATTAGCAGGCCGCGGGCGGCGAAGTTGTGGGGGTTGGTGAAGCCGTTGGCGGTGCGGCGTAGGACTTGGAGGAGGTTGTTGGATGCTTCTATGTGTGTCAAGTGTTTGTTGGGGGGTGTTGGAGGAGGCGGTAGAGCTGGCGGGCGATGTAGCGTTTGAGGCAGCGGCGGGCTTCTCGGGGGGTTTTGCCTTCGCGGATGCGTTTGGCGATGTAGGCCTGGGTGTGGGGGCAGGTTCGGGCGCGGGTGACGGCGATGGTGTGCAGCGCTCGGTTGAGTTGGCGGTCACCGCGGCGGTTGAGGCGGTGGCGGGTGTTCTGCCCGGAGGACGCTTCGAGGGGCGCGACGCCGGCGAGGCGAGCGAAGGCGGCTTCGTTGTGGAACCGGCCGGGGTGCGACCAGGCGATGTAGACCTGTGCGGCGCTGATGGGCCCGACGCCGGTCTGGTCGAGCATCTGGGGGGCGACGGTCTCTACGATCCGGCGTATCGGCACATCCAGGTCGGCGACCTCGGCTGCGAGGGTGTTGATCCGACGGGCCAACGAGCGGAGGGCCTGTTTGGTGGCCGTGAGTTCGTCGAAGCGTCCTGCCGGTAGTCGGAAGCCGGCGCACTTGGCGACCTGGGCGGCGGTGGTGAGGTTCCCGAGCCGGTCGCGTTGTTCGACGGGCGCGCAGACGATGAGCGCCTTGAGTTCGTTGATCGCCGCGGTGCGGGCTGTCTGGGCGCCTCGACGGGTGGTTACCAGCGTTCGGAGCGCTTCGCGGTCGCCCCGCGCGCGCGGTATCGCCAAGTCGGCGCGGCCGAGCACCTCTCGCGCCGCCCGGAGGGCGTCGAGTGCGTCGGTCTTGGCGCCGTCGCCGGTTGCCGCGGTGCGGGGATGGCCGAACTCGATCACCCACTCGCCGACGGCGCCGAGATGCGCGCACGCCCCTGATCCGTAGCTGCCCGAACCCTCCACGGCCCACGCCCGCAGCGCCGCCGTCGTGGCGCGGTCCGCCCAGGCGACGAGTTCCCCGTAGCCGCGGCGGGTCGTCTCGAATGTGGCCGTCGCCAACTCGCCGCCCGTGGACGCCTCCACGAGCGACGCCGTCACACGGTCCCGATCGGGGTCGATGCCGATCACATGATTTACGATGTCTGCCAACACGATGCGTCTCCTTGCTCAGTGTCGTATGGGGCGCACCGGAAGGGGTTCGCTGCGACAACACTGTGATGAGTCACACCACCAGGGTGGACAGGCTTCTGATCAGGTCAGCGGCGACACACCGAACCGGTGTCGGCGGCAACGGCGGACAGATCCAACACAAGACACGACAGAGTCGGTCAGTACCTTCGAGGGTCACGACGCCGCCGCCGACACCAGTCTGGCACCCCTTCCGGGAGTGCTCGACATACTCACAGTGCCTTCGATGCGGCCGTTGCTGGGCCGTCCGGCGGCGTGGGAGGCGAGGATCTGCGGCATGTGGGCGAGCAGCGTGTTGACGATCTTGTAGAACTCGGGCAGGTCGCCGGTCTGGTAGAGATCGGTGAACCTGTCGAGGGCGGCGAGGGCGCCGGCCTGGTCGTCGGCGAGGTACAGGCCGTGCAGCTCGCTGAGCGCGTCCCAGGCGTCGCGCAGCCGCGGGTGGCCTCGAAGATGGCTTCGAGTTGGGCGCGTTGGGCGTCGTTGAGGCGGTCGGGGCGGCGCAGCAGCAAGAACCTGGCTCGGAACACGTCGGGGTCGAACGCCGGCGTGAGCCCTTCGGGTTGGCGGCGCTGCACGTCGCGGCGCACCGCGGTGAGCCCGGCGGCGAACCAGCCGATCACACCGAAACGGTCCAGCACGTGCGTGGCGTGACCCAGGTGGCGGTCGATGGCCGCCCGGTATGGCTTCGAGCCGTCGGAAACGACGACCCGCACGCCGGCGCACCAGCGGGCGCCCTGGGCGGCGAAGAACCTGCTCCCAGACGCCTCTGAGCGCCCCGGCAACATGTCGAGGACCTGTCCGCTCTCGCCGTTGACGATCACGGTGACGTAGCGGTGCCGACGGCGCATCGACGTCTCGTCTACTAACAGCACCCGGCAGCGCTGGCTGCGGCGCCGGTCGCCGATCAGCCTCGCCCACGCGCCGACGTGGCCCATGATCAGGTGCCACCCCACACCGTGGGTGCGCGCCACCGCGCGCAGGCTCATCTGCTGCGCGTCGACCACCAGGCGCCGCGCCAGACGCCTGGTCAGCTTCCCGTCGAACTCGGGGTGGGCCTCCAAGTGGCGCTCGCCGCAGCCCACCCAGACGAACCGGCGCCGCCGCCAGCGCAGCGTCACACACCGCCCCGACACCGACAGATCGCGAATCCTCTTCTCCCGCCGATCGTGCACACGACGACACCAGAACCCGCAGTGCGCGCACCGCACCCGCCACGCAGACAACTCGACAACCACCTCCAAGCGCGTCGGCGCATCCACCGACACCTCCAACACACGCAACCCACACAGATACAACCGCACCGACATATGAACCGAACTCAGGCCCTCCTGGCTCGGCGATCTCTCAATCACCGATACCAGCAGGGCCTCGACCCCATCCCAGGGACCCTCAGCTACCCCTCACCCCACAAAATCGCGCAGGGCCCAAAACTTCAGCAGCGTGCAGGCATGCTGCGGGAGCAAGGACGCCTCACCGATCAAACCCTGCGTGCCTACATCGGCGACAAGCGCTTCGAGCAGATCGCCGAGTCCAACGCGATCGAGGGCAGCACCCTCAGCGTCGGCGAGACCCAGTTGGCGATCCTCCGCGGCGTCACGATCACGGGGCACGATCCCGTCCACTCGAAGGCCGCCGTCAACCTCTCGAAGGCTTTCGAACGCATGGAGGAACTCGCCCGAGAGAGGGCTCCGACGAACATCACGCAGGTGAAGGAACTACACACCCTGATCCTCGGCGGTGCTCCGGCAGCCGGCCTCTTCCGATCCGAGCCCGTCCTGATAGCAGGCTCGCCTCACACTCCCGCCGGCTCGTGGCAAGAGATCATGACTGCGATGGAGGACTGGGAGCGCTGGTCCGGCGAGAACGCCGAGGCGCCCGCCCTTCTTCGCGCCATCGTTCTGCACACGTGGCTCACCCACATCCACCCGTTCACCGACGGGAACGGCCGGACATCACGGACCGTGATGAACCTCGAGTTGATCCGGGCCGGTCTGCCCCCCGCCATCATCCGGCGAAAGGACCGCTCTCGGTACTACGAGGCTCTGGCCGAATCCGATCGCGGGGGGGATCTGGGGCTGGTTGCAGATCTGATCCCGGCTCGCGCGGAGGATGCCCTGCGAGACCTCGAGCGTGCCGCCACCTCCCAGCAGGGCTACGACCGCGTCCAGGCGGAACTGCGGAAGGCCCAAAAACGCCGAGTCGCGATCTGGAACGACGCGGTTCGCCTCCTCTTCACGCTCGTTGACGAAGCTCTGAAGAGTGCTCTGGGAGACACGGGTCGGGTTCTCACGCATTGGTACGACGACGAACTCCTACTCGATGACTACGTGGCGCTCTCCCAGAACGACTCGGCTGGCAACTCCTGGCTGTTCCGCCTCGAAGCGGACGTCCCCGGACTCGGGACCCGCCGCTACCTCGCCTGGACCGGATACCGAAGCGACGAGATGCAGCAGTGGCGGGGAATCGGCCACGGCCCGTCCATCTTCTGGTCGATCCGGGACGAGTCTGGATACCGGAAGTGGGTGCGGGACGACTCGAAGTCCCCCGGGGTTGCTGAGTTCACGCTCGAACTGCCCAACGTGGACAGGTGGATCGCCAGGCTCCCCGGCGGTGCAATCACACGACTCCCACCGAGTGAGATCGCTCGGCGGGTTGCGACGGCCGTGGTCGAGTCAATCACCGGCCAGTAGCCCGGAGAGCCCCTCCCTCGAGGAGGCTGCTGAGCGATCCACCAGCAGCGGAAGTCGGACCGCTGGGGTGTGGATCCCGGCTTTCGCCGGGATGACGGTTGGGAGGTGCGGTCGGCGATTACTACAGGTCGGACCCCTGGACGACGGATTCCGGTCCCGGAGAGGGACAGATTCTGTTTCAGGGGCCGATCAGGCCGTACCGAGTGAGGCAAGGCGCTTTCGTGCCTGGCGCCAAGTCGGGAACTTCGGGGCCGGCGCCTCCCATCGCAGGAACGCCGAGGCGTCGCGGTCGGCGACCTCCTCGAAGACGACCATCGAGTGCAGATGGGCACCGGATCTCACGAAGTCGTCCAGGGCGGTGGCGTCCCGCCAGATGGATTGCGTGAAGAACTGCAGCCGCAGGAAGTTGGCCCTGCGCCGGTAGCGGACCACGCCCGGCGCCTCCCGAAGCTGAGCCTTGATGGCGCCGTTGAGCCGGAAGAAGTGCCGCAGGTGTCGCCAGCCCCGCAG
Source organism: Acidimicrobiales bacterium (assembly GCA_963668565.2). Classification (GTDB taxonomy): domain Bacteria; phylum Actinomycetota; class Acidimicrobiia; order Acidimicrobiales; family CATQHL01; genus VXNF01. The sequence goes on from CAXXMX010000010.1 coordinate 3,030,749, forward strand.
CTGCAGCCTGGTGGCCACCACGATCACTGCTCGGGCCCCTCGGGCGCGTGCGGGAACGGTGGTTCGAGGCGGGTGCGGCGCCAGCGGTCGTGGATCTCCTGTTCGACGCCGTGCGACGACGGCTCGTAGTACACGTTGCCTCGCACCTCCTCGGGGCGGTAGTGCTGGGGGCGCCAGCCCCGGGGGTCGTCGTGAGGATACTCATACCCTTCGCCGTGGCCCAGACCCTGCGCACCGGCGTAGTGGGCGTCTCGCAGGTGCGGCGGCACCTCGCCCCGGCGGGCGCGCACATCGGCTCGAGCCCGGTCCAGCGCCACCGTCACCCTGTTGGACTTGGGGGCCGTGGCCAGGTACACGACCGCGTGCGCCAGGTTCAGGGCCGCCTCGGGCAGACCCACGTACTCCACGGCCCGGGCAGCGGCGTCGGCCACGAGCACTCCCTGCGGGTCGGCCATCCCCACGTCCTCCGACGCCAGGATCACCAGGCGGCGCGCCATGAAGCGGGGGTCCTCGCCGGCCTCCAGCATGCGGGCCAGCCAGTAGAGACCGGCGTCGGGGTCCGAGCCGCGGATGCTCTTGATGAAGGCGCTCGCCACGTCGTAGTGGTCGTCGACGCCGTAGCCCATGGCGGCGGCATCCACCGCAGCCTCGGCGTCGGAGAGGCGCACCTCCGGCGGCTCGCCCCGCTGGCCGGCGAGGGCCACCGCCACCTCCAGGGCGCCGAGGCTGGCCCGACCGTCACCACCCGCCCGCGCCACGAGGTGCTCCAGCGCATCGGGATCCGCGGTGGCCCCGGTCGCCTCCAAACCGCGCTCCAGCAGCACCCTCAGGGCACTGTCGTCGAGGGGATGCAGCCGGAACAGTGTCGAGCGGGACAGCAGCGGCGGGTTCACCTCGAAGTAGGGGTTCTCGGTGGTGGCTCCCACCAGCACGATCAGGCCCGACTCGACCGCCGGCAGCAGGGCGTCCTGCTGGGCCTTGTTGAAGCGGTGCACCTCGTCGAGGAAGAGGATGGTGCCCTGGCCCTGCTCGCCGATGCGCTGCTCGGCAGCCGCCAACTCGGCGCGCACGTCCTTCACCGTCGCCGACACGGCGCTGCGGGACACGAAGACCTTGGCGGTGGTGGCGGCGATGACCTCGGCGATGGTGGTCTTCCCGGTGCCGGCCGGCCCCCACAGCACCAGCGACGACACCCGGTCGGCCTCGATCAGCAGGCGCAGCGGGGCGCCCGGCCCCAGCAGGTGATCCTGCCCGACGATGCCGTCGAGGGTTCTGGGGCGCAGGCGAGCCGCCAGGGGCTGGCGGCGCCGCAGATCGCGGCGGGCACGATCGGCGAAGAGGCTGTCGGCCATCAGCTACGAGTCTGGCGAATATTTCCGGTCGGCGCTGCCCGATGCCTCAGCACTCACCACCTCATCAGCGGCGGTCCGCCGAATTGATGCCGAGTGCCCTGGTCTCAGCTCGGGCGCAGGCGCAGGCCCAGTTCGGCGAGGTGGGCAGGATCGACCGGACCGGGGGCGCCGGTGAGCGGGTCCGAACCCGACTGGGTCTTCGGGAAGGCGATGACCTCGCGGATGTTCTCCTCGCCCGCCAGCAGCGCGACCAGCCGATCGATGCCGAAGGCGAACCCGGCGTGGGGCGGCGCCCCGTAGCCGAAAGCCTCCAGCAGGAAGCCGAAGCGGCGCTCGGCCTCGTCGTCGTCGATCCCGAGAGTGGCGAACACCTGCTTCTGGATGGCGGCGTTGTGGATCCGCACGCTCCCCGAGCCCAGTTCCCAGCCGTTCATCACCAAGTCGTAGGCCTGCGAACGCACCTTGAGCAGCGACTCGCCGCCGCCCCGCACCAGGTAGTCCAGATCGTCGGGGTGGGGCATGGTGAAGGGGTGATGGGCGGGCCGGGGGTTCCCCGCCTCGTCGATGTCCTCGAAGAGGGGGAACTCCACGACCCAAAGCGGCGCCAGGCCGCCCTCGTTCACCCGCGGGCGCCCCAACTCGAGGCGCAGGAGACCGAGCACGCGGTTGGCGAGCCGCCGCTCATCGGCGATGAGCATGATCATGTCGCCGGTTGCCGCGCCGAGGCGCTCCGGCAGAGCCGCCTGCTCGCCGGTCGACATGAACTTGGTGAGCGCTCCGTCGAGTTCCGGCACACCGTCGGCGCCGGCTTCGCCCAGCCGGAACCAGGCCAGACCCTTGGCACCCCAGCGCTTGCACGTGGCGGTCAGTTCGTCGATCCGGTTGCGGCCCATGCCGGCGCCGCCGGGCACGCAGATGCCCTTCACGCACGGCACCTTGAAGACCCTGGCCTGCGTCTCGGCGAACAGATCGGTGCACTCGATCAACTCCATGCCGAAGCGGATGTCGGGCTTGTCGCTCCCGTAGCGCTCCATGGCCTCGTCCCAGGTGATGATCGGCACCGAGCCCAGCGGCGAACCGGTCACCGCTTCGACGGTGTGGCTGACCGCCGTGGTGATGAAGTCGATCACCTCGTCGGCACCCACGAAGGCGACCTCGGCGTCGAGTTGCATGAATTCGAATTGCCTGTCGGCGCGCAGGTCCTCGTCGCGCAGGCAGCGGGCGATCTGGTAGTAGCGGTCGAGGCCGCCGACCATGCAGAGTTGCTTGAACAGCTGCGGGCTCTGAGGCAGGGCGTAGAAGTCGCCCGGATGCAGCCGGGAGGGCACCACGAAATCCCGTGCCCCTTCCGGTGTGGAGGCCACGAGCATGGGCGTCTCGATCTCCACGAAACCCTGGGCGTCCATGGACTCGCGGATGGCGGTGTTGACGCGGGCGCGGGTACGGAGGTTGTGCTGCATCCGTTCGCGGCGCAGGTCGAGATAGCGGTAGCGCAGCCGGAGATTCTCGTCCACGTCGCCGTGCAGCGGAACCGGCAGCGGCTCGGACCGCGTAAGGATCTCAACGGTGCAGTCGCCGACCTCCACCTCGCCGGTGGCCAGGGCGGGATTGGCCGTACCTTCGGGACGCTCCCGCACCACGCCGCTGATGCGCACGACGTACTCGCTGCGAGCGTCGACGCGCTCGTCCACTACGCACTGCACGACGCCGGTGTGGTCGCGCACGTCCAGGAAGGCGAGGTGTTCGCCGTGGGTGCGGCGTCGATCCACCCAGCCGCAGACGGCCACCTCCCTGCCGGCGTCGGCGGCGCGTAGTTCGCCGCAGTAAGCGGTGCGCAGCCCGCGCGGATCGCTCATCGTGCGCTCCCCTCCTCGACCGCCAGTCGGGCGGTCAATTCGGCGACGATATCGGCGCGGGCGTGCCGCGACTGGATCCCTGTCCCGCCGCCGGCCTCGCTGCCGCGCATCTCCCGCAGCGAGACGACACCGTCGGCGACTTCGTCAGGGCCCACGAGTACGGCCCAGCGAGCCCCCGAGCGGTCGGCGGACTTCATCTGCGCCTTCATCGAGCGCCACCCGAAGGCCCGCTCAGCACGAATCCCACCACGGCGCAGCTCCTCCGCGAGGAGTGTGGCCTCGGCGCCGCCGGTGACGTCCACCACGAACACGTCCGCAACTGTGGGCGGCGCCGGGAACACCCCCTCGGAGTCGCAGGCCAGCAGGAGGCGGTCCACGCCCAGGGCGAAGCCGACGCCTGGGGTCTCCGGACCGCCGAGATCGGCGACCAGGCCGTCGTAGCGACCGCCGCCGCCCACCGCGTCCTGCGCCCCGTCCAAGGCGTCACTGGCCAGCTCGAATGCGGTCCGCCGGTAGTAGTCCAGCCCGCGCACGAGCAGGCGGTCGCGGTCGGCGGGAATGCCCAACGCTGCCAGTCCGGCCAGCACCGCCTCGAAGTGCTCGGCGGCGGCGGGGCTCCAGTAGTCGTCGATCGCGGGAGCGCCGGCCACAACGGCCCGGTCCTCCGGGCGTTTGGAGTCGAGCAACCGCAACGGGTTGCGTTCCAGGGTCACCCGACCCTGCGCCGAGAGTTCGTCCGCCCGCCCACCGAAGTAGCCGGCCAGCGCCGCCAGGTAGGCGTCGCGGTCGGCGCGGTCACCGAGTGAGTTGACCACCAGACGCACCCGCCGCAGCCCCAGGGCAGCGCAGAACCTCCAAGCCAGAGCGATCACCTCGACGTCGGCCTGCGCGTCATCGCTGCCGAACAGCTCCACTCCCACCTGGTTGAACTGCCGGAAGCGGCCGGCCTGCGGTTTCTCGTAGCGGAACTGCGGCCCCTCGTACCAGACCTTCCAGGGGACCGGCGGTCGGTGCTGGACGAAGGCACGGGCCAGCGAGGCCGTCAACTCGGGGCGCAGCGCCAGGTGGCGGTCGCCGGGGTCGCGGAAGTGGTACATCTCCTTGGAGACGATGTCGGTCTGCTCCCCCACCCGGCGGAACACCTCGATCTGCTCGAACATCGGCGATACGACCTGGCCGTATCCCGCCAACTCGGACTCCGCGGCGAAGGCCTGTGTCAGCGCGCGAAGTCTCGTGGAGTCTGGCGCCAGGATGTCTCGCGTGCCCCGCGGCGCCTGCAGCGACACGGCGCTCACAACTCCAGATCAGGGAAAAAAAGGGCGATCTCCCGCTCCGCGGAGGCTTCGCTGTCGCTGCCGTGCACGAGGTTCTCGGTGACCTCCAGGCCGAGGTCTCCGCGGATCGTGCCGGGCGGCGCCGCTGCCGGATTGGTCGGCCCCATCAGGGTGCGCACGATGGCGTACGTGTCGTCGGGTCCCTCCAGCACGAGGGCCAGCGTGGGCGAGCGACCGATGAAGTCCCTCAACTCGGGGTAGAAGGGCCGCTCGACGTGCTCCGCGTAGTGGCGGGCCGCTAGGTCGGCATCGATGAGCACCAGCCGGGCGGCCGCGATCCGCAGGCCCTTGCGCTCGAAGCGCGCCAGGATCTCGCCGAGGAGCCCGCGCTCGACAGCGTCCGGCTTGCACAGAACCAGCGTTGCACCCATCGTTCCCGCTCCGATTCGCTCCGACTCACCCCGCCCGGGGACCGAGTCAGGCTACCTGCGGCAGTCGCCGTGTCCGGTTCCGCAGTTGCCCGGCGGGGCCACCGGTCGCCGTCGGCGGCGCGTCCGGCGAAATCGCGCCGGCGCCGGCCACCGGCGTCCCCGCCTCCCGTGTTCGTTGCAGACAGTCGGGCCGTGCGGTCCTAGAAGCTCCAGGTGGCGGCGGACTCGGTCGTGTGTGCGTTGCGGGCGGCGCCTGCCACGTAGAGAGAACCTGTGACGAAGACCAAGTCGCCATCCGCCGCGAGTCCCTTCGCATACCGGACGGCGGCGGCGGGGTCGGTGACCGGTTCGCACCGGATTCCCGCCTCGGCCGCGGCTCGAGCCAGATCGACGGCCGGGATGCCGCGGGGCGAGGGCGCCGTGGTGGTCACGAGCAACTCGCAGCCGCTGGCGCCGATCTCGGTGAACATGCGCAGCGGATCCCGCTCGCGCATCATGCCCATCACCATGAACGTGCGAGACGCACCGGCAAAGTCTTCCTCGAGAGCGCTGCGGGCGGCGGAGGCGCCATCGGGGTTGTGCGCTCCGTCGACCACGACGAGCGGCCCCCGTCCGACAATCTCGAGGCGCCCCGGGAGGCCGGCGTCGGCGAAAGCCTCACTCACCACGTCGGCGGGTAGCGGCGCATCGAAGAATGCCTCGCCCGCGGCCAGTGCCAGCGCGGCATTGTCACCCTGGTGTCGCCCGTGTAGTTCCAGGAACACATCCTCGTAGCGGCCGCCCGCCGAGATGTCCAGCATCCGGCCCCCCACGGCGAGATCGTTGCGGACGCAGTCGAAGTCCTCACCCCGCAGCAGCGTCCGGGAGGGTCCGGCCTCGCAGAACACGTCGCGCAGGTCCGGGTCCGTCTCGCCGAGCACCAGCGTGGTACCCGGCTTCACGATGCCGGCCTTCTCCCATGCCACCGCCGCTCGCCACCCCGGGCCGCCGTCGGTGTGGTCCTCCCCCACGTTCGTGACGACCGCCACCTCTCCGTCCACGACGTTGGTGGCGTCGTAGCGGCCCAGCTTGCCCACCTCCACCACGGCCACGTCGACAGCGGCATCGGCAAAACAGCGCAGCGCAGCAGCGGTCATGATCTCGAACCACGAGGGTTCAAGATCCGTGGCCTCGATCACCCGCCGAACGTCCGCGAGCAACTCTGCCAGCACGTCGTCCTCGATGGGTCGGCCGGCCAGTTGTATGCGCTCGTTCAGACTGCTGACGTGGGGGCTCGTGTAGGTGCCGGCGTGCAGGCCCCGCGCCGCGAACAGCCGGCTGAGCAGGTGCGCCGTGGAGCCCTTGCCGTTGGTGCCGGTGATGTGGACCGCGGGGAAGTCGCGCTGGGGATCGCCCAGCGCCGCCGCCAGCGAGCGCATACGCTCAAGGGACAGCCCGCGAACCTTGCCTGCGGTGGCCTCGAGGTTGACGTGGCGATCAAGCCACGCCACGGCTTGACGCAGCGTCATCGACGGCTGGGCGGCCGCGCCACGGCGTCGTGGGACATCTCAGTGACGGTTCGGATGGAGCCGGACTTTAGCTACCGCAACCTCAAGAAGCAGCGCGCCGGGACGCTTCGGCCGGCCGCAGACGCCGCACGAGCGTGGGGTTGGCGTTGGCTTGGACGGTGTCCGCGTCGATAACGCAGCGCTCGATGTCGGAGCGTCCCGGAAGGTCGAACATGAGGTCCAGGAGCACCTCTTCCATGACGGCCCGCAGACCGCGGGCTCCGGTGCCGCGCGCCATGGCCGCGTCGGCGACGGCTTCGAGGGCATCCTCCGTGAACTCCAACTCGACGTTCTCGTACTCGAACTTCCTCTGGTATTGCTTGGTCAGGGAGTTCCGGGGCTCGACGAGGATGCGCACGAGGGCGTCCTGCTCCAGGTTCGACACAGCGCCCACCACCGGCAGCCGCCCGACCAGTTCGGGGATCATGCCGAATCGCAGCAGATCCTCCGGCTGCACCTTGCCGTAGAGCTCGCCCAGATTCTTCTCCTCCAGCGGTCGCACGTCAGCGCCGAACCCGACGCCCTTGCGGCCGACCCGGCTCTCCACGATCGTGTCGAGCCCGGCGAAGGCCCCGCCGCAGATGAACAGGATGTTGGTGGTGTCGATCTGGATCAGTTCCTGGTGCGGGTGCTTGCGCCCGCCCTGCGGTGGCACCGAGGCGGTGGTGCCCTCGAGGATCTTCAGCAGCGCCTGCTGCACACCCTCACCGGACACGTCCCGGGTGATGGAGGGGTTCTCGCTCTTGCGAGCGATCTTGTCGATCTCGTCAATGTAGATAATGCCCGTCTCGGCCCGCTTGACCTCGTAGTCGGCGGCCTGGATGAGCTTCAGCAGGATGTTCTCGACATCCTCGCCCACGTAGCCGGCCTCGGTGAGGACCGTGGCGTCGGCGATGGCGAACGGCACGTTCAGGATCCTCGCCAGGGTCTGGGCCATGAGGGTCTTGCCACAGCCCGTGGGCCCGATGAGCAGCACGTTGGACTTGGCGAGTTCCACCTCCTCGGCGCCGCCCGCCGAGCCGATCTGGAGGCGCTTGTAGTGGTTGTAGACCGCTACGGAGAGGATCTTCTTGGCCCGCTCCTGGCCGACGATGTAGTCGTTGAGAAACTCGAAGATCTCCGATGGCTTGGGCAGGTCCCCCATGGGGACCTCGGGCGGTTCGAGCTCCTCGCGGATGATCTCGTTGCACAGGTCGATGCACTCGTCGCAGATGTACACGCCCGGGCCGGCAATGAGCTTCTTGACCTGCTTCTGGGTTTTCCCGCAGAAGGAGCATTTGAGGAGTTCGCCCTCACCCAGCTTGGCCAACAGTCCTCCTCCTGCTGCTCGTGGCGGTTGTCACGGTGCCGAAACTGCCTCTGCTTAGGGTACGGCGCTGATCCGCGGCGACCCGCCGGCGTCTGCGGTGAGCCCGCGGGACTCGATGATCTCGTCGATTATCCCATATTGCTTCGCCTCGGCAGCGGTCATGACGAAGTCCCTGTCGGTGTCTGCCTGGATCCGCTCGAGGCTCTGGCCGGTGTGGCGGGCCATGATCTCCTCAAGTTGCACCTTGAGGCGCTGGATCTCCCGGCTGGCGATCTCGATGTCGGAGACCTGGCCGTGCGCCCCGGCGTAGGGCTGATGGATCAGGATGCGCGAGTGTGGCAGTGCCAGCCGCTTGCCGGGCGTACCGGCGGCCAGCAGGACCGCCGCAGCCGAGGCGGCCTGGCCGAAGCAGATGGTGGTCACGTCGGGGCGGATGTACTGCAGCGTGTCATAGATGGCGAACAGCCCGTTGATGTCGCCGCCGGGCGAGTTGATGTAGAGGCTGATGTCCTTGTCCGGGTTCTCCGACTCGAGGTGCAGCAACTGGGCACAGGTGAGGTTGGCGATGGTGTCGTCGATCGGCGTGCCGAGGAAGACGATGTGCTCCTTCAGCAGGCGGGAGAACAGGTCGAACGCCCGCTCGCCACGAGACGTCTGCTCGATGACCGTCGGGACCAGGTAGTTGCGGGGTGCGGTCACGGGTAGGTGACTCCTAGTGCCTCGGGATCCAGCGACGACGGCGGGCGGGCTTGCCCTCTGTGGAGGATACGGTCTCGGCCTCGTCCTGCGGCGCATCGTCGAGGCCGGACTCGCCCTCGGTGTCGAGGTCGATCAGTTCATCGAGACCGGGGTCGTCGTCGAAGAACTCGACGTCGTCCTCGTCGAATTCCCCATCCTCCTCGTCTCCGCCGGCGAGGTCCGGCTGTGGTATTGCGAGCAATTCGCGGGCGACGGGAACGCCATCGGGGTCGATCACCGTGGTGTGATCCATCAGCCAGTCGAGAGCCATCGCCTTACGGCGCTCGGCCCGCAGTGTGGACCAGCCGCCGCTGCGATCCAGCCGTTCGCGAACCTCTGCAGGGTCGAGTTCCATCCGCTCGGCGGTGCGGTCGGCGTCGGCCTGCAGGTCGGCGTCGTCGGTATCCAGAGCCTCGGCGTCGGCCACCGCTCGCAGCCCGAGATCCAGGCGCACGCTCTTCTCGGCGCCCTCGCTCATCTGCTCCCGAAGCTCTTCGGTGGTTTGCCCGGTGGCAGCCAGGTAGCCCTCCAGGTCACCGTTCTGGCTCGCCAACATTTGTTGGAGATCGCCGAGGCGGCGGTCGATCTCGGCGGTCATGAGGGCCTCGGGCAAGTCGGCCACGACAAGACCGGCGACCGCCTCTGAAACGTGCTCGCGCAGCAGCATCCGGACCTGCGCTCGCTTCGCGTCCGACAGACGCTCAGTGATGTCGTCGCGAAACTCGGCGACCGTCTCGAACTCGCTGGCCGACTGGACCAGGTCGTCGTCGAGGTCGGGCAGGATCCGCGTCTGCACCTCCTTGACGAGGATGCGGAAACGCAGGAGCCCCTCGGCGGAGGGGTCGGGGTGGCCGGCGTTGAACTCCAGGATGTCGCCGGCCCGGGCGCCGCGCAGGTTCTCGTCGATCTCCGCAACGACCGCGCCGGAACCCACCTCGTAGGTGTAGTCGGACACGGTCAGCCCCTCCACCTCGTCCCCGTTGTGGCTGCCGACCACATCGATGGTCACGTGGTCGGTGTCGACAGCGGGCCGGTTGACGGTCTCGAGTTCGCTGAACTGGGCGCGCAACGCGTCGATCTGGGCGTTGATCTCGTCATCGGTGGGCAACGGGCTGGGAATCTCGACCGTCAGCGCCTCGTAGCCGTCGGCGCTGACCACCGGACGCACCTCGACGAGTGCGTCGAAGGTCACCGGCCCGTCGTCCTGCCCGGCGGTGATGTCGATCTCGGGTGGGGCGATCACGTCCACGTCGTGGCGCACCACGGCCTGGCTGTAGTAGTCGGGAAGGGCGTCTTGCATGGCTTCGGCCCGGATGTACCCGGCGCCCAGCCGGGCCTCCAGAACCTTCCGAGGCGCCCGGCCGGGGCGGAATCCTGGGAGGCGCACCTCGCGGGCGAGCCTCCGGAAGGCGGCCTCCTCGGCCTGGTCCATCTCATGCAGGTCGACCCGGATCGAGATCCTGACCTTGCCGTCGGCTGCCATAGCCAGAGCGCTCTCCACGTCGAAAAGTCTAAGGGCGGGGTCGGTCTTGCGGTTCGGGGTTGCCGCAGGGCCGCCGCCGCAGCGGTCATGGGCCGCAGCAGCCCTCGTGGTGAGGACCCGGCCGGCACGGGCAGGGTTGGGGGACGCCGTCGCTAGCCTGATCACACTTCGCGGGCGTAGTTCAACGGTAGAACCTCAGCCTTCCAAGCTGATGACGGGGGTTCGATTCCCCTCGCCCGCTCAGCAGCCTCTTCGCGGCCTAGCGCTCGTCACGTTGGCGAGTTGCGTTCCGGCGCGCTGGTCTGGCGCAGTTTGGGGCTGTTCGACCCCTTCGGGGTAGTCGCTTGTGCCCGGCAGGCCTTCATCGCGGCGGCAGACTGCCGTACAGCGTATCGAACACCGGCAGGACGCCGGTGTGTAGTACACTAGGCGGCATGGTCCGGGCGAGGGTACCCCCGAGAGATCTGGCCGATTGGCTCATCGGACGCGGCCGGCACTTCGTCTCAACGGCAGAGATCGCCGAGATTCTCGGAGTTGATGTTGCGTCGGTCCCGGCGAGTCTTGAGCGGGCACGTGAAGCGGGCAAGCTGATTTCGGTCACTAAGGGGGGCTGGGTGCCCGTGCCCGCGGAGTATCGGGTCGCCGCCGCGCCGCCGCCGAGTCACTTCGTGCATCAACTGATGGAGCATCTTGGTCATCCCTACTACGTCGGCTTCCTTTCTGCGGCCGCTCTTCATGGGGCCTCGCACCAGTCGCCGATGGTGTTCCAGGTGGTCACGCCGGCGCGGCTACGGGACCGGCGCATCGGGCGCGGTCGTCTCCAGTTCATCCAACGTGCAGCTGCGGCGGAACGCCCTCGCGTACAGCACAACGTCCCGACGGGGCGGATTTGGGTATCGACGCCCGAGGTCACTGTTTTCGACCTTGTCGAAGCCCCCCAGGAGGGGGCAGGTTTGTCGAACGTTGCGACCATCATCGGCGACCTTCTCCTCGACGACAGTCTCGACGCGGACAAGCTGGCGTCGGTCGCCGCCGCGTATCCAGCGGCCATCGCGCAGCGGGCTGGATACATCATTGACTTCATGGCCGCCGAGGTCGGCGTCACATTCGACACTGCGCCTCTCCGGGCGCTCGTCGCCGACAGCCGCTACCGTCCACTCTCGCCTGCTGGCGATGCTGGCCATCACGACTCGCGGTGGCACGTCGTGGCCAACACGAGGATCGAACACGACCTGTGATCACCGAAGCCGACCTCGCTCATTGGCAACAGCATGTGCCGTGGCCGACGCTTGAACAGGTCGAGCAGGATCTTGTGCTTTCACGGCTGATCGTCGAGATCGCCAACCATCCCTTACTGGGCGAGGAACTGGTCTTCCGAGGTGGCACCTGTCTCCACAAGGTTTGGCTGGACCGGCCGTGGCGCTACAGCGAGGATCTCGACTATGTCCGGCGAACCGGGGGCGGTGTAGGCGAGATCCTCGACTCGATACGCGACGTGGCTGTTGCCGTCGGCTTTGACCGTGTGCAGACCGATGTGCGCCGGTACCCGAAGGTGCGGCTCGATACGAGCTTCATGCGAGGAGGACGGATGCGGGTCAAGGTCGAGTTGAACACGTTTGAGCGCTCGCCAGCACGGCCGACAGTGACTAGGACACTCGACGTCGACAGCCCCTGGTTCTCGGGCACCGCGGATGTGCCGACGTTTGCACTGGAAGAATTGGTTGCCACGAAGATGCGAGCGCTTTTCCAGCGGGCGAAAGGAAGGGATCTCTTCGACCTCTGGCTGGCGGTCACGGAGGCGAGGGCACGACCAGCCGACATAGCCGCGTGCTTCGCCCCGTATCGCCCCGACGGCTGGACGGTCGCTCGGGCGGCCGCCAATCTCGACGCGAAACTGCTGAGCCAAGACTTCAAGAGTGACATCGAGCAGTTGGTTACCGGGTGGCCCACGGGCTACACAATCCAAGCAGCGGGCCAGGTGGCTAGCGCAGTGCTGAACTCGATCGACCGGCAGCTAGGTATCGAGATCTAGATTGCGGCGCCGAGCCCAAGGCGCAGTTCGAACGGTTAGCCCGAATCACAATGTGGAGCATTCCGAGAATCGCTGCGAAGCCGCAGGTCAGGGTTGGTTGCGAAGACCCCTCGGCGCCACCGGACCGGTGCTTCGCGTCGCTCCCTATCCTGCGCGATCATGCGTCGACGACCGGACCGGTTGTTCCTCCTGACAGGTGGGATGCAGGGGTTCACCCTGGCCTGGGGCCTTGCGAAAGCGGCGCGGCAACCGCCTGGGTGACCGACGAGTTGCCGGCCGCGCCAGCGCGGACTCCCCCGAGGGCCGTGGCTCCCGAAGGTGCACGCACCCCACCGCCCGGCGACAAGGCAGCTGACGCGGAGGGACCGACCGAAGCAGCACGGGCCGACCTCGCGACGCGGCTCGATCAACTCATCGTGCGTCACGCCACCTGGCGGTCAGTGGGAGTGACGGCGGGCCTGGCGGTGGCAGCCATACCGGTGGCGGTGGCCGGTCGGGCGCGGCCGAACCCGGCAATGTGAGGCACGCTGCGCAGGCGGCGACCCCTAGGATCGGTTTCCGATGAGTTCGCAGATCACCCGGCTGGACGAGGCCCTGCTTTCCTACATGGACGCCCACTCCAGCCCCCCCGACGAGGTGCAGCGGGATCTCATCGCCGTCACCGAGGCGCTGGGCGACGTCGGCCGGATGCAGATCGGCGCCGTGCAGGGGTCATTCATGACGATGCTCGTGCAGTTGCTGCAGCCGCGCTTCGCGGTGGAGGTCGGCACCTTCACCGGCTACTCGGCGCTGGCGGTCGCCAGGGCACTGCCACCGGGCGGCCGTCTCCTGTGCTGCGACGTCTCCGAGGAGTGGACCGCCATTGCCCGATCGCACTGGCAGCGAGCCGGCGTCGCCGACCGCATCGACCTGCGAATCGCCCCGGCGCTGGAGACGCTGCGGGGGCTGCCGCCCGATTCACTGATCGATTTCGCCTTCATCGACGCAGACAAAGCCAACTACATCAACTACTACGAGGAACTGCTGCGGCGGCTGTCGCCACGTGGCGTGATCCTGGTGGACAACGTTCTCTGGGGCGGCGGCGTGGCCGTCGCCGGTCAGGACGACCCCACGACCGAAGCCCTGCGGGCCTTCAACGCCCACGTGGCCGCCGATCCCCGGGTGCAGGCAGCGATGCTGCCAGTAGGCGACGGTCTAACAGTCATCACGCACCGCTAGCCCGGCGGCCGAGCCCTTGGGCCGGCGCTCTCACCCCTGCTGTTGGAATCCCCTCGAGGCGGCCGCGAGCCCCTGAGGCCGCCGCCGTAGGCTCGGCGGGGCATGCGCCTGCCCGATCGGTCCCGGCTGAAGAACCTCAAGCGTGAAGGCCTGGCGATGGTAGAGGAGTTCCGCCGCTACTGGTTGCGGGTGCGGCTGAGCGGACTGTCAGCGGAGATCGCCTTTTTCGCGATTCTCGGATTGTTCCCGGCAGTGATCGCATTTGCTGCGGCCCTCGGCTCGCTCGACGCCGTCATCGGCGAGGGTGCCGCCGCGGACGTGCAGGCGTGGCTCTTGGAGTGGACGGCCACGACATTCGGGGACGACAGCACGCAGTACCGCGGTCGCCGGCCTCTTCGCCGGCTCGAACGCCGCTGCGGTCACCACCGCGCGGTCGCCGGCCTCTTCGCCGGCTCGAACGCCGCTGCGGTCACCACCGGCATCGCCCTAACGCTGTACGCCGCATCACGCGGGTTCGTCGCTGTCGTGCGCGCCCTCGAGGTTGTCTACGACGACGAGCACCGCCGGCGCTGGCTTTCAACACGGGTCGTGGGCTTTGCGATCACGATCGTCACGGTGGTTGTCTTCGCTTTGACGACCGTCATGATCGTGATCGGGCCGCTGCTGGGCAGCGGGGATGACGTCGCGGAACGGATCGGTCGAGGATCCTGGTTCGCGACGGCCTGGGTGTGGCTTCGTTTTCCGCTGACGTTCCTGATCGTCGTGGCTTGGACCGCGTCCGTCTATCGCTTTGCACCCCGCCGGCGGTCGTCCTGGCGCCGCGAGTTGCCCGGCGCGGTCGTGGCAACTCTGTGGTGGCTGGTTGCGTCGACGGGGTTCCGCGTCTACCTCGGCGTGGCCTCCGGCGGCATGAACACGGTGTTCGGTCTGCTCGGCGGGGCGCTGAGCCTGCTGTTCTGGCTCTACCTGCTGGCAATGGGCCTGCTCGTCGGCGCCGTCGTCAACGGCCTCATCGCCCACCGCCGCGAACTCACCACGGCGGTTCCGGGCCAGGACTGAGGAGCGTCTTCGGCCGCCGCGGCTAGCCGGCGAACACCGCCTCGGTGGTGAACGACACGCCCCGCTCGAGGGTCTTGTGCACGGGGCAGCGGCGGGCGACGTCGACCAAGCGGGCCCGCTGCTCCTCGTCGAAGTCGCCCTCGATGAAGATCTCGCTGCGGATCCGGTCAACGTAGCCGGACGCGTCGGCCTCGCAGTCCCCGCAGTCACTGGCATGCACCCGATCGTGGGAGTAGCGGGCGGATATCGAGTGGAGGCTCCATCCCTTGCGCCGGCAGTACATCGACACGGTGATGCACGTGCACGCCGCCACCGAGGACAGCAGGAGTTCGTAGGGGTTCGGCCCGGTGTCGCCACCGCCGAGCTCGGCCGGCTCGTCGGCCCCCCAGAAATGATCGCCTGCCCGCAGTTCCACGCGGAACTCGGCGCCGGGTTCGACCCTCAGGTCTGCAGTGATGCTGGTCATGGTCCGAGCGTACGGTCCCCGGATCGGTCTCCGGGCTCCTCGACACTCGCCGCCGGTACCACGGGTGCGAAGTAGCCGACGACGACGAGCAGGGCACCAACTCCGAGGAACGACACGACCCGAGTGACCGCGCCGAGGCTGCTGAGGTCGACAAAAAAGAGCTTCGCGACGACGAGCCCCATGAACGAGGCGCCCGCCATCCAGACTGCCCGGCGCGCCAGGCGCACGGCGATCACCATCGTTGCCAGAGCGATGACGGCCCACACGATGGACAGCGCCGCCTGCAACTCGGTGGACTTCACCAGCGCCGCGAACTCCCACGGCACGTCCCGCCAGTGATGGATGGTTCGCGCCACGCTCATGGTTGCCGCCACGATGCCCGCAGGGGCCAGCGTGAGTGCCCAGCGACTGTCGACCAGACCCCGGAGCGCGTGGTCCCCCTCGGCGGCCGCAGCGCGCCGCCACGCGAACCCAGCCGCCAGGACGGGAGCCATCAGCATCTCCAGCGGGTTGAACACCGGCACATAGAGGAAAGGCGACGGATCGCCGTCGAGCAATAGGTTCATGATGAACAGGGCGACCGTCAGCGCCAGAACCACAGGACCGATACAGCCGGTGACGTACACCCGCCGATGTGGCCCTAGCGGCCATCTCTGCGATCGACGTCCTCTCAGCGTGCCGGCCACGAGGAGCAGTACCGCTCCGAGCGAGGCCACCGGCGCCCACGCACCTCCGGCGACGCGGCCGACCTGCCAGTGAACCTCGGCTCCGATCAGCGCGGCGAGCACCCAGAATCCTCCCGCATGGAGCGCTGCGAGCAGCACGCCGAGCACGTTGTCGCGAACCCGCAGGAACGCGTAGTAGACGCCGAGCGCCACCGGCCACGCCGCCCAGCCGTAGCGGCCCAGCGGGTGGGACACCTCGACGATCGACAGGCCGAGCACGACTGCGAGGGTCGGCAGGATCAGAACGCCCAGTGCGTTGAGTTGAGGCCAACTCTCTCGGCCGGAAGCCCATGCAGCCGCTCCGAGAGACGCGACCACGAAGACGAGTGCCACCGGCAACTGCCAGTTCGGGAGCCGGTAGCCGATCTCCAGTAGCCCGCCCGCCAGCCACCATCCGACCCCCCAGACCATTGCCACCCAGGACATGGCCGAGCGGCGGCTCGTGCGGGCGGCGCAGCGCCGGAACAGCACACCCGAGGCGAGCCCGGTCACGGCCAGCACCGCCGCCCCGCCGTAGAGGTCCAGGTGGTAGGGCACCCGGATGAGCCAGGAAACCAGCACGACGACGAGAACCGGCACCACGGCGAACCCCAGCGCGTCGAGGTGGGGCCACTGCAGCCGGCCTGCCGCCCGCACAGCGACAGCGCACGACGCCACGACGAAGATGAACGAGGCCGGCAGCGGCCAGGACGGCACCTGGTAGGCGATCTCGATGAGCCCGCCGGCCAACCACCAAGTGGTCCCCCAGGCGAGCGCCAGCCAGGACAGAGAAGGATCGATGTGCATTCGTGACTCGGCGCGGTGCAGCAGCCAACCGGAAACGAGGCCGGTCACCGCCAGGAGTGCCGCTGCTGCGAAGTATTCGTTGAGGATCACGAGAAGGCCGTCGGCGTACGGGAGGGTGCGGGCCAGATGAGTTGCGAAAGCGGCCGCGGCCATGAGCTGGAGCAGGGCACCGCCGGCGATCGCGAGCCCGCGGCTACGACGGCAGCCGAACCACAGAAGGATCGCGCCCTGTAACGCCCACGCGACCGCCATGTAGTAGGCGTCGAGCCAGAGCGGAACGGAAATGGCGGCGAACGCGATGGCGAGGGCGGCCAAGGCCTCGGCGAGTTCTCCGACGTCCTCGCCGAGCCGGCGGGCGACGACGTACAGAACGATCTCGAGCCCCATCAGCACCAGAGCGCTCACAGCGACGCCGTGGGAGGTATGGCCGATGACGAGGTACTGCAGACCGAGGCCCATGAACGGGGCACCGAAAACGAGCGACGCCGTCCAGGGTCGCCTGATGCTCGGCGGCTCCCGAACGGCGAACAATACCGGCAGCACCATGTACATCAGCACGAAGGTGGCGATGAACGGTTGGACCGACGGCCAGTCCTCCTCCGCATAGCGGCCGAGCAGCCAGAACGCGGCGATCCCGAAGTTGAAGGCGAGTCCCAGCAGGTTCAAGGACGGCCAGACCTTGAACCAGGCGACAGCGATGATCGCCGCGCTCAGAACCGTGTAGAAGCTGAAGACCACGACGTAGTCGTCGGGCCGGGAGTACGACAGAACAGGGGCCAGGAAGCCGCCGATGATGCCGAGGACCGCCAGGATGCGGGCGTCCTGGGTGACGGCGAGGACACCCGCTCCGACCGTGACGAGGATCACCACCACGGCGGCCGCCGCGGTCGGGACGAGGTCGTACACCTCGAACGCGGCGTACGTCGTGAGGTACAGGACGGCGATCGCCGCTCCCTGGAGGCTGCGGCCGTAGATCGGGCGCCGCTCGCGCTGGCGCCACCCCATCGCCAGCAGGATCAGCGCGAACACCGCGACGGCGATCAGCCGGGCCTCGATCGTCAGCGTGAAGATTCCCCGCCTGCTCGCCTCGCGGATCAACAGGCCGACCCCGACGAGCAGGACGATCGCCCCCACCTTCACGGGTGCGTTGCCGGTCGTCAGCCAGATCTTGACCGCATCGAACAGCTTCTGCCCGAGGCTGACGGGCGGCTCGCCGGTGTCTTTGGGCTTCGCGGGCACCGGCGTTCCGGACTCAGCGGGCGCCGGCGTTCCGGACTCAGCGGGCGCCGGCGTTCCGGGCTCAGCGGCCCGAAGCGGTCCGACATGGATCGGCCGGTCGGCCGGCGCAGTCCACGGAAACGGGTCCAGTTGCTCCGGCTCCAGTGGCGAGAGCCGGTCGGGCGGCACGGCTGGCTGCGCAGTCTCGGACGGCGCCCGCGGCGGTTCTTCCGTTCGGGTTGACGTCTCCCCCGGTGGTGGAGGCGGCTGGGAGAGCACGATCTGGCGGGTCTCGGCCTGCGCCTGCTCGACCTTGACGAGCCGTCGGCGCAGGTCGCCCACCCGGCCCGCCAGGTAGCCGATCGAACCCCCGAGGAAGAGTCCGCTCACACCGCCGACCGCCACGCCGATTCCCGCGCCTACGGCGACGAGCAGGGCTGTGACAATCGACCTCCACCGCACCCGAGACACACTAATCGTTCGGTCGAGCGAACCTTCTTGGGGTGTGGAGGGTGCCGCCGGCGCGGGAGCGCCGCGTTCGTGATACCTGGATCACCACAGGGTCGGGTCTCTACCCCGGAGTCGTCGACACCTCGATCTCACCGCTGTAGAACCAGATGCCCTCGGGGAGTTCAGCAGGTAGGTAGCGAACGTCGGGAAGGATCTCCTCGCCGCCTGCGCTCCAGAAGCCCATCTCGACGCGCCCGTCGGCCAGGCGTCGGGCCCGGATCCTCCCGATCGAATCGTCGCCCACCTTGACGTCCCGGCTCGCCCGCCAGGCGCCGGCAGGGGCGTCGGCGGCCAGGAACCGCCTCTCCGGCAGGATCTGCAAGCGTGTGATGAGTTCCACGCCGTGCTCGATGCGCCCGTCGTCGTCCAAGCGGGCGATGACGCGCAGCCGGAACGACATCGGGGCCGGCTCCTCGGGCGGCGGCGCCTCGGGCGCCAGCAGTTCGCTCAACTCCTCGCTGCCGTCGATCGCCAGCCGCTGCAGGAACCGGTAGTTCTCGCCGTCGATACGCCCCGATGTGCAGAGCGCGTTGTCGGCGGCCTGCCCCCACACGGGCAGAGCCGCGCGCATATGGGCATCGGGGGCCATCAACTCGTCGACGTCCGCTCCGGCAGCTTCCAGGGCGCCGCGCAGTGCCGACTCACCGGGGTAACAAATCGCCAGGTCGGAGGCCATCGCTTGGACCTCCCGATCATCCCAACCCAGAGTTGCGTCGCGGGCCGCCTCCACGATCCTGCCCGCCGTTACCGCCGGCGCGAGGACAGTCTCGGCGTAGGCGAGCTGGGAGTGCAAGGCGAGTGCCTCGTCGAACGACAGTGCCTTGCCGCTCGCCAAGCGCTCCAGCAGTCCGTCCCAGGAGGCGGCGAGCGTCGCGTACTCCCCTGATGCCGTGCCGGCGATTCCGAGCAGTAGATCTTCGACCACGATCCGGCTGATCGCCTCGCCGGCACCCAGCCTCTCAGGCACCCCGGATGCGGCGACGGCATCGGCATACCTCGCCCCGAACGCGTCGAGGAGGGTGCTCGATGACGGGTTCGCCACGCTGACGGCCACCGGCGCCGCCGACGGATCGGCCGACCGAGCCAGGGCGGCATTCGCCGGGCGCTCGAAGATGCCGTCCAGCAACTGCGTGCGCACGCCCACCGCGTAGATCGCCTTCGCCCGGGCCGCCTCGTCGACCTCCGCGCCGGGGTCGTCGACGGCCTTCACCGAGGTCGTCACCATCCCCTCGCTGCCGGCCTCGGCGTTCACCCGGTAGGCCGTGCCATCGACTTCTACCTTCACGGGGCCGAACGTCGGGCCGCTCAGCACCGTCAGGTTCTTCCAAACTCCGTGGAAGCCAAGCTCATTCTCGTTCTCGTCCTCCGTAAAGACGCCGACGAACAGCCAGGCCGGTCCAGAGTTGTCGAAGGTGATCTCGAGCGGTGTCACACCGGGGTTCGTCACACTCGTTGCGCTCGCCACCCGATCATCGGAGTGGTAGGACACCCCCGCCGACCAACGTCCCCCAGCGCCGGCGATCGGACCGTTCACGTCGATGACGCGGCGCCCCCCCTCGGCGCGCCCCACGACGTAGACGAACGTGACGTTGCCGCCGCCGGGCAGGTCGCCACCTCCCGCATTACCCACCCGGTAGTCCACCGAGAACGGGTCCCCTGCGACCACCTCGTCAGGGAGGTCGACCTCCTCGACCTTGATCCGGAAGCTCTGCTGCTGTGCCACCTCGTCGACGAGATGCACGGTGAGGGTGAAGTCGGCCCGGAGCGGTTGACGGTCGCGCGCCAGGTAGGTGGTCGCCTCGATGAAGTAGATGCCGGCCGGCAGATACTGCTCGATGCGCGCGTTGATCGCCCCGCCGCCGTCGTCGTTGGCGGCGATCACGCCACTCTCGAGCGACGCCAGGGACAGTACGGAATCACCGTTCTCCGACTCGAGGTCGATCCGCACACGCCCGTCACGCGGCAGGATGAACGAGTAGCTGTGCGCAGGATGTGCCACCACGATCCGGGAACCGCAGGTGTCAAGTGTCCATGAACCCGAGGCGGTCAGATCCGCATCCGGCTCGAGCGCCCCGAGATGGACGATCTCACAGTCGGCGACACGACCGACGGTCAGTGTGAAGTCCGCCGCGCCGCGACCGCGACCGCCAACCGTCGTCGCCTCCACCAGGTAGACGCCCGGCGCCAGGTCGCGCTCGACGCGGGCGGCGAGGCCGGCGCCGCCGTCGTCGTTGTCCGCTATGCGGGTGCCGTCGGCAGCGAGCAGATACAGGTACGGATCAGCCTCCGCCGAAGCAAGCTCGATCCTGACTCGGCCCGGGCTGCGGACTTCGAAGCGGTAGGTGTGGGCATCGCTGCCAGCGCGGAAGCGCTAGTCGCAGTCCTCTGTCGACCAGCGGCCGTCGGCCTGCAGCACGCTGTCGGTTCCAACGCCGAGCGTCCCCAGACTCGTGGCCTCGCAATCCGGTGATTCCTGCCCCGATACGGGTCCAGGCCCCGCCAGCGCCAGCACACCGGTTATCAGGGCGACGACCACTCCAGCGAACGCCGTCCTGCGGACTCCCAACTTGCCATCGGCGACGCGCTCCATCTCGAACCTCCTTGCGGCGAGCCGCCCAGAACCTAGCCCCTGGGCGCCGTATGGCGAGAACGAGAACTAATCGCTATAAGGCGTTGAGTTTCCCGCGAGCGACGGCCGACGTTGACGAGCCGCCCGCCTTCCCGTCCCCGCTAGCCGCGCATCATGCCCGTGGCCGACCGCGGCGTGAAGCGCACGACGAGCCGCCGTTCGTCGACCATCGCCCGGCGGTACTCCGCCCAGTCAGGATGCGGCTTGCCCGACACTCGCTCGTAGTACCTGACGAGAGCGTCGCACGTGGCGTCTTCGGGAACCATCGCGGTCGGCAGCACTTCGACGGTCCCATCGAAGGACACATACGACCACGACGAGGGATCGGAGACGTGCAGCACCGCCCGCGGATCGCGGCGCAGGTTGGCGGTCTTGGCCCGCCCGTCGGTGACCGAGATCGAGAACGTGCCCCCGTCGAGGTCGTAGACGATGTCCGACGACTGCGGCCGGCCGTCGGCCCGGATGGTGACGAGCACGCCGAGATGCCGTTCGGCGGCCCACTTGATGGCTTTGGCAATGTCCATGCGAATGTCCTCGGTCGTCCAATACGCCCCGGCAACGATAGATCGAACCCACCCAGGGGAGCGCCGGGCGTCAGGACGCCGACGCGGGCCCGCAGTGTGCTAGGAGTGTGCTGAGTAATCCCCGAATGGCCCGATTCTCAATTACGAAAGCCCAGGTCAGGAACTTGCGGGGCTGGCGAAATGGCCATTACTCAGCAGTCTCCTAGGCGTTCTGCCCTCGGCGCTTCTGGATGTTGGCCCACTCGTCGCGCAGGCCGACGGTGCGGTGGAACAGCAGCGGGGAACCAGGGTCGACCTCACGGGCGAAATAGCCGAGGCGTTCGAACTGCACCACCTCGCCGGGCGGCGTGTCCGCCAGCGCAGGCTCGACCTTCGCTGCAGTGATCAGCTCGCGTGAGGAGGGGTTGTACGACTCCAGCTGGTCGCCGCCGTCGGCACCGGGAATCGAGTCGGTGAACAGGCGGTCGTAGAGCGCCACGGTGGTCTCGGCTGCGTGGTCGGCGGACACCCAGTGGATGGTGGCACGCACTTTCCGCCCGTCCGGGGCCTGGCCGCCGCCGGTGGCGGGGTCATAGCTGCAGTGGAGACGCACCACTTCGCCGCCCGGGCCGGTCTCCACCTCATCGCAGCGAAGGAAATAGCCGGCCCGCAGGCGCACTTCCCGGCCGGGCCCGAGGCGGTAGAACTTGCGTGGCGGATCGAGCATGAAATCGTCGCGCTCGATCCACAGCCGCCCCGAGAACGGCACCGCCCGCATTCCCGCCGCGGCGTCCTCGGGGTTGTTGACCGCCTGCCGGTACTCCAGGTGCCCGGCGGGCCAGTTGTCGATCACCACCTCCAGCGGCCGCAGCACGGCCATGCGCCGCAGCGCGAAGCGGTTGTGGTGCGTCCGCACGAAAGACTCCAGCAACTCGATCTCGTGGGTGCCGTTGATCCGGGCCACGCCGATGTGGGCGCAGAAGGCCCGGATGGCCTCCGGCGGGTAGCCGCGGCGGCGTAGGCCCCGCAGGGTCGGCAGCCGCGGGTCGTCCCAGCCGTCCACGAGCCCGCCATCGATGAGCGCCGCCAGCGCCCGCTTCGACATGACGGTGTGGGTGAGGTTGAGCCGGGCGAACTCGGTCTGGCGCGGCCGGTCGCCGGGCAGCGGCAACTGCTCGAGATACCAGTCGTAGAGCTGCCGGTTTCCCGCGAATTCCAGCGTGCACAAGGAGTGCGTGACCCCCTCGATGGCGTCACTCTGACCGTGCGCCCAGTCGTAGGTCGGGTAGATGCACCACGCGTTGCCGGTGCGGAAGTGCTTGGCGTGGCGGATCCGGTACATCACAGGGTCGCGCATCGCCATGTTGGGGTGACCCATGTCGATGCGGGCCCGCAGCACCTTCTCGCCGTCGGCGAAGCGCCCCGCACGCATGTCCCGCAGCAGGCTGAGGTTCTCAGTGGCGGTGCGGTCGCGCCACGGGCTGTCGACGCCGGGCGTCGTGAAGTCACCCCGCGTGGCCGAGATCGTCTCGGCGTCCCGATCGTCGACGTAGGCGAAACCCTTCGTGACGAGGTACTCGGCCCACTCGTAGAGCTGCTCGAAGTACTCCGATGCATAGACGGGCGTGCCGGGCTCGAAGCCCAGCCAGGAGATGTCCTCCGTGACGCCTCTGGCGTAGTCGGCGTTCTCGCCGGCGGGGTTGGTGTCGTCGAAGCGCAGCCGGCAGGCCCCGCTGTGCTCGGCGGCCACGCCGAAGTTGAGGCAGACCGACTTGGCGTGGCCGATGTGCAGATAGCCGTTGGGCTCGGGCGGGAACCGGGTCTGCACCCGCCCACCGAACGTGCCGGCCTCGCCATCGGCCTGCACCTGCTTGCGAATGAAGTCCAGTGGCCTCTCACCCGCCGCTCGTGCGGTCTCGTCGGACGCCTCAGCCACATGCCTACATCTAGCAGCCCCCCGCCCGGCCTCCACCGACCCGGTCGGAGGCCTACGGCACCGGTGGCGGCAAAGCACTGAGTCACCCCGCATCGACATCCCGCTGAATCGTCCCGACGGGAGCGACGCCATAGCATTGGTCGGCGTGGGTGGCCCTGACGCCGAACGGTCGGGAAGACTCGGCAGCGGGCTCGATGTCGAGCGGATCCTGGGACTCGTGGACCGCTTCGACGACCGCGTGGACACGCTGTTCGAGAAACTGCACGGGCGGCCCTGGGCAGACAGGGTGTTCTACACGGCGTCGCAACTCGGCGACTACGGGCTGATCTGGCTGCTGCTGGCGGCCCTGGCCGCCCTCGGCGGCTCGTGGCGGGCCGAGCGGAACCTGGTGCGCCTCGCCGCGGTGCTGGCGCTGGACTCGATGTTCGTGAACGGCCTGCTGAAGTCGCTGATCAAGCGCTCCCGGCCCATCGTGGACGACGGCGAGCGTCCCCTCTACCTGCGCAGTCCCATCACGACGGCGTTCCCCAGCGGGCACGCCTCCAGCGCCGTGGTGGC
This sequence comes from Acidimicrobiales bacterium, assembly GCA_963668565.2. GTDB lineage: Bacteria > Actinomycetota > Acidimicrobiia > Acidimicrobiales > CATQHL01 > VXNF01. The sequence continues at coordinate 3,054,379 of CAXXMX010000010.1, forward strand.
GGCGATGCTGCTGGGCGAACTGGGCGGGCGTCGCTGGCGGGGCCTGCTGAGGCTCCTGGCGGCAACGGTGGCCCTCAGCCGCATCCACGTGCGCATCCACCACGCCTCCGACGTGGCCGGCGGTGCCGTCGCCGGACTGGTGCTCGGCCGCATGGCCCGCCGCCTCTGGCCTCTGCGCTGACCAGCGCCGCCGGCCGCGCGCCCGGCGGCTCCGTGACGTCAGTCCCCGTCCGGGAGCCCGAGTCCGTCGTACAGGCCCCTGATGCCGTAGGCAGCCTGATCCAGCGTCACGATCGATCCGGTCATCGGTGCGGAGGCGCCGGTCGCCAGGTAGCAGATGGCACGAGCCACCTCCTCGGCACGCAGCAGACGTCCGAGCGGCAGATTGACCGCGTAGTCGGCTTCCCAGCCGTCGGATGCTCCGCGCGTGGTGCGCATCACCGTGTCCTCGCCCGGGGTGAGGGTCCAGCCCATGGCCAGCCCGTTGACCCTGACGCCGTCGTTCTGCAGGGCAGACGCGGCATTACGGGTGTGGACCCCGAGGGCCGCCTTGGTCATGGAGTAGACGCTGATCTCGGGGGAGCCTCCGTACATCGCGATGCTCAACACGTCGACCACCGTGCCCGGCGCGCCGGCCCGGCGCAGTCGCGTGGCGAAGTGCCCGCACAGCAGCACCGGCGAGCGCACGTTCACAGCGAACAGTTCGTCGAAGGCCGCCACGTCGAGTTCCAGAACCGAGGTGCGAGTGGTCAGCCCGGCGGCGTTGATCAGCGCGTCCGCCAGCAGTCCCCGTGCGTCGAGCTCGGCGAAGATCGCATCGGCCGCACCGGCCTCGGACAGGTCGGCCAGCACGGCTTCCGCCGAGGCTCCCAGCTCGCGAAGACGAGCGCACACGCCCGCTGCCCGCCCCGCGTCGCGTCCTGTGACAACGACGGTGCCGACACCTGCTTCGACCAGCGCCAACGCGGCGGCCTCGCCGATTCCGCTCGTGCCACCCGTCACGAGCGCGCAACTCGGAATCCAGGTCACCGTCCTACTTCTCCGGGCCCGGGCACCAGGGGGGCGTCGCGGTAATTCAGTTCGAGACGGATGCCGTTGGGGTCGTGCAGGAACATCTGCCGCAGCGGGATTCTGGGCCTGCTGTCATTCACCTCGAAGGGCAGCCCGTGGGTAGCCAGCTTGGCCTGCATGGCCTCGAAATCGCCGGGCCCGTTGGCCATCTCGAAGGCGACGTGGTGGATGGGGCCGGTGGGACCGGCCAGGTCGTCGTCGATCACGTTGATGTGGACGTACGGGCGGCCGTCCGAGTAGAGCCATGCTCCGGTCCCGCGGACCCCGGGCCGATACCCCTTGGAGAACCCGAGAACATCAACGTAGAACGCGACCGTTTCCTCCAACCGCGCCGTCTGAATGTTGTAGTGGTCAAGTGTCTTGACGGTCATGTCTCACCTCGCAGGATAGGTCGCCCGGCTCACCACGGAAGGTCAACCTCGTAGACGACGACGTTCGCCAGCATGTGGTCGATCTTGGCGTTGAAAGCGTGATACCGGTCGGTGGAGGCATGCAGTTCCCTGTGGGCCTGGTTGAGATACTCCTCGTAGATCCGGATCATGTTGGGGTCGTCACGGTCGCGCCCCACTCGGAACAGGAGGCAACCCTCCTCCACCTGCGGGCAACTCGTGGAGTGCTTCTCCATGAGCGGCAGGAACGTGTCCATGTATTCCGGCCTCACGGTCAACTCGCAGAAGAGTCCAACTCGCATTGTTCCTCCTTCGGGCCCCGTTCCCGGGGGCCGAGTCCGGGCCGCGCAACGCAGCACGGCGGTCCCATCGGGGAGATTCGGTTCGGGACCGCACCGCCGAGCAAATGCGGTTCACCGGCACGGTATTCGGTGGGGCGGCACTGCGGCGCTCCGGCGCCCCGGCGAGCCCTCGAGCGGTAAATCGAGCGGACGATCAGCCCAGCGGGTCGGCTTCGAAATCGCCGATGCTGATGTCCTCGGCCGGGTCCATGAACGAGCGCTCGAACCCGACGCTCCACAGGCCCGTCCGAAGCAGGGCTCCGTCGTCGACGATGTCAAGCGGTGTGTAGAAGGGATGGTGATGCCTGATGACCGGATTGTTGTCGGCCCGGTTGTAGCAGCACAGCAGCAGGTCTCGGTTGCCGTCGGAGACGTTTGGCGCCGACGTGTGCAAGGTGTTGCAGTGGAAGAAGCAGGCGTCGCCCGGTTCGGCGATGAACGACACCTCCTCCAGGTGCTGCATGAGGACATCCACCCGCTCCACGTCAGCCCCGTTCTGCCCGCCCATGATGGCGTGCTCGAGGCGCCCGCAGAGATGGCTCCCGCTGAGCACCCGCATGGTGCCGTTCTCCTCGGTGAGTTCGCTGACGGCGATGGCCACGCTCGCCAGGTTCGGGAACAGCAGGCCGTTCTTGTACCAGTAGCCGTAGTCCTGGTGCCAGTCCCAGATGCCGCCCCCTCCCGGAGCCTTGGACGTGATCTTGGAGTGGTAGTGGTACACCTCGCCGCCGAGCAGCTTCGCCGCAGCACCGGCAACGCGCGGCAGCCGACCCACAATTCCGAGCGTGTCGTCGCCGGGGTGGTTCCACACGGCCACGATGGTCTGGCCGCCGTAGCCGTCCTCGAGCCCGAAGGCGCTGGTTTGCAGCGCCTCGTCTCTCGCCAGTGCCTGCTGCAGCAGTTCCACCTCGGCGTCGTTGAACAGGGCGCGCTTGATGAGGTACCCGTCGCGGTCGAACGCCTCGCAGTCGGCATCGGTGATCATCGAAGCCGTATCGGCCGTCGCCAGCGTCATCGTGCACCCCCGTGCAGCGAGTTCCAGGAGGATGGGTGTTCCCGCAGGTTACCAGGGGCGCGGAAACCGAGCCGGGCCCGCGGCGAGAGCTACCAGAGGTTCTGGCCGCCGACGATGGCCAGGTTGTGGCCGGTCATGTAGTCCGAGGCGTCGCTCGCCAGGTACAGCACGCCAGCCTGGATGTCGCTCACCTCGGCCAGTCGGCCCATGGGGATCTGCGTGAGCCACTCGTCCTTCAGGTGCGCCAGCGCCTCGGACTCGATCAGCGGCGTGCGCACGATCCCCGGCGAGATGGCGTTCGCCCGCACCCCGTAAGGCGCCCACTCGGCCGCCAGACACGACGAGAGGTGAGCCACCCCGGCCTTGGAGGTGTTGTAGACAGCCTGCTTCTGCGGATGCGGCACCAGCAGGCTGGACATGGAGGCCACGTTGATGATCTTGCCGTAGCCCTGGGCGATCATGTGGCGACCTTCCGCCTGGCAGCAAAGGAACAACCCCCGCAGGTTCAGGTCGAACGTGGCGTCCCACTCCTCGATGGCGGTCTCCTCTGCGGCGGAGTTGAAGTTGATGCCGGCGTTGTTGACGGCGATGTGCAGTCCGCCGAAGCGTTCGACGGTGGCGGCCAGCATCTCGTCGATCTCGGAGGCGTCGGTCACGTCGCTGCGCACGGCCGCCACGTCGAGACCGGCCGCGACCATCTCGTGAGCGGTCCGCTGGGCACCCTCGCCGTTGATGTCGGAGATCATCACCGAGGCACCCGCCTGGGCGAGCGACAAGGCATAGCCCCGGCCGAGTCCCTGAGCCCCGCCGGTCACCAGCGCCACCCTCCCGTCGAGGCGGAAGCGATCCAGGATCGGATGGTCCTCGCTGAATGGTGCCCTGTTCATGGCCGGGTCGTTCATCGCGTGATCATCTCCCTCACTCGAAGTGCGGTTGTGGTCCCCGAAGATCGCCTACAACCTAGGCGCCGTCGACAGGCGGGGCCGCCACGCCGCAATCGACCGCTACGGCCGCGAGACGCTGCCACGAAGCCTCCCCCAACTCGACACTCGTGGCGCCGGCGGCGGCCTTCTGCTCGATCTCCCCGGGCATGAGGACGGGGCGCTGCGGGTCACGCGGCGCCGACGAGCGCAGGTACCGGACGGTGTCGCTCACGCGATCGGCCAGGTCGGGGGCACCGCGAACGGCCAGCAGGGCGAGATTGTTACCCCTGTCGTCGGCGTTGTCAGTGGCGTCGCCCGACAGGAGTGTCGCAGCCACCTCGGCCAGCAGCGCGAGGGCCGATCCCTTGTGGCCGAATCGCTCGCCGCCGAGCGGCAGCAGGAACCCTGGCGGGTCACTGTAGAGATCCTCCGGATCCGACGACATGCGTCCGGTGGCGTCGCAGAGGGTGTCGGGGGGCACCGCCCGCGCGGTGTCGCGCCACAGTCGGATCTTCCCCTCGGGCACAGAGGTCGTCGAGAAGTCGGCGACGAGCGGCTCGACTGCCGTCGGAGCCGCCCAGGAGATCGGGTTCGTGGACATTCGCCCCTCCCGCCCCCCGAACGGTGGCACTCGGTGGTGGCGCGGCGGGCCGGAACCGAACGCCACCGCCAGGTTTCCCGACCGCGCCAGAGCTTCGGTATATGCGCCAAGCCTGCCGGTGTGCTCGGTGTTCCTGACCGTTACGAACGCCGTGCCGTATTCGGCGACTGCCTTTGCCGCAACATCGACCGCCGCCATGCACGCGACCTGCCCGAACCCGCTCCCGCCGTCGATCTGCAGCCGGGTTGGCGCGAGGGTTGTCACTGCGGGAGTGGCGGCCGGGCGCAGGAGCCCGCCGGCGATCTCGCTTGTGTACTGCACCACCCGATTCAGCCCGTGCGACGGAACCCCCATGAGGTCGCTGGTCACCAGGTGCTCGGCGACGATGCGGGCGTTGCGATTCGAGGCGCCGTGAGCGACGAAGATCTGCCGGGCAAGTTCGGTGGCCGCTTCGGCGGCGATGCGGATGGTGTTCACGTCCCGCCTCGGTCCGCCATCGACCCTTGGATGTGAGCTGACGCGGACGGTGGGAAAGTCGGTCCCCTCACTGCTCGAGCCGGCCCTTCCGCGGCGGCAGTGGCTCGGCGCTCACCATGACCGAGGCGAACACGCACGTCTCGGTGCCACGGTTGCGCCAGGTGTGGTTCGTACCCCGCTGGATGAGCACGTCGCCGGGTCGCAGCAGAATCTCGCCAGCGTCGGTGCAGGCGTAGATCTCCCCGGAGAGCACGATGTTGTAGTCGACGGTGTCGTTGCGGTGCATCGTCGGGTCATCGGAGTCCGTCAGCGTGTGCAGGGCGTCGATGGCCTCGAAGTCGGCTTGCACGAGTTCGGCGTCGTGCCGGCCGTCGGGATGGAACTCGACGACGCGGATCCGTGTGCCGGCATGTGGTGGATGGTGCTCCACCGGACCGGCTGCGGCGTCGTCGATCCCTTCGTTGGAAGCCAGTGGGCCTTCTGTGACCCACAGCTCGTGGAACACCAGACCCCTCCCGGGCTGTTCGAGCACGGCCCCGGCCTCGCCGTCGAGCACGAAGTAGGAGCGGCCGTCGGAGTCGGTGGCGGTCACCACCCGCCGCACTGGAGCCATCGGTCACCTCCAACTCACTCTGCGAGCCCGCATGAGCCGCCGGGCAGTCCCGCCCCGATCTCCCGCATCTGCCGCCTAGGTCGACACTTCCGTCTCGGCGGTCAGCGGTTCGTCCCGGTAGTTCAGTTCTAGACGGATGCCGTTGGGGTCGTGCACGAAGATCTGCCGCAGCGGGATCATTGGCCGGCTGTCGGACTCGTCGAACGGCAAACCTCGCGCCGCCAGGTTGCTCTTCATGGCGTCGTAGTCGCCGGGCTCGTTGGCGGTCTCGAATGCCACGTGGTTGATGGGCCCGGTGGGCCCCGCCCGCTCGTCGGCCACCTCGTTGATATGGATGCAGGCGTGGCCGCGGGCGTAGATCCACGCGCCGGGGACGGGGATCGAGGCAGGCCGATACCCCCTCGAGAGTCCGAGAACCTCGGCATAGAACTCAACGGTCTCCTCCAGGCGCGCCGTCTCGATGTTGTAGTGGTCGAGTGAATTGATCGTCATGTCGCTCCCCGCCTGCAGGCTCACCGAACCCTAAACCCGCGCTCTCGGGTGGTCAATGCGAAGTCACAGCGTGAGGCGCCCGCTCGCCGGACTCCGAACAGGCGGTCGATCGCTCACTCCACGAGGTCGCCGAACGCCTCCAGGTAGCCGGCGGCCCGTTCGGCCCGCGGGTACCGAGCTACGAGTTCCTGGAATTCCGGAGGGTGACGCCGCACGACGAGATGGGCGAGTTCGTGGACGATCACGTAGTCGAGCACCCAGCGCGGCACCTCGGTCAGGCGGTGCGAGATCAGGATCTCGCCGGAGGCGGCATTGCACGATCCCCAGCGCATGCGCTGGCGGGTGGACCAGCGGATCGAGCGCGGCTCGGGCAGCTTGTGGGCACCCGCCAGTTGCCCTGCCCGGGACGCGAGGTCGATCTCCCAGCAGCGGCGCCGCCTCTCGAATCGCTCGACATAGTCGGCGACCGTCCGATGCTCGTCCTCAGGGGACAACCACGCCGGGATCCGCACCTCCAGCACTCGCCCCGCCATGCGTGCCGAAATGGTCTTGTGCCGGTTGGCGCTCCGGATGACCCGCACCTCGTACTGAGGCGGAGGACGCCGCTCGTCCTGCCGATCGCCCGGCGTACCCCAGGAAACCAGCGGGGCGTGGCAGGAGCAGATCTCCTCTCCGGTCGCGGCAACGACCTCCTCGGACGTTCCGTCCCCCTCAATGAGTTGTGCTCCACCGACGCCGTGTGGGCTGTTCATTGCTCTCCTCGGACTCACACGGGCAGCCGACGCGCCGGGCGGCAGGCGGCGACCCGCTCGATCATCATCTTCATTCCATGCCTCCGGCCGCGGACAAAAGGCCGGGGCAAGAGGCGGGAGGACCCGACGGGCCAAGACCGCTGGGTGGACGGAGTTCGGGTCGGCCCGGATCGGGCATTCGGTTCCGAACGACACGGCAACGGCCGAGGCGGCGACCGCACCGATAAGCAGCCGCGGCTGCCAGGCTGCAGGATAACCACCGCCTGTGACAGCCCGGCAGGGCCCGGCTGGAGGCGTGCCCGCTAGTCGCCCTCGGCGCTCTCGTAGATGGCGATGAGCGCGGCGTTGATGATGTCGCCGGTGGAGATACCGGCGATGGCGTGCAGGTCGGCGATCGTGCCGGACTCGCCGAAGCGGTCCACCCCGAGCGGGATGTGCCGTGAACCGACGGCCGCGCCCAGCCAGGCGAGTACGTGGCTGGAGGCGTCGTGCACGCTGACGACGGGCCGGTGACGCTCCGCGGGCGGGATGAGCTGATGCATCCGGCTGGGGCGGCGCACGACGGTGGCCGTGGCGGCGGCGGCCCGGTAGGTGCCCTGCCAGCTGCGGTACACCAGATCGGGGCTCGTGAGGTGCACAACGGCAGCGTCCACACCCTCATCGCCGAGCGCGTCGGCGGCGGCCAGCGCCTCGGGCGCCATCACTCCCGTCGTGACGATCGTGACGCCTGGACGATCGCTCACCGGCGCGGGACGCAGCTGGTACCCGCCGGTGAGCACCTGCCGACGCAACTCGTCGGTGCCCAGCCGCTCGGCGGCCGCCGCAAACGGTGCCTGATCCACGGGGCGGGTGCTGAGCCGGAAGTAGGCGCTCTCGCCGCCGGGACGGCTGAGACCTTCGAGAGCGTCGCACAGCAGCCAATCCACCTCGGTGGCATAGGCCGGCTCCAGGTAGGTGAGGCCCGGCAGTTCGGCTCCCACGCCGGCAGTGATGGTCGACTGATGGGCCCCGCCCTCAGGAGCCAGCGTGATCCCCGACGGCGTGCCGGCCACGATGAAGCGGGCGTCGTTGTAGAGGGAGTAGATGAAGGCATCGAGACCGCGCAGCACGAACGGGTCGTACACCGTGCCGACCGGCAGCAGGTGCTGGTCGTGATGATCGTGGGCCAGCCCCAGCTGGCCCAGGAGCATGAACATGTTCATCTCCGAGAGTCCCAGCTCGATGTGCTGACCCTCCGGCGAGGGAGCCCAGCGCAGCAGCCGCTCGGCGCCGCCGTGGTCGTCGCGGTGCTCGTGCCAGTACACGCCGACCTTGTTGACCCAACCGCCCAGATTGGTGGAGATCGACACGTCCGGGGCGGTGGTGACGAGCCTCTCGCCCACCGCCGGAACGTCTGCCAGGCGCGTGAGCGTGCGCCCGAATGCCTCCTGGGTGGAGGCCTTGCCTCGCAGTGTCGGCGGTCCGGCGGCTTCCGGCACACCCAGCCGGGGTCGCGGCACGGCCGGCGGGTTGTTGATGTCCGATCCGACGGCGGCGCACAATCGACCCTCGGGGCTGTCGGGGTCGAAGCGGTCGAACTCGGTCTCCTCGGTCAGCCCCACCTCGGCCCGCAGGGCGTCGATCTGGGTGGGGCTCAGCAGCACGGCGTGGTTCAGCGGGTCGCCCGCCATGGGTAGGCCCCATCCCTTGATCGTGTAGGCAAAGACGACACTCGGCCGATCGGCCTCGACGTCACACGCCTTGAAGCAGTCGATGAGCTGGCCGAGGTCGTGGCCGCCCAGATCGGTGACGTGGGCGAAGAGTTCGTCGTCGTCGAAGTCGTCGACAAGGCGAAGCACCGCCGCATCGGCGCCCTCGAGGAACTTCCTGCGCCGCTCGGCGCCCCGGTACGTGAACAGCGCCTGATATGCCTCGTTCGGCATGGCGTCGATGTGGGCGCGCAGGGCGTCACCGCCCGGCTCCGAGAGCAGCCGCCGCAGCCGGACGCCGTACTTGGCCTCCGCCACATGCCAGCCGGCGTGGCTGAAGAAGCTCTTGAGGCGAATGGCGGCGATGTCGGGTATCACCCGGTCGAGGCTCTGGCGGTTCAGATCCACGACCATGGTGAAGTTGCCGAGTCCGTGCGTGACCGGGTCGGCAATGGCCTCCCAGACGTTGCCCTCGTCGAGTTCGGCGTCGCCGACGGTGGCGATGAAGCGAGCCGGCGGCGAGGGGGCGAAGTGTGCGTCGGCGTAGCGCCGGACGAGCGCGGAGAACAGCGGCGCCACCGCCCCGAGGCCCACCGACCCCGTGGAGAAGTCGGCCACGTCGGGGTCCTTGGTACGGGACGGGTAGGCCTGCAGCCCGCCCCGCTTGCGCAGCGTCGTGAGGTAGGACCGGTCCAACTCGCCGGTGAGGTACTTGATGGCGTGGTACACGGGTGAGGCGTGCGGCTTGACGGCGACCTTGTCATTGCCGTCGATGTGGGCGAACCACAGTGCCGTCATGATCGACACCATCGACGCCGAGGAGGCCTGGTGCCCGCCGACCTTGATCTCGAGGCCCTCACGGCGGTTGGCCACGTCCACGATGCGCGTCGCCAGCCACAGCAGCCGCCGCTGGATGCTGTCGAGGGTCGCCAGATCGGGTACCGGCCTCGTCGGCGGGGCGGGTACCGAACCAGGCGCGCCCGACGCCGCGTCGACGTCCGCGGCGGTTCTCCCGGTGCTGGCGGTGCCGGTGCCTGGACTCATGGGCGCCTCAGGCATGCGCCGTTCTGGGGTTCCGCCCAATTCCCTGAGGTCCCATACAGCTCGCAAAAGCCCAGATAGAGATCCTGTTCACGTGTCTTGATGCTGACCAGCACGGTCTGATCCTACGCGTCAGCCCGTCGGGGTCCAAGCAATGGATCTGGCGGGGCGCCGTGCGCGGCAAGCGAGCGACCTCGGCCCGGGCGGCTGCCCGTACACCTCCATCGCCGATCTGGATCTGCGTCCGCAGTCACGGCACTCTGGTACTTTGACCGCCCGTATGTCTCGGGTCTCTGCTGCACTCGCGCCCATGGCCGAGCGACTCACCCGGCCCGACTGGGTGCGACGCATCAACCTGATGGCCGGCTCCGTCGGCGGCCGGCCCCGAGACTTGGTGCCCATCGATGCCGGCGATCTGGTGCAGCGGGCCGCGGCCTCCCTCGGCGCCATGCCCACCGGCGACTTGGGCGACCCGCACTGGCAGGAACGCTTCGAGGCTCTCGTCGCCGCCGTTGACGCCTCTTCCATGCATGTGGTCGGCCGGCTGATGACCAGGCAGGAGTTGCTGCGCTCGCTGCGCAGCCGCCTGTTGCTCACCGCCGCCATCGACGCCGCCCCCGAGATCACGGCCGAGCCCGTGGCCGCTCCGGTGTTCATCACCGGTCCCGCCCGCTCGGGCACGTCGATCCTGTTCGAGCTGCTCTCCCTGCACCCCGACCTGCGCGCCCCGACCGCCGCCGAGGGGCTCCACCCGGTGCCGCTGCCCGGTGACGGCGCCGCCGATCCGGGGGTGCTGGGGGAGTGCGAGCAGGAGCTGTGGGCCGATGTCCAGCCGGAGTTCGAGGCCATGCACGAATTGCGCACCGACCTACCCGTCGAGTGCGTCACCCTCACGCAGGGCAGCTTCTGCGGCTTCCACTGGAGCATGGTCGCCCCCCTGGAGGGGTGGTTTCCTGACCCGGTGGTGAGCTACGACTACGAGCGACGGTTCCTCCAGGTGCTCCAGCACGGTGCCGGCCCCACCCAGTGGGTGCTCAAGACGCCCGCCCACCTCATGTTGCTTCCCTTGTTGTTCGGGGCCTTCGGTGACGCTTGGGTGGTGCAGACCCACCGTGACCCCGCCCGCACCATGCCTTCCACCGTGAGCATGACCACCATGATCCAATGGTTGCGCACCGACGACGTCGACGTGGCCCTCATCGCCCAGCTGGTGCTCGATGTCTTCACCGCCGCCCTCAACAGCTCGGTGGACCTGCGTCAATCGGGGGCCTTGCCCGCCGAGCGCTTCGTGGACATCCACTACACGCGGCTCATCAGCGACCCGGCGGCCACCTTGGGCGCCGCCTGCGAACAGATGGGCCTTCCCTTCACCGACACCTACGCCTCCGCCGTGGGGGACTACCTGGCCCGCAAGCCCAAGGGCAAGTTCGGCGTGCACCACTACCAGCCCGAGGACTGGGGCTTCACCGCCGGCGGGCTGCGCACTGACATGGCCCCCTACCTCGACCACTTCGGCGTGGCCCGTGAAGGCTGAGCCGGAGCCGTCAATGGACACTGATTCCCGCCGGGCCCTCGGTGAGCTGATCGAGGTGCTGCGCGAGGCGGACGAGCGCTGGGTGTCGCCCGAGTGGAACTTGCACACCGCGGACGACGCCGTCGACGCCCATCGGGCCCTCATGCATTACCTGCAGTGGGGGCTGGTCGGGCTGTTCGAGCGCGACCCGTCCGCCCCCCGCTTCGGTCGCATCGTCGGTCCTGACCGCAAGATCCTCGGCGACAACCCCGATGCCATCTACTTCGACGCCCCCGTGTCGGTCGATCACGCCTACCGGGTGCGAGGCGAGACCAAGGGTGCCGCCTACGTGTCGATCACCATCGAGTCGGGCGCCGCCTGGGGGTCGATGGACAACCAGGTGGTGGGAGCGATCAACGACACGTCTTTCGACATCGACGCCGACGGCCGCTTCGAGATCCTTCTCGGCGGCGAGCCCCGGGAGCGCAACTGGCTGGCCCTGCCCCCCGGGGCGGGGTCGATCAGCACCCGGCACTACTTCGAGGACTCCACCCACGCGGCGGCCGACCCCGCCCGGGTGCCGGCCATGGGAATCGAGGCGATCGGCGGCGCGCCGCCGCCCCGGCCGTCCGACGCCACCGTCAGCGCGGGCATCCGACGGGTCGCTGCCCTGGTGCGCGAGCTCACCGTGGACCGCCCGCCAATGGCCCACGCCGAGCCCCGCTCGTGGATCTCGCTGGTGCCCAACCAGTTCCCCACCCCCGGCAAGCCCGGCGACCTCGGCCTGGCCGCCCTTGACGCCGCCTACGCCCTGGCCCCCTTCGTGGTCGGCCCCGACGAAGCGCTGGTGATCCGCGCCCGCTGGCCCCAGTGCCGCTACGCCAACGTGTGCCTGTGGAACCGCCACCTGCAGACTCTCGACTACACGACCCGGTCGATCTCGCTCAACCGGGCCCAGACAGTCGCCGACACCGACGGCCGGTTCACGGCCGTCGTCTCCCACACCGACCCCCGCACCCCCAACTGGCTCGACACCGAGGGGCGCCCGTTCGGCATTGTCTTTTGGCGCTTCATGCTCCCCGAAGGCGACATCGACACCCCCCAAGCCCAGCTGGTGCCCCTCGCGACCTGGACGACCTCCCCACCCGCCTCTGAGCGCGAGCGCACAACGGCGCGAGAACCCTTTGCGTCGATATCGCGCGACAGGTGCTGTTTGGACGCGCCGCTCACGTGGTCGTCTTCCAGGTCCCACCGACCATGACGGTTCGGTTCGCAATCTCGTCAACTTCGCGCCATGCCTGCATCCGAGAGGGTGTGACTCGGATGAAGATCCAGTCGCCGCTATCGCGGCGCGGGTCCCATCCGGTCTTCTCGTGGAAGATTGTGGCCGAGGTGGCGTCGTCTTGGACCAGCCCGGTTATTCGAGCGGTCCCGTCAATCATCAGAACGTCGCGAGTCGGCCCAAGCCCGACGCGAACGGCCGGCTCGATCGCGATGTTTCGCGTGGTGACGCTTAGCTGCTCGGTGCAGAGAATCAAGTCGCCAGAGGCCGAGTCCCAAGCGACGCTCAAGGGGACCAGATGAGGTCCCGCAGGGCCCGACGTGGCCAGCCACGCATCACCCCCAGCCTCGAGCTTCGCCGTCGAGTCCTTCACTCTCTGTTCAGTCGTTCGTGCCATCGCTGAACCTCTCCCTTTGTCTGGGTTGCAGAGATGAATCGGACATGCGCGAAGGCTTCGTCACTCCATGGCCGACCTCACTTCCTACAATGACACGGCCGTCTTGCTTGATTGCGAAGCCTGATCGACCCACTTCGTCGAAGAGTAAGTGCGACTCAAGATCGACCCCATCGCAGAGTTCGGAGTTGGGTCGGAGCCGAGAGGGGGATTTCGATGCGCAGGGCGCTCGCGGTTGGGGTCGGGCTCGCGCTGTGGTGCGCCGCCTGTGCGGGCGCGAGCACTGTGACCGAGGCCGAGCCGGATGCTCAGACACCCAGCGGGCCGGATGCTGAGCCGCTGAGCGGACCGCAGATACGCAGGCTCCTAGCGGAATTCGTGGACGAGGACCGGCAGAGCGTCGGCGTCGTGGCCGGCGTGACCAGTGCCGAAGGGCGCGTTGTCGTCGGATACGGACGCCTCAGCGCAGACAACCCAACCCAGCCCGATGGGGACACTGTTTTCGAGATCGGCTCGATCACGAAGGTGTTCACATCCACTCTGCTGGCCGATCTGGTGTCGCGAGCCGAGTTGGGGCTCGACACGCCGGTGCAGGACCTGCTCGGCGACGAGGCGCGGATGCCCGCCCGCAACGGTGCCGAGATCACGCTGGGCCACTTGGCCACCCACAGCTCCGGGCTGCCCCGCCTACCCGACAACTTCGACCCGGAGGATCCGACCAACCCTTACGCCGACTACACCGTCGAAAATCTCTACGCTTTCCTGTCATCTCACGAGCTGGATCGCGACATCGGGGACACAGTCGAATACTCAAATGTTGGCTACGGCCTGCTGGGCCACGCTCTCGCCCTGCGAGAGGGCACCGACTTCGAGACACTCATCACCGAGCGGATCCTCGAACCGCTACAGATGCCCGACACGGCAGTCGAGCTCACGCCGGCTCTCCGCGAGCGCCTGGCCACCGGCCACGACGGGCGACTCCAGCCAGTCGCCAATTGGGACCTACCGGTCCTCGCCGGCGCAGGAGCGCTCCGTTCCACCGTCAACGACCTCCTGACATTCCTCGAAGCGAATCTCGCCCTGCGCGAGTCGCCTCTACACCAGGCAATGGAACTCGCTCGCACGCCCCAGCAGACCGAGCCTGCGCTGGACATGGACATCGCGCTGGGATGGATAATCGCAACCGAGGGCGACCGCGACTTCGTGTGGCACAACGGCGCAACCGGCGGCTATGCCTCGTTCATAGGCTTCGACGCCGAAGCGGGTGAAGGAATCGTCATCCTGTCAAACTCACAGCTGAGCGTGGACAATCTGGCCTATCGCCTGTCCACTCGCGACTTCGACGGGTAAGCCGGCTGACACAAGGGGCGACGCTGGGCCGCGACCTCAGCTCAGTGATAGAACAACTCAAGGGGTAGACCGGCCGAACGATCAGCATAAAATATACTCTGACCTGGATATATGAAGTGATGTCGCTGCGCCCCCGGCAGGATTCGAACCTGCGACCTTGGGATTAGAAGTCCCCTGCTCTGTCCCCTGAGCTACGGGGGCGGGGCTGCCAGTCTAGGAAGCGGATCACCCCGCAGCAGATTCGAGCACGGGCGACTGACGCGGGAATCCCAGCTCGCTTCGGTTCTCCTACCCGACCCGACGCGTGACAGCGTCGATCACGTCGACCTCGTACGGAGCAAAACTCCGGTCGTCGGTGACGATCGGGACCTGCATCTCGGTGGCCTGGGCGATCAGGAGGCGATCGAACGGGTCCCGGTGATGCATCGGCAACGAGGCGACCCGCAGTGCGTGCGTGTGCTCGACGGGGATCGCCGTGAGTTCACTGGAGGCGATCCGCCCCGAGATGAAGACGAACGGCGGCTCGGGCAGTGCGAGGCGCCCTACCGCGTACTTGATGGCGATCTCCCAGGAGGACACAGCCGAGAACAGCACATCGTTCGCCCTGTCCACAATGATCTCGCGCACGTCCGGCGCGAGACGATCGGGGGCCATCCGCATCCATAAGAAGACGCACGTGTCAATCAGCACCCTCACTCGTCGTCACCTTCGAAGGCGCCGAGCAGATCCGCGGGCAGCGGCTCGTTGAAGTCCTCCGGGTACTCGAACAGCCCGATGTCCTGCCCCAGTTCCCGGCACCCCGGTCGCTCGATCGGGACGAGCCGAGCCACCGGTTCACCGTCACGGGTGATCACAACGTCCTCGCCCGCGCTGGCACGACGCAGCAACCTCGAAAGCGTCGTCTTGGCCTCGTGCACTCCCACGGTGACCATCCCCCGTCCTCCCACACCCGGTTCTCTCCGGCGCACCAGCTTAGCTAAGCTCTTAGTCAACCTGTGGGCGGCAATCGCGGCCCGGTCGGCGCCTCGGGTTCATGTGACGCGCGGGTGACGATCCGCCACGGCCGGTTGTATCCACCCTCTGGAGGGAGGGCGCACGTAGAATCACCGCCCACTCCCGACGGTGGCCCGGGCAGTGGCCCGATCAAAGAGGTACGCCACGATGCGAACACGATCCGCCCTGATGACCGTGCCCACCCTCCTCCCCGCGGCGGCTCGTAGGAAACGTCTCGCCTGCGCGGTGATAGCAGCGCTCCTAGCCACCTCGGGCGCCGCCGCGGTCTCTACGCCGGCCACCGCCCAGGAGACCCACACCGACACAGCGGCGGTGCGCATCGTGGCGCGCAAACTCTCAACTGGCCGCATCGAGTTCGGCCTCCAGCAACGCCGAGCAGACGACACTTGGGACAACCGGCAACTGCCCAGCAGGCGCTTCTTCCCCACCACCGCCACCGTCAACCGCTGGCTCGCCAGTTCCCCACTGGATCTGCCGTTCGGCGACGTGCGCATCGTGGCGCGCAAACTCGAAAGCGGCCGCATCGAATTCGGCCTCCAGCAACGCCGAGCAGACGACACTTGGGACAACCGGCAACTGCCCAGCAGGCGCTTCTTCCCCACCACCGCCACCGTCAACCGCTGGCTCGCCAGTTCCCCACTCACCCTCACCGCCCCGCGTACCGCCGATGGCCGCTACCCAGCCGTGACCGTCGGCAGCCGCGTGGGCTGCGTGCTGCGCAGCGTCGACACCATCACCTGCTGGGGCTACAACGATCCACGGTATACGGCACCCGCGCCCGCGGGGACATTCACCGCCGTCGCTGCCGGCGGCATACACGTGTGCGCGCTGCGCACCGACAACACCATCGCCTGCTGGGAAGACTACAGAGGCGTGGATATGGAGTTCGACTTCCTCCTCGCCGACGAGCAGGAACGATTCAGCGCCGTGTCCGCCGGCGGGTGGCAGATGTGCGCGCTGCGCACCGACAACACCATCGTGTGCGCGGATACCTTCGGCGGCGGCGAGATTGAGGCACCGGCCGGGCAGTTCACCGCGTTGTCCGCCGGCGGGGACCAGGTGTGCGGGCTGCGCACCGACAACACCATCGTGTGCGTGGACTCCTCTAGCGGCGACGAGATTGAGGCACCGGCCGGGCAGTTCACCGCCGTGTCCTCCGGCGGGGTTTTCGCCGGCGGGGACCACTCGTGCGCGCTGCGCACCGACAACACCATCGTGTGCTGGGGCGACAACGACGCGGGGCAGTCGGACAGTCCCGCGGGGCAGTTCACCGCCGTGTCCGCCGGCGGGGACCACTCGTGCGCACTGCGCACCGACAACACCATCACCTGCTGGGGCAAGGGGTACGGAACCTCGAACCAGCCCGCGGGGCGATACACCTCCGTGTCAGCCGGCGGCTCCTCGCCGGCTTCGTGCGCTGTGCGCACCAGCGGCGAAGTCACCTGTTGGGGCGTGTCTCACGGGTATGGGTAGGCCCCACCCGCGGCGGCGACCTGGCCGCAGTCATGGCCGCAGTCATGGCCGCGAACCCGATCAGCGAGCAGCCCGTCACGCTCGTAGCGGCTTTAGCCGGTGACAGGAGCGCTCGGCCCTGGATCCCTGCCTCCGCCGGGATGACACTCAGGGATGGCGGGGCTGTCGGGGGCCGGCGCCGGCGGCCAGTTCGGAGGCCGCCGGCGGCCCCGCCCGGGCCGCGCACACCCGAGAGCGGCGCGGTGGTCCTGCCGCCGCGGCGCTCCACCGGATACTCGGTCGTGTAGCCGTAGCCGCCGTGCATGCGCATGGCGTCGGCGGCGAAACCACAGGCGATGCCAGTGAAAGTCGCCGTCACCCGCGACCTCTTGGGTGGATGCGCCAACGCCCTGTCCTTGGTCTACGTGATCGCCCGCCACCCTCACCTCCTCGGTGGATGCGCATGGCGGCGGTCGCGATCTCCACGACCGCTTCGGAGGCGCGCCGGTCGCCAACCGGAGCGTCTGGCCGGGAGTCCGGTTGGCGCCCGAGGCACCGGAGGGGGATCGGAGCCTGGGACGACGCCGCCCGGCAAGGACACGGCCCGGCACATCATGACTGTCGCACTCCCTCCGTAATGTCACGGGCATGGAGGAAACGCACTCCGCCCCCCACAACCACCAACCGCCGCACACCACCGCCCCGGGCACCACCGCCCACCGAACACTGTCGCACCCCCTCCGTAATGTCACGAGCATGGAGGAAGTTCGAGTTGCCGGGGCCGGGGCAGTGCCCCTTGTGGGTGAGGATGATCTCACCGGGCAGCGTCCGGCCGACGATCGTGCCGTTGAGGTTCGTGTCGACGATTGTGCCGGTGGAGTTCGTGTCGACGGGGCCGCCCTTGGTCACGCGTTGGCGACCGGGCTGTCGGCGACCGGGGCGCCGCCGGTCAGGGCGCTGGCGCTGCTGGAGGATGATCCGGCGGTGTTGGGTGCCGAGGGGTTGGGTGAGTTCCTGGGGTCGGTGCGGGCGGTGCGGGCCTGGATCGACGCACGCGAGGCGGCGGCGCTAGCGGTGGCGGCACGCTGCGATGCGGCGGGGAAGGCCGGCGCGGCCGACACCGCGGCCTGATTGGGCCGACACCCCGGAGTGGGGCGCAACGAGGCGCCGGCCCGTACTCGCACGGCCGCGGGGCTGGAGACGTTGCCGGCGGTGGGCGAGGCGCTCGCCACGGGTCGGATCACCCATGGCCACGCGCAGGCGCTGACGCCGTTCGCTGCTCCTTCCGGGGTGGACTTGGACGTCGAGCCGGGAGTTGATTTCCCCGATGCGGCCCGTGACGCCGCGCGCCGGGTGTCCACCGCGATGCGCGACCGTCAGGACGAGTTGGTGGCCGCCGCGGAGGGAATGAGCGTCGATGCCTACCGGCGTTTCCTGCGCCGCTGGGCCGACCGCGCCGGCGGCGGCGTGTCACCACGTTCGAGACCGACGATGGTATGCGCGGCGTCCGCGGCGTGCTGCCGGCTGAGCGGTTCGCGTTCTTCGAGAACGAACTGCGCCGCTTGGCGGAAGCACGCTGGCGCGCCGACCACCCCGACGCCGACAACGTGCCGGCCAAGGAACTGAACTGCCCGCAACGAGACGCGGATGCCCTGGTGGACATGGCGCTCCGCAGCCGCGAACTCGGCGACAACAACGACGAGCCCCTCGGCTCGCACGTCGACGTCATGATCCTCATCGACCGGCGCACGCTCACCGACGGCCTCCACGAGCACAGCCGCTGCGAACTCGACGACACCACGCCCCTGCCGCCGAGCGCGGCGCGGCGCCTGCTGTGCGACGCCGACATCCTCACCGCCATCGGCGACCCGGCCGCGCTCCGGGACGCCGAAACGCCGCAGGGAGTCCTCGGCACCGGCGTTCTCGCCGGCGGCGACCGCAAGAGCTGGAACCTCGACCTGGGCTACAGCCGCCGCTCCGCGAACCGCAAGATCCGCAAGGCCCTCATCGCCCGCGACCGGACCTGCACCGCCCCCGGCTTCGGGCGCCCGAACTGGATGTGCGAGATCCACCACATCGTCTCCTGGGCGGACGGCGGGCGCACCGACCTCAACAATCTGACGCTGCTCTGCAACCGCCACCTGCACCACGCCAACCAAACGCGCCGGACCAACGGCGCCGCCAGGCCGGGCGGTAAGGGCTACCGGGCGTTGCCTAACTCGCACTCGTCGGTCAGCACAGGGGTCAACGGTGTCGCCAGTGCGGGTGGCAAGGGCGACCCACCAGCCCGACGAGGCGACCCACCGAGCGGACGGGGGGACCCAACCGGGCGACCGACCGATCCGGGCACCGGAACGCCCGCCTGCACTCGGCGTCCCGACCCTCCCCTCCGGCAGGAACGGACGCCAGGCCACACCGACCCGGTGACACCACGACGTGATCGGGCGCCCGACAAACCCCATGACCCGGCGCCCGACAGCAACGACGCACACACCGAGACGCATGGAGGAGCGCCGAAGGATCGCCTACCACGAACGGGAGTCCCCGAGCAGCTCTGAACGCGTTGCGCACCTTGACAACCGAACAACGTCTGCACCACAAGCCGGATCGCCGAGCGTGGTCACCGGGCCGGGTCGCCGAGCCGGGACACCCCGAACGCAACGGCCGCGGCTGCGTGGATGACGATGGCGGGGTCACCGAGCCGGATCGCCGAACTGGGTCACCCCGAACGCGGGCGCCGCCACCGACGCCACCCCAAACCACTCACGCTGACAACAACCCGGCCAGAGGAGACGAGGACAACGGTCGGTGCACCGACGCCACCCCGAGCGACACCGGGGCCGGCTAGTTCGTCTCCAGCCAGCGGGCCAGGAGCTGGCGGGCGATGACCAGCTTCTGGATCTCATTGGTGCCCTCGCCGATGATCATCAGCGGGGTGTCCCGGTAGTAGCGCTCGACGGGGTACTCGGTGGTGTAGCCGTAGCCGCCGTGGATGCGCATGGCGTCGGTGGCGATCTCGAAGGCGGCTTCGGAGGCGAAGAGCTTCGCCATGCCCGCCTCCAGGTCGATCCGGTGCCCCTCGTCGTAACGGCGGGCGGCGTCGTAGGTGAGCAGTCGTGCGGCCTGGAGCTTGGTGGCCATCTCGGCCAGCATGAATCGCACGGCCTGGTGCTCGAAGATGGGCCGGCCGAACGTGTGACGCTCCTGGGCATACGCCATGGCGGCGTCGAAGGCCGCTTGCCCCACCCCAACGGCCCGAGCTGCGATGTTCACCCTGCCCAGTTCGAGCGCGGCAAGGGCGTACGGCAGGCCGTTGCCCAGACCCTCGGGGCCACCCAACATATTCGCATCGGGAACCGGGTGGTCAACGTAGGACATCTCCACCGTCTCGACGCCCTTGTAGCCCAGCTTGTCGATCTTCCGACTGATGGTGAGCCCCCCGTGGGCGGGTCCCGGGGTTTTCTCCACGATGAAGCACGTGATCCGGTCGTCGGGAGTGCGGACCAGCAGCATGACGAGGCCGGCGCGCATCCCGTTGGTGACCCACATCTTGGTGCCGTTCACGATCCACTCGTCGCCGTCGGGGACGGCCCGGCAGCGGATGTTCTGCGTGTCGCTGCCGGCATCGGGCTCCGACAGGGAGAACGCCGCCCGCAGTGAGCCGTCCACCATGCGGGGCAGGAACCGCCGCCGCTGCTCGTCGGTGCCGAATCGGCTGATCATGGCAACCGCCAGCTTGTGCGAGTTGAGGATCCCGGCGAGCGACATCCAGCCCCGGGACAACTCCTCCACGATGCGGGCGTAGGTCACCGCGTCGAGGCCGAGCCCGCCGTAGGCAGGATCGATCGTGGCGCCGAACAGACCGAAGTCGCACATCCGGGCGAACATCGCCTCGGGGAACTCGTCGGCGTGCTCGAGTTCGCTCGCCGCGGGCACGACCTCTCGATCCACCCAAGCCGTGATGGTGGCGACCAGTTCGTCGGTAACTTCTGGATCGATGCTCACGCGGCGGGATGCTACAGCCCCGCCGTCACGGCACCCGGAGCGATCGTCTCGACGATCCGCATCGCACCACATAGTCTGCCGCAGCAATCCGCGCAGGACACACCGACGACCTCGCGGTAACCTTAGGTATCGAGGATCCGCGATGAAGCCCCCGACCTCGGACGCGAGCCGCCCGACATACAGTCTCGAGGACCGGTACCTGCGCGACGAGGGCCGGGTCTTCGCCTCCGGGGTTCAGATCCTGGCGCGCCTCCCGTTCGAGCAGCTTCGCCGGGACAGCGCGGCAGGTCACAACACGGCGGCATTCGTCAGCGGGTACCCGGGCTCTCCCCTGGCACTCTTCGACACCGAGATCACGCGTGTGGCGACCATGGCCGAGGCCACCGGTCTGCATCTCGTGCACCAGCCAGGGCTTAACGAGGAGTTGGCCACTGCGGCGGTCATGGGCAGCCAGCTTGTCAGCGGGCTCAGCGACCGGCTCCGAGACGGGGTCTTGGGCATGTGGTACGGCAAGGCCCCGGGCCTGGATCGGGCCTGCGACGCGATGCGCCACGCCGTGCTGGCCGGAACCTCACCTCTGGGCGGCGTCGTGGCGCTCGTCGGCGACGACCCCTACGCCAAGTCCTCCACGGTGGGGAGTTCCTCCGACGGCACTCTGGTGGCGCTGCGGATGCCTTTCCTGGTGCCCGGCGACCCGCAGGAAGTTCTGGATCTCGGACGCCATGCCATAGCGCTGTCCCGCTCGTGCGGCGTGGTGACAGCGATCCGGATCGTCGCCGCGGTCGCAGACGGCACCGGCTCGGTGGATCTACGCGGTGGTGACGGCTGGACGGCGCCCGCCGGCAACGGCACGACCCTGTCCGGAACGCCCTACCGCCTGCCAGTCCTACCGGGACACGACGGCCCTCCCCAGCCCCACCTGCACCGCCCCGACGGCAACCTGATGCCCCCGTACACGAACGACATCGAGCGAGATCTGGTCGAGACCCGGCTCGAACTCGCCCGAAGCTACGGCACGCGCAACGAGCTGAACCGGCTCACCACGCCGGGTGGCCCGGCCCGCGTGGGTATCGCCGCCTCGGGAAACTGCTACCGCGAGATGCTGGAGGCGCTGCGCCTGCTGGGCCTCACCACGCTCGACGACATCGCCGACGCCGGCATCCGCCTCGCGAGGGTCGCGCTTCCCTACCCCCTCGATCCGGCGTTCGTGCGCCGCTTCGCGGACGGCCTGGCCGAGATCGTCGTGCTGGAGGAGAAGGATCCGTACCTCGAACTCTTCGTGAAGGACGCTCTGTATCCCTTGGCCGAGCGGCCCGTCGTCGTGGGCAAGCGTGACGACCATGGCCGAGCCCTACTGGGACGCCACGAGGGGTTGGACGCCGATTCGCTGGTCCGCCCGTTGCATTCGCGGCTGTCGGCGCACGTGAGTGCTGATCGGCTTGGGCCACCTCCTGCGGCTCCTCGCCGGCGGCACTCGATGGCGATCACCGCAAGCCGGACGCCCTATTTCTGCTCGGGCTGCCCGCACAACTCGAGCACCCGCGTGCCGGAGGGCGCTCTCGTCGGTGTGGGCATCGGCTGCCACGGCATGGTCTCGCTGATGGAGCCCGAAAGGGTCGGCCAGTGGACTTCGGTGTGCTCGATGGGGTCCGAGGGCGCCACCTGGGTGGGCATGTCACCGTTCACCGAGCGCGAACACTTGATCCAGAACCTGGGCGACGGCACCTACGCCCACTCCGGGCAGTTGGGCATCCAGTTCGCCGTGGCGGCCGGCGTGAACATCACGTTCAAGCTGCTGTACAACGGCGCCGTGGCCATGACCGGCGGGCAGGATCCCACCGGCATCGTGGGTGTTCCGGAGATGGCGAGGATCCTGCTGGCGCAGGGCGTCAACGATGTCCTCATCACCACCGAGGACCTCGGCCGCTACAAGGGCGTCACCCTGCCGACGGGCGTGGAGGTCTGGGACCGGCGGCGGATTATCGAGGCTCAGGAGCGGCTGAGCGCCACCGAGGGTGTGACCGTTCTGATCCACGACCAGTTCTGCGCAGCCGAACTGCGCCGGGCGCGCCGCCGCGGGCTCAAGTCCACACCGAAGACCCGCGTGCTCATCAACGAGCGGGTCTGCGAGGGCTGCGGCGACTGCGGTGACGTGAGCAACTGCCTCTCGGTGCAGCCGGTTCTCACACCGTACGGGCGCAAGACGAAGATCGACCAGACCTCCTGCAACTTCGACTACTCGTGCATCGAGGGCGACTGCCCCTCGTTCGCCACCGTGCGGCCCGCCCGTGCCGGCCGCCAGCGGCGTCTCGCCCGTAAGCAGAGAGGGGGGCGGTACGCCGAGGCGGCCACGGTGCGGCCGCAGCCGCCGGACGACATCGTCGAGCCCTCGCTGGTCGTTCCTCAGAACATGACCGTGCGGATGGCAGGCATCGGAGGAACCGGCGTGGTCACCACGTCGCAGTTGCTGGGAACCGCCGCCCTGCTGAGCGGGCGGAACGTGCAGGGCCTCGACCAGACCGGCCTGTCGCAGAAGGCAGGACCGGTGCTCAGCGATGTGCGCATCAGCGCCTCGGGCCCGATTGCCTCCAACAAGGCCACGGTGGGAATGGTGGATCTCTTCCTGGCCTTCGACCTTCTCACCGCCGCCGCTGCGGGGCCCCTTGAGGGAGCCTCTCCCGAACGCACCCTGGTGGTGGCATCGGTGACGCCCACCAGCACGGGCCAGATGGTGGTACACCCGGAACAGGGCTACCCCAGCACCGCCAACCTGCGCTCGCACATCGACTCTCACTCACGCGCCGCCGAGAACCGCTGGGTGGACGCCGGGGCCATCACCCGACGCCTCTTCGGCAACACCACCTCTGCCAACGTGTTCATGGTCGGCGTCGCCTACCAGTGCGGTGCCCTGCCGATTACAGCCGCCTCGTTCGAGGCTGCCATCGATTTGAACGGCGTCGCCGCCGAGCGCAACCGCGAGGCGTTCCGGTGGGGGCGTCAGTGGGTGCTGGACCCCGGAGGCGTGGAGTTGGCCGCGGCAAATGCCGCCTCAGCCGGTGGCGGCCCACCTCCCGATGACATCGCCGACAACGACACGCGAGTCGAGGGAGCCGACGCCCTCGCACCGGCACTGCGCGAGTTGCTCGACCCGCTCGCCGAACGAACGGGTTTGGGAGATCTGCTCGAGATGTTGACCGCTGACCTGGTCGGCTACCAGTCCGCCGGTTACGCCGGGCACTTCCTCCGTTTCGTCACCGAGGTGGCCACCGCCGAGGACGATCTCGACGGCTGGGATCTCACCGAGACGGTGGCCCGGAACCTGCACAAGCTGATGGCTTACAAGGACGAGTACGAGGTGGCCCGGCTGCTGCTGGATCAGGAGGCGGCCGCCGGTGCCGAAGCGATCGCGGGACCGGGCGCCCGGATGGTCTGGCACCTGCACCCGCCGTTCCTCCGCGCTCTGGGTATGACCCGCAAGCTGAAGCTGGGCCGGTGGGCCCGGCCCCTCTTCGTCGCCCTGCGGAGCGCCCGGCGCCTGCGCGGAACCCCCCTCGATCTGTTCGGCTACGCGACTGTCCGCCGCTGCGAGCGGCAACTGCGCGGCGAGTACCGGGCGGCCATCGGCAAAGTGATGAGCACCCTCGGCGAAGTCAACCGAGCCGACGCGGTGGCCATCGCCGACCTGGTGGATCAGGTGCGCGGCTACGAGCACCTCAAGATGCGGCGGATCACGTCGTACCGGGAGGAACTCGACAGCCGGGTGGAGGAGTTCGCGGCCGCCGTACCGGTGGGAAGCGACGCCTAGAAGCTACGGGCCCCATGGTGCGGCCCAGCCGCTGGAGAATGGGTTCCGGCCCGCGCCGGAATGACGGGAACGCCCGGCGACCTCAGGACTCGGAACCCTCCAGGGACTCCACTCCGAGGTAGCGACGCTGGGCGTCGGGATCGGCCAGCAATTCTCGGGAACTGATCTCGGTCTCGATGTTCCCCGAGACCATCACCACTTGACGCTCGGACACGGCGGTGGCAACGCTGAGGTTCTGCTCCACCAGCAGCACCGCGATTCCCTCGTCAACGAGTCGCCGCGACGTCGCCACGAGCTGCTCGACGATGGTGGGCGCCAACCCCTCCGACGGCTCGTCCATGAGCATCAGGTCGGCATTCAGCAGCAGCGCACGGCCGATGGCCAGCATCTGCTGCTCGCCGCCCGACAGTTTCGTGGCGCTCAATTTCTTGCGTTCCGCGAGGCGCGGGAAGAGTTCGTAGACCTCCGTCGGCGTCCAGCGCTTGCCGCGCGCGGCCCGGGCCAGCATCGCCAGGTGCTCGTCCACGTTGAGTGACGTGAAGAGCCGCCGCCCCTGAGGAACGTAGCCGATGCCGGTGGCGGCGACACGGTACGGCGGAAGGCCGACCAACTCGACTCCCCGGAATCGTATGGAGCCACCCATGACGGGCAGCAGGCCCATGATGGCGTTGCAGAGGGTGGTCTTGCCCATCCCGTTGCGGCCGATGACCGACACGGCCTCCTGCCCCATCTTCAGATCGACGCCATGCAGGACCTGCGCCTGCCCGTAGCCGACGTCGAGGCCCGAGATCTCCAGCAGCGGCTCACTCATGGGTGATCCCCCGCCCCAGGTAGATGTCGTGCACCTGGGTATTGGCGCGAATCTCGTCGGGCGTTCCCTCGACGATTTTGACGCCGTCGTGCATCACCACGACCCGCTCGGCGACCCGCAGTGCCACATCCATGTCGTGGTCGATGAGTAGCAGCGTCACGGCGCGATCCAGTGACAGCAGCAACTCGGTGAGCCGTTCCCGCTCACCGCGCGATAGTCCGGATGCCGGCTCGTCGAGCATGAGCACCCGAGGCTCGGTCACCGTTGCCAGACCCAACTCCAACTGGCGCTGCTCGCCGTGGGACAGGTCGGCGGTGAGGCTGTCGAGACGGCCCTCCAGCCACACGTTGTTCGCTGCGCGCCGGGCGCGGTCGCGATAGGCGGCGTCACGCCGTCCCATACGCAGACGAAAGCGACGGCCCTCCTTGCCCAGAATGGCCAGGTAGAGGTTCTCCTCCACCGTGAGGCCGGCGAACAGGCGGGAACGCTGGTACGTGCGGGACATGCCGAGTTGCGGCCGCCGCCGCGCCGGCAACTCCTCCACGTTGAGGCCGTCTATCTCCACCGTGCCGGCCGTGGGCCGCAGGTCGCCGGCCACGACGTTGAACAGCGTCGTCTTGCCGGCCCCGTTTGGCCCCAGGATGACGAGGCGTTCGCCCTGAGCGACATCGATGTCGAAGTCGCTCAGGGCGTGGACGCCACCGAAGGACATGCTGACGCCCCGCAGGCGCAGAACAGGTGCTGCGTCAACTGCCGTCGTCATGTCCGGTGGCGTCCCTCTACCTCGTGGTCAGTATGCGTCGGCTAGTTCTGAAGAACGCCGTTGACGACCGGGACGGCGTTGCCGACCCAGGGAAGATCGCGCACCTCACAGGGCGGGTAGGTCCTGCTCGGTGATGGATCACCCGTGAACGTGCCGCCGAAGGTCTGATCGACCCGCGGAATGTACGCAACCGTGCTGGAAGCCATGTTGCCGTCGTCGCCCAGGTAGATCCGCCCGACGTACTGATCCTGGATGGCCGTACGGTTGGAGTCAAGGCTGATCTCGCCGAACGCGGCGTCGAGCACCACGTTGCCGATGGCCTCGTGCAACGCCCCCGGGCCACCGGAGATGTCGGCCCCGACCGCCTTGAGGCCCTCGATCAGACCCCAGGTGTTGTTGTAGTAGTTCATGTAGAAGGCGTCGAAGTACGCGTTATCCGCATCAGACGGTGAGCCACCGAACGGGATCTCGTCGAAGTGACTGTTGATGATCGCGCGGAACGCCGCCGCTTTGTCGGTCTGCAGGTCGGGCGCGTTGCCGAAGCCGCCGGAGTACGAACCCACGACGCGGGGACCGATCGCGGTGAACACGTCCGGGATACCCCAGAAGAGGTTGCCCATGTGCTGCTCACCCACGACATCGCCCTTGGCGTCCTCGAACGCATTCAGGGCCGGCACCAGACCGGCGCCGCCCACGGCCCAGAAGTAGCCGTCCACCTCGTCGGGGCCGGGCAACTGCGCCACGAAACCGGAGTAGTCGGTGGTGTTCAGCGGCGGGTACACCCGGCTGATCACGTCACCGCCTGCGGCGCAGAACTCGGCAATGAAGCCCGCAGTGGAGGTCCAGGCGAAGCTGTAGTCGTCGCCGATGACCGCCGCGGTCTCCCACCCGAGGGTGTTGCGCGCGATGTCGCCGAGACCGGCGTTCCACTGCGCGCCGTCACCGTTGAAGCGGAAGAAGTTGGGCGCCTGGACTGCCATGGTGGAGTCCTGCGCACCCGACGTGCCGTTGATGAACGTCTGGTCCGGGTGGTCCTTGGCGTAGTTGGCCACGGCGATGCTCTCGTCACCGGAGAGCGGGCCGATCATGATGTCGGCGCCGATGTCCTCCATGAGACGGCGCGTCTCGCGCAGTGCCGCCTCAGCGGTGTCGTCGGCGCAGCCGATGCCGGCCAGCTCGATCGCCACACCGTTGATGGAGGCGTTGCTCCAGCCTGCCTGCGGATCGTTGCGGTCGTTGACCGTGGCGCCCGCGTGCTCGGCCATGGCGGTGACCACACCGGCCACGTCCCTGTCGTGGAAGGCCCCGAAGGCACCCTCGCAGTCGGACAGGATGGCGACGTTGATGACCGTCGTCGCCATGTCGTCCATGTCGTCGTCTTCGTCATCTGCGGCAGCAGCCGGCGGGGGTGGTGCAGTGGCCTGCGCCTGCGCATCCGCCTGCGCCTGCGCCTGCGCCTCCGCCTCAGCGGCGGCTTCACGGGCCGCCGTGGCCTCCGCCTGCGCATCCGCTGCCTGCTCGCGGGCTGCATCGGCGGCCGCTTGCGCAGCGACGAGCTGCTTCTCGGCGGCGGCAACCGCCTCCTCGTTGCCGTCAGCGGTCGCCTGCGCCAATTCCGCAGCCGCCTGAGCGGCCTCGGCCGCCTTGAGAGCGGCATCGGCTGCAGCGGCGGCAGCGGCGGCGTCGGCCAGCGCTGCACTCGCCTCGTCCCCAGCGCCCTGCGCGGCTGCCAGGGCCGCGTCGGCGTCCTCGGACCCGCTGTCGCTGGCACATGCGGCGGCCAGCAGAGCCAGCGCCATGGCCACGACCGACAGTCTGACCCAGGTTGATTGCTTTCGTATTGTTTGCACTATGTCCTCCGTGTGTTCTTTCGGGTGTTCTTTCGGGTACTGCGTTCGGTGTTCTCTCAATCCGTGATCGTTACCGATCAGGCTTGATCTTCTCTACAGGTCGGAAGTGCCGCCCTGCTGCTGTCTGCACTTAGTTTGCGGTGCGTGACGTTCCTCCCTTCTGTGCGTGATCTGCTGTCTTGTGTCTCGTACTTCGCCGCTCGCTGCGGCCCGCAATCCTCCCCATCTTCCTAGGTGTCCGCAGGAACTCCGCCTGGTCGCCGGCTGGGCAGCAGCTTCGACCAGGCGCCCTTGGCGGTCCGGCGGTGCCCCGCCAGCCAGCCCACCAGTCCGGCCGCGCCGATGCCCGCCACGGCGCCCACGATGGCGCCTGCGATGGCACCGCGGTCGCCCTCCTGCAGGCCCCCGACCACACCCCAGACCGCGGCGCCGATCAGCGCCAGCGGCAGGGCACCACGCACCTTGCGCAAGCTCACGACGCCACCCGGGCACGCCAGCACCAGGACGAGCACGATGGCTCCGACGAGCGTGCGGAAGCGGGCCTCCGGGATGAAGTTGTTGAGGAAAACCACGTTGCGCACGTAGTTCTCGAGCGCCACGAAGATGAACGCCCCCAGCCAGGCCCCCTCCAGGACCATCACCCCGCCGATGATCGCCATCACCAGCAGGTTCAGGATGCCACCCAGATTGATGGCCGTGGGGGCAATGGCTCGCTGCTCCCAGACGTAGAGCACGCCCCCCAGGGACGCCACGAAGGCGGCCAGCGTGAAGGCCCACGTGCGGTGCATGGCGACGTTGTAGCCGAGGGAATTCATGCGCACCGGGTCGTCACGCGCCCCTTGCAGGGCCAACCCGAACGGCGTGCGGGACACGTAGCGCAACAGCAGGTAGACCACTACCGCCACCACGAGGCAGGTGTAGAACAGACGCTCCGGGTTGGTGGTGTTGGCGGGCTCGCCGATGTAAGCGGGGGCGCCCACCTGGTTGACGCCGCCGAACCCCGAGAGCACCGTCACCTGCACGAAGAAGTAGTAGCCGATCACGCCGTAGGCAAGCGTGATCATCAGGTAGTAGAGCCCGCTGGAGCGGCTGGCCAAGAGCCCCATCAGGAATCCCAGTGCCGTGGTCACGCCGATGCCCAACAGCACGCCCACCCAGGGGTTCCAACCCAGGTTGAGCCCTTTGCTGCCCCCGGTGGTGACGGCGTTGCCGACGGTGAAGGCGCACACCCCGTACATCAGCGTCTGCGCCAGGGAGATCATCCCCCCGAAGGCGGAGAGGAAGACGATGCTGGCCGCGGCGACGCCGAAGATGAGCGACCGCGTCAGCACCACGTCGACGAAGTAGTGCCGGAACGGGTCGGGGGTGATTGCCTGGAAGACGCCCACCAGCACGAGGGCCACGAACAGGATCAGCGCCAGCCGGCGGGTGTTGCGGGCATAGGTGTTCGAACCCATGCCGCCCCGTGTGCCGGGGTCGTTGATACCTCCTCGCAGGCGGGAGAGAATCACTCTGGCCTCCCGAACAGCCCGTAGGGCCGCATGGCCAGGACCAGCGCCAGGACCACGAAGGTGGCGATGATCGAGTAGTAGGCGTAGTCGGTGGGCAGGTAGGAGGGGGCCAGGGTGGTGGCGAGGCCGTAGAGGAGCGAGCCGGCCGCGGCGCCGCCCAACGACCCCATCCCGCCGATGATCACGACCACCAGGGAGTGCAACAGCCACTGCCCGTCCACGCCGGGGGCCAAGGTGGTGACCGAGGAGCCGGCGATCACCCCTCCCAGGCCGGCCAGCGCCGAGCCCAGCACGAAGGCCACGGCGAAGACCTTCTGCACGTTGATGCCCAGGGCCTGCACCATGGCCGTGTCGTCCACACCGGCGCGGATGACCAGGCCGGTGCGGGTCTTCTTCAGCAGCAGCCACAGTAAGCCGCCCACGCCGAGGGCCATGCCGATGACGAACAACTGGTGGATTCCGTAGCGGATTCCGGCGAAGTTCACGTAGCCGTGGATCTCGTGCGTCAGGGTGATCGGCGCGGCGACGCCGCCGAAGTGCTGGATCATCTGGTCGCCCAGCACGATGGAGATGGCGATGGTGATCAGCGCCTGGCGCAGCTCCTGCCCCTGGTTCCAGCGTAGGAAGACCTGCTGGATGAACAGTCCGAGACCGCTGACGATGACCACCCCGATCACGAGGGGCAACCACCAGTCCGACCAGCCCACGATGTCGCGGTCAGGCGTCCCGGTTATCCCGAGAAAGTCGAATTGGTACTCGAGGGCGAAATAGCCGGCCAGCAGGAACAGCGATCCATGCGCCATCTGCACCGTGCGCATGAGCCCGAAGACGAGCGTGAAACCGGAGGCGACGATGAAGTAGATCCCGCTGATGGTCAGCGCGTTGAGGATGCTCTTCAGGAATTCGCTGGGATTGCTGATGGCAGGGCCGTTGGAGGTGTTGCCGGCCAGGAACACGATCCAGATCACGACGAATGCCACGGCCGCGGAGATCAACAGGCGCGGTATGCGGCGCTGCCAGGGCACGTCCAATCCCAGGCGTCCCAGCACGCCCGACGCCATGTCGGCCACGACGGTGCTCACAGTCGGTTCGTTCCCATCAGGTCATTGTCCGGTCATCGTCCCCCGTGGACTGATCGCTGCGGCGGGCCGATCATCCCCCCAGAGCCGCAATGACCGTGCCCACGTCGGTCACCGTCGACACGTTTTGCAGAGCGTAGTTGATGGATGCGTTCTGCCAGTCCGCGCTCATCGTGGAGCAACCGTTCTCCGGCACGACCATGTAGTAGCCCTTGTCGGCACCCGTGCGGGCCGTGTGCTCGATGGACATGTTGGTCCAGGCGCCCGTCACGATGACGGTGTCGCGCCCGGTGCCCGCCAGGAGGCTCTCCAGCATCGTGCCCTCCCAGGCGCTCATGCGCATCTTCTCGACGATGAAGTCACCGTCCTGCGCCTCGAGCCCGTCGGCCGGGGCCGCCCCCCAGGAGCCGCGCACCAGCCCGTTGGTGTCGCTGACGCCCTGGAAGAGTGGGGCGTTGAGTTTCAGGCCTGGAGCCCCCTCCTCGACGATGTACCACACGTGGATGACGGGTACACCCAGGCCGCGGCAGGCATCGGCGAGGCGGGCCACGTTCGCGACCACGTCCTGCTCGATGGCGTGCTGCGGCGACCCGGACTCGCCGAACGCACCTCCCTCGGTGATGACATCGTTCTGGAGGTCCTGGACGATCAGAGCGCAGCGGCTCGCATCCAACGACAGATCACTCATCGGCTTCTTCTCCCTCAGATTCTCGGAACTGCTCGAGTCTCGGTTTCTGACTGTTCTCCCCGCTCAGCCCATGTAGGGCTCGCGCCTCGGGCCGACACGGGTGCGGAGCGTGAACAGCGAGGTGCACGATGGCATGAACAGGGTGCGCCAGTCGGGGCCGCCCCACGTGAGGTTGCCGACGTTCTCCGGGACCGGGACGGTCCCCAGCCGCTCGCCGGCGGCGCTGATGATCCACACCCCACCGGGGCCGGTGACCCAGATGTTGCCCATCTCGTCGCACTTCATCCCGTCGGGGATGCCGTCCTCGATCACGCCGGTGCCGATGGCGTCGAAGAACAGCCGGCCGCCGCTGAGGCTCCCGTCGGGGTTCACGTCGTACACGTCGATGAGCCCGCGCATGGTGTCGTTGATGTACATGAGCGACTCGTCGGGGGAGAAGCAGAGACCGTTGGGCTGGTCGTATTCGTTGCGATCTACCACCAGATCGATTCCGCCACCGGGGGGAACTCTGAAGACGCCCTGCCAACCGAGGTCGCGCTCGCGCTCAAGGCCAAACCCCGGCATGCGTCCGAACCACGGGTCGGAGAAGTAGACGGAGCCGTCCGAGCCCACCACCACGTCGTTCGGGCTGTTCAACTCCTTGCCCTCGAAGTGCGAAGCCAGCACCTCCCGCGTCCCGTCGGTGTTCTCCCGGATGAGGCTGGACGTGACGTGCTCGCAGACGACCAGGTTCAGGTCGGCGTCGTACGTCATGCCGTTGCACTTGTTGGACGGCCTCATGACCTCGACGACGGTGCCGTCGGGGGTGTACTTGCGGCGCACGTCTCCGGGCATGTCGGAGAAGAGGAGGTGATGTTCGGTGGGGTGCCAGATGGGTCCTTCGGTGAAGGTGAAGCCGGAGGCGACCTGCTCCACTTCAGCGTCCCGATCGACCAGTTCCCAGACGGCCTCGGAATGGGCTTCTACGTTTGCCACCGGTTCCCCTTTCGATGTTCTGTCGGTCTAGGGGCGCACACCTGCATGGAGCCCCGCGGCGGAAGTAGCCGACAAAGTAGCGGAATCTTCCACCTGCGGCCAATGCGGGCCTCGGCCAGGCGGCGCCTTGCCACGCCGTCGCTGTTCGGGTGTCTCAGACACCCACTTGCTATAGTTCGGCCACCTCGACCGACTGCGAAAGGAGCACGTCATGGGGACCACCACGGAGGTGATCCGTCCCGGTTCGCCCTCCGAGGCAGCGTCGGCGTTCGGTGACGGCGCCGGGGTCTCCGTCCTGGCGGGCGGCACGCTCTTGGTGCCGGACATTCACTTCGGCCGAGTGCAGCCCGAACGGGTGATAATGCTGGACAGCGCCGGCCTGAACTACATCGAACGCTCCAACGGTGCCGTCACGATCGGCGCCATGACGCCCCTGGGCGCGGTGGGGCGCGAGCCCGCACCTCTGGGGCCGAGCGCCTCGTCGGTGGGCGACAACGAGATCCGCTCGCAGGCCACCGTGGGGGGCAATCTGTGCGCCCCGGAGGGCCTCGGCGACCTGCAGAGCCCGCTGCTGGCGCTGGGGGCGATGGTCCGCACCGCCGGTGCCGCCGGTGCGCGCAGCGAGTCGCTCGAGGAATTCCTCGCCGACCGCTCGGGACGCCTGCTGCTGGATGTCACGTACACCGAGCCGGCGGCCGGGGCGTTCGCCTCGCTCGGGCGACCCCACGCCCACCACTTCACGGTGATGGCTGTCTCCGGCGTGCGCGACGGTGACGGTGCCGTCCGCCTCGCCGCCGTGGGGGTCGGGCCGGTGGGTCTGCGGCTGCGCAGTGCCGAGGCGCTGGCCGGCGACCCCGATGCCGCCGGGCAGGCGGCCATCGGAGACGTGAACCCGTCCGACGACCCGCTTGCGTCGGGCTGGTACCGGGCGCGCACCCTTCCCGCCCTGGTGAAACAGGTACTCAACGAGCTGGAGGAGAGCGCGTGAACATCGTCGTCAACGGCACGAACCGGACGGTGGAGAGCCCGCCGCTCACTCCCCTGCTGCACGTGCTGCGGGAGGAACTGAACATCTGCGGCCCCAAGGCGGGGTGCGAGAACGGCGGCTGCGGTGCCTGCACCGTGCTCGTGGACGGCGCCCCGCGGCGTTCGTGCCTGACCGCGGTCGGCTCGATCTCCGGCGCCGAGATCACCACGGTGGAGGGGATCGGAACGCCCGACAACATGTCCGCCGTGCAGCAGGCGTTCGTTCACTACTGCGCCGCGCAGTGCGGCTTCTGCACACCCGGCATGGTCGTTGCCGCCACCGCCTACCTCGACAGCGGCGGCAGCACCGACCGCGCAGAGGTCACCGAAGCGCTCGCCGGTCACGTGTGCCGCTGCACGGGCTACATCAAGATCGTGGACGCCGTGGCGGCGGCCCGCGACGGAGGCTTCGACATGTCCACCACGGCCGAGAGCCCGCACACGACCGTCCTGACATGAACGGATACCCGTGCGGCCGGTGGCGGCACGGGCGGAAGGATCGACTCTGAAGCAAATCCCGCTAATCCAGGCCAAGGGGACCACATGAAAGCAGTTGGAGCACGCTTGCCCCGCTACGACGGGGTAGGACACGCCACGGGACGCACCGTCTACGTGGACGACGTGCGAGTCAATGGGATGCTCCACGTGAGAGCCCTCCGCTCGCCCTACCACAACGCGGCCATCACGCACATGGACACCTCGCGGGCCGAGCAGATGCCCGGCGTGGCTGCCATCGTCACCCACACCGATGTGCCGCTGCTGGTCTACGGACACCTGTCGGCTCTCGGCATTCCCGCGGACGAGCCGCTACTCGCCGCCGGCGAGGTGCATTACAAGGGACAACCCATCGCCGTCGTGGCCGCCGAGGACACCGACGCGGCGCAGGCGGCCGTCGAAGCCATCGACATCTCCTACGAGGAGCGCCCGGCGCTGTTCGACATACGCAAGGCGTTCGACGCCGACGCCGCCCAGATCCATCACTGGGGCAACATCTACCCCCACTTCGAGGGCGAGATGAACGTCCGGCAGATCCGCAAGGGCAACATCGCCGAGGCCTTCGATCAGGCCGACAAGATCATCTCCGGTGTCTACCGCCCCGCCGCCATCGAGCAGATGCCCCTCGAGACCCAGGTGGGCCTGTCGATTCCCGAGCCCGACGGCCGCTTCACCATCTACTCCTGCACCCAGGCTCTGTACTTCTCGATGGGCGTCGTGGCGGCGCACCTGCAGCTTCCGCTGAACAGATTCAAGTTCGTGGGCGGGACGGTCGGCGGCGGTTTCGGGGGCAAGGTGGACACGGCCACCGAGACCCTGTGCACGCTGGCCGCCCAGAAGTCCGGCCGGCCCGTGAAGTGGCGCTGGACACGCGAGGAGGAGTTCCTCTGCTCCAGCACACGGGCGCCGTGGCACATGGAGATCATCGACGCTGTCACCGCCGACGGCTGGATCCTGGGCCGCAAGATGCTCACGCTGCACGACGCCGGGGCGTACGCCCGCTTCTCGCCCTACGGCGTGACCAAGCACAGCTTCCACCACACGGGCGCCTACACGATTCCCAACCTGCACTTCGACGGGTACGTGGTGTTCACCAACCGGGTGCCCACTTCGGCCATGCGGGGCTACGGGGTGACTTCGGTGTCGTTCGCCACCGAGACCCAGATGAGTCGTATCGCCATCGAGTTGGGCATCGACCCGTTCGAACTGCGCCTCAAGAACGCCAACCGGATCGGCGATACCTCGCCGAACGGCATCCGCTACATGGACCCGTCGACGGTGGACGTGCTGCACGCCATCGCCGGCGCCACCGATACCGAACTGGCGGCGCCCTACAGCGACGCCACCCGCGAGATACGCGAGGGCGAATGGCTGCCCGAGCACCTCGTGGGCCAACTGATCCACTCGGAGGACCACTGATGGCCATCCACAGGGGCCGCGGCATCGCGGCAATCGAATATCCCACCGGCATGAACCAGAACGGCGACCCGTCTCAGGCCTGGATCAAGGTGAAGCCCGACGGCCGCATCGACGTGTTCAGCGGCACGTGCGACATCGGCAACGGCGCCAAGACCATCCAGACGCAGATCGTGGCCGACACCATCGGCGTGCCCTACGACTGGGTCACCTTCGACAACTCCAACACCGATTCGTCGCCTGTGTGCACCGGCACGTTCGCCTCGCGCGCCACGTTCGTGGCCGGCAAGGCGGTGCAGAAGGCCGCCCAGCGCGTGCGGGAGCAGATCCTGGAGGTGGCCGGCCAGGAGATGGAGATCAGCCCCGAGGACCTCGAGATCGACGACGGCGAGGTGTTGGCCAAGGGTGCGCCGACGAGGAAGCTGAGCGTGGGCGACGTGGCCGCGGCCGCAACCTGGACCTACGGCGAACTCATCTCCGGAACAGGCGCCCAGCTCAACCCCTACGCAGCGATCGTGGACCCCACGACCGGGGCGGTGGACGGCCCGCCGCACGCGGCCATCTCGTATGCCGCCTGCGCCGCCGAGGTGGCGGTGAGCGACGAGACCGGCGAGGTGCGGGTGCTGAAGCTCACCCAGTGCTACGACGTGGGCAAGGCCATCAACCCGGTGCTCGTGGAGGGCCAGATCGAGGGTGGTGCCATCATGGGCCTCGGCCTCAGCGTACTCGAGGACAGCTACCCGTACTACCCCTCACCGGAGCACCGCGGCGGGGCCTTCGGCAGCTACTACGCCCCCTCCAGCGCCGACCTGCCGGAGTTGCAGAACATCATCATCGAGAATCCGTCGGCCGACGGGCCATACGGGGCGAAGGGCATCGGCGAGATGTCCAACAACGCCCAGCCGGGCGCCATCGCCGCGGCCGTGTTCGACGCCTTGGGCGTGTGGGTGACCGAGTTGCCCATCACCCCCGAGCGGGTGCTCCGTGCCCTGGACGCGCGTGACGCCGGCGGCGGGCCGCGTCGCGAGGGCAAGCACGTGGCGTTCGACGAGGAGATCTCCATCAACACCGTTGCCACCGGCCTGAGCTGGACCGCCGAGGTCTGAGAGGCTTCGCCCGAAGCGGTCCACCGGTCCGGACCCGTCCCGAACCAGAGTTGAAAAGCAGATGAACGCCGACGCCGCCTTATCACCGTTCCGCACCTGGAACGGCGTCGAGAGCTACGAGTTCTTCCCCGGGGTGCGGATACACGCCATCGGGGGCGAGCAGGTGCTGGTGTGCCGGGTGACCTACGAGCCGGGCACCACGGTGGCCCGCCACCACCACGACGCCACCGAACAGATCGTGGTGATGACCGACGGCGAGATGACCCTCACCATCGGCGACAGCCAGCGTCACCTTGTGGCCGGCGACGTGGCCGTCATGAATCGCGGCGTGCCCCACGAGTTGTATTCCGACGCGGGATGCACGTTCATCGAGGCCCTGGCCCCGGTGCCCCGCGACCACGTCCCCGACTTCGAGCGCGACCTGGTGCTCGGGGAGCAGGGATCGTCCCTGCACGTGGAGCGCTGAGCCTGTCCCAGCGCCACTGGCAGCGCCGGCCGGGGAACTGAGGCTCTGGATTCCGGCCTTCGCCGGAATGACGAAGGGAAGGAAGTTCGACTCTCGATTTGGGTGCTCAGGCGCCGCGGAGTAGTCGGGAGAGCCGGTAGGCGGCGCGGGCTTCGCGGTCGGTGCGGAACTCGCGGTCGTCAGCCGTGCGGAGGATCCGGCGGCTGGACCGTACGCCCAGCCAGCGGAGCGGTTCGGGTTCCCACCTGCGGGCGATGACTCCGACCCACGGGAGGGTGGTGCGCTCGGTCTCGGTGTCGGCGATCAGTTCGGCCATGGTGCGCCCGGCCAGGTTGGCGCAGGCCACGCCGGTGCCCACGTAGCCGCCGAAGACGCCCACCCCCGAGGCGCGGTGGAAGGTGATGCCCGGCAGCCAGTTGCGCGGGATGGCGAGGACGCCGCCCCAGCGGTGGGTGATCCGGGCGCCGGCCAATGCGGGAAGCAACTCCACGAGCGTGTCGTGGATCAGCTGGTGCGACGGCTCGTTGAGTTCGGTCCTTTCGTCGATGCGCGAGCCGAACAGGTACGGCACGCCGCGACCGCCGAAGGCGATGCGATTGTCGGCGGTGAGCTGGCCGTAGATCACCATGTGGCGGTCGTCGGAGAACGTGGGGCGGCCCGGTAGGCCCAGCTCGGCGACGATGTCGGACGGCAGCGGCTCTGTGGCGATCATGAGGGAGTACACGGGCAGCAGTGCCCGCCGCTGACCTGCGAGGTCGCGGGTGTAGGCCTCGGTCGCCCGCACAACGGCGTCTGCGGTCACCGCTCCGTGCTCGGTGCGCACCCGGCGGGGGTCAAGCCCGAGGACCGCCGTACCTTCGTACACCTCCACGCCGGCGGCCTCGACGGCGTCGGCAAGCCCTCGCACCAGCTTGGCGGGGTCGAGCGCCGCCGATGGCCCCAGCAGGATGCCCGACCGCACGCCGGTCGCGGCGAGGTAGTGCCGCGCCTCGGCGGCGTCGAGCAGGCGGATCTCATCGCTGGTGAAGCCCTGCTCGCGGGCCTCGTCGATCTCGGCGCGCTGGCGCTTGGCCTGCGGATCGTTGCGTGCCAGCCTGATGGTGCCGCCCTTGGCATAGTCGCACTCGATGCCCTCGGCCACCGAGACGCGCCCGATCTCGTCGGTGGCATCGAACACCGCCCGGATCAGCCGCATCGCCTCGCCGTGCGACGAACGTTGCGCGTACTTGCCGATCGTTCCGCCGGTGGATCCGCCCAGTTCGCCGCAGGCCCAGCCGCCGTTGCGACCGGAGGCCCCGAACCCGCAGTAGTTGCGCTCCAGGACGGCGATCCGGAGCGTCGGGTCGGCTCGGATCAGGTAGTAGGCGGTCCACAGCCCGCTGAACCCGCCACCGACGATGGCGACGTCCACCTGCCGGTTGCCGTCGAGGGGCGGGCGCGGCCGGACGGGCGGATCGAGCCGGTCGAGCCACAACGCCCGAGGGGCGGCATCGGCGACTGTCGACATGGCCCGTCACGGTAGGGCGATACCACCCAGATGGGGGGTAGCACGCCCACTTCGATTCGGAAACCGTTGTGAACATGCATAGTTACTTCGGTTTTGGTACTGTGCCGAATCACACGGATCCGTGCGCGGTGGTCCGTACCGGAAGCGAGGACGCGTGGGCTCGATCAAGCTCGTCACCGATATTCCCGGCCCCAGGAGCCGGGCACTCGTGCAGCGGCGCGCTGCGGCGGTCTCCGCCGGCGCCGCTTACCTGACCGAACTGGGGATCGCCTCGGGCGAGGGTTCGATCGTTGTGGACCTCGACGACAATCGCCTTCTGGACTTCGCCGGCGGCATCGGTGTGCTGGGCACCGGCCACTGCCCGCCCGCGGTCACCTCGGCGATCCAGCGCCAGAGCGCCGAGTTGATTCACATGTGCGCCATCGTCGCCAGCTACGAGCCGCTGGTGGAACTCGCCGAAGCGCTGAACGCGGTCGCTCCGGGCGAGGGCCCGAAGAAAACACTGCTGATGAACAGCGGCGCCGAGGCGGTCGAATCGGCCGTCAAGCTCGCCCGAGCCCACACCGGCCGCGCCGGCCTGCTGGTCTTCGAGGGTGCCTACCACGGGCGCACGAACCTGACGATGTCGATGACGTCGAAGTACGGGCTGTTCAAGAAGGGCTTCGGCCCGTTCGCTCCGGAGATCTACCGCATCCCGTTCCCGAACATGCTCCGCCGACCTCCGGGCAGCGACCCCGAGCAGTTCGTCGACTGGTCGATCAGCCGCCTCGAGGACGCGCTCATATCCCAGATCGACCCGTCGGCCCTGGCCGCCGTCGTCATCGAGCCGGTGCAGGGAGAGGGCGGATTCATCCCGGCGCCTCCGCCCTATCTCCAGGCACTGCGGCGCCTCTGCGACCGCCACGGCATCGTGATGATCGCGGACGAGGTCCAGGCCGGCATGGGGCGTACCGGCCGCCTGTTCTCGATCGACCACAGCGGTGTCGTGCCGGACCTCGTGGTGGTGGCGAAGGCGCTCGGCGCCGGGATGCCCGTCTCGGCGGTGACAGGGCGCGCCGAGATCCTCGACGCTCCCCACCCGGGTGGCATGGGCGGCACCTACAGCGCCAACCCCGTGGCCGCGGTGGCCGCTATCGAGACCGTCAAGGCCATCACAGCGCCCGGCTTCCTCGAGGGAGCGACCGCCATGGGAGCACGCCTGCGCCGCGGCCTCGAGGACCTGGCGGCGCAGCACAGCTGCATCGCCGAGGTGCGCGGGCTCGGACCCATGCTCGCCGTCGAACTCGTCAAGGGCACCGACCTGACGCCCGACCCCGACCTGACTCTCGCCGTCACCAAGAACGCGGTGGCGCGCGGCCTCATCGTCATCCGTGCCGGCTTGTACAGCAACTGCGTGCGGTTCCTGCCGCCTCTGACGACGAGCGACGAGCAGATCGACGAGGCGCTCGAGGTCCTCGGCGAGGCGTTCGCCGCGGCGATCCGTGAACGGAGCGCCGCGTGAGGAGGCCAGCGCTGCGCGTTCTCGACGCTGCCGGCTCCCCTTGCGAGATCGGCGCCGCCCACGGGCGCGCTCACGCCGCGGAGATCCGGGCCTACGCCGCCGAGCGGGTTGCGATCGTGGCGTCGGGCGTCTGGACGGGCCGTTCCCTGCCGCCGTCCGACGTGGTCGACATCGCCGAGTCGATGGTGACGGCACACGAGGCGTTCGACCCTGACCTGCACACCGAGATGGCCACCATGGCTGACGCGGCGGGAATCTCGCTGCCCGAAGCCATCATCGTCGGTGGATTCACCGATTTCGTCGACACCGTGCGCGCCGTCGCCGGCAGCACACTCGCCACAACCGCAGCCGAGGACGACTGCACCGCGGTGATCGTGCCCGACGGGCGGGCCGGCGGCGCAGGCTTCCTGGCGCAGACATGGGACATGCACGCCTCGGCCACCGATCACGTGCTGCTACTTCGCCTCCGGCCGGACGGCGCGCCGGACGTACGCGTCTTCACCACCACCGGATGTCTCGGCCAGATCGGCATGAACAGCGAGGGCGTCTGCGTGGGCGTCAACAACCTGACCGCGCTGGACGGACGCCGCGGCGTGGCGTGGCCCTCGGTCGTGCGGGGGATGCTCAAGTGCGCCACAGCCGGCGATGCTCTCGAGGTGCTCCTGGGCGCCGACCTCGCCGGCGCCCACAACTTCCTGATCCTCGACCGCCACGGCAGCGGGTTCAACGTCGAGGCCATGCCGTCGGTCCGGCCGGTCACGACCCTCGCCGGCGAGCCGCTGGTGCACACCAACCACACCCTCGACGCTGCGGCCGAGGCGGCGCAGGCCGAGCGCGACCCGCGGCTGATGGAGAGTTCGCGGACGCGCCTCGCAACCGCCGTCGAACTGCTCGCCGAGGGAGCGATCGACGCCGAGCGCCTCTTCGCCCTCACACGTGAGCCGGCAGCCATCTGCGTCTCCGCAAAGGCGCCATACCACATCGAGTCGAGCGGGGCGGCCGTGATGCGGCCCCGGACGGGTGACTTCTGGGCCTGCTGGGGTCGGCCCGCGGAGAACGACTACGAGCGCGTCGAGGCGGCCCATGCCTGAATTCGACGTCGTCATGGTCGGCGAGCGCTCCGGTCTCGCCTACGCCCACATCCGTCCCGAGTGGGCCGCCGACCTGGCCGCTCTGGAGCTGGCGAGCTACCCGACCACCGACCCCGGCGACCTGTACGACGAGCCAAGCCTGCTGCTGCTCGCCCGGGACTTCGCCGCCGGCTGCTTCGCGGCGTTCGACGGCGTCCTGCTGGTGGCGATGGGGTTGGGCGTGCGCACCCGGTTCGACCTCGACAACCCCCAGCACACGATCGGCGACATCGTTCCCAACGATCACAGCAGCAGCGGGCACGTGCCCGACGGCGACTGGTACTACGGGACGGGTATCTCGACGCGCCCCGAATACCGGCGTCGCGGTATCGGGTCGGAGCTCTACGTGCTCCGCAAGAAGGTGTGCCGGGACCTCAACCTGCGGGGCATCGTGGCAGGTGGCGTGATCCCGGGCTACGCCGAGCACAAGGCCGCGATGACCGCCGCCGAGTACATCGCCGAGGTGCGCGCCGGCCGCCTGTACGACCCGACGCTCAGCTTCCAACTCCGCAACGGCTTCGAGGCGCCCTGCGCACTCGCGGGCTACATAGAGGACCCGGCGGTGGACAACTACGCCGCGCTGATCGTCTGGCACAACCCCGACCACCGGCTTTCCGGTGAAGGAAGAGTCGCATGATCGACGAGATCGACCGCGAGATCATCAAGTACCTCCAGACCGACGGGCGCATGGCGTACTCGACGCTCGGGCGCCTGATCGGTCTCTCCGACGCGGCCACCCGCCAGCGCGTCCGGCGCCTCTGCGCCCGCGGCGTCATCGACATCGTGGCCGTGACCGACCCGGTCAAGATCGGGCTCGGCTACCAGGCTCTGCTCGGCATCACGATCACCGACGACGCCCGGAAGCTGGCGGCCGAAATCGGCGCCATGGACGACGCGGTCTACGTCGTGATGACCGCCGGTCGGTACGACCTGATCGTCGAACTGGTTTGCCTCGACGGCGACACTTTCGTCGGCCACGTCAACAGGATCCGCACCATGGACGGCATCGAGAGCGTCGACACCCTCCCCTACCTCGGCATCACCAAGCAGACCTACGACTGGGGTGTCGGATGAGCGCCGAGCGTCTCCCGGGCGATCAGGCGTTCCGTCGACCCGATCTCGTCGGCCGCGACCCGGAGATGACCTACGGCGGTGCCGTGTCCTTCCTGCGCCGCAACTACACCCGCGACATCACCGGCGCCGACATCGTCGTGTCGGGGATCCCTTTCGACATGGCGACTTCGAACCGGCCCGGCGCTCGCCTCGGACCGCGGGCGATCCGCGCCGCCTCGGTGGGCCTCGCCGAACTCGAGGCCTACCCCTTCGGGTTCGACCCCTTCGACCACCTCGCCGTGGCCGACTACGGCGACTGCTTCATGGACTTCGGGCAGCCCGCCGAGGCGGTCGAACGCATCGAGGCGCACGCGGATGAGATCCTGGCCGCCGACGCCATGATGGTCACGCTGGGAGGTGATCACTTCATCACCTATCCCCTGCTGCGTGCGCACGCCAAGCGCTTCGGACCGCTGTCGCTCGTGCACTTCGACGCCCACTGCGACACCTGGCCCGACGACGGCAACCGCCTGGACCACGGCTCGATGTTCCTGCGGGCGACCCGCGAGGGAATCATCGACCCGGCGACGTCGGTGCAGATCGGGATACGGACCCACAACAGCGAGACGTTCGGCTTCACGATCCTCGGCGCCCCGTGGGTGCATCGCGAGGGAATCCCGGCCACCGTCGAGGTCGTGCGGGAGGTCGTCGGCACCAACCGGGCGTACCTCACCTTCGACATCGACTGCCTGGACCCGGCGTTCGCGCCCGGCACCGGCACGCCGGTGTCGGGCGGCCTGACGACCGCGCAGGCCCTGGAGGCGATCCGCTCGCTGGGCGACGTGGACCTCGTCGGCATGGACGTGGTCGAGGTGTCACCGCCCTACGACGTCGCCGAGATCACCGCCCTGGCGGCCGCCACGCTCGCCCACGACTTCATCTGCCTGCAGGCCGTCAAGGCCGGCGCACCGAGTGTCGTCTACGGGCGCACCTGAGGAGACACCCCCGATGACCGACCCCATTCCGGCCGTCACCATCACGGGCATCACGAAGCGATTCGGCGACGTGACGGCCGTCGATGACATCCATCTCGAAATCGGCGACGGCGAGTTCTTCGCCCTGCTCGGCCCGTCGGGCTGCGGCAAGACAACCACGCTGCGGATGATCGCCGGGCTGGACTTCCCGACCATGGGCAGCCTCAAGATCTTCGGCGACGAGGT
The DNA here is from genome assembly GCA_963668565.2 of Acidimicrobiales bacterium. Lineage (GTDB taxonomy): Bacteria > Actinomycetota > Acidimicrobiia > Acidimicrobiales > CATQHL01 > VXNF01. Next base: position 3,097,194 of record CAXXMX010000010.1, read on the forward strand.
CGGCACGCTGCCACCCAACAAGAGGCCGGTGAACACGGTGTTCCAGGCCTACGCCCTGTTCCCGCACATGGATGTCGCCGAGAACGTCGCCTTCGGCCTGAAGATGCAGAGGGTGGAGCGGACCGAGCGCGCCCGGCGCGTGGCCGAGGCGGTAGACCTCGTGCAGCTCGGTGGCATGGAGAACCGGCGGCCCAACCAGCTCTCCGGAGGGCAGCAGCAGCGGGTGGCGCTGGCGCGAGCCCTCGTCAACCGGCCCAAGGTGCTGCTGCTCGACGAGCCGCTGGGTGCTCTGGACCTGAAGCTGCGCCAGGAGATGCAACTCGAGCTCAAGGCCCTGCAGCGTGAAGTGGGGATCACCTTCGTGTTCGTGACCCACGACCAGGAGGAGGCCCTCACCATGAGCGACCGCATCGCGGTCATGCACGAGGGCCGGCTCCTGCAGGTGGGCACGCCGGAGGCCATCTACCAGCGGCCCGCCAACCGATTCGTGGCCGACTTCATCGGGCGGACCAACCTGCTGGAGGGCACCGTGGCGTCGGTCGACGAGGTCGTGCTGAGCCACGGCATGCGGGTCGCCGCGGCGTCCGAGCACCCCTTCGGAACGACGGTGGCTGTGAGCCTGCGGCCCGAGCAGGCCAACCTGTCACGCCGCGGCCACTCCCCCGCCGGGTGGCCGAACATCGACGGGACACTCCGGGAGGTCACCTACGTCGGCAATGCGCTGGTCCACTCGGTGGCCGTGGACTGGATCAACATCGAGGTCCGCACCCCCTAGGGCCACCGAGTCGCCGCTGCACGTGGGCGACGACGTGAGCGTCAGCTGGGAACCGGGAGCCGTGACGGTGGTGGCCGACTGATGACACTCGCCGGCGCACCCCCCGATCCGGCCGCCGCCACCGCCGCGACGCCCGAGTTCGAGCGGGCCGCGGCCAAGGCGGAGTCGCGACGCGGGTTCCTGCTCGCCGTGCCGGCCTACGTCTACCTCCTCATCTTCTTCGCCATCCCCCTGGGGATCGTCTTCGCCTACTCCTTCGCTAGTCGCAACCGGTTCGGCGAGGCCGTCTTCACGGACGTCGGCTTCGAGGCCTACCGCCGGCTGGCCGCGCCGATCGTGCGGGACATCCTGTACCGCTCGCTGTGGCTGGCCCTGCTCACGACTGTCATCTGCCTGGTGATCGGCTACCCGTTCTCGTACTACCTCACGACCCGCAGCCCGAACGTGCGCAACATCCTGCTGGTCTTCGTGATGATCCCGTTCTGGTCCAATTTCCTGGTCCGCAACTACGCCTGGCGGGTGATCCTGGGCAAGGACGGCGTGATCAGCCGCATCGCGGAACTGCTCGGTCTCGGCGAGTTGGAGATCCTTTTCACCCCGAGCGCGGTGGTGCTGGGCCTCGTCTACGGGTTCCTGCCGTTCATGATCCTGCCGCTCTACGCCTCCATCGAGCGCATCGAGATGTCTCTCATCGAGGCCGGGCGCGACCTCTACGCCTCGGGATGGCAGACGTTCCGCCGGATCCTGTTCCCGCTCTCGAAGCCAGGGGTGATCGCCGGATCGATCCTCGTGTTCGTGCCGAGCCTGGGCGCCTACGTGACGCCGGAAATCCTCGGCGGGGCCAAGACGACGCTGCTGGGCAGCTACATCGTGGCGCAGTTCCTCACCGCCCGTAATTGGCCGGTGGGGGCCGCGCTGTCGTTCGTCCTCATGGCGGTGATGCTCGTCGCCACCATCGTGTACTTCCGATCAGGCGGGCGCAACCTGTGAGCACCATCGCCCGCCGGTGGAGCCCCACACGGGCCGCGCTCAGCGCCAACGCCTGGCTGGTGTACGCCTTCTTCTACGCGCCCATCGCGCTGCTGGTGGTGTTCTCCTTCAGCGCCGACCGCAACGTGGGGCGCTGGGGCGGCTTCACGCTGGGTTGGTACGAGGACTTCATCCAGAACCAGAGCGTCCAGGGCGCCATCTGGGTGTCGGTGCGGGTTGCGCTGCTGTCGACGGTCGTCTCCGTCGTGTTGGGCACGCTCGCCGCGCTGGCCATCGAGCGGTTCCGATTCCGCGGGCGGCAGGCGTTCGACGCATTGCTGTACCTGCCGATCATCATCCCCGACGTGACGATGGCGGTGATGATGCTGCTCTTCTTCTCGCAGTTCTTCGACCTCTTGAACCTGCTGTTCGACACCGAGCTGCGCAAGGGGTTCGCCAGCATCACCGTCAGCCACATCGCTTTCAACATCAGCTTCGTGTCGGTGGTGGTGCGGGCCCGCCTCGCCGGCATGGACCGGCGGCTCGAGGAGGCTGCCCTGGATCTCTACGCCAGTCGCTGGAAGGCCTTCCGCTACGTGACGCTGCCGCAGATCGCGCCCGGCGTGGCCGGTGGGGCGCTTCTCGCCCTCACTCTCTCCCTCGACGACGTCGTCGTCACGCAGTTCGCCGCCGGGCCCGGCGCCACCACGCTGCCCGTCTATGTCTTCGGGCTGATCCGCCGGGGCGTCACGCCTCTCATCAATTCCGTTTCGGTCGTGATGCTGATCGCGTCGGTCGGCCTGGTGATCCTCTCGCTGCTCGTTCAGCGGTCCCGCAGCGGCTCCGCCGCCGGACCACCGGGCGTGCCGGCCGCCGCCACCCGCGCGCGGCGAGATTCCTGACCAAAGGACAATCCAACAACACAAGGAGACACAGATATGTCGACCAAATCCCTTATCCGGCTGCTCGCCGGACTGTTCGCGGTCCTGCTCGTCGCTGCCGCCTGCGGTGGTGACGACGACGGGGACGATGCCGCTCCTCCTCCCAACACCGAGGCCCCGGCCCCCGCCACGACCGCGGCCCCCGCCCCCGCGGCTCCCGCCACCACCGAAGCCCCCGCTACCGAGGCCCCCGCCCCCGCGGCTCCCGCCACCACCGAGGCCCCGGCCCCCGCACCTCCCGCCCCCGCGGCCGCCGAGGGTGTCGCCGATTGCGCCGTGGGTGAGACCGACGGGGGCCTGGCCATCTACAACTGGGCCGAGTACATCGACGAGGAGCAGCTGGCCGAGTTCGCCGACGAGTTCGGCGTCAGCGTCACGATGGACGTCTACGACTCCAACGAGGCGATGCAGCCGATCATCGCCGCGGGCAACTCCGGCTACTCGCTGATCGTGCCGTCGGACTACATGGTGGCGATCCTGATCGCCGGCGAGGACATCCAGCCGCTCAACAAGAGCGCCATCCCCAACCTGGCGAACATCTCGCCGGACTTCCGGGATCTGGTGTACGACCCCGAGGGCGACGACACGGCGCCCTACCAGTGGGGAACCACCGGTCTCGCCGTGGACACCGCCGTCGCAGGGACGGACTTCCCCCGCAGCTGGGGACTCATCTTCGATCCCGCGATCGCCGATGAGTTCTCCGGTCGGATCTCGCTGCTGAACGATCCCCGCGAGACCATCGGAGCGGCCCTCAAGTACCTCGGCTACTCGCTGAACACCACCAGCGACGACGAGTTGAACGAGGCCAAGGAACTCGTGGCGTCAAGCCGCGACCGCCTGGCCGCCTTCAACACCGACTCATCGGACGAGTTGCTGACGACCGGCGAGACAGCCATCGCCCACGGCTACTCCGGAGACATGTTCACGCAGTTCCTCGAGACCGACGACCCGTCGCAGTACGTGTACTTCGTACCGGAGGAGGGCGGCACCCGCTGGATCGACAACATGGCGATCCCGTTCGACGCCCCGACGCCGTGCACGGCCCACACCTTCATCAACTGGCTACTGGACGGCGAGCAGGGCGCGTGGCTGTCGAACTGGAACTACTACGGCACCCCCAACACGGCCGCCTACGACCTGCTCGATGAGGAGCTGTTCGCCTTCATCTCCGACCCGGCTGTGGCGCCGGTGGAGATCCTCGAGGAGATCGTCGACACCGGCGACTTCGAGATCAACTACTCCGACGCCTTCATCGAAGCCAAGGGCTAGTCCATAACCCTCACCCTCGAGCTATCGCGATCGGAGTCCCACCCGGGGGCTCCGATCGCCCACGAGGTCGCGCGGGCACTGGCGGTCGCCGGTCCGGATCTCCCAGGAGATCCGGACCGGCGACCCGTGACTCAATAGACGCGGGGAACGATCCGGTAGGGGACCTGCTCGCAGTAGCGGTCCCAGAGGGGGCCGTACTTGGCAGCGCAGCGACGCTCGTCGGCGCGCTCGCGGGTCAACATGAACGGGATCATGAAGGCCGGGTAGAGCCACGGCCACACGCTGGCGATGTGCCCCGGGGCCAGGGCCAGGCCGATGCTCATGAGGATCTCGCCGAGATAGTTGACGTGGCGGGAGACGCCCCAGAAGCCGCTGCACAGCAGGCGCGCCCGGTCGTCGGCGACGGGACGGGGCGCGATGCCCAGGAACGGGCGCTCCGGGAAGCGCTTGAAGCGGTATTTCTGCAGGTTGGCGCCGCGCGACAGCACCCAGCCGGCCCCGAAGATGGCCGCGCAGGCGGCGAGCCACCACGGCCCCGCGCTCTCGACCAGCCGCGACTTCGGCAGGCGGGCGGTACCCCAGAGACCGACCGCGTAGAAGTACGGGTAGAACGCCAGGCAACCCCAGATGATCTTGGCGCCGAGGCGTTCGGCGAAGATGTCGTAGGTGTACAGGTGCACGCGCTCGAAGACCAGGTAGTCGACGACGAACCAGCCCAGGAGCGCGGCGAGCAGGAACACGCCGGGATTGGCCTCGGAGCCGTACAGATCGGCGTGGAGGGCGGCGTACGACCAGGCGTTGAGGCCCAACAGCACCGCGCCGAAGACGTAGAGGAACATCTTGGTGTCGATCCGCCCGGCGAAGGTGAGGTTCTCGACTCGGCCCAGATAGAAGTCGCGGACCCACCCGCCGCGGCCGGCCGAGCGGGGCGCCGCCACAGCTCGGAGGGGTGGCGCGAACACCAACCACACCGTCGCCAGCGCCCCGAGGGCCGTGGCACCCGCCGCGCCCCACCAGGCGTGCCGGTGCAACCAATCCCAGGACAGCCAGCCGGTGCCGCCTGCAATCAGGCCGCCCCCCACAGCCGCGGCGAGCACCAGGGGGCCGTTGAGGCGGTACTCGTACGGGCGCCCCGTGACCGGATCGGTCACGTACCCCGCCACACGGCGGGCCGGCAGGACGAGATGCAGCCCGAGCAGCCCCGCGAAGACGACGATCGGGGCCAGGAAGCCGCTCATCGGTCACCAAGCCAGGAGCCCGGCGGCACGACACGTACCGCGCGACGCTCGGCTAGTAGGTGGCGCGGCCTCCGGAGATGTCATAGACGGCCGCCGTCGAGAAGCTGCAGGAGTCCGAGGACAGCCACGAGACGAGTTCCGCCACCTCGTCGACAAGACCGAGGCGCCCCATGGGGATGCGGGCGAGCATGTACTCCAGGACTTCGGGCGTGGTGTCGGCGTTCATGGGCGTGGCGATGACGGCCGGCGCCACGGCATTGACGAGGATGCCGTCGCGGGCGACCTCCTTGCCGACCGACTTGGTGAGGCCGATGACGGCTGCCTTGCTGGCGGAGTAGCCGACCATGTTCGGGTTGCCCTCCTTGCCGGCGATGCTGGCGATGTTCACGATGCGGCCCCAACCCCGCTGCCGCATGCCGCCGATGGTGGCCTTGATGGTGTTGAAGGTGCCATTCAGGTTCACGGCCAGCGTCCGCTCCCAGTCCTCAAGCGGCATCTCCCAGATGGGGAGCTGCGGGCCGACGATGCCGGCGCTGTTCACCACGACGTCCACGCCGCCGATCTCGGCCACGGTGGCCGCCACCGCGCCGTAGTCGGACACGTCGAGGGTGTGGACGCTGGCCATCTCGCCGGCGATGGTCTCGAGGCCCGCCGTCTGCAGATCGACCGCGGCCACACGCAGGCCTTCGGCGGCGAGCTGCCGGGCGCACGCTCTGCCGATACCGCTGGCGGCTCCCGTGACGAGAGCCGTGCGTTCTGCCAGGTGACGAGGCATTTGTTCCTCCTGTGGTCCGTTTAATTCCCGCGAGTCTCAGAGGACGCCGAAGCGTGCGAACGCCTCGGTGGGCGGCATGCCGTCCCGCACCGCCTGCCGGAACCGGCTCTCGGTGGCGGTCTTGTGCAGGGCCACCCCAACGACGTCGTCGATGAGTTCCTCGGGCACGATCACGACCCCGTCGTCGTCGCCCACCACGAGGTCACCGGGAGCGATCGTCACCCCGTCCACCTCCACGGTGACAGCGTGAGCCACCACCTCTCCCCTTCCGTTGATGTCACGGGGGTCGGCGCCGCGGCACAGCACCGTGAAGCCGAGGCTGCGGATGACGTTGCGATCCCGGACGTAGCCCTCGAACAACGCGCCGACGGCCCCGGATGCCATGGCGGACGTGGAGAGCAACTCACCCCAGAGGGCCGCGTCGCGGAACCCCCCGGTGGCGCCCACCCACACCTCGCCGGGCCCGATGGCGTCGAGCGCCCGCAGCAGCCCCACGTAGGGCACCTCCGGAATCTCGTCGGTGTCCTCGACGCGCACGGGAAAGGCATAACCCACGAGCACCTGATCGGTCACCAAGGGGGCATAACCCGGGGCCAACGACTGGTGACGACGCCCCGCCGCATCGAGCGCGTCGCAGACCAGGGATGAGCCGATCTCGCTGCTGAGTTCGGCGAGCCGCGCGATGCTGAATCTCTCGTGTGAAGAAGCCATGTCTCTCCTGCCGCTGCCGACTGTCTCGTGCGCTGCGGGGGCTCCGGCAACGGGGCCGTCCGATCACCGCGCCGCGATCACGGCATGCTACCGAGAGCAGTGTGGCGGATTGTCGATGAGTGCCCCGCCGTGCCGGGAAATGTCGACCACCGGAGTGTCGCCGGGCGCGGTCTAGCCTCCGGGCATGGCCGCTCGAAAGATCATCATCGACACCGACCCCGGACAGGACGACGCTCTCGCCATCCTGCTGGCCCTGGGTTCGCCGGAGCTCGAGGTGCTGGGGATCACCTGCGTCGCCGGCAACGTGCCGCTGCCCCTGACGATCCGCAACGCCCGGCTGGTGTGCGAACTGGCCGGGCGGCCGGACATGAAGATCTTCGCCGGGTGCGGGCGGCCGATGGTGCGTGACCTGGTTACAGCCGAAGCGGTACACGGCCAGACAGGCCTCGACGGCCCGGACTGGGACGAACCCACCATGGGTGTCCAGGACATGCACGCCGTCGACTGGCTGGTCGAGGTGCTCATGGCGGCCGACGACGGCGAGATCACCCTGTGCCCGGTCGGGCCGATCACCAACGTCGCCATGGCAATGGTCCGTGAGCCGCGCATCATTCCGAAGATCGCTGAGATTGTGACCATGGGGGGTGGCTTCTTCGTGGGCGGGAACACCACGCCGGTCGCGGAGTTCAACGTCTACGTGGACCCGCACGCCGCTGCGGTCATGTACCGCAGCGGCATCCCCATCGTGACCATGCCGCTGGATGTGACGCACAAGGCGCTGATGAGTCCGGAGTGGATCAACTCGGTGCGGGCAATCGGGAGCGACATCGGCGAGAAGACCGCCGCCATGCTGTCGTTCTACGGGCGCTACGACATGAAGCGATACGGCGAGCGGGGAGGCCCGCTGCACGATCCGGCCACCATCGCCTACCTGCTGAAGCCCGAGCTGTACGGCGGCAAGGACGTCTTCGTGGAGGTCGAGACCCATTCCGAGCTCACCATGGGCATGACGGTCGTGGACTACTGGCATCGCTTCGAGCGAGAGCCGAACTGCCGCTGGGTCAGCGAGGTCGACAGCGACGGCTTCTACGCTCTCATCCACGAGCGGCTGATGAACCTTAGAGTGGACGGAGACCAGCGAGGAGAGCGATGATCGTCGAGCAACGCGACTACCACATCTACACCGGGAAGCTGAAAGAGGTCCTGCGGCTCTACGAGACCGAGGGAATCATCATCCAGAAGGAAGTCCTCGGCAACCTCATCGGCTGGTTCACCGTTGAGGTGGGGGCCCTCTCGTCGATCTGCGCTATGTGGGGCTACAAGAACTTCGCCGACCGGGAACAGCGCCGAGCGACGCTGGCCGCCGACGAGCGCTGGCAGGCCTTCCTGCCGAAGCTCCACCCGCTGGTGCACACCCAGCAGAACCGGATCCTGGCCCCGACCGCCTTCTCTCCGATCCAATGAGCGGCGCAAACGACCCCGGCGAGCGCCGGCTCGTGACACCGAGCAACGAGGATTTCTCGCTGGCCGGGCAGACCGCCATCGTGACGGGCGGCGTCCAGGGCATCGGCCGCGCTATCGCCGACGGCTTGGCACGTGCCGGCGCGCGCCTGGTGATCGCCGACCTGGCCGGGGCACAGGAGGCCGCTACCCGCTACCCGGACGGCCTGGGCGTCACCGCCGACGTGGCCAACGCCGATGACGTCGACGCCATGGTCGACGCCGCCATCGAGGCGACCGGCCGAGTCGACATCCTCGTCAACAACGCCGGCATGTTCACCTCAATCCCGACGCGGCCGTTCGACCAGATCCCTGTCGAGGAGTGGCGAGCGGTGATGGAGATCAACGTGATCGGCACCTTCCTCGGCTGCCGCGCCGTGGTCCCGCACATGCGCCGCCAAGGCGGCGGGCGCATCGTGAACATCACGTCCGGGACGGTCTTCCGGGGCGTGCCGTTCCTGCTCCACTACGTCGCCAGCAAGGGGGCGGTGCTGGCGCTGACACGGGCGCTGGCCCGCGAGCTCGGCAACGACAATGTTCTCGTGAACTCGGTGGCTCCCGGTTTCACGATCTCCGACGGCGTGAAGGAGAACCCCGCCGGTGTGGACTTCGACCAGATCAGCGCCATCTCGATCGCCGCCCGGACGCTCAAGCGCGACCAGTACCCGGAGGACCTGGTGGCCGCCGCGGTGTTCCTGTGCAGCCCCGGCGCGTCGTTCGTGACGGGCCAGACCATCGTGATCGACGGCGGCCAGTACTTCCACTAGCCGCCACCCGGACCTGTCGATGCGCGCCGTCCTCGCACTGCACGAGCACCCCGCGGGAGTCACGACCGGGTCGGGGACCCAAGTCGTGTACGACCTGGCTGAGGATGTGGCCCATTTCGGCGCCGCGACTGTGGCGGGACCGGCATTGTGCTGGGAACTGGGCGTCCTAGCTGACGATGGCGTCTACGAGATGCGCCACTATGTGGACGATCTCGGGTTGCTTCGATGGGAACTGGTGCCGATCGGGGGCGACTCGCCGGTCATGGGCAACGAGGGTCATGGCGATGCCGGCGGGGAGGTGGCGGGCGGCGCGGCCTTGGCGGTCGCGGTCGAGGTGGACGAGACACGCGACTGGTTGATGCGCTGTGACCGGGTGGACTTTCCACCCGGCGCCGTTGCCTACCGGCATGTGCACCCCGGCCCGGGGATCCGACGACTGCTGTTCGGCGAGCTGACGGTCACGACGGGAGGTCTCACGACGACGCATCGGACGGGCGGCGCCTGGTTCGAGAGCGGTCCGGAGCCGGTGTACGCGGAGTCCTCCGCCACCGAGGAGACCGCCTTCGTGCGGGTGATGCTGCTGCCCGCGGAATGGGCCGGCAAGCGCACGATCCGCTACATCGACCCGGCCGACGCCGACCGGCCCGCCCGCCAGAGGGCCAGAGTGTTTCTCGAGGAACCGCTGGCGTGAATGTGGCCGTGCGCCACGGCGGGCGCGTGCTGGTCGACCAGCTCCGTCGCCACGGGGTCGAGGTCATCTTCACCGTGCCGGGAGAGAGCTTCCTGGCCGTGCTGGACGCCCTCCACGACGAGCCGGCCATCCGCACAATCGTGTGCCGCCACGAGTCCGGCGCCGCGCTCATGGCGGAGGCGCACGCCCGCCTGCGCGGCGACCTTGGCGTGGCGTTCGTGACCCGCGGCCCGGGGGCGACGCACGCATCGGTGGCGGTGCACAACGCCGCCATGAGCGGTGCACCGCTACTGCTGTTCGTGGGCCAGGTGCCCACCGCTCACCGGGGGCGCCGCGCCTTTCAGGAGGTCGATTTCGAGGCTTTCTTCCGTCCGCTGGCGAAGTGGGCGGTGGAGGTGGATCGGCCCGAGCGACTGTCGTCAATTGCGACTGAAGCCGCCCGGGTCGCCCGGGAGGGCCGGCCCGGTCCTGTGGTGGTCTCGCTGCCAGAGGATGTTCTGGCCGCGGAGGTGTCGGTGTCCGACGCCCCCGTTGCATCGCCTCCCGAGCGACCGTCGCCGTCAGCGGCGGAACTGGCGGATTTGCAGTCCCTGCTCGGCGGCGCTTCGCGGCCGCTGCTGATCGTCGGCGGCGGCACCTGGACCGCGGACGCGGGACGCTCTCTCGCCGCCTGGGCCGAGCGCAACCACCTCCCGGTTGCCGTGTCGTTCCGCCGCCAGGACTACCTCCACAACGATTCGCCCAGCTACGTGGGCTACGCCGGCGTGGGGACGGCCCCCAGCCTTGCCAGGAGAATCACCGACGCCGACCTGATCGTGGCGATCGGGACGCGCCTGGGAGACACCACGACCCGTGGCTACACGTTGCTGGAGCCGCCGATCCCCCGGCAGACGCTCGTACACGTCCATCCGGATGCGGCCGAACTCGGGAGCGTCTACCAGCCGTATCTGGGCGTCCACGCGGGCGCCGTCGAGACGGTGGCCGCCCTGGAGGCGACGGTGTCGCTGGATTCGGCCCCATGGCGGGACTGGGCCGCAGCCGCCCGTGCCGATTACGAGGCAACGCTGTTGCTCCCACCGGCGCCTGGCACGCTGGACTTCGGCCAGGTGGTGGCCTATCTGGACCAGCAACTGCCGCCGGAGTCGATCCTCACCAACGGCGCCGGCAACTTCTCACTGTGGCCGCAGCGCTTCTACCGGTTCAAGCAGTACGGGACGCAACTGGGGTCCCAGAGCGGAGCGATGGGCTACGCCATACCGGCAGCCGTGGCCGCCAAGCTGCACGCACCCGAGGCGCCGGTGGTGGCATTCTGCGGCGACGGTGACTTCCTCATGACCGCCCAGGAACTCTCGACGGCGGTGCGCTACGAGGCACCGATCATCGTGCTGGTGATCAACAACAACATGTTCGCCACCATCCGGATGCACCAGGAGCGCACCTACCCCGACCGCCCGAGCGCCTCGGACCTCACCAACCCCGACTTCGCGGCCTACGCCCGAGCATTCGGCGGTTTCGGAGCCACCGTGGAACACACCGAGGACTTCCCCGACGCCTTCGAGCAGGCAACGGCCGCCGGTGTGCCCGCGGTGCTGGAGCTACGGATGGACCCCGAGGCGATCCTCCCACACACCACGCTCAGCGAGATCCGTCGGCAGGCGCAGTCGAGCTAGCGCGAGCGTGCGCGGCCTCGAGGTCTCTGGAGCAAGAACTCATGTCGGGCAACCGCCTGTGATGTAGAAAGGCGTCGTGGGCTTCGATGCCGAGTTGGACGAACGGATTCGGGCTGCTGCGTTCGCACATCTGCGGACCGTCCAACTCCGCACCGGAGGACCGGTGCGCCAGGATCAGTTGAGATTCGAGTTCGAGAGCGGCAGTTTCCTTCTCCGAAACCCACAGCAGGGCATCTACAAGCCGCGGGATCTCGATGCTGCGCTGTCGATTTCCACCGCATACGCGCCCCGACCCGAGCTTCGGCCATATGACGACTCACCCGGACCAGAGGGATACCTTCGCTACAAGTGGCGGGGAGACGCGGACCCCGACCACTACACCACAGTCTCACTCCGGGTAGCGCTCCGGCAACAGCTTCCACTGATTTGGTTCCATGGGATAGGTCCGGGGCTGTACCAGCCAGTGTTCCCGGTTTGGCTCGTCGACGAGGAGCCAGCGGAGCGCCAGTTTGTCGTCGCCGTCGACGTAATCCAGCGGGAGCGCTGGGACTCAGCGGAGGTCGTGGATCTGGCCACCCGGCGCCGCCATGCGGAAGTCGTTACCCGAAGGAGGCTGCACCAGCCGATATTCCGTGCCCGAGTCTTGGCCGCCTACGAATCGCGGTGCGCCATCTGTCGGCTGCGCTACTACCAATTGCTTGACGCCGCCCATATCAAGCCGGACTCCGAGGGCGGGGAACCGATCGTTCCCAACGGAATTTCACTCTGCAAACTGCACCACTCCGCCTACGACAGCAACCTCTTGGGTATCGACCCCGACTACCGGGTGGAGGTCCGCGCGGACGTACTGGACGACTCAGACGGTCCCACACTCCGGCACTCAATCCAAGAAGTGCACCAGTCGAAGATTGCCCTGCCGCCGACAAGAGCGGCCCGCCCGGACCGGCAATTGCTGGCTGAGCGCTTCGAGGTATTCCGCCGAGCCTCGTAACGAAACCGGCGGGGCGGCGCAACTCGGAGGCATCGCGACCGCCGTCGTAGTTTGGACAGATGGCCACCAAGGAGGACCATCCGAGGTCCATCGACCTCCCGCTTCCAACTCTGCAGGCGATCGAGAAGTTGGGAGGGCCGGCACAGACCCGCCAAGTGCGCGCGAGATTCTCTCGGAAAGCCTGCGCGGCCCGAGTCTCAGGAGCGCCTCCGTCGTCTGCCGAACTCAGCCCCTACGCTTGCTCGAATCCCGTCGTGGCCATCCCGACAGTTCCGGAAAGATCCTGATGCCCGAGTCCAGCACGCGCGGTGAGCGCTACGAGCGGTGGCTCGAGGAGTACGGGCGGCGGGTGAACCAGCCGCCGACGCCTGCGGCGACCACTGTGCTGCTGCGCCAGTCGCCGGGCGGCATCCAGACGCTGCTTCTGCGGCGCAATCCGGACCTGCGGGTTATGGGCGGGGTGTGGGTCTTCCCGGGGGGCAGGGTCGATGCAGCGGACCGTGCCGCCGCCGCTGATCCTGGCGATGGCTACGAGGCGGCGCGCATCGCCGCTGTGCGGGAGGCCGAGGAGGAGGCTGGACTGCAGGTCGATCCACACTCGCTCGTGCGGTTCTCGCACTGGACTCCCCCGCCGGACTTCGACCACCAACTCGCCACGTGGTTCTTCCTGGCACCCGACCCGCCGGGCACCGTGCAGGTGGACGGCGGCGAGATATTCGAGCATGTCTGGCTGACACCCGGCGAGGCGATCCGGCGGCACGAAGACTCCGACAGAACATGGTTCCTACCCCCCACTTACGTGACCCTCTGCAACCTCCAAGGTTTCGACACCGTCACCGAGGCGCTCGCGGCTGCGCAACGTCGGGAGCCCACCTTCTACGAAACGCGCCTGGCAGTCACGTCCGCAGGGGAGGAAGTGGCACTGTGGGCGGGCGACGCCGGCTTCGAGACGGCCGACCCCGACGTCGCCGGCGCTCGCCACCGGCTCTGGGCAACCCCCGGGCGTCCCTGGCGCCTGGAACGCAGCGGAGGCGGCGCGCTCCCCTAACATCCGGGGCCATGAGCACCATGCCTGCCGACCTCGCCGGCCTGAGCGCCGACGAGGTGGCGCAGCGGGTGGCCGACGGCCGCGTCAACGACGTGCCCGACGCCCCGGTGCGGACCCTGGGCGAGATCATCCGGGCCAACGTCTTCACGCCGGTGAATGCCATCCTGATGACGCTGCTGGTGCTGATCCTCTTGGCCGACGCGCCCGGCGATGCCCTGTTCGTGGGCGTCGTGGTCTCCAACAGCATCATCGGCATCATCCAGGAACTCCGTGCCCGCCGCGAGCTGCGGCGGTTGGCCGTGCTGTCCGAGCCCCGGGCGCGCGTGCGGCGCGACGGCGAGGTCGCCGAGATCGACGTCGGCGGAGTGGTGGCCGACGACCTGCTGGAGTTGGCATCCGGCGACCAGGTGGTGGTGGACGGCGAGGTTCTGGCTGGTGTCGGCCTCGAGGTGGACGAGTCACTGTTGACCGGCGAATCCGACGCCATCGCGAAATCGCCCGGCGAGCGGGTCATGTCCGGCAGCTTCGTGGCCGCCGGCAGCGGCGTCTACCGGGCCGAGGGCATCGGCGCCGCCTCCTACGCCGCCGCACTGAGCGAGGAGGCCCGGCGCTTCGCCCTGGTGGATTCCGAACTGCGGCGGGGCGTGAACCAGATCCTGCGGGTACTCGTGTGGCTGATCCCACCGGCGAGCGCTCTGCTGCTGTGGCGCCTCCTCGGCGCCGAGGATCGCTGGCAGGAGGCACTGCGCGGCACGGTGGGAGCCGCGGTGGCGATGGTGCCCGACGGTCTGGTGCTGCTCACCTCGCTGGCTTTCGTAGCCGGCGTGGTCGCCCTCGCCCGGCGCCAAGCCCTGGCCAAGGAACTGGCAGCCGTGGAACTGCTGGCACGCGTCGACACCTTGTGCCTGGACAAGACCGGCACGATCACCACGGGGGAGATCTCCTTCGAGTCGGTGCACCCGATGGGCGGCTGGGACGGCGCGGCAGCGGTGGCCGCGCTGGGGGCGATCGCCGCGGCCGACCCGAGCCCCAACGCCACGACCGCGGCGGTGGCCTCGGCCTGCGCCGCCCCGGAAGGCTGGCAGGTCGTGGGCATCGAGCCGTTCTCCTCGGCCCGCAAGTGGTCCTCCGCGGAGTTCGCCGACAGGGGCCTGTACTACCTCGGGGCACCCGACATGCTGCTCACCGCGGGCGACGACGAGGCCCGGCGGTGCGTCGACGGCTGGACAGAAGACGGCCGGCGGGTGCTTCTGCTTAGCCGGGCGGATGGCGGGACCGGCGGTTCCGGGCCGGCGCCGGCACGACAGGCGGTAGCCGTGGTGGTGCTGGGCGACACGATCCGTCCGGACGCTCCCGAGATCCTGGCGTACTTCCGGGATCAGGGCGTCGACCTGAAGGTCATTTCCGGCGACAACGCCGCCGCCGTCTCCGCGGTCGCTCAGCGGGCCGGCGTGCCCGGCGCGGAGTCCTACGTCGACGCCCGCGAGCTGCCGGCCGGGACAGCCGACCTGCGTGCCGCCATGGAACGCAACGCTGTCTTCGGTCGCGTCACGCCGCAGCAGAAACGCGCCATGGTGGGTGCCCTACAGGCCAGCGGCCGCACCGTCGCCATGACCGGTGACGGCGTCAACGACGTGCTGGCCCTGAAGGACGCCGACATAGGCATCGCCATGGGATCGGGCAGCGCGGCGAGCCGCGCTGTGGCCGAACTGGTACTGCTGGACGACTCCTTCGCCACCCTGCCGCGCGTCGTGGACGAGGGGCGCAAGGTCATCAACAACGTGGAGCGGATCTCGAACCTGTTCATCGCCAAGGCCGCCTACGCCCTGCTCATCACCGCCGCCATCGGGATCATGGGCGTGTCGTTCCCGTTCCTTCCCCGCCACCTCACACTGATCGGGACGTTCAGCATCGGCGTACCCGGCATATTCCTGGCGCTCGCGCCGAGCACCGAGTTGGTGCGGCCGGGCTTCCTGCGGCGCGTGCTTCGCTTCTCGGTGCCAGCGGGCGCGGTGGCGGCAGCCTGCACGATGGTCGTCTACGAGGTCGCCCGGCGGGCGTCGGACACCTCGCTGATCGAGGCACGCACCGTGGCCACGATGACGCTGCTGGGCTTGGGACTCGTGATTCTGGTGGTGACGAGTCGTCCCCTCCGTCCCTGGAAGATCGCCCTGGCGGCCGCCATGGGACTGCTGTACGTGGTGGTGATGGCCGCGGGTGGGCTGCGCGACTACTTCGAGTTGGACCTGCCGCCGGCCTGGCTGTGGGGCCCGATCTGCGCGGCGGTCGCCGTCGGTGGGGTGGTCATCGCCCTCCTTCCCCGGTTCGTGCCGGGGCTTCGCACCGCGGGTGGTCGTTCCGGAAGCAAAGATGCCGGCTCCGGCGCCACTCCGAGCGCTACCGGCAACACCACCTGACACCTCGGAGGTCACCATGCAGAACCCCGTCCCCGCTGCGACCGGCTCCACCGGCATGGTCTGCTCCATCGACCGGCGCGCCTCGGTGGCCGGCCTCAGGATGCTCGCCAGCGGTGGCAACGCCGTGGACGCGGCGGTGGCCACGGCCGCCGTCCTCGCCGTCGTGGCACCTAACACCTGCGGCATGGGCGGCGACATGTTCGCCCTCGTCGGCACCGGCGAGGACACCCCGCTGTGCCTGAACGCCTCCGGCCGGGCGCCCTCGGGGGCGTCAGCCGAGCGCCTCCGGTCCGAGGGTCACCGCCGCATGCCCCGCCAGGGCCACCCGGCTGCCGTCACCGTCCCGGGCTGCGTGGACGGCTGGCTGGCCCTGCATGCGCGGTGCGGGGTGATGAACCTTCCCGAGGTGCTCGGCGCGGCGCACGCCTTCGCCGCCGACGGGTTCGCCGCCTCGGCCGACCTGGCCGCAGCGGCCGGCGACGTGGCCGGCGTGCCCGGGAACACCGACATCCCGGCCGACCTGCGCGCCGGCGCCACGGTGCGGCGACCCGGGTCGGCGCGGGCGCTGGAGGCGATCGCCACCGGGGGGCGGGACGCCTTCTACGGCGGCGAGTTCGGTGACGGCCTGCTGGGGCTCGCCGAGGGACTCTTCAGCCCCGAGGATCTCACCACTCCGACAGCGGACTGGGTGGAACCCACCGCCGTCGAAGCCTGGGGACACCGGCTCTGGACCGTGCCGCCCAACTCCCAGGGCTACCTGATCCTCGCCGCCGCCGCCCTCGCGCAGGGCCTCGACCTGCCCACCGACCCCGACGATCCGGACTGGGCGCACTGGCTGGTCGAAGCCGCCCGCGCCGTGGGTTCGTTCCGGCCCGCCGAGCTGTCCGACGCCGCCGACGTGGCCGAGTTGCTCGACCCCGGGCGCATCGACGGCCTGAGGCGCCGCGTGCTGGCGGGCGACACACCGGTGACCCCGCTCGCCGGCGAGGGAGACACGACCTACCTGTGCACCGCCGACGGGCAGCTCACCGTGTCGCTCATCCAGTCCAACGCGCAGGGCTTCGGCTCGCTGCTGATGAGCGGCGGCACGGGTATCTTCCTGCACAACCGGGGATTGGGGTTCAGCCTGGATCCGGCGCACCCGGCCTGTTATGCCCCCGGGCGGCGGCCACCCCACACACTCAGCCCGGCACTCGTCAGCACGCTCGACGGCCGGAACCGGGCCACCCTGGGAACCATGGGCGGCGACGCCCAGCCCCAGGTGGTCCTGCAGATGCTGGCTCGGCTGCTGCACTGCGGCCAGTCGCCGGCGGAGATCCTGGGGGCGTCGCGCTGGGTCCTTCTCGGCCCCGACCCCTTCGCCACCTGGACAGGTGGCTGGCGGCCGCCGGTGGCCCTCGAACCCCATGCCCCCGCCGCCTGGGCCAGCGGTCTGACGGCGCGGGGCCATGCCGTCGTCGGGCTGGACCAGAACCCGAAGCTCTCCGGCCACGCCCACCTCATCGCCATCGGCGCCG
Source organism: Acidimicrobiales bacterium (assembly GCA_963668565.2). Lineage (GTDB taxonomy): Bacteria > Actinomycetota > Acidimicrobiia > Acidimicrobiales > CATQHL01 > VXNF01. The sequence continues at coordinate 3,114,473 of CAXXMX010000010.1, forward strand.
ACGGCGCACTGTCGGGCGCTGCCGAGCCCCGGACCGCCCTCGCCACCGCCATCGGCATCTGACCTCCAGCAGACGCCGCGCCGAGCCCTAGCATCGGCCGATGCGGCGGATCGATCTCACCAGGGTTCCGCCCGAGCCGCTGTTCATCCTCGGCTCGACGTCGCAGTTCCTCGGGCAGGCGCTGGCGGTGAACCTGTTCGACGACCTCACCCCGGGTGGGGTGGCGCTGCTGCGAGTCCTCGGGGCGGCACTCATGATCGTGGCACTGCGGCGCTCCTGGCGGCGGCGCTGGACAGCCGCCGAGCTTCGCTGGGCGTCTGTCTTCGGCATCGTGCTGGCCGCCATGAACCTGTCGATCTACTACTCGGTTGAGGTGGTGCCGCTCGGCAGCGCCGTCTCGATCGAGTTCCTCGGTCCGGTGGCGGTGGCCGCATTCGGCACACGCACGCTGCGCTCGGCCGCTGCGGTGTTGCTGGCCGTGGCAGGGGTGGTGGTGCTGGCGGGCGTCGAGACCGACGGCACGCTGCGGGGCGTGGGTTTCGCCCTGCTCGCCGGAGCGTTCTGGGCGGGCTACATCGTGCTGGGCCACCGCGTTGCACGGGGTGCCGCGTGGGTGGACGGCCTCGGGGTGGGCATGCTGGTCGGCGCCCTCGTCATCAGCCCCTTCGGGATCCCCCACATGCCGACGGCGGTGAGGCAACCCGCCTTGCTGGGCCTCGGCTTCGTCGTCGCGCTGCTCTCGAACGTGATCCCCTACGGGCTGGACCAGTGGGTGATGCGGCGAATCGACCAGCACCGCTTCGCCCTGCTGCAGGCACTGGCGCCGGTGACGGCGGCGGCGGTGGGGTTCCTCGCGCTCTCCCAGGAGCCGAGCCCCCGCGAGATGATCGGCATCGGCCTGGTCATCGTCGCCATCGTGCTCAGCCGCTCGGGGCCGCGGACCCCCGCTCCGCCGGCTTGAGTCGCTCGGCGCTACAACCCACCGACGAGGGACACGTCGGCGTCCTCGATCCCGGCGCCCGTCAAGGGCGCGTGTCGACGTCGGAGAAGCTCGGCGCGGCGGCCTGCTCGAGAGCGAGCCACAAGTCGTCGGGCAGGCTGCGGTGGAGGTACGCCCAGTTCTCGACGCCCTCCCAGGCAGTGCTTGCGCCGATGAGAGTGGTCCCGACGGCCTCGTGGCGCGCCGCGAACTGCGCCGCCGCGGCCGCCAGGGGCACGCCGAAGCGGTCGCAAACCCGTCGGAGCCGCTCGGTCCGCTCGAGAATGTGCGCCGGAGCGGGCACGTAGTTGAAGGTCTTGCGCCCGGCAGTCCCGGTGAGCACCCCGGAGTTGTAGACACCTCCGACCACCAGGTGCACGCCCCGGGCCATGGCCGCGCCGAACAGCTCCTCCTCGGCTTCGCGATCCAGCAGGGTGTAACGCCCGGCGATCAGAATCACGTCGATGTCGGTCTCGGTCACGAACCGGGTCGGCAGGGCGGGCCGGTTCATGCCCAGGCCGATGGCGCCGACCGCGCCCTCGGCTCGCAACTGCTCGAGTGCCGGGTAGGCCTCGGTCAGCGCCTGCTGCGCATGATCGTCGGGGTCGTGGATGAGAGCCACGTCCACGTACGTGCGGTCCATCCGCTCGAAACTCGCCTCGAGCGAGCGCCGCACGCCGTCGACGGAGAAGTCGAAGGTCGCTGCGCCGCGGTCGCCGGCGAACAGATCGCCCGGCGGGCGCGGTGCGTCCTCGTCGATGATGCGGCCCACCTTGGTGGAGACCTTGATACCGGCGTCGCGACCTTCCAGCGCCTTGCCCAGTCGCCGCTCAGCCAACCCGTAGCCGTACATGGGGGCCGTGTCGAAGTACCGGTACCCGGTCTCGAGAGCAGCCTCGACGGCGGCCGCGGCGCCGTCCTCACTCACCGGCGCACGGAAGCCTCCGAGCGGCGCGGTGCCGAAACCGATTGCCGGCAGCACGCCCGCCTCGTCCACGACCGCCGATTCTACGAGACCACCGTGGTGTCGACCGGCAACCCAGTTGTGGTGGCCGCAGCGCGGGCCGCCGCGGCGGCCGAACCAGGACGATCATGTCCGCTGAGCGATTCGTCTGGGTTGCGGCGCGCATTGAATACCATCGCCCCGGGTTCCGCCGTGGCGGGACCCGCCGGCGGAAGACCAGCGAAGGGCACACCATGACCACCGTCACCGACGCCACTGTCATCGACCTGCGGTTCCCCACCAGCCGCAACCTCGACGGGTCCGACGCCATGAACCCGGACCCCGACTACTCGGCGGCCTACCTGCGGCTCGCCACATCCGACGCCGAACTGGCGGGCCACGGCTTCGTGTTCACGATCGGGCGCGGCAACGACATCCAGGCAGCGGCCGTCGGCGCCGTTGCCCGCCGGCTGGTCGGGCGCGACGTCGATGCGCTCGTGGAGGATCCCGCCGCCGTCAACCGGGAACTCACCTGGGACAGCCAGTTGCGCTGGCTCGGACCCGACAAGGGCGTGATGCACATGGCCATCGGTGCCGTCATGAGTGCCGTGTGGGATCTGCGGGCCCGCCGGGAGGGGCGACCCCTTTGGTCCGCCCTGGCACGGCTGGAGCCCGCCGAGATCGTCGCCCTCGTGGACTGGACCTACATCGCCGACTTCCTCGACCCCGGCCGGGCGCGGGAGATTCTGCAGGAGCGCCGGCCGCTGCGGGACGCCCGGATCGCCGAACTGCGGCAGGACGGCTTGGCCGCCTATGCCACCACGCCCGGTTGGCTGGGCTACAGCGACGAGAAGCTCGTGCGGCTCTGCCACGAGGCCGTCGCCGACGGTTTCACGACGATCAAGCTGAAGGTGGGCGCCGACACCGGTGACGACCGGCGGCGCCTGGCGCTGGCCCGCGAGGCGGTCGGGCCGGACGTGGCCATCGCCGTCGACGCCAACCAGCGGTGGAGCGTTCCGGAGGCCATCGCCGCCATCGGCGAACTCCGCGAGTTCGACCTGCGCTGGGTGGAGGAGCCCACGCATCCCGACGACGTCGTCGGCCACGCCACGATCGCCAAGGCGGTGCATCCCGTCCCGATCGCCACCGGCGAGATGCTCGCCAGCCCCACGCTCGCCAAGCAGCTGATCCAGCTCGGAGGGGTGCAGATCCTGCAGATCGACGCCACGCGCATGGGAGGGGTCCACGACCTGCTGGCTGCGATCCTGATGGCCGCAGGCGCCGGGGTGGAGGTCATCCCTCACGCCGGCGGCGTCGGCCTGTGCGAAGCCGTCCAACACTTCGCCTTCTTCAACGCCATCTGCGTGGCCGCCGACACCCGTGATCTCTCCCTGGAGTACGTCGATCACCTGCACGAGCACCTGACCGACCCCGTCGAGGTAACCGGCGGCCGCTACTTGCTGCCGAGCCGACCCGGCGCCAGCACCGCCTTCCACCCCGGCACCGAAGCGACCTTCGCCTACCCCACCGGCACCGAGTGGGCGAGTTGAGTGAGGCGCCGGCGCCGGTCGGCCTCAACTGACCTGGTCACGTCTCCACAGGATCGTCCTCAGCGCTGTCACACCCCATGCATAGGCTCCGACGCAGGAGGTTCACATGGAAGTCGCAATCATCGTCGTCGCTCTCGTCGCACTGCTCGCCGTCGTCGTCCTGTTGCGAGTCATCCGCCAGCGGGACGAAGTCACAGGGCAGAGGGACGAGGCTTCGCGTCAGCGAGACCAGGCCACCCGAGAATTGGCCTCACTGAAGGCCGCAGAGGCAGCCCGCCTCGCGGAGATAGAGAAGGCCCGCCGGGATCTCGACACTTACTTCAAGGGCATGGCCGCCGACGTGCTCCGTGCCAACAGCCAAGCCTTCCTCGAACAGGCCCGTGAGCAGTTCGCCGGCCAAGCCAAGCTGAGCGACTCCGACCTTGAGAAGCGCCAGCAGGCCATCGACGCACTGGTCAAACCGGTTCAGGACAGTCTGGGGAGAAGTTCGGGAAGCGGGTCAACGACATCGAGCAGAAGCGGGAGGGCGCCTATGCGGGACTGAAGACAGAACTCGGCCTGCTGCGGAACGTCACCGGCAACCTCGGAGAGGCCCTTCGGTCGTCGCAGATCCGCGGCCGCTGGGGAGAGCAGCAGTTACGCAACGTCCTCGAACTCTCGGGAATGGACCAGAACGTCGACTTCTACGAGCAACGCACCTTCGCTGGCGACGACGGCGCCGTCCGGCCTGACGCGGTCGTGCGCGTGCCCGGCGGTGCCCGAGTGGTGATCGACGCCAAGACCCCGCTCGATTCCTACCTCGAAGCCCACAACAGCCCGGACGACGAGAAGCGCAGGCACGAGTTGTTGCAGTTGCACGCCGGTTCGCTCCTCGGTCACGCCAAGACACTCGGCAACAGGACCTACGACGCCTCCATTGCGGGCTCTCCCGACTTCGTGGTCATGTTCGTGCCCGCCGATCCGATCCTCGACGCTGCGATGGATGTCGAGCCGATGCTCTGGGAGGATGCCTGGACAAGACACCGTGTGCTCATCGCAACACCCGGCCTGCTGCTGGCCTTCCTTCGTACGGTGGCGCTGGCTTGGAAGGAGCAGTCGCTGCAGGAGAACGCCAGAGAAATCGCCGACTCGAGCAAGGAGTTGTACGAACGCCTTCGGACGTATCTCGACCACGTGAGCAAGATGGGGCGCGGCCTGAAACAGGCTGTGGACTCCTACAACGCCGGCATCGGCTCCCTGGAGGGACGCGTGCTGCCGCAGGCCCGCCGGCTGGAGGTTCTGGGCCCGGCAGCAACCGGGACCAAGATCGACGCTCCAGTGCCCGTTGATCGGGTGGTTCGTCGCTTATCGGCCCCCGAGTTGGCCGACGCGACCGGCCCCAGCGGCGACGCGGCCAACGACTGAGTCAATCCGGACCTATCCCCGAAGCCAGGCGGGGACGACTGGCCAAGTCACCTGAACGCGCAGAGACCCCGGGACTGCGATCCGCAGCCGATCCGGGGCGTACTTCCAGTGAGGGCCTTGCGGCTAGGTCACCGGCCACCCACAGAATCGCGGCTCAAGCCGAACAATGCAATAGCCGACGGCGGGCGCTCAACCGCTCAATCCCCTGCGGCGGCGGCCTCTGCTGCGGGGCTCAGCAGGCGGTAGCCCTCGTGGGCGTCCAGCCCGGCGAACGGCAGCACGTGCAGCACCGGCGTGGTGATGCCGTTGGCGACGTAGCGGGCGATGTGAGTTCGGCACTCCTCGGGCGTCCCGTTGATGATGATGTCGTCCACCAACTCCTCGGGAATCTGCTGCACGGCTCCCGCCCGATCCCTGCTGTCCCAGCGCTCCCAGAACGGGGTGAGCATCGCCTCGCGCCCCAGCCACACGTGGAAGGCCCGGTAGACGGCCACCGACAGGTAGCCGGCCAGCATTCGCTTCGCCGCGGGTAGGACGGCGGCGCGATCGGAACTGGGGCAGACGAACAGGCGGGCGACGATCTCCGCGTCGGGTGCCACATCACCGACGACCTGCGCCACCCTCGCGGTGTCGGTCGCCGAGAGCCAGTTGATGATCGTGCCGTCGGCTTCCCGCGCAGCCAGGCGCAGCATCTGCGGGCGGAGCGCCGCCAGAAGCAGCGGTATCGGCGGGTCGGGCGGCTCGCCGGTGGTGAGGCGAAAGCCCTTCACCTCGAAGGTGTCGTAGGTGGCGGTCACCTTCTCGCCCGCCAGCGCGGCCCGCAGGAACCGCAGGGTGTCCCGTGCCCGCCGGTAGGGCTCCACGAATGGGATGCCGTTCCAGCGCTCCACGATCACATCCGAGGATGTCCCGACACCCAGCGCGAATCGCCCCGGCGCCACCTGCGCCAGAGCAGCGGCCGACTGCGCCAGCGTGGCTGGACCACGCGTGAAGATCGGGATAATGGCCGTGCCGAGACGGACGTCGGGCTCCCACGCCGCCGCCAGGGCCAGAGGCGTGAAGCCGTCGACACCGGACGCCTCGGCTGACCACACGTCGGTGTAGCCCCACGACACCAGATCGCGGATCCGGTCGCGCTGGGCACCGAGCGGACCGCCCAGCGGGACCGAAACCCCGAGGGGATACGCCGGCGCGTCGTTCACGGTCATGAGCGACTCAGAGCCACTTGAACACGAGGCTGTCGCGTCGCCGCGCCCACTCCTCGGCGGTGATGGCAAAGCGCTCGTGGTCCTCCCAGCAGCCGTTGATCTCCAGGAACCGCAGCGCCACGCCCTCCGAGCGGAGGGCGAGCTTCTCCACCACGCGCCGGCTGCGCTGGTTCCGCGGCACGATGGCGATCTCCACCCGGTGCATCGTCAGTTCCTCGAACGCGAACCGCAGGCCGAGGACCACGGCCTCGGGGATGTAGCCGTTGCCGGCATGACGCTGGTCTACCCAGTAGCCGATGTTGCACGACTGGAACGGGCCCCGCGCGACGCCGGCGATGTTCATCTCCCCGACGAGAGTGCAATCCACGAACACGCCGAACCCGTATCCGGTTCCAAGTTGGCGCTCCCGATCGCGGGCGCCGCACCGCGCCGCGAAGGCGGCTCGGGTCACGTCGGGATCGGGCTGGCTCGTCGGCTTGGCGGGTTCCCAGCTCGTCAACCAGGCGCCGTTGTTGCCCCGCACCTCTCGCCACTGGGCGAAATCGCTCGTCGTCAGCGGGCGAAGACGCACACGCCGGCCGGCCAGCACCGGCGGAGAATCGACGGAGGTGAGAACCCTGCGCATTCGATCAGGCACCCTAGCCAGCATCGGTGCCCTCCCGCGGCGCCGATCCCGACACGAGGGTGCGAACAAGACCGTCCAGCAGATCGGACTCCGACACCAGGCAGGTGTCGAAGGAGAAGAAGCGCATGATCTTCACGAGAACGCACATGCCGGCGACGATGACGTCGGCGCGGTCGGGGTGGAGCCCAGGGTTGGCAATGCGCTGATCACGATTCTCCGTGGCCAGGGTCCGGAACACGTCCTCGGCGGCGGCTCGCGTCAACTCGAAGTGGTGGATCCGGTCGGGGTCGTAGGGTTCGAGGCCCAACTCGACGGCTGCGGCGCTCGTCACCGTGCCGGCGACGCCGATGAGGCACGCCGTCTGTCGCACGTCGGGAATGGCGACAAGAACGTCCTCGAGGTGAGCCCCGGTCACGGACAGGCAGGCGTGCAACTCCTCGGGCCGGGGCGGGTCGTGGCGAATGAACTGCTCGGTGAAGCGCACGCAGCCCACGTCGGCCGACAGCACCGCCTCGCATTCGTGGGTGCCGAACCCGAATTCGGTGGAACCTCCGCCGATGTCGACCACGAGGAACGGGCCTCGACCGGGGTCCAACCCCGCAGTGGCGCCGTCGAAACCGAGGCGGGCCTCCGTCTCGCCGTCGAGCAACTCGGGGCGGACCCCCAGGACGCCGGTCACAGCGTCGAAGAACTGCTCGGCATTGGCGGCGTCGCGGGCTGCAGACGTGGCCGTGGCGCGCACCGCCTCCACCTCGAGGCGGTCCATGACCCGGCGGTAGTCCTCGAGCACCGCCACGGTGCGCCCGATGGCGTCGTCGTTCAGGCGCCCGGAGGCGTCCACACCCTCGCCCAGGCACGTCACGATGGACTGCCGCTCCAGCGTGTCGACACCGCCGCGGCTCACGAGCAGGCGAGTGGAGTTAGTCCCGCAGTCCACCGCGGCCACCACCCGGCCGCTGTGGCCGGCGGACGGACTCACGAATCCGGCGCGGCGGTCTCGGGCAGGTGCGCCTCGACGGCAGAGTCAGCGACAAGTTCGGCCGCCACCCAGGCCCCCACCGGGTCGGAGCCACCGGCCAGGTGCCAGGCGTAGTGCGCATGCAGGCACTTCACGCCGCGCCGGGTGCCACCCACGCCCCCCTCCGGACGGGGTCCGGTGTGGCCGTCGGGCAGCGCGGCATCCCGCTCGGCCGCGTAGCGGGCATGGGCGGCCACCAGGGCCGTGGCGTCCACCGCAGCCTCGGCGTCCCGGACGCCGCCCCGCGACTCGAGGCGGCTGACGGCCAAGCGGTCCGTGGCCGAGACCAGCCAGTACCGCGTCGGCATGGGCGTGCCGTCGCTGAGCAGCGGTTCGTTGCGGATCACCCGAGGACTCCCGTCGGGGTGCCGAACCCACACCCGGAAACTCCCCTGCGGCGGGCGCCCCAGAAGGCCGGCCACCTCAACCCAGTCGCGGAGCGAGACCCCGTCACCGCCGGCCGCCCACGGCTCGGTGCCGAGTTGCCCGCCGGAGCCCGTCCGCTCAACCCCGCGGGGCTGACGGCCGACGCCGGGCAGGGGCGCCGGGTCTCCTGTCGGCCGCGCTTTATCCGCCCAGTCCCGCAGCGATGTTCCCCGGATGCCACCGGGCGCGGTCACGGCTTCGTCCGCCGTCGCGTCGCTGGCATCCGGGGACGCTGAGCCGAAGAAGTCGGCGCGACCAGGTCCTAGTCGGCGCTGCGCCGACCGAACGACGCCGCCTTGATGATGCCGTCCACCAGCCGCTTGAGCAGGAGTCCGAGGGCCAGCAGCGGAGCGATGATCGGCGAAAGGATCCGGAGCTTCCTCGGTAGGGCCCCCAGCAGATCCACCGCCTCCGGCTCAGCAGGTGCCGCCTCCGACGCAGCAGGTGCCGCCTCGGGCGCCGCCGCCTCTGCTTCGGCTGACTCGCCGCCACCCTCGTCGTCGGCGGAACCGTCGCCCGCTTCAGCCTCGGCGGACTCGCTCAGCATCGCCTCGAGGTTGTCGACGAACTTCCCCATCAGCTTGGCGCTCACGTCGCCGAGCACACCCCGCCCGAACTGCGCAACCTTGCCACTGATCTTGAGATCGATCATGACCTCCACCTTGGTGCTGTTCTCGGAGGAAGCCTCCATCAGCGCGGTGATGTCGGCGGCGGCATTGCCCGCGCCGCGTGTGTCTCGCCCTTCGGCGCGAATCACGATCCGCAAATCGTCCCGGTTCAACTCCACCATGGTGGCCTTGCCGCGATACTCCGCCGAGATGGGGCCCACCCTGACCTTCACCGCGCCGCGGAACTCGTCACCCTCCACCTCGTCGAGGCGGGCGCCCGGCAGGCACGGGGCGATCAACTCGGGGTTCGTCAGAACCTCCCAGGCCCGGTCGACACCGACACCCACTTCGAAGTCGCTCTTCAGTTCCATACCTCAGGCCTCCTGTGACGTCTTGCTGCGTCCGTCTGGGGTTGTCGGCGGCTCAATGACAATCGCTGCGACCACCCGAATCGTTGCGCAACGTTACCGCCGGTACCGGCCTCCCCGCCGCGAGGGTCCGCAGTGGCATCGGCGCACACTCACGCTGCGTCGACGCCGGATCGGACCGCCGCTCACGGTTAGCCTCCTGACGGCAGCGTTCATCGAAGGGCGAGCGAGGTGATCGGCGTGGCACGAGCGGATCTGGCGCACCCGGACAACGCAGACGGATCCTGGTTCGTCGACACGCGCTGCATTCGCTGTGACGCGGCCCGGCACTGGGCTCCGGAGTTGATCGGAGCCGACGAGCAGGGGCGGTCATTCGTGGCACGCCAGCCCGAGCATCCCGACGAGGAGGCGCAACTGTGGCGGGCGGCGGTCGCCTGTCCAACACAGTCGATTGCAACCGTCGGGGCCCGCCGCCCACCGGAGCCGCCATTCCCGTTCGAGTTGACGGCGGGCGTGTACGCGTTGGGCCACAACGCCCGGTCGTCGTTCGGGGCGCACTCGTACTTCCTGGTTCGCCCCGACGGGAACCTGATGACCGACTCGCCGCGGTTCACTCGGCAACTGGCGGAGCACATCGACGACCTCGGGGGCCTCCGCCAGGTGCTGCTGACCCACCGCGACGATGTCGCCGACGCCGACCGCTGGGCCGACCGGTTCGGAGCCGACGTGTGGATCCACGAGGCCGACGCCGACGCCGCGCCGTACGCCACGGCCATCCTCCGTGGCTCCGAGCCTGTCACCATCGCGCCGAGTGTCATGGCGGTGCCTGCTCCTGGCCACACGACGGGTCACGTGGTGTTCCACGTCGACGACAAGTGGCTGTTCACCGGCGACGCGCTGCACTGGAACCACCGGCGCGGCGAACTCGACGTGTTCCCCGAGCAGACCTTCCAGTCATGGGACATCCTCGCCGAGACCATGGACCGCCTCGCCAGGCTGCAGGTGGAGTGGGTCTTCGCCGGCCACGGGAGTTGGCACCACGTCGGGGTGGACACTTGGGCTCGCCAGGTGGCCGAGCTTGGCCCGGCCATGCGTTCGCTCGGCCAGGACGCCTGGGCCCGGCGACCGAACACGGCCTACGACTGGTACTGAGTCAACTCGTCGGTCGGGCGGGCAAGGCTCGGTGACCCGGTCGCGGCGACCCCGATTGGCGCAGACGTGTCACACACCTCTCGTAGTGTGGCGGCGTGGAACGAGCGCAAGTCGTGGCCGACGCGGGAGCCATCGATCTGTCGGGAGTGGACAACTGGGTGCTGCACGCCGACAACGCGGACGTTCTCCCTCGGCTCTCCGACGGCTCCTTCCGGCTGATCTACATCGACCCCCCGTTCAACAGCGGCAAGGTCCAGCGGCGGCAGGAGTTGGCGACTGTCCGCTCCGAGGACGGAGACCGGGTCGGCTTCGGCGGCCGGCGATACCGCACCGTCTTCCTAGGCGCCACGTCCTACGCCGACGTCTTCGACGACTACCTCGCGTTCATCGGGCCGCTGCTCGAGCACGCCCGCCGCCTACTCACCTCTGACGGCACCCTGTACTTCCACATCGACTACCGCGAGGCCCATTACTGCAAGGTCCTGCTGGATCAGATCTTCGGCCGGGAATGCTTCATCAACGAGATCATCTGGGCATACGACTACGGCGGTCGCTCACGCCGGCGATGGCCGGCGAAGCACGACACCATCCTCGTGTACGCCAAGGACGCCGACCGCTACTTCTTCGACCAGGAGGCCATCGAGCGGATCCCCTACATAGCGCCGGGGCTCGTTTCGAAGGAGAAAGCGGCGCGCGGCAAACTGCCGACCGACGTGTGGTGGCACACCATCGTGGCGACGAACGGCAAGGAGAAGACCGGCTACGCCACGCAGAAGCCCGAGGGCGTCCTGCGGAGAATCCTGAGCGCATCCTCGAAGGAGAACGACTGGGTCCTGGACTTCTTCGCGGGGTCGGGGACGACCGGCGCCGTGGCGCAGCAGATGAACCGCCGGTTCGTCATGATCGACAACAACGACGAGGCCATCTCGGTCATGGCGCGCCGCCTAGGCCTGAGTGGCGTTCGCTACACCGACGCGGTACTACGGCCGCTCACCCGAGCTTGACGAACCAGCATGGGAGTGCGCGTGAAACCAACACCGATTGGCTCACCGTGAAGGTTGGGCATGAGCATGAGTGTATGCGGCTCTACGGGGGGACCTTGTCAATAGTGCGGGAGATCCTCTCCCGGTTGGGGGCAGGTCCCCCCATCTGACAGCCGTTCTCGAGGTCGCACTCCTCGCGGCCGGTGCCCGCCGGTGCTGCCACCCCGGATTCAAACACGCATGTGACTGGATGTGGCGCCGTGCCTACGCGTCGACGCGTTGAATGCTGGTGACTCCCGCTTTCAGTGTCGCTCGAAGTCGGTGCTCTATCGAGCATGGACCGGGCGCCGGATCGGTTTCCGAGTCGGGTACCCGCCGGTGAAGGGCTGTCACACCCCCTCAGTAGTGTGACGGTCATGAATCGAACTGCCTCTGAGCAGGGGAAAAGCCACTCGGCTGTTGGCGCGTGGGAGCCGAATCGCCGTGACGCCGGTCGGGGAACACTGTCACACCCCCTTCGTAGTGTGGTGAGCATGGCAGGGGCGGAGATTCACGAGCCCACGGGAGAGCCGGCCATGGCCGCCGGGAGTGCCGGTGAGCGGCACGCCGCCCCCGGTGCCGCGGACCGGCACAGCGCCGAGGGTGGGGTTCCCGCGGGTTCAGACGTTCCCCTCGCAGCGTTAGCGGTGCTGGGAAGTGATCCAACCGAGCTGGGAGGCGACGGGCTGGGTGATTTCCTCGGCGCGGTTCGGGTCGTGCGGGCGTGGGTGGACGCTCGGGAGGCTGCGGCGCTGGCGGTTGCGGCTCACCGTGATGTTGCCGGCGCGGCGGGCGCAGTGGACATCGCCGCGTGGTTGACCGGGCACACGGCCGTGGGTCGACGAGAGGCTCTCGCCCGCACCCGCACCGCTGCCGGGCTGGCAGAGTTGCCTCTGGTTAGCGAGGCGCTCGCCGGCGGCCGCATCACGCAGGCCCACGTGCAGGCGTTGACTCTGTTCACCTCTCCTGTGGGCGTGGACCTGAGCGTGGACCCGGCGGTGGACTTCCCCGACCCAGCGCGCGACGCCGCCCGTCGGGTCGCGACAGCGGTGCGCGACAGCCAGACAGAGTTGGTCGCCGCCGCGGAGGCGATGAGCGTCGATGCCTACCGGCGCTTCCTGCGACGCTGGGCGGACCGCGCGGCGTGCGACGACGGCGCCGGCCGAGACATCGCGCAGCGGCGTCGGCGTCGCGTCACCACCTTCACCGGCGACGACGGGATGCGCGGCGTGCGAGGCGTGCTGCCGGCCGATCAGTTCGCGTTCTTCGAGAACGAACTGCGCCGCCTCGCCGAGGCCCGCTGGCTCGCCGACCACCCTGACGCCGACAATGTGCCCGCCAAGGAACTCACCTGCCCGCAGCGCAACGCAGACGCCCTCGTCGACATGGCCCGCCGCAGCCGCCAGCTCGGCGACAACAATGACGAACCGCTGGGCTCACACGTCGACGTCCTGGTCCTTATCGATCATGAGACGCTCGCAGCGGGTCTCCACGAGGCGAGCCGCTGTGAACTCGACGACGCCACGCCTCTGTCCCCCACCTCGGCTCGGCGCCTACTCTGCGACGCCAACATCCTGACCGCCGTCGCTGACCGCAAGCCCTGGAACCTCAACCTGGGCTACAGCCGGCGAGTCGCCACTCGAAAGATCCGCAAAGCCCTCATCGCCCGTGATCGCACCTGCACGGCACCCGGCTGCGAACGACCGCACTGGATGTGCGAGATCCATCACATCGTTCCGTGGGCCGAGGGCGGGCGCACCGATCTCGACAACCTCACCCTGCTCTGCGGTCGCCACCACCATCTCCACCACGCCAACGAGACCCGCCGAACCAAACGCGTTCGCGCGGCGGACAGCGACGCCCTACCCCCGCCAGACCGATCGCCGGACAGAGGAGGTGGCGCGCCTAGGAGGAGAGAGCGATCCGAACCGCCCAGCCGAGAGGACCGCTCCCCCACCGACGCCGACCGGGCGCCACTACGTGACCATGCATCCAACACGCCACCGGACTCCGCTCCCGGCTACGACGACGCGCGCCTGGACCCGAACGGCTCGAAGCCGAGGGCTTGCCACCCACGCATCGGAGCACCCAAGCGGTGCTAAGGCAGCGTGCCCCTTGACAACCGAACAAGCCAGGCCACCGACGGAGAGGGCCGCCGCCACGGACCGGGCGTCCATCGGATGGAGTTGTGGGATGGCTCAGCGATTGCGGCGGAAGTCGTCGAGGGTGTCGATGTCGGTCGGGTCACCGGGGCAGGCGACCTCGCGGACCATCTCCGGATTGCGGCGCATGAGTTGGCGGGCGCCCTCGTCGCCATCGAGCGGGAGCCGTGGCCACACGGCAGAGTCGAGTTTCACCGGCGGGCGCCGGCGAGCGCCGTAGACGGCGGTGACGATGTAGCCCGGCGCCCCGGCGACACGCCGCCAGGCCTCCGCTCCGGCCATGGGTTGATCGGCGACCCCTACGACGACCGCCGCGTGGCCGTCGATCTCGGCGGTGCGAACACCGGCCTGAAGGGACCATGCCTGCCCGCGGTGCCACTCGTGGTTGATAACGATCGTCACCTCCGGCGGGAGCAGATCGCTGAGGTCCTCAGCACCGAGCACGACGTACACGGCCGCCAGCTCGGCTTCGAGGGCGGCGTCCACAACCCAGCGGACGAGGGGTCGGCCGCGGAACTCGGCACGCAGTTTGTGGATCGGTCCACCGAACCGCGATCCCTCGCCGGCAGCCAGCACCACGCCGGCAGTCCCGGAGACGTCAACCACGAGACGAGCCTCCCGCACAACCACAAGACGAGCCTCCCGCACAACCACAAGACCAGCCTCCCGCACGGGCCGGGCCGGCGCCGCGGGTTCCGCTGAAGGACTCAGTGCCACGGGGCTAGCGCCGCTGATCGCGCCAGAGGGCGATCCCGCAGCGCCGTTCAACCGTGGATGGGGGCCGCGCTGTCGCGGAGCGACGGCGCGGCCCGGCCAGCGCGGACTGCGATGATTTCGGCCACGATCGACACGGCCGTCTCCTCGGGAGTTCGCCCGCCGATGTCCAATCCGATCGGCGCCATGAGCCGAGCCAGCCCCTCCTCGTCCACGCCAACCTCGCGTAGGCGCTCGACCCTCCTGGTGTGGGTGCGCCGGCTGCCCATGACCCCGATGTAGCCCACGTCGGTTCGCAGGGATCGCACAACCGCCGGGACGTCGAATTTCGTGTCGTGGGTGAGGATGCAGACGGCGTCGACGGGCCGCAGCTTCTCGCCGTACGCATCGAAGACGTCGTCGGGCCATTCCACCCGGATCTCATCGGCCATCGGGAACCGTTTCGGCGTGGCGAAGACCTTGCGGGCGTCGCACACCACCACCTTGTAACCCAGCACCTTCGCCACCCGTGCCAACGAGGCCGTGAAGTCCACAGCGCCAAAGATCAGCATCCGTGGCTGGGGCGCGAACGACTCGACGAACAGGGTCAGATCGTCCATCCGCTGCTCGCCGCCGGCGCCGTAGTGGCGCACGCACGTCTGACCCAACTCCAACTCGCCGAGCACGTCGCGGGTCGCCACCTCGTCGAGCTCGGAGTTTCCGAGGCTTCCCAGCACCTCCCGGCCGGGGCGCACCAGCAGGCGGGCTCCCCTGCCGACCCCGGCAATGACCGTGGCGAGCGCCACGGGCTCGTCGGCGCGCAGCGCGGCTGCGAGAGTCTCGTAGAGCGGGGCAGGATCAGCGGGCATGCGTACCGCCTACCAGTCCAGCGGTTCGACGAAAAGATGGATGGTGCCGCCGCAGGTCAACCCCACGGCGAACGCCTCGTCATCGCTGAAGCCGAAGCTCACCATGCGCCGGTCGCCGGCGTCCAGCACGTCAAGCGCCTCAGCCACGACCGCCCCCTCGACGCAGCCGCCCGACACCGAACCGGACACCTCGCCCGCCTCGTTGACCGCCATCGCTGCGCCCGGGTCCCGGGGACCGGAGCCGTCCAGGTCGGTCACTCGCGCCACCGCAACCCGGAGACCTGCCGCGCGCCACCGGTCGATGTCGTCCAGCAACTCCTGCATCAGTGTCTCCTCGATTCGTGTATTCGGTGCAGCGTAGGCCACCGCGAGCGATGTGGGCGACAGCGCCGATCCGCCTCGGGGCGGGACCGGATCGCGGGATCAACGAGCGATTCGGCGGCGAGAGCGACGCCTGCAACAACCCGTCAGGCGGCGACGCGGGCGGCGAGTTCCTCCAGGGACGCGAGCGAGTGACCCTCCACGAACTCGTCCAGAAACGGCAGCGCGGCCGCCATTCCCTGCGCCAGGGGCGCGTACCCGGGCGTGGCCTTGAGCGGGTTGACCCACACCAACTTGTAAGCCACCCGGCTGAGGCGGGCCATGCTCTCGGCCATCGCCGCCGGTTCACCCCGGTCCCAGCCGTCGGACATGATCACGACCACGGCGCCCCTCGCCATGCCCCGCACGCCCCACAAGTCGCAGAACACACCGATCGATTCGCCGAGGCGGGTGCCGCCCGACCAGTCATGCACAGCGCCGGCGGCGCGGTCGAACGCAGCGTCCGGATCGCGGGTGGAGAGTTCCCGCGTCAGGCGGGTGAGGCGGGTACCCAGAGCGAAGGCCTCCACGCGGCGCCGGGCCACCACGGCCGCGTGCATGAACCGCAGCAGCGCCCGTGCGTAGGACTCCATCGACCCGCTCACGTCCAACAGCAGAACCATCCGGCGGGGCTGCTCGCCGGGTTGGCGGAACGAGCGGGTGATCGGTTCACCGCCGGACTGCAACGCTCGCCGCACGGTCCGGCGCAGATCGGGACGTCCCCGCGGCACACGCACGGCACGCAGCCGGCGGGAGCGACGTGTCGCGCCCCCCAGGCGCAACTGGCTCATCAACGCGGCCAACTCGGCAAGTTCGTCGGCAGTGCAGTCGGCGAAGTCCTTGTCCCGCAGCAGTTCGTAGGGGCTGTACCGGACGGCGATGGTGTCGGAGTCGTCGTCGGAGTCACCCTCACCTCCCTCCCCGTCGAGGTCGTCGAAAGCCAGGGTGACCTGCTCAACGGGCGGCGGTGACAGCAATCCCAGCGGATCGATCCCCTCCCAGAAGCGGGTGAACACCGTGTCATAGGTGTCGAAGTCCTCTGGTCGATGCACCAGCGTGGCCCGCCCCGACCAGTAGACCTTGGCGCGAGTCTCCACCCCCACGGACCCGAGCGCCGCCACGAACGTGATCATCGAGCCGACCGCCACGTCCAGCCCGGCGTCGCGCAACGCGGCACCGAAGCGGGCGGCCAGCGAGCAGATGTCCGAGGGCGTCGCTGCGGGCTCTGTTGGCCGGCTACTGGTCATCGGTCGGAGCCGGACACCGACAGCGGGCGCGCCACCTGCTGACCTCGGCCGTGCCCGCTACCGGCTCGAAGCCTCGGCGATGATCCTGTCGAGGCCGTAGTCCAGCACCCGCCCCTGATCCTCCCGGTACTTCAGCACGGCACCGAGGGTGAGCTCGGCAGTATCACCTGCCAGCGCATCCACGCCGAGGCGCACCAGCGCCAGCGACCAGTCGATGCTCTCGGCCACTCCGGGCGGCTTGTAGAGGCCGATGTCGCGGAACCTGGCGACCGCTGCGGCCACCTGACGCGCCAGCGCGGGCGCCACACCGTCGGTGCGCAGCGAGATGATTGCCACCTCGCGTTCGAAGTCCGGGTGCTCCACCCAGTGGTAGAGGCAGCGGCGTTTCAGAGCGTCGTGGACGTCTCGGGTGCGGTTCGACGTGACGACGACAACCGGCGGCTCGGTGGCTCGGAACGTGCCCAACTCCGGAACCGTGATGGACCACTCCGACAGCACCTCCAGCAGGAAGGCCTCGAACTCGTCATCGGCGCGATCCACCTCGTCTATGAGCAGCACCGGGGGCCCCGGGTCATCGTGGGAGATCGCCTCCAGCAGCGGCCGCTTCACCAGGAAGCGCTCGGAGTACAGGGAATCCTCCAGCGCCGTCACATCCTCTCCCGACGCCCCGCCGGTCGCCTCGGCGGTGCGCAGGTGCAGCAGCTGGCGCGAGTAGTCCCACTCGTAGACGGCCTGGGAGACATCGATACCCTCGTAGCACTGCAGGCGGATGAGGCGACTGCCGAGCCAGCGTGCCAACGTCTTGGCGACCTCCGTCTTGCCGACCCCCGCCTCACCCTCCAGCAGCAGGGGGCGCCGCAGCGAGAGCGCCAGGAAGACCGCCGTGGCAAGGCCTTCGGACGGCAGGTAGTCGTGAGCGCTCAGACCGTCGGCGACCTCTGCCACCGACCCGGGGGCGACTCCCACGGGCCGCTACAGTCCGGCGGTTTCGAGTGCTCGACGCGTCAGGACCCGAACCAGGTGCTGGCGGTATTCGACGCTGGCGTTCAGATCCTCGGTGGGGTTACAGCCTTCGGCTGCCAGTTCGGCGGCCTCGGACGCCGATGCCCCGCCCGCCACGGCGCTCTCAACAGCCGCGGCCCGCACGGGCGTCGAGTCCATGTTCACGAGACCCACACCGATTTCACCGCCGGCACGCACCACGGCGGACACCCCCACGATCGCCCAGTCCTGGGCGCGCCGGTTGAACTTCTCGAAGCCCCAACGGGCGCCGTCCGCGGCGGGGGTGCGCACCTCGATCAGCATCTCGTCGTCGGCCAGGGCGGTCTCCAGGAACCCCGTGAAGAAATCGTCCACCGAGATCTCCCGGGTGCCCTGCGGGCCTGCTGCCACGAGCGTCGCTCCCAGAGCGATGAGCGCCGAAGGGATATCCGACGCCGGGTCGCCGTGGGCGACGGCCCCGCCGATCGTGCCCCGATGGCGCACCTGCGGATCGCCCACGTGCGAGGTGACCTCACCGAGGAGCCCGGCGCGGCTCGCCACCAGGTCGCTGGTCTCCACGTCGCGGTGGCGCGTCAACGCCCCGATTGCCACGTGGTCGCCCCCGTCGCGGATGTACTTCAGGTCGCCGAGCCGCCCGATGTCCACCACCAAGGTCGGGCGTGCCAGACGGAAGCGCATGAGGGGGATCAGAGAGTGACCCCCGGCCAAGAGCTTGGCCTCGTCGCCGTGCTCGACGAGAGCGGCAACGGCCTCAGCAGTCGAGCCGGCTCGGACGTAGTCGAAAGCTGCAGGAATCACTGCTCACCTCCTGCCGCACAGTGCAGAACCGCCTTGACGATGTTGTGGTAGCCGGTGCAGCGGCAGAGATTGCCCTCCAGACCGAGCCGCACCTCCCGGTCCGTCGGGTCGGGATTCTCCTCCAGGAACGACACCGCCGCCATCACCATCCCCGGCGTGCAGTAGCCGCATTGCAATGCGTGGCACTGCCGGAACGACTCCTGCATGGGGTGCAGGGTGTCACCATCGGCCAGACCCTCGATGGTGAGTAGGTCCTCGCCGTCGGCCTGCACGGCGAACAGGGTGCAGGACTTCACCGATTCGCCGTCGAGATGGATGGTGCAGGCACCGCAGGACGATGTGTCGCAACCGATGTTGGTGCCGGTCAGACCCACGACGTCACGGATGTAGTGCACCAGCAACGTGCGGGGCTCCACATCGTGCGTGTGGGTCGTCCCGTTGATCGTGACCGAGATCTCCACGTGCGCCTCCCTGTGAGCGGACTGTTGTCGGACTCGAACTATCGAACGCTCGGCTCGCCGTCCACCGGGCGAACACAGTAGTCCACGCTACAGGCCGCCCACAGCGGCCCGATCCTCGAATCCCCGCCCGGCGGCAATCGCCCGCCAGACCCGCCCGAGCGGGCAGGGACGATCGCTGTGGCGTGCCGCGAACCGTTCTCAGCCGGAGGTGGCGGCGGCGGGTCGGGGCAGGATGGCGTAGGCCTCCTCACCGGGATACACCAGCCCGAAGTCGCGACGCGCCATCCGCTCGATCTCGGCGTCCGTCTGCAGCAACTGGATCTCGGCCTCGAGAGCCGCGTTGGACGCCTGAACCTCGGCCCACTCGACCTCCAGCCGGGTGATCTCGTCGCGCTGGGCGGCCCAGTTCTTCACCGGCACAACGCCCCAGGTCCACGTGGCGACAGCGGCCAGGGCGACGAGACCGGCAATGACCAGCGCCGTCAGGACACGCCGTGCTCGAGGCGGCGTCACGACGCCGCTCCCGGCCGTTGCGGACCGCCGCCATCGCTCGTCGATCCGAAACACGCTCTCGGGCCGAGTTCCGCCTCGATGCGCAGGAGCCGGTTGTACTTTGCGGTGCGATCGCTGCGGGCCGGCGCGCCGGCCTTGATGCGTCCCGTGCCGGCGCCCACCGCCAGGTCGGCGATCACGGTGTCCTCGGTCTCTCCGGAGCGATGGGACACCACCGCGCCGTAGCCGGCGGACTGCGCCGCATCGATGGCGTCGAGGGTCTCGCTCAGCGTGCCGACCTGGTTGACCTTCACGAGGATCGAGTTGGCCACGCCGGAGCGGATTCCCCGCTGAAGCAGGTCGACGCGGGTGACGAAGAGGTCGTCGCCCACCAGCGCCAAGCGGTCGCCCAACGCCTCGGTGAGCATCCGCCAGCCGTCCCAGTCGTCCTCCGCCATGCCGTCCTCGATGGAGCAGACGGGATAGTTGTCGGCGAGATGCACCAGGTAGTCGACCATCTGCGACCGATCCAGGCTCCTCCCCTCGCCCGCCAGCCGGTAGACGCCGGCGGTGGCGAACTCGGTGGCCGCCACGTCGAGGGCCAAGCCCACGTCGGCGCCCGGTCGCAGCCCGGCGGCCTCCACGGCGTCGAGCAGCAACCCCAGTGCGGTCTCGTTGCTCGCCACGTCCGGCGCGAAGCCGCCCTCGTCGCCGACGGCGGTGGACAGCCCGGCCGCCGATAGCCGGCCACGCAGGGTGTGATAGATCTCCGCGCCCCATTGCAGCGCCTCGGAGAACGACCCCGCCCCGAGCGGCACCACCATGAACTCCTGAACGTCGAGGTTGTTGTCGGCGTGGGCTCCGCCGTTGAGGAGGTTCATGAGCGGCACCGGGAGCGTGGAGGCGTCGTCGCCGCCGAGTCGGCGGTAGAGGGGGATTCCCTGGGAGGCTGCGTCGGCCACCGCCGTCGCCAGTGAGACGCCCAGCACGGCATTGGCCCCGAGACGGGACTTCCCCGGCGTCCCGTCCAGTTCGATGAGTGTCCGATCCACGACCCGCTGGTCGCCGGAGTCGAGCCCGCGTACCGCTGCGGCTATCTCGCCGTCCACGGCGGCGACCGCGCCGCGCACACCCTTACCGCCGTATCTCGTGCCGCCGTCGCGGCGTTCGACGGCCTCGAGGCTGCCGGTGGAAGCACCCGACGGAACGGCGGCCCGACCCCGCGCTCCGCACGCCAGGAACACGTCCACCTCCACGGTGGGATTCCCCCGCGAATCCAGAATCTCCCGTCCGACGACGGAGACAATTGCGCTCATACAGATGCGCCTTCGTGCACTCGAGTAGCCCCCGCTTGAGTTGTTCCTGTTGAACATGGGGAGCAGGTTGAAAAAGTTACACCTGTTATGACCTGTTGAAAAGGGGGGAGCCCCGATGTCACACCACACTTGCCGGCTGGGAGGCCGGTGCCGTCAGGCCTGCTCGGCGCGGCGGAATTCTTCGCGGGCGGCGTGCGAGGCCACTCTCAGCGCCGACTCGGGGTCGAGCGAGCTGTGGCGCGCCAGTTCCACGGCCTCGAAGAGCAGAGACCCCAGCCACTGCTCGTCGCGCCGCGCCGCAGGCAGAGCGAGCGCATCCCGCAGGCGCGACAGCACCTCGGCCTCGCCTCCGCGGTCGAGGCCGACCGCCTCTGCCCGTTTCTGCACCTTGAGCGCGCCCAGCAGCGCCGGAAGCGCCTCAGGGATGCCGTCCATCGCCGAGGCGCGGCCCTTCTCGGTTCGTTTGATCTGCTCCCAGCCGGCGGCGAGCGACTCCTCGTCGGTACGGGTCCCGGCGGCGGGACCGAACACGTGGGGGTGGCGGTGGCGGAGCTTGGCGTCCACGTGCCGCACGACGTCGCTGATCGTGAACTGCCCCTGCTCGGCAGCGAGGGCGGCGTGGAAGAAGACGTGGAAGAGCAGGTCCCCCAATTCCTCCTCCAGGTCCTCGTAGCCCTGGCCCGCGTCGGAGCCGCTGCTGTCGCCCGGAACCGCCGGCTCCGGCAGCCTGTCGAGCACTTCGAGCACCTCGTACACCTCCTCGAGGAGGTGACGGCGGAGACTGCGGTGGGTCTGGCGGCGATCCCACGGGCATTCGGCGCGCAGCGTGGCCACCAACTCACCGAAGCGAACCAACTCCGCAGCCGGTGCTTGCGCCATCGCGGGCACGTAGAGCGACGTGAGATGGTCGACCGGTCGCCAGCGGGGCAGGTCGTCGGCCGTGACCCGTTCGAGCCGCTCGGAGTCGAGGCCCAAGTGATGCAGCACCCACACCGGCGTCGACGGTGCCGGCAACGCCAGACCGATGGACACCAGCACCTCGGCGCTGTCGCACTGCGCCACGAGCAACGGACCCCGCTCACCCGCGGCCTCGGCTGCAAACCGGTGGCCGTCGGTGATGCGCGCCCCCGCGGCGAGGGGATCGGTCCCGAGCCGGGACCACGCCAGATCGGCGAAGGACAGAGCGGGATGTACCTCGGTGCACACGCGGCCGTCGGCCACCAGGAGTTGCACCGAGCGCTCGGCGACCGCCGGCGAGCCAGGCACGGCGTACAGCACGGTCCCGTGGCGGGCCGCTGCCGCCACGAGGCGCTCGACGATGGCTTCGTACACCTGCTCGATGCGCTCGGCCGACCGGTAGAGGTCATCACAACTCGTCGCCGGCTCGACGGCTCCGACGGAGGGATGGCGTCGCGTGCGCACGAATCGCTGCGGCGGCGGCGTGGCCTCGATCAGTGCCCGGGTGCCATCGGTGAGCAGGTCCGGGCCGGCCGGGCCCAGCCCGACGACAACGACGCGCGGCAACGGCGTGGTCATGCCGCCGGTGGGGTTGCCGCTGCAGGGGCCAGCAGATCGGCGATCTGCTCCAGGACCTCCGTCAGCGCCTCGACCGCCCGCGAACGATCCCGCAGGGGCAACCGCAGCCGGCCCGGCGCCGGCTCGTAGACCGCGGATGGCCAGAGTCGCTCCAGCCGCACCCGCCGGCTCTCGCGCAGCCGCAGAGGCGAAACGCATGCCTCGGCTCCCCGGCCGGGAAGCGAGCGAACCGAGACATCGGTGACACCCGCCCCGACGCACAGAGACCGCAGCCGCGCCACGGCGAGCAGCGCCTCCGCTGCGGCCGGCAGCGGGCCGAAGCGGTCCACCCACTCGGCGCGCACGTCGGCAACCTCCTCCGGCGTCGTGATATCGGCGAGACGGCGATAGGCGGAGAAACGCAGCGACTCCGACGGGATGTAGTCCGCCGGCAGGTGGGCGTCCACGGGCAGATCGAGATTCAGCTCGACGGGGATCGAGGGCGTCTCGCCCACCAGTTCGGCGACGGCCTCGGTCACCATCTCGCAGTAGAGGTCGTAGCCCACCGCGGCGATGTGACCCGACTGACCCACGCCGAGCAGGTTGCCCGCGCCCCTGATCTCCAGGTCACGCATCGCTATGCGGATCCCCGAGCCCAGCTCCGTGGACTCGGCCACCACCTTGAGCCGCTCGTAGGCCTCCTCGGTCAGAGAGCGCTCGGGTGGGGTGAACAGGTACGCGTAGGCGCGCATCTGCGCCCGGCCGACGCGGCCGCGGATCTGGTGCAGTTGGGCGAGACCCATCAAGTCGGCCCGGTCGACGATCAGCGTGTTGACGGTGGGCATGTCGATTCCGGACTCGATGATGGTGGTGCACACCAGCACGTCGTAGCGTTGATCCCAGAAGTCCAGCACCACCTGCTCGAGCGCGGCCTCGTCCATCTGGCCATGCGCCACGGCCACCCGCACCTCCGGCACCAGTTCCCGGAGATGCGCGGCCACGTGCTCGATATCGGCAACCCGATTGTGCACGAAGAACACCTGCCCGTCGCGCAGCAGCTCGCGCCGGACGGCCTCCACCACCGCTCGCTCGTCGTACGGGCCCACGTAGGTGTTGATGGGCTTCCGATCAGCGGGCGGCGTTTGCAGGAGCGTCAGATCGCGGATCCCGGTGAGGCTCATCTCCAGCGTGCGAGGGATAGGGGTCGCCGTCAGCGTGAGGACGTCGATGTCGTGGCGGAGCTTCTTGATGGCCTCCTTGTGGCTGACGCCGAAGCGCTGCTCCTCGTCGACGATCAGCAGACCCAGCCGGGCGAAGAACACGTCGGCGGAGAGCAGCCTGTGGGTGCCCACCACCAGGTCCACGTCCCCGCTGCGCATGCCGTCGAGCACGCCGCGGGTTGCGGCCGGCGACAGGAAGCGGCTGAGCATCTCCACCCGCACGGGGAAGCCGGCGTAGCGCTCGGAGAAGGTCTGGTGATGCTGGTGTGCCAGGAGCGTCGTGGGGACGAGGATGGCCACCTGGCGACCATCGGCAACGGCCTTGAAGGCGGCGCGCACCGCCACCTCGGTCTTGCCGAATCCCACGTCGCCGCATACCAGCCGATCCATCGGCACCGGACTCTCCATGTCCTGCTTGATCTGGGCCACGGCGCTGACCTGGTCGGGTGTCTCGGGATAGCCGAACGCGGCCTCCATCTGCGCCTGCCAGGGCGTGTCGGGTTCGAAGGCGTGACCGGTTGTCGCGTGGCGCTTGCGGTAGAGCTCGACCAACTCGCCGGCGATCTCGGCGACGGCCGCACGCACGCGGCTCTTGGTGCGCTGCCAGTCGGCTCCCCCCATGCGGCTGAGAGTGGGTTCGTCGCCGCCGGTGTACTGCCGGACGGTGTCGAGCTGATCAGTGGGGACGTAGAGGCGGGCGTCGCCCCGGTACTCCAGCAACAGGTAGTCCCGCTCTACACCGTCCATGGCGCGGGTCACCATGCCCCGGTAGCGGGCCACCCCGTGGGTGCGGTGCACCACGTACCCGCCGACGCGCAGATCCTCGAAGGCACTGCGGGTTCCGGTCCCCTGCGCGGCGGGGCGAGCACGCCGGTGCACCCGACGGCGCCCGGTCAGGTCGCTCTCGGCGAGGACACCGATGCGCACCTCGGGGAGGATGCAGCCGTAGCGCAGCGGGCTGACGATCACCTCGCATCCAACCGATGCGTGCGCGGCTCCATTTGTGGCCGCCGCGGCGGCGACCACGCCATCGTTCGTCAGGCGAGCATGCAGTCGCTGGGCCGATCCCTCGCCGTCGGCCGCCACCACGATCCGGTAACCCTCGGCCAGCAGTTCCGAGACCTGGCGAATCGGGCCGTCGCCGGTACCCAGCGGGGGCTCCCACCCCAGCACCTCCAGAAGCGGCTCGGACGGACTCGCCGGACTGCTGTTCATCCCCCAGACGGGCGCCTCGCAGCCCGCCAGCAGGTCGGCTGCGGCCACGTGCGCGCTCGGCAGCGGCGCGTCCGGCGCCACTCCCCAGGCCGCAGCGAGGTGACGGGCCAGCTCGGCTTCCTCGTCGAGCAGGTCCTTGGCCCTCGCCCACAGCCGGTCACGGTCCACGAGCACGACGAGACCACCTGAGGGCACCAGGTCGGCGAAGGAAGGTTGCTCGGGGCTCAGCCACCCCAACCAGGCCTCCATCCCGTCGAAGAACGCTCCCTCGGCCAGCAATTCCCACTGCTGGCGCCCCCAGGGTGCCTCGGCGACGAGTGCGGCGGCCCGGTGGCGCACGGCCTCGGTGGGCCTCAACTCGCGGCAGCCGAAGATCTCCACTGCCGCCAGCGCGGCGCCCGAACGCTGGCCGCTCACGGAGAACTCGCTGAGACGGTCGACCTCGTCACCCCACAGGTCGATGCGCACCGGGCCGGCGGCGGTGGCGCCGAACACGTCGATGATGGAGCCTCGCACCGCCATCTCGCCGCGCTGCTCCACCTGCACACCCCGCCGGTAGCCGGCGCTCACGAGTCGCTCGATCAACTCGTCGCGGTCGCAGCGCTCGCCGAGGGCCAGCCGGACGGGCTCGAAGTCCTCCGACCCGGGAGCGAGCCGCTGCATGAGAGCGCGGATCGAGGCCACGATCACCGCCGGGGTGGTCTCGGGCCGGCGCATCCGCCAGATCGTCCGCAGCCGGCCACCCATGGCAGCCGCGGTGGGGCTGATCCGCTCGAACGGGAGCGTCTCCCAGGCCGGGAGGGCGGCCACGGCGTCGGCGCCCAGCCAACTCCCCAGGTCGGCGCAGAGATGCTCGGCAGCGGTGTCGCTGAGCGTGCACACCACGACCGGCCGGCGACCCGCGGCGCGGGCAACCGCCGCCAGCGCGGCCGCTTGCCCGCGCTCGGGAACCGCCAGGGTTGCCTCGCGCCGGCCAAGGGAGGCGCTGAGCGCGGGCGCTGCGGCAACATCGATCGCAAGATTGGCCAGCGGCGAGCGCCCCGCTGTCACGGCGCGGCCAACCTCAGCGGGCATTGAAGGTGTTCATGGCCGTGGCGAGCCCGGCGGTGGCGATCGCCACGGCCGCGTCCGCAGCCCGGCCGGCAGCCGATGCCAGCGCGTCGCGCTCGCGGGCCGGCGGGCGGCTCAGCACATAGTCGGCGCCGGCCTGTGGATCGGGAGGGCGACCGATGCCGATGCGCACCCGCACGAACGATGTGGCTCGCAGATGATCGCGGATCGACCGCAGGCCGTTGTGCCCGGCCAGACCCCCGCCCACTCGGACCTGCACGCGCCCGGTCGGGAGGTCGAGCTCGTCGTGAATGACCACGAGTCGGGCCAGTTCGTCGATGCCGTGGCGCGCCAGGAGCTTCCGCACGGCCTCGCCGGAGCCGTTCATGTGGGTCTGCGGGAAGGCCAGCGCCACGCGCCGTCCCTCGATGCGCACCTCGTCGGTCAGCGCCGGCATCCGGGGCCGGCGCCGCAGGCGACCGCCGTAGCGTTCAGCGAGGATCTCCACCGCGGCGGCACCCGCGTTGTGGCGGGTTGCGGCGTAGTTCGCTCCCGGGTTGCCGAGCCCTACGACCAGCAGATCCGCCGGGGTCCCCGTGCGCTGTGTCCCAGCCGGCCGTCGCCGGTGCAGGGACATCGCCACCCTCAGTCGCTGTCGCCGGCGTCGTCCTCCGCGGCGTCGTCACCGTCGGCGTCTGCCGCTTCGTCGGCTTCGTCAGACGTTGCCTCCTCAAGGGCCATGCGCGTGATGATGCCGGAGACAACAGGTGCCGTCTCGGCAACGAGGGACACCACACCGGCGGGCAACTCGATGTCGCCCACGGTGAGCGCGGTCCCGACGGCCAGGTCGGTGATGTCGATCGCCAGCGAGTTCGGGATCGAGCGGGGTTTGGCAAGGACGCGCAGCGTGTTCAACGACTGGTCGACGATGCCGTTCATGTCCAGCACCGCGGTGGCCTCCCCCGTCAGCCGGATCGGCACGTCTACGGGGACGTCGGCATCAGGATCGACCCGCACGAAATCCACATGGGTCACGTTGCCGCGCACCGGGTGGCGCTGTAGTTCCTTCACCAGGGCGAGATGCTGCTGCTCATTGATTTCGATGTTCAGCACGACGTTCAGCCCGGCGTCGGTGGACAGCGCGTCGCGCAACTCGCGGTAGTCCACCGTCACGCTCAAGGCGTCGTGGCCGAGGCCGTATACCACCGCAGGCACCTTGCCCTGCTGCCGGAGGCGGCGGGACGGCGCGCTACCGATGGAGCGGCCCAATTTGAGGGGGAGAACGACGTCCTGCATAACATCCAGCGGCGGAATTTCGACTGACGAACCGGCGCGAGCCTAGCGGGGCACGCTCTGGACCCGGCGCCGTCTCAGGACAAGTTGTTGCCGCCGAAGATTTCGCTCACCGAGGTGTCCTCGAAGACGGCCCGGATGGCGCTGGCGATTGTCGGCGCCACCGAGACGATCTCCAGCTTGTCGATGGTCTTCTCCGGGGGCATCGGCAGCGTGTCGGTGACGATGACCTTCCGGATCACCGAGTTCTTCAGCCTGTCGATAGCCGGTCCGGAGAACAGACCGTGCGTTGTGGCGGCGTACACCTCGTCGGCGCCGCGAGCCATCAACTGCTCGGCTGCAGCCACGATCGTCCCACCCGTGTCGATCATGTCGTCGATCAGGACGCAGACGCGCCCGGCCACGTCGCCGACGACCTCACGGGCCTGCACGGTGCTCTTCTCTCCCCGGATGCGGCGCTTGTGGACGATCGCCAGGTCGGCCCCCAGAGCGATGGAGAATCGCTCGGCGACCTTCACGCGGCCCGCGTCTGGAGACACCACCACGAGGTCGTCGCCAAGATCGGCGATGCGGTCGCACAGCACAGGCATGGCCGTGAGGTGGTCCCAGGGTCCGTCGAAGAACCCCTGGATCTGGCCGGAGTGCAGGTCGACACTGACGAGACGGCCGGCCCCGGCGGAGTCCAGCAGGTTGGCCATCAGCTTGGCCGAGATGGGTTCGCGGCCCTCGGCCTTGCGGTCCTGGCGGGCGTACGGGAAGAACGGGCAGACGGCGGTGACGCGTTTCGCCGAGGCGCGCCACGCGGCATCGACCATCACCAGTTGCTCGATGACGGCGTCGTTGACCGAGCGG
The DNA here is from genome assembly GCA_963668565.2 of Acidimicrobiales bacterium. Lineage (GTDB taxonomy): Bacteria > Actinomycetota > Acidimicrobiia > Acidimicrobiales > CATQHL01 > VXNF01. The sequence goes on from CAXXMX010000010.1 coordinate 3,142,321, forward strand.
CCGTCGACCGCCGCGTGCGACTGCATGATGAACACGTCGGCGCCGCGGATGGACTGCCCGAACCGGCAGTGAATCTCGCCGTTGGCGAACTCCGACAGGTTGGTCTCACACAGATCGACCCCCAGATGCTCGGCGATCGCCTCCGCCAGTTCCAGGTTGGCCCGACCCGACAGAAGCTGCAGGCGCTTGGTCGTCACAAGTTGCACGATCTTCCTCCCTCCTCGGAGTGCGGTTCTGGTGAGACCGCCGGCCCGAGTATGGCGAACGGCCCCACGCGCTGGCGCGGGCTGATCTCGGCGTCGTTGCCGTGGCTCATCTCGACGACGGCCTCAGCACCCACCGCACAGTCCACGAGCCGCGTGTGCGGACCGATGACGGCCCCCTTACCGACGACGGTGTGTCCCTCCAGAACGGTGCCGGGCAGCAACACCACGCCCGCGGCGAGGCGGACGGTCACGTCGAGGTAGGTGTTGGCGGGATCGACAATGGCCACGCCGGCGCGCAGCCAACTCTCGATCACCCGCCGCCGGATCTCGGCACGGGCACTGGCGAGTTGCTCCTGGTTGTTCACCCCTTGGGCCTCGGTGGGGTCGGCGAGGGTTACCGCCTCGACCCTGTGGCCCATCTGGGCGAGAACCTTCACGATGTCGGTCAGGTAGAACTCCCCGGCGGCGTTGTCGGGTCGAATGCGCCGCAGCGCCGGGCCGAGGAAGCTGCGGCGGACCACGTAGACCGACGTGCCGATCTCGTCGATGGCCGCCTCGGCGGGCGAGGCGTCCGCCTGCTCGACGATGCGGTGCACCGCGCCGTCGCGGCTCCGCACAATGCGACCGTATCCCGACGGGTCGCCGACGCGGGCGGTCAGCAGCGTGCACGCGGCACCGCTGGCAAGATGGCTCTCGGTCAGCGATCGGAGCGTCGCCGGGCGCAGCAGCGGGGCGTCCCCCGGGACGATGATGAGTTCGCCAGCCTCGGGATCACCCCCCGGATCGGGCAGAGCCGCCAAGCCGCAGGCGGCGGCATCACCGGTGCCACGGGGGACGGGCTGCTCGGCGATGTCGAGGGGCAGATGCCCGGTGCGGGACTGCATCTCCTTCGCCACGACCTCGTCGTCGAGCCCGAGCACGATCACGATGCGATCGGGACGGCAGGCACTGAGAGCGTCAACCACATGGGCCAGCATCGGTGCCCCTGCGAGCCGGTGGAGAGGCTTGTGCAGCCTCGACCGCATCCGGGCTCCGCGACCGGCCGCCAGAACGATCGCCGAGACGTCGACGCCGCCGAAGGCGCTCACGGGACGATCATGGTGCTTGCCGGGCAGGTTGGGGCGTCATGCTGGCCGGGCAGGGCTCGAACCTGCAGCCTCCTGATCCAAAGTCAGGCGTTCTACCGTTGAACTACCGGCCACCGACTGCCACGCTAGCGGGCGCCTCACAGCCGGTGGTGACCTCGACCGCAGAAGAGGGCAGGTGTTACGAGCCACTGACCGGCTAGGCTCTTCCCCTCATGGGTTCGCTAATCAAGAAGCGCCGCAAGCGCATGCGGAAGAAGAAGCACCGCAAGATGCTTCGGCGTACCCGTTTCCAGCGCGCCAGGGGCCGCTGAGCCGCCGATCCGGCTGCTCAGTCCGGCTGCTCAACTAGCGAGCGCCGTCCGCACAACCTTCCGCCCCGAAGCCGGGTAGCCGCCTTCGACGAACCACGTCGAACCGCTGCCGGCGAGTCGCGGGCGCTGCCCGGTGGTCTCCGCCAACTCGTCCCGCACGCGAGCCAGGCGCGGCTCAACGGCCAGGGCCGCGGTTTCGAGGTCGTTGCCGGCCGGTCCGGCCGGTCCGCCGAGTTCGTCCCAGGCCCGGTACACCGCGGCAGTCGAGCACCCAAACGGTGGCGTGCAGAGGGTGAACGTGCGTGGTTCGAAGGCGAGGGGCTCGATGATCTCGCCGATGCCGCGCACGTTGGCGCGGCCACCCCGCAGGCAGAACGCCACGTCGGCGCCGAGCTGCGCGGCTCGCTCCTCGTCACCGAAACCCGCCCAGCGCAGGATGGCCGCTGCGTCCGCCGAACCTCCCCCCAGTCCGGCACCGGCCGGGATCGCCTTGTGCAAGGTCACCCGGGCCCGACGCCCGACGAGAGCCAGCGCCCGCGTCACCAGATTCTCCGACCCCACCGGGACGTCCCGGTGGGTCGCGGGCACCGCTGGCGAGCCCGGCGTCACCGTGGCACCGGCATCGATGACGATCAGGCCGTCGCCGGGTTCGACGACGAGGCGATCCGCCAGGTCGAGCGTCACCATCTCCGCTTCGATGAGGTGGTAGCCGTCCGGGCGACGTCCGGTGATCCGCAGGGACAGGGTGAGCTTGGCCGGCGCGGCCAACACCTCGGCGTTCACTGATCGGCCCCCCGGCGACTCTCGCCGGTACCGGTCCCGGCGACCGCTGCCAGACGTGACCAATCGCCCACGGTCAGCTCGCCGGGCCGCGCTGCCGGATCCACTCCAGCGGCGGCGAACCCCGCCGGCTCGACAACCCCGCGGAGCGACGATCGCAGCATCTTGCGTCGTTGACCGAACGCCTGCCGCGCCAGCCGGTACAGCTCCTCGACGTTGCCGGCAGCAGGCTCCGGAAGCCGGCGGATCGCCAGCAGAGCCGACGAGACCCTTGGGCGAGGCCAGAACACGGTGGGCGGGACACCCCCGAGCACATCGGCGCTGGCCCAGCAAGCGACCTTGAGGGACGGCAGGCCGTACGCGTGGTGGCCGGGCGGCGCGGCCAGACGTTCGGCGACCTCGCGCTGGACCATGACCACCATGTCGGTGATCTGTGGCAATCCGTCCAGCACGTCCAGCAGGAGAGGGGTTGCCACGTTGTAGGGCAGGTTGGCAACCAGCTTCCAGTTCTCGCCGGCACCCCCAGGCGAGGTTCCCGCATCCAGCAGCGGCGCCCACGAGGCCAGATCCGTGGCATCGGCGTGCAGCACCTCCACCGCTCGACCGGCCGTGACCTCTTCGAGGGCACCCAGGAGTCGAGCGTCGATCTCCACGGCGAGCACCGTGGCACCGGCATCGGCGAGGGCCACCGTCAACGAGCCGCAGCCCGCGCCGATCTCGATGATCCGCTGCCCGGGCGCGACGCCTGCCAGGCGCACGACCCGCATGACGGTGTTCGGGTCGACGACGAAGTGCTGTCCGAGCGAGCGGCGCGGGCGGACCTCGTGGCGACGGAGCAGGTCGGCCACGGCTGCGGCGCCGAGCGTCACCCGGACGAACCCGCCTCGGTGGCGGCAGCCAGGTACCGGCCGCAGACCGGCCACGGCTGGGCACCGCGCCCCTCGTAGAGCGCGTAGGCCATACGGTCCTGATCCTGTGGTGTGGCGGCCGAGGGCAGCACGCGGAGCAACCGGGGGTAGTTTCGCGTGGCCACGAAGTCCCAGGTGTCCGGCCAGAACTGGTAGGCGCCGAAGTATCGGCCGGTCGAGTGGACGGCCCGGTAGTTGCCGCTGGACTCACAGTGCCGGAGGGCCGCCCACTGGTCCGGCGTTGGAAAACCGGGCGTGTCCGGTGGGATCGCCGGCTGCACCGACAGGTCGATCTCCAGTTGCGGCAACTCCTCCGGCGGTGTGGGTCCACCATCGTCGGGCCCACCGTCCGGCGGTGCGCTCGCATCCTCGTTCGGGGGAGACCCGCTCACCTCGTCGGTCCCCTCCGGCGCTCCGCCGGAATCGGCCTCCGCTTCCGCCCGCGACGTTTGATCTTCACCCGGTGTTGACGCGGCGGGCGCAGCCCCTGCGGCGACACTCTCCTCCGTCGCCGGCGGCGCCGGAGTCGTGCCCTCCGGCGCCGTGTCGCCGGCAGTGGCCGGCGGTGGTGGCGGGTCCTCGGAGAAGACGTGACTGCATGCGGGCCACGGAGCGGAGCCCGACTCGACCCACAGGTAGTACGCCATACGGTCCTGGTCGCCAGGCGCCGCATCGGACGGGAGGACACCCAGTAAATCGGTGTAACGCTGGCCCGCCAACCGATCCCACGTCGCCACCGTGAACTGGTACGCCCCGGAGTACTGCCCCGACGGGTGCACGAACCCGTAGTCGCCCTGCGACTCGCAGTGTCGCAGAGCAGCCCAGACGGCGGTGGAGGGAAACGTCCGCATCGACGACGTGTCGGCCTGCCGCGTCGGCGGGGTCGACGAGCCGTCCGGAGCCGGCGGCGGGGGTTGGGCCGAAGGTTGGGGCGACACCTCCGAGGAGGGCGCGGCCCCAAGCGCGTCCCCGGCGGGCGGCTCACCGGAGCCCTCAGCAACCCCCGGCGAACCGTCGGGGGCCGGGGCAGGAGCGGGGGTACCCGATTCCGCGAGCGGTTCGGAAGACTCCTCCGTCTCCGACCCGCAGGCGGCACCCAGCAACACGGCCACCGCGATAGCGACGAGAGCCCCGATGGTCGGGGGTCGCCGGCGCTCAGCGGTCGCCGGAGCGCGCACGGTCATCCCTGCCATCCACAATCGAGAAATGCAGTCGCCCGGAACAGGCACAAAATGTTATGACCGATCTTCCCCACCGACGAATCGCCGCCCACTGGCGAGCCGCGGGCTCAGCGTGCGACCAGCGCGTCCAGACCGAAGGCCCGAACGGCGTTGGCGGTCGTCATCGCCGCCACGTCCTCCGGTGCGATACCCCGAGCCTGAGCCAGCGCCGCACCAACCAGCGGCACGTACGCCGGGCTGTTGGGTCGGCCGCGCAGGGGCACCGGGGCCAGGAAGGGCGCGTCGGTCTCCACCAGCACCCGGTCGGCGGGGCAGCGGGCCGCCGCCTCGCGCACCTCGGGCGCCTTCGGGAACGACACGATGCCGCTGAACGAGATGTAGGCCCCGATCTCCAGTGCGCGCTCCGCCTCCGGCACCCCCCCGGTGAAGCAGTGCAGGACCGTGCGCTCCGGCACACCCTCGGCGGCCAGGATGGCGAATGTGTCGTCCCACGCCGAGCGGCTGTGCACGACGAGCGTGAGCCCCGCTTCGTGCGCAAGGGCGATCTGGCTGGCGAAGACCCGCCGCTGATCGGGTCGGGGCGAGTGGTCGTAGTGGTAGTCCAGGCCACACTCCCCGACGGCCACGACATCCTCGAGTTCCAGCAGGTCGGCGAGCCCGTCGGTGCCGCCTCTCGCCTCGTGGGGATGCACCCCGACGGAGGCCCGGACTTCGGGGTGGCGCGCTGCAACCGCGAGCGCCTCGCGGGAATCGGCCACGTCGGTGCCGATGGCAACCAATGCCGCCACGCCCGCGTCCCGGGCCGCGGCCACCTCGGTGTCGCACGACTCGAGCTTCAGGTGGCAGTGCGTGTCGATCCACGTGCCGCCGGGAGCGCCGGCGGCGCCGACCTCACCCACGACCGCTTCTCAGTCGACCGACAGGCGCGGGAAGAGCGGATCGCCGACCTCGACGGTCAGGCCGCCGGGATACTGCCCCCAATGCACCGCCTCGGGCAGGCGCGCGTCCGCTGGGTCGCCGTCGAGGCCGATTCGCCGCCACACCTCGGCGCACGACCGCGGCATCGCCGGATGCGCCAGGACGGCCAGAATCCGCAGAGCCTCCAGCGCGTCGCCCAGCACGGCGTCCAATTCGGGCCCGGGGTCCAGCTTCCACGGCTGGTGGGCCTGCAGATACTCGTTGGTCTCCCGGACAATGCGCCAGGTCTCCTCCAGGGCCACCGACGGTTGCACCCTGTCCCACGCTGCGGCAGTGGCCTCGTAGGCCTGCGCCGCGACGGCCCCCAACGGGCTGCCGGGTGCCGGCCGGCTGCCGACCGACCCGCAGGAGCGAGCCACGATCGTTGTGACGCGCTGCAGCAGATTGCCGAGCCCGTTGGCCAGGTCGCTGTTGCAGCGCTGGACCAGCGCCTCGTAGCTGAAGTCGCTGTCGGGGCCGAAGGGGTTGTCCCGCAGCACCGAGTAGCGCAGACCGTCCACCCCGAGGCTGGCGGCCAGGTCGGCGGGGGCGATCTGGACCACGCTGGTCTTTGCCATCTTGGTGCCGCTCACGAGCAGCCAGCCGTGCACGTGGAACCGCGGGAGGGGCTCCACCCCCGCCGCCATCAGCATGGCCGGCCAATACACGCAGTGGAAGCGAATGATGTCCTTCCCGAGCAAGTGACGCACCGCCGGCCACCAGGTGGCGAAGCGCTCGTCGTCGGTGCCGTAGCCGGCCGCGGTGGCGTAGTTGGTGAGGGCGTCGTACCACACGTAGAAGACGTGTTTGCGGTCCCACGGCACGGGGATACCCCACTGGAGAGAGGTGCGGGTGATCGAGAGATCCTCGAGGCCGCCCCGCACGAGCGCGCGGGCCTCGTTGCGGTAGCGCTTGGGAGTGATGTTGTCGGGTACGGCCTCGAACCACTCCAGCAGCCGGTCCCGGAACGCCGACAGCCGGAAGAAGTAGTTGTCCTCCGACATCTGCTCGACAGGAAACTCGTGGATCGGGCAGTCGCCGTCGATCAGGTCGGCCTCGGCGTAGTACGCCTCGCAGGACACGCAGTACGCGCCCTGGTAGGTGTCCTTGTAGACGTAGCCGTTCTCATAGCAGCGTTCCAGCAGGGTCTGCACCGCCGTGTGATGGCGCGGCTCGGTGGTGCGGATGAAGTCGTCGTAGGCGATGTCGAGCAGGTCCCACGCCTCGCGGAAGCGCCTGCTGGTGCGGTCGGCCTGCTCCTGAGGGGTGAGGCCGTTCTGCTCGGCGGCGCGCTGCACCTTGAGGCCGTGCTCGTCGGTTCCGGTCAGGTAGAACACCTCGTCACCGTGCAACCGCCGCCAGCGGCACAGGGCGTCACCGCTCAGCGTCGTGTAGGCGTGGCCCATGTGCGGCACGTCGTTGACGTAATAGATGGGGGTTGTTGCGAAGAACCGAGCCACGCCGTCACGATATCGGCGCCCGCCTCCTGGACTGCCGCAGAAGATCGGGCGTGGATTCGTCGCCGGTCGCACAGTGGTCCGACCGGCGCTGCCGGTGGCGCTCCGGGTGCCTGGGAATGGCCACCTACGGCGCCCCCGGCATCACCGCCCTGCCGTTTCCTGAGGTCCCGTAGGTCCCGACGTGCGGGCACGTTCCAGTCCGTGGACTACTTCGTAAACGCGACGACGACTGACGCCCAAGGCGCCGGCAACGGTCAACGTGAGATCGCGGACGGACGCCTCCAGAGCTACCGCGCGTTCGGCTTCGAATGCCGCGGCGATGTCGTCGTCGGTGGGTGTGGCGGGCGGTGGTGCGCCCTCGATCACAAGGACCAGTTCTCCCCGAAGCCCCGCGGCGGCCCAGCCGGCCAGTTCGTCGAGCGTGCCCCGCCAGATCTCCTCGTACAGCTTGGTGAGTTCGCGTGCCGCCACGGCGCGCCGCTGCGGGCCGAACGCCTTCGCCAGGTCAACCGCGGTGCGCTCGCAACGGTGCGGGGCTTCGAGCAGCACCACAGCCCGCTCCGAGTTGGCCAACTCCGCCAGGCGGGCCGTACGGGCAGCGCCTCGGCGGGGCAGGAAACCCTCGTAGACGAACCTCCCCGACGCCAGACCGCTGACCGCGACCGCTGCCAGGGGCGCGGAGGGTCCCGGCACGATGGTCACGGTGCAGCCGGCATCCGCCGCGGCCTGCACGAGCCGCTCGCCGGGGTCGGCGACGGCCGGCGTGCCGGCGTCGGTCACGTAGATCACCCGCTCACCCGACCGGATGCGCGCCATGAGCGACCGCGCCGCCTCCGCCTCGGTGTGCTCGTTGACGACCAGCAGTTCCTTCCCCGAGATCCCGGCGAGCGCCAGCAGGCGCCCTGTTCGCCGGGTGTCCTCACAGGCGATCACGTCGGCGGCCGCCAGTTCCTCCACCGCCCGCGGGGCCAGGTCGCCCATGTTGCCGATCGGCGTTGCCACCAGCACCAGTGCAGGATCACCAGGCACGGCGCCTACTCCTGCGCCTCGAGAATCGTGCCCACGGTGACCCCCCAGCGCCGTAGGGATCCCGCCTCGGCCTCCACCACGCTGCGGGCCCGCAGGCGCGGCCATCCCAACCGCCATGGTCTCATCGTGACGATCTCCAGCACCTTCCCCTCGGCGTCGCAGTAGGCCACATCGATGGTGAACCGCATCCCCAGAGTGTGTACCGCCCGGGTCCGCGACAACCACAGCGCCCCCTCAATGTGGTCGCGGGCCAACAGCCCTCGGGCGCGTTTGCGGGGACTGCTCGCCACTTCAAGGCTCGCAAAGACCCTGTCCCCTGCCACGAGCCACGGCATCTTCCCAGTCTGCCCGGCGCGGCCCCCGCCGCGGTTGCGCCGCGATCTGGAGACCGACGGCGGAGGTCCAAGTCGGAGCCGTGTCATAGCCAGATGGTAGAACTACACGCATGGAATCAACGGAAGCCGGCCCGGGCGCGAACCCCGGTCCAACCCTCCCCGCCACTGCTGGCATGGACGCGCAGGCCCACACGCGCCCCGCCTCCGGCGAGACGAACACCGTGGTGCACATCCCGGTGCGCCCCAAGCACCTCTCCCCCACCAGCGCCTCCATGTTCCGGCAATGCCCCCGGCGCTGGAAGTTCCGCTACGTCGACAGACTGCCCGATCCGCCCGGCGAGGCGGCACTGGCCGGCACCTTCGCCCACCGCGTTCTCGAGGAGTTGCTGGGTCTCGAGCCTCAGGAGCGAACGATGGACCGCGCCCGGGCGTGCGCGAAGGAAGTTTGGTCGGACATGGCGGTCGACGAGGACTTCAACGCTCTCGCACTGGACACCGACGGCATCCGGAACTTCAAATGGACGGCCTGGCGGGCCATCGAAGGGCTGTGGGACCTCGAGGATCCCAAGACGGTGGAGGTCGTCGACACCGAGACGGAGGTGTCCGTCGAAATCGGCGGCGTGCCGTTCATCGGGTACATCGATCGTGTCGAGGCCGGTTCCGACGGACTCGTCATCAGCGACTACAAGTCGGGACGGGCACCGGGCCGGAGGTTCTTCAAGGACCGGCTCGAGCAGGTTCTCCTGTACGCCGCCGCACTCGCCGAGATGCAGGGCACGCTCCCGGCGCGGGCCCGCCTCATGTATCTCGGCCAGAGGATCGACGAGACCCAGGTCACCGCTGAGAACATCCGGGACGTCACCCAGCGGCTTGCCGACACATGGGAGGAGTTGCTCCAGCGTTCGGACACGGGCGAGTTCCCGCCGGAGACCGGTCCGCTGTGCGGCTGGTGCGCCTTCGTCCGGCACTGCCCGGAGGGTCTTGCCGAAGTCGAGCGCCGCCATCTCGCCGGCTCCCTCCGGCCCGACGCCCCCGCCCTTGCCGAGGCCGTCTGAGACGCTATCCGAGAGGAAGTAGTTGCATCGTGGCGCGCCAGACCGAGGGCTCCATCAACCACGATCTCGCGGCCGCCCTGCGCCGACTGCATCCGGCTTGGAACGACCAGACCGTTCACGCCGAGAGCACCGACATTCTCACGGAGGGTGCCGGTCGAAAGCCCGACATCCTCATCACCAACAGCGCGCGCTCGGGCGGGGTCATCATCGAGACGGAGGTGTCTCCGGCGCGGACGGTCGAAGCCGACGCGAGGGCCCGCCTCGGTGGAACGTTCTCGGCGGACGGATCGCCCGTCGAACAGGTCGTGGCCGTCAAGATTCCTGCCGAAGCCCGCACACCTGGAACACGACTCGACGCGCTGAGGTACTCCTACAAGGTCTGCACCAACGGCACCGCGGCGCTGTCGTGGTTCCCTACGCACGGTTGGATCGAGGGCACGCTGGCCGATCTCGCCGGTTTCGTCGAGACGGTCGCCGTGTCGCCCCGGCAACTGGCAGAAGGCGTCAACGTCCTCGAGTCCGGCGTGCGGCAGGCGGCCAACATCATCAGACGCGGCATGGAGCAGACGTATCCGGCAGGACTCGATCAGATAGCAGCCATCCTTCACCAGAGAGACGGCGAGCAAACAACCAGGATGGCCGCCGCAATCGTCGCAAACGCACTCACGGTGCACTCCGCTATCGCCGCCGTCAACCGGGATATCCGCGCTCCGACCGACCCATCGATGCGGGGTTACGGCAACGTCCTCCTGCAGTCCGAAGTTCTGGCAACTTGGCGCGCCATCCTCGACGTCAACTACTGGCCAATCTTCCACGTCGCTCGGCGGATCCTCAGCGCACTCGACGAGGCCGTAGCCGGTCAGGCCCTCACTCGACTCAGTGACGTGGCGAGCAAGCTCCGAGGACTCGGAGCGACAACGGTCGGTGACATGGCCGGACAGATGTTCGGGCAACTCATCGCCGACAGGAAGTTCCTTGCCACGTTCTACACGCGACCGTCCTCCGCGACGCTCCTAGCCGAACTTGCGGTGGCGCGTCTCGAGACGGATTGGCGCAACAGCGATGCGGTCGGCGAACTACGAGTCGCCGATCTTGCCTGTGGCACGGGAGCGCTGCTATCCGCTGTCTATCGCCGCATCGTCTCCCGCCTACGGAGAGGCGGATTGGACGACAAGGACATTCACGCCCGCTTCATGGAGCGAGTCATCATCGGCTGCGACATCATGCCTGCCGCGACACATCTGACCGCTGCCCAGTTGATGGCCGCGCACCCGACGGTGACGTTCGGCAACACTCGCATCCACACCATGCCCTACGGCGAGCACGACCCCGGCAGCGGGACGCGAACCTTCATCGGCTCGCTGGAATTGCTTGACGACGCCGAAGCATGGAGTCTGCTGGGCAGAGGTGCGACGACTGTGACCGGGACGAGCGAAATTGGCGACGCGGGCGAGCGCCGAATCGATTTGCCCAACCGGAGCGTCGACTTGGTGATCATGAACCCGCCGTTCACGCGACCCACGAATCACGAGATCTCTGATGTGCCCGTGCCGTCCTTCGCCGGCTTCGAGACGTCCGAGATGGAACAGAAGCAGATGTCCAAGCGGCTCGGATCGCTGCGGCGGAAGCTGGAGCACGAGCCAGCGGGCCACGGCAACGCCGGCCTCGCCTCCAACTTCTTCGATTTGGCCCATGACAAGGTCAAGCCTGGCGGAACGGTTGCTTTCGTACTCCCATCGACGATCTCGGCGGGCGACGCCTGGGCCCCCTCGCGGCAGTTGCTCAAGAAGTACTACCGCGACATCGCGATTGTGACCATCGCCGCGGCCGGCTCGAACAGCAGGGCATTCTCGGCTGACACCGGTATGGCCGAAGCGCTCGTTGTCGCGGATCGGCGATCCGACGACACCGCAAAATCAACGGAGCCGCCCAAGGTGCTCTGGGTCAATCTGTCGCGGCGTCCCGAGGGAATCCCCGAAGCCGTGGAAATCGCCCGTGCTGTCGAAGCTATCGATGAGGACAGACCGGCCGGCCGGCTCCGGATCGGCGATGACAATGTCGGATGCTTCGTGCGAGCGGGAATCGACAACAGTGGCTGCGCGCAAGTCATCGAGACTGACGTCATCGAGGCTGCACTGGCGTTGGGACGCGGGCAAGTTCGCCTGGCTGGTCTTGCAGAGATTCCGATCGCGATCGCGACGCTGGCTCAGCTCGGTTGTCCGGGCCCCTATCATCTCGATGTTCGGAGCGGTGGCACCACCGCACGCGGGCCGTTTGAGATCGAGACCCTCACGCCGGGCAGGACCGGCTCCTACCCCGTATTGTGGCGACACGAAGCCGGGCGAGAACGCCGGTTGGTGGTAGAGCCGGATTCTCAGGGGCGCATCCTTCCTGGGAAGCGCGACCAGGCGATCGGAATCTGGGACACGAGAACACGCCTGCACCTGAGCAGCGACTTCCGGCTGAACTCGCAAAGTCTCGCGGCGTGCCTAACGCGCAAGCCAGCCATTGGTGGACGGGCATGGCCGTCATTCCTCCTCGACGAACGAGCCTATGAGAAGGCAGTCGTGCTCTGGTGCGCTACCACTCTGGGACTAGTCGGGCATTGGTGGATCGGCTCCCGTCAGCAGCAGGGGAGGTCGATACTCTCGGTCGGCAGGCTCGGGCACCTCCCGGCGCTCGACTGTCGCGATCTCAGCAGCGAGCAACTCGGTGCGCTTGACTCGATCTTCGATCGTTTTGCAGATAGCGACCTGCTCCCCGCCAACGAGGCCTACCGCGACCCTGTACGCGCCGAACTTGATGAGGCTGTGCTTTGCGGGGCACTTGGACTGCCCAAGGAGATCGTTGACCCGCTGAGCGTCCTCCGCGAGCAGTGGTGCTCCGAGCCCACGGTGCACGGGGGCAAGGGAACGGCTCCGTCGGCAAGCAGCTGAGCAACCAGCCCGTCAGGCCTCGCCCAGCAGGTCAACTATCTCCGACGGGGTGCTTACCTGCCATCCGGTCCTCGGACCTTCCTCGTAGTCCGAGCAACCGCCGGTCCAAGACCTGTCCGGATAGATGTCGACGAGCGTGTAACGCTCGTCGAGACAGGGCCCCTCCGCGGTCACGACCCAGATGCACTGGTTGTCGCCTGACCAGACCACCTCGCAACCGTGCAGGGGATGTTCCGGATCGGCGAAGCGTCCGGCGATCTCCGCGGTGATACCAGCGGCCGCCGTCTCGATGTCGATCGTGACCCGGCTCGTCAGCCGGATCGATTCCTCGCGTGGTGCCGTGGCTTCCATGCGCGCCTCCTCCTGTATGCGGACTCGCAGTGCAGGGGGAAGCGAAGGGTGACCACCGCCAAGAAGGCGAACAGGGAACGACTGACGCGGTTCGGACGACCACTAGCCGCCACAGCCCAGGCCGAATTCGTTCCGCTTGGAATCCTAGGAGTCCGCCCGGGGCCTTCCACGAGGGCATACTCAGCGTCTGTGGAGCAACTGCAGTGTCCGCACCGGCTTCGAGCGCCAGCTCCGTGGACGCGCCGCCGCGTCACTCGCTTCTTCTCTTCGGGTGAGGGGTTCCGCTGTGCCTGAACTGCCCGAGGTCGAGACGATCCGTCGCCAGTTGGAGACGCGACTGGTCGGGCGCCGCATCACCGAGGCCTCCAGCCACCCGTCGGAGAAGTTCCTGCCCGCGCGGGATGCCGCCGGTGCATCGGTCGGGAACGTATCTCGCCGAGGCAAGTATCTGATCGTCGCCTTGAGCGGCGAGCAGGAGATGGTGGTGCACCTCGGTATGACCGGCCGGCTGCAGTTCGCCGCCGGTGCTCCGCCCAGCGACGGCTACGTGAGGGCGTGGTGGAGCCTCGACGACGGTGCCATCCTGGAGTTGCACGACGTGCGCCGATTCGGGAGGGTGCGGCTGGTGCCCGCCGGCTGCTACGGCACCATCCCGACTCTGGCTCAACTGGGGCCCGAGCCGCTGAGCGACGAGTTCACCGCGGGTGGGCTGTGGGGGGCGCTGCGACAGAGCCGGCGGCGGGTCAAGACGCAATTGCTCAGCCAGCGCCCGGTGGCGGGGCTGGGCAATATCTACGCCGACGAGGCGCTGTGGCGGGCCGGCATCAACCCCGCCAAGCGCCGGATCACCCGCTCCGAGGCCGCCGCCCTGCACACGGCGATCCCCGAGGTGTTGCGGCAGGCCGTCGCCCACCGGGGCACCACGTTCCGTGACTACCGCACCCTGCTCGGGCCGGCAGGCGACAACTTCGCCCACCTGGACTGCTACGGGCGCAGCGGCGAACCGTGCCGCCGCTGCGGTGCCAAGTTGTGCAGTCGCGTGCTCGACGCCCGAAACACCACGTACTGCCCCACCTGCCAGCGCTGAGGGGCCCGGTCGCCGGCCGCCTCGGCTCCGCGGGACGGTGGGGAGTAGCGTTTGCGTCGGCGGGTACCCCCGTCGCGACGAGACACGAGACTTCTCCCATGACGTATCGCCTGACGCAGTACAGCCACGGCGCGGGTTGAGCCGGCAAGCTCGGTCCCGACGACCTGACGCAGGTTCTGCGCTCGCTCAAGCATCAGACACACCCCGATCTGCTGGTCGGCACCGGCGACGACGCCGCGGTTTGGCGCCGACCGGACGGTCGCGCCCTCGTGTCGACGGTCGACTTCTTCCCGCCGGTCACCGACGACGCTCACACCTGGGGGCGCATCGCCGCCGCCAATGCCGCCAGCGACGTCTACGCCATGGGCGGGCGACCCCTGTTCGCCCTCAACGTGGTCGTCTGGCCACGCGAACACCTCCCTCTCGACCTGCTCACCGAAGTGCTGCGCGGCGGCTCCCGCACCGCTGCCGAGGGCGGCTGGCACGTTGTCGGTGGCCATACCACCGACGGACCCGAGCCGGTCTACGGCCAAGCGGTCACCGGCGAGGTGGATCCCCACCGGCTGCTGCGCTCGGGCGGCGCCGAGCCAGGTCAACTCCTGGTGCTCACCAAGCCACTGGGCACCGGCATCGTCACCACAGCACACAAGCGCCTGCCACCGGGCGACGCCGGCCTCCCGGCGGGCGCCCTCGAGGCGGCGGTGGCGCAAATGTGCCGGCTCAACGACTCGGCGTCCGAGTTGGCACTGGAGGCGGGAGTCACGGGCGCGACCGACGTCACCGGCTTCGGCCTCCTTGGCCACCTGCACGAGATGTGCGCGGCCAGCGACCTCGGAGCGCGCCTCGACGCTGCCGCGGTGCCATTGTTGCCCGAGGTGAAGACCCTCGCCGCCGCCGGTCACGTCCCCGGCGGCACAGGTCGCAACATCGCGGCCGTGCGAGCGCACCTCCGCTTCGAGCCCGCCGACCCCGACGCCGGTGCCCTGCTGCTGAACATCCTGGCCGACCCGCAAACCTCCGGCGGGTTGCTCGTGGCGTGCCCCCCTGACGCCGCCGAAGGCCTCGTGGGTGCCCTGGCTGCGGCAGGCCACACGTCCGCCATCATCGGAGAGATCACCGGCTCGGTCCCGACCGGGGAGATCGAGTTGGTCCAGGGCATGTGAGACGCGCCGTCCAGGAGGACCGCGCTCCGCCGCGTGCGGCGGAGACCCTTCGCCACCGCATCGCCGCCGTGCGCCTTGTCGCCGCCACGGCTGCCCTCGTGGTGGCGCTGTCGGTGGCCTCGCTTCTTGTGGCGCAGGACTACCTCATCGCGCCGGGAGCACGAATCGTGATCGTCGCGTTCGTCGTCGGTGCCATCCCCTTCTCGAACCTGCTGGCCCAGTCGGTCGTGGCGACCGACCTGCGCTCCGTCGGCAGCGGCACCGTGTCCGGTACGGCCCTGTACAGGGTCGCCGGCTTCGCGCCACTCGCCTTCGGGGGAATCATGGACGTTGCCAAGGCAACACCGGGTGTGCTGGCCGCGGGTTCGGCCCCCGTCGTCGGTGCCCTCGCCGCCGGTGCCGCCGTCGCCGGGCACAACTGGTCACCCTTCCTCCGGGGGGCCGGGGGCCGCGGCGTCTCGCCCGCCATGGGTGCACTGGCCGTGATCTTCTGGCCGGGCGCAGTGTTGCTGCTCGCGGGACTGGCGGTCGGCCGGGTGCTGCGCCAGACGGCATTGGTGTCGTTCCTGTCAATGCTGGCGCTGCCGTTCCTGGCGCTGTCGTGGGGCGGGCGCGATGGCGCACTCGCGGGCTCGCTCGTGGTCGCACCGATGCTGGTCAAACGCCTGACCGGCAACAATTCCGTGCCACCCGCCGGCCGTCGGGCTCGAGTCCTCCTCCAACGCCTGCTCCGCGACAACGACGGTGCGCCATGAGTTCGCTGCGCCGCGTCCTGAGCGGCAACGACTTCCGCCGCCTGCTCATCGGGCAGGGCATCTCGGGCCTGGGCGACTGGATGGCCACGTTCGCGCTCATGGCCCTGGCCTGGGAGGTCACCTCCTCCACGAGCGCCGTGGGCGGGATCCTGACATTGCGCCTACTGCCGGCGGCTCTGGGCGGGACCGTGGCCGCCAGAGTGTCGCTGCGCTGGGACCGTCGCCGCACCATGCTGGCGACCGACCTGCTGCGCATGGGGATCGTGGCGATCATTCCCCTCATCGCCCGGCTCTGGTGGATCTACCTGTGGGCGTTCGTCCTGGAGGCGGCCAGCGTCATCTTCCTATCCGCACGCGACGCCTCCGTTCCGGACCTCGCCCGCTCAAACGACCTGCCCACGGCCAACAGCCTGATGCTGGGCTCGTCGTTCGGCAGCATCCCCATCGGCGCGGGCGCATTCGCCGTCCTGACCCTGCTGCCGTTCGCCGACAAGGGCTGGTTGGCGTCGCGCCCGCACGCCACCGTGTTCTGGATCGACGCCGTGACCTACCTGGCCTCGGCTGTACTCATCGCCCGGATGGCGCCTCTGAAGCAACCGACCGGCGTCTTGGTCGCGGGCACCAGCGCGGGACGCCTGCGAGATGCCGCGCACATTCCCCTCGTCCGGTCGGTGATGCCCGCGGCCGCTGCGGTGGCGCTCGGGCTGGGCGCGCTGTTCTCCCTGGGCCTGAGCCTGGTACTCGTGGAGTTGGCAGCCTCGAACCTGGAATTCGGAGTGCTGATCGCCATCTTCGGCGTGGGGGCGGGAGCGGGCCTGATCATCGCCACCCAACTCAGGCTCCCGCTGATGGTGATGACCCGCTACGGCACCCTGACCATGGGCGCCCTGGTGGCCGGCATGAGCCTCAGCCCCGTCCTCTGGCTGACCTACCTGGGGGCGTTCGGCTTCGGCCTGGCGGCGACGGTGGCGCTGACGTCGGGCATGACGGCCCTGCAGTCCGGCACCACCGAGGTACAACGCGGCTTGGCCTTCGCCGCCTTCCACATGGTCATCCGGATGGCGTTGGGGCTCGCCGCCGTGGTGGCCGGTGCGATCCGCGACGCCCTCGACGAGGTGACGATCTTCAACGTTTGGACGCTCAGCGGGACCCGGCTCATACTCCTGGCGTCGGGAATCCTCGTCATGGGCAGCGCCACCGCGGTTCGGGCCGGCTCGAGCGCCGATCAGCTCGACTCGCGGGAGCCATGACCGTCGCGATGGCGATTGCAAGCAGCGTCGCCCTGACAGTCACTTCCATCGAGGCGGCCCCGTGACCGTTGCGATCGTGACCGACAGTGCCGCAGCACTCCCGAAGGCGTTGCAGCGCGACTTCGACGTCACCGTCGTCCCGATCCTCCTCACCATCGACGGCGAGGAGGTCGCCGACGACGCCCTGACACCCAGCGACCTCCTCTCGGCAGGAACGCTGAGCACTGCCGCACCGGGACCGGGCGCGTTCGCGCGAGCCGTGCGCGAGCGCCAGAATCCCGACGGCGTGCTTGTGCTCACCCTGTCGGCCAGGCTGTCGAGCTGCCACCAGGCGGCCGTGCTGGGAGCGCGGGAGGCCGGAGGGCGCACGATCGTGGTGGACACCGCCAACGCCGCCGGCGGGCAGGCCCTCGCCGTCCACGCCGCTGCCGTCGCCGCCCGTGGCGGAGCGGACCTCGAGCAGGCCGCGACGATGGCCCGCCGCGTTGCCGCCCGCGTGCACCTGATGGGGGTGCTCGGTGGCCTCGATCAGCTCGTGCGCAGCGGTCGGATCCCGGCGATGGCGGGCCGGGCGGGTGACCGTCTCGGCGTCCGGCCGCTGTTCGACGTGCACGACGGGCGGATTCGCCGCCTGCTACCGAGTCGCAGCACGGCGAGCGCCCACCGCCGGATCCTGGAGCAGATGCACCAGAGCCGCCCGGCGGAGGTCCGTGCCCTACACGTCGCCGCCGTCCACGCCGGTGCCGCCGACGATGCCCGATCGCTCCTCGCTGCGGTCACAGCGGAGATCGCCCCGGCCACGGCGTTCATCGGAGGCTTCGGCGGGGCGCTCGTGGCCACCGCCGGCGTCGGCGTCTCGGGCCTCGCCTGGTGGTGGGAGTCGCCGGGGAACGGGCCCCGGTAGCAGCGACAACCCTGCCGGCACGTGCTGATCGCAACCGAACCCCGAGGCGCCGCGCCCGGGGCGGGCGAGATGGGATTCAACCCGTGTGCACGCCAGGCGTTGATGCCACGGGTGATTCGTGGGCGCAGTGGCCGTCGGTGGTGACGGTCAGGATCTCCACGCCGTCGGAGGTCACCAAAAGCGTGTGCTCGAACTGCGCTGAGCGGGAGCGATCAGCGGTCACCGCCGTCCAGCCGTCATTCCACAGGTCCACCTGCGGGCTCCCGAGCGTCAACATGGGCTCGATCGTGAAGGTCATACCCTCGCCCAGCGGTGACGAGTTCCGCGGATCGTGGTAGTGCGGGATCTGCAGGTTCCCGTGGAAGTCCGGTCCCACGCCATGGCCGACGAACTCGCGCACCACGCCGAGGCGCCCCGGGCGCGCCACACCCTCGATGGCCCTGCCGATGGCACTCACCGGCACGCTGGGGGCCACGACCTCGATGGCGGCTTGGAGGGCTCGGAGGGTGCCGCTAACGAGTCGCCGGCTCTCGGCATCCACCTCGCCCACGAAGAACATGGCGGATGTGTCGCCGTGCACGCCGTCGAGGTACACGGTCACATCGACGTTCACGATGTCACCGGCGGCCAGCGGGCGGCTGTCGGGGATCCCGTGGCAGATGACCTCGTTCACCGACGTGCAGACGGACTTCGGGAAGGTGCGGTAGCCGAGGGGGCTGGGGTAGGCGCCCCGGTCGAGCACCTCGGCGTGGACAACCGCGTCGATGGCGTCAGAGGTAACGCCTGGCGCCACGTGCCCGCCGGCGATGATCAGCACCTCTGCAGCAGCCGCCCCCGCCCGGCGCATAGCGTCAATCTCCGCCGGCGAGCGCACCGGAGCCATGCGCGACGGCCCGGGTTCGCCGCGGGTGTTGCGGACGTACGGCGGGCGGGCGATCCGCCGGGGCACCGGACGCGGCGGACCCACGATGCCCGGCTGCACCGACGCTGCACGCGACTGAGGTCGCCGCTTGCGCTTCGCCACTCCCCTACACCGCCGCGGTCGGCTGCACCGCTGCCGCCTCGCCCTAACCGGCGGCCAGATCGGGGATCGCCACCGGATCGTCGGTACCCCGGACCGGCGTGGGCCAGACCGGCGAGCGCTTCTGCAGGAAGGCCTCGATGCCTTCCTGTGCATCGTCCATGGCGGCGTTGGCGGCCATCACTTTCCGGGTGTAGCCGTACGCCTCGGGCTCGGCGCGGTCGAGTTGGTCATAGAAGGCGCGCTTGCCGATCGCCAGGACACCGGGGCTGTAGCGGCCGATCCGCCCAACGAGGTCGGAGACCGCTTCCCGGAGTTCGCCGGCCGGCACGACCTTGTTCACCAGACCCCAATCGGCGGCGGTCGCGGCGTCGATGGGATCGCCCGTGAGCAGCATCTCCATCGCTCGCTTCCGGCCGATCGCACGGGACAGCGGCACCATCGGCACCGAGCAGAACAGGCCGATGCGTACCCCGGGTGTGGCGAAGCGGCTGTGCTCGGTCGCCACGACGAGATCGCAGGCAGCCACGACCTGGCACCCTGCAGCCGTGGCGATCCCGTCGACGGCGGCTACGACCGGCTGCGGCACGTCACGGATCGCCGCCATCAGCTCGCAGCAGACGTCGAACAACTCGTCGTAGAAGTCGTCGGGACGGTCCACCATCTCGGCCAGATCGTGGCCGGCACTGAAGGCGGGTGGCGTGCCGGCAATGACGATGACGCGCACGGAAGGATCGTCGCCGAGTCCACCGATGCACGCAATGAGGTCGCGCATGACCGCCAGGCTGAGAGGGTTGCGACGTGCCGGATTGTCCAGTACGACCTCACCGATGTGGCCGTCACGACTCACCCGCACGTGACCTGAGGCGAGCGAACCGTTGCCGTCAATCATGCGGCCAGCCTAATGGTGCACCGGATAGGCCGCCCCCAACACGATCCCCTGTGCTACGGATGGGGCGTGTGCCCTCCTCGACCCCACTCACCGGCGCGGCTGAGCCATGGCTGCTGAGGTAGGAACAAAGGCGGTCGTCGCCGCGCTGCTGGCCAACACGGGTATCGCCGCGGCCAAGTTCGTGGGGTTCGTCTTGACGCGCTCGTCCTCCATGCTGGCCGAGGCGATCCACTCCGTTGCCGACGCCGGCAACCAGGCGCTGCTGCTGCTCGGCGTGCGGCGAGCCACCAAGCGGCCGTCGGCGGAGCATCCGTTCGGCTACGGGCGTGAGCGCTACTTCTGGTCGTTCATCGTGGCCCTTGTGATCTTCACCCTCGGCGCCGGCTTCGCCATCTACGAGGGCATCGACAAGGTGCGCCACCCCCACGAGATCAAGGGACTGTGGTAGGCCGTCGGCATCCTCGGTGTGGCGATCGTTCTGGAGAGCCTGTCGTTCCGCACCGCCCTACGCGAGGCACGGCCGCTGCGCGGCGAGAAGAACTGGTGGCAATTCATCCGCCGCAGCCGGAGCCCTGAACTCCCCGTTGTTCTGCTGGAGGACTTCGGGGCCCTGGCCGGCCTCGCGCTGGCGCTCGCTGCGGTCGTGCTGGCGCACGTCACCGGCAACGCCGTCTGGGACGGGATCGGCACGCTGTGTATCGGGGTGCTGCTGGGAACGATCGCCGTCCTGCTGGCCATCGAGTTGCAGAGCCTCCTGATCGGCGAGGGGGCACTTCCCGAACACCGCCGGCAACTCCTCGAGGCGGCGTCGGCCACACCGGGGGTGCGCAGGGTCATTCACCTGCGCACTCAGCACCTCGGCCCGGAGGAACTCCTGGTGTGTCTCAAGGCCGAATTCGACGCCGAACTCGACATGCCGGGGCTGGCGAGTGCCATCGGTGCGACCGAGGCTCGCCTCCGGACGGCTGTGCCCATCGCCCAGGTGATCTACATCGAACCCGACCTGCTGCGGGAAGAAGGCTCTCCATAATCTTTTCATGACTCTGATGCTTTTCTAATACTCTTAGGTAGTCTCTATGCCATGAGACCACATGGAAGATGCCTGAAGTCCGGCAGGCACATTGACAGGAGTCTCGGGGTGGCCTTGCGGCGTGCCGCGATCGGGTTGTTGGTGGTGATCCTGGCCGCCGGCTGCGTCCGAGCCGGAGGGGGGGATCCACTCGAGGAAGGGCGACGGTTCGGCGAACTGGTTCCTGCCAACTCACCGGCCGGCGATCCGACGCAGGAGTCGGCATCCGAACCGCACCGGATCCCCGCCGTCTCGGCCGTACCACCCGGCGACGCTCCAGGAACACCCGGACTGTCCGAGGCTTCCCCAACCGCCCCCGGGACCGGCGACCTCACAGACAGGGATTCGGATGCACGTCCGGTCGACCCTGCGCCGCCGGCGGTCGCAGCGCCGGACGCTACCGACGCGAGCGGTACCGATGCGCCGGGCGCGCAGATCGCTCTGAGTTCCTCCCTCGACGGTGAGGAGCCACCGCCCGAACTGGCCACGGAGATCCTGGGCGCCTACGCCTCGTTCTGGGACAGCTACTGGGACGCCGCCAGTCACCCGGTGGACCCGGATCATCCGGGGATCGCGCGGTACAGCACCGAGCCACTGCGCAGTAGAGCCACCGGCGTCCTGCTCGGGCGGGCGACCGGGGGAATCGCCCTGCGCCTTCCCCCCGACCACGGCGACGGGCGCATCGTCCACATCCAGGGCTGGGACGACGAGGGGGCCGAGATCCTCGACTGCTTCGTCGACACCGCCGTTCTCTACGAAGTGTCGACCGGTCGGGTCCGAAACGACGAGCAGGCGACCGTGGTGCACTTGGCGCTCATGCGCCGCGTCGCCGGCTCCTGGCGCGTCGCGGAGATCTTCGAACAGGCCATTCACACAGGAAGGACAGACGGATGCATCATGCAGGCCAACACGCGAGAGACGCTCGGCCCGATCGGGACGGCACCTCCGCCACCACTCGACGGAGACGCCGGTCGCACTGCGCGCGGGCCGCAGCCGGCCTCGTGACAACGGCCGGCCTCCTCGCCGCCGCCACGGGTGGCGTCGCCGCGCTCGACACGACCGAGCTGGAGGACTGCAGCGACGAACAGACTTTCTGCACGACGCTCACAGTTGAGCGCCCGACAACGGTGGCCCCCGCTCCCGAGAATACGGGTGTCACTCTCAACTACTGCGGACCGTTCTACCCCCAGGAGGACGGGACCTACACGGTCGACATCTGCGACTACGACGGCAACTTCATACAGACCCTCGCCCTGGCGCCGAGCAGGCCGCGGCCGCGTCCCACCCAGTCCACGGTCCTCTCCTCGGCGATGGGAGCGCTCAACCCGCCTCGACCAACCATCTACACCTCACCGAGCTACGGCAGCGGGCTGCTCGTGCAGACCCCGACGTGGCTCTGGCTGCCACCGTCGTACTGGCGCACCTACAGCACCACGATCATGGTCTGGGGCTACGTGGTCACGATCTTCGCCATACCGACAACGGTGCGCTGGAAGATGGGCAACGGCGACTCGGTCACCTGTATCGGACCGGGGACGCCGTGGTTTCCCGGCTTCATCGACGCGCTCAGCACGTGCAACTACACATACCGCCACTCCTCCGCCGGCGCCTCGGGCGACCGCTTCAGGATCACCGCGACTGTCACGTTCGTCGGAAGCTTCACGACGGTCGGTCTCGGCGGATTGCGCGGTCCGTTGGGCGCGGTCACCCGCAGTTCCTCCATCCGCGCCCCGGTGGCGGAAATCCAGGGGCTGGTGGTGTGAAGGCACGGCAGAGGGGATCGCGGCCGTAACCCTAGGGGCGATGCGTCCGGCGACCGTGGGCGGGTGGCGCGGCGGGCCATAGGCTCGGGACGTACCCGCCCACGCGCTCCGGGAGGCCCACATGTTCACCGCCCTGCTGCTCGAGAAGACCGACGAGGGATTCAGCCACCAGATCACCGATCTCGCCGAGGATCAGCTCCCCGAGCGCGAGGTCACCGTGGCCGTGGACTACTCGACGGTCAACTACAAGGACGGCCTGGCGATCTGCAACGGCGCCCCCGTCGTGCGGAACTGGCCGCTGGTGCCCGGCATCGACCTCGCCGGTGTCGTCGAGACCAGCACACACCCCGACTGGCAGCCCGGCGACCGGGTGACGGTCAATGGCTGGGACCTCGGCGAGAAGCACTGGGGGGGCATGGCGCAGAAGGCTCGCGTGGACGCCGCATGGCTGACGCGCCTGCCCGAGGGGATCGACACCCGCGCCGCGGCCGCCATCGGCACCGCCGGCTACACCGCCATGCTCTGCGTGCTGGCCCTCGAGGACCACGGCATCGCTCCCGACGACGGACCGGTGATCGTGACGGGTGCCGCCGGCGGCGTGGGCAGCGTGGCCGTGGCCGTTCTGGCGAAATTGGGCTACCAGGTGGTGGCATCCACCGGACGGGCCGCCACCGAAGGCGACTACCTACGTTCGCTCGGCGCGGCGGAAATCCTGGACCGCAGCGAGTTGAGCGAGTCCGGCGGTCGACCAATGGCGCGGCCCCGGTGGGCGGCCGGCATCGACACCGTCGGCAGCCACACACTCGTGAATCTCATTGCAGCTCTCGAACCGGGCGGCTGCGTGGCCGCCTGCGGCTTGGCGGGCGGCTCGGATCTGACCGGTACCGTGTTCCCCTTCATCCTGCGGGGCGTGAGCCTGCTGGGCGTCAACTGCGTGTACCAGCCGGCCGCCCGGCGGGATGCGGCCTGGACGCGACTGGCCACCGATCTCGACGCCGACACCCTGGCGTCCATAACCACCGAGGTGCCCCTGGCGGAGGTTCACCGGGTGGCGGCCGACATCCTGGCGGGACAGGTCCGCGGCCGGGTGGTCGTGGACGTGAACGCCTGAGAATCACCCTGCCCAGCGGGTACGCTGCGAGTTGTCGGCGGCCCGGAGGGCGGCGGTAGCGACTGTCCTTCCAGGCGGCGGCGAACACATATCGACCACGAGGAGAGACCCCATGGGCTACTTCGGACGATCCTGGGAACTCGGCAAGACGTCTTGGCGCGTGCTGCGCAAGGACAAGGAGTTGATGTGGCTGCCGGTCCTCGGCGGCGTGGCGTCGCTGATCATCGCGAGCATCGTCTTCGGCATCATCGTCCTCGTCAGCTACGACCCGTCCGACGGCCTGGGCGACATGAACGTCGGCGGGGGCACGGTGCTGCTGATCATCCTGGGTGTCATTGTCGCCGCCATCGCCGTGTACTTCTTCCAGGGCGCCCTCGTTCACGGGGCTCGCGAGCGACTCACCGGCGGTGACCCCACGGTGGCCAGCGCGATCCGCGGCGCTTGGGGGCGCATCGGCGCAATCGCCCCGTGGGCAATCCTGGCTCTCGTGGTGGGGTTCATCATCAACTCGATCCAGGCGGCGGCCCGTGACCGCGCCGGCTTCCTCGGAGCGATCATGGGCAGCCTCCTGGACCTGGCGTGGCGCGTGATGTCATTCCTGGTCATGCCGATCATCATCGTCGAGAACGTCGGCCCGTTCCGGGCACTCGGACGCTCCAAGGAACTGCTGCGCAGGACGTGGGGTGAGAACCTGCTCGCCCAGGCGGGCCTCTCCATCGTGGGCTTCATCCTGATGCTGCCCGGGCTCCTCATCGCCATCTTCCTGGGTTCTGGACCCTTGGGCGTCTTCGGCGTCATCGTCGGAGGCCTGTTGATGATCTTCGGCGCCGTAGTGGCCTCGGCGCTGAGCGCCGTCTACCAGACCGCCCTCTACGAGTACGCCACCACCGGCGAGTCCCCCGCCGAGTTCGCCGAGGTCAACCTGGGCCAGTCCTTCGGCCATCGCCGCGACCGCGGCAACCGCTGGGGCCAGCCCGGCCAGTACCGCACCTGAGCTCGCAGCTCCTGCCCGCCCCACGAGCGGGAGACAGCTAGACGTCGAGCCAGTCGGGGCGGTCCGAGACCCCCTGGATCGTCCAGCCGCCGTCGACGATGATGCACTGGCCGGTGATGTAGGAGGCGTCCTCGCTCGCCAGGAAGACGGCGGGGCGGGCGATCTCGGCGGCCTCCGCGAGGCGGTCCAGAGGGATTTCCAGCAACATCCAGTCCTCAGTCAGGGAGCCGTCGTCGATGGCCTGCTGCACGAGCGGCGTACGAGTGAATCCGGGGGCGATGGCGTTGACCCTGATGTTGTGGGGCGCCACCTCCACGGCCAGCGACCGCGTGAGCCCGAGGATCCCGGCCTTGGCCGCCGAGTACGGGGCCCGCCCCGGTATGCCCACGAAGCCCGCAGCGCTGGAGATCGAGACAATGGCCCCGCCGCCGACCTTGCGCATCTCGGGAATCGCCGCGGCGCTGCACAGGAACATCCCTCGCAGGTGAACGCCCACCACGAGGTCCCAGACCTCGGGGTCCATCATGTGCGTGGGGGCGGCCCGCTGGATGCCGGCGTTGTTGAACAGCACGTCAACTCGGCCGAGGCTGGCGACGGCCTCCGCCGTTGCCTCCCGCACCGCGTCGGCGTCGGCCACGTCCACGGCGAGATCCAGGACGTTCTCACGGCTCTCGGAGGGTGCGACGATGTCGAACGAGGCCACCGTGGCGCCCCGCCGCACCATCTCATCGGCGATCGCGCCGCCGATGCCACGCGAACCACCCGTGACGATCGCCACCTTGCCCTCGAAGTCGCCGGACATCACAAACCCCCTCCTGCGAACCGTTCGGGCGGATGGTACAGCCGCTCTGTCCGGCCGGCCGAGACGTACGATCGGAGCGCACGAGAAGGAGGGTCGACGTGGAGAGACAACGAGTGAGTTCGGACCGGCCGTGGGACCCTGTGGGCTATTCGCGCGCTATCCGCTGCGGCAACGTCATCGAGGTGGCCGGCACGACCGCCATGGGGCCGGGCGAGGTCGTCGAGATCATCGCCCCCGGCGACATGTACGGCCAGACGAAGGCCTGCCTCGACATCATCGTGGCGGCGCTGGCCGAACTGGGGGCCGGCCCCGAACACGTCGTGCGCACCCGCATGTTCGTGACCGACATCTCCAAGTGGCGCGAGGCCGGGCGCGCGCACGGTGAGTTTTTCGGCGACGTGAAGCCAGCCAGCACGATGCTGGAGGTCAGCGCCTTCCTGGACCCGGAACTCCTGATCGAGATCGAGGCCACCGCCATCGTTGACTGACGGGCGGGCCGGGCTCAGTCCGGGAACTCGGGACCCTCGTCGTATCCGGCGCGCAGGACGGCGGTGGCCTCCGCATCGAGGATGAAGTCGTCGGCCTCGGGGTCCTCGGCGGCCACCACGCCGTAGTCGCGCCTGGCGCCCTCGACGGTGATATAGCCGTCGCGCAAGTCCTCCAGCACGTGCTCGATGCGACGCGTGAACGGCTGGCCGTAGCCGCCGCCGCCGGGTTGGAAGCAGTCGAGGATCTCGCCCTTGCGGATCGGCAGGTTGGTGCAGAACATGCCCACGTTCACCTCCTCGTCGGTGCCGGGGGCATAGACGAACTTGTTGGGGCGCGCGTCCTTGCCACCGGCGAAGCCCCACGGTCCGAACTTCTCGCCGTCGCCGAGGTCGGAGAGCACGCCGTCGCCGTGGGTGAGGCTCCAGCGCCGGGTCACGCCCAGGCCGCCGCGCGACCAGCCGGCGCCGGCGCTGTCGGTCTCCATCCGGTAGCAGTCGAAGAGCACGGGGAACAGCCGCTCCTGCAACTCCACCGGCTGGTTCATGGCAGTGGTGGCGAACGTCGTCATGGCGGTGGCGTTGTCCTTGCGAGTGGCCCGCCCGCCCCAGCCGCCCTCCAGCCAGAGGTACATGACGAACTCCTCGTCGTGACCGGGCCGCGGGTCGTGGCCGGCCGTGATGGTGTTCAGCAGGCCGGTGGGCCCGGCCATCGACCGCTCGGGCACCAGGTGCATGAACGCCTTCAGCACCAGGTCGCAGACCGCCGGATAAACCCCGGCGGCGCAACCCGAGACCGGTGACGGGAACTCCACGCTCAGCAGCAGCCCCGGCGGCAACACGAAGTCGATCGCCCGGAAAACGCCCTGGTTCATGGGGATGTGCGGGAAGATCATCTTCATGGTGACGACCGCGGCCGACAGCGTCACCGACCGCGTCGAGTTCACAGCCCCCTTTGCCGGAGGGCTGGACCCGGAGAAGTCCATCGTGGCCCGGTCTCCGTGCACCGTGAGGAGCATGTGCGCCGACAGCGGCTCGTCGGGATCGCCGACAGGGTCGCAGTCGAGGAGCGCCTCCACCTCGACGGGGCCGTCGGGCAGCTTGGCGAACTCGGCCCGCAACAGGTCCTCGGAGTACTCGATGAACTCGTCCATGGCGGCCAGGAGCACCCCGGTGCCGTAGCGCCGGGCCAGCGCCTGCAGTCGCTGCTCGCCGAGGCGCACGGCCCCGATGGAGGTCAGCAGGTCGCCACGGGCCGTGTCGGCCATCCGCACGTTGCGCAGGATGAGATTGGAGACCTCCGGCTGGAAGACCCCCTCGCGCACGACATGGATCGGCGGTACGGCCAAGCCCTCGCCGTAGGAACTGCGGGAGTTGGAATCGAACGTGCCCGGCACGTGCCCGCCGATGTCGGTCCAGTGCATGGAGTTCTGGACGAATCCGGCGAGGGAACCGTCGAAGTAGAAGGGCATGACGGCCCGCATGTCGTTGTGGTGCGTGCCGCCGATGTACGGGTCGTTTATCAGCACCACGTCGCCGGGCCGGAAGTACTCCTCGGGGTCGGTGTCGATCCAGTCGAGCATTCCCTTGATGGTGAACGGGTGCGTGCCGAGATGGGCGGCCAGGTCGCGCACCCCCGAGGCCACGAGGTCGCCCCGGCGATTGCTGATGGTGCCGGAGTAGTCGCCGCCCTCGCTGACCACGAGCGAGAAGGCGGCCCGCATCGTGAGGGCGCTCATCTCGTCCACGATGCTGCTGAAAGCGCTGTTCAGCACCTGGAAACCGATGGGGTCTCGCTGGCGCAGACCCATCGACTCATCAGGCGGGGTCTCCACGACTCGCAGGCTCATGCGGTTGCCTCCCTCATTCGGAGCGGGTCATCAGAAGGTTGCCGAGTTTGTCCACCTCGACCTCCCAGTGCGGCGGGACCCACGTGGTGGAGTCCTGCTGGGTGAGGACGAAGGGTCCGGAGAGCCGGCTTCCGACGGGGAGCCTGGCCCGCTCGGCGACACGCGCGGTGACTTCACCATCACGCGTGAGCACCGGACGCTCGACGGTGCGCAGCGGCGAGGTCGGGCCGCTGAACGGGATGTGCGGCCGCTCCGAGCGCCGCACGCCACGCACCCGCAGCGCCGAGATCTCCACGGGAATGTCTACCGCCACCGAGTGGAACTGCCGCTCGTACTCCTCGAAGTACCGCGCGCGGAACTCCTCCTCGAAGCGGTCCGGCACTGCGCCGCTCTCCAACTCGACCGTCAGCGCTCGCACCTGGCCCAGGTAGCGCAGGTCGATGGAGTATTCCAGGCGCTGGCGCTGCTCATCAACGCCGTCACTGCTCAACCGCCCGCGCATCGTCTCCGCCAGCCGGTCGAATACGTCTTGCAGGCGGCCACGCTCGGCGTCGGCGAGCTTGCAGATGAGCGCCTCGCCGATGTCGTGGGTGATGTCCACGTAGAGGCACCCCAGACCCGAGGTCACCCCCGGAGCCAGCGGCACGACGATCCTCGTGATCGCCAGCACATCCGCCAATTCGGCGGCCATGAGGGGGCCGGCGCCGCCGAACGGGACGAGGGTGAAGTTGCGAGGGTCGAGGCCGCGTTCCACCGTCACAACCCGAATCGAGCGTGCCATGTTGTTGTTGGTGATGTCGATGATCCCCAAGGCGGCGTCGGTCATGCTGAGACCCAGTTCGTCGGCGAACGCACCGACCGCCTGCCGCGCCGCGGCCATGTCGAGGTTGATGCCACCGGCCAGAGCCACATCGGCCACGAGGCGCCCCGCCACAAGGTTGGCGTCGGTGAGAGTGGCCTGCGTGCCACCGAGGAGGTAGGCGGCAGGACCGGGGTCGGCACCTGCGCTATGCGGTCCCACGTGCGGCAGGCGGCCGGCGTCCACCCAGGCGATCGATCCCCCGCCCGCCCCGATGGTGACAAGGTCGATGGCCGGGAACCGCGCCGGTTGTCCGAACCGCGGCGAGAACTCGTGCACGATGTCGGCCCGGCCGCCCTGCACGACGGCGATATCGGCGCTGGTTCCGCCGATGTCCAGCGAGATGACCTCTTCCAGGCCTTCGGAGGAGGCGAGGACACCCGCGGCGATAACGCCACCGGCCACGCCGGTGGAGGCCGCGACCCCTTCGGCCGCCTTCGCCCCGGCGGCAGGACCCGATGTCAGCAGGCGTGCGGGAAAGCGGGAGGCGCTCTCGACGGTGAGCAGGCCGCCGCCGGAGTGCATCACGTACAGGCGGCCGACGAACCCGACCTCCCGGAGGCGCGACTCCAGGGCCGTCAGGTAGTCACTCACGACGGGGGCGAGGTAGGCGTTCAAGACGGTGGTGGAGGTGCGCTCGAACTCCGGCGGCTCCCGCAACAGCGCTGCCGAGGTGCTGATGAACGCCCCCGGAACCTCGGCCCCGACGATCTCCGCCGCCTGGGTCTCGTGGACGGGGTTCACATAGGAGTGCAGGAACGCAATGGCGAAGGTGCTGATGCCGCGGCGGGCCGCCAGGCGGGCCGCGGCGCGCACCTCGTCGGCGTCCAGAGGAGTCACCACGTCGCCGGCGTAGTCCAGCCGCTCGGTGATCTCGAAGCGGTTCCGGCGGGCCACCAGCGGCGGCGGCGGATCCCACTGGATGTCGTAGGGGTCGCCACGGTTGTGCCGGCGCAACTCGAGCACGTCGCGGAAACCCCGCGTCGTCAGCAGTGCGGTCGGCGCGCCCCGCTGGGTGATCACGGCGTTCGTGGCAATGGTGGTGCCGTGGGCGATCATCTCGATCTCAGCGGCCTCGATGCCGGCGGCGGTGATCGAGTCGAGAACGCCCTGATCGAACGCCGAGGGAGTGGACGGCACCTTCGCAATGCGCTGCTCGTCACCGCGCACTGCCACGAGGTCGGTGAACGTGCCGCCCGTGTCGATCCCGACCTGCCAGCCGCCTTGCATGATCTGAGCCTCCCCCGGCGCCCCAAAAGCGCCCCCCGGAGCCGTCGGGATGAACCTACATCACCACCGCCGACCGCCGTAGTCCCTGCCCTGAGGCTGCTGGGTCGGCCGTCGGCAGCCCAGCCCGGACCGCTGGGAAGTGGATTCCGGCCTCCGCCGGAATGACGGCTGGGCGGGGTGCGGAACGGCTCGGCATTCTCCTACGACTCGGTGTCGGATTCGTTGATGCGGCGGAGCCGGTAGAAGAGCCGCTCGCAACTCTCGTCGCAGCAGCGCCGCATCTCCCCGCCCGCCGGCTCGGCGAAGCTCCAGTAGCGGGCGATCAGGAGGTTGCCGCACACGTCGCAGTAGTCCACGGTCGTGTCGTGCCAGCTCTTGTCGAGTTCATGCCACGCCATCGCGCATGACCCTCCTCAGCTCGGCGGTGGCCGCTTCGTCGACGGCCGGGTCGCCCGCTGCGCCGTCGCCGCCGCCCGAGCCATCCTGTCCCGAGTCGCCGGTTGCCTCGCCGCCGGCGATCACCACGCCGTAGATCGATTCCGCCGAGGATCGGCTCACGAAGCCCAGGACGACATCGTGCAGCACCTTGGCGGGGTCGCGTTCGAGCGGGTCGCCATAGCCGCCCCCCGACGGCGACGTGATCCTCACCCGGTCGCCGTGGCGCAGGCGGATGTTCGTGAACTTCGACGGCGACACCAGGCCGAATGCTTCCTGGAAGGTCTCGTAGTCCGAGGTGCCCGCTGGTGCCACTTCGAGACTGGTCCGGCTGCCGTCGCGGCCGCCGAAGAGTCCCCAGGGGGAGCGCTTCATGCGCTCGCAGAGGGCGCTCACCGTGATCACGTCGCCTGCCACCTCGAGGACCCGCCGGACCCCCAGCCCGCCCCGGTGCCGGCCCGCGCCTGCGGTGTCGTCGTTGAGGCAGTACTCCTCGTGTATCCACGGCCACTTGGTTTCGAAGATCTCCACGGGCGTGTTCCGGCAGTTGGCGTGCGGCACGATCTGCGCGCTGTTGCCGTCGCTGGTGGCCCGGCCTCCCCACCCCATGCCCTCGAAGTGGTAGTGCGCGTAGTACTCGCCATTGCGGGGATCCACCCCGCCGAACAGGAAGTTCAACGACGTGTTGCCGCTTGCGGCGGCCGCCCGTTCGGGCAGGATCTGCGACAGGATCTGCCCGAGGACCAGTTCCATGACCCGCGGCTGGAACTCGGTCTGGCCGCCCACGCACGGCCCCGGCAGCCGCACGCACGTGATGGTCCCGGCGGGAGCCACCACCTTGATGGGGCGCACGATGCCGGCGTTGACGGGAACGTCCCGGGCCAGCACGTACAGGAGCCCGTTGAGCGAGGCCGACAGGGTCACGACGTACGGCGCGTTGATCGGCCCGACTGCCTGCTCGTCGGAGCGGGAGTAGTCGAAGATCAACTCGTCGCCTTCGACGATGATCCGTGAGCGGATCCAGTAGGGCCGGTCGGAGATGCCGTCGTCCTCCATGCAGTCCTCGCCGGTGTAGATCCCGTCGGGAAGGCTCCGAATCTCCGAGCGCATATAGGCCTCGGCGTAGTCGAGGATCTGGTCGAAGGACTCGTTGAGCCCGTCGATGCCGCGCTCGGCGATGAGGTCGCCGACGCGGCGCTCCCCCACCCGCAGGGAGCCCCACATGGCGTGCAGGTCACCCCAGGAGTTGTTCGGCGTGCGGTGGTTGGCCAGCATGATGCGCCAGACGTCCCGGACGGGCTCCCCGCGGTCGAAGAGCTTCGTGGGCGGGATGCGCAGGCCCTCCTGGAAGATGTCGGTGGCGGTGGCCGCGAACGATCCGGGAGCCATGCCGCCGATCTCGGCGAGGTGTGCGATGTTGCCCACGAAGGCGGCCAGTTCCCCGTCGCGGTAGACGGGAGTCACCATCATGTGCTCGGGCAGGTGCGAGCCGCCCCGGTAGGGGTCGTTGTGCACGAACACGTCGCCGTCGGCGAAGTTCTCCGGCCCCACCTCACGGATGATCCACGTGGCGGCGTACAGCGAGGCGCCCAGCATCGCCGGGTTGATCCCCGCCGTCGCCACCAGCCGACCCCGGCGGTCCAGGACGAGTGTCGAGAAGTCCAGACCCTCCGAGAAGATCGGCGAGTAGGCCGTGCGCATCATGGCGAAGGCCATCTCGTCGCATATGTTCCGCACCCGCTTGTAGAGAAGGGTGAGGCCCACCCGATCCAACTCGGCGGGCGCGGACGCGCTCGCTGCACTCATGGGTGATCCTCCCCGGCGTTACCGACTCGGGCGATGATCAGGCACTGGCTCTCGTGCACCGCCGCGGTGAACCCCGGGGGCACCCAGGTCGTCGAGTCGGCCTCCTCGATGACGGCGGGGCCGTCGAGCACCTCGCCGAGGGCCAGCGCGTCACGCTTGACGATGCGGGCGTCGACCCAGCAGCCGGCCGCGGCCAGGACCCGGCGCGTCACGGGCGTCGACGACCCGCTCCGCCCCGAGTAGGGGCGGATGAGAATGTCGGGCGCCGCCGAGAGCGCCGTGGCGCCCAGGTAGACCGACTGGATCGGCTGGTCACGCATCTCGTAGCCGTAGGAGGCCATGTGGGTGGCGTGATAGCGGTCAGCGAGCCGGTCCACGAAGTCGGCGGCGTCGGGAGGGATCGCCACGGCCAGCTCGAAGCTCCGGTCGACGTGGCCGAAGTCGGTGCGGATCTCCTGCTCGAAGTTCTGCCCGACGTACCGGCAGGCCACGTACGTCGTCACCTCCACCGACGCCTCCCGGCGGCGCAACTGCGAACGCAACTCTCCCGCCGTGTCGCCGGCCAGCCGGGCCAGCGCCGCGGGCAGGTCCTCGGCCTCGGCGTGGTCGAGGCGGCGCACGAGCGTGATGCGGCGGTCCACCCTCTGGTCGGCGATGACCGTGCCGTAGGCGGAGACCAGTCCGGGGTTCGGAGGGACGATCACCCGGTTCATCCCCAAGCGGCGGGCGATCTCGGCGGCGTGCAGCGGTCCGGCGCCCCCGTAGGCGACCAGGTCGAACTCCCGGTAGTCCAGGCCGCGGTCGACGGTCACCAGCCGCATGGCGCCGTCCATGTTCTCGATGGAGACCGACACGATGGCGTCGGCCGTGTCCTCGACGGTCAGGTCCAGCCGGTCGGCCAGCGGCCGGGTGGCCCGGCGCGCCCGGTCCGCGTCGAGGCTCATCTCCCCGCCGAGGAAGTACTCCGGGTCCAGTCGGCCCATGAGCACGTTGGCGTCGGTGACCGTCGGCTGCTCCCCGCCGAGCCCGTAGCACGCCGGTCCCGGATCGGCGCCCGCGCTCTCCGGGCCGACCTTCAGCAGGCCACCCGAGTCGATGGACGCGATGGATCCCCCGCCGGCGCCGATCGTGGTCACGTCGAGGATCGGCAGCGCCAGCGGCAGTCCGAACTCCACTTCGAACAGGCCCGAGAACTGCAGCTCGCCGTCGGTGATAACACCCACGTCGGCGCTGGTGCCGCCCATGTCCAGCGTCACCGCCTTGTCGGTGCCCACGGCGCGGGCGAAGTGCGCGCCGGCGATCATCCCGGCGGCGAGGCCCGACAGCACGATCTCCACCGGCCTGTCGGGGGCGTCGGGGATCGCAACCTGCCCGCCGTTGGACCTCAGCAGACCGTGCCAGCCGCCCACGTGCATCTCAGCCAGTTGGGCGGCGAGTGACCCGGCGAAGTCGGCGACAATGGGCTTCACGTAGGCGTCCACGACCGTCGTGTTGGAGCGCTCGTACTCGCGCCAGATGGGCGCCACCTCACTCGACAGCGAGACCGGCACGCCGGGCAGCGCCGCCGAGAGGGCCTCGGCCAGGGCCTGCTCGTGCGTCGGGTTCACGTACGAGAACAGAAGCGAGACGGCCACCGCCGGTTTGCGGGCCCGCGCCGTGAGCCGGCGCACGTCCTCGATGACCCGCGCCAGTTCCTCGTCGGTGATCGGCGTACGGATCGACCCGTCGGCGAGGATCCTCTCGACCACGCCCACCACCCGGTTGCGCGGCACGTACGGCTCGGCCTTCACCCACTGCAGGTCGTACAGGCCCTTCCGGTCGATCCGCTGGATGTAGAGAATGTCCTCGAACCCGGCGGTCGTGACCAGCACCGTGGGAGCGCCGCGCCTCTGGATCAGCGCATTGGTGGCGATGGTGGTGCCCAGGATGAAGGAGTCGACGTCGCCACCCGGGTCCACGCCCGACCGCTCGAACGCTTCGAAGGTCGCCCTCGCGGGGTCGGCCGGCGTGGAGGCAACCTTCGCCAGGCGCACGTCGCCGTGCGGCCCGACCGCCACCAGGTCGGTGAACGTCCCGCCCGTGTCGACGCCGATGCGCCAGGAGCCCGTTACAGTCACGCACGCCCCCGCGAGGCGCCCACTGCAGCGGCACCTTCGAGCACCGAGGCCGCACCGCCGCTCATCTGAGCCACGGCCGCGGCCAGCGACCCGATATCGCCGTGGTCGGTCACGGCCAACTCTCCGGTGACCCTGCCGCGCGCCATCACCACAGCCCGGTCCGCCAACTCGAATACCTCCGGGATCTCCGTGCAGTAGGCCACGACGGACCCGCCGTGATCGGTGAACGTGCGCAGAATACGGTAGATCTCGACCTTGCTTCCCACGTCCACACCGCGCGTCGGTTCTTCGAGGAGGAGCACGTCCGGACGCTCTGCGAGTGCCGAGGCGATGGCGACCTTCTGCTGATTCCCACCGCTCAGGTCGCCGATCGGCTGCGCCACCGAGGCGGCCCGCACACGGAACTCCTGCATGTACCGCTCTCCCAGACGCGCCATCGTCCGACGTTTCAGCAGGCCCCCGGCGCCGGCGATGTGCCCCCGGCCGAGACGGGCCACCAGACTCCGGCCGACATCGAAATCGCCGAAGAGACTCTCCCCCCGATCCGCGGGGAGGTAGCTGGTGGGTTGCGGGGGCCGCCGGGGCAGGGACGTCTCGCCGGTTGCCTCCTCGAGCCCGGCCAGGGACCGCACGAACTCCCGTCCCCCCGATCCCTCGACCCCCACCACGGCAACGATCTCCCGCGGGCGCACCGCCAGTTCCTCGACCTCGAAGGATCCGCCGCTGTGGCGCCACGCTCTGACGGTCAGGGCGAATCCGTCCTGGCGAATCCCCGCCCCTGATCGTCGCGATACCGATCCCGACGCCTGCACCGTCTCCCCTATCACCATCTCGCGGGCGAGCCGCTCCTCGGTGAGAGCCTCCCCGGTCAGGTCAGCGCCGACCCGCCCGTCGCGCACGACGATGACTCGGTCGGCCACGTGAGCGAGTTCGTTCAGCCGGTGCGAGACCAGGATCACGATGTTCCCCGCGTCGCTCAGCGCCCGCATCCGAGAGAACAACTCGGCCGATTCCTCTTCGGTCAGCGCCGAGTTGGGCTCATCGAACAGGAAGATCTGCGCATCGGTGGCGTGTGCCAGGGCGCGGGCGATCTCCGTGAGTTGCCGCACGACGAGGGAGCACTCCCCCAGTTCCCGACCGGCGTCGCGGGTAATCCCGAGGCTGCGCAGGATGTCGTAGTGGGCCGGTCCGGGAACGGGACGGCGTGCCAGACCGTTCCCTCTCCCGCCCACGAGCAGGTTCTCCGCGACGGTGAGGTCGGGGAACAGCATGGCCTCCTGATGAACCACCGGCACTCGCGTCTCCGAGCGTGCCGGGAACCACGGTACGCCGTTGAGCACCATGTCCCCGGAGTCGGGCTCCTCCTCGCCGGAGATCATCCGTACCAGCGTGCTCTTGCCCGCCCCGTTGGGACCGGCCACCCCCAGGAACTCCCCTCCGGTGACGTGGAGCGTCACGCCGGCAAGCGCCCGTGTGTGACCGTAAGCCTTCTGCAGATCGCGCACTGTGAGGCGCAGGCCCGGCTCGGGTCGTTCCGCAGCGCTCACGGTGCCTGACCGGGCCGAGCCCGCGTCCGGTACGTGAAGCGGTCGAGCATCACCGCGCCGATCGTGGCGGTGCCGATGAAGATGGACTTGGCGAAGGCGCCCACGCCGATGATCGACAGCCCGTTACTCAGGACCGACAGCAGGAGCGCTCCCACCAGCGTCCCGATGATCGTGGCCCTGCCTCCGGTGAGGGTGGCCCCGCCCACGATGACGGCCGCGAACACCGGGAAGAGCAGGGAGCGCCCGGCGCTGGGATCGGTCGAGCCGAGGAACGAGAAGTCCAGCATGCCGGCGACGGCGGCCATGGCGCCACCCAGCATGAAGGCGATGAACTTGTGCCGCGTGATCGAGAGCCGGGCGGCTCGGGCGGCAGGGGTGTTGCTGCCGATAGCGGCAAGCCGGAAGCCGAACAGCGTCCGGTGAAGGAGCACCCAGAAGACGATCCCCAGCCCGGCCAGCCACACGACCTGGACGGGAATGTCCAGTGGAAGTTTGGTGGCCCCCAGCGCCCGGAAGATGTCCCACTCCCCCGACGGCACCGGCGGCTCGGCGTACTTCGGATTGATGCCGCGCGCGCCGGAGATGAGCAGGGTCACCCCCTCGACGGCGTTCAGCATGCCCAAGGTGACGATGAACGACGGGATGCCCGCCCAGGTCGTGAGGGCGGCGTTCAGGAAGCCGACGAACATGCCTGCGCCGAGCCCGATGAGGAGGGCGGGAACGACGTGCACACCGTCGATCCAGACCGTGCCGGCGAGCATGGCGGTGAAGCCGTAGATGGCTCCGATCGAGAGATCCAACTCCCCCGCGATGATCACGAGCGTGAGCCCGAGCGCCAAGAGCCCCAGCGAACTCATCGCCCGCACCATGCCGAGCATGTTGCGCACGGTGAGGAAGTTGGGGTTGAGGATGGAGAACGTCATCCCCACCAGGAAGATGGCGATGAGCAGGCCGATGACGCGCGGGTTGCGCACGGGGAACGCCGGTCGCCTCCTCCCGTCCGGCTGGTCCCCGGTCCCAGCGGGCGTGGAGGTGGCGCCTTCGTCCGGCTGCCGGTCGTTCATCCTGTTTCGTTCAGATGCCATCGCGGGGCGCGGTACGCAGCGTCTCCGCCACCCTTTCCCACGGGGGGAGGAGCACCGACGCCGGCGCCCCTCCCCGATTCCCTACATGGTGCTTACTGATTCTCCGACTGGCTCCAGTCGACCGCATCCACGTTGTCCTGCGTCGCCGCAAGCGGATCCAGGATCACGTGGCCCGCCTCGAACTCACCCTTGAACAGGAAGTCGCCGCAAGCATTGGCTCCGTTGTACGCCTGGTTCGAGAAGCCCTGGACCATCGTCACCACGACGACGCCCTCGCGGATGAAGTCCGCAATAGCCGGGTTCATGTTGAACCCCGAGGTGAACATGTCGCCCCCGAGACCCTGGTCGGAGATGACCTTCGCCACGAACTCCACGCCCTGGTCGGTGTGGAAGATGATGTCCACGTCCGGGTGGCCCAGAATCCACGCCTCCGACGCGGCGTACTGCTGCGGCGGATCCCAGCCCTGTGACTCGATGTCGGTGTTGGGTCCGTTCACAAACTCGAGGTCCGGCAGAACGGCCGAAATCCCCGCCACGAAGCCATTCATCCGGTTCTGAGCCCAGGGGCCTTCGACCGATCCCGTGAGCAGTCCTGCCTTCTCGAGCGCTATGCCGTTGTTGACGGCCCATTCGCCGGTGAGTGTCCCGGCCAGCGTGCCCGCCGAAAGTTCGTCGAGCGCGAAGAACGCGAAGCGCTTGGAGTCCGGGCTGTCGGCGTTGACGCCGAACACGGGGATGCCGGCGTCCACGGCCTTGGCGATGACATCCACATAGGGACCGGGCTCGTGCGCCTCGAACGCCAGACAGTCGATCTGGCCGGCATCGATGAGCGAGTCGATCTCGGCCACCTGTGCAGGTATGTCGGTCTGGAGCGGCCCGATCAACCGCGCGCTGATGTCCACGCCGTGCTCTGCGGAGACCTCGCTCGCTCCGCGACTCCATCCGTCGTCCATGGCCGCGCCGAAGATGGGGATGGCTGTTCCCTCGATAGAGAGAACGAAGTTCAAC
The DNA here is from genome assembly GCA_963668565.2 of Acidimicrobiales bacterium. Taxonomy (GTDB): domain Bacteria; phylum Actinomycetota; class Acidimicrobiia; order Acidimicrobiales; family CATQHL01; genus VXNF01. The sequence continues at coordinate 3,180,151 of CAXXMX010000010.1, forward strand.
TCGCCGTCGTTGGCGATCTTGTCGGCGACGCTGTCGGCCAGGGTGAAGGTGCCCCACGGCAACTCCGCGATGTGCGGCGGGCCCGAGGGCATCTCGTCCATCGGCTCCGCCGGCGGCGGGGGCGGTGGCTCATCGGCCGGGGGCGGCGGCTCATCGGCCGGGGGCGGCGACGGTGGATCCGCCGGCGGAGGAGGCGCCGGGGCCTCCGGCTGCGGCGCGGCGGGCGCCGCAGCGGCCTCCTCGTCGTCGCCACCGCAAGCGGCGGCCACGAGAGCGAGCGCGCTCAGGACCGCAATCGCGGTTAACGATCTGACGTGTCTGGTTTTCATGGTTTCCCCCCAATTCTTTCTGCGCCTCGGCGTGACATTCACCTACGTAAGGTGAAATAGTTCCCCCCGGTCGAGGCCCTAATCACGCTAACACCGTCGCCCGACCTGCGCCGGAGTCGGTGTCAAGTCGCGCGCCGTTCAGAATGAATGCGGTTCAGAATGAGGGCGGTCCGGGATGCGGGCGCCGAGGCCGCGGGTTACTCGTCGGTCTTGGAGGGGATCGCCGCGACGCAAGCCAGTCCCCCGTCGACCGACAGGATCGTGCCGCTGACGAAGGAGGCGTCGTCGGAGCACAGGAACGACACGACCGCCGCCACCTCCTCGGGAGTTCCCACCCGGCCGAGCGGGTGCGCCTTGCCCAGGGCCTCCTGGCGCGCCGGGGGGTGCGACGTCTCGAACATGTCGGTGCGGATGTAGCCCGGGGCGATGGCGTTGACGCGTATGCCCGCCGGCCCCAGCTCGACGGCGAGGCCACGGGTGAGAGTGTTGACCGCGCCCTTCGAGGCCAGATAGCTCACGATGGTTGGCGTGACGACCAGCGACATGACCGAACTCACGTTCACCACCGAGGCACCGGTGGCCGCAGCGGCCCGCAGCGCCGGCTCGAGGGCGCGCACCATCTCGAACGTGGCTCGCACGTTGATCTCCATGACGTCGTCCCAGTCGTCGCCGTCGAAGTCGCTCACCGCTCCGATGCGCACGATGCCGGCGTTGTTCACGAGCGCATGAATTGCTGGATGATCCGCCACCAGCCGCTCGCAGACGGCCGCCAGTTGCCCACGATCGGCCAGGTCGCACACGACGACCTCCGCTGACCCGCCCCCGGCACGGATCTCGTCGCAGATGCCGGTGAGTAGATCGTGCCTGGTCGCCAGCAGCGACACACCGAACCCGTCGGCCCCCAGGCGGCGCGCTATCGCAGCGCCGATACCGCGGCTCGCCCCCGTTACAACTGCCCAACGTCGTCCGTCCTGCACAGCGCCCCTCCCCCTCGGGTGTTCAAAGTCGGCACGAGCGTACCTGTCCCCGCCGAAGGCGTTCAGCCCGCCCGCTCCCAACCGAACAGGAGAGCCGGCAACCCGGCAGGGCGCCTAACTCCGGTCGCGCTGGAGGCGCTTGCGGGCTCGGCCGCGCTGGTTGGCGTCGAGTATCACCTTGCGGATGCGGACGGCGTCCGGGGTCACCTCGACGCACTCGTCGTCGGTGATGAACTCGAGGGCCTGCTCGAGCGACAGGATGCGCGGCGGGGTCAGGCGGATGGTGTCGTCGGAAGCGGCGGCACGGATGTTGGTCTGCTTCTTCTCCCGGCAGATGTTGACGTCCATGTCCTCGAGGCGGGGGTTCTCACCCACGACCATGCCTGCGTACACCGCGGTGCCGGGGCCCACCAGCAGGGAGGAGCGTTCTTGGATCGCGGCCACGGCGTAGCCGGTGACGGCGCCCCTGCGGTCAGCAACGACCGAACCCGAGTGGCGGGTGCGGAGCTCGCCCAGCCACGGGGTGTAGCCCTCGAACACGTGGGCCATGAGGCCGGTGCCGCGGGTCTCGGTCAGGAACTCGGTACGGAAACCGATGAGTCCCCGGGCCGGCACGATGTAGTCCAGCCGGACCCAGCCGCTGCCGTGGTTGGACATGTTCACCATGTTGGCCTTGCGCTCGCCCAGGAGCCGGGTCACCGAGCCGACGAATTCCTCGGGGATGTCGATGGTCACGCGTTCGGTCGGCTCGTGCAGCTTGCCGTCGATGGTGCGAGTCAGGACCTCGGGTTTGCCGACGGTCATCTCGAAGCTCTCGCGGCGCATGATCTCGACCAGCACGGCAAGTTGCAGTTCGCCGCGACCCTGCACCTCCCACGTGTCGGGGCGGTCGGTGTCCACGACGCGAATCGAGACGTTGCCGACGAGTTCGGCATCGAGACGGTTCTTGATGAGTCGGGCGGTGACCTTCTTGCCGTCGAGCCCGGCCAGAGGCGAGGAGTTGGTGCCGATGGTCATCGAGAGGCTCGGCTCGTCCACCGTGATGGTCGGCAGCGGCGTCGGGTTCTCGAGGTCGGCGAGCGTTTCGCCGATGGTGATTTCCGCGATCCCGGCGACGGCGATGATCTCGCCGGGGCCGGCCTTGTCGGCGTCGACGCGGTCGAGGCTCTCGGTGACGTACAGCTCGGAGATCTTTGCCGTCCTCGCCGTGCCGTCAGTGCGGCACCACGTCACGTTCTGGCCCCGAGCGATGGTGCCGTGCATGACCCGGCACAGGGCGATGCGCCCGACGTAGGGGCTGGAGTCGAGATTGGTGACCCAGGCCTGGAGCGGATGATCCGGATCGTGCTGTGGTGCCTCGATGGTTTCGAGGAGGGTCTCGAACAGGGGGCGGAGGTCGGTGCCGGGGTGGTCGGGATCCAGCGTTGCGGCGCCCGATCGCGCATTGGTGTAGACGATCGGGAAGGAGATCTGCTCCTCGGTCGCATCGAGGTCCAGGAATAGTTCGTACACCTCGTCGACGACTTCGGAGATGCGGGCGTCAGGTCGATCGATCTTGTTGATCACCAGCACGACCGGAAGTTCGAGTGCCAGCGCCTTGCGGAGTACGAACCGTGTCTGCGGGAGCGGGCCCTCGCTCGAATCAACGAGGAGAACCACACCGTCGACCATCGTGAGGGCCCGCTCCACCTCGCCGCCGAAGTCGGCGTGACCCGGCGTATCGACGATGTTGATCTTGATCTCCTCGCCGCTGTCCCGGGTGTAGCGGACAGCGGTGTTCTTGGCGAGGATCGTGATGCCCTTCTCCCGTTCGAGATCCATCGAGTCCATGACCCGCTCGGCCACCGATTCGTTCGCCCGGAAGGCACCCGACTGCCACAACATGGCGTCGACCAGGGTGGTCTTGCCGTGGTCGACGTGGGCGATGATGGCGACGTTGCGCAGGTCGGAGCGCGCGACAAGTTTCGGGGAACGGTCCATCAAGTGCCTCATGTGAACAGGCGTCGACCGCCGGTGGGTCGCGCCGCACACTCAGTGTGCCGGTGGGTTCACCCGGACCCTCCGAGAAGGCGAACTTTCGAGACAATTTGGCCAACTTGCAATTGAACCTTCCGGTAATCGGAAAAATCTGTACTCTTTTGCTATGGCAGGGACTGTCGATGCGCTGGTTTTCGGTCACCGGCTCCGGTATCAGAGACGGCGGCGGGGGCTGACGCTTGCCGAGTTGGGCAAACTCGTCGGTAGGCCCGCCCCATACCTCTCGCAACTGGAGAACGGCCGGATCGAGCCGCGGCTGTCGCTTCTGGGCGAACTCGCGGCCGCTCTCGGGTGCACCGCTGCCGACTTGCTGAATGCAGAGCCGCCGACGCGCCGAGCGGAGCTGGAGGTCCGTCTCGCCCGGATCCAGGGCACCGACGCCTACGGGAAACTGCACCTGCCCGAGCTGAAGGCCACGGCCCGCCTACCGGATGCCGCCCTGGAACACCTTGTGGCGCTGCACGACGCCTGGCGCCAGAGTGCCGGCACCGCCGGCATCGCCGGATCGGGCACGGTCGCCGATCCTGTGCGCCGGGCCAATACCGTCCTGCGAGCCCAGATGCGCGGCCGCGACAACTACTACGGGGAGATCGAGGAGGTGGCCGCCGAGGCTCTGCGGGCCGTGTCCTACGCGGGGGGCGGCCCCATCTCCGAGCGCATCCTGCTGGACCTGGCCGCGCACTTCGGCTACCGGATCGACCGCGTGCGCGACATCCCCCGCTCGACCAGATCGGTCACCGACCTGCGCCAACGGGTCATCTACATCCCCCAGCGCGACGAGATGCCGACACGCGCCGCCCGGTCGGTCGTGCTGTCCACGCTCGGGCACTTCGCCCTGGACCACTCCGAACCGGTGACCATCGAGGACTACGTGAGGCAGCGCGTGGAGTCCAACTACTTCGCCGGAGCGGTGCTCGCGCCCGAGACTCCGGCCGTTGCACTGCTGCGAGAGGCGGCCGCCGCGGGCGACATTGCGGTGGAGGATCTCAAGGACGTGTTCTACGTGTCCTACGAGATGGCCGCCCACCGGCTCACCAACCTCGCCACCCGCCATCTCGACATCCCGATGCACTTCATGCGCGCCGACGAGGAGGGCCTCATCTCCAAGGCCTACGAGAACGACAGCGTGCCCTTCCCCACCGCCGCCGATGGCAGCCTGGAGGGTGTGCGAGTGCCGTCATCCTGGGCGCCCCGCCAGGTCTTCCACTCCGAGGACACCTATTCCACGCACGCGCAGTACACCGACACGGGCCATGGCGGCTTCTTCTGCGTCACGCAGGTGGACACCACCCGGGACCTCGGCCACACCGTGACCGTGGGCACGACCCAGGCGCACGCCCGCTGCTTCCGCAGCAGCGAGACGACCCGGCGCTTCACCGCCCCCGGAGTCGCCGACGATGAAACCACCGACGGAGGCACCGACATCCACGGCGTCGAACAGGTGTGGGCCTCGGCCCGGGACCGCGATTTCGTGCTGGGCCCCCTGGAAGCCCCCGACGGCGCACTCGCACCATCGCCGGGTGTGGCAATGACCGAGGTGAACGCCTTCCTGGAGCGCCACAGGAACAGCAGCGGCGAAGCGGCGCTCCACCCTTAGCACATCGCGGCCGGCGACTGCATCGCTGTCAATTGCGTCTTGCGGGCGGCGTAGTCCGCCGTTGCCGCCTTTGGCCTGCCGGGTGCGGAGGCAACCGCGAGCAATCCGGGCGCGATCACGGTCCGCTTGGCGCTGAAACTGCGGCAGGCCTGCCTCACGTGGCGTCCGTCAAGTTCGGGCGGGGTCGGCGCTGGGGGGCCAGTGGGGTGTCCAGCATTCGGCTGTCCCGTCGGGGCGCAGAGCGCAGGAGTGCTGCTCGCCGACGGTGGTGGTGGTGAACGGCCCTGGTGGGGTTGGTTCGTGCCAGTGCTGGCGGTCCCGCCAGCAGGTGATCTGCCCGTGGTGGTCGAGGCCGCAGGCGTGTGTGGTGGTGGCGGCGACGGCGCGGAAGGCAATGTCGGGGGCGTGGCGGGTGAGGATGTTGTCGGTGTTGGCGCAGGCGAAGTCGCCACCGGGGCGCAGCCCGCAGGCCAGCGCGTCGCCGCCGGTGAGCGTCGTGAAGGCGCCGCTAAGGGTGGTCTGTGTGCCGTCTTTGGTGTTCCAGCAGACGGCGTCGCCGTTGGGGCGCAGCCCGCATGCGTTGCCGCTTCCGGCGCGGATGGCGGTGAACGGGCCCTCCGGCGGGTCGTTCTGCAAGCGGGTGTCGGGCATACCCCAGCAGGCCACGTCGCCGTCGCCGCGCAGAGCGCAGGTGGACTCGTCGCCGGCGCTGACGGCGACGAACGGCCCCGGCAGGGGCTGCAGGCGCCGGCGGATCTCGCGCTCGCCGATAGTTACATCGCTGTCAGGCGAGTCGCGAACCTTGCCGCGGCCCCAGCACGCCACTTCGCCGTCGGCGCGCAGCGCGCAGGCGTAACCAACTCCGACGCTGACCGCCACAAACGGCCCCGCCGGCGGGTCCCAGTCCAGCGGGCGGGGCCTGCCGTCCGGCGCGTCGAATCCCCAGCATTCGACCTCGCCGTCGGGGCGCAGCCCGCACGTCGCGGTGGTGCCGGCGTCGACAGCGACAAACGTGCCGCCGGGCGGCTCGTGGGTGGCGCTGCCGTTGTTCCAGCACACCACGTCGCCGCTGACGCGCAACGCGCAGATCTCGTCGCCGTAGAACCCCACGTCCAGCGCCGTGAACGGCCCCCGGGGCCATCGCCCCCCGTCCTTGTTCCAGCCCGCCGACCAGTGGTAGGACGTGCGGTCCTGCTCGTCGCCCGAGACGACGTCTCGACTGTCGCGAAGGCCCCAGCAGACGACCTCACCATCGACGCGGAGCCCACAGAAAAAGAGATCGCCACCGGCGACCGCTCGGAACATCCCGTCGGGCGGCGGGGACTGCCCGTACTTGTCGCCGGACTCGTCGTCGTCCCAGCACACCACCTGCCCGCCAACACGCACCGCGCACGCACGGTCAGACCCCACCGCCACCGACACGAACTCACCCTCGAGCTCACCTTGAGGCACAAACCCGCCGTACCCGCCCAAGCACCCGAGCGTCGCATCCACCCGCACCCCGCACACCTGCGCATGCCCCGCCGACACCGACACGAACTCACCCTCGGGTAAATGGCGGGCCAAGTCGATCACATAGCCGTAGAGCGTGCATGCCAGGCTCCGGTCAATGTCGATGGCGCACGCAAGCTCATATCCCCCGCTGAGCGCCGTGAACCGCCGGCCAGGAAACGGGAACTCCTCATAGCTCAGATACGGATCATCCGGCGGGCCACCCAGGTGGAAGTCCTCCCCTCCCCAACACTGCAGCGCCCCGTCGGTATGGATCCCGCACATCCCACCAGTCCGCAAGCCATCGATCGTGATCCAACCCGCCGCCGACTCGGGGAACTCCAGCAACTCGGGGCGATGAGGCCAGTGCCATGGCGGCGTTCTGTTCCACCAGCAGGACGGTGGTGCCGGCGGCGTTGAGGGCGCCGATCCTCTCTGCGATCTGCGCCACGATCAGCGGCGCCAGCCCCAGGGAGGGCTCATCGAGCAGCAGCAGGCGAGGGGAACTCATCAGCGCCCGCCCGATGGCCAACATCTGCTGCTCACCGCCGGAGAGATATCCGGCCTGGTTACCACGCCGCTCGGCGAGCAGCGGGAACCCCTCCAGGACCTCCCTGGTCGTGGCGGCCACGCTGCGGCGGTCCCGTACCGTGACCGCGCCCGCCCGCAGATTCTCCTCCACAGTGAGCTCGGCGAAGATCCGTCGACCCTCCATGACCTGCGCCATGCCCCGACGCACCAGGGCCGTGGCGGAGGCTCGCCCGACCGGCACCCCCTCGAACAGCACCTCGCCCGCGGTGATGCGCCCGTCGTGGAACGACAGCAGCCCCGTGAGGGCGCGGAGCAGGGTTGTCTTGCCGGCGCCGTTGGCCCCCAGCAGGGCAACCACCGTGCCGGGCAGTACTTGCATGTCCACGCCGTGCAGCACCGACAGGGCGTGGCCGTAGCGGACGCTCAGTCCCGACACCTCGAGCATGGGCGCCCCACCAGCCGCATCCCCCATCATCGCGCCGCACCGTACCAGCGCCCGCCACACCGCCCCGGCACCGCCCCGGCACCGCCCGCCGCCACCCGAGTGCGCCTATCGTTCGCCCTGTGGGCAGGCGCCGCGCGCTAGCCTGATACGAACAACAGTTCTAACCGATGCGTTCGTCCGGATCCCCGGCGGACCGCCCGGAGCCGGACGAACCCAGGAATCACCTTGACCGCCGTCGCCGTCACTTCGCACACCCCCGGACCCGATGCCGCCGACGCCCTGGCCGGCTTCCATCCCGCGGTCCGCGCCTGGTTCGAGCAGCGCTTCCCGGCCGGGCCGACGCCCGCGCAGGCCGGCGCCTGGCCTGCCATCGCTTCCGGCGTCGACACGCTCGTGAGCGCCCCCACCGGGTCGGGCAAGACCCTGTCGGCGTTCTTCGTGGCCATCGACGCCCTCTGGCAGGCCCACGAGCGGGGCGAGCCGGTGGCCGGGCAGACCCAGGTGGTCTACGTGTCGCCTCTAAAGGCCCTCGCCACCGACATCAGCGAGAACCTCACCCGCCCGCTCGCCGAGATCGAGAAGATCGCCCGCGAGATGGGCTACGAACCTCCGCCACTGCGTGTGGCCGTCCGCTCCGGCGACACCACCCCGTCGGCCCGGGCCGCGATGCTGCGCAACCCGCCCAACTTCGTCATCACCACGCCCGAGTCCTTGTACCTCCTGCTGACCGCGGCGCGCAGCCGGGAGATGCTGCGGACGGCCCGATGGGTGATCGTGGACGAGATCCACGCGGTGGCCCGCGACAAGCGCGGGTCCCACCTGGCGCTGAGCCTGGAACGGCTGGAGCACGTCTGCGAGCAGAGGCCGTTGCGGATCGGACTGTCGGCCACGCAGCGCCCCATCGCGACGATCCAGCGACTGCTCGTCGGCGCGGGCACTCCGGATGTCGCCGGCGGCAACGGGAGCAGAGCCGGGGCCGGATCGGCGGTGATCGATGTCGGGCACCGGCGGGAGTTGGATCTTGCCCTCGAGCTGCCGCCGAGCGAGCTGGAGGCCGTGGCGCCGGCCGAACAGACCGCTGAGATCCTCGACAGGATCGCCGAGTTGATCGAGGCCCACCACACAACGCTCGTGTTCGTCAACACCAGGCGCGAGGCCGAGCGCATCGCCCACCTGCTGGCCGAACGGCTGGGCGACAGCGAGGTGGCCTCCCACCACGGCTCGCTCTCCAAGGAACGCCGCCTGCGCGTCGAGACCCGGCTCCGGGCCGGCGACCTGCGCGCGCTCGTGGCCACCGCCTCGCTGGAGCTGGGCATCGATATCGGCCCGATCGATCTGGCCTGCCAGATCGGCAGTCCCCGCAGCATGGCCACGTTCCTGCAGCGGGTCGGCCGCTCCGGCCACTCGGTGGGTGCCGTGCCCAAGGGGCGCCTGTTCCCCACGACCCGCGACCAGCTCGTGGAGTGCGCCGCGTTGCTGGCCGGGGTGCGGGCCGGGCGGCTCGATGCGGTGTCCCCACCCGTCGCTCCCCTCGACGTGCTGGCGCAGCAGATCACCGCCGAGTGCGCCGCAGAGCGCTGGGAGATCGAGCCCCTGTTCGAGCTGGTACGCCGGGCGGCTCCCTACGCGGACCTGACGCGCACCGACTTCGACGAGACGCTCCGCTTCGTGAACGCCGGCGTCACGACCGGGCGCGGTCGCCGCGGCGACTACGTCCACGTGGACACCGCGGCCGGCGAGGCCGCGGGGCGCCGTGGCGCGCGCCTGGCCGCGCTGACCTCTGGCGGAGCGATCCCGGACGTGGCCGACTACCGCGTGCTGCTCGACCCCGACGACACGTTCCTGGGGACGGTCAACGAGGACTGGGCCATCGAATCCATGGCCGGCGACGTGTTCCTCCTGGGGTCGCACAGTTGGCGGATCAGGCGCGTCGAGTCCGGAGTGGTGCGGGTGGTCGACGCCGAGGGTGCGCCGCCCACGGTGCCGTTCTGGCTGGGCGAGGCTCCCTCCCGCACCGCGGAGTTGAGCAACGAGGTCAGCGACCTGCGCAGTCTGGTCGAGGAGTTCCTCGTCGCCGGTGACCCCGACGGCGCCCGCGCCGCCACCGCCGAGCGCTGCGGCGTCTCCGATGTTGCCGCCGAGGCCGTCGTGTCGTACCTCGCCGCCGCCCGGGCCGCTCTGGGCTCGCTGCCCACGCGGCGGCGGCTGATCATTGAGCGCTTCTTCGACGAGACCGGCGGAATGCAACTCGTGATCCACAGCCCCCACGGGGGGCGTCTGAACCGCGGGCTGGGCCTGGCGCTGCGCAAACGCTTCTGCCGCACGTTCGACTTCGAACTGCAGGCCGCGGCCAACGACGACGCCGTGGTGCTGTCGCTCGGCCCGCAGCACAGCTTCCCGCTCTCCGACGTGCCGCGGATGTTGGACCCCGGCTCCGTGACCGACGTGCTGACGCAGGCCATCATCGTGTCACCGCTGTTCGGGGTGCGCTGGCGCTGGAACCTCAACCGGGCGCTGACCGTGCTGCGCTTCAAGGGCGGCAAGCGCAACCCGCCGCCGATCCAGCGCATGGAGGCCGACGACGTGATGGCCGCGGTGTTCCCCGGCCTCGCCGCCTGCGGGGACAACAATCCCGGGCCGATCCCCATCCCCGACCACCTGCTGGTGCGCCAGACCCTCCACGACGCCCTGCACGAGGCCACCGACATCGACGGGCTCGTCGAACTGCTCAAGGCGCTGCGGACCGGCGAGGTGGCCGTCGAGTTCCGCGACACCCCCGAGCCCTCCCCCCTCGCGCACGAGATCCTCAACGGCCGCCCCTTCACCTTCCTCGACGAGGCGCCGCTGGAGGAGCGGAGGACCCGGGCGGTGCGGCTACCGCGTGGCCTGCCCGTGGACCTCAGCGAGATCGGCGCGCTGCACCCCGACGCCATCGCACGCACCTGCGCCGAGGTGGCACCCGACGTGCGCGACCCCGACGAGTTGCACGACCTGCTGTCGCAGATGGTGCTGTGCCGACCTCGCGCCGGCTGGGCGGACTTGTACGAACGGCTCGCGAAGGCCGGGCGGGTGGGCACCGTCGGCGGTTACTGGTGCACGACCGAGTTGCGCCCGGCTGTGGCTGCCCTGCTGGGCGAGGACATACCGGCAGGCGACGGCGCGGACGAGCCGACCGACACCGGCGACCCTGCCGACGTGGCAATCGAGGCGATTCGCGGTCACCTCGAGGTCATGGGGCCGGTGACCGTCGCGGAGCTCGCGGCGGCCACGTCGCTGGGGCTCGGAACCACCAAGATCGCTCTTGCGGCACTGCAGGCGGAGGGTTTCGCCCTCTCCGGTCAGTTCCGCCCGCAGACGCCGGCCTCAACAGACGCAGCCGAGTCCGAGTGGTGCAGCCGCCGCCTGCTGGCGCGCATACACGTCTACTCCCAGCGCCGGCGCCGGCAGGACATCCAGCCTGTGACCGCACAGGACTTCATGCGCTTCCTGTTCCGCTGGCAGCACGTGGCGCCCGGCACGCGGGTGCGGGGCCGCGCCGGGCTGAGCGCCGTGATCGAGCAATTGCAGGGATTCGAGACGGCTGCGGGCACCTGGGAGAAGCAGATCCTCGCCCGGCGCATCGACGGCTACCTGCCCGTCTGGCTGGACGACCTCTGTCTGTCGGGAGAGCTTTCCTGGGGTCGCCTGGGACTGCGACGTGGCGACGAGGGGCGCCCCGGAACCGCCACGTCCCGCGTTACACCGGTGACGCTCGGACTGCGCGGTGACTTCGACTGGCTGACAGCGGCGGCCCGCGGCGCCGAGATGCCCGCGGTGCCCGACGCCGGTGCGACCGCAGAGATCGCCGAATCCCTCGAACGCCACGGCGCCCGTTTCGCCAACGAGCTGGCCGCAGATTGCGGGCGGCTCCTAACCGACATCGAATCGGGACTCACCGACGGCGTCGCCCGCGGCCTCCTGACAGCCGACAGCTTCGGCGCGCTGCGTTCCCTGCTCGGGGGACCGCGCCCGGGCGCCTACCGCAGCCGCCAGCAGCCGCGGCGAGGGTTGCGCCGGGGGGCGCAGGGACTGACCGGCCCGGTGGGACGATGGTCTCTGCTGGTCGCTCCCGACGGCGAGTTCGAGTCCGACGAACTGGCCGAGGCGGTCGCCGAGCAACTCCTGGCACGTTGGGGGGTGGTTTTCCGCGACCTCCGGGCGATGGAGACCCTGGCTCTGCCCTGGCGCGAGGTGCTGTGGGCGCTGCGCCGCCTGGAGGCTCGCGGCGTCGTCCGCGGCGGGCGCTTCGTGACCGGGTTCACCGGAGAGCAGTTCGCGCTGCCGGCCGCCGTCGACGAGTTGCGCCGCGTGCGCCGCAGCGAGCGCACCAGTGAGCGGGTGGAGATCTCCGCGACCGATCCGCTGAACCTCACCGGAATCGTCACGCCCGGCCCTCGAGTCCCGGCCGTCGCGACCCGAACGGTCACGTACATCGACGGTCTGCCCCTCCCCTCCCCGGAGACCCTGGAGGGCCCGATGCCCGATGGCGAGCACGCGGAGCCGCCCGTGGGGGCGTCGCTGCGGTGAGCGGCAACGGCGGGCCACCCGTCACGATCGGTATCGATGTCGGCACCACGTCGGTGAAAGCGGTCGCCGTCGACGCCGAAGGCCGGATCCTGGCCCGCACCCGGCGGCCCCACGAGTTGCGCGTACCGGCGCCGGGGCTGCTGGAGCACGACGCCGCGAGCGCCTGGCACGCCGGACCGCTGGCGGCCTGGGCCGACGTGCGCCGAGCGGGCGATCCGCAGGCGGTGTGCGTGGCCGCCATGGTGCCGTCGCTCACTGCCGTCGACGACCGGGGCGTGCCGCTCGGCGCCGGCCTCCTGTACGGCGACGCCCGCGGCGAGGCCATCGCCGACCTGCCACCGGTGGGCAACGAGGAGTGGGTCGGATTCCTTCGCCACCTGGCAGGCCGCCACCGTGACGCCGCCGGGTTCTGGCCGGCGCAGACCGTGGTCAACCACGCCCTCGGCGGGGTGGCGGCCCTCGACACCGCCACTGCGATGACCGCGATGCCGGTCTTCGACGGCACGGGCTGGGATCCGGCACTCTGCGGCGAGCTCGGCGTCGATTCCGAGCAGCTCCCGACGCTCGTGGCGGGCTGGGTTCCGGCCGGCGACATCGAGGGAATCCCGCTGGGCGCCGGCATCGTGGACGGCCTCGCGGAGCTGGCCGTCGCCGGGGCTCTCGACGTGGGCGACATCATCGTCACACTCGGCAGCACCCTGCTGTGCTGGGCCGTCACCGACACTTGGCTGGAACTCGACGGCCTGTGGACGATTCCCCACGTGGCCGCCGATCGGTTCCTCGTGGGCGGCCCGAGCAACGCCGGCGGCCTCTTCCGGGACCGGGTGCGGGCCATGCTGGGCGACCCGCCGGGCGACGAGGAATTCACGGCGCTGCTGGCGGGCATCGATCCCGCGGACCTGCCCGTGTGGATCCCCTCGATTCACCCCGAACGCACTCCCACTGCCGGAAAGGCCCGCACGGCATCTCTCCTCGGCTTGGAGGCCACACACCGCCAGACGCACCTCCACCGGGCCACCCTGGAGGCCGGAGGGTTCGTCGTGCGCCGCTACATCGAGGCCACCGGTATCGCGCCCCGTCGCATCGTGGCGACCGGAGGCGGCACCGTCGTGGGACCGTGGATGCAGGCCCTCGCCGACTGCTGCAACCTCCCCGTGCACGTCGGCGCCACCCCCGAGAGCGCGGCACTCGGCGCCGCCTTCGCCGCCCGCCTGGTCGCCGGGTTGGAGACCGACCTGGCCGAGGGTGCCCGCTGGGCCCGCACGGCCCGCATCGTCGAGCCGGACCCCCGCTGGACGGGCCCCGCCGAGCAGCGCTACCGGCGCTTCGAAGGCCTGCTGGCTGAGGCCTAGAGCCACCGGGCCGGCGGCTGCCGACTTCCAGTCTGCGAAACCCCGCTGCGCGGGCGCGAGGCAGGGCCAAGACCACCGCAGCGCGTGGGCGGCTGCCGGAACGGGCCTTGCCGGCTGTCATGGACAGGGCGAAGACTCGGGGGGGACGGCATAGGCGTTCGGCGAGATCAGGTCCGCCTCTAGCACAAGGTCGAGACTCTCACCCGCGGCGAGGTCCACGCCGGGCGATGGACCGAACTCGACGACTCGACTCCGGACCGCGGCAGTTCGAGGGTGAAACGGAGCACCGCCGACACTCCCCGAATCATCAACGCGGACAGTGCCTCCGTGCCGTTGCGCGATCGCCCTGACCAGGGAAGGGCCGATTCCGGTGCCGCCGCCGATGCGCCCGCGGGACGAGCGGCTTCCTCAGCTTCGCTTAAGCGACAGCGGATCGACATCGCCCGTGGTGGCGAGTCTCCCTCGTGGTGAAGTCGTCAGCCGGCGGTGTGCAGCAGCTTCGTCGAGACCGTCCCGATGGGGTTCAGCTCGGCGCGGATCTCGTCACGCGGACTGAGCGAGACCGCCGGTCCCCGGGGAGCCGGTCATGCCGCCGGATTCGTCGTGCGCCGCCACATCGAGGCCGCCGGAATCACGCCACGCCGCGCCGTCGCAACCGGCGGCGGCACTGTCGTGGGACCGTGGATGCAGGCCGTCGCCGACACCGGGAATTGATAGCACGTGATGCTATTACTAGTGATAGCATCACGGCATGGCAACGATGCGCACCACGTTCACCCTGGACGAGACTCTGGCCGAACAGGCGCGGCGGCTCGACATCAACCTCTCCGCTGCAGCCCGCGAGGGCGTTGCAGAGGCTGTGCGACGCGCCATGGCCATGGCCGATCGCGCTGCGTACCAGCGAAACCCCGAGCAGCCCGACGACTTCTGGGACGGCGCCGAAGCATGGAGTGACCGGTGAACCGCGGGGATGTGTGGTGGGCCGAGGTCGGCCGGAAACGGCGACCGGTCGTGGTGCTCACCCGGCCCGAGGTCATCGACGCGCGCGCGATGGTCACCGTTGCCGAGATCACCACCACCATCCGTGGACTGGCGGTCGAAGTCCCCATCGGGGTGCCCGAGGCAGGCACGGCGGAGACCTCGGTCGTGAACTGCGACGGTCTGCACACCGTGCGGCGCTCGTCGCTAACGCGGCGAGCCGGCGAGTTGGACGAACGGACCATGCGCGACGTCTGCCGCTCCGTGGCCCACGCACTCGGCTGCTGACGGCGGCCGTGTCATGGACTCGCTCGATCACCGGCCGGCGGTACGCCGGACTCGCGGGTCGAGGGGGTCAGCGTTTCGCGGCGGCCGGCTTGGGAAGGCGCTGCAGGAGGCTCTGGGCCGCCACAGCCAGTAGCAGGAACATGCCCGACACGAGTTGTTGCCAGAAGGCGTTGAGGCCCATCCGGTTGATAGAGACCTGGATGACGAACAGCAGGAGCGTGCCGAAGAGGCTGCCGATCATCGAGCCGCGGCCGCCGGTCAGCGGGGTGCCGCCCACGACGACGACGCCGATCGCGAACAACTCGTAGGTCTCCGCGGCGAACGGTCTCCCCAACGTCTGGCGTAGGCCAGGAGAACTCCCGCCAACGCCGCCAGGCTCGCGCGCACGGTGTACGCCCTGATCTTGACGCTCACCACCTTCACGCCGAGCAGCCGGGCCGACTTCTCGTCGCCGCCGATGGCGAACAGTGAACGCCCGAATGTTGTTCTGCGCAGCACGATGGCGCCCACCGCGAACGCCGCGAGCATGATCGCCGCCGGCGAGGCGAGGCGGTACTCGCCGACGGAGAACACCGTTCCCATGCCGATCGTCCGCGCCAGACCCTCGTTGGGCAGAGCCACGTTCTGCTCGTCGGACAGCAGTAGCGCCAACCCACGCACCGACAGCAGTCCGGCAAGTGTCACGATGAACGGCTCCAGATTTCCGCGGGCTATCGCCAAACCCTGAGCGAGGCCGATCACCGCGCCGACGGCCATCGTGGCCAGCAGCGCTAGCAGAGGGTTTATCCCGGCCTCCACGAACTTCGCCACCACCACTCCGGCGAGCGCCGCTACCGAGCCCACCGAGAGGTCAATCCCCCCGGCGATGATGAGGTACGTCATGCCCACCACGATGATCCCGACGAAGGCCGAGCGCTCCAGCACGCTGGACAGGTTGGGCCCGCTCAGGAAGCCGTCGAAGGCAAGACTTGCCGCGACCAGACCCAACAGCAGGGCGAGTGGCGGACCGAGGATCTGGCCGGGTTGCTGCCTCGCGCGGAACCTCAGGAGGACCACGAGCGACCGGCCCCGCCCGGGGACGGCTGCCGGCCCACGGTCGCCCGACATACCGGTCACATCCGCTCGACACGGTGCGAGACACGGACTGCCACGAACACGGCGGCGAGGATTATGAGACCGGAGACCAACTGGGTCAAGGCCGTATCGACGTTGTTGCGGAGCAGTGTCGTCTCGGTGAGAAGCACGAAGTTAGCTCCGGCGACGGTGCGAGGGACCGAGAATTCACCACCCTGCAGGCTGGTACCGCCCACCACGACGGCGGCGATGGCGTCGAGTTCCATCAGCAGTCCGACCTGGGTGGCATCGCTGTTCGCAGCGAGAGCGGTCACGTACATTCCGGCGATTCCGGCGAGTACGCCGCTCACCACGTAGACCGCCAGGATCGTCCGGCGCACGCTCTGGCCGCTGAGGCCCGCAGCCACCGGGTTGGCGCCGGCGGCGCGGATGCGGAACCCGAAACGCGTGGACCGCATGAGCCACCAGATGCCGACAGCGAGTGCCGCCCAGACCACGGCGGCGAGGGGCACGCTTGCGCCGAACGGAAGCTCGTAGTACTTGCGCCCGAAGCGAATGAACGTGTCGTCGTATAGCGATCTGGACTTGCCGTCGACGATCACGGACGCCAGACCGCGTCCGCCCACGAGGAAGCCGAGGGTGGCAACGATCGGCTGGATGCGCAGGAACGCGACGAGCGACCCGTTGAGCAGCCCGCACCCGGCGGCCGCCAGCAGGGCCAGAAGGACGGCGAGCGGCAAGCCCAGCGGTGCGATTGTCAGGGCGATCACCACCGAGGCGACCGCCATGATCGCGCCGACGGATATGTCGATCCCCTTGGTGGCCACCACGAATGCCATGCCCAGGGACGTGAAGACGAGGGGTGTCACCTGCTGGAGTTGCAGGCGAAGGGTGGTCCACGCCCAGAAGTGCGGTGTGATGATCGTGTTGAGCACGATGAGGCCCGCCAAACCCAGGAAGATCCCGTGCCGGCGAAGCAGTGCGCCCAACTCGCCCGACGCCGACGCGCCGGCTGGACGCGCCGTGCGCAGAATCGTCATCGCTCCGGCGAAGCGTCCGTCGACATGAGTGCCACGAGGCTCTGCTCGCAGAGGTCCTCTCCACTCAATGTGGCCACGGTGCGGCCGTCGCGCATGACGACGGTGCGATGCGTGCCCTCGAGCAACTCCTCCAGTTCCGAGGAGATGATCAGGATGGCCATACCGTTCGCAGCGAGGTCACTGAGGCGGGCCTGGATCTCGAACTTGGCGCCGACGTCGATGCCTCGGGTCGGTTCGTCGGTGATCAGCACCAGGGGCGAGAGACTCAGGCTGCGAGCCAGGATCACCTTCTGCTGGTTGCCGCCCGACAGCTACTCGATCGGTTGGTCGAGTGACGCGAGCTGAATATCGAGCATGTCGACAAGATCACCTACTAGTGCGTCGACGGCGGCTCGATCGATGAGACCGCGGCGGGTGAGCTTTGGCAGCGCCGCGGCGATGACGTTCTCGCGAACAGACTGCCCGGGGAAAATGCCCTGCGCTCGCCGGTCCTCGGGCACCAGCGACATGCCGCTGGCAAGCGCCTCGCCCGGCGAATCCGGCAGGCGGCCGCTGTCGCTCACAAAGCCGTCCCCACCGGTGCGCCGCGCCACCCCGAAGAGGATCTCCGCGAGTTCGGTACGCCCAGCGCCGAGCAAACCCGCGAGGCCGACGATCTCTCCGGCACGCACGCTCACCGACGCCTCCTCCACGTCCGCGCTGCTCACGCTGTCGGCCTCGAGCACCGTTGGCGCGTCGGTCGCCATGATCGGACGGAACCCGGTGCTGCGCCCGGTCGAGCCGGTCTGACGGCGGCCGATCATTCTCGTCACGAGGCTCTCGCGGTCCAACTCGGCAACCGGACCGTCGAACACGACCCGCCCGTCACGCAGGACGGTCAGCGTCTCGCACACCTCGTAGAGTTCCTCAAGCCTGTGGCTGACGAACAGCACCGAGCGCTGCTCGGCCAGAAGCCGCCCGATGATGCCGAAGAGCCGTTCCACTTCGGCGGTCTCCAGCGATGAGGTGGGCTCGTCCATGATGACGAGCCGGGCGTCCTGCGACACCGCGCGCACGATGGCAACCATCTGCCGGACCGCGATGCTCAAGCGACCGACTTCTGCGTTGGGATCGACGCTCTCGAGGCCGTAGCGAGCGAGGATCTCCTCGCTATCGCGGACCAGACGCCGCTGGTCGATGAACGGTCCCCGTTTCGGCTCGCGGGCCAGGAAGAGGTTCTCGGCGACCGAGCGCGGGGGGATCAGGTTGACCTCCTGATGGATGGTGCTGATCCCGGCGGCCACCGCCTCCGGCGGGGAACGGAACGCGACGGGGGTCTCGCCTACCTTCACGGTGCCGGCATCGGGGCGGTAAACACCGGCGACGATCTTGATCAGCGTCGACTTGCCGGAGCCGTTCTGGCCGGCGAGGGCGCGCGCCTCACCGGGGCGCACCGCCATGTCGACACCGTCGACCGCCAACACGCCGGGGAACCTCTTGCTCACGCCGACAGCCTCGACGTTAGGGATGAGCGCTCCGTCCATCGCGACCTGTTCCTCCTCGTTGGGCCAGGGCCATGGGCCGCAGCCCCTCCGTGCTCGGCTTCCAGGGGGGGACTGGAAACCGAGCACGGAGGGGCTGCGGACCGGCCGAGGCGCGGTGCCGCTCGGTGCCTAGTACCCCAGCTCGTAGTACTGGTCGACGTTGCCTGCGTCGTACACCCGGTCCTCGATGACGATCCGGTCGGGGACCGAGCGGCCGAGCGTCATCTGCTCGATCGTGTCGAAGGCCATCGTGCCGAAGCGTGGGTTCGACTCGACGGTCACCAGCATCTTGCCTTCCTTGATGGCATCGAAGGCGTCGCGGACGCCGTCAATTGAGACCACGAGTAGATCCTCGCCCGGTGTCATTCCGGCCGCCTCCAGCGCCGCTATCGCCCCGAGCGCCATCTCGTCGTTATGAGCGTAGATGGCCGTCACGTCGGGATGCGACTGCACGAGCTGGCTGGCGACGTTCTGGCCCTGGGCGCGGCTGAAGTCAGCCGTCTGTGAGGCCAGCAATTCCATACCGGGATTCTCGTCAACGATCTCGTCGAAGCCGGACTTGCGGTCTCGGGCAACATCGGATCCCGCTGTTCCCTCGAGCTGGATGATCCTGGCCTCGCCGCCGGTCGCCTCCGCGAGGCGCCGGCCGGCGATGCGTCCCTGCTCCACGAAGTCCGACGACATGAATGTCACGAAATCCTCGCACGGCGCGCCTTCGTGCGAGCGGTCGACGAACAGGACCGGAATCCCGGCGTCGCGGGCGGTGTCGAGGCCCTCGTCGAGCCCGTCCGCTTCGCGCGGCGCCAGCAGGATCACGTCGACGCCCTGGTTCACAAGATCCTGGATGTCAGTGATCTGCTTCGCCAGGTCGCCCTGCGCGTCCGTAGTGATCACGTTCGAAACGCGGCCCTCCTGGTCCTCCATCGACTGCGTTTCCGCGATGCGCCACGCGCCCTCGGACTCCATCTGGCTAAACCCGACGACCAACTCGCCCATCTCCTTGTCGAGCGTCGAATCGCAGAGGTTGTCCGACGTGCGTAGGACGTTGGACAGAACCGCCTCCGCCGGTGCCGGCTCCGGCGTCGGTGCGGGGGCGGGTGCTGCCGGCTCCGACTCCGGCGTTGGTGCGGGGGCGGGCTCGGGGGGCGCCGGCTCCGGCGCCGGTGCGGGTGCTGCCGGCTCCGGTGGGGGTGGAGTTGCTGCCGGTCAGGCCTCGTCTCCACCCCCGCATGCGGCGGCGACCAGCACCACAGCCAGTGCCGCTCCTGCGAGCAGCGTCATTCTCTTTCTCATTCTCCCTACCTTTCAGTAGTCGGGTTGGTTGGGTTCTCATCACTCCGCGACGACGGCTGGGATGGGTCGGCGGCCTGCGTTCCCGAGACGCCGATGCCTCGGCCGCTTGGCGCTTGGTCCGCGCCGCGCAACTCCCAACCACGGGAGAACAACTCCAGGGAGTGGCGCTTGCCGCCGGCATGGCTCTCGACGCGTGCCCAGTCGACCTCGATGCCGAGTCCGGGCCCTTTGGGTATGTCGATGTAGCCGTCGACCACGCTGATGGGCGGATCAACCAGGTCGCGCGTCCAGTCCTCGTTGAAGCTGTCGAAGGACTCCTGGACGTAGAAGTTCGGCACGCAGGCCGCGAGCTGCGCGCTGACCGCCGAGCAGATGGGGCCCTGAGCATTGTGGGGCGCCACCAC
This sequence comes from Acidimicrobiales bacterium, assembly GCA_963668565.2. Lineage (GTDB taxonomy): Bacteria > Actinomycetota > Acidimicrobiia > Acidimicrobiales > CATQHL01 > VXNF01. The sequence goes on from CAXXMX010000010.1 coordinate 3,200,076, forward strand.
GGCGTGACCCGCTTCAGCGAGTGCCGCCGCTTGCCTCGTGCGCCAGAGTCCCCCGAGGTGGACCGGCTCGGGCTGCAGTATTCCCACCGCTCCGGTGGCAAGCAGCTCGGCGAACTGGTGAAGGGCCGAGAACGACTCGCCTGCTGCGACGGGCACGGGCGACCGCCGCGCAACGTCCGCCAGCACCGGGATGTTGTGATGGGAGACCGGCTCCTCGAACCAGGCCGGCCGGAACGGAGCGAGTCTCTCGGCGATGCGCAGAGCCGCGGACATGCCGAAGCGGCCGTGGGCCTCGATCATCAGGTCCGAGCCGGGGCCGACCTCGTCGCGAACGGCCTCCACCAGGGAGATGGCGATGTCCTCCTCGTAGCCGCTCTGAACCTGCCACGCATCGCCGAAGGGGTCGAACTTCATGGCGGTGAAGCCGAGGTCCACAACACGGCGGGCCGCCCCGGCAAACGCCTCCGGGGTGCGTTCCACCGTGTACCACCCGTTGGCGTAGGCCCTGACCCGGTCGCGGATCCGCCCGCCGAGCAGCCTGTGTGCAGGAACGTTCAACGCCTTGCCCATGATGTCCCAGCAAGCCATCTCGATTGCCGCCACGGCGGCCCCGTGGATCTGCCCGCCATCGGTGTAGACATCGCGCTGGGTGGCGACCAGTAGCGCTTCGATCTCGAACGGGTCATGGCCCGCGAACCTCTCGTGGAGGTCACGTATGGCGGTCTCGACCGTGCGCGTGAACACGTTGACGGTCCCCTCGCCAACTCCTTGGATCCCCTCGTCGGTGTCGACCCGAACCCAGAGCCAGTCCTTCCAGGTATTGGCGACGACGTGGGAGGTGATGCCGGTGATCTTCATGGCGCTACTCCGAGCAGAGGACCGTACAATAGTAATATCATACTATTGATCATCTGCACAAGGGGCTCGCTAGACTGCCGCCCGTGGACTTCGACACCCGGACCGGCACTGGTCTGCGTCAGCGCACTGTCGAGAGAATCGGCTACAGCATCATCGACAGCACCTATCCGCCTGGGCACAGGTTTGCGAACCAGGACGACCTCTCGGTGGAGTTGGGAGTCTCACGCACCGTGGTTCGGGAAGCCTTGGGGCTTCTCCGGGACAAGGGACTGATCGAGTCCCGCCCGAAGGCGGGCACCGTCGTCGCAAACCACCGATCGTGGAACCTGCTCGATCCAGACGTCCTGCGCTGGAGCATCGCCGCCCGATCAGCGCCGACGACGCTCAGTCACGTTGCCGAGGTGCGCCTGGTGATCGAGCCGGAGGCGGCAAGGTTGGCAGCGCGCCGGCGGAGCGACGAGGCGGCGGACATGCTTGTCGACCTGTATGGGGCGATGGCCGACGCGGTCTCCAACTTCAGCCGGTACATCGCAGCCGACCTGGAATTCCACAACGCAGTGTTCCGGGCGGCGGCGAATCCCGTACTGGCGCAGATGGCCGAGACGATCCGGATCGCACTGGAGGGGAGCCGCCGTCTCACCGTGCAAGTGCCCGGCGGTCCGGCCACCACCCTCGGGCTACACGCCGAGGTTGCTCATGCCATACGCCGACGGGACGAGGACGAGGCCGCCCGGGTCATGACCGAACTCATAGAGGTCTCGGCAAACGACCTCCTGCGCGTACTGCAGGCGCCGGCGCAGGGCTGACGGCCCATCGCGATGGCGGGCCTCCGCCGGTCCTGCCGACTAGCCGCCTGCGGTGTCAATGGCCTCGCGGAGTTGCTGCGCGCTGGTGTGCAGGTAGTTGCGGCCGGTCGCCGTGACGGAGTTGTAGGCCAGCTCGTCGAGGGCGTCAGCCTTCAGCGCCGTCACCTCGGCCCGGCGGACATCCAGCGCCAGAACCATGTCGCACAACTCGGCGGCCCACTGCGCCTCGCCGCCGGCCAGCGCCGCACGGGCCCGCTCCGCCAGCACGCCTGCACCTCCGGCGAGACCGGCGATCCGCCGGGCACGGTCGGCGGGATCGAGCGGGTTCAGGGTCGTCGGGTTGCCGTCGAACCAGCCGAGCACACCGTTGAAGATCGAGCGCACCGACCAGGCGACGGTGCCGTAGTACTCGCGCAGCAGCGGATGGTCTGCGAGGTCGTCGGGAAGCCGCACCTCATGCACAAGCTCATCGGGCGTCTTCCCCGCATTCATCCCCTCGATCGTGGCGTTGTAGACGTGCCACAGTCCCCGGCTGTAGACCTCCAGCGCTTCGGCCACCCCGGCGGCGCCGCTGATCGGCAGCGTGTGGCCGAGCACGAGATGGTCGGGCTGCAGAGCACGGATGCGGTCGATCGACTCGCACCAGTCGCGCACGTCCCGGTACCGCGAGCCGCGGATGGCATACAGGTTCGGCCACGACCGGTACATGTTGTCGCCGACGAAGGCGACCCGCTCGTCCTCGAACCAGACGAGAACCTGATCATCGGTCTCGCCGGGGTTGTGCGACACCTCCAGCGTGACGCCGCCCAGCCGTACGGTCGTGGCCCCCTCGAACGTCCTGGTGGGGCCGATCCGCGGGTCGGGGAGTTCGCCGATACGGAAGTCGCGCGTCGCCGACGCTGATGCGAAGCCGCTGTTGATATGCAGTTCGGCTGGGAGCAGGTGCCCGAATTGCCCCAGGGCGCGTTGCCTGGCGACCGCGGCGACACAGAAGAGGTGCAGCGTCTCGTTGCCGAACGGCTCGATGGCCCAGATCTCGATATCGGGGTTCTCGTCGACGAGCGCCACCGCCCCGCAGGTGTGGTCGAAGTGGTGATGGGTGTAGACGAGCCCGAGGATCGGCAGGTCGCTGTGGCGCCGCAGCTCGGCGATCGCCTCGGCCGATGCGCGGGGTGTACTGCCGGCGTCGACGGCGACGATGCCGGTTTGACCGACCACGAAGGCAAACGTCGACATGCCGTAGCCGGCAGCGACGAACACGCGGTCGGTCAGCTGAACGAACGCGCGCTCCAGGGAGGGGTTGACCGAGCGCAGCTCGCGGGTCGCCGCCGTCTCGCTACCGCTCATCGCCTTCAACAGACGAGCGAAGTTCCTGTGCGTAGGTGTGGAGGTAGTTGCGGCCGGACGTGGTGAGGAGGTTGTAGGCGATCTCGTCGAGGGCTTCGGCTTTCAGCGCAGCCACCTCGGCCGGCCGGAAGTCGAGCGCGTGCAGCATGTCGCAGAGTTCGGCCGCCCACTGCGCCTCGCCGGCACCCAGAGCGGCCGCCGCTTCGGTGAACAGCACATCGGGGCCTCCGAGGAGATCCGCGATCCGCCCTGCGCGGTCGGCAGGATGCAGCGGGTTCAGGGTCGTGGGGGTGCCGTCGACCAGCCAAGCACGCCGGCGAAGATGGCGCGCACCGACCAGCTGACGTTGCCGTAGTACTCGCGCAGCAGCGGGTGAGCGGCAAGTTCGTCGGGAAGCCGCACCTCGTGCACCAGCTCATCGGGCGTCTTCCCGGCGTTCATTCCGTCGATGGTCGCGTTGTACACGTGCCACAGCCCCCGGCTGTAAACGTCCAGCGCCTCGTCGACCTCGGCGGCTCCGCTGAACGGCAACGTGTGGCCGAGCACGAGGTGTTCGGGCTGCAGAGCACGGATCCGGTCGATCGACTCACACCAGGTGCGGACGTCGCGGTACTGGGTGCCCCGGATGGCGTACAGGTTTGGCCACGAGCGGTACATGTTGTCGCCGGCGAAGGCGACCCGTTCGGCCTCGAACCAGACGAGCACCTGGTCGTCCGTCTCGCCGGGGTTGTGCGTCACATCGAGTGAGATCCCACCCAGCCGGATGGTGGCGCTTCGCTTGAATCTCCTCATCGGGAGTATCCGTCGGTCGAGATCGATCGACGCGGGGATGTCCTCGGGTGCAGCAGGTGGGGCGACCCCGGTGTTGATCGTCTTGTCAGGGGGGAGCATGATCCCGAAGTGCCGGAGCGCCCGCGTGGCCGCGATCTCGGCACGGTTTCGAGCCAGCGTTCGTGCCTCGGTGCCGAACGGCTTGATCGCCCAGATCTCGATGTCGGGGTTCTCTTCGACGAACGCGATCGCCCCGTGGGTGTGGTCGATGTGCCCGTGGGTGTAGACGAGCCCAACGATGGGCAGGTCGCTGTATCGCTTGAGCTCGGCGATCGCCTCCGCCGCCGGGCCCGGCGCGCTGCCCGCGTCGACGGCGACGATGCCGGTATCACCGACCACGAAGGAGAACGTCGACCCGCCGTACCCGGCGGCGACGAACACCCGGTCGGTCAGACGGACGAACCGGCGCTCGAGGGACGGGTCGAGCGCGCGGAGTTCCTGAGTCGCCGCCGTCTCGGAACCGGCCATGGCGCTAACGGTAGTGCCGCGGTGTTCAGCGGACTGCGGTATCCGACCTCGTGGCACGGCCGCAGCCACGTGACGGTCTTCTAGATGAGTAGTTCCAAGGGGTGCGAGCGGGGGGTCGGCCAAGTCGGCGGTGTGGTGGTGCGAGCGGGGGGTCCGCCGCTGGGTGGTTGAGGGTGTCCAAGATCGGGAGGTGAAACCGCCCCCGATCCTGGAGGACCTTGGCATGAACCCGGACTTGGACACCCTCGCGACGGCACTTTATGTGACGATTGATGACTTGTTGGTGGCGCACCCGCAGTGGGCGCCGCCGCGGCCCGCGGTGGGTATCGCCCCGGAGCTGTCTGATGCGGAGCTGGTGACCCTGGCGGTGTTACAGGCTTTGTTGGGGTTCGACTCTGAGGCCCGTTTCGTGCGCTACGCCAAAGCACACCTGACGCCGTGGTTTCCTTACGTGCCCCAGCGGCCCGGCTACAACAAGCGTCTGGCCGCAGCGGCGAACTGATCAAGCACGTGATGGCCTGCCTCGCACGCGCCTGCGCGTCCTGGCACGACGACGTCTGGCTCGTGGACTCCACGCCCGTGGAGTGCGGGCGCAGCCGCGAGACCCAAAAGCGCTCTGAGCGGCCCGGATGGGCCACCTACGGCTACAGCGCCTCGCACTCCCGCTATTTCTGGGGCCTGCGCCTGCACCTCATAACAACCCCGTCGGGCCTGCCCATCACCTTCGCCCTCGCCGGCGCGAAAGCCGACGAGCGCGACGTCTGTTGGGACATGATCGCCCACGCCGGCGTCGCCCGGCGGGGCCAGACCCTCATCGCCGAGGTGGGCTACCGCAGCGCCGCCTTCGAAGCCCAACTCAACAACGCGGGCATCACCCTCATCCGACCCGCCACCAAAACAGAACCCACCCGAGCGGGCCGGGAGTTCCTGCGGCCGTTCCCCCAGATCATCGAATCGGTCAACCAGACCCTCAAAGCCCAACTCGGCCTCGAACGCCACGGCGGGCGCACCCCCGCCGGCGTCGCCGCGCGCGTCCTGCAACGACTCCTCGCCCTCACCGCCACAATCTGGCACAACCAAACCACCCAACAACCAGGCCCCGCCCGCTCCCTACTCGCCTACGACCACTGACCCCTTGGAACTAATCATCTAGTGTCACTGGCCATGGCGACAGACGTGATGATCACCGGCAGCGGCATTCCGCTGCCATCGCCGGGCCGCGCCGGGGCGGGCGCGCTGGTGCGCCACGACGGAACGCTGATCCAGGTCGATGCCGGCCCCGCAACCACGTTCCGCCTCACTGAGGCCGGCGTCGACATCACCGAGTTGGCGGGCCTGGTCATCACCCATCACCACAGCGACCACCTCATGGGGATCGCTGATCTGGTGCTGACCCGGTGGATTCGCAACGGGGAGCGTCCCTGCCCCGCACTACCGATCCATTGCCCCGCCGGTCATGCCGTCGACTTCGTCGAGTCGCTGTTCGACAACCTGCAACCGGACATCGAGGCGCGCATCGGTCTGGCCGGCTTCCCCGATCGACCCGATCCCGCCGTGCACCCCTTCGAGCCGCAGCAGACGCCGACGAAGGTCGCAACGTTCGGCGCCGTGCTCGTCGAGTCGGTCCTCGTCGAGCACGGCGGCGTCAGGCCTGCGGTGGCCTACCGATTCACCACTCCCGACGGCGTCGTGGTGATCTCCGGCGACACCCGGGCATGCGATGCCGTCGAACGTCTCGCCACCGGGGCCGACATCTTGGTGCACGAGGTGCTGCGCAGCGCCAAGTTGCTCGAGTTGGGGCTGCCGGCACGGCGCGTGGAGAAACTCGCCCAACTCCACGCCGAGGCGCCGACGCTCGGAGCGCTGGCCGCCCGTGCCGGGGTCGCGCAATTGGTGCTCACGCACCTCATGCCGGCCCCCGAGGGACCCGACGACACCGCAGCGCTCGCCGCCGACGTTCGCTCCGGTGGCTACACCGGGACCGTCGTCGTCGCCTCCGATCTCCTCACCGCCACGATCTGAACGCACCGGGGGTCACCGAGCCGCGTCCGTGCTCGGCCGCACCGCGCCGGTTGGCGCCGCTCAGCGGGCACGGCAGGCGGCGGACTAGTTGCCGTCCCCGTCGACGGTGACGACGGCGGTGATGATCTCGGCCTCGTTGTACTGCCGGTGGTTCACCGTGGTCGCGTGGTGCCGGAGAAGCCGCAGCGACACGTCGCGTTCGATCTCGAGTTCGGACATGTCGGACTCCGGGTCGGCCAGGAGCGCGATCCGGTCCTCCAGATTCTCCGCGCCGGTTGGGCCGCTGGCGAACTCCACCTCCACCGTCGAGCCACGGGCTGTCGCAGTCACGCGCAGGCGCTTACCCGCCTCCTCGCCGGGCGCAGAGGTCTGCTGCATAAGGACCAGGAGCGCTTCCTCGGCCACAGCCTCCAACCGGGCTCGGGTACCAACGTTCCACGACCTCTGTGCCGCGAAGTCGTCCATGAAGTTCCTGATCGCGGCGATGCTCGCCACGTCGAGTTCCGTCTCGACACTCCGGCGGTGCTCCGCCGCATTGAACGCCAGTGCCCCGACGACCAGCACCAGGCTCCCCGCCAGCAGCCCGTGCTTCGTGACGGCATCCCAGAACGCGGTGTCGGGAAAGTCCACCAAGCCGGTCTCGATGACCAACCCGACGAGCACGGGTAGACCTATCAACAAGATGTTCCGCGACTGCCTGAAGGACTGCTTCTGCGACTTCACGACCGTCGCGAAGAGGGGAACCACGATGAACAGGAAGTAAACGACCACGAGGGCGCGCGGCACGGCGACAACCGCGGCCCACGCCTTGGGAACCACGGCCACGACCAGGAAGATGCCGGCGACGAGAGCCCCCACGCGCCGTGACGCGCACTTCGTCTGGTTGATGAACCGGACACCCACAGGGGAGGAACTCAACGGCAGGGAGCCCACCAGGCCGGACGCGATGCTTCCCATCCCGAGCCGGCCGTTCGCACGCTGGACCTCCCGGAAGTCGATGGAGAGGAGCCGGCGCCACGAGACGAACTGCGTGAGGATCGAAGAAGTGTTCGTCCGGATCAAGACGACGAGGCCGAGAATCAGGAAGGACGGGAGGAGGGTGAAGAACGCGGCTCCGAATACGTCGTCGGTGCCGAGCGGGCCGAACAAGCCCCACCGTCCGCCGGGAAACCCGAACCAGGCGGCGCCGCGCACCCTGTCGAAGTCGTAGAGCCCGAAGCCCATGGCCACGGCGACCCCGACAGCCATGCCGATCGGGGCGGCCCAGAGCTTCACGAGACCACGGCCGCGTGCATTGACGAGGATCATGATCGCCAGGGCGACGACCATGCAGAGGAGCACGCCGAGCCGCCCGCTCCCGGCTGACCCCTCGCCGATATTGCCAATCAGGACCGGTATCAACGAAATGATCGAGAGGACGACGAGCGTGCCACTCACAGCGGGCGTGATGAACCGGCGCAGTCGCGACAGACGCATGCCGACGACGACCTGGAACAGGCCGGTCACGATGACGAGCACCGCGAGCGTGCCCACGCCCCCGTCCTTCAGGGCCAGGATGCAGAACGGCACGCTGATGGGATCGACCGTGGGCAGGTAGAGGTTGTGCGTCCGGAGCCGCCCGGGGCCAACGGTCGTGAGCAGGATCAGCAGGCTGGACACGACGATCGAAGCGACCACGACGCGGGATTCCACCGCGCTACCGCTGCCCGCAAACCTCACCACCAGCAGCGGCAACAGGATCATCCGCGGCACCAGCATCAGCGCGAGTTGCGCGGCGGTCGCCAGTGCGCGCCCAAGCGGCGGAGCTTCGTGCGGCTCGTACCTGCCGTCGGCTGAGGCGACCCATCGAGCCATGTGCGAAAGCTAGACGCGGCCAACTCGGCCGGGGGCCACGACGGCGCGCCGGGTCACATCCCCGGCGGAGATCAGGGGCGGCGGGCGATGGGGTGCATCTTCTCCCGGTGGAAGTCCTTCACCTCGGCGGCCAGCAGCACCATCTCGGCGATGCGCCAACCGTGGCCCGTGCGCCGCATGCGGCAGTCGTACTGCCCCCACAGGTAGCCGTCGGGCACGTCGGCCCGGTAGCGAACCCAGGAGTACACGTACGCGGTGGCGACGGCTTCGCCCTCGCCGGCGGCGCTGATGCGCACGTTGGAGATGTGGTGCGAGGCTGCGGCGAATGTCTCCTGCTGCCCACGAGCCACGCCGGCCACGATGCTGGGGCGCCCGACGAGGTTGGGGAATTCCGGTCCATAGTCCACCACCGCGTCGTCGCAGAACAGCTCGCCCAGTTCCTCGGGCTCGTTGCGGTCGAAGTGCCAGGCGTAGCCGTACAGCAGGTCGGCGATGGCCGCCCGATCGTCGGCATCCAGGGATCCACCGGACGGGTCGTCGTTGGGTCTGTTCGTCATCGGTGCCGGTCTAGCCGAAAATGCCCCGCCGCGCTAAGGCGGACCGTGTCGGATATGGCGTCGCTGACCGACAACTCGCCCGCGATCGGGTGCGTCGGAGCGATCCGGGGCCGGAACCCAGGGTCCAGCAGCCCGATCCGTCGGCGCCCGGCGTCCGTTACTCAGCACACTCCTGGGGGGCGATCGGGGACGTTGTCCCTGGGTGGATGGGGTTGAGGGGTCCCAGCGACTGTCATTGCGGCGAACAGCCCGACCCGGAGTTGATCCGGGGCCGGATTCCGAGGCAAGGAGGATTCGTCGGTGTTTGCCGCCGGTAACTCGGCGCACTCCTCGGAGACTGCTGGGCGAGACCGCTGCGGAGTGTGGTGGCCGTTGGCGTGGTGGCCGTTGGCGTGGCGGCCGTTGGCGTGGTGGGCGGCTTGTTCGGCGTGTGGCGGACTTGGTGGTGCGGCGCGTGCGGGGGTGTCGACCGGTGGTTGGAGGGTGTAGTGGCCGTTGGGGTGGCGGGTGATTTGTTCGCCGTGGTGGTGGACGCGGATGTGGTGGCAGCGCCAGCAGAGGAGGCAGGTGTTGTCGTAGGTGGTCTCGCCGCCGTGTTGCCAGTGTTCGATGTGGTGGACCTGGCAGATTTTGTCTGGGGCGCCGCAGCCGATGCAGCCGCGGTCGCGGGCGGTGAGGCGTTTGCGGAGGCGGTGGCTGACTTTGCGGCGGGTTTGGCCGAGGATGATGTTGCCGGTGTGTTTGTTGAAGATGCCCGGGAGGATGTTGGCGTCGCAGGCGATGGCGAGGGTTTCGGTTTCGGTGAGGCGGGTGCCGTTGACGAGGCTGGCGTTCACGATCTTGTCGTGGACGGCGTCGTAGTCGGCGAGGACGATCAGTTCGGCGCCGGAGGGCCGCCCGCCGGTGGCGCTGGCGGGGGTAGCACCGGTGGTGTTGGTGGTGTCGGTGGTGGTGTGGTTGGTGCAGACGAGTTGTTCGAGGGCGTCGGCGAGGCGCTGTTGGGGGTCTCCTTGTTGGGGGTCTCCTTGGCGGAACAGTTCGTCGGCTTTGGCGAACAGGGCGCCGCGCAGTCGCGCCCCGGCGAGGGGGTCGAGGCGGGCGAAGAGGTTGACCATGCCGTCGGGTTCTTCGGAGACCGAAGCGCGACGCCGGCGACGCTGGCGCTCGCGGCGCGCTTGGAGTTCCTCGTCGCTGGTGCGTTCGTTGAGGTGGTTCTTCAGCGTCCGCCGGAACAGGTCGTCGGCCTCCTTCTCGGCCGCGTCGAGCAGGAAGTCCTGATCGACGGCGGTCTCCCCGGCGGCTTCGGCGATCAGCCCGGCGGCTTCGGGGGTGATGGCGCCCTCCGCGAGTTTTTCGGCCACGTCGGGCATCCATTCCAGTTGCGCCGCGACCTTGACCGCTTTGCGGGCACCGGCGAGGGAGCGCTTCTGGTCACGACGCAGGATCTCCTCGGCCTTCGCGTCGCCCTCCTGTCGGGCGATCTCACCAACGAGGTCGGCCTCGAACGCCGCCAGGGACGCCCTCGCGCGCCCCACGAGACGCAAACGCCCACGCAACACAGCGAGGTCGACGCCCACCAGCGAGACCGGCGACGCCTGCCACTCAGCCAGCGCCGCCCAGTCCCCCTTCGCATCGCCCCATCGCATCGCCGCGCATCGCATCGTCCCCCATCGGTTCATCACCCCCTCTCGAGAGTTCTCCGGGTTGTCCCCGACCGGTCCTCTCGCCGGCCGGCGTCTCTCCTATTGATTGCCAGTCACCATATTATAGTGTGTATACAACGATACAACAACACATGTATGTATCTTTCTGTGTCTGGTTGGGTCCAGATTCGAGTGCCCGGCGGGATCGAGCTTGGGATTCCAGCAAAAGCGCAGGTCAGCGGGCTATGGCAACCCCGTCGAGCCGCCGCACGCCAAGCACCTACCCCGGTGTGACCGATGTCACAGCCCGATCAGACGTCAGGCGGCCACAGCCCGCCTCAGCGCGCGCCGAGCGACGACCACCGGACGCCGCCGGGACCCCCGGAGAATGCACTCCGGTCCCAGAGTGAATCGGGGCCGGCTCAGGGCCGGAATGGCGAGTGAAAGGCGCTGGGTCGGGTGATGTTGAGGTGGTCCTCCACGATGCGGGCGTTGAGGAACGGTCGTTGGAACACCAGGTCCACGAGCGCGTTGGGTGCGCCGCGGGTGTCGGCCCGCACGGCCTGCCGGTAGTGCTCGCGCAGATCCATGAGACGCTCCGACCGGGTGATGGCGTCGCCGGCCTGGACCTCCACGCCGCGCAGGAAGAAGTTGAGCCACGCTTCGAAGTTGCCGCTCTCCCTCACCCCTTGGAGTGTGTCGTAGTAGGTCTGGCGGTGGGCCTCGAAGTAGGACGACAGGTACAGGAGCGGCGTCTGCAGCCGCCCCCGCTGGATCAGGAAGAAGATGATCAGCAGCCGCCCCAGCCGCCCGTTGCCGTCGAGGAAGGGGTGGATCGTCTCGAACTGGTAGTGCACCAGGGCGGCCTGCACGAGCGGAGGAAGCCGGGGGCTGTCGTGGATGAACAGCTCGAGATCGGTGAGCAGAGCGCCGAGTTCGTCCGGTGGTGGCGGCACGAATCGAGCCGTCTCGACGGTGGCGGCCGGTGTGCCGATCCAGTTCTGCGTCCGCCGGATCTCCCCGGGGCGGCGCTGCGAACCGCGCACGCCGGCGAGGATCACCGAGTGCATCTCGCAGACGAGGCGGACGCTCAGCGGCAGGCACCGCAGAAGGTCGATGCCTTGCTCCATGGCTCGGACGTAGTTCACCACCTCCTCGACATCGGGGGTGAGGGGCCGCCCGCTCGCCTCGGCGTCGAAGACATCGCTCAAGGAGGCCTGGGTTCCCTCGATGCGCGCCGATGAAACCGCCTCTCGCCTGAGGTAGGGATAGACGAGGAGTTGGGGGTTGGCCAACAGCCGTCCCCACCCCGCCAGCCGTCCCCACCCCGCCAGCCGGCCCAGCGCCGCCTCGGCGTCGGCCGTGCGCATGATGCTCTCGCCGGACAGTGCGAGCACGCGGGGCAGCATTGGACGAGGACCGGCGAATACGTCCCGTGCCCTGCGCAGCCCCGGCGAAGGCAACCACCTACGGCCCGCCACCAGCCTGCTGCTGCCGCCGACTACGACACCGTCGCCGGCCAGATCGCCAACCCGCGGCTCGACGCCTGGCCCGTGTTCGATCATGACACAGGAACGGGTTGCCCAGAATCGCTCCTGGCTCCGGTGCGACTCAGTCCGCTCAGGCGGTCCACAGGCGGGATATGGGTAGTGCCAGCAGGCGCTCACCCAGGCAGTAGGCGCGCTCGCCGGTGTGCAGGACGACGCCGCACACGAAGTCGTCGGGTGCCCTGTTACAGAGCCACTCGATGTGGCGGGCGTCGCGTCGATCCACGAGCGACGCTGACTTGACCTCCACGGCCACGAAGCGGCCGTCGGCCACCAGCGAACTCGCCCCGCCCGCCCTGCCCGATGTCTATGTCAAGGCCGTCCTGAACGCCTACCGCAGCGATGAGATCTCCGCCGCCCGCGCCCTCGGGCTGCTGCTGGATACTTGGGCGGAGGAAGATCTACCCGACCTCCCGCCGCTTCCCGCCGAGGCGATCGCGTCGTTCGTGTCCTGACCAGCCCCGGTGACCGACCTATGCGACCCCTGTGGGAATCAGACAGTTAGTGGCGGCTGGGTCGCGGTCGTCGGCTGGACCGCCGAGGGCGAGACGATGTAGTCGGCGAGCTGCCTGCGTTGCAGTTCGTCATGTTGGGTCTCGTCGTGCGCGAACTCACGGCGGCGGTCGGCGTCGAGGAACGAGGCCGCGCGGGGGTACTTGCCGCGCGACCTAAGGAACTCGGCGTAGGCGACCTCGCGAGTCTGCTCGTCGAGCTGGGCGCCGGTCATAACCGCGACGCTAGCCACCGCCCCACGTAGAGGCGGCTTGGGGCCGCCCGGGAGGCGGCGGAACGCGCCGCTCAGTAGGCCGCCCCTTGCGCCCCCCAGCAGCGGGCAATGATTCGGTCTTGTTCTTGGGGATCGTTGTCAGTCCGTGTTGTTCTGGATGAATGCGGCCATGCCGGGAATGGTGAAGGCCACCAGGCCGCGCTCTGGGGCGTAGATGAGGCCGCGACGGATCAGATGGTCACGGCTAGTGCTCAGATCTCTATGCGACTTACCGACCCGGGCGGCGACGCGCCCGCTCGGCGCCGTGCCGTCGGTGGTTTCCTCGGCGGCCATCGCGCTGAGATAGGCCTTCTGAGCCGGGGCGGCCCGTCCCCACCGCGGCCCGTAGAAACTGTCCCGGAGTTCGCTCTGCGCCACCTCGACGCCGACGCGGGCGTCGTCGGCGGAGATCTCGCCGGGGCCCGGAGCACCGTCCCAGATCCCCTTCCCGAAGACCTGCAGGAAATACGGGTAGCCCTCGGCGGCTTCGACTGCGTGATCGAGCGCGCCGGACTGCCAAGTGACGCCCAGAGCCTCTGCAGGGAGCCGGAGCGCGTCGGCAGCCTCCCGTCGAGCCAGCGCTCCGATCCGGCGGTAGGCGAACAGCCTCTCCGCGTACGTCTTGGCCCCGGTAACAAGGGTGGGAAGATTCGGGAGGCCGGCACCGCAAACAGCCACGGGGAGCCGGAGACGGTTAGCGCGGTGGGCCGCCCCGGCCAACGCGGCAATATCGGATCGGGGGATCTCCTGCAACTCGTCGACGAGCAACAGCACGCCTGCGCCGAACTCAGCGGCAGCCTTGCCCAGTTCGACCAGCAGTTCGGAGAGATCCAGTTCGAGGTCACCCGAGTCAGCGCGCCCATCCAGCGGGTCGACGTCGATTCCTATGGCGATCGAGCCGTCAGCCGACGCCTGCAACGAGAACGACCTGAACACTCGAAGGGCGGTTCGAAGACGCGCCGAGGATCGGTGTCGCAGCGACGTGGCGCGGAGTGAACTCGTCAGTGCCCTGCTTGCCAGAAGGCGAAACGGCCGGTCCGAGTCGGCTTCGACAAATGCCGACACCCAGCCGCGCCGATCGGCCAGCGACCGGAACTCCTCCAACAACACGGTCTTGCCAACTCCCCGCAGTCCCGTCAGGAGTACACCACGCTCAGCGCGGCCTGCGGCCAAGCGGTCGAGCGCCACCTCGAAGGCGGCCAACTCGGATTCGCGGCCAGCCAACTCGGGCGGCCGCTGACCGGCACCGGGAGAGTACGGGTTTCGGACGGGATCCATGCCAACGGAGTCTATAAGTGTCTATAAGACTTCTCTAGACACTCATAGACTCATATAGACAGCACTTCGCGCAGGCGTCCAGACGTCCCCGTTTCCTATTCCCGTTCTATTCGCTTCCAATTCGAGGGGGGGCGGACGCGGAATGGCGGCTCTTCGGATGCGTTGTCGCTGCCTCTGCACCTTGGACTACGCCAGCCAGCGGCGGGCGATGATTCGGTCTTGTTCTTGGGGGTCGGTGACGGCGACGGTGGAAGCGCCGGGCGTTCGGAGCCAGAAGAGCTGCTCTTCGCCCTTGCGTTCGTGGATGGGGTGGTTGGCGGGGTCGATGCTGACCCGGGCCAGGTGGTCGCCGTTGATGGTGTGGAACTGCCATGTCACGAGCGCCAAGGCGGAATCTCAGAGGCGGCTGCGGATGAGGTTCTGGAGGTGCTGGCACCACAAGCCTTGGTCGCCTCGCTCGCCCCGCTTGGTGAAGGTGGCGTAGTCGTCTTCGAGGCCACCGACGGTGCCGCCGTCGGCGACGCCGATCAGGAGGGTGCCGCCGAACTCTGAGTTGCTGAAACCGGCGATGGTCTTGATCACCGCGTCCTCGGGGGCGCCGCCTTTGGCCTGGCGGTTGATGTCCCAGCGCAGGGTGGACTTGTACTCCAGGTACTGCGACTCGCGGTCGGGTCCCAGCAGGTCGCCGATGGGGCAGGTTCGTTGTGGCGCAGCCGAATTGCCGCTAGGAGCGCTTCGTCGCTGTAGTAACGCACGGCGATCTCACCCTCGGGCACGTCGGGGCTGGTGCCGACGCTTGCGTCGAGTTCCGCGAGTGTCGGAGACTCCTCGGCGTTGTCGCGGTCAGTGCCGGTGACGGGCACGGCGGTCATGGACTTGACCCCTCTAGTAGCGCGTGGTGACATCGAGGCCAGCCGCAGGGCGTGGACCAGCGCGAGTTCGTGTAGGGCGGTCTCGGCGAGAACTCACGCCGTCTCGGTCACCCCGTTGACGCTGTCATTCCGGCCCGGACGAGGTGCTGTCGGCTCGGCGGACGCGCCCCACGTAGTCCTGGCTGGTGAGGCGCTCGATGTAGACGCTGAGATAGTTCGACGTCTTGCCCGTGGCCCGTGCGATGTCGCTGAGCTTGATCTCTGCGGTGTCGAACATGCTCACCGCCTCGAGGACCAGGCGGTCGGTGTCCGAGACGTCCCTGACCATGGGGGCGAACACTTGCACCTCCATGTCGCTCGTCGCGGCACCGATCGCTGCTCGGAAGGAGACGCCCGCGCCGCTGCCGAGCATGCTGAGTTGTGCCGAGGAGATGCGGCGATGCTCGGTGTCGGGGACAGATGTCAGCTGCTCGATGAGCACATCGGCGAAGGTGGGCTCGGGCTTGGCTGTGGCTCTAACGGTTGTCAGGCCGTGCTGCTCGGCCGTGTCCCGTATGGCCGCGAGCAGGACGGTCTTGCCCGAGCCGCGGGGACCCTTGCGCAGCATGGAGCCGACCGGCTGCTCGACACCATCAGCGCCAGCAGCGGCCACGGCACGCCTTCTCGGTCGACCGGCTCATCGTCCCTATCGACGACCCGGACTTCGGGTTTGTCGAGCAGGCCCTCAACCGCAAACCGGTTATGGGCCGAGGGCGGTGATGGGGACGACTGCTATTCCGTCGGGGTACTCGAAGCCGTGGCCGCCGGCGGTGATGACCATGAGCTTGCTCGGTTCGCCCATCCGTGCGGTGTCGACATGGTCTCGCAGGCGGCGCAACGCTCTGACCCCCTGTTCGATGAGTTCGGTCCCGCCGAGCTTCACTTCGGCTGCCGCCCAGGCGGTGCGGTCCATGCTGGTGAGGATCACGTCCACTTCTAGACCGGTGCTGTCGCGGTAGTAGGACAGTTCCCAGTCGTTTGCTCGGGCGTAGACGTTCAGGTCGCGCACCACCAGCGACTCGAGCAGCAGTCCGAAGAAACTCAACTCGCGCATCAGTTGGTCCCGGTCGGTCCCCAGCGCGGCCACCGCCAGCGACGGGTCGGTGAAATAGCGTTTCGGCGTACGGCGAAGTTCGGCGCGAGAACGCAGATGCGGTCTCCATGCCGCCAGTTCCTCCACCACGAACAGGCGGGCCAGAGCGTTCAGGTAGCTCTTCACCGTCTGGGGGTGCAACGTCTCACCGCCCCCGCCGACATCTGCGCCGAGCGTCTTGAAGGTCACCTCTGTGGAGGTGTTCCGCCCCAGGGAGGCCAAGAGACGGCGCACCCCCACGGGGTCGCGGGCCGTGCCGTCGACTCGGGAGATATCGGTCCGGCTGATCTCGTCGAGGTAGCTGCGAAGTTGCCTCTGCGCCACAGCAGGCGGGTCATCGAGCAGGCTCGGCCAGCCGCCCCGGCAGGTCAGGTCCACGATGTCGGCGAGGCCGAGACGGGATGCGGGCGCGGAACTCCGCTCGGCGCCGATCAGCCCCCTGAGGGATATCGCTCCGTTCGACTCGCCGCTCTCGAACAGACTCATCGGCCGCATCCGCACACGAATGATCCGACCGGTGCCCGTGTGGCGTGTGGCATCGTCGGGCGGGTCGGCGGAACCCGTCAGGATGAACTGGCCCTTCTCGCGCCGATCGTCGCAGGCGCGCCGCATCGCGTTCCACACGTCGGGAGCGAGTTGCCACTCGTCGAGCAGGCGGGGCACCGGCCCAGCGAGGAGTTCCCTCGGGGCGATCTGCGCGGCGAGGCGGTTCTCGAAGACGGCGTCGAACGGCACCTCGCTACGGGCATGGTGCCTGCCGGTCCACGTCTTACCGCAGCCGCTACTCGCGATATTGTCCGCACTTCAATCGCGATTTCCGAGCCTCTCTGATCACGATTTAGGGAGACTCACAATCGCGAACTGACCGAAGCGACTCTCAGTAGTGACGCAACGACGACTTTCCCGACCTGCCGCTTGCAGCCACAGCTCCATTCTCGCCACCAGGCTCGGGAGCCTCCAACGAAGCCAGCGCGATTCAGGGCGGAACACGGGCCAGGGCGACTGTGCGCGGCCAACGCGCCGAGCGGCTGGTCGACACGATCAGTGCGACTCAGTCCGCTGGGGCGGTCCACAGGCGGGATATGGGTAATGCCAGCAGGCGGTCTCCCAGGCGGTAGGCACGATCGCCGGTGTGCAGGACGACGCCGCACACGAAGTCGTCTGGTGCCCTGTTGCGGAGCCATTCGAGGTGGCGGGCGTCGCGCCGATCCACGAGCGGCGCGGACTTGACCTCCACGGCCACGAAGCGGCCGTCGGCAGCCTCGGCGATCATGTCGATCTCGGCGCCGCCCCGGTCGCGGAAGTGATGGAGTCGGACCTCCTCGTCGAGCCACGAGGCTTGGCGGTGCATCTCGTTGGCGACGAACGACTCTAGGAGCGGGCCCCGGGCCGGGTCGGTCGGTCGGGCCAGCGACTCGGGGCTCTTGCCGAGCAGGTGCGCGGCAAGGCCGCTGTCGGTGATGTGAACCTTCGGCCGGTGAGCGACCTTGCTGGAGAGGTTTCGCGACCACGCCGGTAGCAGCAGTACCAGATAGGTCATCTCCAGATACCCGAGGTATGCCTCGGTGGTGTTGCGGCCTCCCAGGTTGGCAGCCCTGTGCACGCTCGCCACCACCAACTCGCCCGCAGCGCGGGCCGCCAGCAGGGCCAGCAGCTTTGGCAACTCGCGCACCCGGCGTGCTCCCGACAGGTCCTTGATGTCGCGCTGGGTAACGGTCTGGACATAGTCGCGGAACCACATCCGACGGGACCGTGGCGCCATGGTTGTCGCCTCGGGGAATCCACCCGAGCAGATGCGGGTGAGATAGTCGGGAAGGCCGAGCGCTGAGTGCCCGCCTGCGAGCAGGAGATCGGGGTCGGCGAACGCCGTCTCGAGGAACCCGTCAGGCGCCCCGTGCAACTCGCCCTGGGTAAAGGGCCAGAGCTCCAGGAAGGCTGCCCGGCCCGCGAGCGACTCCGAGATCGTCGGCACGGTCAGAAAGTCCGCGGAGCCGTTGAGGAGGAATTGCCCGCGGCCGGGGTCGTCGTCCACGACGTTCTTGACCGCTCGGATCAGCGGCTCTCCCGCCCGCTGGACCTCGTCGAAGGCCCGTGGTGTCTCCCCGAAGGCCGCGAACCCGGTTGGATCGTCCAGCGCAGCGCGCAGCGTCGCCTCCCGGTCGAGGCGCGCGAACGTGCCGGAGTCGCCCAGCGTCCGCCTCACCAGCGTGGTCTTGCCTGCTTGACGGGGACCGGTGATGACGACCACTCGGAAGCTGGAGAGTGCTTCTCGGGTGATCGGCTCCAGACGCCTCGGCAGCTCGTCCATCTGGTCGCCCCTGCTTCCATCGACAGTTACGTCCGCAGTCTATTGAGAGTTTCGTCCTGTCTATACAGATAGATTCGTCCACGCTCTGTTGATAGATTCGTCGGATGAATCCATACCACACGGCGGCGAGGATCACGGCCCGCCGCGGCGATCAGGGGCGGCGGGCGATGGGGTGCATCGTCTTCCTGTGGAAGTCCTTCACCTCGGCGGCCAGCAGCACCATCCTGGCGATGCGCCAGCCGGAGCCGGTGCGCCGCATACCGCAGTCGTACTGCCCCCACAGGTAGCCGTCGGGCCCGCCGCTGCGGTAGCGGTGCCAGGCATACACGTAGGCGGTGACATCGGCCCCGTCGGAACCGTCAGGACTGATGCGCACGTTGGAGATGTGATGGGAGATGGCGGCGAAGAGCTCCCGCTGACCCCGGGCCACGGCGGCGACGATATTGGCGCGCCCGACGATGTCGGGGAAGTCGGGTCCGTAGTCCACGAGGGCATCGTCACAGAACAGCGCGCCCAGTTCCTCGGGCTCGTTGCGGTCGAGGTGCCAGGCGTAGCCGTACAGCAGGTCGGCGATAGCCGCCCGGTCGTCGGCGTCGAGCGACGCGGTGCGCAGTTCGTCGGCGGGCACGGTCGTCATCGGCACTTG
This sequence comes from Acidimicrobiales bacterium, assembly GCA_963668565.2. Classification (GTDB taxonomy): domain Bacteria; phylum Actinomycetota; class Acidimicrobiia; order Acidimicrobiales; family CATQHL01; genus VXNF01. The sequence goes on from CAXXMX010000010.1 coordinate 3,219,011, forward strand.
GTCTAGTCGATGAAGCGACCCGAGGTTCGGGGTTCGGAGCAGCCAATGGCGCACGCGAGCACCGCGAGGTTCTGTCCCCTCCCTACAGCCCCTCGGTTCGTGCGCTGCCGTACATGGGACAGGCCGGGCGCGCCGCCTCCTGCTGGGCCTCAGGGAAAGTTGCCAGTAGGCAGGAAACTGAGTACAATATAATGACACTCAGTCTAGTTTGGAGGTCTTCAAGGCAGTGTCCCATGTCCCCCCGGCATCGCGTGGCGGACCGGGTCGCGGCAGATCGGCCGAGGGTGCCGGGCCGGACACGGGAGTCGCGGGCGCCGGGTGCTCCGGCTGACCGGCCACCGGGATGGGCGTAGAATGGAGTCATGAAGAAGCGCATCGGCATGTGCAGGGCACGAATCCGCCTCCCGAAGCTGATCCGGGACATGGCAGCGGAGGACACGTTGATCATCACCCGACGCGGGCGCCCGATCGCCCGCCTGACCCACCCGACCCCCGAGGACATCCGGCCGTCGGGACGCACCGTCTGGGAGGGAACGGTCCCGGTCGAAGACCTCACCATGGAGTACATCAAGGAGGGCGACAAGGAGGTCCTGAAGCTCTTCGGACTCTGAGCCCCGCTCGGGGTTCGACCCTGCTGTTGGACACCCATGCCTTCGTCTGGGTCGTCCGCGACTCTGACCGGATGCCGGAGGAGATCAAGGATCTCCTCCGCGCCACCCGCCGAGTTCTGGTCAGCCTGGTGGCGCTGTGGGAGATCGTGATCAAAGAGTCCACGAAGCGCCCTATGGTCGGCACTCGCGACGCCCACAGTTGGTTCCTGGAGATGATGGGCGACACCGGATTCGACCTTCTGGATATCCGGGCGCTCCACGTGGGGGCGGTGCAGAGTCTTCCCCTGCACCACGGGAATCCCTTCGACCGCTTGCTGGTGGCCCAGGCGATGACCGAGCAGGTTCCGATCGTCTCCGGGGATTCCGTACTGAAGCGCTACGAGGAGATCGACGTGATCTGGGCCTCATAGTCACTCCCCTGCGGCGAGCGTCGACGGGCCGCCGGAACCGCCGCCCGCCGCCACGGGCCATAATGCAGCCCATGCGCTTCGGATTCTGGCTCGACACCGGCAACACCTTCACCCACATGCAGCACGTCTGCCAGGTCGCCGAGGCGGCCGGTTGGGACAGCGTGTGGGCTCCCGACCACTTCATGCCGCCCCCAGAGGGCTACCCCATGAAGACCGACTATCCCGACGGCGAGCCCGAGTTGGCTTCCGTGAACGAGTCCTGGGTGCTACTCGCCGCCCTGGCCGCCACCGTGCCCCGGGTCCGGCTGGGACACCTCGTGGCGGGCAACACCTACCGCCACCCCGCGGTCACAGCCAAGATGGCCGCCACCATCGACGGGATATCCGGCGGGCGCTTCGTGCTGGGCCTCGGTGCCGCCTGGCAGGAGAACGAGCACCGCCGCTACGGCATCGGTTACGGCACCGTGGGCGAGCGGGCGGACCGCTTCGAGGAGGCCTGCGAGATGATCACGAGCATGTTCGCCAACAAGCGGACGGACTTCGCCGGGCGCTACTACCAACTGGACGGTGCTCCGCTGGCGCCCAAGCCCGTTGGTCACCTCCCGCTCATGATCGGCGGCGGCGGCGAGCGGCGCACCCTTCCCACGACCGCTCGCTTCGCCGACGAATGGAACACCTGGGGTTCGCCCGATCATCTGATCCAGAAGATGGCCGTTCTGGACCGCTGCTGTACCGATATCGGCCGGGATCCGGGCGAGATCGAGCGCTCCGCCGCCCTTATGGTGGACCTGCGCAACGAACCTGCCGGTTCTGCCGAGCGCGCTGCCGGTCTTGCTTCGCCACACGCCCGGGTGGTCGGCACCGCTGAGCAGATCAGCGAGGTCATGGCGCGGTACGACGCCGTGGGCGTCCACGAAGTCATGATCCCCGACTTCAACATGGCCGCCGCGGAAACCCCCGACCTGCTGCAGCGCATCGCCGAGGACGTCATCGTCAACTTCCGCTGACCGATGGCCGCTAGCCGCAACCGGCGCACGGGCCGGTCGCACGCAGCCGCAGCCGCAGCCGCAGCCCGCAGCCCGTACACAAGGCGCTACGCGACGTTGCGATCGCGCTGCCGAGTACCCATCATGGCCGCAGTGAATACAGTCGCGGGCCCTCCCCCCAATGTCGCCCCACCGGGGCTCAAGGGCCTGATCGTGGCCGACACCGCCGTCGGCACGGTCCGGGGCGAGGAGGGCTGGTACCACTACCGCGGCCACGACGCCACAGTGCTCGCCCGGCAGCACTCCTTCGACGCCGTCGCCCACCTCCTGCTCGAAGGCTCCCTGCCCGATCCGGCCACCGAGGCCGCCTTCCGGGCAGAACTGGGTGAGGCCCGCAGCCTCACCTCCGATGCGGCGGAACTCGTCGCCACGCTCGCCGCAACCGAGCTTCCCCCAATGTCGATCCTGCGCAGCGCGCTGGGCCTCGTCGTCGATGCGCGGCCCACCCTGGATCTGACACCCGGCGAGCGGCGAGACGCCGTGCTGCGAGCGATCGGCGTGACGCCGACGGTCATGGGCGCCATCAGTCGCATCCGTTCGGGCGCCGAGCCGCTGGCTCCCGACCCGGCACTGTCGCATGGTGCCGACTATCTCCGCATGACCCTCGGCCGGACGCCCCGTCCCGAGCAGGCCCGGGCGGTGGAGATCTATCTCAGCCTTACCGCCGACCACGGCTTCAATGCGTCGACGTTCACGGCCCGGGTCATCACGAGCACCGGCGCGGACGTTGCCGGCGCCATGAGTGGCGCGCTGGCCGCGCTGTCAGGCCCTCTGCACGGTGGTGCGCCCAGCAGGGTGCTCGACATGCTGGACGCCATCGGCGACGCCGAGAACGCCGAGGCATGGATCGCGGCCGAATTGGCGGCCGGCGGCAAGATCATGGGGTTCGGCCACGCCGTGTACCGCGCCGACGACCCCCGGTCGGAAACGTTGCGGGCAACCGCAGTGGAGTTGGGCGGCGATCTTGTCGAACGGGCGATTGCCATCGAGTCCCGGCTGCTGGCCGCGCTGCGCGCATGGAGACCCAGCGCCGTGATCGCGACCAACGTGGAGTACTACGCCGCCGTGGTGCTGCACCTGGCCGGCCTCCCCCAGGAGGCGTTCACCCCCACGTTCACCACCAGCCGCATCGTCGGCTGGGGCGCCCACCTGCTGGAGCAGGCCGCCGACAACAAGATCATCCGCCCAAGCGCCCGCTACATCGGCCCAACCCCTCTGCCCAGTTGATCGATTCCACCCCTGTCAGGCTGTGACCCGACCACGGAATAGCGCGAGCCTCGGCCCAAGAAATGTGCCAGTCTCAACCGGCGGCAGACAGCTATCGGCCGCCACTCTGTGTGGAGAAGCGCTGGCCGCCGTTACGTCCGCACGCCACGCAGGCCCTGGCGAATGGGGTCAGGCAACGATCGGCTGAAACTCCGGACCAGATAGCGGTTCGTATCCCATGGGCCAAGGAGCGGTCAACCGGCAGATCAGACGCATACGAGGGGCCACTTCGGGAGGATTGACGTGCTCGACGCTGACGATGACGGAACTCTTGCCTGCGAGATCACGGAGGTCGTGCACGGTGTCGACAAGGTAGTCAGCGACCCAACCCACCGGATCCCCCCCGACCGTGTCGAGTTGCAACGCCCTGGGATTGACATCGTTGCCAGGGTCGTCGACGAGCCGAAGTCGGTCTCCCGTGCGCAGGCCCGTAATCGCCGCGGCGGCCCCCTCCCGCCAGCGGACGCCGCGGGCAAAGAACAGCGTCGTCAGCTCATCTGCGGGCGTCCGAAGTGGAGGCGAGAAGACCTCGATTTGGTCAGTCAACTTCCTCCCCTCGTTGCGCGCCATTACCGCGAACGAGTCGGAGTCGACATCGAGGTCCAGCATTCTCAGATAGTCGGGATAATCCGGTCGCCGAGGGGACATCAGCCGATTCCTGAACAGGGCAAACAGGACGGGACTCTGGTAAACCCGATGGAGATCGGGCAGACCGGGCAGGGCTGAGAACCCGTCAAGACCCTCCGTCTGCTTCAGATAGACGAAACGGTATGTCTCGTCGCCAGCGGAGGCTCGCCGTGTGAGGAGGCCGACAGGGTGCATCCGCCCCGTAGGATGCCGCCACGTCACGTACAGGCGGGACTCGTCACACGGTTCGGAACCCTCAGCCATCGTCTCCCCCGCCGCGCTCGCCTGCGCCGGAATTCTAGTGACAGGCGGAGGGCGAGTTGACGATCATCCGGTCAGACGACTCCAGTTGTGTCGGATCACCCGCTCCGCAAAGCGGCGGGACACCGTGGACATCCGATATTCCGGGACCGTCCAGACGGGCTCCACCAGGTCGTCCACGTCCTCAACACTCCCTAGCCAGCGATCGACCTCCCGACCATCGCCCAGCTGCTGGCTCCGAACGAGAAGCTCGTGTGTCTTCGGTCTGCCTGCGAATGGCGCCCGAGCCCACTCGGCCCATGTCTCAGGAACCCTGTTCCGGTCCTTGGACTCGAGTCGCTGCTGCTTGTCGTCGTCGTTGAGCTGGAACCCGAGGCTCGAGGCGTGGTCGAAGCTCGGCGCCAGCCGGCGAGTGTCGGCCGACTCGATAATGCCCCAGTTCTCCTCATGGCGATCGGTGTTGCCAATCAGCGCGTCGAGAACGAGGTAGCCGACGAACACATCCCATGACAGTCCGCTGAACGCAGGCGTAGGTGGACCGACACCCACCAATGCCTGGCGGATTGCATCCAGGGTGTACTGATCTCGGAGAGTGGGCGTGACTAGAACACCCTGCTCAGCCAGGAGAGCGTTACCGTGAACGAGTCTCTCGCCATGGTCTCGGAGCATTGACAGGCAAATGACTCCGTACGTCTCCCGCCCGCTTCGGCTTGAGACTGCGAGTTCGACCTTGGCTGCAGGGATTCTGAGCACGTCTGCCACTGCACAGGCGATCCGTTCCGCCCAGTCGTCGCCCTTCCGATACGCCGGACGGTTGGACGGCCGGCTGAAGGTGGCGTCCTTCAGCAGCCACCGACGGTCGTCGGCCGGGTTGGCAATCCACCGCTTGGGCTTCTTTCCTCCTTCTTCCGGGCCGACTTCATCCCAGTCACTGACATCAATCTCGTGGTAACGCTCGTCGCGGCCTCGAATGAGATCTCCCACCAGCACGAAGGGTACCGGGGCTCGTTCAGCGGTCTCGCGAGACGGGCACCGGCGGCGCCTCCCCGACGCCGATAGCCGCCGAGCGCGGGAGACGCGCTAGTAGCTTGCTGAGCGGTGGTGTGAACCGCCGCCGGACGCGAAGCTCCCCCTCCCGAAACCCGACCGCGCATGCTGTTCCCCACCTTCACGTTCGCCCTCTTCTTCATCGTGGTGCTGACGGTGGGGTGGCTCATGCCGGGGCGCCGCGGCTGGTGGAAGCTGTTCATGCTGGCCGCCAGCTACGTCTTCTACGGCTACTGGGACGCACGCTTCGTGGGGCTCATCGTGGCGTCGACGGTGGTGAATCAGGCGGCGGCGACGTGGTTGGGCCGCTTGCAGCGCCCGGGCGCACGGCGGGCGGTCGTAAGCGTCGCGGTGGGCGCGAACCTGGCCTCGCTGGGATTCTTCAAGTACGCGGGCTTCTTCGTGGACAGCGCCGAGAGCGCTCTGGAGGGGCTCGGCGTCTCCGCCAACCTGCCACTGCTGAACATCATCCTGCCGGTGGGGATCTCGTTCTTCACATTCCAGGCCATCAGCTACGTGCTCGACGTGTACCGGGGCGACACCGAGCCGGCCAAGCCGCTGGACTTCGCCGTCTACCTGGCGTTCTTCCCCCAGCTCGTGGCCGGACCGATCGTCCGGGCCAACGAACTGATCCCCCAACTCCAGCAGCCGCGAGCCCTGCGCCACACCGACTTCACACGGGCGGTGACCCTCATCGCCGCCGGCCTGTTCAAGAAGATGGTGGTGGCGACCTATCTCGCCGAGGCGCTGGTGGACGACGTGTTCGCCTTCCCCGACCGGTTCTCCTCCCTGGAGGTGCTGCTGGGGGTCTACGGCTACGCCGTGCAGATCTACGCGGACTTCAGCGGGTACACGGACATCGCCATCGGGGTGGCGCTCCTGATGGGCATCCGGCTGCCCGACAACTTCGATCAGCCGTACCGCGCCACGTCGATTCAGGATTTCTGGCGCCGCTGGCACATGTCGCTGTCGCGCTGGCTGCGGGACTACCTGTACATCCCCCTCGGCGGCAACCGGGGCGGCGAGTGGCGGCGCGACCGCAACCTGTTCCTCACGATGCTCCTCGGTGGCCTGTGGCACGGTGCCGCCTGGACGTTCGTGCTGTGGGGCGCCTTCCACGGCCTCGGCCTGCTCGTCGAACGCCGCTTGGGGCTGCGGCTCCACCCCGTCATCGCTTGGCTCGCCACCTTCCACTTCGTCTGCTTCGGCTGGATCCTGTTCCGCGCCGAGTCTCTGAGCACCGTCGGAGACCTGCTGCGGCGACTCTTCAGTGGATCGCCGACCGAATACAGCGGCTTGACGTGGGTGCCGGTGGCGCTGATCGGAGCGATGCTCGCCACCCACTTCTGGCCCCGCGCAGCCAGCGAGCACAGCATCAGGGCCGCCAGCCACCTCCCCGTACTCGTGACCGCTCTGGCATTCGCCTTCTGGCTGGTGGTCCTCGAGCAGTTCGGACCGGAGGGCGTGGCGCCCTTCATCTACTTCCAGTTCTGAGCCATGACCCGCCACCCACCGCCCGCAACACCGCCACCCGGAACACCGCCGCGGCCGCCCCGAAGGCCGCCGCCGGCAGAACAATCGCGCCGAGCGCCCCGAGCGTCCGAGCCAACTCGGAGCGAGCCTCGCGCCGCGGACCCGAGACCACCCCACGGCGCGTCGTCGGGCGAGCCACCACCCTGGCCGCCGATCCGACCCGTGGCGACGAGCGGGCCGCGGCGCGACCGGCGCAAGCCGTTGCGCCCGCGCCAGATCATCCTGGCTGTGATCGTGGCCCTTGGGGTGGGCGCGCTGTTGGGCTCCGGCGCCCTCGTGGGGCTTGCCGAGCGCCAGCCCCTGAGCACCCAGCGTGACGTGGCGCTGGGTGCCGCCAAGGTGGCCGACCGGGTCGCGCACCTCCTGTCATTGAACCGCCCCGCCGAGGAACTCGCCGCCGCGCTCGACGGTACCGAGGAGGTCTACGACGTCGAGGCTCTGATCGCCCGAGCCCGCGCGACCGCCTTAGCGGCGCCCGAGACTCCGCCGGAGCCCGACGGCGCGCGGGAGGAGGAATCGACCGTCACTGCAGACAACGGCGAGACCGCCGCGGACACCCCGGCCGAGCCCGACGAGAGCGACACGGGCACAGGTCCACCGCAGGACAGGATATTCACGCCGGTTGAGGGAATCGACTGCGTTCCCGAGGAGGACGCCGCGCCACAACCGACCACCGACGACGCGAACGAACCCCTCGACCAGGCGGACGGGCGCGACGATCCCGACACCGCCGACGACGAAAACGAACCCCTCGAGCAGGCGGACGGGCGCGACGATCCCGCCACCACCGACGACGAAAACGAACCCCTCGACCAGGCCGACGGGCGCGACGATCCCGCCACCACCGACGACGAAAACGAACTCCTCGACCAGGCCGACGGGCGCGACGATCCCGCCACCACCGACGACGAAAACGAACCCCTCGACCAGGCCGACGGGCGCGACGATCCCGCCACCACCGAGACCACGACGGGGCCGGAGGGCTCCGACGACTCCAGCCCGGCACAGGACTCCGACGAGGAGACCGGGGACGACGAACTCGGGGACGACGAACTCGGGGACGACGAGCCGGACGGTGCGAGAACCGGGAGCGAGACCGAGCCCGGTGATCCCACGGATTGCCCGCCCGGCTATGTCCCGGCAGGCATCACCGAACCGCCGACGGATACGACCACTCCACAAGAGGCCGATCCCACCGACGCGGAGACCACAACCACGACCATGGCCGAGGACGGCATCACCGAGCCGCCCCTCTTCGACGCCCCCCGCGTCCCCGACGCGGACGATCGCCTGGCGATGTACGTCGGCGGCGACTCCATCAGCCGCGACCTCGGCGAGGGCCTGGCACGGATCACCCCCGTCGACCTCGTGCGGATCGATCTCGACCCGCGCCCGGCCACCGGCCTGTCACGTCTGGACTTCTTCGACTGGTCGCAGCACCTCGCCGGCGTACTGACCGAGAGCGTGCCCGACGTGATCGTGGTCCTCTTCGGGGCCAACGACTTCCAGAACGTGGAGTACGAGGGCGAGATCCTGGACCGCTTCGGCGACGAGTGGCTCGATCTGTACCGCGAGCGCGTCGACCTGATCATGACGCTGCTGAGCCAGCCGGACACCCAGACGGTGTGGGTGGGCCAGCCTCCGGTCCGCGAGTCGCGGCTGTCGGGCGGTCTGGCCCGCATGAACGAGGTGTACGAGGAGGTGGCCGCCGAGCATCCCCAGGTCACGTTCGTGGACACCTGGGCGCTGTTCAGCGACGAGCAGGGAAGCTACGCCGACGAGATCGACGGCGTCCGGCTGCGCCGCGAAGACGGCGTCCACCTCACCATTGCCGGCGGGAATCGCCTCGCCGAGGCGGTCTGGGGTGTGATCGGCCCCGCCTGGGGACTGGACGGCTGACCGGGAGCGGTTCGGTGATCCCCCGGAGGTGGTCCGCTAAGGTTCGCCCATGACCGACATCCTCGTGTACCACAACCCCGGTTGAGGCAGTTCCCGCACCACTCTCGACTTGCTGCGGGAGCGAGGCGTCGAGTTCGACGTCGTTCACTACCTCAAGAATCCCCTCGACCGCACCGCGCTGTCCGCCCTGCTGGCGATCCTGGAGAACGATCCGTCCGACCTGGTGCGTCGCGACAAGCATTTCAACGATCTCGGGCTGACCGACGAGGACGCCCGGAGTGCCGAGCAGGTCATCGATCTGCTGGTCGCTCACCCACGGCTCATGCAGCGCCCCGTCGTGGTTCGCGGCGAGCGGGCGGTCATCAGCCGGCCGCCGAAGACCGTCCTCGGGCTGCTCTGACCTCGCGCTGCGTGAAGGCCCTGCCGGGGCGCCGATGAACCCTCGCCAGGAGAACCCCACACTCGTCGTCGAGGATCTGTGCACGTCGTTCGCCACCGACCGGGGCGAACTCAAGGCGGTCGACGGCGTGTCGTTCAGCGTGCACAGCGGCCGGACACTGGGCGTCGTCGGCGAATCCGGTTCGGGCAAGTCCGCCACCGCGCGCTCGATCATGAACCTGCTGCCGCCCGGCTCGTCGCAGAGCACCGGTCGAGTCCTGCTCGACGGACGTGACGTCCGCAAGCTGAGCCGCAAGGAGAGCCGTCACGTCTGGGGGGTGGAGGCGTCGATGGTCTTCCAGAATCCGACGACCTCGCTGAACCCGGTGATGCAGGTCGGCCGGCAGATCGCTGAGGGGCTTCGCTATCACCGCAAACTCTCGCGCGACGCCGCCATGCGCCGGGCGCTAGAACTGCTGGAGCAGGTCGGCATCGCCGACCCCGACCGGCGCCTGCGCGAGTACCCGCACCAACTCTCCGGCGGGATGCAGCAGCGGGTCATGATCGCCATCGCCCTCGCCTGCGAGCCGAAGCTGCTGATCGCCGATGAGCCCACCACGGCGCTCGACGTGACCGTGCAGAAGCAGATCCTGGATCTCCTGGACCGGCTGCGGCGGCAGCACCGGATGGCGATGATCCTCATCACGCACGATCTCAGCGTGGTGGCGGGACGGACCGACGACCTCATCGTCATGTATGCCGGACGGATCGTGGAGCAGGCGCCGACGCTGCAGCTCTTCACAGAGATGCGCCACCCCTACACGAAGGCCCTGTTCGAGTCGATCCCGAAGCTCGCCAACCCCAGCCACACGCGGCTGCGGATCATCCAGGGGCGCCCGCCCGACCTGGCCACCCTGCCGCCCGGTTGCGCCTTCGCGCCGCGCTGCGCGCACGCGCAGCCACGGTGTCTTGACGAGATCCCCCCTCTCGCCGGCACCGCAGCCACCGACCATCGCTTCGCCTGCTTCTACCCCGTCGGCACGGCCGGGGGCGAGAGCGCCGCGGCCGCCAATCGCGCCGCCGGCCGGACAGCCGCCGGTCTGGCACTGGTCAACGAGCCTGTGGCCGCCGGCCGGGGAGCGCTCTGATGGCCGGCATCGGCACCGCTCACCTGCGGCCCGCCGACGAGGTTCTCCTGCAGGTCACCGATCTCCATGTGGAGTATTCCGCGGGCCGGGGGCGCAAGGTGAGCGCCGTGAGCGGCGTCAGCTTCGACGTGGCCACCGGTGAGACCCTGGGACTGGTCGGCGAGTCCGGCTGCGGCAAGTCCACGACCGCCCGTGCGGTGCTGCAACTCCCCCGCCCCACGGCAGGGCAGGTCGTCTTCGACGGCGTGGACCTGACGACGCTGCGAGGCGAGGAATTGCGGCGGATCCGCACGCGCCTGCAGATGATCTTCCAGGACCCGATTGCCTCGCTGAACCCGCGCCGGCACGTCAGCGACATCGTCCGCGAGGGACTCGACATCTGGCCCGAGCACCTCGACGGGGGCTCGGCCGTCGACAGCGGAGCGGGCACCGGCACCGGATCCGACGGAGGCGCCTCGGCCGTCGACCGCGTACGCGCCGTTCTGTACAGCGTCGGCATGGATCTCGACGAGGTGGGCAGCCGCCGCCCCCACGAGTTCTCCGGCGGCCAGTGCCAGCGGATCTGCATTGCCCGGGCATTGGCGCTGGACCCGCAGGTCCTGATCTGCGACGAGCCGGTGTCCGCCCTCGATGTGTCCATCCAGGCCCAGATCCTGAACCTCCTGGAGGACCTGAAGGACCTTTACCGCCTGACCATGCTGTTCATCGCCCACGATCTCGCGGTGGTGAAGAGCATCAGCGACCGGGTCTGCGTGATGTACCTGGGCCGGATCTGTGAGATCGGACCGACCGATGCCATCTTCGAGCGCCCCGCTCACCCCTACACGGAGGCCCTGCTGGCGTCGATCCCCCAACTCGACCCGGGCGGCGCGACCATCGAGGAGGACGCCCTGCCCGGCGACCCGCCCTCGCCGTTCGACGCGCCCTCGGGCTGCCGCTTCCGCACGCGTTGTGACCGGGCGACCGAACTCTGCGCCGAGACGGTCCCCGAGTTGCGCGCGGTTTCGCCGGGGCGATTCGTCGCCTGCCACTTTCCACTGACCGCGGTTCAATCCGACGCCGCCCAGCCTGACGGCATCGGGACCTCCACGCCGTCACCGGAAGCCAGGTCTCACCCATAGCCGTCGCCCGCATGAAGGCTCGGCGCATGGGCGAGCGCGAGTTCATCGCGCTCATGGCAGCCATCACCGCCAGTACCGCCTTGGGCGTTGACGTGATGCTGCCCGCACTCGGCGAGATCCGCGATGCGTTCGGACTGCCGGCGGACTCCACAACCCTCTCCTGGGCGGTGAGCCTCTACCTCCTGGGACTCGGGTGCGCGCAACTCGTCTTCGGACCTCTCGCCGACCGGTTCGGGCGCAAGCCGACGCTGTTTGCCGGGCTGGCCCTGTACGTGGCAGGAGCAGCGGGTGCCACGCTGGCACCCTCACTGGGGTTCCTGCTGGCGAGCCGCGTCGTCTGGGGTTTCGGCGCCGCCGCCTCGCGGGTCATGGCACTGACGATCACCCGCGACCGGTATGTGGGCGACCGCATGGCACGGGTGATGTCGCTGATCATCGCGGTGTTCCTGATCGCCCCGATCCTCGGGCCGGGGATCGGGGAGCTTCTGTTGCTGAGCGGGTCGTGGCGGTGGGTGTTCGGCTTCTCGGTCGTGACTGCGGTGGCACTGGCCGTGTGGCTGCTCCGTCTCGACGAGACCCTCGACCCCCGTCACCGGCTGCCCCTCGACGTCAAACGCCTCTCGGCGGCCTTCCGCACCATCGTCGGCACCCGCGTCACCCTGGGTTACGGCTTGGCCCTGACCTTCGAGCTGAGCGCGTTCACGGCCTTCCTCGCCAGCCTCGAGTTGCTGCTCGGCGACGTGTACGGCCGCAGCGGGCAGTTCGCTCTGCTGTTCGGCGCCAGCGCGGCGGTCATGGCGGTGACCGCGCTGGGCAGTGCCCGGACCATCGGCGCACTCGGCTCGGTGAGGGTGTTGCGGATGGCAATCGTCGCCCATGCGATCGGAGGGGCGGCGCTGGTGGCGATCTCCCTGGCGGGGAACGGTGTCCCGTCGTTCTGGCCCTGGTACGCCGTTCTGACCGGGCTGAACGCCCTCCACGTCGTGATCACTCCCATTTGCAACTCCCTGGCCATGGCCCCGATGGGAGAGATCGCCGGGACCGCCTCGGCCGTCATCGGCGCGGTCTCCCTTGCCGTCGCCGCCCTGCTGTCGTCGATCACCAACAATCTGATACAGGGGTCGGTGACGCCGCTTTCGCTTGGGTACCTCTGCTACGGCGTGCTCGCCGGTGCGTGCATCCTCTGGGCAGGCCGGCAGCCGCGTCGGAGCACCGACCCGGTTAGCGTGCGCGCATGAACTTCACCGGAAAGTCCGTCATCGTGACCGGTGCGAGTCGTGGCGTGGGCAAGGCCATCGCCGTCGAACTGGGACGACGGGGAGCGCTCGTCGTCTGCGCCGCACGTGCCAGCGCCGCAAACCCGCTGCGCCTGCCGGGCACGGTGGACGAGACCGCCCGCCTGGTGACCGAGGCCGGAGGCCAGGGCGTCGCCGTGCAATGCGACCTGACCAGCGACGATGACGTCGCGCGCCTCGTTGACGTGACCATGGAGCGTTTCGGCCGGCTGGACATGCTGGTCAACAACGCAGCGGTGACCTTCGGCGGCGATCTCGACATCGAGATGAAGCGATTCGACGTGCTCATGCGCATCAACGTTCGAGCGCCACTACTCGCCACCCGTCTCGCGCAGCCGCACCTGGCAGTGGCCCCCGACGGGGGACGCATCCTCAACGTGGGCTCGGTCACCGCGACCGGCTACTTCCCGACGATGATGACCTACGGCATGTCGAAGGCTGCACTCGAGCACCTCACGGTCACCTCCGCGGCGGTGCTGCGGGCCAGCAACATCGCCGTCAACTGCTACCGGATCGACGTCCAGGTGGCCTCGGAGGGGTACGTGATGAACGCCCCCGGCGCCGACCACTCCGCCTGGGCCGACACCGCCACCGCGGCCGACGGAGCGATCTGGATGCTCGAACAGCCCGTGGGCTGGACGGGTCGAATCGTCCCCATGCTGGCGCTGGCGGAGCACGTGCCCTCCATTGCTCGCTTGGGCCAGGATCCGTTCACCCCGACGGGACGCTGGACGATGGCGAGCGCGACCCGGGCGACGCTCGACTCCTAGCGCGCCCGGGGTGGCGCTGTGACCAGCCGATTAGGTTGGTTCCATGAACTTCGCGGGGAAGTCGGTCATCGTGACCGGCGCCAGTCGCGGCTTGGGCAAGGCCATCGCCACCGAGCTCGGACGGCGCGGGGCGATGGTGGCGTGCGTGGCGCGCTCCACCGACAACAAGCCCCTCGCGCTGCCCGGCACGGTGGACGAGACAGCCCGCGCCGTGACCGATGCGGGGGGCGTCGGTCTGGCAGTTCCCTGTGACCTCGCCCGTGATTCCCAGATTCTCGGCATGTTCGAGAGCGTGCTGGAGCGGTTCGGTCGACTCGACATGCTCGTCAACAACGCTGCGGTGAGCTTCCCCGGCGATCTGGACATCGAGATGAAGCGCTACGACGTGGTGATGCGGGTAAACGCGCGAGCGCCGCTCGTGACGTCCCGTTTGGCCCGCGGCTACCTCGGGAGAGGGTCGGAGGGAGGCCGCATCCTGAACATCGGCACCAGCACCTCCGGCGCCTACTTCCCCAACGCGATGGCGTTCGGCATGTCCAAGGCCGGCATGGAGTACCTGACGATCTCGGTGGCGGCGATCCTTCAGCGGGAGAACATCGCCGTCAACTGCTACCGGATCGACTGGCCGGTGGCCACCGAGGGCAACCTCTCGAACTTCCCCAACGCCGACCACTCCGCCTGGGTCGACCCCCCCACGGCGGCCGACGGGGCGATCTGGATGCTCGAACAGCCCGTGGACTGGACCGGTCGCATCGTCTCAATGCTGGAGTTGGCCGAGCACGTTCCTTCCATCGCCCGGCTCGGCCGCAAGCCCGTCGAACTAGCCGGCCGCTGGACCCTGGCCACCGCCCGCCGCAGCATCGACGAGTCGTAGGAAGCTGCGTAGTAGTCAGTCGGCAGCGCGGGCCGCGCCGCTCGACAATGGATCCCGGCCTCCGCCGGGATGACGAGCAGGCCGATCCGCAGCACTGTTCTACAGCCGCTTAGCCCGACGGCGCCACCATGGGGACGATCATGGGGCGGCGCTGGGAGCGGTTGGCCACGAGCGTGCCCGCGGTGCGGCGCACCACCCGGCGCACGTCGGCGGACTCGGCTCGGGGCTCGTCGCGCAGGAAGTCGCGCACGGCGCGGGCGACCGCCTCCTCCATCTCCACCTCGAGGGGGTCGGCGTCGGACTCGTCGAGCCAGCCCCGACTGGTGACCCGCGGCTCGCCGACGAGGGTGGCCGCGTCGAAGTCCACAACCACTGTGGCCACCACCACACCCTGCTGCCCCAGGATCAGCCTCTCCCCCAGGACCCCCCTATCGGGCCCGCTGAACGGTCCGTGCACCAGCACGTGGTCGCCGGTGCTCACCCCGGGGCGGACGTGCAGGCCGTCGTCGGCGAGCACCACCTGGTCACCGTCGCGAGCCAGCAGCACCCGCTCGGCCGGCATGCCCAGCCGGCGGGCGAGTGCGGCGTGCGCGCGCATGTGGCGCACCTCGCCATGCACGGGCACGAACCACTCCGGCGACACGGTCTGGTGCAGCGCCGCCAACTCGTCCTGGCGCCCGTGGCCGGAGGTGTGGATCTCGATCTCGCCCGAGTGCACGACCCGGGCCCCACGCTCGAGCAGATCGTTGATCATGCGGCTGACGCGGGTCTCGTTGCCGGGGATGGGGTTGGAACTCAACACGACGGTGTCGTCGGGTCCGATCTCGATCCAGCGGCTGTCGCCGGCGGCAGCGGACGCCAGAGACGAGCGCTCCTCGGCCTGCGAACCCGTGGAGATGACACACAGCGACCCCGGCGCCATGCCGGCGGTGTCGCCGATGTCCACGACGGCGCTGTCGGGCACCTTCAGCAGACCCAACTCGCGGCCGAGGGCCACGTTCTTCTTCATCGACAACCCGAGAGTGGCCACCTTGCGTCCGGTGGCCAGCGCCGCGTTGATGATCTGCTGCACCCGGTGCAGGTGGCTGGCGAAGCACGCTGTCACGATGCGCCGGCCCGCTTCGGCGGCGAATACGCCCGTCAGCACGGGCCCCATCTCGCTCTCGGAGCGGGAGCTGCCCGGCTGCTCGGAGTTGGTGGAGTCGGCCAGCAGGAGCCGTACGCCCGGATCCTGCGAGATGGCCCCGATACGGGCGAGGTCGGTGCGACGGCCGTCCACCGGGAAGAAGTCCAGCTTGAAGTCACAGGAGTGCATCAGCACTCCCTGCGGCGTGCCGATGGCCGTGATGACGCCTCCGGGCACGGAGTGGGTCACGGGGATGAACTCGCATTCGAAGGGGCCGATGCGCACCCGCTCGCCGTCGCTGACCGGTATCAGCCGGGCACGGTTGGCGTAGCCGGACTCGGTAACGCGGCGGCGGGCGAGCCCCAGCGTGAAGGGCGAGCCGTAGATGTCACACGGCACCTCGGCGAGCAGATGGCCGAGGGCTCCGACGTGGTCCTCGTGGCCATGTGTGGCAATGCACCCCACGACTCGCTCGGCCCGCTCGAAGACGTAGGAGAGGTCCGGTACGACCGAGTCCACGCCGGGACGGTTGTCGCTGGCGAACATCAGCCCGCAGTCCAGCAGCAGCAGCGCCCCGCCGGTCTCAATGGCCGCGCAGTTCCGGCCGATGTCACCAAGCCCGCCGAGGAAGGTGACCCGGACCTCGTCAGTCAAAACCGAGTTCCCGACCCAGTTGAGTGGTGGCCAGCACGGCGCGGGCGTCGTCGGCGAGGCCCGCGGGCTCGGCGTTCATGGGGGGACGGCACGGTCCGGCCGGCCGGCCGAGGACCCGCAGGAGCGCCTTGGTGGGAATCGGGTTGGGCGCCGCATCACCCGTCTCGTAGTCGAACGACGGGCCCATCGCCGCGTTGATCGCCCGGGCGGTGGCAGTATCGCCGCTCTCCCAGGCGTCGAACATCGCGACGTGCTCGGCGGCGGTCCAGTGCGTCGCCACGCCGATCACGCCGACCGCCCCGACCGCCAGCAGCGGCAGCGTCAGGCCGTCGTCGCCGCTGTAGACCTCAAATCCCTCAGGAGCCGCGGCGATGAGGCGTCCGGTCTCGGCGGGATCGCCGGCGGCGTCCTTGATGCCGGCGATGTTGTCCACGTCGTGCGCCAGCGACAGCACCGTGGCGCCCTCGACCTTGCGACCGGTGCGCGCGGGGATGTCGTAGATGATTACGGGGAGGTCGGTGGCGGCGGCGACGGCCCGGAAGTGGCCGACCAGGCCGGCCTGCGGCGGGCGGTTGTAGTAGGGGGTGACCGACAGGATGCCGGCGGCGCCGACCGCGGTGGCCCTCTCTGTCAACTCGGCGGCGGCGGCCGTGTCGTTGCTGCCCGCCCCGGCCAGGATCGGCACGTCGGTGGCCTCGACGACCGCCGCGATGAGGTCGATCTGCTCGTCGTGGCTGAGGGTCGGCGACTCACCGGTCGTGCCCGCCACCACGAGCCCCTCGTTGCCGCACGCCACCAGCCAGCGGGCCAGCTCGACGGCACCATCGAGATCCAGGGCACCGTCGTCGGTGAACGGCGTCACCATGGCGGTGATGACGCGGCCGAAGCGCGGCGTCACGCCGCCGGAGGGTGCCATGGCGCCGAGGCTACCTGCCGCCGGCTGCCGGTGCGCGGTGCGCCGAGCGCCTCAACGGAAGTCCCGAGAGGCGGGAGCCCGGGCGACGGGGAGCGCTTCGAGCCTCTCGGCGACCACGTTCAGCACCCCCTCGGAACTCTCGAGCCGCCCCCGGACCAGCAACGCCGGCGCCCCGGTGGCCACCTTGCGGTGGTGCTGCCAGCAACCCCGCGAGATCACCACGTTGATCAACCCGGTCTCGTCCTCGAGGCTCAGGAAGGTGACGCCCCCGGCGGTGGCGGGACGCTGGCGATGGGTCACCACTCCCCCCACGAGCACCCGCTCGCCGTCGGCCCGGTTGGCCAGATCGGCCGCCGTCACCACGCCGGCGGCGGCGAGTCGATCCCGGATGAAGCGGGTGGGATGACCGTCGGGCGCCACCCCGGTTGCCCAGAGGTCGGCTCGGGACACCTCCGCGGGCGACATCGCAGGCAGCGGGGGCGCCTGCTCCCCTCCGACGATGCCGGGCAGGTGGTCGGTGCCCGCCCGGACCAGTGCCCCCGCGGTCCACAGCGCCGAGCGGCGGTCGATGCCGAAGCAGCCGAAGGCTCCGGCTACAGCGAGCGCCTCCAGCGCTACAGCCGAGGCGGCCGGCACCCGGCGGCGCAGGTCCTCCGCCGAGGAGTAAGGGCGGCCGGCGTTGATCTCGGCGGCCAGTTTCTCGCCGACCCCTCGCACGTCGCCGAGGCCCAACCGCACCGCCCAGCCGCCGGTGGAGTCCTCCGCCCGCTCCAGGCCGGCCACCGCCGCCGAGGCGTTGAGATCGGGGGTGCGCACGACCACCCCGTGACGGCGGGCGTCACCAACCAGGGTGTGCGGCGACCAGAACCCCATCGGCTGGGCCCGCAGCAGAGCGGCGCAGAACGCCGCCGGGTAGTGGTACTTGATCCACGACGAGGCGTAGACCAGGTACGAGAACGACACGGCGTGACTCTCGGGGAAGCCGTAGTTGGCGAAGGCGTCGAGCTTGCGCCAGATCTGCTCGCCGACATCGTCGCCGATGCCCTTGGCCCGCATGCCCTCGAAGAACCGGCCCTTCAACTGCTCCAGCCGCTGGTGACTGCGTTTCGACCCGACCGCACCGCGGAGCCGGTCGGCCTCGGCTGCGGTGAAACCCGCCACGTCGATGGCGATCTGCATGAGCTGCTCCTGGAAGAGCGGCACGCCGAGGGTCTTGGCGAGTGCCTTGCGCAGCAGCGGATGCGGGTAGGTGACCGCCTCGGTGCCGTTGCGGCGCCGGATGTAGGGATGGACCGAGCCGCCCTGGATGGGGCCGGGCCGGATCAGGGCCACTTCGACGACGAGGTCGTAGAAGCAGCGGGGTTTGAGCCGGGGCAGCGTGGCCATCTGCGCACGCGACTCGACCTGGAACACGCCGACCGTGTCGGCCGCACAGAGCATCTCGTAGACCTCGGGCTCCTGGGGCAGGGCGGCGAGATCGATCGTCACACCGTCACATCCGGCGACGAGGTCGATGGCATAGCGCAGCGCCGACAGCATCCCGAGCCCCAGCAGGTCGAACTTCACCAGCCCCACCGCGGCGCAGTCGTCCTTGTCCCACTGCAGGACGCTGCGGTCCTTCATACGCCCCCACTCCACGGGACACACCTCGATCACGGGCCGGTCGCACAGGACCATGCCCCCGGAGTGGATCCCGAGGTGGCGGGGGAAGTGCTCGATCTCGGCGGCCAGTTCGAGCACCGGTGCGGGGACCGGGCTCTCGGGATCGGCCGCCTCCTGCTGGATGCCCCGCCGGTGGTCGATCAGCTTGGAGAGGGAATCCCCCCGACTTGCCCCGTGCCCCAGCGCTCGGGCCATGTCACGGACCGCCGAGCGGGACCGGTAGGTGATGACGTTGGCCACCTGGGCGCACCGGTGGCGCCCGTAGCGGTCGTAGACGTACTGGATGACCTCCTCGCGGCGGTCGCTCTCGATGTCCACATCGATGTCGGGGGGTCCGTCGCGCTCGGGGGACAGGAACCGCTCGAAGAGAAGGTCCAGCGAGACGGCGTCCACGTTGGTGATGCCGAGGGCGTAACACACCGCCGAGTTGGCCGCCGAGCCGCGACCCTGACAGAGGATGCCGGCACGGCGGCAGAACTCGACGATGTCCCACACCACCAGGAAGTAGCCGCAGAACCCCAGCGTCTCGATGACGTGAAGTTCCCGGTCGAGTTGGGCCCAGGCCCCCGCGACACGCTCGGCGGTGCGCTCCCCGTAGCGGCGGGTGCCGCCGGTGGCGACCAGGCGGCGCAGGTAGCCCATCTCGTCGAGACCGTCGGGGCAGGGGTAGGGCGGCAGGGCGGGGACGATGAGCTGCAGATCGAAGGCGCACTGGCGCCCGAGGTCCGCGGCCCTCTCGACGGCCCCCGGCCAGCGGGCGAAGCGTGCCGCCTGCTCGGCGCCGGAGCGCAGGTGCCGACCGGCCGGGGGGAGCCAGCCGTCGATCTCGTCGAGGCTGCGGCGAGCCCGCACCGCAGCCACGGCCGCGGCGAGCCGCTGCCGGTCCACCGAATGGTGATGCACGTTGCCGGTGGCGACGAGGGCCACACCGGCACTGCCGGCCAGATCGGCGAGGGCGTCGTTGCGCACCGAGTCGCCGGGCAGTCCGTGATCCCACAATTCGACGGCGATGTTGGACGAACCGAAGTCGGCGGTGAGCCGATCCAGCGCCCGGCGGGCGGCCGGCGCACCCCCCGTCGCCAGAGCCCGCGGCACCGACCCCTTGCGACACCCGGTGAGGATCAGCCAGTGGTCGCCCGTGCCCGAGCCGCCGAGTTCGACGAGGCGGTCGTAGCCGATGCGGGGCGCCCCCTTGCGCCCCGCCAGTTGACCCTCGCTGATGGCCCGCGCCAGCAG
This sequence comes from Acidimicrobiales bacterium, assembly GCA_963668565.2. GTDB lineage: Bacteria > Actinomycetota > Acidimicrobiia > Acidimicrobiales > CATQHL01 > VXNF01. The sequence continues at coordinate 3,238,891 of CAXXMX010000010.1, forward strand.
CGCGTAGCCGTGGGGGTCGCGGGCCAGCACGAGCAGGTGGACGCCTGCGGGGTCGGGAGGCCCGGGGCGCGACAGGTCGTCCCGGCGGCGGCGCTTCGCCGGTTTCGAGGAGGGAGGCGCCTGCGGCGGCAGCGTGAGTTCGGCACCGAAGACCGTCGGGAGCCCGAGGGCCCCGGCCGCCTCGGCGAAGCGGACAACACCGTAGAAGCCGTTGTGATCGCAGATGGCGAGCGCCTCGAGTCCGAGCCGGACCGCCTCGGTGGCCAGTTCCTCGGGGTGGGAGGCCCCGTCGAGGAAGGAGAAGTTGGAGTGGCAGTGCAGTTCCGCGTAGCGGACCGATCCCCGGCACGGAACCAGATCGTCCGGCGGCAGGTACGCCTCCCGCTTGCGCGACCACGCCGGACTGTCGTTCCCATCGCCCGCCCAGATGTCGACGGGACGGCCCCCCGGTGTCCGGTCCGAGAGCACCCGCTCGATGTCGCTCCACGGGACGTTGGGATTGTTCCAACCCATTGTTGTACTATATACGAATATATGTTTGTTTCTACTTCTGTCAGTCCCACACGGCGCCCACCCGCCACCGTGCCCGCTCGAGAACCACGAGGCAGGCCAGACCGTCGTCGGTGAGCAACTGGAAGCGAGCCCGGCGGCGACGGCTCCCGGGGTCCCACCAGCGCTCCTCGACGAGCCACGGTCCGGCCCAGGCGACCACCGCCGAGGACCGCCCGCCGATCACCAACCGGGCCGGTGGAGCCGAGACCGACCCTCGGCCCGTGACCCGCACAGCATCACCGGTCGCATCGTGAACCTCGACGGGCCACGGGACGGGAGGGAGGCGCGACGGCGACGGGGCCGGCAGCCGGCCGGGCCAGGGACGGTCGCCGGTGGCGAGCCGGCGGTCCCGGAGATCCACCACGGCCGCCGGCACCAGGGCGAATTGCTCGTCGGGGTGGCGGCCACCGCGCCGGGTGGGAACCCGGACCGCATCGGGGCCGAGGCGACCGCAGAGACGGGCGACGACCCGGACCGCCCGCTCGTCCGCCTCGGCCTCGCCACCCCAGAACCCCAACTGGCGACCCTGGGCCGGGGTGATCTGGTCGGGGGTGAGCGACAGCCGGACGATGCCGCCGCTCGGCCGGGAGGCATCGGAGCCACCGAGCCGGCTGTCGAACTGCCAGCGGACCCGGTCGGCGATGTCCGCCGCCGACAGTCCCCCCTCGTGACGCCAGAGCCGCACGAGCTTCTCGCCCTCTGCGCTCTCGGCCTCGACGGCAACCCGCACGCACGACACCCCGGCGCCTTCGAGACGTCGATGCAACTGCTCGGCGAGGGCGCGGGCGCAGAAGGCCACCCGGTCCAGGCGATCAGCGGGCGGATCGATCTCGATGCTCACCGACCAGTCGGCAGGAGGCGACCTGAGGGCGAGCGGCCGCTCGTCGGTCCCGGCGGCGAGGCACTGGGCGTGCCGGCCCTCCTCGCCGAACCGGGCCAGGACATCGGCCGCGGGCAGGCCGGCGAAGGCTCCGAGAGTGCCGATGCCCAAGCGAACCAGCACGTCGGCGAGTTCGGGGCGATCCAGCATCCGGACCGGCAGGGGCGCCAGGAACACGGCGCTCCCCGCCGCCTCGACAATGCACACCGGATCTGCGAGTTCCGCGGCCACCGCCGCGGTGAAGGTACCGTCGGCGACACCGACCCGCACCCCAGTGCGCCCCGCGAGGGCCCGTGTCACCCTCTCGACGACCATCTCGGCGAGGACTCCGTCGCCACCGAAGTAACGGGAGGGGCCCTGAGCGGCAAAAGCGCACGTACCGGGGTGCGACACCTCCACCTGCGGGGTGACGTCATCGAGGGTCGCAACGACCGGCTCGAAGGCACGGGCCTCGGTGGCGAGATCGCGCTCGCACACCACGAGGTCGACGCACCGAGCCGCCGCAGTCCGCAACCGGAGCCCCGGGACCACACCGTGGCTGCGAGCCGCCGGGGAGGCTGCCACGACGCGGCTCGCCACGACGACCGCCACCGGCTCGGTGAGCGGGTACCCGAGAGCCACCACCGGCCAGTGGGCGCAGCAGGCGACGAGCGTGCGGACCGGGGCGGTCACGCGACGACCGCCGAACCTTCGGCGCCGGAGCCCAGCCGGACGGCCGGATCCTCCGCGGCGGGCTCCAGCAGGACCGGCGAACCGTCCGGGCCGGGCAGCAGCAGATCGACCGAACGTGGCCGGCCCGCCGCGCCACGCCCCTGAACCCGCACCGACACGTGGCGGGAACGCAACAGACCCCAGCCGTCACCCAGGCCGCTCCAGCGCGACGAGACGACCCGCAGGCGCACGTCCGCGCTGTGTCCCCCGTCGCCACCGAGGCGGATCAGCACCGATCCCCGCTCCCGCAGCCGGGCCGCCAGCCGGCGATGGTCTGCCGCCCCGAGCCGGATCTCCGATCCCAGCAGCACGATGTCCACCGAACCCACCAGCGCAGCGACGGCCTCGACGGCCCCACGAGGTTCGGAGGCAGTGATCACCAGGAGCCGTTCGAGCACCATCCCGGCCTCGGCCGCCGCGGCGAGGCCGAGACCCTCCTCCCCCACCACCGCGGTCCACGAGCCGGCTGCGGATGGACCTGCGGCAACGGCGAGAGCCAGTGAGGTGGCGCCGTCACCGCCGGTGGCGATCACCCACCCTCTCTGCAGGGCACCGCCGGGGAACAGGCCCCGCAGCGGGGCCAGCACCGGCAGGGTCCGTTCGTGGGCACCCACCAGAGGGGTGACCCGCTCTTCGAGAAGCCGCAGGTGATCCCGCCCACCCCCGGGCGCCCCACCGGCGGCGATCTTCTCCGAGGTGATCTCCGGATCGGGCATCCGGCCAGTATCAAACATCTGTTCGTATCTGGCAAATCCGGAACGGCCGCGCAGCCCCCGCAGCCCACCGACCCTTAGGCGACCTCGCCGTATCCTTCCTCGGGATCCACCCCGCCGGCGACATCTGGGCGGCGGGACACATGCCGCAGCACCAGCGGGTAGCCGATGACGGCGATCGCGGAGAAGATGAACCACTGCACGGCGTAGCCGAGATGGGGACCATCGGTCGGCGTGGGCAGCGCCACCATCAGCGGATAGTCACCGGGAGGTGGATCCTGGCTGTTGAGCTGCAGGTAGAAGGGATGCACCGGGTAGTCCAACTGCGCGGCGTACCGCTCGATGTCGGGACGCGCCAGGGTCGCCAAGCGCCCATCGGCAGGATCGGCCACGCCGAGGCCGACCCGCTGCTCGCTGAGGCGCACGACCCCGCGCACGACCACCTCGCCGGCCGGGGCGGCGCTCGGCGGGCGCGCCGACGGATCGCTGGAGGACTGCGGCACCCATCCCCGGTTGACGACGAGAGCCGGACCGTCGGCCGGCACCAGCGGGGTCAGCAACCACACGCCCGGAAAGCCGCTCAGGGTGCGGTTCCGCACCGCCACCTCATCGGAGACGCGGTAGTACCCCATCGCCTCGACCACCCTGTACTCGGCGCCATCGAGCCCGCCTGAGGCGATCTCGGAGGCCAGAACATCCACCGGAACCACCGCCGCCGCTGTGCGCTCGGCCTGCAGGGCGTTGAGATCGCGCCGCTCCTCCAGCCGCCGCAACTGCCAGAAACCCAGGTTGACCATCACGACCAGGAGCGCCAGCACCAGCACGTGCGACACCACCCACCAGGGCCGCAAGAACCGCCGCATGGTCGCCAGTATGCCGGGACCCCCCACCGAGGGACGCCCGGTCGGCGAGCGAGCCATGCGTAGATGGCCATTCACCCGAGGCAGGACGCGTCCCGGACAGGCTTCGGCCACATCAACCGGTACGGGTTACCGGCGCGGTCGGTTGCCCGAGCCATGTGCTTCGACGGCACACAGGGATCCGCTGCTAGCTCCGGGCGAAGGTCAGGAGTTCGTCGATGTCCCCTGCGTCCGCTCGCTGGAGCGCTCTGCTATAGATGGCGCGCAACTCCTCGGCGTCGACGTCGAGGCCGATGCCCCACCCGAACCTTTGCCGGCCGAGGGCCATCGCGAGATACTCCGCGGCCACCCGGCCGTGCCGGCCGTTGCCGTTCGGGAACGGATGGATCGCCACGAGTCGGTGGTGGAAGCGCACCGCCAGTTCGTCTGGCTCGTAGGTCTCGTTGTCGACCCAGACGAATACGTCGTGAACAAGCATCCTCACAGCGACCGAGATCTGCTTCGGATCGATGCCGATGTTGGTCTCGAACCGGCGATACCGGCCTGCCCACTCCCAGACCTGGCCGAACAAGTCCCGATGGAGACCCCGGAGATACCCATCATCGAGCAGATCAGGCACCGATGGGGCGCGCCGCAACAGGGCAACTGCGATGTTGCGTTGCTCCGCGGCGAACAGGTCACCGCGAGTAGCGATGAAGCTGGGGATCAGCCCGACACGATCGTCCTCGGACAACTCCGTGTGCCCATCACCGACTGGGAGGAGCGCGCCATTCACGCGGTCGGCGCGTCATCAGCCCACAGACCACGACGGTCAGCGAACCACGAGGCGAGTTCCTCCACAAGAGCGTCAATCTCGCCATCGGACACCTCTTGGCTCTCCAGGCGCCCGTGATGGATGACAGGGGCAAGATGACCGACGGCTCTACGCCGCGCCTGAGCGCGGACGATCTCCTCCAGCGTCGTGCGCGGTACGAGGGCGTAGACGAGTTCGCAGTCCATGGCATCTGCGGCGCGCGCCAGGGTCTCGAGCCGCGCCGTCGCCTGCCGCTCGTTGCGTTCGATCTCGGAAACCACTTGCTGGCTCACCCCCATGCGCGCGGCCAATTCGGTTCCGGACATACCCAAGGCGTCGCGGACCGCCCGAATCCACCCCTTGTTGGGGCGCCCGAGATCGCCAACGGGGCGGACCGACTTGTAGCGGTCGTCGAGCCGCCGCCGAGCTTGAGCGCGAGCGCTTTCCATGGCGACCATAATACAGGCTATTCCCTGTATTATCTCCTAATTAATACTGGCTATCTACTGTTATTCGTGCCTGGCTACGATCGACAGGCGGGCGCGCCGGAGACGGAGGGAACGCTGCCAAGTGGATTCCGGCCTCCGCCGGAATGACGCTCAGGAGAGTGGGGACGTCTACAGCCCCAGCAGGGGTTCGAGCCCCACGGTGAGACCCGGTCGGCCGGCGACGGCGCGGATCGCCAGCAGCATCCCTGGCATGAACGAGGTCCGGTCGTAGGAGTCCTGGCGGATTGTGAGGGTCTGGCCCTGCGCCCCGAGGATGACCTCCTGGTGCGCCACGAGGCCCGCCATCCGCACCGAGTGCACCCGGATCCCCGCGGGACCGAGGCCGCCTCGGGCGCCGGGCAGGACCTCGGTGCGGGTCGGATCGGGGTTCCATTCCGCTGAGGCACCTGCCATGCGCCGGGCCGTCATCATGGCGGTGCCCGAGGGGGCGTCGACCTTGGCATCGTGGTGCAGCTCGATCACTTCGGCGCTCTCGAACAGCGGCGCCGCCCTCTCGGCGAAGTGCATCATCAGCACCGCCGAGATGGCGAAGTTGGGCGCGATGATGCAGTTACTGCGATCGAAGAGCACGGCGAAGTGCTCCAGGTCGTCGGGGGTGAATCCGGTCGTGCCGACCACGGCGTGGGTGCCGTCGGCCGCAAGCCGCGCCAGGTTCGTTCGGGCGGATTCGGTGACCGTGAAGTCCACCGCCACCTCGGCGCCCGCCTCGGCCAGCGCGTCCAGCGACGACGAGACCGTCACATCGACCGCGCCCGGGGTCGCCGCGATGCCGACGAGTTCGGCGACGGACACACCGGCGGCAACCGGATCGACCGCCGCAACCAACTCCATGTCGTCGGCGGCGGCAACCGCCGCACACACGGTGCGCCCCATGCGTCCGGCGGCACCGAGCGCTCCGACGCGGATCACGGACTTGCCGACTCCCAGCCGGAGCGGTGTCCGATTCGTTCAGTTCCGCCGGCGGCGTGGACGGCTCGGCGGGTCGCTCGGACCGAGATCGCCGAAGTCGGCAGCGGCCTGGCGGTCGAATTCCGCCGCGAACGACACTTCATCGATGCCGGTGGCGCCCTCCGGAGCAGATCTCTCCCCCCGGGACCCCTGGCGCTCGCGATCACCGTCACGGCCACCGCCGCGACCGCCGTCACGGCCACCGCCGCGACCGCCATCACGACCACCGCCGCGACCACCATCACGACCACCGCCGCCATCACGGCCACGGTCGCGATCACCGTCACGGCCACGGTCGCGATCACCGTCACGACCACGGTCGCGATCACCGCCACGACCACCATCACGACCACGGTCGCGATCACCGTCACGACCACGGTCGCGATCACCGTCACGGCCACCGTCACGACCACGGTCGCGATCACCGTCACGGCCACCGTCACGACCACGGTCGCGATCACCGTCACGGCCACCGCCGCCGCCACGGCCACCATCACGGCCACCGCCACGGCCGGACGAAGGACGCCGGTCGGAGGAGTCGCGTGCCGGCCTGTCGCGCGGCGCACGGTCGCCGCCACCGGAATCGTCACCGTCCGATTCGCTCCCCACGGGGATCAGGCTGATCCGGTTGTTGCCGTCGACCTGGTCGACGCGGACCGTGATCTCGTCGTCGAGAGCCAGCACCTCCTCGACGCGGTCCAAGCGGCGCCCGCCACCCAGCTTCGAGATGTGCACGAGGCCGTCGCGGCCCGGCAGGATGTTCACGAACGCGCCGAACCCGGTGATGTTCACGACCCGGCCCGTGTACACGGCACCCAGCTCAACCTCCGGCGGGAACACGATGGCGCGGATGCGCTCCGCGGCGGCGTCCACCTTGGCACGGTCGGTGGCGGCGATGGAAACCCTGGCGCCATTGTCGTCCTCGTCCAGACTGATCTCCGTTCCGGTCTCGTCCTGGAGGGCGTTGATGACCTTGCCCTTCGGGCCGATGACCTCGCCGATCTTGTCGGTGGGGATCTCGAACGAGAGGATCTTGGGAGCCGTCTCACCGACGTCGGCGCGGGGCGCGTCGATGGCGCCGCGCATCACTTCCAGGATCTGCATCCTTGCTGCGCGGGCCTGGTCCAGCGCCCCGGCCAGCACCGAAGCGGGAATCCCGTCGATCTTGGTGTCGAGCTGCAGCGCCGTCACGTAGTCCTCGGTACCGGCGACCTTGAAGTCCATGTCACCGAAGGCATCCTCCGCGCCGAGGATGTCGGTGAGGGCGACGTAGCGGTCGCCGTCGGCGATGAGGCCCATGGCGATGCCCGCGACCGGTGCCTTGATCGGCACGCCCGCGTCCATGAGCGAGAGGCTGGAGGCGCACACCGAGGCCATCGAGGAGGAGCCGTTGGAGGCGAGCACCTCCGACACCAGCCGGATCGTGTACGGGAATTCCTCGATCCCCGGGACGACCGGCAGCAGCGCTCGTTCGGCGAGGGCGCCGTGGCCGACCTCGCGCCGGCGCGGCCCCCGCATGAACCCGGCCTCGCCGGTGCAGAAGGGCGGGAAGTTGTAGTGGTGCATGTAGCGCTTGCGCTCGGTGGGGTCGATACCGTCCACGATCTGGTCCATGCGCTGCGTGCCCAGGGTGGTGACGTTGAGGACCTGCGTATCACCCCTCTGGAACAGACCCGAACCGTGGGTCATGGCGATGACGCCCACGTCGGCGGACAGGGGACGGATGTCGGTGGTCGCCCTGCCGTCGATGCGACGGCCCTCGGCGAGGATCCGCTCCCGCACGATCGTCTTGGAGAGCGAGCGGACGGCCGACTTGGCCTGCTGCTCCACCCCCTCGACGTCCGGGAGGCGCTCGGCCACCGCACCGATGATCGACTCGGCGGCGCGCCGCTCCGCGCTGAGACGTTCTGCCTTGTCCGCAATCTCGAGCGCCTCCGACAGCTGTCCGCGACCGACTTCGGCAACCGCGTCGGCGACAGCGGCGCTGTAATCGACCGTCAACTCGTAGTCCATGGTGGGCTTCACGCCCGCCGTGGCGATGAGCCGCCGCTGGAGCGCCACCGCCTCGGTTATCCATCGCTTCGACGCCTCGAGACCCTCGGCCAGAACCGCCTCATCCACCTTCGGGGCGCCCGCCTCGTAGTGACCCACCGAGCCGGGGGTACCCGCGGCCTCGACCATCATCACCGCAACGTCACCGTCGGCCAGGACCCGCCCGGCGACCACCATCTCGAACGTGCATCCGTCGGCCTCGGGGTAGGTGGGATGGGGAATCCAGTGACCCTCAGCGGTGTACCCGACGCGTACGGCGCCGATCGGGCCGCCGAACGGGATGCCGGACATACCCAGTGCCGCCGATGCGGCGTTGAGCGCCAACACGTCGTAAGGGTTGTGCTGATCTGCGCCGAGCACGATTCCGACAACGTGGACCTCGTTGCGAAAGCCGTCGGGGAAGGCGGGACGCAGCGGCCTGTCGATGAGGCGACAGGACAGAGTCGCCTGCTCGCTGGCCCGGCCCTCCCGCCGGAAGAACGAGCCGGGGATCTTGCCGGCGGAGAACATGCGCTCCTCGATGTCGACGGTCAGCGGGAAGAAGTGGGCGTTCTCTCGCGCGCTCTCCGACGCCGTGGCGGTGACAAGAACCTCGGTCCGGCCGAGGCGGCCGACCACGGCGGCACCGGCCAATGCGGCCATACGACCGGTCTCGAAGCTCATCTGCTTGTCCTCGGTCCCGCCAATCGGGCTCGAGACGGTGATTACCTCACCCATAGTTGCTTCCTTTCGGATAGATCACGGAAGCCGTCCGCTGCCCGCTGCGGGAGCAGCGGCACTCTTCGAGTCACCGTGAAACCGGCCCGACGGCCGGGGTGCTCTGGAGATGTGCCCGCGCGAAGTGTTTGTGGTTGTTCAGCGACGCAGGCCGAGCTTGGTGATCAGAGCGCGGTAGCGCTCGATGTCCTCGGTCCGGAGGTAGTCGAGCAGCCGCCGGCGGCGACCCACGAGCATCAGAAGACCACGACGGCTGTGGTGGTCCTTCTTGTGCACCTTCAGGTGCTCGGTGAGATGGCTGATGCGGTCGCTCAAGAGAGCCACCTGAACCTCGGTGGAGCCCACATCGGTCTCGTGTCGACGATGCCTTGCGATCGTATCGACCTTCGGAGGCAGATGTTCAGCCATGTTCCCCGGCGGCCCGCGACAGTACGGACCGATTCCAACTCGTTACGTGTGATTCCGCGTAATCGTTTCTGCGTTGCGCCTGCCAGGCTACCGCTCCGGCGCCTCCGCTCCACCATCGGTGGTCCTCTCCCCCGGCGGCCCACCAGCCGCAGCGAGCACGACCACCGGCTGAAGCGCGTCCCCGCGACGTTCGCACATGGCCAGCAGCGATCCGGACGCATCCAGCACCGCCCAGGGTCCGTCGCCGTCCAGCCCGGTCGCCGGCAGGCGACGACCCTGTGCCACGGCAAACGCCGCCGCGTCGCCGACGGTCAGCGTCGCGTAGTCCCGCATGCCGGCCGCCGGCGCCAAGAGTTCCATCTGCTCCAGCGGCCGCGCCTCGGCAACCGTGAACGAGCCGACCGCGGTCCGCCGCAGTGACGCCAGGTGCGCACCACCGCCGAGCGCCGTGCCCCAATCGGCGGCGAGAGTCCGCACATAGGTGCCCGAGGAGCAGGACACCGCAATGGTGGCGCTCGGGCGGGGCCCGGGCGTGAAGCCGGTCACCTCGAGACTCCGAACGTGAACCGTGCGGGGCTCTCGCGGCACCGTGAGCCCCTCCCGCGCCAGCTCGTGCAGGCGCCGGCCGCCCACCTTTACCGCCGACACCATGGGCGGGATCTGCTGGATCTCGCCGACGAAGCCGCCCCCCGCAGCACGCGCACGCTCCTCGGTCAACCCAGACATGTCCCACACCTCGACCACACGACCGGCGGCATCGCACGTGTCGGTGGCGGCGCCGAAGACGACCGTCGCCTCGTACACCTTGCCGAGCGCCGTGAGGTAGCGGAGCAGGCGGGTGGCGCGACCCACGCCGAGGATCAGTACGCCGGTGGCGTCGGGATCGAGCGTGCCGGCATGGCCGACCTTGCGCACCCCGAGCAGGCGCCGCGCGCTCGCCACCACGTCGTGCGACGTGCATCCCGGCTCCTTGTCGATCACCGCGAAGCCCTCGCGGCGCTCGTCCTGCCTCGTCACCGTGCCTGAGGATCCCCGTCGGGTGGTCGCGCCGGCAGATCCCCGGCGGCGCCCGCCTCGTCGCGGAGAGCGCGCAGGATCTCCTCCACGCGGGCCCCCGCATGCATGCCCTCGTCGGGGTGGAAGCGCAGGCTCGGCACGCGGCGAACGTGTGCCTGGCGGCCCACCTCCGACTGGAGCCGGCGCCGGTACCGGCCCAGGATCTCGGCCGTCGCCGCCTCGATGTCATGATCCAGATCGACGGTGGAGAAGTACACGTCGGCAAACGCCAGATCGCGATCCACCTCCACGCCCGTGATGGTCACGAACGCCAGGCGATCGTCGCCGATCCGGGTCAGCTCGTCGGCCAGGATCTCCCGGAGCAACTCCCCCAGCCGATCCACACGCTCGAATCCGCGCCGCCGGGTTGCCATGTCAGTCGGTCTCCAGCCAGTAGCGGTGCGCATCGATCACCTCGATGTCCGGCTGAGCCCAGACGAACCGTTCCACGTCGTCGAGCAGTTGGGCCAGAACCGCGCCCGAGCCGCTGACCACGGCAACGCCGAGACCCGCTCGCTGCCACAGATCCTGGTGGTCGACCTCGGCGACCGACACGCCGAACCGGCGCTGCAACCTCTCCAGGATGGGACGCAGCACCGACCGCTTCTCCTTCAGGGACCGGCAGCCCGGAAGGTGGATATCCAGAATCATCGCAGCCACGGTCGCCTCGCTCAGGGTGACCTCCCGCCGACTCAGGTGGGGAGAACCTCGAGTTCGGTGAAGGTCTCGATGACGTCACCCGGCTTGAGATCCTGGAAGTTGGACAGGCCTACGCCGCATTCGAATCCGGCTCGCACCTCGGCGACGTCGTCCTTGAACCGCCGGAGCGAGCGAATCTCGCCCTTCCAGATGATGGTCCCGTCGCGCAGGAAGCGCACCTTCGAGCCGCGGCTGATGACGCCGTGCTGCACGTAGCAGCCCGCCACGGCACCCGCGCCACGGGCCCGGAACACCTCGCGCACCTCGGCCTCGCCGCTGACTTGCTCCTCGAAAGTGGGAGCCAGAAGGCCCAGCAGCGCCGCTTGGACATCATCGATTATCTGGTAGATCACCTCGTAGGTGCGGATCTCCACCTGCTCGACGTCGGCGAGCACCCGCGCCTTGCGGTCGGGGCGGACATTGAATCCGATGAGCGTTGCCCCGGCCGTGGCCGCAAGCTGGATGTCATTCTCGGAGATGGCGCCCACGGCTCTGTGGACGACGACCATCTTCACGTCGTCGCGCTCGATCTTGCGCAGCGCGTCGATGACGGCTTCGAGAGAGCCGTTCATGTCGGCCTTCACAATGAGTTTCAGCGTCGCTGACTTGCCCGCCTGGATCTCCAGGAAGATGTCCTCCAGCTGGCCGCCGCCGGCGACCATCGACAGATCGCGGCCCAGGCCGGCGATCCGCTGCCAGTGCTCACGCGTGCTCGCCACGCGCGCCGCGACCTTCTCGCTGGGCGCCACCGCGAACGTCGCGCCGGCCGTCGCCACCGCCGACAGGCCGACCACGCGGATCGGCGTGCCGGGCGTGGCCCTGTCCACCTGCTCACCTCGGTCGTTGATGAGGGCCCGCACACGACCCCAGGCCGCGCCCGCCACGACCGGTTCACCGACCCGCAGGCAGCCTTCCTGGACCAGGAGGGTGGCCACCGGCCCTCGCCCGACATCCAGATGCGATTCGAGCACGACGCCTTCGGCGCGACCGTTCGGGTAGGCCTGCAGTTCCTCCAACTCGGCAACCACCAGAATGTGCTCCAGCAGGTCGTCAATGCCCACATTCTGGAGCGCGGAGACCTCCACGGTGACGGTGTTGCCACCCCACTGCTCGGGGACGAGGTCGTGCTCCGCCAGCTGTTGCATCACCCGGGTGGGGTTGGCGTTCGGCCTGTCGATCTTGTTCAGCGCCACCACGATCGGCACCTCGGCGGCGTTGGCGTGGCTGATGGCCTCGAGCGTCTGAGGCATCACCCCGTCGTCGGCCGCCACGACGAGGACCACGATGTCGGTGGCATCGGCGCCGCGTGCCCGCATGGCCGTGAAGGCCTCGTGGCCGGGCGTGTCGATGAACGTGATGCGGTGGCCGTTCCTGTTCACCTGGTAGGCACCGATGTGCTGGGTGATACCGCCCGCTTCACCGGCGACGACGTCGGTATTGCGGATCTGGTCGAGCAGCTTGGTCTTGCCGTGGTCCACGTGCCCCATGACCGTCACCACCGGCGGGCGCGCCTCGAGGTCGGTGCTGTCTCCGCGGTCGATGGCCAGGAGCGCCTGCAGTTCGGACTCTTTCTCCTGCCCCGGATCGACCAGCCGTACCTCCACGCCCAGGTCGGCTGCGAAGAGTTCGATCATCTCGTCGGGCAGCGACTGGGTGGCGGTCACCATCTCGCCGTTCTGCAGCAGGAATCGCACGACGTCCGCTGCCGTCCGGCCAAACTTCGGACCGAGGTCCTGCGGGGTGCAGAGGCGCTCGACCACCACTTCGCCCGTCGGGACGGGCGCGTCCTCCGGCGTGTAGCTGGGGACATCCACGGGCTGCAGTTCCTCGGCGAAACGGCGGCGACGGCGGGTCTTGCGACGCCGCTGCGGCTGGCGACCCAGCCCGCCCCGTCCTGGCCCCCGACTCCCGGGGGGGCCTCCCGGACCGCCGCCCGGAGAGCGCGGGGCTCCCCCGGCCGGAGGGCGCGGGGCTCCTGTGCCCGGAGGCGCGGGGCTCCTGTGCCCGGAGAGCGCGGGGCTCCCGTGGCCGGTGTCCGCGGTCCGGTCGACCCAGGAGCGCGCGGCCCGCCGACGAACGGCCGTCCACCCGGTGCCGGGCGGGCGCCGCCGGCCGGGCGCCGGTCGCCGGGTGGGCCACCCCGGCGCGCGGCAGGGGGTCCCCCGCGCCGGCCCGGAGCCTCGGGTGTCCTTGGACGAGCCATCGGAGGGGGCGGGATCGGCTTGCCGCTCAGCGATCGCGGCGGAGACGGGATGGGCTTTCCCTCGGCGCTGAGCGGCGGCGCTCGGTTGGGATCCTCAGGCGGCGGTTGGACCCTGGGAGACGATGCGCCACGCGGAGGTGCCGGCGGCGCTGCAGGCCGAACCGGCGACGATGCGCCACGCGAAGGTGCCGGCGGCGCTGCAGGCCGAACCGGCGACGATGCGCCACGCGGAGGTGCCGGCGGCGCTGCAGGCCGAACCGGCGACGATGCGCCACGCGGAGGTGCCGGCGGCGCTGCAGGCCGAACCGGCGACGATGCGCCACGCGGAGGTGCCGGCGGCGCTGCAGGACGAACCGGCGACGATGCGCCACGCGGAGGTGCCGGCGGCGCTGCAGGCACGGCGAACTCAGGGGTCTCCGGTGCGGGGCGGAGGATGCGCGGGGGCGCGCTGCCGCTGGAGGTGACGACCCGCCGGTCTGCGGGCGCGGTCGCCGCAGGTGGCGGGGGGCTGAGCGCCGCAGCCGGCGCGATCGGGGCATGGGCGCGTTGAGGCGGTGCCGGCGGGATGTCGGTCCGCGGCGTGGGGCGGGTCGCGCTAGGTGCCGCGGGAGCCGTGGGCGCAGCCGGTCGGGTCGCCCCAACAGCCGGAGCAGCGGTGGCGGGAGCCACCGGTCGCGCCGGTGCCACCGCCGGCGTCGCGGCGTCACGAGCCGCTTGGGCCGCCGGAGCTACCCTCCCGAGGAGGTTGTCGCGTTCGGCGAGTTTCCGCACCCGGTAGGCGTGCGCCTCGTCCATGCTCGAAGAGGTCGCCCTGACTCCGATACCGAGGCTCTTGCAGAGCTCAAGGCACTTCGTGTTGGAGATCCCCAACTCGCGCGCCAGGTCGTAGACCCGCATCTTCCTCGCCACGCCGTTCTCCCGCCTACGCCCTCGCGCTCAGCGTGGAACCGCGAACGGCTCGGCGCCGCCACGATTCGACTGCAGAGCGGCAATCAGATCCTCTGCGGTGCCTGGCCGTATGTCCCGGCGGAACGCACGCCGCAGCCTGTCCGGTGTCACGGCCCGCTGGAGGCAGACCCGATCGGACGCGCAGATCCATGCTCCCCGGCCGGGCAGTGTGCGTCCCGTCTGCAGTCGATCACCTACAAAGGCGATCCGGACGAGTCCGTCGACCGGACGGGCCCGCCGGCAGCCGATGCAGGTGCGGCGCCTCGCGGCGTTTGTGGCAGCTATGACACTCTCCCACCGTCCGTGGCCGCGCCAGGAGCGCTGCTGGTCGCAACATCGGTCCCCACGGATCCGGCAGCGGATCCTGTCCACTCATCGAGGGAGACCGTCGGGCCGCCTTCGGCCGGTCTCCAGACCTGCTCACCGGTCTCCGAATCGAGAACCCATTCGCCTTCGGCCCAGTCGACCTTCCCGTAGGCCACCTCGGCGGCGATTTGTGTCTCGCTCTTGATCTCGATGCGCCAGCCCGTGAGCCGAGCCGCCAGGCGGGCGTTCTGGCCTTCCTTGCCGATCGCCAGAGAGAGCTGGTAGTCGGGCACGATCACCTCGGCGGTGCCCATCTCCTCGTCGATCCGGACTTCCTTGACGCGAGCCGGCGACAGAGCCTTCATGACGAATTCGGTGGGATTCTCGGCGTACGAGACGATGTCGATCTTTTCGCCGCGCAATTCGTTGACGACGTTGCGCACCCGCGCACCCCGAGCGCCCACGCACGCCCCCACCGGATCGACGTTCTCGACGTTGGACCAGACGGCGATCTTGGTGCGGTGTCCCGGCTCGCGGGCGCATGCCTTGATCTCGACGGTTCCGTCGGCGATCTCGGGAACCTCGAACTCGAACAGGCGCTTGATAAGCCCGGGATGGGTTCGGCTGACGACGATCTGCGGCCCCTTGGCGGTGCGGCGGACCTCGACGATGTAGGCCCTCAGGCGACTCGAAGGGTCGGGGCGCTCGTAGGGCACCTGCTCGGACTGTGGCAGCAGAGCCTCCACGCGGCCGAGATCCAGCAAGGTGTAGCGCGAGTCGCTCTGCTGGATGATGCCGGTGACGATGTCACCCTCCCGCCCGGCATATTCCTCGTACTTGAGATCCCGCTCGGCCTCGCGAATCCGCTGTGACATGACCTGTCGTGCGGTCTGAGCGGCGATGCGGCCGAAGTTGTCCGGCGTGACGTCGAGTTCGGGGCCTGTCGGCTCCCCGTCGGCGTCAATCTCCTGGGCGAGGACGCGGATATCCATCGTCCCGGGGTCGATCGTGACCCACGAGTACTCGTAGGCCCCCGGCATGCGCTTGTAGGCCGACTCGAGAGCGTCCGCGAGAGCTCCGTACAAGGTGTCCACCGAGATGCCCTTGTCGGTGGCGAGAGCCTGCATGGCTTCCATCATGTCCAGGTTCACTCGACCGAAACTCCCTTGGGCAACACCTTGCCCGCAGGTTTCCCGCCGTTGCGGCGAGCATCGGACCGTCCCCAGTCGAAGACCGTGCGGGCCCTCTCGACGGTGTCAAGGCGGATCTCCTGCCGCTGCCCGCCGCCCGATTCGAGCGTGATGCGCTCGTCGTCGGCAGCCACGAGCTGACCCTCCAGCCGCCGCTCCCCCTCGACACCGGACTGCCGTTTGACGGCGACGCGCGACCCGACGGCCCGACGGTAGTGCTCGGGATTTCGTAGCGGACGCTCGATCCCTGGGCTCGTGACCTCCAGCGTGTAGCGGGACGGGATCGGATCGGTGGCGTCCAGTTCGGCCGAGATCGTGCGAGTCGCCAGGACGAGGGTCTGGCTGTCTATCCCGCCGCTCTTGTCGACTACAACGCGGAGGCGCCCACCGCCCCACTGGACATCGTCCAACTCGATACCCAAGTGCGCCAGCAGGGGCTCGGCGAGGGAGCGGACGCGGGTCTCAAGCGCTGTCACGCCCGCTGCTGGATCTCCCATTGCCGTCCCGCTCCGTCCCGACTTTCGGTTTGCGGGCAGTAACCCGACGTGAATCTGCCGAGGTCTCTCTGCCCACCGCCTCCGGCCACCAAGCGACAGCAAAGGCGTGGGACCCGCCCACGCCCTGTCCGCCAGCTGACCTGAAGCGCGCTCAAGTATACCGCTGAGCGGTCCCCGAGCGCCGCGCCGGCAGCCCGGCGCGCGCCCCTACGGCGCTTCGCTCAGGTGGCCGCGACCCGGCGCACGATGTCGACCCGCGAGGCGGTGTCATTGGCGTCGGATCCCTGCTTGTTGAGAAGGACCGCGCGATCCCGCTCGGCTTCCCGGCGCGCCCGATCGGTGTCGGCGCGCCCCAGAGCCGCCTCGACGCCCTCCTCGCAGATCAGCTCGGCCCACCACACCAGGGCCTCCACCATCTCGTCCTCCGGGACAACGGCCACGTTCTGCCCCTTCACGAAAAGATGGCCCCGACCTCGCCCGGCGGCGATCCCGAGGTCGGCGTCGCGTGCCTCGCCGGGACCGTTGACCACACAACCCATGACCGCCACCTGTAACGGGATCTCTCTCTCCCCGAACGCCTCCAGCGCCTCGTTGGCGATCTTGAAGACGTCCACCTCCGCCCGGCCACAACTGGGGCAGGCGATCAGGTCGACGTTCTTGCGCTCGCGGAGCCCGAGCGCCTCGAGCAGCGTTCGTCCCGCTTTGGCCTCGGTCACCGGATCGGCTGTGAGCGAGTAGCGGATGGTGTCGCCAATACCCTCGGCCAGCAGCGTGGCAATCCCCGCGGTCGACTTCACCACGCCCGCCGGGGGTGGTCCCGCCTCCGTGACGCCGAGGTGCAGCGGATGGTCGGTCACCTCGGCCAGTTGCCGGTAGGCCTCGATCATGAGCGGCACGCTCGACGCCTTGACGGAGATCTTGACGAGGTCGAAGTCCACCTCCTGGAAGTAGGCGAGTTCGTCGACCGCGGACTGCACCATCGCCTCCGCCGTCACCCTGCCCCCGTAGCGCGCATACAAGTCGGGATGGAGGGATCCGCCGTTGACGCCGATACGAATCGGCACACCTCGATCACGACACTCCGCCGCCACGAGCTTGATGTGTTCGGGACGGCGGATGTTCCCGGGGTTCAGGCGCAGACACGCCACGTTGGCCTCCAGGGCGGCAAGCGCCATGCGGTACTGGTGATGGATATCGGCCACGATCGGCACCGGTGAGCGGGGGACGATCGCGGCCAATCCCTCGGCCGCCTCGATCTCGTTGCACGTGCACCGGACGATGTCGGCCCCGGCGGCGGCGAGGGCATAGATCTGTGCCAGGGTGCCGTCCACGTCGGCGGTCTTGGTCGTGGTCATCGACTGCACCGAGATGGGCGCTCCGCCGCCCACGGCGACGTCGCCGACCATGACCTGGCGGGTCGGGCGTCGAGGGAAGGTTGCCTGGATCTCCACAGCATGGTCCTTTCGAACGGGCGATCGAGTTCTTCGATTGGAGCTATCGCCGGTGACGGCGGGGAGTCCCGCGCTAGCCGGGCAGGCTCAAGGGGTCGACGATGTCGCGTGACAGCGCCACGAGACCCACCGTCACGAGCACGATGACGAAGACGTACGCGGCCGGCAACATCTTGGCGACGTCCGCCTGGTAGCGCCGCCCGCCGAACGACCGCAACCGTTCGTAGGTGGCGATGACCACGTGCCCGCCGTCGAGCGGCAGCAGCGGGAACAGATTCAACACCCCGAAGAACACGTTGAGGTAAACCAGGAAGCTCAGCAGGGCGGCCACGTCCGCCTCCCCCAGCGAGCCGCCGATCTGGACCGCTCCCACCACGGAGATAACCCGGTTCGGGTCGCCGCCGCCCACCTCCCCGGTGGCCAGTTCGTCGCGCTCGAAATCCACCAGCGGGCCGAGGAGTCCGTCGAGCCCCTGGAGGCTGAACAACCCGGCGATGCCCTCCGCCGAGGCCCGCATCACCAGCCCGAAGTCCGCCAGGGAGTTGCCAAGGCCACTGATCGGGTTCACCCGCGACGGTGGCGCCAACTCGGGGCCGACGCCGAGAAAACCGGACACGCCGTCACGAGACGCCGTGCCGATCACGCCCTCGAGTTGCACCGCCTCACCATCCCGGACGACCGCCACGGTCGCCGGACGATCCGCAAGATCGGCCAACGCGCCACGCAGATCACCGAAGTTCTCGATGTCGCGGCCCGCCACTGCGGTGATGCGGTCGCCGGGGAGCAGCCCCATCGTCGCCGCAGGGCTGTCCGCCACGACCCGCGAGACCTGCCAACGCGGCGTCTCGGTGACATCCGGGCGGTCGAAGCCATGGAACCCGATCGCCGAGTAGAGCACCCAGAGCAACAGGACCGCCAGCAGGAAGTGCATGGCCGAGCCCGCCACGGCCACGGACATGCGGCGCCAGTAGGGCTTGGACCGGTACGTGCGGTGTTCCTCGACGGGATCAACCCTCTCGAGATTGTTCATGCCGAGAATCCGGACGTACGCCCCCGCCAGGATGGCCTTCACCCCGTAGGTGGTCTCGCCCCGGCGGATCGACCAGATACGCGGCCCGAAGCCCACGTAGAACTCGCTCACCTTCATCCCGGCCCAGCGGGCGGTGAGGAAGTGCCCGAGCTCGTGGAGTATCACGATGACGATCAGGGCACCGACCACGGTCAGCACCCAGACACCGGCGAAGATTCCGAGCGCCACGAGGGCGCCGATGACGAGCGCCAGCCGCGCCCACGAGGAGACCGCCGGCGGCAACGGCGGGAGCCTGAACGTCGCGTGCCGCGGGTGGCGCCCCGGTGGCCACATGACCCAACCCCGTGGTCGCCGGGAGGTGCCGCCGGGAGGGCCCGTTGCGGATCGGTTGCCGGTGCTCACGCGGCCTCCGCCCGCCGTGCCACGAGCGCCGCCGCAGCGCGGCGCGCCCCGCTGTCCGCCTCCAGCACGGCCTCCAGGCTGTCGGCTCGGCGGATGGGGTCGTCCGCCAGGACACCGTCGATGACCTCGGCGATGGACGGCCAGGAGATCGCTCCGCCGAGAAACGCCTCGACCGCCACCTCGTTCGCCGCGCTCAGCACGGCCGGGGCGGTCTCTCCCCGCCGGCCTGCCTCGTAGGCCAGCGGTAGGCAGGCGAAGACGTCTGTCCGCGGGGGCTCGAAGTCGAGGCGCCGAAGCGACGCCCAATCGATCCGGCCGTAGGCGCAGTCGAGACGGTCCGGATAGCCGATCGCGTAGCCGATGCACAACCGCATGTCGGGGAGCGAGAGTTGCGCCATCGTGGCACCGTCGACGTACTCCACCATCGAATGCACCACCGACTGCGGGTGCACAACCACATCGATGCGGTCGTAGTCGACACCGAAGAGTTCGTGGGCCTCGATCACTTCGAGGCCCTTGTTCATGAGCGTCGAGGAATCCACGGTGATCTTGGGGCCCATGTTCCAGGTGGGGTGCGCCAACGCCTCGGCCGGGCTCACCGAAGCCAGTTCGGCCGGCGAGCGCCCGCGAAACGGTCCGCCACTGGCCGTGAGCAGGATGCGCTCGACCTGCGCCAGGCGGTCGGGGTTCCCCAGCGTGTCGTTGGACCGCAGGCACTGATGCACCGCGCAGTGCTCGCTGTCCACCGGCACGATCTCCGCGCCGGGCGTCGCCAGAGCGCGGGCCACCACCGGTCCGGCGGCGATCAGCGACTCCTTGTTGGCCAGCGCCAGGCGCCGTCCCGCCTCCAGCACTGCCAGAGTGACGGACAGCCCGGCGAAGCCGACAACACCGTTGACCGCCACGTCCGCCGTCGCCGCCGCGGTCGCCAGCGCATCAGGACCGGCGATCAACTCCACGCCGGGAGGCAGCAACCTCGCCAGGCGCGGGGCGGACTCAACGTCTGCCAACGCAACGACCTTCGGGCGAACCGCCCTGACCTGCGCAGCCAGAGCCTCGACGGAACGGCCGGCACCCAGGGCGATCACCTCGTAGCGGCCGGCACCGGCCTCGACGACCTCCAGAGTCTGGGTACCGATGGAGCCCGTGGACCCCATGACAGCAAGGGTGTTGCCCATCGCCCTCCTTCGTCCCCAGTCTACGGGCGGTACGCCTGGGGCCGAAGTTCGGGCCGCGCCGCGCTGAGGCCGGCGCGAGCGAGCTAGATCACGTCGATGATGAGTGCCAGGCCCCACGTCGCCGGCATGGCGAAGAGGAGACCGTCGAAGCGGTCCAGGACACCGCCGTGGCCGGGCAAGAGGTTGCCCATGTCCTTGATGCCCAGGTCGCGCTTGATCATCGACTCGGAGAGGTCGCCGAGAGTGGCGGCGACGGCGACCACGACACCGAGCACGAGCGCATGCGAGACCGAACCGGGATTGTCTCCCCACGGGTCGATCCGACCCACTCCCAGCACGACCGCGCAGGCCACCACGGCCAGCACAACACCGCCGATGAGTCCCTCCACGGTCTTGTTCGGACTCGCCTTGGATAGACGGGTGCGCCCGAACATCCGACCCACGGCCCAGGCCCCGATGTCGTAGGCCACTGTGCCAACGACCGCCCCGAACAGCAGCCCGGTGCCCTTCTCGTAGGTCAGCATGAGGGCGCCGAAGCTGCCCAGTACCGCCACGTATCCCACGCCGAAGAGGGTTACCGCCACGTTCGGGACCGGCCGCTCGGAGGTTACGCCCACCAGATGCCAGCAAAGGGCGGCCATGATCACCAGCCCAAGCGCCAGAGGGTACGCCTCGGCCCCTCGCCAGTAGACGGCCACCGGCAGGCCCACTGAGGCAACCAACCCCACCAGCGTGGCCGGCTGGTAACCGACCTGCCGCATGGCTCCGAAGAACTCGCCTGCGGCGAGCACCAGCAACACGCACAGCAGCACCAGCGTGAGGGCCGAACTGAGCCAGAAGCAGACGATGGCAACTGCGCAGAGCACGATCCCGGTGAGGATCGCGGGTCCGAGTCTGCGATCCGACGTCCGCTCACGCATGTCCATCATCGGAGGATCGTCGGCACCGTGCCACATCTCACCGTCGTCGTCGCCGAAGAACTGCACGCCCGCGGCAGTATCGGTGACGCCGACTTCAGCCGCCTGTGGGTGCTGCTCGGTCAGGTAGCCCACGTCCAAGTCGTCATTGGGGTGCTCGGCGTCACCCCACACGGGACTTCCCTCGCTGAAGGTGTCCCAGGCGGTCCCGCCACCTGTTTCGACGCCACCCGCGGCGTCCCAGTCATCGGCGGCGTCAACACCGCCCTCCCGGAAGTCGGAATAGGGATCGGCGCTGCCAGCCTCCCCTCCCTGTGCTTCCGCGGGGTCGTACGGATAATCTCGATCCACTGGCGTGCTCCTCTTTCAGACCTGCATCAGTTCGATTTCCTTGGCGTCGAGGGCTGCTCCGATCGCCTCTTCGTGCTCGTGGGTCAACTCGTCGAGTCGCTTGTGCCCGCGCCGGCTGTCGTCCTCGGAGATGTCCCCGTCGCGTTCGAGAGCATCGAGGTCATGGCGGGCGGCGCGGCGCGTGTTGCGCACCGCCACCCGACCGGACTCGGCCATCGATCGCACCAGCCGCACCAGTTCGCGGCGTCGCTCCTCGGTGAGCGGGGGGAAGTGCAGGCGGATCACCGATCCGTCCGTACTCGGGTTGAGTCCCAGGTCGGCGCGCTGGATGGCCTTCTGTATGGCTTCGACCGAGCGCTTGTCGTACGGTGAGATGACGAGCAACTGGACCTCGGGAACGCTGAATCCGGCAATCTGCTGAAGGCTCACGTCCACCCCGTGGTAGTTGACCGTGAGGCGCTCGACCAGCACAGGGCTGGCCCGTCCGGTCCGCACGCCGCTGAACTCCTTGCGGGCGTGCGCGACGGCCCGCTCCATCTTCTCGCGCGCTTCGTCGCCAACGATCTCGATCAACTCTTCACTCATGCGGCACTCGCCTCAAGTTGTGCCCGCGGGCTCTCAGGACACGATGGTACCTATCGGGCGCCCCTCGATGATGGACAGTACGTTGCCCTGCTGCATGAGATCGAACATCACGATCGGCAGATCGTTCTCCATGCACAGCGTTGCGGCCGTTGCGTCCATGGCGCGGAGGCCGCCGCTCACGAGATCGACGAAGGAAATCCGGTCCAGCTTGACGGCCTCGGGATTGGTGCGCGGATCATCGGTGTAGATCCCGTCGGTTCCCGAGTGGGTCCCCTTCAACAGCGCCTCCGCCTCCACTTCCACGGCCCTCAGCGCCGCTGCGGTGTCGGTCGTGAAGAACGGGTTTCCGGTCCCCGCGCCGAAGATCACCACGCGGCCCTTCTCGAGGTGGCGGATCGCCCGGCGGCGGATGTAGGGCTCGGCGATCTGGGCCATGTGAATGGCGGTCTGAACCCGCGTGGGCTGGTCGAGGCGTTCGAGAGCGTCCTGCAGGGCCAGGGCATTGATGAGCGTCGCCAGCATGCCCATGTAGTCGGCCTGCGCCCGATCCATGCCGGCACCCGCGTGCTGCTCGCCCCGCCAGATGTTCCCCCCGCCCACGACGACGGCGATCTCGACGCCGGCTTCCTCGCGGACCGAAGCGATCTCCGAGGCAATGATCGCGGTGGTGCTGGCGTCGATGCCGTACCCTCCCGAGCCGGCGAACGCCTCGCCGGAGACTTTCAGCAGTATGCGACTCCAGCGGGCCATCGCTAACCCAGGTAGGCCTGTTCGAAGCGGACGATCCTCCCGCTTCCGATGCTCTGGGCAACCGTCGTCTTGTCGCCGTGGAGGCCCTGATCGAGCAGGACGCTCTCGCGGAACCAGCCGCTCAGGCGGCCCTCGGTGATCTTGTCCCAGGCCTGTTCCGGACGCCCCTGCGCCTTGGTGATCTCCAGCGCCGAGGCTCGCTCGCGCTCCACGTCGGCATCGGGCACCTCGCTGCGATCGAGGTAACGCGGCTTGGCGAACGCGATGTGCAGGGCGACCTGATGAAGGACCTCGGGATCGACGCCCTCACCCTCCACGATCACCCCGTTGACGCCGCGCCCGTCCTGGCGATGGAGGTAGGTGTCGACCGTATTGCCGTCCGCCGCCCCCACCTGCACGACCTTGCCGAGAGAGATGTTCTCCTTCTTCGCGAGGCGCAACGCGTCGATGCGATCAGCGAACGCCGCTGTGGCATCCGGGCCGTCGGCGAGGACGGCATCGGCGATCTCCGCCACACACGCCAGGAAGTCGCCCGCCTTGGCGCTGAAATCAGTCTCCGAGCGAAGATGCACCAGCGCCGCCACTCCGTCGCCTGTGGCTATGGCGATGGCGCCCTCGGCGGCCTCGCGGTCAGCGCGTTCGGCGGCCTTCGCCAGGCCCTTCCGCTTGAGGATCTCCGCCGCCTCGACAGGATCGCCCGCGGCCTCGATGAGGGAGCGCTTGGCGTCCATCATGCCCGCGCCCGTGGCGTCGCGCAGCGCCTTGACGTCTCTGGCCGATACCTGGACCATCGACCTGCTCAGCCTTCCTCGCCGGCGGTTCCGCCGGACGGACCCTCGGGCACCGGGGTGCCGCCGTCGGGTGCCGTGCGAGAGGCCCTGCCGCCCTCTTGGATGCTGCGGGCAATCCTGGCCTCCCGGGCGCGCATCTCGGCGGCGGCGGCCGCCGCCGCCTCTGCCTGCCGCTGCGCGATCTCGGCCTCCTCCTCGGCGGTGCGTTGCGGCGTCAGTGGCACCGCGCCGCGCGTCTCCCCCAGTCGGCGACCCTCGATCACGGCGTCACTCATGATGCGGCACATGAGCTCGCCCGCGCGGATGGTGTCGTCGTTACCGGGGATGACGTAGCTGACCACGTCGGGGTCGCAGTTGGTGTCCACGACGGCGATCAGGGGTATGCCCAGCTTGTTCGCCTCGCTCACCGCGATGTGTTCGGCTTTGGTGTCGAGAACGAACACCGCCTCGGGAGGTGTGTCCATCTGGCCGATGCCTCCCAGGTTGCGCTCCAGCTTGGCGAGCTCGCGCTGCAGACTGAGCGCCTCCTTCTTCGGCATCGCATCGAATCCGCCGGTTTCCCGCATTCGCTGGTACTCCTGCATCTTGTGCACGCGCTTGAAGATCGTCTGGATGTTGGTCAGGGTGCCGCCCAGCCACCGCTGGTTCACGAAGGGCATACCGCAGCGCTTGGCGTGGATCTCGACGCTGGGTTGGATCTGCTTCTTGGTGCCGACGAAGAGCAGCATCCCCCCTTCCGCCACCGTGTCCCGCACGAACGAGTAGGCGGCCTCGATTCGTGCCAGCGTCTGCTTGAGGTCAATGATGTAGATACCGGAGATCTCCCCGTAGATGAACCTCTTCATCTTCGGGTTCCATCGCCGGGTCTGGTGCCCGAAGTGGACACCGGCTTCTACCAGCTGGCTCATGGTCACAACAGGTGCCATGGTCTCCTTCCCATCGGTTGGGTCACAGCCCGCGCCCGGCACCATGAAGGCGACCGTGGGAGGACGCGGACGGAAAGTCGTCGGATACAGGTCGTCGGATACACGTGGCCCGAAGGCCGCCGGGCAGTTTACCGACGGGGCGCCGGTCTCCGCGCCCGGCCGGAGCGACCCGATGGCCGCGACACCGAACGGCCGCCGCCCGCCCACGAGGCATCGAGCCGTGCCACCGGAACCAGCCGGGCGCGCCCGGTGGCGCCCAGCAGGACGGCCGGATCGACGTAGGCCTCCCCGATCCGGGCGCCGAAGTGGAGAGAGGCACCGGCGGTGCCGACGATGTGGCCCGCCTCGACTCGCTGCCCCGCGCGGACCGCAACGGTCCGCAGGCGCGAGTAGCTCGTCCGCACGCCGTCGGGGTGCGCCACTGTGACATGCCGATCCGGGCCCACCTTCCCGGCGAAGGACACGATTCCCGGCGCGGCCGCCCGGACGGCGGTACCAGGACGGGTGGCATACTCCAGACCTCTGTTGCCCGGCGCACCGATGTGCGCGGGCGGGCGGAAGGCGTCGATCACGGGAGCGTCGACAGGAGGTCGGTAGGTGACGACGGCAACGCCGTAACGCGGCGGTGCGGTCCAGGCGCCGGCAGGCGCTGCGACACACAGCACTCCGGCACCCATGGCAAAGGCAAATACCGCCGTGGCGGCCGATTTCCTCAGCCGCGCGGGTGCGCGGACTCGATCACCGAGCGCAGCCGTCGCCGGCTGACATGGGTATAGATCTGTGTCGTGCCGAGGCTCTCGTGCCCGAGCAACTCCTGCACGGAGCGGAGGTCGGCCCCGCCGTCGAGAAGATGGGTGGCGAACGTGTGACGCAGGGCGTGCGGATGCGTCGGTTCGGGTGACCGGCGATCCATGATCCGCCGCACGTCGCGAGGGGTCAGCGGCCGGTCCCGCTGGTTCCGGAACAAGGGACCATCGTCGCTGAGAACCGTGCCGCAGGTTGCCGCCTCGCCTGCGCCGGCGGCCGAGCGGTGTGCGTCGAAGTAGCGCTGCACAGCCCGCACCGCCGGAGCGGAGAGCGGTAGCAGACGCTGCTTGCCGCCCTTGCCGGTGACCCGGACCCTTCCCCTCGCCAGATCGAGGTCGGCCGGACGCAGCGCGCACAGTTCGGCCACGCGCAGGCCGCTGCCGTAGAGCAATTCCAGGACGACGTCGTCGCGCAGGCGCCTCAGGGGAGGATCGCCGGAGGCGGCCGGGGCGCGTCCGGCGATGAGGGCTTCGATGGTGCGTTCGGAGAGCACCTCGGGGAGGCGGGCCGTCCCCGCCGGCGTCGACAGCCCGATGCACGGATCGCTCGGACAGCGCCCCGACTGCTCGGCCCACCGGAAATACCGTCGCAGCACCGAGGCCTTGCGGGCCACGGTGCGCGGGGCGTAGCCGTCGCGGGTGAGGCCCGCCAGGTAGCGGCGCAGATCCTTGCGGCCGACGGCGGTGGGTGTCGCCAGCGAATGGCGAGCGGCCCAATCCACAAAGGCGCCCAGATCTCGCCGGTAAACGGCGACGGAGGAGGGTGCAAGTCGCACCAGCGAGGCGCAGAACGCGTCCGACGCCCACGCCGACATGCATCAAGGCTACCAATCGCGCCCGGCGCGCCGAGGCATGGTGCAACCGGAGGTCCCCGCCGTCACGATCCCCGGGACGCGCCGGACGGCAGGTCGGCGCGGCGCTCGTACCACAGTCCCCGCCGCTCGAGCAGGCCCGCGACGCTGAGATTCTCGAGATGCCACGAGAGTTCTCCCAGGTCGAACCCAGTTCGCGCCGCGATCATCTCCAGGGTGGCCGGCATCCAGTCGAAGGCGTCGAGGACCGCCGCCGAGACGGCAGGGTCCTCTGCGGCGATGCCCTCCGAGGACGGCACTCGCAGGGGCAGCCTCGTCCGCTCGATGTCGAGCAACACGAGCAGATCCTCGATGTCGCACACCACGCCGCAACCCTCGGCGATGAGACGATTCGACCCGACCGAGGCCGGGCTGCGAATCGGTCCAGGAACTGCGGCCACGGTGCGGCCACGTCGCGCCGCCTCGGTGACGGTGCCGATGGCGCCGCCCTCGGCATGGGACTCGACGACGATGCAGGCGTCGCCCAGCGCGGCCATGATCCGGTTGCGTGCCGGGAACCGCCACCGTTCGGGCGGCGCCCCCAGGGGCGCCTCAGAGAGGAGCAGACCTCTCTGCGCCACCATCTTCCACAGCACCGCGTTCTCGCGGGGATAGATGCGGTCGAGCCCGCTGCCCACCACTCCCACCGGTGGCACCTCGTCGGCGGCCAGGGCACCGGCGTGGGCAGCCGCGTCGATCCCGACCGCAAGTCCGGAGATCACCGTGACACCGTGGGCCGCGGCCGTCCTGCCGAGATCGAAGGCGACGTCGGCGCCGTACCGCGTGCATCGCCGGGTGCCGACAATGGTGACCGTCGGGCGCTCGAGAAGCTCCGGTGCGCCCTGGCAGAAAATCACCGCGGGCGGCTCGGAGTCTCCGACGAGCCGCTTCGGGTAGTTCGGTGCGCCGCGACGCGCCACCGTGACCCCGGATCGGGCGTGGCGCCGGTGGATCTCGGCCGGGTCGGCCCTCGCCGCGTCCTGGCCCCAGCGATGCGCCACCCGCTCGCCGACTCTCGCCACCGCCGCGGCCTCCGCCAGCCTCCCGGTGCTTAGAACGTCCCACGCATCCGCCGGCTCCCAGCGCCCCAGAAGGCGTTCGAGGCGCGCCGGACCCATGCCGGCGAGGCTCGCCAGCGCCGCCAGAAAGGCGTCCTCGGCGAGTTCGGCGCCCGTGGAGGGTCCGAGCGCCATCCCATCATCGGAGCCCGAGGGCGCGGTCACCCGATCGGCGTCGGGGGAACTCCCCTCCGACGGCATCGCCGCGCCCGCAGTCCCGGGATCCGGCTCTTCAGGCCACATGGCTACCCGCGTACGAGCGGTCCAGCCACACCGGGTTGTTCCGCAACTGCAGCGCCAGAGCCAGATCCGAGCCGCGCAACGGCGGCGTGCGACCGGCGAGGTCGCAGATCGTCAACCCTACGCAGCGAACCCGCTGCAGGCCGCGGGCACTCAACTGCCCGGAGGCCACCGCCCGTTCCGCCAACTGCGCCGCCTCCGGCGCCAGCCGCGCCAGACGCTCGAGAGCCGAGGACCCCAGCATGCTGTTGCAGCGAACGCCGCGACGCGTCGCCTGCTCGCGCGCTGCGAGGACCCGCTCGCTCACGGCGGCGGAGGACTCCCCGGGCCTGCCGCGGAACAGTTCGTCCGCCGTCGGGCGCTGCACGAACAGACGCATGTCGAACCGATCCAGCAGAGGCCCCGACAAGCGCCGGGCGTAACGCATCCGAGCCGCGTCGCTGCAGCGACACTGTCCCGGACCGCCGGCGTTGCCGCACGGGCAGGGGTTCATCGACCCCACCAGTACGAACTCCGCCGGGAACGTGGTCGAGCCGACCGCCCGGCTGACCCTGATGACTCCTTCCTCCAGCGGCTGGCGCAGGGAGTCCAGCACCACCGGGGAGAACTCCCCCAACTCGTCGAGGAAAAGCACGCCTCCGTGAGCGGCGCTGATCTCGCCGGGCCGCAGAGAGCGCGACCCGCCCCCGACGAGCGCAACCATGGTGGTGCTGTGGTGGGGTGCCCGGAACGGCGGCCGGGTGATGAGTTGGCTGGTCGGCACTCCGAATTCGCCGGCGGAGTAGATGCGCGTGACGACCCTCGCCGTGTCCCTCTCCAGCGGCGGAAGCAGCCCCGGGAGGCGCCGGGCAAGCATCGTCTTGCCGGCGCCGGGCGGGCCGACCATGAGCAGGTGATGCCCGCCCGCGGCGGCGATCTCCAGCGCCCGTCGCCCGACCGGCTGGCCGCGCACGTCCCGCAGGTCCTCCACCGGAGCGGACAGAGGCTGCGGGGGCGACAGCGGCGGCGCGACCCACTCCGTCTCGCCGCGAAGACACTTCACCAACCTCTCGAGATTGGAGGCGCAACGGGCCTCCGTGTCACCGCTGAGGCGGGCCTCGGTCAATGCGTCGGCGGCGACGACCACCCTGGAGCAGGTCACAGCGTCGACCATGCTCAGAGTTCCCGGGACCCGCCGGAGACTGCCGTCGAGCCCCAACTCGGCCACGAAGGCGAAGTCCTCGACCAGCGCCGCCGGCAACACCTTGGTCGCCACCAGAAGAGCGACGGCGATGGCCAGATCGAGTCCAGCACCCTCCTTGCGCAGCCCGGTCGGCGCCAGGTTGACGGTGACGCGCTTGAGGGGCCACTTGAATCCGCTCGACAGGAGTGCGGCGCGGACCCGGTCGCGGGACTCCCGGCACGACGCGTCGGGCAGCCCCACGATTGTGAATCCGGGGATGCCGTCCGAGACATGGACCTCGACGTCAACGGCCCGCCCGATCACCCCTTGCAGGACAGCCGACGGGATCTTGGCAAGCATCGGATACCTCCCTCCTCGTCGCCGAACATTCCTCCGGCGGCCGGACCGGCCTGCCAAGTCGTCCGAGGGGGAGCAGCAGCAGCTGACTCCGATAGTGATCTATATATACCGAGAGATAGCCACTTTTGCAAACGTTCCGCCGACATGGCAGCCTGCGCAGCCGACCGGAGTTGGCAGACGTGCCCTCGGGACGAGGTCTCGGCTGCTCCGTCGTCGGGGCCAGAGAGACTCCGTAGCCTTGCCTGGGAGGCCTCAGCCCGGCGGCAGGCAGGGCACGAGAGGAGTGGCATGGGGTTCGATCCCACCCGGCGATGGCGGCGGCGGCGCACCGACTACCTCTTCGTGGGACTCGGCCTGGCCGTCTGCATACTGGCGGTCATCTGGGGGATCTGGGGATGAACACGCCGAGCGAGACGACAGAGGTGCGGCGCATCCAGCCGTACCAGGCCCGCAAGACGTACGTCTGCGGCGGCTGCAACAACGAGATCCCGCCCGCCACGGGCCACCTCGTGGTCGTGCCGGTCGAGGCGCCGGACCTCCGCCGGCACTGGCACAACTCCTGCTGGCAGCGTTGGGGCGACCGACTCGGGAGTCGCTGAGCCGACCCCGCGCCGAGTCCCCGCAGGCGTCGGCGCTAAGTCGGATCGCTTCTCAACCGTCGAATCCCGGCGGTGGCGTCCAGGCCACGGCCATGACCTCAACGGCGGTCGCTCCCCCACCGCGAAGGAGCCGGGCCGCCGTGGCAAGCGTCGATCCGGTGGTCAGCACGTCGTCGATGACCAGCACCCGCGGCGGCACCGGAGGGCGGCAGCGCAGCCGGGGACCCACCGCCCGGCCGGAGCGAGTGCGAGCCGTCTGCGGCAGATCCCTGCCACGCGCCAGCAACCGCCGGCAGGGAATACCGAGGCGTAGCGCCACTTCCCGGGCGAGCAACTCACCCTGGTCGTACCCTCGACGTCGACGGTTCGCCGGCGTGGCCGGGGTCCACGTGATCGCGTCGGTGCCCGACGGGGCGATCGCAGCCAGAGAGGGCCCCAGCCGGCGGACCAGGCGATGCGCCCCGGCGTACTTGAGTGCGCCGATCACGCTGCTGCCCACCTCGTCGTAAACGAAGAGGGCACGCGCTCCGTCGGCGCCAGGCGGCGGCAGCAGTGGCGGCGCCTGTGCCAACTCTGAGAAGCACGATCCGCACAGCAGCACGTCGCTCGCACCGCACACGACGCAGCGAAGCGGAATCAGCACGGCTGACATCCTACCAAATAGAGGATGTATCAGTAGTTATTAATATGTTCCCCTATGTTTCAATGAAGGAGTAGCAGGGTTCGCGACATGCCCAAGACCTGGGACGCGTCTCGCGGGAGGGTTCGCGACATGCCCAAGACCTGGGACGCGTCTCGCGGGAGGGTTCGCACCGCACGCCCTGCCGCGAAGCCCGCAACGCCCGGTAGCGCGACCCAGCAAGCAAACGGTCGCGAACCACCTACCCTTGCCAGCCGTGCGGAATCCGGGCGACTTCTTGTTGGAGAATCTCGGCGGTGGCGTCTGGGGCCACGACGCCGACGAAGGCTGGTGGGGCTTCAACGGCCTGTTCGGCGGCTACCTCGTCAGCCTGGCCGCGCTGGCGTGCCAGGCGACCGTGGCCGACCCCAACCGCCCGCTGCGCAGCATCACCATGCAGTTCCTGCGGCCCGCGCCCGCCGGGCGCCTGCTGATCGAGGTCACGACCGAGCAGGCAGGGCGCTCCGTCTCGTTCCTCTCGGGACGGATCACGGCGGAGGGAAAGCTCTGCGCCCTGTTTCTGGTCGTCGCCGCGACCGATCAGGACGGCCAGGAATTCACGAACCGGACGATGCCCGAAGTCCCCGCGTTCGAGGAGAGCCGCGACAACGCCGCTCCCCGCATCTTCGCGCTCCCGGTGTTCGACCTGTTCGAGGAGCGGGAGATCCACCGCGACGGTTCCAGCGTGCTCGTCTGGATCCGCCCGAACTTCGACACGGAAATCGACCTGCCGCTACTGCTCATGGCCTGCGATGTCGTCCCTCCGGTGGCCCTCGGGCGAGTCAACGACCCTCATGTGGCCGGCACCATCACGCTCACCGCACATCTGCGCGCTCCCCTGCCGGTGCCCGGCAGCGCCGGAACCCCCGTTCTGGTGGAGTTGCACACCTCGTCATCAGCCGGAGGCCACGTGGACGAGACGGCCCTCGCCTGGTCCCCGGACGGGCAACTCCTCGCAGAGAGCCACCAGGTCCGCTTCCTGCGCCGAGCCCAGGAGGGATTCATCGGCCACTGAGAATGCGGAGCACGAGATCCTCGATGCCGGTTTCGACGGCGAGCCCATCGCGCTCCCGGAGCCACTCGAGATTGCGGCGATGCACGATGTCCTCGGACCGATACCGGTTGAGGAACACGGTGAGACTCGAGGTCCCGAGCACGCCGGCCCCAAGACGGGTGGCATCGATCGCCCCGAGCCCGGCGTCGGCCACGAGCAGCACCCGGTCGGCGACGAGTGCGCCGATGAGATCGCTACTGTCGCCATCATCGGCAAGTGGTGACCGCACGCCGCCGACCGTCTCGACGAAACCGAAGTCCGGTGCGGGCGATGGCCATTGGAGTTCATCCAGCAGTTCCGCCAGCTTGGGGGGCACCTGGCCGAGCAGGGAGGCCGCGATCGGCGGTGCCATCGCCTCGGGGTACCACCGGTGCGCCGGGCACACCGCCTGCGGATGCTCGCCGGTCGCCGCAGCGAGTACCTCGGCGTCGGTCGCGCCGATGTCGTCGGGGGCGTAGGACTGCACCGGCTTGCGCGCGCCAACCGCCAGACCCCGGCCACGGAGACTCTCGAGGACCTGGGCGGTGAGCCAGGTCTTGCCAACACCGGTGGCCGTGCCGGCGACGGCGACGAGCACCGAGGGCCGGGTCATCTGCAAACCCCGATCCGCTCCAGGGCTCCGATCAGACGGTCGACCATGTCGTCGGTGTGGGCGGCCGACAGGGCGACGCGGAGCCGCGAGGTGCCCGCCGGCACGGTCGGGGGACGGATGGCCGGCACCAGGAAGCCCTCGTCGAGGAGAGCCTCGGCCACTCGCACGGCGCGAGCCTCGGGACCCACGATGATCGGCACGATCGGCGACGGATGACCGGGACGCAGGCGGTCGGTGAGTCGCCGAAGGCGAGCGATGAGCGAGTCTCCTTCGGGGTTCCTCGTGATGCGGATGGCCTCGAGCGCGGCAGCGGCGTCGGCAGGAGCCAGTCCAGTGGAGAAGATGAAGGGACGCGCCCGGTTCACGAGGAGATCGACGAGGGGACCCGGGCCGCACACCGCCCCGCCGAGCGAACCCAGGGCCTTCGAGAGGGTGACGACGCGGAGCATCTGGAGCCCCTCGAGGTCGGCGAGTGCGCTGAGCGATGGACCGAACACCGAGTGCGCCTCGTCGATCACCAGCAGGGCCCCGCGGCGCGCGCAGCACTCACCGAGCGCGACGACATCGGCCTCGTCGCCGTCCATCGAGAAGACCGCGTCGGTGACAACCATCGTTCTCGGCGCCTCGGCTCCGCCGAGCAGCTGGTCGACGTGACCGACGTCGTTGTGCCGCGCGATCGCGATCGGCGACCGGCTGAGGCGGCAGCCGTCGATGATCGAAGCATGGTTCAACTCGTCGCTGACGACGAGGCAGTCGGGGCCGCCGAGGGTGGCGAGCACGCCGAGGTTCGCGGCATACCCCGTGGGGAAGACCAGGGCTCGTGCCGTCTTCTTCCAGTCGGCCAGTTCGGCCTCCAGATCGGCGTGGACGGGGCGGGACCCGACGACGAGCCGGCTCGCCGTGGCACCGGTACCCCAACGATCCAGCGCGGCGTGGGCCGCGCCGATCACGTCGGGGTGACACGAGAGTCCGAGGTAGTCGTTGGACGCAAAGGAGATCACCTCCCGGCCCGCGAGATGTCCCACTGGTCCCCTGGCGTCGAACGTCCGCACGTCTCGCCACTGGTCGGCGGCGCGGATCGTGCCGAGCTGCTCGCCGGCCCAGGCTTCGAAGTCCCGGTGCGCCGGGGTGGCCGACCCCGTCATGAGAGCGCCTCGGCCGCATCGACCATGGCGCCGGTGATGCGGCGCAGATCTTCGGCGGTGCTGATGTAGGGCGGCATCGTGTAGAGAAGCCGCCCGAAGGGGCGCAGCCACACTCCCCGGTCGAGGAGAAGCTCCTGTGTCGCGGCGGCGGGCACCGGGTCAACCGTCTCGATCACGCCGATGGCCCCGAGCACCCGCACGTCGGCCACACCCGCCAGCGTGGCGGCCGGCGCCAGTCCTGTCTCGAGGGCTTCTGCAATCGAGGCCACCTCGCCGGCCCAGGGCCGCGACAGGAGCAACCGGACAGAGGCCAGGGAGACGGCGGCCGCCAGGGGATTGCCCATGAAGGTCGGTCCGTGCATGAGCGCCCCGGACTCCGCCGCGCTGACCCCCGCGGCCACTTCCGCCGTGCACAGTGTCGCCGCCATGGACAGGTAGCCGCCGGTGAGTGCCTTGCCGACACACATGATGTCGGGGCGGATTCCGGCGTGGTCGCAGCCGAACAACCTGCCCGATCTGCCGAAGCCGGTGGCGATCTCGTCGGCGATCAGCAGCGTGTCGTGCTCGTCGCAGAGTCGTCGGACCTCCCGGAGATACTCCGGGGAGTAGAAGCGCATCCCGCCGGCTCCCTGAACCACCGGCTCGAGAATGACGGCGGCGATCTCGTCACGGTGGTCGGCGAGCAGCCCGGCGAACTCGGCGATGTGGTTGGCACCGAAGGGTTGGCCGAAGCGGGGCTCGGGAGCCGGGGCGAACAGTTGGGGAGGAAGGACGCCGGCGAACATCGAGTGCATCCCGGTCACCGGGTCGCAGACCGACATGGCCGCCAACGTGTCGCCGTAGTAGCCGGAGGCGACGGTGAGCAGGCGCGTGCGTTCGGGCCGGCCGGTGCCGCGTGCGTATTGCAGTGCCATCTTGATGGCAACCTCCACGGACACCGAGCCGGAGTCGGCGAAGAAGACGTGCTCGAGCCCCGCGGGAACGATCTCGACGAGCAACTCGGCGAGTTCGACCGCGGCGGGGTGCGTGATGCCGCCGAACATGACGTGGGCAACCGCCTCGAGCTGTTTGCGAATGGCCTCATCGAGGACCGGGTGGCGATGCCCGTGGATGGCAGCCCACCACGACGACATACCGTCGATGGCCTGCCGCCCGTCGGCCAGGTGCAAAGTGGTGCCCTCGGCAGCCACGACGGGGACCGCCGGAGAGACCGACGGCATCGGGGCGTAGGGGTGCCAGACCCGTTTCCGATCGCGCGCAACCAGATCAAGGTGCTTCCGATGCTGATCCTCGCCCCGATCAACGGTGCGGGCAGCACCCTTGGCGACCGCATCGCCGGTGGTCATGGGTCGTCCCGTGACAGGGGGCTTGCCTCGCTGGGCCCGCCGGAATTCGTGGCCGTCCGGCACCTGCGGCACTCGGCCTTCCAGCCCGTCGGCTGAACGGTTACCCGCAGCAGACGGCCGCACTGCCGGCAGTAGCGGGGCGCCTCGTACGGGGGGTGCCCGCACCGATCACAGCAACGAGAACCGCACCACGGGCAGAACGCCCCGGCCATGATCGTCAGATCACGCCGGAGAGGGCGCCGATCGGCATCGCCAGGTCATCGAGCATCCGTAGGTCCTCGTCGGGCTGGCGGCCCAGGGTGGTGAGATAGTTGCCGACGATCAGGGCGTTGATGCCGGCCGTCATGCCCATGGCCTGATATTCCCGCAGGGTGATCTCCCGGCCACCGGCGTAGCGGAGGATCACGCCGGGAAGAGCCAGCCGGAACAGGGCTATCCAGCGCAAGGCTTCGAGCGGCCGGAGCGGCTTGCGGATCTGCAGCGGCGTGCCGGGACGCGGGTTCAGGAAGTTGAGCGGCACCTCTGTCGGCTCGAGCGACTGGAGTTGCCCCAATAGTTCGACCCGCTGCGCGACGGTCTCCCCCATGCCGAGCAGGGCCCCGCAGCACAGTTCCATGCCGTGCCGGCGGACCAGGAGGCACGTCTCGAAACGCTCCTCCCAGGTGTGCGTGGTCACGATGCGACCGAAGTAGCTCCGCGATGTCTCCAGGTTGTGGTTGTAGCGGTGCACACCGCCGGCAGCCAGCCGCCGCGCCTGGTCGTCGGTGAGGATGCCGGCGCTCACCGCGACGTTGAGACCGGTCTCGGCTTCGATGAGCGGCACCAGCGAGATAATCCGCTGCAGGGTTCGCTCGTCGGGGCCCCGAACGGCCAGGACCATGCAGAACTCGCTGGCCCCCGTCCGGGCCGTCTCCCGCGCCGCGGCGAGCACTTCGTCGGCGTCGATGAACGGTGTCGCCGGCAGCGTCTCGGAGAAGCGGGCCGACTGCGAGCAGAAGTGGCAGTCCTCGGGGCAGCCGCCCGTCTTCACCGACAGGATGCCTTCGATCTCGACGGTCGGGCCGCACCACTCGAGGCGGACCGCATGCGCCAGCGCCGCAAGCGCCGGGACATGCTCGTCGTCGAGGCGGACCAGGGAGTCCAACTCCTCGGCATCCAGGAGCCGGCGCTCGTCGAGCAGGGCACCCTCGGCGAGGCGCAGCAGCCGCCGAGTCGCCGGAGCGGCGCCGGTCGGGGTGGAATGCACTACCCGACCGCCTCTCGGAGGGCACCGAGTCGGGCGGTCCGGTCCCGGCGGGCACCGAGGGCGGTCTCGAGGTCGACCTCGACGAACCGGGTCGTGATATTCGGCGCCGACTGGCCGACGTGATCCATGTCGGCGCTGATGACCGTGCCCACCATGACGTAGCCGCCGCCGGACACGGCGTCGCGGTGCAGCACGATCGGTTCGACCCCGCCGGGGATCTGGATCGATCCGATGGGGTACGGGGCATCGACGATGTTGGAAGGATCGCTGCCTGCGCCGAACGGCGCAACACGATCACGGAAGTCGAGCACGGCCCCCCGGTACCGGAATCCGGTCCGGTCGGCGACGGGCGTGAGACGCCACTCGGTCTCGAGGAATGTCCGGCGGGACTCGTCGGTGAGACGATGGTCGTAGAGGCCCATCATCACCCTGATTTCACGATGGCGCGGATGGATGCTGCGCAGCGCCTCCGGCACGGACCGGCCCGGCGCGACACCGCTGGCGTCACCGATCGGAAGCTCGTCGCCCACCACAAGAGGTCCACCATGCAACCCGCCGAGCGCGCCCAGCGCATAGGTCGAGCGGCTGCCGAGCACCACCGGTACGTCCAAGCCGCCGCTGACCGCGATGTAGGCCCGCGCCCCGGAGGCCAGGAAGCCGAACGACAGGAGGTCACCCGCGCCGACGGTGAAACTCTCCCAGGTCGGTCGGGGCTCACCGTTCAGCCGCGGCGGCAGTTCGGCCCCGGTCACGGCCACGGTGGTCGGCTGGTCGAAACGCAACTCGGGTCCCATGTAGGTGCACTCCAGGACGGCCGCGTCGTCGCTATTGCCGACGAGAAGGTTGGCGGCCACCGACGAGTACTGGTCGAGCGACCCCGAAGGGGGGATGCCCACGTTGTAGTAGCCCGGCCGGCCCGTGTCCTGAACGGTTGTGGCGATGCCGGGCACCAGGACGCTAACTCCCATGGAGAACCTCCATCAGACCGCGGTTGTACCCGTCGGGATCGACCAGGAACTCGCCCAGCGAGAACTCCACGGGCACCTGCTTGAACCGGAACCGCCTCGCCTCCACCTGGGCCGTCAACTCGTCGTAGGTCTCCCGGTCGATGGGTTCGAACTTCGCAATGGTCCCCGGCTTGAAGAACACCAGGAAGTCGTCGAAGTCGGGGTGGGTCTGGGTCGGGTCGTAGATCGGAGCCGGCGTGATGCCGAACATCTGGTACCCGCCCGCGCCGCGCACCGAGTAGATGCACCCGAAGCAGCCGCCGTGGCCGATCGTCTGGCGCGGGGTGTCGGTCCGCGGCGTGAGGTACTTCGGGACCTCGAGCTGGCGCTCCCGCGGCACCATCTGGAACAGGAACGGCAGCCCGGCCACAAAGCCGACCATCGACGTGAACCAGGGAGAGCCCGAGTGGGCGGCGATGAAGCCGTCCACCGAGTCGAACCCGTTTATCCGGGCGGCGTACTCGAGGTCGGTGCCGTCGGGGTTCTGATGGTGCGATCGGAACCGCATGAGGGTCTCGCGGGTCCACGGATCGTTGTAGAGAACCGGCACCTCGACAATGCTCGTCTGCAGGTCGAATCCGGTGCCGTCACCGACCTCCGCCTCGATCGATTCGAGTTCACCGAGAAGCTCCAGCGGTTCGATGCGATCGGGGTCGAAGCGGACCTGATAAGAGGCGTTGGCCGGGCAGATGTCGATCACCCCGTCGATCCGACGGTCGCCGAGAGTGGAGGTGATCGCCATCACCTTGAAATTTGCCTCGAGGTTCATCTCCTCGTCGAGTTCGACGTAGAGATGGTCGTCGCCGCCGAAGCTGTGCCGGGTCGTGGACCGGCCGTTTCTCACCGTCTATCCCCTTTCACGTTCCGAGCCAGCGCTCGACGAAGCCGGTGTCGTAACTGCCGTCGACCACTTCGGAGGTTGACAGTAGGTCGCTGATCAGCGGGGCCGTCGTCTTGATGCCGTCAATCCGCAGTTCGCGCATCGCCCGGCGGGCACGCGCCAGAGCAGCCGGCCGGTCGACGTCCCAAACGATGATCTTGGCGATGAGAGAGTCGTAGAAGGGCGGCACGACGCTGCCCGGTCGCATCGGGGTCGAGGTGCGGACCCCGGGGCCCGCCGGCAGGTCGATGTCGCGGATCGTTCCCGGGCACGGCATGAAGCCGTTGGCCGGATCCTCGGCATTGATGCGCATCTCGATCGCCGCACCCCTCGGCTCCACATCGTCCTGAGCGAACGAAAGCGGGAGGCCGCCGGCTTGGCGGAGTTGCTCGCGCACCAGGTCGAGCCCGCAGATCATCTCGGTCACCGGGTGCTCCACCTGGATCCGGGTGTTCATCTCGATGAAGAAGAACTCCTCGGTGGCGCTGTCGACGAGGAACTCGACGGTCCCGGCACCCTCGTAGGCGACCGCGTCGGCGAGGGTCACCGCGGCGGTGTGCAGTCCGGCACGAACCGCAGGGCTCAGGTTGGGGGCGGGGGCCTCCTCGATCAGTTTCTGGCGCCTGCGCTGCAGCGAGCATTCCCGCTCGAACAGATGCACGGTGCCGTCGCCGTCGCCGAACACCTGCACCTCGACGTGGCGGGCGCCGGGGATGTAGCGCTCGAGGTACAGGCTGTCGTCGCCGAAGGCCGCTCGGGCCTCGTTCCGAGCCGCCGCAATCAGACCGACGAGATCGTCAGGTCGATCCACAATCCGTATGCCGCGACCCCCGCCGCCGGCGGCCGCCTTGATGAGCAGCGGGAAACCGACCGTCCGCGCCGCCTCGGTCGCCTCGTGGGTCGAGCCGATCCCACCTGCGGTGCCGGGTACGACCGGCACGCCGACCGACGCCGCCGTCTGCCGTGCCGCCGCCTTGTCGCCCATCAGCGAGATGGCCTCGGGCCGCGGTCCCACGAAGCGGAGACCCTCGGCAGCGCAGCGTGCCGCGAACGCCGCGTTCTCCGAGAGGAACCCGTAGCCCGGATGGATGGCGTCGCAGCCCGCCGCCAGGGCGGCGTTGATGATGGCGTCCGCGTCCAGGTAGCTCCGCGACGCGGGCGGGGGGCCGATCTCGACGGCCTCGGTGGCAAGACGCACGTGAGCGGCATCCCGATCGGCCTCGGAGTACACCGCGACGGTGTCGAGCCCGAGTTCCTCCGCGGCTCGGATCACCCGCATGGCGATCTCGCCGCGGTTGGCGACGAGCACCCTCTTCAAGGGACGGGGGCTCATCGGTTGATGGTGAACAGCACCTGGCCGGCGTCGACCATTTCCGCGTCGGGGACCTCGACGGTGGCGATCGTCCCGGCCACGCCGGCCGGCACGTCGAAGAACTGCTTCATGACCTCGACGAGGGCGACCACGGTGCCGGCCTCGACCGGGCTGCCGACATCCACGAACGGGTCGGCCCCCGGCGAGGGGCGCCGGTAGAACACACCGGGAATGGGCGACCTGATGTCCATGCTCACTGGTGTCCTCCCACGGTCGGGGCGTCCTCCTGCGGAGGCTGCAGCGTGTAGTCCCACACCTTGGCGATGATCTGCCACCGGCCGTCCTCGCGCACGAACACCAACTCGTCGGTGAACACCTTCGGGAGGTAGGCGAGCCGGGCACGCACGTGGGCCGTGACCGGTGTCGCAGAACTCAGCGACAGCAGCTCGTCGAAGCGGTCGTCCCCCCGGGCAGCGGGAGACGGCCGGCCGCCAATCAGGGACAGGTACGCCTCCTTGTCGATGGTCAGTCCGTCCCGCCGGCACACAAGGCGGATCTCGGGATGAAGAACCGATCCCAGCAGTTCGACGTCGCCGTCGTGGATCCCGTCGAAATAGGCGGCCATCGCGTCGGTGAGTTCGCTGATTGCGCTCATGAGAGATACGGGGCGAGCGCCGCCCTGACGGCGGCGGCCAGTTCGACGGCGCCGGGGGTGTCGGAGTGGACGCACACCACGTCGGCCCGCATCGGGATCTCGGTTCCGTCGTTGGCGACCGCCACGTTCTCGGTCACCGCCCGGACAGCGCCGGCGGCCGCCTCGCCGGGATCGACGGCGACGTGCTCGCGGGTGATGATCAGGCCACCGTCGGGCCGGTACTCCAGGTCGGTGTAGTACTCGGCGTAGAAGCCCTGGGGCCTGCCACCCCAGACCTCCTCGTGGGTGGTGTTCGCCATGCCCATGAGGGGAACGTCGAAGGCGTCGGCGGCGGCGGCGACCGCCGCGGCCACGTCGGGGTCGCGGGCCGCCTGGCCGTAGAGAGCACCGTGGGCCTTGATGTAGGCGAGTCGCATCCCTTCGGCGGCCAGGAACCCGCAGAGGGCACCGGCCTGGTAGATGATCGCAGCCGTTAGTTCCTCCGGATCCATGGCCATGGCCCGGCGGCCGAAACCCTGCAGATCCGGATACGAGGGGTGCGCCCCCACCGTGACCCCGTGCCGCTTGGCCAGCCGCACGGTCCGCTGCATCACGCTGGGATCGGAGGCGTGGAAACCGCACGCCACGTTGGCCATGTCGAGATACGGCATGATGGCGTCGTCGTCGCCGCAGCGGTAGATGCCGTATGCCTCGCCCATGTCACAGTTGATCGCAACCATGTCGTTCCTCAGCCTTTCCTAGGGTCTCGCGGTCTTGGGTGAGTCGCCGCCGGGGTCGACGAACACGTCATCGCCCCTGATCTCGGCGGGGTAGTTGGCGATCTCGGCGTGATCGGGGTTGATGCCCCGGCAGGTCACGAGATCGAACTCCCAGAGATGCTGGCTGCAGATCAAGGTGTTCTTGTAGAGGTCACCCTCCACGAGCGCCACCCTCTGGTGGGGGCAGTAGGCCTGAGTGGCGCGCACGATGCCACCGGCAAGATGCGCCACGAGCACCTCGGTGCCGTCCACCTCAAAGACCTGCATGTCGCCTTCCCACAGGTCATCGAGGCTACAGACGCGGGCGAACGCCATCAGGGCGGTCCCACGGAATGGCAAGGTTCAAAGCGGAGTAGCAGGGTTCACGGCGGAATCGACGTTACTCAGCAGTCTCCTAGCCGTCGCCGGCCGCGAGGCCGACGCTGTGGTGGAACTCACGCATCGACGCCGCCCCGGTCGCGGCGCTGCCGGGAACGTCTGGAAGCGCTCCGACGAAGGATTCGAGAGCGGACACCCCATGCGGGGTCCAGGCGTCCAGCCACTCCTGCAGCTGCGCCCGGTTCGACTCGACGCCGAGCATGTGGCCGACGAGGGCCTGCGACCAGCGCCGCGACCGGTCAGCGTCCCGCAGGGCCG
Source organism: Acidimicrobiales bacterium (assembly GCA_963668565.2). GTDB lineage: Bacteria > Actinomycetota > Acidimicrobiia > Acidimicrobiales > CATQHL01 > VXNF01. Next base: position 3,279,700 of record CAXXMX010000010.1, read on the forward strand.
CCTCGGCCATCAGCGCCAGCAGTGTGTCATCGTTGCGCCGCGCGCTCTGCGCCATCGCCCGATGGAAGCCTTCGGAGATCGCCGGCAGCGCCACCAGGTTCAGTGCGACGAAGGCCTCCGCCCAGTCGTAGGTGACCAGGGTCCGCTCCATCAGCTCCCGGTAGCCCTGCCAGGCCGAAGCGTTCTCCCAACTGGCGCGCTCGCTGTCACCGAACGACCGGTCGGGGTGCGCCTTGGCCAGCGACGCCGTCCGGTAGGCGATCCGGGACACCCAGCGCAGTGCGTCGGCGGTCTGGAATGCCGCGCAGTTACAGATCGTGCTGGCGGGCGCCATGTGCACGAGGTAGGCCGAGGCCATCTGGCTGGTGTGGATCAGGTACCGCCCGGGGGTGTACAGAGCCTCGAGCACGTCGAGCCAGGCGCCGGGAAGGCTCTCGTCGTGTCCCTCGCTGTCGTACTGATCCAGCAGCCCGTCGACATAGGACTCCTGGCCGTCCTGGAGGATGTTGTACGTGCGGTAGACCATCTCGTCGGGATCGCGGAACGAGTCCCAGTCGTCGTGCGTGATCGGGCTGTTGTCGCGGTAGCGCATCACCCAGTCGTTCATGAAGCTGGCGCCCTCGACCTCGAATGGCACCCGCTCGCCGCGGGCGTGCCACAGCAGACCTGTCGAGACGATCTCGTACTCCGAGGGTCGCCGGCGCTGGCCGACCAGGTGACTCCAAGTCCTGAGGGGTTTCAGCGTGTCAGTCATGGCCTGCTCCCAGGTAGAAACGGATCACTTCGGTCGAGGTGTCGATCCGGCCTGCGAAGCTGGGCATGTTCGCCTCGAGCTCGTGCAGCTTGAACGGCCGTCCCAGCTCCTGTTCGACCGAGGCACGAGTGATCACGCACTCGCCCTCGACCTCGATCCGGACATACGAGCCCCGGTCCACGACGTTGACCGCCCGGCCGGCGTTGTCACTCTCCACCGCAGCGACAACGGCTCGAGCGACCTCGCCACTCTGGATCACGGGACCGACGGAGCCGACGCTCATGACGCCTCCTCGTAGTAGAAGTCGAGTGTCTGGGTTGGCGCCAGACCGGCTTCGGCCACCGTCATGTCCAGCGGCAGCGGCTCGGTCTCGCCCGGTATCCGGGCACGGATGACCCCGCCCCCGCCGGCGACGTGCAGGCCGATCACGTTCTCCGTCGCCGCCTCGGCGACCTCGGCCATGGTGTGCTCGGTGTCGACGACGAGGAGCTTCAGCACGAAGTCCCCGTAGAAGTTCACCGAGAGTGGGAATGCTGCCATCGGTCCGTCCTCCTATGCCGCGTCGGCGCTCTCGAGATAGGCGGATACCCATTCGTAGTCGTGGGCGTCGCCACCGCCGTCGCTGAGCACGCCGATGCCCATGTACTGGAGCACGCCGCCGAGGTCGGGCGGCTGGATCTCGCCGGCGAGCAGGCGATCAACGATCGTCTTGTGGGCGGCGTAGCGCTCCGGGTCCTGCTCGAAGATCCAGCGATCGGGCTCCGAACCGAAGTGGTAGAGCCGCCCGTTGTACTCCAGCGGATAGTCCTGCGTCGTCTTGAACGGCGTCCCGACGATCGGGATGTTCGACATGTTGCAGATCATCGGCAACGTTCCGGGAACGGTCCTGGCGACATCGCCCCGCTTGAGGTTCTCGATGATGACGTCCCAGCACTTGCCGAAGGTGTCGTTCCACCCCGGATACTTCTCCTCGAGCCAGTCGCGCTCGTCGGGGCCCACACCGGCCGCCGGCGAGAACCACAGCGTGGGGCGCCACGACCACGTGCCGAGCTGCTGACCGTGGTGATGCTCGTCGATGTCGGCCAGGAAGATGTCCCAGTACCAGGGCTTCGCCAGGCCCAAGTCCTCCAGATTGTTGACGAACTGCGTGACGATCCACTCTTGCATGAACTCCTTGAACGATCCCTCCCGTTTGTCCAGGGGGATGTAGTAGTCCATCGGGACGCCCGTCAGGATCGTGAACAACTTCCACGACCGCCAGAACGCCACGTCGACGAGGCGCTGAGCCCGCTCCTTCTCGCCGTTCTCGATCAGCATCGACAGTATCGGTGTGCCGATCTGGGCGTGGCGGGCCTCGTCGGACTGGATGCTCTGGATCAGCTTGGAGAAGCTGAAGTCCCCGGCGTTGGCCGCGTCCGACGACAGGCCGATGAACTGCAGGTTGGTGAACCCGGTCTCGAACGCGAAGTTCAACAGGATGGACGTCGAGATCGCGTCGCGGGTCATCATCATGTCGTCGAAGAAGTGACGGCCCGCGATGATGCCCCAGTTGTTGGACTTCATGCCCGAGTGGGCCCAGTCGAACTGGCGATCCGTCGGCACGTACTCGTGGGGGAAGAACAACTGGAGTTGCGCGTGGCGGATCTCGTCGAGCATCCCGAACGTGCCCATGTTCCGCATGCCCGGGGACCGGGACCAACGCACGAACCGTGACTCCATTAGGGCGGCGTTGTACTCGACCACCGACACCGCGCCGTAGTGGAGTTTCAAGGTGCTGATCCACCCAGGATCGACTTTGGAGCGCAGGTCCATGCGTTCCAGCGCCGCCTTGACCGAATAGGCGCCGGCGTCCTTCTGCCGCTGGATGTCGACGTACTCCCGGTAGCTGATCTTGTACGGCTCGTCGTAGGTGGACCACACCTCGTCGGGAATGTCGTAGTCGCCGCTGTGCCCGGAGGGATACAACTCGTCCCCGGTGACATAGCCGGGTGTCCACTCCGTCCGCCGCGCGATGTCGTACCACTCGCTTCGCTCGAGCAAAGCCATGCTGGGTCTCCTTCTGCTGGTTGATTCCGTCGAAGTGCCGGTGAGTCTCTGCTGCGCCCTCGGCGGTCAGGAGCCGTGGGCCGAGCCGAGCGGCCCCTCACCGCCCGGATAGCAAAACGAGATCGCCGGTGAGTAGAAGCCGAACGTGACCTCGAGAGGGTCCGCCGGCCGCAGGTCCCAGGTCGGATGGCCCGAGTCGAGGAACTCCAGCGACACAACCTCGAACTCCGCGGCGAAGTCGGCTACGAACGGGTATCGCCCGCTGACCATCTCACCATCGACTCGGGTGATGTACCGCAGCTGTCCGGTTCCCCGAGCCGGGTCACCGACGACCACGTCGCAGACGGTGCGGATGATCGGGTTCCCGTCGACAACGGTCGTCGCCGTCAGCGTCCCGCCCTCGAGGTCCAGATCGGTTCGTCCCTCCGAGATGGGCACCCCGTGGGCCGCGGCGTAGCGGTTCATTGCGACACTGCTGTTCATGTAGTTGGTCCACCAGCGTGCGGGAACCCCGGCCTCGGTGTCGAGTCCCGCAAGGTCGAGCCCCAGATAGGTCAGCGAGTAGGCGCCGAACGAGTTTGGCTCCCCGGCCGAGGAGATCTGCGACTCGTCGTCCACGACGTACTGGTTCATGTAGCAGAGACTTCCGTCCACCGGCGTCAACCCGTCGGGCACGAGCGCGGCGGCTGCGTCCGGATCGGCCGGCTTCCACACGAGGTACAACATCCGAGCATCCGTGATGAGTTGCGGCGCATGCGCGAAACCGGTCATTCCGAACTCCTCGACCCGTCTACCGACTACCGAAGTCGCTACCTTAGTCTCCGGGTAGTTCGGGCAGTTCGGGCAATTCGGGCAGACCCTCGGCAGGCATCCGGCGCAGGCTCTCGGTGGTGACACGGGTCATGAGCGGCTCGGTGCCCAGCGATTCGAGCAACTCGGTGGCCGCCTCCACCTCGGCGAGGCGGCGCACGCTGTGCGTGTCGGTTCCCTCCAGCAACCGGCGCAGGAACGGTTCGTCGAGCGAACCGAGCTGATGGACGAGGTTCTCCCACGTCTCAGCCGATAACCCTGCCTGCTCGGCGGCCCGCATGGATTCGATGATCAGCGCCGGCAGGCCCTTCATCACCACGCTGCGCAGCAACTTTCGGGTGGCCGCGAGGCCTGCGGTGGCACCGATCGGCTCCACCGGCACCCCGGCGGGCGCCAGCAGCTGAACATAACGCTCGGCGCCGGAGCCGGAGGCCAGCGAGGCGGCGAACAGGCCGTTGCCCGGCACCATCGCCATGAGGGCCACGTCCACGAAAGCCAGCGAGCGGGACGCGGCGACGGCGGCGAGGTCCTGCTTGCGGGTGGCCGAGGCGGTCGACAAGTCGGCGTACACGGCATCTACAGGGATCTCGTCGAGAGCCTGCGTCAGTGCACCCATGGCGTCGGCCGCGGCGGTCGCGGCCATCACCAGGCCCACACCCTGGACAGCGTCCCGAGGGTCGTCGGTCTGGCGCACACCCCCCGGTGCCGGCCGGGGGGCGGGGTCGTAGCCGGTGACGGTGGCGCCGGCCGCCGCCAGATCCGCCGAGATGAGGGATCCGGCTTCGCCGAGACCGAAGAACCCGACGGTCAGCCCGGCAAGGGTCATGGGCTCGGCCGGTCGGGGACGAGATCCGAACCGCCGAGGCTCATCATCGGTCCGCCGGCAATCAGAAGTCCGGCCGCCGCGCTCGTCGCTACCCCGCGTCCAGGTCGTCGAGTCGATCGACGTGGACGACGCCGAGTTCGGCCAGCTTCGCGCCCAGGCCGGCGATGTCGAGGGACAGCTCACCCGCCGCGAGTCGCGCCCGGGTGACCTCCTCGGCGGCCAGGCGCTTTCGGGCACCCTCCAACGCCTCGGCCGCCTGCAGCCGGGGCACCACGACCACGCCGTCGTCGTCGGCAACAACCACGTCGCCCGGATGGACGGACTGCTGGCCGAGGGTGATCGGCACGTTCACCCAGCCGGGCGTGGTCTTCATGGGACCCTGGCAACCGACGTGCTGGGACCACACGCCGAATCCCATGGCGCGGATCGGCTCGACGTCGCGCACCGCCCCGTCGGTGATGAGACCCACCCCACCCCGGGCCGCAGTGGACGTGGCCATCAACTCCCCGAACAGGCCGTTGCTGGAGGGTGCGGTACTGGCGACCACCAGAACGTCGCCCGGCTCCAAGAGCGCTATTGCGGCGTGGATCATGATGTTGTCGCCGGGATGCACCAGCACGGTGATCGCCGAGCCGGCGATCCGGAGACCCTGCTGGAGGGGCCGGATGTGCGAACCCACGAAGCCGTGCCGACCGATCGCCTCGTGCACGGTGGAGGTGTCGATCGAGCGGAATTCCTCGACCAGCGAGCGAGGGGCGCGCTCGACGTTGCGGACGACGACGTTGGGGTTCATGACCGACCCCCATCGCCCGGGTCGACCCCGTGGGAGGCCAGGAAGGCGAGCGTGCGCTCCAGGGCCAGGGCGGCCGCGTCGGCGTGATAGGAGTCGCGGGCGTCGCAGTTGAAGCCGTGATCGGCGCCGGGATACACGTGCACCGGCACCGTGGGGTGCGCTCGGGTGATCGCCTCCACATCGGACAGCGGGATCATGTAGTCCACCTCGCCGAAGTGCAGCAGCACCGGCGCCTGCGGGGCGCGGTCGAGGAACGGGATGATCTGGCCGCCGTAGTAGCTCACGGCGGCGGCAACGGGCAAGGCGTTCGCCGCCAGCCAGGCGAGGCTGCCGCCGTAGCAGTAGCCGACCGCGCCGACCGGGCCGTTGCCCGAGAGGTGGGCAACCGCCGCGCCGACGTCGCGCACGGTGTCGTCCCAGTCGATGGCGCCTCGCATCTCCCGGCCGCGGGTCACGGTCTCGGGTGTGTAGCCGAGTTCCACTCCCCGCTCGAGGCGGTCGAACAGGGCCGGTGCGGTGGCTCGGAAGCCGAGGGCTCCGTAGCGGTCCACGAGGTCGCGGATGTGGGCGTTCACACCGAAGATCTCCTGGATGATCACGATCCCCGCGGCGGCGTCGGAGGGGCCGGCCTCGTAGGCGTCGAGTTCGTGACCGTCGTCGGCGGTCAGTCGGGTCATGGCTGTTGCCCTCCTCGTGGGGTTGCGGTGGCGACCCGACCGCTTCGCCGGGCCCGCCCTCAGTACTTGTAGTGGTCGGGCTTGTAAGGACCCGCCGGCGACACGCCGAGATACTCGGCCTGCGTGTCGCTGAGGCGGCTGAGCCGGATGCCCAGGGCGTCGATGTGCAACCGGGCCACCTCCTCGTCGAGGTGCTTGGGCAACGTCACGACCTGCGGACGACCCGCGGCGTCGCGGTACTGCTCTCTGTTGCGGTGTAGTTCCATCTGCGCCAGCACCTGGTTCGTGAAGCTGAAGGACATCACGAAGCTGGGATGCCCGGTGGCGTTGCCAAGGTTGAGCAGGCGCCCTTCCGAGAGCAGGATCACCGAGTGCCCGTCGGGGAAGACGTGCTCGTCCACCTGGTCCTTGATCCGCACGCGCTGCACGTCCGACAGCCGCTCGAGGCCCGCCACGTCCACCTCGTTGTCGAAGTGGCCGATGTTGCCGACGATGGCCTGGTGCTTCATCCGACCCATGTGTTCGGCGGTGATCACGTCGCGGCACCCCGTGGCGGTGACGAAGATGTCGGCGGTGCTCATCACGTCCTCAAGTCGGCACACCTGGTAGCCGTCCATGGCCGCCTGCAGGGCGCAGATGGGATCGACCTCGGTGACCACCACCCGCGCTCCCTGGCCGCGCAGCGCCTGCGCGCAACCCTTGCCGACGTCCCCGTAGCCGCACACCACCACCAGCTTGCCGCCGAGCATCACGTCGGTGGCCCGTTTCAGGCCGTCGATGAGCGAGTGCCGGCAGCCGTAGAGGTTGTCGAACTTCGACTTGGTGACCGAATCGTTGACGTTGATGGCCGGGAACAGCAGGGTGCCCTCGCGTTGCATGCGATACAGCCGGTGCACACCTGTGGTGGTCTCCTCGCTGGCGCCGCGCACCGCTGCCGCCGCGGTCCGCCATGCAGACGGGTCCTCAGCGAGGATGCGCCGGAGGGTGGCGAGGACAACGCGCCACTCGGCACTCGCGTCGGGAGCGGGATCGGCGACCTCGCCGGCCCGCTCGCACGCCAGCCCCTCGTGCAGCAGCATTGTGGCGTCGCCGCCATCGTCGAGGATCAGCGTCGGCCCTCCGCCGTCGGGCCAGCGCAGCACCTGCTCGGTGCAGCGCCAGTACTCCTCCAGCGTCTCGCCCTTCCAGGCGAACACCGGCACGCCGCGGGGCGCCTCAGGCGTCCCCTCGGGACCCACCGCCACGGCGGCGGCGGCGTGATCCTGAGTCGAGAAGATGTTGCACGACGCCCAGCGCACCTCGGCGCCGAGTTCGGTGAGCGTCTCGATGAGGACCGCTGTCTGGATCGTCATGTGCAGCGAGCCGGCGATGCGCGCACCGGCGAGCGGTTTCGCGTCGCTGTGGCGGGCCCGCAGCGTCATGAGGCCCGGCATCTCGTGCTCGGCGAGTTGGATCTCCTTGCGGCCGAAGGCGGCCAGCGACAGGTCCGCGACCTCGAAGTCGCTCCCTTCGAGCATCACGCTTGCGCTCCCCCGGTTCGGCCGAGGGCCTCCTTCAGGTCGGCGATGGCGGGGATCGGGCCCGGGTCCACCCCTCGCAGCGCTGCCAGGTGAAGCGACACGAAGTCGCCGAACAGCATCAGGTCCATGATCTGGGCGATCGGCCCTTCACCCCCGGCGCGCACCTCGTAGATCTCCCGCACAACGCCGTCGAGGAGGTCGTCGAGAAAGTCGAAGGTGGCTGCCACCTGCGGGGGCTCGAAGTCGTGACGGAGCTGCACGGCGCTGAAGGACGGCGCGGTGAGTTCATCGAACGTGCCCCAGCCGGCGATCTCGTTGTGGGTCATCTCCGGCAGTGCCGCGCTGAAGGCGGGCGTCTTGGCGTTCTCGTTGAACTGCGCCTTCCAGCGCTTGGCGGCCACCTCTCCGATCCCGCCGGGCCCGTAGATGACCGGGATCGTTCCGGCAATCTCCGTGGCGAGTCGCAGGGCTGGATTGCTCGCCTCGCTGAGTTGGCTGCGGCGCACCCGCAGTTGCTCGGCCGCCCGCGCCAGCCACTCGCTTGCGCCTGGGAAGAATCCGAGATCCTCCAGGATCGCCAGCACCGGCGCGGCCATGGCGGCGAATCCCGCCCGCGGCATCGGGATGGAGGGATCCACGCCGAGCACCGGAGCCCCCCACGAGTCGGCCAGCGCCCTCAGGCGTCCACCGGTGCAGACGGCGACCATCTGCCCACCCCGTTCTGCGGCGATGCTCGCAGCCGACAGCGTCTCCTCGGTCTCGCCGGAGAACGACACGGCGAACACAAGCGTCCGCCGGTCGACGTAGCTGGGTGGCACGTAGTTCTTCACGACAACCACGGGAAGCGACATGAACGGCCCCGCCGTCACAGCCAGGAAGTCACCCACGAGGCCGCTGCCACCCATGCCGAGCACCAGCACGCTGGTGATGACGTCGGGATCGTCGATCCTGGACGCCGCGCCGGACTCGGTCGCCACCGCGACCCCGGCGGCGATCTGCTCGGGCATCGAGGCCGTTGCGGCGAACATGCCCATCGTGTCAAGAGGAAGACGCCCGCTCACGGCGTGAAGTTCTCCGTGATTCCCGCTTCGGCGGCCTGCGCCATGACTTGTGCATGCTCGTTGCCGTCGAGCGTGGTCGCCTCGTCGATGAGCATGATCGGGATGCCGTTGTCGATCTCGTAACGCCGCTGTAGGCGGGGGTTGTAGAAGAACCCCTCCGCCTCGAAGTACAGCAACGGGCCCTTGTCCTCGGGACAGGCCAGGATTTCCACCAGTCGGGGATCGAGCACCACCGGTCCACCTCGATCGGATCTGTTCGCCATCCGGTCGGCTCCGGCCGGACCGGAACAGCCTACGCCTCGCGCTGCGGTGCCCCCGCCGCGGATCGGCGCAGGTCTCAGGAGGTCAGTTCACCAATGGCCTCACGCACTTCGGCGAGGCGCCGGGTGCACTCGGCGTCGCTGCGGGCTTCCAGGTTGAGGCGCAGCAGCGGCTCGGTGTTGGAGGGGCGCAGGTTGAACCACCAGTCGCCGCAGTCGAGCGTGAGACCGTCGAGGCGATCCTGGGGCCGGTCCCGGTATTGGAGAGCCAACGCCTCGGTGACCGCCCGGGGGTCGTCGACAGTGAAGTTCACCTCGCCGGAGGCGGCGTAACGGTCGTACGGGCGGCGCAACTCGCTCAGCGGCACGCCGGCGCGGGACAATTCCTCCAGCAGAGCCACAGCGGCAAGCACGCCCGAATCGGAGTTGTGGTTCTCGGCGAAGTAGTAGTGCCCGGAGTGCTCGCCGGCGAAGGCCGCCCCGGTCTCGGCCATCTGCTGCTTGATGAGCGTGTGCCCGACGCGGGTACGCAGGGCGCGTCCGCCGCACTCGGCGATCGCCTCCGGAACCATCCGCGAGCACGCCGCGTTGTACAGCACGAGCGCGCCGGGGTTGCGACGCAGCACCGCCCGCGCAAGCAGAGCCGCCACCACTGAACCCGAGAGCGGGCGCGCCAGGTCGTCCACGAAAAAGACCCGATCGGCGTCCCCGTCGAACGCCAACCCCACATCGGCACCGACCTCCCGTACGCGCCCGCACACGTCGGCCAGGTTGGCCTCCTGCAGCGGATCGGGAGGATGGTTCGGGAAGCTGCCGTCCAACTCGCCGTACAGCACGTCGAGGACCGGCGGCAGCCCCTCGAAGACGGCCGGTACGACGAGGCCGCCCATGCCGTTGGCCACGTCGGCCACCACCACCAGCGGCGCCATGCGCTCGGCATCCACAAACGACCGGACGTGACAGGCGAAGGTCTCCAGCAGGTCCACCCTGCGACGCCGCCCAGAGTGCTCTGCAGCCGCCTGCCCCGGAAGCCCCAGCGCCAGATCTCGCACCCGCTGCAACCCGCGCTCGCCGCCGAGCGGGCGAGCCCCCGCCCGGCACGCCTTGATGCCGTTGTAGTCCGCCGGATTGTGGGAGGCCGTGAACACCACGCCGGGCGCGCCGAGATGGCCCGAGGCGAAGTACAGCATGTCGGTCGACGCCAGGCCCAGATCCACGACGTCCAGGCCGGCGGCCTGCAGGCTCGCGCAGAACGCGTCGAGCAGCGGCTTCCCCGACAGCCGCATGTCGCGCCCGACGACCACCTCGGTGGTGTGCGGATCGTCCTCGCGGAACAACGCCGCGAAAGCCGCTCCAAGTCGCTGCGCCATCGGGGTGTCGAGTTCGGCGGGCACGCGGCCGCGGATGTCGTTGGCACGGACGATCACGTCGAGGCGGGCCGCCAGGGCCGGCACGCCGCCGTCCCCGCCCGCGCGCTCAGTCATCGGCTCCGGCGGCGGTGGCGTAGTCACCCCGGCGCAACCGGGCGCGGATCCTCAGGAGATCCCGCAGGATCCCGACGCCGTCACGCATCACCCGCACGGTGGATCGGCGCGGCGCCGCCACAGCCTCCACCGTCACCACAGCCGTGGGAACGTCGAGCAACGAGAGCAGCAGCAGCACCTCCACGTCGAAGCCGAAGCGATCCACCCGGCAGCGGCCGAACACCTCCTGCGCCACGTCCCGCCGGAACGCCTTCAGCCCGCACTGCGTGTCCCCGAGATGTCGCCGATCGACGGCAGTGTCCCGCAGAACCAGCATCTCCGCCAGCCGCGACACAACACGTGTCCCCAGCCTCCGCAGCGGCGCATCGCCGGGCCGGATGCGCTTGGCGACCACCGCGCCCACCCCGCCGTCGAGGCGTCCCAGCACCGCCACGATCCGGTCCGGCGGGTACTGCAGGTCGGCATCGGTGAACACCACAGCGTCCCCGGTGGCGGCCAGCATTCCGGCGCGCACCGCTGCACCCTTGCCGCGGTTGCGGTCGAACACGATCACCCGGTCGGCGCCCGCGGCGCCCGCTCGCGCCGCGGTGGCGTCGTCCGAGCCGTCGTCGACGACGATCAACTCCAGGTCGTCCCCGGATGCCACCGTGGACAGACCGGCACGCAGCGTCGCAAGGGTTGCGGCGATGACGTCCCGCTCCCGGTAGGCGGGCAGCACCACCGAAAGGCTGGCGCTTCCTGTCGCCGTGCCGTCCCTCATTCCCACGGGGCGCGCCGGTCGCGTTCTGCGGTCCAGATGTGCGGGCTCCTCCACAACACGACCGCGGCGATCAGCGCGATGACGGTGATCACCCAGGCCAGCACGTCGGTGGCCATCCAGCCGTACGTCAGGGTGACCTCAGTCCTGTCGGGCACCACGACCATGAAGTTGGGCGCCACCCGGTACGGGCCGGCGGCGCCCTCGACCTGCCAGTTCGGGAAGTACGAGGTCTTCACCAGGACCGGCACGCCGGTGCGGTCCACCCGGAAGCCGATCGAGTTCTCCGTGGCGGAGAGTCCGAAGACCTCGACCTCGTCCAGTAAGCGCACCGGCAGGTCGGCACCCGGTTGAACCTCGGCCCAACCGTCCGGACCGCCGGCGGCCGGGAACACTCCGGCGCCGGGTAGGCCCCCGGCACCGGCGGCCAGCGCCCCCGAGCCGGCGTACCCCGCATAGAACTTGACGGCGACATCTAGCCAACTCGCCGGGTCGTCGCCGGCACCGGCGATCACGACCGGCTCGGCCGCGAGCGGCGACACCAATGGCGCATCGGCGACCTCGAACATCACCCACGGTGGCTGGGCCGCCACCTCCGTCAGGTCCTCGTGCGCCCGAGCCTCAGTGATCAGGGAATCCGAGAACGCCATGTAGTAGCGCACGCCGAAGAGCTGCATGTGTTCGACTCCGGAGGCGAGGTTCGTACCCCCGTACGGCACCGCCCGCACCGGCCGTGACGGTTCGAGCGAGAGTTCGTCCTGGTTGATGAAGTGGAACGGCACGCTCTGCGTCGACTCGAAGAAGAGACCCTCCATCGACGCCAGGCAGCCGTCGGTCCAGTGCGGCAGGAGCATGAGCGACATCGGCGAACCGTAGCTGTCCAGCCGTTTCAGCCCGTACTCCCACATCACGCGCCCGCAACCTCGCTCGGCGGCAACCGTCGCCATCGTCGTCACGACCCGGTAGTACTCGTCGTACCCTCCGATGCCCTCCCGAGGCGTCTTGGATTCGTAGCCCGAGAAGTTCCAGTACACCCAGAAGGGGAGGAAGCTCTTCTGGGTGGTGCCTGCCACGACCACGTTCGGTGCGACCCGGAGACCGTAGCGACCGTCGGAGGCCTCGTGACCGGCGACGCCCAGCGCCCGCAACGGATAGGCCACCACCGCCACCAGGATGAGGGCCACCGCGGCCGTCCCCAGGGCGAGCACCACACCGCCGCGATCGCCGGAGGCCTTGATCGTGCCCAGCGGGCGGATCACACCGGCGGGACGCGTGGCCGTGGAGCTAGCGGGACGGATCCCGCCCGCGGCCGGCGTCACCGACGCCGGCGTGCCCAGAACCACAAGGCCGGTGGTCTTGGGCCGGAATCCCTGAACCCGCAACGAGCGCAGCAGTTCGGTGAGCGCCACCGCCGCCGCCGCGACGAGCACGATCAGCGCCAGGTGGGCGACGTCGGCGGCCCGCTCGGGAGCCGTCGCCGCCTCCACGCCCGGCAGGACCTCGATCAGTGCCCGCAGGGTTGCGCTGTCCGCGACCAGGTCGTCGACCGCCACCGCCACCGCTCCCGCCGGCAGCACCGCCGCCAGAACGAGGCGTAGGCGCAGGGAGTCCGCCGGCAACCAGCGACGTCGGCGCCCCAGATCGTCGGAGATTCGCGGGCCCCTGCCAGCGCCGATCGGGAGGTCCCGGAGCGGACCGCCCACGACCAGCGTCGCCAGTAGGGTCGCCACGCCGACGCCCGCCAGCAGGAGCATCGCCAGGTAGTAGAACGGGAGCAGGCGCGCGTTCCACACCACCCCCTGGGGAAGCCAGCGATACGCCCCGGCCGCCAGCGCCGCCAGCACCCCCAGGTACAGGACCAGTCGCTGTCGCCGGAGAATTCCCACCAGCAGGGCCACCCACGCGCCCACGAGGATCCAGCTCCAGTCGTCGCGCACCAGGTTCGGCCAGTACTCCGTCAGATTCACCCAGTCGATGTTGTGGTAGTAGTCCCGCCTCCACCAGAACGGCAGCAGCCAGAACGCCGCCAGCCCGGCTCCCAGTGCCCCGGTGACGGCGACCCACCGCAGCGGTCGCCGGCCCGGCTGCATCGCCAGGGCGACCCCGGTGGCTGCCACCGCGAAAATCGCAGGTATCAGATGGGTGAGGCCGACGAGCGCCAGTAGCACACCTGCCAGGACCCTATGCCGCCCGGTGCGCAGGCCCCGCAACACCACGCCCAGGTAGACCAGCATCAGCGACAGGCTGATGGAGTAGGCGAACTCCCCCGCGAGCGTGGACGCAACGTTGCCGCCGTAGATGCTGAAGGACGTGTCGAACAGGAACGGCAGCGTGAACATCGCCGCGATCGCGGGCGCCGGGAATCGCAACCCTGCGAGTCGCACGAACAGCGCCGCCGCCAGCGGCAGCGTCACGAGCCCGGCGACCGCCACGAGCTTGAATGCCACCCCGTAGGGAATCACGAACGACGCCAGGGCGATGACCAGCGACGGCAGCACCATGTAGAAGTGGTAGGCGGGAAATCCGGCGTACCAATCGGGAGCCCAGCCGCTCAACCGGCCCGCCGGAAGCAGGTGGTCGCGCAGGAACGCCGGCCCCCAGACGTGGGCGGCCATGTCGCCCCCGGCCGGCGTCGTGTTGGCGAACAGCAGGTCGGGCCGCATCTGCCAGAACACGAACAGGCAGGCCCCCACGATGCACGTGATCCCCAGCCGGCGCTGCAGCACCGCGACGCCACGGCCTCGCGGACGGACCCCTGCCGCGCGTGGCGGCGGCACTCCGGTCAGGCTCATCGCTCAGCGCAACAACTGCACGACCGTGAAGCTGTTGAAGGCGGCATGTGCCCACATGGCCGGGGCGAGACGCTTCGTCGAGACCACCAGGACACCGGCCACCAGCCCGAAGGCCACCAGCGCCGGAAGCTGGAGAAGCTGCACGTGCGCCAGACCGAACAGCACGGCCGAGACCAGGACCGTGGCGGTGCGCCCCATCCGGCCCCAGAGCGCCCTGAGCAGTAGGCCGCGGAAGTACAACTCCTCGACGAAGGGTGCCACCAGCACGATCCCCACCACCACGACCGCCACACCTCCCGAACCGTCGGCGAGCGTCATGATCCGCCGGGCCGGCTCCTCCACGTCGGTGGCGTCGATGAACGGCGCCAGCGGCAGGTAGATCGCCGGTATGAGCAGGAGTTGCGTCACCAGGCCGCTCGCCAGCCCGACGAGAACGTCGTACCAGCGCTGCGTCAGGCCCAGGGCGCTCCGCAGGTTGACGCCATGGCGGCGGACGACCGCCCAGGTGACGACGGCCAGAGTCGACCAGAGCGGCAGTTGCAGCAACGTGAACTGCCAGTATGCGAGGTTGAAGAGATCGGGCTCGGCGCCCCGTGCCGCCTGAACCCCGGCGCGAGCCGCCGCCGATCCCAGTCCTGAGGGCGAATCCCACATCGCCAGCAGGACCGCCTGCACGACGACGGTAATCAGCGCCGCCGCGATCCAGCCGGCGACCGCGGCCGACACCGACCACGAGGGAGCGGGACGCAGGCGGCCTCTCTGCGACATCACCGGCCCGCGGCCGTACGCAGACAACAACCGGCCACGGGCACCGATCCTACTCCTGCCCACCCCGGGCCCTGGTACGTCACGCAGCACCCCGGATAGCCCTCCGAGGCTCGGCACGATCACCGGAACGGCCCGCCGGACTCCTAGCATGAACTCATGGCGCAACCGCCACCACCCTCGCAGCCACCGCCGGGGTCCGACGGCTCGGGGGACGCTCCCCGCCCACCGA